>JAYQJC010000001.1:0-214470 GCA_038141965.1 Alphaproteobacteria bacterium
CGATGTCGAAGGTGTACGACCCGTCAGGGTTGACCGTCAGGGTCCCGTACTGCCCCGCACCAGAACTCTGCAGCGAGAACGTAAGCGCGTCGCCGTCGATGTCGCTCGCGTCAAAGAGTGCCGGTCAACTGGCCGGCGTCTTCCCCGCCCGTGACCGTCTCGGCCTGGGCGACCGGACCGTCGTTCGAACCGGTGATCGTGACCGTGATGGTTTCGGTGACGGTCGCGTCGCCGTCGCTCACCTCGTAGGTGAAGGTCTCGACCGCATCTCACCGTCATCGAGGCCCGCGCCGCACTGCCGATGTCGAAGGTGTACGACCCGTCAGGGTTGACCGTCAGGGTCCGTACTGCCCCGCACCAGAACTCTGCAGCGAGAACGAAAGCGCGTCGCCGTCGATGTCGCTCGCGTCAAGAGTGCCGGTCAACTGGCCGGCGTCTTCCCGCCCCGTGACCGTCTCGGCCTGGGCGACCGGACCGTCGTTCGAACCGGTGATCGTGACCGTGATGGTTTCGGTGACGGTCGCGTCGCCGTCGCTCACCTCGTAGGTGAAGGTCTCGACCGCGCTCTCACCGTCATCGAGGCCCTGCGCCGCACTGCCGATGTCGAAGGTGTACGACCCGTCAGGGTTGACCGTCAGGGTCCCGTACTGCCCCGCACCAGAACTCTGCAGCGAGAACGTAAGCGCGTCGCCGTCGATGTCGCTCGCGTCAAGAGTGCCGGTCAACTGGCCGGCGTCTTCCCCGCCCGTGACCGTCTCGGCCTGGGCGACCGGACCGTCGTTCGAACCGGTGATCGTGACCGTGATGGTTTCGGTGACGGTCGCGTCGCCGTCGCTCACCTCGTAGGTGAAGGTCTCGACCGCGCTCTCACCGTCATCGAGGCCCTGCGCCGCACTGCCGATGTCGAAGGTGTACGACCCGTCAGGGTTGACCGTCAGGGTCCCGTACTGCCCCGCACCAGAACTCTGCAGCGAGAACGTAAGCGTCGTCGCCGTCGATGTCGCTCGCGTCAAGAGTGCCGGTCAACTGGCCGGCGTCTTCCCGCCCGTGACCGTCTCGGCCTGGGCGACCGGACCGTCGTTCGAACCGGTGATCGTGACCGTGATGGTTTCGGTGACGGTCGCGTCGCCGTCGCTCACCTCGTAGGTGAAGGTCTCGACCGCGCTCTCACCGTCATCGAGGCCCTGCGCCGCACTGCCGATGTCGAAGGTGTACGACCCGTCAGGGTTGACCGTCAGGGTCCCGTACTGCCCCGCACCAGAACTCTGCAGCGAGAACGTAAGCGCGTCGCCGTCGATGTCGCTCGCGTCAAGAGTGCCGGTCAACTGGCCGGCGTCTTCCCCGCCCGTGACCGTCTCGGCCTGGGCGACCGGACCGTCGTTCGAACCGGTGATCGTGACCGTGATGGTTTCGGTGACGGTCGCGTCGCCGTCGCTCACCTCGTAGGTGAAGGTCTCGACCGCGCTCTCACCGTCATCGAGGCCCTGCGCCGCACTGCCGATGTCGAAGGTGTACGACCCGTCAGGGTTGACCGTCAGGGTCCCGTACTGCCCCGCACCAGAACTCTGCAGCGAGAACGTAAGCGCGTCGCCGTCGATGTCGCTCGCGTCAAGAGTGCCGGTCAACTGGCCGGCGTCTTCCCCGCCCGTGACCGTCTCGGCCTGGGCGACCGGACCGTCGTTCGAACCGGTGATCGTGACCGTGATGGTTTCGGTGACGGTCGCGTCGCCGTCGCTCACCTCGTAGGTGAAGGTCTCGACCGCGCTCTCACCGTCATCGAGGCCCTGCGCCGCACTGCCGATGTCGAAGGTGTACGACCCGTCAGGGTTGACCGTCAGGGTCCCGTACTGCCCCGCACCAGAACTCTGCAGCGAGAACGTAAGCGCGTCGCCGTCGATGTCGCTCGCGTCAAGAGTGCCGGTCAACTGGCCGGCGTCTTCCCCGCCCGTGACCGTCTCGGCCTGGGCGACCGGACCGTCGTTCGAACCGGTGATCGTGACCGTGATGGTTTCGGTGACGGTCGCGTCGCCGTCGCTCACCTCGTAGGTGAAGGTCTCGACCGCGCTCTCACCGTCATCGAGGCCCTGCGCCGCACTGCCGATGTCGAAGGTGTACGACCCGTCAGGGTTGACCGTCAGGGTCCCGTACTGCCCCGCACCAGAACTCTGCAGCGAGAACGTAAGCGCGTCGCCGTCGATGTCGCTCGCGTCAAGAGTGCCGGTCAACTGGCCGGCGTCTTCCCCGCCCGTGACCGTCTCGGCCTGGGCGACCGGACCGTCGTTCGAACCGGTGATCGTGACCGTGATGGTTTCGGTGACGGTCGCGTCGCCGTCGCTCACCTCGTAGGTGAAGGTCTCGACCGCGCTCTCACCGTCATCGAGGCCCTGCGCCGCACTGCCGATGTCGAAGGTGTACGACCCGTCAGGGTTGACCGTCAGGGTCCCGTACTGCCCCGCACCAGAACTCTGCAGCGAGAACGTAAGCGCGTCGCCGTCGATGTCGCTCGCGTCAAGAGTGCCGGTCAACTGGCCGGCGTCTTCCCCGCCCGTGACCGTCTCGGCCTGGGCGACCGGACCGTCGTTCGAACCGGTGATCGTGACCGTGATGGTTTCGGTGACGGTCGCGTCGCCGTCGCTCACCTCGTAGGTGAAGGTCTCGACCGCGCTCTCACCGTCATCGAGGCCCTGCGCCGCACTGCCGATGTCGAAGGTGTACGACCCGTCAGGGTTGACCGTCAGGGTCCCGTACTGCCCCGCACCAGAACTCTGCAGCGAGAACGTAAGCGCGTCGCCGTCGATGTCGCTCGCGTCAAGAGTGCCGGTCAACTGGCCGGCGTCTTCCCCGCCCGTGACCGTCTCGGCCTGGGCGACCGGACCGTCGTTCGAACCGGTGATCGTGACCGTGATGGTTTCGGTGACGGTCGCGTCGCCGTCGCTCACCTCGTAGGTGAAGGTCTCGACCGCGCTCTCACCGTCATCGAGGCCCTGCGCCGCACTGCCGATGTCGAAGGTGTACGACCCGTCAGGGTTGACCGTCAGGGTCCCGTACTGCCCCGCACCAGAACTCTGCAGCGAGAACGTAAGCGCGTCGCCGTCGATGTCGCTCGCGTCAAGAGTGCCGGTCAACTGGCCGGCGTCTTCCCCGCCCGTGACCGTCTCGGCCTGGGCGACCGGACCGTCGTTCGAACCGGTGATCGTGACCGTGATGGTTTCGGTGACGGTCGCGTCGCCGTCGCTCACCTCGTAGGTGAAGGTCTCGACCGCGCTCTCACCGTCATCGAGGCCCTGCGCCGCACTGCCGATGTCGAAGGTGTACGACCCGTCAGGGTTGACCGTCAGGGTCCCGTACTGCCCCGCACCAGAACTCTGCAGCGAGAACGTAAGCGCGTCGCCGTCGATGTCGCTCGCGTCAAGAGTGCCGGTCAACTGGCCGGCGTCTTCCCCGCCCGTGACCGTCTCGGCCTGGGCGACCGGACCGTCGTTCGAACCGGTGATCGTGACCGTGATGGTTTCGGTGACGGTCGCGTCGCCGTCGCTCACCTCGTAGGTGAAGGTCTCGACCGCGCTCTCACCGTCATCGAGGCCCTGCGCCGCACTGCCGATGTCGAAGGTGTACGACCCGTCAGGGTTGACCGTCAGGGTCCCGTACTGCCCCGCACCAGAACTCTGCAGCGAGAACGTAAGCGCGTCGCCGTCGATGTCGCTCGCGTCAAGAGTGCCGGTCAACTGGCCGGCGTCTTCCCCGCCCGTGACCGTCTCGGCCTGGGCGACCGGACCGTCGTTCGAACCGGTGATCGTGACCGTGATGGTTTCGGTGACGGTCGCGTCGCCGTCGCTCACCTCGTAGGTGAAGGTCTCGACCGCGCTCTCACCGTCATCGAGGCCCTGCGCCGCACTGCCGATGTCGAAGGTGTACGACCCGTCAGGGTTGACCGTCAGGGTCCCGTACTGCCCCGCACCAGAACTCTGCAGCGAGAACGTAAGCGCGTCGCCGTCGATGTCGCTCGCGTCAAGAGTGCCGGTCAACTGGCCGGCGTCTTCCCCGCCCGTGACCGTCTCGGCCTGGGCGACCGGACCGTCGTTCGAACCGGTGATCGTGACCGTGATGGTTTCGGTGACGGTCGCGTCGCCGTCGCTCACCTCGTAGGTGAAGGTCTCGACCGCGCTCTCACCGTCATCGAGGCCCTGCGCCGCACTGCCGATGTCGAAGGTGTACGACCCGTCAGGGTTGACCGTCAGGGTCCCGTACTGCCCCGCACCAGAACTCTGCAGCGAGAACGTAAGCGCGTCGCCGTCGATGTCGCTCGCGTCAAGAGTGCCGGTCAACTGGCCGGCGTCTTCCCCGCCCGTGACCGTCTCGGCCTGGGCGACCGGACCGTCGTTCGAACCGGTGATCGTGACCGTGATGGTTTCGGTGACGGTCGCGTCGCCGTCGCTCACCTCGTAGGTGAAGGTCTCGACCGCGCTCTCACCGTCATCGAGGCCCTGCGCCGCACTGCCGATGTCGAAGGTGTACGACCCGTCAGGGTTGACCGTCAGGGTCCCGTACTGCCCCGCACCAGAACTCTGCAGCGAGAACGTAAGCGCGTCGCCGTCGATGTCGCTCGCGTCAAGAGTGCCGGTCAACTGGCCGGCGTCTTCCCCGCCCGTGACCGTCTCGGCCTGGGCGACCGGACCGTCGTTCGAACCGGTGATCGTGACCGTGATGGTTTCGGTGACGGTCGCGTCGCCGTCGCTCACCTCGTAGGTGAAGGTCTCGACCGCGCTCTCACCGTCATCGAGGCCCTGCGCCGCACTGCCGATGTCGAAGGTGTACGACCCGTCAGGGTTGACCGTCAGGGTCCCGTACTGCCCCGCACCAGAACTCTGCAGCGAGAACGTAAGCGCGTCGCCGTCGATGTCGCTCGCGTCAAGAGTGCCGGTCAACTGGCCGGCGTCTTCCCCGCCCGTGACCGTCTCGGCCTGGGCGACCGGACCGTCGTTCGAACCGGTGATCGTGACCGTGATGGTTTCGGTGACGGTCGCGTCGCCGTCGCTCACCTCGTAGGTGAAGGTCTCGACCGCGCTCTCACCGTCATCGAGGCCCTGCGCCGCACTGCCGATGTCGAAGGTGTACGACCCGTCAGGGTTGACCGTCGTTCAGAACTCTGCGCGAGAACGTAAGCGCGTCGCCGTCGATGTCGCTCGCGTCAAGAGTGCCGGTCAACTGGCCGGCGTCTTCCCCGCCCGTGACCGTCTCGGCCTGGGCGACCGGACCGTCGTTCGAACCGGTGATCGTGACCGTGATGGTTTCGGTGACGGTCGCGTCGCCGTCGCTCACCTCGTAGGTGAAGGTCTCGACCGCGCTCTCACCGTCATCGAGGCCCTGCGCCGCACTGCCGATGTCGAAGGTGTACGACCCGTCAGGGTTGACCGTCAGGGTCCCGTACTGCCCCGCACCAGAACTCTGCAGCGAGAACGTAAGCGCGTCGCCGTCGATGTCGCTCGCGTCAAGAGTGCCGGTCAACTGGCCGGCGTCTTCCCCGCCCGTGACCGTCTCGGCCTGGGCGACCGGACCGTCGTTCGAACCGGTGATCGTGACCGTGATGGTTTCGGTGACGGTCGCGTCGCCGTCGCTCACCTCGTAGGTGAAGGTCTCGACCGCGCTCTCACCGTCATCGAGGCCCTGCGCCGCACTGCCGATGTCGAAGGTGTACGACCCGTCAGGGTTGACCGTCAGGGTCCCGTACTGCCCCGCACCAGAACTCTGCAGCGAGAACGTAAGCGCGTCGCCGTCGATGTCGCTCGCGTCAAGAGTGCCGGTCAACTGGCCGGCGTCTTCCCCGCCCGTGACCGTCTCGGCCTGGGCGACCGGACCGTCGTTCGAACCGGTGATCGTGACCGTGATGGTTTCGGTGACGGTCGCGTCGCCGTCGCTCACCTCGTAGGTGAAGGTCTCGACCGCGCTCTCACCGTCATCGAGGCCCTGCGCCGCACTGCCGATGTCGAAGGTGTACGACCCGTCAGGGTTGACCGTCAGGGTCCCGTACTGCCCCGCACCAGAACTCTGCAGCGAGAACGTAAGCGCGTCGCCGTCGATGTCGCTCGCGTCAAGAGTGCCGGTCAACTGGCCGGCGTCTTCCCCGCCCGTGACCGTCTCGGCCTGGGCGACCGGACCGTCGTTCGAACCGGTGATCGTGACCGTGATGGTTTCGGTGACGGTCGCGTCGCCGTCGCTCACCTCGTAGGTGAAGGTCTCGACCGCGCTCTCACCGTCATCGAGGCCCTGCGCCGCACTGCCGATGTCGAAGGTGTACGACCCGTCAGGGTTGACCGTCAGGGTCCCGTACTGCCCCGCACCAGAACTCTGCAGCGAGAACGTAAGCGCGTCGCCGTCGATGTCGCTCGCGTCAAGAGTGCCGGTCAACTGGCCGGCGTCTTCCCCGCCCGTGACCGTCTCGGCCTGGGCGACCGGACCGTCGTTCGAACCGGTGATCGTGACCGTGATGGTTTCGGTGACGGTCGCGTCGCCGTCGCTCACCTCGTAGGTGAAGGTCTCGACCGCGCTCTCACCGTCATCGAGGCCCTGCGCCGCACTGCCGATGTCGAAGGTGTACGACCCGTCAGGGTTGACCGTCAGGGTCCCGTACTGCCCCGCACCAGAACTCTGCAGCGAGAACGTAAGCGCGTCGCCGTCGATGTCGCTCGCGTCAAGAGTGCCGGTCAACTGGCCGGCGTCTTCCCCGCCCGTGACCGTCTCGGCCTGGGCGACCGGACCGTCGTTCGAACCGGTGATCGTGACCGTGATGGTTTCGGTGACGGTCGCGTCGCCGTCGCTCACCTCGTAGGTGAAGGTCTCGACCGCGCTCTCACCGTCATCGAGGCCCTGCGCCGCACTGCCGATGTCGAAGGTGTACGACCCGTCAGGGTTGACCGTCAGGGTCCCGTACTGCCCCGCACCAGAACTCTGCAGCGAGAACGTAAGCGCGTCGCCGTCGATGTCGCTCGCGTCAAGAGTGCCGGTCAACTGGCCGGCGTCTTCCCCGCCCGTGACCGTCTCGGCCTGGGCGACCGGACCGTCGTTCGAACCGGTGATCGTGACCGTGATGGTTTCGGTGACGGTCGCGTCGCCGTCGCTCACCTCGTAGGTGAAGGTCTCGACCGCGCTCTCACCGTCATCGAGGCCCTGCGCCGCACTGCCGATGTCGAAGGTGTACGACCCGTCAGGGTTGACCGTCAGGGTCCCGTACTGCCCCGCACCAGAACTCTGCAGCGAGAACGTAAGCGCGTCGCCGTCGATGTCGCTCGCGTCAAGAGTGCCGGTCAACTGGCCGGCGTCTTCCCCGCCCGTGACCGTCTCGGCCTGGGCGACCGGACCGTCGTTCGAACCGGTGATCGTGACCGTGATGGTTTCGGTGACGGTCGCGTCGCCGTCGCTCACCTCGTAGGTGAAGGTCTCGACCGCGCTCTCACCGTCATCGAGGCCCTGCGCCGCACTGCCGATGTCGAAGGTGTACGACCCGTCAGGGTTGACCGTCAGGGTCCCGTACTGCCCCGCACCAGAACTCTGCAGCGAGAACGTAAGCGCGTCGCCGTCGATGTCGCTCGCGTCAAGAGTGCCGGTCAACTGGCCGGCGTCTTCCCCGCCCGTGACCGTCTCGGCCTGGGCGACCGGACCGTCGTTCGAACCGGTGATCGTGACCGTGATGGTTTCGGTGACGGTCGCGTCGCCGTCGCTCACCTCGTAGGTGAAGGTCTCGACCGCGCTCTCACCGTCATCGAGGCCCTGCGCCGCACTGCCGATGTCGAAGGTGTACGACCTGTCAGGGTTGACCGTCAGGGTCCCGTACTGCCCCGCACCAGAACTCTGCAGCGAGAACGTAAGCGCGTCGCCGTCGATGTCGCTCGCGTCAAGAGTGCCGGTCAACTGGCCGGCGTCTTCCCCGCCCGTGACCGTCTCGGCCTGGGCGACCGGACCGTCGTTCGAACCGGTGATCGTGACCGTGATGGTTTCGGTGACGGTCGCGTCGCCGTCGCTCACCTCGTAGGTGAAGGTCTCGACCGCGCTCTCACCGTCATCGAGGCCCTGCGCCGCACTGCCGATGTCGAAGGTGTACGACCCGTCAGGGTTGACCGTCAGGGTCCCGTACTGCCCCGCACCAGAACTCTGCAGCGAGAACGTAAGCGCGTCGCCGTCGATGTCGCTCGCGTCAAGAGTGCCGGTCAACTGGCCGGCGTCTTCCCCGCCCGTGACCGTCTCGGCCTGGGCGACCGGACCGTCGTTCGAACCGGTGATCGTGACCGTGATGGTTTCGGTGACGGTCGCGTCGCCGTCGCTCACCTCGTAGGTGAAGGTCTCGACCGCGCTCTCACCGTCATCGAGGCCCTGCGCCGCACTGCCGATGTCGAAGGTGTACGACCCGTCAGGGTTGACCGTCAGGGTCCCGTACTGCCCCGCACCAGAACTCTGCAGCGAGAACGTAAGCGCGTCGCCGTCGATGTCGCTCGCGTCAAGAGTGCCGGTCAACTGGCCGGCGTCTTCCCCGCCCGTGACCGTCTCGGCCTGGGCGACCGGACCGTCGTTCGAACCGGTGATCGTGACCGTGATGGTTTCGGTGACGGTCGCGTCGCCGTCGCTCACCTCGTAGGTGAAGGTCTCGACCGCGCTCTCACCGTCATCGAGGCCCTGCGCCGCACTGCCGATGTCGAAGGTGTACGACCCGTCAGGGTTGACCGTCAGGGTCCCGTACTGCCCCGCACCAGAACTCTGCAGCGAGAACGTAAGCGCGTCGCCGTCGATGTCGCTCGCGTCAAGAGTGCCGGTCAACTGGCCGGCGTCTTCCCCGCCCGTGACCGTCTCGGCCTGGGCGACCGGACCGTCGTTCGAACCGGTGATCGTGACCGTGATGGTTTCGGTGACGGTCGCGTCGCCGTCGCGCACCTCGTAGGTGAAGGTCTCGACCGCGCTCTCACCGTCATCGAGGCCCTGCGCCGCACTGCCGATGTCGAAGGTGTACGACCCGTCAGGGTTGACCGTCAGGGTCCCGTACTGCCCCGCACCAGAACTCTGCAGCGAGAACGTAAGCGCGTCGCCGTCGATGTCGCTCGCGTCAAGAGTGCCGGTCAACTGGCCGGCGTCTTCCCCGCCCGTGACCGTCTCGGCCTGGGCGACCGGACCGTCGTTCGAACCGGTGATCGTGACCGTGATGGTTTCGGTGACGGTCGCGTCGCCGTCGCTCACCTCGTAGGTGAAGGTCTCGACCGCGCTCTCACCGTCATCGAGGCCCTGCGCCGCACTGCCGATGTCGAAGGTGTACGACCCGTCAGGGTTGACCGTCAGGGTCCCGTACTGCCCCGCACCAGAACTCTGCAGCGAGAACGTAAGCGCGTCGCCGTCGATGTCGCTCGCGTCAAGAGTGCCGGTCAACTGGCCGGCGTCTTCCCCGCCCGTGACCGTCTCGGCCTGGGCGACCGGACCGTCGTTCGAACCGGTGATCGTGACCGTCTCGGCCTGGGCGACCGGACCGTCGTTCGAACCGGTGATCGATGGCACCTCTCTGGCTGCCGGTTCAACTTTGATAAAGTTGCTCGTATCTGCAGAACTAGGCCCAGACGTTAACTGCGATTCTCGATTGAAGCCCTCGAAACCAGT
This sequence comes from Alphaproteobacteria bacterium, assembly GCA_038141965.1. Lineage (GTDB taxonomy): Bacteria > Pseudomonadota > Alphaproteobacteria > SHVP01 > SHVP01 > CALJDF01. Next base: position 9,631 of record JAYQJC010000001.1, read on the forward strand.
AGCCGGCTGGTAGTCAAAGACACTTACCGACGCAAATTCAGCCTGCCCCTGAGGGCCACCCGCACTAGCCAACAGCACGTCATCAGCATCGAGTTCACGCCTTAGTGCGGCCGTAAAAGCCTCTTCAGCGACATCGCGCGCGTCATTCTCAGTGAGACCTCGAGCAAGGGCATCTTGATATGCGACCTCGCCGGCGATCTCGGCCTCGTCAACCACAGATTCGTCGAAATCAGCACTTAACGCCTCAGTCACACGTTCTTGCAAAAAACGTGTCTCCTCTCCCTCTTCGGCCGCTGCTTCCTTCGCTTCTTCGACCGTCTCTCCAGGTGTTGTGCCGTCAGAGCGCCACTGCCCGCGGGTGTCATTTTGACCTTCAGAGAAAATGCTTCGCAATTGCTCAGAGGAAGAATCACTGGTGCTGTCGGCGCAATCGTGGCGCTCTGGATGAACGTGGTCTGGTTCGCCTGGTTCATGCCCTGCGTACCAGCGTCGTTCGTAACGGCAATCTCACCGATGTACCCGCTGTCTTCTTGCAGCAGCGTGATGACGGTGTCCTCGTCTTCCGAGCCTGCCTTGATGGCGACCTTGGTGCCGCGAATACCGATCGTGGCAACCGGCGTGTTTACGGTCATCGCGTCGGAACCCGACTTTGCAACCTGGCCGGAAACAAACGTGAAAACACCCTGGACCACCGTGAAGGTCGAGGAGCCTTCACCAGACTGGGCGTCAAAGACCATTTCGTCCAACACCATCCGCGCGCCCTCATCGAGCGCAAATTCGGTGTTGTCGACAAAGGTCAGGCTGACGGCACCTTCGTCGTCCGGCTCCAAGACGTCGCCCTGGAAAACGGGGTCGCCCTCGTTGAGTTCAACACGCGTTCCGTCAGCTCTGACCGCGAAAACGCCGCCTTCGGCGGTATCCACGGTACCGATGGGCTGATCGCTCTGCCCCATCAGGGTTGCGTCGCCCTCGCCACCACCGAGGAGATCGGGGCCCGCAAGCGACTCTGCAACGTCGGGCATGATCTTGCCGCCGCCCTCGGTCATGAGAACCGGCGCCATCTCGCTACCGAAGAAGTTTTGCACGACGACCTGCTCGCCAGCTTGGCCGGTCAGTTGAAGCTCGCTACCGGACCGCGCAAAATTGGCGTTCAACAGCATCGGGCCGTGCGGCACCGTCAGTGTTTCGACCCCAGCGGCATTTAGAACCGTCGGCGCGCTCTCTACGTCGTTGGTGGCGGAGGGGCTATCGGGTGCGTTGGTGCGATCGTCTGCCAAGACTCTATCTCCTCATAAGGTCGACAAAGGAATACTGATGTCCGTCGCCACGGGCGTGCGCCGAACTGATCCCTGCCGAGGCCTTGAGATTACTAACATTTTCTTCAGATTTACCGCGCATTGCGTCGATTCTTGCCTTCGTTGCCCGTGCTTCCTTAGGCACTGATGTAAGGCTGCATTCTAAGGATTTTTAGCAAAACCCCAGTGACGCGGGTCACTGCCGGGTTCGAATCGCGCGCGCCATGGCGGCACCGAATAAATCTTTATTTTCAATGCCTTGAAGGCAAAGAATGACCTGCGCCCCGAAAACTGGTCCAGGATGAATGAGAGAGTCCGGCTAATCTGACCTTGCAAGGAGGAAGAGATGAGCCGGAAACGTTACACACCAGAAGAGATTATCGGGAAGCTGCGTGAAGCCGAGGTTCGGCTGTCGCAGGGCGAGAAGATCGGCGTGATCTGCCGTGCGTTGGGGTATCGGAGCAGAGCTACTATCGCTGGCGTCGCGAGTATGGCGGCCTGAAGGTCGACCAGGCGAAGCGCCTGAGGGACTTGGAGAAGGAGAATGCCCGGCTCAGACGGGCGGTCTCCGATCTGACGCTAGACAAGCTGATCCTGAACGAAGTTGCCGAGGGACACTTCTAAGCCCCGCCCGCCGCCGGGATGCGGTTGATCACATACAGGTCCGGCTCGACGTATCGCAGCGTCGGGCGTGCCAGGTGATTGGCCAACATCGTTCGACGCAACGTCTGCGTCCGACCCTGCGTGATGACGAAGCGGCCCTGACGGCTGCGATCGTTACGCTGGCATCCAAGTATGGCCGCTATGGCTGCGGCTATGGCTCAACGACGGATCGTGCATCCGTCTGCGACCGGTCAGGCGCAACCATGTCGCAACCATGTCTGGGCCTATGACTTCGTACAGGATCGCACGCATGACGGTCGAACGATCCGCTTGCTCACCGTGATCGATGAGTTTACCCGCGAGTGCCTGGCGATCGAGGTTGCGCGCAGCCTGCGTCATGACGATGTCCTGCATGTTCTGGCAGACCTGTTTGCCCGGCATGGCCCACCGGATCACATCCGTTCCGACAATGGCAGTGAGTTCACCGCGATCGCGGTGCGGGAATGGCTGCCGCGGGTTGGCGTGAAGACATTGTTCATCGAACCGGGCAGCCCATGGGAGAACGGTTACAACGAGAGCTTCAACGGCAAGCTCAGGGACGAGATGCTCAACGGCGAGATCTTCTACACGTTGCAAGAGGCGAAGGTACTGATCGAGCGTTGGCGCCGGCATTACAACACCATCAGGCCGCACAGTTCTCTGGGCTACAGACCGCCCGCACCGGTCACGATCTTGCCGCCTATGGCCAAATCGCCTTACCCTCAAACCGTCCGGGCTCTCTCATAGAAACTGGACCACTGATCTGGGGCAGGTCAAGGTCAGGTAGACGACCTGAAGTCTGCTATGAATGAAATCATCGCCGTTGGAGATGATTGCCACTACCCGGTGAATCCGGAACAGTAGAATTGATTGCGGACGTGGAGCGTGTCTCGGACGACGAGCACCACGTCACGGTCAAGATACGCGATACCGGAATCGGCATTCCGGCAGATCGTCAGCACAATCTGTTTTCGCCGTTTGTTACCGTCGATCCGTCTTTTGCGCGAAAGTACGGCGGAGCCGGGCTCGGCCTCGCCATTTGTAGCAAGATCGTTGATATGTTGGGGGGGCAACTAGCTTTTGATTCGAAGCTCGGTGTCGGAAGCACTTTCTGGTTCTCCCTGCCTCTCGAACCTGCAGATCCCATCCATCTAGAAGCCAGATCCAAGAGCGAACCAGCATTGCCGGACCGCCCGGCCCAGATACTGCTGGCGGAAGACAATGCGATCAACAGCCTACTAACGAAGTCGCTTTTAGAGAAGCGTGGACACACGGTCGACTGTGTCACCAATGGGATTGAAGCAGTCGAAGCGGCGGTGAAAAAAGGATATGACATCATCCTGATGGACATATCGATGCCGGAGATGGACGGCATTGCCGCGACCGCACGAATTCGTGAAACAGGCGAAACCCGTACGCCAATCGTGGCTTTGACCGCACATGCGATGAAGGGCGACCGGCAAAAGCTGCCAGCTATGGGATTTGACGACTATGTCGCCAAACCGATAAACATCGACGTGGTCTCCAACGTTATTGCTCGATGGACGACTGCGCCGAATCATGAGCCAGTCAATGCCCGTGCGGAGCTGCGCGACAGCTCATCATCCGCTAGACGTGAAGTGACTGGCCCTCTAATCCAGCTTGCCGCGGTAACGACACTAATCGACATGCTCGGTCCGATCGAAGCATCTTCCTTGGCAACAAAATTCCTCGAGGTTACAGCTGACCGCCTCGACCAACTGGATGACGCCATCAGAAGTGGTGACGCCGATATCGCCGAGCGCATATGCCACACCGTCGCCGGCGGTTCGGCCAATTTCGGTGCGGGAAAGCTTGGAGAGTTAGCCTTGTTGGCGGATCAAAAATTCAGAAAGGGCGACAGAGAAGCCGCTTTCACAGTAGCGCGACAGCTCCGCCCTATCGGCGACGCCACGATTGCAGCACTGCACCGGCGCTTCACAGTGCAAAACACACACTAATAGACCCAATCCTTCTCCGCCACGCTGCGTCTGTCGCGTAATCGTCATTATGACAAACGGCTACCTAATGTTCGGAGAGCTACCTTCGGGCGTATGGGTCGGAGGTGCAATCTCGACGGCGGACCGCATGGCCGTTAAGGAAGGTTTCAGGACCATCACATGGGGATAGGTTGCCCGCACCGTTTCCACCTGCAGTGGCACGCGGATGAATTCGCCCGCGCGCCATAACTCGATTTGATCCATGAACGTCGAACTCCGCATCCAACCGTCTTGGCCGCCGAGCAGCACGAAGTAGTTTTCGTCCGGATCCGACAGGTCCGAAATATGCCGGGCGTTGGAGCCGAATTGGGTGTTGTGTTTCTCGTCCGTCATGTCGTGCGCGGTTTTCATGAGTGTTTGACTACTGCCGGCGACGGGCAAGTTGTCGAACACGTACCGCCGTCCAAGAACCGGAAGCGCGCCCAGCGGGTGGGCAATTTCGAGGCGATGGACGTCGCCCCACGTCTGGCCACCGTCGACCGCCTCACCAGCTTTCTCAAGGGCACTGGACAACACAACAGCGAGGCGGTCGTCCGTCGTGGCCCGAATATCTGCTTCAATGAGCGTGAGCGGGCGGCCCGCCGCATTGTATGCGCTCTGCTGTGTCGGTTCGACGAGGTCCTCCACGACATTGAAGAGGAACACCTCGAATACTAATGCACCGCGGCTATCAACTCGGTAGTGGCCATCCCAGTCGCGTAGTGAATCGACGGTGCGCTTCCCGGCAGGCGTCAGACCAAGCTTGTCCCTGAGCCGCGCGATTTCGCCCAACAACACGTCGCGCAGGACGATCGACGATCCCTGGTAGGTATCTTGTTGTAAGGCCGCAATGTCGGCGACACCAACCACCCCGTTCGATTCAAGCGAACTGGTCAGCCGCACGACACGGTCATCAGGGGAAAAGAAGTAGCCTATGGGGATATCCGCCTCAGCGCCGCGGTTATTCGCGGACGCGAGAACGCCGCTAGACGGATTGAACGACTCAGGCAAATCCTCGCTGCCGACCAACCGCAGCCAATGGTTACCGTCTTCGGGTTGCAGGACCATGTCGGTCGGCAAGGCAAGGCTACGTGCAGGCAACTGAGTCGCCATCACGTGGCCTATGTTCCCGAACATGTCGGCGTACAGCATGTTCTGAGACGACACCGCAAAACCGGAAAGTGCGGTGCGAAACGCCGTCCAATCCTGGGCTTGATTCACCCGGAGCATAGCGGTGAGTTCGTCCGTGGGGCGATGCCCGACCCAACGCATCGATAGCGCCGCGTTTGGGTCGGCACCCAGCACCTCTGCGTCGGAGATAACCGGCCCGTAGTCGGTCTCGCGGACCGTCACCGTTTTATCGAACCACCACCGGACCTTGATGCGCTCTTCGCGTTCGCGGAACGCCGATGTTGGGAGGTCGGAAACGTCGAACAGATCGCTACTCGCAGCCCGCAAGTTGGTGCCGCCCCACCCGATCGACATGTTGCGCCCGAGCGCAATGAACGGCAAGCCGGGGCCCATCAGGCCCGCCGCGTGAAAAGACGGCGATTTGTATCCCGCGAGCACCCATAGGCTCGGCTGGAAAATACCGAGATGCGGATCGCTTGCGATCATCGCGCCACCGGATTGTGTACGCTCACCGCCAACGACCATGGAATTGCTGCCCGACCGACTGAACCCAGCCAGAATATCCATCAACTGCGCACGCCGGCCAGTCTCGCCGGCAAAATAGCTTGGAAAGGACTCCGACCCGGTTTCGACCAGCCGAGCCCAAAGTGCCGGCCAGTCAGACCGGCTTCGCTGGCTCAGCAACGAAAACCACACGAACCAATTCACATCTGCCGAGGCAAGGCGTCCGGCCGTCACGACATCCTCGGGCGACCACGGTTCTCGCTTCAGCCCCAGGACCGCGAACTCGTGCGGTAGCGCTTCCGTGTTCGCGACATAATGGTTGATCCCTCTGACGAATTCCTCGAGCCACTGCCGCGAATCGTCGGGCATCGCCGCCACGATATCGGACGACACTTTGCCGAAATCGACGATACGCAATGCGTGGTCGATATCGACCGCGACAGGCCCTGCAACTTCCGATAGCCGTCCCTGGGATGCCAAACGAAATATTTCCATGATGCCCAAGCGCAAGTGCGCGTGGACAAGCCCGAGGGTGAACGCAAGGTCACCATCATCCTGGGCATCGATAAACGGAACGTGGTGGTCGTTCCAATAGATCGTGATCTCTTTCTTGAGGGGCAGATTTATCGTTGGAAACGCGGCCAAGCGCTCTTCTAATGACGTCGGCTTGGGCAACGGGGCGAACACGCCGCAGGCTGCCAAACCTGTGACCATAATCGCGGCTCCTGCAACACGGCGCAGTTTCATCTGATGTCCAATAACAAGGATTTCGATCAACGCGGGCGCGAAGGATAGAGCCGAAACCAACCACAAGCGAATGAGCATTGAAGTTGTCCATTCATGGGACCGGTACAGCCACTCCACAGCTTCGGCTTGGTTCACCACGTCACAATCAGCCCAGTCCAACCCCTCGACTTGGTCCTCTGCTAACGCGTTCGTGCTGCGGCAAGACGCCCTTCTGGCGCCAATCCGTTATCTGTCAAGGCGACACGGGAAGACAGCTAGTTTGCTCAGCGACGACCCTTCCTTATTGGATTCGTCTGAAAAACCTAGCTGTGTCCCCAAGCGGTAGTGGTGGAGTTAGGAAGACGACCCGCTCTTCCCTGCAAAATCCTCCTGCGCCACGTCAGTTTGCGCACCGTTTTCGAGATAAACGAATTCGGCTTCATCAGCGATTACCTGAAACAAGCTCGACAGATCAGCTAGTTTTGCTTCTGCCTGCGATGCTGATTTGATCATAGCGATGTCAATTTCGCGTTGGATTTCGCTCAGATAAGAGGGGGAAGAGGCGGTTCTTGTAACACCAGAGTGCTGTGTAAAGTCAAAAGCGATCTGGGTGACAATGGTATCAATGCCCTCTTCGAAGTCGGCCTGGGCAGCATCGGCAAAGTTCTGAAGTTCGCTTGAAAAGATGATTGCCGAAGCGGCGGAATAGTTGCTTCGTTCTTGCTCCGCGGTATTAGCTGCCGAAGCGCCTGAAACAGATGCGACAAAGAAGATCGAGCTAGCCAAAGCAATAAGCGGTTTAAACATGTTAGGAAACTTTCTGTCTGTTTGATTGTTGCATTGTTTACGTGCGTGTAACCAATTTGGATCACGGGCCGGCTATTGATTTGCATTTTTTCTGTATCCCATGAGTCGGAATGGATGGCGTCTATGGCGGGACGGCCATCGTGGTCACTAGTTAACGGTTGAAATATTCGCCTACGGACACCGGCGAACAACGGCTCGCCGACTCTATTCTCGCGCGGCTAAACGAAGACAAAATGCAAAAATCTGCGGCACTTTTACCTAGTGGATGGATCCTTGGCGCCCTCGGTTTCTAGCAGTTCGATGACGTTGCTCCACGGATCTTCGATGTAAAGTGAACGGGTACCATCGCGGTGGTTGGCGATTTGACGGGTGTCGGCTTCGGTCTCGAGGTCCGCCCGCTCGACCGCGACGTGAGGCGGGTGCTGATCGGGCATGACGAGCGCAAGCTTGGTGTTGGCGAAGCGGAGTAGTGCCCAGCTTTCGTCCTGGTAGTCGACCGCGACGCGAAAACGGGCGGTGTAGAATGCTACGGCGTCAGCGATGTCTGTGACAGGAATCGCGATGTGGTGAATAGTCTCGAGATGCTCTCTCATGGCCGCGCTCCGAAGGGGTAATGGTCCACTTAACGCAACGATTCCCCTACATCGCCGACGCTATGCCAATCCGCCCGGATAACGAAAATCAAAGCGGATTGACCTAATCCGGTGTGTCCTACATCTCGGATCACCTTGTCGTTCTGGTGATCGTCATTGTTTCGGATGGCTAGCGGCTACCCACCATAGATAGAAACTCTTGCCGAGTTGTCGGATCCTCGCGGAAACACCCAAGAAGAGTGCTGGTGACCATCGTTACACCCGGCTTATTCACGCCGCGGGTTGTCATGCATTGGTGCGCGGCTTCAATGATCACTGCGACACCTCGTGGCTGCAAAACGATGTCGATCGTGTTCGCCACCTGGCTGGTTAGCTTTTCTTGGATCTGTAGTCGATGAGCAAAAACGTCGAGGACTCGGGCTAACTTGCTGATCCCGACCACTCGCCGGTCTGGCAGGTAAGCGATGTGCGCACGCCCCAGTATCGGAACCATATGGTGTTCGCAATGGCTGGCGAGTTCGATGTCTCTCAGCACAACCATCTCATCGTATCCATCTGTCTCCTCAAACGTCCTTTCCAAAAGCTGGACCGGATCATCGAAATAGCCCGCGAAAAACTCCTCATATGATCGCACTACTCTATCGGGCGTCCCAACCAAGCCCTCGCGTGCCGGATCGTCGCCTGCATATGCAATCAACGTTCTCACAGCGTTTTCGGCGGCTTGCCGAGTTGGCCGACGACCAATGGCCTCGCGCCGCTGCGTCTCGAAGTCTTCAAAAAGGGCGACGTTCTCGGGGGTCATAGTGGTCTCCGTTTGATTATCACCCTGTGTACGCACGCCCGACCGAACCGGATCACCGCAAAAAACGATTTCCAGTAGTGATCCAACTACCTGTCCCTTCCGTGACCCTTGGTTCATCGTTTCCCCAATGAGACGTGCAACGCATATCCAGGAGAACTTCCTTGAAAATCAAAAACATTCTTGCTGCAGGTGTGATTGTCGCCGGCACTGTTGTCTCAGCTGTCGCGGCAAACGCGTCCAACTTGGTTCAGACCGCCGTCGACGCGGGTCAGTTCAAAACGCTGGTCGCTGCTGTGCAAGCCGCCGGATTGGGTGATGCCTTGTCCGGTCCAGGTCCGTTCACGGTTTTGCCCCGACAGACGAGGCTTTTGCCAAGTTGCCGGAAGGCACGGTCGAGGATCTTCTAAAGCCGGAGAACCGCGAGAAGCTGGTCGCCATCCTCACCTATCACGTCATCCCCGGAAAAGTGATGGCGGGTGATGTTGCCGGAAAGAAGCTCAGCGTCGAAACCGTCCAGGGTGATGACCTCGCCGTCGATGCTATGTCTGGTGGCGTGATGATCAACGGTGCAACGGTTACCGCCGCAGACATCGAAGCATCTAACGGCGTCATCCACGTCATCAATCAGGTGGTGCTGCCGCCGCAATAGATGGGAAAAGGTGCTCACGCCCGAAAAGCGTGGGCACTTCCTCACCAAGGCTAACTGATATGCGCGTTAATACTGGTCGCTTCGTTTTTCCTCACGTCGTGTGGCTCGATGAACCTGAACGCGTTCCAAGACACCTCGCCTGAGCTAGTCATAGAGGATTTCTTCACTGGCGAAACTCGGGCATGGGGCGTGTTCGAGGGTCGTTTCGGAAATCTCCGGGCTCAGTTCAACGTCGACATCAAGGGCACCTGGAAGGAGCCTACCCTCGTACTAGAGGAAGACTTCGTCTACGCCAGTGGTCGTACGGACCGGCGAGTCTGGACCATCACAAGACAAGTCAATGGTTCTTACCAACGTCGCGCTGATAATGTGATCGGCGTGGCAACCGGCGGTGCCGAAGGCAATGCCTTCTACTGGACCTATCTTATGGACCTTCCTGTCGGCGACCGTACAATCCGTGTCCGCCTCAACGATTGGCTGTGGCTACAAGAAAGTGGTGTCTTGATAAACCGTGCGCGCGTTACCAAGTTCGGTATTGAAGTAGGCCAACTCTCTATTTTTTTCTCAAAGAAGGCCACCATGTGGCGTCCGTCGCTACAAACGAGGCGAAGAACTAACCGTGGCAGAAGCACTTTCATATGACGGAGCGAGCCCGGCGATTTGGGCACCGGCCTTAGGCGACACAGGGATGCATCCCATAATGGGCCAAGACGAATCTGATTATTCGGCGATGATCGTTCTTATAGCGGAGGAACGGGATCGCCACGCATTTGCAACCCTATTTCGCCATTATGCGCCGCGCATAAAAGGTTTTGCATTAAAGTCCGCACCGGACCCGGCAATGGCCGACGAACTCGTACAAGACACCATGTTAGCGGTGTGGCGGGCAGCGCCGACCTACGATCCGAGGCGAGCGTCCGCTACGACGTGGATCTTCACGATTTGCCGCAATAAGCGCATCGATCTTTTCCGCCGCCGCAGTCGCCCCGAAGCCGATCCGCCCGAGGAAGGCGACTGGGTTATGCAAGCCACCCAAGAAGACAGCGCCGAAATCGGCACTGCTTTTCGGCGCACCCGGGCATTGATGAAAGAGCTACCCACCGAACAGGCCGACGTTCTCAGAATGTCGTTCTTAGAAGACAAACCTCATCGAACCATTGCTGCCGAGACCGGCTTGCCGCTCGGCACGGTAAAATCTCGTATACGTCTGGCGCTTGCGACATTGCGTCAGCGGTTGGAGCAGTAAATGTCTGATCAGCATCGCCACCCTAGCCTTGAAATTCTTGGGGATTATGCCGCGGGCGGCTTGCCTGAACCGGTCGCCTTAGCGCTCGCGGTTCATTTGTCCTCCTGTTCGGCGTGTCGAATCGCCGTCCAACGACTAGAGACAATCGGTGGTGTCGTGCTTGACGACGTACCACCGGCGGCGCTGGATACGGAGGCTGCCCTCGACCGTGCATTGTCCAACCTCGGCGATGCGGAGCCCCAGAACTCCCAAGCGAAAAAGCGATTTCCCGAATGCCTTGCTGCGGCGCGTACCTGGTGATTTGGCAAAGCTGCCCTGGCGGCGGGTAGCCCGGGGTGTGGCGGAATTTGCGCTCGACACTTACGAGGCGGGCTATCGCGCTAAGCTACTGCGTATTCAACCAGGAACCTCGGTGCCGCGCCATACCCATCGAGGCGAGGAATACACTGTGGTCCTCGCGGGCGCCTTCAATGATTCCGATGTCGTTTACGAGAAAGGCGACTTCGCGGAGGCCGACCCGTCGCTGCATCATCAGCCCATTGCGAGCGATGGTGAGGTTTGCTATTGCCTCGCCGTTACCAACGCTCCGCTCAAGCTGCTAAGTCCGATCGGTCGGTTGATGGATCCGTTGCTCCGGCTCCGCACGCAGCACCAATAAATCACCGATCACGCAACTACAACCATCGGAAAGTTGCGACACCGAAGAAGTTGTTTTCTGGCGCGTGCGTTGATTGAACGACGATCAGCGATCGATGCGGTTGTCCGCTAATACCGTCGCCAGATTTGGGGATCAAACCTCACGCCCACGGTCATTCCATATTGTGGGCACCGCGTCCCAGGACGGCGGTGTGTAGGCAGCAAAGCCGACGACTTTGCCTGTCGCGATCGACCGAAAAGCGCGCATCGCTTGGCCATGAGCGCCTGCCGTCAGGAATGTGCGCATGGCCGCCTCGTCGCGCCAAACGCTAAGGGTGTGATGAACGCCGTTGATGGTGCGTGTTGCGACCGACAGATTGCCATCTGCGTGCGTTGCCTGGCGCATCGACCGCAGGGCATGCCAGTAAAACCGCGGCATTTGAAAGACGCTCTTCAGACGCAAGCCAGTGATCGAAACGTAGACCTGACCCATACCCAATTCTCCTCACGCGATCCGTGTCCGCGCTGTTAATTCGTCCCTTAGCGAGGTCATTCGCTCTGCGCTGCTCTCGGTGTACGCCGAAGTTTGAGGAACACCCAGTAGAGCACATCCAAAACCCACCTCACGCCTGGCAGCCTCGCAGCAACCCCAAACCACCTTAGTTGAGGAAGGCTTGACCAGATCAGCGAGAAAACCTGGGCGCCCGATACCATCTTGCCCCGCCCATCTATCGCGTGAATCCGCCTAAGCGCTTTTTCTCGGTCAAGGGATTCAGGAAGCGCTCCTTTGGCGCACAGGTCACCAGTCGCAAAATCGATTCGCACGAGTTGTGTGCGAGGACATGTTAGGAGCCCGATTTGGGTCCAGAGACTTTTTGGCCAATACCGACCGTTTTCAGAATGTCCCGACGGTCTCCGGCTAACTTCATCGGGCGAACTGCCGCACTGCTGCGACCTTGGCGCACATGCATCGAGACAATGGTGCAGCAAGACTAGTTGGTGGGCCAGGACGGACGAAACCGGGCACTGGCTTTTAGCCGTTTATTTGAACGGGGCCGCTCGGGCTTCATAAAGCCAACCTCGTATAGCCGCCGCGCGGTCCGTTACACTCAAAAGGCGTAGCCTGGCCTCATTCTTGCTGTGCGCTGCGGGCTTTAGCTTCGCGGCGGAGGCGGTGCAGGATCGGCTCGGTATAGCCGCTTGGCTGGTCAGCGCCTTCGAAGACCAGCGCCTGGGCAGCCCTAAAAGCGATCGACTCATCGAAGTTCGCGGCCATCGGCTGGTAGCCCAAGGTGTTTTCGTTCTGGCGATCCACCGCCACGGCCATACGACGGAAGGACTCATCTATTTGGTCGCGGGTACACAGACCATGCAGCAACCAGTTGGCCAACTGCTGGGCGGAGATCCGCAGCGTGGCCCGGTCCTCCATCATCGCGACATCGTCAATGTCCGGCACCTTGGAACATCCAATACCTTGGTCGATCCAGCGCACGACATAGCCCAGGATGGACTGGCAGTTGTTGTCGATCTCGCGCGCGATTTCCTCTGACGACAGGACGCGATCGCCGAGCAACGGGGGTGTGAGGAGGTCGTCGAGATTTGCCCGTTGGCGCGATGCGAGCGCCGTTTGGCGCGCGGCGACATCGACGCGATGATAAGTAAGCGCATGGAGTACGGCAGCAGTGGGCGACGGCACCCAGGCCGTGCTCGCACCGGCGCTGCGGATGTTCTTGTTTGGCAGCGAGCATGTCCGCCATATCGTCGGGCTGGCCCACATGCCTTTGCCGATTTGCCCGCGTCCAGCCATCCCGGTGTCCAGACCGATGTCGACATTGTTGTCTTGTAGACCGGGAACCACTTTGATTGCTTCATTTCGCTTTTAGGCAGCACCGGCCCGGCCTGCATGCAGGTGTATCTCATCGCCGGTGCGATCGAGAAAACCGGTGTTGATGAACACGAGGCGGTCTTTGAGGTCACGAATGCAGCCCCTGAGATTGATGCTGGTGCGACGCTCTTCGTCCATCAGGCAATCTTGATGGTGTTTGCGTGCGAGTCCAAGCGACCTCTTCGACACGGCTGAAAAGGTCATTCGCAGGCTGGCCGCTTCTGCCGCGCCGTGCATCTGGGCTTGACGACATAGATGCTAGCCGTTCGGCTGTTGCGCGGGCCATCCGGCTTTTTCACGTCATGCAGGGGCGTAGAGGTGGTCACTATGGCATCGAGAAAACCTTCGGGTACTTCGTCACCGTTCGCGTCGAGGACCGCGTCAGTGGTCATCAGGTGGCCGACGTTGCGCACCAACTGGAGGCTCCGGCCCGCGAGCGCGCCCGGCTGACCTGCCGGAGTGATGAACGTTTTGTCGGCGTTCAAGCGTCGCGTTCGAGTGCTGCCACCTTTTTCAAACGTCTCTTCGAGATCGCCCGTCATCAACCCAAGCCAGTTGCGGTAAACGAGGACCTTGTCTTGCGCATCGACTGCTGCAACTGGAGTCCTCGCAGTCCTGATTGTCGATAGCGCCGCCTCCACAACGACATCTTTGAGGCCGGACGGGCTGAGTTTGCCGATCACGTGCCGGGTCGAATTGCATTTCGATGTGCAAACCGTGGTGCACGAAAAGTAACGACCGTGCGGCGCCCGCATTGCCTGTGTGGCCGACGAATTGGGCGTGGTTGGAGAGCGGCGCCACGGTGCCGTCCGCCAAGGTGACTTGCAGTCGCGAGCCCTTGTCGAGGAGGTCGTAGGCTTGCGCGTCGACGTGGCTACCCCTGGCGAGGGCACGGCCTCATCAAGGAACCGCCGCGCTGCGTGCGACAACCGGCGCCGCGTTCGGCGTTGTAAGCTTTACCGGGCGCCAGCGGGCCAGCTTGCGGCACGGCATTGGTGCCGTAGAGGGCATCGTAAAGGCTGCCCCAGCGGGCGTTCGCGGCGTTGAGGGCGAACCGGGCGTTCGATAGCGGCACCACCAACTGCGGCCCCGCCATTGTGGCGATTTCGGGGTCGACGTTTTCGGTGGCAATCTTAACGGAATCGCCGTCGGGATCGAGGTAGCCTATCTCCGTCAGAAACTGTCGGTAGGCGGCGACATCAAAGGCCACGCCGCGATGCGCCTTGTGCCATGAATCGATTTCTTCCTGCAGCCGCGTGCGCTCGTCTAGCAACTGGCGATTGATCGGCCCCAGATCGGCCAGGATGTCGGCAAAACCCTGCCAAAAAGCTGTCAGCCGCCACGCCGTGCCGGGTAGCCCTGAGTTTTCCACAAAATCAGCGAGGCTTTCGGCCACCTGTAAGTCCGACCGACGAACATAACTACTCACGCATATCCCTCCGGGTTAATCCGAGTTCGTGATAGTTGGCCAATCTACCCTGATTCTACTGGCGTTCGGCTATTCGCTTAGAGCATCTGGTCTCGGGATCGCGCATAGCTCCGCGCAATTACCGACATTGCTCGGAGGAGGCGATCTGTGTCGGTATTGCTGTGGACTTGCATGCGTTTGCAAGTTCACGCCCGAAGAAGCTCGCGGGCAATGATAATACGCCTGATCTCTTTTGTGCCGCCACCGATCTCATAGACCTTCGCAGCCCGATAGAGCCGGTTAACTTCGGTGTCACGCATGAAACCGGAACCACCGAAGATCTGTACCGCCTCGTCGCAAATCCGCATACAACCTTCGCCCGCCTTGAGGAAGGCCGCGGCCGCAAGCCTGTGTAGGGTATGCCGGTCTGGCGGCCCGCCGGATTCCATGTCGCTGCAGCGTGCCAACGCTCGATAGCAAAGGCCTCTCATGCATTCGAGTTCAACGAACATCTCTGCGAGCTTACTTTGGATCAGTTGGAAATTACCGATCGGTTGCCCGAACTGGCGACGTTCGCGGGCATAGTCGAGTGCCAGTTCGAAAGCACGTTCGGCCATGCCGACGACCATCATCGAGGCAAAAATGCGCTCAATGTCTAGACCCGCCATCATGACCGCCAGCCCTTCATTTTCACCCCCGACGAGATTCGCGACCGGGACACGACAGTCGTCAAAATACAACGCACCGGTCGGGCTGCCTCTGATACCCATTTTGTCGAACGGCGGACTTGTCGAGAAGCCACGAAAATTGCGCTCGACGACAAATGCCGAGATTCCATGCTTGCCGAGGTCGGGCTGGGTCTTGGCGTAGACAAGCACGATGTCGGCGATCGGGCCGTTGGTGATGAACGTCTTTGCGCCGTTGAGAATGTAGCAATCGCCATCACGGACCGCGGTCGTTCGCATCCCGCCAAGTGCGTCCGAGCCGGCTTCGGGTTCGGTCATACCGAGGGCGCCGACGCTTGTTCCATCACAAAGGCGGGGCAGATAGCGACGTCGAGTGTCTTCGTTGGCGCTACGGTAGAGATTGTGGACACACAGATTGTCGTGGCTCTGACAGGTCCTGGAAACTGAGGGTGCCCCACGCCCAATGGCTTGCCAAACCACTCCTGCTTCAAACAAGTCGAGACCAGCACCCCCGTAGATTTCGGGGACCGTGGCTCCCAGCACACCCATGCGAGCCAAACGTGCAAACCCGTCGTCGGGCCACCATGACTCCGCATCCATGCGCGCGCACAAATCGGCGAACTCGCGACGCGATGCAACGGTCATCTCGTCGAGCAGCGCTTGGTGTTCACTGGAAAGTTCAAAGTTGGCGGAGGCGATCGCGCCTCCCACTGGCGTGCTTGGCGAGTTATCTTTTCCTGACAAGACCATCTATTCCATTCCAGACTGAAGCTGCAGGCAGAAGTAGGCCACCATGACTAGAGCGGTTTGAACACGCTGACGGCAGCCGCCGCCAGAATAAACACCCACATGCCGAGCAGAACCGACGTCGCGGCAGCGTAAAGCCTACGCACCGACTTCTCGCGCTCATCGGTGGAGCCCTGGGTCGCGATTTCGTTCCAGACCTGGAAGAAGCGGATCAGCGCAAGACGAATGCCGATACCGCCGGCGATCACGCCAGCGAATAGGATGAACTTAAGCGCGAGCCAGTCCGGGAGCGCCGGCAGTCCCACATCAACCAGGGCAACGACACCGGCTGCAATCGCTAGGGGCAGCAGGACGTAACGGATCAGTCGGTCAACGCGGGCTAGCCCGTTGCCGAAGCGACTGTGGCGCAGGCGGTGGGTAATCTCGACCAACGCGAGCCAGGCGACGGCAGCCAGGGCTGCGATCCAAGCCAACGTGGTGCCGCCCGGCAAGTAACCGAGTAGAGCGCACATGATGGTACCGAGGCCCGCCTGCAACACCAGCGCGTAGCGCACGTGCTGGTCGACATCCATGACATGCTCCATCAAGCGTTGGCGCTCATGGAAGGGCATTGCCGGGCTGCGGCAGACGTAACGGTATTCGCTGTTAATGACGAACTCCGCCCCTAGCCAATAGCCAAGCACCGCGATGTGCGCAGCAAAGATGAAATGAACCAGCATCAAGACTACCGCCCTCTATCTCGTTAGGACCAAAGCACCAGGGAACCGTCGGGCCGACGTCCGATGAACGAGCCGATCTGCAACCGATCACCGCCCTCCCCAGGGGTCACTTCGTGCGGGTTACGGCTATTAAAGATGACGACATCGCCAGCCGCAGCGGCATATCGCGCCGTGTCAGCGCCGGCGACCACTTCGTCGGTCAGCCCGAAGCTCATCGGCGGCTCCTCGCCCGGCTTGACCTCGACCGTCCACGGTCGGTTATAGATTATGGTCTCGCCACCTGATCCCGGCACGTCGAAGAACAGGTTCCACCCTAGTTGCGCGTCGATCTGGCCGATCGAATAGTCGGGAGCATTGAACGGCGCGTAGTCGGAGTGGCGACCGATGCCCTTTGAAGCCTTTCGGATGATGCCCGCGAATAGCTTGCCGAACCCGGGCTCCTCGGCGACGCCAACTTCGACACTAGACGCCTCGGCCAAGACTTGGATGAGGCGATCGAGCGGATTCCAGGCCAAATCCACTACCGCATGCCAGTCGGCCCATGCTTGTTCCGCCGCTTTGAAGTAATCCGCCTTTTTGGTTGCCCCAACGGTACTCGACTTGAGCCGTACCGATATAGCCCACGGGCGCGAGCTGATATTGCTGCATGCGGCCTTTCTCGATCGCGGCAACAAACGAGCGGCTTTCTTCAGGTGTACAGAACCCTTTGATGCGGACCACTGGAATTTCGTTGTCCAATACAGCGCGCAGGGTTTCGGCATTTAGCGGCTGTTCCGCCGACTTCGTCCAAGAAGACATACTGGCATGATCCTATGAAAGTTAGTTGGTCAACGGCCCGAGAGTGACCGCTTCGCACGGTCTATCGACCCATTCGCAACTTCAGATTCAGTCTGGTGCAGGATCGCATCGAAAGCAGTTGCCGCGGCCCGCAACACCGAGGCCGCACCACACCACAAGGCTCATCTTCCCACACCATGCCCGCCTCTCGACTTGCGATAGCGCGCCCTACCATTGGTACCATCTCTATCTCCTTTTCATTCAGCCATCGAACAACTATTATTTGTTTAAAACATCTATTGGTTGTTATGGAATTGAGACAGCTTGAGCACCTACTCTGTATCCTCGAGACCGGTAGTTATCGGGCGGCAGCGGCACAGTTAGGGCTAACCCAGCAAGCACTGAGCAAAAGCGTTTTCCAACTCGAAAAACAACTTGGCGCGCGCCTGCTCAACCGCGGAGCGGGGGTCATTCACACCACCGAACTCGGCGCCGAAGTTACGCGACGAGCCCGTGCCATCGTAAGTGAGAGCCGCGAATTACGGCGCGAAGTGGATACAAGACTTGGCCGATTCCGCCGCGGGGTCCGCGTTGGCGCCGGTCCGTCCGTCGCCAGCAATCTCGTGGCCAATGCGGCAATCAAGCTTAACAGCGAGCATCCCGGTGTCCGGATTGCCGTCGAAGGAGGAACGTTCTACTCGATGTTGGACGGCCTCCTGGCTGGCGATCTTGACCTGCTCGTCTCGATTGAACCTGATACAAGAAGTCGCAACTAACTCATTGCAATGGAGCACTTGGGTGACGAGGAATGCGTCATTGCCGCTCGAGAACAGCATCCACTCAGTCGGATCGGCGAGGTCAGGCTCGCCGACACCACCCAATTCCCTTGGCTCTTGGGGAGTGGCATGGCGGATCTTATGAAGAGCGTCGAAAACACCTTCAAAGAAGAGGGGTTGGCAAAGCCTTCTGCTCATGTGGAAACGACGTCTGTGAGCTTTGCGCGTGCGACGCTGGCAGCCAGTGATTTCCTCTGCATCTTGCCGTACCAACTTATTGCGCTCGACGTACATGCGGGGACGTTGGCACCTTTGCGGCTACGCCGCGGCAATTGGAGGAGACCGATCACACTGTCCTACCGCCGCAACAGTACCCGCTCTCCCCTCGTCCTGAAATTCATTGATAACCTCCGCCAAGGTATGCTCGGACCGAGCAGCTAGGCGCTATTGTTGTGGGCAAAAAGCTCGATCGTTCGTTTGCCTGCGAAAACGTCCGTTGATCCCGTTGAACCGGACCTCAGTTTTTTTTCATGAGTCTACCCCCGTGTTTCGTAACACGGGGGGTTCCAAATACATGCCCCACGTTACGGGCTAGTTTGGACGCAATTCAACCAAAAGAGGAATAGCGCTTGGGGTCCCGTAGGGACCCAGAGAGCAACAACGCCTGCCGGGCATTCGCAGGTGCCGCGAAGCGGCGTCAAGGCTGGCGAAGCCACGGCACGAAGTGCCGCTTGGCCTTGACGCCGCTTCGCGGTACCTGCCCTCCAGCCGGTTGGCGTTGTTGCGAGAAAACGCATTTTGTCGCTTGGCGGTAACTGAGTCTTAAGGTTTTCTTCACGAAGATGGGCTATGGCGCACGACACAGTCCCATCGACCGAAACCACCTTTGACCGCAACTCCGGCCCGACCCTTCTACTGTCCGGCCTCGATAGCCTCTACGTCTGTTACTACCTCGATATCGCCGCTAGCACCCTCGACATTGATGACCTTGCCTATCGTAAGGAGGTTCTGAGGCGCTCATCCGACCCTGACGTGAGCTCGGAAATCCCGCTAGGGGACAGAAACCTCACCCTCAAGCCTTACGGTCGTTTTCCCTATACGTACATTCTCACCAACGAATGGTTCGAGATCCGTTTGTCGGAGCGTCTCAAACCTTCCTGCCAAGTTCGGTTTTCAAGCCGCGTCCTTTGGGAACTCGGCCTGGATGTGGCGACACAAAGTTTCCAGAGCTGGTGCCGCTCGGTCGGCCTTCAACCGGACCAGCCAGAAATCATTACACGAGCCGATTGGGCGTTTGACTATTGGTATCCAGATTTTGTTATCGAACCGGATTGCTTTGTTTCTAAGGCGAAAAAAAGTGGAATCTGGCGGGAATTCGAAAAGCCGCAGACTATTTCATATGGAAAAGGCGAAACCGTTGTTCGCGTCTACGACAAATGCGCCGAAATTCGTGAACAAAGTCACAAATATTGGTTTTTTGAAAAATGGGGTGAAACCGAGGACGTTTGGCGCATTGAACTTCAAGCAAGAAAAGAACGTCTTCGGCGACACGGCATTAAATCAATTGAGAGCCTGAAGGAATTTCAGCGCGCCTTGTTGGTGCGACTGGCCACTCAACATACAAGCCTGCGTCGACCAACCACCGATACCAATAGATCGCGATGGCCCTACCACGACCTGTGGTCAAGCTTGCTATCCCAAATAAGGTCTTTGCCGGGTTCAAATAGCCCGGAAATTCTTAGCGATGCCGACGCACTCTCTTGGAAAGAGTATCAGCAGACTCGCCTTCTGGACGGAGTGATAAAGGGGCTCGGTGCAACAATGGCTATGCGGGGAAGCCTCCCGGAATCGTTCGGTTTCGATGATGTGTTTGTGAAATTGGCCCCGCGCCTCCGTCAATTTCACAGCAAAAAGAATTGGCGGGACGACGTGGATAAAAAGATTCAAAAACTCAAAGAAGAAGGATGGAGGCGAGAAAAATATGTTCGGTGATGGTTTTAGGAATTTCGTCCCAATGTTTGATCCACATAATCCATTGACCTCTTTTGGGCGACAAAAACCGTTCGTGAAGGATAATTACTGGGAAACTATTCCGGTCGAAAATACGGAAATTGATTTCCTAGCGTCCATGTGGGCCGAACTAATGCCCAAGGAAGACTTGTTTCCGGAAAAGGCACACCCAGCAAAGCCTTCCAGCGAGCCGTCTTAGCGGTATGGGGGTGCCCGCAATACCGCCTCCAGACTCGGCTTTTCTGCCAATTGGATTAAGCAGCATACTTAGCGATAGGATTCAGAAGGAGGCTGCCAGATGACAAAACGTGTTTGTGCCTACCTTCGTGTCTCGACTTCTCGACAAGCCGAGAAGGAATTATCGATCCCCGATCAGAAACGACAGGCCGAAGAATATTGCTCAGAAAAGGGATTTCAGCTCGTCCGAATATTTGAGGAACGAGGCGCATCCGCGACCAGCGAAAACCGACCTGAATTTCAGACGATGATCGCCGAGGCCCTTTCCGCCGAGCGTCCCTTCGACGTAATTCTCGTGCACAGCTTCTCGCGATTTTTTCGCGACGCTTATTATCACGAGCACTATCGGCGAAAATTGGAGAAGCGGGGAATAGAGGTAACCTCAATTACCCAGGATTTTGGGGATCAGCCTCAAGATAAAGTTATTCGTCAGATAATCGCGACTTTTGACGAGTACCAAAGCGCCGAAAATGCAAAGCATGTGCGGCGCTCAATGGCAGAGAACGCTCGCCATGGTTTTTGGAACGGCAGCCACCCTCCTTACGGCTACAAGACCCAGGTCGTTGAAACACGCGGCGGAACCGAGAAAAAGAAGCTTGTCATCGACGACACCGAAGCTGAAGTCGTCCGCATGATTTTCGAACTTTACCTTGAGGGCGATGGCCGAGGCCCCATGGGCATCAAAGCAATCGCTGATCACTTGAATACCAAGGGCCGGTGCTATCGTCGTGGTGGAAAATTTCGCACAAGTCTGGTTCACAAAATCCTGTCGAACGAGGTTTACATAGGCCGCCACTACTATGGAAAGCGCGACTCAAAGACCGGAAAGGTTCGTCCCAGGAATGAATGGGTCGAAATGGCCACACCGTCGATCATTCCCTTAGATCGTTTCACTCCTAGCCGCCTCGCGCCGCGAGAAACGCAACCCCACCAACACGCCACCCCGTGTCACGAACGGCCCAACGCTACTTGCGGGACTAGCCAAATGCGGCACATGTGGCGGAGGGCTCACCATTCGAACAGGCAAAGGCGGACGGTATCGCTACTACACCTGCGCTAAAGCCGCGCACGAAGGAAAATCGTCCTGCCCAGGTCGATCGATACGCTCAGAGACTCTGGATGACCTCGTCCTAAGTCAGATTGAGGAAAAGATCCTGCCCCCTCGACGTCTCAAGAAAGTGATGTCAGCTCTGAAAGAACGTCAGGGCAAGAGCGCTGAACACTCGCTTCGAGAGGAAAGGGCCCTAAGAAAAGGCTTGAGGGAGTTGGATCAGAAACTTGATCGTTTGTACGACGCCGTGGCTGAGGGACGCCTCAGGAAACCTCAAGCCTGAGTTCAAAAAGCATCCCAGCTGGAGGCTCAGAAAGAAGCTCTCCTCCACCAAATCGCAAACATGGGCAGGAAGAAGGACTTCGCGATGGCTCCGGTGACCGACGAGAACATCGCCGCGTTCTCCCAGAAACTACGAGCGGCACTGCGCGATCCCCAACGCACTATCGGCAAAGAATACTTGCGAGGATTGATTTCCAAAATCGAAGTCGGTGACGACGAAATCCGGATTCATGGCAGCGACAACGCGATACTGGCTGGACTTGACGCAAGAAGGGGCGATTCCGTCTTATCGGGAGAGGTGCCCTCTTCTGTTCAGGATTGGTGGGCCCGGCAGGACTCGAACCTGCAACTACGCCGTTATGAGCGGCGGGTTCTAACCGATTGAACTACAGGCCCGGGCGGAACCTAGCGCAGTCGGTTGGGCGCGTCGACAGGATCGTGGCGCGCGCAGCCGGCACATCCGCCGCGGGTCAAAACAGAGTCAAAACGCCGGCTGTCGAGAGTCGCGCCGTTTACGGCACACGCGGCTCACGTCGCGGAGAGGAACGCCTCGATGGCGGCGGCGAGTTTTGCGGGTTCGCGCTCGAGGACGTCGCGGTCGGTGTTCTCGAAGGTCACGGCTTGCGCGTCGGGGATGAGCGCGACCAGGGCATCGGCTTGGCGGCCGAGATGGTCCTCGCCTGATGTGGCGAGTTCAATCACCAAGGTGGGCATCGTCAGGCGCGCCAGCGCGTCGGCCAGATCGAAATCGAAGTTGGCGCGGTAGACCGCATCGAAGGCCGCGCGGGCTTGGAGGCGGTCGATAACTTCGTCCTGCGTCTCCTCAAGGTCGGCTTCCGTGAGCGGGTTGGCGTCGACGACACGCGGCGCCCACCAGGTTTGCGACAGGGTGGCGTAGGTCCGGCCCCAACCGCGTAGCAGATGGGCGCCGTCGGGCGAATGCGCTTCGGTGGCGAAAGTATTTGTCGACGATGCCTTTAATGGCGTCGTCGCGCCGGGCGCGGTCGATGACGATGCTGTGGGTCATGCCGCAGCAGATGAACCGCGACACCACATCGGGTCGCGTCGCCGCCAGGGCGGCCCCGACCTTGTTGCCGGTATGCAGGCCGAAGACGGCGGGCGTTTGGAGATCGAGGGCGTCGATCAGGTCGGCGATGCTTTCGGCCAGCATCGGCATCGTGACGTTGGGGGGGAGCGGGTCGGAATTGCCGAACCCCAAAGTATCGGGGGCGATGACGCGAAAGCGCGCCGCCAACAAGGGTCTGGAGTTTGGCGTAAACCCGCGATGAGCGCGGCGTGGCGTGCAACAGGATCAGCGGCGCGCCCGAACCGGACTCGCGGTAGTGCACTTGGCCATAACGGGTATCGACGTAGCCGCGCCGCACCGTCATTAGAACTTCTCGAGCAGACTGCCGAAACCGTAGACTTTGTCGTCGATGTCGAGTTGACGCAGCGCCGCCCAATAGCTTGCGGTGTTGATCGACAAGACGGGCTTTTTGAGAAAAAACTCGGCTTCGGCCGCGACGCGTTGGAACGGCAGGTTGGTGCCGCACTGCACGATGGCGTCGACGTCATCGCCATTGAGTTCGCGAATAGCCGCCCGACTCTCGTCTTCGGTGACGGCGGCAATGGCGAGCGCAGTTTTGCAGCGGAAGTCCTTGCGGCGCATCACCTTGAAGCCGGCACTTTCCATGAAATCACATGCCTGATCGCCGCCCGGGGTGAGATAGGGCGTGAGCACCGAGACCCGGCAGCCCGGCGCGACCAGTTTTTCCACGGCGTCCTTAAGTGCGAGCGACGGCACCATGACCGGGCACACCTTGGCATGCTCGGTAAGGCGTTTTTGAAAAGCGGTCGCGCCTTTGAGACCGCCACCGAACGAGTCGATCGAATGGCCGAGGATGATCATGTCGAGCGCCGCCGGCGTCAGACGGTCGATCACTTCTTCCGTACCGACGGCGCCCTCCTCCATCGTTTTGCGGTAGGCATCGTCATCGTCGGTGGGGCGCGGCCGATTGGGGATGCGCGCGGTATGGTTGGTGACGCCGACCGGGGTGATAGCTTCGTATTCCGGTTGAACGATGGTGTTGGTAAACGGCACCATCAACCCGATCTTCGCCCGGTAGCCTAGTACATCGGTCATCCCAGTTTAACCTCCCCTTTCGCAGGCGCGTCTAATTCGCCGCGGCAATCAGTGCATCGACCTCGGCTGCCATCCCTTCCGGGTTTTCCTGGGCCGGGGTGTGTTCGGCTTGTGCGAGGTTGACGACCTTGGCTTGCGGGATGAGATCGACCAGACGCTTCATGTGATCGTCGGTGAACACATCCGAGGTCGCCCCCCGCACCAATACGGTTGGGCATTTCACCGAAGCTGCCATATCCCAGACAGGGTCGTCGTCAAGCGACGCCGCAATGATGCGAGCGGGTTCGGCCGCATAGCGCCATTCCCAACGACCGTCGGGTCGCTCGAAGAAGCTGTGGGCGGCATAATGGTCGCGTACCTCTGGCGACCAAAGCTCCTGGAAGTGCATCGACGCTTTGGCGGTTTCGAAGTCGGGAAAATCGTGCTCCTCCCGAGTCTGTCGAATCACTTCGGCCGCAATATGCTTAGGAACCGACATTCCCGGATCCACCACGGCGATGCCGGCAACACGATCAGGAATGGTCGCCGCAAGCCAGATACACAAATTTCCGCCGGTCGCACCGCCAACAAAAAAGGCGCGCTCGACCCCGACACCATCGAGGAAGGCAACGACGTCCTCGCCCAACTCGGGTACGCGGTAGCCGTCTTTGGGGTAATCGCTTAGCCCATGGCCGCGGGCATCCGTTGCCAAGACCCGGTTGGGGACAGTCAGGGCATCAACCATGTGATCCCAGTGACGCGCGTTACTGCGTTTGGGATGCAACAACACGATCGGCGGGTTCTCGCCCGGCCAATCGAGATAATGCTGACGAAAGCCGCGCGCGTTCTCGATGAAGTGAGATTGCGCGGGGCGACGAAACGTTATGTCGATTGCCGGTTCGGCCATGACTATCTTCCTTTCCATTCGGGATCACGTTTTTCGAGAAACGCCGAAATCCCTTCTTGCGCGTCTTCGGACTGGATCGCGCGGTAGATCAGTTCGTCCACCATCGCGTAAGCGTCGGGGACATCCATTTCGAGCTGACGGTAGAAGCTTTCCTTGCCCATCGCGACGGCATGGCTCGACTTGCCGGCAATCTCGCGGGCAATTTCAAGGATACGGTCGTCGAGTGCGTCGGGATCGACGGCCTCGTTGGCCAGGCCGAACCGGACCGCCTGTTCGGCATCGATCATTTTTCCGGTAAGCAGCATTTGCATCGCGTGCTTGGGCGCGATGGCGCGACTGACCGCGACCTGGGGCGCAAGGCACCACAGACCGATGTTCACGCCGGGAGTCGCAAACTTAGCCGCGGTCGAGGCGAAGACGAGATCGCAACTCGCCGCGAGTTGGCAGCCGGCGGCGGTGGCAACCCCCTGGATGCGCGCGATGACCGGCTTGGGGCAGCGGTTGATCGCCATGATCATCTTGCTGGCCTCGATATTGGCCGCGCGCTTGCTGGTCGGGTTTTTGGCGGCAACGATCGACTCGCTGAGATCGTGCCCGGCACAGAAGTGCTTGCCCGCGCCGGCCAGGATGATCACCCGCACCTTATCGTCGGTCGCATAGGCCTCGAACGCGTCGTGGAGCGCGTGGACGAGTTCGTGACTGAGGCTGTTGGCGGCTTTGGGCCGGTTTAACGTGACCCGGACGATGCCGTCCTCGAGCGTTTCGTGCAGCAAAACCGGTTCGTTCGCCAATTGGGCAGCGTCTGCCATGCCTTCTCTCCCTACGCGCGGTGTTTATACCCCCGACATTAGCAGAGCCGCCCCGCTATTGGCCAAAGCGAGCCGGGCGGTAAGGGTCGAGGTCGGTTTGGGTTTCGCGAAGCGCGATTTCACCGGCGATGAGGTCGCCAAGATGCGGCCCCAAGGTGATCCCGGAATGGGTCGCGGCAATGTAGACACCCGGTACGTCAGCCAAAGGACCGACGATCGGCAAACCGTCTTCGGGCACCGGCCGAACGCCAATGCGCGCATGAGCCGCCGCCGCCAATTCCAGCGCCGGAAGACCGGGCAGGAAATCGGACGCGCGATGCAACAGCGCCGTCGTGCCGACCAGCAACGAATCTTGATGGGCAGCGGCATGGTCGGCGTCGATATCGTCGGCGCCCAACGAGAGGCCCTCCCCGGTCGGCCACATATGAAACCCTGCGCCGTCGGGAAAATAGATGACATGACGTAACCAGGCCCGGGGCGCCGTCGCCGTGTCGACGAGCAATCCCGGCATCGATCGGACGGGTAGCGGGCGCGCCAAACTACGCCGGGCCAACGCCGCCAGGGTCGGGAGCGCGGTGCCCGGTCGCCAGAACCACGGTCGGCGCGACGATGCGATAGGGCGGCGCTTCGACCCCGACGACGCGATCGCCGTCGTAGAGAAACTTGGTAACCGGTGCGCCCTCGCGGATGTCACCGCCATCGTGGCGGGTCGCCTCCGCCATACGCCGCACCATGCGGGGCGCATCGAGCCAGCGATCGAGCGGGGCGAGGAAACCCACGCTGCCATCGGGGAAATCGATATTCGGTTCCAACGCCTGCAACGCAGCCCGATCCAAACCGACGATGGGGTAGTCCCAATCGGCGAGTTGATCGCCCCGCGCCTGCACTGCAGCCGGTCCATCGTCCGCAGCCGAGGGATGGCTCCAATGAATCGAGCCCGCACCGTCCAGTCCGATGGCGGTCTCGCCCCACTCCGCCGCAAGGGCGAGGTGCTTCTCCAGACCGCGCCGGTTCAGCTCGTGGTAATGCGCATCGTCTGTCTTGGCGGTCGCGTTGAGCCACGCGAAGCTGGCGCCGGTGGTGCCGGAGGCAATCGTCCGTTCCTCCAGCAAGGTCAACGCGCGGCCCAAACGGGTGAGTGCATAGGCAATCGACATGCCGAGAATGCCGCCCCCGACGACAACGACGTCAGCGCGTTCGCTCATCTTAATGAAGGCCGGGCGTAACGATCATCGCCCCACGTTAGCACGCCGGGGCAAAGAGAGACGGCGCTTCAGGCGTCGTGATGGAAAGTCTCTACGAGGTCGAGGAGACGGTGGAGCGGACCATCGCCAACGCCGAGTTCGTCGAGGTGGACGACCGTGTTGTGAAGATAGTCGCGCGCCCGGCCCAGCGGTCCTTCGGCCATGGCCAATGCTTGCACGGCCGCTTCCAACGGGAGACGGCCGACATAGCGCGGGATGGTCACGATTGGCGGTGAAGGTCAGCGCGCGGATCGCGCCCTGTTGTGTCCGGACAGAAACCCAGCGCGGCACATAGCCGCCAGAAATCATTTCGCGGCGCCACAGGACTCGCGTTTCGCTTTGTACTTTGTCGGGCTCGATCAAGAAGGCAAAGCCCCGACACGAGCCACCGCGATTCAGGCCGAGCATAAGACCGGGTCGGTCGACGCTCCCCCGTCCGACCGGGGCGGAAAGGCAGAAGCTCCGGTGCCACCCGTTGATGGTGCCGGGAACGCGGTCGGCAAAATGAAATGCCGGATTCCACATCAACGACCCGTAACCGAAAACCCAAACGCCCTGGCCCGCCCGCACCTCGGCGAGGGCGGCCAGCCGACTGGCCTCGCGGGTTTCCTGGTCGAGGATCTCGAAGCCATCGGGAATGTTGATGGAGCGCCGGATTTGTTCAATCCGCTCTTCGGTAAAGTCCTCGCGCCGCAGCACGTCTTCGGAGACGGGGCGGCGTTTGGGTTGACCGTTGAGAGAGGACATTGGGGCGAGAACCGGTTTTCTTTTGCAATTTTCGGTAGGTGAACCTCGACTCTAGGTCGGGCGGGGCAACGTGTCGATTCCTCCAATTCTGAGGGGAAACTCCAGATTTTTTGGCTTTTCTAGGCCGCGGCCGCGGCTTTGGCCCGATGCCGCACCGGAATCCGGCCGAAAACGAGGGCGAGGATCACCCCGATGAAAATCGTCCACGCCAGCGGGTTCACGGTGCCGTCGGCAAACTCGCCGACGATTTGCGAGAACGCGGCGCCCATCCCCATCGTGGCGAAGGCCAACAACCCCGACGACGTGCCGGCAAGTTTGGGATTGAGGTTGATGGCACCCGCCTGGGCGTTGGGCATCGAGACCCCCTGCCCGATGCCAACGACCGCGTTGGGCAGAAACAACGTCAACGGCGTTAGCCCGAACAGCATCACGATGACCAAAAAGAGCACGCCGCCGGCAAGGGAAACGGCGCTGCCGAGCAGGACCATGCGGATCGAGCCCGACACGCGCAGAAACGCGACCCGCCGCCATGTTGGCGCCCATGAACGTGAAGGTCAGCAAGGCGAACCACAAGCTGAACTCCAGTGCGGTTCGCCCCATCACATCGACCATCAGATAGGGCGCGGCGGCCATGAAGGCGAAGAACGTACCGGCCGCAAATGCGGTGTGCAGCACATAACCGGTGAACTCGATCGACCGAAACAGCGAGGTGTAGTTTCGCGCAAGGTTCAGGGGCGCGATCGGCATGCGATCTTCGTAATGCGTCTCGCTGAGAGTCCGGAACGCGATCACCGTGACCAGGCCGCCGACGACGAATGCGAGCCAGAGCGACGCCCGCCATCCGACATTGTCGGTCAGGACCCCACCGACGATGAGGGCGACATACGGCGCGGCCAGCATCGCCACGGTGAGATAGGCAATCATCGAGGCGGCTTTTTCGGCACCGTACACATCGCGCACCATGGCGCGACTGATCACCATGCCCGAGGCACTGCCGCCGGCCTGGATGATGCGACCGACGACGAGCATCTCGATACTGGTTGCGGTCGCCGCGATGGCGGTCCCGATCAAAAAGAGAATAAGGCCGATCAACAGCACCGGCCGCCGACCGAAGCGATCCGACAGCGGCCCGTAAACGAGGTTCGCCAGCGCAATCGCCGCCATCGACAAACTGAGCGCGAGCTGTGCGATATCGATCGGCGCCGCGAGATCGTGCGCCATGAACGGCAGCGAGGGCACGAACAGCTGCATCGCCATCGGGCCGCCCGAGGTGGTGGCGACCAACCCGAAAATGAACAGCCGGCTATGGGCGAGGAGTTGTACTTCTGAAGAAGGGGACTGGGTCATGGCGTGGGGCGCGCACCATAGGTCAGTCGCCCCGTGCGGGCCAGCGGTGGTCTTAGTTGCCACCCGCCATGCGGCCACCATCCACCACGTATTCCATGCCCGTCACATGGCGGGCATCGTCCGAGGCGAGAAAAACGGCCGCAGCCGCAGGCATCCGTGGGTTCGCCGATCCGACCGAGCGGGGTCTTGGCAATGATCTGTTCTTGAAAGCGCCGGGCCCCCTCGGGACCGCCGTGGACACGGGTTGCCCCCGGCGAAACCACGCCGCCCTCAAACAAAACGCCGGGCACGATGGCGTTGACCCGCACGGCGTTTTTCCGCTGCGCGCAATCGCGCGCGACGGCGCGGGTCAAATGGGCAAGGCTGCCCTTCGCAATGCTGTACGCCGTACTGTTGGCATTGCCGACCATGGCCGAGAGAACGGTGATGTTGATGATCGCACCACCATCCTTCATGCACGGGATCGCCTCTTGCATGCCGAGGAACGGCCCTTCGAAGTTCAACCGCATCAAGTAGTCGAGATCGTCGGGCGTGAGATCCGTGATCGGCTTGAGCACCGCATCGCCGGCGTTGTTGATCAAGGTATCGAGACGCCCAAACGTCTTGAGGGTGTGATCGACCACCACAGGCCAGTCGTCGGCACTGGTGACGTCGTGGGGCAAGAAAATCGCCTCGCCGCCTGCCTCGTTGATCAGACGCACGGTTTCGGCGCCCCGCTCTTCGTTGCGACCCGAGGCCACAACGCGCGCGCCCTCGCGCGCAAAGGCCAGCGAAAACGTCCGGCCCAGCGCCCCGGTTCCCCCGGTGACGATCGCGACCTTGCCGTCGAGACGCCCGCTCATCGCGTCGGGGCGGCGGCATAACCGCCATCTGCATAGATTTCCATCCCCGTGACGTACGCCGAATCGGCGCATGCCAATTGCGCAACGGCGGCAGCGACCGCCTCGGTCTCGACCAACGGGGCGACGCCGATATCCGCCGGGCCAGACTTTGAGCCGGCAACCAACGGCATGTCGACCGCACCAACCAATACGGCGTTGATCATGATCCGGGGTTCTTGCCGCGCACATTCCAAGGCCGCGGACTTGGTGGCAATGCGCAACCCGCCGGAGAGCGCCGAGAATATTGCGGCCTCGGTCGACACGGATTTGCCGAGGGTAGAGATGACGTTGACGATATAGCCGCCACCCTGATCGCGAAGCGCCGGGATTGCGGCGCGCATACCGAGCCATGTCGGCGTGACGTTTGCCGCCGTGAGGGTTCGTAATTCTGCCAGCGACGTATCGGCAAAGGGCTTGGCGAGAAAGCCGACATCGGCGTTGACCAAAACCGAAGCACCTCCATGCCCCGAGGCGGCGGCAATCAACGCTTGCCACGATTCTTCTGAAGTGCCGTCATGGTCTTGGGTCTCGATCGCGCCTGGGACCGGTTCGGATGCGGCGGCAATGACTTTGGCGCCCTCCTCGGCCAGCCGGGCCACGCACGCGGCGCCCAACGCGTGTCCCGCACCGGTAACGATCGCCGTACAGCCGTCAAATCGATTCACGGTTCCTATCCGAAGAGGCAAAAGACGCCGAAACAAGCGTCGAGATAATACTTGAAGTAGAGGAACAACAGTCCATCAAGGACGAGTGCTCGTGCCAATAATCGGTGCCCCAACATAGAGCAAAAAATAGTACAACGCCCAGACGGTCAGGCGGCGGCCCGGTAGCGCATGACCATCGACAACGGCCGTCTTGCGAAACAATGCCATCGCCAAACGGTAGACTATCGCGCGATCGGAACACAGGCGGATTCCGCACATGACCGAAATTGTTTGGAACGACGCCTCACAGGCCGAATGGCGGGATCTGTTGGCGGCCTGCGGTCGGTCGGCGGTCGAGCAATGTTGGGGTTATGGCGAGGCGTCCGCGGCAACTGGCTTTACGGTGGATCGCGGCGTGATCGTCAATGACGACGACACCCCCGGCGGTTTGGTTCAAGCCTTTACCAAACGATTTTTGGGCGTTGCCACCGTGACCCAGATCATCCGCGGGCCGCTTTGGATCGGCGAGCCGCCAAGCCTTGAAACCCAGCGACCGATCCTCGCGCACCTGCGGCGCCGCTTTACCAAGGGGCGCCTGCGTTTCGTCTATTGGCTGCCTGAGATGATCGATACGCCGGAGGCGCGCCGCATCATGCGCACCGTCAAACTGCGGCGGGCGATGACGGGCTATGCCTCGGCCTGGGTCGATCTCGACCCACCGGCCGAGGCCCTGGAGGCGGGACTGTCAGGACCATGGCGCAATCAGCTTCGACGCGCCGAAAAGGAAAAGCTCTCGATGGTCGTGTCCAACGGCGGACAGGATCTCGATGCGCTGCTGTCACGCCATGACGAGAATCGAAAGAAACGCGGCTTCGGCGGCCCCAATGGACGCTTTATCCGCGCGCTCATCGAGGGCACCAGCGATCGACAAGATGCTGTGGTGGTCACGGCGCGCCAAGCCAAACAACCAGTCGCCGGGGTGTTGATGCTGCGGCACGGTCGGAGTGCCACCTATTACGCGGGCTGGACCTCGGATGAAGGCCGCGCCGTGCATGCGCATAACGCGTTGTTATGGCGCGCCGTGACTCACCTGCAAAAGGCCGGGGTCACCTGGCTCGATGTCGGCGGGCTTGATACGACGAACGCGGCGGGGATTGCGCGCTTCAAACTTGGATTGGGCGGCGAGGTGTTCACGCTGGCGGGGAGCTATCTGTGATCCGCGTTTTGGCCATGGCCGGCTTGGTCGGGATCGCGATTGTCGGCCCCTCGTCGCCAAGTTGGGGGCATGCCGGGAGCAGCACACCGGTTCCTCGCGGCTGTCACATTGTGGTCGAGCCCGTCGTCATCGATGGCGTCCGCATCATGCTACGCCGCCTATCCTGCCCCGCGCCCAAGAGCCCGGCGACATCGTGACCTACGGGGCCGGCACGATTTGATGGACCTGGCCGCCGAGGTCGAGAATAAAAAGCGCGCCGTTGTTGGCTTCGGCAAACGACGCAGCCTGAAGGTCGGTTTGCAGGAGCTCGACGACCGGACGTCGATCGTCTTGCTTGGGAAGGATGCCCCATACACGACCCGAGCAAAAATCGCTGAACAAGTAGACACCTTGCAGATCGGGGATATCGGCGCCGCGATAGACGTAGCCGCCCGTCACCGAACAGCCCAAATCGCGCCCATACTGCGCCACCGGATCAATAAGCCCGATCGCGCTGCGCCCTTGGCCGCGAAACGAATTAGACCCTTCGCGGATGTTCCATCCGTAATTGCCGCCGGCCGTAATGAGATCGATCTCTTCGACGCGATTCTGACCGACATCGCCGACCCAGAGGTCGCCGGTCTCGCGATCGAAACTGATCCGCCAGGGATTGCGTAGACCGTAGGCATAGATTTCATCGCGGGCGTCGCGCTGCTGACGGAACGGATTGCTGCGGGGAATGGCGTAAGGCGAACGACTATGGACATCGATTCGCAGAATCGTACCAAGAAGCGTGCCGAGGTTCTGTCCGTGGTTCAGCGGGTCGCCGCCGGCGCCGCCGTCGCCGAGTCCGATGTACAAGAATCCGTCCGGCCCAAAGGCGATATCGCCGCCGTTGTGATTGCCGAACGGCTGGGCGACCGAGAGGATGACTTGTTCGGTGGCGGGGTCGACGGAGCGACCGTCCGGCGCCATGACGACCGATGTAATCACGGACTCGAGACGCTGGCTCCCCCGCCGGGTATAGGAAAGAAACACCCGGCTGTTGTCGGCGAATTGGGGATCGAACGCGAGACCAAGGAGACCCGCTTCGTTCGGCCCGTCTTCGACCTGCCCGCGAATATCGAGGACGACATCGGGCGTTTCGTCGGAAATGCCGTCGAGGATCAACACACGCCCGGGCTGTTCGACGACGTAGTACCGCCCGTCATCGCCCGGCGCTTGCTTGAGCGCCAATGGACGCTCGAACGCATGACTGCCAAACACCGGTAACAGCGCGATTTGCGGTTGCGCCCCGGCGGGGAGCGCAAACAAGAGACCGGCAAGAAACGACAAGACGGCGGCAGACGTTCGCATGAGTTCTAGATTCCTTCTTCAACCGCGGTGGCGGGGGCCCCAGAATAAACGGGCGACGCGGCGGCGGGAACCGCCGCGCGATCACAATAGCTTGGTGGATCAGTTGAGCGGCGTCAGCGAGGGCAGTTTGGGCCCGTCGTTCGCCGACGTGTCTTCGGCGCGATCGCTCGCCACCACGGCACCGGAGGTATCATCCGGCACTTCGACCAACCCCTTCGGCGCGCCCTCGAGCCGCGTTCTCGGGACCGTGACGATGGTCGCATTTTGCGCTTCGGCGCCTTGTCGTTCCTCGAGCAACCTTTGTGCGCGTTCACGCACGGCAGCAATCTGCTGGGGCGTTAGACGCTTGGCGATCCGCGCAATGGCATCCAACGAAACCTTGTTCGCCGCCTGGAGGTCCTTGTAGCTCATGGCGCGACCGAGAATGTTGCGGTTGCGGATGGCTGCATCCTCACCCTGGATCGCCGCCAGGCTGTACCAGCTATAGGCGCGCACGTAATCGCGCGGCACGCCTTGGCGTTGGGTGTACGTCACCCCGAGGTTGTTGGCGGCGTTGGCGTGGCCTTGCTCGGCGGCCGCGGTATAGAGCTTGAAGGCCCTGGAGTAGTCGCGGAGGACGCCAAGGCCTTTTTGATAGATGAAGCCAAGCGCGTTTTGCGAATCCGCGTCGCCCGCATTGGCAAGACGATTCCAGATATCGCGGGCGCGATCATATTGGCCGACCTCCGCTTCAATGCGGCCGACTTCAAAAGTCGCGGGCGGGGTTTGTGCCGCAACCGTCCCCGCCCATAGGAGGAGCGCGGCCACGATGCCCACTTGTCTGATCATCCGTAACACTTGCAGTTTCGGCCTTACTTTTTCAACGCCCCTGCAGCATGGAACGGACATGGTTAACCGATCGTTACCGGCGGTCGGAGAGCGCCGACGGCTCTTCCAGGGTGCTTTGAAGGCGGCGCGCGGCGGCCAGTGCGAAGGCAAGCGTGACCGATTTTCGGCGCGCTGCCGCCAGTTTGACCCGCGGCGCATCGCGCAGCACTTCGCCCCCATAGGCGTCGCAAATCATCAGCCCGTGGTCGGTCGGCAGGATTTCGGGGGAAATCCGTGTTCACCGCGAAGAACAGCGCATCGCACCACGCTAGATATTCCTGCCATTTCGAATCGGCATTGAAGTCCGGCACCGAAGACTTGACCTCGACCACCACGATCTCGCCGCCGCGGTTGAGGGCGATGATGTCGGCCCGCCGACCGGTGCGGAACTTGAAGTCGGTCAAGGTGTCGTAGCCGAGGTCGTAAAGAAGGCGTCGGGCGCCGCGCGTGATCGACGACGTTGCGCCTGTTTATTTTGGGAGTGCGTCCGTCATGGGACGGTCGATTGTGGCCGCGCCGCTTTACCGGAGCAACCCGGAACGCCATGCTGGCCGCTGTCATGACCCAGTCGATCGGCAAGATGGAACGTGCCACGGTGCCTGTTCCGGTGTTTCTCTTCGCTGCCCTGATGCTGGTTTTCCTATTGAACGATATTGGGTTCATCTGGGCGACCAACGCGGCGCAATGGCTGGGCGTCGATTACGGAACCAAAGTCTTGGTGATTGCGTTGGTCCTGGCGCATTCGGACGCGCGACGCGCTCTTCTTCGTGGCGCGGGATGGCCACGGCCGATTTGGTTAGCGCTTGTTGGGACCATCGCCGTGACCGCGATTTCGATCGCCGGATTGGCGTGGATCGACGAGCGGGGCTATGACGCGGCGACGGCGCTGCAGGCTTTCCCCAGGATCGATCAGACGTGGTTGGTGGTATTCGACCTAACGGTTGGTTTGGCTCTAACCGCGGTCGCCGAGGAGTTGGTCTTTCGGCGACTTTATCTCGATGCGTTCGGCGCCAGACTGTCCCCGCTCCCGCTCTACGTATTGTCGGCGGCTGTGTTTGCAGCGGTTCATTGGTCCATAGGGTTGGGGACCGTTGCCGGGACGTTCGTGGTCGGCCTGATGTTGCTGTGGCTCACGCGACGAACCGGCAGCGTGCTGCCGGCGATCGCGGCGCACTACGTCATCAACTTGGTGTTGTTCTGGCCCTAGCCGCCCGGGGGCCGCGACCTCGCTAGAGGTAGCCCCAGACCGTCGGTAGCCAGAGCGCAAGGGCGGGGAAGATGGTCACGAGCGCCAGCCGTACTAAATCGGCTACGACAAACGGCGCGATGCCCTTGAATATGGTTATGAGCGGTATGTGTCTGGCCATGCCATGCATGATGAACACGTTCATGCCGATCGGCGGCGTAATCATGCCGATTTCCATCACGATGACCATGATGACGCCCCACCAGATGGGGTCGAAGCCAAGGCTGAGGATCAGCGGGAAGACGAAGGGCAATGTAATGACCATCGCCGCGATGGTGTCGAAGATGCTCCCCAAGCAGCAGGAACATCAGGAACAGCATGATCAGGATCGTCCACTTGGACAGGCCCGACGCTTCGATCGAGCCAACGATTTCTTCCGGCAACCCGGAAAGCGTCATGAAAAACGAGAAGATGTGGGCACCGATGATGATCACGTAGATCATCCCGGTGGTTGCCGCGGCCTCGATCAGCGTATCGAAGAACGACCGCCAGTTGATCTTGCCGCGAAAGAGCGCAAACAGGAACGCGACCGATACGCCCACCGACGCCGATTCTGCGGGACTGAAAACGCCGGTATAAAGGCCGCCCGAGACGATTGCGGCCAACGCGACAACGCCCCAAGACCGCTTCAGAATTTGCAATCGCTCCGGCCACGGCACCTTGGGGCCGGCCGGACCCGCATCGGGGTTGAAAAACACCAGGACGCGAATCGCGACGAAATAGATGATCACGGACAAGACGCCCGGGATCAACGCCGCCGCGAACAACGCGATGACGAATTGTTCGGTCAGGATGCCGTAGATGATCATCACGATCGACGGCGGGATCAGCATGCCGAGCGTACCGCCCGCGGCGATGCTGCCGGCGGACAGGGTGGTCGAGTATCCGCGCTCGGCCATCTCCGGCAGCGCGATCCGCGTCATCGTCGCCGTTGTCGCGACCGACGAGCCGCTGACCGACCCGAAACCACCACACGCACCGACCGTGGCAAGCGCGAGGCCGCCACGCATATGGCCCAGGAACGCGTAGGCCAATCGATAGAGATCTTGCGCTAGGCCGCTGAGATTCGCGAACGCCCCCATCAAAATGAAAGTAGCGACGGTGGCGAGGCCTTCGCTGGAAACGACCTCGCGGCCTTCGGCACCGAAGAGCCCGATGGCCGGCCCGAAACCGATCAAATAACCGATCGTGAAAAAGCCCGTCAGGCCCATCGAAACGCCGATGGGGACGTGCAGGATGATCAGGAAAAAAAGAAGGGCGAGCCCGATGGCGCCGATGACTACTGCCGACATATCGGTCCTCTTGTTTTAACGGGCAAGCCTAATGGCCTTCGGGCGGGTCGATATCGACCCGTCGTTGGAACGAGATGATGGCCTTGTAGATCATCCAGGTCTGCACCGGCAGGCATAAGATGAGCATGCCCGTGGCGATCCACCACCAGAACGCCACCGGAATTTTCTGCGTGGGGGTGACCCGGTTGTTTACCGTCAGGTCAATACCGAGGTCAAAGAACTGCCAGGTGATGAGCACGAAGAAGAACATCGTGGCCAGGCCCCCGAAGAGTTCCAAACCACGCCGCCAATCAGGCCCCAGACCGGCACCGAGGAAGCCGATGCTGACGTTTCGCTTATAGAGCAGGACGGCGGGGAACACCGAACAGATGATGATCGGAAACGCGATCCGGCCCCAATCCCCGAACCCGGGGATGCTCGGCCAAATCAACCACCGCATCACCGCATCGAACATCGTTAGGAACGACATTGCGACGAGAGCGACGAAGCCTACAGAGGCGAGGGCCCGGCAAAGCCGTTCCATCAACCTCTGTAGATTCTCGAGCGCAGGACTCATTGCTCTAACTCCGATGACCTATCGGACCTAGCTGGCCGAGCCACTCCGCATTTCTTCAAGCAACTTGACCGCCGCATCGAATACTTTGCGGTTGCCAGGCGTCTGATCGGCCCACCATTCCCAGACCTCTTTGGCCTGGTTCTCGTAGCGTGCCAGATCGGCCTCGCTGAAGTTGATCATGGTGTGCTTGCCGGCTTCCTTGACCTCTTTGCGGATGTCGACGCCGGCTTTGGCGTAGGCGGCCGCCGAATCGTTGGCGATGTGAATGCCACCGTTGTCCTGCAACGCCTTTTTCTCGGCATCGCTCAGGCCTTCCCAGGTCTTCTTGTTCATCAGCAACATGAAGCCAAGGGTACCGACAGGTACGTCGACGGTGTGGCTGACCAGCGGGAACGTCTTGAACGTTTTCATGCCCGACCAACCCTGGATCGCTGCGGACAACGTGCCACGGTTCAGCTTGTCGTTCATTTCCGTCGAGCCAGCCGATTCCGGCACGGCGCCGATCGACTCGAGCCAGCGGGCCTGGGTTTGGCCAACACTGCGGACCTTCTTGTTCTTGAGGTCTTCGAGGCGTTCGACCGGGTCGGCCGAGAAGATCGATGCAGGCTCACCGGCAAAGAAACCAACGAGATGCGAATCTTCGAAGCCGGAGAACAAGCCCATTTCATAGAGCTTCCAGCCGACGACCGAGGCTTCTTCTGCAGTGCGGAAGAAGAACGGCAGTTCGACGATTTCCATTTCCGGGAACTGGCCCGGCGTATAGGCGGACATGACCCAGGCCACGTCGGCAACACCGGCAG
Source organism: Alphaproteobacteria bacterium (assembly GCA_038141965.1). Taxonomy (GTDB): domain Bacteria; phylum Pseudomonadota; class Alphaproteobacteria; order SHVP01; family SHVP01; genus CALJDF01. The sequence continues at coordinate 47,250 of JAYQJC010000001.1, forward strand.
TGACGAGATCATATTGCTGGAACGGGCTCTTGCCGAGCGTGCCGCCCCAGTACGCCTTGATGTCGAAGTCCGACCCGATTTCTGCGAGGGCCTTGTTGGCACGCTCGATCCACGGGGCAATGACGAAGCGGCTGCCGAAGCCGCGTTCGGATACAAACGAGCCGACCTTAATTTCGTCGGCGTTGGCGGTGGCCAACGTGGCCACCGATATGGAACCGGCGACGACGGCGCCGAGTAGTGTTTTTGCGATATGACGCATTGTGAAAAGTCCCTTTCACTAACCTCCCGAAATCGAGCGCGTATCCTATGGGGCGAGACCCATTTGGCAAGCCCGCGGGGCGGGGAAAATGCCCAACATTACCAAGGCTTTAGGAAAGGTCCGGACCTTTCCTCCCTTGCATGTTCGCCGGTTTTTGCCGCGACCTCGACCTAACTCGGGTGTTTATTCCACCGTCTCGGCGAATCGGACGGCGTTGATCATCGAGGAGTTCATGAGCCAGTCCTTCATCAAAGCATCGTCCGACGTGATGCGGTGCATGTCGTCCATGATGGCGCGGCGCTTTTCGGGGTCGCGCTCGCGCATGCGGTGGTGGTTGGCGTCCGACATTTTGTGGACGTAGTCGGTGGCGATGATTTTGCGCTGCCGGGTGTAGCGGTCGAACACGGCCATGTCGGCCTTGCCCTGCCACACGGCGTCAATTTTATCAGTGAGATTCATCGCATCGTGCACGCCGCAGTTCAGGCCGAGGCCACCGTTCGGCGTGTTGAGGTGCGCGGCATCGCCGGCCAGGAACATCCGCCCGACGTTGAATTTCTCGGTCACCCGCATGTGCGTGCGATAACTGCCGCGTGCGAGGATGTCGTATTGCTGATCGCGCGGGACGATGCGCTGGAAATGGGCGTTGATGTTTTCGTCGGACAGCGCCTCTTCGGGAGTTTGGCCGGGTCGCGGCGTGATCCCCGACCGCCAACGGTCGGGCACGCGGAGCAGCGAAAAGTTGCCGTCCTCGGTCCACACGTAGCTGACGTTCGACAATCCCTCGTAATGCTTTTCGAAGGGGAAGTCGGTGATCGCGACCATGGTGAAAATCGGATAGGTCTTGCCGTCGAACCCGTGGCCTAGGCTCTCGCGCACCATCGACCGGCCACCATCGGCGCCGATCAAGAAGCGGCCCTGGATGGTTTCGCGTTCGCCACCCGCTTCGACCGTCATCGAGACACCGTCCTCGTCTTGGGCGACGGCGATGGTTTTGGCGCCCCAGCGCAGGTCGACGTTGTCCCGGCGCGAGACGACATCGGCGAGATGGCGGACGACGTGAAACTGCTCGCACTGAACACGGTAGGGGTGCTTGGTTTCGCCTTCCAGAACGCGCAGATCGAAGACCGCGCGTTCGCCGGTGTCCTGAAAGCGGTACTGCCAAGACGGGCAGACCGCGCCCTTTTCCAAGATCACATCGGTGACGCCGATCTCTTCGAGCATGTCCATGGTGGCGGGATGCCAGGTCGAGGCGCGCAAATCGGTCGGGATCTCGGCGGATTGATCGACGATGACGACCGGGATGTCGCGGAGCGACAACCGGTAGGCGCACATCAGGCCGATCGGGCCCGCACCGACGATCAGGACACGGTCGGGCGCGCTCATCGACTTTTCCCTGCCGAAACAAAGCCAACACCCGCATGTTTCTGCGATTCAGGTGGTGGCGGCGGTGTGGTCGGGGATTTGCTGTCGTGTTTTTGTTGTTGCCGAAACAAAGCCAACTCCCGCAGTTTTCCTGGACTTATGCCCGCCGACGGATCGGCGCGCGCCGACATTCTGCCCGCCGTGGGGCCGAGGCGCGATTCCAAGGCGTCCGCCCGGCCACCCCTCGAACATCGCGGGAGTCTAACGCGGACACGCGGGCTTGTGGGGTCACATGTTGTGTCCCCATATGCGCGCGCATTGGTGAAGGTCGGGCGCACCGAATCCTTGCTATGGTCGGCGACCGCACAAAGGAGACCACGATGGGCAAGCTAATCGCCGGACAATGGGCAGAGGACGATCCGCAATCGGCGGCGAGCGGCGACGGCAGCTTTAAGCGACCCGATTCGGTCTTGCGGAGTTGGGTAACGCCGGACGGATCGCCGGGACCGAGCGGCGACGGTGGTTTTGCCGCAGCGCCGGGGCGCTATCACCTTTATGTCGCGATCAACTGCCCGTGGGCCCATCGCACCATGATCATGCGCAAGCTGAAGAAATTGGAAGACGTGGTGTCGATGTCGATCGTGCGGCCCAATCGCGGGCCTGAGGGTTGGACCTTCGATGAGGCGCGGGGCTACCGCGACGATCTTTTCGGCAAGACCCACCTGCACGAGATCTACACCTTGTCGCACGCGGACTATACCGGGCGGGTCACGGTGCCGGTGCTGTTCGACAAAGAACAGGGCGTGATCGTGAGCAACGAATCCTCGGAAATCATTCGGATGTTCAATGACGCCTTCGACGAGTGGGCGGATACGTCGCACGACTATTACCCGCACAACCTGCGTCCGGTGATCGACGAGTGGAACGAGCGGATCTACGCGACCGTCAACAACGGCGTCTATCGCGCGGGGTTTGCGCGCTCACAAGACGCCTACGAAAAAGCCTATGACGATGTGTTCGAAACGCTGGATGCGCTGGATGCGCATTTGGCGACCCACCGTTACATCGCCGGCGCGACGCTGCCCGAAGCCGACATTCGCGCGCTGCCCACGTTGGTGCGCTTCGATGTCGCCTATTACGGCGCCTTTCGGTGCAACAAACGAAAAATTTCGGATTACCCGAACCTGTCGGGCTATGTGCGCGAGCTGTACCAGCTTCCCGGCGTGGCCGAGACGGTCGATACCGACATTTATAAGGCTGGCTATTACTCGATGAGCAAGGAACGCAACCCGCTCGGCATTATTCCGAAAGGGCCCGTCGTCGATTTCACCGCGCCGCATGGGCGCGAGGTCGTGGGTTCGGCCTAAGGACCGATCATTTCGTATAGCTCGCCGCCCGCGCCGCGCACGGTGACGGCGCGCCCGCCCTGGTAGGGCCAAGACGCATCACCGTCGTAGACCGGACCCAGCGCATCGGCGGCGAGCGTGTCGATTTCCTTGCGCGCCAAAGAGACGATCGCAATGCCGGGGGGAAGCGCGCCGTCCGCACAGGGACGCGAGGTCGCGGTTGGTTGCATCCCGTCGACTTGGATCACCGAACGCCCATCGAGTTGCACGGTGGACATCGGCAGAGGCTGTCCTGCGTCCTCTAGACCGTAATCTGCGCCGACGAAATTGATCCCACGGGTTCGTTCGCTGGTTTTGGGCAAACCGAAGCGCGCCTCGAAATCGGCGTGGGTTGCCGCGAAATCCGGCACGCCCAACACCATGATGAAGATACGATCAATGTCGCTTTGCGGCTGCGGCAGTTCGTGAATCGGACTGGCGCCTTTGGGTACGTTGGTAAGGTAAAGCGCCTCGCCGTCGGGCCCGAAGACCTGCATGGCCTTGATATCGGGCGAGGATTTCAGCGGATGGGGTTCGCCGATGATGGTGAATTCGGTGTCTTTCATCCGGGCGTGCATGTCGTCGGTGTTGCGCAAAAGAATCTCGATCGCCCCCCAACCGTAATGGGCAAGCGGTCGGTACGCGGCCGGACGGGTGCCTTCGACCAGCCTGATCCAACCGGGTTCGCCACTTTCAGGGCGCATGAGCTGCCACGCCCGCCCCGCCATGCCCGGTGCGCCCCAGGACGCGGCTTGGGCAGGGCTAACGGTGCCGGCGGCATCGCGGACGTAGCCGACGATCTTGGTGTAGCGCGCGGTCGCGGCGTCGAGGTCGGCCACGGTGACGGTGGCCGCGAGGATGGGGCCGGTGCCGAAATCACTCATCTTTGTCTCCGATCACGAATGCGCCTTTGTCGCCGGTGAGAAGCCCCGGCCCTGGTGGAATTTCGCCGACGACGCTGCGTTCTCGCGGCGTCCCGCAGGCGGCGAGAAATCCCGCGACGAGGACGACGGCGGCGCACGTTCGCCAACGCGTCATTAGAACTTCACGCGCCCCCCGGCGAGGATCACGTCGATGGCATCGAACGACGCGCCCGCCCGATCCAAATCGTAGCGGTCGAATTCGATTCGAACTGCACTTCGATCGTGGTGCCGAGCTTGAGATCGTCAGTCGCTTGGACCGCACCCTTGAAAGCAAGGCGGGTCGAAGAGGCGTCGTTATCGACGTGCCGGACATCGCTGGCATTGCCGTCGTCGTAGTACATGAGCGCGCGGTTGACCTGACCTTCGATCGAGAGTTTGACCTTGTCGTCGCGCGATAGGACGACGCGGTTGCGGCCCGTGCCGTCTCCTTGGCCGTTTTCCTGGACGGTCTTCAGGGCGGCCCGCATTTCTTCGAGCACTTTTTGCTGGGCCTCGATCTGGGCCTGTTGCTTTTGGATCATCTCTTCGAGGGCTTTGATCCGATCGCCCTCGCTTTGCGCCCAGGCGGCGCTTGAGAACGTCGCCACGACAACAACCGCCACAGCGGCCTTTAGCACCGCCACGGCGGCCTTTAGCATGAATTTCCTGCCCACGATCCCGTCCCTCCTGGTGCACGCGGCGGCCCGCGTCTCGACTTACGCCCGTACTCTAGGCGCTGGTCCCAGCGACACAATCGCAAAGATTGCATAGCGTTTACGGACGGTGGCCCCTACCCTTTTCCCATGAGTACTTCAGGACGAATTCGGGAACAAAGACATGACTGAAACCGTGCGCGTTGCGGCCGTGCAACTGGGCGCCGGCATCGATGTCGAGGAGAACCTCGCCAACTGCCTGCGCATGATCGACAAGGCGGCCGAACAGAAACCTCAGCTCATGGTGTTGCCGGAATTCGTCAACCATTGCTCGTGGTACGACGACAACGAGCATTGCTATGCCGTGGCGGTGCCGCTGGACGGGCCGTTTACCGCGGCCATCGCCGACAAAGCGCGCGAGCACGGCTGCTACATCGTCATCAACTGCACGGTGCGGCGACGCAACAACGGCGTGACCAGCACCAACATCCTATTCGGGCCGAACGGCACCCGCCTGGCCGATACCGACAAACAGGTGCTGATGGGTGGTGAGAACAATTGGTTGGAGCGCGCGACCGAGTTGGGCCCGATTACCGATACCGAGATCGGCAAGATCGGCATGTTTTCGTGCATGGACGGCGTGATGAACGAAACCCCGCGTTGCGTCGCACTGCGCGGCGCGCAGATCATGTGCAATACGCTGAATTCGTTCGCCAACGACGAAGGCTCGTTGCACATCCCGGTGCGGGCAGCGGAAAATCGTACGTTCGTGGTCGCGGCCAACAAGGTCGGTCCTTTGGTGCCGCCGGGGATGGCCGAGGGCGTGGCGGCCAAACTGAAAATCGACGCCGAACGTCTAAACGGCGCCGGCGAGAGCCAGATCGTTGCGCCTGACGGCACGGTGCTGGCGCGCGCGCCGGAATCGGGCGAGGCCGTGGTGGTGGCGGACATCGCGGTGGCCGACGCCGACCTCAAGCTACGACCCGACGAGACCAACGTGTTTCAAAGCCGGCGCCCCTATCTTTACGGACCGATTGCGGAAGAACCCCAACCGCGCGCCTATACCGCGAAAAGCGAGGCGCTCGGGGTCGCGATCTATCAGCCCGCCGCCGACGGACCAGAAGCCGTCGACGACGTTGTCGCTGCACTTGCCGACCTCGATCGGGACATCGGTCTTTTGGTGCTGCCCGAGTTGTTCGATCACCCAGGCGGCGCGGTCACGCAACCGACCACCGCGGCGTTCCAGGCGGACCGGACGATCGCCGCCCTGCAAGGCGCGCTTGCGGGGCGCGACACGCTTGTCGTGACCAGCATCGTCGAGGCCGCAGAGGACGGATTTAGTCATACCGGTATTGCGATCGGCGCCGACGGTGTGGTGCTACGCCAACCGCAACTGCATGCCTGTGGACGCCACCCTTGGGCCACGGCGTTGGGCGATGCGATCGCGCCGCTTGATCTGGGGTGGGGTCGCCTTGCGCTGATCACGGGCGGCGATTCGATTTACCCCGAAGCTTTCCGGTTGGCCACGCTACAAGACGTCGAAGTGGTCGCGGTACCGACCGCGGTATTGGAACCTTGGGAAAACGAGTTCGGGTTGGCGGAACGGGCGGCCGAGAACCGCATGACGGTGGTGGCGGGCTCGCGCGCCGGGGGCGGCGTCGGGATGATCGCCGCGCCCGACAAAGACTTCACGCTATGGACCCAGTGGTCGCGGCCTTTTGACGGCGATATCAACTATCCCAACGTGACGCTTGCCGATGGACGGCCCGGATTGACGACGGCCCTCGCCGATCCGTCGACCGCGGGCAACCGGACGGTGACGCTGATGACCGACGTGGTCGACAGCCGGCCCTGGACCTTGCTGGGCCCGTTGGTGGCGCCGGTCGAGGCGTCCTAAAAGATCGGCTTGAACAAGCCGAGGGCGATGTTGACCACCACGATCCCCCAGATCGTCCAGATCCACGGCTTGCCGCGATTGAGCAAGCTGGTGATGGTGTCTTCGACCTCGGGCGTCGAACCTTCGGTGATCAGGCGCGCAAAGGCCGGGCCGAACGGTTTGAACATGAAGTTGATGACGATGAGGATAATGACCGTCACGCCGTAGAGCGCGATCTTGAGTCGCAACCAATTGTCGGGGAACAACTCGCCCGCGCTGAGCGACACGATGAGCGCGATCACCACCAAAGCCAGCAGGACGTAGTTCCAAACGCTTTCGATGCCGTGCAGCTTTTTGCCCCACTCGGGCGCGGTGGGCCGGTGCGAATTCCAAACGACCCAAGCCCAGACGGCACCGACCGACCAAATCACGATGAGCCACGGCACGCCGATCGGCGCCCAGCCCTTGTTGTAGGCGATGGTCATCCCTGTCGGGATGATCATCGTCATGGCGAGGCGCGGAAAAATATCGACGCCCTGCAACACCCGCGCGAGGACGGCGCGCTGCGGCGGCGTGTATTCGCGATTGAGGATGAGCTGGGCCGAATAATAGGTGCCCATGTCAGCGCCCAACCAAAACGCCATCAAGAGGACATGGAGAAAAATGAAGAATGTCGTCCAGTCCATTGCCGAACCCCCGCGCGTTTGCTTTTCCGGTCCCCGACTACTTTGGGGTAGTGTCTGCCGATTGGTTTTGGAAGTTAATGAAAGTAGTTGCGTCGAGCAATCTGAGGTGCCCGCATGAAGCTGTCAGGAAAAACCGCCTTGGTCACCGGCGGGGCGCAGGGACTGGGCCGTGCCGCCGCCGTCGCGATGGCCCGAGAAGGTGCCGCAATCGTGGTGGCCGATGTGCTTGGCGAGTTGGCCGAGCAAACCGCTGAAGAACTCCGCGCCGACGGCGCCGACGCCTTGGCCGTGCTGGCCGATATCGGCAACCCTGAATCGGTCGGCAAGGCCTTTGCCAATACGAAAAAGAAGTTCGGACGGCTCGATATTCTCGTCAACAATGCCGGCATCGCGCCCAACCGATTGTTGATGGAGCAATCGTTGGATGAGTGGGAAAAGGTGCTACGCGTCAATTTGACCGGCACGTTTTTGTGCACCAAGACCGCGGTGCCGATGATGGAAGAAGTCGGCGGCGGCGCCATCGTCAATATCGCGTCGATTTCCGGCCAACGCGGCGCGACCGGCCGTAGCGCCTACGGCGTGTCGAAAGCCGGCATCATCCAACTGACCAAGATCATGGCGGTGGAATTCGCCGACAAGAACATCCGCGTCAACGCGATCGCACCGGGTCCGATTCAAACCGCGATCACCGACCACAGTTCCGGCACGGTGGAGAACTACCTGAACCGAATCCCGATGCGCCGGTACGGCACGCCCGAATCGATCGGCGCGGCCGTCTTGTTCCTAGCGAGCGACGAGGCTTCCTACACCACCGGGCATGTCTTGAATGTCGATGGCGGTTTCGAAGCGGCCGGGTTGATATTCCCCAAGGAAGAAATCGCCGAGCCCGCAGGCACCTAAACCCCGCCTCCGAGGCCGGCCGTTTGCGGCCGCGACAAAGAGTTATCCCCAAAGAATGCGCGGGTCGCCGCGTTGGCGCTTGCGCGACCCATCGCCGGTCGGGCCAAATGGGTGCAAGGGGAGGACGAAATGTCCGAAAGCGAAATCGACGCCCAGATGCGTTTCTGGCGCACGCCGCCGGGTGTGCGGCGGGCCTATGCCGATGGCCGGTTCGGCCAACTGCACTACCGCATTGCCGAGCCTGCGCAGGCCAGCGACAAGACGCCGCTGGTGTGTTTCCACCTGAGCCCGAATTCGGGAAGGGTCTACGCGCTGTGGCTCGCCGAAATGGGCCGGGACCGGATTGCGGTGGCACCCGATACGCCGGGCTTCGGCGAATCCGATCCGCCGCTCTCGCCGCCCGAGCTCGCGGACTACGCCGCGGCGATGGGCGAGTTGATCGATCATCTCGGTTTCGATCAGGTCGACGTGATGGGCTACCACACGGGCTCGCGTACCGGCGTTGAGAGCGCCCAGCAGCGACCCGAGCAGATCAGACGGATCATTTTAGTGTCGGCACCGACCTACACCGATGAAGAGTTGGCCATTCAGTACAAGACGATGGGCACGCCCGCGTCGGACGAAACCACCGAGGACGGCAGCCATCTACAGCGCAAATGGGATGGGCACTTCAGGTGGAAAGACAAAGACGCGTCAACGATCTTCGTGCACCGCGAGGTGACCGAGGCATTGCGCGGCGGCGACAAAGCATGGTGGGGCCACCATGCGGCGTTCCGGCTGCAGCACGCGGATCACCTGCCGCAGGTCAAACAGCCGGTGTTGGTGCTGTGCCCGAACGACGACTTGCGGGTACCGACATTGCGCGCGGCGGATTATTTGCAGAACGGTCGCATCCACGAACTGCCGGACTATTCGCACGGCATGTTGGACGTGCATACCAAAGAGGTGGCGGGCGTCGTGCGCGACTTTCTCGATGGTCCGGCCGAAAATATCGGACCGACCGCGCCACGCCCGGTCCCCGCCGCGCCGCCACCGCCCGAGCGACCGGTGCGGCGCGCCTTCCTCGATACGCCGAACGGGCAGATGCATTACCGCGCGGTGCACCCGATGCGCCGTCGAAGGTGCCGCTGGTCTGTTTGCATATGAGCCCCAATTCGGGCCGCATCTTCGAAGCGATCCTCGGCGCCATGGGGACCGACCGGATGGCGGTGGCGCCCGATATGCCGGGATTCGGCGAAAGCGACCCGCCGACTTCGCCGCCGGAGATTGCCGACTATGCGCGCGCCGCAGCCACGGTGGTGGATGCGCTCGGGCTGAAACAGATCGACGTGATGGGCTATCACACCGGCTCGGAAACCTGCATCGAACTGGCGGTGCAGCGGCCAGATCTTGTGCGGCGCATCGTTCAGATCTCGTGCCCGGTGTTTACCGACGAAGAACTGGCGGAGCTACGCGCCAACTATTCGAGCCGACCGATCACCGACGACGGTGCGCATATCGTGGCGAAGTGGCAGCACATGTTGCCGTTCTACGGCCCCAAGGTACCGCGCAACGTGTTGGCGCGAAACTTCGCCGAGGGATTGCGGGGCGGCCCGGTGGCGCATTGGGGACACCGTGCGGCGTTCAATTACGATCTGCGCGAGACGCTGCCTAAGGTGTCGCAGCCGATTCTGGTGATCAACCCGAACGACGACCTGGTCGAACAAACGCCGCGCGGCCTCCCGCTGATGCAAAACGGTCGGATGGTCGAAATCAAAGATCGCGGGCACGGGTTTATCGACACGATGACCGACGCGTTCGCCGACATCTTGCGCGACTTTCTCGATAGCGACACCGGAGGGCCGTCATGACCGACCCGATGGACCATTGGCGCACGCCCAAGGGCGTGCGGCGCGCGTTCAGCGATGGGCGTTACGGACAAGTGCACTATCGCATCGCGCGGCCCAAAACGCCGGAGCAAGTGCCGCTGATTTGCTTTCACCTGAGCCCGGGCTCGAGCCGGATGTATGCGCCGTTCTTGCAGCGCATGGGAACAGATCGCGTGGCGATCGCGGCCGATACGATCGGGTTCGGCGAAAGCTCGCCGCCGCCTGAGCCCAAAGAGATCGAGGACTTCGCCGCCTGTATGGGCGAGGTGTTGGATTCGCAGGGGATCGGGACGGTCGACGTGCTGGGCACCCACACCGGATCGGAAATTGCGGTGGAACTTGCCAATCAACGGCCCGATCAGATCAGGCGGCTGGTGCTGGTGTCCGCGCCCGTGTTCACCGAGGAGGAACTCGAGACCTTTCGCGCCGAATACAAAGGGGTGCCGCTGGCGCCTGACGGCAGCCATCTGAAAATTCGTTGGGACATGCACTGGCAATGGCGGGGACCGGGGGTCGACGCCAACCTCAATCAACTGACGCTGGCCGAAGCGCTGCATAGCGGCGAACGCTACGAGTGGGGCCATATGGCGGCCTTCAATTACCCCTTCGGGGCGCGCCTGAAGGAGGTGACGCAGCCGATCCTGGTGCTCAACCCCGAGGACGATTTAGCGACCCAAACCAAACGCGCCGACGGGTTGATGCAAAACGGGCGCATTTTGGATCTGCCCAAGGACACCTTCGGGCACGGCATGTTCGAGACCCATCCCGATGAGGTGGCGGAGATCGTGCGCGGCTTCCTTGACGACGAACCCGCCAAGGACGATGCGGTCAATCCCGACGGCGCGGGCAAAAAGACCATCGCGTCCCCCGCGACGGCGCCGGACTTCGTGCGCCGGGACTTCTTCGATAGCCGGTGGGGTCAGCTACACTATCGCAGCATTCGCCCGCCCGAGGCCGACCGGACGCAACGACCGTTGATCTGTTTTCATGCGAGCCCGCGGTCGGGCAACGCGTTCATCAACATCATGAAGGTGCTGGGCACCGACCGGATCGTCATGGCGCCCGACACGCCGGGGTTCGGCGAAAGCGAGCCGCCCCCGGCCCCGGTCGAGATCAGCGACTTTGCCGACGTGATGGCGGACTTCATCGTGAAGCAGGGCTTTGAAGAGGTAGATGTCTTCGGGTTCCACACCGGTAGCGAAGTGGCGACCGAGTTGTGGCACAAGATGCCCAAACTCGTGCGGCACATCATGATGTACTCCGCGCCGATCTTCACCGAAGAGGAACTTGCCGATTTCCGCGAGCGTTATACGCCGGTGACGTTTGGCGATGACGGGATGCACAACGTCGAACGCTGGCAGTTCTTTTGGCCTTGGCTGGGGCCAGGCCAACCGATCGAGAATTACGCGACCGCCTACAACGAAACCTTGCGTTGGGGACCGGCGTATTCATGGGGTCATCGGGCGGCGTTCAACTATGCCATGGCGAAGCGGCTGAAGCAGGTCACCGTCCCGGTGCTGGTGCTGAACCCCGAGGACGATCTCTACGAGCAGTCCAAACGGGCCGCCGATGTCATCCAAAAGGGCCGCGTGCACGACATGCCGGGCTTCGGCCATGGGATGATGGACACCCGCACCGAAGAGGTCGCAGACCTGATCCGCGAGTTCGTCGCCGACTAGCTAGCTCTTAGGATTGACGAACCGGTCGCGTAGATCGCACAGCGCGGCATAAAGCAAGGCGCCTGCGGCACCGCCGGCGAAATAGGCGATCCCGACGAGGACGATGTTGTCTTCGGGCAGGACGCCTTTCGACTGGATGATCGCCACGACCAAAACGCCGGCAACGATAAAGACATTGAGCCAAATATTGAGGCGGGGACGATCGCGGGATGCCATGCCGCCAGTAAGCCCAACTGCGCCGCTTTAGGCAAGACAGGCTTGAAACTGCGTGCCGGGCCACCATTTTTTGGGTGCCCCGTGGGCGATCGAACGAGGATAGAAGAGGTCATGACGGGATACGCCAAGACCGCTGTTTTGCTGGCCGGGTTGACCGGGTTGTTTATGGCCGTGGGGTTCCTGCTCGGCGGCCAGGGCGGAATGTTGATCGCTTTTGTGATCGCGCTGGGCATGAACGCCTTCGCCAATTGGAACTCGGGCGGCATCGTGCTGCGCCAATACGGCGCGCGTGAAGTCACTGCGCAGAGCCAACCACAGCTGCACGCGATGGTGGCACGACTTGCCGAGCGCGCCGATCTGCCGATGCCGCGCGTTTACGTGATGGACAACCCGCAGCCCAACGCCTTTGCCACCGGGCGCAGCCCGGCCCACGGCGCGGTCGCCGTGACCACCGGATTGATGCGGCAATTGGACGGTGACGAGTTGGCCGGGGTGATCGCCCACGAGCTGGCCCACATCAAGAATCGCGACACGCTGATCATGACGATCACCGCAACGGTCGCCGGGGCGATCAGTATGTTGGCGAACTTCGCGCTGTTCTTCGGCGAACGCCGCGACAGCCCGCTGGGCCTGATCGGCACCATCGCGATCATGATCCTGGCGCCGCTTGCCGCAATGTTGGTGCAGATGGCGATCAGCCGGAGCCGCGAATACGAGGCCGACCGGATCGGCGCGGGCATTGCGGGCACCCCCACGGGCCTCGCCGCCGCATTGGACAAGATCGCGAGCGGGGCGGCGCGCATCGACAATCAAGCGGCGGAGAACAACCCGGCGACGGCGCATCTGTTCATCGTCAACCCGCTGCATGCCCATAAACGCGACAGCTTGTTTTCGACGCATCCGGCGACCGAGAACCGCATCAAGCGCTTGCACGCGTTAGTCGGGTCGGGTGCGGGACCGAGAGACGACGGACCGGCACCGTCACGCCGAGGCAAACCCCGGCCAGGGCACCTCCCTCACTAGGCGATAACGCGCGACCGACGACCCTCCCTTTTTCGGTGCCGTTCGGGTAGAAGGTGCCCCATGGAACTAGGCATCTTTCTTATGCCGGCGAGCGATCCCAACCGACCGCTTGCCGAGGCCATCGATTGGAATATCGAGGTCATCGAACGCGCGGATGCGCTGGGTTATGCCGAGGCTTGGGTCGGGCAACACATCACCACGCCATGGGAGCCCCTGCCCGCGCCGCAGCAGATTATTGCGGGCGCGATTCGCGGCACGCAGAACATTCGATTGGGGACCGGCGTCGAGGTCTTGTACCAATCGCACCCCCTGCGCCTGGCCGCCGAGCTGATCCAGCTCGACCACATGAGCCGCGGACGGTTGATGTTCGGCTTTGGCGCCGGCGGCACCGTGACCGACGGCCAGCTTTATGGACTTGATTTCGCCAAGGGCGAGAATCAAGCGCGCTCGCGCGAAGCGCTGGAAATTATCCTGCAAGCGTGGTCGGAAGACGGGCCGGGCGACTTCGACGGCGAGTTTTGGGCGACGCGGCGGCCCAAATACAACGACAACTACTTTTGGCACCTGAAGCCCTACGCGCCGGCTGAACCGCGCATCGCGTTCGCCGGATTTATGCCGAAGTCGGGTTCGCTGATGATCGCGGGCGAAAAGGGCTATATCCCGATGAGCTTTAACGTGGCCCCGCAGCATGTATCGGTGCATTGGCCCTCGATCGAAGAAGGCGCAGCACGCAGCGGCCGTACGCCGACGCGCGACAACTGGCGCCAGATTCGCGAAATCTACGTTGCGGAGACCGATGCCGAGGCGCGGCGTGCAGTGGTCGACGGTTTCGCCGGGACGTTTTGGAACCGCTACTTCAGTGTGATCGCGGAGAGGCTGGGGATCGCCGACATGTTTCGTCGCGACGGGGCGCCGGCCGACGCCAAGGTCGATGCGGCCTATCTGGTGGACCACGGCACCTGGTTTGTCGGGACCCCGGACAAGGTCGTCGATCAAATCGTCGATCAGTACGAGCAAACCGGCGGTTTCGGCGTGTTGCTGCAGATCGGCTTCGACTATGCAGACCCCGGCGCACGTGAGGGCTGGTTCCGGTCCATGGAACTGCTGGCGACAGAGGTCATGCCACGGGTCAATCAACGCCTGGGCCTCGCGCCAGCCCAGTAGCCGCCGGGCGGCAACGGCACCCGCCCTCGCCTTTCCAAGCCTGGGCCGAGACTTCATACTGCGGCCAATTCATCACGCCGGATCGCAAGGGAGCCCCTGGCCATGACCAAATACGTCAACCACGACCTGAAGGTCGAGCCGACGCCGGAAGAAGCCGCGCGCCAGACCTTTATGTCGAGCATGCGCATGTACGTGCTGCACGACCTCGCAAACGGAATGCGCACGGTCTACGAGAGCGAAGTCGAGCCCAAGTTCGAGCGCAAGAATAAGCGCGCGCCCAAAGACGGCGTCGAAGTGCATCGCGCGCTGAAGAAAGACCCGACGTTCAAGTTCTATTCGTCGATGCGCTGCAATGCCCAGGAAATGGTGTTTCGTTCCATCCTGCCGACGATCGAACGTAGCCAAGACAAGCTAAACAAAAAGGCCAAAGCGCTGAGCCGGTCGAAGAAAGCGAACGGGACGGTCGAAACCGATCCGAAATTCAAAGTGCCGCGCAGCGTGTCGGCGATCGATGTGCATCGCATGCCGGGCAATTACGACACCGAGTACGCGCCCGACGACGTGACGCAGGGTGCGGTCTACGACAACGGCATTTCGGTGTTCAGCATGGGGTTCTTCGGCGAGAACCTCGACGACATCGGCAGTTCGATTTCGATGTTCATCAAGAACAAGTACCCGAAGTTCGCGCCCGAACGCATCTTGGATATGGGCTGCACCATCGGACACAACACCGTGCCGTGGGCGAAGGCGTACCCGAAAGCCGAAGTTCACGCCATCGACGTCGGCGCGCCGGTCGTGCGCTACGGCCATGCCCGCGCGCAAGCCGCCGGTGTGCCGGTGCACTTTCATCAGCAGAATGCCGAGGCGACGGATTTCGAGGACGAGAGCTTCGATTTGATCTTTTCGTCGATGTTCCTGCACGAAGTGCCCAAAAAGGGCATCAAGAAGGTCTTCAAAGAAGCGCGGCGCCTGCTGAAACCAGGCGGGTTGATGCTGCACATGGAATTGCCGCCCAACAAAATGCTGGGCGCGTATGACAGCTTTTATTTGGACTGGGACAGCTACTACAACAAAGAGCCGTTCTATAAGCCGTTCCGCGACATGGACCCGCAGGCCGTGTGTGCCGATGCCGGTTTTGCCAAGAGCAAGTTCGTGCAGTACATCATCCCAAGCCTGGGCCAATACGGCGAAAAGGCGGTGAAGGATTCGGTGAAGAAGCAAACCGGCAAGGCCGACGATCAAACCGGTCGATTCGCCGCGGGCATCCATTGGTACTGCTTCGGGGCCTGGAAATGAGCACGGCCGGCGCCGACAAGAAACCGCTGCGCTATAGCGTCCGAGGCAAGGACACGCGGTTCTTCTCCGCCGAGGGCGTCGACGAGCTGGTCGCGATCAGCATGGCGTTGGCCCAAGAGTTGTGGGTGGTGAAGGAACGGCTTGCCGCCTATGAGGGGTTGGCCGCCAAGAAGAAGGTCTTTACCGCGAAAGAGATCGAGGGCTTCAAGTTCACCCCGGCGCAGCGCGCCAAGCTGGACGCCGAAAGCCAAGCGTTTATCGATCGCGTCTTCTTCACCTTGCGCGAACGGGTCGAAGGCCTTGCCGCCGACCCCGACGAACCGGCCCCACCCAAAGAACCGTGATCGTCATTGCGGGCACGGTGCGCGTGCCGCCCGATAAGATCGAGGCGGCGCGGCCGCACATGGAAGCGATGGTCACGGCCTCGCGGGCCGAAGACGGCTGCACCGCCTATAGCTATGCGCAGGACGTACTCGACCCCGGCGTCGTGCATGTGATCGAGGTCTGGGAAAGCGACGCCGCGCTGAAAGCGCACTTCGAAACGCCGCACATGGCTGCGTGGCGTGCGGCTTGGCCGACCCTGGGGATCGGCGATCGCAACCTGACCCGCTATACCGTCTCGGACGCCGCGCCGCTTTAGCCACCCCCTATTCGGAGACCGCCATGACTGCGTCCGCCACCGATCGCAGCCCCGCCACCGCGTTTATCGACCTCCTCGGCGCCGACCGCGTCATTACCGACGAGGCCGAGCGGCGCTATTACTCCAACGACATCTTCTTTTGGGACGATGCCGAAGTCGCCACGGTGGTGGTGCAACCGCGCACCAAAGACGATGTCGCGGCCATCGTGCGCACCCGCGCGCGTTGGGGATGGTGATTTCGACACGCGGCGGCGGCATGTCCTACACCAAGGGCTATGTGCCGGTACGGCCCGACACGGTCTTGATCGACCTGCGCGGGTTGGACGAGTTCGTGGAGATCAACAGGGTCGACAACACGGCGACGGTGGGTGCGGGGTGTACTTGGATTAAGCTGGCCGATGCGGTCAAAGAAAAGGGCCTGTCGATCGCCTTCTCGGCACCTTTCTCCGGGCTCTATTCCACGGTCGGCGGGGCGCTGTCGCAAAACGTGCCGCAAGGGATGGATGACGTACTGGCGCTGGAAGTGGTGCGCGCCGATGGAACGGTCGTGCAAACCGGTTCGGCCGGCCGGACCAACGACAGCAATCCCTTTTTTCGCAATTACGGGCCGGACCTGACGGGGTTGTTTCTCGGCGACGGCGGGGCATATGGGATCAAGACCGCGGCCACCATCCGTCTGACGCGCAAGCCCGAGGGCGTGGCCTATGGCTCGTTCGCGTTCGAGAGCTATCCCGATATGGCGGCGACGATGGTGGCGATCGCGGGGACCGGTTTGGTCGCGGGTAAAGGCGTGGTCGGGCTGGATCCGTTCAAAAGCCAGAACGTTGCCAAGGTCGGCTTCAAACAGGCGATCAAAACGTTGGGTGAAGTGGCCAAGGCCAAAGGCGGCTTGCGCGAGACGATCAAGATGGCAGCGTCGGGCCGTAATTTCATGGAAGGCGTGAAGTGGTCGTTGCATTTCACCATGAATGGCGTGAACGACGACGCGGCCGAGGCCACGTTGGAACGCGTGCGGGCGCTGTGCCTGGAGCGCGGCCGCGAGATCCCCAATATTTTGCCGATGGCGATGTCGGTGAGCGGGTTTTCGGTACGTGGGTTCCTTGGCGGTGACGGCCAGCGCTGGGTGCCGACCAATTCGATGTTTCCGCTCTCTAAAGCCGTAGAAGTGGCCAAGGAAATCCCGGCCTATTTCGAGTCGCACCGCGCCGAGATGGACCGGCACGGTATGTACGAATCCTACATGACGAACTTCAACGAACGGTTTTTCATGTGCGAGCCGTCGTTTTACTGGCACGACGAGGTGAGCGAGTTGCATTTGCGGCATCTCGACAAAGAAAGTGCCGAGAGGTTCCGCGATAAGCCCGCCAACCCCGACGCGCGCGCCTTTGCGCAAGAACTGCGCGCCGGGTTGCGTGATCGCATGTTCGACCTGGGCGCAGTGCATGTGCAGTTGGCCAAGTTCTACCGGTTTGAAGACTCGCTGCAGCCCGAGACGTGGCGGCTGATCCGCGAGCTGAAGACGCTGTTCGACCCCGAGGGGATGTTGAATCCCGGGAACCTGGGACTTGCCCAGGACTAACGCCGCGCGACCTAAGCGGGCGAGAACTGGATCAGGCTGACGGGAATGCTGTCGGGATCGAGAAAGATCGTTTCGATGTAAGTGCCGCGCGGGCTGGTGAAATCGACCGGTTCGCAAATGAATGTCATCCCCGCCTTTTTGAGATCGGCAAAGATCGCGTGGTTTTCGTCGGTCGAGAACACCATCGCAGGTTGGCCCCGGTGAATGCGCGGTGCGGGCGCCGGGAGTTCGGGGCGGCTGCCCCGCACAACCTCCATCAAGCCGACGACTCCGACGCTGCTGTCTTCCGCGGTGAGGTAGGTTGCACGAAATTCGCAATCGCCGAGACCGAGCGCGTTGCCGATCTCCGGGCCGCAAAAGGTGCGTTCGTCGATGATCGTCATGCAGAGGATGTCGCGGTAGACCGCCAGCGAACGGTCGGTATCGCGAACGAAGAGCGAGACTCGCATGACCGGCGACGTGCGATTGGTCCCGGTCGGCATTTCGCCTTGGGTGCGGTTGGCGGCATCCGCAACGTCCTTGCCGGGCGGCGGGGTGTAGCGCAGGACGTCGACGGCGACACCGTCGGGATCGAAAACGATCATTTCGTTGAAGTGGCCACCTTCGTCATCGGCGAGCTCGTGGGGCTCGAGCAGAAAAGTGTAGCCCGCGGCTTTGAGGTCGCTGTGGATGTCGGCGATAAAGGGACTGTCGAAGACCAACACGGGCTGCCCTGCGTTAAGCGAGGCTGTGGGTGGGCGCGGGAGTTCGGGCGGGCGCGGGTCGTAGATCTCGAACAGGCCAATGCGAGCACGGACACTGTCTTCGGCGGTGAGGTAGGTCACCCGGATTTTGCAATCGTCGAGCCCGACCATGCTGGCGATGACGGGGCCTTCGAGATCGCGCGTTTCAACCACGTCCATGCGCAAAATGTCGCGGTAAAAGCCCAAGGAACGGTCGGTATCGCGGACGAAAATCGAGGCACGCTCGAGCGGACCGGTCCTATTCATCGCTGATCTCCCTTTGCGGCGGCACGGCTGACGGGCACCGAAGCGCGCGGTGGCGCGCGCACGGCCTACGCTCGCTATGATGGCGGAAAATCCTGGGGAGGGCAGCATGGGCGATACGACAATTCGCAGTCATTTCGTGACCGTGGGGACGCGACGGGTGCATTACCGGCGTGCGGGATCCGGGCCGCCGGTCGTGATGCTGCACCCCTCACCCAGCTGGGCGAAGGCGCTTGACCCTTTCACCAAGGTGTTCGCCGAACGCTTTACCGCGATTGCGTTGGATACACCGGGCTATGGGCATTCCGATCTCTTGGAGATGGAGAAGCCCGAGATTGCCGACCTCGCCGAAGGGCTGAGAGAGACGCTTGATGCTCTGGGGCTAGAGAAGTGCGCGATCTGGGGGTCGCACACCGGGGCGTCGATCGCGATGGAATTCACGGTGCGCTACCCCGATCGGGTGTCGATGTTCGTGATCGACGGCTATCCCGCCTATGAGGATGCCTATCGCGAGGACATGACGAAGTACTACTTGCCGCCCTACGAGCCGAAGTGGGACGCCTCGCACCTGCTGTACACCTGGCACAAGTTTCGCGAGCAGTTCATCTTTTCGCCGACCTTCAAGTGGCACCGCGAGAACCGCACGACGAGTGCGGCGCCGCCGCCGGCGGATCGGATGATGGACATGGTGCTGCCGCGTTTTATCACCGGTGAGGACTACAACGTCGGCTATTCGGCGGTGTTTCGGTATGCCGGGTTGGAGCCGATCGGCAAACTGACCGTGCCGACCTGTTTTGGCGCACGTTTGGGCGATTCGTTGATCAAGGGCTTTCCGTTGATCGAAGAGCGCAAGGCCGAGGGGTCCTGGACCGAAGAACTGCCGCGCGACATCGGGCAGGCCGCCTTGCGGTATCGTGAGATTCTCGAGATGCACCCGGCGCCGGCGGACGCACCGGCCCCGCCTACGCCGGTCGACGTGCCGGGCAAGGTCAACCGCGACTATGTCGACTTGGACTTCGGGCAAATCGCGGTGAGCCGCGCCGGCCCCGACGACGGCGTGCCGATCGTTCCTGTTGCCGCAACTGCCCGGCGACGTGTCGCTCGACGCCGGGTTCATGCTGTCGCTGGCGGCATTGGGACGACGCGTGATCGCGCCGGATATGCCGGGCAACGGCGACTCCGACGACTGGACGGCGCCGCATTCGGTGACCGGCTATGCCGAGGTGCTGGGCCAAGTCTTGGATAAGCTGGGGTTGGCGCAGGTCGACCTGATCGGGCATATGGGGGGCGCCTCGGTCGCGACCGAGTTCACGCTGACCCAGCGCGACAAGGTTCGCAATTTGGTTCTGTTCGCGCCGCTGGCCATGCCCGACGAGGTCCGCCTCGCGATGGCGCCGCACTATGCGCCGCCCATCGTGCCCAAATGGGATGGCTCGCACTTGATCAGCCTGTGGTTCGCGATGCGCAACGAGCAGCTGTTCTGGCCCTGGTACAACGAATCGATCGAAGCGGTGCGCCTGATCGAACCGGAAATCGACGCCAAACTTCTGTCACGCAAGATCACCGGCGTGCTCAAGCATTACCGCAACTACGACAAGGTGTGGGCGGCGATGTTCGACTATCCGGTGCGCGATCGGCTGCAAATGATTCCGGTGCGCACCTTGGTGGCCTCGATCGAAGACGATCCGTTTCACCAATTTGCGCCCGAGGCCGCCGCCATGGTGCCTGACGGCGACTACCTGATGGTCGACTTCCAGAACGATGCGATCGCCAAGGGCGTCGACGATTTCTTGAACGGCGCCGCATGAGCATCACCCGGCATTTCGTCAATGTCGGCACGCGCCAGGTGCACTACCGCCGCGCCGGATCGGGCGCACCGGTGGTATTGCTTCATGCCAGCCCGAGTTCGTCGTGGGCGCTGACCACGTTCGTCGAGGTGTTCGGCCGCGATTATGCGGCGATTGCATTGGATACTCCAGGCTACGGGCTGTCCGATCCGCTGGTCGTAGACACGCCGGAAATCGGCGACTACGCCGAGGCGTTGGCCGAAACCTTGGATGCGCTGGGGATCGCGCAGTGCGCGCTGTTCGGATCGCACACCGGGGCGACGGTCGCGATCGAGTTTGCCCGGCGCTATCCGGCGCGGGTTTCGGTGGCGATGTTCGACGGCTACCCGGCGTGGCCCGACCACGAGCGCGCCAACATGCTGCGGGAATACTTGCCGCCCTGGCGGCCCGTCTGGACCGGATTGCACCTGGTCGAGTTCTTTTTGCGCTATCGCGAAATGAGCATCTATTGGCCGTGGTACGACAAGCGCAAAGCAACCCGCGCAACCGCCGGGGGCCGCAATATCGAGATGACGCACCGAATCGCCCTGGCCGGGTTCAGTGCCGGTGCGGGCTATGCCAAGGGTTACGCTGCGGTCTTTCGCTATCCCGAGATCGAGGCGGTGCAAGGCCTGACCGTCCCGACGTGTTTTGCCGGGCGGGCGGAAGATTCGTTGATCAGATCGTTAAAGCTGCTGGGCGACCTGCCGGAAGGGTGTTGGCAGGAAACCCTGCCCGCCGACGATCATGGCGCAGCGTTGCGTTATCGCGACATCATCGCCGCGCATTTGCCGAAGGGCAACGCGCCGCCGCCGCCCGAGGTGACGCCCCTGCCGGTCGGATGACGCGGCGGTTCGTCGCGGTCGAGAGAACGGCGAGGTCTTGGTCCGGGAATGCGGCGCGGGCGAAGGGCCGCCCCTGCTGGTGTTGCCGCATGTCCCGGGATCCAGCGCGCCTTACGAGACGCTGATGTACGCGATGGCGCGTCACCGCCGGGTGATCGCCCTCGATCCGCCGGGCAACGGCGATTCCGATCAGGATAAGGTTCTCAACGTCGATGCGCAGGCGACCATCGTAGCGGCGGTCCTCAATCGTCTCGGGTTGGACCGCGTCGATGTCTACGGCCACAACGGTGGGGCGACGATTGCGGCAGCTCTTGGCCGCGCAGGACAAGGCTCGCGTGCGGCACCTGATCCTCGATGGTGCCATGGCGATGCCGACGACGATTCGCGACGCCGTAGCGCCGGGCTATGCGCCGGACATCCACCTGGAGCCGGACGGGAGCCACTTGCTAAAGCTGTGGACGGCGTTGCGCAACGAACAGCTTTATTGGCCTTGGTACAACGAAGGCGTGGAGAGCGTTCGGTATGTCGAACCCGATGCCGATCTGGCGCGCCTGACGACACGGATGGTGGGCATCCTCAAGCAACACCGAAACTACGCCGGCACCTATGCGGTGCTGTTTGCCGATGATCTCGCCACGCGGCTTGGGGCGATTCGTTGTCCGACGCTGGTCTGCGCGGCGGAGAACGATCCTTTTGCCGGCTTTCGCGACCGTGCCGCGGCGCTGGTGAAGGATGCGGAGACGACCGAGGTGCCCCTCGCGCCGGTCGATCGGGCCGTCGCGCTGACGGCGTTCCTCGACCGCTAAGCGCCCGTAACGCGGCGCTTGACGAAGTCGTCGATGAGGCTCGCCATCTGTTTGGGCTGATCTTGGCTGATGCGGTGGTCGCATTCGTGGATGTCGTGCGCCTCCGACCCTGGGATCATCTCTTGTAGGCGCTTCATGTTGTGCGCGGGAAAACATGCGAGTCCGCGCCGCGCATCATCAGCGTGGGGCATGACACGTTGATGTCGTCCCACATGTCTTCTTCCAAGAAGACCTTCGGTGTATTGCGCGCCAGCGGGATAGTAGCGCCACTCGACCTCGCCCGAACTGAGGCGCTTGAAGCTGTGCTCGGCGTAGTGATCTTTCATGTCGTCGGACCACAGCGCGCTAAACGGCATCGCCGCCTTGGCGGTTTCGAAATCCGGGAAGCGGAAATTTTTTACGATCTCTTCTTTGACGTCGCCGCTGATTTTCTTGTCGAGCGACAAACCGGGGTCGGCAACGACCAAACCGGCAATCCGTTGCGGGTATTGCGAGGCGACCAATAGCGCAATGTTGCCGCCGGTGGCGGCACCGACCAAGACGATCCGATCGATCTGCAGGGCGTCGAGGAATTCGATCGAGGTCCCAGACGTATTCTTGCAGGACATAGCCGCGCTCGGGGTAATCGCTGAGGCCATGACCGCGCGCATCGGGCGCGATGAAACGGTTGGGCAACGTGCTGGCGTCGACCACAAAGTCCCAAACCCGGGCATTGGTCCGGTTGGGGTGCATGAGGAGGACCGGCGGCCCATCGCCCGGCCAATCGAGATAATTGACGCGCAGACGCGGGAGGCGGATTTCTTCGACGATTGCGGGACGATTGAATGTGACCATGGCGCGATGGTTGCGGTTGCGCCGCGCGGCGTCAAGGCGATTGGCGCTTATCACGACGGGCCGCCCACGCTAAGAAGGACGCCCTACCAATGGCCAGCGTGTGCCCGTGCCGGACGCCCGACGCATCCTTGTTATCAAACACAGCGCCCTGGGCGATTTCGTTCTGGCGCTGGGCGCGTTCAAAGCCATCCGGGCGCATCACCCGGACGCCCATATCACCTGCTGACGACCGCGCCCTATGCCGATTTCGGACGGGCGTGCGGTTGGTTCGATGCGGTCGAGATCGACCCCAAGCCCAATCTGTTGCAATGGGGCGCGTGGCTGGGTTTGCGCCGGTTCATCACGCAAAGCGGATTCGAACGAGTGTACGATTTGCAACACAGCGACCGGACGCACACCTATTTTCGCTTCTTCGGTCGGGCCAAGCCGGAATGGTCGGGCATCGCCAAGGGCTGTTCGCATCCTCACCGCAATCCCGTACGCAACGCCATGCACACGCTGGAGCGCCAGGCCGAGCAATTGGCGGATGCCGGTATCCCGGAAACGCCGCCGCCCGATCTATCGTGGCTTGACGGCGATCTCGCCGGCCTAGATCTGCCGGATCGGTTTGCGTTGATCGTGCCGGGCGGGGCGCCGCACCGACCCGAAAAGCGGTGGCCGGCCACGCAGTACGGTGCGCTGGCAACAGCCTTATGCGCAACCGGGATCGTGCCGGTCGCGATCGGAACAAATGCCGAAGCCGCCGAAATCGCGACGATCTGTCGGATCGAACCGCGCACCCAAAGTTTGTTGGGCAAGACCTCGTTTGGCCAAATCGTCGCGCTGGCACGACGCGCAGCGCTCGCCGTCGGTAACGATACCGGCCCGATGCATTTGATCGCGGCCGCCGATTGCCCGGCCGTGGTGTTGTTCTCCCGCGCTTCGGTGCCGGCCCAAACTCAACCCAGAGGCGCCGCGGTGACCGTGATCCAACGCGACGGGTTGGCCGACCTCGGGTCCGAGGCCGTCTCGGAGGCGGCAACGGCCATCGCGCGAACGCCCTAACGTCGCGGCATTGCGCTTGGTCGACGGGCGGGGAAAGATGTCGCGCACTCTTTTTGCTTCGTGAGGCCCGCCATGAGCACCGTGATCCAGCTTTTTGCCACCGAACCGGCTAGCGATCTGCAGCGCATGCAGCGCGAACTGGTATTGGCGCATCACATTCTCGACCGCGAGGGACAGGGCTTGGACATCGCCGGACGTCATCACGGCGCGAATGCCCGGCGCGGAAACGTTTTGGTCGAACCGGTTCCGGCTCGGCTTCGACGAAGCGGTGCCCTCGGAGCTGCACGAAGCCGATATGGACCTGAAGGTGCTGCAGGGCACTGGCGAAATCAGCCCGGCGTTGGACCTGCATGCGGCGGTCTATCGCCGCCGGCCGGACGTCAACGCCATTGTCCACACCCATGCGATCAACGCCTTGGCGCTGGCATCGATCGGCGAACCGCTGGCCATGATCGATCAACAGGCCGCGATCTTTTTCGAGGACATCACCTTTTTCAACGAACACAAGGGCGTCTTCTTCGAGGGCGAAGGCGAAACCAGCATGGTCGCCGAAGCGTTGGGCGAAAACCGCGCCGCGCTACTTAAGAACCACGGGATTGTCGTGGTCGGGACGAGCGTCCAGGAAGCGGTGATCGGCGCTTTGGTGCTGGAAAGCGCCGCGGCGGTTCAGGTGAAAGCCATGGCGGCGGGGACCTTGGACCCCCTGCCCGCCCCTGCGGCGCGCCAATCGAAGAAGTTCCTCGGCCAAAAGGACATTTTCGACTGGAAGTTCGATTACTACGCCCGTCGCGTGTTGCGCGAGCGACCCGCCTTGCGCGAAGCCCTGGAATCCAGGGGGTGACCAACGCCGGTTGCGGTCGGCATGCTGCAGCGGCACAATAGAAACAGCTTGCGCGCCGAGCCGCGCCAATAGTGGGAGAGCCCGATGCCTAATCCGATGCTGCGCCGCGTGCCGCGCGAAGAGATGACTGAGCGCATGCGCGCCGACTTCGATACCGCAAAAGCGCTGCGCGACGATGCGACCATGAACGAGGTCGGCGCCAACGCGCCGGAACTCATGGTTTGGTACAAGGACGAATTCTACGGACGTCTGTTTTACGGCGGACGGGTGGAAGCGCGTCTGAAGGAAATTCTGCGCTATCGTTTGTCGATGACGCACGGCTGCGCCTATTGCAACAAAGGCAATCGCGACGCTGCCCAGAAACAGGGCGTGACCCCCGAACAACTGCGTTGGATCATGAACGAGGACGCCGACTGCTTTGACGCCAAAGAGCGCGCCGTGCTTCGGTTGGCCGATCAGATCGTTATGACCAACATGAACGGCCATCTCGACAAAAAGCTATACGACGAGTTGAAGCCGCATTTCGACGACGCCCAGATTTTCGAGTTGGGCATGGTCGCCGGCATCTTGACCGGCATGGCGAAGTTCATCTTCGTCTACGACTTGGTCGAGAAAGAAGCCAATTGCCCGGTCGTGCCCCTCAGCGAAGCGGCGGAGTAATCTCAATCGATCGACCGTAACGCGAGAGCGATGCGTGACAAAAACTGGGCAAGATGATACGGAAGCCATTGGCTGGTCGCCCGTTTTTTTATTGCCCCGACACAAGCCCGGAGAACGAAACAATGACGCGAGATCGCGACTTTTACCTCGATGTGGTGGTCAACGGCTATTTCGGTGCAATGGATAGCGGCGATCTCGGTACCCTCGCCTGCTTTGCGCCGAATGCCACATTGACCTGGGAAACCAACGACCTCGTGCTCACCGGGCGCGACGAGATACATGCGTTCTTCGCCGAATTCATCGCGAACACCAATATGCGCTTGCACCGAAGTGATCCGGCAACGCGGTGGTCGACACCGAGAAAGAGACCTGCGCCGTGGAAATTCGCTATCGCAGCGACATTAAGGACGGCCCGAACGTCGATATGGAGAACTGCAATTTCTTCGACTTCGGCGCGAGCGGGAAGTTCACCCGCGTCCATTTCTGGTCGGGTCGCATTGTCGCCTAATGCGCCGACCAGTTAGGACATCGGCAACGCCGGAACCAAGCTAAGAAGGTCGGGCTAGGCCGGTTTGCGGGCGTCGAGTACGTACATGCGGTTGCCCGGCGTGACCGTGGACATCGGGACGACCGCGGCCGTGTTGTGTGGAGAATCCCGACTGCACGGCGACCTCGGCCAAATCGGTATCGCCCAGCGTGCCGATAAAGGGTTCGGCGTTGTTGTGCGTGCTCCAATCCACCATCGCCTGGAGGTAGGGCGTTTTGTCGTGGTTGTGGGGGAAATCCATATGTAGGGCGATGCCGCCAGGAGCAAGCAAACGCCGGGTTTCCGCGACGTAGTTGCGCAGCGCCTTGGACGAGGTTTCGTGCATCATGATGCACGAAAAGATGAATCGAAACTCTCGTCGTCGAAGTCCGTGCCTTCGGCATTCTGCTGCGAAAAATGAATGTCGTAGCCGAGCGACGCCGCGCGCTTGTGGCCGTAGCGCAGGAGCGGCGCGGCCACGTCGATGGCGTGCACCTCGGCATCCGGGAAACGCCTCGGCAAATGCGCACGTCACCTGTCCCGCACCGGCGCCCATGTCGAGGATGCGTTTGGGCTTGAAGCCGGGTCGCGTCTTGTCGAGATAGGCCAAGAGGTCGTGTCCGAAAGAGTCGTGATTGGGCCCGCGCTGCCCGCGCGCATAGATGAACGCACCGCGATCGAGCAAGGCGCCTTGATAGGCATCGTCCTCGGTGGACTCGGTGTGGTAGTTGCCGGGCATGCAGTGGATGTCCACCGCCGTGAGATAGCGCGGCGCCGCGACGTTCGGGTCGAGGCGGAGCGAGCCGTTGTTTTTGCCGACGTTTTTGATACGGCGGTTCAACGCGTCGTCTTGGCGGTCGAGCGAGATCTTGCACCGAATCCCAAATCATTTCTTGGGTGGCGCGGTTGAGCGAGCCCCAGGCCTGATGATAGGGATGCCGCTCCATCGCCTGGCGGGCTTCTTTGCGGGTAGCGGGCTTGCGCCCCTCGGCGCGTTCGAATGCGGGCTCTACAGCATGCTTGTAGACCGTGTCGTTGCCACCGACGATATCGCCGGCCACATATTCGCGCAGGCGCAGGACGAAGTCTTGTCGCGCCATTTCGTCGTGATTGATCTCAGGGAATGCGCCGTGGGGTGCCTGACGGGTCATGGGTGCCTCCTGTTTGAACCACCAGTCTAGCGCCCCGGAAGGTGCAGCGTCATCCAAACCGATAAAGAACGCGGGGCAGGCAGGAATCCGCGCACGTGGCGGGTTTCCGCTCTAGGATGACGGCCCGACCGACCGACAAGGACCGCAACGTGCCCCTTCCCACCCATTTTTCGTTTGAAACACCCGAAGGGCCGCTGGCGGTCGGGATCGATACCCTTGTCGTCGCGGGGTGGACCGGACGCGACAAAGCGGCGATGGAAGCGCACATCGCCGAGTTAGAAGCGATCGGCGTGCCGCGACCGGCGACTACCCCATGCTTTTATCGCGGCGCGACGTCGCTGCTGACGCAAGCGCCGAAAATCCAGGTGGTGGGGCTGAGTCCTCGGGCGAGGTGGAGTTTTTCGTGCTGCAGCACGTCGGCGTTTGGGTTGGCGTGGGTTCGGATCACACCGATCGCGCGCTGGAGACCCACAGCGTGAGCCTATCCAAACAAGTCTGCGCCAAGCCGATCGGCCGCACTCTGTGGCCGTTGGCCGCGCTTGAGGACCATTGGGACGCGTTGGCGCTGCGTTCGTTCGCCACCATCGACGGGACCCGCGTGCCGTATCAGGGCGGGCCGGTCACGACGATGTTGGCCCCGGCCGATTTGATTGCGGGTTACCGCGCGGCCGGCGGGACGTTCGAAGACGGCACGTTGATGTTTTGCGGCACCTTGGCCGTGCAAGGCGGCGTGCGCCCGGCAACCCGGTTCGAGATCGAGATGCATGACCCCAAGGCCGCGCGGACCCTGAGCCACGCCTACGACATCGAGGTGCTGCCCGACGCGGGCTAGGCCAAGGCTTAGCCCGTCAGGCGCGCGTTCAGACCTTGGTGCGCGGGAAGCCATGTTCGGCCATGTCGTTCCAGACCATTTGATCGACGATCTTGCCGTCGCGCAGCGTGAAGCGGTCGATGTAGCGGATGTTCTGGTAGGGCGTGCCGTCCATCAGTTCGCCTTGCAAGGTGCCGAAGCAAAAGACCACCGTGCCGTCGTCAGCCTCGATCTCGTCGAAGCGCTGGAAGGCCTTCCAGGTGTTTTGTTGGCGGCCTTTTTGGAAGGCGACCAGTTCTTCGGGCGTGGTGAAGCGGTGACCGCCCATGAAGATGGTGAAAAAGCCCGGCCCCAGCATTGCCTTGGCGGCGTCGAGGTCGCGCGCTTCCATCGTGCGCAAGTACTTAAGGACCAACTTGGAGGCCTCGCCCTTAGCGGTTTCGTCGCCGCGCGGCGGCGGGTTGGGGGGAATGGGGCGGTCGCCCGGACCGAAGCCGTGCTCGCCCATGTCGTTCCACACCATTTGGCTGACGAACTTGCCGTCGCGCATGACGAAGCGATCGACGAAACGGATGTCGCGGTAGTCGGTCGTCATGTCGAGTTTTTTGCCGTAGAGCGTGCCCCAGGCGTAGACCACGGTGCCGTCTTCGGCTTCGGTTTCGTCGAAGCGATCGAAGGTTTTGAGCGCCGTGCCCTGGCGGCCTTTGCCGTAGGCGATCAAGTCTTCGAGAGTGTCGAAGTGGCAGTCGCCGGGAAACACCATCTTGAACCCCGGCGCCAGCATGGCCTTGGCGGTATCGAGGTCGCGGGCCTCCATCGTGCGCAAGTAGGTCAGAACATGATGCGCGGCGGAGCCGGGCTTGAGCGCGGCTTCGGCGTCGGGGGCAACTTCGGCAAGACTGGCCATGGGATCCTCCTGAATATTCGTTCGCACCATACCAGGGCGGCGTGGCGGGAAATCTATGGATCGTGCTCGTCGGCGCGGAGCAGCGTGAGGATCAAGGAAAAGATTTGATACCAGATAAAGCCCAGCAGCATGATGAACAGGATCGATCCGGGGATCACCAAAATGGTAATGCCGGAGCCCTTGATGGCCGGCAGCACCGAGACGGCAAACCAAATCCAGCCGCCGACCCCGATCGCAAAAGTGCCGATCCCGGCACCCGCCAGAGCCAATGCAATCCGCCAACTAATGGTCGGCCCCTCGTCCACCGCGCGATCTCCGTCTTGCCTTTCGGACTCGTGGTCCGATCGAATATGGTAAACCATCTGCGGCGTCCGCGAAGAACGCCATTTCCCCGCGGGCGGCGGCCCGACCAGACCATAGGATGATGATTGTGAGCAGCAACGGACACGGCCCCTACCCCACTCTCAAGGAACAACTAGCGGGCGACGACATCGTCATCGCACCGGGTTGTTTCGATGCCTTTTCGGCCATGATGGTGCAGCAGGCCGGGTTTTCGGTGGGCTATATCACCGGCGCGTCGATCGCCTATACGCGGCTGGGAATGCCCGATATCGGGCTTGTGTCGATGAACGAGGTGGCGACCACGGTATCGCTGATCGACGAACGCGTCGGGATGCCGTTGATCGTCGACGGCGATACGGGCTGGGGCAACGCGATCAACACCCAGCGCACGGTCCGCTTGTTCGAGGCGTCGGGGGCGAACGCCATTCAGCTGGAAGACCAAACCTTCCCCAAACGCTGCGGCCATCTCAAAGGTAAGAGCCTGGTGCCGGCGGGCGAAATGGTCGGCAAGATCAAAGCGGCGGCGGATGCGCGGCGCTCGGACGAGTTTTTGATTATCGGCCGGACCGACGCGATTGCGGTCGAGGGATATGAAAGCGCGCTGGAACGCGCCGAACGCTATGTCGAGGCGGGCGCCGATATCCTGTTCATCGAAGCGCCGGAATCCGAAGACCAGCAGCGCGATATGTGCGCGCGGTTCAAAGGCCGGGTGCCGTTGCTCGCCAACATGGTGGAAGGCGGCTCGACGCCGGTGACGGACGCAAAGGCGCTGCAGGACTTGGGCTATTCGATCGTGATCTTCCCGGGCGGGTTGTTCCGCGCCTATAGCCTATTGGCCGGCGAATACTTCGCCAGCCTGAAAAAACACGGGTCGACCAACGCGTTCCGCAACCGCATGTACGATTTCAAGCAGATCAACGACCTGCTCGAGACCGAAAACATCCTCAACAACGCCGCGCAATACGACGCCGCGAACTTCGAGTAAGCCGACCTTCATGCGGGGCTCTCGGATTGCGGCGGTGGTGGCGCTGTGCCTGTTCGTGACCGCGTGCGCGAACGGGACGGGCATCGCGTTTACACCGTTCGGGTTGGGTCAGGAACGTGCGACCAGCGCCCAGAAATGCGCGAGCCAAGGCTATCGCGAGGGCAGCGCGATTTACGTCGAGTGCGTGGCGTTCTACGACAAGCAGACGTCCACCAACCGACGCAATATCGTCATCGCGGTCGGCGTCGCTGTGTTGGCGGTGGTCGCCTTTGAAAGCGAATGCGATTGCCTGTTCGGCCCCGACCGCGGCGAGAAGTTCAGCAACTAGTTGATCCGTGACCCCGGACGTTCGACGAAGTCAGGCTGTGGACAGCGCAAAAAAGGCCCCGCCGAAGCGGGGCCTTTTTCGGTTCAAGTTCCGACCGACTAGGATCGGAAATCGTGAAAGTCAGCGTCTCGGTGTAATCGGTCGCCTGATCGAGGTTCGCCGAGGTGCCGTCGTAGGTGATGTTCGCGTCGTAGCTATCGCCACCCACGGCCGACCGCGCGCCGCTGGAAATAAACGTCCCGGTCGCGCCGGAAAACGAAACCGCCACCGCATCGCGCAGCAGACTGAACGACAGATCGTCGTTCGTGGTGGCCGTCGGGCTGTGGAAACACGGCCCGTTCGCCGCGCCGCAATCGTTGGCCCCTTGGTTCAACGAACTGATTGTGACCGAATACCCCGATGGGTTATTCGCTTCGGCCACAACCGTCGCGACCTTAAGCTGGGTCACCGATCCGGTGAGGTCGAGACCCGACGCCGATGCTGTCGGGGTCACCGTGATCGCCAGGATTTGCTGCACCGTCCCGGTTAGGGTCAGCTGACCGGAGGTGGCCGCGATGGCCGCCGTGCCGACCGCCAACACGCCGGCGGCTGCAATTCCCGCGAGTGTTCTTTGCAGATTGCTTCTGCTCATTCTTGTCTACTCTGTACCGCACGCGAAGTATGCCTGTATTGTCGGCATTTGTGGCGAATAAATCTTTGATTCCAAACAATATACCAAGGGTTGCAACGGCCGCTCACAACAGAGGCGATAGCCGCCCAACGCGATGACTAAGGCTTCAATGTCGTCAATCGATGCGTGTAGGGCGCCACGAGAGGAAGTTCTGGGAAGCGATCGCTGCCAGCCGCATGACGACACCGGACCGAGGGGATCCGACGAACGCCGGCGTGTCGGTGTTGGATTGGCGTTTGGTCTGAAAATGCCACTAAGCTGCGCCCTATGAATCGAGATTGGATTGCCGGCCTGTTGTTGTTGACGGCGGCCCCTTTGTTCTTAGTCGGCCTGTGGATGCCGGTGATTTCGGTGCGCAGCATGTTGGTGTTCGAGCGCGAGTTTTCGCTGCTCGACGGGATCGTCGCGTTCTTTCGTAGTGGGGACTATTTCCTGTTCGCTATCGTCGGCATCTTCACCGTCCTGCTACCGGCGCTGAAGATCGGCACTGCGCTCTTGGTGTGGGCATTGGGATTGACCCACGGCTGGGCGCCACGGCTGGTGAAACTGTTCGAGCGGATCTCGCGGTGGTCGATGCTGGATGTACTCGTGGTCGCGCTGACCATTTTGTTCCTTGAGGGCAGTTTGGTGACCCGGGCGGATATTGGTCTGGGGATTATCCTGTTCGGCAGTGCCGTCATCTTGTCGACCATCGCGACGCAACGGATTGCGCAACGGCACACGCTGGCCAGCCGCGATTAGGCTATGATTTAGGGATGACAAACTGGACCTCGGTCGACGAACTGGCCGCACAGATCCCCGACGGCGCGGCGCTGGCCGTGATCCGCGACGGCTGTGGGGTTTCGATGGCGGCGACCCGCGCTGGTACGCCGACCGGTGCGCGCGCGCTGCAGTTGATCAACGTGCCGACCGGGGGGATGCAAACCGATTTGTTGATCGGCGCAGGGTGCGTGTCCGAACTGGAAACATCGGGCGTGTCGTTGGGCGAATACGGTGCCGCGGGCCGCTTTGCGGATGCCGTGCAGCGGGGTGTCATCACCCTGAAAGAAGCGACCTGCCCCGCAATCCACGCCGGGCTGCAAGCGACCGAAAAGGGCGCGCCCTTCCCGCGCTGCGCGGCATCTTGGGGTCGGACATCGTACGCTTCCGGCCCGACTGGCGCGTGATCGACAACCCGTTGGTCGACGGCGCGAGCGACCCGATCGTGGCGATCCCCGCCATCGCCCCGGATGTCGCGCTGTTCCATTGTCCGATGGCCGACGACGCCGGCAACGTGTGGATCGGCCGCGAGCGCGATTTGGTCACGATGGCGCATGCCGCGACGACGACGCTCGTCACGGTCGAACGGCGCTATGAGGGCAATCTCTACGACGACCCCGCCTTGGCGGCCGGCACCTTGTCGTCGTTCTACGTGACGGCGGTTGCCGAAGCCGCCGAGGGTGCAAACCCTCAGGTTTCCCCGGTCATTACGGCGAAGACGCCGAAGACCTGCGCGCCTATGCGAAAGCGTCGCGCGACGATGCGGGTTTCGCCGCCTATCTCGATCAAACCTTGCGGCACGCCGAGGTCGCGTGACGGCAATCAAAAAAGAAGAGCTGCTGATCGCGGCAATGGCGCGTTTGCTACGGGGCACGCGGCACATTGCGGTGGGCGTGTCATCGCCGATCCCGGCGTCGGCCGCGCTGCTGACCCGACGGTTGTCGGGCGGCACGACCTGGTCTCCATTCTGGGCGATCCCAGCAATACGTTTTGGTCGGACGGGGGCAAAGAACTGTTTCGACTGCGCGGCCCAGGGACGGATAGATGCGTTCTTTTTCTCGGGCGCGCAGATCGACGGATCGGGCAACATCAACCTCGTGGGGATCGGCGACTATCCGCAATCCAAGGTACGGTTTCGGCGGCTCCTACGGCTCCGCGTTTCTGTACTACATGATCCCGCGCGTCATCTTGTTTCGACCGGACCACAACGCCCGTGTGTTGGTCCCGAAAGTCGACTTCATCAGCGCCGCCGGCACCAGCCCGCCGGAAGTGTGGCGACGCGGCGGACCGCACGCCTTGGTTACCGGCAAGGGCGTGTTTTCGTTCGACCGGTCGATCGGCCGGTTCACGCTGGAGACGGTACATCCGGGTGAATCGGCGGACGACATCGAAGACACCACAGGGTTCGACTTCGACGTCGCTGCCGACTTGAGAGAAACCAAACCACCGAATGCCGAGACGCTGGAGATGATCCGCGGCGAGGTTGGCGCCGAGATTGCCGCGACCTATCCGACGTTCGCGCGTGAAACATTGGGAGTGGCGGCATGACACGGGCACTTGAAGGCATGAAGGTCATCGATCTATCGCGGGTGTTGGGCGGGCCCTATTGCACCCAAATGCTGGCCGACCACGGCGCCGACGTGATCAAAGTCGAACCGCCGCAAGGCGACGAGACCCGCGAATGGGGGCCGCCGTTCGAACATGGGTTGAGCGGCTATTTCGCCAGTTTGAATCGCAACAAGCGCAGCATCGCCTTGGACCTGTCGAAGGACGAAGGCCGGTCGGTCCTGATGCGGATGCTGGAAACCGCGGACGTCGTGATCGAGAACTTCAAGGTCGGCACCATGGAGCGGTGGGGCATCGGCCCCGAGGCTTTGCAGGACCGCTTTCCCCAACTCGTGCATGCCCGCATCACCGGTTTCGGTAGCGGCGGACCGCTAGGCGGCATGCCGGGCTATGACGGTGCGGTGCAGGCATGGTCCGGCCTGTTGAGCGTCAACGGCGATCCCGAAACCGGTCCGGTACGGGTTGGCGTGTCGATCGTCGACATGGTGACCGGACTGAACACCGCGATCGGCATTTTGATGGCCGTCGAGGAACGACATCGCTCGGGGTTGGGGCAATTCTTGGAGGTCACGCTGTACGATGCGGCGCTTTCGATCCTGTTGCCCTACCCGCACAACTGGTTCATGACCGA
Source organism: Alphaproteobacteria bacterium (assembly GCA_038141965.1). Lineage (GTDB taxonomy): Bacteria > Pseudomonadota > Alphaproteobacteria > SHVP01 > SHVP01 > CALJDF01. Next base: position 81,256 of record JAYQJC010000001.1, read on the forward strand.
CCGGCCGCCCAAGATGATGGGCAACCGGAGCCCCAACATCGCGCCGTATGATTTATTTCCTACGGCCGGCCATCAGTTGTTTCTGGCAGTCGGCAACGACCGGCAGTTCCGCCGACTGTGCGACGAGTTGAACCAGCCCGAGATCGCCGACGACCCCCGCTTCGCCACGAATACCGATCGGCTGAGCCATCAGGACGAACTACGCGCCGCCTTGGAGGTTCTCTTGGCCGATAAAGACGGTGAGACCTTTGGCCAAGCGCCTCATGAGTATCGGGATTCCGGCCGGCGCGGTGCTGTCGGTACCCGATGCAATGAACCACGCCCATGCCGCCCACCGCGGCATGGTCGTCGATGCCGGACGCATCCGGACCATCGGACCGCCGATCAAATTCGGCCGCCCTGCGGGCGCCCACAGCGAACCGCCCGCCTTCGGCGCCCACACCGCCGAGGTGCTGCGCGAATTCGGGTTTGATGACAGCGAAATCGAGGCGCTGGCAAGCACCGGCATCACCCCGGCGCAAACAAAAAAAACTGATCTAAGTCAAAGCCTTAGGAAGTCCGGCGGAAAGATGTTCGCCATCCGTACGCGGCGACGGCGAGCCCGGCACGGCGGCGGCGATGTGGTATATTGTCCTGAATTCAGCAGCCCAGCGGCGCAGGAGCGACAAGATGGAACAAGAGCGAGTCACCTGGCGTAACTTCGGCAAGCACGAGATGGTCGTCGATACCAACCATGACGAGGCCGCCCGCCTCGATTTCACGATCAACCTGTTCAAACATGTTGGGTCGGAAATTTGGCCCGGCCATCGCAAACTCTATGACCAGAAGGTCGAGCCGGCTTTCGAGAAAGAACATGGCCGCAAGCCAAAGGATCGCCACGAAGTACGGAAAGCGATGCTCGGCGAAGAGTATTTTCGTCTATGGAGCATGCTCCGCCTCTACGCCCAAGAAAACGGCTACAACGAACGCCGCAAGATCGTCGAACGCCAGCTGGACGAGTTGATCGAGCGGGCCAAGCCGCGGAAGACCGATAAGGGGTCGGTGGAGATCGATCCAAACTTCGAAGTGCCGCGCTATCACAAGCCCTTCGACATGCACTGGATGCCCGGCAGCTTCTTCACCGAGTTCACCGACGACGATGTGGCCGCAGGTGCGATGTACGATGCCGGGGGTTTGTACCTGTCGACCCACGGGATGCTGGGCAAGTACAACAATGGCGCAGGTTATGCCGTCGCCGCCTGGATCAAAGAACACTATCCGCACATTAAGCCGAAGAGGATTCTCGATCAGGGCTGCACGGTCGGCAGCAATACCCTGCCCTACAAGGATGCTTGGCCGGACGCCGAAGTGATCGGAATCGACATCGGCGGGCCTTGCCTACGTTACGGCCACCGTCGGGCCGAGAGCCTCGGTTTCGACGTGACGTTCTCGCAGCAGAACGCCGAACATACGAAATACGAAGACGAGTCCTTCGACATGGTGTTATCCACCATGTTCCTGCATGAGACCTCCAATAAAGCGGTCTACAACGTGGTTGCCGAAAACTACAGGCTGTTGAAGCCGGGCGGGTTGATGCTCCATGTCGAGCAACCGCCGTTCAAGATGTTGGACGACCCCTTTGAAGAACTGATGAAGGACTGGGATACCCACAACAACAACGAACCGTTCTGGGGCCGGATGCACGATATGGACCTTGAAGACGTGGCGCTGCGCGCGGGCTTCAAAAAGAAGAACATCGTGCAGACGTTCGCCGATCAAATCCGGCCGACCGACGACGACAACTATAGCCCCGGCCCGGGCCAATGGTTCATCTACGCGGCGACCAGATAAGCCGTCAGTGCGAACGAAAGCAAAAGGGGCGCCAATAGGCGCCCCTTTTTTTGTCGGGTCGACACCCTCTTTATTGCTGCTTTTTCCATTCCTGCATGATCTCGTACCCGGTCGCGTTCCAGACATCGGCGTGTTTGCCGACGTAGTTGAGCGCTTCTTCGAGATACTTGATCCGATGCGGCTGGCCCGACATCCAGGGGTGGATAGTGATGGCCATGATACGGCCACCTTCGCGACCGGACCTCGTCGTACATTAGGTCGAACTGGTCCTTCACCTGATCGACGAAATCCTGCTCTTTGTGTTTGTAATGCAGCCACACCATCGAGTCGTCGATCCAGTGCTGGTGCGGCATCGCCGTGATTTCACCGGACTTGGTGCGGAACGGATACGGCATGTCGTCGTTGATCCAATCGCAGAAATACTCGACGCCTTCGGCCGCGATGTAGTCCGGCGTATCCCAGGATTCCGATCGGCCCGGCGACAGCCAGCCTTTGACGGGCTGACCCGACATCTCACGCAATGTGGATAGCGATTCTTTGACCTGGGCCTTCTCCTGCTCGGCATCGAGGCCAGTGTAGGTGGAGCTTGGCCATATCGACGCCGTTGGCCATAACCTCCCAGCCCCGGTCGGTAACCTGATCCACCAAGTAGGGTAGCGCCGCGCGACGTTCGAGTTGAACGCAGCAGTTACTTTGGAAATTCCGGCGGCATCCAAGGCATCCATCACGCGAAAGATACCGACCCGGTTGCCGTAGTCGCGCAGCGAGAAAGTGCCTTAGGTCGGGGTAGGACGTGACCATACCGCCTAGCGCTTTGAAGGTTTAGCCGGGGTGTCCAACGGAAAGAACTCGAACGCGACATTGACCCAAAGCGCCACGCGCGCATTGTTCGGCCATTTGACGGGCTTGCGCCGGGTGAGCAGCGACCAATCGTAGCGGTCGTGGTCCATCCCGTAGGAACGGTGTTCGTATTCGAGGTAGCTATCCGGAATGGTGGCGCCGGTGACGTCTTTTTGCTCGATAGGGGGGGCGTGCCATAGCGTTAGCTCCTCGCCGGATGCTTTTTCTTGAAGTCTTTGATCGCCTGTACGTACTCGTCGTAGTAGTGCTCGTAGTAATACTCGGCGATCTCGCGACCGGTCGCGACCCAGACATCGTCGTGGCCGGTGATGTATTTGAGGGCGTCCTCGAAGGCCGCCAAGCGGTGGCCTTGCCCGACCGCGTAGGCGTGCAACGGAATACACATCACGGTGCCGTTCTTGGCACCGTCGGCCCGTAGACGGTCGAAGTTCGCCTTGAGCATGTCGGCGTAGCGCCGCGGCGGCACCATGCTGCCGTTGTAGACAATGATGTCGTTCATCTCGAGCGAATAGGGAATGGAGATGAAGCGACCCTCTTTGACGTTCACCGGGAACGGCTGGTCGTCGATAAACAGATCGCAGGTGTAAAGAATGCCGTTCTTGGCCAGCAGGTCCATCGTGCGCTCGGTGTGGGTGAGCGCCGGTGCGAGGTAACCTGCAATCCGCTGACCGGTGTGCTTTTGCACGTTGTCGATCGAATCGGTGATGATCGCTTGCTCTTGCACCTCGTTCATCGCGTAGGAGTAGCGCGTGTTATAGATGCCGTGGGAAAAGAACTCCCAGTTGCGCTCCTTACACGCTTCGATGATTTCCGGATGATGGTCCAGCAAGGCGACCGACAACGAAATCGAACCGCGGACGTTGTAGCGATCCATGACATCCATCATGCGCCAGTGGCCGACGCGATTGCCGTGGTCCCGCTCGGAATAAGGTACGACGTCCGGGGTCGGTTTGCCCCAGGGCGTGCGCAACGGATTTACCGGCGGATCAATTTCGTAATATTCGATGTTCGGTGCGACCCAAAACGCGACCTTGGCCCCATTGGGCCATTTGATCGACGGGCGTGCGTTCCAGGGTAGGTATTCGTAAAGACCGAGATCGGCTTTCACAGGCCCTCCTAATGTTGTCTTGCGGTGCGCCTAGGCGATTGGTTGGCGGGCTGGTAGGCCTCAAGATACGCCTTGACGGTCTCATAGGACTCGATATCGGCGTACTTAAGCTGCATGTCGCACAGGTTGGAGAAGTGCGGAATTTCGTGCTTATCGGCCACGCATTCCTCGGTGACGATGGTGCGATACCCGCGCGACAGCGAATCGACGCAGGTCGCCCGCACGCATCCCGATGTCGAGCCGCCGGTAAGAATGACGGTGTCGACTTGGTGCCAAACGCACAGCGACTGCAGCGACGTCTCGTGGAAGGCCGACGGCATCAGCTTGTTGTAGATCACGTCGCGCTTGTGATCGATCTTCAGACGCTCGTCGAATTCAAATCGTTCGGCATCGACCTTGATGTTTTGCAGCTAATCCGGCGTATCGGTCCGGGTCCCCCAGATGCCGGCATCTTCGCCGGACTCCATATAGCCGACATGGGTCCAATCCACCGGAACGCCTCTAGAACGGCAGATCTCAGAAAGATTGTTGACGAATTCGAGCTGCTGGGGGTGGGTTTCGTAGGCGGTTTTGAACTTACCGACCGCCGTGTAGGCTTTTTGCAGGTCGATGTTGACCAGAATGGGTTTGCGACCGAAGCCGAATTTGGCGCGGTTCGGATTGGCCTTGATTTGCGCGTAATACTCGCGCGGCGTGAGATCCGAAGATTCCATCCTAGCGTCCTCCCGAGAGACGATTGTTATCTGAATTTGATCGTAGAATCGGGGCGCGTCCGGGCAATGTCAAGATAGGCGGAGCCTTTGCGGCGGCCCTGCCCGCTAGGAGAATTTCTCGATTGCCTTTTCCAGCGCGGTTAAAAGTTCGCGGCCCAAAATGCCGCCGTCGCCCTCGACCCGCTCTTTGATGACGGCGTTCATCGTATCGATGTGCGATTTGACGATCTCGACGTGGCTATCCTGGGCCAGCGAGCGAGACCCGGTGAAGGTATAGAGCGAATCGGCCACCGTGGTCACCAGGGGATAACCGAACGTACCGCCCTGCCCGCGCATGTCGTGGGCGATTTCGTTGATGCGTTTGAACTCGGTCGCGCGGCGGTTGGCTTCCTTCTCGCGCGTCTTGGCGACCAACTCGTAGAGCTCGGAAACCTGACCTTGTACCCAGTCCGGGTAATCCTCGGCGAACTTGTCCAGTTCCGCCATAGCTTGTTCGAGCGCCGCGACCGCGAACTTTCCGGGCTCTCGGGGATGGCCAGAAGCCGCCTTGTCCTTGAGCCGATTGCGCAGCCGGAAGTAGCGCACTTTGATTTTGCCTTTGGGATCGAGATCAAGAGATTTCGTCGTCATAGATGATCTCTACCTCCTCCGGCTTGATTTTGCGCCGATCGGCGAGACGCGACTCGCTTTTGCGGCGGCGGCGGTCGGGCCCGAAATACGATGGAGTTAGAACGTATTGGCGGGGCCGTTCGATGAGTTGCCCGAGCCGCTGCGTCAGGGATTGGATCGAATACGGCTTGCCAAGAATCTCGGAAACACCGAGGTCCCGGGCTTCGTTGACATGTTCGGTATCGGCAAACCCGGTGACCATGACGAAGGGCATAAACTTGTCGGGAGAGTCCTTGTGGCGCCGCACCCACTTCAACAACAACATGCCGTCGACCGGCGTCATTTGCCAATTGGCCAGGACAATGTCGATGGTATTGATCCCGCCCTTGAGCGGGTCTTCGCCGACTTTCTTGAGGGTTTCGATTGCCTCCGACCCGTCGTCGACCGCGATCACGGTGCCGACGCCGATAACGTGCATCAGGGATTTTAGCAGGCTACGCATGTACGCGTTGTCGTCGGCGACAAGCGCGGTAAAGAGACTTAGGTCGTAATCCATTCGCCCCTGACTGTGTCGGCTCTTAGGTCGCGCCCCGTACCGCGAGCCCCGACCTGCAGGCCCCCAACATACCTACACCGTCCAAGTGTACCCTGAACGAAGAAGTTTGTTGAGGTCTGCTTCAGGTTCCGCCGCGCGGGCTTGTTCAACCTGGTCGACGACACCGGCTTCATAGGTCGGCGCCGGATCGCAATACAGAACGCCGAGCGCAACCGGCATCGTATCGGGATCCATCGACGCCAGCAGGTTCGCCATGATCCGGTTGGTTTCGTCGTGAACGAGAACGTCGGCCGCGGTGACACCGTTCTCGCCGATCGTGACGGCCTCGATTTCAAAGCCGCTTGACGCCAGACGGAGGCCGCGATTTTTTCCTTGCCGAAGATCATCGGCTCGCCGTGGACGACACGAACCTGACGGTCGGTCGCGACCGCCGGCGCTTTGAAGCCATCGAACACGCCGTCGTTATAGACGATGCAGTTCTGAAAGATCTCGAGGAGCGAGGCGCCGCGATGGCCGTGCGCCCGCTTGAACATTTCCGGCAGGTGCTTTTGATCGGTATCGACCGATCGGGCCACGAACCGGGCCCCGGCACCGAGCGCAAACAGCGCCGCCGAAACCGGCGCCTCGACGGATCCTTGCGGCGTGGACGGCGAGCGCGTACCGATCCGCGACGTCGGCGAGTATTGGCCTTTTGTTAGGCCATAAATCTCGTTGTTGAAAATCATCACCTGGAGATCGACGTTGCGGCGCAAGACGTGCATCAGATGGTTGCCGCCGATCGACAGCATGTCGCCATCGCCGCCGACGACCCAAACGTCGAGGTCGGGGTTCGCGAGTTTGATCCCGGTTGCGAATGCCGGCGCCCGACCATGGATGGTGTGAAACCCGTAGGTATCCATGTAGTAAGGAAAACGGGCCGCACAGCCGATGCCAGAGACGAAGACCGTATTTTCCGTGGTGGCGCCGATCTCGGGCATCGTGCGTTGGAGGGCTTTGAGGATGGCGTAGTCGCCGCAACCCGGGCACCAGCGCACCTCTTGGTCGGTGGCGAAATCCTTGGCGGTAAGCTTTTCCGGAGCGACGTTCATGTTAGGCCCCCAGGCGCGCGCGAATCGCGTCTTCGATTTCAGAGATTTTGAATGGTTGGCCGGAAACCTTCGAGACCTTTCGGCCGGCACCAGGTATTCCGAACGCAACACCGCCACCAGCTGGCCGGTGTTCATTTCGGGAACCAAAACCGTCTTGAAGTTCCCGAGCAACGAGCCAAGGTTTCGCGGCAAGGGCCAAATGTGACGCAAATGAATGTGCGACACGGCGTGCCCCTCGGCACGCAAGTTCGACACCGCGCGATCGATGGGCCCGTAGGTCGAACCCCAGCCGACGACGGCAATCTCGCCCTTGTCCTCGCCCTCTTCGACCGCTTGTTCGGGGATATCGTTGGCGATCCCGTCGATCTTTGCCTTGCGGGTATCGGTCATCTTTTGGTGGTTTTCAGCATCGTAGGAAATATGACCCGACCCATATCCCTTTTCGATGCCCCCGATGCGGTGTTCTAGACCGGCCGTTCCGGGCACCGCCCAATTGCGGGCTAGGGTTTTGTCGTCACGCAAGAAAGGATGAAAGCCCTCGGGGTCGCTGCGGAACGCAACCTCGAAAGGCGCGATCGCGTCGACATCGGGAATGAGCCATGGCTCGGCCGCGTTGGCGATGTAGCCATCGGTGAGCAGCATCACCGGCGTCATATAACGCGTTGCCAGCCGCACCGCCTCGACTGCGGTTTCAAAACAATCGGACGGCGAGCGCGAGGCCAATGACCACGAGAGCGGGGCATCCGCGTTGCGTCCATAGACTGCCTGATAGAGGTCCGACTGCTCGGTCTTGGTGGGCAAACCGGTGGATGGTCCGGCGCGCTGCGAGTTAACGATGACGAGGGGCAATTCGGTGCTGATGGCCAGGCCGATGGCTTCACCTTTGAGGGCGATGCCGGGGCCGGAGCTGGAGGTGACGCCAAGATCGCCCGCAAACGACGCGCCGATCGCCGAGCATACCGCCGCGATTTCGTCCTCGGCCTGAAAGGTCACGACGCCGTATTGCTTGAGGCGGGACAGGATGTGAAGGAGCGGCGATGCCGGCGTAATCGGGTATGACCCGAGCATGAGTCGCAAGCCGGCTTTTTGCGCGCCGACGACCAAGCCCCATGACAGCGCCTCGCCGCCCGATACCGTGCGATACTCGCCCGGCGCGATTTCCGCCTGCGGCACCGAGTAGCTTGGCATCTCGCCAGCGAGTTCGGCGGTTTCGCCGAAGGCGTGACCGGCATTCAGGGCGGCGATGTTGGCGGCTGCAATCTCGGGACGTTTGGCGAATTTGCCGTTTAGCCAATCGATCGTCGGCTGACGGTCGCGACCGTACATCCAATAGATGAGGCCGAGGGTCCACAGGTTTTTCGAACGTAGCGCCTCTTTCTTGCCGAGGCCGATCTTTGACCGCCTCCATGGTCAGCGCGGACATGTCGATCTCGATCACGCGGTAGCCGTCGAGCGTCTTGTCTTCGAGCGGGCTTTCGGTGAAGCCGGCGCGTTTGATGTTCCGGTCGCTGAAGCTTCCAACATCGACGATGATCACCCCGCCAGTGCGGACATGCGGCAGCTCGACCTTGAGCGCGGCCGGGTTCATCGCGACGAGGACGTCGATCGCATCGCCGGAGGTCTTGATCCGACGCGCTCGGGGGTGATCTGGAAGGAAGAGACGCCGAAGGTCGTGCCGGCCGGGGCGCAGATCTCGGCGGGAAAATCCGGAAACGTCGCCAAGTCGTTGCCGGCGAGAGCGATCGCCTGGGTGAATTGGCCGCCCGTCAGTTGCATGCCGTCGCCGGAATCGCCGGCGAAAAAACGAACCACGACCGAGTCGCGGGATTCGCGGGGTGCCCTGCTCTCAGCCACCGCGGCGGAACTTGCCATTATCGGTCTCCATCGTTCGAGGCGTCGCGGACCATAAGTCCCGCCCCTTTGCTAATCAAGAGCTTGGAAGGGATAGACCCCCCCCGCAAACCCGCAGTAACCCTAGTGTTTGTGAGGTCGCTCAGTTGCCCAATACGTCCAGCATTTCCGTCAATGTTTCGAACTTACGGCGCCGGAGCCAGCCCTTCGGCAGCAGCGATCTCCGCCGATTCGATCTTTCCAGTCGTCGAAATCGACGCGAATACCGCGCTCGGCCAACAATGCCGACAGCGCCGTCCGCCCAGGCTTCCCGCCCGCACCGCAGTCCTCTGCGATGTGCTCTGCCGCGGCCACGCCATCGGGTCGATTGGTGGAGATCACGCCGCTCGGCCCGCGTTTGACCCAACCGACGGCATAGAGGCCAGGGGCGACGCGCCCGTCGTCGTGGACCACGATCGACTTTTTGTCGTCGAACGGAACATCGGCCACGGGAAGCGACCGATACCCCACAGCCGGAATCACCAGGCCGCATTCGATCTCGAAAAACTCGCCCGTACCGACGGCGCGCCCCTCTTCGACCTTGGTTTTCTCAAGGCGCAGCCCTTCGACGTGATCGCCACCTAGAATTTCCACCGGGTTGGCATAGAACCCAAAATGTACGTGCTTGGCGGCATCGGCCACTTTGAACTTGGTAAACTCTTTCAACGTCGCGAGATTCTTTTCCTTTAGACGTTGGTCCCTAGGATTGTCGAGGTCGCCCACCTCGTCCGGAAGTTGCGCGGCATCGACCAACGGGACGGCATTTTCAGTTCGCCCATTTCGCGCAGTTCGACGTTCGTGAACTTCGCTTCGATCGGACCGCGGCGCCCCATCATGTAAACGTCGGTTATCGGCGAAGCTTCGATCGCGGCTGTCGCATATTCGGGCAAATCCGAGTCCGCCATTTCTTCGCGCGTCTTCACCAGGACGCGCGCGATGTCGATGGCGACATTGCCGTTTCCAATGACGACAACGTTGCGGGTATTGAGATCGGGGTCGAGGTGGCGAAGATCGGGATGGGCGTTGTACCAGCCGACGAAGGTCGCCGAGCCGATGACACCCTTTTTGTCCTCGTCCGGAATGCCCGCGAGGCGGTCGTGTCCGGCGCCGACCGCGAGCACAACGGCATCGTACATCTCACGCATTTCGGCAAGCGAGACATCGCGTCCGACCTCGACATTTCCGAAGAACCGACAAGCCTCGGCAACGGCCGTTTTTTCGAACGCGCGGGAAACTTTCTTGGTGGTCTGGTGATCCGGCGCCACGCCGAATCGGATCAAGCCATAGGGCGTCGGCAATCGATCGATGAGATCGATCGTGCAGTCCACACCCTTCTTGATGAGGGCGTCCGCGGTGTAGAAGCCCGCCGGTCCGGTCCCAATGATAGCTACGCTAACGGTCAATGCCCGCGCCTCCCAGCGTCGTGACGGTCAATTGGGGAAAAAGTATAGGCGCTATAGGGATGTCCGCAACGCGAACTAGAGCAGATTGAAGCGCATATTTTCGCGCGCCACGATCGCGCCGCTCCATAATTGGCGCGCCTCGGTCTCGACCTGCTCCATGAAGCCGTCTTCGTGATCCGGATCGTGATGGAAGATCGCCAATGTCTTGGCACCGGCTTCTTGGCAAAGGCGCGCGCCCTCTTGCCAGGTCGAATGGCCCCACCCGACGCGTCCGGGAAATTCCTTATCGGTGTAGGTGCAATCGTAGATAACCAAATCCGAACCTTCGATGAGGCTCAGGATGTTTTGATCGGGGGAGCCGACGACATGCTCGGTATCGGTGACATAACACATCGATTTGCCGCCGTGTTCGATCCGGTACCCTGTCGCCCCGTTTGGATGGTTCAACGGCGTGGTGCGGATCGTGACTTCGTCGAACAGGTTGAGGGTATCGCCGGCACGAAAGTCCTCGAACGCCATGCGTGCGCCCATCATCTCGAGCGGCACCGGAAAGGTCGGCTGCGCCATGGTGCCGGCGAGGACCTTTTCGATCCCGCCCTGATCGATCAGGTGACCGGCCATCACGACGAATTCGTTCCCCTTGGAAAACGCCGGTGAGAAGAACGGAAAGCCGTTGATGTGATCCCAATGGGTATGGGACATCAGCAATCGGGCCGAGGTGATCCCTTTGCGCTGTAGCCAATGGCCGAGGTTCCTGATCCCGGTGCCACAATCGAGGATCAGCCGGTTGCCGTTGATCGCAACCTCTATGCAACTGGTATTGCCGCCGAAGGCGACGTGGCGCGGTGACGGGCAGGCAATACTTCCGCGAACGCCCCAGAACTTGATCTTAAAGCTCATCGTCTAATGTACTCTGCGGAATCCTCGAACCACGGCGTTGCCGCCGCCGAATGACAGATATCGACTGACCCTCACGAATGGTGCCTTCAATTACACTATTTTGCGACGAAAATTCGATAGTTACCGGCTTTTTATGGCACCGTTTGTTAACAAATTCACAAATCCGGCGTTCCAACCGGCTTAGGTCTCGTCAAGCAAGAGGTCGCGTCCCCGTTCCGTCAAGCGACAGACCAGCCAGTCGGGCTTGATCGGATTCTCGAACCAGGGCTCGGCCCAGCCCTGCGCGATACAGAACTTGATCGTTTTCGGGCTGATCTGCTGCCCGGCGCTGTCGAAAAGCGGCAACTTTCCGCCGGGTTGCTTGAGGCCCCGTTTGAGATAGCGCCGCTGGGCTTGCGACGGACTTCGGTTCGGTGATTCGGTCTTGGAAACGGCCATGTCGGCAGCCTAGACCATCGCGTGGACCGGCCACAAATGTCCACCCGGTTGAGGGTGGTTGGGGCGGAGTTTCTCCTGTATCAGTAGCCTCCCCGAAAGGCGGAGGAACCGGTGCCAGTCTCGACGCTGGAGAAGTTTCGCGGCGGAATGCTCGGCGGTGCGGTTGGGGACGCGATCGGCGAGCTGGCTTCCACCCATGGCGATCACGATTCGCTGATCGACTGGATCAGCGAAGGCGACGTGCTGCGCTATACCGACGACACGGCGATGGCGATCGGCCTGGCCGAGGCGCTGACCGTATCGGGCGGCGGGATCAACGAAGAAGAAATCGGGAAGATCTTTCAACGCAATTACGGACGCGAGCCCTGGCGCGACTACAGCAAGAGCATCCCCGCCATTTTCGCCATGGTGAAACGCCACGACATGCCGTTCTCCGAGGCCGCGGGGCGACTTCATGATGGCCAAGGATCGTTCGGCAATGGTGCGGCGATGCGCATCGCCCCACTGGGCCCTATTGTTCCGCAATTCGGGCCGGCTGCGCGAATTTGCCGAACAGTCGGCACGGGTGACCCATACCCACGAAGTCGGGGTCGATGGCGCCGCGATTACGGCCTGGGCGATCGCGCAACTCGCCAACCTTGACCCCAAAGCGAAATTTCCCTTTGCCGAGTTCTACACAGGCATCGTGCGCTTCGCGCAGACCAAGGAGCTTCGACTCAAACTCGTACAGATGATCGAGCTCGTGATGGGCGACGCGCCGCCCCAACAGGCAGCCCAAGAACTCGGATTGTCGCAGACGGGGGCGCAGACGTTACCCTTTGCGCTGTATTCGTTTCTGACCAATCGGAACTCGTTCGAAGAGTGCATCTATTGCGCCGTCCTCCAAGGCGGCGATCCGGATACCCTCGGCGCCATCGCGGGGGCCTTTTCGGGCAGCTATCTCGGGGTCAAAAACATCCCCAAAGACTGGCGGTCACGCCTGGAAAACAGGGATTTGTTGGAAGACTTGGCCAAGCGCCTCGATAGCCTCGACGTATAGTTGCTAGAATAGGCCCTGGGACAGGAGGGTTAAGATGAAGAAGATCGCCGTTATCGGGACCGGGCACCGGCGTGCCGGTGATGATGTACCGCCACAAGAGATCTTGGACGTCCGGGCGGAGGCCTTCGACCCGCGCCTGATCGAAACCCGCCTTCCGGCCTTTCCGGCCAACGAAATCAACCGCCACATGAGCGAGATCGCCAACGTCGAGACCGGTCTGCGCGCGGCTGCCGAAGGTTTTGACGCAGTCTTCATCAATACCGTCGGCGACTATGGCTTGAACGCCCTGCGCTCGGGCCTCAGCATCCCGGTGATCGGCGCAGGTCAAGCCACCATGCATGGCGCCTGTCAGTTGGGCGACAAGTTTTCGATCGTGACGATTTGGCCGCCGCAACTGTTGTTCATCTACCATGGCCTCCTTCAGCTGTACCGGATGGAGGATCGTTGCGTGTCGATCCGCTGCGTCAGCGAAGACGAAGAGCTAGACACGCTGGCCGACGACGAGAACTTCGTGACCGACATGCGCGCCGGCGAAATAACGCAACAGGATCGTATTGTCCGTCAGTGCGAAAAGGCCCTCGCCGAAGACGGAGCGGACACCATCATGCTGGGCTGCACTTGCATGTCCCCGATCGCGCATGAAATCGATGCGCGGGTCGCGGCGCCAGTCCTAAACCCGCTCAAGGTCGGCTATAAGGCAACCGAGATGGCGCTATCTTTGGGCATCAGCCACAGCGAGAAGAAGTATCCGAAGATCGGCGACGACCGTCGGCCGCATTACCGCGCGATGGCGGATGCGGTCATGGCACTCGATTTTCAGGACCCCCGAGGCAGCAACCGCGAGGCGGCCGAATAAGTTAGCGACCGCGCGGTCGGTAGACCTGGGCGCCTTCCTGCAAGGTCCACTCGACCGTGCGGCGAATGACCTTTCCGAGCGCCTCGTCGAAGGCCAGGATGACACTGTCCATCGACGTATCCGATGCCTCAACCCGCGCATCGAAGTTCTGCGACGCGACGATTTCACGACGAGGCTGCTGGATAAGTCGTGCACTAAGCCGGACATGTACCGTCGGCGGTCTGTTAGTGCTCGCGTACTCGGCCTGAAACTCGCGAAGCTCCGTCTTGAGATTGAAGTCGGACCGTAGACCGATGGTCTGTCGCCCTACCGCAACGATCTTTCCGCTGTTTTCGAAGGACTCGACAAGGAGCGTTTGCACCATACGCGGCGCGCGCTCGGTCCAGCGCGCCGAGGCGAAATACTGCAACTCGATGGCCTTGGTGCGGAGCGCAATACTCTGGACCTGAAGCCCACCGGCGGCGCTTGGCTCTTCCACGACGAGTTGCCAGGGTACGGCCGGAACCGCCTCGTCGAACGTATTTTTGGGTGTCAGCGTAAACAGGTTTGCGGGCGGCCCGCTGCCGGGAAGAATACCACCGCAGGCTGACAGGAGCCCGCCAGGAGTAGGACGACCGCCGCGCCGCGCCAGCGTTTGATTTGGGCAAACCTGCTCATTGCACTTCAAACCCCCGCTGTGAATCGCCAAAGAGGAATTGGGCTGGGTCGGACTCGATTTGGGTCGTGACCCGGGAGAGATCGCCCATCAAAGCGCGCATGTCGGCAATGAGGCCTGAGAACTCGTAGAGCCCCTCCGCTGAGAAATCGGCAAGCGGCTGACGCGTCTCTTCCACGATGGTGTTCAGACCGTCGGACACCCGGGTTACGGCATTCGCGGTATCGCGCAGCTCGGCAATCAAAGCGCGCAGATCGTTTTCGACGACGCCGTCGGCTGTCGAGACCGCACCGCGCAGCACCGCGAGTGTCGAGTCGGCGCTATCGGACAGCGTTTCGACCTGGGCATCCAGATTGGCCACCAGAGAATTCAACGAACTCGCCGCGCCGCGCATTTCGGTACTGGTCTTTTGGACGTTGTCCAGAATATCGCCGATTTCGCCGGTCCGGCCCGCGAGCTCGCCGGACAGCGCCTCGACATCGACGATGATGCTGGTGAGAGACGCGATATTCTCGTCGCTGACGAATTTCTTGGTTTGTTCGAGAAGTTCCACCCCCGGGCGATGAGGTCCGGCGCGCCCTGGAAAAGGCGTTGGAACTGCGACGGTCGCGAATCGATCACCGGGAATTTCTCGCCTGGCGGGATTTCCGTGAGCGACGGGCTTTCCGCACTTCCCCGGTGAGGGCCACCAACGAGACGCCGGTAATCCCTTGGGCTTGGAGTTCCGCGACCGAGTCGCGCTTTCACCGGCGTGTCGGTCGCAACCTCGATGACGACGCGGACCTGCTGGGGTTACGCGGATCGATTCCAATGGTTTGGACGGTACCGACCGGAATGCCGTTGTAGAGCACGTTGCTGGCCGTACTCAGGCCCGGCCACCGACCCTTCGAAGTAGATCGTGTAGCGGGCGAATTCGCGATCGACCTCGAGCTTGGCAAGCCAAATCACGAAGCCGAAAAGTCCAGAACAACGACAAGAACGAAAGAGCCGACCAGGACGTAATTGGCTTTGTTTTCCATGCAATCCCCGTCCTAACCCAATGCGGCCCGAGCACGGGGTCCGTGAAAGTATTCGCGAACCCACGGATGATCGCTTGCCAGCATCTGGGCCATCGACCCGATCACCGACACGCGGTGATCGGCAAGAACGGCGATACGGTCGCAAATTGCGTGAAGACTGTCCAGATCGTGGGTCACCATGAAGACGGTCAGACCCAGCGACTGCTGGAGCCGACGGATCAACTGATCAAACGCGGCGGCGCCGATCGGATCGAGCCCAGCCGTGGGTTCGTCGAGGAAGAGAATATCGGGATCGAGAGCCAACGCCCGTGCCAGCCCGGCGCGTTTGCGCATCCCCCCGACAGCTGCGAGGGAAATTTGTGACAGGCCGACAATGGGAGCCCGACCATACGCAACTTTAGCGCAGCAACTTCTTTGCGAAACTCGTGCGACATCGCGGTGTGTTCTTTGAGCGGCACCTCGATGTTCTCATCGACCGCGAGCGAGCTGAACAACGCGCCGTCTTGGAACAAAACGCCCCAGCGCTTTTCAAGCTCCAGCATTTGCTCTCGCGACGCCCCGGTGACCGGACGGCCGAGAACTTCGATCGTGCCAGCGGCCGGCCGGTTGAGACCGATGATCGTGCGCAGCAACACCGACTTGCCTGTCCCCGAGCCGCCGACAACACCGATCACCTCGCCGCGCCGGACATCGAGGTCGAGGTTGTCGTGAATGACTTGGTCGCCGAACTGCGTACGTAGCCCACGCACCCGGATGGCGATGTCACCGTCCGTCATCAGATCCCCACGATTTGGAAGAAGATGGAGAACGCGGCATCGACAACGATGACCAGGAAGATCGCCTCGACGACAGCGCGCGTGGTGCGCTGACCCACGCTGGTTGCGCTGCCAGTGACCTGAAAGCCCTCGTAGCAGCCGATCATGGCGATCAGAAAGGCAAAGAACGGCGCCTTGAGAATGCCGACCCAGAACGACCATAAGCTGACCGCGTCGCGAAGGCGTTCGATGAAGGTCGCCGGCGAGATATCGAGCGTGATCCACGCCATCAAAGCCCCGCCGACCAGCCCCATGATGTCGGCAAAGAACGCTAGTAGCGGCAAGGTAAGGGCGAGAGCAAAAAGGCGGGGCAATACCAGAACCTCCATCGGGTCGAGCCCGAGGGTCTGCATCGCGTCGACTTCTTCGTTGACTTTCATCGAACCGATTTGCGCGGTAAAGGCGCTGCCCGACCGACCCGCCACGATAATCGCGGTCATCAGCACGCCGATTTCGCGCAGCACCGAGATCGCCACAAGGTTGACGACGAACACCTCGGCCCCGAAGCGTTGCAGCTGGCTCGCACCCTGAAAGGCAAGGACGATCCCGATCAAAAACGACATCAATCCGACGATGGGAATCGCGTTCAGACCGACTTCTTCCATGTGATAGAAGAGCGATGTCGCGCGGAGCCGCCTTGGGCGGGCGATGACACGCCCGGCGGCAACAAGGGTTTGACCGAAGAACCCGACAAGATCGGCCGTTTCCTCGGCGATCTCGATGGCGCTTTGGCCGACATGGGCGACCATGTTGACGAACGAATTGCCGGTTGGTTCGTCGGGGGGCACCTCGGTCTCTGCGGCCCGCACCGCTTCGATCAACGAGACCTGAGCATCGGTTGCGCCGACGACGTCTACGGCAACGCCGTTTGCTTCGAGGTTTCTTGCCGTTCGGTAGATGGTCCAGGCGCCGGCGGTGTCGAGGGTGTCGACCTTGCTGAGATCGATAAGGACTGCGCCACTGGCGGCGTCGGCCTGGGCACGGATTTCTTTCTCGACGAGAAACAGGTCACCGATGGCCCAGCGACCGACGGGCGCTAATACGTGGCGGCCGTCACTTTGCCACGTTTCAAGCCAAGCTCCCTCGCCCTGCGCCATACCTCGAACACTCTCGCCTTTCGACGCGCCGATTGTAGCCCGCAGCGCGGCGATCAAGAAATCGTCATGCGGTGTGAGACTTGTTCCGACGGTACGGCTTTTCTATGTTCGGCATATGTCATTTGGAGAGGTCCAAATGCGCAAAGTAACGTTGGTTCTGGCGGCTGCCGCCATGAGTGCATCTGAGTACCACCGCTTTCGCCGAAGGAGATGCCGCGGCGGGCGCCAAAGGTCTTCAACAAGTGCAAGGCCTGCCACACCGGTTGAGGAAGGCGGCAAACACAAGGTCGGACCGAACCTGCACGGTATCGTCGGTCGCGCCGCGGGGGCCGCCGACGGGTATCGGTATTCCAAGGCGATGGCCGACTCGGACCTCACTTGGGACGAAGCGACATTGTCGGCTAATCTCGAAAATCCCCGCAAGTTCCTTAAAGGCACCAAGATGAGCTTTGCAGGTTTGAAAAAAGCGGCGGATCGCGACAACGTCATCGCCTACCTCAAAGCCCCGCAATAGGTAGCAATCGACGCGCTACTTGCGGACGACCATCACCGAACATGCGGCGTGTCGCACGACCCGCGCGGCATTGGGCCCGAGCAAGTAGTCCTTGAGCTCGGGTCGGTGCGAGCCCATGACAATCAGATCGGCACTTATTTTCTCGGCGAGATCGATGATCGCCGAGTAGGGCTGGCCCTGGGCAAGATGCGGAACCACTTTCGTTCCGCCGGCATGCTCCTTGGCGAAGACTTCGATCGCCGCTTTCCCTTGGTCGATCATCTTGGGTTCGAAATCTTCGGGGAAATAGCCGTAAATCTGTCCCGGCAGCGGCGGGACGACCGTGAGGATGTGGAGTTCGGCGCCGTCGTCTTTGGCCATGCGAAGCGCCGCCGGCAACGCGTCTTTCCAGGAACTTTCTTCCTGAAGATCGACCGGTAGAAGAATCTTTTTGAACATTGATGATCTCCTTTAGGCAGCGATGCGCCGACGCGCGCGCATGCGTTGCATCATGTAGAGCCCGCCATACGCTACGAGACCGAGGCCCTGAACAATCTCTCGTGCTAGTCCGATTTGATCGGTGATCACGGCCGGCCGGAAAAGAATGATGCAAATCGCCAGCAAAACCAGCCGTTCGATCCAATTGCAGCGGTCGGCAAAATAGCCCTGAATGAAGGCCGCGAACGCAAACATAGCGATCAAGGCCACCGCAAATATCCAAAGCAACTGGAAGATGTCGTTGATCCAGATGATGTCGCCACTTTCGGTGAGACCGGCCATCATCAACAAGTCGATGTTGAAGATGAACACGAAGGGCAAGGATCGCGGTACGCAAATCGTAGGTGAAGCCTTGCACCCCGGTACGAATGGGGTCGGATTTCGCAATCGCCGCGGCCGCATAGGCAGCCAGTCCGACGGGCGGTGTGTCGTCGGCTAGAATGCCGAAGTAGAAGACGAACAGGTGTGCGGCGAGAACCGGCACAACCAATCCGGCGTCACCGCCGAGTTGGACGATCACCGGCGCAGTGAGCGTCGCCATAACGATGTAGTTCGCCGTGGTCGGCAAGCCCATCCCGAGGATCATGCTGGTCACAGCGGTCAACACGAGCATCAGCGTGACGTTGCCGAACGATATCGTATCGATCACGCTGACAAAGCGGCCGACCAAACCGGTAATGGTGACGACACCGACAATGATACCTGCCGACGCCGTGGCAACGCCCACCGACATCATGTTGCGGGCGCCGGCGATCAGCCCGTCCCAAATATCGCGCAGCCCATCATAGACCGCGCTGATCAGCGTTGGCATGAGAGCAGCTTCGGCGGCCAAGTTGCCGGCTTGTTTTTGAGCGTGGAAGCCGAGAAACGCGATGATCGGTCGTTGCACGACCATCAAGACTGCGAGCGCCTCGATCGCGAAGAGCGCGGAGGTGATGGCTGAGCGACGCAAGACCACCAAGTACAGCACCAACACCGCGAGCGGGATGATGTAGTGCATGCCGCGCAGGAAGGTTTTTGCCAGAGCCGGCAGCTCCGCCTTCGGAATGGCGCTAATCCCGAGCTTCAGCGCCTCTAGATGCACGACGTAAAACAGCGCGATGTAGGAGATGAGCGCGGGGATCAACGCCGCACGGACCACATCGAGATACGGAATCCCGATAATCTCGGCCATGATGAATGCGGCCGCACCCATGATCGGCGGCATCAATTGGCCGTTCGTGGACGCGGCGACTTCAACGGCCGGCGGCCTTAAAGGCCGGTAGGCCAACCCGCTTCATCAGTGGAATGGTGAAAGTGCCGGTGGTGACGGTGTTGGCGATCGACGAACCCGATACAAGACCGGTCAGACCCGAGGCCACGATGGCCGCCTTCGCCGGACCCCCACGAAACCGCCCAAGACCGGCAAACGCAACGTCGATGAAGTATTTGCCCGCGCCGGCTTTATCCAAAAGCGCGCCGAACAAGACGAACAAAAAGACGAAACTGGCGGATACCCCGAGCGGCACGCCGAAGATGCCGGTGTCGGCGAGGTACATATCGTTGATGAAAAAATCGAAAGGAACACCGCGGTGGCTTAGAAACTGCGGCATGATCGGGCCGGCGAAGGAATAGGCGATAAAGATCAGTGCAAGAATGCTCAGCGCGGGCCCAAGAGAGCGGCGCGCGGCCTCGAGCAGCAAGATGATCATGATGACGCCCATCACGACATCGGCCCGCGTGGGCAGACCCGAGCGGCTGATGATCCCTTCGAAGTCGAACCATATGTAGAGCGCGGCGCCAGCGGCCATGAGCGCCAGAATGATGTCGTAGACCGGGATGTATTGCCGATTGGATCGCGCAGCACCGCTGCGAAAGACCATAGCGGCGAGACCTGACTCTGGGGTGCGCCCCATCTTATGGGCGAAAAACGCGAGGAGCCGCCGCACACCTTCGGCGATTCCGGCAATGCCGATCGCCACCACGAGGATATTGATGACGGGGTCGAGCCCCTCGTTACGCATCGCGCCGAGATTGGCAAAGAGGTAGATGCCAATCGCCGCGAGCACCAGGCCGATGAACAGTTCCAGGACGACGACAAAACCGTTGTCGCCCAAGGACAACGTTCGAGCGACGCCCGAGGCCAGGCGCGAGGGCTGCGATTGTTTGAATGCCGGGTACGCGAGATAGACCAGCGAAATCGCGAGCGCCAGATGCCAGGAGCGCGCGATAATCGAATTGATGGGATCGAAGGCGATCCAGAGCTGAAACGACGACCACCCCAAGCAAAGCGCCAAGATGGCCCATACGGCAATGCGGTGATCGGGACTGCGCGGGCCGCTTTCGACTTGCGCGACAATCTCTTCAGCAGCGCTGAGATCGCCTTGCTCGGACTTTGAGTCAGTCATGGGGCCCGCGCGAAAAAAATGGGGCGGCCGAAGCCGCCCCAATACATTGTTGCGACCTTACATCCAGCCGCGTTCTTTGTAGTACTTGGCCGCACCCGGATGCAGCGGAGCGGTGAGGCCCTTCAGCATTTCGGCAGGCTCGAGGATCTTAAAGGCGGCGTGGCTGCCTTTGAGTTCTTCGAGGTTTTCGAAGACTGTCTAGACGAAGTCGTATACCATTTGTTCGCTGGCGGCTTCGCTCGTGACGACCGTGGCTTTCACGGCATAGGTCTCGAACGCACCGACATCCTTGTAGACGCCAGCCGGATACTTGGCCATGACGTAGTACGGCTTGTCGGAGATGAACTTTTTGATCTCCGCCGTGTTGATGTCGACGATCTTGATTTTGGTCGAATTTGCGGGCTCTTCGATCGCCGCGCTCGGACTGCCGACCGTGTAGAAGAACGCGTCGACTTTTTTGTCGATCAACGCCCGCGAGGCTTCGCCTTGCTGGAGGCCTTCGGCGTCGATGTCGTTGTCTTTGCTGATGCCGTGAAGACGAAGCACGTCTTCGGCGTTGCCGCGCTGTCCGGAACCCGGGTTCCCGATGTTCACGCGCTTGCCCTTGAGATCCATGATCCCGTTGATCCCGGTATCGGCGCGAGTCACCAGAAGCACAGCTTCGGGATGCATGCTGAATACGCTGCGCAAACCTTTGACCGCCTTACCGTCCCAGTCGGCTTCGCCGTTGGTCGCTTGGAAGTTGCGGTCCGGATTGCGCGACGCCGAAATCGAGCAGCCCGCGGTTCACGGCATTAACGTTGAACACCGACCCCAACGCGGGACGACCGACGCAGTTGTATTTGTCCTTGGCGTGTTTGTTGATCAACGCACAGGTCTGCAGCGCGACCTGGTAGTACACACCGGTGACGGAACCGCCGCCGATCAGAATGTCTTGTTGCGCGTGCGCGGCTTGCGGCGCAAATGACGCCGTCGCCATCAAGGCCGCACCGGCAAGCGACAAGGAAAGTTTCTTCATGAGTTTCCTCCCAATTCCTATAGTTTTGTTACTGCCGAATTATACACGCGACACATCGAATCAGATATCGGCGCGACACGATTGACGCAGTGCAACATTTTGATTTTCGGCAGAATTCCCCCAACAGCCGGAACTACCCCAAAATTTCTTGCAGGGCATCGTCGACCGCATCGGCAAGCCGGTCGGTGATCGCCGCAACGTGGGTTTCGTCGATGATAAAGGGTGGCGCGAGGAGAACGTGATCGCCGCGGCGACCATCGATCGTACCGCCCATCGGGTAGCACATCAGGCCGCGGGCCATTGCCGCTTTCTTGATGCGTGCGTTAAGGCCATGGGTCGGATCGAACGGCGTCTTGCTCGCTCGATCGTTGACGAACTCGATTGCGCGGAACAAGCCACGACCGCGAATATCACCAACGTGGGGATGATTGCCGAACCGATCGGTCAGCGCCGCGTCGAGCCGGTCTCCCATGACCTGCACGTTTTCCAGCAAGTTGTTCGACTCGATCTTCTTGATCACCGCCAGTGCGGCCGCGCAAGCGGTCGCATGCCCCATATAGGTGAAGCCATGCTGCAAATAGCCGGAGCCCGATTGGAAAGCGTTGAAGATCGGCTCGGCCACCAAGACGCCGCCGATCGGCTGATACCCGGCACCCAATCCTTTTGCGACGACGACGATGTCCGGCGCAATGCCTTCTTGCTCGTACGCGAAGAGCGTGCCGGTGCGCCCCATGCCGCACATCACCTCATCGAGGATCAGCAGGACGCCGTGCCGGTCGCAGATCTCGCGAATGCGTTTGAAGTAGCCGGGCACGGGGGCCAGTGCGCCTGATGTAGCACCGACGACCGTCTCGGCCACGAAGGCAGCGACCGTGTCGGGACCCAAGCTTTGGATCATGGCTTCGAGCTCGTCTGCGACGCGTTCGCCGTAGGCGATTTCGGATTCGTCGGTGCGCCGGTCGCGATAGGGGTAGCACGGAGCGATGTGGCTGGCCGGCATGAGGATGGGGTCGAACGGCTCGCGTCGCGACATATTGCCGCCGACCGACAATGCTCCCAATGTGTTGGCGTGATAGCTCTGACGCCGCGCGATGAAGTGGCGACGTTCGGGCTGACCCACCTCGAGAAAGTATTGGCGCGCCATCTTGAGCGCGGTTTCAACCCCTTCCGACCCGCCGGAGACGAAATAGACGTTGCTGAGCGGGCTCGGCGCCCGGTCGCATAGGGTCGTCGCGAGTTCTTCCATCACCTCGGTGGTGAAGAACGCGGTATGGGCATAGGCCACCTGATCGAGTTGATTGACGATGGCGCGGCGTACGTCGGGATCGCTATGGCCCAACGAGGAAACCGCCGCACCGCCGGACGCGTCGAGGTAACGGTTGCCCTCGCGATCCACGACGTAGACGCCATCGCCCTGCGCGGCGATCCGTAATTTGGTCTTGGTGTGGCGGTGGAAGACATGGGTCATCGCCCGGTGCCTTTCCTGAGCCGGAAACTAAGACGTTCCGACGTTCTCGCTGCGGCGCTCGAGCAAAATGGTATCGCGCCACAGACCCTTGCGGGGCCCAAACCGCATCAGGCCGATCCGCGCGCGGCGCCCGACGACCCGAAACCCATGGCGCGCATGGAGCCGCGCGCTGGCGGCGTTCTCTTCGAAGATCGACGATTGCAGGGTCCAGATACCGTTTCGCTCGGCGCTATCGATCAGCGCCGCCATGAGCATGCCGCCGACCCCGGCGCCGGCCGCTGCCTCGACGACATAAATGCTCACCTCGGCCACGCCCCGATAAACGGCCCGCGGCGAAACCGGCGCGAGCGCCGCCCAGCCGATGATGTCGCCGTCCCTGCTGGGCCACGATCCGGCTATGGGCATGATGGGCGGCCGACCATGTCGGCCAATCCGGCGCATTTTCCTCGAAGGTCGCTTCGCCGCCGGCAATGCCGGCCTGGTAGATCGCCAGGACCACGGGGCCGTCGGCCTCGACCATCGGTCGGATGGTCGGCGCCATGGCTAGTGGCTCAGGATTTGGCTCAAGAAGAGTTTGGTGCGATCGGATTGCGGGTTGTTGAAGAACTCGTCCGGCGTGTTCTGCTCAACGATTTGGCCGGCATCCATGAAGATCACGCGGTCGGCTACTTGCGAGGCAAAGCCCATCTCGTGGGTCACCACGAGCATGGTCATGCCGGTTTGCGCAAGATCGACCATGACGTCGAGCACCTCTTTGATCATCTCCGGGTCGAGCGCCGACGTCGGTTCGTCGAACAACATGATGTTGGGTTTCATGCACAGGCTGCGCGCGATGGCGACACGCTGCTGCTGACCGCCGGAAAGCTGACCGGGGTACTTGTCCGCTTGTTCGGGAATTTTGACCCGCTCAAGCAGTTCCATGGCGATCTTTTCGGCTTCGTCCTTCGGCGTCTTGCGCACCCAAATTGGCCCAAGGGTGCAGTTCTCGAGCACCGTGAGATGGGGAAAGAGGTTGAACTGCTGAAACACCATGCCGACTTCGCGCCGGATGGCGTCGATATTCTTGAGGTCGTGGGTGAGTTCGGTGCCGTCGACGACGATCTTGCCTTCTTGGTGTTCTTCCAACCGGTTGATGCAGCGGATGAGCGTCGATTTGCCGGAGCCCGACGGCCCGCAGATCACGATCCGTTCCTGCGGCGCCACCGAGAGATTGATGTCGCGCAGGACATGGAAAGGGCCGAACCACTTGTTCAACCCGACGATGTCGATGATCGGCCTGGCGTCGGCGGCAGCTTGGTTCTGATCCGTGGACATGACGGTTCCCTAGCGTTTTGTCGTATCGAGGCGCCGTTCGAGATGCACCGAGTAGCGCGACATCGAGAAACACACGATGAAGAAAAAGAGCGAGATGAAGACCTGGGTCTCGACCGCCAACCCCAACCAATCCGGATTGGAAACCATGGTGCGACCGATGTTGAGCACGTCGAAAAGACCAATGACGATGACCAGGGTCGTGTCTTTGAACAACCCGATGAAGGTGTTGACGATTCCGGGGATCGAAATTTTCAGCGCTTGCGGCAGGACAATGAGCCCCATCATCTTCCAGTAGCCCAGTCCTAACGCGGCAGCGGCTTCGTATTGGCCCCTCGGCACGGCTTGGAGCCCGCCGCGGATGACCTCCGCCATGTAGGCCGAGGCGAAGGCCGTCACCACGACGATCACGCGGATGACGAGGTCGAGGCTGAAGGACGGCGGCAAGAAAATCGGCAACAGGATCGCCGCGACGAAGAGCAACGTAATCAGCGGTACGCCACGAAACACTTCGATGAACGCCACAGATAACGAGCGAACAATCGGCATGCGCGACCGGCGCCCGAGAGCCAAAACAATACCGACGGGCAACGACAAGACGATCCCAGCGAGCCCGACCGTCACGTTCAGCATGAAGCCGCCGAACTTGTTGGTGGGCACCTCTTCGAGGCCGAAACCACCGATCAAAAGGAACGTCGCGACGACCGGATAGGCCAGCGAGAACCACCGCAGACGTTTCGCCCCAGGCATTTTGTCGAACAAGACCGGCGCCAGCGCCGGGACCAACAGAAGCAAGGCGATGTTGACCCGCCAGGTTTGCTCGCTGGGGTAGAAGCCATAAAGGAACTGGTCGATGCGCTGGTCGAACCACGCCCAACAGGCGCCGGAACTGGTACAGGCAAATCGGTCGTCGCCCTGGAAGTCGGCATCGAAGAACGCCCAATCCAACAAATTCGGGGATGATCAGCCACAGTATGTAGAGACCCGCCAGCGTCAGAATGGTGCTAAGCCACCCGGAAAACAGGTTGGCACGCATCCAGCCGATCACACCCGTTGTCGCGGCGGGCGGCGCGCGTTCGGGCAAGAGTTCGCTTTGTTGGCGGAAGAAGGGTTGCGACGTCATCGTTCTACCAACGCAATGTGGCTGTTGTACCAATTCATAAAGGCCGAGGTGCCCAAGCTGAGACTTAGGTAGACGACCATCCAAATCGCGACGACCTCGATCGCTTGGCCGCTTTGGTTCAGGACCGTGTTGCCGATCGACACGAAGTCTTGGTAGCCGATGGCGATCGCGAGCGACGAGTTCTTGGTGAGATTGAGGTACTGGCTCGTCAGCGGCGGAATGATGACCCGCAACGCCTGCGGGATGATGATCTTGCGCATCGTCAGCCCCGGCCGAAGACCGAGCGCATGTGCGGCCTCGGACTGCCCCTTACTGACGGAAAGAATCCCGGCGCGGACAATTTCGGAAATGAACGCGCCCGTGTAGGTCGACAACGCCCACCACAAAGCGACCAATTCCGGCGTCACGTTGAAGCCACCGCGGAAGTTGAACCTCGTCCGCTCGGGGACATCCCAATCGAGCGGCTGACCGAGAGCGAAATAGACGATCAGGGTCGGGACAATCACCAGCCCGAGCCCGACCCATAGCATCGGGAACGTCTGCCCCGTCGCCATGTGCCGACGATGCGCCCACCGGCCCACGATCAATGCGGCCACAATGCCAAGGACGAAGAAGATCGCGACCCACCCAAACCCGTTTTCGAGAATGGGCGCCGGCATCCGAACGCCGCGATTGTTGAGAAACAAAGCGCCGCCAAGCGAAACGCTGTCGGCGACCTTGGGCAAACCGGTGAGAATCGACCACCAGAAGATGATCTGTAGCAACACCGGGACATTGCGCGTAAATTCGACGTAGACGCCGATCAACCGGCCGACCAACCAGTTGTTCGAAAGGCGTAAGATTCCGGCCAGGAAGCCGATGACGGTGGCGGCGATGATGCCGAGCGCCGATACCAACAGTGTGTTGAGCAGGCCGACGACAAGCGCACGACCGAACGTCGACTGCGACGAGTAGTCGATGAGCTTTTGATTGATATCGAAGAACGCTTGATCGCCGAAAAACCCGAAACCGGGCTCGAGGCCACGGGCCTGCAGGTTGGCGATCGTATTGGCCACAAAGAACGCGACCAAAAGGGCAAGCCCGAGGACGACGAGAATCTGGAACAACGCACTACGTGCGCGCTCGTCGCTCCAGATACGGCGCAGTTCGAAACCCGCTGGCGCGCCCGTGACGGCCATTGGCTCTGGCTTGCTACGAAATCGTTAGGCTAGGAAAAAAGAAGGTGCGCCGCCCAGGACCTGGACGGCGCACAGTCTTCCTATCGCATCGGCGGGGCGTAGAGGAGCCCACCCTGCGTATACAACGCGTTCTGACCACGCTCCAAGGCGAGCGCGGTGTTGGGACCAAGGAAGCGGTCGAAGATCTCGCCGTAGTTGCCCACGGCCTTGATCACGTTCACCGCCCAGTCCTTATCGAGGCCAAGCATGGACCCGAGCGAGCCTTCGTTACCGAGCATCCGGTTCACTTCCGGATTGTCGGTGCCGTTCATCATCTGACCGACGTTGGCTTGCGTGACGCCGTACTGTTCGGCGTTGATCAACGCATTGAGCGTCCAACGCGCGATGTCGGCCCACTGATCGTCGCCCTGACGGACGAGCGGCCCGAGCGGCTCTTTCGAGATGATCTCCGGGAACACCATGTGGTCATCGGCATTTTCGAACGTGGTTTTGGTCGCCGCCAAACCGGAAGCGTCCGTCGTGTAGACATCGCACCGTTCGGCGAGGTAAGCGACGCGGGCTTCTTCGTTGGTCTCGATCGGTACCGGCTCGTAGGAGATTTTGTTTACACGGAAGAAGTCCGCGAGATTGAGTTCGGTTGTCGTACCGGTCTGGATGCAAACCGATGCGCCGTCGAGTTCCTTAGCGCTTTTGACGCCAAGCGATTTGCGACCGATGAAGCCCTGCCCGTCGTAGTAGTTCACGCCAACAAAGGTGAAGCCAAGGTCGACGTCACGCGAGAACGTCCAGGTCGTGTTGCGCGACAACAGGTCGATTTCGCCGGATGCCAACGCAGGGAAACGGTTGGCGCCGGTAAGATTGACGTATTGCACTTTGTCGCCGTCGCCCAACACGGCGGCGGCAACCGCCTTACAGAACGCGACGTCGAAACCGGTCCAGTTACCGGAGTCGTCGGTATAGGCAAATCCCGGCAAGCCGGTGTTGATGCCCACATTTGAGAACACCCGCATCGCGGACGTCGTCCAGCGTTGCGGCGTGGCTGACCGACGCGGCGCCAATGACGGCGGACGCGACAAGTGCTGCGCCAAGATATTTGATCCATTTCATGAAGAACCTCCCATCGAATGACCTGCCGACGGGCGCGCATCCGAACTCAACCGGATTGCCCCTACCCGCCTGCTCAACCGAACACTATCCATAACGTTGCGCCGGACCAAGCAGGGCGAACGAAAAATACGGTCAGCAGAATTGACCCAACGTCAAGGTAAGACATCGTCTCGGACGGTGCGATTCGGCGAGGGCGGCGTCTTAACACGATGGCAACCACAATCGCCGAAGATGGATTGCAGATTGCCTTCCAACGGCCCGATTGCAGGCAATCGCCCCGGGTGCGTATGGTGCCCCTTTCGGTACGGACAAATCGAGCGGCATGAGTCTCGTTCTTGAATTACTGGCGCATGTCGAGAAAGACGCGCCGCGCAACGTCAGTCAGCTTCTCGACCGCTTCCTCGGCAAATGCCGTGAGATGACCGGTTCGGATGCAGGCACGGCCTATATCGTGCGCCGCCGTGGGCGCGAACGCGTTCTTGCGCCGGTCGCTCGACAGAACGCGATTTCGACGAGCCGCGCAGCACCGGATGACGCGATCCCGCTGAACGCAGCGACGATCGCAGGTTACGTTGCCGGGTCCGGCGAAGTCGTTTCTCTGGACGATGTCAAACGCGTTCCCCATGCACGGCCTTACCGCTTCAACAGGGCGTTGGAGGCGCCGGGGTTCGATGTCGGGGCGTTGATTTGTTTTCCGATCATGACGTTCCAAGGCCGTGTGGTCGCCGTTATCGAGCTGATGATGCAGCGCGACGCCGAAAGGAAAAATCCCTTTGCCGACGACACCGTCAAAGACCTGATGGAAGTCGCCGCGGTGATCTCAGGCTACGTCGAACGCACAGACAACCTCGAACAGATCGAAAAGAAAAACGTCAAACTGCGACAGCGCAACAAGGCGCTGGCGCGGCAACGTGAACGGATCGGTCAACTTCAAGAGGAAACCGAAGAAGCGTTCAAGTTGTCGATCAGTCTTCTGGCGCGTGGGCCGCGGAGATCCATGACGAAGGCACCGGAAACCACATCGTGCGCGTGAACGAATACGCTTACTATCTGGCGCAGCGCCTGGGCATGCCGAAGGAATTCTGCGAAGAGATCCGGTATTCGGCGCAGCTGCACGACGTGGGCAAGCTGAGCGTCGACCAAGGCATTCTGAACAAAGGCGGCGAGTTGACGGCGGCGGAACGTCAGCAAATGGACCAGCACCCTGTTTTCGGGTTTCAAATTCTGTCGCATTCCCACCGGCTCAAACTGGCTGCGGAGATCGCGCTCTTTCACCACGAGAAGTGGGATGGGTCAGGCTACCCGCACGGTGTGAGAGGCGAAGAAATCCCGATCTCGGCGCGGATCGTGGCGCTGGCCGATACCTACGACGCCTTGCGCGCCGAACGGTCGTATAAGCCCGCCTATACCCACGATCAGACTGTCGACGTCATCATTAACGGGGACGAGCGGTTGGATCCGAGAGGGCATTTCGATCCCGGCCTGATCGAAATCTTTAGCCGCAACCACGAAGGTTTCGACAAGATTTGGCAGGAGTTCGCGGACACCTAGAGCCGCGCCGCCGGAGCGCGTAGTCTGTTGACCATGTTCCGATCAACCGCTCGTATTTTATGCTGACCCGCCTGCGGCGCGCCCATCACATTCTGATCCCGCTGGTGCTGATCGCTCTCGCGCTCGTTGCCCGCGTCTCTGTACCGCAAGTCGAAGAACTGCGGATGCGGGTTTTCGATGTCTACCAGCGGATCGCCCCGCGCGAATACGTGCCGGTGCCGGTCAAGTACGTCGATCTCGACGACGAGTCACTCGAACGCATCGGGCAGTGGCCGTGGCCGCGCACCTTTGTTGCCCAGCTCATCGCCCAACTTGCCAATGCAGGCGCGGCCGTCATCGTGTTCGACATCGTGTTTGCCGAGCCCGATCGAACGTCGCCGGAATATATCGTCGACCTGTGGCCGCTGACACGCGAGGTCGAGGCGTTGAAGGAGAACCTCGACAACCTCCCGGACCACGATTCCATCTTGGCTGACGTGATCGCGCAAACCCCGGTCATTACCGGGTTCGTTTTGACCGGCGATCCGAATCTACCGCGAGTGCCCAAGCAAAAAGCGTCGTTTGCTTATGGTGGCGACAATCCGCTCGACTACCTGTTTGGGTTTACCGGTGCAGTCGGCAACCTCGAAATCCTCTCGGAGGCCGCCACCGGGAACGGCTCATTCAACCTCGTCGCCGAACGCGACGGCATCATCCGGCGCGTGCCGATGTTCTTGAGATTCGAAGGGCAGAGCAACCCCTACCCGTCATTAACC
Source organism: Alphaproteobacteria bacterium (assembly GCA_038141965.1). Lineage (GTDB taxonomy): Bacteria > Pseudomonadota > Alphaproteobacteria > SHVP01 > SHVP01 > CALJDF01. The sequence goes on from JAYQJC010000001.1 coordinate 111,022, forward strand.
GCAGAGGTGTTGCGCGTCATTCAAGGCGCGCGGACCTATGTCATCAAGACCACCGGAGCGAGCGGCGAAATCGGGTATGGCGGCGTCCAGCTCGGTTTGAACAACGTGAAGATCGGCAACTACGAACTGCCGACGGGCCCCCAGGGTCGGATGTGGTTGCACTTCACCGGCCATGTGCCGGAGCGGCGCATTCCTGCCTGGCAGGTGTTCAGCCCCGACTTCAACCCCACGCTGGTCGACGGCCAGATTATTTTTGTCGGGACCTCCGCCGCCGGCCTTTTCGATATTCGAGCGACACCCCTCCAGGCGGCCGCGCCTGGCGTCGAGGTTCATGTCCAAGCCGTGGAACAAATACTGCTCGACCATTTCCTGGAACGGCCGGATTGGGCAGAGGGCGCCGAGATTCTTTATATGATTTTGCTCGGCCTCATTCTTCTGTTGATCCTGCCCCGTGCCGGCGCGCTGGTGAGCGCGATCATCGGTAGTCTGGGCATTGCGGTGGCGATCGCGGCGTCTTGGTATTTGTACAAAGACCAGCTTTGGTTGCTCGACCCGATTTACGCCTCGAGCGTGGTGGTGCTGGTCTACATGTCGAGCTCGATGCTCAACTTCCTGCGTACCGAAGCCGAGAAACGCCAGGTTCGTGGTGCGTTCAGCCAATACTTGTCACCGGCCCTGGTCGAGCAACTCGCCGATGAACCCGAGCGTCTCGTGCTGGGCGGCGAAATGCGCGACATGACATTGCTGTTCTGTGACATCCGCGGCTTCACGACGATCTCGGAGCAATTCAAAACCGACCCGACGGGCCTGACCAAACTGATCAACCGGTTTCTCACGCCCATGACCGACATGATCCTGGCGCGTCGTGGCACGATCGATAAGTACATGGGCGACTGCATCATGGCGTTTTGGAACGCGCCGCTGGACGACAAGAAACACGCTGCGCACGGGCTTGAGTCGGCGCTGGCCATGTTCGACGCGCTGCATGGCCTTAATGAAAAGCTACGCGAGGAGGCCGAGAGCGAGGATCGGCCGCATTATCCGACCAATATCGGGATCGGGTTGAACTCAGGCGAGTGTTGTGTCGGCAATATGGGGTCCGACAAACGTTTCGATTACTCGGTCCTCGGTGATGCCGTGAACTTGGCGGCACGCCTGGAGGGTCAGTCCAAGAACTACGGCGTCGGCGTGGTGATCGGGCAAGAGACTCGCAAAGAAGCGCCCGAATTCGCCACCATCGAGTTGGATCTCATCGCCGTGAAGGGGAAGACCGAGCCTGTCTTGATCTACGGCCTGCGCGGCGATGCGCAGGAAGCCGCAACCCCTGCCTTCCAGGCGCTCGAGAAAAAGCACGAAGCGATGATTGCCGCTTATCGCAGCCAGCAATGGGATACGGCATCGGCATTGATCGCCGAATGCCGCGACCTTGCCCGACAAACCAACGGTGAGAAGCATGGGCTTGGCGGCCTCGACGTGCTTTACGATTTGTACGCCGAGCGCATCGCTGCCTATCGTGCCGACCCGCCGGGCGAGGACTGGGACGGCGTCTTCGTCGCCACCTCCAAATAAGCTCTGCTGCCCCGCAATCGCGGATAATTGTTCACGGGCCATCCGCAAGACTACGGACTGATGTCGTGCGCCGATTTGACTCATTGGGCAGGCACCGGAATAATAAGGCTTAGATAAAATGTAATCGAGGCGATCACTTAGTATTTCAAGTAATCGCCGATTCAACTTCTTCATTATTTCAGTATCGAAAGACTAAGCCGTTTTTTAATTTCTGGTACTGAGGCCAATATTGGAAGAAGGAACCCTCGTCACTACGATGAACCCGTTTCGGTAAACGGAAACGACCTTCCGGAGGACACGACTCTATGACGCATGACGAAAAAAAGACCCATCCGCACATCCCTGAATTGGTGAACCAGCTCAAGAAGGGCGAGATCGATCGCCGGCAGTTCGTTCAAAGCGCCGCCGTTCTCGGCGTTTCGGCAGCCGCGGCCTACGCCATGGTCGGCGCCATGCCACGCAACGCTTTCGCGCAAGGCACGCCCAAATTCGGCGGCAATCTTCGCGTTTCGATGAACGTCAAGGAAGTTTCCGATCCGGCGATCTTCGACTGGGGCGAAAAAGGCAACGTCGCTCGCCACGTCATCGAGCCGCTGGTCCAGATCGACAAAAACAACGTCGCGCAGCCGCATCTTGCCGAAAGCTGGGATGTATCCGACGACCTCAAGACGTGGACCTTCAGCCTGCGCAAAGGCGTGAAATGGTCGAACGGCGACGAATTCGGATCCGACGATGTCATCGCCAACTTCGAACGCTGGCTCGACCCCGCAACGGGTTCGTCGAACCAAGGTCGCTTTAGCTCAATGACCGAAACGATGGAGACCGGCGAAAAAGACGAGAACGGCAAGCCCAAAATGACGACCAAGATGGCGTCCGGGGCGTTAGAGCGCGTTGACGCCCATACCGTTCGCTTCCATCTCAACCGACCGGACCTGTCGTTGCCGGAATCGATGGCGGATTATCCCGCGTTGATTGCTCACCGCGACTTCAACGGTGGCGACTGGTCCAAGAACCCGGTCGGCACCGGCGCTTTTGAGCTGGATCGCTTCGGCGTCGGCGAGGTTGCCGTGCTGAAAAAACGCAATGCGCCGCATTGGAACGGCGACGTTTACCTCGACCAAATCACCTACGTCGATAACGGCGACGATCCGGCGGCCGAAATTGCAGCCTTCGCCTCGGGTCAGGTCGACACGAACTATCAGACCAGCGTCGAGCAGGTCCCGACGATGCGCGGCCTTCCCAATATCGAGGTCATGCAGGCCGTGACGGCGCAAGCCGGCGTAGCGCGGATGAAAGTCACCGAAGCGCCGTTCGACAATCTGAAGGTGCGCCAGGCGATCCAAGCTTGCTTGGATCGGCCGCGGATTCTCGAAGTGGTGTACGGCGGTTTTGGCGCCGTGGGTGACGACTATCATGTCGCACCGGTTCACCCCGAGCACGCCGATCTGCCGCCGCTCAAGCAGGACTACGCGAAAGCAAAACGCCTGCTGGCCGAAGCCGGTCATCCGAACGGGTTGAAACTCCGCATCGACTGCGTCGCCAACCCGACGTGGGAGCAGAACACCTGTAAGGCGATCGCCGAAATGGTGAAACCTGCCGGGATCGATCTGGAGATCAACATCATGCCGGGTGGCACCTATTGGGACCGCTGGCTGTCGACACCGTTCGGCTTCACGTCGTGGACCCATCGCGCGCTGGGCGTGCAGGTTCTCAACTTGGCCTATCGTTCGGGCGTGGCGTGGAACGAAACCTCTTACAACAACCCCGAGTTCGACAAACTGTTGGACGAAGCCGGTGGGTTGGCCGACGTCAACGAACGGCGCAAGGTGATGGCCAAAGGTCCAGAAGGTGCTGCAGGACGACGCCGTGATCGCGCAGACGTTCTGGCGCTCGGTGTTTGTGGCACGCAACACGCGCGTCAAAAACATCTACGCCCAGGTTGCGTTTGAACACCACTACAATAAGGCGTGGCTCGCCTAAGAGATCGCCACGCAAGTTCTATTTGGGCCGGCACCGGCGCACGCGCCAGCCGGCCCGTTTTTTTGAAACGAATGGATTTTCTCTGAGTCCAGATGCTCTTATTCATCACCAAACGCTTCGGACTCATGCTCCTGACGATGCTGATCGTGTCGCTGCTGCTGTTCGTCTTATTGGAACTGCAGCCCGGCAGCGTCGCAACCAAGGTCTTAGGCCCCTACTCGTCCGAAGAACAGCGGACACTGTGGCTTGAAGCCAACGGCTACCTCGACCCCCTTTGGACGCGCTACCTGAGCTGGTTGGGCGGCATGCTGACCGGCGATTTCGGCGAGATCGATCCGCTTTAAAACCCCGGTCGCCGACGTGCTTTGGCCGCGCCTTTGGAACACCGCGATCTTGGCGTTTTGGACCTTCGCCATTTTAGTGCCGTTGTCGCTGACCCTTGGCGTGTTGGCCGGCATGCGGGAGGGCTCCGCGCTCGACCGGGCGATCTCCATCACCAGCATCATCACGACCTCGGTACCAGAATTCGCGAGTGCGGTGTTTCTGTCGGCGATCTTCGTCTTTTCGCTGGGGCTACTGCCCGGCACCTCGGGCATGACGGACGGCTTCGATCCGCTGCAGCTGTTCCTGCCGGTGATGGTGCTGATCCTCTACGATGTCGGGTACGTCACGCGGATGACACGCGCCTCGATGGCCGAGGTGATGACGACACGCTATATCCGCACGGCGGTCCTTAAAGGGCTGCCGTTAAAGCGCGTGGTGTTCCGCCATGCGCTTCGCAATGCGCTGATCGCACCGTTCACCGTCATCATGTTGCAGGTGAACTGGTTGCTATCGGGCGTCATCGTGGTCGAGTTCTTTTTCGCCTACAAAGGATTCGGCAGCCTCCTTCTAGAGGCATCGCTCAACCAAGACATATTCCTGATCGAGGCTTGCACGATGGTCGCGGTGTTTGTGGCGGTCACCACGCAAACCCTGGCCGACATCGGCTACACCTACCTCAATCCTAGGATCCGACTGGCATGAGTTCGCAAGACACCTCTTCGTCGATTGGATCGAGTGCGGCTGCGCAGGCACTCCTCAGAGGGCTCCGCTCGTTGGCCCTGTTGCGCGAAAGCAAAATCGCCATTGCCGGTATCGCTTTGGTCGGGTTCTGGATCGTCGTCGCGCTGCTCGCGCCGCTCGTCGCGCCGTTTCCGCCCAACGCCCAAATCCAACCTTTCGCAGCCCCCCTGTCGGCGGCGCCCGACGGCGGAATATTTCTGTTGGGAACCGATCAACTGGGGCGTGACATCTTGAGCCGCGTCATGTGGGGCGCCCGGACGGTGCTTTTCTTTGCGCCTTTAGCGACGCTCAGCGCCTATGTCGTCGGGATCGTAATGGGCCTGGCGGCCGGCTATTTCGGCGGCTTGGTCGATGATGTTTTGTCACGCATCAGCGACATCATTTTGTCGTTCCCGGTTTTGGTTCTGTACATCCTGATCATTGCGACCATCGGCGCTTCGGGGATCAACATCATCATTGCGGTGACCTTCGCCAGCGCCCCCGGCGTGATGCGGATCGTCCGCGGCTTGGTGCTCGACTTGCGCACACGCAACTACGTGGCAGCGGCGCAAACCCGCGGCGAGAGCCCGTGGTACATCATGCTGATCGAGATTTTGCCCAATGCCCGCGGCCCCTTGATCGTCGACGGGTGCTTACGGATTGGCTACGTGATCATCACGATCGGCGTCTTGGGCTTTCTCGGCCTCGGCCTGCCGCCGCCCGACCCCGATTGGGGCGGCATGATCAACGAGGCTCGGGCGCTCGCTTTGGCGTTTCCGCATATGACCGTCATCCCCTGCATCGCGATCTCCACCTTGGTGTTGGGGTTCAATCTGCTTGCCGACGGTATCCGAGAGGTATCGCTGCATGACTGAGACGTTGACGGCGAGCCAGGCCCAGCAAACGGACGCACCGCTGCTGGATATTCGCAATCTGTCGGTGTCGTACTACAGCCGGGCGGGCGAAATACCGGCTGTGATCGATTTTTCGCTGCGCCTTGAAACAGGCGAAGCGATCGCCTTGGTTGGCGAATCGGGATGCGGCAAATCGACGGTGGCGATGGCCATCATGCGCTATCTCGGCCGCAACGGCGCCATCGTCGGTGGTCAAATCCTGTTCAAGGGACGCGACATCACGACGCTCTCGCCCGGCGCGTTGCGGGAATTGCGTGGCGGCGAAATCGCGATGGTCTATCAGGAGCCGATGTCGGCGCTGAACCCCAGCATGACCATCGGCGACCAATTGATGGAAGTGCCGATCTTCCACGATCAAGCCACCCGCAAGGACGCTTACGATCAATCGCTGTCGGCGCTGGACGATGTTGGATTGCCCGACCCGGCGCGCGTTGCGGCGTCCTATCCGCATCAAATCTCGGGCGGACAGCAACAGCGCGTCGTGATCGCGATGGCCTTGTTGTCCCGCCCCTCCTTGTTGTTGCTCGACGAACCGACGACGGCGCTCGACGTCACGGTCGAGGCCGGCATCGTCGATCTAATCGCCTCGCTTGCCGCCAAGCATCGCACCGGCATGCTGTACATCTCGCATAACCTGGGCTTGGTGCTGGAAACCTGCTCGCGGGTCAACGTGATGTACTCGGGCGAAGTCGTAGAAGAGGCCGGCGTCGATGCTTTGTTCGACACCCCTCGCCACCCCTACACCAAGGGACTGTTCGATTGCATCCCGCTACCCGATACCGATAAGACGGCCAAACCGTTGACGCCGATTCGCGGCCAGCTCCCGTTGCCCAACGAGCGGCCGACCGGCTGCAACTTCGCGCCTCGGTGCGATTTTTTCGAAGGCGCACGCTGCGACGCCGGACCGATCGCCCTGTCCGGCAAAGACGCCACTCATCGCGTGCGCTGTGCACGGTGGGAGGAAATCGATTTCACCGTAGAAACCTCGGTCAACGACACCGTCGAAACGCGCGAGGCGACAACCGAAGTCTTGCGGGTAACCGACCTCAAAAAGTACTACACGATCAAAGATCGCAGCATTGGAGCGTTGATCTCACGCCAAGGGGCCGTTGAGGTCAAAGCCAACGAGGCCATCACGCTGTCGGCCCAGCGCGGCGAGACGCTCGCGATCGTTGGTGAATCGGGCTGCGGCAAGTCGACCTTCGCCAAGGTTCTGATGGGCTTGGAAACCTCGACCGAAGGGGAGATTCTGCTCGACGGGCACGCCGTTGGCGAAACGCCGGTGCGTCAACGCAGTAAAAAGCAACTCGCATCGCTGCAGATGGTTTTCCAAGACCCCAACGAGACGTTGAACCCGAGCCATACGGTGGGCCGACAAATCGCCCGTGTGGTCGACCGGTTGTCGACGCAACATGGCACCCGCGAAGAAGTCGCCACCCGGGTGCAACAGCTTCTCGATCTGGTCAAACTCCCCGGCGAATTTGCCAACCGCAAGCCCCGGCAGCTATCGGGCGGACAGAAGCAGCGCGTCGGTATTGCCCGAGCTTTCGCGGGCGATCCGTCTCTCGTGGTGGCCGACGAGCCGGTTTCCGCGTTGGACGTTTCCGTACAGGCCGCCGTTACCGAATTGCTGATGGACATTCAGCGCGAACACGGCACGACGCTTTTATTCATCAGTCATGATTTGGGCGTGGTGCGGTACCTCGCCGACCGAGTCGTCGTGATGTATTTGGGCCGAATCATGGAAATGGGCCTGACCAAGGATGTCTTTGCGCCGCCGTATCACCCCTATACAGAAGCGTTGCTATCGGCCGTGCCGATTGCCGATACGCGCTACAAGAAGAAGCGCATCGTTCTGGAAGGCAATCCGCCGAGTGCGCTGAAGCCGCCGTCGGGATGTCCGTTTCATACGCGCTGCCATCGCAAAATCGGCGCCATCTGCGAAACCGAGTTGCCGCCGACTCATGAGACCGAGGACGGCCACCGCATCGCCTGTCACATTCCCGCCGACGAATTGTCGCAAATCGACCCAGTGGTCAGCGCCGCGACCTAGAGCGCCTGCCAATCGCAGGTCAGCTGCATTTGTCCTGCGGTATTGGCCAACGCCGCCAGACACGCGGTTGCGCGATCGGCCGGAATGGCGATCGCGCACGTCGTCAGGTAACGATGCCCTTGTGCGCCCGGTAGGCGTTCCGCGTTCAACCTCACGATATTGGCGTCGAAATCGCTCAAGACCTCGGCAAGGCGCGCGAGGAGGCCCGGCTGATCGCCGCCGCGAAAGCCGATCGAATGCGTGGCCACGCCTGTTTCATCGTGCGTCGCCTCATGGCCGAACGGCGCGACGGTGACGGCGCAATCTGCCAACTCGTCGATGGACGAAAGCGCTTTTTCGATGTCGGCCAGAGCCATATCGGCGGGCGGCTCGGTCACGGTATCGAACTCGAACCCGGTCCCGAGGACCGCGAAATTGGTATCGCCGAGGTTGAACCCGAGATCGAAAAGACGCCCGGCGATGGCCGAGACGAGACCGGGCCGATCCGGCCCGTTGATGGAAATAAGAATCGTCATCCCGACACTATGAAACCCAGGATTGGCGCACGCAATCGGTCTCGGCGCGTTGAAGGAAAAGAGACGAGCCGGTATGGTGCGCGCCGCCATGGAAACCCTGCGCACCCTTGACGACATCGACGTCGACGGTAAGACCGTCCTGGTCCGTGCCGACCTCAATGTGCCGATGGAAGATCTGCACATGACGGACGGATTGCGGATCGAACGGCTTGCGCCCACGCTCCGTGAACTGATGGCCCGCGGTGCGCGAGTGGTGGTGCTGTCGCATTTTGGGCGCCCCAAGGGCGCGTTTCGGGCGGAGTTCTCCTTGCGGCGCGTGCGCGAAGTGCTGGGCACGGCGCTCGGTCGTCCGCCCATTCCGTTCAGCGACGATTGCGTCGGCCCGGCGGCAAAAGAGGCCATCGCCGAGTTGGACCCCGGCGAAATCATCCTAATGGAAAACCTGCGCTTCCACGCCGGCGAGGAAAGCAACGACGAGACGTTTGCCAAGACCCTGGCAGATCTCGGCGATCTGTACATCAACGAGGCCTTTTCGTGCTCGCACCGAGCTCACGCGTCGATCGAGGGCATCACGCATTTCCTGCCGAGCGCCGCCGGGCGTGGCATGGAGGCGGAACTGACGGCGCTGCACAAGGCGCTCGATGCGCCGCAGCGGCCGGTTGCCGCGATCGTCGGCGGCTCGAAAGTTTCGACCAAACTCGGCGCGTTGACCAATCTCGTCACCAAGGTGCAATACCTCGCCATCGGCGGCGGGATGGCGAATACGTTTCTCTCGGCGCAAGGTGTCGCGATCGGCAAGAGCCTATGCGAAACCGACCTTGCCGAAACCGCCCGCGAAGTCGAAGCGGCGGCCGCGAGTGCGGGATGCGAAATCGTCCTGCCGGTCGACGCCGTGATCGCCGAAACCTTGGCGCCCGGCGTGGCGACCGAAACCGTCGACATCGCAGCGGTGCCGGACGACAAATGATCCTCGACGTTGGACCTGCGTCGGTTGCCGCGCTCAACGAAATTCTCGGCCAATGCCGCACCGTGGTGTGGAACGGACCGCTTGGCGCCTTTGAGACGGCCCGGTTCGATCGCGGCACCGTTGCCGTCGCCCAAGCCGTCGCCAAACTCACCGGCGAGGGAAAGACTCTAAGCGTAGCCGGCGGTGGCGACACCATGGCGGCGCTGGCGCAGGCCGGTGTCGATACGAGTTTCAGTTACGTCTCGGCAGCCGGCGGCGCGTTCTTGAATGGCTGGAAGGCAAAGATTTGCCGGGCGTCGTCGCGCTTGAACGCGCGGCGGCACGCTAGCTACTTCGAGGTCATCACCCAGACGCCGTTCCAGTCGTCGCCGGGCGGTTCGGCTTTCAGGTGTTCGCAGCGTTCGATATAGGTCTGCGAGAGCTTGTCGCTGGGATTGCGCGAAAGCGCCTCTTTGAACTTGTCGATGGCGTCGTCAAAGGTGCCATTTCGATAGTGCTTCATGCCCTCATTGAAGTAGTTGACCACGTCCATGAGGTTGGGGAAGGTTTCATCGTTGTGGTAGTCGAGCACTTCGTAAACGCCAACGGGCTCGGTCTTCCCTTTGACGACCACCATGTCGACATCGCGAATGCGGTAGGTTCCGCGTAAAAGCTTGTAGGTATGATCGCTGATCAGGATGCGGGCCGAATAAGCCTTACAGGCGCTTTCCAACCGTGACGCCAGGTTCACGCCATCGCCGATTAGGGTGTAGTCCATCCGTTTGGGCGAGCCGATGTTGCCGGACACCACGCTATCGGTATTCAGGCCAACGCCCATGTCGCAGGGCGGCTGACCCCGTGCTTCGCGTTCGACATTCCACGCCCACATTTCGCGGATCATGCTGATCGCCGCACGCACGGCGCGATCCTCATCGTCGTCGTGCGCGATGGGGAGACCGAATGCTGCCATAATGGCATCGCCGATGAACTTGTCGAGCATGCCTTCTTCGCGGCTGATGCAGTCGACCATGATCGTGAAGTATTCATTGAGGAACGAAACCGTCCCCTGCGCACCGAGCTCCTCGGTGATCGTCGTGAAGCCGCGAATATCCGAAAACAGAACCGTGGCTTTTTGGCTGGCACCGCCCATGATGTCTTCGCCGCCGCTTTCCATAAGTTGGTCGGCGATACCCGGATCCATGTAGCGCGACATCGTGGATTTCATGCGCTTTTCGGAGCTGATGTCTTCGATCATCAGCATGAGGCCGAGCTTTTCGTCCTCGCCACCCACCAGCGGCAAAACGGTGAGGTTGGTGGAAATGGTTTCGTCGGCGAACTTCAGTTCGGCATCGACGAAAATGTCCTGCTCTTGTTCCTCGCGAACCTTGTCGAGACGTTCGAGCACCCAAGCATTGTCGCCGGTGAAGAATTCCTCGGTCGACTTCCCGAGAACGTCGGCAGCCCGCATCTTGAAGATGCGCAAACCGGCCTTGTTGCAGGTCACAATGGCGCCCTGGTCGTCGATCGTGACAACGCCGTTCGACATACTTTCCAGCATCGATTCGTTGTAGTTCTTCATTTGCTGGATATCGTCGAACAGCTTGGCGTTCTCGAGGGCGATGGCGACTTGCGCCGTGAACGCTTTCAAGCGGCTTTCGTCTTCGGCCGTGAACGGCCCGCCCCGCTTGTTTAAGACCTGTGTCACGCCGATGACCTTGCCCTCTTTGTTGGTCACCGGAACGCAGAGGATCGATCGGGTAAAGAAGCCGGTTTGTTTGTCGAAGCCGGGGTTAAACCGCAAATCCGCATAGGCGTGCGGGATGTTGACGCTTTTGCCCGAGGTAAAGACCGCGCCGGCGATACCCGCGTGGTTCGGGAGCCTAATCTCGCCAATCGAGTCGTCGCCCTGCGCTACCCGAGAGAACAGCTCGCCGGTCTTTTCGTCGCTAATGAAGAGGGTGGAGCGCTCGGCCGACAACATGCGGGTGGCCTCTCCCATGACCCGCTGTAGCAGCGTGCCGAGTTCAAGTTCCGAGGTGACGTCCGCGACGAGATCGAGAAACTCCATCTCCTTTTCGCGGGTATCCTTCATACGCTCGACGAAGACCGTGCTCTGGAGAGCCACGGCCGCTTGGGTCGTCATCTGCTCCAAGAGATGCCGGTCGTCTTGGGTGAACTCGCCATCGGTTTTGTTCAACGACTGCATCACCCCGATGACTTCGTCCTTCATGGTACGGATGGGGACGCACAAGACGCTCTTTGTGGTAAAGCCGGTCTGTTGGTCGATCGCGCGGTTGAAGCGGTCGTCCTTGTAGGCGTCGTGGATGATGACGCCTTTGCCGCTCGAAAAAACATGCCCGGCAATACCGCTGGTATTGAGCATGCGGATTTCACGGCGGAACGTTCCTTGCGCCACACGCGAGTAAAGTTCGCCGGTGGCAGGGTCGTTGAGAAAGAGCGTGCCGCGTTCGCAACCGAGTTCCCACGAGGTCATCTCGACCAATGTTTCGAGAATATCGTCGAGCGATTCGATCGATGCGCAGCGCTTCGACACGCTGAGAAGGATTTCGGCGTGACGTAGCCGCGCTTCGACGTCTTGTCGGCGATCGACCTCCGGCGCTTCGGCAGCGACTTCGGATGCCGGCTTCTTTTTGGCCCGGCCCTTGCTGCCGTTCGCCTTTGCTCGCGCCTTTGGTTTCGGCTTCGCCTTGGGCTTTGGCTTCTCCGGCGTTTCAGACTGCAGCGCCATGCAGGCTCTCTACCTGATCGCGTAGAACGCGAACAGACTCCTGAAGGTGATTAATCTCGCTCCGGTGAGCGCGCTCTAGGTCTTGTATTTTACCCTCATATTCCGCCTGTGTCTTATCAAGCGCTTCCCTGAGGGATTGCGCGGCTTCCCGCAGGGAGGCGATCTCGCTATGGGACTCGGCGACCGCGTGTTGAACGTTCCGTTGGGCCTCGAATCGCTCGGCGTCTATTTCGTCCCGCAACGCCTGAACGGAATCTTTCAGCTGCCTAATTTCGTTCGCGGCATCCGCCCGTGCCTCTTGCACGCGACGATCGGCGTCGAACCGCACCTCGTCCATGCTGTCCCTGAGGCTTTGAGCCGCAGTCTTGAGCTGATTGATTTCATCGACCGACTCGGCGCGCGCCTGCTGCACGCTCGCCTGCTTGTCGAGGAGCGCGGATTCGAGTTCGTCGCGCAACGCTTGTGCCGTGCTCTTGAGTTGCGTGATCTCGTCTTGCGTGCCCGACGCCGCCTTTTGCCCGGCGGTCTGCTTTTCAAACTCGCTTCGCTCGAGTTCCTCGCGCAACGCTGCGACGGTCAGCTTGAGCTGGCGAATCTCCGTCTCCGCCTCATGAAGCTTGTCGGCGTCGTCCATTCTGTCTCGTGTTCCGGTTTTCGGCGTTCCCCAAGTGGGGAATCTTCGACGCTCTACTCCGCGAAATCAAGGACCGCCCGTCTCAGGGGCGCACGACCGCCAGCGCAACGTTGGCCAAACCAAGGACAAACGCGCCGGTCTCGGCGTCGAGCGGCATCATACTCGTTTGGACCCTGGCAGGTAACGGGATTGTATTCAGATCCTCGATCTTGCCCGCAATCGCACGGACGAATCGGAGTGCACTACGGTCGGCGCTTGGCAGAACGACATCGGGCGCGCCGTCACCATCAACATCGACGATACGCGACAGGAACAGCTCCCGCGATCCGATAAAATGGTTGGAAAATCCACGCGCGCTGGCGTCCGTTTTCAACGCCCCATCGACCAGTTCGTAGAGTTCCAGGATACCCCCGATGTGCGGCGTCTTGACGACCGCGATCTCCGGCCGCCCGTCACCGTCGAAATCGGCGACCCCAACAGGATTTAACCACCGATTGGACCGACCGATGGGTTCGGTCTCTGCGATGAGAACGAGACCACCGTCGCGAATGCCGAACACCGCGACCGCGGCACCGGCCTCGAGATAGGAGCGGACGACGATCACTTCGTCCTCGCCATCTCCGTCGATATCGTGAAGCCGCGGCAGGAGGTCCTCGAAAACCGAGTTCGCTGGCAAGCAATATTCCAACGTCTCGCCGCCTTGGGTCATGACCCGGAGCCCGGCGGCCTCGATGGCATCGCCCATAACGCCATGGCGATACCGGCTGGTTGGGCCGATGAGGTAAGCCTCTTTAATCGCGCTGGAGCCGGTACTGACAACGCCGTCGGGCAGCATGTCGGGACGACGCAACCGCTTTGGTGGCTCGTAGGAGCCAAGCCGGGTCACCCGCAAGGTGCCGTTGTCGTTGAGCCCGAGTTGAAAGAACGCGTCCGATCGCGTCCGCACCACGGTGCGCCCTTCATCTTCAAACAGCGCCGCAACCGCGCCCGGTAGCGCCACGGTATCGACGGACCAATCGGCGGCGGCGGCGGCGAGGTTGAAGGCACAGCTTGCGATACCTGCCAGTATCGCCAAACAAATTCTCATGAGATGGATCCCGAGGGGTGGGTAAGGTCGACAGTCCTACTACACCACGATGGCGCTAGTGTTCACGAATTGTCGAGCAGGTCTCGGATCGACTGAGCCCAGGCCGTCACTTCTTCGTCCGTGCTGAGCACGCAGTCGTAGAATTCGTGATCGGACTGCCGCGCATTCGAAATGAGCGATGCGCAGGGCGCGTCCCGCTTGCTCAATAGAGTCGGGCAGGCGATCTGCGGCAATTTGTCGTGGGTCGGATAGGAAAAAGCGGCCCGGAGATTTTTGTCGAAGGAGTGCGCGTTCTTCAGCACCTGCACAGTGCGGTCATGCAATGCGTCGGCGGACGGGATACCGACCATGCGGGCATGCGCCGGATCGCGGCTGAAATGCGGCCAGAACAGGAACGAGTCACGCACGAAGTGCCAGCTCCAACGAAGTTGGCTGCCGTGTTGATCGATCGGCAGCGGCGGCGCGTAGTTTTCAATGAGTTCCGTGCGAAACGGTTCCTCGAGGTGGCCCGCCCCATCAAGGATCAAGTGCCCGACACGATCCCCAGCTTGGATCGTCATTTCGCTAGCGGCCCGGGCACCGAAATGGCTGCCGTAAAGATCGAAGCGATCGACGTCCAGCACAGCCAGCGCCGCGAGTAAGACGGTCGCATGATCTTCGATCGTCGGCTTCTCCCCGGGGACTGGATCAGAATCACCCAACCCCAAGGGGTCAATGGCGATCATCGGCCGGTCGTCCAGCGCCGCCATCAGGCGAACCTGCTCGAGCGCGCTCATCTGGGGGATCATCACCAGTGGGGCTTTGCCGTTCTCGGCATGATCCGTTGAAACGACGTGGAGCTGCCCCGCTTCGGTATCGACGAAATGACGTCGCGTTTTCATCGATTTGACCCCGGGGGCTGTGCGCCGGTGCGTTCGACGATGAGGCCGTAATGTTCCGGTCGCCGGTGTTTCTCGAATGCAAACCAGGTTTCTTTGTACGAGCGACAAAGATCGAGATCGCATTTTGCCACGATAAGTTCGTCCTCCAGCGTCGACGCCATCGCCACGATTTCGCCCGACGGGGCGATGATCGCACTTTGTCCCAGCATGTCGACCCCCTCCTCACGGCCGGCCTTTGCGGCGGCAACAACCCAGGTCGCGTTCTGGTAGGCGCCCGACTGCATGCTGAGGTGGTTGTGGAAGGACGTGAGGTGGTCGTGCTGCGGCGCCGGCGGGTTATGGGTGGGCGTGTTGTAGCCGATGAAAACCGCCTCGACGTCTTGCAGGCCCATCACCCGATAGGCCTCGGGCCAGCGCCGATCGTTGCAAATGCAGATGCCTAAGTTGCCGTCCATCGAACGCACCACCGGAAACCCCAGATCGCCGACCTCGAAATACCGCTTCTCGAGATGCTGAAACGCCCGATAGGGCTCGTGCTCGGCGTGTCCGGGGAGGTGGATCTTGCGGTACTTGAGGGCGATCTCGCCAGCCTTGTCGACGACCACGGCCGTATTGAAACGACGCAAACGCCCGTCCTGCTCGACCAATTCGGCGTAGCCGATATGAAACCCGATGCCCAGGCGCTTGGCTTCGTCGAACAACGGTTGGGTTACAGGACTGGGGAAGCTGCGCTCAAAGAAGGTGTCGATCTCGTCTTGGTCCTCGAAGAACCAGCGCGGAAAAAAGGTCGTCAGGGCAAGTTCCGGGTAGACGATGACATCGCAGCCGCGGCTGTGGCCCTCGCGCATCATTTCCAGCAGCCGCGCCACCATCGCCTCGCGCGACTCGGCCCGGGCAATCGGCCCAAGTTGGGCCGCCCCAAAGGTCAGCGCCCGCGACATTATTGGTTCGCCAATGCGATCATGGCTTCAGCCAAGACGCGTGCACCGGCCGCCAGGTCCGCAGGGTTTGCAGCTTCGATTTCATTGTGACTGATGCCTTTTTCGCACGGCACGAAGATCATGCCGGCCGGACAGATATCGTTCATGTATTTGGCGTCGTGCAAGGCGCCGGAAATCATGTCGCGGTGCGACAGGTCCAACGCCTTGGTGCAATCGCGAATGCGTCCGACGACATCGGCATCGAACTGAATCGGCGGCACGTTGTATGTCTCGCGCACCTTATACGGAAGCCCGCCCGCATTGCGTTTGCAGACCTCTTCGACCTTGTCGCCCAGTTCGGTCAGGAACACGCCATCGGGGTGACGGATATCGAGGGTGAAATAGACATGACCCGGCACGGTGTTGGGAGAACCCGGCGACACCTCGAAACAACCGACCGTGAACCGCAGGATGTCTTTGTCGTCCACCGTGAGGTCGTACATCTCCGCGATCATCGCGTGCGCCGCGCGAAAGGCATCGCGGCGCGCGGAGAACGGGGTCGTACCTGCGTGCGCTTCGGATCCCTCAACCTCAATGGCGAACCATCGCGTGCCCTGGATGCCGGTGACGACACCGATGGCCCGATCTTCCATCTCCAGGATCGGGCCTTGTTCGATGTGCGCTTCGATATAGGCGGCGAACTTGGTGCCCAAAGGGCGTTGGGCGGCATTCGGTGTCGCGGCTAGCGTGGCCGGCAAGAGGTCGCGCACCACCGCGCCGGAACGATCCTTGACCGACAACATCTCCTCAAGGTCCATCGCGCCCGTGTAAACGCCCGAACCCATCGTGGCGGGTTGGAACCGGCCACCCTCTTCGTTGGTCCAGGCCACAAACTCAATGGGCCGTTTGGTGGCAATCCCGCTGTCTTCGGCGGCCTCCAGTACCTCTAGCCCGGCGAGAACCCCATAGGCGCCGTCGAATTTGCCGCCGGTGGGCTGGCTGTCGATATGGCTGCCGGTGACGACGGGCGCCGCATCGGCATCCGTACCGGCACGCCGAAAGAACAGATTGCCGATCTCGTCGACCGCGCAGGTGAACCCACGGGCCTCCGCCCAGCCGGCCAGGAGCTTGCGGGCCTCGGCCTCTTCGGGCGTAAAAGCCTCGCGGTTGACCCCGCCTTTGGCCGTAGCCCCAATCTGGGCGAGATCTATGTGGCGCTGCCACAATCTTTCTTCGTTGACGGCCTTCGCGATTGTCACAAGACGCACTCCTAGTCACCGGCGCGGCGCGCCGAAATGGGTTCATTGGTTTGCTGGACGGGTCGCCCTCCCACCACCTATTATTCCCCCCTGGTGCGCGATGTCCAGCGGTTGCCCCAAGCGCGCCGGATCAGCAGCCCAACAAGAAAACACGATGCGCCGCCGATGGTGGCTGCAAGGGAGACGAGTTGCATGAAGCTTATAGGTGTCGATGTCGGTGGCACGTTCAC
Source organism: Alphaproteobacteria bacterium (assembly GCA_038141965.1). Taxonomy (GTDB): domain Bacteria; phylum Pseudomonadota; class Alphaproteobacteria; order SHVP01; family SHVP01; genus CALJDF01. The sequence continues at coordinate 127,803 of JAYQJC010000001.1, forward strand.
CGACCTTGTGCTGACCGATACGTCGGCGAACCAGACGATCATCCACAAGGTGCCGACCACGCCGCACGACCCTTCTGAGGGTGTGATGACGGGTTTGATCGAGCTTTGCGAACGCAATGGGGTCGATCGCGCGTCAATCGACCATGTTCTTCATGGCACGACGATCGCGACGAACGCCGTGCTGGAACACGACGGCTCGGTGACGGGCATGGTTACCACGAAGGGGTATCGCGACATCATCCATATCGGGCGCCACCAACGCCCGGAACACTATTCGATCATGCAGGAAATCCCGTGGCAGGATCGACCCCTCATCAAGCGCCGCCATCGCAAAACGGTGACCGAGCGGATCGCGCCGCCCAAAGGCGAGGTGTTGGAGGCGTTGGACGAAGAAGAAGTCCGCGCGGCCGCACGAGCCCTCAAGGACGAGGGGGTCGAGTCGATCGCGGTGTGTTTCCTATTTTCGTATATCGACCCGAGCCACGAAGAACGCGCCAAGGCGATCATCCAAGAGGAATACCCGGACGCTTTCGTCACGACCTCGTCCGATATTTCACCGCAGTTCCGCGAATTCGAACGGTTTACCACGGCCGCAATGAATGCCTTTGTTGGACCCAAGGTGCGCAATTACGTAAAGAATCTCGAGGAGAGCATTACTGCGAGCGGCCTGAAGGCGGACCTGCACATCCTGGGCTCGAACGGTGGCGTGGCCACCGCCTCGTTGGTTGCCGATCGTCCGGTGTTCACGCTGCTGTCGGGACCGGCCGCTGGGGTCCTTGGCGGCGCCTGGTGCGGCGAGCTATCCGAGCGCAAGCGACTGATCACCTTTGATGTCGGCGGCACCAGTGCCGATATCGGCATCGTGACAGATGGCCGGTTCGGCGAGGCCACCGCGCGCGACACCTCGATCGCCGGCTTCCCGCTCATGGTGCCGATGATCGATATCCACACCATCGGTGCCGGCGGCGGGAGTATTGCCTGGCAGGACGTCGGCGGTACGTTCCGCGTCGGACCACGCAGTGCCGGTTCGCAACCTGGTCCTGCCGCCTATGGCCGCGGCGGCACCTTGCCCACAGTGACTGATGCGAACGTGGTGCTGGGGCGACTGAGCAAAGACAACTTCTTGGGCGGCGAAATGTCGCTGGATGGGCCGGCGGCCGAGGCCGTCATTTCGGAATTCGCCAACCAAATTGGTCTGACACCCCACGAATGTGCGGAAGGCATCCTGACGATTATCAACGCCAGCATGGCGAACGCCGTGCGCTCGCGTACCGTGCAAAAGGGATCGACCCGCGCGAGTATGCGCTTGTGGCCTTCGGTGGTGCCGGCCCGCTTCATGGCGCCGAAGTCGCTGCGGAACTTGATATCGCGGAGGTGATTATTCCGCCTTACCCCGGGATCACCTCCGCCGTCGGCTTGCTGACAACGGACCACAAATACGACGCCATCAAGACAGAGTTCCAAATTCAGGGCGACATCGATATGGATCGTCTGAACCGCGACTTCGATGCGATGCAGGGCAATCTGCAAAAGCAGTTCGAAGCCGAGGGGTTGTCTAGCGATGAAATGAAATTCGAACGTGCCGGCGATTTTCGCTATGCCGGTCAGGGCTACGAACTTCGGATCGATTTCCCCGACGGGAAGGTGGACGAGGCCCTGATGAACCAAGTGTTCGATCGCTTTCATGAGTTGCACCTTGGAGAGTACGGCCAGAACTACCCGGATTCGCCGGTGGAGCTCGTTAACGCGCGGGTCACCGGCGTGGGGCAAATGCCCAAGATCCAGGCCGAGGTCGTCGATGAGACCATCGAACGGTCGTTGGACGCCGCGCTGGTCCGCAAGGACTCCTCGATGTTCCGAGTCGATGGCTCACTTCAGACCTTCGAGACCCCCTACTATCGGCGCGACCAACTCCCACTCAACGAGGACATCCCAGGTCCGGCCATCGTCTTGCAGAAAGACACCACAACGGTGGTGCCGCCGACCTGTACCTTTAGCGCCGACCTCAGCGGCAATCTGTTCATCAAAGTCGGAGGGAAGAAATGACCTCGTCCAGCGTTCCCGGCAAAGGCGACAACCGCCGCGCCGTCGACCCCATCACCGCCAGCGTCATCCAAGGTGCGCTAGAAAGCATCGCCGTTGAGATGGGCTACAAGCTGATGCGGATGGCCTATTCCTCGATCATCCGCGAGTCGGAAGATTTCGGCGCTGCGATCGTCGATGTGGATTGCCGCCAACTCTGTGAGTCCAAGCAAAGCACGCCTCTGCAGTCCGGTCCCATCCCCGGCTACATCAAAGGGATCAACAAATCGCTCGCCGCGCGCGGCGAAGAGGTCCGACCGGGCGACGTGATCATGCATAACGACCCCTATGGCGGTTCGTCACATGGCCCCGATGTGCTGTTTGCCATCCCGGTGTTCATCGAAGACAAACTCGTGGGTTGGTCCGCAACGACAGCGCACCATCTCGACATCGGATCGTTGAGCCCGGGGTCGTGCGGTATTGTCGATGCGATGGACGTCTACGCCGAGGGCCTTCAGTTGAAGGCCATCAAAGTGTTCGATCAGGGCAAAAAGAACGAAATGGTGTGGCACATGCTGCGCGACAATATTCGTGCCTCGCACCTCGTCGTCGACGATATGGAAGCGCAAATCGCTGCAGCACGGATCGGTGCCGAACGGTTCATCGCCTTAATCGAGCGATACAGCTACGACACGGTGATGGGCGCGTCAGAAGCCCTGATGGATGCGTCGGAAAAAATGATGCGCGATGCGATCAGCAAGATTCCCGATGGCGAATACAGCGCAACCGGTCACATCGACGGTTACGAATACAGCGAAAACCCGAAAGAGAAGAACTTGCCGATCGTGGTCACGCTGACCGTGAAGGGCAGCGACATCACGGTCGATCTAACTGGAACCGCGGATCAGATCGACCTACCGATCAATATGCCCTTTGAGGGATCTGTGGACGTCGCGATTTGGCTGACCATTCGCTCGATCTTGGTCGATTCCGCGACCGTGGGCTATGTCCCGCAGAACAGCGGCCTGACACGCCCCAACAAGATTGTCGCGCCGAAGGGATCGTTGGCGAATCCGAACTTCCCCGCCCCCGTTATCGCGCGGTTCACCCCAGGTTTGATGATTGCCGACACGATTATGCGGGCGCTTGCGCCAGCAGTACCGCATCAGATCAGCGCGGGCGTCGGCAATCTGAAAGTCATTGCCTTCTCTGGTCTCGAAAAAGGCCAGCACTGGGTGCACATGGAGATTTTCGAGGGGGCTTATGGGGGGCGCTACGGCAAAGACGGTATGGACGCTGTCGATACGCTTTACGCCAACACCCGCAACAACCCAATCGAAGATATCGAGTCACATCTGCCACTTCGGGTGAACCGCTACGAGATGCGGGAAGATATGGTACCGGCCGGCAAGTGGCGCGGCGGCATCGGCGCGGTTCGCGAGTTTACCTTCCTCGGCGACGGAGGCTATTCGGTCGAAGGCGAAGGCCACTTGTTCAAACCCTGGGGTTTCGAGGGCGGGCAGGAAGGCGACCCCGCGACGTTGCGATTCGACCGCCATGACGGGTCGACCGAAAACTTGCCCTCGAAACTGCCCTACCGCGCGGCAAAAACGGGCGACAAATTCATCGCCCATGGGCCCTGCGGTGGCGGGTATGGCAAACCGCTGGAACGCAACCCCGAGGATGTGTTGGACGATGTCCTGGACGGCTATATCGGCGCGGATGCGGCGAAGGCGGATTATGGCGTCGTGATCAACGGCTCAACGGTCGACACGGCGGCAACGACGAAACTGCGCCAGAGCATGACGGCGCAGTAGCGCCAGTCGTTTCGCCGCGACAGATTACGTCGGGCCCTCCCCGTGTCGAACGATCAGGTCGTGGTTCTCGCCATCCTGGGGCTGGCCTTAGCCGGGTTCATTTGGGGGCGTTTGCGCTACGATGTCGTTGCACTCAGCGCGTTGATCTTGGCCGTCGCCGCCGGGGTCGTGCCGGCGGGCGAAGCTTTTGTCGGCTTCGGGCATCCCGCGACGATTACTGTGATTGCCGTTCTTATCTTGAGCAAAGGGCTGTCGAACTCGGGCGTTGTTGATTCGCTCGCCCGAAGTCTGGCACCTGCGACGCGGCGGCCGATCGCCCATGTCGGTACGCTGACCGGTCTGGGCGCGTTGCTATCCACGGTGATGAACAACATCGGGGCGCTTTCCTTGCTGCTACCGGTGGCGATCCAGTCGGCGACGCGAGCCCGGCGCTCGCCGGCAATCGTATTAATGCCGCTTTCGTTCGGCTCAATCCTGGGCGGTCTCGTGACGCTGATCGGGACGCCCCCCCCAACATCATCATTGCCGGCTTTCGCGGCAGCGCGACCGGCGAGCCGTTCGGCATGTTCGACTTCACCCCGGTGGGCGCTGCCGTTGCAGTCGCGGGTGTGTTGTTTATCACGTTGATCGGGTGGCGCCTGATCCCGCGCCGTCGCTTGGCGGATGCGCCTACGCGCAACCTTTTCAAAATCGATGACTACGTCGCCGAGGGATTGGTTCAAGAGACATCAGTTGCGTGCGGCAAAGCGATTGGCGAAATCGACGCCATCAGCGACCAGCATGATGTGGTGCTCATCGGTTTGCTGCGCGGCGGTCTACGAATTTTCGTTTCGGCGCGACATCAGTTGGTCCAACCCGGCGATTTGGTGATCGTAGAGGGCGGTGCGCAAGAAATCGCAGACTTCATGCGGGCCCTCGGGCTGGAACTCACCACGGCCGACGAAGACATTCAATCGATGCTACGCGGCTCGGACTATGTATTGAGTGAAGCGGTAGTCGCGCCGCGATCATCCATGATCGGACAAACTCTGCTATCGCTGCGATTGACGGGACGATACGGCATCAATCTGCTGGCCATCTCACGCCGGGGCGAGCGCTTGCGCGAACGGATCGGCAATGAGCGCCTGCGCATTGGCGACATTTTGTTGTTTCAGGGCGATCTGGAGCGGCTATCGCAAGTGGTGCCGGCACTGGGGTGTTTGCCGCTTGGCGAGAAACGCGTGGGCACCGGCAGCAAACGGGCCGGGTTCCTCGCCTTTCGCGATTTTTGCCGCCGCGCTCGTTGTGGCGTCGATCGGGGTCGTGCCGTTTGAGCTCGCGCTTGCCGGCGGTGCTTTGGCGATCGTTCTCTCCAACATCGTCCCGGCCCGCGAAATATATGATTCCGTCGACTGGGCGATCGTGGTGTTGCTCGGCGCCATGATTCCGGTCGGCCTAGCGATCGAAACGACGGGCACCGGTGCGCTTATCGCATCCGCCATCCTCGGCGCCACCGACGGCGGATCGCCCATATTGGCGCTGACCGTCTTGATGATCGTGACCATGATCATGACCGACATCATGAGTAACGCCGCCACGGCCCTGGTTGCGGGGCCGATCGCGTTTAGCCTCGGCCAAGCCCTGGGCGTCAATCCCGACGCCTTTCTGATGGCGGTTGCGATCGGCGCCTCGAGCGCGTTTCTGACCCCGATCGGCCACCAAAACAACGCGCTTATCATGGGACCCGGCGGCTATCGTTTTGGGGATTATTGGCGGATGGGGTTGCCGCTCAAAGTGCTGGTCGTCATCGTGAGCGTGCCCCTTTTGGCAATAGTCTGGCCGATGTAACGATGACCTACGAACAATATGCGATTAGCGGCGTGCTCGCCGTCGCCCTCGTCGGCTTCATTTGGGGGCGCTGGCGCTACGACATCGTGGCTTTTGTCTGCCTGATCGCGGCGGTGTTTCTCGGCGTCGTACCGAGTGTGAACGCCTTTTCCGGATTCGGACACCCGGCCACGATTACGGTGGTCGCGATTTTGATCCTCAGCCGGGCGCTCAGCAATTCGGGTGCGGTCGAACATCTGAGCAAAATTCTCGCCCCCGCCGCCGGAACCCCGGCGACCCATATCGGGGCGATGAGCCTTGTCGCTACGCCGCTCTCGGCAATCATGAACAACATCGGCGCATTGTCGCTGTTGATGCCGGTTGCAATTCAATCGGCCATCAAAGCGGCACGATCACCGGCCGCCGTACTGATGCCGCTTTCCTTTGCCTCGATCCTCGGCGGCCTGATCACGCTAATTGGCACACCGCCGAACATCATTGTCGCGAATTATCGCGGCACCGTGAGCGATAGTGCGTTCGGGATGTTCGCCTTCACGCCGGTTGGCGGCGTAATCGCCATTGTCGGTGTGGCGTTTATCGCGTTGATCGGATGGCGACTGATCCCCAAAGCCCGGCTCAAATTTTCCGAAGAAAAAGAACTTTTCAAGATCGACGATTACGTCGCTGAAATCACCGTCGGGGAAGACTCGCCGCTTGTGGGGCAGTCGATACACGATCTTCATGACGACGCAGCCGAAGAGGACGTCAAGATTCTTGGGCTCATTCGCGAAGGGACGCGCGGCTATATGCGCGTACGCTACCTGCCACTGCGCGCGGGCGACCGCCTCGTTGTCGAAGCGCCGCCTGCCGCACTGACGTCGTACGTCAAGAAGAACGAGTTGGAACTGACGGGAACCGCCAGCGACGGCACCGACGACCTGGAAGGCGAAAACACCGTGTTGGTCGAAGCGGTGATCCCGCCGCGCTCGGCACTCTCCGGACGGACGCCGCGCCTGGCGGGCTTGACGGGCCGCGCCGGACTTCACCTCCTGGGGATTTCGCGCCAAGGACGTCCGATTCGGGATCGTCTGTACCAGGTTCAGTTCCGTCCTGGCGATATTCTGTTGCTGCACGGCGACGAGGAGCATGTCCACCGTTCGATCGGCGACCTCGGGTGCTTGCCGCTGGCGCCCCGCAAGCTGGGCAGCGACCCCGGACGCAAAGCTTCTATCGTGATCGCCGCATTCGTGGCCGCGATCGCCCTTAGCATTGCCGATATTGCGCCGCTCCCGATTTCCTTCAGCGCGGCCGCCGCGGTCGTGGTCCTGACAAATATCGTGCCCTTGCGTGAGGTCTACGACGCCATCGACTGGCCCGTCGTGGTGTTATTGGGTGCGATGATGCCGATCGGCGGGGCCTTAGAGACGACCGGAGTAACGGATCTCATCACCAACGGCATCGTCGCACTATCGGGCTCGTTGGGGCCCGTTGCGATCATGACGATCATCCTGGTCATCACCATGACGCTGTCGGACATCATGAACAACGCCGCAACCGCGGTCGTCGCCGCACCCATCGCCTACGGAACGGCGCTGCAACTCGGGGTCAACCCCGATGCCTTCTTGATGGCGGTCGCGGTTGGTGCAAGCTGCGCCTTCTTGACCCCCATCGGCCATCAAAACAACACGCTCATCATGGGGCCAGGCGGGTATCAGTTCGGCGATTATTGGCGCGTGGGGCTACCGCTCGAGATCATCATCGTCGCCGTCGCGGTGCCGATGATCCTCATCGTTTGGCCGCTGTAACACCGATCTATAGTTCGACCCGAATTCGACCGCGGGCCGCCGCCCAAACCCCGGCCGCGTCCTCGGCAAAAACGAGATCCGCCGTGGCATCGACCAGCGCCCAGGACCCAGACTCGATTTCTTGATCAAGCTGGCCTGGCGCCCACCCGGCATACCCAAAAAAGATGCGAAGCGTGCGTGGCCCCGTTCCGTCCGCGGTGGCGATCAACGTATCGGCAGTGGGCGAGACGGCCATGAAATCGCCCACTCGATCGGTGCGGTCCGTTTGGAAATCCGGCGAATGAAGTGCCAGGGTGGTCGCCGGTTGTACCGGCCCACCAATATGGACGGCCACGGTTTGGTCACTAACAGGCACCTCTTCGTCGAAGAGCGCCAAGACATCGCGCGGGGCAACGTCCTCGACGAAGCGATTGACGATCAGGCCGAAGGCGCCGGTTGCATCGTGCCGCAGCACGAGCACGACGGTCTTCGAAAAATTGGTGTCCGTGAGCGACGGTTGCGCCACGAGAAGTCGGCCGGTTGCCGACTGCGCGACGGCGGAACCGCCGTAAGAGCCGACGATCAGGAGAAAGAGAACACCTAGGACGACGCGCCGCACGCTAGGGCATCTTGAGAATGGGCTTAATGGTCTTGCCGGAAATCGAGTCGGCGACGGCCTGATTGATCTGGTCGAACGGGTAGTACGTCGCCAACCGATCCATCGGAAAGCGGCCCTGCGCGTAAAAGTCGATGAGCTGCGGGATGAAGACATCAGGGACGCTGGACCCCTCCAGCACACCTACAATGGTGCGGCCGCCGGTCAGCAACTCACGTGCGCTAAACTCGAATGCGCCGCCATGGTTCGGCACGGTGACGATGCCGCACACGCCGCGCATCGTGAGGCACGCGATCGCATCGGTGAACGACTGAACGGTCCCGGCCGTTTCGAGCACATAGTGCGCCCCGCCCTTGGTGATGTCACGAATACGGACCGCCACGTCGCCCTCGCCCGCGTCCAGAATATGGGTCGCGCCGAGGTCCTGGGCCAACGCCAATCGGTCTTTGTTGATGTCAACTGCGACGATCGTCGTACAGCCGATGAGGTGCGCGGCCATCAGGCCACTAAGGCCCACCGAGCCCGCACCCATAACCGCAATGCTGCGACCGGCCCGCGCTTTGATCGTGTTGAGGACCGCGCCCGCGCCGGTTTGAATTCCGCAGCCCAACGGCCCGAGAAGTTCCAGCGGCACGTCGTCATGGGTGACTTTGACGACATTGCGTTCGGTCGCCAGCGCATAGGTCGCAAACGAGGACTGCTGGAAGAAGGCGGCGTTCACCTTCTCGCCTTGCTGGCGCATCGTTGGCGAGCCGTCGGCGCGGCCGCCCGAAAACTGCAGCGTGCGCATATCGTGACAATGCGACGGTGCTCCTTCGGCGCAGCTCGGGCAGCGGCCACAGGACCCGAACGTCATGACCACCCGGTCGCCGGGCGCAACCTTTGTGACACCCGGCCCGACCGCCTCAACCACGCCCGAGCCCTCGTGGCCCAAGACGACCGGCATCGGCATGATGTGCTGGACCCCGATATCGGTATGGCAAACCCCGGCGGCGAGCACTTTGACCAGTACTTCGCCTGCTTGCGGCGTATCAAGCGTCGCCGGTTCGATCGCGAACTCTCCACCAGGTTCGCGTAGAATTGCCGCTTGGATATCCATGTATAGCCTTTCCTTGGTCGCGCTCGCGGTCGGCGCGATTGATGGTTATCCTAGCCCGATCACGCCGCCTGAGGAGACGATATGACACGGCTTTCGGTGATCTTGGCTATTTTCTGCAAGTTCATGCTGGTCGGCGTTAACGCGTCGGCGCAAGACATGGTCGAAGGTGATGCGGCCGACCGCGCAGCGATTGTCGAGGTCATCGAGGCGCAGGTGCTGGCGTTTCAAAAAGACGACGGTGACGCAGCATTTGGCTTTGCATCTCCGGGGATCCAGGCCTATTTCGGGTCGCCCGACCGGTTCATGCAAATGGTTCGATCATCCTACGAATCGGTCTACCGGCCGCGAAGCGTCGAGTATCGCCGGCTGCTGATCGTGCGCGGCGAGCCCATCCAGGAGGTCTTCTTCGTCGGCCTTGACCTATCGACGATGCTGGCGCTCTACCGCATGGAGCAGCAGCCCGATGGGAGTTGGCGAATCAACGGTGTCCTGGTGGCCGATACCGAGGAACAGGCCACCTAACGCCACATGTTGCGCCCACAGGGGCGCCAGCCACAAATTGTATTGCTGCACGGTGCGCCTTCGGCTATATAGGAGGCAATAATAAGCGCCAGGGAACATAGGTCTGGGCCTATGTTTTGTCTCCCGCGAGAGACGCCCCTGACGCTCTTGGAGCCACTCAAAGCCCCTGGCCCGCGGCGGACACGTCGGCGGGCTTTTTGTTGTCGGCACCTGTCGCCAGACACCGTCAACACCGACCCCTCACAAGCACCCACCGAGACCGAAGCCTTGGTGAGAACCCCTGCATCCCCACGCATGCCCCGAAAGACATGCGCCCGATGCAGCGACCGACCTTGCAACCGATAGGCAAGCCCGTCGACTGCAAGCCCGACCCAACCCCCGTCTGATCCGGCTCCGAAGAACCGCAACACCCGGGCACGCACCTCCATCAATGCCAGCGATCGCGCTCCGGGAGGGAGAGCGAACGACCAATACCGACGAGGTGCTCGGGGACCGAACCCTCTCGGTCCAGTCACCTTCCGCCTTGCAGCAAGAAAACCACCGGACCGATGCTGAACCGAAGTGAGTCGCAAGTCCGAAGACTCAAAACACCACCACAAACCCAACACCAACGCGCCATCACGCGCCCCATCATGCTCCTGCAGCGCCTTTGGCGACGCAACCAAAATTGCCGGTCGAAGGCGAAAAAGTTGTGCAAAACCAAAGAGTTATGTCACACGGCATGAACAGCTTTTCCACAACATTGTGCACACCCGCAAGGGCTGGTGTGCGGTCCGCGCACACGCGACCAAATCTGGTTTGATCACCTTACGGCGTGGAAAACGCTTGGCGTCGCAATTCGTCGCTGCGCAGAAAGGTTGGTCGCACGGCGCGGCCCGACAAAACCGAACCGCGGGTATCGACGAAACGCAATGCTGCGGCCTGTTCGCGCCAGCATCGGCTTTGTCCTCCGTGCCGCACGATCGACGCGATCCATGTCGGGGTCGGCGTGTCGTTGCGCTCTAGAGTTCTGCGCGCGAGTTCGATCGCGCCGACACGCGCGGTGCAGTCCGACTGGGCGGCCAAGCCGACAATCGCCCGCCTGACCAGCGGCGCCGGTTGTTCGAGCGCGACCAGCGCACTTGCATACATCCAGCCTAACGGTACGGGCCCTTGATTGAGTTTCTCGACAAGATCGCGAATGACCCTATCCGCTTGCGGTGTGCCTTGGTCCGTCACGATACATCGCGCGACCCCGAGTAAGCCGAGCCCGCGATGTTCGTTACCGCCGACCACCGAAAGAACGGCTTGGATGTCCTGCTCTAGCGCGCGCCGCACAAAAGCATGCGCGCTTTTTGCTGAATCTCCATCTGCGGCCAGAGGAAACGCCTGGTCGAGCGCCGCCGCGAGCCCGTGCCCCCAAGCGCCAACAGGTTCATGCGCCGCGACGCAGGTCGGCGGCGGGGCGGCCTCGCGGTGCATGGGGTTGAGCGCATGCGGCCCCCCTTTTGGGACGACCTCAGGAGTCACCGTCGCGCCCGAGAGAACAAAGTCGTCCTGCGCATCCGCGCCGAACAGAAAACCTGCACCGGGCAATCCACCGGACCAATGCCCCTCGCCCCAACCCCGGTTCTCCAGGGTGAAGCGGTCGGCGCCGCGGGTATCTTCGAGAATGCCCATACCATTGGCGGTCGCCGCCCCTTGAGCCAGCGTCCCGGCGGAGTAGCGATCATCGCCGTCCGCGTCGCGCAAAAACCGATCGACCGGTCGAGCCCCCTCCCCTGCGCGACACCGACCTCGGCATCGTAGGTGTCGTGCCCGGCCTGGTCGGCGAGCACCCCGATGCCGACATGGGCGGCCGCACCTTGGGCGTACCGCGCCGCCTGGTATCGATCATTGCCTGCTTGATCGATCAACAAACCCATGCCGAAGAAAAAGCCATGGCCCTGCGCGAACAACTCGGCCTGATAGGTATCGTCACCGGCGAGATCGACAAGTGCCGCAATGCCCCCGCAACACCCTGCCGATTGCCGAAACCCACACCTTGCGCTTTGCTGGTCCGGCCACCGCGGTCGAAGGTGTCAACCTCGCCGCCCGCTTGATAGGTATCGTTGCCTCCACCGTCCACCAGAACAGCGGCACCGCCGGTTGCCGCATACGCCTGGCCCATGCCGCGGACACGGTATCGATCGTCGCCCTGGGCATCGAACAGAAGGGCATGGCCTAGTGCCGCAGCAGCTTGCCCGAAAAAGGCGCCGTCGTAGGTATCGTTGCCGCCGAGATCGGCGATCGCCGCCACGCCCCCAAACGCTGAGGACGGCCCCATCCCGTCATCGCCCCACCGATCATCTCCCGCACGATCCAAGAGGACCAGTAAAGACAGCGTCCCACCTGACCCGATATAGGAATCGGCACCCTCGGCATCGACGACAATCAGGACCGCGCCCCCGTCAAGCGCCGTGAAGTCGTAGTGGTCGTCGCCTCCTGGATCGGTGATCAAGGTGATCCCGGCACGCGAGGTCGGCCGATAGATATCTGCGCCTCTCGAGCCCGCGATATGTCTGACGCCGTTTGGAACGCCGAAGGATCCGTCCGATGTCGCCGCCATCAAATCTTTCAGCAAGCGAAGGGTGGGCCGACCCAGTGGCACCGCAGCCGCACGCAAACCGGCATCGAGGCCGTTGGACACCGTATCGTGGTCAATGTCGCCCGCGCCGAGGCGGACGCCCAGTTCTCGACGAACAAGGCCACTGGTTTCTTGGAAACTGGCGACGGCGCCTCGCCAATCTTCAAGTGGGCCATGCGTTGCCCGAACGAAACGCGCCGTGGCAGCGCCTATTGAGGTTTGATGGGGCGTTGCGACCGGGCGTTCCTCAAGATCGATCGGCCATCCGGCCTGATGCAACGCGCGCTCAAACCGTGAAATGGGATCATCCAGGAAGTGCCCCGGATTTGCGATTTGGCGTAGGAAGGAACCGGTCGTGCCTCGTGGCGGCTCGGCACCTGCATCGAAGATCGTGTTGGGGATGATGCCCAGGACATCCCGACCCAGGGTGCGCGCGTCGAGACTTGCACGCATCTCTCGGGAAATCTGCGCGAAGGCCGGAGACGTGGGGATCAGGCCCACCGCGCCGACCAGCAGAATCGTCGCCAACCCCACAACAACTGCACGCAGTCGCGGAAAGAAGGAAAGAGCAGCGCAAGGCCGCTTCTTTGACAGGACTGCTGCCGTTGCCGATACGTTCAACAAGCGCAGCAGCGCAGACCGCCGCGCAAACAAGAAGGGGCGGCCTGAGCCGCCCCTTCCACGATCAAAGTGACGATCGCCAACGAGTTGGTGTTCTCGCATTTTTAAGCCCGATGCTGATCGAACATCGACCAGGCACCATCCTTGAGTTCGATGATGAAACCGGGAAGCTCCGCATCACCATCCGCATCGAAACAAACCGGCCCCAGCATACCAACATAGTTGGTCTTCCTGAGCTGATCGCGGATCGCGGTGCGTTCGCTCTTCAGATTGGCCTCTTCACCGGTGGCGCCCACTTCGCGGATCACCTGGGCCAGGAGATAGACGATTTCATAGGCCTGGGCATCAACGTGATGCGGGAACTCGGAGTGAATGCCGCGCTTTTTGTTCTCGTCGTTGAACTTCTTGGTGAACGCGCGGGTCTCGTCGTTGAGGTCCCACCAGAAACCTGCGGCGAAGATCGTGCCGTCTGCCTCGTTGCCGACAACGTTGATGATCTCGGGGTCGGCAAAAAGCTGCGAACCAACCAAGCGGCCTTCAAAGCCCTGACGGCGAGCTTCTTTTAGAACCTTGACCGCGTTGTCGAGAATCGCGCCGGCGCCAATGACGTCAGGTGGGTTCTGCATGATTTTGGCGATCTGCGGTGACAGGTCGAACGCTTTCTGCGGGAACCCCTGCGGCTCGCCGACGACTTCGATGCCGGCCTTGGGGAACACGGTAGCCATGATCAGCGTCCCAACGGCCTTCGAGACGAACTGATCCGACTCGTAGACGATCGCCGCCGTCTCGGCCGGTACGCCATTCCGCTTCAGACTCGTGAGCATGCGGACGAATTGCTTGCCTTCGTCCTCGGTGACCCGGAAGGCGTACGCATTGCCCTTCGCAAGACCTGGCGTCGATGCTGCGTTCGGAATCTGGACAATGCCGAGACGTTCGCCGACCGGGAATGCAACGCGCGCTTCACCCGAAGAGAACGGACCGATAATCGCCAACGCGTTATCGTCTTCGGCCAACTTGCGCGTCCCGACGACGGCCTGCTTGGCGTCGCTACCGGTATCGAATTTGACGACCTTGATCATCTTGCCGTCGATGCCGCCCGCGGCGTTGATTTCGGAAACGGCGATATCCACGGCGGTTTCGGTGGTTTCTCCTGACGACTTCAGGAAACCTGTCTTGGCCATGCTGAGGCCGAGAACAATCTCATGACCGTCCGCCAGTGCGGGTCCAGCCATGAGCGAGGCCGTCAGCGTGGCGACGGCTACTCCGGTAAACAACTTCATTACGGTCTTCCTCCCTGTTGTGTCCGTCATTTCGGACCTGTTGAAATATTGGCGCGAAGATGTGGCCCGAACAAGGCGGCCTATCCCGCGCCCAAATAGGCAGCTTCCAATTGATCTCCGCTGCGCAGTTGGTCGGGTGTTCCCTCGACGACCACCCGGCCCAATTCTAGGACATAGCCCCGAGACGCGGTCTGCAGCGCTTTGTGGGTGTTTTGCTCCACCAAGAGGATCGAAAGCCCGTCTTGGTTTAGCGACGCGATGAGATCGAACAGCTGATTGACCAAAATGGGACTAAGACCCAGCGAAGGCTCGACGAGCATCATTAACGAGGGTCGCGCCAACAGCGCCCGACTGATGGCAAGCATCTGTTGCTCGCCGCCGGAAAGCACCGACGCCGGCAGATCACGGCGCTGCGCCAAGTTCGGGAAGCGCTCATAGACGCCCTCAATGTCGGCCGCGACCTCGGTATCGCGACGACAATATGCCCCCATCAGAAGATTTTCATGCACGGTCATAGAGACGAAAATCTGCCGCCCCTCCGGCACGAGAACCAAGCCGGAGCTGACCCGCTTCTGCGGCGACAACGACGGCAGATCTTTGCCCCTGAAAACGCGCACCCTTCGAGTTCGAAGAAACCGTTCCTTGAATAGCCTTCAACAGCGAGCTTTTCCCAGCGCCGTTCGCACCGAGCACGGTGACGATTTCGCCCTCGGCAACCGACAGCGAAACGTCGCGAACGGCGTGGTTGCGTCCATAGCGGACGTTCAGTGTTTCGATCTCAAGCAGCATCGCCAACGTCTTCCGTGCCGAGATATGCTTCCCTGACGGCCTGATCCTCCTGAACCGCCGAGGCGAGGCCTTCGAAGATTTTCTTACCGAAGTTCAGCACCACCACCTGATCGCACAGGCGCCGCACGAACTGCATGTCGTGCTCGACGACCAACAAGGTCACGCCGCGCTCGGAAACCTGCTCCAGCAGCAACCGAAGATCCTCGGTCTCCTTCTCGTTCAAGCCGGCCGCCGGCTCGTCGAGCATCAGAACCTTCGGTTCGGAAATCATTGCCCGAACAACTTCAATTCGCTTCTGAACACCGTAAGGAAGATTGGCCACGACCTCGCCGGGATAAGTTCCCAAACCGGCCTGCGCCAACGCCTCTTCGGCTTGTTTTGCCCATCGATTGCGCGGCACCAATCCGAGGGGGAAGAGTAGATTGCCAATGCTTCTCGCACGCGAATGCTGTCCCAGCATGACGTTCTCGACCGCGCTCAGATGGGGCATCAAGCGGATGTTCTGGAAACTTCTTGAAATTCCCCTGTTGATGCGCTCGCGCACCGGCAACGTGCTGATGTCGTCTCCGTCGAGCAACACCTGTCCCTGATCAATGGGGTAGACCCCGCTGATCAGATTGAAAACCGTCGTCTTGCCGGCTCCGTTCGGCCCAATCAGCGCCGTTCGGCTCCCTCTCTCGACATCGAAGGACACTTCATCAATGACCCGAAGACCACTGAAGTTCTTCGACACGTTCTGAAAGGAGAGGACGGAATCAGGCACGTTCGCAACCTATGACTCGACGACCGGGGCAGGCTTGCGCCTGAAAAACAGCCCCTTGATCCGATCCAACATCGTTCTCGTCACCAAACCTTCTGGCCGGACGACCATCATCAGAATGATCAAAATCCCAAAGAAGACGAAACGCCATTCCTCGCTTACGCGTAGGGCCTCCGGCATCAGCGTGAAGAAAACCGCACCGATCAGCGGACCGAATGCGGTTTGAGTTCCGCCGATCAGGACATAAAGCAGCACGAAGATACTGAGCAGAATATTGAAGTTCTGGATCTCGACGTAGTTGAAGTTATGCGCCCAGATCGCGCCGCCGATGCCCGCAACGATCCCCCCCAGCGTGAACGCAGTCACCTGGGTGAACCGCGCGTTCACACCAAACAGGGCAGCGACCGGCTCATCATCGTGGACGGCGC
Source organism: Alphaproteobacteria bacterium (assembly GCA_038141965.1). Taxonomy (GTDB): domain Bacteria; phylum Pseudomonadota; class Alphaproteobacteria; order SHVP01; family SHVP01; genus CALJDF01. The sequence goes on from JAYQJC010000001.1 coordinate 143,952, forward strand.
GCATCGAAAGCCCGAGACGGGTGGTCATGAGGAAGAAGACAAAAACGACCACGCCGATCGTCAAAGGCACGATCACGTCCAGGTCCGCAAAGGCGGCGACCGGATAACCGGCGGCCGCGCCGAAGACCTCCAAGTTTATGAAAACGCCTTGAACGACCTCCGCAAAGGCGAAGGTCGCCAGAACCATGTAGACGCCGCGGGTTCGCAAAATGGGAAAAGAAATCACGAACGCCACGAAGCCGGTGACCAAAGCGCCGAGCAGGATCGACACCAACATCGGCGCACCAAGATCGGTGCTGATGTAACCGCTGGAATAGGCGCCAATCGCGACGAACCCGGCCGCCCCGAGGTTCAACTGCCCGGACGCCGCCGGGAGGAAGACGGAGTAGGCGACCACAATGTTGAAGCAAAGGATCGCCATGATACCGGCCCAATATCCGCTCATGGCTAGAACTTCCCTTTGCCGATGGCCGTGTGCCCAAAGAGCCCGGACGGGCGGATGATCAGCAGGATCAGCAGCAGGCCCCAGATCGGAATTTTGACGATGTCCGCGCCAAAGAAATGGATCGCGAGAACCTCGGTAACGCCGACGATGAGCCCGCCGGCAATGGCGCCCCAGATATTGCCAAGTCCGCCGATCACCATGCCGGCGATCGCCTTTGCCGCAACCTCGTCCCCCATGTATGCGTTCACCGCGGCGTAGTTGAGCGTGAAGAGCATGCCGGCAATCCCGGCCATCAGTCCGGTGATGATGAACACGACGGGGACGATGTAATTGACGTTCACGCCCATCAAGGTCGATGCGTCGGGGTTTTCCGCAATGCTCCTCAACGCCCGACCGGTACGGCTGCGCTTTAGCATCGTACTCAGACCCCAGACGATCAGCAGTGCAAGCACCAAGCTCACAAGTTGAGGAATCCCAATGATGAGGCTGCCGATGTGGAAGTCGGCGCTGGAAAACGGATTGGGGAAGCGCTGGATCTCGGATCCGAGCACGATGAGCACGAGGTGCTCGAACACGATCAGAAAACCGAGCGAACTCACCAAAGGTAGCGCGTGTTCGGTCGCGTCGCCGTATCGCACCCGCATATAACGGTAGGTAAAGCGCTCAACGATGAGTGAAGCAATGGTGGCCGTGACAACCCCGCCGAGTAGCGCAACGGCCCAGTGAATGCCGGCCGTGGTCAATCCCCACGCGACCATGCCGGCCAGCATGAACAGCGCCGGGATCGTAAAATTGAGGAAGTTGAGCATGCCGATCGTCAGCGTGAAGGCGACGGCCACCATCACGTAGATTCCGCCGATCATCAGACCGGAAATCAACTGTTGGACTATAAGCATTGAACCACGTCGCCGCCATGTGGCGGTACGACCTCTCCCTGTCCCCGACTTTAACTTTCACGCTTCGGGCTTATGCCTGCCCGTTTTTTTGGCCCACGCAACCTATAGATTCGACTGAGGGGTGTCTACGGGCGCGGGTCCACTGGGGCCAAGCGGCCAATCTACTCCTCGGATCAGACGGCCCGGCGCTCTTCCTGGTTGGCGGCGCGGCGCACCGGCTTGGTTTTGCGCGAGAACCAACGGGCCCGGTCCTTATCTAAGACATCCGACAAATGGTCGATCACGGCCCGGATCCGCGCGCCCTTGTTGGTTTCTTCGTGGGAAACCAACCAAATCTCGGCCGAACAATGGGTCTCGACGGGCAGCCGGACGAACTCGGAATCAAGCTCCTCGACATAGAGCGCGAATAGACCGATCCCCATCCCCATGCGCACCGCCGAGACGACCGACGCCGAGGAGTTCGAGCGATACACCACCGCGTTGTGACGCTGAACGATATCGGTCCAAGGCATCCAGCCGGGATTCATGTGCAACGCGGTGTGGTCGACCAACCGGTGGCGATAGAGGTCATCGATCGACTCGGGTGTCCCGAAGACACGCACATAGGATTTGGTGGCAAAAAGGTGGAGATCCATCGCGCCAACCTTTTTGGCGACGAGTTTGGGCTCGGACGGGCGCGCATAGCGCACCGCGATATCCGCCTCGCGCATGGCGAGATCGACGACGCGGTCCTTACACACCGTTTCAATCATGATGTGCGGGTGTTCGCGCTGGAATTCGACCAGTTTGGGCGGCAGCCACAGCGTTGCCAGGCCTTCGGTGATCGAAATCCGGACCAGCCCGGTCATTTCGTTGTCGGCGCCCGCCAATTGACGCTCGATCCCGGCCGCGGAGGCCTCCATATCGGCGGCTTGGCTGAAAATAAGCTTGCCGACCGGGGTCAGACGCATCCCACGGCTATGGCGATCAAAGAGTTTGGCGCCGAGACGGTCTTCTAGCGCAGCAATTCGGCGACCAACCGTCGATTGGTTGGTTTTGAGCACACGACCGGCTTCGGAGAAGCTTCCGGTCCGCGCGACGGCCAGAAAGTACTGGATATCGCGCCAATCTCTTAGTTCGCCAGATGATCTGCTTTTTTGCATGTCTTTTGTGCGCATTTTGTTAATTCGCACCACGTAGAACGACCGATACGCTTACACACGCGCTGAGGGTAGGCGGTCGCTTCCACACGGCAACAGAATTGAGGGGGGTCTGTGCCAAAGCCGCAAAAATCAAGGATTCGTGCCTATCTCAGGAGCCCTTCGACGCGTCTAGCGGCGACCATCGGGGCGCTCATGTACGTGTCCTATGCGGCTGGCTTCGAGGCGTGGTCGAACCCGTTCTTGATTGCCGTCACCGCCCTCATCGGCATAGCACTCCCCTCCTATTCCCGGATCAGTAACCGCATAGAACAACGTGTGAACTATGCACTGGTGCTAGTCACAGCGGGTCGGCTGGCCAGATTCGGGGCGCAATTCGCGTTCAACTTGGCTGCTTTCGCGATCATACAACTTGGGGGTGTGTTCGGCGATAGCGATCTGAGCGCGCTCGGCGGAATCGTCGGCGCGGCCGCGTTGACCACGGCGGCGTCCCAGGGCGCGCAATACGTGGCCATCATGTTGTTCAACCGCAATATCGGGGACGCCAACCGCAACGTGCTGGTTGCCCTGTCGCTCAACATCGTGGTGACGGCGGCGGCGGTGGCCGGTATTCCCGTGATCCAACCGGCCTTTATCGTGCTTGGGATAGCGTTCGCTGTGTTCGTCTTTGGCGGCGGGGTTCTGTCCGATTTGCGCGGGATTCTTTTCCCCCGGCGCGGCATTGGGATTTTTCTCGGCACGTTCAATCCGTTTCACCTCACCCATCTGAAGCTGGTCCGCGAAGCGTTGGAGAACCGCAACCTCGAGCGCATCATCATTCATCCGACGTTGGTGCCGAAGGGCCACCGTCTTACCTTGGAGCGCGGCAACATCGTCGTCGATCGGATCGAAAACGGCATGCAGGTCTACGAGCGGACCGATCGCGCCGATCCTTATGTCGATTACTTCCCCACCGGCCAGAAGTTTTTCGCGCCCGAGACCCGCCGCTTCTTGATCGAGGGCGCGCTTGAAAACGCCGGTCTGGGCGATCGCGTCGAGGTCGCGTTCATGCCTGAGGTTTACGACGCCAAGGGTTTCCACGGCGTCATCGCAGAAATCAAGAAAGCTCACCCCGGCAAACCCATCCACGGCATTCACGGCAGCGACGTCGGCGGAATGATGGTGCGCGCCATCATGGACGAATGCGGCTGGATTTATCCGATCCCAATCAAACGCCGCGACGGAATCTCGGCGACCGCTGTTCGTGCCGGCGCAACCGGCATGACCCCAGAAACGATCAGTACCGCATTGTCCCAACTAAAGAGTGGTTCACAGCAAATCGTTATCAACGAAAGGAAGTTCCGCAATGACAACGGCATCCTCGTACGTGCCTAACAATCGACGTAACGACGTCTCGGTGAAAGTCGCCGGGTCGATCGAAGAAATGATGCAGGCTTTCGCTATTCGATCCGCCGTATTCATGGCCGATCAAAATTGCCCTTATGCCGAAGAATTCGACGGCAACGACTTCTCGGCGACCCATGTAGTCGCCTACGAAGGCGAAGAGCCGGTCGCTTGCATGCGAATTCGCTATTTCGGCGACTTTGCCAAGCTCGAACGCTTCGCGGTGCGAAAAGAGTACCGGCGCATGAGCATCATCAATGCGGTCGCGAACTACGCGATCCAACTGTGCCGCCAGAAGGGCTACACCAAATTGCATGCCCATGCGCAAAAGCGTTTGGTCAAGTTATGGGCACGGTTTGGCTTTGCGCCCAGTGGTGACCTGTTTCACTTCTCAGACCATGAATACGTCACCATCGTGGGCGACTTCGAACGCCTCGACGATGCGATCTCGATGTCGGACGACCCGATGCTTCTCGTCCGGCCGGAGGGCAAATGGGAACAGCCTGGTGTGCTCGATTTCTCCCGTGACCGGGCGCCGACTAACCCGATTGGAGGCAGCGTATGAGACCGTTCGACGTGAACGCCGGATACGAAACAGGCGAAACGCCGCTTCTTATCGCGATCGAAATCCAGCGGGAATACACCACACCGGGCCGTCCCTACTTCATGGAAGGGATCGACGAGAGCCTGGAGAATTGCCGCCGGATCCTTGCCCATGCTCGGGACCAGAACTGGACCGTGGCCCATGTCAGACACGAACAGCCGGGGAGCGTATTCGGTCAATCCCATACCGCGACCCAGTTCGTGAAGGGGTTTGAACCGTTGCCACACGAGTATTTGTTCACCAAGGGCAACTTCTCTTGCTACAGCGACCCTGGGTTCGAGAAGTTCATGGAAACGTTTAGGCCCGAACAGGTCTATCTCATCGGATACAGTTCGCCGATGTGCTGCCTCTCGACGATCGTCGAGGGCTATCATCGGGGCCACGAGTTGTCGTTCGTGACCGACGCTTCGTTGGCGCGGGCGACGCCCAATGCCGAAGAAAAGACGGCTCATATGCATGCGACTCACATCATTTCGTTCTATGCAAACCTTGTAGAAACGTCAGAGGTGATGGGCGATGCAGCGCGGGGCTTCACGAGCTACCACGATATCCCCGCCGCGGAAGCGCAACGCGCCATGTAGGAGGTCGGCGGATCTTCCTGAAACGGGCATCCCGCAAGGGGTGCCCGTTTTTCCTGTTTTCCGATTGACGGGCTTGCTTGCGACCCGAGTACGATGACCCTATGTTCCGTTCGCGGGGCGCCCGCAGAACGCGCCGCCCGAGCGTCGACCCTCCCGCAGCGGTACTGGACCACGCCCGACGCCCAATATGGTGACTGACGATCCAATCGGCCCCCTGCTCGAAGCCGCCGCGCGCGGCGACCGAGACGCTTTCGCCACGCTCTATCGCCAGACCTCCTCGAAACTATTTGCGCTCTCGATGAGTATTCTGAGGCGTAACGACTGGGCGGAAGAAGCTCTTCAGGAGGCGTACACCCGGATATGGCGATCAGCGCACCGCTACGACTCAAACAAAGGCAGCGGCATGAGCTGGATCGTTACGATCTCGCGCAACGCCGCGCTTTCCAAGCTGATACGCCGGCCGAAGGACGAATTCGCGGGCAATGAAACCGAAATGCTTCACCTCCCCAGCGGAGACCCCACGCCCATCGAAACGGCGATGCGATCGAGCGACGCTCGGCGGCTCGCCTCTTGCCTGGGCGAACTTGAAGAAGAGCAGAAGAAGTCGATTTTGTTGATTTATTATCAGGGACTTACGCAGCGAGAGGTCGCGGAACACCTAAACCGTCCTATCGGGACGGTGAAGAGTTGGGTCCGTCGCGGCTTGCTGCGCCTGAGAGGTTGTTTGGACCGTGAAGACGCTTAGCCCCGAGGAACGCAGCCAACTTGCCGGGGAGTATGTCCTAGGCACGCTCCGCGGTGCGGCGCGGGTGCGATTCGAACGCCTTGTCGAAGATGATCCTCTCTTGTGGCAGGAAGTTTCTTTCTGGGAACACCGCTTGGGCACATTAGGCGAAGCGTTGCCGGACCTCTCGCCTCCGGATCACATATTGGCGGCAATCGCGGCTGAAATCGGGCCTGATGCGACAAAAGCCGAAGTTCGGCGCGGGTTTTGGCATAGCGCCCCGGTTTGGCGCGGCCTCACGGCAATGGCATCGGGTCTTGCCGCGATCTTGTTGGTGCTGACCTTCCTGCCGAACGTCGACACGGGCTTCCAGCCGGTTCAAGTCGCAACGCTGCAAAACGAAACCGACGGATCGGCTTGGCTAGTCCAAATCGCCGCCGACGGGATGGCCGACGTCACCGCGGTGGGCGCCGCCGCACCGCCGGCAGGGACGGTCCTACGAGCTTTGGTTGCTACGCGGGACCGATCAAACGCCGGTTTCGCTTGGGGTCGCTTCGGTGGACGCGCCCAAACGCCTCATGCTGCCAGCATCGTTCTCGCAGGGCACCGGATTTGCCGTCAGCATCGAACCAGAGGGCGGCTCCCCGACCGGGGCACCAACCGGACCGGTCGTATTCGTCGGCGGTTTGGTCGGCCCCGCAAAAAATAGGTGCATCCGGGCCTGATTCGACCGGGTAACTCAAACAAGAACGCTATAGCGGAGGGACAAGACATGGACGCAAAAACGGAATCCCAGATCATCCTACCGGAACAAACGACGCTCTCCCGTCGCGGCTTTTTCGGCAAAACCGGCGCGGTCACGTTGTCGGCGACGGCTGTAGCCTTCTGGCTGGTTGCGGGACGATGGCCGCCAGCAGCAACGATGCCGGCGCCAGCGATATCGATATTCTGAATGGCGCCCTAGGGGCCGAACAGGAAGCCATCGCCGCCTACCAGCTCGGTGCCGACAGCGGGTTGCTCCAGCCGGCCGTCGCCCAGGTAGCACTGGCTTTTCAACGCGACCATAGCGAACACGCTAAAGTCCTCGCCGACACGATCCGGCAACTCGGCGGCGCCCCGGCGCCCGCCAAATCGGACTACAACTTTCCGGTGGCCGATATCAAAACGCAGGCCGATGTGCTGGCCTTCGCCGCCGACCTCGAGCAAGGCGCGGTCAGCGCCTACGTTCAGGCCGTGTCTGCATTCCAGAACGGCGACCTCAAAGCCGCTGCGGCCAGTATTCTTGGCGCAGAGGCCATGCATTGGGCGGTGTTGCGCAGCGCGCTGGGCGAGAACCCCGTGCCGTCCGCGTTTGTCAGCTAGCGTTTAGTTTGAGGGTTTACGTCCCGCCAGCGGCTCAGGCGATTCCCCTATCGCGTCGCACGGCACTTGCCTGTCTCTGAGTCGTCGGCGGGACGCCCAAACTTAACCGCTTAAGCTTCTGTTTGCGCTGATTATTTTAGCGCAATCCGCTTCACCCTGCCCCGGGCGCGCCAATCATTGCATTCCGCCACCTAAATCATCTTCGCCTTTACTTCCGGATGATCGGCTTCGCCACGGCGGCGTAAAATGCCAGAATTCGCCGATGGATCGTTTGATTGCGGCGACTCTCGACGACAAATACCAACAAACCGCCGGGCGGGTTTACCTCCGGCGATGCAGGCGTTGGTGCGGCTCCCGCTCGACCAGCGGGCGCGGGACATTCAATCCGGCTTGCGGACGGCGGGCTTCATCTCGGGATATCGCGGATCGCCGGTCGGCGGCTACGACCGCGAGGTGTGGCGGGCGGAGGCAATCCTTAAAGACCGCGACATCCATTTCGAACCTGCCATCAACGAAGAAACCGCCGCCACGGCGATATGGGGCACCCAGCAACTCAAACTGTTCCCCAGCCAAAACTATGACGGTGTTTTTTCGCTTTGGTACGGCAAGGGGCCCGGTCTCGACCGCGCCGGCGATGCGATCCGCCACGGCCACACCGCCGGGAGTTCACCCCATGGCGGGGTCGTGCTGGTGGCGGGAGACGATCACGTCGGCAAGTCGTCGGCATTCGGGGTGCAGAGCGAATACACCTTTGTCGACCTGATGATGCCGGTGCTGGCGCCCGCGACGGTCGAAGAGATTCTGACCTTCGGCCTCTTCGGAATAGCACTGTCGCGATTCAGCGGATCGTGGGTAGCGTTGAAGCTGGCCGGCACGCTCGCGGAAAGCTCCGCGACGGTGAATCTACCGGGATCGATGGACTACGCGCTCCCGGACGTCACCATCCCCGCGGGTGGGCTCCATCTGCGTTGGCCGGATGACGCGCGTTTGCAGGAAGAACGGGTCAAACACTTCCGGCTCCCCGCAGCGCGAGCCTTTGCGGCGGCCAATCCGATCGACGTGACGCTGCACGAGTGTGCGGATGCGCGAGTGGGTATTCTCGTGGCCGGCAAGGCAACCGCAGACCTGACCCAGGCGCTGGCGCGGCTCGACCTAAACGGCGAGGCCCTGCGCGCCCTTGGCGTTCGGGTTCGGAAAATCGGGTTCGTGTGGCCGCTTGAGCCCACGGGGCTGACCGAATTCGCCCGTGGTCTGGAGAAGATCATCGTCATCGAGGAAAAGCGCGGCCTGGTCGAAGATCAAGTACGACAACTGCTTTACGGCGCCGCGACGCGCCCCGACGTCGTCGGCAAATCCGACGGTGCCGGACGCCCTCTGTTTCCCGATTCGCATGAGTTGAACGATCTCGACATAGCAAACTGTTTGGCGCGCGAACTGGCACCGTTCGATGCGGCGGATAGGCTGGCAGGGCAGATCGAAGCCCTCGAGAAAGAACGCCAGGCCAACGTCCTCGCACCGGTCATGATGCGCACGCCCTATTTCTGTGCGGGATGTCCGCACAACACCTCGACCGTTGTGCCTGAGGATAGCTTGGCGATCGGCGGCATCGGGTGTCACACGCTTGCTGCTTACATGGATCGCGACGTGCGGACGTTTACCCACATGGGGGGCGAAGGCGGTTCGTGGATCGGACAATCCAGGTTCGCCGATATGAACCATGTTTTTCAGAACATGGGCGACGGCACCTACAACCATTCCGGCTCGCTCGGCATCCGCGCGGCCATCGCGGCCGGGGTGAACGTGACGTTCAAGATCTTGTTTAACGATGCCATTGCGATGACTGGCGGCCAGCCTGTCGAGGGACAGCTCACGGTGCCGCAAATCACGCAACAACTTGCGGCTGACGGTGTCGCGCGCATCGCCGTGGTGAGCGACGAGCCGGAAAAGACGACGGACGTCGCGGGATGCCGGCGGGGCTACGGTCCACCATCGCGACGATATCGACCCCGTGCAGCGCGAATTGCGCGACATTCCTGGCGTCACCGCACTGATTTACGACCAGACCTGCGCGGCGGAGAAACGACGACGGCGTAAACGCAACGCGTTCCCCGATCCCGCACGCTTCGTGGTGATCAACGAGCAGGTGTGCGAGGGCTGCGGCGATTGCGGATTGGTCTCGAACTGTTCTGCGATCGTGCCGATCGACACGGCGCTGGGCGAGAAACGTTCGATCGACCTTGATTCCTGCAACAAGGACTATTCCTGCCTAAAAGGTTTTGCCCGAGCTTCGTCACCGTCGAAGGCGGCGCACGGGTCAAACAACCGGTCGCCGCGATGGCGTTGCCCCCGGAAAAGATGCCCGAACCCGAGGTACCGACGCGCGACGATCCCTACGGGCTCTTGGTCACGGGGATCGGCGGCACCGGCGTGGTCACGGTGGCAGCCCTTCTCGGCATGGCCGCGCATCTTGAGGGCAAACATGTGTCGGTGAACGACGTCACGGGGATGGCGCAAAAAGGCGGTCCGGTTATGTCGCACCTTGTTTTCTCGCAAGAGCCGCAAACGCTAGGCCTGCGCGTGCCTTCACGAGCTGCCGATGCCTTGATCGGGGGCGACCTGATCGTATCGACCATGCCGAACGCGCTGGCGTGGGTCGGCAAGGACACCCGCGCAGTTATCAATATTCATCGCACGATGCCGGGTGGATTTGCCCAGAACCGCAATCTTGTCTTTGACGATACGGCGATGGAAGACGCGCTGCGCGACCGGATCGGCGACACCACAGACGCCTTTCTCGATGCCACCGGCCTGGCGAAATCGCTCTGCGGCGATACCGTGGCCACCAACATGTTCCTGCTGGGCTTGGCCTGGCAACGCGGTCTAGTACCCCTCTCGCGCGGCGCGATCGAAGACGCGATCCACCTGAACGGCGTTTCTGTCGACAACAACCTGCTGGCCTTTGCTTGGGGGCGTCGCTACGCCGTCGAGCCCGAGGGTGTGTCGGAGGCCGCCGGTTCTCGCGGCCAGAGCGCTGCGGGGGTCCCCAAGAACCTCGAGGAGATCATCGAGCATCGCGCCGGCGTGCTGACCGACTATCAGAACGCCGCCTATGCGACACGCTACAGGGAACTGGTCGCCACGGCCCGCGCCGCCGAAGCGGCGCTGATGCCTGACAGCGAGGCGTTCGCCACCGCGGTCGCGCGCAACGCCTTCAAACTCATGGCCTACAAAGATGAGTACGAGGTCGCCCGTCTCCACCGCAGGCCCGAATTCCAGGACGCGATCGCCGCCGGCTTTAACGGCAAGACCCGACTTCACTTTCACCTAGCGCCCCCGATCTTGGATCGCGGCACACCGACCAAGCGATCCTTCGGTCCGTGGATGTATGGCGTGTTTGGCGTTTTGGCGAAGTTGAAATTCCTGCGCGGCACGCCGTTCGACCCGTTCGGGCGCACCGCCGAGCGCCGCATGGAACGCGCGCTGATCGACGAATACGAAGCGTTGGTGCGGGATCTGAGCGCGCAGCTCTCGACAACCAACCACGATACCGCAACCGCCATCGCCAACCTACCGGATGACGTGCGGGGGTTCGGCCACGTCAAAGAGGCCGCGGTGAAAGCGTATCGGGCACGCCTCATTGAGCTTAGGGCCGAATTCGGCCAGGCAGACCAAAAAGCCGCCTAACTCGCTCGTCGAACTGTGGCGCCTGTTTCGACCGCACCGCCAGCGGCTAATCCGCTGCGGCTTCATTGTGACGCCACGGCAAGAGGCGTTCACCAAGTAGTCGACCAAATGTCAGCGCGGGTGTCACGCTCATCCCACCGCAGAACGAGTTGCCGGTGAGGAGCCCGCCGCCAACGATTTCTCCCGCCGCATAGAGATTGCCGATCGGGGTGGCGTTGCGGTGAAGCACCCGGAGCGACGGATCGACAGCGACGCCGCCGTAGGTCTTTACGGCAGTGCCGTGGTTGCGAATGGCGTAGAACGGTGGTGTCGCAATCGGGAGCGGATGGTGTTGACGCCCCAGCGGATCCACACCGTCGGCGACGCCTTTGTTGAACGCCGCGACCGTCGCGGCTAGCCCGGCGCCGTCGATGCCGGTCTTGGCAGCCAGTTCTTCAAGCGTTTCGGCCTGCGTGAAGTCGGGGTGGGTGTCGAATGCTGTGTCATAGATCGTCTGTCCGGCAGGTGGATCGCCGTCGTAGGGGTTCTCCGGCCATTCCGTAAGGAGGCCGGGGGCATCGTCCTTTATCTTCTGATCGAAGACGACCCAGAACCGAAGGTCGGTTTGCTTGAGGAGTGCGCGCTCGCGCGTGTCAACCGAGTCTGAATCCTCACAAATAAAGCGCTGCCCCTCACGATTGACGAAGATTTCCCAGGGCTGTCGATACTGCGGTGTGAGGTTGACGATGCCACCGAGGTAGAATCCGGGCCGAGTCGGGTCCTCTACTCCGCCGAAAGTCGGCAGCATCAGGTCTGCACCGCGCATGTACCCGCCAACGCCAAGGACCGCGACGATACCGTCGCCCTGGCTAAATTCGTCGCCGAGCGAATAAAGGGGATGGCCGTTATTTAGCATCGGGTAGAGGTCGGGGTTGGCGGTATAACCGCCCGTGGTGAGCACGACGCTGTCGCCCGTGACAACGCGGCTTACGCCGTCTCCGCTGCGCAGTACTGCACCAACAATGCTGCCGGTGTCGTCTTGGCGAAGGCCTGTCAGTTTGGTGTTCAGCCGAAGCTCAACGCGCCCAGCGTCGATCGATTCGCGCAACCAAGGCTCCAACGCCTTCAAAACAGACAGACCGAGTTCCGGCCCCCAATATGTGCGCGCCACCGAGTAGGCTTCGTGACCGTGGTTGATGACCGGCATCTCCGGCAGCATCTCGAAGCCGATGTCCGATAACCAATGGATCGTGTCCGGCGCGTTCTCCACGGCAACTCGCACCATCTCCGGGTCCGCCGTGTTGCGGCTGATCCGCATGATGTCGTCGTAGTGCTGCTGCGGTGAATCCGCGATGCCCTTGGCTTCCTGGATACGCGTGCCGCCGGCGCTCATGTTGCCGCCGGAGAGGTGTAACGTGCCTCCGATCCTGTCGGCGGCATCGACCAACAAAACGTTTGCTTCGCGTCGTGCAGCGAATCCAGCGGTCGGAATGCCGGCGGTGCCGGCTCCGATCACGATAACGTCGTAATGCTCAAAGACACGCAGCTCCCCATGGTCGGCCCATTAGCGTGGTGCCCGCTGAGGGACTTGAACCCCCACTCCCGTTTCCAGGAAACGGATTTTAAGTCCGTTGCGTCTACCAGTTCCGCCAAGCGGGCACGGGCGTCACCCTATCCGCGGGATCGCGGCGGGGGCAAGACGCAGCGGCGTCTTTAGGTGGTTTCGTCGACGGGGTCGCCGCCGACGGAGCGAACCAGGGTTCGCACCTCTTCGGCGGCGGCATCGAGCTGGGTTTCGTCGGCACCGCGGAGGACTAACGTGCAGCCGACCAGGCCTTCGCGGAAATAGGGATACGAGCCGATATCGATGTCGGCGAAATGCTCTTGCACCTTGCCCAGTCCGCCGGCGATCGCGCCTTCGGGAAGTCGCGCGTCGATCGCGCGCGATTTGAGAGGCCGGCCACCGACCAAGCGATCGCCAAGGCCATCGAACATGACCTGCATGATCCGTGGTACCCCCGCCATCACGAACACGTTTTCCATCTGGAAGCCGGGCGCCAGGCTGATCGGGTTATGAATGAGCTGCGCGCCGACCGGTGTGTGGGCCATACGGATCCGCGCGCTATTGATCTTTTCGGGATCGCCGTAGTGGTCAAGCAGAAGCCTATAGGCCTCGTCGTTGAGTTTGTTCTCGACGCCGAAGGCCAAGGCGACGCTGTCGGCCGTGATATCGTCGTGGGTCGGGCCGATTCCGCCCGTCGTGAAGACGTAATCGAATTTATCCCGGCATTCGTTGACGGTGGCGACGATGGTCTCGGTGATATCGGGGATCACCCGGACTTCTTGCAGACGAATGCCGCGTTCGTTCAGCCGGCGACCGATGAACGCCAAGTTGGCGTCCTGCGTTCGGCCGGACAGGATTTCGTTGCCGATAATGATGAGGCTCGCCGTATAGATACGCTCGGTCGTCGCCATCGTGTTGTTATCCTTCGTCACCTGACCTCGCATTGTTCGCTATCATTGATCCATGATCTTGCCTAGCCCCCTGCTGTCCGGCCGACTGGTCCGCCGTTACAAGCGCTTCTTCGCCGATGTCGTGTTGGAGGACGGGCGCGAGGTGACGGCGCACTGTCCCAACACCGGCACGATGCTGGGGGTGGCCGAGCCCGATTCCGAGGTGTGGCTCTCGGTGTCCGACAACCCCAAACGCAAACTGCCCTATACCTGGGAAATCGTCCGGGCAGACGGGGCCCTCGTCGGGATCAATCCGTTGAATGCCAACCGGGTTGTCGCCGCCGCGTTGGAGGCCGGCACGGTGCCCGGTTTGGAGCAATATGGAACGGTCCGGCGCGAGGTAAAGTACGGCGAGGGATCGCGGATCGATTTCCTTCTTTCCGAGCCCGACCTCCCCGATTGCTATGTCGAGGTGAAGAACGTCCATTTGGTACGCCAGAGCGGTCTTGCAGAGTTTCCCGACGCCGTGACCAGCCGTGGGGCGAAACACCTGGCCGAGCTTTCCAAGGTAAAAGCCGCCGGTAACCGGGCTTTAATGCTCTTTTTGATACAACGGGCGGATTGCGATCGTTTTCAAGCGGCCGCGGACATCGACCCGGCCTATGACGCCGCCCTAGAGAGCGCCCTGAGCGCGGGGGTCGAGGTGCTGTGTCTTGCGTGTCGGGTCGGATTGACCGATATAACGGTGGACCGCCGCATTGATTTCGACGGGTCGAGACGGAGATAGATCGGATGACCTACGCCCTCGCTGCCGAAGCGCCTTTGCGCAACACCGGCGCCATCAAGCTGCACGCCCCGGAAGATTTCGAAGGCATGCGCGCCGCCGGTCGGCTGGCTGCGGAAACGCTCGACGCCATCGTGCCGACCGTGGTGCCCGGCGCCAGCACCGAGTCGATCGATGATTTTGCCCACGCTTTCATTGTCGAGCGTGGGGCGGTCCCCGCGCCGCTGAACTATCGCGGCTATCCGAAATCGATTTGCACCTCGGTCAACCATGTGGTCTGCCACGGCATTCCGGGCAACAAGGTGCTGCAAAAGGGCGACATCGTGAACATCGACGTGACGGTGATCGTCGATGGCTGGCACGGCGATTCGAGCCGGATGTATTTCGTCGGCGATGTCGGGGTCAAGGCCCGCCGGCTATGCGACGTGACCTATGACGCGATGATGCGGGGTATCGAGGCCGTCCGGCCCGGCGCCACAACTGGCGACATCGGGCACGCCATCCAGGAATATGCCGAATCCCAGCGTTGCTCGGTGGTACGCGATTTCTGCGGCCACGGCCTCGGTCGCGTTTTCCACGACGCGCCCAACATTTTGCACTATGGCGCGCCCGGGACCGGGACCGAACTACGCGAAGGCATGTTCTTCACCATCGAACCGATGATCAATCTGGGCAAGTGGCAAGTATAGATGCTGCACGACGGATGGACCGCCGTCACGAAGGACCGCTCGTTGTCGGCGCAGTTCGAGCATTCGATCGCGGTCACTGCGGACGGATACGAGATCTTCACCGCCTCGCCCGCCGGGCTCGACCGACCGCCCTATCAGTAGCGGTCCCGATGCCGACGCGGCGCGATACGGTCGGCAAACAATCCGCAGCGAATCAGCTCGGACACCGGGAACGATTGCGCGCGCGTTTTCTTGCGGGCGGGCCTGACGGGCTCCCCGACTACGAACTTCTCGAACTCATTCTTTTCGGCGTCATCCGACGCGGCGACACCAAACCGCTCGCCAAAGCCCTGATCAAGGAATTCGGCAGCTTCGAGCGTGTGCTGGCGGCACCGCCGACGCGCTTGAAGGAAGTACCAGGGGTCGGCGACGCGGTGGTGGCCGGGTTAAAGGTGGTCGAAGCGGCCGCAGTCCGTATGGCGCGGGGCAAGGCGGTCGATCAACCGGTGATCGGTTCTTGGGACGCTCTCTTGGCCTATTGCCGTGCCGGAATGAGCTTCAAGGGGACCGAGGCGTTCCGGGTGCTGTTTCTCGACCGAAAGAACCGGCTGATCGCCGACGAACAGCAAGGCGTCGGCACGGTCGACCACACGCCGGTCTATCCGCGGGAGGTGGTGCGGCGGGCTCTGGAGCTGGAGGCGTCTTCGATCATTCTGGTCCACAACCACGCGAGCGGTGATCCCACGCCGTCGCGGGCGGACATCAGCATGACGCGCGAAGTGGAGCAGGCTGCGGCAGCGCTCGGGATTACCGTGCACGATCACCTTGTGATTGGCGGCCAAGATCAAGCCGAGCTTTCGGGCCCTGGGGTTGCTCGACTCGTAACGGTCGATCCGGTCAAAAAATTAGGCGCCGATCACCGGCTCACCCGCGATCTGCATCCGATGGGCCAGACGCGGCGCAGATGATGCGAAGGCCGTACGGGCATGTATGGTGCACCGGTTGTCCCACAACAAGAGATCGCCTGGCCTGTTGACGTCGCGTTGCCAAACGAAGCGGTCGGCCGTGGCGTGCGCCCAAAGCGCATCGAGGAGCGCTTCGCTTTCCTCCACGCCATAACCGCAAACATAGGCGTAAGGCCGGCGGCCGAGATAGAGGGCGCTTCTACCTGTGACCGGATGGACGCGTACCAATGGATGGCGCGGCCCTGGCCCCTGGAAACATCCGTCGGCGGGGTCACGCCCTCGCGCAGGACGTTAGCACTGTTGAGACTTGGATCATGGATGAGTTCGCGACCCGCGATTTTTTGCTTCATTTCTGGGTCGAGCGTTTCGTAGGCCGCGTACATATTGGAGAAAATCGTGACGCCACCTTCCGGCGGCGATTCCTTCACGGCGAACAAACTGCCCTTGGGCGGCACCTCGCGGTAGGAGTTGTCCGAGTGCCATTGGACATGTTTGTTTTGAAAACCCTTGAGGTAGCCGGCGGGCGGCGCGACCGCATCGTTGAGCGCCGGATCGTTAACGATGACCAAAACTTCGGGCGGCAATCCCGTCTCCGGTTGATCGACATGGCTCATGTCCTCTAGCTGCCCGAGACGGCGACCAAAGGCGATATGCTGCGCGACGGTGAGCGGTTGATCATGCCACTCCAAAACCAAATGTCGCGCCCAGGCGCGCTCGATCGCGGCCAGGGAGGGGCGATCGATGTCGGAGGACAGATCGACGCCCCGAACCTCGGCGCCGAGCGGGCCGGCGGCCGGGATGACCTCAATCTTTCCGTCTGTATAAGGTGGCTCTCGTTCCATGGTCGGTCGCGCTGCTACTCTGACGTCGGCGCTTCGGCGAAGAAACGCGATCGATCCAACTTGGGTCCGATCGTGCCTGCAATCTCGCGCACCAGCTTGTTGAGAACGGCGGCAGAGAAAGCATGAAAGTTCTGCGCTGAGACGACAAAGGCGCCGGGGCCGCCAACAACTTGCTCGCCGTAGTAAAGATCGAGGTCGGGAAAGTCCGTCAGGATGGCGAGCCCGTTGATCGTGATCCCCGCCCGCACCGCGACATCGCGCGCAATAGTTGGCTCGTAGCCAATGTTGTTGGTGCCGTCGCCCGAGATATCGACGACCATGCGATTGCCCTGAAAGCCGTTGCCGCGAAACAGACGAGCACTGGTTTCGATCACGTTGCTGAGCGAGGTGCCGTCGCGGAGCATGAAACGCGGGGTCGAGAGAATCTTCTCAACGAACTCATCCGCCGTTTCCTGGCTGTCGATCAAAGTCCAGTCGGCGATCACGCGAGTCCCTCTACTTGTGTCCCCGGCCCATATCAACAAGGTCACCGCGATGGCGCCTGTGTCGCCATTGGTGACCGTCTCGATGACGGCGGGATTGCGAAACGCATCGATATAGCCCTGAAGCTGGAGATTAAACTCGCGCGTGTTGACGCTGCCCGACGAATCGAGCGCGAGAACAAGTTCCAGGTCGACCTCTCGGTCCTGCGCCGCGGCGCCTGAAGCGGCCCAACACGAAACCAAAAGCGTAAGGAAGGCGACGAATGCTCGCACGAGACCTCTTCGTGATTTAGGGCACCGGCCATGGCCCCTGCCCGCGCACCTGACTATACTTCAGGCCCCCATCACGTGCAGAAATTGTCTCATGATCCCGCGTTATAGCCGCCCGGAAATGGCCCAGATTTGGGCGCCCGAAACCCGATTCCAGATTTGGTTGGAGATCGAGGCCCATGCCTGCGATGCCCAAGCCGAGCTGGGCGTTATCCCCAAAGAGGCCGCCGCCGCAGTGTGGGAAAAGGGCAGTTTCGGAATCGATCGGATCGACGAGATTGAACGCGAGACCCGCCATGACGTCATCGCCTTTCTCACGAGCTTGGCAGAGCATGTCGGGGAGCCGGCGCGCTTTGTTCACCAAGGCATGACCTCCTCGGACGTCCTAGATACCTGCCTCGCGGTACAACTGACCCGCGCGTCCGATTTGCTGATCCAGGATTTGGATGGCTTGCTGGTTGTCCTACGGCGTCGCGCAGAAGAGCACAAATTCACCGTATGTGTCGGGCGTAGCCACGGCATTCACGCCGAACCGACGACCTTCGGGCTAAAAATGGCCCAGGCCTATGCGGAATTCGACCGGTGCCGGGCCCGCTTAAAGGCAGCCCGGACCGAGATCGCGACGTGCGCGATTTCAGGCGCGGTGGGAACTTTCGCCAATATCGACCCAGCGGTGGAGGCGCATGTCGCCAAGGCCCTGGGGCTTGCCATCGAACCCGTTTCCACCCAGGTCATCCCGCGCGATCGTCACGCCGCGTTCTTTGCGGCGCTGGCGCTGGTTGCAAGTTGCGTCGAACGCCTCGCGACCGAAGTTAGGCATCTGCAGCGGACGGAAGTTCTGGAAGCGGAGGAATACTTCGCAAAAGGCCAAAAGGGTTCTTCGGCGATGCCCCACAAACGCAACCCGGTCCTGAGTGAAAACTTGACGGGCTGGCGCGCCTTGTGCGCGGTTATGCGGTGCCGGCCTTTGAAAACGTGGCGCTTTGGCACGAACGCGATATCTCGCATTCCTCCGTGGAGCGCATGATTGGGCCCGACGCCACCGTGACGTTGGATTTCGCTCTGGCGCGCCTGACGGGGTTAATGGACAAGCTTGTGGTGCATCCTGAGCGTATGCAGGAAAACCTCGATCAAATGCGCGGGTTGGTCCACTCGCAACGCGTCCTCCTGGCATTGACCCAAAAAGGTGCAAGCCGCGAGGCGGCCTACGCGATGGTCCAGCGAAATGCCATGAAAGTGTGGGAAGAGCGCATCGATTTCCTCGAAACGCTGTTGGGGGACCCAGAGGTCGTCGCCCTGATCTCAGAGGACGAGCTTCGTGAAGCCTTCGATCTGGGCTATCACACCAAGCACGTATCAACGATTTTCGACCGGGTGTTCGGGGCTTCCGAACAGGCGCGTAGCGCCGCCGAGTGAATGGCCTAGGCCTCGGCCTCCATCTGCTCGCGGGCAAGGCGAAGCAGACCGTCCATTTTGCGCCGGAGGTCATGATCTGAGACCTCCACTTTGGCGGTTGCCAGATCGCTCTTGACCCGCTGGAAAACGTCATCGTCGCCCGGGTGGTCGACGTCGGTTAGGACAATCTGTCTAGCGTAGGCCTCGGCATCTCCGCCCTTTATGTTCATGAGCTCCGCAGCCCAAAGCCCGAGAAGCTTGTCTCGCCGGGCGGAAACTCGGAAGTCCATCTCTTGATCGTGGGCGAATTTGGCTTCCTGGGCTCGTTCGCGTTTTTCGAAAGTGGATGACATTGGGCGTGGCGCTCCCTGATGGCCAATTGGGCTAGGCTGTCCATAGCCCGTCGGAAGGGGCTAAATCAACCACCGATATAGGTTTTGAACCCGGCCACGTCCAGTCCGCCAGGCCCTTGGGTGACCAGTTTTTTTGCCCTATAAAACGTCGGGCCTCTCCCTGGCCTCAGATCACAGGAAATCACCGAAAATGGCCCGCCGCAGACAAATTTACGAAGGCAAGGCAAAGGTCATTTTTGAAGGTCCGGAGCCTGGGACTTTGGTCCAGTACTTCAAAGACGACGCCACCGCGTTCAACAATCAAAAACGCGGAACAATCACCGGCAAAGGCGTCCTGAACAACCGAATTTCCGAGTATCTGATGACGCGAATCGGCGAGATTGGGGTGCCAACCCATTTTGTCCGCCGCCTGAACATGCGCGAACAACTCATCAAAGAAGTCGAGATTATTCCCATCGAGGTGGTCATACGGAACGTGGCCGCAGGATCCTTGTCGAAGAGGCTCGGAATCCCGGAAGGCCAGACGTTGCCCCGGTCCATCATCGAGTACTACTACAAATCCGACGAACTCGACGATCCGATGGTCGGTGAAGAGCACATCACAGCGTTCGGCTGGTCCTCCCCGCAGGAACTCGACGAGATGGTCGCCATGTCGTTGCGGATCAACGATTTCTTGACAGGGCTATTCTTCGGTGTCGGCATTCGCTTGATCGACTTCAAAATCGAGTACGGACGGCATTATTCGAACGACGACATGCGCATCGTTCTCGCCGACGAAATCAGCCCGGATTCGTGCCGTCTATGGGATTTGCAAACCAACGAAAAAATGGACAAGGACCGGTTCCGCCGAGACATGGACAATATCGCCGAGGCCTACCAAGAAGTAGCGCGGCGACTCGGCATTTTGCCGGAGAGCGGCCCGACCGACATCAAAGGTCCCCAGGTGATGCAGTAAACGATGAAAGCGCTGGTTCATATCACACTCAAGCCGGGTGTCCTCGACCCGCAGGGAAAAGCGATCGAAAACGCCCTGACCCATTTCGGCTTTGAAGGCGTGAACGATGTAAGGCAGGGAAAATACATCGAGCTCGACCTGCCCGATGGTGATCACGCCGGCGCCGAAGCGACGGTCAAGGAAATGTGCGAACGCCTCTTGGCGAACACCGTGATCGAGAATTATCGAGTCGAGATCGTTGACCAATCCTGATCACCCTCGCCTAGGGACGCCCAAACCAAGATGAAGGCTGCGGTCATTGTTTTCCCAGGTTCGAACTGTGATCGCGACCTGAAGGTGGCGCTGTCACAGTCTATGGGTTCGCAGCCCGCGATGGTGTGGCATCGCGATACCACATTGCCCGATGTCGACCTGATCGCGTTGCCCGGCGGTTTCTCGTATGGCGACTATCTTCGGTCGGGTGCAATGGCGGCGCACTCGCCCATCATGCGCGAGGTCATCCGTTCTGCCGAACGCGGCGTCGCGGTGCTGGGAATCTGCAATGGATTTCAGGTCCTGACCGAGGCCGGCCTTCTGCCCGGCGTCCTGATGCGGAACAAAAACCTTCGCTTTGTCTGTCGCGACGTCTTCCTGCGCGTCGAAAACACCGACACGGTGTTCAGCAACGGCTATTCGGCGGGACAGGTTATCCGCGTGCCGGTCGCGCATCATGACGGGAATTACTTCATCGACGAAAACGGACTTGCTCAGCTTGAAGGTGAGGACCGCATTGCCTTTCGGTATTGCGACGAGACCGGCGCCATCGACGATCGCAGTAATCCGAACGGATCGTTGTCCAACATTGCCGGCATCCTTGATCCCACACGGCGCATTCTGGGGATGATGCCTCACCCCGAGCGCCTGTCGGACCCGACGCTCGGCGGAAACGACGGGCGGGCGCTTTTCGATTCAGTGATCAGCGCGCTGTCCTAGATCGATGAACGACCTCAGCAACGCAACCCCAGAACTTGCGGCGGAGCATGGCCTCACGACGGAGGAGTTCGCGCGCGCGGTAGAGATTTTGGGACGGACGCCCAACCTCACCGAACTCGGCATTTTCTCTGTGATGTGGAGCGAACATTGCTCCTACAAGTCATCGAAGAAGTGGCTGCGCACCCTGCCGACAGAAGCCCCGTGGGTGATTTGCGGTCCCGGCGAGAACGCCGGCGTGATCGATATCGGCGAGGGCTTGGCCGCGATCTTCAAGATGGAGAGCCACAACCACCCTTCCTACATCGAGCCGTTTCAGGGAGCTGCGACGGGTGTCGGCGGCATCCTGCGAGACGTGTTCACGATGGGTGCACGACCGGTCGCCAACCTCAATGCGTTGCGCTTCGGCGCGCCGGACCATCCCAAAACCCGTCACCTCGTAAGTGGCGTTGTCGCCGGGATTGGCGGATACGGAAACTGTATCGGCGTGCCGACGGTCGGCGGCGAGTGCACGTTCCACAGCAGCTACGACGGCAACATTCTGGTCAACGCGATGACCGTCGGCATCGCCCCACCGACCGAATTTTCTATGCCGAAGCAGCCGGCGTAGGAAACCCCGTGATCTACGTGGGATCGAAGACCGGTCGCGACGGCATTCACGGCGCGACAATGGCGTCCGCCGAGTTCGACGCCCAATCTGAAGAAAAGCGCCCAACGGTGCAGGTTGGCGATCCCTTTACCGAAAAGCTTTTGCTTGAGGCCTGCCTGGAACTGATGGCGACCGACACGATTGTCGCCATTCAAGATATGGGTGCCGCGGGTCTAACCTCCTCGTCGTTCGAGATGGCCTCGCGCGGAGGGATGGGCATCGACCTCGATCTCGATCAGGTGCCAATGCGCGAGACCGGCATGAGCGCCTATGAGTTGATGCTGTCGGAATCCCAAGAGCGCATGTTGATCGTCTTGAAGGCGGGGCGCGAGGATGACGCCCGCGCGATCTTCGAAAAATGGGAACTCGATTTCGCGGTCATCGGCCACCTGACCGAGAGCGGCCGCATGGTCCTCAAGATGGGCGGCGAAACGGTCGCCGACCTGCCCGTCGCCCCGCTTGCCGACAGCGCGCCCGAGTATGATCGTCCCCACCGGCCAAGCCCTGCGCAGCCGCAGATTGCTGCGCGCGATGTCACGCCAACGGTTGCCGTAAAGGAGGCGTTACAAAAGCTGGTGGGATCCCCTGACCTGTGTTCCAAGCGCTGGATTTGGGAGCAGTACGATCACATGGTGATGGCCGACACCGTGGTACGACCCGGCGGCGATGCCGCGATCGTCCGGATCCATGACAGCAACCGAGCGCTCGCGGTGACGACCGACTGCACGCCTCGCTATGTCGCGGCGGACCCCGTCGAAGGCGGTAAGCAGGCGGTGGCGGAGTGTTGGCGCAACCTGACGGCCACCGGGGCCCAGCCAAAAGCCATCACCGACTGCCTGAACTTCGGCAGCCCGGAGCGAGAGGACGTGATGGGCCAGTTCGTCGGCGCGGTTTCGGGGATTGGCGAGGCTGCCCGCGCGCTGGATTTCCCGATCGTGTCGGGCAACGTGTCTTTCTACAACGAGACCAACGGAAAAGCGGTCCAACCGACCCCGGCAATCGGCGGTGTCGGACTGGTTGAGGATCTAACACGCATAGCGCGTATTGGCATCGACCAACCAGATTTGACCCTCCTCCTCGTCGGCGCGACGGAGGGGCAATTGGGTGCAAGCCTCTACTTGCGCGAAATCGCCGGACGCGAGGACGGGGCGCCGCCACACGTCGACTTGGCGATCGAGCGGCAGGTCGGCGATTTCGTGCGCGGCTTGATCGAAGCCGGCAAGGTCCGAATTTGTCACGACATCAGCGACGGCGGCATTGCGGTTGCCGTCGCCGAAATGGTCTTGGCGGGCAGCGTCGGCGTTACTATGTCTGTGCCGGAAGCGGCAGATCATGGCTGGTGGTTTGGAGAAGACCAGGCGCGCTATATCGTGGCCGTGGACAACAAGACCGCGATGAAGATCGAGGCCGACGCGAAGAGCGGCGGGATTGCGACAATGCAGATCGGGGTAAGCGGTGGCACAGTGCTCAACCTCGGTCGCGAGGGAGAGATTCCGATCGATATGTTGCGCGACGCTGCGGAAGGCTGGCTCCCCGCATACATGGACGCTTAGCCGATTTGAAAACCTGGGAGAACTCACGATGGCAATGGACGCCGCCGAAATTCAACGGCTGATCAAAGAAGGTATCCCCGACGCAACGGTCACGATCGAGGAATTGCGCGGCGACGGCGATCACTATGCGGCGCGCGTGGTGTCCAGTGCCTTCGCCGGAAAGACCCGCGTACAACAACACCAAATGGTCTATCAGGCGTTGCGCGGCAATATGGGCGACGCGCTCCATGCTCTCGCCCTCCAGACATCGGTGCCGACCGACTAATACCCCTTTGGGCCTTATGGTTGAAATAATCCGGGGAAAGCGCACATTAGCGTTTCAACCGGCGCGGCCGGCAGTAAAAGGAAAAGCGACATGAGCGACAACCCTGTGTTTGACCGAATCCGGCAGGAAATCGACGAGAACCCAGTGGTTCTCTACATGAAAGGGACGCCCATTTTCCCGCAATGTGGGTTTTCTGCGGCTGTGGTTCAGGTGTTGAGCGAATCCGGCGTCAAATTTAAAGGTGTCGACGTTCTTATGGACCCGTCGCTGCGCGACGGCGTCAAACAGTTCAGCGATTGGCCGACGATCCCCCAGCTTTACGTTAAGGGCGAGTTTGTCGGTGGCTGCGACATCGTACGTGAGATGTTCGAGACGGGTGAGCTGAAGCAATACCTTGAGGGTCAAGGCATTGTGTCGGCGACGGCCGACGCCTAGCACTCCGTCACAAGACAAAGAAAAAGGGCGCGCTGCGCCCTTTTTTCGTGCCTGCCGTTCGGCAGATTAGTGCGAGGAGTAATACTCGACGACGAGGTTCGGTTCCATCATCACCGGGTACGGCACGTCGGCCAATTTAGGCACCCGAACAAAGGTGCCCTTCATCTTGGCGTGATCGACCTCGAGGTACTCCGGTACGTCGCGTTCCGGTAGATCGACGGCTTCCAGCACAATGCCAAGCTGCTTGGAACGTTCGCGCACCTCGATCACATCGCCTTCGCGGACCTGGTAGCTCGGAATATTGACGCGCCGACCGTTGATCATGACATGGCCGTGATTGACGAACTGGCGTGCCGCAAACACCGTCGGAACGAACTTCATCCGGTAGACCACGGCATCAAGGCGCCGCTCCAACAAGCCAATCAGCATCTCGGAGGTATCGCCACGCTTGCGGGACGCTTCGGCGTAGATGCGACGGAACTGTTTTTCGGTGATGTTTCCGTAGTAGCCGCGCAGCCGCTGTTTGGCCATCAACTGAATGCCGAAATCCGAGGGCTTGCGCCGACGCTGGCCGTGCTGCCCAGGACCATATTCACGACGGTTGACGGGGCTCTTGGGTCGACCCCACAGATTCTCGCCGAGCCGACGGTTGATTTTGTATTTGGATTTCAGTCGTTTGGTCATTCGTGCTTCGCCAATCCCACATACGAAAACGGCCGCCCGGAAAGCAGCCGCCCTTGGAAGCGGCGTACTATAGCGACGCGCTTGTCGGTGTCAAACGTTGTACGACCGTCTGCGGCGGTATTTTCTTGTTATTTTTCAACGTGTTAATCAGACTACGTAGCGAGGCCGGTCCGGACGGCATCGGCGTAGGCCCCCTATTGGCCTTTTGAGCCGGTTTGACGGGCGGTCGAGAGCGAGGAGATGACGCCGCGCAGCGTCCTGACCTCTTGTTCGGTCAGGCGCGCACGCTGCAAGAGGGCGCGGATGTTCCGCACCATGGTCGGGGCCTTTTCGGGCGGAAACAAAAAACCCGAGGTCCGCAATTCGTCCTCAAGATGGTCGAATAGAAGGGCCAGATCTGCCTTGGTGGCAGGAAAGCTGTCGCCATCATTGTGCTGGAGCGGCGGCGTCTGATCGGCCGCCCTGAAGTACTCGTACCCGAATAGAAGGACGGCTTGGGCCAAGTTCAGCGAAGAGAATCCCGGATTCGTCGGGATATTAATGATCCGGTCGGCCAGCGACAGGTCATCGTTTTCAAGCCCGGCGCGCTCGGGCCCGAACATCACGCCGCACCTTTGGCCACCGGTAAGCGATGCGTGAATTTCGGTCGCGGCATGTTCGGGGGTCACGACGTCCTTGCGAAGATCACGCTGGCGGGCCGTCATCGCGTAGACCTCTTGGAGGTCGGCGACCGCTTCTCGCGTGGTCTGAAAAACCTGGGCTCCGTCGACTACCGAATCGGCGCCGGACGCAGCGGCAACGGCCTTTTCGTTCGGCCACCCGTCGCGCGGCGCGACGAGACGCAGTTCGGACAAACCAAAATTCAGCATGGCACGCGCCGCCGCGCCGACATTCTCGCCAAGTTGGGGGTGTACCAACACGATGACGGGACCGCCCGACCGAACAGGCTTCGACCGATCGGTGCCCGCCATTACCCGTCCGCCTGATAGCGCCAGGTCGTCCCTTCTGGGCCGTCCTCGAGCACCACGCCCTGGGCTAGGAGATCATCTCGAATCCGGTCCGACGTCGCGAAGTCTTTCGACTCGCGCGCGGCTGTCCGCTCGGCGATGAGTTGATCGATTGCATCGGCATCGAGTTCGCCCGTGCCGGTCTGAAACCAGGCCTCGGCATCTTCCTGGACCAGCCCCAACAGATCGCCTGCCGCCCGGATCGCGGCAACCAACGCGCCACGCTCGTTCGCGTCCGTACTGCGATTGAGACGACCGGAAAGCGCCATCAACTCGGAGAGTGCGAGCGGGGTATTGAAATCGTCGCGCAAGGCCGCCCGCACGTCACCAAGGCCCTCGTCTGGTTTCGCCGCCACGCGATCAGCGCCGCCACGCCGAAGCGCGTTGTAGATTCGATCAAGATTCGTGCGCGCCTGTTTGAGTCCCTGCTCGGTCCAATCAAGGGGTTGGCGGTAATGCGCCGAAAGAAGGAGCCATCGGATTTCTTCGCCCCGCCAACGCTTGAGTGCGTCCCGCACGACCACGAAGTTGCCCAAAGACTTCGACATCTTTTGGCCTTCGATAATCACCATGCCGTTATGGAGCCAATAGTTGGCAAGCGGCGCCCCTTCGTGGGCGCAGACGCTCTGCGCGATTTCATTTTCGTGGTGGGGAAAAATGAGATCCAAGCCGCCGCCGTGAATATCGAAGGTTTTTCCGAGGTAGACCTCGCTCATCGCCGAGCATTCGATATGCCAACCCGGACGACCGTGCCCCCATGGACTGTCCCAACCCGGCTGGGTCTCGTCAGATGGTTTCCACAGCACAAAATCCGCGGGATCGCGCTTATACGGCGCCACATCGACGCGGGCGCCGGCGATTTGCTCGTCCCGATCGCGCCCCGAAAATCGCCCATATTCCGGCATTGAGGCCACAGAAAATAAGACATGTCCCTCAGCAGCGTAGGCATGGCCCTTGTCGATGAGGCCCTCGATCATCGTCACCATCGGCGCAATATGATCGGTAGCCCGTGGCTCGATATCGGGCGGCGAAAACCCCAAGCGCCGCCATGTCTTCGTGCATTGCTTGCGTGGTCCGCGAGGTAATAACGTCGATGGGTAGTCCTTGCTCAGTTGCCGCGGCATTGATCTTGTCGTCGACGTCGGTGATGTTGCGGACGTAGGTAACCTTGGGAAAGGCATCGCGAAGAACCCGCACGATGAGGTCGAAGACCACCATCATGCGCGCGTTGCCGACATGGGCGAGGTCGTAGACGGTGGGGCCGCACGCATAGATGCGCACATGTGCCGGATCGATTGGCTTGAAATCCACTTTCTTCCGCGCGGCGGAGTTATGAAGTGCAAAAGACATCGGTTCCTCGAAGGGCCTCGTCGACACGTGTTCGACCGGAGCTATGCCTGCTCGACAAAGCGGTTGGTAATTGGATAACGCCGGTCACGACCAAAAGAACGACGCGTGATTTTGACCCCGGGTGGGGCCTGTCGCCGTTTGTATTCTGCGACGAAGAGGAGGCGCGCAATACGTCGCACCGTCGCCGCATCGTGCCCCCTCGCAATAATATCCGCGATGCTGCGTTCTTCCTCGACTAGGCCGGTCAAGATGTCATCGAGCGCGTCATAGGGCGGCAGTGAATCTTGATCGGTCTGATCCGGTCGCAATTCGGCCGACGGCGCCTTGGTGATGATGTTCTCCGGCACCGGTGTGCCGGTGGGTCCCAATCCGTAACTCACCGGGTTTTCGTTGCGCCACCGAGACAGGTCATAAACCATTGTTTTATATAAGTCTTTTAGGACGGAGTAGCCGCCGCACATGTCGCCATAAAGTGTCGCGTATCCGACCGACATTTCGGATTTATTCCCGGTCGTGAGCACCATCGATCCGAATTTGTTGCTGAGCGCCATCAAGGTAACGCCACGCGCACGCGCCTGAATGTTCTCTTCGGTCTCGTCTGGCTCCCGCCCCTCGAATGCCTCTGCCAGCATGGTATCGAACGCAGCGATGGCCGGTTCGATCGGCACGGTGTCGGCCCGGCATCCGATACGGGTGCAACAATCCAAAGCATCGTCGATGCTGGCCTTTGACGTGTATTTGGATGGAAGCAATACGCAATGCACGCGATCGGGGCCCAGGGCGTCGACAGCGACCACCGCGGAAAGCGCCGAGTCGATCCCGCCGGACATTCCGAGGAGAACACCGGGAAACCCGTTCTTGTTGACGTAGTCGCGGAGCCCCAGAACCATCGCGTGATAGACGTTGGCGAGACGATCATCGGGCCGATGCATCGGGCCTTCGTCGAACCGCCACGCATCGCTGTGCCGTACGAGGTTGACGTGCGTTGTGGCCTCTTCCCACGGCGACATCAGCACCGCCCCGGTCCCATCCCCATTGAGGGCAAACGAGCGACCGTCGAAGACCAATTCGTCCTGGCCCCCGACTTGATTGACATAGGCCAGCGGCAGGCCGGTTTCCCGTACACGGTTCCTGGCAAGACCGTCGCGCTCCTCCCACTTGTCGAGTTCGAAGGGCGATCCGTTCAAAACCACGAGAACCTCGGCCCCGGTTTCGGCAAGGCATTGCGCGACATCGGGTTTCCACATGTCCTCGCAGATCAGGACACCGAGGCGAATACCTTTGAATTGAATCGGGCCGGGCAAGTCACCGGCATCGAAGACGCGTTTTTCATCAAAGACGCCGTAGTTGGGGAGGTCCGACTTATAGCGCGTGGCGGTGACAGCGCCCTCCGACAAGAGCAGGGCAGCATTGTAGACATGCTCGCCGTCCTGCCACGGCGTCCCAAGGAGGATTGCCGGACCGGTCGCGGTCGTCGCCGCGAGATCCGACACTGCCTGTTTGACTTCATCCAGGAAAGACTGCCGACGCACCAAGTCTTCGGGCGGATAGCCGCACAGGTAGAGTTCGCTCGTGACCACGAGATCGACGCCGTCCTTTGCGGCCGCGGTCGCAGTTTCGCGCAGCTTGGCCACGTTCCCCGGTAGGTCGCCGACCGTGGGATTGAGTTGGGCAAGGCAAATATTGAGTTGATCAGTCATTTCTGAGAGACCCATAGCGCGAGCGCGCCCGGAGCATGACCTATAGTGTAGTCCTCCCGAGGGGACAACGGCGGAGATGAGATGAGTTCCCAGACCGATACGAATGTCCAAGTCCTCCTTGCCCGGCGACCAAAAGGGGCGCCCACGGAGGCAGATTTCAGGATCGTTGAAACACCGGTGCCCGAGCCCGCGGCCGGCACCGTTTTGGTGCAGAACCTCTATCTTTCGCTCGATCCCTACATGCGCGGCCGGATGAACGACGCAAAGTCCTACATCCCGCCGATCGAAATCGATGCGGTCATGGGGGGCGGCACTGTGGGGCGGGTCGTTCGATCCGATTTGCCGGATATGCCCGAAGGAACGATTGTCGAGGGCCTTTTGGGCTGGCAATCGTACGCCACCGCCAAACCAAAGCACCTTCGAATCGTGGACCCCGCGATGGCACCGATATCAACGGCGCTCGGCGTCCTGGGCATGCCTGGGCTCACAGCCTATTTCGGTTTATTCGACCTCGGAAAACCGCAGAAGGATGACACCGTCGTGGTTTCGGCGGCATCCGGTGCGGTCGGCTCATTGGTCGGACAACTCGCCAAACGCGAGGGATGCCGGACAGTCGGCGTCGTCGGAACCGACGAAAAGGCACGCTACATCATTGAGACGCTCGGTTACGACGCAGCGATCAACTATCGAACCAGCCAAGATCTGAGCAAGGCAGTGCGTGAGGCGGCGCCCGACGGCGTGAACGTCTATTTCGATAATGTCGGCGGGCTAGTCACCGACGCCGTTTTCGACAACCTCGCCTTGCGCGCCCGCATCGTGCTTTGCGGCCAAATCTCGCTGTACAACGCATCCAGGCAAGAAATGGGGCCGCGCAACCTGACGAAGATCCTTATGACCCGAAGTCGGATCGAGGGTTTTATCGTTTTCGACTATTTGGAGCGCTACCCGGAAGGACTGAAGAACCTCTCCACTTGGCTGGCCAACGGCGAGATCATCTACAAAGAAGATATCGTCGATGGATTGCGGAATGCCCCCCAAGCGTTCATCGGGCTCCTTGAGGGGAAGAATTTCGGCAAACGCCTGATCAAGATTGTCGACGAGTGAGTTGATGGCCCTACCCAATCGCAATCGCAAAATCGTTCTGGCCCGCCGACCCAACGGCATGCCGGTCGAAGATGATTTTCGGCTGGTCGACGATCCGGTACCCGAACCGGGGCCCGGCGAACTGTTGGTACGCGCCCATTACTTGTCCGCCGATCCGTTTCAACGCATGCGCCTGGATGCAGGATCCGGCTACGGCAAGACCCTCGACGTTGGTGATGTCATCAAAGGCCGGATGGTGGGCGAAGTCGTTCAGTCCAACCACCCGGACTACCGCGCCGGTGATTTTGTCGAAGGGATGCTCGGCTGGCAGACCTATGCCATCTCGGACGGCAGTACCGAGCGCGCCGAGTATGCGCCGGGAATCACCAAGGTAGATCCCGACATCGCACCGATCTCCACCTCGCTTGGGATCCTCGGATTCCCAGGGGTGACGGCTTACTTCGCGCTGTTAGAAGTGTGCGACCCGCAGCCCGGCGAGACGGTTGTTGTGACAGGCGCCGGTGGCGCGGTCGGGTCGCTCGCCGGCCAACTGGCAAAGATCAGAGGGTGCCGGGTCATCGGGATTGCCGGCAGCGACGAAAAGCTGGATTACGTGACGGGCGAGTTGGGCTTTGACGCCGGTATCAACTACCGCACCACCGACGATCTGCTGGGCGAACTACGTCGTCACTGCCCAGATCGTATCAACGTGCATTTCGACAACGTCGGCGGCGATATCGCTCATACCATCTTGCACCATCTGGCGCGCGATGCCCGGATCGTACTGGTCGGCAATATCAGCCAGAACAATCTACCGGAGGTACAGCGTAGGCCTGATGTCACCGGCCTTTTGATGACCGTACGCGCCATGACCAAGGGGTTCATCGTCTACGATTATGAGGACCGTGCCGACGAGGCCCGCAAAGCCATCGCCGGATGGCTTGCGGAAGGCAAGATTCACTATCGCGAGACGATAGCCGACGGTATCGATCAGGCACCCGCCGCCTTCATTTCAATGCTGCAAGGCGGCAACACCGGAAAGCAACTGATCCGGCTGGACGATATCTAGTCGGCTTGGCGGAGCAGAAATTCGCGCCCCACTTTGACCGAAGGCTGGCCGTCGTATTCGATGACATCTGCGGTGGCATAGGTCTCGTCCCAACGCTCGGGTAGGAACGAACCGGTGCCGATGACGTCGATCGGCGCATTCACACTCGCCATGACCTTGCACTTGGCCGGTCCGAATCCAGAACTGGCGACGATGCCGACCTTTTCGAAACCCGCCTCATCCAATGCTTCGCGGACGCGGTAGATCGCGGCCGCCGTTACACCGGTGCCGACCAACCACCTGAGCTCGGGCTCCGAGCGGTATTGCCGGGTGCTCTTGGGCACATGACGCTCCAGGACGGCATAGGACGCCTGGGGGTCGAGGCCCTCGACGAATCGCCCCCCGTGGGTATCCAGCCGGACAGAAAGACGACCGGCCGCAGCCAAATCGGGAAACCGCCGACAGACGGCAACGGCATCGGTGACCTCCTGGCCAAAATAGTCGACCAAGATCGTCATCGGGTCGTCCGGGAAGGTCTCGTGAAACATTTCAGCCGCACGCACCGTTGAACCGGCATACCCGATAAGGGCGTGCGGCATCGTCCCCATGCCACCGACGTTTCCGAAGTAATGCGCGGTGGCATCCGTGGCATTGCCAACAAATCCGACAGCGCCAACTTCTGCTTTCGCGGCATTTGATCCGACGCTGGCGGCATAGGCCATCATTTCAGCCATCTCCGCACCCGCACAATGGCGCGCGTCCATCGCGAGAAAGGCCACTTTGGGCAGGTCGCGACACATCGAGTAAGCGTTGTAGGCAGCGACACAGGCCGGCCCTAGTTGCTGCAGGTACAGTGTTTCGAGTTCAACCAGTTGGGCGAGCGCGCCAGTGATGTAGAGAAGCGGATCGCCGGCGCCGACCCAATCGCCTTCTTTATAGCGCTGTTCGATTTTGAATTGAACGCCGCGCCGTTGGGCTACTGACTCCAGCGCGTCGACCATTAGACGCTGCGTAAACAACACTGGTCGACGCATGAAGACGGCATAGGTGACTTGTTTGTCACCGAACCGACGTACGACCTGCTTTGTTCGATTGAAGTAATGGTCGGTATGACGCTCGATCGACGCGTCTGACTGGACCGCGGTTACAGACATCGGCTGAACCTCCGAGAAACCTAGGCCGCCGCCTGACCTGGCGCGGCGGTCTTGCGGTTCTTCAACATATCGGCGACGAGAAAGGCGAGTTCCAATGCCTGTGATGCATTGAGACGTGGATCGCAATGGGTGTGATAGCGATCCGATAGGTCTTCTTCGCTAATCTCTTGCGCGCCACCCAAGCATTCGGTCACATCCCCGCCGGTCATTTCGAAATGAACGCCACCGGCATAGGTCCCCTCTGCTTCGTGAATAGAAAAGAAGTCTCGTACTTCGGAGAGAATTCGGTCAAAGCGTCGGGTCTTGTACCCAGTTGAGGATTTGATGGTGTTGCCGTGCATGGGATCGCAGGACCAAACCACCTGACGACCCTCGGCAGTGATTTTGCGCAGCAAGCGCGGCAAGTAGTTCACCGATTGAATCTGCGCCCATGCGGCTGATGATCGTGAGACGTCCCGGTTCGTTTTCCGGGTTGAGCCGGTCCATTAGGCGCAGCGCTTCGTCCGGCTCCAGCGAGGGACCGGCCTTAAAACCAAGCGGGTTGGCGACGCCCCGCAAGAATTCGACATGGGCGCCATCAAGCTGGCGGGTGCGATCGCCAATCCACAGGAAGTGCGCAGACGTGTCGTACCAAAGGCCTGATGTCGAATCGACGCGGGTCAATGCCTGCTCGTACCCGAGCAACAGCGCCTCATGCGAGGTGAAGAAATCCGTTTCGCCGAGGACCGGCACTGTGTCGGCGTTGAGGCCGCAGGCCTGCATAAAGTCGAGCGCCTCCGAAATGCGGTTGGCGAGTGCGCGGTAGCGCTCTCCCTGAGGGCTATGCTCGACGAAGCCGAGGTTCCACCCATGAACACGGTCTAGTGCCGAATACCCACCGTGCGAAAACGCGCGAATCAGATTGAGCGTGCTTGCAGATTGGGCGTAGGCCTGCAGCCACCGAGCCGGATCGGGAACACGTGCTGCTTCGGAGAATTCGATGCCGTTGACGATATCCCCACGATAACTCGGCAGTTCGATCCCATTCTGTGCTTCGAGAGGCTCGCTGCGCGGTTTAGCGAACTGACCGGCAATCCGTCCTACCTTCACGACCGGGAGCGATCCCGCGAAGGTGAGAACGACCGCCATCTGAAGCAGGACCCGGAACGCATCGCGAATGTTGTCGGGATGAAACTCGGCAAAGCTTTCGGCGCAGTCTCCCCCTTGAAGAAGGAAGGCATTGCCGGCCGCCACCTCGGCTAGCGACGCTTTGAGTTTGCGTGCCTCGCCGGCAAAAACCAAAGGAGGGTAGCTTTGTAGCGTCTTCTCGACTTGGCGCAGCGCTTTTTCGTCCGGGTATTCGGGCTGCTGCTTAATCGGCGCCGCACGCCAGGAATCTATCGACCAATCCTGAGCCATATTTCTGAGGTCCTTGGGGGTCCTACTGAACCGGTCCGGGGCTTATACGCCCCAAATGGATTGACGACAAAATTAGGCCCTACTCGGCCGCCTCGGCTTCGGGGTCCATATATCGCTCCCGCATGGTGACAAACTCTTCGGCAGCTGTGGGATGAATCCCGACGGTTGCGTCGAAATCAGCTTTGGTGGCCCCCATTTTGACCGCCACCGCGAGCCCCTGGATGATCTCCGCCGCTTCCGGGCCCACCATGTGGACGCCAAGGACCCTATCGGACGCGGCGTCTACGACGATCTTCATCATCGTTTTTTCGTCCCGACCGGAAAGCGTGTGGATCAGCGGACGGAAGGTCGACTTGTAAATATCGACGGCCCCGACCTTCTCGCGCGCCTCCTGTTCGGTAAGACCGACGGTGCCGACACTTGGCTGACTGAATACCGCGGAAGCAACATTTTCGTGATCCATCACTCGGTCGCGACCACCAAACACCGTATCGGCGAAGCACAAACCTTCGTTCAATGCGACAGGCGTCAGGTTGATCCGGTCGGTGACGTCGCCGACCGCGTAGATATTTTCGACATTGGTTTGGGAGTATTTGTCGACGACGATGGCGCCGTTCTTCTTCATTTCGATCCCAAGCGCCTCAAGATTGAGACCGGCCGTCTTGGGCGCACGACCGGTCGCATACAAGATGCAATCGGCCTCGAGAATAGCGCCATCTTCGCACGTGGCGATGAGGCCGGCACCGGTTTTCTCGATATGTTGGATATTGGACTCGACCCGTATGTCGACGCCTTTCTTGCGCATTTCCTGCGCAAGCGTTGCACGAACATCTCTGTCGAAGCCGCGAAGGATTTGTTCGCCGCGATAGACCTGCGTGACCTCCGAACCAAGGCCATTGAGAATGCCGGCAAATTCAACCGCAATGAAACCGCCGCCCACGACGATCACGCGACGGGGCTGCTCTTCGAGTTCGAAAAACTCGTTCGAGGTAATGGCGTGCTCGATGCCGCCGATCTTCGGCATAAACGGCCAGCCGCCGGTTGCAATGAGGATCTTGTCGGTCGTGACCTTACGGCCGCCGACGTCGACGGTATGCGCGTCCACTAGGGTCCCGCGTCCATCGATGAGAGACACACCGGCGCCATCCAGCAAACGATGATAGATCTGGTTAAGACGATCGATCTCTTTATCTTTGGCTGCTTTGAATTTGGGCCAGCTAAAACTGCGCGGCCCGAGATGCCAGCCGTAGTCCGCGGCATCTTCAAAATGCTCGGCGAAGTGCGATGCGTAGACCATGAATTTTTTCGGAATGCAGCCGCGGATGACGCAGGTGCCCCCGACGCGGCTATCTTCGCAGATGCCGACCCGCGCACCATGGTTGGCCGCGACACGCGACGCACGGACGCCACCGGAACCGGCGCCGATCACGAAGAGATCGAACTCATACTCGGACATGTTTCTTTTCCTTACTAGCGGTCGATGCCGCCAACACAGAGGTACTTGATCTCAAGATAATCTTCGATCCCGTATTTCGATCCCTCGCGGCCGAGCCCGGATTCCTTAATCCCGCCGAACGGCGCCACTTCGGTCGATATCAACCCGGTGTTAATACCGACAATTCCGTATTCCAGCCCCTCGGAAACCCGCCAAATGCGACCGATATCGCGGCTATAAAAATAGGACGCCAAACCGAATTCGGTATCGTTCGCCATGGCCAGCGCTTCATCGTCCGTCTTGAAACGGTAGAGCGGCGCGAGAGGCCCAAAGGTCTCCTCCTTGGACACCAACATGGCAGGGGTAACATCCGCCAGAACCGTCGGTTCGTAGAACGTCCCGCCGAGCGCGTGGCGCGCGCCCCCCATGACCAACCGCGCGCCTTTACCCAACGCATCGGCCACGTGTTCCTCGACCTTTTCTACCGCAGCCATGTCGATGAGAGGGCCCTGTTCGGTTTCTCCCTCCAGGCCGTTACCAACCCGCAGTTTTGCAACGGCCTCGCCGAGCTTTTCCGCGAAGGCGTCATAGACACCGTCCTGGACAAGAAGACGGTTGGCGCAAACGCAAGTTTGCCCTGTGTTGCGGTATTTCGATGCGATGGCGCCCTCAACTGCTGCATCCAGGTCGGCATCGTCAAACACGATGAACGGCGCGTTGCCACCGAGCTCAAGAGAGAGCTTTTTCATCGTACCGGCGCTTTGCGCCATGAGCTTTTTGCCGATCTCGGTCGACCCCGTGAAAGAAAGTTTGCGCACCGTCGGGTTGCTCGTCATTTCGCCGCCGATTTCCGCGGCCGACCCTGTGAGGACGCTCAACACACCGGCGGGAATGCCGGCCCGCTCGCCCAATTCGGCGAGGGCTAGCGCAGAGAATGGCGTCTGCGAGGCCGGTTTGATCACCATGGGGCAGCCCGCAGCCAGAGCGGCACCGGCCTTGCGGGTGATCATCGCGGCCGGAAAGTTCCACGGCGTGATCGCCGCGGTAACGCCAATCGGCTCTTTCAGAGACCATGATGCGTTTATCGGCAGCGTGGCTGGGAATGGTATCGCCGTAGACCCGTTTTGCCTCTTCGCCGAACCATTCGATGAAAGAGGCGGCATAGGCGACCTCGCCCTTTGCTTCGGCCAGCGGCTTGCCTTGTTCGGCGGTCATCAAGACACCGAGATCATCCTGGTTCTCCATCATCAACTCGAACCAGCGACGTAAGATTCCGGCGCGTTCCTTGCCCGTTTTAGCGCGCCATTCCGGGTAGGCGGCGGCAGCCGCATCGATCGCGCGTCGGGTTTCCGCGGCACCCATCTTGGGAACAGTCCCCAGGGTGTCGTCTGTCGCAGGATTGTTGACGGCAATGGTGTCGCCACTATCGGCATCCGACCATTGGCCGGCGATGTAGGCTTGCTGGCGAAACAGTTTGGTGTCGGCGAGTTTCACGCGAAAAATCCTTCCGATGAGTGGGTGTAGTTTGCGTGGAACTATATCAGGCTTGGACCGTCCTGCAGCCCCGCCTTGGCGAACGTCAGGTCGTCACTCGACGGTTACAGACTTCGCCAAATTCCGCGGCTGATCGACATCCGTGCCCTTGTGAACGGCAACATGGTAGGCCAGGAGTTGAACCGGGATGGCATAGAGAATGGGTGCCACAAAGGGGTCTACATCGGGCATCACGACGGTTTCCCAGGGTTCCTCACCGGCCTTCTTTTGACCGACCTCGTCCGTGATGAGGACGACGCGTCCACCGCGTGCCGCAACCTCTTTGAGATTGGACATCGTCTTATCGAAAAGATCGTCACTGGGTGCGATCACGACGACCGGTACGTTTTCATCGATCAACGCGATCGGTCCGTGTTTGAGCTCTCCAGCGGCGAAGCCTTCGGCATGGATGTAGGAAATTTCTTTCAGCTTGAGCGCACCCTCAAGCGCGATCGGGTAGGACAAGCCACGGCCGATGTAGAGGATGCTCTGAGCCGCCACCATCGATTCGGCCAGCGTCTTAATCGCGGCATCATGATTCAGGACATCCACTGCGCGGGCCGGCACTTCTGCGATCGCATGGGACAGGCGTGCTTCGTCGTCGCTGGAGATCGTCGCCTTGGCGCGAGCCAGAGAAATCGAAAATGCCGCCAACGCGACCAATTGACAGGTGAATGCCTTTGTCGAGGCGACCCCGATTTCCGGCCCCGCGTTGGTCATGAGTACCGCGTGGCTTTCGCGCGCCATTGTGCTTTCCGGCACGTTAACCAACGATACCGTGTGCTGGTCTTGGGACCGTGCGAATCGGAGGGCGGCGAGAGTATCGGCGGTCTCTCCTGACTGGGAGATAAACAGAGCCAAGCCACCTTTGGGCATCGGCGCGCCGCGATAGCGGAACTCGGACGCGATGTCGATCTCAACCGGAACCTTGGCGTACCGCTCAATCCAAAACTTGCCGACCAGTGCCGCAAGATATGATGTACCACACGCGATGATGGTGACTTTGGGGACGGCGCCCAACGCCACCCCTAGGTCTGGCAACTGAATCGTCCGGTCGGTGGGGATGAAATACCCGTTCAACGTTTCACCGATCACTGTCGGCTGCTCATGGATTTCTTTCTCCATGAAGTGCCGATAATTGCCCTTACCCACCAAAGCGCCCGACGCGGCGCTAGATCGGATCGCGCGTTCCACAATTTGGTCGTCGCCATCATGAAAAACGGCACCGTCGCGGCTCAGTTCGACCCAGTCGCCGTCTTCGAGGTACGAAATACGATTGGTTTCCGAGGCCAGGGCGATCGCGTCGGAACCGAGGAACATTTCGCCCGTTCCCCACCCGACGGCCAAGGGACTACCGCGCCGCGCGCCGATCATGAGGTCGTGCTCGCCCGCAAATACAATCGCCAGAGAAAACGCGCCCTCGAGGCGCTTTAGGGATCGGGAGACCGCCGTCTGGGGGCTATCGCCCTCGTCGAGATAGGAAGAGATCAGATGGACGATCGCCTCGGAGTCGGTCTCGCTCTCGAAGTTGCGGCCGGCACTAACCAGCTCTTCACGGAGTTCACTGAAATTCTCGATAATCCCGTTGTGCACCGCTGCGACACGTGCCGTGGCATGCGGGTGGGCGTTGATTTCGTTCGGCACGCCATGGGTCGCCCAGCGAGTGTGGCCAATTCCAATATCGCCAGGCAGTGACGACTTCTCGAGGAGCGACGCCAGTTCGCCGATTTTTCCTTTCGCGCGGCGACGCTCCAGTGACCCGTTGACGACGGTGGCAATGCCAGCCGAGTCATAGCCCCGGTACTCGAGGCGCCGAAGGCCTTCAAGGACACGTCCTGCGATATCGCCGCTTCCGACGACTCCAACAATGCCGCACATTACGTTTTGCTCTCCGCCCGCGATCGCTTCTTGGTCGACCAACCGTCGTGGGTCGCTTCGATACTTCGGGTGTCCGTGACCCGCAATGCGTCAGCGGCGACGTCCTCTCGAACCACCGTGCCTGCACCTACTGTCGCCCCGCGCCCTATTTTGACCGGCGCGACAAGAACGGCATTCGATCCGATCGACGCGTCGGGCCCAATTTCGGTCTTCGATTTGCGAAAACCGTCGTAGTTGGCCGTGATCGTGCCCGCGCCGATGTTGGCATTCTCGCCGATGGTGGCATCACCGATATACGTCAGGTGATTCACTTTGGCCCCGGGAGAGATTTCGGATTTTTTCACCTCGACGAAGTTGCCGATTTTTGCGCCCGCCCCGATATCGGCGCCCGGGCGCAACCGTGCATAAGGACCGACCATCGCCCCGGGATGCACGTGACATCCCTCAAGGTGACTGAACGCCTTGATCGTGACGTTATCGGCGATCTTTACGCCCGGCCCGAAAACGACGTTGGGTTCGATGACGACATCTGCGCCGATCTCAGTATCGAAGCTAAACCAAACCGTGTCCGGGTCGATCATCGTCGCCCCTTCGTCGAGGGCCTTTTTCCGAGCCTGGCGTTGAAACGCGGCTTCGGCGTGCGCGAGATCGCTTCGCGTGTCGATCCCGATCAGTTCGCCAGGATCACCTTCGACGACGCCACATGTCGCACCCTCCCGGCATGCAAGTTCGACGATGTCGGTGAGGTAGTACTCGCCTTTGGCATTATCGTTGCGCAACCGGCTCAAGAGGGTAGATAGCGCAGATGCATCGGCGGCGATCACCCCGGAGTTACAAAGATCGATGGCCCGCGTCGCCTCATCGGCATCCCAAAATTCAACGATCTTCTGTAAACGGCCCGTCGGATCGATAACCAGCCGGCCGTATTGCGCTGGATCTGCCGGCCGAAATCCCAAAACGACGACTACGCTGGCGCGTCCACGCCCGAACGGGCTTCGACTAAGCGCTGCAACGTCGCCGTCGAAACGAGCGGGTCGGCACCAAACAAGAATAAGGACCGTCCCCTCAAATCCTTCAAGCGCAGGCATCGCGCATTGCGCGGCGTGACCCGTCCCTTGAGCGGGGTCCTGGATCGCCACTTGGCCGTCGACCAATTTTCGGGTTTCTTCGGCCATATCGGGGCTAACAACCACCACGACGCGCCCGATCCCTGCCCGAGCCACCGTCGAAAGAAGATGGCTCAACATCGGACGCCCGCCGATCGGGTGCATCACTTTTGGCAACGAAGAACGCATCCTCGTTCCCTTGCCGGCGGCAAGGACAATTGCGGCGACTGACTGGGAGTCCATCTAAAATTGGCTCATGGCGTTGGGCGGCAGGACGATGCCACACGCCCTTATCTGGTACCAAGTAACGAAATCTTACCGGATTTTGCAACACAAGCGGCCTACGACGGGAGGCGCCTTGACTCGAACCGCAGGCAAACCTATTACGACCGCGGCGGGCGCGTAGCTCAGCGGTAGAGCATTACGTTCACATCGTAGGGGTCGCTGGTTCGATCCCAGCCGCGCCCACCATTTCCTGCCTTTCAAATTGGGTGTCGCGATTTGCCATCGTCGCCCCAGCCGCCTTGGCCCTCTCCTGGGGTTTCACATGAGTTCAGCCCTATTGGTGGCGGCAAACCGGCAACTCCAGTTTGTCCATCGAATCACGGCCATTAGAGCTAGGATAGAGCGGCGAACGAGGAATCAACGTGGGACAATCACCGAAAGCGGCATCAGCGGCATAGTCCTGCCCAGGCGACGGCGGAGGCGCTTCGCCTATTCCAGGCGAACGATGCAAAGGGCGCCTATGACGCGGGCCGCCGCGGACTAAAGCGGCACCAACGTCATGCGCCGTTGTGGCACATTGTCGGGCTCGCCGCGGCGCGGATCGGTAAACTCGACGAGGGTGCCCGCGCCCTGACCCGCGCGAGCCAGATCGATGAGGAGAGCGCCGCGGTATGGACCGACCTATCCAACGTTTTGCGGCAGTCCGGCGACATCGAGGGCGCCGTGGCGGCCGGGCGCAAGGCCGTTGCACGAGATCCCTCGCTAGCCGCTGCCCACAACAATCTCGGCGTTGCGCTTCGCCAGGCCGGTGATTTTGAAGACGCCGTCGAGGCCCTAACCGAAGCCGCAACCCTCGCACCGGGCGTTGCAGAGATTCACAACAATCTAGGGAACAGCCTGAAATCGGCCATGCGGTACGACGACGCCATCGCCGCCTACAAAACGGCGACTGATCTACGCCCCGCTTACGCGGAAGCGATGGCGAACCTGGGGGCGGTGCTTATCTCGAGACAAACGCTTGGGACGACGCCACTCAATGGTGTCGCCAAGCTATTGCTCTGGACCCCCTACTGGCCGACGCTCATAGAAACCTCGGGGCGGCCCTCTATTGGAAGGGCGACCTTGCAGACGCCAAAGAGTCTCTTGCGACTGCCACCGAGATTGCGCCCGACGACCGCGTGGCCCGCAAGCAGCTTGCTCTGGTCCTCGTTGAATTGGATAACCTTGACGGCGCGACCGAGATTCTTCTCGACGGGGTAAAGCGGGATCGGACGCCGCCCGGTCGCGAAACAGACGACCCTCAACTATTTCGAGTGACCCCAACAAAGCTTACCCATGACGCGCAGCAGTTGGCGGTCTTGCGATCGGCTAATCTCGTTCCCAAGCACATGGATACGGTGCTGCGAGATTTCGAAGAGACCATTGCGCAACTCGGCAACGGTCACGACGACACCGAAATCGATTTGAAGGAACGCGGCGTTGGCGCGACGGCTCGGTACTGCAACCGCGTGCTTTACGTCGATCCGGCACCTGCACACCCCGGAGGCGCCCTACGCCGCGATCTTGATTTCGCATCGATCCAAGAACAGTTCGTTTCCGGCTCGACCGGCTTTGCCTTGGTGGACGATATCTTGCAGCCCCAAGCTTTGGCTGCTCTACGGCAATTTTGTGCGCACTCGACGATTTGGTTTCAATCCAACTTCACCGGCGAAGTCGGCACATCGATGGTCAACGGATTTGCCGCGCCGTTGATCTTTCAAATCGCACGAGACCTCCAGACGCTTTTTCCGGAAATCTTTGGACAGCAAATGTTTCAGGCGTGCTGGGCGTATCGGTACTACGCCGATCTGTCGGGCCTTGCGTTGCATACCGATGCCGCGACAGTGAGCATGAATCTTTGGATTACGCCAGACGAAGCAAATCTCGACCCCGATTCGGGGGGCCTCGTTTTCTGGAACCGCCGTGGCCCCAAGGATTTCTTCACCAAACCGATGGCGGAGAAAGCGCGCATCCTCGATGCCATCGCCAACGAGCCCGGCACCAAATCCGAAGCCATCCCCTATCGCTGCAATCGTGGTTTGATTTTCGGGGCGGGAACCGTACACCGCACCGATCAGTTTTCGTTCAAGCCAGGCTACGATAATCGCCGAAGTAACGTAACCTTCCTCTTTGGTCCGCCAGCATAGAGAAGACTTCAGATGCACCCTTCGCGTTTTGTTTTCTTGGCCGGCCTTGTTGCGGCCCTTGCGGTCGCCAGTCTGCTGATTGTCTGGCCGGAGATCAGGGATCTTTGCTCCGCCTGCGCACCAGTCTCGGTAAGAAACATTCATTCCACGCACTTCGTCCACGTGCGCAAAGCTGAGGAACTGGAAACGATCTTTGGGAAGGAATATCTCACCGACCCTGTTCCGCGCATTTACGTCCGCTCAATGCCCCGCGATTTGCCGGATATCGACGACACGGAGCGCCGCAAGCAACTCTTTCTTAGAATTGTGGTGCCACAGGTCCTTCGCCTGAACGAAGCCATCTTGGCCGACCGGAAGCGGGTTCTCCAGATCGGTCAATCAGGAAATACTCCCAACGACGCGGACCGCGCGTGGCTTGCCTCTATTGCACAACGCTACGACACGACACCAGCCGACCGGCAAACTTTGCTCGCACGCCTAGATACCGTGCCGCCATCTCTGGCGGTCGCGCAAGCCGCGATCGAAAGCGGCTGGGGAACCTCGCGTTTTGCCCAATCGGGAAACGCGATTTTCGGTCAACGTACGTTCGATCCCGATAGGGCCGGGTTCAGCCCAAAGGAGGTGGAAGATCCGAACTTCAGGGTCCAGCGCTTTCAGTCGCTCATGCGATCGATTTGGGGCTACATGGCCACCTTGAACACGCATCCCGCCCATCGGGAGTTCCGACAGCTTCGCGCTCAGATGCGTCGTCAGGGAAATGCCCTCGATTCGATGGCACTCGCCGGCACGTTGACCCGTTATTCTGAAGAACGCGAACGCTACGTGGAACTAGTAAGGGACGTGATCTCCGTGAACTCTCTTCGAAGGTATGACCGTCTTCGGCTCGCCGAGGCGCCCTAGGTCGATGCCGTGACGGGAGGTGGCCTCGCGCTTTGTCGCGACTGCGGGCACGACTTCCCCACGCCCCCGATCGAACGGCGCTGTCCCCACTGCGACTCGCCGCGGATTGTCGAGCACGCGGAGCTTCCCGAACTTACCGTTGCTCATCTTGACTGCGATGCGTTCTACGCAACGGTCGAAAAGCGCGACGACCCTACCCTCGCGCAGAAACCGGTTTTAGTTGGTGGCCAGGAACGCGGTGTTGTGATGGCCTGTTGCTACATCGCGCGCCGCTACGGCATCCGATCGGCCATGCCGATGCGGCGCGCGCTCGAGCGCTGCCCACACGCCACGATCGTCAAGCCGAACATGACCAAATACCGTGATGTGGGTCGAGACGTTCGACGACTGATGGAAGAAACCACACCCAAAGTCGAACCGATCTCGATTGACGAAGCCTTCCTCGACCTTGCCGGATTGAGCGTCCTTCGAAACCAATTTCCCGCAGCCATTCTGGTTCGATTGATAAAACGCATCGAGGATGAAATCGGCATCACCGCGTCCATCGGCCTGAGTTACAACAAGTCCCTCGCGAAAATCGCGTCGGATCTCGATAAACCGCGGGGGTTCAGCATCATCGGGCGGGCGGACGCGATCCCTTTCCTTACCGACAAGCCGGTCTCGATGCTGTGGGGAGTGGGCCCTTCGCTCGAAAACCGTCTGAACCGCGATGGCGTCATGCGGATCGGGCAGCTTCGGGACATTCCGGAAC
Source organism: Alphaproteobacteria bacterium (assembly GCA_038141965.1). Lineage (GTDB taxonomy): Bacteria > Pseudomonadota > Alphaproteobacteria > SHVP01 > SHVP01 > CALJDF01. The sequence continues at coordinate 187,226 of JAYQJC010000001.1, forward strand.
GGGAACTGGTCGCGCGCTACGGCAGCATCGGAAGACGATTGGCTCGCCTCGCAATCGGGCAAGATGGCCGCGCCGTCCAGAGTGGGGAAACCCAACGCAGCATCTCTTCTGAAAGAACGTTCAGCAATGACATTCGAGGCGCCGATGTACTTCTGGAGAAACTCTGGCCGTTGTGCGAGAAGGTTGGTGAGCAGTTGAAGAAAAAGAACCTCGTTGCCGGTACGTTGACCGTCAAATTAAAGACATCTCGTTTCAGACTGATTACCCGCAGTCGAAAACTGGCGCGCCCGACCCAATACGGCTCGGACCTCTTCGATGTCGCCAGACCCTTAGTGGAGAGTGAAGCCGACGGACGAAAATTCCGCCTGATCGGGGTCGCGACCAAGGACTTGACCCAAGCCGATGAGGCTATGCCTGAGGATCTGTTCGGCACAACCCAACGACACGCGACAGAAGACGCAATGGATCGCGTGCGCGCCCGTTTCGGCAAGGACGTCATCAAGAAAGGACGCTCGCTGTCGAGCTAGGAGCGCTCCTCGACGCCGAACAAGTTCGTGCCGGGCACCTCCGCGCCCGAAGGTAACGGCGCAGCGACATCGGCTATCCAAGCCGAGACGTCGCGCCAAACAACTTGCGCCTGCAAATCACGCAGCAGCATGTGATAGCCATCGGGGTACTCCGCGAATCGCGATGACGACACCATGCGAGCCGCCATGCGGGCTGTCGGTCGGCGAGGAATAATGCCGTCCTTCGCCCCGTAAAGGACGAGAAGCGGTCCTTGCACCTCCCCGGCAGCCCGTTGCGCGGCGCCCATCAACCCAACCAAACCGTACAACGCATCAATGCGGGTTTCCTTGATCACCAAGGGGTCGCGGCCAAGTGCGCGCAGCATCTCAATGTTGTCCGACGGCAGAATGCCGAGCCCACGGCCGGTGACGCGCTGCGCCGGCACCGTATGAGCCGCGATCCATAGGGAGAGTCGATAGAAGGGATTCATTGCGGCGCCACCCCATACGGCGGGTGCGGTTAGGCTCGCGCCCGCAACCGTCGCTAGAGAACTCGCGGGGTCGTGGGTCGCCAATGCCAGAAGGACGACGGCACCCCCCATCGAATTCCCGTGCAAGAAAATCGGCGTGTCCGGGTGTTGATTGCGCACGGCGGTGACGACGGACTCAAGATCGTCGACCAGCAGCGCCTGACCGGGCCATATACCGGGCCCAGGTCCGGCACCGAAACCGCGTTGATCGAACGCGTAGGTCGTCATTCCTCGATCCGCCCACCACTGCCCCGCCGCATCAAAGGTGTTTAGGTAGTCGTTAAAACCGTGCAGCCCGATAATCACTGCACGCGGCGACTTCGTCCCCTTGGATGCCCACCTTTGAATCGGCAGCGACGCACCATCGGAAACGCGAACCGAGCCAATATCGGTCTGCGGATCGAGAAACAGACGCGGTGGCAGGTCTTGTTGTCCCGGCATTTGAACATAGGGGGTCGCACAGGCGGCGAGCGCGAAGAGCGCGACGAGGACAAGACCGCGCATGAGGGTCATGGCAAGTCCAGAAGGCGTCGAACCCGATCCCGCAACACCGGCACGAGGTCGCGCTCAAACCAGGGGTTCGCCTTGAGCCAATGGTTGTTGTGCCAGGACGGATGCGGCAACGGAAAATACCGCGGCGCATACTCCCGCCATGCCGCGACCGTTTCGCCAAGTGTCCGTTTGCGTTTGTTGCCGAGGTGGTAAGTCTGCGCAAAGCGCCCTGCCAAGATATACGTTTCGATCTGCGGCATCGCGGCATGAAGCCTGGGATGCCATGTTTTTTGGCATATCGGCGGCGGCGGCAAATCGCCATTGGGCCCTTTTCCCGGATAGCAAAAGGCTTGCGGAATGATCGCCACCTTGATGTCGTCGTAAAAGACGGACTTGGGGAGATCCAGCCATTCGCGCAGCCGGTTGCCGCTGGCATCGTTCCAGGGTGTCCCACTTTGGTGAACCTTGGTCCCCGGCGCCTGGCCCGCGATGAGCAGGCGCGCTGTGGACGACGGTCGCAAAACGGGGCGCGGTCCGAGCGGGAGATGGTCCGCGCAAAGCCGACACGAGCGCACAGCCGTAGCCAGGTCCTCTAGATCCTCATCCATCCTCGAATTCTTGAACCTTTGTCATCGACTACGTACGGTCATCGCCCGAAACCACACTATCGGCAGCATTTATGAGATTCCAGGGAACCGACAGCTACGTCGCAACGGACGACCTTCTGATGGCGGTCAACGCCGCCATCGCCCTCAAACGTCCGCTCTTGATCAAAGGCGAGCCCGGCACCGGCAAGACCGTTCTGGCCGCAGAGATTGCAAAGGCCCTCGGCAAGGAGCTGATCGAGTGGCATATCAAATCCACCACCAAGGCCCAGCATGGCCTCTATGAATACGACGCGGTGGCCCGTCTGCGCGACTCGCAGTTGGGAGAGGATCGCGTCAAGGACATCGCCAATTACATCAAACGGGGCAAGCTATGGGACTCGTTTGTGGCCGACGACACGCCGGTCTTGCTGATCGACGAAATCGATAAAGCAGACATCGAATTTCCAAACGATCTATTGCTTGAGTTGGATCGCATGGAGTTTCACGTCTACGAAACGCAAGAGACCGTGAAAGCGATCAATCGGCCGATCGTCATCATCACATCAAACAACGAAAAAGAACTGCCGGACGCTTTCCTGCGTCGGTGCTTCTTCCATTACATCCAGTTTCCCGATACCGAAACGATGACTGCGATCGTCGACGTCCACTTCCCTGACATTCAGAAACGCTTGATCCGCGAAGCACTCAACGCGTTCTACGAACTGCGTGAAGTTCCCGGACTGAAGAAACGCCCCTCCACGTCCGAGTTGCTGGACTGGCTAAAGCTTTTGGTTGCTGAGGATATCCCGCCCGAAACGTTGCGTTCGGAGGACGGCCGTACGGCGATCCCGCCACTTTACGGCGCGCTTCTGAAGCACGAGCAGGACCTGCACCTTTTTGAACGGTTAGCGTTCCTACAGCGCCGGGGCTAGGACCGGGGATGTTCACCAATCTGTTTCTGGAATTGCGCGCTGCCAAAGTGCCGGTGTCGATCAAAGAATACCTCACTTTGATCGAGGCGGTTGACGAGGGCATCGCCGACCTTGATGTGAACCAGTTCTACTATCTAGCTCGTTCCGCACTGGTCAAAGACGAGCGCCACCTCGATCGTTTCGATCAGGTGTTTGGCCACGTCTTCAAGGGACTGGAAAAGGCCGAAGGCGACGAGGTGATGACCGCCGAAATTCCTGAGGAGTGGCTGCGGAAGATGGCGGAGCGATACCTTACCGACGAGGAGAAGCGCGAGGTTGAGGCTCTGGGCGGGTGGGACAAGCTCATGGAGACGCTTCGCAAACGGCTTGACGAGCAAGAGGGCCGCCATCAGGGCGGGAGCAAGTGGATTGGGACCGCCGGCACCTCCCCCTTCGGCGCCTACGGCTACAACCCCGAGGGCGTGCGGATTGGGCAGGACCGGTCGCGCCATCGCCGCGCCGTGAAGGTATGGGACAAGAGGACGTTCCGGAATCTCGATGACAGCGTCGAGATCGGCACCCGCAACATTAAAGTTGCCCTACGCCGCTTGCGACGATTTGCCCGCGAAGGGGCCCCCGAAACGCTGGATCTCCCCGATACGATTCGGTCCACGGCGCGCAACGCAGGATTTCTCGACCTCAAGATGGTGCCCGAGCGCCGCAACACCATAAAAGTGCTTTTACTGCTCGATGTCGGCGGCTCCATGGACGATTGGATACGGGTTTGCGAAGAATTGTTTTTCGGCTGCGCGGAGCGAGTTCAGGCACCTTGAGTACTACTACTTCCACAACTGCCTGTACGAACGCGTGTGGCGCGACAATCGCCGGCGCGACCAAGAATCTTTGAGCGTTTGGGACCTACTCCATACCTACGGGTCCGATTACCGCATTGTTTTTGTGGGCGACGCCAGCATGAGCCCCTACGAGATCACGTACCCCGGGGGCAGTGTCGAACACTGGAACGAGGAACCAGGCGCGACGTGGATGCAACGCACCCTCGAGACGTTTCCACACGCCGTTTGGCTTAATCCGGTCCGCGAGGATCACTGGCGCTATACGCCCTCAATCGGGCTGATGCGCGAGGTGATGGCCAACCGGATGTACCCCTTGACCCTGGACGGTCTGGACCGCGCCATGAAAGAACTGAGCCATTGAACAAAGACAACCCCTTCGCCGACGGGTGCGCCCATGTCGGCGGCACCTTCGTGCCCATCGCAGAGGCCGGTATTCCTATTCGCGATTTCGGTTTTTTGCGTTCGGATGCCACCTACGACGTGATCCACGTCTGGAATGGTGCGTTCTTTCGGCTTGACGAACATCTGGATCGGTTTTTCAGGAACATCACACGATTGCGGATGACATGTCCGCTGTCCCGGGAGGCGGTCGCCGACGTATTGGTCGACTGCGTTCGCAAGAGTGGCCTGCGGGACGCCTATGTCGAAGCGATTTGCACCCGAGGCGAGCCACCGATCAACAGCCGTAATCCCCGTGACGCCGTGAACCGGTTCTTCGCTTTCGCGGCGCCGTTCGTCCCATATGCGGATGCCGATGCCAAACGGCGCGGCCTTCACCTCGTCATCGGGACGCCGCGCCGGATCTCGCCGGAATCCGTCGATCCGACGGTGAAGAATTATCACTGGCACGACCTAACGGAAGGGTTGTTCGAGGCTCAAGACCGAGGCGCCGACAATGTGGTGTTGCTCGGCTTGGACAACAATCTGACCGAGGGTCCGGGATTCAATGTGTTCTGCATCGAGAACGGGACGGTGTTGACCCCCGGGCATGGCGTTTTGGATGGCATTACCCGCCGGACCGCGATGGAGCGGTGTGGAGCATTGGATATCCTGTGTGAGGAAACCGACATACCAGCGGCTCGGTTTTTGGAGGCCGATGAGGCGTTCATTACGTCGACGGCGGGCGGAATCATGCCGGTGACCCGGATCGAGTCGCGCATTCTTGGAAATGGTGCGCCCGGCCCGATCACGCAACGTCTGGATGAAGCCTACCTCGCCCTCCATCGCGATACGCGCTATCTCACGCCGGTGCCCTACGACGACTAGTTAGTGAAAGTCGCGCGACTGGATCAGTTTTTGAGGGGTTAAGTTTTGGCCGGCTTGGCCATAGCGAATCTCGTCGGCGCGCTCGTAGACTCCCTCTAGATTGACCGAATCGCAGTTCGCCGTTCCCCAGGGTTGCGCCGGCGCGGCGCGCTCTAGAGCACCAGGGAGGCCGTCCTCGACGCTGCGTCGCTCGTAAGGAGGCAATCGGTGGTCCGCCAAGGAAATCAGCGATGAGGAAAGGTCCACGACGTCTGATGCGATGACATGGACCACGAGGCCTTCTCGCTCTACCCGCCCACTTACGCCAAGGAGCCGCGAACGCAGCACTTGTTTTCGGAAGCGTTCAAACATTTTTGGCCACACAACAATATTGGCGACCCCGGTTTCGTCTTCGAGGGTCATGAAGATCACCCCACTCGCCGTGCCGGGGCGCTGACGACAGATTGCCAATCCCACGACATCGGCCCAATCCCCCGTCTTGTGCCTGAGCAAGTCTGCAGCATGCATATAGTTCTTTCGGAAGCTGCCCCGCAGCAGCGCAACCGGGTGGGCCTTAAGCGTGAGCCGAAGTGTCGAATAGTCGCAAATGACCTCCTCGCCGATCGTCATGTCGGTGAGCGCGATCTCAGGCTCTTTCATCAATTCAACCGGGCGAGCGTTCTTGCCCTGTTTCAACGCGGTGTCGCTCGACGCCTGTTCTGCCGCTGCAAACAGCGGCAGGGATGAATCCTGCAAGCCCTTTACCGCCCAAAGAGCCTGACGACGTTTTAGGCTCACAGAGCCAAAAGAGTCGGCATCTGCCAGTTTTTCGACCGCGTCGACCCGCAGGCCTGTTCGTCGCCAAAGATCGTAGACATCCTGAAACGGATCGGTTTTACGTGCCTGGCAAATCTTTTCGGCGCCATCTTCTCGAAACCCTTTGATCTGACGGAAGCCCAATCGAAGCGCCCAATGGTCGCCTGCCATCGGCTCTAGCGTGCAGTTCCATTCGCTATGGTTGATATCAACCGGCAAGACCGTCGCCCCGTGGTTGCGCGCATCTCTGATGATTTGCGCAGGGGCATAAAAACCCATGGGTTGGCTGTTCAGAAGGCCACAAGCGAAGACAGCGGGGTAGTAGCATTTAAGCCAGGACGACACGTAAACAAGCAGAGCAAACGATGCGGCATGCGACTCGGGGAAGCCATATTCGCCAAAGCCCTCTATCTGCTGGAAACACCGCTCGGCGAATTCACGCTCGTAGCCCTGCCCGACCATGCCATCGATAAATCGCATTTTGTAATTGTGGATCGTGCCGGCGTGACGAAACGTTGCCATCGCCCGCCGCAAGCCGTCTGCCTCGCTTGGCGTGAACTTGGCGCCGACGATGGCAATTTGCATTGCTTGTTCTTGGAACAACGGCACCCCGAACGTCTTGTGTAAAACCTCGCGCAACTCTTCTGAGGGGTATGAGATTTTTTCCTCGCCGTTGCGCCGTCGTAGATAGGGATGGACCATATCTCCCTGGATGGGCCCGGGCCGGACGATCGCCACTTCGACCACGAGATCGTAATACGATCGAGGACGAAGTCGCGGCAGCATAGTCATTTGCGCACGACTTTCGATCTTGGAAGACACCAATCGTGTCGCCCTTGCACAGCATGTCGTAAACGACGGGATCTTCGGTCGGTACGGACCGGATCGTTTGGTCGACCCCGTAATGCGCCGACAAAAGGTCGAGCGACTTGCGGATGCAGGTCAGCATGCCGAGCCCCAAGACATCGATTTTCAAGATGCCGAGGGCGTCGATATCGTCCTTATCCCATTCGATCATCGTGCGGTCGTCCATTGCTGCATTGGCAATAGGTACGACCTCCGACAAAGGCCCGCGCGTGATGACGAAACCGCCAGGATGTTGGGACAAATGGCGCGGAAACCCAATGAGGGAGCGCGCCAGAATTAAGGCTTGGTGGAGGCGACGATCGTCGGGATCGAGACCAAGCTCCCTCACCTGGTCGTCGTTGACCCCCGACTTGCCCGAGCCCCAGGTATATCCGGCCAACGCGCCGCCGACATCTTCGGACAAACCCAAAGCCTTTGTGACCTCGCGAATGGCGCTACGCCAGCGGTAGCTGATGTAGGTGGCGGTCATACCGGCCCGGTGACGTCCGTATTTTTGGTAGATGTATTGGATGACCTCTTCACGGCGTTCGTGTTCGAAATCGACATCGATGTCGGGGGGCTCGTTTCGTTCGGCCGAAATGAACCGTTCGAACAACAATGCGACTTTCTCGGGGTCCACGCCGGTAATGCCAAGGCAGTAGCAAACGATCGAGTTGGCAGCCGACCCTCGTCCCTGACATAGAATTTTTCGACTATTCGCAAACCGAACGATGTCGTGAACGGTCAAAAAATATGGCGCGAAACCAAGTTCATCGATTAGATCGAGTTCATGTTGAAGAGCGCGCTGGATCTTCTCCGGAATCTTGTCGGCATAACTTCGTTTTGCCCCAAGCCACGTCAGCCGTGCCAATTCAGCCTGTGGCGAGCCGCCGCCGGGGACTGTTTCTGTCGGGTATTCGTAGCGCAGTTCGTCAAGGCTAAAGGTGCATAGCCGCACTATTTCCTGCGTTCGATGGATCGCTTCGGGGTAATCACCGAACAACCGCAGCATTTCCTGAGGAGATTTGATGTGGCGCTCGGCATTCCCGAAGAGCCGATAGCCGGCTTCATCAATAGAACAATGCTCGCGAATGCATGTCAGAACGTCTTGAAGAGGGCGCCGAGCGGGTTCGTGATAGTAAACATCGTTCGTCGCCACCAACGGCGCGCCGCACGACTGGGCAAGTGATGCCAGTAGCAGACGCAAGCGAACCTTGTCATCCCCTCGGTAAAGGAAACTGGCGGCGAGATAGGTCCGCCCCGGCAGGTTCTCTTTGATTCGCAAAAGATGCTGCGCAAAGGGTGCATCCAGCGCAAGCGAGGCCTCCGCCAACGGCGCGTGGGGGTCGTCTAGATGGGCAAACGGCAACACAACCGCCAACATGCCTTCGGCATAGGCAAAGAAATCTTCTTGGGTGATCCAACACTCCCCTTTTGGCGCCCGCCGCTTGCCAAGCGTCAAAAGACGGGTCAAACGGCCATACGCCGCTCGTGTTGTCGGGTAGCAAAGAATGCTGGTTTCATCCTGAAAATCGAGGCGCGCGCCGACAACGAGTTGAAGACCGGCGTCTTTTGCCGCGCGATGAGCCCGAACGACACCGGCAACGGAGTTCCGATCTGTCACGGCAATCGCCGATAGTCCTAGTGCAACCGCCTGACCGACCAACTCTTCGGCATGGGATGCGCCGCGTAAAAAGCTAAAGTTGCTCGTTACCTGCAGTTCGGCATAGGTCACGGAACCGATCCTGAAAGCAAGGTAACCCGATCTTCCCCTAGACTTTCTCTCGCCATGAGAGCCGCATTTTCATCGGCAGTCACGAAACCGGCATCGAGCGATTGAGCGCACACGAAATAAGTCGCCAGATATGCCGATCGATCCATTTTTAGCGCAACCCGAAGCGCGTCATCGGCCAAATCAGAAACCGGCACAAGCGTGGGTACCCCTGACGTTATGGCCGTTACAATGGCGCTTCCTTGGTCGTTGCCGATTTCACCCGCAACGATCCGGGTCCAGACCGCATCGATAATCTCCGGCACGATGACGTCCGGTGCGAACAATTCGTCTTGGTGATCAAGCAGGGCCAAAGCTTGGTCGTGCCCGCATTCCCGCACGAACCATTTGACCACGACACTTGAGTCCACCACCGCATTCATAGGGATGCTCGGGAGTCTCTTGGTTGTTGTTCAGACGGATGCGGCTGCCGGGGCGTCATCGACGCGACCCGCTCGGCAAGAAACTTCATCTGCGGCTTGCGTGACATCACTGTCAGAATGTCGCGCAATTCGGCCTCTAACGATCGGTGGTTTCGACGCGCACGTTTCTTGAGTGCGAACACCACGTCATCATCAATGTTTCTAATCGTTAAGTTCGCCATTCCATCCTCCTAGGAAAAAAGACCATGCAGGTACCATCTCGGCGTGGGTGCAGATGCGTTGCCCGTCTGGTAAAGACCGCTGCGGTAAAGCCAGAAGCGATCGCCGTCGGCGTCTTCGACTTGGTAATAATCGCGTGGCAACGGGTCTTCTTTGTGTCCGGAGCCGCCGGTATCCCACCATTCCGGCCCGATTCGTTCGGGGCCGCCGGAAACGACAACCCGGTGCACCACACGACGCCAACGAAACAAAACCGGCGGATCGTCTGGAATAGGCGCGACCACCTCGATCGGTTGCGGCATGTCGAATAGCGACAACGGACGCGGGCGATTGGCAAACCAGCGCTCTAACGAATCGCTTTGTTTATTGGTTGAGGGTTCGGCGTAGGGCAATTGCCGCATCGCCCGCTCCGGCACGTAACTGCTTTTGGGCGCCAAGCGGTGCACGCTGTTGTGGCCCACCCGATTGGCAACGCGGTCGACCAGCGCCGCCATGCTTTCCGTTGCATTTTGAGAACGCCGGAAAACGCGTCGAGGGGCTTCTGAGAGACTGAGTTGGTCGGCGAAAAGTTGATCCGTTCTTAGGGCACCCAGAACGATCGTTTCGATACCGAATCCGGCATCGATCGAGTCGAAATGCTCGCTGAGCAGCCGCAGAAGGTGAGGTGCATTGCGCGTAGCTCTGCTTGTGCCGATGGCAATACGCGCGAGCGATCCATCAACCCGGTAACACACCGCTTCAAGCTGCCGTACACCCTGGCCGGCCCGATCCAATTTCTGGCACAGAGTTCTGAGCAATTGGCGACATGCCTCTGCGACGTCCTCGCTTTTGCCGATCGGTTCGGCGAACGACATGCGCGCCCGATACCGGGAAACGGGGTTTTGAGGGGAAATTGGCTCCGATTGCCGGCCCAAAGCCTGATCGACTCGACGAATCAAAATATCGCCGAATCGCGCCACCAAAGGCCCCCGGGGCAAATCAAACAAATCACCGGCATGACGCAGCCCAAGACGATCGAGCCCCGAACAGACCTCCGGCGAAAAGCGCAGCGCCGCCGCCGGCAAGCGTCTTAGGACATCGCGCACTTTTCCAGGCTTGGTAACCAGCACTGTTTCGCCTTGGCTCAAACCGTAATGTACGGCGGCCCACGCCGCGCCCGGTGTATCGGCAACGGCGGCAAGGGCCCTAAACCCGAACTCATTGAGGCGGGTCACAACACTGCTCAGCAATGCTTCTTCGCCACCAAATAAATGATCGCAACCAGTGCTATCGAGCCAGATGCTGAAACCATTTTCGCCGACCTCTCCCGTAATGTCCGGCGCCGTCCAAGGGCTGTAGTGACCACACCAATCAGCAAGACGCGCCAGATAGGCCAAGTCTGCGGCATGATCTGCTTCGTGAATTTGAAGAGCTGGCTCTAATGCGCGCGCATCGGTGAGCGGCATCCCCGGAAAAATACCGGATGCTTGCGCCAAGGGGTCGGCCGCGGCGACGCGAAGAGCGCTTTGCTCTTTGATAATCGTAACTTGAGGAACGTTTTCAGGATGCTTCTTGGAGCCTTGGACGATGTTCGCTCTGTCGATCGAAAATTCGGCAACCACAGAGAAATAACCCTGCGTTGCTTTTTCATCCGCGTCTGATCCTTCATGATTCCACTCCACCAACCAAGACTGCGGGACACCTCCCCGACAGTGCGCAAGCGCCACCCGCCATTGCGACCGGCGTGCATCATTTCTCTGAAATTCGTCTTTCGCTTCTGAGGACACGATCCAGCGGGTCAACGCCACCGTCGTCGCCGACCTTGTCGATGCCTTTTCGCAAATACGCTTTGTGACAACTGTGTTGAGCAGAAAGGCTGTGACGCCTCCTGCCTCTGCCGCCAGCTGCAAGCGTCGACTCGCGACAAGGCTGACTGCATCAATCTCACCGATTACAAGAGCCGGCTGTCCGCTGCGCAGCCCTTCTTCCATTGCCCAGAGCAAATCTTGTTTCTTTTTGGTCTCAATAAAAACGATCTGCTCAGGATCGAGGCCAAAAGGAATGAGACCCGGCCCGTATACGCTGCCGGTTTCATTTCTTGAGGAACGGCACCACAAGATCGGCTTTGATCCGGCAAGACGACTAGCCAGCGCGGCCGTAAAGCCCATTGCCGCTGCCGTTCCGTTTATCTCGTGCAGCGCCGCCTGAGGCAGACCGCCCCAAGGCAATGCCGAATCTAAAATAGAATCGCCGAACCCCAGCGGCGCCACACCGTGTCGTACGCTACGGAGCGCTTCGGCGGCGCCAATTTCAGATCGCAACGTCCTCAACAAAGCCGCGCGGTCTGAGACCTGCTCCTGGTTCGCCGGAAAAACGAGACACTGACCCATGGGATCCTACCAACTCGGACCCTAAATACTTTTGTTCTTACTGTGTTCTTATTTTGTTCTATTTTATGCCCATAGTCTTTTGAGTCAAGAAACTCTGCAGGGCCGTATTTTCCTTTGAAAACCAATGACTTGTGCTAAGTTCGCGCGCCGTGGCGCCCGACTCTCTCGACCTAACCATCAAAAATCTCTGCGACATCGCGCGGCGCGCGGGCGACGCCATCATGGTCATCGCCAAATCCGCGCCGGCCGTCGACCGTAAAGCCGATCATTCGCCCGTTACCATCGCCGACACGACGGCAAACGACTTGATTGTGGCGGCCCTCAACGATCTGACCCCGGATATCCCGGTCGTGTCAGAGGAAGGTGCTCACGTCTTGAAGGCGCCGGATGCGCCTTTCTGGTTGGTCGATCCACTCGACGGCACCAAGGAATTCATCGCCGGTAATGGTGAATACACCGTCAACATCGCGCTCGTCGAAAAACGAGAACCCACACTCGGCGTGATCTACGCGCCGGCCCAAGACCGGATGTTCTTTTCATCTGGGCCAGGGAAGGCTTTTCAACAACTCGGTCAGGCGACACCAAAGCCCATCATGACTCGCGCCGCGACACCGGGGTCAATCGTTGCCCTCGCCAGTCGCTCACATCTCGACGAACGAACGCAAGAATTCCTCCAGCAGGCCAATGTCACCGACATTCGGCAAATGGGAAGCTCGCTTAAACTCTGTCTTATTGCGGCAGGCGAAGCCGATCTCTACCCGCGCTTTGGGCCGACAATGGAATGGGACACCGCCGCCGGCCATGCGATCATCGTCGCCGCTGGCGGATCGTTGACGAAAATCGACGGGTCGCCGTTCCGATACGGCAAACAAACTTTAACGAACGCCGATTTCGTCGCGCGTGGAAGGTCCAGCTAAGCTCCAAGGTCGACGACCGTGCGACCGCGGACTTGTCCCTTGAGAATAAGTTTCGAGCGCGCTACCAGCTCGTCGAAAGGGATCACGTCGGTCATCGCGTCCAACTTGTCCTGCGGCAGTTCTGCCGCCAAGCGCGTCCAAGCCTGGCTACGCCGATCAGCCGGGCAATACACCGAATCGATGCCCAATAGGTTCACGCCGCGCAGAATAAACGGCAGAACCGTTGTCGGCAGATCGTTCCCACCCGCCAAGCCACAAGCCACGACCGAGCCATGCCGCGCCGTCTGCGCGATGGCGGTCGCGAGCGTTTGACTACCGACCGTGTCGACGACACCGCTCCAACGCTCTTTGTCGATGGGGCGTCCGGCCTCGGCTAACTCCGCCCGATCTAGAATCTCGGTAGCGCCAAGGTTCTTGAGGTAATCATGCGTTTCGGCGCGGCCCGTTGAGGCCGCCACTTGGTACCCATTCGCGGCCAACACGGCGGTCGCGACGCTGCCCACACCGCCAGCGGCGCCGGTGACCAACACCGGCTTGTCTTTTGCCACCTCGTGATCTTCAAGCGCCATGACACAGAGCATTGCGGTAAAGCCTGCGGTCCCAATTGCCATCGCTCTCTTCAGGTCGAGCCCAGACGGCAACTTGACCAAGAAGTCCGCCTTAACGCGCGCCTGTTGGCTGTAACCGCCCCACTCGGTTTCGCTCAACCCCCAACCCGTCACGACGACCTCGTCGCCTGGTGCAAACCGAGGATCGGACGGCTCGCGTACGGTGCCGGAGAGGTCGATTCCCGGGACCATCGGCAGGGCCCGCATGACCTTTCCGAGATTGCCGTTCAGCGCCAAACCATCTTTCTAATTAAGGCCGGAATAGGCCACGTCGATCAGAACACCTTCGGCCGGGAGGTCGCCCACAGTTATCTCGGTCATCCGAGCAACGGCTTTACCGTCTTCCTCGGTCGCAAGGATGGCCCTGAAAGGTGTCGACATCGAAATCTCCTACTGGCTACTTGGTTTTGAACGTCGGATCGGCGGACGGACCCTAACGACTAGGCCGCATCAATATCAAGGAAACGAAGTGGGCGCCCCATCGGCGTTGCGCCTAATTCATTCTCGCGCATAACGATTTGACCGCGAATCACTGTCATGACGGGCCAGCCCGTAACCTTGCGTCCTTCGAAGGGGCTCCAACCGGCCTTTGATGCGATCCAGTCGCGCGTGATCTCGCGCTTAGCACCGAGATCTACCACGGTCAGGTCGGCATCATACCCCAGCGCCACGCGTCCTTTCCCGATCAGCCCGAATATGCGCGCCGGGCTCGCCGCCAGGAGGTCGACCAAATGGCTCAGCGACAACCGACCCGCGGCGACATGATCGAGCATCAAAGGCACGGTGGTTTGCACGCCGGTCATACCCGAGGGGCTGTTTGGGTAGGGTTTTGCCTTGGCCTCAAGGGAATGTGGCGCATGATCGGAACCGATCACGTCAACGACGCCTTGCCGAAGCCCTATCCACAATGCCTCTTGGTGTCGAGCCTCACGAATCGGCGGATTCATTTGCGCACGCGAACCAAGCCTTTCGTAACAGTCCGGCGCACTCAGGCTTAGATGCTGCGGCGTAACCTCGACGGTCACCAAATCCTTATGGGCGGCCAGGAGTTCGATCTCCTCTGCCGTCGTCACGTGAAGCACATGAACTTTGCGTTTTGCTTTTTCGGCGATCGCCAGCAAACGGCGCGTCGACTTCAGACGCGGTTTCGACATCCCGCCACACCGGATGGTTGGAGACATCCTCACCACGGTGCTCCTTCCGCGCGTCGAGACGCTCGTTATCCTCGCTGTGAATTGCCACCCGACGGGACCCGCTCGCCAACACGCGGGCAAGCGTTTCGTCGTCCGGCACCAAGAGATCACCGGTCGAGGCGCCCATGAAGACCTTGATCCCGCAACAGCCGGGCGTCCGCTCCCATTCGACCAAGTCATCCGCGTTTTCCGCGGTAGCACCGAGATAGAAGGCGTGGTCGCACCACGCTCTGTTCTCGGCACGCTGCAGTTTGTCGGCAATCGCGTCCGGCGTCGTGGTCAGGGGTTTCGTGTTGGGCATTTCGAACAAGCCGGTGATGCCCCCAAGACGGCCCCCGCGTCCCGCTCTCCAGATCTTCGGCCTGCTCCATGCCGGGCTCCCGGAAGTGGACTTGGGTGTCGATCAAACCGGGCAACACATGGAGGCCCGTCGCGTCGACGACGTTGGCCGCACGGTCGGCGTCCAGATCGCCAATTGCGACGATTCGGCCATCTCTCATGCCGATATCTGCCACCCCGATTCCCATATGGGAGACCAGCGTTCCGGATTTGATCATGAGATCAAAGAGCATCCTAAGCTACCTCAAGCAATAATTCGGTCAGCGCGTCGGGCGCAGTCACCATAGCATCATGTGCCGTTGCAAGTTCCCGGTACGACCAGGACGGATCGTCTTTAGCGGTCAATGCAAATGGGGAGAACGATTTACCTTGCCGTTTCGTGCAGTAGATAAAGGTGCGTGGCAAGGTCGCCGCCATGTCGTTGGGCAGTTCCGACGGCGCCAGGAGTGTCCCCATCGGATGAGGCACGAGGTGGCGCTCGAGCCAAGCGACCTTTTCGGGGTCGGTCACACCGAGAAACTCCATGGACCCAACCGGCAAGGCATCTAGTTCCGCACCCGCGTTCTTGAGTTGCTCAAACGAGCCGCCCGGACGTGGCGGCACCATGTCGATATGGCGCTTCCCATGAGCCGGCACGATGGCATCGAGATAAACCAGGTGGCTGATCCTTGAGGCAAGGCGTTCGGCGACTCCAGAGATCACGATTCCACCGAATGAATGACCCACGAGTCGAATGTCTTGCAGCTCCTCGAACACGATAACGTTTTCGATGTCCGTGACGTGCGTCGCAAGGTCGATAGGCCACTGGGCAAGATGCACACGCTCGCCAAGGCCAGTCAGTGTCGGCGCGAACACCTCGTGGCCCGCCGCCGACAGTCGGTGAGCCACCTCGCGCCAACACCAGCCGCCATGCCACGCACCGTGGACCAATACAAAAGTCGACATTAACGACGCGCTCTTTGCAGACAATCAACGCGCATCAAGCACCTCAAAGATATCGCCTTTCGGAGAAATTCCGCACATATGGACCTGATGCCAAAGCGCGTAGAACAGCAGGACCCATGATGCCTGCCCCGCTCTCTTTTTTTCGGTCGTGAATAGTCCGGGCACCCGGTCTGCGATACAGGCGGCCCGAATACCGGGCTGAGCCGCGACGAGCACACCTAGACGCGCGCCATGTTCACGAATCCAACGCGCTACGGGAACGGTGAATCCACGTTTTTTGGAAAAAGGTTCGGCTGCTGGATTGCGGCGTTCGAGCCATTTTCGAAAGACGTACTTACCGAAACCTTTCTGAACCTTTAGGCCATCGTCAAACCGAAAGACGGCTGCCGCGACCAGTGGGTCAAGAAAGGGTGTCCGACCCTCTAACCCGTGGGCCATCAAACATCGATCGACCTTTGTGAGGAGGTCGTGGGGGAGCCAGTCTTCGCAGTCAACGGCCTGCGCCGTTTGGAGCCGGGTTCGCGCCCCCTTGGCGGCTAAGCTCTGTGCCGCGACAAGCCCGTCGCGCCAACCGTCGCCGCTGGCCTTAAGGACTCCCAACCCGTGAAAGACGCCGCGAGTACGCATTTCCCGTCCGCCAAGCCAGAACGGCCGCAACGCGCTCCGATACCGGCCGTAGCCCGCCAACAATTCGTCGCCGCCCTCGCCGGTCAGCACGACTTTCACGTCCTTAGCCGCAGCTTCCGCCAATAAAAACGTCGGCAGGATTGCATAGTCCGCAGCGGGATCGTCCATGGCCGCAACTGCGCGCGGAAGCGATCGGAGAAAATCTGCCGAGCCCACCTCAACCGGCACGTGATGGGCACCGGCCTCGCGCGCCAAACGCCCCGCAAGTTCGCGCTCGTCGCCGAGGTCGCCCTGAAAACCGACCGTATATGCTGTCACAGGCTCTTGATTCAGTTCCGCCATGACCGAGAGCAATGCAGCACTATCAATCCCGCCGGACAGAAACATGCCGTAGGGCACATCGGCGCGTTGGTGCACCGAAACCGAATCGGTGAGGGTCGCATCTATTAGGTCAAGGGCACGCTGCTCCTCGAACACACTTGGCGCGCCGGCGGGTAGTGCCTCTCGACGATGTCGTGCGATCACACGGCCCTGTCGTACGATGATCGTTTCACCAGGAAGGACGCGCTGAACTCCCTGAAACAAGGTGGAACGCCCTGTCGTGAACTGAAGTTGCATCAGCTCGTCTCGGGGTGCGACGTCTTCACTTGCCTCCAAAAGACCGGACGCCAATATCGCGGACGGCTCCGACGCGAACACAAAGCAATCGTCGGTCTCGGCGTAGTACAACGGTTTGATTCCGAACGGGTCCCGCGAAAGAAGGAGTTCGCCATTCGCGGGATCAAATAGCGCAATGGCGTACATGCCGCGAAGACGCGACACGAACTCCGGACCATGCAGCCGGTAGAGCGGAAGGATCGGCTCACAGTCCGATCCGGTCCTGAATGTCACGCCCTCAAGCTCGGCGCGGAGTTCGACGTGATTGTAGATCTCGGCATTTGCGACAAGGACCGCGCCGTCAGTGTCTTGAAGTGGCTGCGCGCCCGTCTCCAAGTCGATAATTGCCAGTCGCCTATGGACCAGACCGACGCCGTCCGCCGCGAAAACGCCGTCGCCATCGGGGCCACGATGAATGAGGGCTTGGCTCATGGCCGCCAACGCGGCCTTTGACGGCTCGCTACCGTTGGTCGTCAACAGTCCGGCGATCCCGCACATTAGAGCGCGACACCCTTGAAGAAGTTCACGTATTCCTCGACCACGACATCTTTCGAGTACGATTTGAGATAGCGGGCGTACCCGGCCTCTGCCATTGAGCGGCCGAGGGTAGGCTCGTTCAGCACATTGTTGATCGCAGCGGCGAGCCCGACTTGGTCTTCAACCTCGACCAAAAGACCGTCCTTGCCATCTTCAATCAATTCCGTAGGACCTTCAGCGGCAGCCGCGACAACGGGGCAGGATGCGGCCCAAGCTTCGACAACCACGTTACCGAGCGGTTCGTGGCGCGAGGGACAAACGAAGACATCTGCCGCCCGATATTGATCCGACAGGGTATCCAACCAGCCAAGCCAAGTGATTCGGTCGGCAACGCCAACCTCGTTAGCAATATCCTTAAGCGTTCGCTCTTGGGGTCCAGACCCTGCAACATAGAGGTGTGCATCGTCGATCATGGAGAGGGCCCGGACAAGGACGTCGAACCCTTTGTTTTGGTGTAGGCGGCCCGCGGCAAAGATGCGCCGGCCATGGTCTGATGAGCCGGGCGACGTTCTGGGGTTTTCACCGCCGTCGACCTCGACAAAGTTAGGCAAATAGTGAACGCGTTTCGGATCCCAACCCTGATCCAGAAGGTATCGCCGAATTCCGAGCGTGTTGGCAATAAGATGATCGCACCGACGGTAATATTTCAGATTGTAGTAACCGCCAAGGCGGGCAACAAATACGAACGGTCGCGCGGGTGAAGGCGTCGGGCACATTGCCGTCGCCCGGTTCATCCAAGTCAGCACAACCTGCGGCCGGTCGCGATCAATCAAAGACCGCAGTTTCGCGCACGTCGTGACATCAAGGAAACCACCAAAGCGAAGTGTCTCGGGTTCGACGCCCGCACGGCGCAGACGTCGAACCCGGTCTTGATGATCTCTCACGACTACGGTTTGCGGGGTGCCTCGCGCATTTAGCGCCACTACGAGGCGCTCGAAAAACGCTTCCGCGCCCCCGACCGGCGCCCCGGCCATCACCTGCATGAGGGGTACCACTATTCTGATTCCAGGCGCGCTTTAAGGTGTGAGATCAACGGGAACAACCCGGCGAAGAGGGCAATCAGAAAACCGTAGCTACCTTCTTTGTAGCCCTTACGCGCGACATAGCACTTGAAGAACCGCGAGAAGAAACGGCGCAGATTGTTGGGAAACGACCCGATGTTGCCGCTCTCGCGCAGATCGGCCGCGCGCGCCGTCGTATAGCTGTCGAGACGGCGAATCATGTCGGATATGTCGCGGTCCACCTGGTGTTTGATTGGGTTGGAAAGCCGCCTCTTCGGCCCATGAAGTTCCAGAGCGGGATGAATCCGTTGCCGTCCCCACCGTTTGGCACCCCTGGACGATAAACGGGGCGCCGCCGAGACCCCCCACGACGCACCCCAGCCATAGCGGACACAACGATCGCCGATGTAATTGAGGAAAGGGATTAAGAAATAACCCGAGTCGGCCTGCGCAATTTCACTACGGATCTCTTGACCAAGCTCGGCGGAAACGGATTCGTCGGCATCAACTTCTAGAATCCAGTCGCCCGAGCAGGCATCCAAACCGGCGTTGCGGCGATCACCTTCGATCGGCCATTCACCTTCAAGGACGACATCCGCCATTTTGTGAGCAATAGACGCCGATCCGTCCGTGCAGCGGTCGAGAACCACGACACGCTCGTCTGCAAAGTCGAGACAGGCGAGGCAAGCCTCAAGGCGGTCCTCTTCGTTGCGCGCGACAACAAGGGCGGATAACCGACGGCTCACGCCGTTACCTCCTTCGTCTTGTCCAACAGCTCTTCTGCGGCCGACAAAACGGTGTCGACGGACAACGACGTCATCCGACTTTGCTGACTTCGGTAATCGTAGTCCGTTGCATTCACGATTTGCTCGAATGACTCGGGCGTCCGTACGAACGCCGTATGGCTTCCCCACGGCCGATAATGCTGCTCTGGACTAGGGCCGAAAAGACCCAAAGTTGGGACGCCTGCGGCGGCGGCCAGATGCATCAGGCCTGAGTCATTGCCAACGAACAAACGGCACCGACGGAGGCATGCCGCCGCCACGGGCAGGTCGGTCTTCCCAATGAGGTCAATGGTTCGGTCGGGGGGAATGCCGTCTAGAAGTGCGCCAACCATGGACCGCTCGCCATTTGCGCCGAACACCGCAACGCGGGCGCCGGCTAAGGGGCCACTCGGGCCCGTTAGGCGCAAAGCGAGATCGAGAAAGGAGTCCGGCGGCCACTGCTTGCCCCCCCAATTGGCAGTGGGGCCCAGTGCGACGACAGGCCCTTCAGGAATGGCTTCTTTCGCGCGAACAGCGTGTTCTTCATTCAGCCAGACTTGCGGCGTAGGCGCCGCGTCCAAGCCCATCGTGCGGCCTAGGGATTCAACGCGATGGATTGGTTTGTCATTCGGTCTGTAGATGAAGTGGCGCGCATGCGGCAACACCCAAGCCAACGCAGACCCCCGCAAATCAACGACGATATTCCAGAAAGTCGATACCGTTTGAGCCCATAAGCGTGCCCAATGACCGGCGTAGCGTTGTTTTCTTAGAGCAATGACACGTTCAACCGAAGTACAGCTTTGAAAAAGCGATTCCGCGGCTGGTCCGCAGGCGACGGTGACACGCGCGGCCGGATATTGCCGAATGAGGTGCGCCAGCAAGCCAGTTGACAAAATCGCGTCGCCCACTCGATTGGAGGTCACAAAGAGTATTTTCAACGACCCGCCCGATCATTTAGAACGCTTTCGAGGCCACTCACCCAACGGGTTATACGCTTCTCGTTCACACCGAAATCTGACTGTCCATAGATCGCGCGGCTATAGATGGCGAGCGTCGACCGCCGTTCGTCGATCGCAATGAATTCGGTTGTGATGAGGTCGGGAAACTTGAACACAGCGCTGCGCTGGACATCGACGACCTGTCGCCCATCAAAATGGGTCGCTAGACGTCGGGTGCGGCGCGCGTTTGATGTCACGGCATCCCAGGCAGTGCGGAGGTCGCCTTCAGCGACATCAAAGACCGGGCTCGTTCTGTCCGGGGCTGCACCGGGACACCCCCCCGTCGGGCACATTATGAACTGATTGGGTGAATCTGCACGAACAAGGGTTGCGAAATCCAGGGCGTCCGGCGTTTCCACCGAAAACACCACGCTACAGCCGGCGAGAGTTAGGAGTGCCGTAAACAGTAAGGATTGCAACGCAACGCGTGGGTTGGGCGTCATGCGATGCTTATACGTCCCACCTTTAGGTCTTGCCAAGGAGAGTTCGGCGCACTAGGTCAACGAAATGGACAGCCGCTCCCACCCCCTATCTTAGCTGCCCGGTTAGCGACTCGCGGCCTTCTTAGAGTGGGCGGAACGGCTGCTCGGTCATTTTTGCAGGGGCTGGTCACCAATGATGTCGACAAGGTCGACGAGACCCTGCCGATCTACGCGGCTCTTTTGACCCCTCAAGGCAAGTTCCTGCATGACTTTCTGATCGTACAGGTCGGCGACTCCCTTGTGCTCGACCTAGAAGCTGACCGCGTTCAAGATCTTCTTCGCCGTTTGATGATGTATCGGCTTCGGGCAGCGGTGGATTTGGAAGATGTTACGGACGCACGCCGCGTGGTCGGTATCTTTGGCGGCGTTACTGAGGCATTCAGGGCCGGACTGCCGGGGACCCTCGTTCGCAACCCGAGAAACGCCACACTTGGCTATCGGCTCTACAGCGAGACCGACCCGCAGTCGGAAATCGAGGCACTGGGCGGCCGTTTTGTCGATTTCAAGCACTACGAGGCTCTCCGTGTTGCCGCCGGCGTGCCAGACGGAAGCCGGGATATTCCGGTCGAAAAGGCATTCCCGCTTGAGTACGGCTTCGACGCACTCGGTGCGGTCAGCTACGACAAAGGCTGCTACGTCGGGCAAGAACTGACGGCCCGGACGCATAATCGGGGCAAAGTGAAGAAGGCTCTCTATCGTATTCGATTTGAGGAAAAGGCGCCTCTCGCCGGCACCCCGATCCTGGCGGGCGGAATCGAAGTGGGCGAAGTCCTAACAGGCGCCGAAACCTTTGCCTTGGCGCACCTTCGCATCGATTCGGCAGAAAACGAGGAGTCTTTATCGGCTGCCGACTCGTCAATCGTCGAGCACGTCAGAGCGCCGGTCACGCCTGCCGAGTGACCAACAGGTCGCAGACTTGTCCACAGGCGACGACAGCGCCTTGCATCCACCCTGGCAAGCGTTGGGTATCCTAAATACCCGATATGGGTCCGCGAAGGAGGGCGGGGCGCAGCATTAGTTCTACGGGGCCAGACACTGCTCAACTCGTTTCGACGTCGATACCAATGGAAAATCCCGGCGAAGCCAGAGCGCCTGTGGCTTGCGCTGGGCGACGTCGGGCGACTGTCCGAGATCATTGGACTTCCCCCAGCACAATACGGCGAACCTTCTGAAAACTCGGGCGTCAACGCCCACGCAACCGGTGGGTTAGCTTCCCGCATCCTCATGACGCAGTGGCGGGAACCCCCGGTTCAGTGGATCGAAGGACGCTGGCTTAAGACCACGCGACAGGTATCGCGTGGGTTACTGACCAGCTTCTCGTGGACCCTGACGATTGAAGCGCAGAACGGCGAAAGCGTCGTTCGCCACGACTTTACCGTCCAACCGCGCAGCACCTTTGCGGCAATGTTGCTCGTTCTGTTCGGACGCCACCAACTCGACCGTAGGATCAACGAAGCCGGTGAAAGCTTGGCATTGTGGGCCAAAGGGGTCATCGACCACCCGACCCCAAGGCCACGAGTCTTGCCGCGACAGACGCAAAAGGCTCTGTCGGACCGCGCCATGCTCGCCGACGGTTCCGAATACGGCCGGGGACAAGTATCCCGACTGGTTCGGTGGATGTCTCAGGCTCAATCTGTAGATACGGCGTGCATTCGCCCCAACATCCTTGCCGCTTTGTGGAACGCCGACCCGGATGAAGTTACCGAAGTCCTGCTTGCTGCTTCGACGACCGGCATTCTCAGCAAGCGATGGCGGTTGAGCTGTCCGAGCTGCGCACACTCGGCCGTCGTTACGTCGAACTTGTCGGAAATCCCCGAATCGATGACGTGCCCCCGATGCGCCGCCAAGCTGGGCAAAAGCCTCGCGCGTGAGGTTGAGATCGTATTCGTACCAAACGAAGACATCCGCGGGTTTAAGCCCGGACGTTACGCCTTCGATTCACCTTCAGCACATCCTGCGGTTGGCGCACGACTAAGAGTTCAAGCAAAAAGTCGGTGGTCTACCAAGTGGCCACCGGTCAAGGCCCCTCTTCAAGCAAAGGTTATCGACACCGGATCCGCTGCGACGGCGGCGGCCAACAGTCGAGGTATTAGCTTCGCAGTAGCCCATGGCACGATTTCCGTTGCGACAAATAGTGAGGCCAAGGGGACGATCGAATTGGTCAATCACGACGATGTCGATCGGGGCATCGCGTTGGAATCGGGCGGCTCGGTCGAACGCGGATACTCCGCGCGGCGGGCTTTGCTGCTGCAGGCTCACCACGACATCGGCGGCAAGGAGCTTCCGAGCGCGGGACAGCGATTCCTTCTCGACGATGTGGCTGTATTGGCAACCGACCTTGCCGGGCTTGCCGCGCGTTATCAGCGCGGCGGCGATGCCGAGACGTTCAAAGCGGTGAGTGATTTGCTTCGTGAAACAACCGAGATCGCACGGGATTACGGCGGTTCAGTTGCTAGTCGGCTCGGCGAAATTGTGATTGCCGTGTTCCCCGATACAAAGAAAGCATTCTCTGCGGCCATGCGCCTCTCAGCTCACGGCAAATCGGAGGGGTTGCCCGCCTTCCGAGGCTCGATCGATATCGGGAACCTCGCAGCCTCCGCGCATAAGGGCCGCCTCGTCATGAAGGGCCCCTGCATCGAAAGCGCCGCGGCCGTTCTGAACAAACTGGCGCCGGGTGAGATTGGGCTAGGAAATGAGACCGTTGGTGCACCCGGCATGATCAAACTCATCCAGGGCTATCGGCTCATCCCGATGAGCGATCAGGGCGTGGATGCGCAAAAACTCAGCCTTCTGGTCGAGGCCAAAACCGGGGGCGGCGATCACTCGGCAAGCGCCGCCTGAGCTGCCGCGAGCCGCGCGATGGGGACGCGATAGGGCGAGGCAGAAACGTAATCGAGCCCAACTCGGTGGAAGAAATCGACCGACGCGGGGTCACCGCCATGCTCGCCGCAGATCCCCAGCTTGAGGTCGGCCCGCGTTTCGCGACCTCGTTCGCTCCCCAGGCGGACCAATTCGCCCACGCCGTCCTGATCGATCGAGACAAACGGATCGATCTCGAAAATCCCGTTCACCCGATAGTCGTCGAGGAAATTGCCCGAATCGTCACGGCTGATGCCGAGCGCCGTTTGAGTAAGATCATTGGTCCCGAAGCTAAAGAACTCTGCGCTCTCCGCGATATCGCCGGCGCGTAGTGCCGCTCTGGGCAACTCAATCATTGTACCGACGAGGTAGTTCAACGGACGATCCCGCTCCTTCCGCACGGCTTCGGCAACGTCGTCGATTCGGGCTTTGATGATCTCCAGCTCGCGGTGGGTGGCAACCAGCGGGACCATCACCTCAGGCACGACCGCATCTCCGGTCTCGGCCTCCGCATCCAATGCAGCTTCGAATATCGCACGGGCCTGCATCTCATAGATCTCTGGATACGATACGCCAAGGCGACAGCCACGATGGCCGAGCATCGGGTTAACCTCGCGCAAAGCAGCAGCACGGCGCCGTAGTTTCTCCGGATCAGCGCCCGCCGCAGCCGCAACCTCTTCAATCTCGGAATCTGAATGAGGAAGGAACTCGTGCAACGGCGGGTCGAGCAACCGAACCGTCACGGGCAAACCATGCATGATGCGGAAAAGGTCGGAGAAATCCTGCCGCTGCATGGGCAAGAGCTTCTCAAGGGCGGCTCGGCGGCCGGCCTCATCGTCGGAGAGAATCATCTCTCGAACCGACACAATGCGATCGGCGTCAAAAAACATATGCTCCGTTCGACAAAGCCCAATCCCCTCGGCACCGAACTCTCGAGCGGTTTGGGCATCGCTGGGGGTTTCGGCGTTGGCCCGAACCTTCAACCGGCGGGCTTTGTCAGCCCAACCCATCAGCCTAGCGAAGTCGCCTGAAAGTTCAGGTTGGATCATGGCGACCTCGCCCAACATAACCTCGCCTTTCGCACCATCGATCGTGACTGTGTCGCCTTTGTTGACGACCCGATCCATGACGGTGAACCGCTCGTTCTTGTAATCGATCCGAACCGACCCAGCACCCGAGACGCATGGCGTTCCCATTCCACGAGCGACGACGGCCGCATGGCTTGTCATGCCGCCTCGACTCGTCAGGATACCCTGTGCGGCGTGCATGCCATGAATGTCCTCGGGGCTGGTTTCTTCGCGGACCAACACGACCTTCTCACCGGCATTCGCCAGCGTTTCGGCTTCATCAGCGCTAAAGACCACGGTTCCGCAGGCAGCGCCCGGCGACGCGGGCAAACCACGAACAAGAACATCTTTCGGCGCGTCGGGGTCCAATGTCGGGTGAAGCAATTGATCTAATGACGCAGGCTCCACGCGCTTGATCGCCTCCACTTCGCTAATCAGGCCTTCCTCGACCATGCTCACGGCAATGCGCAACGCGGCACGCGCCGTACGCTTGCCGCTCCGGGTCTGCAACATCCACAGCTTGCCCTCTTGGACGGTGAACTCGATGTCTTGCATGTCGCGATAGTGCGCCTCTAGCGACCTATAGATATCCTCCAACTGTCCGAAAACCTTGGGCATCAGTTCTTCCATTGAGGGCGTATCGGAGCCGTCTTTGTCGCGCGCCGCGCGGGTTAGGTGCTGTGGTGTCCGAATGCCGGCCACCACATCCTCACCTTGTGCGTTGACCAAGAACTCCCCGAAGAACTCTTTGTCTCCGGTAGAGGGGTTTCGGGTAAACGCGACGCCGGTTGCCGAGGAATCCCCCATGTTGCCGAACACCATGGCCTGAACGTTTACTGCCGTACCCCAGGCCGCCGGTATGTTGTGTAGACGTCGGTAGGTAACCGCGCGTTGATTCATCCAAGAGCCGAAAACCGCGCCCATGGCACCCCAAAGCTGCTTTCGAACGTCTTGGGGGAACGGCTCGCCGAGTTCGCGCTCCACCAATGCGCCATACATGCCGACGAGTCGCTGCAAATCGCCGGCCTCAAGATCGGTATCGCCGTCAACGCCTTTCTCGGCCTTTAACTGATCAAGAAGTTCTTCGAAATTGTGATGCTCAACCCCGAGAACCACATCCGAGTACATTTGGATGAACCGCCGATAGCTGTCCCATGCAAAGCGCTCATTGCCGCTGATTTTCGCGATACCGAGGACAGTTTCGTCGTTGAGCCCGAGATTCAGCACCGTGTCCATCATGCCTGGCATCGAGGCACGCGCCCCGGACCGGACCGACACCAACAACGGTCGCTCTGTGTCGCCGAATTTGGCGCCAACGGTTTCCTCGATCTTGGAAAGCGCCTGCTCGACCTGATCAGACAAGTCAGCGGGATACTCTCGATCGTTGTCGTAATACGCCGTGCAAACCTCAGTGGACAGCGTGAAGCCTGGCGGCACGGGCAGGCCAAGATTGCTCATCTCGGCAAGATTTGCGCCTTTACCACCAAGAAGACTGCGCATTTCAGCGCGACCTTCCGCGCTACCGTCTCCAAAACTATAAACCCATTTAGTCATACGCCGGCGTTACCCCTCGATATGGGAGAAATCAGCAATCTGGTTAAGGGTGCCGCAAATCTGCGACAGAAGACGAAGCCGGTTCGCGCGAAGTTCAGTATCATCGACATTCACCTTCACCTGTTCAAAGAAATCGTCGAGCGGACCACGCAGCGAAGACAATTCCTTCATCGCCTGCTCGAAATCAGCGCGCTTAACGGCATCGCTGCTGGCTTTAGCCGTTCGTTGCAAGCGAACAGCGAGGTCAAGCTCGGCCTTTTCCAAAAGAACTTCCGTCCGCGCGGGTCCTGGATATTCTTGCGCATCGTTCTTCTCTTCGATCCGAACGATATTGCTCGCGCGCTTATGCGCCAGGAGTAGATCCTTTCCGTCCTCGGTCGCCAGGAAGCCGCGGAGAGCTTCGGCGCGCGATCGAAGACGCAACAAGTTGTCCTCTGACCGCAACGCAAAAACGGCTGCAACGGTGTCGTGCCTGAATCCTTGATCGCGGAGATAAACGCGCAGGCGATCTTCGATGAATGCCTTCAACGCGCCGGAGTCGAATCCTTTGGCAACCTTTGCTTCGTAGGCGCGGGAAGCTTTGTCGAGAATATCGTCCAGACCAAACGAGAGGTCGTTTTCTAAGATCAACCGAATGACGCCGAGCGCGGCGCGGCGTAATGCGAACGGATCTTCGGATCCTGTGGGCGTTTCCCCGATGGAGAAGAAGCCGACTAGCGTATCGATCTTGTCCGCCAACGCGACGGCGATCGACGTGGGATTGCGGGGACAAGCGTCGGCTGGCCCTTTGGGACCGTAATGCTCGGCAATGGCCAAAGCGACATCCTCAGGCTCACCGTCGTTCAGCGCATAATATCGTCCCATCAGCCCCTGAAGGCCCGGGAACTCGCCAACGACATGCGATACAAGATCGGCCTTTGACAGGCGCGCCGCAGCTCGAACCATATCGCGGTCGGCACCCTGGACTCGGTCGGCAATCTCAAGCGCCAGTGACTCGATTCGATCGGTTTTCTGGTCCAATGATCCAAGCTTGGCGTGAAACACGATATCGCGCAGTTGGGGGACACGGCTTGCTAGGGACGACCGGCAATCTTGGTCCCAGAAGAATTTGGCATCCGCCAATCTCGCGCGCAGGACCCGCTCGTTGCCAGCAATGATAGATTTTCCG
>JAYQJC010000002.1:0-1039743 GCA_038141965.1 Alphaproteobacteria bacterium
GCATCCCGGCGCGCAACGCTGGCGTTGAAGGTTGTGGGGTCACGCGTGTAGAGGTCGGGATCGGCCAGCGTTTCGTCGAGCCCGGCAATCTCGCGTTCCAACGCCGATATGCGTTCCGGCAACACCTTGAGCGCGTGCTTTTCCTTGAAGCCGAGCCGACCCTGCGCGCGGCGCGATGGGGTCGCTTTGGGCACCGCTGCCGGTTTCTTGCTCGCTTGCGCGGGTAGCTCGTTGGTTGCTTGGTGCGCTTTCGGGGCAGCGGCGCCGCGTTGCGCGATCATATCGCTGTAGCCCCCCGCGTATTCGACCCACTTCCCCTCGCCCCCGAAGGCGAGGACCGAGGTGGCGACCCGGTCGATGAAGTCGCGATCATGGCTGACGATCAGGGCTGTGCCTGCGTAGTCGGCCAGAAGCTCTTGCAAGAGATCCAGCGTTTCCAAATCTAGGTCGTTGGTCGGTTCGTCGAGAACCAAGAGGTTCGAAGGGCGGGCGAGGGCGACGGCGAGCATCAACCGCCCGCGCTCGCCGCCGGAGAGGGTGTTGACCGGCGTGCCGGCCTGATTGGCGTCGAAAAGAAAATCTTTCATGTAGGAGACGACGTGTTTGGCGCCGCCCCCGGCCTCCACGATGTCGCTACCGCCCCCGGTCAGCACATCGCGCAGGGGCGTTGTGGCGTCGAGTTGGTCGCGGCGCTGGTCGAGCGTGACAAGTTGGATGTTGACGCCGAGCCGGATCGACCCTTCGTCGGGCTTGAGTGCGCCGGTAAGCATATTGAGGATCGTCGTCTTGCCCGCCCCGTTGGGACCTACGATGGCGAGCCGATCGCCGCGTTGCACTTCGATATTCAGGGCGTCGACGATCGTGCGGTCGCCGAATCTTTTGGTGGCGTCCTTCACTTCTGCGACACGCTTGCCCGACGCATGCGCGGTGTTTTGCGCCATCGCAACCTGGCCGGTCGGGCCGATGCGTTCACTCACGTGGCGGCGCATCGTGTTGAGGTCGCGCAGGCGTTTTTGGTTGCGCTTGCGCCGCGCCGTCACGCCGTACCGCACCCAATGTTCTTCGGCGACGATCTTGCGATCCAGTTTGTGCCGCGCGGTCTCTTCCTCTTCCAGGACTTGATCGCGCCAGGCCTCGAAGTCGGCGAAGCCCTTCTGCTGACGTCGGAGTTGGCCGCGGTCGAGCCATATGGTGGCTTGTGTCAGCGTGGAGAGGAAACGACGGTCATGGCTGATGATGACAAGGGCTGCGCGCATGGTGGCCAGCTCGCCTTCAAGCCATTCGATCGCCGGGAGGTCGAGATGGTTGGTCGGTTCGTCCAACAAGAGGACGTCGGGTTGGGTCGCGAGCGCCTGGGCGATGGCGCAGCGGCGCAGCTCGCCGCCGGATAGCGTTGCGGGGTTTTCGCTGCCGGAGAGGCCAAGGCGTTCAAGGTAGTGCGCGGCGCGATGCGGGTCGCCCAGTGGGCCCAGGCCGCTGGTCGCCGCATCCTGGGTAGTGGCGAATTGGCTGAGGTCGGGTTCTTGGGGCAGGTAGCTCACCGTCTTGCCGTGCTGGACGATTCGTTCGCCGTCATCAGGGGCAATCAGCCCGGCGGCGATCTTTAGCAACGTTGATTTTCCGGAACCGTTCCGGCCGACAAGGCCGAGCCGGTCGCCGGGATGCACGAACAGTTCTGCGCCCGCAAGCAGCGGTTCACCGCCGAACGAAACGGACAGATTGCGCAAGGTAAGGAGCGGTGACGCCAAGGTGATCTATCGGCCCTTATTGTTGGAACGCGCGCCCCAGGGACGGTGGCGCGCTGCGCCGGAGAATGCCCGGTCTTATGCTGGTGTCAACGCCGCCAGGGCATTGATTGGTCCAATTCGCGGGTGCTCGAGGGCAGGGGCGTCGGTCTCGTCGGTCCGCGCCCCTTATTTCGCAAGCGGTTGATCTTCCCTACTATCGGCGCTCTTTTTTCGCCCCGTTTTCCCGCCACAAAAGGCTTGAGCAATGCGATGACCGCTGATCTGAGACAACATTGTTCCCCGAGCCCGCGCAATCGTGGGCCGATCCTGGCGGTGCTGGAAAAGTACCTTCCGGCGCAAGGCGCGGGGCTGGTTTTCGAGGTGGCGAGCGGTAGCGGCATGCACACCGCGTTCTTTGCCGAGGTGTTTTCCCATCTCACGTTTCAGCCCAGCGATCCGGACGAAGCCGCGCGGGACAGTATTAACGGGTGGGTCGCGCATGAAGGCCTGACCAACGTGCGTCCCCCGCTCCACGTCGATGCGATGTCGGTGCGCCCCGACGATCTGGCATTAGAAACGCCGGTTGTGGCGATGGTCAATATCAACATGATCCACATTTCGCCTTGGGCGGCGTGCGAAGGTCTGATGTCGACCGCCGGTCAGGTGCTGTCGCCGGGCGCGCATCTGTTTATGTACGGCCCCTATGCACGGGACGGGGCCCACACCGCGCCAAGCAACGCGGCGTTCGACGAATCGTTGCGGGCGCGCAACCCGGCGTGGGGTATTCGGCACCTCGAAGATGTTGTCGCCTGCGCCGAGGAAAACGGTCTTACCCCCGTCGAGATCGTGGAGATGCCGGCCAATAATCTTTCGGTTGGCTACCGTCGCTAGGTCGCGCGTCGTTCTCCGTTTGAAAAACCGAACGCGCCTGATCTGCCGCTTGGTTTGATCCAGCGCATCGAATTACCTGCGACATCTGCGCACTGTGAACACGTCCGGTTCGATGCATTGATGCCAGAACGGAGGGCAGGCGGTGACCTTCGGCGGCGGCAGCGGCGAGGCAGCGTGTGGCCCGGACCGGT
Source organism: Alphaproteobacteria bacterium (assembly GCA_038141965.1). Classification (GTDB taxonomy): domain Bacteria; phylum Pseudomonadota; class Alphaproteobacteria; order SHVP01; family SHVP01; genus CALJDF01. The sequence goes on from JAYQJC010000002.1 coordinate 2,810, forward strand.
TGCAACGTTAGGTTCGCGCCGCAAACCGCGCCGCGCCAGAACCCAACACCGAGAAAATGGGAGAGCGTCATGTCTAGCTACGTGAATTTCGTGCTTTTTGGGGTTTATCCCTACGTGGCGCTGGCGATCCTCGCGATCGGATCGATCATTCGTTACGACCGCGAACCCTATACCTGGCGCTTGGGCTCGAGCCAATTTTTGCGTCGGCGGCAGTTGGTGTGGGGCTCGGTTCTCTTTCATGTCGGCGTCCTCGCCATCTTCGCCGGCCATCTCGTCGGTCTGCTAACGCCGATCTGGATTTTCGATGCCATCGGCATTTCCCATGGGGCGAAGCAATTGCTGGCTGTTGGTCTGGGCGGTATCGCCGGCATTATGGCGCTGATCGGAGGGGCGTTGTTGATCCATCGTCGTCTTTTCGATTAGCGCATTCGGCGCACCTCAAGCTTCACCGATATCTTCATCTTGCTGCTGCTCTATGCGCAGTTGATCCTCGGGATGATCTCGATCCGCGCTTCGCTCGCTCATCTTGACGGCGAGGAGATGCTGAAATTCATGGGTTGGGCGCAAGGGATATTCACGTTCCGGCCGGAATCGGCGTCGCTTATTGCCGACACTGCGCCGATCTTCAAAGCGCATATCCTGCTCGGCCTGACGATTTTCGTTCTCTTCCCCTTCACGCGGTTGGTGCACATGCTGAGTGTGCCGCTGAGGTATCTTTGGCGGCCGGGGTATCAGATCGTCCGCGCCAGAAAACGCCGCGCCGCGCCGCGGATGGGGTAGGCGAAGCCGCGATTGGCGCCGTAAGGGCCTAGGGAGCGAGGACGAACCCTTCGTACCCTTTGGCCACCACGTCGTCGCAGATCTCTTTGTAATGCCCGACGCCTCCGACATAGGGGAGGAAGACGCGTGGCTTGCCGGGAATATTGGCGCCCAAGTACCAAGTGTTTGAGTCTTCGTAGAGAAGTTCGCTCGCTACCTGGTTGACGTGGGTCATCCATTTTTCTTCGGCGGCTTGGTCGGGTTCGATCGTGCTGATCGATTTCTTCTCAAGGTGCTCGATGCAATCGGCGATCCATTCGACGTGTTGTTCGATTGAGACCATCATGTTGCTGAGCACGGACGGGCTGCCCGGCCCGGTGACCGTGAAGAGGTTGGGGAACCCGGCCACGCTCAAGCCGAGGTAGCTGCTCGGGCCGTCCGCCCATTTCTCGCGAAACGACCGACCTTTGCGGCCACGAATATCGATGTTCATCAGCGCACCGGTCATGGCATCGAACCCGGTGGCAAACACGATGGTGTCGACGTCGTAGGTCGTCTCGCCAACCCGAATGCCGAAGGGCACGATCTCGGCGATCGGGATGGTCTTGACGTCGACAAGCGTGACGTTGTCGCGGTTGTACGTCTCGTAATAGTTGGTATCGACACAAAGACGCTTCGTGCCGAACGGATGGTCTTTGGGGCACAAGAGTTCCGCGGTTTCCGGATCGTTGACCCGTTCGCGGATTTTGCGGTGAACGAAGTCGGCGGCGTATTGGTTCGCTTCTTTGTTCGACAGCAGGTCGGAAAACGCCGCGAGAAAGTTGAACGCGCCTTCCTGCCACCGCTTTTCGAAAATCTCGTTGCGTTCTGATTCCGTAAAATCGAGCGCCGAAATTTCGGGTGACTCGAACGGCGAGCCGACCGGCGAGACGCGGGCGCGGGCGCGCGACTCGGGGTAGGCCTTTTTCCATTCCGCCACGGCGTCTTCGGTCAGAGGCGCATTCCAGGCCGGAATGCTGAAATTGGGCGTCCGTTGAAAGACGGTCAGATGGTCGGCCTGGGCGGCGATAACGGGGATCGATTGGATACCGGTCGACCCCGTGCCGATGATGCCGACCCGCTTGCCCGCGAATTCGACACCCTCTTTGGGCCAAAACCCGGTGTGGTACCAATCGCCCTCGAATCGATCCAAGCCTTCGAAATGAGGCAGGTTGGGCGTCGACAGGCACCCCGTCGCCATCACGCAGTACTTGGCCGTGAACTGTCCGTCGGGATCCGTGACGATATGCCACCGGTCGGTCGTGTCGTCGAAGGTCGCTTTGGTAACGCGAGTCTCGAATTGGATATCGTCCCACAGGTCCAACCGGTCGACGACGTGTTCGATGTAGCGCAGAATTTCCGATTGAACCGCGTAGCGCTCGGGCCAACGCCACTCTTGCTCCAGATCTTCCAGAAACGAATACGAATAGGTCATGCTTTCGACGTCGCAGCGCGCGCCGGGATAGCGGTTCCAGTACCACGTGCCACCAACCCCTGTGCCGGCTTCGAGAATCCGCGCGGAGAGGCCTAACTCGCGACATTTGTAGAGCATGTAGATTCCGGAGAATCCCCCGCCGACGATGACGACATCCAAATCGGTTTTCGGCATTTCCTATCCTTGGGTTAGGGCAAGTAGGCGTCAAAGCCGCGACTCTAAGGTGTTCTTCCGCCAATCAGAAGAGTGTCGCGGTGTTCTGCGGTCCATTTCTGCTATCTTCCGGTAGCATGAATCGCGGCAAAAATAGGAACGGCAGGCCGCGCAACGCCGGGAGGGCACAGCATGAGCGATCGCGTCAACCGAGGCTTCGTCGAGATCGACGAGGGGCAAATTCCATTACCGCACTTGCGGCGCAGCCGATGCGCCGCCATTGGTGATGCTGCATGGCTCGCCGCTCAGTTCCTATTCCATCATCCCCCTGATCAAGGCGATGGGTCGGCATTTTCGGGTGATCGCACCGGACACGATCGGCAATGGAGATTCTTCGCCGCAACAGAAATTCCCGGTAACCATCGACTACATGGCCGACGCGATGATGCGCGCGATGGCCGGCCTCGGCCTGGAGAGCTACTACGTTTACGGCTTTCACACCGGCGGCAACATCGGCATCGAAGCCGCGCTGGCCCAGCCGCAGACCGTGAAGAAGCTCGTCATCGACGGGATGGGACTCTATTCGCCCAAAGATCAGGCCGATCTGCTGGCCAATCAGGCGCCCGAGATGACCCCGGATTTGGAAGGCACGCAGTTGCTCCGCGCTTGGCATTTGGTGCGCGACGGTAAAATCTTCTGGCCCTGGTGGAACCGCACCAAAGAAGGGGTGCGCGGCCTTGGGCTGTCGGATGCCGACACCATGCATGACGAGGTCGTCGAGTTGCTGAAGTCGATCCGCACCTACCACCACAATTACCGGGCCGCGCTGGGCTACGACAAACGCCCGCGGGTTGCACTCCTGAAACTGCCCGTCATGGTGATGGCGGCAGAGACCGACATGCTGCGCCCCTACCTCGAGGAGGCGGCAAGCCTCATTCCTGGCGCCAAGCACGGCGTGGGTGGGGATCCCAAAACGCCGGAGGGGCTGGCAAAGACCGCGCAACTTTGCGCCGACTTCTACCTCGAGTAAGGGTCATCAATTGGTTTGCGCCCAACGCCGGCGCCGTTGCTTCATATCAAGGCGAGGGCGGTGAGGAGCGCCAAAATCAAGCGATGAGCAAAGCCCTTGTCGAGCGCTACGGCGTCAATGTCCCGCGCTACACCAGCTATCCGACCGCCCCCCATTTTCATGAGGGCGTTCAAGAGACGATCTATCGTGATTGGCTCGGCGCGCTCGATCCAGTCGCGCCGCTTTCCCTGTATTTCCACGTGCCGTTCTGCGCCGAGATGTGCTCGTTCTGCGGTTGCCATACCAAGGTCGTTCGTCGCTACGAACCGGTCGCCCGTTACTTGAAGATACTACAAACCGAAGTCGACATCGTTGCGGCCGCACTGCCGGGACGATTTGGTGCGGCCTTCGTGCATTGGGGTGGGGGCAGCCCAACGATGCTTCGCGGTGATGATTGGCGCCGGATCCACGATCACTTGCGTGGGGCTTTCGAACTCGCGACCGAGGCCGAAATGGCGGTCGAGCTTGATCCACGCACCGCAACGCAAGATTACATCCAGGCGCTGGCAGCTGCCGGCGTCAATCGGGTGAGCTTGGGCGTTCAAGACTTCAACGAAAAGGTACAGGTGGCGATCCGCCGCGTGCAGCCCTTCGACATGACCGCCCGGGTGGTCGACTGGTTGCGCCTGGCCGGCATTGCCGCGATCAATTTGGATCTGATGTACGGCCTGCCACACCAAACCGTCGACATGCTGCTTTCAAGCATCGACCAAGCGGTCTCGCTCAAGCCGACCCGCATCGCGTTGTTCGGCTACGCCCACGTGCCGTGGATGAAAAGCCATCAGAAGCTGATCGACGAAAAGGCTCTCCCCGACGCGATGGCGCGTTTCGCCCAATCCGAAGCCGCGGCGCAAGCGTTGGAAGCGGCCGGCTATCATCGTATTGGGCTGGATCACTTTGCCAACGCCGACGATACGCTGGTAGTGGCGCACAATACGGGCACGCTGCGGCGCAATTTTCAGGGCTACACGAACGACGCGGCGTCGGCGTTACTCGGTTTCGGCACCTCTGCGATCGGCGCACTGCCGCAAGGTTACGTCCAAAACGACCCCGACATGCGGCCCTACGCAAAAGTGATTGAAGATGGGCGATTGCCGATCCGCCGCGGCGTGGCGCTGAGCGCCGACGATCGCCTGCGGCGTGACGTGATCGAGCGCCTAATGTGCGATATGGCGGTCGATCTCGATGTCGTCCTGTCGCAGCATGACATGGCACAGAACACGCTGGACGAGGACCTCGCAGCCTAGGTCCGTTGGTCACGGACGGCATCGTGCGCGTGACGGGGCGTCAGGTGCAGGTGACCGCGGAAGGCTGACCCTTTGCCCGCGTCGCGGCGGCAAAATTCGATGCTTACCTGGCTTCCAATCGCGGGCGCCACGCCATCGCGGTTTAGTCGCGAAAGTTGATGAACTGCAACGGAAGATCGATCTTGAGGTCTTTGATCAACGCGATCGTCGACTGAAGGTCGTCGCGCTTCTTGCCCGAAACCCGCAACTCGTCGCCTTGAATAGCGACTTGGACCTTCATCTTCGAGCCCTTTGACCGCCTTCGTGATTTTCTGTGCGACCTCACGGTCGATCCCCTGTTTGATCGTTACGACTTGTCGCAGCGTGTTGCCTGAGGCTTTCTCGCCGGGACCGAATTCGAAGGCGCCGGCATCGACTTTTCTCCGCGTCAGGTAGCCGCGGATCAACTCATCGGTTTGCTTCAGTTTGAGGTCGTCATCGGCAATGACGACGAGCGTCGATTCGACCAATTCGATCGAGCACTTACTGCCCTTGAAATCGAAGCGGGTGCCGATCTCGCGCATGGCGCCTTGGATGGCATTTTCGACTTCCGCCATATCAGTTTTCGATACGACATCCACAGACGGCATGGGGAGGCCTCCTGCGGTAATGGGCGCGGCCTTGCTCTCGGCATAGGTCGCGACTGGGTTGCGCGAATGCGTGGCCATCCTATCTTGGACCCGACCAGCAGCAAAATGTGGGGAGCCCAAACGATGGCAAACGACCTGAACAATACGACCGAGGTTTTCGTGCCGGCCGATGCGGCCGTCGTGCAGCGGATCGAACGGGTCGAGGGCGCCGACGTTGAGACACCGGTTGGCGTTCGCGTTCATATGAAGAGCGATACGATGCTGATGCTTTCGATCCGATTTCCCAAGGGTCGGGTCGGGCCATTGCATCAGCACGACGATCACGAAACCACCTGCCATCTCATCTCGGGAAAACTCAGGATTTCGATCGGCGACGAGACCTTTGTCGCGAACCCTGGCGATACGTGGTTCCACCCCATGGGCGTGCCACACCAGTCAGAAGCCCTGGAAGAATCCGTACAGCTCGAAGTCAAATCGCCGCCGGTCAAAACGTGGTAGCCGCAACGACCGGCGCGCTGACGTTTACGGTCGACACCGGGGAAAAACCGGTCAGTGGGTCGTCAGTCGTCGGCGGTCGGATTACCCAACACAAGGGACGGCGCACCACGATCGCCTGTAACTATCGCGAACGGGCGCGACCTCGGCGCGGACGATTTGGATCGGGAGGGGTTTCGTTTGGTGGCGCACGCGAGTGCGATCCAGGATTTCTACAACGAAGACGACCTGCGCCGAATCTACTATCCCGAGATCGAGGCACTGATCGCGGAACTCAGTGGCGCCGCGCGCGTTGTGGTCTTCGATCACACGCTGCGTCACGGCAGCGAAGACGAACAGGAAAAACGGCATCTTCGCGAGCCGGTTCGAATTGTGCACAACGACTACACCGATTGGTCCGGGCCGCAACGTGTTCGCGACCTCTATCCCGACGAGGCGGATCGTTTGTTGGCCGGGCGTATGGCGATCATTCAGGCATGGCGGCCGATCGTCGGACCTCTTCGGCGCGACCCCTTGGCGATTTGCGATGCCCGTAGCCTTGGCCCGGACGATCTCATTGCGGCCGAGCGTCGCCATGAAGCGCGTGTTGGCGAGATCTATCACGTCGCGCATAGAGCAACGCAGCGTTGGTATTATTTCCCCGAAATGACTCGCGACGAGGTGCTCATCTTCAAGTGTTTCGATTCGCTTGCGTGACGGGCGGGCGCGGTTTCACGGCCCATGGATCGTTCGACGACCCGAATACACCGCGCGATGCGCCGCCGCGTGAAAGCATCGAAATCCGCACCTTCACGTTCTTCGACTAAACCGCTATTCGGCCGCCCGCCACAGGATCGGAAACAGCGGGTGGTTGGGGCGTTCGCCGCGAGGCATCGACGCAAACGGCGCTTCCGAGTGGCCTTCTTCGCATTCCGGCCGCGGGTCCCACACAACATCGTCGCCGTACCACCACGTGGCATAGGCGACCCGACGTTGGCCCGTCGGATTGCCACGGCTGTAGTGGGCGGTTTTCGGGTGCATCACAACAACATCGCCGGGTTCCATATCCCACGAAATGAACCGGCGTTCTGGTTCGCCCCGCACGGCCTCGAAGTCCGGGCACCAGGGTCGAGTCGTCCGGTTTTTCTAGGCGTGCGCCATTGGGGGAGCGAGGCCAATAAAGAATGTCGGTGTGATGCGTGCCGGCGAGGATCTCGAGGCTACTTTGTTTGGTAACCGGAGTTAGGGGCGTCCAAACGTTGACCAATGTATTGCCGAGGATCGCGGTCGCGCCGGCGTCGGTGTGCCACGTCGTCGGCCATGTACTGCCGGCTTTCTTCTCGAAGATCGTGTCCCAGTAGAACCCGATTTCCTTTGCGTCGAGGAGCGCGCCCAAGCAGGGCCGGGGCCGGCGAGTTCGAATAAAGTCGCGAAAACGCTTCAACTGCATAGGACGGTCGGCTGATGATATTGGCGCGGTCGCCCACTTCGCGATGCTCGGCGCCCGGCGGACCAAGCCGCTGGCGACAGGATCGCTGGATACCCTGTCCCAAGCTTTCAAAAGCGCGGCAATGGCTTTGGGGTCATAGACGCCGCGCAAACAAACCGCGCCATCGTCTCGGTATGTATCTCGATCGGTATCGGAAAGCAGGTCGTCGGGCGACGTCATGGGATCTCCTCCAGATTTCATTCTATCATGCCCGTCGCTTGACATGCGGCCCGCGCTCGCCGAGCGTCCGGAGATGTTCCCGGTTTGGCTTATTCTTGGCGCTCTGGACGGTGCGATACTGGTGGTAATCGGTGCGGCAGGCAGCCATGGTGCGATACAGGACCCCGAGCTCGTTCCGCCTTTTCGCGCTGGCTGCGGATTACCAGGGTTGGCATGCGGTAGCGCTGTTAGCGATCGGGCTTGGCGGCGGCCGCGTCGAGGGCGGGGGCCGTCGATTGATCCATTTTGCTGCGGCTGCGTTTCTTGTCGGTACGATCTTGTTCTCAGGTTCGCTTTACGTACATGCCTTCACCGGCGTAGCCCCGATCCCCATGGCCGCGCCGTTTGGCGGTGGATTTCTTATCTTGGGATGGTTACTGCTGGATCGCAACCGGGGTCGTGTTGTTGCGTAATCGGCGCGATTAACGGCGGAAGCGTTCGCAGGGTCCTTCTCGTCGACCCGGGGCGTGAACCACACGAAATCGGCCGTTCCAGGCGCGAGATACAGCGCCGGGTTTTCCAGATCGCGCTGAACCTCGACGAAGGCCACGACGAGCAACGTGCGGCGCGGCAGGTGCCAGGGAATGCCCCGGTCACGACGGGCGTGACCATTGCCGGTAATGACGATCGGGTATTCGCCGCGTGCAATTGCGTCGGCCGTTTTCTGCGCCAGTGCGGCATCTCGAGCGGTTTGCACGCTGGCCATGCCCGAGAGCGCGGTTCGGCACGGCCCCACAATGCGAGGCTTCCAGTTGATCCAGCAACGCGTCGTGGCGATCGCCGTCAAGCGGTCGGGCGCCGAGGTCTTTGAGCGAGGTCGTCCCGTCCAACAGGGCACGCACCTGGGATCGCGACAGCGCCGCGCCGTACATCGTCAGACGGTGCCCTATCGCGGCGTCGGCGATCGGTTGATACTCCGCCCATGGCGGCCAACCCGTGTCTGCCCATCGAAGTGTCCCGCCGAGTGCTTCGGCGTTGCTGTTCGCGGCAGCGAGAACGGGATCTAGGCCGGGTTCGATCATTTCCCATACTACAGCCGCCGGGGGTCGGCTGACCGCGAGGCGTTTGATGAGGAGTTGCCTGCAGTTCATGGTGCCGTGCATTGTCGTGCTTTTCGCCCAGAAGCAGCGCGTCGGCAGCCTCGGCGGCCGCGACGATATCGTCGATGCTGGTCATATTGTTGGTGTAGCTCGACCAGATTTTGCCGGCGAGCGGGTGGTCCTCAAGGACGCGGGCCGGCGCAGCCCAGGCGCCGGTCACCCCAACAAGGGCGCAAGCCAGGATTGCTGTGGCAAGGGCGGGAAAAAAACTGCATGAGAAGCCACGGCAGACGGGAAACATCATTGAAACAACTCTTGGTCGCGTTAAGATCGCGCCTTCCATACCACTAATTGCAAGTCACAGTGTCACCATACCGGAACCGCCGCGCGGTCCTCGCAACAAAACACCATAAAGAAAAGGCGATCAGCGGTCCGTTGCGGGAGGCGGTGGGCTTGTTGATTTTCGTCCCGCCCGATCTCGACACCGACTTGCTGGGGACATTTTCCGGTGAGGTCGAGCGTGAGGGGGCGCCGAGTGAGGTCGTCGTCCGCAAAGCCCGCTTCGGCATGGCGGCGGCGGGTGTATCCCTTGGGGTCGCCAGCGAAGGCAGTTTTCGTCCCCATGCCGAACTGTCGTTTGGTGTCGGCTGTCACGAACTTATTGCGTTTGTCGATGACGAAGCGGGAATCGTCCTCGTCGAAGACCTTTTCACGCTGGAAACCAATTTTGCCAACGCAAAGGCGGCGAATTCCGGCGAGATCGGCGTTTCTGGAGAAGGTCGGTTTTCCGGCGCATGGTTTGATCGCGGTGCCCAACGATCGCATCAAGGTCGGTCACGACGACCGCATAAGGCTGGTGCTCGAAGACGTGCCCAACCAGCAGGTCTTCAAGGGCATTCATACCCCGGCCGAACTTGACCGCGTGGTGCAGCAGTGCGCGGCGCTATCGGCTGATGGGCTTGCCCATGTCGAGACCGATATGCGCGCGCACTTCAACCCGACGCGCATGCGCGCGATTGGCGTGCTGGCGGAACAACTCGGTCGCCGCCTGGCGCGGACGTGTCCGGATTGCGGCGCGCCGGGGTGGGGACGCATACACGCCCGTTGGGAAACCCCGACAAACGACGTCCCTTTCGTCGCGGACGAAACTTTGGGCTGCGCCCATTGCGGCCATCGACAAGCCGCCGCACCCCCGTCAGACTCCGATCAAAGACAGGCTATCGGCGACTAACGGCCCGCCTGGGACTTTGGGAGGTGCTCCATGAAAGCGGTGATTATCGACCAACACGGCGGGGCCGACGCTCTGCGTTTCGGTGAGGTTGAGACCCCAACGGTGGGCCCAGGAGACGTTCTCATCAAGGTCGATACCGTGGGTATCAATCGGTTCGACATGCTGGTCCGTAACGGCAACGTGCCCAATGCATCGGTGACCTTTCCCCATGTCTTGGGCGTCGAAGGTGCAGGCACCGTCGCGGACGTCGGGTCGGGGGTCACCGGGTTCAAGGTCGGTGACCGCGTGGTACCGGTTCTCACCGTGTCGCAAGGCACGTGCGCCGAACCTGTGTGTTACTGCCTGCAAGGTCACGACAACATCTGTGCGACGTTCGACAAGCTTGGCCACACCCGTTGGGGGACCTACGCCGAATACGTCAAGGTCAATCAGTTCAGTCTTCTCCCGTTGCCTGATGAGGTGTCGTTCCTCGATGCCGCCACATCCCTGGTGGCTTACGCCACGGCATGGGAAATGGCGCGCAAGGTGAACCTGCGACCGGAGGATACGGTTCTCGTCAACGCCGTCGGGGGTGCCGTGGGCAGCGCCGCGGTGCAAATCGCCCATATGACCGGGTGTCGTATCGTGGCTAGCGCCGGTTCCGACGACAAGCTGCGCCGGGCGCAGCAAGACGGTGCCGATGTCGGCGTGAACTACCGCACGCAGAACTTGACCGAAGAGGTGCGGGCCGCCACGGGTGGGCGCGGCGTCGATGTGGTTTTGGAAACGGTCGGAGGCGAGATCTTGCGCCAAAGCCTTGATGCGCTGGCATACAACGGCCGTCTTTCAAGCGCGGGCTCGATCGAGCCGACGGAAACGCTGATCGATATTCGCCGCTTGTTGGTACGCAGCCAAATTGTGCTGACCGGCACGCATTTCACTCCTAAGGAGTCAATCAAGCAGGTTCTGCGGTTTCTGGCGCGGGGCGATTTGCGTCCGGTTCTGGCCGCGCGATTCCCGCTCAGCGAGGCGCGCAAAGCGCACGAAATGCTCGAAAGCCGCGACTTCTACGGCAACATCGTGCTGGAGATTTGACGCCTACTTGATGGCGCCGAAGATGACCCACTGACCTTGGTAGTACTTCGTTCCGGCACGCAGGCTTGGGGCGCGTTCGATAAAGGCGTTCTTCGCCGAAAATCCGGCCTCTTTCGCCACCGCTTTTTCGTCCAGGGTGTCCAGCTTGGTCTTGAACGGCTCGGCGTTGTAGTGCGTTTCCCAGTCCAGCACCGACTGATTGAACGGATCGGTTTCGGTCGACCATTCGGTTTCGGTGTGGAGCATCATCCCACCCGGACGCAGTAATCGGTGGCATTCCCGCATGATATTGCGGTAGCCCGCGAGCGATGTTTCATGCCCCAAGAGGTGCGAGACGATCAGATCGACGCTGTTGTCGGCGAATTTGGTGTGTTCGGCGTCTTGCTGCGAAAAGTGGATTGGCGACGCCTAGTTCTTCGGCCCGCGCGTGGCCGTAGCGTAAAACCCCGGCACCCACGTCGATCGCGTGCACTTTGGCTTTGGGGAAGGTGCGGGCGAAGGGCAGGGTGTTGCCGCCGATCGAACATCCCATGTCCAGAATCACTTTGGGGCTGAACTTGGGGTGGGTTTTCTTTAGCCAGGCGCAAACCGAAGCGCCCATATCGTCGCTCTGCGGCCCCAAGCCACCGCGACCGTACAAGAACAAGCCGCGATCAAAGATCGCACCGGCCGACACGTCGTCCTTGCCGAGATCGGCGGTGTAGTTGCCCGGCATGCAATGGATGTCGACCGCGGTGAGATAGCGCGGCGGCTTCACGGTGGGGTCAAGCGAAAGCGACCCTCCGGCCCGCTTCTTAGGCTTTTTGCTTCGCGCCGTGATGTCCGCAAGTTGGTGCTCGACAACCTCGCCGACGGCATCGAATAGAATTTCCTGATCGGTGCGTTTGAGCGAACTCCACATTTGATAGTAGGGCTGACGCAATAGGGCATGACGCGTTTCGGTGCGGGTCGGCGACCGGTCGCGCTGCCGGGTGAAGGCAGGTTCAATCCGCGTCTTGTAGAGCGTGCGTGTGCCTGGAAAAACGTCTTTCGCCAAGTATCCGGCGAGGTCCATCGCAAAAACCTCGCGCGCCACTTCGTCGTGGTTTTCCTCGACCAACAAGCTGTGCCGATATTGCCGTTCCATTGCCGTCCTCCGCGTTTTGCGACGCTCTACATTTCCAGTTCCGCCAACTGATAGTACTGGTTTAGCCGGTCATAACGCAGTTGTACCGGCAAGAAATCCGGCCCGTGCGTCCATATTTCAAAGCGCGGGATGTCGCCCCGGTTCAACGCGATCCGATCGCATTCGAAGGTGCCGGCGGGTACCGTCACTTCCTCTTTGCCGAGATAGTCCAGCCACAGGGTGGCCGGCGTCGGCGTGACCGTCGTCGAATTGCCCAACATCGGACCCGAGCCGCCGTTACCGAGGGGCGAGCACGTCATTCTGGGATAGATCAGCTGGCGCTCGTTTTTCTTGTTCATATCGAACGTCGCGTTGGTCCAGGCATCGCACGCCACCGAGTGACTGGTGAACAGGGGCGGGCGCCCGTCCAGGGGCCAACGTTGGCTCACCCGACCCCCATCGATCGAGAACGATTCGCATTCCGTATAGTCCTCGGTGAACCGAAACCAACCGGTGCCGTGAAAGCGGTCCCCAATGGTCAGGCGAACAAAGCAATCAAGTGGGATCCAGTTGGCGTCGACGCTGAACGTCACGTCGCGCATCAAATCGTCATCGTCCATTTCGGTGAGGGCGCGCATCGTCCGGGCACCGTCGGAGTGGATTGAATGGGTGAACCACTCGCGGCCCATCACACCGACATCGTTGGTGATGTAGTCGATTCGGCCTTTGATTTTGCGATGTTGCATAGTTCCCGTTCCCCTTCCACATTGATCCACCGAACCGATTACACGCCAAAAAGACCAGCGCGCAAAGTCCGGACATTTGCGTTGATCCGGTTGTTTGACTCCGCGGCGGGTTCAGTCACAGAGTCGGGTATCGGTTCGCCAACACCCTTTGTGGTCTGCGACCGAATTCGAAAAAGCCACTGGGAGGGTGGAATCGTGAAACATCAGTTGAGGAACGCCCTGGCTGCGGCAAGTGTCGCGCTGCTGGGCTTCGGCGCTGCGTCGAGCGCGCAAGCCGAAGATCTCTTGTATCTTTCGTACAACGTACCGAACAGTTTGAATGTCGATGGCCCCGGCGGCACGTTCCCGCCGTCGTACGGCGGCATGGTGCAGGTGCTCGAACCGCTGGTTTACTTCGAGCAAGGACCGCCGAATGCGGACGGCTTTGCCGAGCTGGACATCAAGACTTTCCAGGGCCGGCTTGCCGAGTCTTGGGAGTTCGACAAAGATTCATTGACCTGGACGATCAACCTGCGTCGCGGCGTCAAAGGCTGCAACGGTGCCACCTTCGATGCGGACGACGTAATCTACACGCTGGCCCGCGCCAAATCGATTAGTGGCACCGCGCCGGTCGGCTACTTCCTGGCCAATGTCGGTTCGGTCGACAAGTTCACGCCGGCCTTGTTCGGCGCGCGCGCGGCGGCCAACAAAGCGATCGAAGAAGGCAAGGAGCCGCCGAGCCCCGATCCGCGTGAGCTGGGCGACGAAGTGACCAAAGTCGACCAGTACACGCTTAAGATCAGGCAAGAAGCGGCAAACGGTCTGTTCTTGCCGGTCTTCGCAATCTTTGCGCTGCACATCTACGACAAGGAAACCATGGAAGCGAACGCGACCGAGGACGATCCTTGGAGCCACAACTACGCCAACTCGGTCAATGCGCCGGGCTTTGGACCGTGGTGCGTCGCCGAATGGCAGAAAGAGGAAACCATCATCCTCGAAGCCAACAAGGATTACTATCGCGGTGCGCCGCACTACGAGCGGGTGATCTGGAAGAAAGTGCCGGAAAGTTCCAACCGCCTGACGATCTTGCGGACCGGGCAAGCCGACTTTGTCGACTCCTTGTCGCCGCGCGAGTTCGATTCGCTCAAGAACGTCAAGGGCATCAAGGTTGACGGCGGCTACCTCAACTCGACCGTCATGATGTCGCTTAACTGGGGCCGCCCGCCTTTCGACAACGTCAAGGTGCGCAAGGCGATTGCCCATGCGATTCCTTACGACCAGTTGATCGATAAGGTCTATTTCGGGAGCGCCCGCAAGTGGGATGGTCTGATCCCGCCCGAGTATCCCGGCTATCACAAACCGTCCGTGACCTACGACTACAATCCCGGCTAAAGCAAAGCAATTGTTGGCTGAGGCCGGATATCCGGACGGCAAAGGTCTCGAACAGTTTGCCGAAGAGTTCAAGCTGGCCTTCGTTGCCGAACGCGAGTCCATCGTTGGGCCTGTGGCAACGATCATCCAGAGCGCTCTCAAGGAAGTGGGCTTCCCGGTCCTGCTTGATCCGTTGCCGTTGCAGCAATACTCGGATCGGCAGTTCGTGAAAAAAGACCTCTGGATGGCGCTCAACGACACGAGCCGCCCGATCGGGATCGACGCAGCCTACGCCGTGATGTTGCAGTACGTCACGGTCTCCAAGGGCGGCATCAACAACTGGGGCAACTACAGCAACGAAAAAGTCGACGAACTCTTCTTTGCCGTGAAGGGTGAAGCCGACCAAGCCAAACGCGATGCGATGCTGAAGGAATTCAAGACATCATCATGGACGAGCTCGCGCTCTTACCGGTGCTTGAATACAAATATCAGTATGCATGGCGAGAGGGCGTGAAGGGAGTCAGTGTCCACGGTGAAGGACAACCGCGCTTCTACGACCTGCACAAGTAAGTCGTACTGAAGAAACGGGGCGCAGCGCCACCGTGGCGGTGCGCCCCTTTTTTGTCTGGAGAGCACGGAGAGTGACGAAAATAGATCTGTCGGCTGGGGGCGATGTCTATGAGGGCCTTCGGGAACCTGTCAAAATTCGCCGTACAGCAACCGTCCGGGATTAGATCGACGTGAAAGACTTTGGCGATGCATTCGGCCTCGCATTCGACCTGATTCTTCAGGGCGACCCTGATCTTGCCGAGATCGTGGGGCTCTCGCTTCGCGTGACGCTGATTGCGGTCGCGGCGTCTTGCGCGATCGGGTTCCCGCTTGGTGCGGCTACCGCCATCATGCGCTTTCCGGGCCGGCAAGGTGTCGTCATCGCCATGAACGCTTTGATGGGCCTCCCGCCCGTCGTGGTCGGACTTCTCGTCTACATGCTGTTGTCGAATGCCGGGCCGCTGGGGGTGCTGCAACTCCTGTACACACCGACGGCGATGATCATCGCGCAGTGCGTCTTGGTGATCCCGATCGTCGCCGCGCTGACCCGTCAGACCATCGAAGACCTGGCAGCCGAATACGACGAACAGCTTCGTTCCCTCGGCGTGGGCAGGGCGGGGCAGGCGGCAACGCTTTTGTGGGATGCCCGGTTCAGTCTGTTGACGACTGCCTTGGCGGGGTTTGGCCGTGCTATTGCCGAGGTCGGCGCGGTGATCACCGTGGGCGGGAACATCGACCACGTCACACGGGTGATGACGACAGCGATTGCCGTCGAAACCTCGAAGGGAAATCTTGGCTTGGCGCTCGCGTTGGGCATTATTTTGATCCTCATGGCGATGATCGTGAACGGTCTCGTCATGACTCTGCGGACCCAGTGGATGAGCCGCGCCTATGGTTGATCTTGCGCTGCCGCGCGGGGCCGTTGCCGGCCAACAGCTCCCCATTTTGCCGTTGACGGCATCGAAGCTGTCTTTCGCCACGTCGACCGGCACCTGGGTCGGCCCCATCGACCTGACGATCGACCAAGCCGGGGTCACGGTCGTCCTCGGTCCCAATGGCGCGGGGAAAAGCGTTTTACTTCGGCTGCTCCATGGCCTCCTCGAACCGACCACAGGCGAGGTCACCTGGAACGGCCGGGCCATGGATCGTGAAATTCGTTTACGCCAAGCCATGGTGTTTCAAAGCCCCGTCGTATTGCGCCGCTCGGTCGCGGCAAACCTGCGTTATGCGTTGCGGATCCGTGGCTATCGCGGGGCCGCGCTGCGCGAACGCGTCGATGCGTGGTTGAGCTACGCGGACTTGGTTCCCCAGGGCCGGCGCCCGGCGACGGTGCTGTCGGGCGGCGAGAAACAACGCTTGGCCATTGCCCGCGCCCTGTGCGGCGGGCCGGACGTCTTGTTTCTCGACGAACCCGCCGCCAATCTCGACGGCGCGTCCGTCATCGCCATCGAGAAGCTCCTGCAGACGGCTTGCGATGCCGGCACCAAGTTGGTGTTGGTGACCCACGATCTCAATCAAGCGCGGCGATTGGCCGACGACGTCGTGTTCATGGTGGCCGGTCAAGCACGTGAGCGCGCCCCGGCATCCCGGTTCTTCGACCAACCGCACAGTCCCCAGGCCCAAGCCTTCATCGACGGCCGCATCGTCCTGTGATTGAGGCGATCTTTCGCGCCGCCATCGGTGGGCATTGGCTGGCCAGCGTCCTGATAACCGGAAGCACCGGTGCTGCAGAACGTTTCATCATCGTCCAATCCACGACATCGACGCAGAACGCCGGCTTGTTCGATCATCTCCTACCGCTGTTTGAAAAGGCGACCGGGATTGAAGTGCGCGTCGTTGTCGCCGTGGGGACAGGACAAGCGCTCAAAAACGCGCGTAACGGAGATGGCGATGTTGTCCTCGTTCATGCCAGGGCCGCGGAGGATAGCTTTCGTCGCCGAAGGTTGGGGTATCGCGCGCCACGACGTCATGTCTAACGACTTCGTCGTTGTCGGGCCGGCAGATGACCCGGCCGGCGTAAGCGGAATGCGTGATTCCGTTGCGGCATTGAAAAAGATCGCCGCGGTGCGGGCTGTGTTTTTGTCGCGGGGCGACGAAAGCGGCACCCATTCCAAGGAACGTGCCTTATGGGTGCAAGCTGGTGTCGACGTCGATGCGGTGAGCGGCACGTGGTACCGCGAAACCGGCGCCGGGATGGGCGCCACGCTCAACACGGCAACCGGTATGGGCGCCTACACGCTGACCGATCGCGGCACCTGGATCAGTTTCAACAATAAGGGCGGCCAGACCGTTCTCGTCGAGGGCGATAAGCGCTTGTTCAATCCTTATGGCGTGATCTTGGTCAACCCGGTTCGGCACCCGCGGGTTCGGGCCGAGGATGGACAAGCGTTTATCGATTGGTTGCTCGGGCCGGACGGCCAACGCGCCATCGCCGACTATCGTGTCGACGGGCAACAGCTGTTTTTTCCGGTGCGCCGACCTTCGGGCCCGAACTCGTAAGTCAGGCCACTGCGGCGGATAGTGGCGCATCGGAATCGATGCTGCGGGGTGGGCGGTCGAACACGCGTTGCACCATGGGCGCGAATGTCTCGATCGGCTCCGGTGTGAAGGTTGGGTCGAACGCTTTTTGATCCCAACGCGCAACGAACCGCACGGCGCTGTCATAGAACGGATGGTCTTTGTAGGCGTCGCGTGCGTTGCGATCTTTTCCCAGGTGATGGAGGTAGTAGTAAGCCTGGAAGATCGTGTGGTGTTGCAGCACCCAATAGTTTTCGTCCGAAATGAAGGGGCGAAGCAGCTCAGCGATGAAGCGACCGTGGTTCATCGGCGCGACGTAATGGCCGAGATCGTGGAGGAGCGCGCACACGATCGTTTCCTCGTCGACACCGTCGCGCCGCGCCAACGTGGCGGCCTGCAGGCCATGTTCGAACATATCGACCGGCAGAGGACCGCAGTCTTTGTCCTTGAGCGCGATGAACATCTCCAGCACCCGGTCGGCCGTGAAGGTGTTCTCGGCTTCCAAGTAGGGCTGGAGGACGTCGTGGTCGGCCTTCGTCGAATCGGCGAGGTGGCGAAATCCCAGCTTTTCCATGGCGCGCTGCGCTCCTGTCGGCCTTATTCGGCCGCGTTCATGACGTCGTCAACCGTACGATGTTTGTTGATCTTCATGGTGACGTGATCACCCGATGTGATCTTGGCATGGCGCGGCGGATTGTTGGCATCGGTGCAGGTCGGAATGCACTCGATCACGGCATCGTAATTGGGTTGATGGAAGAACAGCAGGGAGGTCTTGCTGACGTGGGCCTTGTCGCGCGGCGGGTTGGCCACGCGGTGCAACGTCGAGACCCACTGATCGTTGGTCCATTCCGACATCAGGTCGCCGAGGTTGATGGCGAACGTGTCGGGGATCCACGGCACCGCCGACCAATTGCCGTCTCGCGTTTGAACCTCCAGCCCGCCGACGGCGGTGTCGGTCTGCACGATCGTCAAACTGCCGTAGTCGGTATGCGCGCCGGCCCGGCTTTGCCCGGTCGCGGGGGCGATGTCTTCTTGGCCGGGATAGTGGATCACGCTGAAGTTGGTGATGTGTTTGTCGATCTTGTCGACGAACCAAGTCTCGTCGAGATCGAGGGCCACAGCAAAAATGCGCATCAGGTCACCGGCGAGCCGGTTCATCTCGGTGTAATAGGTCTCCCAGACCGAGCGCATTTCGCCCGGCTCATCGGGCCAAAAGTTGGGCGCGAAGTATCGCGATCCTGCGGCGCCGAAATGATACTCGTCGAACGCATGCTCGAAGGGACCCATCGAAAAGGATTCTTTGATGTCCGGCGGATGTTCTTCGTTCAAGCTATAGGACAGGCTTTCCGCCCCGTAAGGCGTGTAGCCGCGATACCGATCGGGCGGCATTTTGTAGCGCATCTTTTCCCAAAAGGGCCGGTCGAAATACGCTTTGCTGACGCGGTGCATTTCCGCGATAAGCGCCCTGTCGACGCCGTGGCCCTCGACGACCAAAAACCCGATGTTCCGGCAAGCGTCGTTCAGCTGGGCGGCAACGCCTTTCTTGTCGCTCCCGTCCAAGAAGGACGCAATGTTGATCAATGGGACAGCGGACATCCTATGACTCCTCGACTGACGCCAGGGTTCGCTGGGCGGACTCATAGAGCGGTAGATCGATCATTTGACCATCGGCCTGTGTGGCGGCGCCGCCAGCGGCTTCGAAGGCTTCCACGACTTTCTTGGCGAACGCGACCTCTTTCTCTGAGGGCGCGAAGCCTTTGTGAATGCCGGCAATCTGTTTGGGGTGAATCGCGATCTTGCCGCGAAACCCGATCGCCTTGATCCCCTGGGTTTCCTCAATCAGGCCGTCCTCGTCGGCCATGTTCAGCCAAACGCCGTCAATCGCGATAACCTTGTGCCGGGCGCATGCGGCCGCGATGCGACTGCGCGGATAGAGCAGGGGGTCCCATTCCATCGTCCCGCCGGTTTCCGAGGTGAAGTCGGCCGAGCCAAATCCAACCCCGCATAGGCGGGGCGATGCGCCGGCGATCTCATAGGCGTTGTCGAGCCCTTCGGTGGTTTCGATGACCGCAATGAGCTCAAGATCGGGATGCCCGGCCAGCAGGCCGTCGACCCAGCGTACCTCCTCGGCACCGTCGACCATCGGGATCAATATCCCGTCAGGCGCGGTCGGCGCATCGATCAAGGCCACGAGATCGCGCAAACCTGCGTTGGTCTTGGGCGAATTGATCCGGATAAACCGACGCGCGGCGCCGCTGTAGGGTGCCGCAAGGCTGTCCATGACGATGCCACGGGCCTCATCCTTGTTCTCAGGGGGCACTGCGTCTTCGAGATCGATCGCGATCAGGTCCGCGCCGCTATTGGCGGCTTTCTCGAATCGCTCCGGTCGATTGCCGGGAACGAACAACGTGCTACGAAAAAGACGGGTAATGATAGCCTCCCTGGGTGGTCGTTTTCCCGCCAGGATGGGCCGGACGCGCAGGGCGGTCAACGGTTCATCGCGCGGTTGCGTCCCGTGCCGTGAGAGACACAATCGCGGCGATATTCGCGGGAGAAAAGCCATGCTCGTCATTTCCCAAGCCCTTTGGGGTCTGGACACCCTCGCCGGAGATACGGCGACGCTCATACGGGCTGCCAAGCGGCGGCTGGAAGACGATCTTCCGCCTTTGGTTCTCTTGCCGTTGGCCGACCCGGCCCCCGTCACGCCGGACGAGACGGCGATCGAGGCGGCCCTCGGTGCCGTGGCGCAAAAAGAATCGATCTACCTCGCTGGCGCCGCGCAAGTAGCGACAGCATCCGCAGGCCAAGCCCAAAGCATTGCCTACCTTTTTGGGCCAGACGGCACGCGTCTGCTCCGAACCCCGAAAATCTCGCCCGATCTGGTGGACCGCTACAATGATGCGACGGCGAAGGTCAACGTCCCAGCCGCATTCGACGTTGCCGCGACCCCACACGGGCAGGTCGGGTTTTTGATCGGGGAGGACGTGCTGTTCCCGCATCTGGTGCGCGCGCTAACGCTGAGCGGATGCGAGTTGCTGCTCAACCCCGTCCGCGAGACCAGCGACGATCGCTTCGAAATGCGCCAGATCGTGCGCCGCGCCCGGCCCTATGAAAACAGAATTTACCTGGCCTGTGCGGCGCCGCGCGCGGCCGCCATCGAAGGGACGTCGATCGCGCTTCCCGCAGCATCGGCGCTGAACGATTGGATCGGCAATACCGTGCGGGCCCAAGGGGATGAAAGCTTTGTCATGTGTTCGCCCGATATCGATCGGTTGCGTCGTCTACGGCAAGCGCCTGGCCCCAACTTCCCGGCGATCCTACGTACGCAACTTTATGCGCCCGGTTACGCGGCGACCGGGGAAAATGTCGCCGAATCACCGACAACGCGTGCCGCCTGGCGTGACGAAGGACAACGCCGCGTTGCGGCCTCGGCCGCACAGCCTGCCCCGGAGGAACGGCTCAACTACGGCGTGATCCTCGGGCAACACGTCGTCCGTATTCTGCGCGATGCGAACCTTGCCGCCGAAACCAAAATGCGCAACGTCGAAGAGGCGATCGAACTTGTCCAGTTCCGGGTCGAACGCACCAAGCCCGGAATCGTCGTGTTCCCCGAGTTCTTCATTACCGGCGCGCAGGTCAACCGCACCCCGGATGTTTGGGCGCAGATCGGCGTGCGATTTCCCGGCCCGGAGATCGATCGCTTGTGCCAATTCGCGCAAGACATGGGATGCTATGTGTCCGGTGGGTGTTTCGAAGCGGACGACGATTGGCCCGGCCGCTTTTTCAACACCGCTTTCATTATCGACGACAGCGGCACCGTCATTCATCGCTACCGCAAGATTCAATGCGCCGATGTGCTGGGCACCTTGCCGGACACTACGCCGGGCAGCATCTATTCGCGCTATGTCGACAAGTACGGTTATGACCATCTCTTTCCAGTGGTGAAAACTCCCTTGGGTGTTCTCGGCACCATCGTGTGCTTCGACATGAACTTCCCGGAAACCACGCGCGCCTTCGTGCGGCGCGGTGCGGAGGTCATTCTGCATCCGACATCCGAGCCGCATGGAGGCGGGCGTTCGGCGTGGGAGATGGGTCGGCGCACGCGGGCGTTCGAGAACACGGCCTATATCGTTTCGGCGGCGATGGGGGGCGAATACCTCAATCACGCCGATACCGTGCCCAACCTTTATTCCCGCGGCCACGCCAAAATCGTGAACTACGACGGCAATGTTCAGGTCGTGGCCGATGGGCCGGGCAGGGTTGCCCTGGAAGGTCGGATAGACCTCCGAGGCATTGCGCAGGGCGCGGGCGAATCCGTTCAACAATCTCGCGGCGTGGGATGAACCTGCGGTCTACGGCCACGTTTACGCGGCGCGTCAAGGATTGCCCAACGACCTATGGGCCGACGACGCGGCCGAATTTCCCTATCGCGGCATGAAGCCGACGATGGCGGTCGTCCGCCAATACACCGACGAGGGTATTTTCGTGCCGCCAGACGCTACTTAGAAAGGGGCGACCGGGAACACCTTAGGCGCACCGGGGATATCGACATCGTTCCAGTTGGGGTTCACCGTGCAATCTCGCGCACCGCACGCGGTGCACACCAGACTGTCGGCGACACTTGCGGGATCGGGTGATCTTCACCCAGCCGCGCAATCAGCGGGACCACGTCCATCGATCCCGTGGTGATGGCATTGGACACACCAAACGAATAGGCGCATACCCTCTTCAACGAGCCAGGAAAGCGGTACGGCTGATTCTTGTGCTGTCGGCATCGTGCAGGTCTACCGGGCCCAGCGCCCGAGGTCTGCTTACATGTTGCAGTCAATTCGCAAGCATGGTGGTCTGGGTTCATCGGTTGGGTCTAACGTGGTGGCGCTATCTTCTTTCTGACACATAGGTTTTCGACCACGTGTTGATACTCCTTGCCGGCCTTAGCGCCATCGGCTGGATCGGCGGTGTGATGTACACCCCGGCGATTCCGCAGTTGGCTCGCGACCTCGGGACCAGCCCGGCAGCGGCTCAGTTTACGTTGACCGTGTTCCTCGCGGTGTTTGCGGTTTCCCAGTTGATCTACGGACCTTTGTCGGACCGCTACGGGCGGCGGTGGGTTCTGGTGATCAGCTTGCTGCTTTACGGCGTGGGTTCGGTTGCGGTGGCGTTGTCGCCGACGATCGAATGGATGACCCTTGCGCGCGTTTTGCAGGCGTTCGGCGCCGTCGGGGGCACCATTCTCGCCCGCGCGATTGCGCGCGACCTTTGGGATTTCCCGGCCGTTCGACGTCCGATGGCGCTGATCAATAGCGGCGGGAGTTTGGCGCCGTTGATGGCGCTTGTCGCTGGCGGGTTCGTCGCCAATGCATTGGGCTGGCAGGGCATCTTTTGGGTCACCGCGGCCATCGCGTTCTTCTTTCTTGGCGCAGCGATCATCTTCCTGCCCGAAACGCACAAAGAGCGCGACGCCACCGCGTACGGCGGGTTGCGCATGCTTACCAACTATGGCCGGTTGCTGCGCTCGCCGCTGTTCATGAGCTATGCGTTGTCGCAAGCATTGTTGAGCGGCGGGATCTTCGGTTTCATGACCGGTGGGCCGTTCGTGATCATTGACAACCTCGGGATCAGCAGCAGTCTTTACGGCGTGCTGACGGCGATGCTGCCGGGCGGTTTCATTATCGGCAATTTGTTGGCGAGCCGAGCGTCCAAACGGCTGTCGATTCATCCGTTGGTCGTTGCTGGATGTTCGCTGGCCGCGGTATCGGCCTGCATCTCGTTTGCCTTTGTTTGGTCAGGCAATCTCAACCTCACGATCATCTATCCACTGATGATGATTTATACGATCGGCGTGGGGATCAATATTCCCAACGCGATGGCCGGCGCGATCGAGGTCGACCCCAAAATTGCCGGTACCGGCGCCGCGCTTCTTGGCGCGACATCGTTTAGCGCGATGTCGCTGTCGAGCTTTCTGGTCGGTAGCGTCGAAAGCGGCAGCGGTGTTGGCATGACCGGCATGCTCGCGGCGCTGTCGGTGCCGGGCCTGCTGTTTGCGATCGCCAGCGTTTTCTTGTCGCGGCGGGTGGGTCGTTAGCCGACGTTTGTCCGGCGCGGCGCTTGGCCACGGCGGTGCTATCTCTGCGAGGTGGGGTCGTCGCTCACGCGGATGATGGTCTTGCCGAAGTTCTGTCCGCTCATCAGGCGCGAAAAAACCTGCGGTGCCGACTCGATGCCGTCATGAAGTTCTTCCTTGTAGTGCAACCTGCCCGCGGCGAACCATGGCAGGGCTTCTTTCAAGAAATCGGCCCGCCGATCTTCAAAGTCGTAGACCACAAGTCCTTTAATTTGCGCCCGCTTGCTGACGATCGGTCCGAGATTGGGGCCGGGCGGGGCATCCTTCATGTTGTATTGCGCGATAAGACCGCAAATGAGGATGCGCGCATTCATCGCGAGGTGATCGCGTACGATCGTGTTGAGGACATCGCCGCCGGCATTGTCGAAATATACGTCGACGCCGTCCGGGCAGTGTTCGGCAAGAACCGACGACCAGTCGGGGTTCTTGTAGTTGATGCAGGCATCGAACCCGGCGTCGTGGGCCCACGCGCATTTTTCGTCGCTCCCGGCCAGGCCAATGGCGCGGGCGCCTTTCAGGTTGGCGATCTGGCCGGCCATCGATCCCACAGCGCCGGAAGCGGCGGACACCAGTAGGGTTTCGCCCGGCTGGATTGGGTCCAGCACGCACAGGCCCGACCACGCTGTCAGGCCCGGCATGCCAAGAATGCCCAAGGCGGTCGTCATGGGCGCGATCGCCGGGTCGACCTGTATCACGTCGCTCGCATCGACCACGGCGTATTGCTGCATGCCGGATTCGATACAGACGAAATCCCCTGCGTTGATGCCGTCGATCCGCGAGTCGACGACTTGGCTCACGGTGCGTCCCAGCATCAAATCGCCTGGCTGCGGTTGCCGGTCGAAATGGCGCCCACTCAATCGCGAACGCACATAAGGATCGACCACGAGGTAAATGGTCTTGGCGAGCAGCTCTCCAGGCCCAGGGCGGGGCACCGTTCCCTCGACAATCTCAAGATCTTCTGGTGCCGGGATACCTTCCGGGATCCGTTTGACGCGGACTTGAAGATTGGGTTCGTTGATCACGACACGGTTCCGTTACGGTTTTTCTTGCGCATCTGCCGCGTGGCCACGCCAACTCTGGGCTTCGATGAACACGCGTTTGACCTCGCGGTGGAGTCTTTGATCCGTCGCTCCAAATTGCTGATCGCCGCTTCGACATCGACGGAACTCAGGCGGTCTTCAAAGTCGAGACTCAAGTTGATCAAAATGTCCCGCGGACCAAGGTGCATCGTCAAAAGCTCATTTGTTGCGAGGATGCCGGGGCTCTCTTCGATGATGGCGCGGACGCTGTCCTGGAGGTCGCGGCTGGCGGCTTCTCCGATCAGAAGGCCCTTGCTTTCGAAAGCCAGCAGGGCGGCGCTTCCCGCCAAAATGACCCCGATCAGAATCGAGGCGATCGCGTCGATTTCCGGCGCATGGAAGGCATGGGACAGGGCGATGCCGACGGCGGCCACGATCAGGCCGAGCATTGCCGCCGAATCTTCGAACAAGACTGTGAATACCGTCGGGTCCTTGCTCCGGCGGACCTCGCGTAAGGAACGACCGGTCGCCGCGTATTTTGTTGAATTCGCGGTAGGCGATAACCCAGGCAACCCCTTCGAAAATCATCGCGGCGCCCAGAACGATGTAGTTCACCGTTGGATCACGCAGTTCATGCCCTTCGCCCATCAAGGCGGTAATGCCCTCGTAGATCGATACGCCGGCTCCCACCGCAAAAATCATCACGGCAACGACGAAAGTCCAGAAATAGAGCTCCATGCCGTAACCGAAGGGGTGCATTTCGTCGGCCGGCCGGGCGGCTCGGCGAAGCCCGTACAGGATCAAGACCTGATTGCCGCTGTCGACGAGAGAGTGAATGGCCTCGCTCAGCATGGCTGAGCTTCCGGTCAATCCGGCCGCGCCGAATTTGGTCACGGCAATCAACAGATTGCCGGCAAGCGCAGCGTAGATGACGGTCTTCGATCCGCCCTGGGCCGCCATTTATTGGGATCTTTCGCTGGGCGCAATCTCACCGGGAGAGGTCGGCGGTGCCTCTTTGATGTGGACATCCCGTTGCGGGTAGGGGATTTCGATGCCATGCGCGTGGAATCGATCCCAAACACCAAGAAACAGGTCGCTACGAACGTTCATCAGCCCGTTCATCGGATCGTCGATCCAGTAGGACACCGCGAGGTCCACAGAACTGTCCCCGAACCCGCGCACCCAACAAGCCGGTTTGGGGTCTTTCAGAATACGAGGCACTTCGGCGGCGGCCTCAAGGCATAGCACCATCGCCTGACGGGGGTCGGACTTGTAGTGGATGCCGATCTGAGCCGTTTGTCGCAAGATTTGATCGCTGAACGACCAGTTGACCACCTGCTGTGTGATCAGGTCTTCGTTGGGGATCAAGTGCTCATGGGCATCCGGCGTCGTCACTGACACGTAGCGGGCGCCCAAAGACGCAACCCGCCCATAGGTGTCGCCGATCTCGATGACATCGCCCGGTTTGATCGACTTGTCGAGCAGGATGATGATCCCACTGATGAAGTTGCCGAAAACCTTTTGCAACCCGAAGCCGATGCCGACACCAAGGGCGCCCGTAAAGACCGCAAAAGCGGTTAGATCGATGCCGACACTGCTGATCGCTGCAACGATGGCGATGATAATCAGAACGATTCGGGACAAGTTTGTCAGGAGGACTTGTACCGATGGCGTGAGATCGGAGATCGATTGGATACGCCGCTCGAGGGCATGCGACAGCACGATCGCCAGCCAAAGCAGGAACCCGAGGGCGAACACGCCTTTGAAGACCGTCAGCGCGGACACGCGCAACGTACCTAGCGTGAACGACGCCGCATCCAGCGCTTCGACCGTCACGTCGAGGAGGCCGATAATGTTGAGTGCGGCGATCGCCCAGACAATAAACGACACGAATCGCGTCAGAGCGGTATCGCCGGCGATGCCCGAGACGAAACGAATGACCGCCCATGCCGTAAACAGGCTCGCCACCATTTCGATGAAGCGGTTTGGCAGATCGAGGCCGCCCGCGACCCCGGTCCCGATCCATAACAGCAACACGGCGAGGATCGGAAAAGAGAGTCCTACAATCGTGCCGGATACCCGCCGGACGCGACTGTCGAATTTGCCAACTGATAGGGTTCGTTCGGTCAGCCGCTTTGCGGCGTTGCGGCCAAGAAAAGCAGCGCCCACGAGGACGAGGGCAACGACGATTTGTGCCACCGTCGACGGTACCAGCACCTCTGTCATGATCCAGCGCGCGATGTCTTGATACCAACGCACGACGAACTCGATGTTGAACGATGTCACGGAATGTCTCGCGGTAAAGTAGCTTTGTCCTAGAGGTGCCAGCGTATCAGAGAGGCAGGTCGAGCGTATGCTTAGATTATCTCATCTTCGTCAAACATCGGGTTGGACTCGAGATCGTCGACAATTGCTTCAATTTTGTTGCCGGCGGCAACGGTACCTGCCACCTCTGCAATGTGAAACAACGCATCTCCTTCGTTGACTATCGGGAGATTGGTCCGACCGATGATAATGCCGGCGTTGGCCGCAACGACCTCCGTCTCGGACTCGCCGATCGGGTCCGAGATCACGCCTATAACCTCGCCTTTCTTAACCGCGGTGCCGTTCTTTTGGTGAACGCGGAGAATCCCTCCTTCTGGCGCTCGGACCCAATTCGAATTCGTCGAATGGGCAGGCGGATGGCGCGGGATAGTCGCCTTTTTGGCATTAATCATGCCGATCCTATTCATAACGGCGAGGACGCCGCGTTCGCCGATTCGGATTGCAGATTCGTCGAACCGCAACGCTTCACCTGCTTCGTAAATCATCACGTCGACGCCACGATCCGCGGCAGTCGCGCGTAGAGATCCTGGGCGTACCGTCGACTGAATCACGATTGGCGCGCCAAACGCCACAGCAAGTTCATAGAGCTTTGCGTTGTCTCTTGCGATTCTGATCTGAGGCAGGTTGCTTCGGTGGACGGCCGCCGAGTGGAGGTCGATCCCCAGGTCTGAACGCATCACGACCTCGTTTAGGAAGAGATTGGCCAGCCTACTTGCGAGCGATCCTCTCTCCGAGCCTGGGAACGAACGATTAAGGTCGCGACGGTCAGGAAGGTAGCGCGAGTGGGAAATGAAGCCATAGGCATTGACGATAGGGACGGCGATCAAGGTGCCGGATATGCGGCTGGTGATCGACCGGCGCAACAGGCGACGAATTATTTCGACGCCCTGAATCTCGTCTCCATGGACGGCCGCAGAGACGAATAGGACTGGTCCATCCCTACGCCCATGGACGACGTGGAGCGGAAGGGACATCGGCGTATTGTCAGATAGAACACTGACGGGGATTTTGATCGTGCGTCGCTCGCCTGCAGCGATTTCTTGTCCGGAGACCTTGAATGCGGGCCGGCGGGACCGAGGTGCCATTGATCTCTAGCCCTTTCCTCGTGTTTTCGTCTTGCCCGGTTTCGCGTTTTTTTCGATGAACTCAATGATTCGCCCAGCCACGTCGATGCCTGTTGCCTTTTCGACGCCCTCGAGACCGGGCGATGAATTGACCTCCATCACGACTGGGCCGTGGTTTGCCCGCAACATATCGACACCACATACGTTCAGGCCGAGAGCGTGGGCGGCACGCACCGCTGTCGATCGCTCTTCGGGCGTTATTTTTATCATCTCCGCTGTGCCCCCACGGTGAAGATTGGAGCGGAACTCGCCATCCGCGCCGGTGCGTTTCATTGCCGCGATCACCTTGTTCCCCACGACGAGGGCACGGATGTCCGTCGACCCAGCTTCTTTAATGAACTCCTGGACGAGGATGTTGACGTTGGCGCCGCGAAACGCCTCGATAACGGATTTCGCGGATTTCAGGGTTTCGCCAAGGACGACGCCGATTCCCTGGGTGCCCTCGATGAGTTTGATAATCACCGGGGCGCCACCGCCCGCGTTGATGACTTCCTCCGTCTGATTCGGATCGTGAGCAAAAGCTGTTACCGGCAGACCGATGCCTTCGCGAGAGAATTTGCATTGAGCGCAATTTGTCGCGTGACCGCCCGATCGCGACCGACTCGTTGAGGGGGTAAACGCCCATCATTTCGAACTGCCGCAGGACCGCGAGTCCATAGTAGGTCACCGACGCGCCGATACGTGGCACGACAACGTCGTATCCTGAAAGCACTTCGCCGCTGTATTTTACCTCAGGGCGATAGGACGTAATGTTCATGTAGCACCTAAGCGTATTGAACACGTCCATTTGGTGGCCCCGCTCTACGGCTGCTTCGACCAGCCGCTTGTGCGAGTATAGGTTTGGGTTGCGCGCCATCATCGCCATACGCATGGCGGGATACTCCCATCATTGCGGCACCCCGTTGGTGCAGCTTCTATTCTTCTTCGTCGACAACCCTCGGGCGCTTGCCGCCGGTCAAAAACGTCATGCTTGGGTCGATCACTAAACGATCGACCATCGCGGAACGACCGATAAGAAAGGGCACTTTCATGTCCGAGCGATCCGTCAGCGTAATCTCGATTCGCCACGACAAACTAGCCAAGGTGATCTCGGTCTCGATCAGGTAGCGTTGTTCGACATGGCCGGATGACGATTTGACGTCCCGGAGGTCTGTTAGCCTGGCGGTGTGCGGCAAACGGTCGCCAGCCATCGGAAGGTCGTCGTCGAGCGCAAAGTTGACCCACGGAGCCCCGTTCTCTTGAAACACAACGATTCTCGGCGCGTGCAGCGCAGAGGTTCGGGCGCCGGTGTCCATCTTGGCGAGAATTCGCTTTACGCCAATCTCTGGTAGCGACACCCATTCTTTCCATCCAACGACGAGCTGATCGTTGTCGAACCCATCGTCCGGTCGGGTGCGGGGGGAAGTCCCGGCATGCTTGGTCATCGCTGACGAGACAAACGAATGCCGCCGCGGGGGAGGCCCGAAAGCGATGGTGGTTTGGGGCGGTTCCCAGTGTTTGCAGGTGGTGCATGTCTGCCGTCATATCCATCGAAGACGTTTCAGGACGGCCACCTCGACCCCGACTAATGCCGCCAAGAGGCCGCAGAAGATTGCAAAGGCCCAAGGCGATCGGCGCCCGGAATGCCGCCGACGTTGACGCCAAGGAGTCCGGTGAGAAACCCCAGCGGCAGCATAATCGTCGCCACCACGGTCAGGAGATACATCGTCCGGTTCATCTGTTCGGACATGTGGGTCGTCAGTTCGTCTTGCAGCACGGCGGTACGGTCGCGCACCGCGTCGAGATCCTCGACGTATCGCATCGTTCGATCGGCCACCTCGCGCAGGCGGGCCCGCTGGTTCGGGTTGATCAAATCGGTGTCCAAACCGGCAAGACGGTTCATTGCTTCGCGTTGCGGCGCCATATGCCGGCGAAGCGAGATCGCTTCGCGGCGTATCTGATGCAGCTCGCGGCGCAAATCTCCGTCGCGACGTTCACCGATGGCACCTTCGAGGATCCCCAACCAATCTTCGATATCTTCGATGACCGGTTCCATGCGGGCGGCAAGGTATTCGGCTAGTCGACCGAGGGCGCCAGGCGCGGTGCGCGCGCCGACTCGATTGGCGAGATCTTCACGCATCGTGTCGATGGAAAACAGCCGGCGCATGCGGACGGTCACAATCCGCTCATTGGTCGCAAAGACTCGGATCGACACCATGTCTTCCGGATCGGAACCTGGGTTGAGGTTCACCCCTCGGAGGATGGCAAGTGCGCCGTCACCGACCACCGAGGTGCGCGGGCGCGGGTCTTCCTCAAGCAGTGCCTGGACCGTGAACTGATCGATACCGCTTTCATTCCGCAGCCAACGTTCGGCGGTGTCGTTTCCTCGCTGTAGGTGTACCCAGATAGGGCCGTCGTCGGCGCGCCAGTTGCGCACACCGGCCCAGTCGGCTTCGGTCGCGCCGCCTTCACCGTCGAGAATGGCGGCGTAGACGAGTCCATCACCGTCATCCATGAGTTTACTATTCGTCCTTTGGTTCGTGCTTCAGCGACAACGAGTTCATGCAGTACCGCAAGCCGGTTGGTTGCGGGCCGTCCTCGAACACGTGCCCGAGGTGGGAGCCGCACCGGCTGCACATCACCTCCGTTCGGACCATGCCGTGGCTAACGTCCCTTTCGTTGACGACGCTCTCCTCGGAGAGAGGGGCATAAAAACTCGGCCAGCCGCTGCCCTGAATCATACTTTGTGTCGGCATCGAAAAGCGCGTTGCCGCAGGCGCGACAGAGGTAGGTGCCGGGTTCTTTATAGTCGTTATATTCGCCGGTGAACGCGCGCTCCGTACCCTTTTGGCGCAGGACGTAGTATTCGTCCGGCGTCAATTCGGCCTGCCACGCGTCATCGGATTTTTCGATTTTGTCCATGGGGCACCTCCTGCCAGCCAAGTCTGGCAGGGCACGCGATGCGGGTCTAGCGCTGGGCTAGTTGGTACTTGATGCGGAAGAAGCAGCGCCGCTGGACCCGATCGCCACTGCGACGCCAACCACAGCCACCAGGCCGACCGCCGCGGCCAATGCCCCGACCGAAAGGGTGCCGGACGCACCCGTGGAGGATTGTCCGGAGGCGGCACCCGCCTTTTGGCGCGCTGACCCCAGGCCGGTCTTCGAAGATTGCGACTGGGCCTCCGCCATCGTGGTGGGCACCACAAGTGCGAGGGCGAGGGTGAGGGCGGCCAGGCCGCCGACCGATCGTTTGGGCATATCCGTCCTTGGGTCACATCTGATCTGGATTCCAGCATAGCGCAACAGCGTTAAGAGACGGTAAAGGAACGACGCCTCCGATAAGGGCTGTCGTTGCCCGTTGGTTCAATCGGGCGTAAAACCAAACGATTCGAATGCTGGCACTGGCAGGTCTAGCCACTCTATTTCTTGCGGCGTGTGACGGTGGGCCCGACCCCGAAGCCGCGCGCGGTTACGCAACGCAAATTGACGAAAAAGCTGCCAAGCAATGTGCGGCGGGTTACCAAACTTTTCTTCGTCGGTTTCCTGCACAAACCAGTGACACGCGGGGTATCGACGCGCCGCTCAAGAGTATCGACCTTTTTCCTCCCATGTTCTTCGCGCCTTTCGACCAACAAGAATTCGAGACCTTCGCGGGCGGCTACGCCGATGACGTGCGCGACCGCCTCCTGAACCTGCGCAGTACGCTTGTGCGCACGGGCACGACGCTCAAAAACGATTATGCGGAGGCGAATTGGCGTGCCTATTGCGACGGCATGCGGCAAATGGCGCGCACGCTCCGAAATCTCGGCTAACCGACACGGAACCGCGCACCGATCGCGCGGAAGGTCCGGACATTTGGACCCCGCCTCGACGAAAGTTTGCCAAAGCGGCCATGCCGGATGCGCGTCCCTCCTGTATGATTTTCGTTTCCATTGGCTGCCTTCGGGGAGGAAGGGACGATGAAAAGTTTATTGTGCAAAGCGCTGGTGCCGTTTGTTGCGGCATCGATGCTGGCGGGGGGGGGTCCGCCGGCGCGGCCGAATTGATCTTTGGCTCGGCAAGCATGCCGCGGTCGTTGGCCAATCCACTCGGTGACGGGTCTCACTCGGGTCGTTGGAAGTTCCAACTTGCGTTCGATCCAGTGACCTACGGCACGTCGACCGGCACGCAACCTGGCTTGGGTGTTGCTTGGAAGAACACATCGCCCACGACTTGGGAACTTAAAGTTCGTAAGGACGCGGTGTTCCATGACGGCAAACCGCTTCATTCGTCGGACATCGCCGACTTGATCAATTGGCTCAACACCAAAGAAGGCAAGGCCAAGGGCATCAACACATTGCGCAATATGTCGAACATCATTGCCGCTCGCGTGATCGATGACGAAACGTTTGAAGCGACGACCAAGACGCCCGATCCGATGGTGCCACCGCTGCTCGGCGGGCTTTATGTCGTGAACATGAAGGTCTTCAATGACCTCGGTTACGACGGCATTGCCAACAACCCTGTCGGCACCGGGCCCTACAAGTCGATCAAGTGGACGAACGACATCATCGAGGTCGAACCCCATAAGGCGGGTTGGCGACCCGGTAAAATCGACAAGCTGACGATGCGGGCGTTGCCAGAGGTGGCCGCGCGCCTGTCGGCTTTCGAGCCCAACCAGATCGACCTGGCATTCGAAGTCTCGCCCGAGGCCCGCCCGCGCGTCGAGGCGGCAGGCGGCAAGCTCGTCATCAGTTCGACTCCGCAGAATATCAATCTGATGTTCTTCCAAAACCGTCCCGGAACGCCGTTGCATGACGTGCGGGTTCGGCAGGCGTTGAACTATGTGGTCGACAAGGAAGCGTTTGTCGAAACGATTCTCGGCGGTCTGACGGTGCCGGCGGGGCAACCGGCGGCCCGTTCGGTGAACGGCTATAACCCCGCCATTAAGCCTTATCCCTACGATCCCGATAAAGCTCGGCAGCTCTTGGCCGAGGCGGGTTCGGCAACGGTCTGGAACTCAAAGCCGAAGCGGTGGTCAATGTCGCCGAGCGGCGCGAGATCTACAGTCAGGTGGCGCTCGATGCCGCCAAGGTTGGGGTGAAAATCACCATCGACGAGATCACCCTTCCTGATCTGATCAAGCGGGTTCGCGACACCAGCCAGATGGCGCCGTTGTTCGGCTTCAACTATGGCTCCGAACCGACGATGGATGTGATGCGTTCGATCAACGCGCTCCATTCGTGCAACACGCGCACCAAATGGACGTGTTTCCCGGACATTGAGCCGACCATCACAGCGGCGAACGAAGAGTTCGATGTCGCAAAACGGCGTGAGATGCTGAAGGAGATCAATCAGCACTATCACGACCAGGCTTCCGCCATTTTCCTTTACGAAGAAGTGCAGATCGACGCGGTCTCCAACAAAGTGAAGGGCTATGCCCCGAACAACCGCGTCATCAATTGGGCCGACCTGACCGTCGACGGTTAGTCGACCAACCTCTTATGGGCCCGCGACCTCTGGTTGCGGGCCCATTTCTTTGCGACACAAGCCGGCGCGGCAAAGGATCGTTCGTCATGCAATTCACCCACACGCATTTCATGCCCTACACCGGCGTAACCGAAGCCGCGAAAGACTGGCCGGTACCCAGCAAGTTATACGACGGCGACCTCGCCGCCTCGTTGTGGGAGCAGTACATCGAGGACAAAGTTTACGCCGAGGAGTGCGGTTTCGATTGGATGGGGTCCAACGAGCATCACTTCAGCCCCTACGGTATGATGCCGAACCCGAATCTTGTCGGCGCCATCCTAGCCGACCGGACCGAAAGGGCGCGGATCGTTCAGACCGGCAACCTCGTGCCCATCACCAATCCCATTCGCATCGCCGAGGAATACGCGATGCTCGATGTCGCCATCAGAGGGCGGTTGGTTGCAGGCTTTATGCGGGGCATCCCGCATGAATACGTCGCCTACAATGTGGCGGCAGACGAGTCCTACGACCGGATGGAAGAGGCGGTCGAGCTCATCCTGAAATGCTGGACCGAGCCCGAGCCGTTCGGCTGGGAAGGCGAGTACTATCAATACCGCGCGGTGTCGGTGTGGCCGCGACCGATTCAAAAACCGCATCCACCCATTGTCATGTCGGTGTCGACCGAGCGCTCGGCGCGGATAGCGGCGAAGTTCAAAGCGATAGCCGGGATTCTTGCGCTTACGTCCTTCGATGATGCGCGCAAGACCATGGATCGCTACCGCGAATACGCCCGCGAAGCGGGTTGGGAACCTACGGCCGAGCATTTCACCACCGGTGCCAACTGTTGCATTGCGCCAACCTACGAAGAGGCCAAAGCCCACCTCGAGCCGTCGATCGAGTA
The DNA here is from genome assembly GCA_038141965.1 of Alphaproteobacteria bacterium. Classification (GTDB taxonomy): domain Bacteria; phylum Pseudomonadota; class Alphaproteobacteria; order SHVP01; family SHVP01; genus CALJDF01. Next base: position 36,855 of record JAYQJC010000002.1, read on the forward strand.
TTTCTTCGGCACGCTCGGTGGCGGTATTCGGACGGCCCAGAAGATCGTCATTCAGAAGACGCGGTATTTCGGGTCGGCCGAAGAACTCGAGGAGCGCAAGAAAACGTTCGTCAACATGCGCCAAGGGGGGCTCACCTTTGACGAACGCGTCGAAGCCGGGTTGGTGATCTGCGGCACACCCGAAATGGCGATCGAACAGATCAAGCGGTTCCACAAGGAACTCGGCATCGTGCACATGGGCCTCCACTGCAACATCGGCAACATGCCGCGCGAGGTGGGGCGTCGGACGATGGCCTATCTGCGTGACGAGGTGTTCCCTGCCGTGCGTCATCTGGGGACGTAGCCCGACGCAGCGACGACCTCTTGGACATCGGGTAGTTGTGATTCGGCGCTGAAGCGCCTAAGCACTAGCCGACAACTGATCTTCCCTAGGAGACTTATGACCACCCCCGAGGCGGCAGAGACGGCGACGCCGAATGCAGCCACGCGGCCAATGAACCTCGTCGACTTCGCGCTTTATTCGGTGTTGGTGGGGATTTGGGGCGGCTCCTTCATTGCGATCGAGTTTCAACTCGGGGTCGTCGCCAACGAGGTCTCCGTGTTGTGGCGCTACCTGATGGCCGCCATCGCGATGACGGGGGTTTGCGTCGTCGCGAGCGGCGCATGTGGGGGTTTTCGCTTGTCGATCACCTCTACTTCGTGGCCCTGGGCGTTTTCTTCTTCTCCCTTAATTATGTGCTGATCTATCGCGCTCAAACCGAGCTCACCAGTGGCCTCGCCGCGATTATCTTCACGATGGCGCTGTTTTTCACGACGCTCAACGCCCGCATCTTTCTCGCCGCGTCACTTAACGCACGTATCCTGTTGGGCGGTGCGATCGGTCTTGGCGGTTTGATCTTGCTTTTCGGTGATTCGCTTTTTGCCTCCAGCATCGACTCGAACACCTTGATTGGCATCGGATATATGCTCGGGGCGGCATACGTGGTCTCGCTGGCCACCGTCGTTACGGCCAAACTGAATCTGCGTCGGGTGCCGGCGCTTCAGGCCAACGGTTGGGGCATGATTTACGGTGCCGCGTTCAACGTCCTGTTCGTTCTGGCATTGGGCCGCGAGATATCGTTCGAGTGGACGATGCCCTATGTCCTGTCGCTCGCTTACCTGACATTTCCTGCCGGCGTCCTGGCCTTTATCATCTATTTCGCGGTTGTGGCGCGCATCGGGCCGGCGCGGTCCTCCTATTTCACGTTGATGTCGCCCATGGTAGCGATCGTCATCTCTGTCCTGGTCGAAGGGTTGCCGGTAACCCTCGCGCTAATCGGCTGGCGGCGTTAGTTGCCGATCCTGGCCGGGAACTACATCGCGATGCGCGCCCGGTCACCCTAGGCAAGGCGTTGGTTTAACTCATGATTTCGCGTGTTCCTCTGTTTTCTGGACGGAGGAATTTCCCTATGATTGCCGCGCGCAGTTTGTAGCTGGGTAGGTCGTGAAGAGTAGGTTGGTTTCGGTCCCAGGCGTGGCTCGGGTGGCCTTGGCGTCGGTTTTGCTCTTTGGCGTGGCGCAGTCGGTATCGTACGCGCAACAGGACGGTGAAATCGGCGTCGCTGCCGCGGTGAACCCCCAAGCCCAAGGGACGCCCCCGGCGGCGGAGACCCGCACGCTACAAGTCGGCGTTCAGGTGCAGGCCAACGAACGGATCGTCACGTCCGCGGGCGGCCAGGCCCAGATGCTGTTTCTCGACGAAAGCGCTTTTACCGTCGGGCCGAACTCTGACGTGGTGCTCGACGAGTTCGTATTTAATCCCGAAACCGGTACCGGCAAGATTGCATTGACCGCGGCTAAAGGCGTGTTTCGCCTTGTGGGCGGGAAAATCAGCAAACCTACGCCGGTGACGCTGAAAACGCCGACCGCGACGATCGGTATTCGTGGGGGCATCGCCCTGGTCAACGTTGCCGACAACGGGGCCACGCAGGCAACCTTCTTGTTCGGCGATCAGATGACCGTCGATACCGGTGGTGGCCGACGCACGGCGAACCGTCCCGGTTTTTCCATCACCGTGGACGATCCTGACGCGCCGCCTTCGGACCCGACGCCGACATCGGGTGAACAGCTTGATGCCGCACTCGGCTCGCTTGAAGGCGGGGGAGCGAGGACGACGATAGTGCGGGTGGCGGTGATGGCGAGGGCGGCGGCGGCGGCCAATCCGGTGGTAATCAGCAGGTGCCGACCGACGAAGACGTTGCCGACGCCGGCCTAGATGATCTTGGCTAGGATAACGATCCCGACGCGGTCGGTCCTGCCGGGCCTGGTCCGGCGGGTGGGGCGCCGGCCCCTACAGGCGGCGGGACGGAGGCTGCGGAAAACACGACGACGCAGTCGCAGCAGAACACCGTCCTTCAAGACTCAAGTACCCTGGGTGTGACGCTTGGCAATTTCAGCGGGCGCTACCGGTCCCACAATCAGTATCTAACCAGTACGCTTGACTCGAGCACTCTCGAAATCGATCCCGACACATCCCGCAACATCGGTTTCAAGCAGGCTTCCGCAAGCGGCGGCACGTTTTCGGTGAGTCTCGGGTTGTCAACACTCAGCCTGCCTGTTCAATCGGGCACTTTTTCATTGACGAGTGCAGGAACCACGCCGTTCGGCAGTGTGAGCGGTACCGGCGTTCTTTCGTCGGACGAGCGTTTCCTGTTCTACGAACTGACCGAGAGCAACTCGAACAAGGCATTTGTGTTTGCCGGGGGCCCGTCGATACCTCAACCACGGAAACCGGATTCCTGGTTCAAGCATTTGCGCTGCGAAAAGACTTTTTGAACGGTCTTTCGACGGACATTCCCTTCCTGCGATCGGCACCTTCGAATATTTCGGTCTCTTCGGCGACGTCGTCGCCGTTTTATCGGGTGCGCCGATCGAATACCGATAGTTCCAGCGTGACGCTACAGGCGACCTTGGGCATCGTCGGGCAAGGCTCGTCGCAGCAATCGGTATTCGTCGGGCATACCGGCACCTTCATTACCAACGACCAGAGCCAGCCCGCGATCACCGGCGGCCTTCGCGGCTCGCAACGTACCTCCGCCACGTCGTTCGTCATTCGAGATTCGTCAGAACTGAGCAGCGTGCCGGGGTCGGACGGAAAATCCCTTTTTGCCGATAGCAACGGTAATTTGGCGTACTTCGTCGTCAACAACGATTTCTATGCGTCCGGCGAGAAGACCATCACGACAGGGCTAGCGCTCCAGAATCCCTTCGATTCGGCGCTGACCAGCTATGCTTTCGATCACGTCGCCACACCCACGACCAAACCGACCGGCATTGGCACGACTCGCACCTCCCGAACGTTGAACGGCTACGTCGGCGGTCTCGTCGAGCGCGGCACCACTTCGTCGTTCCCGACCTTCATCATCGAGAACGACGACAGCGTCACCGGGTCCCCCGGCGACCCGACGGCGGTGAAGATCACGACAAATGCGTCGATCAATCGCCTCGATGGCGAGTTTGGCGTCCAAGTCGAGGACGATTCCCGCAACTACGAAATTCGGTTTGGGACCACCTCAAGCACGAGCGGTCGGGGCACGTTCATCGACGACAACACGTTCGGTGCCCGCGATTCGACGCAAACCGCAAGCACGATCAACGGCACCACGGCCTCGCGTATGCGCATGTTCATGGTCAACCAAGAGGTCGTCAAAGTGACCGGGTTCTTGCCGAGCGGCGTCAGTTTCTGCGAGTGCGAGTTTTGGAGTGGGGATACTGGACGGCCGAAGCGAAAGATTTGTCCAACAATGTCGACCGCTTCCACCTCGCAACCTGGGTTGCTGGCGTTCTGCCGGCTACGGTCGATATGCCGACGTCGGGCACGGCGTCCTACCTGGGCCATCTCAACGGCTCAGTCGACAACAACGGTGTGCGCTACCAAGCCGTCGGCAAGTTTCAGAACTCGTGGGACTTTGGCAGCCAGAGCGGGAGCATCACCGTCACCAATTTCGACGGGGAGAACTTCAGCGGGGGCGCGGTCTCCGCGTCGAACAAACGCGACTTTGCCGGGTCCGGTTCCAACGACGGCAAGAGCATTTCGTTCCACGGTTCGTTCTACAAAGGCGGTTCCGACGCCTCCAAAGAACAAGGCGGACAGTTCCATATCACAGGCACGAACTACAAAGCGGGCGGCACGTTTGCGGCCGCCCGGCAAGGCGATATCCAGACCTCGCCGCAGTAACTTGCGGCCAGCTAGCGGTTAGCTAGTCGTCGAAGATAATTGCCGCCTGATCGGTCTGTTCGCGCTGGGACGCAATTCGCAATCCCTTGTAGGGGCCGCTCCGGGCACCCAATTGATCGACGGCCCAGTCGGGCGCGCTGATATGCGTGATGTTCTTGCCCTTGCCGAACAAGCTTTCGATTTCGCGATCAAACACGAGCCGCACGGCGGTCGCGTCACGTTTGGTCAGTTCGAGCGTCTTCTTGCCCATCCCGATCCCCTTTTTGGATAGACGTCCACATTCGGCCCTGATGGCCACATCCTAAGGTAATCATGCTCGGTTAGCCAGCGCCCTTCATACGCGAAATTTCGTAAAAAGCCCCTAAAATTCAGCTTCATATGGATAGGGCTGCCCATAAGGCTTGAGCTCATCGGGGAGGGAAGGGTTGTGGTCCGGGGTAAACGTGAAGGGGAAGGGCTCGTCGGAAAAGACATTCCGTAGTGGCCCGCCAACCACGCGGATAAACAAATTGTACCCGGTCATACTCCCCGCAGGGCCGTGGAACTCGTTCTCCCGCCACCAGCAATAGCCGCCGGGGCCCATTACGCCGGCGTCGGCAAAGACATAGGTGCCGGCAAGCGTGAAGATCTCTTCGATCATCGGATGGCCGAATTTGCCCTTCATGATGCCCGGTGGGCCGTGCTGGGGTTGCGCGGTATAGAGAAAACTTTGCTCGGCGGTCTCCGGATCAACCCGGAGCTTCTTGGTCTCGATGCCGTGGCTCAACGGTTTGCCGGTAACGCTCCCTTCGGCGCCGCCTACCCATGCCATATCTAACGTATCGATGTACTCGACCAACCGCGAGGTATCGACCGCCGCGCCGGCTTCTTTGATCAAATGCGGTTCGCGATCGAAAAAGGTCAGCACAGAGGCACCACGCGGCGCTCCCGCCGTTTGCCGGGTGTAGCCCGCGGGTAGGTTCGCATACGCATGTTGACCGTAGGTTCGCCCGTTAATCTCCAAGGCGCCTTCCAAAACGAAGAACTCCTCGGTCGCGTCCAACGCCTCGGCATCGCGGCGTCCCCAACCGGGCGGATAATGAACAATCAAACTGCAACTGCCGTCCTCGCGATCGTGCGAAAGGGTCTTTACTCGGACGTCGTTGCGGGCACCGCCGACGACACCTTCATCCCACGGCAAGAACTGCGATTGGACGAAAAGAATGTGCGGGCGCGCCATGTCGGCCTCCTTTTCCGTCAGTAGTTTTTCACGCGGGGCAATTCCGCGTTGTAGGGATGCAGTTCCTCGGGGAGTGACGGGTTATGCGGTGCTCGGTAGTCCACCGAGATGATTTCATCCTTGATGATATTGGCCAGCTTGCCACCGTCGGTGCGAATAAAGAACATAAACCCCGTTTGCGATCCGTAGGGGCCATGAAACAAGTTCTCTCGCCACCAGCAATAGGCGCCTGGCCGCAAGATGCCTACGTCGTTGATCACGTATTCGCCGGCCAGCAGATACATCTCTTGGACCGTGGGATGCGACCATTGTTTTTCCATGTACCGAAATGGCAGCGACGCGTAGAGGATGGAAATTTCTCCCGTGTAGGGGTTTTCCCGCAGGGGTTGGACTCCAGTGCCCATTAGGTATCGGGTGTAGGGGTTTTCGGTCCAGCCTTCGAGACCTTTGCCGGCGCAGTCGACGAACTCGACCAGGAGTTTCGCATCCATCTCGGTTGCCGATGAACCTTCGATGGAGTGCGGTTCGCCGGAAAACATCGTCAGGACCACGGCACCTTCGGCAGAGGCGGCGGCCGAACGCACATAGCCGGCGGGCAGGTTGGCGTAGCAGTAGGGCCCGTAGCTGTGGCCGTTGATCTCAATGCTTCCGTCAAGCACTAGGAATTCTTCGTGCACGTCGAGGTGATGCGGCGTGGCTCGCGACCAGCCGGCGGGGTAATGAAGGATCATGGATGATGCACCCGAATCTTCATCAAACGACAGCGTCTTGACCTCGACATCGGCGCGTCCTTGGCCGTAGAGCCCTGTGGACCAGGGCAGTTCCTGTGCTTGAACGAAAACGGTATGGGGCCGCGTCATCGAATTTCCCTTCCGTCTATCAAAGCTCGCCGCGCTGGGTCAGGTTGACCAATGTGCCGTCGGGATCGCGACAACATAGTTCGTGGACCGGCGGTCGGTTGGGCACTTCCATGCACCGGTTCGCTAATCAAGGTGTAGCCACCGTCTTTCAAGCCCTGCACGAGCTCGCGCATTTTGGTGGTAGGAATGACAAGGATAGGTTCGCCGATCGAAGGTCGCGATGGCGTCTCAATCGGCGTCGGCGGGTCTTCCGCGTCGAGAAATTGCATCAGACCGATCATGCCGACCTCGCTGCCCTCGGACTGAAGTACTTTCATTCGGATTTTTTGCACCTGACGCCGCCGCCGACATCGCCTTCGTAGAAGATGTCGAAACCCAATAGGTCACGGTAGAAGGCCAAGGCCTTGTCCATATCCCGGGTGATGATGGTGACGCGCTTCATGGGTGCGGTCATGTTCATATGGGCCTCCCCTTATTGCTCAGCGTGATGGTGTCACGCAGGGTTTGGCCCGGCAAATCGGTCCGACTTGTCGCCCGCTAGGCGGGGCGCTCTAATGTCGGCATGACAATTTCGAACACGCCTTTTCCGGCAGACACGCATCCGCTGGTGACAACCAATTGGCTCGCCGCGCATCTCGGCGACGATGATCTTCGGGTGATTGACGGCAGCTATTCTTCAGTGCCGGACGCACCGGATGTCGCCGCGACGTTTGAGGCCGCGCATATCCCTGGTGCGGTGTTCTTCGATATTCGCGAGATTCGCGATCCTGGCCATGCGGCGCCACTGATGCTGCCAACGCCAACAGATTTCGCCGCTGCGGCGGGCGCCCTCGGCCTTACCAACGACCACCGCATTGTCGTTTACGATTCAGGCGATATGCGCAATGCCGGTCGAGGGGGGGGGATGTTTCGCACGTTCGGCCACGCGACCGTGGCGGTGCTCGATGGCGGGCTCCCCAAGTGGCGTGCCGAGGGTCGAGCGGTTGAAACAGGGTCGTCCCAGCCGACCCCTGCCACCTTCCAGGCAGCCTTCGCCGCGCGTCAGCTTCGCACGTTGGAGGACATGCGCCGCGTCGTCGCGTCGCGGCAGGAGCAGGTTCTCGATGTCCGCGAACATGACCGGTTTACCGGCGCGGTCCCCGAGAAGCGCCCCGGCCTTCGCGCCGGTCACATGCCGGGGTCGCGCAACCTGCCGTATCAGCGTTTCAAAACGCCGGACAACACGCTGCCCGACCCTGTGACGCTGAAGGCCTTGTTTGCCGAAGCCGGCATTGATCCCGCGCGGCCCGTGGTGACGACCTGTGGTGGCGGCGTTGCCGCTGGCCTCGTCGCCCTTGGACTGGAGCGGATCGGCCATACCGACTGGGCACTCTACGACGGCTCATGGAGCGAATGGGCTGCCCAGGCCGATACGCCGGTCGACACCGGCGACACCTAAGACTTATTCGTGGATGACGGCGTTGACGCCGTTGAACGCGCGATGGGCGAAAGCAAACGTCACGTCGTAGGGAACGTCGACGCCCGCCCGTTGGACGACGACGTTGCCGACATCGCGGCCTCGGTCGATCGCCTTTTCGTCGTGGATGGAGTTCTGACCGGGAGTCCAGGTGATCTCCAGGTCGCCGTCACGAATAATCCGTTCTTGGCGTAGACGTTTCAGCGTCCAGGCTTCTTTGCCGACGATGACGACGCGGTCGAGGGGGCGTATGCCGTCAGGCAATCCGTAGACCCGCATGGCCCGCGGATTGGCATCTTCGAACTCGACATAGGGCGACGCGCCGTAGGGGCGCAGGCGGGGGTCGTTGGGAACAAGCAGCTTGCCTTCCGGGGCGCGCGCGCGAAAAGCGGTCACCGATTCAAGACGTGCGGGCAGGGGCTTCATCCGCTGCCCCGTCAAGTCGCCGACAATGGCCTCGCCAAGGAACTGCTGCCACCAGCTCTCGGTTTCGAGGTCGTACATGACCATGTCGAAATGCCGTATCCGACCGGTATTGCCGAACTGCAACGTGCGACCGTCCAACCGTCGGTCGAACACCACACCCGAGTTGCACAACGGACAATAGGAAACCAGGACCGGTACGCCGCCGACCGTATCGTTGACGATTTCATGCCATAGCAGAATGCGCAGCGGATAGGCGCGCGCGTCGCCGTTGATGATCAACCCGATGACTGGTTCTTCCGGTCCGATGTCGGCCTGTGCAACGGGCACGAATTCCGGGTCGTGGATCGGTGGAATTTGGTCGCGCCGCGGCCCGTCGGTCACGATCTCATCGGCTTCGATGGATATTTTGGAAAAATCGGTATTCGGAAACTCGTCGCGGTACCGGTCGAGTTCGTCGGCCTGAGCGCCCGCCGCGAATGCAATCACAGCCAGCATCGCAAATCCGGCAAGCCAAAGTCGGTGGGGATGGGCGGTTCTGAGGGCGCGGGTCGGCATCATGTCGCGTACTTCCTTGGTTCGGTCCTTGCCACGCAGTGTCCCCGGCTGTGCGCAGGATCGCAATGCACGGGCCGTCACGAATGGGTGACGATCCCGGGTTCGCGTCGCGGTCGGCCGCGCGTCGCGCAATTGTCGGTGCGCCAGGGCCTTCCGTATGATGGGCGTCCAATGCGGTGGCGCAGTGCCCCGCGCTTTTTTCAGCAGGAGAGACGATGGCGCAGCGGCCAGGGTTCGGTCGACAGCTCTTCGACACGTCCTTTTTCGTCTTTCTCATCCTAGCCGTGGGGGGTGGGGCGGCTGTTTACTGGCTTAGAGGCCAAGGCGTGTTCGTCGCCGCCCTCGAAAAAGATCTTGGACTTTTCCTTCGTATCGCGCCGCAGATCATCGGGGGCATGTTGGTCGGCGGCTTCATCTCGGTCCTGATCCCGAACGATGTGGTCGCCCGATGGCTTGGCCGAGAAAGCGGGTTCAAGGGCATTCTGATTGCCTCGGTCGCCGGAATGATCACGCCGGGTGGGCCGATCATTTCGTTTCCGGTGATCATGGCGCTCGCCGTGGCGGGCGCCGACATCGGTGCATTGCTGGCCTATCTCACGGCATGGTCGACCCTCGGCCTGAACCGAATCATCGTATGGGAAATTCCCTTCATGGGTTTCGACTTTGCGGTGGTCCGGTTCCTAGCGTCGATCCCGTTACCGTTTATTGCCGGTTACCTTGTCCGGCGCCTGCCGCCGGTCAAGTTTCGCGATCTCCCAGCGTCATCGGACGACACGCCATGATTCTCTCGATGGCAATCATCTGGGGCCTGGTGGTGGTGCTTGCCCTCATCACCTACCAGCGCCGTCGCGGCTTGTTCACCGAAGCGCTTCAATTCGCCCGCAAACAAGCCGTGATCGTGCTGCCGCGCATGCCGATGGCGCTGATCGCTGCTGGGTTCCTTGCCGAACTCATGCCCGAGGAACAGATTTCAGGATGGATCGGCGCGGATTCGGGCATGCTGGGCATCCTCATTGCCGCCGGTTTGGGCGCGTTGGTGCCCTCGGGGCCGATCATCTCGTTTCCTGTCGCGATCGCGCTGATGCATCTGGGGGCGGGCGTGCCGCAGCTCGTCACCTTTATCACCGCGTGGTCGTTGTTCGGCGTGCAGCGTACGCTGATGTGGGAAGCCCCGCTAATGGGCTGGTCGTTTGTCTCGCGTCGGATGGCGGTGTCGCTACCGGGGCCCGTTCGTGGCCGCGCTTTTCGCGGCCGCCATCGGAACGGTTATCCAGGTATCGGCAGGCTAATCGTTGGTGCGCGGCAGCGCGTCGAGATAGTCGACGACTTCGTCGGTCGAAACGACATCACCCAAGAACCGATCGATATCGAACAGCGTGACTTCGTGCGAAATCGGGATGCGATCGAACACAGCCTCGCGCGGCACGATGGTGCGGTAGTTCAGCGAAAACGATTCGACCGCGGTCGCGCGGACGCAATTGCAGGTGGCGCCGCCGGTGATGATCAAGTGTCGATTTGCCGGTCGGTGAGATACGCCTGTAGCGGCGTCCCGAAGAACGAACTGGGTTTCTTCTTTACGAACAGAATGTCGCCGTCTTGGGGCGCAATATCGGCCACGATTTCCGAGCCGTGGGTCCCTTCGAAATAGGCGTTCTCCCCGCGCGCGACGCCGATCTTGCGCTCGAACATGCCCGCGTCCGACCCGTCCTGGGCCAGTACGAATTGCGTATAGAACACCGGCGCACCATTGGCGCGACAGGCGGCGGCAATCCGTTTGATGTGCTCGACGGCCGCCCAACCGACGTCGCCGCAACTCAGCGGATAGTCGTCGTGATTGCCCGGCTCGCCGACCATGTAGTTTTGCGCATCGATAATGATCATGGCCGGGCGTCGGCCGAAACCGGCACGCTGCGCCCAACTGCCTTTCTCGACGATCGCCCGGTCGGCGTCCGATAGGTTCTCGCGCCAATCGCTCATGCCGCTGTCCTTAGGTGATGCCTTGTTCTTCGCGACCGCGCACCAGCTGCGAGGCCGACACCGCCACGATCAGTGCGGCACCGTTGAAGATGTTCTGCACGAAGGTATCGACACCGAGAAAGTTCAAGCCGGTAATGCCGGTGACCAAGAAGAACACCGCGATCACGGAGCCGACGGGGTTGAACCGACCGGGGATGATCGCCGTGGCGCCCAAGAACGCCGCCGCAAAGGCCGGCAGCAGAAAGGTAAGGCCGGAAAGCGGGTCCGCGCCGCCAGTCGTCCCGCCGTTGATGATCCCGGCCAGCGAGGCCAGCATCGCCGAAGCCACCAAAGCGCCGGCGCGTACGCGGGTCACGCTGATACCACTTAAGCGGGCGACCTCGCGACCGCGTCCAACGAACAGCAGGCGCCGACCGATCGAGGTGTACTCGAAGATGTACCAAATGATCGCCGCCAGGATGATTGCGTAATAGAACGCCATCGGGATCTGCAGGAAGCGTTTGACGATCACCCATTCGATCAGGGTATTCGACACGCCACTCAGCGTTTGCGAGCCCGAAACCCACAGGATCATGCCTTGGATGATCGAGGCGGTACCCAGCGTGACGATCAGCGAGTGGATACGGAAGAACAGGATGAAGAACGCGTTGATCAACCCGATCGCGAGACCCATGCCGAGGCACACCAGGAAAGCGCCCCATAGGGGCCAACCCAATTTGGCGTTCAAGATCGCCAACAGCATGGCCGAGAAGGTTAGGACCGCAGCCACCGATAGGTCGAAGTCGCCCGCCGTCAACGGGATGATCAAGGCGAGCGTTAGGACCAGGAGGACCGCTTGCGAGCCGAAAATAATCGACGAGAACGTCGACCATGTCAGAAACGAATCCGGCGCCACCTGCGAGAAGAACAGGATCAGCAATACCCAGGCGATCAGCAGGGCATAGCGTTCGAGTTCGCGCGCCCAGTTGAAGGATTTCTTAGGGGCGTCCCCGGTCGATTGGTCGGTCATGCATTTGCTCCGGTGGCATCGGTGGCGGTGGTGGCCCCCGACAGGCTCAAGCTCAATAGGGTTTGTTCGGCGATCCGATCTTTGGTGACATCGGCGCCGCGAAGTTCTTGGACGATTTGCCCGCGGGCAAAGATAAACACGCGGTCGCAAATCTGTGACAACTGCTCATAGTCGGTGCTTGCGCAAATAACCGCCGAACCTTGCTCCGACGCCTGGGCAATCGCACCGAAAACCTGTTGACGCGCGCCGACGTCCACGCCCTGCGTTGGCTCGTCCAGCAACAGCAACGCAGGCTTGGTCTGGAGCCATTTGGCCAACAGTACCTTTTGCTGGTTGCCGCCGCTCAGCGACGCCAATTTCATCACCGGGGCGTTCGGTCGCACGTCGTATTCGGTTCCCAACGTTTGCGCCCGGTTTCGCATACCCGGTCGGTCGAGACCGAACCAGGCGCGCAGATCGGCCAGAACCGGCAGCGTCATATTGTCGGTGATGGTCAATTCCCCGACGCCCGCCGCGCCGAGCCGATCGGCCGGCAAAAGGGCGAGGCCTCGATCGATGGCGTCTTTGGGTTTGGTGGTCGTGACGTCGACAACGTCTTCGCCGATCGTGATTTGTCCGCTTGCGGCCTGACGGGCGCCAAACAACAGATAAGGGATCTCGTCGAACCCAGAGCCGATCAAGCCGGTGAGGCCGACAACCTCACCCTTATGAAGCCCGAGAGAGGTCGGCCCCAAAGCGCCGCCCGAGAGGTTCTCAATAGAGATGTCCGCGGCTTTGGCGCTGAAATCCTGTGGGACCGCCTGGTAGGGCTCCACCTTGCGGCCGATGATCATCGAAATGAACTCGTCCTTGGTCGCTTCCTCGGTCACAAGTGTGCCGGCAACGCGACCGTCGCGCAGCACCGTGGCGCGCGTCGTGATTTCCATCACTTCGTCGACGTCGTGCGATACGAAGATCACGCTGGCGCCTTCGCGCACGATTCCACGCACGAGGGTGAAAAGCTGTTCGACGCCCTCTTTCGGCAAGAACGGTGTCGGTTCGTCGAGGAACAGAATGCCGGGCACGCCGTGCTCTTCGTGCTCGGCGCGAATGTCTTCAAAAGCGCGCACGATGGCGAGTAGCGCCCGTTCGACTTGGGGCAGCTCTGCGACCGGCTTTTGCGGGTCGAGGTCGAGGTCGAAGCGCGCAAACGTCTCTAGCGCTTTGCGGCGCAGCTCCGGCCAGTTGAGAAAGGCGGATTGTTTCGTCGCGAGGTCGCCGACGACGAGGTTCTCAAGAACGGTCAAATTCGGGACCAATCCCAAGTGTTGGTGCACAAAGGAAAGCCCAAGGCTACGGAACGACCTCACCGACACCGGCAGGTGAACGTTGTTGCCATAAATTTTCAGGTGGCCACCGGGGTCCGGATGATGAAACCCCGACAGGACCTTGATCAGCGTCGATTTTCCCGAGCCGTTTTGGCCCAGCAATCCGTGCACTTCGCCCGGCGCGACGCTAAACGTCACCTCGTCGAGGGCGCGTTCGCCGCCGAAGGTCTTGGAAATATGTTCCGCTAACAGCGCAGGGGCGCCGGCTTGCGGCGCCCCCTTGCTGTCAGTCTGTGTGGAACTACTCAAGGCCCCACAACTTGCGGAAGCCGGCGACGTGCACGTCACCGTAACCACGATCGAAGTCGGCCGGGGTACCGGCGTCTTTCGCGTTGCTGGCATCGAAGATGTAGAACGGCACGTTCAGTTCCTTCGGCTCAGGCAATCCGCACAGGGTGCGCATGTGTGAGTCGAGGATCGCGCGGCCGATCCAACCCAGGCTTTCGCCGATGTCCATCTCGACCTGACCGTTCTGGATCATGTCGATAACGAACGGGGTGCCGTTGAAGCTGGCAATTTTGACCGAGTTGGTCTTGCCGGCAATCCGAACGGCCGGAACAACGAAACCCGACATCGAGTCGTAAATCGGGATCACGTAATTGACTTCCGGGTTGGCGAGAAGCGCGGACTGAACGCTCGGCTGGATCTTGGTTGCCCATTCCGGCACCGGCGCGTTGATGTACGCAACTTCTTTACAGTCGGGGCAGTTCGCTTTCAGCGTATCGCGGATGCCCGCAACCAGCGGCGCGGTCGGAACGATTTCATCCGAACCGACGATCACGACATTGGCTTTGCCGCCGGTCTGAACGATCGCCCAGTTGGCGAGGATCTGACCGATCCGATTGAACGACAACGGCACGAAACCGTCGAGGCTCGGGTGCGGGGTCTGGGTCAGGTCGTAGAAGTGCGAGGTCTTGACCTTGATCCCGGCATTCTTCGCCGCCTCGATCTGAGGCACGATCACGCCCGGATCGATTCCGCCGAGCAGGTCGATCAGGTCGAACTTCTCGTTGATCGCGAAGTTCATGCCCTGGACCCACTGGGTCGGCTGGGCTTGGTTTTCCCACTCAACAACCTCGATACCAACTTCTTCCGCCGCCGCGATCATCGCCAGCGCGATGTTCTTGGTGAACGGGTTGGCGCTCGAGACCGGCATGGTCAGGATACGCTTGCCGGCTGTGCAGGACTTGGCGTCAAACGCCGGGCCCGGCGCCGAAAACACCGGTTTGTTGCGGTGTTCGGCAATCATTTTCTTGGCGGCGTCCATGCCCTGCGCAGAGGCAGGGGTCACGGCACCCAGTGCAGCGGTCGCAATTGCGGCGACGGCTCCGAGTAATAGCTTCCCTTTCACGGGGGTTCCTCCCTTAGAAGATGGTAATAGCTGTGCTTGGGGACGACGGGTGCCGCCCCCTATGCAGAATAGACCTACATTAACTAATGTCCGGACTAACACAAAGGGGTCTGCCTCATTGACAAAACGAAAACGCCGTGACCCCTAGGCAGAATGCGCCGACTAGGTTAGGGGTGCCGGAATGCCACAAAACGACACGTTGCCCGAGGTTCCCGAAGCTGGCGCGCCCGAAGCGACCGCTGCGCTTTATGGGGCGATTCGCCAGGGCATGCAGGTGCCGATCGTCGCGCTGTTCTACCGAAATCTCGCCGGGATCGAGGGCGCCCTGGAATGGATGTGGGACGTTGTCTCGCCGCTCTTGGCAGATGGGCGATTGCAGGCGACCGCCGCGCACATCGCGCAAACCGGCTCCCTTCAGCCTCTAGCCCCTCTTTCTGCCAACCCGCAAGCGATCCACGTGATCGACGCCTACAACCGGGCCAATCCGCTCAACTTCACCTGCGCCGCCATTCTTGCCCACTTGCTCTCCGGCGAAAGGTTGCCGCCCCGTCCGAGTGCGCCGCCGGTTGGTGCGCTCCTGTGCGATGCCCCCTCGGCGTTGCCCGATATGGTCGCGACCCAAGACATCGCACCCAATCTGAAAGCCGGGATCGCCCAACTCGAAACCTCCGATACCGCCGGCGACGGCATTATTCCCAGTTTGTACCGGCACCTCGCCAACTGGCCTGATTTCTTGGAGCACGCGGTGAATGCCTTGGTGCCGCGGTTTGCCGACGGCTCGCTTCAAAGCGTGGCACGCCAAATTGCGGCCGTTGGCCAACAGGAAACGGCGGCGCTGATTGGGGGATTGGATGTCGCGCCGCTTCCCGCGGCATTGGTGGCGCATCGCGACGCGGTGTCGACATCCGTCCAGAAATTCTCCCGTCGCAACCCCCAGATGATCGTCGTTGGCCGGTTGTTGGCCGCCGCTACCCAAAAGGAAAAGTAGAAAATGACCGGAACCGCTCATGACGCGCTTGAAGCGTGCCTGGAAAACGTTCGTCGTCACGACAAGGACGTCAACGCCTTCATCACGGTGACAGAAGAGTCGGCGCGCGAGACCGCCCATGCTGCAGATCATGCCGCCGCCGAAGGTCGTTGGTTGGGTCTTCTGCACGGTATGCCGATCGCGGTGAAGGACAACATCGCCACCGCGGGGACGCGGACGACCAGTGGTTCGCTACTCTATCAAGATCACGTTCCCAACCACGACGCCGAGGTGATGCGGCGGGTCCACGCCGCCGGCGCCGTCATGGTCGGCAAGGTCACGATGCACGAACTCGCTTTCGGCGTGCGGTCGGACAATCCCATCATCGGCGCCTGTCACAACCCTTGGGATCTCGATCGGATTCCAGGCGGGTCTAGCGGCGGTTCCGGGGCGGCGTTGGCGGCCGACATGTGCATTGGCGCGCTCGGTACCGATACCGGTGGATCGGTGCGCTTGCCGGGCTCGTTCAACGGCATCACGGCGCTGCGACCGACCCATGGTCGGATTTCGAACCATGGCGTGACGCCGATCAGCATTCGGTTCGATACGGTGGGGCCGATGGCGCGCCGCGTCGAAGATGTTGCGCGGCTCTTTGCGGTGCTTGCCGGCTTCGATCCCAAAGACCCGCTCTCGGCGGATCACCCACTGGAGAACTTCCTGCCGACGCTGGATGACGGCATCGAGGGGCTGCGGATCGGCATCCCTGAGAACTTTTTCTTCGACGACATCCATCCCGACGTGGAAAAAGCCGTGTTGGAGGCCACCAAACATTTTGAAAGCCTGGGCGCGTCGCTCCACAAGGTGACCGTTACGGGTGCCGAAACGGCGCACAAATGGGCGGCCACAATGATCTATTCCGACCTGTGCGCCCATTTCGGCGATGTCATCGAGAATCAGCCCGAGATGATCTCGCCAGCCGTCCTTGAACGAATGAAAGCAGGACTTGTCCATACCGGCGTCGACTACGCCCGCGGTATGCGGGCCCAAGAGATTTGGAAGCGCACCCTGCAGGCGCTGTTCCAAGATGTCGATGTGATCCTCACGCCGACAACGCCGGGCGAGCCCGCGCCGATTGCCGATTCTCGCAAGCTTCTCGACGCAACCCACGACGCAACCAAGTTCACCTACGGCGGTGGCCTGTCCGGGACGCCGGCGATCTCGCTTCCGTGCGGCCTGACCGGCAACAACTTGCCCATCGGGGTGATGCTGGAAGGCCCGTGGTGGAGCGAGCCGATGCTGTTGCGCGCCGGTGCCGCCTACCAGCGCGAAACGGATTGGCACCTACGCAGGGCGCCAATCCATTTTTCCTAAAGGGTCGTTAGACCTCGAACTCTTTGTGGTGTTCGAGCCACCAGTTCGCGATATCGATCCGCTTGGCAAACCACACGTCGCCCTTGTCCAAGGCGTATTCGATGAACTCGCGTAGACCCGAGATGCGCGCGGCCTGGCCGATCATGCGCGGGTGCAGCCCGATCGACATCATCCGCGGGCGCTCGGCGCCTTCTTCCCAGTAGGTATCGAAGGCACGCTTGAGGTAGTCCGCGAAGTCGGACGGTGACGAATAGCCCTGCGACAGAACGAATCGCGCGTCGTTGTAGGTGAAGCTGTAGGGCACGATGAGGTGTTGCTTGCCCTTCACGTCCTGGAAGTAGGGTAGATCGTCGTTATAGACATCGGCGTCGTAAACAAAGCCGCCTTCTTCAACCAGCAACTCCCGGGTGTGCACCGAGGGTCCATAGCGGCAGTACCAGCCCTGTGGGCGTTGCCCGACCGTGCGCTTGAACGACTCGATCGCCCACAGCATGTGCTGCTTTTCTTCCTCGCGCGAAAGCGTCCAAACCTCTTCCCAACGCCAGCCATGGCTGCACGGTTCGTGCCCGGCCTCTTTGAGCCACGCCGCAACCTCGGGGTTGCGCTCCAGCGCCGTCGCCGCGGCGAAAAACGTGATCGGAATATCTAGGCCGTCGACCAAACGCTGCACACGCCACACGCCGGCACGCGAGCCGTATTCGTAGACCGACTCGGCCGCGAGGTCGCGATACTGCGGGTCCATCATGTAGGGAATTTCGGTTAGACCGTCGTTCTTCTTGTCGCCGGCCGGGTGCGTGTACTCCGAACCTTCTTCGTAGTTGAGCACGATGTTGACGGCGACCCGGGCGTTGTTGGGCCAGCGCACTTTGGGCACATGGCGACCGTACCCGACATAGTCGCGTTTGGGCCCGGGAACGTCTTGGTCGATGAACGGATTTGAAACCATCGGTTTGTTTCCTTGTGCGGCCTAGGGGTTGAGGACCATGCGTCCGAAGAACTTGCGGCTCTCCATCAGCTTGTGCGCCTCGGCGGCATCCTTGAGGGCGAATCGTTTGTGAATTACGGGCTTTAGTTTCTTGGCCGCGGTGAGATCAAGCACATGGGCCGCCATCGCTTTGGTCGACCGACCGCACCCATGCATCGAAATGTGCTTGCGGAAGAACTCGATCATATCGATGTCGACTTCCTCGCCGCCGTGCGCCCCGACCGTGACGATGCGCCCACCGGGGGCCAGCGCGTCGATCGTTTGTTTCAGAGTCTCGCCGCCGACCATTTCGAGGGCAATGTCGACACCTAGACCACCGGTCGCTTTTTGCGCAGCCTTGCCGATGTTTTGTGTCCGGTAATTGATTCCGACGTCGGCGCCGAGCTTCTTGGCGCGCGCCAGCTTTTGGCTCGAACTTGAGGTCGTGATGACTTTGGCGCCGGCCATCCGGGCGATCTGAATACCGGCCGACCCGACCCCGCTGCTGGCGGCATTGATCAGCACGTTTTCGCCGGCGCGAAGCTTGCCGACTTCCATCAGCGCTTCCCATGCCGTGGCGAACGGCACATAGGCCGACACCGCCTGGTCGTAATCCAGCTTGTCGGGGATCGAGACCAAATGGTGGGCGCCCACCTTCACGTATTGGGCATAGGTGCCCCAGGCGGTGGCGCCAAGGATGCCGAAATTGAAGCAGATATTCTCTTTCCCGGCCATGCAGTTGGGGCAGGTGCCGCAGCTCAAGATGAAGTGCGGCGCAACGCGGTCGCCTTTTTTCCACTGATGTACGCCGTCGCCCACCTTGGCGACGTCACCCGCGGCATCGACACCCAAGATGTGCGGAAAATTACCGTCCATACCCGAGAGCCCATTGCGAATATCAATGTCGACATGGTTCACACCCGCGGCATAGACCCGCACCAACACCTCGCCCGGGCCGGGCTCGGGCGTCGCAATGCTTTGGTATTTCAGCGCCTCTGGGCCGCCGTTCTTCTGTAGGACGATCGCCTTCATGGGTACTCCCTAATGCGTTTGTTTGTTGCGGCGCATTTGACGGGGCGATTGGGGTGCGGTCAAGGGAGGCGTTGATCCGAGTCATAAGCGCGGCCACCGAATCGACCTACGATAAAGATATGGCCGAGTTGGATTCGGGCGCCTCGGCGAGCCCTGCAGCACTGCCGACGTTCCGTACGCGGAACCTCACGAAGGTCTATCAGACCGGCGAAGTGGCCGTGCATGCTTTGCGCGGCGTTGACCTCGATATCGGCGAATCCGAGATCGTCGCGCTGCTCGGCCCCTCGGGCAGCGGCAAATCGACCTTGCTCAACATCATTGGCGGGCTGGATACCGCAACCGACGGCGATGTGTTCTTCCGCGACGTGAATCTTTCCACCATGGGGCCGGCCGGATTGACCCGATACCGACGCGACAACGTGGGCTTCGTCTTTCAGTTCTACAATCTCATTCCCAGCTTAACGGCGCGGGAAAACGTCGAACTCGTCACCGAGCTCGCCAAGAACCCGATGCGCGCCGCCGACGCGCTGGCGCTGGTCGACCTCTCGGATCGGCTCGATCATTTTCCGGCCCAGCTTTCGGGTGGCGAACAACAGCGTGTCGCGATCGCCCGCGCCATCGCCAAGCGGCCGGATGTCTTACTTTGCGACGAGCCCACCGGCGCGCTTGATTCGGAAACCGGCGTCTTGGTGCTGGAAGTCATCGAACGCGTCAACCGCGAACTCGGCACGACCTGCGCGTTGATCACCCACAACGGTTCGATCGCCGAAATGGGCGACCGCATCGTTCGGTTCTTCGACGGTCAAATCGCCTCGGACATCCGCAACGCCGCGCGTCGCCCGCCGCGCGACATCGAGTGGTAGGGGCGATGCTGGATCGCAAAATGCTTCGCGATCTTCTTAGGCTCCGGAGCCAGATACTCGCCATTGCGCTCGTCATGGCGAGCGGGATTGCGGTCTTCGTGATGGCGCTCACCACCATGCGCAACCTCGAAGAAACCCGCGACGCATATTACGAACGCTATCGCTTTCCGCACGTCTTCGCCCATGTCAAACGGGCGCCGGATTCGTTGGCGCCGCGTCTCGCCGCCATTCCTGGAGTGAACGCCGTCGCGCCCCGCGTGCTCGTCGATGTCAGCCTCGACGTGCCTGGCATGTCCGAACCCGCGACGGCACGGCTGGTGTCGCTACCCAAGCGGGGGCCGCTGTTGCTCAACGATCTGTTCCTGCAAAGCGGCCGGTTGCCGTCAAATCGTGCGCCGGATGAGGCGGTGGCGACGGTAGCCTTCGCCGAGGCGCACGATATGCGGCTGGGCGGCAAGGTCGCGGCGGTCATCAATGGCCGCAAACGCACATTGACCCTCGTCGGCGTGGCCCGCTCGCCAGAGTTCCTCTACACGATCCCGCCCGGCTCCCTGATGCCCGACAACCGTCACTTCGGCATCTTGTGGCTGGGTCACGACGCCTTGACCTCAGCCTACGATCTCGGCGGCGCGTTCAACGACGTCAGTCTCACCGTGCAGCATGGCGCGTCGGTCGATGACGTGATCGCCCGGGTCGACGACTTATTGGCACCGTACGGCGGCATCGGCGCTTATGCGCGCAAAGACCACGTGTCGGACTTCTTCCTGACCGGCGAGATCGACGAGCTCAAACTCATGGCCCGCCAAATCCCGGCGATCTTCCTGGGGGTTGCGGCGTTTCTGCTCAACATCGTGGTCTCTCGTCTCATTGCGACCGAACGCGAGCAGATCGGCCTCCTTAAAGCGGTCGGTTACAGCAGTACGACCGTCGGGTTTCATTACCTCAAGCTGGTTTTCGTCGTCGTGCTCGCCGCCACGGTGATTGGCTCGTTCGCCGGGGTCTATTTCGCCGGCGCGATGACCGACCTCTATGGCGATCTGCTGTTCGACTTCCCGATCGTGTTGAAACAGGTGCATGGGTCGGTGTTGTCCGGCGCGGTGGCCGTCGGCGTGATTGCCGGTCTGCTTGGGGGTGTCACGGCGGTATGGAGGGCGGTGCAACTCCCGCCTGCCGAAGCGATGCGCCCGCCGGCGCCGACCAATTATCGTAAGGGTTTGCTCGATCAGCTCCACGTCGCCAAATTGTGGGGTGCGCCGGGTCGGATGGTGCTGCGCCACCTCACGCGGTGGCCGGTGCGCAGCGCCTTAACCTCGCTTGGGATTGCGATGGCGGTGGCGCTCCTGGTCACCGCCATGCATTGGCTCGACTCCATCGAAGAATTGATCGAGGTCCAGTACGAACAGCAAGCCCGTCAAGACATCACCGTGACGTTCGTCGAACCGCTCTCGACCGACGCCTTAACGAACATCGCGACGATGCCGGGCGTCCTCGTGGCCGAGCCCTACCGCGCGGTACCCACGGCATTACGCGCCGGGCACCGTGAACGTCGCGAAGCGATCATCGGCTTACCCGCCAACACCGACCTCAACCGCGTTCTAGGGTCCGATCTTCGTCCGAGGACCTTGCCGAGTGAGGGGTTGTTGGTCTCAACGACCCTGGCCGAAGTCTTGCAGGTCACCGCCGGGGACATCGTTTCGGTTGAGGTCCTGGAGGCGCGTCGAACGCGCGCCGATGTGCGGGTGGCCGAAGTTACCGAGTCCTATATCGGCGCGCCGGCGTACATGGAGATCGGCGCGCTTAACGCGTTGCTTAAGGAAGGGCCGCGCATCAGCGGCGCCAAACTGATGGTCGATGATGCGCAACTCGATGCACTCTACCTCGACATCAAGAACACGCCCGCCATCGCCGGCACTGCTTTGCTGAGCGAGGCCGTGCGGTCGATGCGCGAAACCATCGCCCAATCCATCAACATCATGGTGTCGTTCTTTGTCGGCTTCGCCTCGGTGATCGCGTTTGGGGTTGTTTACAACAGCGCCCGCATCAGCTTGTCCGAGCGCGCCCGCGAACTCGCGTCCATGCGTGTGTTGGGCTATTCGCGGGCCGAGGTGTCGCGGGTCTTGCTGGGCGAGGTCGCCGCGCTCACCGCGGTGGCGCTGCCCGTCGGTTGCGGGATCGGCTACTTCATTTCATGGGCGTTGACTCTGGCGGTCAGCAACGAGCTGTTCCGATTGCCTCTCGTGGTCGATCGCTCGACCTACGCCTACGCGATCCTCTTCGTCGTGGCTGCCTCGGCCGTATCGGGGTTGATCGTGCGCCGGCGCATTGACCGGCTTGATCTTGTTTCGGTTTTGAAAACGAGGGAATGACCATGCGTCTTCGCAGCGTTGTGACCATGCTGATCGTCGTCGGTGTCTTCGTCGCGGTGATCGGCTTCTTGATGTGGCCCGAAGCGGTGCCGGTCGATACCGCGCGCGTCGCGCGCACCGACCTCGCGGTGACGGTATCGGGCGAGGGCGAAACCCGCGTGCGCGACATGTACATGGTCTCGGCACCGATCCCGGGCCAAGTGTTGCGAATCGACGGTCATGTCGGTGACGCGGTGGTGGCGGGCGAAACCGTCATCGCACGCATCGAGCCGACCGATCCAGTATTCCTCGATGCACGCTCACGCAGCCAAGCACAGGCGGCCGTGCGTGCGGCCGAAGCTGCCAAGCGCTTGGCCGAAGCGGCGGTCACGCGGGCCGAGGCCGAACTCGAATTCAGTCGATCCGAACTCGAACGGGCCGAAACCCTGGCCGCACGCAATACCATTTCGCAACGTGCGTTGGAGCGCGCCCAAATCGACAATCGCACCCGCCTTGCGGTCCTCGCCGAAGCCGAGGCCGCGCTGCGTGTCCGCACGTTCGAGCTCGAAAACGCGCGTGCCATGCTGATCGTGCCGAACGGTAGCAGCGTCGGTACCACGGGGGAATGTTGCGTCCTGTTGCGCGCACCGGTCGACGGTCGCGTCATGCAAATCTTGCACGAAAGCGAAGGTGTCGTGGCCGCCGGTACGCCGTTGGCTGAAATCGGCGATCCCGAAGATCTCGAAATCGTGGTCGATCTTCTTTCGCAAGACGCGGTGCGCATTCGCGAGGGTGCCCCTGCCACGATTGAGGAGTGGGGCGGCGAAATCGCGCTCAACGCGCTGGCGCGCCGCGTCGAGCCCTTTGCCTTCACCAAGGTTTCCGCGCTTGGCATCGACGAGCAGCGCGTCAACGTGATCCTCGAATTGGCGGACCCGCCCGAGGTGTGGCGAGCCCTCGGCCACGGCTACCGCGTCGAGGCGCGGATTGAGTTGTGGCGTGACCGCGCCGCGCTCGCGGTGCCGGTCAGCGCGCTCTTCCGCAGCAACGGCGATTGGTCGGTGTTTGTCGTCGAGGCAGATCGTGTTCAGCGCCGCCCGGTCGAGATCGGGCGGCGCAACACCTTCGACGCGCAAGTGCTATCGGGCCTGGAAGAGGGCGATGCGGTGGTGTTGCACCCCGGTGATCGCGTGCGTGATGGCGTTACGGTCGTCGACCGCACTACGTTGATCGACTAAGCGGGTTTCCCGCCGCGTTTCTCGAACACTTCGCGGGCCGCCGCGAGGCCGGTCGTCGCCGCGGGAAAACCGGCATAGGCTGCCATCTGCAAGATGACCTCGATCACCTCGGCTTGCGTTGCGCCCACGTTCAGCGCCCCGGCGATGTGGGTCTTCAAATGCGGTTTGAACGACGCCATGCAGGTCAACGCTGCGACCGTACACAATTGCCGCGTTTTCAAATCGACGCCCGGCCGTTGGTAAAGGTCGCCATAGATCGATTCGGCGAGAAAACGTCCGATATCGGGATCGAGATCGTCGAACGCCCGGAGCGCGGCCTCGGCGGTCTTCGTGCCCACGATTTCTTCAAGTTTGCGAAACCCGGCTTCGTATTTGTCGGTATCGCTCATGGCGTCAGTCCAGATAGTTCCACGGTCGTTTGGCGCGGTCGGCATCTTGCCAGGACTTGATCTCGTCCCAGCCCTCAAGGGTAACGCCGATCGCGTCCAGCCCCTTGAGCAACGTTTCCTTGCGGGCGGCGTCGATCTCGAACGTGTAGGTCGTGCCGTCCGGCGCGGTCACGGTTTGCGCCTCGAGATCGATCGAGACCTCGCGCTGTCCCTCGGCGATTTGCGCCGCGATGGCCTCGATCGAGACTTCGTCGAGCACCAACGGCAGCACCATGTTCTTGAAGCAGTTGTTGAAAAAGATCTCGCCGAACGACGGGGCGATCACGCAGCGAATGCCGTAACCCTTTAACGCCCACACCGCATGCTCGCGCGACGAACCGCACCCGAAGTTGTCGCGCGCCAGCAAAATCTTGGCGTCTTTGTAGTAGGGCGCGTTCAACACGAAGTCGGGCTTGGGCGTTTTTTCATCTTTCTCGAAACGCCAATCGCCAAACAGAAAGCCGCCGAAGCCGTCCTTGCCGGTTTCGTTGATCCGCGTCAGGAAGCGGCTCGGCAAGATCGCGTCGGTGTCGATGTTGTTGCGCAGCAGCGGTACCGCGGTGCCGGTGACGGTGGTAAAGCTCTCGTTCATATCTAGCTCGCCAGTTTGCGGATGTCGGTGACTTTGCCGGTCACGGCCGCGGCTGCGACCATTTCTGGGCTTGCGAGGTGCGTGCGCACCCCAACGCCCTGCCGGTTTTCAAAGTTGCGGTTGGTCGAAGAAATCGCGCGACCGCCTTGCTTGAACTTGTCGCCGCCCAGCGAAACGCACATCGAACAACCGGGCTCGCGCCATTCGAAGCCGGCTTCTTTGAAGACCTTGTCGATCCCTTCGGCCTCGGCTTCTTTTTTGACCAAGCCCGATCCCGGTACGCACCAGGCCTGGATGCCGTCGGCGACTTTGCGCCCTTTTAGAACGTCGGCCGCTGCGCGCAAGTCGGAGATCCGCGCATTGGTGCACGAGCCGATAAAGGCGACATCGATCGGGGTATCTTCGATCGCGGCGCCGGGGGTCAGGCCGGTATAAGCAAGGGCCCGTTCGAGGTAGGCCTTTTTGTCGGCGTCGGTCGCCTGGGCCGGGTCGGGTACATGGCCGTCCACGCCGATCACGTCCTGCGGGCTCGTGCCCCAGGTGATCATCGGGACGATCTTGGTCGCATCGATGGTTTCTTCGCGGTCGAACGTCGCACCGTCGTCGGTCGGAAGGGTGCGCCAGTATTCGACCGCTTTGTCCCACATCTCGCCCTTGGGCGCGTAGGGGCGACCTTTGAGATATTCGAAGGTCGTGTCGTCGGCCGCGATCATGCCGTAGCGCGCCGCCATCTCGATCGACATATTGGCCATCGTCAGCCGCGCCTCGACCGGCAATGCGCGGACCGCTTCGCCGGCGTACTCGACGACGTAGCCGTTGCCCGCTTTGGCGCCGAGTTGCCCGATCGTATAGAGGATCATGTCCTTGGCGGTCACGCCCGGGGCGGTCTTGCCCTCAAAATTGATCCGCATCGTCTTGGGCTTTTGCGCCACGATGGTTTGGGTCGCCAGTACGTGTTCGATCTCGGTTAGGCCCACGCCCCAGGCGAGGAGGCCCAAGCCACCGATCGTCGAGGTATGGGAATCGCCGCAGATCAACGTTGAGCCGGGCAGGGCGATGCCCTGTTCGGGCGTGAACACGTGGCAGATACCCTGGCGCTCGTCGCCCAGGTCGAACATCGTGATGCCGTACTCTCTGCACTTCCGGCGCAGCCCTTGCACGCCCGCCTTGCCGCCGGCGATCTTGGTTTCGTCGGTCCTGCCCGTCTCGGTCTCGATACCGTGATCCATCGTGGCGAAATGCAGTTCCGGGTTCGGCATTTTCATGCCGCGCTTATCGAGCGGCTCGAACACCAGCGACCCCAACAGGTCATGCATGATGTCGCGATCGACGTGCAGCAGCGAATAGCCGTTGCCGAAATCCTTGATCTCGTGATCGTCCCAAATCTTCTGAAAGAGCGTGCGCGGCTGGCTCATGCGTTTTCCCGTGTTTCTTGGTGATTGCCCCGACCGTATCACGCCGCCGCCGAAATGGTGAAGGCGTAGTGGGGTCGCACGGAACCAACGACCGTCCGCCGCGGTGTGCTAGATAACGATCTGAACGGACAACCAAGCGCGGCCACGCCGCGGTGAGGGGAGACAACATGGAAAAAGTTGCAGTCATCGGCGCCGGCATGGTGGGGCGCGCCTGGGCCATTGTGTTCGCGCGCGCCGGACGCGCGGTGTCGCTCTACGACACCGACGCCGCGGCACTGGAAAATGCGTTGGTCCTCATCGCCGGTGCGGCCAACGATCTGCACCGCGAAGGCCTTGTCGTCGAAGACGTGCAGGCCATCGTCAGTCGCATCACCGCGACAACCGATCTGGCGGCGGCCCTCAAAGATGCGGTCTACGCCCAGGAAAACGCGCCGGAGAACCTCGATCTCAAACGCGAGCTCTACGCGCAGATGGATGCTGTCGCGCCGGCCGACACCATCATGGGTAGCTCCACTTCCGGTATCCGTGCCTCGGAATTCAGTGAACATCTCAAGGGTCGCCATCGCGTGCTGGTCGCGCATCCGGTCAACCCGCCCAGCGTCGTCCCGCTCGTCGAACTCGCACCCGCGCCGTGGACCGACCAAGCGTGCGTCGACAAGGTTCGCGCGCTGATGGAGGCGGTCGGCCAACAGCCCATCACGGTGCGCAAGGAAATCGACGGCTTTATCCTCAACCGCCTGCAGGGCGCTCTGTTGAACGAAGCCCTATGCCTCGTCGCGGATGGCTATGTGTCGACCGAAGATCTCGACAAGACCGTCAAACACGGGCTCGGCTTGCGCTGGTCCTTCATGGGGCCGATGGAAACCATCGATCTCAATGCGCCAGACGGCGTGCCCGACTATTGCGGGCGCTACGGCCCGATCTATCGCCAGGTTGCCCAAGAAAACGATGCGCGACCTTGGGACGACAAGTTGTTCGGCCAAGCCGCCAAAGATCGCCGTGACATATTGCCGATGGACAAACACGTCGAGCGCCAGCAGTGGCGGGATCGTCGCTTGATGGCGCTCGCACGACACAAGAAAGAGACTGCCGAACGTCTCGGCGATTAGGTCCCGAGCGGTCGCCCGCCGTCGATCGGAAAGACCGTGCCGGTGGTGTGCGGGAAGTGCACCACGGCGGCCAAGATCGCCTCGCCGACTTCCTCCGGCGTCGCGAACCGGCCCAGCGGCGTCGCCGCCGTCTGCGCCTCACGCACCGCCGGATCCCAAGCCCGGGTGAAGTCGGTATCGACCACGCCCGGTGCAACGGCGACGACCCGAACCTTGGGTGCCAGCGCACGGGCCAACGTCATGGTCAGCGACTCGATCGCAGCCTTGGAGGCGCAATAAGCAATGTTCGATCCGAAATGAATCTGCGCGGCGACCGACGACAGGTTCACGACAACCCCACCATCGCCGGCCTTCAACAAGTCCCCGAACGCACGCACGCAGGCAAATGCGCCGCGCACATTCGTCTTCATGATGTGATCGAACGTCTCGTCGTCCAGCGCCTCAAGATCGGCGTGCGCGATCACGCGGCTCCACCCCGCATTGTTGACCAGCACATCGAGACGGCCCTCGGTCTTAGCCACATCAGCGGCCAGCGCGGTCAGCGATTCCGTGTCGGTGACCGAGGCTTGCACCGCGCGATGACCGCTGCCGGGCAGCGCCGCGACAACCTCGTCGGCTGCTTGCCCGCTATCGCGGTGGGTCAGCACGACGGTGGCGCCGGCTTGCGCGAGGGCATGCGCTGTGGCCGCGCCGATCCCGCGACTGCCTCCGGTGACGACCGCGACTTGACCTGTCAGGGGCGCGCTCATGGCGTGGCGAACCGGTAGACGACCAGCGTGTCGGTGCCGGACTCAGGCGCCCAAATTTCGCCCTTGCGACCCCACAAGTGTTGCGCGCGGGCCCCGATCAGACGTGCCATGCGTCGCACTACTCTGCGGCCTCTTTGCCGTAACGGGTCACTCGCAAGTCGGCCTGCGCTTTGTGACCGGCGAAGTTTTCGATCGCGCACAGCCGCGAGCAGTATTCGCCAATCAACAAGCTCGCTTCCTCGGTGCAGCGTTGATAGGTCACGGTCTTGATGAATTTACCGACCCACAAGCCACCGGTGTAGCGGGCCGCGCCGCGCGTCGGCAGCGTGTGGTTGGTGCCGATCACTTTGTCGCCGTAGGCCACGTTGGTTTCCTTGCCGAGGAACAACGCACCGTAGTTTTTCATGTTGTCGAGGAAATACTGCGGATCGGCCGTCAACACCTGAACATGTTCGGAGGCCAGCTCGTCGGCTTGGGCGACCATTTCATCGACCGTATCGCACAAAATGATCCGGCCGTATTCGTCCCACGCGACGCTGGCGACATCGGCAGTTTCCAGCGTCTCGAGTTGCCGCGCGATCTCGCCCGGCACGGCCTCGGCCAGTTCGCGCGAGGTCGTCAGCAAGATGGCCGGCGAGTTCGGCCCGTGTTCGGCTTGGCCTAAAAGATCGGTCGCGCACATTTCGGCGTCCGAGGTTTCATCGGCGATGATCAGCGTTTCGGTGGGACCGGCCAGTAGGTCGATCCCAACACGGCCGAACAACTGCCGTTTTGCTTCGGCCACGAACGCATTGCCCGGTCCGACGATCATGTCCACCGGGGCGATCGATTCGGTGCCGATCGCCATGGCCGCCACGGCCTGAACGCCGCCAAGAATGTGGATCTCGTCGGCGCCCGCGAGGTGCATGGCGGTAATGGTCTCAGCCGGTAGCTTGCCGTTGATCGGCGGGGTGCATGCGACGACCCGGCGCACCCCGGCGACCTTCGCGGTCAGCACGCTCATGTGGGCCGAGGCGACCATCGGATAGCGCCCGCCGGGGACGTAGCAACCGACCGAATCGACCGGCAGATTCTTGTGGCCCAAAATCACCCCCGGAAGGGTCTCGACCTCGACGTCGCTCAATGACTCAAGCTGTTTTTGCGCGAAGTTCGCGATCTGCGTTTGCGCGAATTTGATGTCCTCGACCGTCTGGGGCGCCACCGAGGCCACGACCTCGTCGATTTGCGCCTGGCTCAGGCGATAGGATTCCGGTCCCCACTTGTCGAATTTCTCCGATAGCTCGCGAACCGCGGCGTCACCCCGCGCTTTCACGTCGGAAATGATCTGCTCGACGGTTTGCCGCACTTTGTGATCGGCTTCCTCGCGTTCTTCCTCGGTTTTTCCGGTCTTGAGTTCTTGAATCATGCTGGCTCCGTCGGGCGATGGCTGTCTTAGGCGATGGCGCGAACTCTCTTCGCGTGGCCCCTGCTTGTCAAACCGGCGCAATCGATTTCCCGGACCCCTGATCGCTCCAAAAACGCGCAGAATTGAGGGCTAAATGGCGGGCAAGGCGGGTTGACTTGAAATGGGCCCCAACCTAGTTTTCGCGCTCGCCGGTCCGAGGCCCCCGATGGAGCCCTGGGCCGCTACGAACAGCAACAACTTGCCGCTGGGCCTGAGGCCCAGGGGTCTAGAGAGGGCGCGTCGATGAGCAGCCAAGGTCGTGGTGAAGTACAGCTGGTGAATCTCACCAAGCATTTTGGTGAAACCAAAGCGGTCAACGATATCAACCTGACGATTCCCGATGGTGCCTATTGCTGCATGATCGGCCCGTCCGGTTGCGGCAAAACGACGATCCTTCGCATGATTGCGGGTCACGAGGATCCGACCAGCGGCCACGTCATGATTGGCGGTCAGGCGGTCGAGGGGATGACCCCGGTGCAACGCGGTACCTCGATGATGTTCCAGAGCTACGCGCTGTTCCCGCATCTCTCGGTGGCCGACAACGTTTCGTTCAGCCTCAAAGTCAAAGGCGAGCCCAAAGAAGATCGCCGCAAGAAAGCGATGGAGGTCCTCGAGACCGTCCGGATGACGCATCTTGCCGATCGCGTTCCGGCGCAGCTTTCCGGCGGCCAGCAGCAACGCGTGGCGCTGGCGCGGTCGCTGATCACCAACCCCAAAGTGCTGTTGCTCGACGAGCCGCTTTCCGCGCTCGACGAATTTCTGCGCCTGCAGATGCGCGAAGAGCTGCGCCGTCTGCAAAAGGAAATCGGCATTACCTTTATTCACGTCACCCATACCCAGCCCGAAGCGCTTGCGCTGGCGGATGTCATCGTTGTGATGGATGAGGGCGTGATCGACCAAGCCGGGACCGCTCGTGAGATTTTCAACAAGCCGGTCTCGGGTTACGTCGCCGAGTTCATGGGTGGCTGGAACGTCTTCAGTGGGAAAGTCGATGGGACCGATGGCGGCAGCGCCGTGTTGACGGACCCCAGCGGCGTGAAATTTGCCGTGCCCAAGGGCGACCTCACAAACGGCGCCAATGTCGGTTTCTCGATCCGTCGCGATTTGATTCACATGACCCGTGGTCACGACGCGGCCGACAAGCCCAACACGCTGGCCGGCACCGTTCACGGGATCGAGTACCAAGGTACTTGGGTCAAAGTGACGATGGTGCGTAAGGACAATGGGGAACACGTTGTCGCCAACGAGTCCGAGGACGAGTTCTTCAGCAACCCCGTCGACTTCGGCGATCCGGTGACGGCCTTTTGGAAGGCCGAAGACAGTCACCTGCTGGCGCACTAACGTCGCGAAGGGGTCTGTGTAGGCGACCTCCGTGGCACTGCACGATCTCACCCTCGTCGAGGTCCTTGAAGGACTGGAAAGCGGCTCGTTTAGTGCCGAAGAATTGACCCGCGCGTTGATCGCGCGGGCGCAGCACTACACTGACCTCAACGCCTTCATTTCGTTCGACGAAGATCAGATATTGGACGAGGCGCGCGCCGCCGACGCGCGCCGCGCGGCTGGTGATGGCGGGCCTCTCGTGGGCGCTCCGCTCGTTCTCAAAGACAACATCGATATCGCCGGTCGGGTGACGACGGGCGGCACGAACGCCTTGCGGCACAACGTCGCCAAACGTACTGCGCCGGTCGCCCAGCGCTTGCTCGACGCCGGCGCCGTGGTATTCGGCAAGGCGAACCTGCACGAACTGGCGTTCGGCTGCACGTCCAACAATGGATGTTTCGGCCCTGCCCGAAACCCCTACGATCCCGATCGGATCGCCGGTGGCAGCAGCGGCGGCACCGCAAGCGCGGTTGGCGCGCGTCTCGCGCCTGCGGGCATCGGCAGCGACACCGGCGGCTCGGTCCGCATCCCGGCCGGGTTTTGCGGCAATGCCGGCTTGCGGCCGACGACGGATCGTTATCCCGCGGGCGGCGTGGTGCCGATCTCGCGCAGCCGCGATACCGCTGGGCCGATGGCGCGCAGCGTGGCGGATGTCCGTTTGCTGGATGCCGTGATGGCCGGTCGCGACACCGACCAAACCCCGCTGCCGAACTTGTCCGACATCCGCATTGGTGTGCCGCGCACGCTTTTCTTCGAAACGCTCGACCGGTCGATCGCCACCGGCGCCGAGGCCATGCTGGACCGCTTCAAGTCCTACGGGATCACGTTGGTCGAAGCCGACATTCCGGATGTCGAAGCTGAACATAAGGCGGGCAATTTCTCGGTCCTGCTGTACGAGGCGGTTGTCGACCTCAATGCCTACCTCGCCGCCAACGAAACCGGTTTGGATTTTGCCGCGGTGGTCGCCGAAGTGGGCAGCCCCGATGTCAGTCAGATCCTGGAACCGCTACTCGGCGACGGCGCGATTGACGAAGCGGCCTACCGGGAGGCCATGACGGTGCACCGCCCGCGCTTGCAGAAAATCTACGCCGATTATTTCAAAGCACACCGCCTCGACGCGGTGGTCTACCCGACGGTGCCGGTCCTGCCCATGCTGATCGACCAGCCGCAGTCGGGCGAAATGGAAGATGGCGACACCGTGCCCGCGATCAACCTGTTCGATCGCAATACCGGGCCGGCCAGCAACGCCGGCATTCCCAGCCTCACCATACCGGCCGGCGTCGACGCCCAAGGATTGCCGCTCAGCTTTACGCTCGACGCTCCCATGGGCGCGGACGATGCGTTGTTGGCGCTCGGCGTAGCGCTCGAGGCCGTGGAGCCGGAGACCCCGGCACCGCAACTCGCCTGGTAGCTAGTCGCCCGCCGGGTGATGCGCCATCCAATGGCGCGCAATTTCAATTCGCCGCGCGACCCAGACATCGTCGTGTTCCAACACGTAGTCCATGAACTTGGCCAGCGCTTCGGCGCGGCCTGGTCGGCCGCTTAATCGGCAATGTAGGCCGATCGACATCATCTTCGGCGCGTGCGCGCCCTCGTGGTAGAGATGGTCAAAGGCGGCCTTGAGGTAGTGCGTGAAATCTTCGCCGGACATCCAACCCGGCGCGAGAGCGAATTTGAAATCGTTGGTGTCGAGCGCGTAGGGCACGATCAACATCGGTTTGTTCTCGACCTCGATCCAATAGGGTAGATCGTCGTTGTAAAACTCCGACGCGTAGACCGTGCCGCCTTCTTCTTTCAATAGACGCAGTGTGTTGTCGGAATAGCGCCCGGTGTACCAGCCCAACGGTCGCTCGCCGCACAGTTCCTTGATGGTGTCGATCGTGAGTTGGATATGCTCGCGCTCCACGTCCTCGGGGACGTCGGCATAGTCGAACCAACGCCAGTGGTGGCTTGCCACTTCGTGCCCGGCTTCGACCATGGCGGCCGCCGCCTCGGGATTGCGCTTCAACGCAATGCCGACCGCCCAAGACGTAAAGGGAATATTGCGCTCGGCGAACAGGCGCATGATCCGCCAGAAACCCGCGCGGCTGCCATATTCGAAAATGTCTTCGACGAATTGATTGCGCCGCCCCGGCAAGCCGGGCAGGCCGTACATCTCGGCCAAATAGGATTCCGATTCGGCGTCGCCGTCCATAATCGTGCGCTCGCCGCCCTCCTCGTAATTGAGTACGAAGCTCACCGCGACCCGTGCGCCGTTTGGCCACGAAACGATCGGCGGCTTGCCGCCATAGCCGACAAGGTCGCGAGGGTAGGGGTCTGTCATCGCCAATCTCCTATACCGAGCGCTAGCCTTCTTAGGGGCCCGGTTGTTACGGTCGCGCGCAACGAGTTTAGCAAGGAGTATCGCCCATGACTGCCGTCGGCCCCCGACCCCCGCACATCGAAGAAATTCTCGCCCTGGCCGACGAATTCGGTCTCGAGATGGACGTCGACGAAGCAGCCGAATACCAAGCCGTCATGGGTGGTGCGTTCCGCACGTATCAAGCGCTCGATCGTTTGTCGGAGCCGCGGCCCGAGGTCGCCTATCCGCGAACCCCCGGGGCGCGACCCGCGCCGGAGGACAATCCCTACAACGCGTGGTACTGGCGCACCGAGATCAAGGGGCGGTCGGACGGCCCGCTCGCGGGCGAACGCGTGGGCGTCAAAGACTCCATTGCCGTGGCGGGCGTGCCGATGGCGAACGGGTCGCGCACTCTCGACGGCTTCATCCCCGATGTCGACGCGACCGTCATCACGCGCTTGCTTGATGCCGGCGCCACCATCGCCGGTAAAACTACGGCGTCCGACCTATGCGGTGTTGCGGGTGGGCACGATCATCCTTTCGGCACTGTGCGCAATCCGCACGACCCGACGCGGTCGCCGGGCGGTTCGTCGTGTGGTTCGGGTGTGGCGATTGCGGCGGGCGATATTTCGATGGCGTTGGGCGGCGATCAAGGTGGCTCGATCCGCATTCCCGCGGCCTGGTGCGGTACGGTCGGCATGAAAGCAACCTTCGGCTTGGTGCCCTACACCGGCTGCATGGGGATGGAGACCTCGCTCGACCACGTCGGCCCGATGAGCGATACCGTGGCCAATTGCGCCCGCCTGATGGCGGCCATCGCCGGGCCCGATCCGCTCGACCCGCGTGCTGCCGGTGTGCCCGCCGATGCGGTGGGCGATTATGTCGGCGCCGTCGATCAAGGTGTCGAGGGTCTGACGATCGGCGTCTTGAAGGAAGGTTTCGGTCACACCGATTGGCCAACCCTGGGGTTCGGCGCCAGCGATCCCGTCGTCGATGATCGCGTGCGGGAGTCCGTGGCGGCGCTCGAAGCGGCCGGTGCCAAGGTCGTCGACGTATCCGTCCCCGAACATGTCGACGCCGCGCACGTTCTGGTCGCGCTTTTGGAAGAGGGTGTGTGCGCCAACATGCTGCGCGGCAATGCCGCCGGGCACGGCTGGCAAGGTTTTTACGATACGCGGCTGCTCGACACCTTCGCACGCGGCTGGCGCCAACAAGCCGCCGACCTGCCGCCGCCGATCAAGGCCATTCTTCTGGTCGGCGAACACATGCACCGCCACTATCACGGCCACTATTACGCCAAGGCGCAAAACCTGCGCCCCGTCATGCGTGCGGCCTATGACCGTGCGCTACAGCAATGCGACGCGTTGGTGATGCCGACGCTCCCGTTCCGGGCATCGAAACTCCCGGCGCCGGATGCACCGATCCCCGAACGCATGACCATTGCGCTCAACATGATCGGCAACGTGTGCCAAGCGAACGTGACGGGTCAGCCTGCGATTTCGGTGCCCTGTGCGATGGCGGACGGCTTGCCGATCGGGCTTCAGTTCATGGGGCGGCATTTCGAGGAGGCAACGCTGTTGCGCCTCGCTGCCGCCGTCGAGCGCGCCGGCGATTGGCGCGCTCGATAGGTCGGGACGGTTCTAGTCGTCGCCTTTGTAGGCCGCGCCGCCGTCCATCATGGCGTGCGACAGGTTGTACTTGGTGACCGTCGGCCGCGGGTAGGCCTTGCGGCTGTGCGTCAGGTTGAGGCCCAACAACGTCTCGGCCAGCTTGTAGGTCAGGGGGCCTGGATTGATGACTGGCACCGGCAGGTTCTCGGTCAGGTACTGATGCGATTCGTGCATCGTGGTCGAACCGAGGCAGATCGCTTCCGCACCGTCCTCTTCGATCAACTGCATCCCGGCATCGCGCAGCTTCGGAAAGACATCTTCTTCCTTGCCGCCCAACAGGTTTTCCGGATCGGGCATGATGTTGGGCGAGCGGATGCCGGCGCAAAGGTTATCGAGCCCGTATTCGCGCACGGTCTTTTTATAAAGCGCTTTCCAGGGGTCCCACTGCGTCAGCACGCCGAAGTTGGTGCCCAGCAACAGGCACATCAGGTAGGACGCCTTGCCCGGCGAGATCACTGGAATATCCAATACGCTGCGCAGCCCGTTCTGCCCCGAGTCGCTCATCGTATCGATGCACACCGCGTCATAGCCGTCTTCTTGCGCGGTCAGGCCGGCCTCGAACATCGACATGTCGGCCAGCACCGAGTCGTGGTAGCTGTCGTAAAGCGCAGGACCTGCTTTGACCGGTCGATAGTCGAACTCGATGTCGGGTCCAAGCTCGACGGAATTTTGCTGCGCGCGGCGTTTTGATAGGCCGTTCTCATCGAACGCAAACGGTACGAGAACGACAACTCTTTTTCTTCTTGGCCATGTGACCCTTCCTCAGGTTGAGGGAAGAGAGTGCCCGCTCGGGCGCGTTGCGACAACCGCGCGGCTAACCGCGCAGGTCGCGCGGCTGCACCACGCATACACCGGGGCCGAAGTCGGGCTTGTCGGTTGGACGTTGAAATCGGAGCGAGGTCCAGCGATCGGGCACATCTCGCATCAGCAACACGACGGTGGTGGTCGGAAAGAACCATTTGTACTGCCGCGTCACGTTCCACCGCGCATTGTGGCATTGATCCCAGAACAGATGCGCTGGACCGTACTGCTCGGTCAATTCGGCAAGGATGGTGTCCGTCAGGTCGGTCCCGCGATCGTCGCCGAAAAAGACCCCGCGAAAATCTTTTTCCAGGCTCACCGCGACCACCTCGCCGGTATCGCGATCTTCGCAGAGCCAAGCCTGCCAGGATTCATGAGCGAGGGAGATCGGGACCGCTTGGGAGAAAAAACACCCGCCGACCTCGATGGCTTGGACGTGGTCGAGCGCGATATTGCCGAACAATGCGGTGGCTTCTCCGATCGGCGTCCCCCAGGTGAGGCCGCGCCATCCGGTGACGTCGACCTTTTCGCCGGTTGTCTGGACCGGTTCAACCGCCCCGGAGTCGGCATGGGCCAGCGTTGACCCGAGGGCAAGCACAAACATCACGAGCATCGCGGCCCAGTTTTGCAATCTCAACGACATCTCCTGGCTGGCAACACTGATACCAACACTGTGATCAGCGCGCTTGTTCCGGGCAAGCCACAAATTTGTGGCAGCATCGTGAAACCGTGATAGGCGCTTGGGAATCCGGTTGTGCCGCAGGAATAAAAGGGTGCTATAACTGGTTTAGGTGGTGGCCTCAGGTTTGAGGTCGTACCGCTGCCGGCGCGCCCGGGGTACCAACGGACGCGTGTGGCTCCTCGAGGATTAACAGGTGAGGTTATTAAAGCATGAGTAAGCGAAACATCAGTCGCCGTTCTGTGCTCAAAGGCACAGCGGCAGCCGCAGGCGTCGCGGTAGGCTCGGGTGCCGTAAGCGGCTTTCCGACCATTTGGGCGCAGAACCTGAAGGACGTCACGTTGCGTTCGATCGGTTCGGCGGTCACCCACGTCGAGCCCTGGGCCAAACAAGCCTCGGAAGATCTCGGCTTCAAAGTTGAAATCACCGCGCTCGATTTCGACTCGATCACCAACCGTATCGTGACTCAGCCCGACTCGTTCGACATTGCTGAGCCGGCGTTCAACTACTTCCGTCGCTTGTCGGCCGGCGCCAAGTTGCAGCCGATCGATACCAAGCGGTTGAAGAACTGGGACAACTTCAATGACCTGTATCGCACGGGCAAGCTGTTGCCGAGCTCACCGTTCGGCGACGGGCAGAACCCGACCACGGTCATGTACACCAAGGACGGCAAAAACTTCGTGAAGCCCGGCGAGTCCGATCTGATCTTCGGTCTGCCGAGCGTTCATAATGCCGATACGCTTGGGTATCGTCCCGACTTGACCGGCCGCAAGCTGGAAAGCTGGGCCGAGCTGATCAGCGATGAGTGGCGCGGTAAGGTTGGCCTTCAGAGCTTCCCGGACATCGCCATGATGGATATCGCGTTGGCGATCGAGGGTGCTGGCCTTCTCAAGTACAAGAACAAAGGCAACATGACGCGTGAGGAGATCGACAAAACGTTCGTGATCCTGACCGACCTCAAGAAAAAGGGTCATGTCCGCGCCTTCTGGACCACGTTCAGTGAATCCGTGACGCTTATGGTGTCCGGTGAAACCGTGATCCAGTCGATGTGGTCGCCGGCTGTGACAGTCGTCAAGTCGCAGGGCGTTCCTGCCGTCTACGGCGATCTCAAGGAAGGCTACCGCGGTTGGACGATCGGCTACGTCATGCCGCAGTCGCTCAAAGGCCTCAAGCTCGACGCCGCCTACGAGTTCTTCGATTGGCTGTCCTCGGGTTGGTCTGGCGCCTTCTTCGGCCGTCAGGGCTACTACATGCCGACTCTCGACGCGACCAAGAAGTTCATGTCTGCGGACGAATGGGGCTTTTGGTACGAGGGCAAGCCTGCCCAGGGCGTCATCAAGGATCCGTTCGGCAATGCGCTTGAGCAGCCGGGTTCGGTTCGCGATGGCGGTTCCTACCAGGCTCGTATGGGCAACATCGCCGTCTGGAACTCCGAGTTCGACGAATTCGGATACCTGGTCGACGAGTGGAACAAGTTCCAGTCCGGCTAAAGGCCTGGAATGCCACGAAAGAGAGCGGGGTGCTTCGGCACCCCGCTTTTTTTTGGCCGTCGTTCGGCGTTTGAGACCAAGCGGGCGGGGTATCGGCATCTGAGAGGCCGCACAATGCAGGGAAAAGTCACATTTGTTGTTGCGATCATTGGTCGGTTTGGCTACATCTTGCGCCGCATTCGACCGGACAATTTCCGGGTGTTTTCACGCATTCTGGGCCAGATGTGATGGAGACGGAACAGACTGTCTTTGAGCGCTTCAGCGCTTACCTGCAGATATCACCGCTGGTGATCATTCTGTTCCTGTTTTTGATCGCGCCGATGTTCGTGATCTTGCTTTATAGCCTTTTCAAGTTCGGGCCGTTCGCCACGCAGATCGGCGTCTTCGTTCTCGACAACTATGCCCGAACGCTGTCTTTCGACAGTGCGACCTGGGGCGCGCTAGGGGATACGATCAAAACCACCGCGATCACGTGGGCCATCACTTTGGTCCTCGGCTTCGTGCTGACCTACTACCTTGTCTTCGACGTTATCCAGCTTCGCATCAAAATTTTCCTGTTCTTGCTAGCCGTCGTGCCGTTCTGGACCTCCGGCGTCGTGCGGATGATCGCCTGGCTACCGTTCCTCGGCAAAGAAGGGCTGATCAACGGATCGCTCATGGGACTTGGTCTAACGGACGAGCCGTTACAGTTCCTCTTGTTCTCGGATTTCGCCGTCATCTTGTCCTACGTCCACGTGTTGACGCTGTTCATGGTGGCGCCGCTCTTCAATGTGATGGCGCGGATCGACCTGCGCTTGATCGAGGCGGCGAAGGACCAGGGCGCCAAGGGTTGGCAGATCCTGCTCTACGTCATTATTCCGCTGTCGCGTCCCGGCATCGCCATCGGCACGATCTTCATCGTGGCGCTGACGGCGTCGGATTTCGTGGCGGTTCGCATTCTCTCGGGCGGCACGTCGGGCACGCTCGCCACGGCGGTGTTCAACCAGTACGCCCAGTCGCGCTACCCGTATTCGGCCGCGGCGGGCATCATCCTGTTGGTCGTTCTGCTGCTCTTTGTCGGCGGGATCATGCGGCTCGTCGACATCCGCAAACAGCTTTAGGGACCGGAGACGATGAACGAAGGTCACTCAGCCGGCTACTACATCCGCACCGTCATCTTTTTTGCCTTTCTCGTCTTCTTGTACGGGCCGATCATCGTGATCGGGGTGCTGTCCTTCCAGGGGCCCGCCGGCAGTCTGATGTTCCCGATCGACCAGGCCTCTTTGATTTGGTTCAAGGACGTGTTCGATCCGAACTATGCGGGCGATTTCCGCATGCCTTTCGCGCGCTCCATCATCCTTGG
This sequence comes from Alphaproteobacteria bacterium, assembly GCA_038141965.1. Classification (GTDB taxonomy): domain Bacteria; phylum Pseudomonadota; class Alphaproteobacteria; order SHVP01; family SHVP01; genus CALJDF01. The sequence goes on from JAYQJC010000002.1 coordinate 75,511, forward strand.
GCTGATCGTCATGGTGATCACGACCCTGGTGTCGTTCCTTGCGGGCCTCGCGTTTCGCCAAGGGTTCAAGGGGGCCTCGATTGTCTTTTACCTCGTGATCGTCAGCCTAATCGCACCGCCGATCTTGATCAGTTTCGGTCTCGGTATCGGCTTTACCAGCATTGGCCTTCAATCCACGTGGTGGACGGCGGTCTCGGGGCGCACCTGACGTGGACCTTGCCGTTCGGCGTGTTGATCATGTTCGCCATTTTCAGCCGCCTTGACGTCTCGATCGAAGAAGCTGCCCATGACCTCGGGGCCTCGAAATGGCAGCGACTGGCCTTCGTGATCATCCCGATTGTGGCGCCCGGCATCCTCGCCGTTGCGCTGTTCGGCTTCACGCTTTCTTACGATGAATTCTCGCGTAGTTCTCTGGTCACTGGTAGCGGCAGTACTTTGCCCGTGGAAATGGTGACGGTGCGTGGCACGGCGGCGAGGCCTTCGCTCTATGCGGTGGGCACAATGACGACGATTTTCTCGCTGATCATCATCATCGGCACCTTCACAACCCTTTACATTTTGGACCGCCGTCGCGGTCTGTTGGGGGGCGGTAAGGTCGCGGAAACGGAGAATTACGGCAAAAAACTGGGCGATGACGCCCAGCCTGCCGAATAGTGCACCGGGTCGTTCAAACCGCATCGCGGGCACGACTCGCCTCCGTCCCCAAAGCCGTTGAAAACCGGGCGTCTCAGGGCGCCCGACCGGTTGACACGACGGGGCAACAAAACGATAGTTCGGCTTAATAAACGAATGGATGGGCAGGTCGTCTGCCGCCAAAACGCGTCGGACGGCAAGGCGCCGTCCTCGGCAACTTAGGGAGAGAATTCAATGCCTTACCGCCTCGGGGTCGATGTTGGGGGAACCTTCACCGACCTGCTCCTGATTAACGAGAAAAACGGTACGACGCACACCGCCAAGGTGCCGTCCACGCCGGAAGATTCATCTAAAGGTGTGCTCAATGGCATTGAGCGTGTCTGCGGCCAAGCTGGAATCGACGCCGAGGAAATCACGCATGTGATGCACGGCACCACGGTCGCGACCAACACGGTCTTGACCAACGCCGGCGCCCGCGTTGGCCTCGTCACCACCAAGGGCTACGGACAAGTGCTGCAGATTGCGCGCTCGTTTGTCCCGGGTGGTCTGGGTGGTTGGGTCATCTTCAACAAGACCGACCCCTTGGCCCCGCTGGAATGCACGGTCGAAGCCGAGGAGCGCGTTGGCGCGCGCGGCGATGTCGTCCGCAAGCTGGACGAAGCCGATCTGGAGCAGAAACTGCGCGAGTTGAAGAAGAAGCAGACCATCGAGGCGCTGACGATCTCCTTCATCAACTCGTTCTCGAACGGTGATCACGAGGTCAAGGCCCGTAAAGTTGCGCAAAAGGTCTTCCCCGATATCCCCATTTCGATCTCCTCCGAGATCATTCCTGAGATGCAGGAATACGAACGGACCGAAACCACGGTAGTGAACTCTTACGTCCGCCCGGTCGTGTCCAAATACGTCCGCAACCTGCACACCGAGTTGAAAAAACGGATGAAAGACGTGCAGTTGCACGTGCTTCGTTCGGATGGCGGTTTGGCCTCGGTCGAGGCGGCCGAGAACACGCCGGTTAACTTGCTGATGAGCGGTCCTGCCGGCGGCGTCGCCGGTGCGATCTGGATTGCCGGCCAAGCGGGTTACAAGAACCTCCTGACCTTCGACATGGGTGGGACGTCCACCGACGTGGCGTTGGTGCAAGGCGGCGCGGCCAACAAACGTCGTGAGACTCGCGTGGCCGACGTGACGGTGCGTGCATCGTCCATCGACGTGCGGACGGTCGGCGCCGGTGGCGGTTCGATCGCCTATTCGCCGGAACTCACCAAGGCCCTTCGTGTCGGGCCGCAGTCGGCAGGCGCGACGCCGGGTCCGGCGGCTTACGGCAAGGGCGGCGAAGAGCCCACCGTGACCGATGCCAACGTGGCGCTTGGTTACCTGCCGGGTGCCGCCAAGTTGGGCGGCGACATGGCGATGAAGCCTGAACTGGCCAGCAAGGCGCTCGAAAAGGTCGCCGGCATCATGGACCTTACCGTTCTTGATGCGGCCGAAGGCGTCTACAACATCGTCAACGAGAACATGTTCGGCGCGCTCCGCCTGGTGTCGGTCGAACAGGGTTTCGATCCGCGCGACTTCGCGCTGATCGCCTTCGGTGGCGCCGGTCCGTTGCACGGCAACGCGCTCGGCAAGCTGATGGGCTCATGGCCGGTGATCATTCCGCCGGGCCCTGGCGTGTTGTGCGCCTACGGCGACGCCACCACGCGGATCCGCGACGAAGCCTCGCGCTCGTTCATCCGGACCTTCCCGGAGACCAGCGACAAGGAAATCGCCGGCATCCTCAAGGATCTGTCCAAACTGGCCGCGACCGAGCTCAACGCCGAAGGCGTGCCGCGGGCCGAACAGTCGACGATCTACGAAATCGACGTTCGCTATCACGGTCAGGGCCTTGTGCTGACGATCGAAATGGACCCCAAGAAGTTCGACAAACAAGGTCTCGCGGGTGTTTCCAAGCAGTTCGACAAGATCCACGAACAGATGTTCACCTTTGCGCTCGACCACGACCACGAGCTGGTGAACTTGCGGGCGATCCAGCAGGGTAAAGCGACCAAGGTGAAGGCCGAAAAGGTCGGCACCGGCCGGGGCGAACCCACCGCAGCCGTGACCGATACCACGACGATCTACTTCGAAGGCAAAAACCGGAAAGCCAAAATCTACGACCGGAGCAAGTTGCTCTCCGGCCACAAGATTCCGGGTCCGGCCATCGTCGAGGAAATGGACTCCACCACGTTGATCCTCCCGGATCACGCGGGAACGGTCGACAAATTCGGTAACATTCTTATTCGTCCGGCGGGCAAGTCCGGCAGCAAGGCCAAGGCGCGGACCGGTGCGAAACGGTCCACGGCGCGGAAATCTTCCGCCCGGAAGTCGACGGCCAAGAAAGCCAAGTCCGCCAAAGCGAAACGCCGCTAGCAGGGAGAGCGAAAATGCCAGCTAACATTATTCAAGGTAATAAGAAGAGCTTCAAAAAGGTCAAAGTCGATCTCGTTACGCTCGACCTGATCGAGAACGCGCTGAAGAACGCGCGTTACGAAATGGACGCGGTGTTGTTCCGGACGGCGATGTCGCCGGGTATTCGCGAGCAGCACGATGAATTCCCGATGATCGCGAACAACGACGGCAAAATGGTCGTCGGCCAGTTCGGTTCGTTCATCTACGGCTTCATCAACGGTTACGACGGGGACATCGAGGAAGGCGACATCTTCCTGACCAACGATCCCTACGAGTGCCGCGGCGCCATCAGCCATCTTCCCGATTGGCTCGTTCTGATGCCGATCTACTACGAGCACCGGGTTATCTCCTGGGCGGCGATGTTCGGTCACATGACCGATATCGGCGGCAAGGTCCCGGGCAGCCTGCCGGTTGATGCGAACCAGATCTACGAAGAAGGGATCATGATCCCGCCGACGAAGATCTACCGCAAAGGCAAGCTCAACAAGGAGGTGCTCGATCTGATCTTGCACAACTGTCGTTTGCCGCATTGGAACCGGGCCGACTTCAACGCCCTTATCGCCGCGCTGCGTACCGCAGAACGGCGCTGCATCGAGATTGCTGAGCGCTTTGGCGTCGATATCTACATCGAAGCCATGGAGCAGATGCTCGATCGCAACAAGCGGGCCATGAGCGCCATCATCAAGATGGTCATCCCCGAGAAGAAAGCGTACTTCGAAGACTACATTTGCGACGACGGTATCGGCACTGGCCCATACAAGATCGCCTGTAGTGTCGTGCGCAAGGGGGATGTCGCCTACTTCGACTTCACCGGAACCGATCCGCAGTCGAAGAGTTCGATCAACTTCTATCTCAACGAGGAAATGTTCAAGATGTTCCTCGGTGCGTTCACCATCAACATCTTCGATCCGCAGATCCTCTTTAACGATGGTTTCTACGACCTCGTCGACGTGACGATCCCGGCCGGGACGATCCTCAAGCCGATGAAGCCGGCGGCACTTTCCTGCCGGACTCATATGCTCGGTCGCATCTTCGACATCATGGGCGGCCTGCTCGGTCAGGGCGCGCCGGATGCGCTGAACGCGGCGGGCTTCTCCGATAGCCCCCACTTCATGTATTCGGGCTACGATAAGAACGGCGAGTGGTATCAGCTCTACCAGATCGGCTTCGGTGGTATTCCGGGCCGTCCGGTTGGCGATGGTCCCGATGGGCACTCCTTGTGGCCCTCGTTCACCAACGTGCCGTGCGAGTTCTTGGAGAGCTACTTCCCGCTCCGGATCGATGTCTACGAATCGATCACCGACTCGGGCGGGCCTGGCCTGCACCGTGGCGGCAACGGTATTTCGACCGGTTATCGCTTCCTCGAACCGGGTGAGATTTCGATCCATGACGATCGTTGGCTCACCTACCCGTGGGGCGTGAACGGCGGTCTGCCGGGCGGACGCAGCAACAAGCTGATGGTCCGGGCCGACGGCACCGAAGAGTTGATGCCGTCCAAGATCGACCACATTAAGGTCGAAGAGGGCGATATCCTTTACTTCAACACCTGGGGCGGCGGCGGATGGGGCGACCCGTTCAAACGTCCGGCCGAGCGTGTGGCGAAGGATGTCGAACGCGGCCTCGTTTCGGTCGAAGGCGCCAAGCGTTACGGCGTCGTGCTGAAGGGCGACCTCTCGGTCGACCAAGGCGCAACCGAAGCACTCCGCGCCAAGCTCTCGAAAGAGCGTGGCGAGGTCAAACTCTTCGACTTCGGTGGCACGATCGCCGAGCTCAAAGCCCGGTGCAAAGCCGAAACCAGCTTCGATCCGCCTGCCGCGCCGGTGTTCCAGAAATGGCACCAAGTGGCAGCGCAGAAGATGCGCGAAGCCGCCGAGTAATCGACGGCTCATCTTCCGGGTAACACCCCGGATCACAAAGATTGCGTGGCGCCCCAGAGGCGCCACGCGTCTGTTGGGCGGCCTTCGGCCCGCCTAGGGGAGAACGCCATGTCGGTAGAGAAACGCAAAGCGTTTGCGGATCGCATTCGAGCCAAGAATTTTTTCGTGGCCCCCGGTGTCTACGACATGATCTCGGCGCGAATCGCCGACAGCATGGGCTTCACCGGCATTTACATGACCGGCTACGGCGCGGTCGCCTCCTACCTTGGTCTCGCCGATGCCGGTCTCGCCAGCTACCGCGATATGGTGACCCGCGTCGGTCATATCGCGCAGGGCACGACCACGCCGCTTATCGCGGATGCCGATACCGGTTATGGCGGCCTTCTCAACGTGGCCCAGACCATCCGAGGTTACGAAGCCGCTGGTGCGTGCGGTCTCCATATCGAAGACCAAGCCGACCCCAAGAAATGCGGCCACACGCCAGGGAAACAATTGGTGTCGACGCATGACATGGTCATGCGGATCAAGGTGGCGGTCGACGCCAAGCAAGACCCCAATTTCATGGTCATTGCGCGCACCGACAGTCGCGCCAACGAAGGCCTCGACAGCGCGTGTCGCCGGGCCGAGGCCTATGCCGAAGCGGGCGCCGATGTTCTCTTTGTCGAAGCACCGACCTCGGTCGAAGAAATGGAAATCATCGCCAAGCGCTTCGATCATCCGTTGATGATCAACATTTCCGATGTCGGGCTCACCCCGGTCGTGGCTGCCGAGACCCTCAAAGAACTCGGCTATTCCTTCGCGATCTATCCCGGCACCGCTTTTGCGGCGGCGGCCCATGCGTTCAAGAGCGTTTACACCACGCTTGAAACCAAGGGCTCCACCGCCGATATCGAAGTCCCGTTGATGCCGGGCCTCGAAATGCACACGCTGATGGGGTTCCCGGAGGTTTGGGCGTTCGAAGAGAAGTGGGGCATCGACGCGATGGAAGAAGACGATCCCGCCGCGGATCTGCGGCGCCAAGCCAAAGCCGGTTAACTCAAGGGAGGGAACGATGGCCGAGCAAGATCTCGACAACGATTATGACGGTGCCGGATACAACAAGCGCCTCGGGTTTGGCGAGCGCCCGGCGCTCATTCTGATTGATTACGTCGAAGCCTATTTCGACAAGTCATCGCCACTTTATGCCGGCGTCGACGATGCATTGGCCTCCGGCATCCGCATTCGCGATGCCGCACGGCGCTCTCGTGTACCGGTCATCTACACCAACGTTGTCTACACCAAGGGCGGCGTCAACGGCGGCATGTTCATCAAGAAAGTGCCGACGCTCCACATTATGGAGCAGGGCGGGCCGATGGGCGCCTGGCCCAAGGGGCTCGAGCCCAGCGAAGACGAACTGGTGATCTCCAAGCAGTATCCCAGCGCCTTTTTCGGCACGACTCTGTCCTCGACCCTGACCGCCGCCGGAATCGATACTTTGATCCTGACCGGCCTCACCACCAGCGGCTGCATTCGCGCCACTTGCATCGATACCGTGTCCTACGGGTTCCGCCCCATGGTCGTGGCCGAGGCCTGCGGCGATCGCGACGAACGTCCGCATCAAGCGAATCTGTTCGACATGAACGCAAAATACGCCGATGTCATCAGCGAAAAAGAAACCATCGAATATCTCACGCGGATCGGCAACCAAGCCCAGGCCGCCGAGTAACCTCTAGTTAGATCGGGAGAACGAACGAATGGCGGATCAAATCCGGCTCAAACAAGACGATGTCGTCGCACAATCCAAACAGGTCGTGGACGTCATCGCCGACGGCGGCGTCGCGATTATTCCGCTCGATGTGGCTTACGCCATCGTCGGCAATTCCGAGGCCTCGATCAGAACCATTTTCTCCGCCAAGGACCGGTCCTTCGAAAACCGTCCGGCATGTTCTCGAATTACGATCTGCTCAAGGAAATCCAGATCATCGAGCCGTGGAAGCACGACATCATCAAGGCCGTGATCTACGACAACAATCTGCCGTTCTCCACGGTTGCGCCGTTCCGCGCCGATCATCCCATGTTCAAAGAAGTGCCGCCCTTCGTTCTCCAGAACTCGACCAAGGCCGGTACGCTCGACATGCTGCTCAATGCGGGCGAATTCCACAACGAAATGACCAAGCAGTCGCTCGAACGTGGCATGCCGATCCTCGGCTCCTCCGCCAATACGTCGCTCACCGGCTCCAAGTACACCGTGGACGAGGTTGATCCGCCGGTGTTGGCGGCGGGCGATATCGTCATCGACGGCGGTAAATCCAAATACGCCAACCCCGAGGGCCGGTCCTCGACCATCATCGATTTCGGCGATTTCACGACCATCCGGGTGGGCGTCTGCTACGACCAGCTCTGCGAAATCTTTCTCAAGTTCGACGTCGACCTCAAAAAGATCGGCATGGCTAAGAAGTAAGCCCGAGGATTTCAGTTCACGGCGCGTATCGCCCCTGACCACTCACGTTGGTCAGCTAGGCGATGCCTGAGCCTTCTCGCCGATTTTTGGCTCTTCGCCAGTGCGTAGCCGCTGTATGTTTTGCCTGTGGCGAAGCCACAGGAAGACGGCAATGACGGCTGTGGCGGAAGCCACCGTTGGCTCTCCCCATATCCAAGCATACAGCGGCGCAAGGGTTATGCTGACCAAGGTCGACAGTGACGAGAAACGGAAGATCGCCGCAACAAGCAACCAAGTTAATCCCGTAAGGAGTGCGACCGGCCAGGCCAGGACCGCCACAACGCCTAGCGCGGTGGCGTAGCCTTTGCCGCCTTTGAAGCCAAGCCATATTGGAAACAAATGCCCCAAAACGGCTGCGATGGCAGCGAGAGGGGCCAAGTCTGGGGCCAGGTATCCGATTGCCAGCGTCGGTGCCGCTCCTTTGCCGCTATCGAAGATCAGCGTGAGCAGGGCCAAGCGCAAGTTGCCGGTACGAAGTACGTTCGTTGCGCCGATGCTTCCGGAACCGATATTCCGAATGTCACCGAAGCCTACCAATCGCGTAAACAGAAGGCCGAAGGGAATGGAGCCCAACAGGTAGCCGAGCGTCGCAGCAAGCGCGACGTTCAAGGGCGCGCTTTCGAAACCCGCCAACATGATGAGGCTATTCGTTTAGTTTGATCGTGTAGTTCTCGAGAACAGTTCAATCAGACGCTATTCCGCCGCTTGCGCTGCCTCTGCGGCTTTCTTGCGCTCTTGCGACAGCCACCACTGCGTGATCCGGCCACCCAGCTGTTGACCGGTGTAGCGTTCGGCAATGGCCGCCGCTTTGCGTAGGCCGCGTACATCGATGCCGGTGTCGTAGCCGCTTTCGTTCAGCATGAAGACGAGGTCTTCCGTGGCCAAGTTCCCCGCCGCACCCGGGGCGAAGGGGCAACCGCCGAGACCGCCGATTGAGGTATCGAATTCGCGCACACCTTCTTCCAGTGCCACCCACGCATTGGTCAGGCCCATCGCGCGGGTGTCGTGGAAATGCACCACGATCTTGTCGGCGCCGAATTCCTTCACCACCGCCGAGATCACCTCTCTAGTGAGCTGCGGGTGTGCCGATCCGATGGTGTCGGCAATGGCAATCTTGTCGGCTCCGGCTTCGGCCAACTTGGCGGCCAGGTCCATTACGACCTTGACCGGCACGTCGCCCTCGTAGGGGCAGCCCAGCGCGGTGGAGACATAGGCGCGGGAATCAAGGCCGTCCTGTTTGGTCCGCTTGATGATCGCGCCCAGGTTGGTGATCGCTTCGTCCAGCGTCATCCGAATGTTGGCCATGTTCATCTTTTCGGTCGAGGCCAGCGCGACCGCAACCGATTTGACGCCCGCGGCCATTGCGCGCTCATAGCCCTTTTCGTTGAACAGCAGGCCCGAGTAGAAGACTTTGTCCTTGGCGGGCAATTGCGGGAACAGTTCCGCGGAGTCAGCCATTTGTGGGATCGCCTTGGGCGAGACGAACGAGGTCGCCTCGAACGAACGCACCCCCGCATCGACCAGCGCTTGGCACAGTTCCAGCTTGCCCTCGGTCGGGACGAATTTGGGTTGGATTTGCAGCCCGTCGCGCAGGCCCACTTCGTTGATGATGACTTTTTCGCCCATGATCGCCTCTATCCAATTAATCCATCTGCGCGCAATTTCTCGATCTCGTCGGCGCTTTTACCCAGCATATCACGCAACACCTCGTCGGTGTGCTGGCCCAGTTTCGGCGGGGATTCCCACGTATCCTCATGCCCCGAGATCTTCACCGGGTTGCCCACGACCTTGAAGGTGCCGCCGTCGACATGGGGGACGTCCACCACCATGTCGCGAGACAAGACCTGCTCGTCCGACAAGGCGTGTTTGAAGTCGTTCACCGGTGCATGCGGGATGCGCGCGGCTTCCAGCAGTTCGAGCCAGTGCTCTGCCGGTTCCTTTTCGAAATGCTCCTGCACACGGTCGTTGATGATCTTTTGATCGCGCAGCCGAGCCGGTTGGGTCTTGTACTCTTCGTTGCGTAGGAAATCGTCGTCCAGCATCTCCGCCAGGCTGGCAAAGAAATTATCGGTGATGATCGCCAGCACCACGGGCCGCGTCTTGGTTCTGAAGACATCGTAAGGCACGTGCACGAAGTGCGAATTGCCGATGCCGTAGGGGTTCTCCCCCGACAGGAAATACATCGTTGCCATGTAGTTCAGCATCGAGATTTGCGCATCGAGCATCGAGACATCGACGTGTTGGCCCTTGCCGGTCCGGTCGCGCTCGTGCAGCGCCGCCAAGATCCCGATGGTGCCGAACAAACCGCCGCCCAGATCGCCGATCGGAATGCCGGCGCGGAACGGTCCCGTCGTCGGATCGCCGGTGATCGACATCCCGCCCCCGGTGGCCTGCGCCACCATGTCGAAGGCGGGGCGTTTTTGGGCCGGGCCGGTCTCGCCGAAGCCGGTCACGCTGCACGTCACGATCTTCGGATTGACCTTCGAGAGGTGCTCGAGATCGATCTTCAAGCGTTCCGGTACGCCGGCGGAAAAGTTGCTCAGCACCACATCGGCTTTCTTGACCAACTCGTAGAAAACCTCGCGCCCGCCATCGGACTTAAGATCGATGCACACGCTTTTTTTGCCGCGGTTCAGGGTCAGGAAGTAAGAGCCCATCCCGTGCATCGAGTTTTTGGGGTCTTTCGCCTGTAACGCGCGGGTGCCTTCGCCGCGGCCCGGCGGCTCCACCTTGATCGTCTGGGCCCCGAGATCGGTCAGCAGCATCGCGCCGTAAGGTCCCGACAACATGTGGGTCAGGTCAAGCAGAACGATATCCTCAAGCGCTTTCATCGCGGCCGGTCTCCATGAATTTAAGTGTCGGATATTAGTCTCTCATCCTAGCATTCAAGAGTCGCTTTGCAAGGCAGCGCCCGTTCCATAACCCTATGACAACTAAAGACTTTCTGCTTCTTGCGTGGGTCAGGAGCGGCCCTTAGGGTAGGCGCTCTTTTGATCCCACCCAGCCAACGGAGCGACCCATGTCAGACGCCTATCAAGGAGCCAGTTACGGCGAATATTCGATCGGCTTCGGCGAGCGCCCGGCGGTCATCGTGGTGGATTTCCAGGCCGCCTTTACCGATCCGCAGTACCCCATCGGCGGCTTCAAGCACATTCACGATGCGCGCGACGAAACGGCCAAACTACTGGATGCCGCGCGGCGCTGTGGTGTCCCCGTGGCCAGTTGTTTCACCGGCTACTGGAGCGATCAAGACATGCCCTACTGGAAGATCGGCGCGGTCCGCGAGCAGTTCTTCCTCGATCACGACGGCATGGCGATGGACGAAAAGATCTGGGACAAGAAATACGATTACGTCTTTCCCAAATCCGCGCCGTCGATCTTCTTCAAAACGCCGCTGACCACGTTCCTCACCAAGCATAGCGTCGATACCGTCATCGTGACGGGCTGCACCACCAGCGGCTGCGTCCGGGCCAGCACGATCGATAGTTTTTCACACGGCTTCCGCACCATCATCCCCGAAAGCTGCGTCGGCGATGCCGACGAAGGCCCGCACAACGACAACCTCCGCGATGTCGGGCGTCGCTATGCCGATGTCGTCACCCGCGCCGATGTCGAGGGCTATTTCGAGGATGTGCGCAAAAAGAACGCCTAGGGCCGGACTCGCTGTCTGAGTACCTGTCACATCGGCGTGACGGGTGCACCGCACCCTGCGGCCTACGATTGGGATGATAAGGCCGTGAAAATACGGAGGAAGGACAGACCGCGTTGTGGTGCCAAGACGCGATGTGGCACTCCCTGCCAGGCACCAGTCGTCTGGAACGATGACAATCAGATGCCCCGAAATGGTCGTTGTCGGATCCATGGTGGGCTCAGTACTGGTCCAAAATCGCTCTCCGGAATTCGCCGTTCGCGCAAGAACTTGATCCAGTTCTCGGCGACCACCGCAGCAGCGTTTTTGTTTTTGACGTTCGGTGCTCCTGTAGCGCATAGCGCGACTTGGCAGGCATACGTTTGCAAGGCGAAGGATTTTTCTCCTGTCGCGATGGGGGGACGGCAAGAAACGCGTAATGCTTCCCGAAAAATATAGGGACAAAGAAGTTTGCTACGATGAGGCCGGAACGCTTCTTGAGGAACCTGACCTGCGCCCCGAAAACTGGTCCAGGATGAATGAGAGAGTCCGGCTAATCTGACCTTGCAAGGAGGAAGAGATGAGCCGGAAACGTTACACACCAGAAGAGATTATCGGGAAGCTGCGTGAAGCCGAGGTTCGGCTGTCGCAGGGCGAGAAGATCGGCGTGATCTGCCGTGCGCTGGGGGTATCCATTCGGCCGCATTCATCTCTGGGCTACAAGCCACCCGCACCGGTCACGATCTTGCCGCCTATGGCCAAATCGCCTTACCCTCAAACCGTCCGGGCTCTCTCATAGAAACTGGACCACTGATCTGGGGCAGGTCAAAGTCCGTTTGGATAATACAAAATTCCAAGTAGGACCGGTGATCCAACTGGTGAAATAGACCGTAACTATAAAGTCACACTTTAAATTAGGGGGTACTAATGCCTTTATTAAAAAAATTCTGTTCGAGCGCAGTTTTCATGTTGCTCATTGCTGGCCTTCCGACAGCAAGCCATGCCGCAGACAGCGCAGTTTTAGCTCCAGATGACTTTGTGGGGATCTCGTTCTGGCTGATTTCAATGGCGCTGATCGCAGCTACAGCCTTCTTTTTCCTTGAAACACAGCGTGTTTCGGCGAAGTGGAAGACTTCATTGGTCGTTAGCGGGTTAGTCACGCTCGTAGCAGCAGTCCACTATTTTTACATGCGCGAGGTCTGGATTGAGACAGGAGAATCTCCAACAGTTTATCGCTACATCGATTGGTTGATTACTGTCCCGCTGTTGATGATCGAGTTCTACCTGATCCTCAGGGCTATTACGAATGTCTCTAGCGGTATCTTTTGGCGACTGCTGATTGGGACAACCGTCATGCTGGTTGGCGGGTATCTAGGTGAAGCTAACTACATGAACTCCTATTTGGCTTTCGCCATCGGTATGGCTGGCTGGGCTTATATCCTTTACGAAGTATTTTTGGCGAGGCGAGTAAGGTCAATAAGCAGTCCTCAACGCATCAGGTCCAATCAGCTTTCTCGACAATGCGTTGGATCGTTACTATTGGCTGGGCAATTTATCCACTCGGATACATTTTTGGCTATTTCGTTTACTCAGATCCGGCAGAAGCGTCAGCGGCATTGAATATCATCTACAACTTGGCAGATGTTCTGAACAAGATTGCATTCGGTGTAATAATTTGGAATGTCGCAACGTCTCAATCCGCTGAGAACAGTGCATAACTAGAAGGCGAGAAGAAACTAAGGGGAGGGAACTCTCCCCTTAGTTTCTATTTTTTGACCCCCGGCCAAGCCCGACAAAGGGCCACATCCTTTTGGTCGGCGCTTGAAAGTAGTCCGCCTGTAGTACGCAAAGTATTTTGAGAAAAACATTGTGTATAAATATCAATGTGTTGATAAGATATTCCTGCTAACGCCTTGTTAACCATAACTTTTTTCCGATTCTCGTCGCCCAACGCTTAAATTACTACCGGATTGATTGGTTGGTAGTTGGGTTTGTCATGACCAGTGTCGGCGCCTCTCGTCGCAACATTGAGCCAAGGCATCTTGCCCCGTCCTGGGGGCGGTGGCGCCTTCGAGGCACCCCAAGCCGGTGGCGTCGAAGATCGCACCGAGCCCTCTTCGCGAGGCCCGGCCGCGATCGTGCAACTGTCCGCCAACGAAGACGGCGGCGGGCTGCCTGGCCAAACCCTCACCGAAGAAGAGAAGGCCGTCGTCCGCGAACTCAAGAAAATTGATGCCGAAGTGCGGCGTCACGAACAGGCCCATGCCCGCGCCGGTGGACAACACGCCGGCGCACCGAGGTACGAATACCAGACCGGGCCGGACGGCAAGCAATACGCCATTGGCGGATCGGTATCGATCGATGTCAGTCCTGTCGCCGGCGATCCCGCGGCGACGATCGAAAAGATGCGCGCCGTGAAGGCCGCCGCCACGGCCCCGGCTGAGCCTTCCGCCCAAGACCGCGCGATCGCCGCAAAAGCGGATGCCGAGATCCGCAAGGCCCAAGCCGAACTCGCCAAGGAAAAAGCCGAAAGCGGCGGCGTAGGCCTTAGTGCCGCACCCGCCACCGATCCGCTGGATCAAACGGGGCCACCGCTGCCCGAACAAGCGGTGCTGGCCTATCTCGGCGCCCTGAGCTTGGGCGATCTCTAAGTCCACGCCTCAAGAACGACCCTGTCACCTTCGGGTGACCACCCCGCGAAGTCCTCGACATCTACCATCTGCGGGCCAATATCCAAAGGGACCATTTTGGTTGGAGGGCGCGTGTCCGACATATTCCGGTTTGCAGACGATCTCGGGCCCCGCCTCATTGCCCACCTGCATGATCCCGACAGCGGGCTCAAAGCTATCGTCGCCATCGATAATGTCGCCCGCGGGCCCGGCATCGGGGGGGGTCCGCATGGCGCCCGATGTCACCGCCGAAGAGGCCTTTCGCTTGGCCCGCGCCATGACCCTCAAAGCTGCCGCCGCCGATTTACCGCACGGCGGCTGCAAGGCGGTCATTGCCGCTGACCCGGCGATGCCGAGTGTCGCGAAAGAACGTCTCATCCGCGCCTTCGGCCGTGCCATCGCGCGATTTGAGGAGTTCATCCCCGGTCCCGACATGGGGACCAACGAGATCTGCATGGTCTGGCTCAAGGAAGAAGCTGGTCGCGCGGTCGGCCTGCCGGCCGACCATGGCGGGATCCCACTGGACGAAATTGGAGCGACCGGCCTCGGCGTGGCCGCCGCCGCCGAAATCGCGGCCGATCATATCGGTCTCGACCTCCGCGGCGCACGCGTGGCGGTACAAGGCTTCGGCGCCGTCGGGTTGCATGCCGCGCAGTTCTTGGCCCGCCGTGGCGCGGTAATCGTCGGTGTCGCCGATATATCTGCGGCGCTACACCAACCGGGCGGGATCGACCTCAAGTCCCTGGTGGCGCACGTTGACGACGGCGGTCTGCTTATGAACTTCGCTGCCGGTACCGTCGACCGTGACGAGATCGTTGGCTTCCCGCGCGACATTTGGGTGCCCGCCGCGCGGCCAGACGTCGTAACCAAGGCGAATGTCGACCGGCTCGATACCAAGATCATCGTGCAAGGCGCCAACATTCCGGTGTCCGAAGAGGCCGAAACCGTGTTGCACGATCGTGGCGTCGTCTCGATTCCGGATTTCATCGCCAATGCCGGCGGCCTGATTTGCGGTTGTGTCGAATTGCAGGGTGGGTCGGTAGACGATGCCCTAGCCCAAGTCGTTGACAAGATCGCCACCAACACCCACACCGTGCTTGATCGTGCAGCGGCCGATGGCGTGACGCCGCGCGCGGCTGGCGTGGCGCTTGCCTTGGACCGCATTCGCGCAGCATCCCGATCGCAACGCGCCGCCGCCCAATAGGCTCGCCGCATTGCCCGAGGGCACGGCGCATGGCATACCTCTGCGACGCACGTTGAGGGAGGTTTCATGAAGATCCGCGCCGCCGTTCTGCACGAATTGGGCTTGCCACGCCCCTATACCGAATCGAAACCTCTCAAGATCGAAACCCTCGACCTCGACCCGCCGGGCGAGGGCGAGGTTCTGGTCAAGATTCACGCCGCCGGCCTATGCCACTCAGATCTTTCGGTAATCGACGGCAACCGGCCGCGCCCCATGCCGATGGCGCTGGGCCATGAGGCCGCCGGTGAGGTCATTGAAATCGGCCACGGCGTCGACGACGTCGAGCCGGGCGATCACGTCGTCTTCGTTTTCGTGCCCAGCTGCGGCCACTGCAAACCTTGCGCCTCCGGCCGTCCGGCCTTGTGCGAACCGGCGGCGGTCGCCAACGGGGCAGGGACCTTGGTCTCCGGCGCGCGTCGCCTGAGCCTTGGCGGTACGCCCATCAACCATCACCTCGGCGTCTCGGCCTTCGCCGACCACGCGGTGGTCTCTCGCCGCTCTTTCGTGAAGATCGAAAAGGACATTCCCTTCGACATTGCGGCCCTGTTTGGGTGCGCCGTCATCACCGGCGTGGGCGCCGTCGTCAACACCTCCAAGGTGCATCCTGGCTCGACCGTCGCGGTCATCGGATTGGGCGGCATCGGGCTCAACACGCTGCTGGGCGCCCGCCTCGCCGGTGCGCGGCAGATCGTCGCCATCGATATGCGCGAAGACAAACTCGATTTTGCGCGTCAACTCGGCGCTACCGACGCGTTCCTTGCCAGCGATGAGAAGTGTGTGGCGGCGGTCAAAGAGGCTACTGGCGGCGGCGTCGACTACGCGTTCGAAATGGCCGGCTCGGCCAAGGCATTGGAACTCGCGTGGAACATTACCGGTCGCGGTGGCGAGACGGTGTCCGCCGGCTTGCCGCATCCCGATCAACGCCTGTCGATCCCGCCGGTGCAAATGGTTGCCGAAGAACGCACCCTGCGCGGCAGCTACCTCGGCAGTTGCGTTCCGGTGCGCGATATCCCGAATTTCGTCCAGCTCTATCGTGCCGGGCAGTTGCCGGTCGATCGTCTGATGACGGAAACCGTCCGCCTCGACGATATCAACGAGGCCTTCGAACGCCTCGCCACCGGCGAGACCATTCGCACGGTGATGGTGCCCTAGCCAGAGGTTTTATCGCGGTAGGCCTGCAAGGCTTCGGGTGTATCGACATCGACGAAAATCGCATCGTCGTCCAGCGCCACCTCGCACACCGCATCGGCATGCGCGCCGATCAGATGGCGTGCACCGGCATCGCCCGATAGGCCGGCGATCTCCCCAAAATAGTCGCGGCCCCACAACACCGGGTTTCCGCGCTTGCCGCGCGTCGTGGGGACGCAAATGCTGCGGCCCTCCACCGGGTTGAACGCGGCGATCACCTGATTGATGTGGTCGGTCGTGACGGCGGGCATGTCGCCCAACAACACGACCGCCCCGTCGGAATCGGCAGACACCGCGGCGATACCGGCCTTGAGCGAGGCGCTGAGCCCGTCGGCAAAATGCGGGTTCTCAACGAAGCGCACCTCGGTGTCGGCGAGCGCGGCGCGTACGGCGTCACCCTCATGCCCGACCACCACGATCACGTCGCGCGCCTGACTGGCCTGCGCCTGGGCCACGACCCGGCGCACCATCGCCGTACCATCGAGGTCCTCCAGCAACTTGTTGGCGGCGCCCATGCGGCGGGATTGCCCCGCGGCCAAGATCACGGCGGTGATCCGGGGGACGCGAGGGGCCTTTTCCGCAGCGCCGGGATCGCGCAACTGCCCGCGCGAGGGAATTTCCTTCAACAGCCCGCCGACGCCCATGGCTTGGATCGCGGGCCCATCGACGGCCACGCCGGCCAGCAATCGCCACAAAACCCAATCCACGCCGTTTAGCTTGGGCGAGCGCGCACAACCCGGTAGTCCGATCACCGGGGTCTCGCCGACATGAGCGGTCAAGATCAGGTTACCCGGATCGACCGGCATGCCGAAATGATCGATCGCGCCACCTACCGCCACGATACCGGCCGGGACCACGTCGCGTCGGTCGACAATGGCCGACGCGCCATACACCAAAATGGGCGCGCAGCCCTCGGCGAGTAACTCGGTCACCGCGGCGCCGATCGCCGTTTCGTCGTGGGCACAGCGGCGCTCCGCGCTCAACCAGCTCCCGAGCCGCGCCAAGCGTTGGCCGACCACCGCCGCGGTCTTGTCGAGCACGCTATCCTTGGTCCCCGACAAGGTTGTCATCACCAGGCCCACTTTGTGCGGCGTGATCGGCGCCAAGGCCACTGGCGCTGCGTCGCGCACCAGGTCGATGCACGCCTCGACCGCCGCGCGGGGGCGGCGAACGGGATGATCTTCACGGTGGCCAACAATTGGCCTTCCGTTACGTGATCGAACGGCGTCAGGGTCGCGACGGTAATGGCTTCATGCACTTGGTTGAGGCGGTCGATCCGCGCGCGATCCACCAACACGACCCCATCGGCGGCGGCGAACAGGTTGCACCGCCCGGTGAAGGCCGCGCTGGTATTGGCGCCGTCGCCGCAAATCGCCTGCGCGATCGTCGCCGCAGCGTCGTCCTCAGGCACGTCGCTGTCTTCAAAACGGGCCGCCAAGACCTCGGCAACACCGGCCTTAGTCAGCGCCGCAATGTCGGCCGCCGACAGCCGCCGGCCTTTCTTGAAGACGCCACCGTCAAACCGCAGGCTATGGGCGAGAATGCAATCTGCCGCCTCGGCCACGGGAATGGCGCCAAAAAACATGTCAGCCCGCGGGTTGGCGCAGGTGTTCGGTGATTTGCGCCAGCACCGCCACGGCGATCTCGGCCGGCGACTTGGCCCCGATCGCGAGCCCGACCGGGCCGCAAATCCGCGCCATATCGTCGTCGCCAAAACCTGCTTTGCCCAAGCGGTACAGCCGCGCGTTATGGGTCTTTTTGCTGCCCAAGGCGCCGATGTAAAACACCGGCGATCGCAGCGCGACCTCCAATGCGGGGTCGTCGATTTTGGGATCGTGCGTCAACGTCACGATCGCCGTGCGCGCATCCGGCGCCAACGTCGCCATCGCATTGTCGGGCCATTCGGTCATCACCGTCACGCCCGGGAACCGCTCTTCGCTTGCGAACGCCGCGCGCGGGTCGATCACGGTGACGTCGTAGCCGGTCATCGCCGCCATACGGGCCAACGGCTGCGCGATATGCACCGCACCGACGATGATCAGCCGCAGCGGTGGGTTGTAAACGTTGAGAAAGACTTGCGCGCCGTTGTCCTCGACCACAGCGCTTTTATCCAGGCGCGCGGCATCTTGCGCGGCGGCCAATAGGGGGTCGTCGCCCGGCTCGTGGGGGTAGATCAAGCGCTCGTCGCCATTGGAAAGATCGGTCGCCAGCACCACCGCGCGCTTGGCGGCCTGATCGGCCAGGACTTGTTTTAGCGTGGCGTCCTTCATGCGACCCGTTCGACGAACACTTGCACCTTGCCGCCGCAGGCGAGGCCCACTTCCCAGGCCTGTTCGTTGGTCACGCCGAAATCCAACAGGCGCGTTTCGCCGTCTTTGATCGCGGCCAAGGCTTCCTCGACCACCGCGCCTTCGATGCAGCCGCCCGATACCGAACCGACGAATTTGCCGCTGTCGTCGACCGCCAGTTGCGAGCCGACCGGGCGAGGCGAGGAGCCCCAGGTCGTCACCACGGTCGCCAAGGCCACGCCTTTGCCTTCGTTGCGCCACGCGGCGGTTTGTTCCAGAACGTTATCGACTTCGGCGGTCATGCGACGGCTCCCCACGTGGTGGCGGTGGCTTCTTCGGTGCGCGGCCAATCCCGGCTTAACGAGCCGGCCAGGTCGGCGATGGACTCTAGATTGTGTATCGAGCGGAATTCGTCAACATGCGGCAGGATTTGGCGTGCCCCGGCGGCTTTGGCCTCGTATTTATCGTAGCGCAACAGCGGGTTGAGCCACAGCATGCGGCGGCAAGACTTATGCAGCCGCTCCATCTCAAACCCGAGATTTTCCGTGCCCTCGCGATCCAACCCGTCGGTAATCAGGATCACCATCGCGCCCTGTCCCAGCACCCGGCGGGACCAGCGTGTGTTGAAATCGTGCATGCAGCCGCTGATCCGCGTCCCACCCGACCAGTCCTGCACGGTCTCGCTGACGTCGCTCAGTGCCACATCGACATCCTTTTGGCGTAGGTAGCGCGTCACATTGGTCAACCGAGTGCCGAAGACGAACGTCGAAACCCGATCTCGATCGTTGGTCACGGCGTGCATGAAGTGCAAAAACATTCGCGAATAGCGGCTCATCGAGCCCGAGATATCGCACAGCACCACCAGCGGCGGATGCCGCCGCACCCGGCTACGTCGGCGCAACGGGATAATGCTGCCACCGGAACGCAAGCTCGCCCGAATGGTCGCGCGCATATCGACGCGCCGGCCGCGCGCATCGGCTTTGAACCGCCGCGTTTTCACATCGACGATCGGCAATCGCATCGCGGCGATCGCCTTTTTGGCCTGGTCGATCTCTTCGGCCGACATCGACTCGAAATCCCGCGTCTTCAACTCCTCTTGGGCCGAAAACGAAAACGCCGCGTCCAGCAACGTCTCTTCTTCTTGGTCTTGGTCGGCGGTTGCGCCGGGTTCTTTGGGGAACATGGCATCGGTCAGCCGCCGGTTGGCCTCGCGCGCCGGGGGTGGGTCCTCGTTCTCGGCGCCGAAGGTCGGCAGCAACATCGACATCGCCCGTTCCAGAATGCGCGGGTTGCGCCAAAAAATGTGGAAGGCTTGGTCGAACAATTCGCGTTGGTCGCGGCGGTTCACGAAGACCGCATGCAACGTCCAGTACAGGTCGTCGCGGCTACCGATCCCAGCGGCTTCGACCGCGCGCACTGCTTCGATCACGCGTCCCGGTCCTACCGGCAAGCCGGCGGCCCGCAAGACGCGGGCAAAGTGCATGATGTTGTCGGGAAGGCGGCCGGTATCAGCCATCGTCATCATCGCGCCGTGGCGAGTTCCGTATTCACTTGGTCGAGAAGCTTGGCGGCTTCGCTGCCCTGGATCTTGGCGATATCGTCCTGGTACTTCAGCAAAACGCCCAGCGTATCGTTCACGGTCTCGGGGTCCAACGCGAGTTTGTCGAGTTGCACCAAGGCCGACGCCCAATCGATGGTTTCGGCAATTCCCGGCAGCTTGAACAAGTCCTGCTCGCGCAACGACTGAACGAACGCGACGATCTCGCGGCTCAAGCGTTCGCCGGCGCCCGGCACCTTCAGCGATAAAATCGAAAGCTCGCGCGCGGCATCGGGATAGCCGATCCAGTGGTAGTAACAGCGCCGCTTCAGCGCGTCGTGAATTTCACGCGTTCGGTTCGACGTGATGATCACGATGGGCGGTTCTTTGGCCTTCACCGTTTCGAATTCGGGGATCGTCACCTGAAAGTCGGCCAACAGTTCCAACAAATACGCCTCGAAAGGCTCGTCGGTGCGGTCGAGTTCGTCGATCAGCAACACCGGCGGGCCCGACGCGTCGGGTTCCAACGCCTGGAGAAGGGGCCGCTTGATCAAAAAACGTTCCGAAAAAATATCTGAGCCCAGCTGTTGGCGGTCGTGCACGCCCTCGGCTTCGGCCAACCTGATCTCGATCATTTGGGCAGGGTAATTCCACTCATAGACCGCCGAAGCGACATCGAGGCCCTCGTAGCACTGCAGTCGCACCAATCGCCGTCCCAGGGTTTGCGACAGCACGTTGGCGATCTCGGTCTTGCCGACCCCGGCATCGCCCTCAAGAAACAGGGGACGGCCCAGCTTCAAACTCAGAAACAGCGTGGTCGCGAGGGCCCGGTCGGACACGTAATTGCCGTCCTGTAAGAGGCTTAGTGTGGCATCGATAGATGCGGGCAAATCGCGCATGTCGGTGGTCATCCTAAGAGGGTAGGAGGGCAGGGCGGAATCAACAAGGGGAGCAGCGCTCCCCTTGAAAATCCGTTGGATCGGGTTGCTTTAGGCGTCGGCGACGGCGCGCTTGGCCATCACGGTCACGAGATGGGCGCGGTAGTCGGCGCTGGCGTGGATATCCGCGTTAAGCCCCTCGGCGGACACCTTGATGTCGGCTACCGACTCCGGCGCGAATTTCGCGGCCAGGGCCTTTTCCATCTCCGGCACCCGAAAGGCGCAGGGGCCGGCGCCGGTCACACCGACACGAATGCCGTCGGTCGTTTCCGCCACCATCACGCCGACCATTGCGTAGCGCGAGGCCGGTTGCGGGAATTTCTGGTAGGCGGCGCGTTTGGGGATCGGGAACGATACCGAAACGATCAGTTCGCCGTCCTCGAGCGCGGTTTCGAACAAGCCTTTGAAGTAATCGTCCGCTGCAATCTCGCGCGTGTTGGTCTTGATCGTGGCGCCCAAGCCCATCACGGCCGCCGGGTAATCGGCCGACGGATCGCTATTGGCCAACGAGCCACCGATCGTACCGCGGTGACGCACCATTGGATCGCCGATCAGTCCGGCCAGCTTGCTCAGCGCCGGAATGGCCTTCTGAACCTCGGCGGACGAATGCACGTCGTAATGCGTGGTCATGGCGCCGATCGTCACCGTCGAGCCGTCGACCTTGATGCCTTTGAGGTCGTCGACGCCCGCCAGGTCGATCAAATCGCTCGGCGCGGCTAGGCGTTGTTTCATCGTCGGCAGCAACGTCATGCCGCCCGCGAGGATCTTGCCGTCGTCGGCGCTCGAGAGTTTCTTGAGCGCGTCGTCGACGCTGGATGCTTTGTGATATTCGAACTGATACATGGCTGCCCCCGGGCCCTAGACTTGCGCGTTCATGATGGCCTTAACGATATTGTGGTAGCCCGTACAGCGGCAGATGTTGCCTTCGAGTTCGTGCCGAACCGTTTGCTCGTCCGCGTTGGGATGCCGACGACGAATGTCGATCCCGGCCATCACCATCCCCGGCGTGCAAAAACCACACTGCAGGCCGTGGTTCTCTTTGAACGAGGCTTGCATCGGGTGCAACTCGTCGCCCTTCGCTAGTCCTTCGATGGTCGTGACCTCGGCGCCTTCGGCCTGAACCGCCAACATGGTGCAGGATTTCATGGCCTGACCATTGACGTGCACCGTGCACGCGCCGCATTGGGTCGTGTCGCAGCCGACATGGGTGCCGGTCAGGCGAAGATGTTCACGGATATATTCGACGAGTAGCGTCCGTGGTTCGACATCGGCACTGACGGCCCTGCCGTTCACGGTCATCGATACTTTGGCCACGCGGGACCTCCCAAATGAAACCCCTGGTTCCGAAGGCGGGCCAGGGTTCGTTGATGTTGGCCGGAAATCGGCAGAATTCGGCGCTGGCGGGCAGTTTCCTAGGACCGGTGGGTCAGGTCAAGTGCTGCCG
The DNA here is from genome assembly GCA_038141965.1 of Alphaproteobacteria bacterium. Taxonomy (GTDB): domain Bacteria; phylum Pseudomonadota; class Alphaproteobacteria; order SHVP01; family SHVP01; genus CALJDF01. Next base: position 97,880 of record JAYQJC010000002.1, read on the forward strand.
TCCCGCCCGTCGACAAGCATCTAAAGGACGCTGAACAGCACCAGCAAAACCGCCACCACGACGATCAGCCCAACGATCCAGGTCGCTGTACTGACGGATTTGGTGGGCTTTGTGGTCTCATGGTTGACGGTCATCGCCGGGGCCGCGTCGGGCGCCGCATCGGTTGCTGTTTCGGCGGCGGGTTCCGCTGGTCCCCCGACGTGGGCCGCGAAATTGGCAAAAAACTGGTCGGCAATTTTCTTAGCGGCGCCGTCGACCAACCGCGCCCCAATTTGTGCCAATTTGCCGCCAACCTGGGCGTTGGCGTCATATCGCAGCACGGTGTCGCTGCCGTCTTGCTCCAGCGTGACCGTCGCGCCGCCCTTGCCGAACCCGGCCGGGCCGCCCTGACCTTCGCCGGAAATCTTGTAGCTGTTCGGCGGGTTAAGGTCGGACAGCGTCACTTTGCCTTTGAATTTGGCGCTGACCGGCCCGACCTTGGCCTTCACGGTGGCCGTCAGCTCGGTGTCCGATGTCTTTTCGATGGTCTCGCAGCCGGGGATACAGGCTTTCAGTGTCTCTGGATCGTTGAGCGCTTCCCACACCGCCTGCTGGGTCGCAGGAATCCGATATTCACCCTTCATATCCATAAGAAAACCGCCTGTTAGCCGTTCGTTAATGCTTGCCGGGCAACGTAGTGATCGCACCCCGGCGGGGCAAGGCCCGAGGATTTTGCCAGGCCCTGGCCCGCCAGTTAAAGTTTGCCAGGTAACGTTTGAACGTGTTCAACGGCCGATTTGGAATGATCCGGTGATCCCGCAGCCTCCCGCCTCTCGCTCCACGCTTGATGTCGCCTGGTGGTTCCAGGCGCGGTGCGAGTCTGCCGGTGAAACGCTTTCGGCGCGCCGCATGCACTACCTGCTCTATCTCACGCAAGCGCACTACGTGGCTGAACACCGTGGCCAAAAGATCATGCCGGCGACCTTCCTCGCGACTCAGGTCGGTCCGGTCGAACCCAATATCCATCAACTCTTCGAAGGCGGGCGGTTCGTTCTAGAAGCCAACGATCCGCCGCGGATGGTCGAAGACTATCTCATCGAGATTTGGGACAGGTTCGGCAAAAAGACCCTGAAACAGCTCGAAGGGCTGGTCGAACGCGACGGCGCTTGGCGCCCGGTCTTCCGCAAAGGTGCGCTCCTCGAAATCCCGGCCGAACTGCTCTATCGCGCCTACGGTGGCGGCGCCGATGCCGTGCCCCTTGATCGACGCTCGAGTGCCGGCCAGAACCGCAATAAAGAACAAGAATACTGGACCCTCACCGGCAAAAAGGCCGAGAAGTGGACACCCGGCGTTTCCAACGGCGGTGCCGCGCAAAGTGCACCCGCACGAAAAGCTCCGTCACCAAAACCGCGCGGCGCCGGCGTCCGCCGCATCTTGTCGGCCGATGAGGCCAAACGCGCAAACGGCGCCGCCGCCAAATCTCCCCCGCGCTAATGGCGCGCCCCTTGCGCATTCGTGCGCTCAAAGTTCCGCCGTCCATCATTCTCGCCCGCGCGGCCCAAGACCCACGACTGGTGGAAACGTTCTCCGAAGTCAGTTTCGAATCCTGGCCCGACGCCAAAGCCATGCGCGCCGATATCGAGACCGGCGCCGCCGATCTCAGCATCATCCCCACAAATCTTGCCGCTGTGCTCTACAACGGCGGCACGCCGATCCGCATGCTGTGCGTCAACATGTGGGGCATCTTGCACGTGCTCTCGCAAGCCTCAATCGACCCGACGTGGCCGGCGTTGCGCGGCAAAACGATCGGTATTCCGCTCAAGGGCAACATGCCCGATACGATTTTCTCGACCCTCGCGGGCCGCGTGCCGCTCGATCTGGCCTCAGAAACGAACGTCGTGTTTCTCGACTCGTACCTCGCCGCCAAGGATGCCGTGTTGTCGGGCGCGTGCGATGTTGCCGTCCTGCCCGAACCGGCGGCGAGTGCCGCTGCCGCCGAAGGCGCGCATCGCATGCTGGACTTGCAACAGGAATGGGCCGCGTTGACCGGTCGCGCCGCGCGATTTCCTCAGGCTGGCACCGTGGTGCCGCAAGACCTAACCGATTCCGAAACGCAATTGCTGCTCGCCGTGATGGAAGATGCGCTCGCGTGGATGGCCGCCAATCCGGACGACGCCGGCACGCTGGGAGCCCCCTTGCTGGGCCTCGACGCCACGATCATTGCCGATTCGCTTCGCGCAACAAACTGGATCTCGCTGTCCGGCGCGGCGTCGCGCGATGATCTCGAATTCTTCTATGGCGTCCTGATGGAGGCCTCGCCCGCGTTGGTGAAGGGCGGCTTGCCGGGCGATGGGTTCTACGTTGCCAGGTCCTAGGTGAGATTATTGAAGGCCAGGAACTCGTCCGACCGCCGCCTGTGCGTTTGAACGAGGTTGCCCCCCAGTGGCCTCTACATGCGCTATTTCTTGCGGTTTGGAATCCGAGGCATGTTAGCTTTAGATTTCACCGCAAAGTTCTGACTCGAAGGACATGAGATGACCGAATCGTCGCCAAGCGATGGCGCTCAAGAAGGGAACGGCGGCAAGCGTTTCTGGCTCGACGACATGCGCAACGTGCACAAGATATTCTGGGCATTGGTGCTGGTGTGCGCGGCCTTGTTTCTGGCCGACGCCGTTTATGAGAAGCACGTGATTCTGTCGTTCGAGAAGTGGTTCGGATTCTACGGCCTGTTCGGATTTTTCGTGTCTTTTGCGCTGGTGTTGGTCGCACGCGAGTTGCGCAAAATCTTGATGCGCGACGAGGATTACTATGATAGCTGAGTTCCCACCTGGTCTGCTGCTGATCGTCGGCGCTTTTCTGGTACCGTTCTTAAAAGGGAATCTGCGTTCGGTATACACGCTCCTCCTACCGCTACTTGGTATCTGGCAGCTGATGATGCTGGAGCCGGGCACGTTCGGAACCAGTTTCGCTCTTGGTTTCGAGCAGACCCATGTGCGCATCGACAAGCTAAGCCTTCTGTTCGGATATGTTTTCTATATCGCAGCGACGTTGGGCGTCTTATTCGCTTGGCACCGCGACGACAGGGTGGAGCAGACGACCGCTCTTGTTTACGTGGGCGCTGCCATCGGCGCGGTCTTCGCCGGCGACTTGATCACCTTGTTCCTCTATTGGGAAGTGGCAGCGGTTGCCGCCATCTTCCTGATCTGGGCGGCAAGGACCGATCGGTCCTTCCGTGCCGGGTTCAGGACTCTGATCATCTATATGCTGTCGGGGATACTGTTGCTGACGGGCGTAGCCGTGCGGGCCGTCGAAACCGGTTCGCTCGCCTTCGACAATATTGGCCTGGACAGCCCTGGTGGCCTCCTCATCCTGCTCGCCTTCGGTATCAAGTGCGCGTTTCCGTTCCTGCACAACTGGGTGCAGGATGCCTATCCGGAAGCCTCGGTCACCGGCACGGTTTTCCTCAGCGCCTTTACCACGAAGCTGGCCGTGTACGCGCTAGCGCGCGGTTATGCGGGCACCGAAATCTTGATCTGGATCGGCGTCGCGATGACCGCCTTTCCCATCTTCTACGCCGTGATCGAGAACGATCTGCGCCGCGTTCTGGCTTACAGCCTTAACAACCAGTTGGGCTTCATGGTGGCCGGTATCGGCATTGGCACCACGCTCGCCATCAACGGGGCCGTCAGCCACGCCTTTGCCCACATCATCTATAAGGCGCTCTTGTTTATGTCCATGGGGGCGGTTCTTTACCGGACGGGCACCGTGAAGGGCTCGGAACTGGGGGGGCTCTATAAGACCATGCCCTGGACCACTGCATTTTGCATCGTTGGCGCTGCGTCCATTTCCGCTTTTCCCCTGTTCAGCGGCTTCGTGACGAAGTCCATGATTCTGACCGCCGCAGCCAAGGAAGGCTATTTGGTTCCGTTCCTGATTCTGTTGTTCGCGTCCGCGGGCGTGTTCCATCATTCGGGCATCAAAATCCCATTCTTTGCGTTCTTCGCCCATGATTCCGGCAAGCGTCCCAAGGAAGCACCCATCAACATGCTGCTGGCCATGGGATTCGCTTCCATCCTCTGTATCGGGATCGGCGTCTATCCGCAGCCGCTGTATGCGCTGCTTCCCTTCCCCGTGGACTACACGCCTTATACGACAACGCATGTCGTCACGATGCTTCAGCTGCTCGTTTTTTCCGGACTCGCCTTCGCGACATTGCAGAGATCGGGTCTTTACCCTCCGGAATTGCGATCCACGGTTCTCGATTTCGACTTCAGCTACCGCTGGGTCGCGCCGCGGGTCGCCGGCTGGTTCATGGATGTCGGGGAACGCGCCTGGATGAAAGCGACCAGTGCGTCGCTGCCGTTACGACACGGCCTGAATTCCCTAACCTTTAGATATTTTGGGACGCAGGGGCGATTCGCCCGCAGCCAATCGTCGAGCTTCTCACTGAGCGTGATCATCGTGTTGCTGGGGATTCTGCTGTTGATCCTCTTCGCGTTGTGAATGGGGCATCATCCGAGGGAGCGCCGGGCCCAGGCCTCAGTGGGCTATCACAGAGTTGTTGCCTGAGTTGCGTTCAATAGTCTTTCTGGCTTTTGCCTCGGAGGAAGGCCGTGCACCGGTTTGGCCGCAGGCGTCTCACCGAGCGTAAGGTGGGCGTCCGATGGTGGTGCGCCCGTATTTCGCCGTCATATCCCCCCGTTATTCGAACGGCGGCCTCTAGGGCCGATTCGGAGAAGACGAACATCGCGAACGTCAACGCGGCCGAGATGCCAAGCGCGATCAAGATCGTCACCGGGGCTTCGCCATGCGTGGGCGCGCCGGAGGCCTCGGGCGCCTGGAAGAACGCCGTATACACGATCGGCATGAGGTAAGCCGCGCTCAGTAACGTACTGACGATCAGAACGCCCGCCATGGCCGGTTGGCCGGCGTCGATCACGCCTTGCAAGATGTACCACTTGCTCACGAAACCCGCCGTCGGCGGCAGGCCAATAATCGAGATTGCGCCGATGGCGAAAAACGTCATCGTCCACGGCATCGTACGCCCGATGCCTTTCAACTGGCTGACGGTCGTTTTGTTGGCGGCGACATAGATCGCGCCGGCGCAAAAGAACAACGTGATCTTGCCGAAGGCGTGGCTCGCGATGTGCAGCGCGCCGCCGACGATCCCGGCAGAGTTCGCAAGCATCGCGGCCAGCACGATGTAGCTCAATTGGCTCACCGTGGAATAGGCGAGCCGCCGCTTCAGATTGTCCTGACGCAACGCGATGATCGACGCGATGATGATGGTCGCGGCCGCCACCCAAAGGAAGAATTCGTTTGAGCCGGTCGCGCTCAGAAGGTCGATCCCGAAGGTGTAGTAGGTCACCTTCAGCACCGAGAACACGCCGGCTTTCACAACGGCGACGGCATGGAGCAGTGCGCTGACCGGGGTCGGCGCCACCATCGCCGCCGGCAGCCAGCGGTGGAACGGCATGACGCCGGCCTTGCCGATGCCGAAGATGAACAGCGCCAGCATCAGTGCGACGAGTGCCCAATCGCTCCCGTCGGCGAGCACACCGCCCGGCACAAACGCGACCGTGCCGGCTTCGTGCCAGACCCACAGAACGCCGAACAAGAAAAACCCGATCGAGGTGCCCAGCAGAACGCCCAGATAGGTGCGCCCGCCTTGGCGCGCCGCCTCGTTGTTGTGATGGGTCACCAGGGGATAGGTCGACAGCGAGAGTGCTTCGTAGAAGATGAACAGCGAGATCAGATTGCCGCCATAGGCCACGCCCATCGTGCTGGCCAAAGCGATCGCAAAGAACGTGAAAAAGCGCGTCTGGTTCGCCTCGTTTTTGCCGCGCATGTAGCCGATCGAATAGATCGAGGTCACGATCCAAAGTCCGCTCGCGATCAGGCCGAAAATGACGCCCAACGGTTCGGCGCCCAGCATGATCGGCGCGCCGGGAATAAAGCCGGCAATCTCGAACGTCGGGCGCGCGCCGTCGAAAACGTCGACCGCCAGCGCAATGTTCAACGCAAACAACAAGCCTGCGGTCAGAAGCGTTGCGGCTTCGCGCATGTTGGGTGTGCGGTCGAGCATCGAAATGATCACCGCCCCGACCAACGGAATGACCAGCGTCAGGATCAACATGGTGTCGCCGGTCACGTTAGGAGCCGCCCATCAAGAAAAGTGCCGCGCCTTCGGCAAAGCCCACCGACAACGACGTTTCGATCCCGAAGTAAACGCACGCGCCGGTCAAGATCCAGGTCGGGGCCAACAACGCGAGGGGCGGGTCGCTCAAAACTGGGCCCTCGGCCGGCGGGTCGCGAAAATAGGCGACCTCGACCACGCGCCAAACGTAGACCGCCGCCAACAACGAGGTCGCCAGGATGACCACCGCGACCGGCCACCAGCCTTTTTCCAACGCGCCCAACACCAAATACCATTTGCTGACGAAACCCGCCGTCAGCGGGACACCGATCAGGCTGAGCCCGCCGATAACGAACGCAGCCATGGTCATCGGCATACGTTTTCCGAGGCCCGCAAAGCTCTCCAAGCGGCACGCGCCTGCGGCATAGGCGATGCATCCCATCGCGAGGAATAAGGCCCCCTTGGTGGCGGCATGGTTGAAGATGTGAACGATCGAGGCGGTCAACCCGGTGACGTTGGCGTAGCTGATGCCCAGAACGATGTAGCCGACTTGCGCAACGCTCGAATAGGCCAGCAATCGTTTCACGTCGTTTTGGAAAATCGCCACCGTCGAGGCGACGACGACGCCGACGAGGGCCAGCGCCAACAGCATTTCGGACGACGGCACAATGTTGAATACGAAGTCGGCGCCGAACACCGTGTAGCCGAACCGCAACAACAGATAGAGCGCTACCTTCGTCGCGGTTGCGGCAAGGAACGCCGTCACCACCGAAGGCGCATACGTGTAGGCGTTGGGTAGCCACAGGTGCAGTGGGAATAATGCCAACTTGAGCAAGATCCCGATCGAGATGAAGGCGAATGCTGCCAGCACCGTCCGGCTTTCGTAGATCGGCGGCAACCGGTCGGCCAGATCGGCCATGTTCAATGTGCCGGTGACGGCGTAGATCAACCCGACCCCGATCAAGAAGAACGTCGCCCCAACCGTGCCCATCACCAAATAGGTGAACGCCGCCGAGAGCGCGCGTCGGTCGCGGCCCATGGCGAGCATCGCGTATGAAGACAGCGAGGATATCTCGATGAAGACGAACACGTTGAACGCATCGCCGGTAATCGCCATCCCCAGCAGGCCGGTCAGCATCAACAAAAAGCCGCTATAGAACAGGTAGTGCTTTTCCTCGGGGATCTCTTTGGCGACGCTTTTGTAGGCGAACGGCAACACGATGCTGCTGGTACCGGCAACCAACAGCAACATGAAGGCGTTCAGGACATCAATCCGGTATTCGATGCCGAGCGGCGCCAGCCAGCCACCCAGCGCGTAGGAAATAACCTCGCCGTCGCCGACCTGGCTCAGCAAGGTCGCCGCCATCGCCAAGGCGACCCAGCTCACCAGCAGCGCCACCAACCACGGCAATGCGCCACGCCTTAGGATGATGCAAAGCGGCGCGCCGATCAGCGGGATAACGACTTGCAGGGCAGGGAACTGCGAGATCATGACTCGCCGTCCATCTGCGTGATTTCGCTCTCTTCGATGGTGCCGTAGCGCTCGTTGATGCGCACCACCAACGCAAGCCCCAGCGCCGTCGTCGCGACACCCACCACGATCGCGGTCAGGATCAGCACATGGGGCAGCGGATTGGAGTAGATTTGAATCCCCTCGGCAATAATCGGCGCCGATCCTCCGGTTACCTTGCCGAAGCTGATGAATAGCAAGAACGCCGAGGCTTGGAAGATGTTCAGCCCAACGATTTTCTTGATGAGGTTGCCGCGCGCGATCAGGGCATAGAACCCGATCATCATCAGCACCACGACGATCCAATAGTTGAAGTGCCCGAGGACTTCCACGGCTAGCGCTCTCGTCCGGCAAAGGTCATGAAGATCGTAATCATCACGGCCGCAACCGTGATCCCGACACCCAACTCGACCGCCAGAATGCCGATGTGCTGCCCGGCATGGGGGTCGGCGGCCAAAACGTCGTAGTCGAGGTAGTTGCCGCCGAGGATCTGCGAAACGATGCCGACCCCGGCAAAAACCAAGACGCCGATCGCGATGAACGCTGTGGTGACCGGTGCCGGTGCCACACGCCGCAGGTTCTGCAGGCCGAAAATAAGGCCGTATAAGATGAACCCGGCGCCGAAAATCACGCCGGCCTGAAAGCCGCCGCCGGGGCCATAGTCGCCGTGGAATTGAACGTACAGCGCGAACAGCAAAATGCCGGGGATCGTCAGCTTGGCGACCACGCGGGGGATGAGATGATGCTTCACGCCGCGTTCTCCGGTTTGTCGTCCGGGGTGTCGGGGTCGCGTCGGCGCAACACGCCGGATCCGGACAACAGCAGCAAGACGCCGATCCCGGCGGTAAAGATCACCGTCACTTCGCCCAACGTGTCATAGCCGCGATAGCTCGCCAGCACCGCCGTCACGACGTTCGGCGCGCCGGTTTCGTGCGTCGCCTCGGCAAGGTATTCCGGCGCGACGTGACGATGCGCTGGGGCGTTGGGGTCGCCGAACCGAGGCAGGTCCCAGGTGCCGTAGATCAACAACCCACCGGTCACGAAGACGGTCACCAGCGGCAAGAGCGGCGTGGTGATAGGGATCTTCTCGCGACTTTTCGTCAGCGTCAGGACGCCCAGTAGCAGGACCGTCGAAATGCCGGCACCGACCGCCGCCTCGGTAAAGGCCACGTCGACGGCATCGAGCAGTACGAACGTGCCCGCCATCAGCAGGCTGTAGATGCCCGACAACATCACCACGGCAAACAAGTTGCGCAGGCGAATGATCGCGATGCCGACGACGGCCAGCATGACCAACAGCGCGATGTCGATGGCCAGGATCATGGTTTCGGTCCCGCTGCGTTTTTGGTCCAAGGGTTCAACCGGCTGGCCAGCGCGGCACGGGCCAGCGCATGGGTTGCGGTCGGGCTGGTGAAAAACAGGAAGACCACGATGAGAACGAGCTTCACCGCGACCAGCCAACTTTCGGTCTGCAACAAAATGCCGCCCATAAGTGCCCAAGCGCCCAAGGTGTCCGTGATTCCCGCGGCGTGCAGGCGGGTATAGAAGTCGGGCAGCCGCAACAGGCCAATAGCGCCCACGACGCTAAACACCGACCCGATGACGATCAGAACCCAACTCAAGATGTCCAGGGCGAAGGCCATTATTCTTTGGCGCTCCCCTCGGAAACGAACTCGCCGTATTTGGTGTAGCGCAGCACCGCGATCACGCCGACGAAGTTTATCAGCGCGTAGACCAGGGCAAGGTCCAGGAAATCCGGTCGGTCGGTGAGAAATCCGACCACGGCGATGAGCAGCGTCGTCTTGGTGCCTACCATGTTCACCGCGAGGATGCGGTCAAACGTCGTCGGGCCGAGCAGCGCGCGCATCAAAGCAAGCGACATGGTGACGACAATGCCGATGGCCGCTGCGGAGAACATCAGCCTGTCAAGCCTTTCGTCCGCTGCGCCATGGCGCCGGACTCCAAATCCTCTACGCTCTCGGCGGTCAATGCGTGCACCAGAATACGATTGCCCGATAGCATCCGCACCGAAACCGTGCCCGGCGTCAGGGTGATCGCGTTGGCATAGGTCACTCGCCCCAGGTCGTCAGCCTGCGGCGCGTCGACCTCGATCATCTTCGGGTCAATGGGCATACGCGGTGACAGAATCACCCGTGCCACTGCGACGTTGGATACGACGATTTGCCATCCCAGCCACAGCCAGTAGAGCGGGGCCTGCCAGGTCAGGTGAACCGGGTGGCCTTCATGGTCGATCACGTCCATGCGCCGTGCCAGCCACACCACGAGCACGACCGATCCAAGCCCGAAAGCCAGGATCAAAGGCGTGTAGTGCCCCGACATGAGCAGCCAGACGCCCGCTAAAAAAATACCCAGACTAAATGTGCGGATCACGCACAACCCCCAAAAACACAAAAGGCGCGACCCAATGTCGCGACCGTCGCGTCGCAAACGACCCGGAATAGCGAACCATGTGAGCCCACAAGACTCAGCAGAAGTTTAGGATATTACTCCAAGTGATGGAAACAATTGAATAAACCGCGATTTTGGCTCAACTCGGCGGGTGGCTTGGCCGCTGGCAGATTCCGGCTACAATATTAACTATTAGGAAGGGGCGCGGTTTCGCCCCGTGTTGGTTGATTTTTCAACAGGGCCTTGATCATGGTCGAAGGCTCCAGCGATCCGGGGCACGGTAACAACGGTGGCGAAGAAGTTCGCGGCACCGTGAAGTGGTTTAACATTTCCAAGGGATTTGGATTTGTCACGCCGCTTGACGGCCAGGGGGATGTGTTTGTGCAGCTCTCGGCCTTACGCCAGGGCGGCTTTGATGCTGTCGAGGAGGGCGTCACGATTACGTGTCGCGTGGTTCAGGGACCCAAGGGCCGCCAGGCCGTCGAGGTCACCGAGGTCGACCGCTCGACCGCCGTACCGCCCAAGTCGGAATCACCGCCGCCGATTGAGCCCGTGGGCGAGGCGTTCATCGCGACCGTCAAATGGTTCAATCCCGAAAAGGGCTATGGCTTCATTACCCAAGGCGAAGACACCCAGGACGTCTTCGTGCATATCAAGACGTTGCGCCGCATTGGGATCGAGCAACTGCTGCCCGGTCAATCGGTGAAGGTGAGGACCGGTCAGGGACCCAAAGGACCGCAAGTCGCCGAGATCGAATTGATCGTCGATTAGCGCTCCAGCTCCACCGCGTAGCTTTCGGTCGGCAAGACCGTTTCCAACATCCCGCGTTCTTTGAGGAACGCAGCGAAGCGCGCATAGCGCCCGCGGTCGAGCGCCGCCGGCCGCAACGCAAATCGGGGCAGGGTCGCCCTCCAGGCGCGCCGGTTCAGTTTGTCGTCGAGATCGTCGCGTCCTTTGATGAACAACTGCCAGCTTTCGTCGGGATGATTGACGAGATACTGCACGCCTTGTTCGAGCGCCGCCAAAAAGCGCGGTAAGCGCGTATCCGAAAGGTTGTCGGCGTGGGCGACCAGGATCAATTCGTCATAGCCCGGCACGCCTTCTTCCTCGACGAAAAACGCCCGACCCGGACGTTCCAAAATATCCATCTGGTTCAGTTCGAAATTTCGAAACGCCCCGATCACGGCATCGACCTGACCGCTGATCAGCGACGGCGAGAGCGAAAAGTTGACGTTGATGAGGTCGATGTCGTCGAGGGTCAGGCCGTGCTTTTCCAGCATTGCGCCGAGCAAGGCATCTTCGAACCCGCCCACCGAAAAGCCCACTTTCTTGCCCTTTAGGTCGGCGATCGACTGGATCGGCCCGTCGGCCAGCACCACCAGCGAGTTCAGGGGCGTCGCCACCAAGGTGGCGATCCGGCGCAGCGGCAACCCCTGCGCGACCTGAAGGTGAAGCTGCGGCTGGTACGACACCGCGAGATCGGCCCGACCGGCGGCGACCAATTTGGGCGGATCGTTCGGATCGGAAGGTTGCACGAAGCTGACATCCAGCCCTTGGTCGGCGAAATAGCCGCGCTCCAACGCAACGTAAAGCGGCGCATGGTCGGGATTGATGAACCAGTCGAGCATGACCGTCAGCCGATCTGCGGCGAGAGCGGGCGCCGTCACAAGTGACAACGCAAACGCGAATACGAGGGGGCGGAACAACGACATCGTTCTCTCCATCATGAAGTGGGTTGGGGCAGGGTGTCGGGTTGCCAAGGAATGGCTTTGCGCAACACAAGATCGACGGTGAAGTACAGCGCCACGGCTAGCGCGGCGAGGGTGATCAAGGCGGCGAACATCAGGTCGATTTGGACCCGCGCATTGGCTTGCAGCATGAGATAGCCCAGCCCCGCGCCCGATCCGACCCATTCGCCGACCACCGCGCCGATCGGCGCCACCGCGGCGGCGACCCGCAAGCCCGACGCGAGCGCGGGCAGCGCGGCAGGCAATCGCACATGACGCAACACCGCAAAGGGCCGCGCCTTGGGGCCGCCTGTCATGGTCTGCGCCAGGTCGATCCATCTCGGATCGGTGCGCCGCAGGCCGTCGAGAAAGCTCGATGCCACCGGGAAGTAGATGATCAGCGTCGCCATACCGACCTTCGAAGCCATCCCATAGCCCAGCCACAGCACGAGCAACGGCGCGATGGCGAAAACCGGAATGGCTTGGCTGGTTACCAGGATCGGCAACAACCAACGGCGCGCGGGACGAAACAGCGCGATGACGACGGCGCTGGCGATCCCCAACACGGTCCCAAGCACCAACCCGGTCAAAATCTCCGCCAACGTCACGCCGGCATGTCCGGCAATGAACCCGGCTCGGGCAAACAGCATGCCCAGCGTTTCGACCGGACCGGGCAAAAGGTAGGGCGGGGCGCCGGTCAACCACACGACGGCTTGCCACAGCGCCAACAAACCCGCCAGCGTCACGATCAAGCGCACGCTTCTCATGCCGACACCGTCGCATCGCCCGTTGCGAGGCGTCTCATCAGGTCTTCGTACCGGGCCGGAAAGTCGCCGTCGGTCGGTGCGCGCGGCACCTCAGCACGCGGCACCGGCGATTCTTCCCACCGCGCGGGCGATCCGGCCAAGACAAACAGCCGGTGGCCCAGGCGCAGCGCCTCTTGCGGATCGTGGGTGACCAGCACCACCGTGCGGCCTGCCAAGACCTCGCACGCCAAAGCCTGGAGCCGGAACCGCGTCAACGCATCCACCGCCGAAAACGGCTCGTCCATCAGCACCACCGGGCGGTCTTCCATCAACGTGCGGGCCAAGGCCACGCGTTGGCGCATCCCCCCCGACAACGCTGCGGGCCGCTTGTTCTCGTGCCCGGCAAGACCGACCCGCGCCAACAGCCGGTCGGCCGCCGCTCGGTCGGGCGTCTCCCCGCGCAGCCGGGCGCCAAGAACGACGTTCTCGCGCGCACTCAACCACGGCAGCAGCAAGTCGCTTTGATCCATATAGGCCACTCGGCCGGTCAGGGGCATACCGTCGCCGCCTGCAATTCGGCCGCCCTGGGGCGGCGCCAATCCGGCCATCGCCCGCAACAGCGTGCTTTTGCCGATCCCGCTAGGCCCCAACAGGCAACTCGTCTGGCCGCCGGGGAATACCGCCGAGAAGTCGTCAAACAGCGGCGCGCCGTCGAACGCCAGCAAAAGGCGGTCGATTACCACATCGGGCGGCGTGCCGGTCCTGCCGGCGGGCATCGTCTCGGTCATAGCGCGTCCCTTCGCCGGTATTAGCCGGATCAGGTTCGAGGGGTCGTTCCAGCGGAACCTCTCAGCCAAAGGCTCCCCCCGCTTGAACAAGTCACTATAATCGGCTGATCTTGCGTTGAGAACGTCTTTCCGGAGATTGCCAATCGTGTCCCAAGGACCGGGCCTAGAGGGCTTCAAGCGACCGCTCCTCTACATCGTCATCATCTTGATTCTCGGCCTAGCCGCATCGTTGGTCGGCCAAGATCTGGTGGGCGGCGCCGAAAACGACCAGCTCGCCGGCGAAGAATTGGTCATCGATACGGCGTCCGGGCCGGTCACGTTTTTTGTCGAGGTGGTCGACACGAACGAAACCCGCGCCCAAGGTCTGATGTTCCGCGAAGAACTCGCGCCCAACGCGGGCATGCTGTTCGATTTCAAGCGCCAGCAACCGGTGTCGTTTTGGATGCGGAACACGCTCATTCCGCTCGATATGTTCTTCATCAAAACCGATGGCCGCATCGTCAATATCGCCAAGCGCACCGTGCCCCATTCCGAACAAGGCATACCGTCTGCGGAACCGGTGCTCGGGGTGCTCGAAACCAATGCCGGGGTGGCCGATCGGCTCGGCATCAAACCCGGTGACGTGGTGCGCCATCGGGTCTTCGGGAATGCGCCTTAGATCGCATGACCACCGACCCAACAGACGATTTCCCCGATGCCAAGGGGGCCGACGCGCCGCCCGGTTTTCGCCTACTTGAGAAACGCTCGCCGTTCGGCGTTTTGGTCGGCCCGGTCTTTCAGCGCGACGATGCCGAAGGCAGCGTGTTCGGCTTTCGTGTTCAGCCCAAGCACCACAATCTCGGGGGCGTGGCGCACGGCGGGATGCTCGCCACCTTTGCCGATATCGTGCTGGGCCAATTTCCGGCGCGCGATTTTGGTCGTATGACGGTGACTATTCGGCTGGTGATGGACTATCTTGCGCCCGCAAAGTCCGGCGACTGGGTCGAAGCCCGACCGACGGTCACGCGCACGACCCGAAATTTGGTGTTCGCGGAAACGGTGTTGGTTGCCGGACCGCGTTCCCTGCTCACCGCGTCGGCTGTGTTCAAGACCTTGGACCGCCGTCGCACCCCGGTAAGACCCCATCGAATGGAGACCCCTGATGTACGGTAAGAAAGAAGTCGGCCCGCAACGCTATCGCGAGGACCTCGGTCGCTACTTTGAAGATTTCGAAATCGGCGACGTTTACGAGCACCGACCGGGCCGCACCGTGACCGAGGTCGACAACATCTGGTTCACCAACCTCACGATGAATACCCACCCGGTCCATTTCGACCGGGCCTATGCCAGCCACAGCGAGTTCGGCAAACCCCTGGTCAACTCGGCTTTCACCTTGTCGGTGGTTGCGGGGATGAGCGTCAGCGACACCAGCCAAAAAGCCATTGCCAACCTGGGCTGGGACAAGATCAAACTCTCCGCACCGGTGTTTGCCGGGGATACGCTCTACGCTGAAAGCGAAGTCTTGGCGAAGCGCGAATCCAAATCACGCCCGACGCAAGGCATCGTCACCATCAAAACCACGGGCAAGAAAGACGACGGCACGGTTTTCATGACCTACGAACGCGCCTTCTTGGTGCCAAAGCGCGGTCACGGCGTCGACGACCTCGCCAACTACTAGACCGGTTCGGCGCTAGTCGCCGATCCGCCCCGTCGTTTCCCGAAGCCGTTTGATCAAGAGGCGGATCAGGCCGACCGTGAACAGGTCGGCACCCGCCAACTTGGTGTTGATGTGGTCTTTGGAAAACACCGCACAGATCGTGTCGTCGGCGGTCCGCGCGGTGGCGGGTCGTGGGTTGTCGTCGACCAGCGCCATCTCGCCGAACACGTCGCCGGGGCCGACCTTGTCGACCACGTGTTCCGTGCCGTCGCGGTCGACCACGATTTCGACGCTGCCCGACTTGATCAAATAGGCCGAGTCGGCGGCGTCGCCTTGACTGAAGATCACCGGTCCTTGCGAGAACACGCTGGATTCTAATTGGTCGTCCATGCCCTGACCTTTCTGCTCGTTTGGCGCGGTCGCTACACGCGTTCCAGCACAACTGCGATTCCTTGACCTACGCCGATGCACATCGTGCACAGCGCGTATTTGCCGTCGCGCCGATGCAGCGCCCGCGTTGCCGTCAACGCCATGCGCACACCGCTCATCCCCAAGGGGTGACCCAGCGCGATCGCGCCGCCGTTGGGGTTCACATGCTCGGCATCGTCGGGCACCCCAAGGTCGCGCAGCACCGCCAAGGCCTGGCTGGCAAAGGCTTCGTTCAACTCGATCACGTCCATGTCGTCGATGCGCAGGCCTGTTTTGTCCAGCACCTTGCGCGTCGCCGGTGCCGGGCCGAAGCCCATGATGCGCGGCGGTACGCCGGCGGTCGCCATCGCGACAATGCGCGCTTTCAGCTCAAGTCCGTTGGCTTTCGCGGCCGCTTCGCTCGCGACGATCATCGCGCCCGCACCGTCGTTGATGCCCGACGCATTGCCGGCCGTGACCGAGCCGTCCTTGCGAAAGACCGGCTTCAATTTGCCCAAGCCGTCCAAGGTGACGTCTGGCCTCGGATGTTCGTCCGCCGTCACCACGATCGGATCGCCACGCCGCTGCGGGATCGATACCGGCGCGATTTCTTCCGCCAACGCGGCCGTTGCCGCCCCGGCGCGTTGTTGGCTACGCAGCGCAAAGGCGTCTTGGTCGGCGCGCGAGATTTGAAACTGCTCGGCCACGTTCTCAGCGGTCTCGCCCATCGAGTCGATGCCGTGGGCTTCTTTCATCTTGGGATTGACGAACCGCCAGCCCAGCGTGGTGTCGTACACCTCGGCCTTGCGCGAGAACGGCGCGTCAGATTTGGCCATCACGAAAGGCGCCCGGGTCATGCTTTCGACCCCGCCGACGATCCCCATTTCGGCATCGCCGCTGCGGATGGCCCGGGCCATCGATCCGGTCGCATCCAGCCCGGAGCCGCATAGCCGGTTGATCGTCGCGCCCGGAATGCTGTCCGGCAGCCCGGCCAGCAATAGGGCCATACGCGCCACGTTGCGGTTGTCCTCGCCCGATTGGTTGGCGCAGCCATACAGCAAGTCGTCCACTTGCGCCCAATCGACATCGGGGTTGCGGCGCATCAACTCGGTCAATGGCGTGGCGGCGAGATCGTCCGTACGCACGCCCGACAACCCGCCGCCATAACGGCCGATGGGCGTCCGGATCGAATCGCAAATAAAGGCGTCAGGCATGCTGGATGTCCTCGGGTCTATTTGTTTGTTTTGTCGAACTTATCGCGTCGGCACACGCCGAGCAGCATTTTCTGCTCCAAATGGCCCCGCAAGGCTGTGTAGAAGGCCTGCAGGAACGGCCCCGAGGCGGCGGGAAAGTGATCGGCAGACTGCCACTTGATACGGCGTTGGATGCGCCGCGCCACTTCGTTCTGCCATCTCGACGAATTCTGCCCACCGGTGCGCAAGACCTCTTCAAGCGTCTGCAATTCATAGATGCCGTAGACGTCGAGCTGCTCTTGGGTGAACTCATAGCGCTGCGTGCCGATGTTTCGCGGGGCGTTGCTCACTACATCGCGTAACAATCCCGATCGCGGTAGGTCGATCACCCAGGTGCCGCCGACGATGTCGCCGGCCCGTAAGCGGTCTTTGTTGAAGAGCGGGAGCAGCACCAAGATGCCCATCCAGCCCAGCGTGGACAGCGACACCAACGGGTTTTCCAATCGCGGTCATGTCCGGCGGCGGTCGGTTATCGGTGCGTCGCGGGCGCGGGGGCGGGGGTGGTGGGGGTCGGCACGCGCCGTGTCGTCTTGTGATCTCGGTGCGCTGTCGGTGCGGGTGTCCTCGCCCGCGCTGGATCCGGCGCTGCCGCCGCCGCCCAGACCGAAGCCGCCACCGCCGGACTGCCCCGGCCGGGGATTGGCAATGCCACCCGGCTCGTTCGGCATGAGGCGCTGGTAGCGGGGGTCGTCCAACGCCGACTCTGCGGCCCTTACCTGCCCGGTCGGTGCTAGTACAAAACACAAGGCCGCGCCTATACCCGCGAGGCCAAGGTGGGCATATCGCATGGCCCAAGGCTATCCTAGGTTGGCGTCGGGCTAAAACCGCGCCGCGAGGGAGGGCAATGGGCGAACCACCAAAAGTCGTAGGCGGCGTCTACGAGGTGGGCATCGGGGTGACCGACCTCGACGCTGCTGCACGGTACTGGGCGCATTTCGGCTATGCGCCGGGTCCTCGGGGCCGTCTTGCGCCCCGCCAAGCGAACGCGCTCTTCGGCGTCGACTCAGGTCTGGAGTCCCTTCACCTAAATCACCAAGACGCCGACCATGGCCTTGTCCGCTTGATGCGGTGGGACGCCCCGCGCGGACCCGGCCTTGGCATGGTTGCGCTGCGCACGCCCGGCAACCGCTGGGGCGTCTCCAAAACCAAAGAGGTGATGCAAGTCGCCAACTTTGCCGCGGCGCTCAAAGCCGGTGGCGCGGCAATGGAAACCATCGGTCCGGTGTTTCACCCCGTGCCCGATGCGGCCGGTGTGCAAGACCCCCATGCGGCGGAAGTCCGTTGCAAACGCGAGTTCGTCTTCTTCCAACCCGAATCGCGTCACGTCCTCGTGCAACGCTACGCCCACGACCTGCCCGATTTCGGCACTTACGCCGAAGCCAGTCGGTTTCGCGCCAGCCAATTCACCCAAGTCGGCCTTTGCGTGGCCGAGCGCGATGCGGGGGCACTCGATTTCTATGCCGACGTGCTAGGCCTTCATCGTCACGACGTCGATTACGTCGCCAAGCAAGGGTCGATGCCGGCGCGCGTGGTCCCGCTCGACGATGGCGAACTGCTACGCGAATCCGATTTCGACGATGTCCGGCCGGGCGATCCGCCTGAAATGCAACGTTCCGGCAAACTGCGCGTCTTTCGCATCACCGGAAAGACCGACGGCACCAACGTTGTGGACCAATCGCGCCCCGGACACCTCGGGTTTTCGCTCTACACCTACCGCGTCACCGAAATTGCCGCGATGCGGGACAAGGTTGCGGCGAACGGTGCGCACGAGGTCACCGAAATTGCGCCCGACGAGTTCGGCACACCGGCGTTTTCGTTCGTCGCGCCGGACGGTTACTTCTGGACCTTTGTGGCGGCCTAGGCGGCGGCCGGAAAGTGCTCGGCGAGAAACGCCAGCGCCATGGCATTGAAGACTTCGGGCTTTTCGAACGGTGGCGCATGGCCCGCTCCGGGAAGCTCTTTGAACACCGCGCCGGGAATTTGATCGGTCGCGTCGCGCAACACGTCGGGCGGAATAATGCGGCTCTCGCTGCCGCCGATCACCAGGGTCGGTACGCGATAATCTCCGAGGCGTTCTGGGGTGACGCCGTTCTTGGGGTCCAGCGATCGTGCCATGAACGCGCCGACGTCTTGGTTCAACTTGCCGATCTCGCGCATCAGGTAGTACAGCGCCGGTTCGCGTTCGGGAAAATCCGGCGCCGTCATAACCTGCTGGATCTTGCTGCGCTCGCCAACCACCCGACCGGGCCCTTCGCGAAACACGCGTAAGATCCCGTCGGAGAGAACACCCCCACCGCTGGCGGACATGACGATGCCGGCGATTCTGTCCGGCGCCGCAATCGCCGTCGCCAACGCCGTCCAGCCGCCGATCGCATGCGATACGATGGCCGTGCGGGCCACACCCGCGGCGTCCATCACCGCCAAAGCGTCGGTCGGAAAATAGGGGAACTGCATGTCGTCCACGGCACATGTCGAGCGCCCCCAACCGCGTTGGTCGAACAGCAAGACCCGGTAGCGCGCCAGGAAGGCGGGCACTTGCTGAAACCACTCCAACGTGTTGCCGCCGCCGCCATGGGCGAACATAACCACAGGTCCGCGATCGCCATGAAGCTCGTAGTACAGCCGGGCCTTCTCGGTCTCGACGTAGGGCATCTGTTCTTCCGCCGTCAGCGTCCTTCGCAGTCTAGACTAGCGCGATGGCGACGGTTCCCGAAATCCCGATCACCCACAGCATCCTGCGCGCCGACGCTCTGGCCGAGGTGATCGCCGATCTATACGACCTTGGCGGGTCGGTCTACGCCGAACTCCTCTCGCGCGGCGTCAACGATGTCTACTTGCTGCGCGTTGACGGCGCGCGCTACGTCGCGCGTGTTTTGCGGGCCGGTTTTCGCAGTCTTGATCAAGTGATCTACGAGATGGCGCTCATCCGGTTTCATGTCGGACATGGCTTGGATGCGGCGGCGCCGGTGCCCGATCGCACCGGAAACGATTTCATCACCGTGGCCGCTTTGGAAGGCGATCGCTTTGTGTCGGTCTTCTCGTGGGCCGAAGGCGCCCCGATGGGGGGCCACGCCGGTCCCGACGATGCGTTCCGCCTCGGCGGTCGCGTCGCACGGATGCACGAACACGCAAGACGTTTCGTGCCGCCGGCGGACGTTCACGTCGACACGCCGTCGTTCCTCGCGCGCCATCGGCCCGCCCTAATGGAAATGGTCGGCGGGAACAGCACTGCGGGTCGGCTTTATGCCGACCTCATCGACAAGGTTTCAGCCCGTCTCAACGAGCTCGACGTTCCCTATGGCGCCTGCCATGGCGACATCCATACCCACAATGTTTTCCTCTCGGGCGGAGGACGGCTGACGTTTCTTGATTGGGACAATTGCGGCGCCGATTTTTTCGCCAAAGAACTCATGCACTTCGTGTGGCGCAACGACTACCTTGGTGTTGATCCCGGCCTAAACGAAGCGTTTTTGGCGGGGTACGACGCCGAGCGCCCGTTGAGCGCCGCCGAGCGCGACCTGCTACCGTTCTTTCTCACCGTGCGGCATCTTTTCATCCTGTGCGGCATGGCCGGTATGATTAATGTCGTGGGCCGTTCCGCCGTCGGCTACGCGCACCAACTCGCACGCTTCGAAGCCTTAATAGAGGAACCGGCACGGCGTGCCGGCCTGCTGTAACAAAAGAGGAAATGCCATGACCGATCTCATCGACATCGCGATCGAACCGCTGACCCCCGAAGCCTTCGCCCCGTTCGGTCAAGTGATCGGCCGTCGCGACGAGCCGCCTTTGTTCGAAGGCGGCAACGCCAAGACCTGGGGCGTCGATTTCGAGATCGACGGCAAAATGGAATTGCACTTCGCCGACTTTACCTACCAGCCGACGCTCGAGTTCACGGTCATCGAGCGCCATTTCGCGGTGACCCAAGCCTTCGTGCCGCTCAACAACGATGCCTCGGTCACCGTGTTCGCGGCGCCGACCGATCCGGATCCCTCGGCCATTCCCACCGCTAAGGATCTTCGCGCGTTCTATATCGACGGATCGCAAGGCGTGATGATGTGGAAAGGGACGTGGCACTCCAGCCGCTTCCCGGCGCATCCGCCCTCGGCGACGTTTGCCTTTCTGACCGATACCGACACCACGTCGGAGCTTACCGAAATGCTGGCCGGCAAACCCGGCAAGCTCACCCAACTGGTCGATTACGAAAAAGACCACGGCCAGCGTTTCCGCCTGACCGATCCGCAAGGCTTGATGAACGGTTAGGTCGACGCGCGTTTGGTCATGCTGCGCGCGATGATCAGGCGCTGAATCTCGCTGGTGCCTTCATACAGACGAAACAGGCGCACGTCGCGGTAGAACCGTTCGATCCCGTGGTCGGCGATGTACCCCGCACCGCCGTGGATTTGCACGGCGCGGTCGGCGACGCGACCGACCATTTCGGTCGCAAACAATTTGCAGCACGCGATCTCTTCGGTGACGTGTTCACCTGCATCGCGTCGGCGCGCCGCATCCTCGATCATCGTGCGGGCGGCATAGGATTCGGTGCGGCTGTCGGCCAGCATCGCCTGGACCAATTGAAACTCGCCGATCGGCTTGCCGAATTGCTCGCGTTCCAGCGCGTACCGCGTTGCTTGGTCGACCAGCCGTTCGGCGATACCGGTGGCGACCGCCGCAATATGCAACCGTCCGCGGTCGAGCACTTTCATTGCGGTCTTAAAGCCTTGGCCTTCGACGCCACCCAGTAGGGCCGACGCCGGCACACGGCAATCCTCGAACACCACGTCGGCGGTTAGGCTGCCATGCTGCCCCATCTTCTTGTCGGGTTTGCCGATCGACAAACCCGGTCGCGGCGCTTCGACCAAAAACGCCGACACCCCGCGGGCGCCTTTCTCGTCGGAGTTGGTGCGCGCCATAAGCGTGAATAACCCGGCGCGGGGGGAATTGGTGATGAAACGCTTGGTGCCGTTGATGATGTACTCGTCGCCGTCGCGCCGCGCGCTTGTCCGCAGCGCGCCGGCATCGGAGCCGGACTCAGGCTCGGTCAGTGCGAACGAACTGGTGATCTCCCCACTGGCCAGGCGCGGCAGATAGGCCGCGCGCTGCGCTTCGGTGCCGTCCAACACGATCCCTTGCGAGCCGATACCGACATTGGTGCCAAAGGCCGACCGGAACGCGGGCGATGTCCAGCCCAACTCGAACGCAATCTGCACTTCTTCGACGCTGTTCAGGCCGAGCCCGCCGTATTCGGGTGGAATGGTCAGTCCATACAGGCCCAGGGCGCGCATTTCGTCGAGCAACGCCTCGGGAATCTCGTTGTGCTCCCCGACCTCGGCTTCATGCGGCACCAGTCGTTCGCGCACGAACCGCCGCACGCTTTCGCGCAATTGGTTGAAGGTCTCAGGGTCTAACGCCACGGGGCTCGCTCCGGTCGGTGGGGAGGAGGGGCGATAACAACCGATCCCACGCGCGCCCGCAACTCTCGCACTATAACGATCCCAAGAACGCCAGCACGTCGGCGCGTTGGTCGGCGGGCATGGTGCGAAAAGCCTCCCGCGCCGCCGCCGCTTCGCCGCCATGCCACAGGATCGCTTCGGCGATGCCGCGGGCGCGGCCGTCATGCAGCAAAAACATGTGCCCGTTGACCGCTTCAATCAGGCCCAACCCCCATAGGGGTGGCGTGCGCCACTCCGTGCCCGAGGCCAGAAAGTCGGGACGTCCATCGGCCAGGTCGGGGCCCATGTCGTGCAACAAAAGATCGGTAAAGGGTTGGATGGCTTGATTGCGCACCGCCGGGTTGCGGTGATCGCCGGTCACCATGCGCGGGGTGTGGCAGGCGGCGCATCCGATCGCGTCGAACAGGCCTTCACCGCGTTGCACCGCGGGATCGTCCAACTGCCGTCGCGCGGGCACCGCCACGCTCTCCATATAAAACGTCAGGTCGTCCAGCACGTTGTCGTCGGCTTCGATCCAAATATTTAGCGCGGCGCGACACGCGGTTTGGGGTGCCGGGCAGTTCTCTTCGGGAAAGATGGAGTTCGTGATGCCCATATCGCCGAGCAACGCGCCCGCGGTTTGGTCCCGCAGGCTCGCTCTGTTGGCTTGCCCGCCGAACCGGCCTAGCCGCACCTCACCTGCCGAGGTATCCCACACCCGATTGACGCGACCGGAAACACCGTCGCCGTCGCGGTCCTCCGGATCGGCCTGCGCCACGATGTCCGCCTCGTCGATCGCTTCCAAAAGTCCCAGACCGAAGACCGCGGGCGCAACCCGGGGCGACAACAGGATCGCGTCCGCCGCCGCAAGAGCATCGGGCGGCGCATAGGCGTAGCGCGGCACCCGCAACGTATAAGGTGTTCCATCCCCGTACTGCGCGCGCTTCGTCTCATAGGTGACGGTCACCGCGCCTTCGTCCGGTACGTCGTCAACGGCGAGGCTGTTGATCTGTAAGCCAATCGAAGGGTGTGGCTGTGGCCCGCCGGTCTTGGATGTCCCGGCGATACTCGCGCGGACCAACATCGTCGTCATCGGTTGACCCGGTTCGGGTGGTACGCCGCGGCCGTCGCGTTCGTGGCACGCGATGCACGACACGGCGTTGTAGGTCGGGCCCAATCCGACAAAGGTCGTGTCTTCGTTAGTCGGTGCGGCCCAGGTCGCGGTGAAGATCTTGTTGCCGAGGAAGAACCGCTGCCGCAACTGTGGCGGCAAGTTGCGCGCCGCCGATGAAAACGCGTTGGCGTTGGCGATGCGCCGCGTGGTCGCCCCGCCGCTTTGCGAATCGTCCGCCCAAGATGTGTGGAGCGTCCCATCCGCGGTACCGAACCCGGTCAGGACCACGGCGAGGACACAAAAACGGCTGATTTGGGAGCGTTTACGCATCGAGGTCTAAGATAACCCGGTATTCATGATCCATTGAATCCGTTAGGCTTCACCCCAATTATCGGAGCGGGGACGGATAGAATCCCACTCTGATGGAGGTCGCACCCGTGGGGACAGGGATGGGCTCGCCGCTAACCAAGCGGCCCCTTGAGGTCAAACTCGCGAAACCGCGTGGTTTCTGCGCCGGGGTCGAACGCGCCATCGAAATCGTCGAACGGGCCCTCGCGCTCTATGGCGCGCCGGTCTATGTCCGGCACGAAATCGTTCACAACAAGCGCGTTGTCCAGTCCTTGCACGACAAGGGGGCGATTTTCGTCGAAGAGGTCGACGAAATCCCACCTGGCGCGGTGACGGTCTTTTCCGCACATGGTGTCTCGCGCGTCGTCGAAGGCAATGCCCGCGACCGGACGCTCCAGGTCATCGACGCGACCTGCCCGCTGGTCAGCAAAGTGCACAAAGAGGGTCGGCGCTCGGCTGAAATGGGTCACGATGTCGTCCTCATCGGCCACAAGGGTCATCCCGAAGTCGAAGGCACGATGGGGCAAATCGGCGGCAAGGTGCACCTCGTTACCCACATCGATGATGTCGCGACCCTCGAACCGGCAGACCCCGAACGGCTCACCTACGTCACCCAAACAACGCTCAGCGTCGACGACACCCGTGACACCATCGAGGCGCTACAGGCGCGCTTCCCTGCGATCCAAGGCCCTGACGTGCGCGACATCTGCTACGCCACCCAGAACCGTCAAACCGCGGTACGGGACCTTTGTGCCGATGTCGACGTGTTGTTGGTCGTGGGCGCGCATAACAGCTCGAACTCCAATCGCCTGCGCGAAATCGGCGAAGCCGAAGGCATCGCGGCTTACCTGATCGAAGACGCTACCGCGCTGGACCTCGACTGGTTGGCCGGCGCGCGTTCGGTTGGGATCACGGCCGGGGCTTCGGCGCCCGAAGAGCTTGTTCAAGAAGTCGTCACACGTCTTGCGACCCACTTCGAGACCGACGTCACCCAGCTCGGCGGTGTCGAGGAAAACGTTCAGTTCAAACTCCCGACTGAGTTGACGACCGTATCGCCCGACGCCGCCGTCGCACGCGCGTAACGACAAGGAGGATCTGCGTGGGCGTCCCGCTACGACAACAAATCAAGATCGGTGCCTACATCGCGAAGCAACGCTTGCTCGGGCGCGAGAAGTATCCGCTCGTCTTGATGCTAGAGCCGTTGTTTCGTTGCAATCTGGCGTGCGCGGGGTGCGGCAAGATCGACTATCCCGACGCGATCCTCAATCGACGCCTGTCGGTGCAGGACTGCATCGACGCCGTCGAGGAATGTCCCGCCCCGGTCGTCGCGATCCCAGGTGGCGAGCCGCTATTGCACAAAGAAATCGGCGAGATCGTCGCCGAGATCACCAAGCGCAAACGCTTCGTGTCGCTGTGCACCAACGCGCTGCTGCTGGAAAAGAAACTCCATCTATTCGAGCCGTCGCCCTATCTCTTCTTCTCGGTGCATCTTGACGGACTGAAAGACCAACACGACCGCGCGGTCTGCCAAGACGGTGTGTTCGATCGTGCCGTTGCCGCGATCAAGGCAGCCCAGAACAAAGGTTTCCAGGTCAACGTCAATGCGACCATCTTCGACGGCATGTCGGCGGACGATGTCGCGGCGTTCTTGGATTTCACGGCCGAGCTCAGCGTCGGAGTCAACATCTCGCCGGGATACGCCTACGAACGCGCGCCCGATCAGGCACATTTCCTCAGCCGTCAGCGGACCAAGAATCTGTTCCGCGAGGTCTTCCGCCGCCGCAACGGCAAGAAGTGGCAGCTCAACCACTCGCCGCTCTATCTCGACTTCCTGGCCGGCAATCAGGCCTACAAATGCTCGCAGTGGGGGACGCCGACTCGCAATATTTTTGGCTGGCAGCGCCCGTGTAACCTCTTGAACGAGGGCTACGCCGAGACCTTCCAGGCGCTGATGGAGGAGACCGAGTGGGACGCCTACGGCACCGGAAACTACGAGAAATGCGCCAATTGCATGGCCCATTGTGGCTACGAGCCGACCGCGGTTGCCGATGCTGTGAAGAATCCGCTCCGAATCGTCGCCGCGGCCGTCCGCGGTCCGCGCACCGACGGGCCGATGGCGCCGGAAATCGCCCTCGACGGACAGCGCCCGGCAGTCTACGTATTTGATGATCTGGTCCGCGACGCGGCTTCGAAAAGCGCCGAGGACAAAGCCCAAAGCAGTGCCGCCTAGGCCAGCGGCGGGAAACAAGGAAGACGTGTGAGTAACAACGACAAAACACCGCTCCTCGACACGATCGCGCTCCCCGCCGATCTACGACAACTGCCCGAAGAGCAGTTGCGTCAACTGGCCGACGAAGTGCGACAGGAGATGATCGACGCGGTGTCCAACACCGGCGGCCACCTCGGCGCCGGGCTTGGTGTGGTCGAGCTTACCGTCGCGCTGCATTACATCTTCGAGACCCCCGACGACAAAATTCTTTGGGATGTCGGCCATCAGGCCTATCCGCACAAAATTCTCACCGGGCGGCGCGACCGCATTCGCACGCTCCGCCAGGGCGGCGGGCTGTCGGGCTTCACCAGTCGACGCGAAAGCGACTACGACCCGTTCGGCGCGGCGCATAGCTCGACCTCGATTTCCGCCGGGCTTGGTTTCGCGGTGGCGCGCGATCTGCGCGGCGGCGACAACGACGTCGTCGCGGTCATCGGTGACGGCGCGATGAGTGCGGGGATGGCCTACGAGGCGATGAACAACGCCGGCGCCGCGAAAAGCCGCATGATCGTAATTCTCAACGACAACGATATGTCGATCGCGCCGCCGGTCGGTGCGATGAGCGCCTACCTCGCGCGTCTCATTTCCGCCAAGCCCTATCGTTCGATGCGCCACCTCGGTCGTGTCCTGGCCAAGAAATTCCCACGCTCGTTCGAAAAGGCGGCAAAGCGCGCCGAGGAATATGCCCGCGGCATGCTGACCGGCGGCACGCTGTTCGAAGAACTCGGCTTCTATTACGTCGGGCCGATCGACGGTCATAACCTCGACCATCTATTGCCGGTCTTGCGCAACGCGAAGAAATCGCGCGGCGAGGGGCCGATCCTCGTGCACGTCGTCACCCAAAAGGGCAAGGGCTACGATCCTGCCGAGAACGCCGCCGACAAATATCATGGCGTCTCCAAGTTCGACGTCGTCACCGGCAAGCAGGTCAAATCGGCGGGCGGGCCGCCCAGCTATACCAACGTCTACGCCAAGGCGCTGATCGCCGAGGCTGAACAAGACGACCGCATCGTCGCCGTTACCGCCGCCATGCCGACCGGCACCGGCCTTGATAAGTTTGCCGAGCGCTTTCCGGAGCGCAGCTTCGATGTCGGCATCGCGGAACAGCACGGCGTCACGTTCTGTGCCGGGATGGCCGCGGACGGGCTCAAGCCCTTCGCCACCATCTATTCCACCTTCCTGCAGCGTGCCTACGACCAGATCGTGCACGACGTGGCGATCCAGCGCCTACCGGTACGGTTCGCGATGGAACGGGCCGGGATGGTCGGCGCCGACGGCGTCACCCACCAGGGATCTTACGACATCGGCTTCCTCGCCAGCTTGCCGGGCTTCGTGTTGATGGCGCCCAGCGATGAGGCCGAGTTGATGCACATGGTCGCGACCGCCGCACAAATCGACGACGGTCCCTCGGCGATCCGCTATCCGCGCGGCGAATCCCTCGGCGTCGAGATGCCCGACAAAGGCACGCCGCTCCCGATCGGCAAAGCCCGCATCGTGCGCGAGGGCACTAAACTCGCGATTATGTCCTACGGCACCCGGCTCGCCGAGGCGCTCAAGGCGGCCGACACGCTCAATGCGCGCGGCTTGTCGACCACGGTCGTCGATGCTCGCTTTGCCAAACCCTTCGACGAGGACGTCACCCGCCGGGTCGCGGCGGAACACGAAGTCATGATCACCCTCGAAGAGGGTGCGATGGGCGGTTTCGCTACGCTGGTGATGCACTTCCTCGCCCGCGAAGGGCTGCTCGAGGCCGGCGCCAAGTTCCGTCCGATGTGCCTGCCGGATTTCTTCATCGACCACGACAAGCCCGAGGCGCAGTACGATCAGGCCGGCTTGAACGCGCCGCATATCGTCGCCACCGCGCTGACCGCGCTTGGCTACAACGAAACGGTCGAGGCGCCCGCCCGCGCCTGACCGGCCTGCCGTGCTCCCGTGACCGTTTTCGTGACCGGCGCCAGCGGGTTTGTCGGCGCCGCCGTGGTACGTGCGTTGTGTACCCGTGGCGAGGACGTCCGGGTGCTGTTGCGCCCGGGGCGCACCGGACCGAACCTCCAAGACCTCGCGGTCGAGCAGGTGACCGGCGATCTGCGCGAGGTCGCGGGCTTTGCCGAAAAACTAAAGGGCTGCAGCGCGCTCTATCATATCGCGGCCGATTACCGGCTCTGGGCACGGCACCCGCAAGACCTCTATGACACCAACGTCACCGGCACCCAGGACCTAATCGCTGCGGCGGTCCAGGCCGGCGTGCAACGGATCGTCTACACCAGCTCCGTCGCTGTCCTAGGGCTTCACACCGACGGGTCGCCGTCCGACGAAGACACGCCCGTCGCCCTGACCGACATGATCGGCCACTACAAACGCTCCAAGTTCCTCGCCGAACAGAGCGTGCAACGGCTCGTCGCCGAACAGAACGCGCCGGTGGTGATCGTCAACCCCTCGACGCCGATCGGGCCGTGCGACGTGCGGCCGACACCGACCGGTCGGATCATCGTTGAAGCCGCGCGTGGTCGCATGCCGGCCTATGTCGAAACCGGCCTCAACGTCGTGCATGTCGACGATGTTGCGCATGGCCATCTCTTGGCGCACGACAGGGGGCGCATCGGTGCGCGCTACATTCTCGGCGGGGCGGACATGACGCTCGGCGCCATACTTCGTCTTGTCGCCGCCAAGACCGGCAAAGCCCGCGCCGCGGGTCAAACTCCCGCACGGGCTCGTCATGCCAATCGCGGCGATCAGTGAAGCCCTCGCGCAGCTCACCGGGAAGGAGCCGTTCGCGACCCGCGACGGCGTGCGCATGGCGCGCAAACACATGTACTTTTCCTCCGCCAAAGCCGAACGCGATTTGGGCTACGTCGCGCGCCCCGCCGCCGAGGCGATCAAAGACGCGGTCGCGTGGTTCGGCGCGAACGGCTATCTCGACTAATCCGCCGCATCGGGCCCACCGATCTGAGGGGCGATCCTGCGCAACGCCATAAACGCCCGTCGGCTCGCCGCGGCCAGCGACACCAGGGCGGCGATGCTCGCGGGATCGGCGGCAAGCCCCCGCAAGATCGGCCCGATCCGCGACCGACCGTCTGCGTCGATCGCGGTTGCGGCGTAGGGCGGTAGACGGTGCGTGGCGGTATCGGCAATTGCGCGCACCACGACGAACGGCAGGTTCGCCGCCGTCGCGGCCTGGGCAACCCCCGCACTTTCCATATCGACCGCAACCGCCCCTGTTCGGGCTGCCGCCTCTACCTTTTCTTGCCGCGTCGATACCAAGGCCGGCGCATGCAAGACCGCGCCGTCGTGCGGCCCCGCGATCCCGGCGCGCGCCCGCACCCGGTCCGCCCATCGTGCATCGCCGGTCCGTGTTTCGGCGCCCGTCGTCACCGCGGCGCTTACCACCACGTCGCCTGCCCGCAACGTCGGATCAAGCCCGCCCGCCACGCCGAAGCTCACCAACGCCTGCGCACCCCGCGCGATCAAGTCCTGCGCGCAGGGTTCGGCGCGCGTGGCCTGTGCGCCACTCACGCCACACAGCACGTCGCCGCCGAGACGTTCGACGATGCGGCGCTCGCCCGCCAAGCCGCAGACGAATCCGACCCGCATCACATCCCGTAGCGAACCCGGCGCTCGTTACTGCGTTGCAAATTGCGGTACCGCGCCACCGCCATCAGCGGGAAATACGCGGCATAGCCGTGGTACTTCAAATAGAAGACCCGCGGAAACCCGACGCCGGTGTAAAGCTCTTCGTTCCATCGCGCGTGCGTGCGCGGCGCGCGTTCGAGATACGCAATGCCGCGCCGCACCGCCTCGCTCTCGGTCTCGCCCGCCGCCATCAAGCCCAGCACCGCCCAAGCGGTTTGCGACGGCGTGCTGCGGCAAGGTTTGTCGCGATGGGCTTCTTCGTAGCTCGCCAAATCCTCGCCCCAGCCGCCGTCGTCGTTCTGTCGCCGGTTGAGCCAGGCAACCGCGCGTCGAATGGGCGCGCTTGCCGGGTCTTGGCCCGCCGCATTCAGCGCACTGAGGACCGACCATGTGCCATACACATAGTTCGCGCCCCAGCGGCCGAACCAGGACCCATCGTCTTCTTGTTCGTCCAGCAGGAAAGTCACGCCACGCGACACCGCGGGGTCCGTCGGCTGGTAGCCGAGTTGACACAACATGCTGACGCAGCGCGCCGTCACGTCGGCCGTCGGCGGGTCCAACAACGCGCCATGATCGGCAAACGGAATGTTATTCAGATAGTGATGGGTATTGTCGGAATCGAAGGCGCCCCAGCCCCCGTTCTTGGATTGCATACCCACGATCCACGTTGCGGCGCGATCCAGCACGTCCTTGAATCGGGCGGGGTCGGCGCGATGCAACGCCATCGCCACCACCGCAGTGTCGTCGACATCCGGGTAATGATCGTTTTCGTACTGAAAGGCCCAACCGCCGGGCGGCAGGCCGGGGCGGCGCGCCGTCCAATCGCCGTGGTCGCGCACCTCGCGTTGCTGAAGCCAGTCGCCGCAAGCGGTCATGCACGCACTATCGGGGGCAACGCCTGCTTCCAACATGGCATGTGCGGCCAGTCCGGTATCCCACACCGGCGACAAACACGGTTGGCAGTAGGCGCGTTCTTCGCCGACCACCACGAGCTTACGCACCGCGGCAAGCGCGTTGCGAAAGTCGTCATGGTCGTCCGCATAGCCCAGCGCCGCATAAGCCATCACCACGTTGGCCATGGCCGGAAAGATCGCGCCCAAACCGTCTTCGCCGTTCAGGCGCGGTTTGATGAAGTTCTCCGCGCGCTTGATCGCGCGGCCTCGCATGGTGCGCGAGAACATCGGTTCGCACCGACGCAACACCGCATCCAATGCAATGAACAGTGACCCCAAGCCGCGCCCCGTCGGGTTGGTGATGTAACCACGCACATCGTCGGGTGGGACGGGGAACAACTCGGCGACCGAGATGCCGCGCGGATTGCGTGCCTTGGGTTTGAGCGAAGCCAACATCAGCAACGGCACGATCACCGTTCGGGACCAATAAGAAACCTTCTCCAGATGAAACGGAAACCAGCGCGGCAATAGCATGATCTCGACCGGCATGGTAGGCACCGCGCGCCACGGCACTTGGCCGAACAAGGCTAGGGTAAAACGCGTAAAGACGTTGCTCCGCGCTGCGCCGCCGTGCGCCAGAACCCAGTCGCGCGCGCGCGTCATGTGGGTGTCGTCGGGACGATCGCCGATCAGCTTCAGCGCGTAATAGCATTTCACCGTGGCGGACATATCCGATGCGCCCCCGGAAAAAGCGGCCAACCGCCGTCGGCATTCTGGCCGTCACGCAAGTAGACCCCGATCTTCGCCTCAAGTTCGTCTTCGGGCGTGCCCAAAAAATGGTTTAGCAGAATGTACTCGGCCGGAATCGTCGCATCGGCCTCGAGCTCGAACACCCAGTGTCCATCGGGTCGCTGCACGCGGCCCAGCGCATCGCGCATGGTCGCGACCAACGCATCGAGCCGTGCCGGTTCCGGAAATGTCGTGTCGACCGTCGTCATGGCCTGATCATTTGGTCCCTGTCTCGCGACCAACGCTAATGGAAACCAAGCGGGCCGGGCAACTGCGCGATCATGCGGTCATCGCCGCGACGGCGGCCTTGTTGCCGCTGACGATGGCGCCTTCGATCGTGGCGGGTAGGCCGGTATCGGTCCAATCGCCGGCGAGAAACACGCCCGGCCAGCGCGAGCGCGCGCAGGGTCGTCGTTGCACTTGGGCGGGCGACTGAAGAAACGTCGCGCGCTTTTCCTTGATCACGCGAATCGCCGGGCGGGCCGCAACATCGCGGCGCAACGCCCGGGCGACATCTCGCCATAGTATTTCGGCGATTTCGTCAGTCGATTGTTCGGCCAGCGCATCCGCCGCACTGACCGTGACGCTGACGATATCTTCGCGATGAAAGATCCATTGCGCGGTCCCGCCGATCAATCCGGCGAGGGGGGCCTCCCACGGCCAATCAACCGGCGCATCGAACCGCATATGCGCATTGACGATCGCCGTCGCACCTCGCGGTGTCGTCAGTCCCGGCAACAGGCGCTCGCTCACCGCTGGCGGGGTCGCCACGATGACGCGGTCGCCCGGCGCCAACGGCACAGTGCCTGAGTCCAATCGCAACGCCGCCGGCACATCGTCCTGCCAATCGATCGCGCGCAACGTCGCACCTAAATGCACGGTGCCGCCGTTCGCCCGGATATATGCCAGCGCCGGGTCGACGAAACTCTCCGACAATCCTTCCGCGGCGACCAACGGTCGGCAATGCGCGGCACCGCGTCCGAACGTGCGTAGCAATACCGGGCGCAACAACGCGGCCGCGCCCACCGCCGGGTCGCAGTTCAGGGCCGCCACCGCGAGCGGCTCCCAAAACCGCGCATAGAGCGCGCCGTGGGGATCCAACACATCGTCGACCGTGTCCGTCGCGCGCGCCAACAGGAACCCAAGCCCCGAGCGATAGTCGGCCAGGCGCGTGCCGGGCACCCGGCGCGTCGGCACCAACAGCCACCAGGGCAGGGGGCTCGCCCCAGGGCGCACCACCCAGCGTGCATCCGTCGCCAGGTCGACAAACGGAAAGGCCGCGTCGTCCGGTCCGGTCAAGGTGTCGCGGGCGCCGATCGTCTCAAGATAGGCCAGCGCGGCATCGTTGCCGCTCATCAGCAAGTGGTTGCCGTTGTCGATGCGCCGCTCCAGCGTGTCGTCGACATAGGACCGGCACCGTCCACCGGCCTGCGGGGCCGCTTCGTAAAGTGTCACGGCCCAGCCCGCTTTGCACAACGCCACCGCGCCCGACAGGCCGGCCAGCCCTGCCCCGATCACATGGACATGCGCCATCAAAAAATCCCGTGCCGCAGGGCGATCCACGCTTTGGCCGGTTTGGACAGGCGCAACGGGGCCGTCGGCTCGGACCATCCGCGCGCTTCCAACCCGTCGAGAATGCGCTGGTACACCGCCATCATCACCCGGCACGGTTTCAAACGTTTGGCGTCGCCTTGTGCGAACAGCGCCGCACTTTCGGCAAAGCGTTGCCGCGCATGCTGGACCAACTCGGTACATACCGCCCCGATATTCGGGTGTGCCAAGACGGTTGCCGGGTCTTCGCTGTCGATGCCGTGGGCGATCAACCGCTCGCGGGGCAAATACAGTCGCCCCAATCGCATGTCTTCGCCGAGGTCGCGCAAAATGTTGGTGTATTGCAAAGCCTCGCCCAACGCCGTGGCCAGCGCCTCCGCCTTCTCGCCCGCGCCACCGAAGATCGGCAGCGACAAACGCCCAACCGCGCCGGCAACGCGGTCGCAATATTTATGAAGGTCGGCCTCGGACGGCGCACGCATCGCGCCGCTCAGGTCCATCGCCATGCCGTCGATCACGTCGAGAAACGCAGCCTTGGGCAACGCGTATTTTTGCATTGCGGCCGCCAGCGCCCGACCCGTCGGTCGGGTTGGTACGCCGTCATAGATCGCATCGATCTCGGTGCGCCACGCCGCCAGCGCGCGTTCCTTTTCCTCTCGATCGCCCGGTTCGTCGACCACGTCGTCGACCTCGCGGCAAAACGCATAGACCGCGTACATCGCCTCGCGCGGCTCGGGCGGCAGCACCTTCATGCTCCAGCGAAACGATGTGCCGGATTGTTCGACGATCCGTCGAACATGTGCCAGGGCCTCGGTCGGTGTCCGGCCGGTCATGATCTAGCCACCCCATATCGGCGCTCGCGTCCGGGCATCGTGCGACGGATCAGCGCGCCCAACGCACCGGAAGCGCTATGTACGACGAACGCCGCCCGGCTATGGGCGACGCGTCGGGCGATCGGGTCTTGTACCCGTAATGCCGCGGCCAAGTCGCGCGCCAAAGCCAGGATCGCGGCCGACTCGAGCGACAGCCGCCCGCTGCGCAGCACCAAGGGTAGGGGGCGTGCCCGATCGAGCAGTTCGTCGACACCGTCGAGGCATCGGTCCAATACACGGCGCAGCGCCGCACCGCATCCCGGTGCCCCGAGTGCGCGCACATCAAGCCCTTCCGCCGCCAACCAATCCTGCGGCAGGTACACCCGGTCGAGCGTGCGGTAGTCCTCTTTCGCGTCCTGCAAATGATTGATGATTTGCAGCGCGCTACACAGGGGGTCGGATGCCGCGTAGCCGCCGGCTTCCTCGCCGTGCAGGTCCAACAAAAAACGCCCCACCGGATCGGCCGACCGCGCGCAATACGCCATCAGCGCATCCCAATCGGCATAACGCGATTGCGTAGCGTCTTGGGTAAAGGCATCCAAAAGGTCGAGAGCATGCTGCGCGCTCACCCCGGTTTGTGCGAGCGAATCGCGCAATGTATGGGCGATCCCGACTGCCGCATCGTCGCGATGCGCGCCCTTGAGTGCCGCGGCCAGTCGTTCCAGTCGCGCGACCTTTTCCGCGGGCGTTAGGTCGGGACTGTCGGCAATGTCGTCGGCGCCGCGGGCAAAGCGATAGAAGGCAGCCACGTGCGGGCGCAATTGCGCCGGCAATAGCCACGAACCCACGGGAAAATTCTCATCTCCCGCAACTTTGCCCGATGGTGATTCGATCTCGTCCACGGGTCGCTCTCCCCACCGGCGAGATTAGCCCTCGCCCTGCAAGCCGTCCACGACCGGTGCGGCACAAACCCTTGGCGCAGGGGCCGTGCATGTCATCAGCCGCGCGCCACGGCAAAAATCAACTGAAGCGTTGCGCGTCCTGTGCGGCATAGGCGGCGACCTTCGGTCCGCCGCCGCGGCCGTGCGTAGTGCGGCAATCACCTCGGCCACCTTGGCTGCCGGGATCGCACAGGTCATTTCGTTGTTGGACATCCCGGTGCGCACGCGGCTCAACATGCAGCCCAAGCTCAGCGCGATCTTGCCCTGGTCCTTGGCGATCGGAATCACATGGCATTGCGGTTTGCCCTCGAACTGAATCTCGGGGCAAGCGTCGTGCAGCATCATCGCCTGCTTGCCGTTCAGGCGAATGAAGACGATGTCGGGCGCGACCGGTGCGTCTGCCAAGGGCCCGTACACCACGGCCTCGGGCTTGTCCTTCACCACAGGAATTTGCGGAAAGATCTCCGGCGATACCCATTCCGCACCGACCAGGGCGCCGACGTCTTCGTTGCCGGCCACCTCGTCCAGCGTGCGAAAGCCATGGGTCAGCGATCCCACGCTGCAATTGCCGTGATCGGCGGCCACGGTGGAAAATGTCCGCTCGGTCGCCTTGATCCAAAACACGCACCCCGCCGAGACCGCGCCGGTCCGGCTACCCTCGGTTGCGGCCGGGTAGTCCTCACCATAGGCGTCGACGCCGTCAACGGGTTGATCGTGAAAGCTGATCGCGAGCGGCGCAGCGCTCAGGCCCAGAAAATCGGTGAGGTCGGCGGCAGCCGCGGCAAAGTCAGTGGTCATGATGGTGATCGGCCTTTTCATTTCGAGGGAACAGCGTGCGCCACAGCACACCCGATAGGGGAAGCGAGACAACAAACAGGAATGTCGCGGTGGTGACAATAGACGGACCTGCCGGGGTATCCCACGCCAACGAGGCTTCGATCCCGCCCACCACCGAGACCACGCCGACCAGCGCGGCAAGAGCCGCCATGACCTCAGGCGTTCGGGCGAAGCGGCGCGCCACGGCGGGCGGGATCACCAACATCGAGATGATCAACAGCAACCCGACGATCTTCATCGCGATCGCGACCACGACCGCCATCACCAGCACAAAGACCGCGTAGGTCAGACGTACCCGCACGCCTTCCACCATGGCCAGTTCCTCATGCACGGTAGCCGACAACAGCGGGCGCCAAATCAAGGCCAATACCCCAAGCGCGGCCGCACCGCCGCCGAGGATCCACGCGAGATCGCCGCGCGAGACCGAAAGGATGTCGCCGAACAACAGGCCCATCAGATCGATGCGCAACGTGTCCTGGAAGGAAATCGCCACCAGCCCCAAGGCCAGTGCGGCATGGGCCAGCAAGCCCAGCAGCGCGTCGGTCGGCAGCACCTGCAACCGCGTCAGCGACAGCAAGACGATCGCGGTCACCGCGCAAGCGCCGATAATGCCCAACGTCACGTTGATGTTCAGTAAGAAGGCGAGCGACACTCCGAGCAGTGCGGCATGCGACATCGTCGCACCGAAAAACGCCATGCGTCGCCACACGATGAAACAGCCCAGGGGGCCGGCGACCAACGCAACGCCGATTCCGGCGACCAGCGCGCGCACCACGAAATCGTCGAGCAACATCATGGCCGATCTTTGCCGAGTGGCACGACATCGCCCGCCACGGTGTGGGTGTGGTCGTGATGGTGGGTATAGACCGCATGCGTTTGTGCCGCTTTGGGGCCGAACAGCGCCTGGTATTCGGGGTGCTCGCTCACCGCATCCGGTGTGCCGCTGCAACACACGTGATGGTTCAAACACAAGACATGATCGGTCGCCGCCATCACCACGTGCAGGTCATGCGAGATCAACAACACCGCGCAGTTCTTTTCCTGCCGCACGGCATTGATCAAGTCGTACAACTCGGCCTGGCCGTTGAGGTCGACCCCGGCCGTCGGTTCGTCCAGCACCAAGAGATCGGGCTCGCGTAACAACGCGCGCGCCAACAACACCCGCCGCATCTCGCCGCCCGAAATGGTCTGCAACTGTTTGTCGGTGACATGGGCGGCCCCGACCTCGTCCAGAACCCGCGCGATGGCCGACCGGTCCGCGCCGCCAAGCGCCAGGAACCGGCGCACCGTAATCGGCAGCGCCTCGTCGACATGAAGGCGCTGCGGTACATAACCGATACGGACCCCGGCCGCGGTAGTCACCGTGCCCGCGCTCGGCCGCTCCAATCCCAGCAACAAGGGCACCAGCGTCGTCTTGCCGGCACCGTTCGGCCCGATCAGCGTCGTCAGTTCGCTGCGTCGCAACGAAAGGTCGACGGCATCAAGAGCGGCATACCCGCCATAGCGCTTGGTCAACCCGCGCGCGTCGATCAGAATCTCGCGACCATCGTCGCGTTGCGCGTTCGCGATATTCACGACGGCTGGGCGCAATCTTCGCAGGTGCCGGTCACCTCGAGCGTTTGATGTTCGCTGCGAAACCCTGCGTCCGCGGCCGTGTTGCGCACCCGTCTGGCGATGGCATCGTCACTCAACTCGGCGACCCGACGGCACGACGTGCAAATTAGAAACTGCGCGGTATGGGGTGCTTCTGGATGGTCGCAGCCCACGAAGGCGTTCAACGATTCGATCCGGTGAATCAGACCGTTCTCCAGCAAGAACTCGAGCGCTCGATAGACCGTCGGCGGCGCGGCCCGACCGCGCTCGTCCTTCACGATATCCAGCAACTCGTAGGCGCCGACCGGGCGGTGGCTCTGCCAAACAAGTTCCAGGACGCGCTGCCGCAGGGGTGTGAATCGCAACCCGCGCTCGGCACAAAGCGCTTTTGCCGCTTGGACGGCGTCTCGGATGCAGGTGCGGTGGTCGTGGTTTTCGAAGCTCGGCATTGACTCTTGTTATACTATAACATTACACACGGTCCTCACTCTATAACACGAGAGGACGAAGCCGTGCAGGTACTTCGAATGCTGAGCCTAGGCCCGTTTGTTGGGCTTGCGCTGCTGTTGATGTCCGCGGGCGCGTCGGGGGCGGAAGTGCCGCGGATCGTCACGACGCTGCCCCCGATCCACAGTCTGGCCGCCGCCGTGGCCGAGGGCGTGACAACGCCTCATCTGCTGTTGCGCGGCGGGACGTCGCCGCACACGTACACGATGGCGCCGTCCGATGCGCGCGCCTTGCAGCACGCGCACCTTGTCGTTTGGGTCGGCCCGACGATGGAGACATTCTTGGCGCGCGCGCTGCGCGACCCACGTCCTGGTCGACGTGTCCTTACGTTAAAAGACGGGGCCGGCGTCATCGTCCTCGAAACGCGCGAGGGGGGACTCTTCGATGCGCACGAGCATGATCATGACGACGAGCACGGCCATGACGAAGACCACACGCACGACGACGAGCACGGTCATGACGAGGAACACGCCCACGACGACGAGCATTGCCATGACGAAGAACACGCGCAAGATGACGAACATGACCATGAGGAACATCACGGCCACCAAGAAAAGCATGCAGACGACGCGCACATGGACGGCCATCTGTGGCTCGACCCTAAGAATGCCGTGCGGATCGTCGAGTTGATCGCCGACTCCCTGATCGAATTGGACCCTGGCAACGCAGCGATCTATCGCGCTAACGCCGAACGGACTACAGCGCGTCTAGTGCGCCTGGATACCGACCTGGCCGCGATCCTCGGTCCCGTCAAAGACCGGTCGTTCATCGTGTTTCACGACGCCTATCAGTACCTCGAGCGGCGCTACGACCTGACGGCAGCGGGCAGCATTACCGTTGCAGCTGATCGCAAGCCGGGCGCAAAGCGCCTGCGGGAAATACGGGATCGGTTGGTCGGCGCGGGCGCGGCTTGTGTGTTTGCCGAACCCCAGTTCCCGCCTGATGTCGTCGCGACGTTAATCGAAAGCACAAGCGCCCGCGCCAGCGTTGCAGATCCCCTCGGCGCGGCGCTCGAACCAGGGCCCGAGCTTTACCCCACGATGATGCTGGGGCTCGCCAGATCGCTGGCCGCTTGCCTAAGCCCGCAATCGTGAATTGCACTGGGGCCGGGTGCGCAATAGAAATGGCGCTATGTCGCTCCGGGCACGTTTAGCCGCAGTCCTCGTTTTCGCATCGTTGGCGATTCTTGCTGCGTTGCCGCGCGCCCAGGCCCATCCCCACGTATGGATCGACGCGTTTGTCGAGGTTGTGTTCGACCAGGGCCGTGTCACGGCGCTGCGAGATCAACTGGACGTTCGATCCGTTCTTCACCGGCATGGCGTCCGCCGATTTCGACGCCGACGGCAACGCCGAACTCGACCAAGAAGAAGCCGCTGAACTGGCCGCGAACAGCGCCGAGAACCTCAAAGATGTCGGCTTCTTTACCCATATTTGGCTCGGTGCCGACCCCCTTGAGATTGCCGTGGCCGAAGATTTTTCGGCTTGGGTCGAAGACGGCCGGCTCCATTTCGCGTTCACCGTCGCCTTGCCCGAGCCGATCGACCCGACGCAAACCACCCTCGCCATCTCGCTGTACGACCCCAGCTACTATATCGAGATTACGCCGGACCCGATCGATCCTCTGCGCTTTGCCGGGGGTGCGGCGCCGTGCTTTGCCAACGTCCAACCCGATCCGCAGCGCACGATCTATTTCGGCCTCGTCCGTCCCGATCTCATGCAGTTGTTGTGCAACACGTCTTAGCGCTGGCGGCCTTCTTGATGATGGCCGTGGCGCTGCCCTGGGCTGCAACGCCAACGCACGCCCAAGAGTCGATGCGCATTCTCGGTGGCGGCGGTGCGACGGAACAACCGACCGCGGTCGCGACGCCGGGATTTGTTGCGACAGTCCTTGCCGATGTCCGGCGCATCCAACGCGATCTGCAAACGCGTCTCGCGGACTCGGTTGCGGCGATCAAGGCGCAGTCCTCGCCGTGGCCGCTTCTTGTCCTCATCGGTCTTTCGTTTGCCTACGGCGTGTTCCACGCCGCCGGGCCGGGGCATGGCAAGATCGTCATTAGCGCTTACCTCGTCGCCAGCGAAGAAAATCTGCGGCGCGGCGTTCTCCTCGCGGCGCTGGCCGCACTGGTGCAGGCGCTCGCGGCGATTGCGCTCGTCGGCGTTTTGGCCCTCGCACTCGGCGCAACGAATCTCGCGACGGCAGAACGGGTGCGCACGCTCGAAGCCGTCAGCTATGGGATCGTCGCGTTGCTCGGCGTGTGGATGTTGTGGCGCGCCTTGCGCGAAGCCTGGGCGCATCGTGCAGGCGCCAGCGGTCATGCTTATCATCACCATGACCATGGTCACGGGCAAATCGCCCGCGTCGCCGGGGCGGGGTGGCGCGAAGCCGCGCTCGTTGTGCTCGCAGTCGGTGTGCGCCCCTGCAGCGGCGCCGTCATCGTTCTCCTCTTTGCGCTGGCTCAGGGGCTGCTTGTTTCGGGTGTTCTGGCGGCGCTGGCGATGTCGGTCGGGACGGCCATCACGGTCTCGGTCCTTGCCGTGGTGAGCGTCGCGCTACGCCGCGGCACGCTAACCTTGGCCGCGGCGTCGTCCCGTTGGCAGACCTATACCGCCAACACCTTGGCATTCGCCGGGGCGGGGGCTGTCACGTTGTTCGGCGTCACGTTTTTTGCGGCGGCCCTCTAACGGGGTGTGCGAGACCGGGCGCGCCACACCAGCACCGTCATGATCAGAACGCCGGTGACGCAGCCGCCGATATGTGCGGCCCAAGCGATTTGTCCCGCCGCCGCGCCCGGCATCCCGGTAAACCCGCTCGCCACCGAGATCCCGACCCAGATCACCGCTGCCGGCCAAAAACGCAAACTTCGCTGACCCCACTGGTTGGGCCGTGCCATCAACCAGAGCACCGCGCCGAACAACCCGCTGATCGACCCCGACGCCCCGACCACCGGCACGTTGCTGTCTGGAAACAAAGCAAAGTGCGTGAACGCCCCGACCACGCCCGACACGAAAAAAATCATCAGCATGCGGCGGCGCCCCGCAGCCCGCTCCAGGGCCGACCCGAACGCCGCCAGCATCACCATGTTCAATCCCAAATGCAGCCAACCGCCGTGCAAGAACTGATAGGTGAGGGGGCCCAGCCATACAGGCCAGCCGCCCAGCCCTTCAACACTGTAGCGAATGGGAATGAAGGCGAGGTGGATCAGCACCCAACTGAACGCATCCGTATCCAAACTCAGGACCACCAGGTGCACCACGACATTGACGCCAATCAGCGCCAGCACCGTCGGCGGCAAGTTGAACATCGGCTGCCGCGGCGGCGGACTGCCGGGCGTTTGTCCCTCTCGAAGAGCCATGGCGGGACTTATGGACGCTCG
Organism: Alphaproteobacteria bacterium; assembly: GCA_038141965.1. Lineage (GTDB taxonomy): Bacteria > Pseudomonadota > Alphaproteobacteria > SHVP01 > SHVP01 > CALJDF01. The sequence continues at coordinate 138,559 of JAYQJC010000002.1, forward strand.
TGGAGACGGGGAAAAGCCCCAACGCCACACAAAATGGGGGACACCGGGGCTTGAAACACCAACATTTCTGCCCTAATTAAAGCCTGACTAATCTAATCAGGATTAGACAGATCAGGATTAGCCCATGCTTCGCCTCAGCCGCATGACCGATTACGCCGTGGTGGTGCTCCACCACATGGCCAGCCTGCCCAAGGGCAATCGCAATACCGCCGATGTCGCCCTGGCGACCGGCCTGCCGGCCCCGACCGTCAGCAAGCTGCTGCACCGTTTGACCGAAGTCGGCATCGTTGCCGCCGCACGCGGCCGCTATGGCGGCTACCGGCTCGATCGCTCGCCCGAACAGGTGCGTCTTTCCGAGGTGCTCGCCGCATTCGAAGGCGACCTCGCCCTCACAGATTGCCTCGATACCGGCGGCAATGCCTGCGAACACGAAACCCACTGCGCCGTGGTGGGGCGCTGGAACCTCGTCTCCTCGGCCATTCGCCGCGTGCTCGACGACCTCACGCTGGCCGATGTGCTCGAGCCGTCCGCCCCGATGGCGCCCCCTGCGCCGACCGCGCCCAGCCTCAACGCCTAGGGATTTTCATGGCCGACGTCAGCGAAACCGAAACCATCAACCAGGCGACGACCGAACGCTACAAGTACGGCTTCGTCACCGACATCGAATCCGACACCGCGCCCAAAGGTTTGGATGAAAGCACCATCCGTTTCATCTCGGACAAGAAAGAAGAGCCCGAGTGGTTGCTCGAATGGCGCCTCAAGGCGTTTCGCATGTGGCAAGAACTCGGCGAGGAAGAGCCGTCCTGGGCCAAGGTCTCCTTCCCCAAGATCGACTATCAGGACGCCTACTACTACTCGGCGCCAAAAGAAAAGCCACTCCTCGAAAGCCTCGACGACGTCGATCCCAAACTCCTGGAGACATACAACAAACTCGGCATTCCGCTGCAGGAACAAAAGATGCTCGCCGGTGTCGCGGTCGATGCCGTGTTCGACAGCGTCTCGGTCGCGACCACCTTCAAGGAAGAACTCAGCAGGCACGGCGTCATCTTCTGCCCGATTTCCGAAGCCGTGCAAAAGCACCCGGAACTGGTGAAGAAATACCTCGGCAGCGTCGTCCCCACCGCCGACAATTTCTACGCCACCCTCAACTCGGCGGTCTTCACCGACGGCTCGTTCGTCTACATCCCCGAAGGCGTGCGCTGCCCAATGGAACTCTCCACCTATTTCCGCATCAACGCGGCTGAAACCGGTCAGTTCGAGCGCACGCTGATCGTTGCCGACAAAGGCTCGTACGTCAGCTACCTCGAAGGCTGTACCGCGCCGATGCGCGACGAACACCAACTCCATGCCGCCGTTGTCGAACTGGTTGCGCTCGACGACGCCGAAATCAAGTACTCCACCGTACAGAACTGGTACCCCGGCGACGAAAACGGCAAGGGCGGGATCTACAACTTCGTCACCAAGCGCGGCGCGTGCCGTGGCAAGAACTCAAAGATTTCCTGGACCCAGGTTGAAACCGGTTCGGCGATTACTTGGAAGTACCCAAGCTGCATCTTGCAGGGCGACAACTCGGTGGGCGAGTTCTACTCCATCGCCATCACCAACAATTACCAGCAGGCCGACACCGGCACCAAGATGATCCACATGGGCAAGAACACCAAAAGCCGGATCATCTCGAAAGGCATTTCGGCAGGCCACGCCGACAGCACCTATCGCGGGCTCGTCAAGGTCATGCCGGGCGCCACCGGCGCGCGCAACTTTACGCAGTGCGACTCATTGCTGATCGGCGATCAGTGCGGCGCCCACACCGTGCCCTACATCGAAGTGCGAAACAAAACTGCGCAGGTCGAGCACGAGGCCACCACCTCGAAGATCAGCGACGAACAGCTGCTCTATTGCCGCCAGCGCGGTCTGTCGGAAGAAGACGCCACCACGCTCATCGTCAACGGTTTCTGCCGGCAGGTCTTGCAGGAACTGCCGATGGAATTCGCGGTCGAGGCGCAGAAACTCGTCGGCATCAGCCTCGAAGGCAGCGTCGGCTAATACGGAACGCATCCATGGCACCCATACTCGAAATCAAAGATCTCCACGCCACCGTCGACGGCAAAGAAGTCCTCAAAGGCATCAACCTCGCCATCAACCCCGGCGAAGTGCATGCGGTTATGGGCCCAAACGGCTCGGGCAAAAGCACGCTTTCCTATGTGCTGGCCGGTCGTAACGGCTACGAGGTCACGAAAGGAAGCATCCTTTACAAAGGCGCCGACCTCACCGCGATGGAACCCGAGATTCGTGCCCGCGAAGGCATCTTCCTCGCCTTCCAATACCCTGTGGAAATCCCCGGCGTCGCCGGCACCACGTTTCTCAAGACGGCGTACAACGCCGTGCGCAAACATCGCGGCGAAAAAGAACTCGACGCCATGCAGTTCCTCAAACTCGTGAGCGAAAAACAGGCCGAGCTCGACATGACTGACGACATGGTGCGGCGCCCGGTTAATGTCGGGTTTTCCGGTGGCGAGAAAAAGCGCTACGAAATGCTGCAAATGGCGATGCTCGAACCTGCGCTCGCCATTCTCGACGAAACCGACTCCGGTCTCGACATCGACGCCCTCAAGACCGTAGCCGACGGCATCAATCGGCTGCGCGCCCCCGATCGCGCCATGCTGATGATCACCCATTACCAGCGCCTGCTCGGCTATGTCGTGCCCGACATCGTGCACGTCTTGGCGGGCGGCAAGATCGTGCGCTCGGGCGACAAGTCGCTGGCGCTTGAGCTTGAAAAAGAAGGCTACGCCGTTCTGGGTACCGAGGCTGCATGACCAACCGCCAACTCATCGCCGATTTTCCGTTCGTCGACGCGTTCGACGCGGTCCGGGCCGATCTACCCGGTGCGCCGCTCGATTGGCTGCAAGCCGCCCGTCGCGAGGCGCTCGCGCGCTTCCGCGACCAAGCCCTGCCCAATCGCCGGGTCGAAGCGTGGAAGTACACCGACCTCGGCGCGCTCGCCAAAACCGACTTCACCGCCCCTGACGGTCTGCTCGGTCAGGCGCTCGCGACCCGCGTTGCCGCAACCGGGAACCCCGACGCCATCCGCCTCGTCATCGCCAACGGCCGCGTCGATCCCGCGCTATCGAAAACCGACGGCCTGCCCGACGGTGCAACGCTCGTCCCGATGAGCGCCGCCCTCGACACCCACGGCGAGGTTCTCAAAGACCATATCGCGCGCATTGCCGCGCTCGACGGCAACGGGCTGCTTGCCCTCAACGCCGCCTTCATGATGGACGGCTACGTTCTTATCCTCGACGACGCCGTCGCCGTCGATGCCACCATCGAAGTGATTTTCGCAGGCGACGGCGGGCAGGGGCCCGTCGCGTTCCATCCGCGCAACGTCGTCCTCATGGGACAAAACAGCGCTGCCACCGTCATCGAGACCCACCTCGGCGACGGCGTCTATTGGACCAACCCGCTCACCGAGATCGTGATGGCCGCCGGCGCCAACCTGCGGCGTTACAAAGTGCAACAAGACGCGGCCCAGTCCTTCCACCTCGCCCACGATCAGGTTTCGCTAGCAACGGATGCGCATTACCAGGGCTTCATCGGCGCGTTCAGCGCCAAGCTTGCCCGGCACACCGTGACCGCCACCATCAACGGCGCAGGCGCAGTGTTCGATGTCGGGGGCACTTATTTGTTGCGCGATGATCAACACAACGACATCACCACCGTCGTCGACCATGCCGCCGCCGGCGGCACCAGCAAACAAGTCTTCAAGGGCGTGTTGGACGATGCGTCGTGCGGCGTGTTCCAAGGTCGGGTCAACGTGCACAAAGATGCGCAAAAGACCGACGCGCACCAACTCAACAACGCGCTGTTGCTCTCCGACAAGGCCGAGATCGACGCCAAGCCCGAGCTTGAAATCTATGCCGACGACGTTAAATGCGCGCACGGCGCCACGGCAGGCGATCTCGACGAAAACGAACTGTTCTACCTCCAGGCCCGCGGCATAGACGGTGCCGAAGCGCGGCGCTTGTTGGTCTCGGCCTTCGTCAAGGCCGCTCTCGACGAAATAGATCGCGAGACAGATCGCGCCCGCTTCGAAACTCTGGTCGACGCTTGGTTGGATCAAGCCGATGGTTAGTGCGGCCCAAAAAATCGACACCCCCGCGCTCGATGTCGAGGCCATCCGTGCCGACTTCCCGATCCTGTCCACCCAGGCGCACGGCAAACCGCTGGTATTCCTCGACAGCGCGGCCAGTGCGCAAAAACCGCGTGCGGTCATCGATGCCGTGCGCCGGTGCTACGAAGCCGAATACGCCAACATTCATCGCGGCGTTTACGCGCTCAGCGAGACCGCGACCCGCAACTACGAGGACGTGCGCGAAAAAGTTCGCGCTCTGATCAACGCGAAAGAAACGCGCGAGATCGTCTTCTTGCGCGGCGCCACCGAAGGGATCAACTTGGTCGCCTCTTCCTGGGGTGGGGCCAACCTCAAGCCGGGCGACGAAATTCTCATCACGGCGCTCGAACACCACTCCAACATCGTGCCCTGGCAAATGATCGCCGAACACACCGGCGCCGAGGTCCGCGCCGTGCCGACCGATGAAGCCGGTGCGTTCTTGTTCGACCGTTTCGAAGAAATGCTCAGCCCGCGCACCAAGATCGTTGCGGTCACCCATGCCAGCAACGCCATCGGCACGGTGGTACCGGTCAAGGACGTCGTCGCGACCGCCCATGCCCGCGGCATCCCGGTATTGCTCGACGGTTGCCAGGGCATCGTCCATCGCGGGATCGACGTGCAGGACGTCGATTGCGACTTCTATGTTTTCTCTGGCCACAAACTCTACGGTCCCACCGGGATCGGCGTGCTCTACGGCAAGGCCGATCTGCTGGACGCCATGCCGCCCTACCAAGGCGGCGGCGACATGATCGAGACCGTCAGCATCACCAAGACCACCTTCGCCCCGCTGCCGCACAAGTTCGAGGCCGGCACCCCCAATATCGCCGGCACCGTCGGTCTGGGTGCCGCCATCGATTACGTCAGCGCGATCGGCCACGACGCTATCCTGGCCCACGAAAACGACGTGCTGGGCTACGCGTTGGAACGCCTGCGCGGTCTCAACGATATCCAGCTCGTCGGCACCGCGCCGGATCGGGCCAGCATCGTGTCCTTCTTGATCGACGACGTGCATCCGCACGATTCCGGCACGATTCTGGACCAGGCCGGCATTGCGGTCCGCGTCGGCCATCATTGCGCGCAGCCCCTGATGGATCACTTCGATATCGCGGGCACCGTGCGCGCTTCGTTCGGGCTCTATAATACGCGGGCCGATGTCGATGCCTTGGTCGACGGCCTGCACGAGGTACGAAAGCTTTTCGGATGAACGACCTACGCGACCTATATCAAGAGATCATTCTCGATCACGGCAAAAGCCCGCGGAATTTCGGCAAGCCCGAATCCTTCACCGCCGATGCCGACGGCTACAATCCGCTATGCGGCGACAAGGTGCACGTCTACGCCACGGTCAAAGACGGCATCGTCGAAGACGTTCACTTCGAGGGTCGCGGCTGCGCCATCTCCATGGCCTCGGCCGCGTTGATGACCGAAGTGCTCGTCGGCAAGACCGAAGAACAAGCCCAGGCGCTGTTCGATAAGTTCCACGAACTCGTCACCCCCGAACACGAACTTGTCGGCGACGACGACATCGACCGTCTCGTCGTCTTGGGCGGCGTGCGCCAATATCCCAGCCGCGTGAAATGCGCCACGCTGGCCTGGCACACCTTTCACAACGCGATTACCGGCGCCGAGACACCGGCGAAAACCGAATGACCGACGCCCCCACGCCCCAATCCGACCCCTACGATCCCGCGCGCTTCACCGGCTAGGTTTCGCCCGACGAGGGGCCCAGCCAGGACGACATCGTGCGCGCGTTGAAAACCGTGTTCGATCCCGAAATTCCGGTCGACATCTACGAACTCGGCCTGATCTACGACGTCAAAATCGAAAACCGCCACGCCCACATCACCATGACCCTCACCACCCCAGGCTGTCCGGTCGCGGGCACCATGCCGCGCATGGTCGAGCTTGCGATGATGACGGTGGACGGGGTCGACAACGCCGAAGCCGAACTCGTGTGGAGCCCGCCGTGGGATCCCTCCCGCATGTCGGAAGCGGCCCGCCTCGAACTCGGTATGGATTGAGACCGCTATGACAGACCCATCCCAAGTATTGACCGTCACCGCGACCGCCGCCGAGCGCGTCAAAAAACTCCTCGCCACCCAAGACGACGCCAAAGCGATCCGTGTCGGCGTGCGCCAAATGGGCTGCTCGGACATGAGCTACACGATGGATTTCGCCCAAGACAGCGCCGAGGGCGATATCGTCGTCGAACGCGACGGCGCCTCCTTGTTCGTCGATCCTGACGCGATTCCCTACATCAATGGCAGCGAACTCGATTGGGTCGAAGAAAAACTCGCCAGTCGTTTCGTCTTCAACAACCCCAACGTCGTCGGCGCCTGCGGCTGCGGCGAATCCTTCAAAGTCGCCGATCAGGACTAAACCCGACCGCGTGGTTTCGGTATGAGCCGCGAAGCAATCAACAAAATCTGCGCCGCCTTTCCCGGTGCCGAGGTCTCCGACCCTTGGGGCGGCGGGCACGACGCGTGGAAGGTGGGTGGCAAGATGTTCGCCACCATCGGCGCGGTGACGCCCGGCGTATCGGTCAAGACCGACGGGATCGAAACCGCCGAAATGCTCATCGAAACCGGCGTCGGCGTCAAAGCGCCGTACTTCGACCGCTCGTGGGTCTTGCTGCCGTTCGATACCCCCGAGGGCGAGCTCCGCCGCCGCCTCTCCGAGTCCTACCGTTTGGTCCGCCGCCGGCTCACCAAGAAGGTCCAAGCGACCCTGGAGCCGTTCGACTAACCTCCCGCCCAAATCGACGCGTCATCCTGAGGCTCCACCTTTGGGCGGCGTGCCGAAAGGCGCAAAAACTTGCATCCGGGGGCAGAAGATGATCGAAAGACCCCCGTCATCCTGAGCCGGATGGGCGGCGCCCATGGCGCCAACCGTCCGAGACGAAGGGCCACCACAAAGAGCACCTCATGTCCCGATTGATCGCCGTCTTTATGCGCCACGGTGCGCTCAAACATCCCGCCGGTGTCGCGGGCGGCAACTTGCCCTACGCGCTTACCGCTGCCGGGGAGAACCAAGCCGCCGATGCCGCGCAACGCCTGGCGGACCTCGCCGCCGACATGGATTTTAAGGTCGATGACGACCTCGAATGCTCGCCCAACGAAGCCGCATGGCAAACCGCCGCCATCCTCGGCGAAGAACTCGAAGACATCACGGACCGTCAAGGCTATCGCGCGGTCGAACGCGCCGAACTCGCAGGCCGCAGTCTCGGTAGCGTCGCCAACCTCAAGACCACGCACATCGAAACCCTCATCGAAGACGACCCGCGCTTCACCAAAGCGCCGAAGGACTGGCTGGCCCGCACCGACTACCGACCGCCCTTTGCCGGGGTCGAAACGCTGGGTGGTGCAGGCGAGCGCCTCGGCGATTTCGTGCGTCGCCGGATCGAAGAATTGTGGCCTCACCTGACCGGCGATACCCTCAAAGTATTCGTCGGTCACGGCAGCGCACTCATCCACGCCGCGGCCTTCCTTGACGTCCTACCCAAAAACCGTGCCGCGCAACTCGCATTGCCCCCGCCGGGTGGATCCTCATCGAATTCAACGCCGCCGGCCGCTGCACCCTCGTCGACGCCGACTGGCGCAAACCCAAAAAAGGCGACGGCGAAGACTAACCCGGCATTGCCCTCGAACACCGCACCGCCTCCCCCCGGGAGTCGTCGCCAACAAACGCAAACACCACAAAGCCCCGCCTCTATTCTCCCCCTGTAGCAGGGGGAGGAGGCAACACGCTGCGTCATCATCCAATCCCACCACCCCCGCATCCTGAGCCGGTCGCCCGGCGCCACCGGCGCCAGGCGGCCGAGACGAAGGGCGGCGTTCTACACCGGGACCATCTATGCCACACTGCGCGCTTCGTCCTTCCCGACCTAGGGCCCCATGAGCGTCTTTCTCGCCAAACGCTTTCTGACTTTCGTCGCGACCTTGTTCGGCGCCACGGTGCTGACCTTTCTCGCGCTGGAAATCTTGCCGGGGGATCCCGCGGCGGTGATCCTCGGCATCGAGGCGCCGGAAAGCGCGGTTCAGGCGCTGCGCGAAAAGCTTGGTCTCGACCGGCCCATCCTCGAACGCTACTTCTCCTGGCTCGGCGATCTCCTCAGCTTGCGGTTCGGGGTCAGTTACACCTATTCGACGCCGGTGATCGAGTTGGTCCAAGCGCGGCTCGCCATCACCATTCCGCTTGCGATCATGGCGATGGTGCTCTCGGCGGTCGTCGCCTTCGTACTCGGCGTCTATGCCGCCTCGCGCCACAACAAGATGGGCGACGTCACGGTGATGGGCGTCAGCCAGCTCGGCATTTCGGTGCCGAACTTTTTGGCTCGCGTTGCTCCTCATCCTGCTGTTCTCGGTCAACTTGCGCTGGTTTTCCTCGGGCGGCTTCCCGGGCTGGGAGAACGGCGTGTGGCCTGCGTTCAAGGCTTTGCTGCTGCCCTCGATCGCGCTCGCCACCGTGCAGGGGGCGATCCTGGCGCGCTTCACCCGCTCGGCCGTGCTCGACACCATGCGCGAAGACTACGTGCGCACCGCGCGCGCCAAGGGGCTCACCCGACGCGCGACCTTGTGGCGGCACGTGCTGCGCAACGCGATGATCCCGGTCATCACCATCATGGGCCTGCAGTTCGCCAACCTGCTCGCGGGCACCATCATCGTCGAAGAAGTCTTCGCGATGCCCGGATTGGGGCGCTTGATCTTGCAAGCGATCAGCAACCGCGATGTCGTCGTGGTGCGCGACGTCGTCTTGATGCTGGCCGCGCTCGTCGTGTTCATCAATTTCGTGGTCGACATCCTCTATGCGGTGATCGACCCGCGGCTCAAGCCGCACGATATCTAGGGGCGCGCGCGTGGATTCCGGTCAACCCAGTTTCTGGCGGCGCTGCCTCGCCCATCGCTCGTTCGTCGCCGGCGGGTAGTTGACCGGCATTCACGTGCTGTCGGCCATCGTCTCGCTGTTCTGGACGCCGTGGGATCCGATCAAGCAGAACCTACGTGAACGCTTCGTCGCGCCGTCGTGGGAACACCTCTTGGGGACCGATCAGTTCGGCCGCGACATCTTTTCGATCATCATGACCGGCGCGCAGAACTCCATCACCGTGGGTGTCGTCTCGGTCAGCATCGGGATGGCCTTCGGCGTCGCGCTGGGACTGTGGGCCTCGGCCAAGCGCGGTTGGACCGAAGAGCTGATCATGCGGGCCAGCGATTTCATGTACGCCTTTCCCGCCATCCTGCTCGCCATCATGTTGGTCGCCACGTTGGGGCAGGGGGCGATCAACGCCATCGTCGCCATCGGCATTTTCTCGATCCCCGTATTCGCGCGCCTCACCCGTGGGGCCGCCAACGCCATCTGGGCGCGCGAGTTCATTCTGGCCGCGCGCGCCGCCGGCAAGGGCAAGCTGCGCATCACCATCGAGCACGTCTTGCCCAACATCATTTCGGTCTTGGTGGTGCAGGCCACCATCCAATTCGCGCTCGCCATCCTGGCCGAAGCCGCGCTCAGCTTCCTCGGTCTGGGCGCCCAACCGCCGACGCCCTCATGGGGCCGCATGCTGAACGAGGCACGCTCGATGATCTTCATCAACCCGTGGCTCGCGATTTATCCCGGCGCCGCCATCGCCGCGGCCGTGTTGGGCCTCAATCTGTTGGGTGACGGCTTGCGCGACGTCATCGATCCGCGCTTGGCCCGGAAACGCTGATGACCCTGCTCAGCGTCGATAACCTCACGGTCACCCTGAAAACGGTGCGCGGGCCCGCACGTGCCGTGCGCAACCTGTCGTTCGATCTGCAAAAGGGCGAAACCCTGGGCATCGTCGGCGAATCGGGTTGCGGTAAATCGCTCACCGCGCTGGCCATCATGGGCCTATTGCCGGAAAATGGCTGGGCCGAGGGCCGCGTGTCGCTCGCCGGCGAAAACCTGCTCGACTACAGCGAAGACCAAATGTGCCGCGTGCGCGGCGATCGCATCGGCATGGTGTTCCAAGAACCCATGACCTCGCTCAACCCGCTGCACACCGTCGGCAAACAGATCGCCGAATCGATGATGCTCCATCGCGGCATGAACAAAACCGACGCCCGCGCCGAGGTGCTTCGGCTCCTGGACATGGTCGGCATCCCCGAACCCGCCAAGCGCGTCGGCAGCTACCCGCATCAGCTCTCGGGCGGGCAACGCCAACGCGTGATGATCGCCATGGCGCTGTCGTGTGGGCCTGAACTCTTAATCGCGGACGAGCCCACTACCGCGCTCGACGTCACGATCCAAAAACAAATCCTCGACCTCATCCGCAACCTGATCGACGACCTCGGGATGGCGATGATCCTGATCAGCCATAACCTCGGGGTCATCTCGCAAAACGTCAAAGACGTGATCGTCATGTATGGCGGCACGCGGGTCGAAAGCGGCCCGACGCACGAGGTTTTTTCAAACCTCTCGCACCCCTACAGCCAGGGCTTGTTCTCGGCCGTGCCGCAAATCGACGACACCAAAGCCTCGCGCCGCCTCCTCACCACCATCCCCGGTACGGTCCCGGAATTGGCGGATCTGCCGGCAGGCTGCACCTTTCAGGAGCGCTGCACCTTCGTCACCGATGCGTGCCGTCCGACGCCCCCGCCGGTCGAGGAAGTCGCCAAAGGACACATCGTCGCCTGCCTCCATACCGACGCCGCACGCGCCGCCTGGGCCGCCCGATGAACGAGGCCACCAACAGCACCGTCGTCTCGGTCGAGAACGTGCACAAGCACTACACCCTGCCGCGCGAAACCCTGTGGCGACCGCCGGCCAAGGTGCAGGCCATCAACGGCGTGTCGTTCACCATCGAAAAAGGCCGCAGCTTCGGCGTGGTCGGCGAATCCGGTTGCGGCAAATCCACGTTGGCGCGTTGTGTTATGGGACTGGAAACTTTGACCCAAGGCAGCGTCAGTTTCCGCGGCCAAAACATTCACGACCTCTCGATCGAACAGCTCCGTCAACTCCGCCGACACTTCCAGATGGTGTTCCAAGATCCCTTCGGCTCGCTCGACCCGCGCCAAAAGGTCGCCCGCATCGTCGCAGAACCGATCGAAGCCCTCGAGAACGCGACCGGCGACGAACGGCGCGCGCGTGTGATCGAGGTGCTACGCGCCGTCGGCCTCAAAGAGTCCGATACCGACAAATACCCGCACGAATTTTCCGGCGGCCAACGCCAGCGCATCGCGATCGCCCGCGCCCTCATTACCCGCCCCGCGCTCATCGTTGCCGACGAACCGGTGTCCGCCCTCGATGTCTCTGTCCAAGCCCAAGTCTTGAACCTTCTGCAAGACCTTCAAGACGAGTTCGGCGTGACGTATTTGCTGATCAGCCACGACCTCGCCGTCGTCAAATTCGTGTGCGACGAAGTTGCCGTGATGAACGAGGGCGTCTTCGTCGAACGCGGGCCCACCGAAGAAATCTTCGCCAACCCGCAGCACGACTACACCAAAACCCTGCTCAACGCGGTCCCCCACATCGCGGGCTAGCCGACCCACTTAAACAACGAGTGTCATCCTGAGGCGGCGCGACAGCGCCGTCCCGAAGGGCGTCACGAAGCGCGAAGCGCCTGCAACTCTTGCCGATGCACCGCCACCCCCGGCCGCGCCGCGGCGCGCGCTTCCAATAACGGCAAGGCGTCGCTCTCGCGCCCGGACTTGTTCAGCGCATCGATATGAACCTGCTCGAACAAATCGCGTTGCGCGTGGCTGCCGCCCAAGGCCTGCCAATGCGGCCGCGTCTCTCCCAACAACTGCGCCGCCAACGGAAAATCGTTGTCGGCATGGGCGCCCATCCCGCGACACAGCGGCAACGCATAGGCCAGCCACAGGTGCCGCATCACAGCGCTGGTTTTACCGGCATGATCCTTGATGCCGCGTAAAAATTCTTCATAGGCCCGCCGATGTTCCGAGCGCGCCAGGGCATAGGCGAAATGCGCGGTCAAGAACGGTTGGTCGTACATCACCTCGCGTTTGAGGACTTCATCGGCGACATCGGACCACCGGCGGCGCAGTTCAACCCCGCGCAAACTCATCCGGATCAACATCGACAGCGCCCCGGCCTGATCTTGGGAATAGCTCGGATCGCCCTGCCGCGCGCCCCACAAACGTGTGTCGTAGATCGTTAACGCTTGCGCGGGGTCGCCCTTGTCGAGATAGAACAGCGCGATGTGCCACCAATTGTGGGTGAACATGAACGAATTGCAGTCCCGCCATGTATGGGCCCGATCCTCCATCCAGGCGATGCCCTCGTCGAGTTGGCCACGCGTCTCGAACACATGCGCTACCGCATGATGGGCCCAGGGCTCGATCTCTTCCATCTCGACGGCTTTGCGCCCGGCCTCTTCGGCGGCCTCAAGTTCGTTGCATTCCTCTAGCCCGAAGGCGAGTAAACCCCAGGCATAGGGGGTCTCTGCATGGGCGTCGATAACCTTCTCCGCCACCCGCCGCATGCCTTCCGCATTGCCCGTGTTGAAATAATGAATCTGTCCCAACTTGGCGGCGAACAAGTCGCGCGGCCAGCGGTCGGTAATTTCTTCGAGCAGTATCGCTTCGTCGGTTACGTCATGCCCGACCGCGGCGTCCACAGCGCGTAGGTACAATTGTTCGCGTTCGGTACCCTTGCCTTGGGCGACCAGGGCTCGCCCCGCTGCCAAATGTTCTTGCGCCCGCGCGGTACCGTCGTTGTTCTCCATGAACAATCCCAGCAGGGCCGCATGGGCGCGCGCCATCACGCACTCCGGATCGGTCGCGACGGCTTCGAAGATCACGCCAAAGTCGGTGCCATAGGCAATCAGGCTATGCGCAAAGCGGTCGATCGCCGCGATGGTGTCCGCGCGGTCGGTTTCGACATCGTTGCCGTAGGCGTCGTGGAGCATAGGAAAATTTCGATCTCTCGCTTCAAGGGAAAAGTGTGCACGCGTTGCGTGCGCAATCAAGAATTGTTTTCGGTGTCGGCTCGCAGCGACCGCCCGAGCGAGAAGAAAGCCCGGCTAGGCAGGGCGTCAGGGCTCGTTGATCAGGTCCAGCGGATAGATCGGGCGCCGCACGTTCTCGAAGGTGAGCTTACTGTTGTCCGAGGTCGTCACCCCGTCGCCGTCCAACGTGACCGTCGCCTTGGGCAAATCGCCAAAGCCCGCGCGATAGTGAATGCGCGACTTCAACAAGATGTAGCGGTGGTATTCCGGTTCGATCCCGACCGAGGTGAATACCCCGCGATCCCACGGCTCGTGATGGCGCGACACGATCACGATCTGCATGCGTCCGGTATCCAGCACTGCGGTCGGGCCCATGTTGACCGGCACGTTGGTATACATCGGTCCGCGCACGATCCACTTGCCGTCGGTCAGCGCCTTGACCGTCCCTGTAATCTCCAGCGGCTGGCCTTTCAGCCCGATCGCCGGCATGTCGGTCTTGCCGCCTAGCTTGAGGGTGATCGTGTTGCCGACCCCGGCACGCTGCATCTCCTGCACCGCCTCGGGGTCCCACAATCCGCCGACCACGACATCGTCCAACTCTTGGCGCAATACCTCGGCAATCACGGTCATGACGTCTTGGTTGGCGCCCGAGCCGCAATTGTCGGCGTGATCGAGCAACATGATCGGTCCGTCGGTCATCGCCTTGGCGCGGCCCACCGCTTCTTCTAGGGGTTCGTGCTGATAGACGAATTCTTCGCGCCGCTTCCAGGCTTCTTCCAAGATGGCATCGCGGGTTTGCTCGGCCAGCGCCGCATCGCCATCGGTCACGATGATGGACGACGTGCCTGCATCGGGCATATCCGCCATGGGAAAGCCGCCGAACACGGTTGCCGCCAATACGCCCGGCTTGGCCTCGGCGTCGCGGGCCATCGCGATCAGGGTTTTCATCGGCTCGTCGTCGGTGCCTTGCTGCAAGGTTTGCGACAGCAGGGGCGGGTGCCCCCACGCCATCACCGGGGTCACCTCGCCTTGCATCGCGCCCACGACAATGCGCCCGACCTGTTCGGCCACCTCGTACATATCGACATGCGGGTAGGTCTTGTAGCCGATCAACGCGGTGCAGTTGTCGACCATGGTTTGCGTCAGGTTGCAGTGCAGATCGAGCGTCACCGCAATCGGCAACTCCGGCCGCGCCTCGCGGATGCGCGCCAGCAACGTGCCTTCGCCGTCGAAGACGTGCTCGGCCACCATCGCGCCGTGCAAATCCAGCAGCGCGAGGTCGACATCCTTGGCGGCATCGACGATCAACCCGGCCATGTATTCGTAGGCTTCCTTGGTCACCTTGCCCGACGGCATCGCTTCGGTGGCCAAGGGTGTCACGATCTCCGCACCCAGCTCGTCGGCGATCTTCATATAGGCCGCGATCGGCATCGCGGTGTTCTTGTAGGTCTTGACCACATCGGCGCCGAGGAACGCGCCCCAGTCCTCAAAGCGCGCCCAGTCCGTCACGACGGGGGAAAACGTATTGGTCTCGTGTTTCATCATGGCGATCAAAATGCGCATGACGGGATCTCCAGTGCGGTGTTGTGCCGCGCGATCATGACGCAGGCACGAGGTGTTAGGACAACTCCTTCCCCTCGTGAGGGGAAGGGTAGGGAAGGGGTCGGTTCCGCCATCAGAGCTCTGTGCGAGAACCCCCTCCTTTATCCTCCACCTGCCCGCAGGGGGAGGACCTCCTTTGCCTTGTACCCAAAAAAATCCTCCCCCTGCAAGCAAGGGGAGGAGATAGATCAGTGTCGTATGGGTCGGCTTAGCCTTCCCAGCTTAGGGCCGCGACCTCGTTGATGAACGAGGGCCAGCTTGCCCACATTCCCGTCAGGCCTTTTTGCGCGACGCCCAACTTGGCGCCTTCGAACAAGAAGCCGTTGACGGCATCTTCGGCGATCTTGCGCTGCGCGGCTTGCAGCCACTTGGTCTGCTCTTCCGGCGTGGTCGACCGTTCGAACTTGGCGTAGATGTCGCGGAAGTCCGCCGAGTCGTACTGCCAGTAATAGTCCGGCTTGGTGTAGTTGTTCATGTCCATCGGCTCGACATGCGACACGATGGTCAGGTCGAACTGTTTTTCTTTGAACACTTGGCTGATCCACACCGGCCATTCGACGTTCTCGATCTTCGCGTTGATGCCCACTTCGCTGAGCATGCCGGCGATGACCTCGCCGCCGCGCCGCGCGTAGGTCGGCGGGGGCAGACGCAACCGCAGTTCGAGGTTCTCGGCGCTGGCTTCCTTCAACAACGCCCGTGATTTGGCGGGGTCGTACGGATACATCCCGGTCAGATCGACATAGGCCGCGTTATGCGGTGCAAAGTGCGAGCCGATCGGCGTGCCGTAGCCTTCGACCGCCGCGTCGACCAACGCCTGCCGGTCGATCGCGTGCTGAATGGCCCGACGCACGCGCACATCGGCCAAGGGGCCAGCCTTGTTGTTGATGGTAAGGATCGTCTCACCTTCGGTCGTGCCCTGCAGTGCGGTGAACTTCGGATCGCTCTGGAACTGCTTGAACATTTCCGGGGCCGACAGGCTGGGCATGTAGTCCAGGCCGCCGGTCAGCAACGCGTTCACTTGGGCGTTGGCATCGTTGATGAACCGGAACTTAGCCTTCTTGATCTTGATGTTGCTCGCGTTGCGGTGATCGGCGAACAACTCCATGTCGACCGAATCGCCTTTGGTCCAACGCACGAACTTGTAGGGGCCCGTGCCGACCGGGTTGGTCATGTTGTTCTCGGCAGACGCCGGGTCGATGATCGCACCGGTCGATTGCGCCGATTTGAACAGGAACAACGCGTTCGGCGCCTTCAGGCTGACGACAACCGTGTGATCGTCCGGCGTTTCGACCGAAGACACCGACTGATACATGCCCTTGTTCTTGTTCGAGCTTTCCTCGGCGGCGGCTTGGTCGATCGTGAACTTGATGTCCGACGCGGTGAAGTCCGCACCGTCGTGGAACTTCACGCCGCGCTTGAGGTTGAACGTGTAGTTCAGACCGTCGTCGGAAATCTTCCAGCTCTTGGCCAGCATCGGCTGGATCACACCTTGCTCGTTGATGCGTACCAAGCCTTCGAAGATGTTGTACCAGGTGACCTGGCTGATGGCCGCGGCCGCGCCTTGCGACGGGTCGAGCCCTGGGGTCGGTTCGAGGCGCATGCCGATCGACACCGAATCCTTCATCTGCGCTTGCCCGGCAAACGGCACCAAGGCCGTTGTCGTCGCTAACGCAGCGGCAACTAGAAACTTGTTCATGAATTCTTCTCCCTAAAGTGCCCGCCCATTGGCGGGCATGTTCTGATCGTGCCCAACAAGCCGGGCCGATGCTTGAACTATAGCACCGGGTCTCACGTGCTAAACCCGTAAAGGCATGGATTAGCCGTTTGTGAAAGGCTAGGTTTTGCCCTCTTTTCTATGGCGAGGACCCATGCAACAGGCCCAAATTCTCACCGCCGGCACCTGGCGTGCGGCCCAAACCGGCCAATCGCTGGACCTTTTCGATCCCAGCGCAGGCGCGGCCTTCGCGACCATCGCGCGTGGCGGCCCGGCCGACATTGACGCTGCGGTAACCGCCGCCCGCACCGCGTTCGAGACCCATTGGGAGGCCACCCCGGCCGTCGAACGCGGCCGGCACTTGGCGCGCATGGCGGCCCTCATGACCGCTTCGGCCGACGAACTCGCGCGCCTCGAATCGCGCGACACCGGCAAGCCGCTCAAGCAATCGCGCGTCGATGCCACCGTCGCCGCGCGTTACTTCGAGTTCTACGCCGGCGCCGCCGACAAAATGCTGGGCGACACCATCCCGTTCCTGCCCGGCCATCAGGCCTTCACGTTGCGCGAACCGCACGGCGTCACCGGGCACATCATCCCGTGGAACTACCCTCTGCAGATGGGCGCCCGCACCATCGCCGCCTCGCTCGCGGCGGGCAACGCGATCGTGCTCAAGCCGGCCGAAGAAGCCTGCCTCACCGTCATACGTCTCGCCGAACTCGCGTTGGAGGCCGGCATCCCGCCCGATGTCATCAACATCGTCACCGGGCTGGGCGAAGAAGCCGGCGCGGCGCTGTCGGCGCATCCCGGCATCGACCACATTTGTTTCACCGGTTCGCCCGCGGTCGGCGCGCTCGTGCAAAAGGCCAGCGCCGATCACAACCGCAGTTGCACGATGGAACTGGGCGGCAAGTCGCCGCAGATCGTTTTTGCCGATGCCGATTGGGACAAGGCGCTGCCCACCGTGCTCGGCGCGATCGTCCAGAACGCCGGACAAACCTGTTCCGCCGGATCGCGCCTGTTGGTCGAGCGCGGCATCTACGACGACTTCATCGCCGAAACCGCCAAACGTTTCGCCGAGATCAAAGTCGGTGCGTGGGAATCCGACCTCGATTGCGGTCCGTTGATCAACGAAACCCAACGCGCCCGCGTCACCGGCTTCATGGAGGTCGCCGCCACCGACGGCATTCCCATCCTGGCCCAAGCGCAAATCGATGCAGCCGCGCCCAAGGACGGCTACTACGTCACCCCCACGCTCTACGGCCCCGTGCCGCGCGGCAATCAACTCGCCAAAGAAGAAGTCTTCGGCCCCGTGTTGTCGGCCATTCCCTTCGACGACGAAGCCGACGCCGTCCGCATCGCCAACGATACCGAATACGGCCTCACCGCCGGCGTGTGGACCGAAAACGGTGGCCGCCAACTGCGCATGGGCAAAGCCTTGAAGTGCGGCCAAGTGTTCGTCAATTGCTACGGCGCCGGCGGCGGGGTCGAACTGCCCTTTGGCGGCATGAAGCGCTCCGGCTTCGGCCGCGAAAAAGGCATTGAAGCCCTGCACGACCTCACGGTCTGCAAAACCGTCATCGTCAAACACGACTAACGAGGATCCCGCGTCATGAAACTCAACAACAAAGTCGCCATCGTTACCGGCGCGGCCTCGGGCTTCGGCGAAGGCATCGCCAAACGCTACGCCGAAGAGGGGGCCAAGATCGTCGTCGCCGACCTCAACGACGACGCGGGCGCGCGCGTCGTCGGTGAGATCGAAGAAGCGGGTGGGGCCGCATCTTATGTGCACGCCGATGTGTCCGACGGTGACGCCGTCAAAGCCATGGTCGCCCACGCGGTCGCGACCTATGGCGGGCTCGACATCATGGTCAACAACGCGGGCTGGGCCTACTCCAACCGCTCCAGCCTCGACGTCACCGAAGACGAGTTCGACAAGGTCTTCGCGATCAACGTCAAAAGCCTGTACCACGCCACCATCCACGCCGTGCCGGTGCTGCGTCAGGCCAAAGGGCAGGGCGTCATCGTCAACGTGGCGTCCACCGCGGCCGTCCGCCCGCGTCCCAACCTCACCTGGTACAACGCCACCAAGGGGGCGGCGGTCAACATCACCAAGTCGTTGTCGCTCGAACTCGCGCCCGACATCCGCGTGTGCGCCATCAACCCCGTGATCGGCGAAACCGCCTTGACCGAAACCTTCATGGGCGTCCCCGACACGCCCGAGAACCGCAAGTCGTTTCTCGCCGGCATCCCCATGGGCCGCTTCTCCACCCCCCTGGACATCGCCAACGCCGCGTTGTTCCTGGCGTCCGACGACGCCAACTTCCTCACCGGCGTCTGCCTCGAAGTCGACGGCGGCCGCTGCGTCTAAGTGAACGGCATCCTGAGGAGGCGCCTCTGGCGCCGTCCCGAAGGACGAAGGGCATCACCAGCGCGCGAGAAAATACGCCTCCCCCTGCGCGCCAGAGGGAGGGCCGGGGAGGGTCGCTGCCAACAAAACGCACACCGCCACCAACCCCTCCTTTATCCTCCCCCTCCAAGCAGGGGGAGGAGGTAAACTCCCACAACGGGTCATCCTGAGGAGGCGCCAACGGCGTTAGCCTGTCCTGAGCTTGCCGAAGGATCTCGAAGGGCGAAGAACCTGCATGACAACCGACGCCACCATCCATCGCATCACGCCGTCCAATACGGCGTTGCTCGACGACCTCGCGCCCGACGTGTTCGATGCGCCGATCGACGCGACCCGTCTCGCGGCTTTTCTCGCCGAGCCCAGCCACGCCTTGTTCGTCGCCACCGAGGCCGAGCGCGTCGTCGCGCAGGCCCGCGGCATGATCCACCACAGCCCCGACGAGGCCCCGGTCCTCTACATCGACAACTTCGGCGTGGCCCCCAGCCATCAGCGCCGCGGCATCGGCACCCGCCTGTTCGCCGCCTTGCGCGGGTGGGCCAAAGACCACGGCGCCACCACCGTCTGGCTCGCCACCGAAACCGACAATCAACAAGCCAAGGGCTTCTACACCGCCCTCGGCCTCACCCCGACCACCGTCGTCTATTTTGAAAGAAACGGGCGCTTGCCCCCCAAAACACCGGCATCCTGAGGAGCGCCGCGAAGCGGCGCGTCACGAAGGGCTAAAACCCCATCTCTTCGCGCGAGCGATCGAAAAACGCCCGCGCTCGCGCCATCATTTCTTGATCGTGATGATCGGGCGGATCGTAAAAGTCCGGCGCGTCGGCGTAGACCGTGTGACTGACCAAGCCGGTATCGGCACCCCATTGATGCAACAACAGCGCCGCCGGTTCCTTGGTCGATTTCAAAAAACTTTCGCCTTCGAGGTCGAGCATCATTTGGTGCGCCGTGCTCGGTGCCACCGTCGCGATCGTGCCGCCCCAACGCCGCGTCACCGGTCGGTGGATATGGCCGCACACCACCGCCTCGATGTTGTCGTAGCCGCGCACCAGGTCTTCAAGCGCGTCCGCACCGCGCAACCCGATCGCGTCCATCCACCAAATCCCGGTGCGAAACGGCGGGTGGTGCATGAAGATCAGCGTCGGCCGGTCGGGCTGCGCATCCAGTTGATCTTTCAGCCACGCCAACCGGTCCGCCGACATCTCGCCGCCGGGATGTTGGTCGCGGCGCGTATCCAGCCCGATCAGGCGTAGCGGCCACTCTTCGATCGTGTAATACATGAACGGTCCCGTGCCCCAATAAGCATGATCGGGAAAAGCCGCGCGCATCGCGTCTGGCTTGTCGTGGTTGCCGGGAATTAGGAACACCGGCGCGTTCGCCGCCGACAAAAGTTCGCGCAGCGCGGCGTAGCTTTCCGGCGTGCCGCCCTCGGTCAAATCGCCGGTGGCCAAGATCGCATCCACCGCCGGGGTCAGCGCATTGATGCGCGCGACGGCGGCCGCCAACATCGCGTTGGTCGGCACCACTTGGCCCATCAGTTCGCCGTCGGGCACCACGTGCATGTCGGTGATTTGCGCAATCAGCATTCGCGTTCTCCGTGATAGAACGCGCAGTCTAGCGGCCTTCGCCGGGTCTGCAATTGGTGCGACCGGCCCCTCGCTTGACTCCTCGCGCCGGGGACGGTTCGCTATCGCCGCAGGGGGAGGGAGACCACCATGGCTGTTGCCGAAGACATCACCCACGTTGAATCGCCGCGCGTCAAAATGCGGCCCGAGGAACTCACGCCCGCGGCCACCGCGGCGCTCGCCAACGTGTTGCAAACCATGTTGCAGATCGAATGCAACAAGCAGCAGGTGAAAGAAGTCTACGTGCACTTCCCCACGCCCGAAGAAAACAAAGAGGCCGCCCGCGAACGGGGGCTTCAAGGGCGGCGCATCGAAGAGGTCGCCGCCACGCTACAAGCCCTCGGCACCGATCCCAATCCCGGCATTGCCGCGGGACTCAAATCGCTCGAAGGCACCGCGCACCGCCCGCCCATGTTCAAGACCGAGATCGCGGACTGGAACGACTTCCTCATGTTCCGCTATTTGCGCGACCGCGCGCAGGCGTCGTGGGCGATCGGCTATCTCGGCACCGACTACGTGCCCTTCGCCGTCACGGTATCGCGGCTCTATATGCATGCCGCCCTCGGCACCCAACGTCCGACCGAATATTGCGCCTGGACCGACCATCAAATCGCGCGCATGCGCGAACGCCTCGATGCCGGCCAAAAAGACGTCCTACAAGCCTCCCTCGACAGGTGGTATCCGATCGCGCTTGGCCTCGTCGCCGACACCACTAACGAGGCCGCCGAACTCGAACACGGCATCCGTGGGCGCGCCGCCGTCGTCGGCGAAAAGCTTTTCGTCGAGAAAGTCATCGCGGAAATGGGCGCGCTCGGCCTGACCGTGCCCGACAGCGCCGACCGCTTTGCCGGCATCGCGATGGATACGATCTATCTCGACGGCAGCGCGGCGTTGCCCGAGGCCTACCGCGCCAAGCTCGTCAAACTCCTCAAGATGCACCTCAGTTCGGAATACACCACCACCTATCTCGAAGCGCTCGACCCGCCCACCGCCGAAGACATCGCCGAGTGGTCGCACACCATCCAAGAAGAAGGCGAACACGGCGAAGGCATGGTCGATCTGTTGCGCAACCTCGGCGAAGACGCCCAAGCGGTGATCGACGACATGCGGTACGGCGGCGGCGCCTACCTGCTCGATTTCTTCAAGATCGAAATCGAATCGTGGGATGAAATAGGCATCATGCGCTGGCTCAGCGAACGCGCCGCCGGCTACCAGTCGCTCGCCTCGTTGGGCTCGAACTACATTCCCTACGCCATTTGGTCGGCGCGCAACTACATGGACGAAGGCATGGCGCATGCCGGCGTTGGCAAGGAAATCACCCAACGCGCGATCGACGAAGGCCGCGCCGCCGAAATTCAACGCCTGTTCGACAAACGCTATCCCTCCGTCATCGATTACTTCGGATCGGAAAAACCCGAAAACGCGTTCATCGATCTTGGCATCAAGGTGCGCAGCAACAAAGAACTGCGCCGCCGTTGGCTCAAAGATCAGATCCGCGATTGCGACGAGCTCGGGGTCAAGATGCCCGACGATCCCCTGCAAGGAGACCGGGCGCACTACTAGGCGCACGCGGGTCCATGATCCCCTCGGCCCACAATGCGATCGACGTTGCGGCCTTGGTGCGTCGCGCGGGCGTTGCCCACCCCCACAAGACCGCGATCGTGTGGGAAGAGGGGAGGCGCACCTACACCGAACTGCTCGCCCGCATCGACGCACTGGCCGGTCAGTTGCGCGAAATGGGCGTCCGCGAAGGCATGCGCGTCGGTCTGGCGCTCGGCAACGGCCCGACCTTCGTCGAAGGCTATCTCGCCGCGGCGCAACTCGGCGCCATCGCGGTGCCGCTCAATCCGCTGCAGACCGCCCGCGAACACGACCACATCTTGCATGATGCCGAACCGCGCGTGTTGATCGCCGACGCCGTCGCGGCGCCGACCTTACGCGGCGCCAAACTGCTCACCGCGTCGCAGCTACTGACCGACGGCGTCGAAATGCCCAAGGGCACCGACTATGAAGCTACGGTGCAACAGGGGGTCGCCACCAAACCGCCGCGCCCGATCCTCGATCTCGAAGCCCCGCTCGCCATCCTTTACACCTCGGGCACCACCGGCACGCCCAAGGGCGTCGTGCGCAGCCAGTTCGCCGGTGCGATGATCGTTGCGTTGCGATAGTCCGCCATGTTCATCGGGCCCGACACCGTGCTGTACGCCTGCACCCCGATGTTCCATGCCGCCGGGCACGAGTTCATGCTGCTGCAAACCCTCGGCGCTGGCGGTACCGTCGTCTCGCGCCGTCGTTTCGACGCCACCGGCATCGTGGCTGATGTCGACAAGCACGCCGCCACCCATGTCTTTTTCGTCCCCACCATGTCGGCCGCCATTGCGGCGGCCCTGACCGAGGCCGGCACCACCTGGCCCAGCGTCAAACTATGGATGTCGGCCGCCTCGCCGTTGCCCGAGTGGGTGCGCGATGCGATCCTCAAGTCTGCCCCCGACGTGCGGCTGTGGAACTGTTACGGCCTCACCGAAGGCGGCACGCTCACGTACATGCGCGACGACGCCATCGCGACCCGTCCCGGCCATTGCGTCGGCCGCGCGGGGCCGGGGATGGCGGTACGCATCGTCGATGCCGAGGGCAACGATGCACCGCACGACGAGGTCGGCGAAATCGTGTGCCGCTCGCCCGAGTCGATGTCGGGCTATTGGCAGGACTCGCACCTCACCGCCCAGGTCGTGCGCAACGGGTGGGTGCATACCGGCGATCTCGGCAGCCTTGATGCCGACGGCTATCTCACCTTGGCCGGTCGCCTCAAAGACGTCGTGATCTCAGGCGGCGTCAACGTCTACGCCGCCGAGGTCGAAGCGCATCTTCTCGCCGATCGTGCGGTGCGCGAGGTCGCCGTCATCGGTGTCCCCCACCCCCATTGGGGCGAGGCCGTGGTGGCGGTCGTGGCGCCGGAAGAACCGGACGCCGACCTGGCCGACACCCTCGACGCCCACGCCCATGCCGGTCTCGCCGCCCCCAAATGCCCCAAGCGCTACGTGACGAAAGACACCCTCCCGCGCAACAGCATGGGCAAGGTCGTCAAAGACGATCTGCGGCAAGAATTCGCCGGCCTTTTCGCCGACAGCTAGCCCGTCGCCTGCACCGTATTGCGGCCCATTTGTTTGGCCGAGTACATCAAGCTGTCGGCCCGCGCCAAAGCTGCGTCGATCGTCCGGTCGGTGCCGACGATCCCCGAAATGCCGCCGCTCAAGGTAATGCCGTCGACGATCGCATCGTCCAAGCGGATCGCCGAATTGCTAAGTTCGTCGCGAATGCGCTGGCAGGCGCGTGCGGCAACTTCGGCGCCGGCACCGTCAAAGAGAATGACGAACTCGTCGCCGCCCAAACGGCCTGCCGCGTCGTTTTGGCGAATGTTCTTGGAAATGACCCGCGCGACTCGCGTGATCACCGCGTCGCCCACCGCATGGCCGTGGGAGTCGTTGATCTTTTTGAGGTGATCGAGGTCGAGCACCGCGACCGACATCGGGTGGTCGCGGCCGCGCGCCATTTCGATCTTCTCGGTCGCGACACGCAGAAACCCGCGCCGGTTCATCTGCCCCGTCAGGGGCTCGGTCTCGGCGAGTTCTTGCAAACGACGCTGGGTTTCGGTGTCGCCCATCGCGTCCCGCACGACGGCGGCTATGATCTCCTCGCCGTCGACGACGGTCTTCAGGATCGAGGCGCGGATCGGACGTTCGTCGCCGTTCTTGCATCGCGCCAGGATCGGCTTGGACGAACTCATTTCCCGTGAACTCGGGGCTTCTTTTCGAAACCCTTCGATATGCTTGGCGTGCCGCTCGTGGGGGGATTGCGGGACTTTCAAGTAAGGCCTACTTTACAGTATGTCAAGTCCGGAACTCGATACCCGAACCCGAATTTTGCAGGCTGCCTGGTCTCTCCTGGAGCAAAGTGACGGGCAGGGCGTGCGCATGTCCGACATCGCCAAGGCCGCCGGCGTCAGCCGTCAGGCGCTCTACCTGCATTTCCCCGCGCGTGGCGAACTCCTGGTCGAAACCACGCGCTATCTCGACGTCGTCAAAAAGGTCGATGACCGCCTCGCGCCCAGCCGCGGTGCGCGCCGCGGCGTCGACCGGCTCGATGCCTACATCGAGGCTTGGGGGAACTACATCCCCGAGATTTACGCCGGCGCCAAAGCGCTCATGGCGATGCAAGACACCGACGAGGCCGCGGCCTTGGCCTGGGCCGATCGCATGCGCGCGGTGCGCGAGGGCTGTGCGGCCGCGGTTGCCGCGCTCGCCCAGGACGGCACGCTCACGCCCGACCATGGCGAAGAACAAGCGACAGACATCTTGTGCATGCTCTTGTCGGTGCGCACCTGGGAACAGCTCACCCGCGATTCCGGTTGGGCGCAACAGCGCTACATCGACACCACCAAGCAACTCGCGCGCAAGATTCTGGTCGCCTAACCACAGGAGAAAAACCGCGCGTGGTTGTTCCGTACGCCGGGTCGTCCCGTCATACTGCAGCGCTGATCCAACAAGGAAGTTTGACATGTCCGACGACGAACTTGTGCGCACCCTGATCGAATCGTTTTCCGGCTATCGCGTGAACCCCGAGTCCGCCAAACGCATTGCTTCGGAAAACAAGGCCGTCCGCCAGGGGCTAGAGAACAGCGCGCAATCGTTGGCCGACGTCCAGCCCGCCAACTACGAAAACGTTCTCGACAACGGGGCGCCGAAATGATCGTCGAAAAGAGCCTCGTCGAGATCGCCGACGCGATCGCTAGGCGCGAGGTCTCCGCGCGCGAGGTCTTGGATGCCAGCCTCGCGCAAATCGAAAAACAACAACCCCGACTCAATTGCTTTACGTCGATCGAGGCCGAAGACGCCCAAAAGGCCGCCGATGCCGCCGACGCCGCCCAAGCGCGCGGCGATGCGCTGGGGCCGTTGCACGGCGTGCCGCTCGCCCATAAAGATCTGTTCTATCGCGCCGGCAAGGTCGCGACCTGCGCCTCGGAAATCCGCCGCGACATGAAAGTCGACACCACCTCCACGGCACTCGCGCGGCTCGAAGCCGCGGGCGCGATCACGGTCGGCATGCTCAACATGGCCGAGTTCGCGATCGGGCCCACCGGGCACAACCCGCATTGGGGTCATTGCCGCAACCCGTGGGACCCCGACTACATTTCCGGCGGCTCTTCGTCGGGCTCAGGTGCGGCGGTCGGCGGCCGGTGCGTTTTCGGCGCGCTCGGCTCGGACACCGGCGGCTCGATCCGCTTGCCGGCCAACTTCTGTGGCGTTGTCGGCCTCAAGCCGACGCAAACCCGCATCTCGCGTTACGGCGCCATGCCGGTGTCGTTCTCGATGGATTGCTTCGGTCCGCTCGCGCGCACGCCGCGCGATGTCGCCCGTCTCATGACCGTTGCCGCCGGGCACGATCCGCAAGATCCGACCTCGTCGCGCCAACCCGTGCCCGATTACGAGGCCGCGCTGGAGGGCGATCTCAAAGGCCTGCGCGTCGGCGTGCCCACCAGTCATTACTACGAACCCGGTATCGATGCCGATGTCGAACGTGCGATGCGCGCAAGTCTGGATGCGCTGGTCGCCGCCGGCGCCGAAGTGGTCGAGGTCGCGATGCCCGACCACAAGCGTCTCATCGATCTCGGCACCATGGTGACTTTCGTCGAAGCCGGGGTCGCGCACAAACAATGGATGCACGAGCGCCCGCAAGATTACAGTCCGCAAGGTCTCGCCCGGCTCGAACTCGGTTTGGGC
Organism: Alphaproteobacteria bacterium; assembly: GCA_038141965.1. Taxonomy (GTDB): domain Bacteria; phylum Pseudomonadota; class Alphaproteobacteria; order SHVP01; family SHVP01; genus CALJDF01. The sequence goes on from JAYQJC010000002.1 coordinate 164,778, forward strand.
TATCCCGCCACGGCCTATCTCGAAGCGCTCCAATTGCGCCCCGTCCTCGTGCAGGATTTCATCGACCAAGTCTTCGGCGCGTGCGACGTGCTCCACACCCCGACCAGCCCGTTCGCACCCAAAACCGTGGAAGAAACGGACGTCGGCGCGTCGCCCGATCTCGTCGCCTTTCTCAACAACATCGGCCGTTGTACCCGGGCCGTCAGCTACCTCGGCTTACCCGGCATTTCGGTCCCGGCCGGGTTCAGCGACACCGGCATGCCGATCGGCTTTCAACTCATCGGCCGGCCCTTCGACGAGGCCGGTTTGTTGCGTACCGCGCACCTTTACGCGCAATCCGTCGGTGGCCTGTTGGGCAACGTCACCCGAAATGCCCCGCGACCGGCGCACCGCCTGACCGCCTGACGAATAGCCGGCACTTGTCGCTGGACCCCAGGCCCCTGGAGTAGGCAGGATTCGCCCGCACCGGTCGCGCACAGTCGTCCGGGCGCCAAAAACACAACCCGGGAGGGGTCATGGCCTACAGCCAGCACACAGCCGATTTGCCGCAAGGCACGGTCACCTATCACAAAGCAGGATCGGGTCGCCCGTTGCTTTATTTGCATTCCGGCGGCGGTTTCATGGAATCGAAATCGGTGCTTACCCTGGCCGAACACTTCACCGTGTTCGCCCCCGTCGCGCCGGGCTTCCAAGGGACCCCGATGCTGGACGGCATCGACAGCATCAAAACGCTCGCCGATCTATGGGCCACCTTCATTGACGAGGTGATCGGCGCCGCGCCAGCCGACGTCTTGGGCTATTCCTTCGGCGGTTACGCCGCGACATGGCTTGCCGCCGCGCACCCCGACAAAGTCGATCAGCTTTTGCTGCAGGCCCCGGCGGGTCTTGCGCCCGGCGGCGGTCCCGGCATCCCCGACGATCCCAAACAGCGCGTTGCGATGCTCTACAAGTATCCCGATCGGATGCCGGACGGCATTCAGCCCGGCGCCAACTACGCGGAAAACCGCGACGCCATCAAGCAATACATCCAAACCGGTTACGATGAAGACTTGGTCGCCCGCCTTGGCGACGTCACCTCGCTGTCGCTCATCGTGCTCGGCTCGGACGACCAACTCGTGCCGCAAGCCACCGGGCAACTCTTGAAGGAAAAGCTCAACAAGGCGCACTTCATTTATGTCTACGACGCAGGGCACGGTTTGGAAGTCGATCAGCCCGACCGCGTCGCCGAACTCGCCCGCGATTATTTCACCCGCGGCGAGGCATTTCTGGTCAACGCCGGTCAAAACGGCACCGGCGTCACCACGCGCGCGTAGAAAGGGCTCGGCATGAAGTTCGCCTATTTCCACCTCATGCCCTACACGGGCAAGAAAGACGACACCCACGATTGGCCGGTCGCCAACAAACTCTTCGACGCCGATCTCGGCAAAGAGCTTTACGACACCTACATCGACAGCATGGTGGACGCCGAAGCCGCGGGCTTCGATTGGCTGGGCTGCAACGAACACCACATGAGCCCCTACGGCCTTATGGCCAATCCCAACTTGGTGGCCGCCACGCTCATCCCGCGCACCAGCCAAGCGCAACTAGCGGTGATGGGGCAGCTCGTCCCGTTGCTCAATCCCATTCGCGTCGCCGAAGAATACGCGATGCTCGATGTGATGAGCGGCGGGCGCGTCATTGCCGGTTTGCTGCGCGGCATCCCGCACGAATATGTCGCCTACAACATTCCGCCCGACGAATCGCACGGGCGTTTGTCCGAAGCGATCGATCTTATCGTCAAAGCTTGGACCGAGCCCGAACCCTTCGGCTGGGAAGGCGAGTACTACCAGTACCGCGCGGTCTCGATCTGGCCCAAGCCGATGCAAAAGCCCCATCCGCGCATCATGATGTCGTGCTCCAACGAAGTGTCGGCCCGGGTCGCGGCGCAAAAGCGCGGCATGTTCGGTCTCGCCAACCTGCAGAACTTCGATCACGCCCGCAATCTCATGAACGTCTATCGCGAAGAGGCCAAAGCGCACGGCTGGGAACCCACGCCGGACGATTTCGTGGTCGGGCTCACGGCCTCGGTCGACGAAGACCTCGATCTCGCCAAGGACCGTCTGACCGAAGGTCGGCGCTATTTCGCCGACGTGCTAGGCGGCGGCCTGCGTACCGCGCAGCAGATCGTGTTGCAAAAAACCCGCTACATGGATGACGAAACCCGCAGCAAGTTCCAAGGCGCCAACAAGCAAGCCAAAATCTCGGTCGATGACCTCATCAACGAAGGCATCATCGTGTGCGGCACGCCGGATATGGCCATCGAGCAGATCAAGCGCGTGCACGGCGAACTCGGCATCGGCAACATCAATATCAACATGAAGGTCGGCAACATCCCCGATGCCGCCATCACCAATCAGATCAAGATCTTCGGCGACAAGATTCTGCCGCAGGTCAAACACCTCTAAGGAACAACACGATGGTCGAATTCACCAAAGAAACCGTGAACCTGCTCGGCGGCAACGTCGTCTTTCAACGCGGCGGGTCTGGCGATCCGATCCTCTACCTCCACGGCGCCGGCGTGGTTGGCCAGGTTGTGCCCTTCATGAAGCACCTGGGCGAACACTTCGATCTCATCGTGCCGCAGCATCCCGGCATGGGCGAAAGCGATGCGCCGACCTGGCTCAACAACATGCACGACATGGCGTTGTTCTATCACGACTTCATCGATTACCTCGGGCTCGAGGACGTGCACCTGATCGGCACTTCGATCGGCGGGTGGTTGGCCGCCACCGTGGCCTACCTCAATCCCGATCCGTTCAAGTCGGTCACGTTGGCCTGTGCCGCCGGGCTCAACAATCCCGATATTCCCAAGCCACCGGTGTTCGGCATGACGGCCGCCGAAACGCTTGCGCTTCGTCATCCACGACCAAGCCTTGGCCGATTCGATGGTCGCTAAGCTGCCCGACAATGTTGATGACATGCCCAACACCAAGAAAAGCAAAGCCACCACGCAGATCATGGCCGGCGAAACCCGCCACGATCCGTCGATGCCGACGTGGCTGCACCGTCTCAAGATGCCTGTGCATATCATCTGGGGCAAACAAGACCGCTTGTCGCCGGTGCAGTATGCCGACGAATACAAAAAGCTTTTGCCGCACGCCAAGGTCACGCTCTACGACGACTGCGGCCACTTGCCCTACACGGAATATCCCGAAAAGTACGCCAACGACATCGCCACCTTCATCCAGACCGCGACGAAATAACGTCGCCCCGGATCGTGTCGGTCCGGCGCTAGGCGTCGTCGTCCGGCGGCGGTGCGGCCAGCCACGCCTCGGCGAGGTTGCGGCTGGCAAAGGTGCGCGCGCGCCGGTGATCGCGGTGCAGTTCGACGAACCGCGCGGCGTTTTGCGCGCCGTCGCCCTTGGGCATGACGATGGCAAGACGCCGCCCTTGGTTGCCGGCGCTGATCGCCATCATCGATTCGGCAAGATCGAAGGTTACCCGGCCGATCCGTGCCGTGGCACAATCGGCCAGGATGTCGAATTGGGGGTCGAACGCCGGACGTCGATGATGTCGCGCGCCAACCGAATCAATTGGACGACGGTGAACAAGCCGTTGAACACGACTTCAACAAGCTCTTTTTCCGGATCGATGTGATAGCTGATCGTCATAGGGTCACTTCGCGGGTTGTCGCGTTCGCCCCTAATCCGCTGCGTAGATATGCCGCGATCGTCCGCCAAAGTAAAGCGGGCCGCGCAGGGCGCTACACCACCAACGCGACGAGGATCGAAATCACCAACGCGACGGCGAACACCACGTTGACCACCCGGTTGCGGGCGGGGTCGCGAAACACTCGCGTCAATGCGGCGCCGGCGAACAGCCAGCACATGTCCACGGTGCCGATAATCACGACCAACACCGCAAGCTTGGTCGCGGCATCGATCGCCGCGGCGTCCGCGATCAACACGAAGCCCGAGAACAGCGCCGCCATCGAGGCATAGGCTTTCGGATTGGCCAACGACAGCAACACCCCGGCGACGAGCGACGGCGGATGCCGGTCGACCTGCGCGGCGCTCAGCGGCGGCGCGGTGGCGATGCGATAGGCGAGGACGGCGAAGTAAAGCGTGACCGCCACCGCAATGACCGGGCGCACGCCCGGCACCGTTAGCACCAAGCCCGCCGCGCCGCTCGCCGCGATGGTCATGACCAACACCATGCCGATTTGAATGCCGAGATAGAACGGAATGCCCCGCCGGCGGCCGAACGCTGCACCTGTTGCGGCGATGCCCAACGTGGCCGGCCCCGGGCTCCCGGTCAGCGCCAGGCCGGCCAACAAGAATCCGATCCATGCGTCCATACGCTTCCCTCGTTCGCCCGTGCGCATACGGACGCGCCCTCCAATGTCCGGACAAGTTTGTCCGTACCTACGTGCACCGAACGACGGTGATCCCACGAAACTGCGCCTTTCGGCAAATCGTTTCGCCCGCGCCGCATGGCAGCTATGCCATCTGTGCAATTCTCCGCGAATCGAGTGTCGCGTATCCTATGCGCCGTTCAGTTTGCCCATTTTTGTAGAGGTTCGACATGGCGTCCCAGATCACCGATCCCCAAGCCCACAGCGCAACCGTCCTGGCCCACGCCGCGACGCAGTATGCCGACGCCAAGAACCGCGCCGACGCCGCAACGGCTGCCGCCTGGCGCAAGGTTATCTACAGCCTCGTCGAATCAAAGCAGCACGCGGTTTAAACGCCGTTCTCTCGGGCGCACCGGCTTCGCGCCCGGGCGCGCCGAAAACGAAACCAACGTCATTGCGCGGCAGAGGGTGTGCTCGCCACGCTCGGTTCCAATGCCCCCATCGCATCGTGGGTACTCAGAAACATCCGCCCTGGACTAAGGTGGTCCAAAAACGCCGTGCGCTGCAGCTTGTCGGTTACCGGACCTTTCACTTCGGCCAGGTGGAGCGTCACCCCGGCATCGCGCAACCGTTCGACCACGCTCTCTAAGGTCTCCAATGCACTGGCGTCGATGAAATTCACGGCGCTGCAGATCAAGACGACATGGTCGACGCTCTTGTCGTCGGCAATGGCGCGCAGCAGGTAATCCTCCAGGTAACTCGCATTCGCGAAGTACAGGCTTTCGTCCACGCGCAAGGCCAAAACCCCAGGGGTGGTCCGCACCTCGTGCCGTTTGATGTTGCGAAAGTGCTCGGTTTCGCCGAGGCGTCCGACAACCGCGATATGCGGGCGGCTGGTGCGCCACAGGTAAAGCGCCAACGACACCGCGAGGCCGAAGACGATTCCCGCCTCGACGCCGGCAATCAACACGCTCAAGAAAGTCGCCGCGAGCGAGGCCGCGTCCGCTTTGTTGTAGGTCCATGCGTGGCGCAGGGTCTTCAGGTCGATCAGGTTGGCGATGGCGACCAAAATGATCGGCGGCAAGCGTCGCCCGGGGCAAATAGTGAAACAACGGCGTTAGCGCCACCACGGTCACGGCGATCAAAGCCGCGGTAATGAGGGCGGCGAGGGGCGTGTTGGCGCCCGCGGTATAATTGACGACCGACCGGCTAAAACCGCCGGTCACCGGATAGCCGCCGCTTACCGCAGCGGCGATGTTGGATGTTCCCAGCGCGACAAGTTCCTGATTGGCGTCGATCTTCTGGCGTTTTTTGCTGGCCAATGCCTTGGCCACCGACACGCTTTCCAAAAATCCGACGCTCGAAATCAACATCGCCGCCGGCAATAGATCTGCCCAAAGCTCGGCGTCGAACGCCGGCAGGCCCAACGGCGGCAGACCGGCGGGGATATGTCCGACGATGGCAACCCCGGCCGCACCATTCAGGTCGAAAAGCCAAACCACCAACGTGGTGATCACGACGGCGGCGAGGGGCCCGGTCTTGGTCACCGGCGTCACGATGGCCGTCGGGACGCCGAGCCGCGCCAGCACGCGGCCAAGTGGGCCCCGCATCATCAGCAACAGGCGATCGTACCCAGACCAAGGCCGGCCGCAGTTGGATTGGTGTCGCCCAATCGGCCGACGATCGCCGCGATCGTATCGGTGAACATGCCGCCCCGGGGCACGTCGATCCCAAAAGGTGTTTCAGTTGGCTCACGCCAATCACCAACGCCGCGGCGGAGGTGAACCCCGAAATCACGGGGTGGCTGAGGAAGTTCACCAATACGCCCAGCCGCGCGATGCCCATTGCCAACAGGATAAAACCGCTCAGGGCGGCAAGGATCAACGCTGCGGCGACGTAATTCACCGTACCGGCTTCGACAACGGCACCAAGCGCGCTGGCGGTCATCAACGAGGCAATCGCCACCGGACCAACCGCCAAGGCGCAGCTCGAACCGAGCGCACTGTAGGCAACCAGCGGCAGGATGCTTGCATAAAGGCCCACCTGGGGCGGCAATCCGGCCAACATCGCGTAGGCCATCGCCTGCGGCACCAGCATCACTGCGACGATGCCGCCGGCGATGACGTCGCCGGGTAGATCGGATTTGGCGTAATGCGGCAACCAAGCCGCCATGGGGACGAAACGTTTGATCGCCTGGCTGTACATGAAGCGGCCTCTATGAACCTTTATATTATAAAATGCTAATATAAAGGTTCATATAGAAACCGCAGGCCCCTTGGTCAAGGCGGCCGTCGTCCCGAAAGGCCAGGTTCGGTCGTATCGGCACGACCTCGATGGCGAGGGGCTCAGTTGTGCGTGAGCGGCTTATCCGTAAACAAAAAGTCTTTCAGTTCTTTGTCGAACGTCGGGTCCTGACGCCGGATCCATTCCAGCACCATGGCGGCGTGTTCTTTTTCCTCGTCGCGGTTATGCGCCAAGATGCCTTTGAGTTCGGCATCCTTGCAGGCATCGACACGCTGGTTGTACCAGTCCAGCGCCTCAAGCTCTTCCATCAACGACAGAATGGCTCGGTGCATGTCGCGGGTCTTGTCCGACAGTTCCTCGATCGGTTCGTGATAGCCTTCGTTCGCCATGGCGTCCTCCGTGGTACGACGTTTGTTGCGTCATCCGTGCCATAAAATCGGGACCGAAGCCACTACCGGTGGCCCCCTCGCGTCGAGGCGCGCAATCGCCTAATCTTCGCCGCCATGCCGCAAGCTGCCCGCCAGATCGACCCCGCCGACCTCGAATATCCGCGCCTGCTGTCGCCGTTCGAACTCGCCGGGAAGACCCTCAAGAACCGCATCGTCCATGCCGCGATGTCGACCCGCTATGCCAAGAACGGCGAGGTCACCGAACACCTGATCCGCTATCACGCCAGCCGTGCCGCCGGCGGCACCGCGATGATCGTCGCCGAACCCTTGGCGGTACGGCGCGGCCAGGCCTCCGACACCCGCGTGCGGGTATGGGACCAAGACAATCTCGATGGGCTCAAGCGCTGGGCCGATGCCGTCAACGCCCACGACAGTCACCTGCTGACGCAAATCCAAGATCCCGGTCGCGGCCTGCATAAACCGGGCGGTCGTCGTCGCCAAGCCTTCGGGCCCTCGGCGTTGCCCGACGATTGGTCGTGGACCGTGCCGCATGCGCTCAGCCGCGACGAAATTCGCACCATGGTCGACGACTTCGCGCTCTCGGCCGGCAAACTCAAAAAGGCCGGCTTTTCGGGCGTCGAAATATCCGCCGGCCACGGCCACATCTTCCATCAGTTCCTGTCGCCCCATTCCAACGTCCGCGAAGACGATTACGGCGGCCCGCTCGAAAACCGCGCCCGCCTCGTGCAAGACACCATCGAGGCTTTGCGCGCCGAATGCGGCGCCGATTTCATCATCGGTCTGCGCTTGCCGGGCGACGACTACGTTGCGGGTGGAATCGATGCCGACGAGGCCGAGCGTCTGACGCGCTACTTCGCCGCCAAGCGTCAGGTCGATTTCCTCAATTGGGTGCAAGGCGCGCACCATCGCTCGCTCGAAATGCACTTGCCCGACATGCACTTCGCCCGCGGCACGTTTTTCGATCTCATCAAACGCCTGCACGACGCCTCGGACGGCATTCCCACCGGCGCGGTGGCGCGCATTCTCGAACCGATCCAGGGCGAGGCCTTGTTGCGCGACGAGATCAGCGAGCTCGTCATGCTGGGCCGCACCCTGGTCACCGATGCGGCTTGGGGATTGAAGGCCGCGCAGAACCGCGACAACGACATCCGCAAATGCGTGTCGTGCAACAACTGCTGGGGCGTCATCAATCAAGAACAGCCGCTGCAATGCGACAACAACCCGCGTGTCGGCTTCGAAGAAGAAGTCGATTGGTGGCCCAGCCCGGCCAAAACCAAAAAGAAAGTCGCGGTGGTCGGCGGCGGCGTCGCCGGGCTCGAGGCCGCATGGGTCGCCGCCGCGCGCGGCCACGATGTCACGCTCTACAGCGCAGGCTCGGAGCTTGGCGGCAAGATCAGGCTCAACGCGTTGATCCCGACCTGCGATCCGCTCAGTTCGATCTACGATTACCAGCAGGTCGCCGCCAACAAGACCGATCTGCGCGTCGAACTCGGCTGGCGCGTGAGCGCCGACGAACTCCTCGCCGCCCAACCCGACGCCGTGGTGCTCGCCACCGGCTCGACCATGGCGTGGCCCGCCAGCCTGCCGCAACGCCTCAAAGACGAAGGCTTCATTCTGGATTTACGCGCCATCACCGAAGAACTGCTGGCCCATCCGGGCAAACAGCCCGGTACCGCCGTGATCTTCGACGAAGACGGGCTCGATGCGACCTATTCCGCGGCCGAGTTCTTCGCCACCTTGTTCGACAAGGTGGTGTTGGTTACCTCACGCGAAATGGTCGCCCGCGACGAACCCGTGGTGCGTCAGCAAAGCATCTACCGTCGGCTCTACGATGCGCATATCGACATCCTTTTGATGTCCGAACCCTCGCCCAACGAACGCTTCGAAGACGGCGTCTTCGTCTACCGCAACGTCATCAACGGCGACGAAGGCCAAATCGACGACGTCTCGCTCTTCACCTATGCGACCCAGCGCATCCCCGACCTCGATCTGCTGGCCCCCCTCGAGGCCGCCGGCATCGAAACCCACGTTATCGGCGACGCCTACATGCCCCGCAACCAAATGGTCGCGACGCAAGAAGGGCATACCGTGGGGAACAGCCTTTAGGGCTATCGTCCCCAACGCCGTCCTGCGACACCCTGCCGCATGTCTGCTTGACTTATATCAAGTGCTGCATCGCGCCGCTGCGCGATGCTGTGGGTCAAACGTGGTGCGGGAGGCTCGTTGATGACTGGGATTGAGACCATCTATTTGGCGTTCATCGTCGGCGCATTCGTCGTTTTTGCGCTGTTGCTGATGGCGCTGGAATCCGGCGAGCGGCGCCGGGTTGGTTATCGGTCCGGGCCTATCCCCCTGGGCGAGGATCCGACACCACGGACGTAAAGCAACGAAACCCAGGTGCAAAAAGCAGCCTGACCTCTCGCCTGGGTCATAACCCGATCCGCCACCCCGAACCCGGTGGCGATCGGTGGCGCGGGGGCCGCCCCGCACCTGCGCCAACTCAACCCCTCCTTCGGGAGGGGTTTTGTTTTTGCGGGGCCCGCGCGTGGCGTAAAGACATCTTTAAGGCACGTACGCCTAGGGTCGGGGCGGCATGCCCGAGGTTCCCGTGACCGTCTATTCTTCGTTCAAGGTCTTTCATTACCCCGAGACGATTGAGGCCTTGGCCGCGCATCGTCATGTTGCGCCGCTGCACGTCCGCATCAAGCCGACCAACGTGTGCAACCACGGGTGCTACTTCTGCGCCTACCGCCGCGACGATCTCAGTCTGGGGTCGTCGATGGAAGTGCGCGATCGGTTGCCGCGCGAAAAAATGCGCGAAATCGTCGACGATTTGATCGCGATGGACGTCAAGGCCGTCACCTTTTCGGGCGGCGGCGAGCCGCTGATCTATCCCTTCCTCGGCGAAACGCTCGAGCGCTTGGCCGATGCCGGCATCAAGATCGGCATCCTGACCAACGGCACCCAACTGCGCGGCAAATTAGCCGACACCGTTGCGCGCACCACGGCCTGGGTGCGGATCTCGATCGACGGTTGGGACGGGCCAAGCTACGCGCAAAACCGCAACGTTCCCGAAGACAGCTTTGCCCAGGTCCTCGCCAACATGGCGGCCTTTTGCGCAGCTTGGGTCGGCCTGCGTGCTCGGCGCCAGCGTCATCGTCGATAAAGGCAACGCGCCGCATCTTGCCGGCCTCGTCGGCGACCTCAAACGCCACGGCGCCGCGCACGCCAAAATCTCGCACTGCATCCTGCACGAATCGGGCGAGGACAACGCCGCGCATCACGCCCCGTTCGCGGGCCAGGTCCACGATCAAATCGCGCACTGCCGCGACACGCTCGCCGACGCAACCTTCGATGTCGTCGATCACTACCACTTCGAGACCGACGAAGCGCCCGCCACGCGTCATCCCCGTTGCCCGATGACGCGGCTTTTGACCGTGATCGGCGCCGACGGTGCGGTCTACACCTGCCAGGACAAGGCCTATACCGAAGCCGGAAAGATTGGCTCGATCAAAGATCGCTCGTTCCGCGATCTCTGGACCAGCGCCGAAACGCAAGCTTGGCTCGATGACTTCGATGCGCGCACCTGCGCCCACCACTGCGTCGCCGCCGGCAAGAATGCGCTGCTCAATGATTTCTTGGATACCGACCGCGCCCACACGGCCTTCGTCTAAGCCGCGTCGGACTTAGTTGAGCGCGATCGTAAAGGTCAGCGTTTCGCTGTAATCGACCGCCGTCCCGAGGTTCGTCGTGGTGCCGTCATACGACAGGTTGACGGCGTAACTATCGCCGCCCGCTTCGGTCCGCTCGGTGCTTTGCACGAAGGTTGCGGTCTCCGACGAAAACGTCAGCGTGGTTTGGCCTTCGGCCAGCGTGAAATCCAAACTGTCCGTGGTGGTCTCGGAATAAAAGCAGGGCAGGGCGCAGTTGCCCGCCCCGATGTTGGCCGAGCTCACCGTCACGACGTAGCCGCCCGGCGTATTCGATTGCGTCACCACGTCGGCGACCTTGAGGTCGGCTTGCTGGAGCGCAAGGTCGAGGCCGTTGGCCGACGCCGTGGGATTGACCTGAATGTCGAGGATCTGGGCGACGCTTCCGACCAGCACGAGGTCGTCGGACTCGGCCGCTTGCGCCGCAGCGCCCAGCGCCCCCCGCCGACCAATCCGATAAACCAAGCTCGTTTCAACACAACGCGTCTTCCTCGCCCTCACGTCGGCGAAGTTTATCGGGACTCAAACGGACAATACAACCCTTACGGGCAGGTGCATAAAATTTGAACGAAAAGTTATGGTTAATAAAACATTAACAAAGCTGGAGTTTTCGCCCTCTGTGTTCTAACGGGGCCGCCGTCGGCGAAACCGCCTATGCTCGCAAAAGTAGTGTTCGCGCCGGTCGCCTCAGGCCCGAGGACGCCGAGTCCCGCACAATGGGCGCGATTGCGCCAGATCCACGCCAAAGGGCCTGCCCCTGGGGTATTGTCGCCCCGCAACCCTTTTGAGAAAGGCTCCTATCCCGTGAACCTCGCCGCCGCGCAAACCCCCACCACCGAAGAATTGGTCCAACGTGCCGAAGCCCTGGTCCCTACCTTGCGCGCGCGCGCCGCCGAATGCGAGGAGCTGCGCCGCGTGCCCGAGGCCACGATGACGACGCTGCACGAACAAGGCCTGCTCAAGTACTACCAACCCAAATGCTACGGCGGGTACGAGCTCGACTGGGGCACCCATTTCAAGATCGGCCGCGTCATCGCGCGCGGCTGTCCGTCCACCGCGTGGATCGTCTCGGTGGTGGGCGGCCACACTTGCTACGTCGGCCGCTTCCCCAAACAGGCCCAGGACGAGGTATGGGCCGACGGTCCCGACGTGTTGATCTCCACCGGCTCGGTCCAAAAGACGGGCACCGTCAAAAAAGTCGATGGCGGTTTTCAATTGTCCGGGTCGTGGGGCTTCGCCTCGGGCGTCGACCATGCGCAATGGGGCATGGTCGCGGGCCGCATGGAAGGCGAAAAAGAAGTCAGCCAATACCTTTTTCCGCGCAAGGATTTCTCGATCGACGACGTCTGGCATGTCGCCGGCATGAAAGGCACCGGCACCAAAGACATCGTCGTCAACGACGCTTTCGTGCCCGAACACCGGGTGCTCAAGATGTCGCAGTTCACCGGGCATATGCCGCCGGGCGGCGCGGCCAACCAGCATTACATCTACCAAACCGAATTCCGTCCGTTCTCGGGCTCCAGTTTGCTTGGCCCGATCCTGGGCACCGCCGAAGCCGCATTCGACGATTACACGGCCGTCACGCGCGAGCGCATGGGCGCCATCTTCGGCGACAAGGTCGCCGACAACCCGGCGGTGCAATTGCGGGTTTCCGAATCGAGCGCCGAGCTCGCCGCCGCCGCGGCGCTGGCCGAAAAGATGTACGACACCCTCAACGGCCGCGGCAAAAAGCTCGAACCCTTCACCGAAGAAGAACGCGCCCGCCTGATGCGCGACCGCGCCTTCGTCATGAAACTATGCCGTCAAAGCTGCGAGCGCCTGGTCACGATGATGGGCGCGCAAGGCCTGTTCAACGACAACCCCGTGCAACGCGCCTTCCGCGACCTGCACGCCATGGCCACCCAATTCGGGGTCAACTGGGACCTCAACATGCCCCCCTACGGCCGCTACGCCCTGGGGCTCCCCACCGGCGCGCGCTAAACGCAACCCATCACACCACCACCCGGTCATCCTGAGCCGGGTGCCTGGCCTAAAGGTGCGAGGCACCCGTGACGAAGGGCTGAGCCGGACGGCATCGCCGTCCGAGTCGAAGGGCCTGCAACTCAATTCTGATGTCTCCCCGCAAGGCGTCCGCTTCGCGGACGCCGCGCGCATCGCACAGCATGCCGCACCACCTCCTCCCCCTGCGCGCCAGGGGGAGGGCAGGGAGGGGTCGCCGCCAACAAAACGCGAGGCACCACCAACCCCCTCCTCAATCCTCCCCCTGCAAGCAGGTGGAGGAGGTTGATCCCGCCAAAGCAATTAGAACCGTCATCCTGAGGAGCATCGCGAAGCGATGCGTCCCGGAAGGGCGCGGCGAAAAAAGGAACGTCATCCTGAGCCGGACGGCATCGCCGTCCGAGTCGAAGGGCGCGGCCGGTGCTCGGTGCCCATGCCCGCCGTGATGAACACCGCCGTGGCGCTCTCGGCCACATCGGCCGTGTGCCACACGCCCGGTTCGTTGATCGCATATTCGCCCGGCCCCAACGTGACCTTCGTCACGGCGCCGTCGGGGGCTTCTTGAACCAACGTGATCGCCCCCGCCGTGCACAACACCACCTCGCTGCCCTGCGGGTGCATTTCCCACACGTCCCACGACGTCGTGAAGGTATACATGCTCACCAGCCGTCCCTCGGCGCCGTCGTCAGCATGGCGTTCGCTATACCGCGCATACCAATCCATCGCCCCATCGAACGGCGGCTCCACCACCGCCGTCGCCCCCAGGCCGAGGTGAGCTGGGTGGTCGGCAATTTTGTGGGTCATGGCAAGCCTCCTGGAACGACAACGACGCCGCCTAGGTACCTCGACCGGACACGCGGCGCCAGGCCGCAAAATGCCAGCGCCCCTACGCAAATTGCGTTTCCCATCGAAATATGTTACGTATTACACGTAAAAATGGCCAATTAGGGACCAATTCTCATGGATAAACCCGAAAAATTTACGTCAGGTGCGAAATTCGCGGCCAACCGGGCCAACGCAAAACGCAGTACCGGGCCGCGCAGCGCCGCGGGCAAGCGGCGCACCCGCTACAACGCGGTCAAGCACGGCTTGCGCGGGCGCACGTTGGTGCCCAAGGGCGAGGACGCCGATGCCTTCGAGCAATTGCGCGTTCAACTGATGCGCACCTTCACCGCCGTCACCGCGCCCGAACAGGCGGTCTGCACCCGCATCGCGTTGGCGATGTGGCGCGGCGCGCGGGCCGCGCGGGCCGAGACCGTGACGATCGTCGGCAACATCGTGGCGCTGGAAGGGCCCGACATCATGCAGGCCGAGGACCCCGCCGCCACCGCGTTGCTGTCGGGCTTCGTGCCCGGCACGTCGAACAATCCGGTGCTGGCGTTGTCGCGTTACGAACGCAGCCTGACGCGCGAGGTGCGCGACGGCATCGCCCTGCTCAAAGATATTCAGGCCGCGCGCCGCGCCCATGTCTCGGGCGAGGCCTGCCCCGAGGTCGGCGATATTCTCGACGGCGTCGACACCCGGCTCAGCCGGTCGCGCCCCTGGGGGTCGGTCTCGTCGATCATGCCCGACGGTCCGGCCACAGGCGAAGCCAGCGAGGAAGAAAAGAAAGTCCTCAACGATACCGACATCATGGAGGCCCACATCACGCCCGACCGCAACGTGATCGATACCCCGCTGCTGCGCGCCGCCGTGCAACGCCTACAGGATTGGGCCGACAAGCCCGACGAGAGCTAACCGTTTGACCGCCCGGGCCAATTTGGCTTCGTTCGTCATGCCAAACCGGGCGTGCGTTGTTTTCAAAAGGTTTTTTGGCTTCGTTTGGTAATTTCGCCCGCACCCCGTAGCCCGGGCCGGGGCGAGGGGGCACTATGTCGATATCCACATTGCGACAGGGGAATAAGAAATCAATGGGCCAACCCGCGACCTGGCAAGATCACGACGAACATCCGCTGACCGAAGAAACCCTGCGCGCGGTGTTCGACAACGAAATTCCCGTCATCCGGATCAAGAACTTCGCCACCCCGGACGAATGCGCCGACTTCGCCGCCGCCATTCAGTGGGCCATCGACAACGACATCATGCGCTACTACTCGGTCAAACCGCGGGTCGGCTACATCGGCACCGCGCAGGTCGAATACCGCTGGGGCCACGAACGCGACGCGTATTTCGTCGCCGTCAAACAGGCCTGGGAAGACTGGCGCAAAGTCATCGCCCGTACGTGGGATCCACAAGAACGCTTGATGCAAACCTTGCGCGATATCTCGGGGCACGATGCGCGCATCGCCGAAGAACCCGGTCACGGCAAACTGTTCTCGGGCATCATTCGCAAAGCCTCGAACGGCATCGGTCGCCACGTCGACTATGCGCCGATCAATACGCCCGACTACGCGATCGCCGCGATCGACGGCCAACTCGGCTGGAACCTGTTCGTCGAATCGCCCAGCGAGGGCGGCGTCACCACCATCCACAATCGCCCCTGGGACGTCACCCCCGAAGAAGGCAAAGACCCGCCGATGAGCTACGGCCTCGACGACAGCCACGTCGAAGGCGCCGAAAGCGTGTCCTACGCGCCCGTCACCGGCGACGTCGTCCTGTTCAACAGCCGCAACCCGCACAACGTCTCCGCCGGCGTCCCCGGCGGCGGCGACCGCCTCCAAATCGGCTCCTTCATCGGCCGCCTCCCCGGCGGCGACATGGTCCTGTGGTCCTAGTGGCAAGGAGCTCCATTCCAAACTCCTCCCCCTCGCCGAGGGGGAGGGCAGGGAGGGGGTTGTCGCCAACCTGGAAAAACCTTGTCGCCCGAATAGGAGGGCAAACATGACCACCTCCCCCTCAACCAAAGTCCGCGAAACGCTCGATCACCCCGTTATCGACGGCGACGGCCACTTGGTCGAAACCCCGCCGGTGCTGCTCGACTACCTGAAACAAGCCGGTGGCCAAAGCTTGGCCGACGATTACCTCGCGCGCATGAAGAAGGGCGCCTGGGGCACGTGGTCGACGCTCACGCCCGAGGAACGCCAGGAACGCGGCGTCATCCGCCCGCCGTTTTGGGCGATGCCGGCGCACACCTACGACCGCGCCACGGCGTTGTTGCCCAACCTGCTGCGCGCCCGGCTCGACGATTTCGGCGTCGACTTCATGGTCGTGTTTCCCACCGTCGCGATCCCGTTCATTTCGGGCGCCATCGAAGACGATCTGCGTCGTGGGATGTGTCGCGCCATCAACCTGATGTACGCCGACGTCTTTGCCGAGCACAAAGACCGCATCGCACCCGCCGCCGCGATCCCGACGCACACCCCCGAAGAAGCGCTCGAAGAGCTCGACTTCGCTTGTGGGACGCTCGGCCTCAAGGCCGCGATGATCGCGGGCTCGGTGCAGCGCCCGTTACGGGCCGTCGAAAAGATCGCGCCCGAATTGGGCGCGCATGCCTTCTGGGTCGACCCGCTCGCGCTCGATTCCGACTACGACTACGCCCCCGCGTGGGCCAAGTTCGCCGAACTCGGTGTCGCCCCGTCCACCCACAACAACACGATGGGGTGGGGGATGCGCCGCTCGGGCTCGAACTTCGTCTACAACCACATCGGCCACTTTGCCGCCGCCGGCGAGGCCTTCGCAAAGGCCTTGTTCTTGGGCGGCGTCACCCACCGCTTCCCCGATCTCAAGTTTTGTTTTCTCGAGGGCGGCGTCGGCTGGGCCGCCAATCTCTACAACGACCTTTGCGAACATTGGGAAAAGCGCAACATGGCGGCCTTGCGCGCGAACCTCGATCCCGGCGCGGTGGATCGCGCGCAAATGCGCGCCTTGTTCGAAGAATACGGCAACGCGCAATACCAAGGTTACGCCGCCGAAATCGAAAAGGGCTACGACCACCCCTTGATGGCGCCGACCGGCGAAGAACCCGAACCCTCGGACGAGTTCGCCGCTTGCGGCATCTCGAAGGGCCGCGACATCTACGATCGATTCGTGCCCAACTTCTATTTCGGCTGCGAGGCCGACGACCGCATGGCCGCCACCGCGTTCAACCCGCGTCTCAACCATTTCGATGCGCGTCTCAAGGCCATGTTCGGTTCCGACGTCGGCCACTTCGACGTGCCCGACATGACCCAAGTGTTGGCCGAAGCGTATGAACTCGTCGAACACGAACTCATCAGCCAAGACGACTTCCGCGATTTCACCTTCACCAACACCGCCGAGCTCCACGCCTCGATGAACCCCGACTTCTTCAAAGGCACCGTGGTCGAACACGACGTCGCTAAATTGATGGCGTCACGGTAGGGCGCGCCGTCATGCGCTCACTCTGTCGCGCACCGGCGGGTGTTTGCGCGTGCCTGGCCGACGCGCGATGACCGCCGCCGCCGCCCCGCCCGAACGCCTCATGGCGCGGCCCGACTTTCGCGCCGTGATGCTCACTATCGTCGTCACCGGCGCCGGGCAAACCTTTTACTTCGCGATCATGCCGCCGCTGGGGCGCGAGCTCACGTTCAGCGAATTGCAAATCGGCGCGGTCATTTCGTTTGCCTCGCTGGCGTATGTCTTTGCCGCGCCGATCTGGGGCCGGCTCAGCGATTTCTGGGGCCGGCGGCCGATCATTCTGTTCGGGCTGATCTGCTACGTCCTGTTCACCACGCTGATCGGGGCCGTCGCGCAGGCGGGCCTTGCGGGCTTCCTCAGCGCCGGGGCGGCCTTCGGCCTTATGGTCCTGTTCCGGGTGCTGTTCGCCACCACGGCGGCCTCGATGTTCCCGGTGATTTTCGCCTACGTCGCCGACAAAACCTCGCGTGCCACCCGCACGCACGGCTACGCCATCCTCGGCGCGGCGATGGGGTTGGGCACGATCATCGGCCCGGCCGCCGCCGCGTTCCTCGGGCGCATTAGCCTCATCCTGCCGTTCTACGTCGCGGCCGGGTTGGTGGTAGGCGTGTTGGTCTTGGTGTGGCGCACGATCGACCGCACCAAGCCGGACAAGGTCGCCAACGCCGGCCGGCGCTTCTTCATCCGTCCGCCGGCGCGCATGTTCCCGTTGTTGCTGATCGGCGCGATGATCTACGCCACCTTAGCCGCGATGCAGCAAGCCACCGGCTTTCGGGTGCAAGACACCCAGGCGCTCGACGCCGCCGATACCGCGACCTTCGTCGGCATCGCATTGGCGGTGTCCTCGGTCCTCGCCGTGTCGATGCAAGCCGGGCTCATTCAATGGCTTAAATGGCCGCCCAAGCGGTTGCTGGTGGTTGGGGCGATTGCGGCGCTGGCGGGCGGTTTGCTGCTCGCCGTCACCGAATCCTACCCCTTGATCGTGGTCGGCGTCGGTTCGCTCGGCGCAGCCTTCGGGATGATGAACCCGGCCTATACCGCCGCCTTGACGCTCTCCGCCGAACCGGGCGAGCAGGGCGCGGTGCTGGGGTTGAACGGCACCGTTCAAGGGTTGGGCTTCACCATCGGGCCCCTGATCGGCGGGGGCCTGTACCAAGTCGCGCCGACGTTGCCCTATTGGTGCATCGCCGGCTTTGCCGTGGTCAGCCTGACCGCCTCGCTGCTGACCCGCGTGCCGGATACCTCGGCTAGTTAGTGCTTACCGTGAAGGTCAGGATTTCGCCGTAGTTGCTCGCCGCACCCAGCAAGGTCGCCGTGCCGTCGTAGGACACATCGGCGGTATAGTCTTCGCCGCCGACACCCGAGGACGCCGTGGTCTGGACGAAGGTGTCGGTGTCGCCCGCGAAGCCGATCGGCGTGCCGTTGCGATAGAAGGTGAAGTTCAAGCTATCAGCGGTCGTCGTGCTGTAGAAGCACGGTGCCGTGCAATCGCCGTTCGCGACGTTGTTCGAGCGCACCGTGACGCGATATCCCGCCGCGTTGTTCGTCACTACGTTCACGTCGGCCACTTTCAAAATGACTTGGTTGAGGGATAGGTCCAAGTTGCTCGCCGCCGGGGTCGGCGTGACGCTGATGTTTAGTGAGAGCTGAACGCCGCCGGTCAGAACCAGGTTCGCCACGGTCGCGCCATAGGCAAGAGCGGCAGATACGACCACCAGCCAAAACAGCGCAACCAGCGTTTCGGGGCCACGCCACCATGCCGGTGGACGCCACCCCTTGCGATCGTCGCAAGTCGCTCTTGCGGCAATGGCGCCCTTCTTCGTCATGCTCGAAAATTGCGCCGAACAACGCCGTTAGTCGTTGATTCGAAACAACAATTTTGGGTTGTCCCCGGGGTCCGCGCCGGCCTCTCAACGCCTGCCGCGTGGTGTCGTCCGGCGGTCTCTACGACCTACGGTTGGGGGCTAGATCGTTCGTGCCAGCACCGCCGCGTCGCGCGTCGCTGCCCAGATCGAGCGTGGCGCCACGCAGTCGCCCACCGCCAACGCATCGTCGGGGATGGTGCGGGCGCGGGTGCCGGTCGCCATCACGATGGCATCGAACGGCCCGAGCGTCCCGCCGCCGCGCAACGTCGCGACGCCGTCGGCCACCGAGTCGACCAACGTACTCGCATGCACCGTGATCCCGGCGTCTCGAATGCGGGACGCCACGTCGAAAGACTCGACATAAAGATCGAGATCGGGCGCCCCCAAGGCGACTTCCGATGTGGCCACGGTCACCGTCTTAACGTCGGCCGATGCCGCCAGGGTCTCGGCCAAAGAAACGGCGGGCCAACTCCCTTCCTCGTCGATCACCAAGACGTTGCCCGATACGGCCGCCATGCCCGCCAATATCTCGCGGCCATGCGGCAGTCCGTCCGTGCCCGGAATGCCGTCGCGCATATGCGGCCGGATGCGCCAAATCTGCGTCGGTCCGGATTCGCCGCCGATCGCCCA
Organism: Alphaproteobacteria bacterium; assembly: GCA_038141965.1. Taxonomy (GTDB): domain Bacteria; phylum Pseudomonadota; class Alphaproteobacteria; order SHVP01; family SHVP01; genus CALJDF01. Next base: position 184,282 of record JAYQJC010000002.1, read on the forward strand.
CACCACTTTGTCGGCCTGCGGCGGCGTGGCGGCGTCCACCGCCTTGCTCAGATGCACGCGCACCTGAAGGCGCTGGAGTTCGTTCTCCCACCAGGTGATGGCCGGCATCATCTCGGTGCGATGCGGCGCTTCGGCGGCCCAACGCATCTGCCCGCCCAGCCGCGATGACGCCTCGAAAAGCTCGACACGATGCCCGCGCAGCGCGGCGACTCGCGCCATTTCCATGCCCGCCGGTCCGCCGCCGACCACGGCGATGTGCTGTGGAATCGCGGCCGGTTCGATGGCCGCCGTCTCGGTCTCGCGGCCCGCCACCGGGTTGATGATGCATGTGCCGGGCTGCCCGCGTGTCACAAATCCAAGGCAGCCTTGATTGCATGTCATGCACGGGCGGATTTCGTCTTCGCGATCTTCCTCGAGCTTCTTCATCCACTCCGGTTCCGCGATCCACGTGCGCGCCATTGCGATCAGGTCGGCTTGGCCCGACGCCAGCATCGCTTCCGCTTCGGCGGCGGTGCGAATGCGGCCCGCCACGATGACGGGCACGTCGAGGTGCTTCTTAAAGACCGCGCCTTCGTCCGCGAGCTGCGGACGCGGGTGTGTCATCGGCGGAATGGAGCCGCCCATCGACCAATGCGACCCGGTGATGAGGCTCACGTAGTCCACCAGCCCGCGCTCGGCGAGGTACTGCATGCACGCCGTCGAGTCCTCGATATCGAAATCCTCGGGGTCGGTCGGAATTTGATGCGCGACGGACGTCCGCACCCCCACCGTCACTTTGTCGCCGGCGGCTTCGCGTACGGCTTCCAGCGCCTGACCGACGATTCGCATACGGTTTTCCAGGCTGCCGCCATATTCGTCGTCGCGCCAGTTGATGCGGTGCGACATGAAGTTGCCCAGCAAATAATCGGTCGCGGTTTGCACCTCGATCACGTCGATCCCCGCCTCGCGGCACCGTCGCGCGGCCTCGCCGTAGCCCCGCACGATGTCGGCGATGTCCTTCGCGGTCAGAATTTTCGGTGTCTCGCGGGATCGAAACGACGGAATGGGGGAGGGCGCCACCGCGAACGGCGAGCCGCCCCGGTGCTGCACGTTATGCCCGCCGTGCCATAAGATAATCGACAATGCGGCGCCTGCCGCATGTACCTCCTCGGCGGCTTTGGCGAGCGCAGGTGTCGCTGCATCGGAGAGTACCGAGGCCGAAGAAAACGCGTTCAACGTGGTTTCGTGCATCGGGGCGGACTCGATGCCCACCAGCCCCGCACCGCCCTTGGCACGCGCCACCAAATAGGCGCGATAGCGGTCCGACACACCGGGTTCGTAGTGCGACAAACCCATGCTGTGACCGGGGATCACGGTGCGGTTGCGCAGCCGCGTCGGTCCCAGGTCGAAGGGTGAAAATAGGTTGGGGTATTGATCCTTGGCGTTGGTCATCGCTGGCCTCCCTTAGGCCCGCGATCCTAGCTCACGGGCATTCGCAGCGTCGTCGCTTTTCGCGATCGGTCTTGAATCGTAGGGCTACTTCGTCGCGCCGTAATAGAATTTCAGTCCGCCGCCGCGATCCGACCCCATGATTTTCTTGGGATCGACGGCGACATGGTCGCTCGTCCCGGCGGAGGCGGCAGCGCCCGGCGCAAAGGTCTGGAACACGTTGCCGCGCGAAAATCCGGCACCGACCGCGAGGTCTTCGAGATCGAGGTCGTGAACGGTGCCCCAGAACGGTTCGTTGTTGTTGTAGGAATCCCAGTCGTGGGTGAAGGCTTTAAACAGGTCCATACCCTCGAACTGCGGTTGCTCGGCATGCACCATCACGCCGCCCGGGCGCAACACGCGATGGCATTCGCCGATGATATTGTGGATCGCGCGGTAGGCGGTTTCATGCAGCAGCGCGTTGGTCACCACGAGATCGAACGAGCCGTCCTCGAATTTCGTCCGCTCGGCGTTCTGCTGACTGAAATGGATCGCCGCGCCAAGGGCCTCGGCGCGGGCGTGGGCGTACCGCAACAACGCCGCACCGACGTCGACGGCATGAATCTCGGCGTCGGGATAACCGCGGCTCAGTACCGAGGCCGTCGCCCCCGTCGCGCAGCCCAATTCTAGAATGCGGCGCGGCTTCAGGTCGGGAAACTGGGTTTGAAGGAACCGTAGGACCGACAAACCCGATCCTTCCATGTGCGGGCCCAGCAAGCCGTCGGTATAGATGAACGCGCCTCGGTCGTAGAGCGCGCCGGAAAAGATGTCGCCGTCGGCCAGATCGGTCGCATAACCGCCCGGCATGGCATGGTGATCGTTGTGGCCGATGTAGTTCGGCATCGGCATCTCGGGATCGAGTGTCAGCGTGCCGCGCGTCCTCCCGCGCGTCAGGTTCTTGGCGTTGTCGCGCAGGCTGTCCCATTGGCGCTCGATGCTTTCTCCTACAGAGTCCCACAGCATTTCCTGGGTCGTGCGTTGCAGCGCGCTGGAAACTTGGTACTGGGGATCGCGCGCCATGGCGTGGCGAAGCTCGTGCCGGTCGCGCGGCGCGCGGCCTTCGGCTTTCTCGAAAGCAGGACCCACGCGCTGTTCGTAGGCTGCCCGGTTGCCGGGGACGACCGTACGCAGAACGTGCTTTGAGAACCCAAAGACAAAACCCTGTCGCGCCGCCTCGTCGTGGCTGGCTTCGGGGAGCACACCATGCTGCGCTTGCTTCACCGCCATAAGAACCTCCTAGCCCTATCGGAAAGTGTGCCAAAGGCATCGTGACACCACAACCAACCGAACGGGACATCCCCGGCAAGGGGTGGGGGCAAGGGGGCATGTGGCGCTCCGGGCGGCAACCTTCGCTATGATGCGGCCCCAAGGAGCCCTCCATGCCGCCGCACCCACGCTATCCATCGTTGTTCAGCCCCTCCGCCTTGGTCCGGTCACGCTGAAAAACCGCGCGACGATGGCGGCGCATGGGATGCGTTTGGGCGACGATACCGGTGTCATTAGCCCGCGCCATCGCGCCTACATCGTGGCCCGGGCCGAGGGCGGCGCATCGCTGGTCAGCGCATCGTCGCTCCCGGTGCATCCGACCAGTCAAACCTTTGCCGGCCTCCAAATTCGCACCGCCGGCGACGATCTGCTGCCAAGCCTTACTGCAACCGCCGAGGCGGTTCATGCGGCGGGCGCCAAGCTCGCGGTCACGCTTTGGCACGGCGGCTACAACGTCACCTGGCTTGCCGGGCGCGCCGCGGTCGGCCCGTCGGCGGTGGCCAACTCGATGGGGCAGGTGCCGAAAGCGCTGAGCGTTGCCGAAATCGAAGAACTCGTCGCCGCCTACGGTGCCGCCGCGTCGCGCTGCCGCGATGCCGGAGTCGATGTCCTGGAGTTGCAAACCTCGACCGATTACTTGTTGGGTGCGTTTCTCTCGCCGGTCATCAATCGGCGGACCGACGACTACGGGGGCTCGTTCGACAATCGCCTGCGCATTGTGCGTGCGGTGTTGGAGTCGGTGCGTGCCGCCGCGGGCGACGGCCTCGCGGTCGGCATGCGCACCTCGATCGCGCATCACATGCCCGGCGCCGGCGAAGACTACGATGCGGCGTCCTCGCTCAAGACCGTGCAGGCGCTGCAACGCGATGGGCTGCTCGACTATGTCTCGCTGATGTCGGGCTCGTACCGGGCCGCAGCGCTCACGATTCCCACCATGGCCCAAGCGCGCACGCCCCTTGCCGAGCCGGCGCGTGCGTTCGCCGAGACCCTCGATATTCCCGTCCTCGTTGCCAACCGCATTCGGACCGCCGCGGAAGCCGAAGCAATCATCGACAGTGGCGCTGCGCAAGCGGTGGCCATGGCGCGCACGTGGATCGCCGATCCCGATTGGGCGCGGAAATACCACGACGGGAAGGACGCCCGCGTCCGCCCTTGTGTTTCCTGTAGCCAAGCCTGCCAAGGTTTCCTGGCGCGGGGCCTTCGCGTGTCTTGTATCGGCAATCCGATGGCCGGTCGCGAAGTCGAGTTTCCACCGCGCGCGAAAACTGCAACCACCCGCCGCATCGCCGTCATCGGTGGCGGCCCCGGCGGGATGGAAGCCGCCCGACTCGCGGCAACGCGTGGCCACGAGGTTGCCTTGTACGAAGCATCGACCGCACTAGGCGGGCAGTTGGCGTGGGCCGCGGCGGCCCCGCATCGCGCCGAGTTGGGGTTGTTAGTCGACTGGTGGACATCCGAACTCGTGCGGTTAGGGGTGACCGTCGTTCTCGGTCACACCGTCTCCGCGGGCGATCCTCTCGACGCCGACACCGTCATCTGGGCGACCGGTGCGTCATCGTCGCAAAGCGCCGTCGGCAAGCTGCGCCCGGCATTATTCGATGGCATCCCCGGCGCTACGGGACTGCCCTTTGGTCGCGAGATCATGGCCGGCAAGCGCGAAGCGTCGGGCCGGGTTCTGGTCATCGACGAAGAAGGAGGATGGCCGGCGGTCTCTCTGGTCGAAACGCTCGCGGCACAAATCCAGGTCTCATCGGTCACCGTGGCGACGACCGAATATCAACTCGGCCTGGCGGAACTTTCGGTCACCCGCGAACTCCCCGAGGTCATGGCGCGCCTCAACGACGCGGGCGTTAGGATCGTGCCGGGGGTCACGACAACGCATGTCGGCGAAGGCATCGCGGTTTTCGGCGATGGTCCCCGACTTGGTCGGTTTGACACGATCGTACTGTCGACGGGGACGTCGTCTCGCCCGATCCCCGACGATGCGCTGGCGGTCGGCGACTGCGTCGCGCCGCGCTCCATTTGGGCGGCGACGAACGATGCCTTGAACTTGGTTGCCGCCCTTTAGACTACTTTCGGCCCAACACGAAGTAGCACGCGCCGCCCGATACGGTACGCGCCGCCTCGGCACCGATGGCTTCGTCGGCAAAGGCATTGCGCGTCGATCCCTTGGGCCAGCCGGCTTCGACCGCAAACTCGGCTAGGTCCATCGACCGCATCTGGGTGATGAACGGCTCGGCATTGTAGTGCGTGTCCCAATCCGGAATCAGCCGGTCGATGGGATGATCCATATCTCGAAACGGCGTGCCGTCGTTATGCAACATCAACCCGCCGGGTTTCAGCAGGCGATAGGATTCCGCGAAGATACCGCGCAGCGCCGCGCGCGAGGTTTCGTGGATCATTGCGTGCGAGGCGATGATGTCGAAAAACCCGTCCGGAAAGTTGGTGTGTTCGGCATCTTGTTGGCTGAAGTGAATCGCATGTCCCAAAGCCTCGGCACGAGCGTGGCCGTAGCGCAGGGAGGTCGACGCGACGTCGACGCCGTAGACCGCGGCGTCCGGGAAAGCCTCCTTCCAACCGACCGTCGACTGCCCGATGGTGCAGCCCATTTCCAGGATCCGCTTGGGCTTCATGTCGGGATAGGTGAACTTCACCCAGTCCGCCACCTGCTTGCCCAGCTTGTCCATTTTGGGGCCGAGCAGGCCGTTGGTGTTCATGTAAGTCGTGCGTTCGTACTCGGCGCCGGCAAAGACGTCGTCGCGGGTCAGTTCTGTGTGGTACCCGCCGGGCTTAAGGTGGATGTCGACGTCGACATAGCCGGGCACCTTGACGCTGGGGTCGAGCATTAGGGAACCGAGTTTGCGATTGTTCTGGCGATACGCGTTCGATTTCGCGATCAACGTATCGAGTTGCCGCTCGACCGTCGGGCCGACCGCTTCGCAGGTCCACTCGCGCGCCAAGCGCCGCAAGCTGCTCCACATCTGTCCTTGAGGCTCCGCGAGGACCGCCTTGCGCTGATCCTGAACGCTCATTTCGCGGCCGTCCCGCGGCTTCAGTTTCTTGTCGTAGAGCGCGTAGTTGCCCTGGTGATAGGTCCCATTGATCTGCCAAATGTACTCTTGAACGAAACGCTCCCGAGCGTACGAGTCGTGGTCCGGATCGGCCATCATGTCGTGGCGGGTCTGGCCTCCAAGGTCGTCGGTCTTCATGGCATGTCTCCCTGGCCTTCTCTGGCGCAATAATCAGCTGTGTTGTACACTATTCTTTCAGCATTTTGCGGGGCTTAGTAAGAGCGGTCGACATGGGGTCGATCCGTTAGAAAGGGCGTATTGTGGCCAAGAGCAACGACAGCAAGGGGCGCGGGGCAAGCGCCGCCAAGGCAGACAAGGGTGCCAAGCGGCGCCAATCCCCCAAAAAAACGGCGAAAGCCGCCGCCACGAACGGTTCCGGCCGGTCAAACGGCGCCGCCCGCTATGCCAATGGCAACGGTGCGGCGATTGTCGCCGCGGTCGAGGATGTGCCCGCGCGGGCCGAGAACCGGCGCGACTGGGACGCGATCCGGCATGCTTTCGAGACTGGCGCTTTTCCCTACAAGAAAAAGATCAAGCGTGCGGAATACGAAGAACGTAAAGCGCAGCTTCAGGTCGAATTGCTGAAAGCCCAAAAGTGGGTCGAGGAAACCGGTCAAAAAGTCGTCGTGCTGTTCGAAGGCCGCGATGCCGCCGGGAAGGGCGGCACCATCAAACGGTTCATGGAGCACCTAAACCCGCGCGCCGCGCGCGTCGTTGCGCTGTCCAAACCGGGCGAGCGGCAACGCACGCAGTGGTTTTTCCAGCGCTATATCGAACATCTGCCGGCCGCCGGCGAAATGGTGTTCTTCGATCGCTCTTGGTACAACCGCGCCGGCGTCGAGCGGGTCATGGGGTTCTGTACCCCGAACGAGTACTTGGAGTTCATGCGGCAAGCGCCGGACCTCGAGCGCATGTTGGTGCGTAGCGGCATTCGCTTGTTCAAGTATTGGTTCTCGGTGACCCGGGGCGAGCAACGTCGCCGCTTCAAATCGCGCAAGACCGATCCGCTCAAACAGTGGAAGCTCTCACCGATCGATCGTGCGTCCTTGGATAAGTGGGACGACTACACAGAGGCGAAAGAGGCGATGTTCTTCTATACCGACACCGCCGATGCGCCGTGGATCATCGTGAAGTCCAACGACAAGAAGCGCGCCCGACTGAACTGCATGCAGCACTTCCTTTCGTCGCTGCCTTATCCCGACAAAGACGAGAACATCGTCACCGGGCCCGATCCCCTTATCGTCGGGTCGAGTAGTCATGTCATCGATCGGAGCGACCACATCCTCGGCAAGATTCGCCAACCCGATAAGCAGCCGACGATCGGCGCCTAAAGCCCACGGCGGCTGGGGTGGGGCAGTCAGGGGGGGCGCATCAGGGCGCGGTTGCGGCGCCGCGACGGGCACGTGAGGGGGGCGATGCTTGAGGTCTACCTAGTCCCAACCGCGAACGGGCAGAAAGTAGCGATCCTCCTAGAGGAACTGGCGCTACCCTACCGGGCGCACCGAATCGTTCGGACTGTCGGCGACGAGCCGTCGGCCGCGTATCTTGCGCTCAACCCGATGGGCAAATATCCGACCTTGGTCGACCCCGATGTCGACGATGCGCCCTTGGCGGTATTCGAAACCCTCGCGATCGCCCTCTATCTCACGGAGAAAGCGGGTGCGTTGGTGCCAAAGGAGCCAAAAAGCCGCGCTGCCGCACACCAGTGGGCCGCGCTGGCGGCGAGCGACCTCACCCCGGCGATGGCGACACAGTATTTCCTGACGCTACGCGCCGAGACCGATGTGCGCGAGGCAACCGAATGGGTCTTGAGCGAGATCGACCGCTTCTTGATCGCCATCGACAACCGGCTCGGCGAGGCGCCCTACTTGGCGGGCGACAGCTATTCGTACGCCGACGTCTTGACGTATCCGCTCATGGCGACGTCGGTGCAGCGGCTTGACGGTGGGCATGAGGCGTACCCCAACATCACGCGTTGGGCCGAGGTTGTCGGTGCGCGACCCGCAGTGCAAAAAGGTATGGCGATCGCGGGCTAGGCCCTAATCGGCGACCTTCACCAGTCGCTTGCCGATGTTGTCGCCGGTCAGCACACCGATAAAGGCCTGCGGCGTGTTCTCGATCCCTTCGACGATGTCTTCGCGATACTTCAACGTGCCTTCTTTGATCCAACCCGCCATTTCGCGAATGCCGTCGGGGTATTCGGCGGTGTAGTCGTGGACCACGAACATCGGTTTTTCGTAGGGCCACGACCAATGTGTTTGGCCCTCGGGCACGGTGTTGTATGCCGAGGCGATCCCCACAAGGCGATAGCGATGACCCGGCGTGTGCAACGCCGCGATCGCTTCCATGATCGGGCCGCCGACATTGTCGTAATGCACGTCGACGCCGCGCGGGCAGGCGTCATGTAGCGCCGCGGCGATATCGGGCGTGGTCTTGTAGTTGATCCCCACATCGAAGCCGAGGTCGCGGGTGATCCAATCGACCTTTTCGTCGCTGCCGCATACGCCCACGACATGACAGCCGGCGCGTTTGGCGATCTGTCCCGCGATCGAGCCGCCGGCGCCGGCGGCGGAGGTAATGACCGCCGTCTCGCCCGCTTGCGGTTTCAACTCGCGGGTCATGCAGAAATAGGGTGTCAGGCCGGCGCGGCCCAAGACGCTTGCAAATAACGAAACGGGGACGTCCAAACCGGTTTCGCACACCACGACGCCGCCCGGGTTGTGTCGCTTGTTCACCCAGCCGTTGGAGACGGCGTAGTTCTGCCACCCCAAGATGCCCTCAATAATGGCCCCGCGCGGGTACTTCGGGTTGTTGCTCTCCACGACCTCGCCGAGGAACCCGCCCGCCATCACGCGTCCGACGTCGGTGATCGGCCCTTCCTTTCGTGACGCGGCGTTCGCTTCGCTCGACGGGTTCATCAGCATGCGCAGGAAAGGATCGACGGATAGGTACAAGGCGCGGGCGAGGAACTCGTCGTCGCCGGGCGTCGGCACCGGGCCTTCTTCGAGACGAAAATCGGACTCGCGCGGCATGCCGTCGGGATAGGCGGCGAGCAGAATCCTTTTGTGTGTATCGCTCATGGGATCAGTAATTCGCAGGTCGTTTGTAGGGTTTGGCAAGTTTCTTGAGGTGGGCCGGTAGCTTGGGCCGGTACGTCGGGTTCCACGTCATGCGTTGGGGCTTCGTGCCGACGATGTTGTCGAGCGGACCGTTCACGGTTCGGACCCATAAGTTGTACCCCGCCACCGTGCCGGCGGGGCCATGCCAAACGCCTTCGCGCCACCAAACGTATCCGCCCGGCCCCATGACGCCGCAGTCGCCCCAGACATATTCGCCGTCGATGCAGTAGATCTCTTCGATCATCGAATGCGTCCACTTCGGCTTCAGCATGCCTTTGGGGACGCGATGGGCGGGCGAGGTATAAAGAAACGAGGTTTCTCCGGTATCGGGATCGGCCCGCAACGGTTTGATCGCGACCCCCGCAGCGAAAACCGGATCGGCCAGCGAGGCGTCCCAAGTCATCGCCAAGGTGTCGATGTAGTCGATCAACAGTCTCTTGTCGTAAAGCCCGCGCGGCGGCGTGCCGCGTTGGTGAACGGGTTTGTCGGAAAAGGTCGTCAACAACACCGCGCCATCCTTCGACGACATATTCGTGCGCTGGTAACCGGCCGGCAGAAAGCCATACGAGTGGATGCCGTAATCGATCCCGTTGATGCGGATCGATCCCTCCAGCACCAGAAACTCCTCATGGGCGCCGACAAAATGCCGGTCGTGTCGCTGCCAGCCTTTGGGATAGCGCACGATGCACGTCGAATCGGCCGGATCCTTAGGATCGATCGAGAGTATCTTGGAGCGCACGTCGGGCCGACCGCCGCCGTAAAGGCCACGGCGCCAGGGGATGTTTTGGGCCTGGATAAACAGGATATGGGGGCGGGCCATGGGCGTTCCGAACTCCTTCAATCGAGCCGTTTTTCGGGGGTCATTCTACGGCCGTCCGTGTGTTAAACTGCCTTTGATTTTTGGCCAGGGGCCGTCTAGAAGTCCAGCCAAGCTATGCATCAAGGGAGGAACGAATGCTAGTCCGTATGCTGCGGTCCGTCCGCACGATTTTTGCTGCCACCGTTCTGGCCGCTCTGGTTGTGCCGGCGGGTGCCGCTCTTGCCGGTCATGGGAGCGATACGTTTCGGATCGCGACCCGTCTGACCGATTCCAAATTCGATCCTGCGTTCCATTTCGCAGAATTCGATGCCGTCAATATCTTGAATATGTACGAAGGTCTCGTCGCGCCGGTCAAAGGCAAGCCGCCGACCGGTCAACTCGCCGAGTCCTGGGAAGCCAGCCCCGACGGCAAGGTCTGGACCTTCAAGTTGCTGAAGGGCGTCAAGTTTCACGATGGCGCCGGCCTGACGGCAAAGGACGTGGTCTATTCGATGGACCGCTTCTTGACCCTCGGCAAAGGCTATTCGTCCTTGCTCAAAGGCATCCTCGATGTCGGCAACACAAAAGCGCTCGACGATCACACCGTGCAGTTCACGTTGAATTCGTCGTTCGGTCCGTTTGTCGACGTGTTGGTGCAGTTCTACGTCGTCAACAGCGAATTGTTGAAGGCCAATCAGAAACCGGGTGACTTCGGTGCCAACGGCGACTACGGCACGGCTTATCTGCTCGACCATGATGCCGGTTCCGGCCCCTACAAGTTGGAGTCGTTCGTGCCCGATCGTCGGCGTGTGCTTGTCGCCCATGGCGACTATCGCGGCGGCTGGACCGATGCGCACTTCAAGCGCATCGTCATTGAGATCGTCGGTGAAACGGCTACCGCACGTTCGTTGCTGACGGCGGGCGATGTCGACTTCGTCGATCAGTGGCAGCCGCTGGATTTCTACAAGAACCTGCGCGACGAAGACGGCATTCACGTCGATGAAGACCCGGACAACAAGCTTTACGTCGTTCAGATGAACACGACGCGTCCGCCATTCGACGATGTGAACTTCCGCAAAGCCGTGCTGCACGCTTTTGATTACAAGACCGCGAACGAAATCATTCTCGGTGGTGCGATCAAAGCGAACGGCCCCGTGCCGAGCGCGATGCCAGGGCATGATCCGTCCATCGGTGGCTACGACTACGATGTCGAAAAGGCCAAGGCCTTTCTCGCTAAGTCGAAGTACAAGCCCGGCGAGATCACGTTGGCTTGGGATTACATCAAAGCCGGTGCCCATGAAGAAATGGGTCTGTTGCTTCAGTCGAACCTCAAAGCGATTGGGGTCGATATGAAGATCACGGCCGAGCAGTGGCCGACTTTGTCGAAGAACGCGGCCAAGGCCGATACCGCGCCGCATTTCTTCCCCGTCTACAACACGGCGAAGTATCCGACCCCGGATGCGTTCACGTATGCCATGTACCACCCGGTCAACCACGGCCAGTGGCAGGCATCGGCGCATTTCAGCGATCCCGAGATCTCCAAGCTTCTTGAAGAAGCGCGGGCGACCCCAGATGCCGCCATGCGGAACGAAAAGTATGGCAAAGCAACCAAGATGATCGTTGATGATGCGGCATCGCTGTGGGTGGGCTACACCATCCACCGTGTTGCGCTACGCGAAAGCGTCAAGAACTACGAGAACAAGGGCCTGATGGCGTTTGATCTCAACGTCTACAACCTGCGCCACTAATCCGCAGGCCTCGATGAAGATGGATTGGGGCGGCTTCGGTCGCCCCTTTCTTTTGCACCGTCTTGCCCTGTGGGCCGGGGCGCGTAGAGTCGGCGCGGGGAGGCTGATCGCGTGCGTTTCGTCATACGTCGACTGATCGAACTGACCGTGGTGATGTTCGGGCTATCGGTGCTGATCTTTGTGATCAGCCGTGTGCTACCGGGCGATCCGGTGCGCTTTGCTCTAGGGCCCCAGGCGACCGAGGAACAAATAGCCCAGCTATCGCGCGAAATGGGCCTCGATCAACCGCTCGTCGTCCAGTACTGGCGCTTGATCAAAGGCCTGTTTCAGGGAGACCTGGGCGTTTCGCTCACGACCTTTCGGCCCATTGCCGGCGATCTCGCCACCTTCCTACCGGCCTCGCTCGAGCTCGCCTTGTTCGGCATGGGGTTGGCGATCGTGATTGGGGTCCCGCTGGGCGTGATGACGGCCGTCCACCGTAACCACAGCCGCGACTACGTGGGCCGCGCGCTGGCGTTTTCCGGTGTGGCGCTGCCGGTCTTTTGGTTCGCGCTGTTGGTGCAAACCCTGTTCGCGTTCGAGTGGCGTATCCTGCCGCCATTGGGACGGATCGACGCCGACGTAACCCCGCCACCCGACGTCACCGGCTCGTTCTTGATCGATAGCTTGATCGCACTCGACATCGGTCTCTTCTTTCACGTCTTGTCGTTTCTCATCTTGCCCGCGCTGGTATTGGCGGCATCGCCCATGGCCATGATCCTTCGCTTGCTACGCGCCAGCATGATCGACGAGATGGGCAAGGACTATGTGTTGACGGCGCGCGCCAATGGGATGCCGCGCAACCTGCTGGTTCACAAGTACATGCTGCGCAACGCGTTCTCGTCGACCTTGACGATCATCGGCTTGCTGTTCGGTTTTTTCATCGGCGGTGCGTTCATTGTCGAGACGGTGTTCAGTTGGCCCGGCATCGGGCGCTATGGGGTCCGCGCGCTGCAGTTCAAAGACTTCAACGCGATTATTGCGGTCACCTTGTTGGTGGGTATGGCGTACGCCGCCGCCAACACGGTGGTCACGGTCCTTTATGGCTGGCTTGATCCGCGTCTGCGCTTGGGCCGCCGCTAGCGATGACCGACAACACCCCAAACGATCAAACCGTCGCGGGCGGTCTGGAAGACGGTCCGGTCAGCGTCGAAGTCTCGGCGTGGCGCGTTGCGCTGAGACGTTGCGAAAGAGCCCGCTGTCGCTGGTCGGTTTGTTCATCGTGATCGCCGTGTTGGTGATGGCGATCTTCGGGCCCTGGATCGTGCCGTTTCCGGACGATGTCGGCGCGACGGTCAATTTTGCCGAGCGGCTCCAACCGCCCAGCGCGAAACACTGGTTCGGCACCGACATCGTGGGCCGCGATGTGCTGAGCCGCGTCATCGTGGGCGCGCGCATTTCCATGATGATCGCGTTCTTCGTCATCGTGCTGGCCGTGTTGATCGGCGTACCCATTGGCATCATTGCGGCCTATTGGGGTGGCTGGCTCGGCAACGTCCTGATGCGGATCAACGAGGTCTTCCTGGCGATCCCGTCTCTCGTTTTCGTGCTGGCGGTCGCGGCACTTCTTGGGCCGAGTCTGCCGGTGGTGATTGCGGCAATCGGCTTGGCGTGGTGGACCTGGTTTGCCCGGCTCGCCTACGGCGAGGCGCGGCACATCAAAGAAGAGCAATTCGTCGAAGCCGCGCAAGTCTCTGGCGCCGGCGGTTTGCGGATCGCATTCGGTGAAATCCTGCCCAACCTTACCAGCGTGCTGATCGTCAAGATCACCTTGGATATCGGCTACGTCATTCTGTTGGGCGCGGCGCTGGGGTTCCTCGGGTTAGGCGTACAACCGCCCGATCCCGAGTGGGGCATCATGGTGGCCGAGGGGCGCGATCAATTGCCCGACGCTTGGTGGCTCACGACCTTCCCTGGCGTGGCGATCTTCATCACCGTGATCGGGTTCAATCTGTTGGGTGACGGGCTCAACGACATCTTGGGCGCCCGGCAATGAACGCCGTGCTGTCGGTCGACAATCTTGAAATCGGCTATCGCGACGCCGACGGCGCCGACGTCACCTTGCTGCGCAGTGTTTCGCTTTCGCTGGCCCGCGGCGAGATCATTTCCTTGGTCGGCGAGAGCGGTTGCGGCAAGTCCGTTACGGCCAAGGCGATCCTCGGTGTCCTTCCCGAAAACCTCGACGTTCGGGGTGGCAGCATCCAATGCGAGGACAAGAAGCCTGCTCGATCTCGATGAAGCGGGCTACCAGGCGATGCGCGGACGCGCGTTCACGCTCGTGCCGCAGCATCCGCTCAGTTCGCTCAATCCGGTGTTTACCGTGGGTGCGCAGTTCTTCGATTTGATCGCCTTTCAGGGGTGCACGCGGGTCGGCGTGATCGACTATTGGCGACCGCGCCTGAGCCGGGCCCGACGTCGTGAAATCCGCGAACGCACCATCGAGGCGCTACGCGAGGTCAGCCTGCCCAGCCCGGAAGAACTGGTTGACCGCTACCCGCTACAACTCTCCGGCGGGCAAAGCCAGCGCGTGTTGATCGCGTTGGCGTTGTTGGGCGACCCCAAAATCGTGATTGCCGACGAGCCCGGTACCGCACTCGACGTTACCATCGAAGCGCAGATCAACGATTTGTTGCTCGAACGCGTGCAAGCGCGCCACACCTCGATGATCTACATCACCCATGACTTGGGTATCGCAAGCCAACTCGCCGACCGCGTCTATGTGATGTATGCCGGGCGGGTGGTGGAGGAGGGGCCGACGGCTAGCGTGTTTTGCTGCGCCGAAGCATCCTTACACCGCTGGGCTCATCAAAGCCGTTCCCAAGGTGACCGACGAACCGTTCTCCGGTATTCGCGGCACCCTGCCTGATCCCAAGGCGATCCAGGAAGGCTGCGCCTTTCGCTGGCGCTGCCCATATGCAGCGGATGCCTGTGCGGCCGTAGTGCCACCGCTGGACGACGTCGGTGCCGGGCACCGGGCTGCCTGCATTCGGGCCCGTGAAGTGGAACTTGCCTGATGAGCGTGCTCGAACTCGCCAACGTCGCACGCAACTTCGGAAGCGCCGTGCGTCCCGTGCGTGCCTTGCGCGATGTCTCGCTCTCGATCGACAAAGGCGAACGGCTGGGCATTGTCGGCGAATCGGGCTCGGGCAAAACAACGCTTGCGCGGATCGCTTTGGGCCTGACGCGAGCGAGCGCAGGAACGGTGCGGATCCTGGACCGGGATGTCACTGCGCATAGCCGCGACGATCGCGCGTTCATCCATCGCAACGTGCAAATGGTCTTCCAGGATCCGATGTCGTCGCTGAACCCGCGCAAACGGATCAAGGACATCATTGCGTTGCCCTTACGCGCCCAAGGCATCGGCAATGCGGCGTCGCGCAGCCAACGGGTCCGCGCGCTACTCGATAGCGTCGGGTTGCCGCAGCGCTTCCTCGATGCGCGACCGGGGCAACTTTCGGGCGGTCAACGGCAGCGGGTCGGGGTGGCGCGCGCTCTGGCAATCGAACCGCAACTGCTTTTGCTTGACGAACCCACCGCATCGCTCGACGTGTCGGTGCAGGCGCGCGTGCTTGAATTGCTTGGTGAACTTCAAGAACGCCTTGGCATTGCGCAGGTGATGATCTCGCACAATCTCGGAGTCATTCGCCACGCCGCCGATCGTGTCGCCGTGATGTATCTCGGTCAGATCGTAGAGACCGGGACCACGGCGCAGCTATACGATGCGCCCGCGCATCCCTATACCCAGCGTTGTTCTCCGCGATCCCCGCGTAGGCGATGCGAAACGCGTTCTCGGCGAAGATCACCACCGGGCGCGCGGCGAAGTGGCCAGCGCGCTCAACATTCCTAGCGGCTGTCCGTTCCATCCGCGCTGTCCGCAAGCCACCGACCAGTGCCGGACGACCGAACCCGTGATGACCGATGTGACGCCGGGGCAATCCGCGCGGTGTCACCTTGTCGCGCCTGGCGGGTCGGCCTCAACCTAGGGCGTCGAACGCCACGACCGTGCCACCGGCGAACGCCGGTTCGACCCATAGCCGATCGGTTTCCTCATGAAAGGGGATCCCTGCGCCACGCAAGTACATCGCGGTGTGCGCAATGTCGGCGACCCCCACTGTGAAAGCCGGTAGGCACGGCAACGCTGGCGGGTCGTGCCGGGGTACATCGCCGCGAGCCCGGCCGGGTCGACCACGGTCAGGCGAGCCTCGCCGCAATCCAAGACTTGGCCGAACGCGCCGTCGGTCGGCGGAACATGAAGGATCTTTTGGTAGGTCGCGACGGTTTGGTCGGGCGTCTCGCTACACAGCGTCACCTCGGTCAGGCTTGGGCGCCATTGGGATGGTTGCGCACCACGTCCTGAAAAACCAGTTCCGGATTGACGTGTTGGACAACGCAAATCAGACCTTCCGGCGTTGCGTCGTTCGAGATCGGGAACCAGCGAAACCGCGCCGTCCCGGTGTCGCCGTAATAGACGAACCGCGCGGATTCCATGACGTCAGGTGCGGCGATGCCCTCGGCGCGAAGTGCGGCAGCGGCCGCCTCGGCGTCCGCCGTCGCAAGGCAAAGAATGTGAAGCCCCTCATAGCGTTTGAGGAACGCTTCGACGTGGCTGCCTTTGCTGGGATCGACAATACCGGTGAGCTCGACATAGGTGCTGCCGAACACAAAGTGCTGACTGTGCTGGCCGAGCTCGATGTCGTTGCCCGCGTCATCTTTGCCCATGAGCGGGCGGGGCTCGGTGACCATGAACCCGAGACGCTCATACGCAGCCTGGTTGGCGGCCATGTCTTGGCCAACGACCCCAGGTGGTCGATGCCGGTGATCGCTTTGGTCATGGTCGTGTTCCCTCTTCGCTTCTATCCGAAACGTACTTGATAAAGTACAACATCAGGGTGGACAGAGCACAACGCACCGCCAAACGTCGCGAGGTTGCTCGCCTTTTTCGCGAGCGGCTCGACCTGGCGATGGCGCGCACCAACATCAAGGCTGCCGGGTTGGCCGCGAAAATCGGCGTCGACCGCTCGACGCTTTCCCAATTGTTGTCGGGCGACAACGACCGGTTGCCGCGCGCGGATACCGTGGCGGCGATGGCGAGCGAACTTCAAGTCAGCCTCGACTGGCTCATGGGGTTGACCAGCGAAGCCCGTCGCGGTGCCGACATTCTTCACGAGTCGATGACGGTTGCCGCCAGCGCTCAGACCCCGGTCGATGCGCAACTGGTCCGGTGGCAGCAAGAGGCAACGGGGTACAAGATGCGGCACGTCCCGGCATCGCTCCCCGACCTCGCCAAAACCGACGAGGTCCTCCGCTACGAGTATCGCGATTTTGCCGGACGCGATCCCGACGAGGCGATTCTGGCGGGCAGCGACAAGCTAGAGTCCTCCCGCATGCCCGAAGCGGATCTCGAGATTTGTATGCGCGTGCAAGATCTCCAGGCGTTTGCGGAGGGCGTGGGCATTTGGGAGGGGCTTTCCACAGACGCTCGCCTTGCCCAAGTCGATCGTTTGATCGAACTCTACGACGAGCTCTATCCGTCGTTACGGATCTATCTCTACGACGGTCTGACGCATTATTCGGTGCCGTACACGATTTTCGGCCCGATCCGCGCGGCACTTTATGTCGGGCAGGTCTACTTTGTATTTAATACCCGCGAACACGTGCGCGTTCTGACGCGGCATTTCGACGAACTGATCAAAGGCTCTGTCGTGCAGGCCAACGATTTCACGACAACCATGAGCGCCATGCGCCCCGAGATCGTCTAGCCCTTGAGATAGTGCAGGCTAAACAGGTCGTCGTCGTCGACCCATACGTTGGTAGGCTCGTAGCCCGCTTCGCGTGCAGGTCTTGGAACTCGGCAACATCGTATTTGTGCGAGTTCTCGGTGTGGATGTATTCGCCTTCGTCGAAGTGAACGTCCGTTCCGGCAACCCTCACGGTCTGCGCGGTGGTGCTGTAAAGGCGCATCTCGATGCGTCCTTGTTCTTCGACCCATGGCGCGTCGTGGCGAAAGGCGGTGAGGTCAAAGGTCGCATCCAGTTCCTGATTGATCCGGATGAGCAGGTTCAGGTTGAACGCGGCCGTGATACCGGCGGGATCGTTATAGGCGGTGTGGAGAACCGACGGGGTCTTTTCGCAGATCGATCCCGATCAAAAAGGCACTGCCGGGACCCAGTGTCTCCCGGGTCCGGGCGAGAAAGCGCTGGGCGTCGTCGCGCGAGAAATTGCCGAGTGTCGAGCCCGGGAAAAAGCCCAATCGGTTGTGGGTGGGCAAGTCGTTCGGCAACACGACACCTTGGGTAAAGTCAGCGCAAATCGCGACCACCTGCGTATCGGGGTAGTCCACCGCGAGGTCCTTTGCCGATCGGATCAGGTGGTCGCGGGAAATATCGATCGGCACGAACACCGGTGCGTGGATCGCGTCTAGCAGCAATCGAATCTTCTGCACCGAGCCTGCGCCGTATTCGACAACAGTCGGTTGCGGTCCGACCGCGGCAGCGATATCGGCGCCAAAACGTTCAAGTAAGCCTATCTCGGTGCGAGTGGGGTAATACGCCTCGAGTTCGGTAATTTCGTCGAACAGCTCGGAACCGCGCCGGTCGTAAAAGAACTTGCTGGATAGCGACTTCTGCGGCTGGGTGAGGCCCGACAGGACGGCCGAGCGAAAGTCATCCTCCGCCGGGTCGAAGTCGTGGAAGTCGTGCAGCGCGCCGAGTTCGCTCGGTGACAAAGCCTTGTTCATGCATCCTCCGCGAGTCGCAAGCCGGCGAACATCCAACGAGTATCGGGGTAGTAGAAGTTGCGGTAGGTGGCGCGCATGTGGCCGTCCGGCGTTGCGCAACAGCCACCGCGCAGCACGATTTGGTTGCTCATGAACTTGCCGTTGTATTCGCCGACCGCACCAGCGGCCGGTCGAAAGCCGGGATAGGCAACGTAGGGGCTCTGCGTCCATTCCCACACATCGCCGAACATCTGTTGCAGCCCTGGGCCTTGCGCCGGCGTCGGTCGGAAGAAACCGCTACCCAGTGTGTTGCCCTCTGCCGGCAACGTGCTGGCCGCGCATTCCCACTCCTGTTCGGTAGGTAGTCGTTTGCCGGCCCAGGTTGCAAAAGCATCGGCTTCGTAATGGCTGACATGGCACACCGGCGCGGCATCTTCGACCTGTTGCAACCCCGACAGCCCCATGGCGTGCCAGACACCATCGATTTCTTCCCAATAGAGCGGCGCGTTCCAACCGTTCTGATTCACGGTTGCCCAACCGTCCGACAACCACAGGTCGGTGCGCTGATAACCCCCGTCCGCGATGAACGCCTTCCACTCGCCATTGGTGACCAGCCGGGACGCCAAACGAAAAGGGTGAACCAGGGCGTCGTGGCGCGGCCTTTCGCAATCGAACGCAAAGTCCTCGCCGCCGTGACCGATCTCGACGATGCCACCGTCAAATGCGATCCATTCGAGGTCGGTGGTCTGACCCACCGCCGAAGGGCGGTAGGGCGCAAAGGCCGGGCGGAGTGCGTTGTGCGAAAACAAGTTCAGGATGTCCATCAGCAGCAATTCGTCGTGCTGTTCTTCATGGGCGATACCGAGCTCGATGAGAGGTGCGATCGCGGCCCATTGCGTTTGATCTGCCGAGTCGAACAACCGGTCCATCGCCGCGTCGACATGGTCGCGATAGTCTGTGACTTCGGGCACGGTGGGGCGCGTCACCAATCCGCGTTGTGGTCGCGGGTGTCGCGCGCCGACGGCTTCATAGTAGGAATTGAACAAATACCCGTAGGTTGCGTCGGGCGGCGCGTAACCCGCGAGATGGGGCTGCAGCAAGAACGTGTCGAAGAACCAAGAGGTATGCGCACGGTGCCACTTCGTCGGGCTCGCGTCGGGCATCGATTGCGGGACTTGGTCCTCGGGTTCGAGGTGTGTCGCCAGCTCTTCGGTCAGCGCACGGCACCGCCGGTACCGCGCCGCGAGCGCATCGCGGTCGGTCAATTCAGCCGGCGCTGACGACGTTTTAGGGATATTCCCCCCTGACGGGCAGCCACATCACCCAACGTTCTACCGGTCACGCTTGGTGATAATAATAAACAACGGTGAATTTAGCTTTGAAAACACGGCTGCCGTTGCGAATAGGCAATAATCTAGGGAGGGGTGCGTCGGAATTCAACGGTCGTGTTGCGTGATCGGCGAGTTGTGAAAGTCGGGCCTTAGTCTTGGGGTGGCCCTTGATTGCGGTTCGCAAATGCGTACATTGCCGAATAATCGACTGAATTAGTCAGGATTAAAAATGTTCATCCAAACCGAACAATTGGCCGATCCCGCGCAGCTTCGGTTCAACCCGGGCCAGGAGATTTTGGCGGACGGCGGCGAGCGACACTTCGCCGATGTCGAGACGGCCCAGGCGGCGTCGCCCCTCGCGGCCCGGTTGTTCGAGGCGGGGAACGTAGTGGGCGTCACGCTCCTGCAGGCTGCGATTGTCGTTGAAAAACGCGCCGACGCCGATTGGACCGAGCTTAAGCCTGCGGTGCTGGTCGCGATCATGGATCACCTGACCCATGGCCACCCCATCCTCAGTACGGATGCTTCGCCGACCGACGCGGCGGCTGAACGGGACGATGACCCTCTGAACAACAAGATCCGCGACATCATCGACGAACGCATCATGCCGGTCGTCAGCCGCGACGGCGGTGAGGTGATTTTCGTCGAATACAACGACGGCGACGTCATCCTGGAACTCAAGGGTTCGGCGCGCAGCCTCATCGGCGGGATTGAAAACATGATCCGGCACTTCGTTCCCGAAGTTGAACGGGTCGTCGATCATCTCGATGCGATTCCCAAACCCGGTCTCGACACGCCCGAGGGGCGCGCTGTCAAACAAGTGCTGGACGAACAGATCAACCCGTCGGTCGCATCGCATGGCGGCCATATCGCGCTGGTCGATGTACAGGGCGATACCGTCTTCATTCGTCTCGAAGGTGGTTGTCAGGGATGCGGCATGGCCGATGTCACCCTCAAGCAAGGTGTCGAAGTGGCCATCAAACAGGCGGTCCCGTCGATCAATGCGGTGCTGGACTCCACCGATCACGCTGGCGGGCAAAACCCTTACTTCGCGCCCGGCAAAGGGGGCATGGAAGCTTATTAGGGGTACCGTAGAGTCGACCGCGTGATGCACGTCGTTCTTGCCTCGACCTACGACCTTGGGCATCAGACGCTTGGGCTGGCCTCGCCCGCCGCATGGCTACGCGACGCTGGGGCGACGGTCGCTGTCTCGATCTTTCACTCGACCGACTTGACGAAGCGGCGGTTAAAGCCGCGTCGTTGGTTGCCTTCCACGTGCCCATGCACACCGCTACGCGATTGGCGGCTGAGATCATCCCCAAGGTGCGCGCGATCAAACCCCAACGTGCACATTGCGGCATACGGTCTTTACGCATCGGTCAACGAAGACCACCTCCGTTCCCTTGGAGTCGCGACGGTGATCGGCGGCGAATACGAGGCGGCGCTCGTGGGGGTCTATGAGGATCTAGCCGAAGGGCGCGATGTCGTCCGTAATGGCGCCACGGTTCACTTGGACAAGCTGCAGTTTCGGCTGCCCGATCGCAGCGGCCTGCCCGACGTCGCTGAGTACGGCAAACTGCGCGCGGTGGATGGCCGCGACATTGTTGCCGGCTATACCGAAGCCAGTCGCGGCTGCAAACATCGGTGCCGGCACTGCCCGGTCGTGCCGGTCTACGACGGCGCTTTCCGTATCGTGCAACGCGATGTCGTTCTCGACGACATCGCACAACAGGTCGCCGCTGGCGCGCGACATATCACGTTCGGTGATCCCGATTTTCCTGAACGGTCCGCGTCACGCGATGGCTGTGGTCGCGGGCTTTCATGAACGCTTTCCCGACATCACCTACGATGTGACGATCAAGGTCGAGCACTTATTGCGCCACCAAGCGCTACTACCCGAACTCAGCCGAGACGGGGTGTTTGTTCGTCACCACGGCGGTCGAGGCGATGGATGACGACAGTCTCGAGATACTGGACAAAGGACACACGCGCGCCGACTTCATCGAAGCCATCGCGTTAGCACGAAAGGCGGGTCTTACGCTGTCACCGACGTTCGTTCCGTTCGCGCCCTGGACGTCGCTTTCGGGGTTTGCGGCGCTTCTTGAAGACCTTGCGGCGTTCGATCTGATCGGCAACGTGGCGCCCGTGCAGTTGGCGATCCGGTTGCTGGTGCCACAGGGGTCTTTGTTGATCGGGCATCCGGCGATGAAAGGCGCGCTTGGTACGTTCGATGCCGAAGGACTGAGTTACCAGTGGCGTCACCCGGATCAGCGTGTCGATGCCCTGCAAATGGACGTTCAGCGCGTCGTTGAGGACTCCGAAGGTGCGGGTGAAATGCGACAAGAGACCTTTGCCCATGTTTGGTCTTTGGCCCAAGCGGCGGCCGGGACCAACCGCCCACTTCCCACGCTGCCGCAACTGGCGCCGATCCCCCACATGAGCGAGCCCTGGTACTGCTGCGCGGAGCCCACGGACCTGCAACGCAACGCGATTTAAATCGATGGCCCGGCTCTTATTATTGGTGCCGACATCGTCCTATCGTATCGGGGATTTCTTGGAGGCGGCGCGGGCGACGGGTGCGGAAGTCGTCGTCGGCGTTGGTGACGGACCGGGCACGCCGTTGCCGGGTGCGCGGACGTTGGCGTTGGATTTCGCCAATCACAATTTGGGTGTCTCGCAGATTGCCGATTACGCGGCGCAACATCCGCTCGACGCAATTATCGCGGTCGACGAAGGACCGACGCTTTTGGCCGCGCGGGGCAGCCAGGCGTTGGGTCTGCCACATAACCGACCCGAATCGATCGAAACCGCCGGGAACAAGCAGCGATTGCGCGAGGTCCTCACGGCAGCGAGATTGCCCCAGGCGCGTTTCGACGTCCTCCCCATTGAAGGGCCCGCGCGAAATCGGGTCGGCTATCCGTGCGTGGTGAAACCGTTGTCGATGTCGGCAAGTCGGGGCGTGATCCGCGCCGACGACGAAGAAACGTTCCGGGCGAACTTCGATCGCGTGGCGGGGATCATCCGCGCCGAGGATCCCGGCCTGCGCCATCCGGCATCACGTTCCATCCTCGTCGAGTCGTTTTTGCCCGGTGTCGAGGTCGCCCTCGAGGGGCTTCTTGACGACGGATCGCTCACCACGCTGGCGATCTTCGACAAACCCGATCCGTTGGACGGCCCGTTTTTCGAAGAGACCATTTACGTCACGCCCTCCCGCCTCGACATCGCCCAGCAGGAGGCGGTGAAGCGCGCGGTTGCCGGCGCGGTTGCGGCGGTCGGGCTGCGCACCGGACCGATCCACGCCGAGGTGCGCTTGGATGGGACTAACGCCTATGTTCTCGAAGTCGCCGCGCGTTCGATTGGCGGGTTGTGCGGGCGAACGCTTCGGTTCGGCACCGGACTCACGTTGGAAGAGCTCATCGTTCGCCAGGCCTTGGGGAAAAGATCGAGCCATGCGGGAAGAACAAGCGGCGGGCGTGATGATGATCCCCATTCCGAAGGCCGGTCGCCTCGACTATGTCGACGGAGTCGCCGAGGCGCAGTTCGCCGAGGGCATCCATGAGGTCACGATCAGTGTCGCGCGGGGGGAAACCCTGGTGCCATTACCGGAAGGCAATCGCTATCTCGGCTTTATTCTCGCCCGCGGCCCAACCCCGGAAGCGGTGGAACGCTCGCTCCGCACGGCCCATGCTTGCCTGGAGTTCGGGATCAGCGCACCGTCCGCTCGACAACCCGACGTATCGTCAGCCCCTGAACGATGATCGAGAAAACAACGACGCCATAGGTGATCGCGAGGATCGGTTCGCGCGCGGCCACATCGGGCAAGGACAGCGCCAGCGCCACCGAAATCCCGCCTTTCAGGCCGCCCCACGTTAAGTACCAGGAATGGCGCCTTTGGTGAATTCCTGTCGCAGCCCAAGTACCGTGATGGGCAAGGAGACGGCGATAAACCGCGCGGCAAGGGCGATTGGGATGGCAGCCAACATGCCCAACAACTCCGGCGCTGTGAACGATAGGGCGATCACTTCGAAGCCAATCAACAGGAATAGGGCGGCGTTAAGAATCTCGTCCAGCAGATTCCAAAACGTTTCGACGTGCTGTTGCGTCTTATCGCTCATCGCGAGGCGGGTCCCGTGATTGCCCATGAGCAAACCGGCAATGACCACCGCGATCGGGCCTGAAACGTGGAGTTGAGACGCGATGCCGTAAGTCAACATGACCAGCGACAACGTGATGAGAATCTCCAAGTTGTAATCGTCGATCGACTTTATGGCGTAGAACGCGACCAGACAGGTGAGGAGCCCCAGCAACGCGCCGCCAAGAGCCTCGACAACGAAGAGCTCGACCACATCAAGCGCGCCGATCGCCTCGCCGCCATGACCGCCACCGACGGCAATCGCCAAAAGAATGGCAAAGACCACGACCCCAACGCCGTCGTTGAACAGGCTTTCGCCGGCGATCTTGGCGCGCAGGCTCGGTGGGACGCCGGGCACGTTCTTGAGAATGCCGAGCACCGCAACGGGAGCGGTAGGAGAGATCAGCGCGCCGAACACCAGCGCCCAGACGAACGGTAGGTCGATGCCCAGCAGCTGAGCGAGATAGAAAATACCGATCGCATTGAGCGCGGTCGAAATTAAGACCCCGATCGTTGCGAGCGAACCGATCGCCCATTTCCGGGCAAGGAGCTCATCCAAATTGACGTGAAGCGCGCCGGCGAACAGCAGGAAGCTGAGCAGCCCCTCCATCAGCGTTTCGTGGAAATCGATTTGTAGGAACGCCGCGCGGGCTGTGTCCCTGAGGTTGAGGTCCGGCACTGCGGCGTCAATCGCGATGACACCCAGGGACGAGGCGAGGGCGATCACCACAAGTCCGATCGTCGAGGGAAGTTTGAGCCATCGGTAATTGATGTAGCCGAAGACGGCCGCAAGCGTGATGACCGCGGTCGCGATGTTGATGAGACCCAGATTTGTCATGGCGATATCCCGTTGGCTCAAGGGAGTTGAACATGCCTTGGTCGACCTTGTCTTGCAAAGGGGGGGTACGCCTCGTATCGAAAGTTATCGTCGTTCAAAGGAGATCCCCATGGCGCGTTTCGGTACGGTACTTGTCGCGATTCTGACCCTCCTCGTTGGGGGTGCGACGGCGTTCGCACAGGAACGCTCCTTTACTGTGGGATCGATCGCCCAGGTCGCCGATGGGGCGATGCCCCGAATGACGGAAATCTCGCATAGCGACGCCGTGCTTCGATTCCGATCCAATATTCCGCTGGCTTGCTCGGTCGTTTTCGGCGAGACGACTGCGTTCGGTTCGATCGCAGTCGATCAGGACATGAACGGTGGCGCCCACAGCGACCATCACCCCTTACTGACCGGCCTCAAGCCGGATACGACCTATCATTTTCGCGTCCAAGGTGTTGCGGCAGACGGTCGGATTTTTGTTGGGGAGACGCAAACGTTCCGCACGCCGGCCGCGCCGACGAACGAGCGTATGAACCTCGCCTCGCTATCGGCGGGCGCTCAGGTCGTCGAGGTTTCGAGCAACTGGTCCAATCAATCCAATGACGGATCTGGGGCGCCAACAACGCGATCGACGGACAACGTGGCTCGGTCTGGTCCTCGGATGGCGATGGTGACGGCGCCTTTATCGTGGTTGAACTGCCAAAACGTGCCGCCATTGGCGAGATCGAAGTGTGGACCCGCACGATGAGCGACGGCACGGCGCAAACATACAAATTCACGCTGACGACGGATGAGGGGCGCACTGTCGGTCCTTTCGAACTGCCCGATGCGACGAAGCCCTATCGTTTCGAGGTTGATCTCGAAGCGACGTCCTTACGCCTCGATGTGATTGAAAGTAGCGGCGGCAATACTGGTTTGATCGAGTTCGCGGCCTACGAGAAGTAATTTTCGCTGAGATTTGGTGCGTCGCCCCGGCGGGACGGGAGGCGGCACTTCGCAACCGTTAAGACGACGGGCCGCTGCCGAGCAGCCCGTGTTTGCGGAGGTCGTTGCGGAGTTGGTTGTAGGTTAGGCCTAGCGCGTCGGCCGTGGCCCGTTGATTATGCCGGTGTTCCGTCAACGCCCGCTCGATCAGGTTCTTTTCGTAGGCCGCGACGGTGGCGCGCAAATTGTGCGGTGTGACCACCGGTGACGGCGGCAACGTTGGTGTTTTTTCCTCTGCATCTTTGCTGGTTTCCGAACCACGCGGCGGTCGCGGTCGGTAGGGGGAGTCGAAGGGATCGAACACGATCCGATCGACGACATGATCGGGTTCGGTGTTGAACACCGCGCGTTCGACAACATTCTTGAGTTCCCGCACGTTGCCCGGCCAAGCGTAACCACGAAGCGCTTTGAGTGCAGCGCGGCTGAAGCCCGGAAACGTTTCCCACCCGACCTCTTGCGCCAAGCCCCGGCCGAAATGCTGCGCGAGCAGCGGTATGTCTTCGACGCGCGCCCGGAGGGGGGGGATGGTCACCACGGCGACGCTTAGCCGATCGAGCAGGTCGTGGCGAAATCGCCCGGCGTCGGCGGCGGCCGGCAGGTCGACGTTGGTCGCACCGATTACACGCACATCGACATCGATCGTCGCACTGCCGCCGACCCGTTCGAACTCGCCATATTCAACCGTTCTAAGAATCTTCTCTTGGACCGGCATCGTTGCGTTGGCGATCTCGTCCAAAAACAGGCTGCCGCCGTTGGCGAGTTCGAATCTCCCGGCCCGCCGTCGCGTGGCACCGGTGAACGCTCCGGCTTCGTGCCCGAAGAGTTCGCTCTCCAAAACACTTTCGGCGAGGGCGGCGCAGTTGAGCTTGGCGTAGGGCCGGTCCCAACGTGGCGAGAGAAAGTGCAGCCGCGCTGCGACAAGCTCTTTGCCCGTCCCCCGTTCGCCAATCACCAGGACGGGACGATCCAGGCTGGCGAGGCGGGAAATCTCCTCCCCCAAGGCGAGGAAGGCCGCGGATTGGCCAATGAGTGGGGGCAGATCAGCAGCTTCAGCCATTTAGTAAAATATAACACTAGTCAGCAAAAAAGCATAAAAATCGTGAAATCTTTGGCTCTTTGTGATCAGACGGGAATCTCTGTAATCTCTTTAAAAACAATGTCTTAGGGCCGATATCGCAGTTGGCACGTATCCTGCTCTTATGGGGGCGTAAGTGGAGGAAGACACGATGAACCATCAATCCAACACCTCAACTGAGATCGCGGTGCCGAATGCGCCGGAGGGGCGCGATACCGAGGTCCAGTCCTGGATGGCCCTGCAGATTGCGGTGCATATCCGGCGGGCGAGAACGCGGCGGGAACTTCATCGCGTAAGTGGTCGGGACCTAGATCGGATGGGCCTGACCCGGTTCCAAGTCGAAACCGGGAGGGCGATGTGAGCACGCGCCATCGCTCGACCGGCGACAGCAACTGGGATCGATTGCGGCGGCGCTTCGTTCGGTTCGTTCGAACGCGGACCGCCGACCAATGGATCATGTTTTTCGCCGGCGCTTTGATCGGCGCCATCCTGGCCTAACAGCAACACGAAGAGGAGAACCAACATGGGCGTTTTTTCGCGTCTGACCGATATCATCAACTCCAACCTGACGGCGATGCTCGATCGCGCCGAGGATCCGGAAAAGATGATCCGGCTCATCATTCAAGAAATGGAGGACACGCTGGTCGAGGTGCGTTCGTCCGCCGCGCGCACCATTGCCGAGAAGAAAGGCATCAATCGCCAGCTTGATCGGCTTGCCGATACGGTTGGCGAGTGGGAGCGCAAAGCCGAGTTCGCCATCTCGCGTGGCCGTGAGGATCTCGCCAAGGGCGCCCTGCTTGAGAAATCTAAGGTGGCGGATGCGGCGAAGGCGTTGGAGGACGAACTTTCCTTGCTGGACGAGTCGTTGGCCAAGAACGACCAGGATGTTGCCCGTCTGGAGAGCAAGTTGACAGAGGCCAAGGCCAAGCAAAAGACCATTCGGTCGCGCAAAGAGACCGTCGATTCGCGGCTCAAGGTTCGCCGCCAGTTGCACGATCCGCGCGTGGACGATGCATTTGCCCGGTTCGAAAAAGATCGAAAAGCGAGATCGACGCGACGGAAGGTGAGATCGAGTCTTATGATCTCGGTAAGCGGAAGTCCTTGTCCGACGAGATCGCGGAGCTTGAAGCCGAGAGTTCCATTGAAAAAGAGCTCGAAGCCCTTAAAGCTCGTGTCGGCAACACCCCTAAGTCCTAGGGGTGTCGTCGAACGGCTCGATCGGTCAGTGAATGTGGAGGGGTAATGGACACCGGAAATATCGCCGTCATTCTATCTTTGGGCGTTGTCGCGCCGACGTGGATCGTCTTCCACTATTTGACGCGGTGGCGGGCCACCAAGACGATCTCCGGCGAGGACGAAAAGCTGCTGCAAGATCTTTGGCAAAGTGCCTACAAGATCGAAAAGCGGCTCGGCAGTCTCGAGAAAATTCTCGATGCCGACTCGCCAAATTGGCGGAGGGGGCGTGATGACTGAACAAGAACGTACCAGCCGCACCCGCCTCTACAAGAACCGACGCAAGGGTAAGGTCTCCGGCGTTTGTGCCGGCATCGCCGATTACCTCGGGGTAAGCGCGACGCCATTTCGAGTGATATTCGCGATCAGTTTGATCACGCCGTTCTGGCTGCCGTCGCTCGTTGTGTATTTCCTGGCGGCGTGGATCCTTGAGGATACGCCGGTCGAAGAAGAGCCCGTGTCCATGGAAGAAGAGCGATTTTGGAAGGACGTGCGGCGCGAACCCAGTGGCACGGCGCACGACCTAAGGCACAAGTTCCGCGAAATCGAGCGCCGCCTTGGCAACATGGAGGCGCATGTCACCTCGAGCGAGTTCGATCTCCAAAGAAAGTTCCGTGACCTTGGCGCATAGTTGTTTTGCCGCCGGAGTTCCAGCCGCTCATAATGCGTTGAACTAACGCCCATATTGGAGTTTCGAACGCGTGAAGTATTTGCACACCATGGTTCGCGTCACCGACGTCGACGCCTCGCTCGATTTCTACGGCAAGCTCGGCCTGCGTGAGGTGCGCCGGATCGACAACGACAAAGGTCGTTTCTCGCTCATATTTTTGGCGGCGCCGGGCGACGAGTCGGCCCAAGTCGAGTTGACCTATAACTGGGATCCCGAAGAATACGACGGTGGGCGCAATTTCGGGCACTTGGCCTATCAGGTCGAGAATATCTACGAGGCCTGCCAGCGCTTGATGGACGGCGGGGTGACGATCAACCGGCCACCGCGCGACGGTCGGTTGGCATTTGTGCGCTCGCCCGACAATATCTCGGTTGAATTGTTGCAGGCCGGTGACGCCCTCCCGCCGGCGGAACCTTGGGCCTCGATGCCCAATGTCGGGGAATGGTAGTCAGGGCAGGCGGGCTAGTCTGTCGTTGAGCAGCTCGAAAAAACCATCGGCATTGGCGCCGTGGACCCATTGCGTGTTTGCCGCGCGATCGGTCACGTTCCAGTAGTCCGTGACGGTCGCGCCCATGGTGAGTTCGGACTGGGTTTCGACGGTCACATTCACCGACTTGGCCTGAAAGAGCGTCGGGTCTAGTAGGTAGGCGATGGTGCAGGGATCGTGCAGCGGTCCACCGTCGGTGCCGTATTTCTCCTCATCGAATCGGTTGTAGAACTCCATCATCGCTTGAACCGATTTGCCGACCTTGTTGCCCAGCGCGCCAAAGGCGGCGTTCCTCTTCGCTGTGGTGACGACTTGGTGGGTGACGTCTAGCGGCATCGCGACGATGGGGCGGCCGCAACGAAAGACAATGTCGGCGGCATGCGGATCGACATAGATGTTGAATTCGGCCGCCGGGGTGGTGTTGCCGCCTTCACGCATGGCACCACCCATTAGAACGATTTCTTGGATCTTCGGCAGGATGCGCGGTTCGCGCACAATGGCCATACCGATATTGGTAAGCGGACCGGTCGGCACCAGCGTCGTCGAGTTGTCGGCTGCGGCCATAAAGGCTTCGACGATGTAGTCCACCGCGTGTGGGGTCTGTAGTGCGAGGTCGGGTTCGTAAATATCGGTGCCGTCGATCCCTTCGCCGCCGTGGACTTCTTCGGCCGTCACGAGGTGGCGCATCATCGGTCGTTCGCAGCCGGCAAAAACCGGAATGTCCGTCACGCCGCCAAGCTCGCAAATGATGCGGGCGTTTAGTTGCGTCTTGGCGAGCGGCACGTTGCCCGCAACGGTCGTGATGCCTTTGATGTCGAGTTCATCTCGTGCGCCGAACGCAAGTAAAAGCATCACGGCGTCGTCTTGGCCGGGGTCGCAGTCGATGATGATGGTCTTGCGCGCCATGGGGATACCTGCGTCAGGTCTGTTGAAGGAGTTTGTCGATCTCGGTACGGGTCGGCATCGACGGCGCCGTTCCCCGCCGGGTGACGGAAAGCGCCCCGGCGGCGTTGCCGAAGCGCACGGCCTCTTCGAGCGAACGGCCTTCGGCGAGCGCGGTGGCCATCGCACCATTGAACGAATCGCCCGCGCCGGTGGTCTCGACGACGGTGCCGGCGCGCATCGCGGGGATGTGAACCGACTGTCTCCCGTCCATCAGGTAAGCCCCATTGGCGCCGAGGGTTATCACGACCGCACCGACACCGTGATCGAGAAAGAATTTAGCCGCTGCGGCGGCATCGTCGGGACCGCGCACGGGTTGCTTGCTTAAGGCCTCGGCTTCACTCTCGTTGGGGGTGGCGATATCAACGGCCGACCAGATGGTTGCGTCCACCGGCGCCGCGGGTGCTGGATTGAGGATGGTCTGCTTCCCCGCCGCTTTAGCAAGGCGCAACCCGGTCTCGGCGACCGCAAGGGGAACCTCGAACTGGGTGAGGAAGACTGTGGCGGCTTCGATGTGCTCGGCCGCGGCCTCGACCTCGGAAACGGTGATCGCGCCGGCTGCGGCAGGGGTCACGATGATGGCGTTCTCGCCGCTGGTTTCGCTGAGGTAGATCCCGGCGGCACCGGTGGGCTGGGTGCCGCTTTCGATCAGGGCAGCCTCGGAGATGCCTTCCGTCGCATAAAGCTCGTGGGCCATATCGCCGAAGGTGTCGTAGCCGATCTTCGCAATTAGCGCGACGTCAGCACCGGCCCGTCGTGCCGCAACCGCTTGGTTCGAGCCCTTCCCGCCGGGGCCGATGCGAAAATCCTTGCCGAGAACCGTCTCCCCGGACGCGGCAAATCGCCCGGCGCGACGAAGGTGAGGTCGGCGACGAAAATGCCAAGAATGCAGACAGAATGGGTCATGGGGCGAACGCAGCGGTCAGCATAAAGGCTTCGCGCCGACCGGCAAGGCCGCGCTAAAGTTCCGAATGCCCGCCGACCGTCCCGACACCAAGCTCGCCCCCGCGCTGGAGGCACTGGCCGACCGTGACCGACACATTGCGGCGGCCTATCCGATCGTCGGCTTGCCGCGCCGTCGCCGCCAACCGAAAGGTTTTGACGGGTTGTTGCGGATTGTCATGGCGCAACAGCTGTCGGTTCATGCGGCGCGGGCGATCATCTCGCGCCTGGATGAAGCGACGGGGTGCGATCCGGTGCGTTTCGATGCGCAAAGCAACGCATCGCTTCGTGCCCTGGGCCTGAGCCGTCAAAAGATCGGGTATGGCCGGGCGTTGGCCGGCGCCGTTACCAGCGGCACGCTAAATTTCCGAAAACTTCATCGCTTGGACGACGAAGACGCCATTGCCGCCCTAACCGACATCAAGGGTGTCGGTCGTTGGACCGCCGAAATCTATTTACTCTTCGCCTTGGGACGGCCCGACATCATGCCCGCCGGCGATCTGGCGGTCTGCGCTGCCGTCCAACGATTGAAGAAACTCCGCAAGCGGCCGGACGAGAAGCGCATGCGCAAAATCGCCGAAGCTTGGCGGCCACATCGCAGCGCGGCGGCACGCTTCTTGTGGCACTACTACGCCCATCCCGGCGTTCCGGATACGGGCGCCGCGGCGTGAAGCAAATCACTGCCATACCCATGGTCGCGCTGGCTCTCGTGCTGGTGGCGTTGCCGGCGCGTGCACAACAGGTCGACCTCGAACTCGTCTTGGCTGTCGATGTCTCCGGCAGTATCGATTTTGAGGAAGCCCGCCTCCAGCGCCAAGGATATATGGCGGCATTTCTCGATCCCGTCGTCTTGGGCGCGATCGCCTCAGGACCTTTGGGGCGGATTGCCGTGACCTATGTCGAGTGGGCGGGAGCTCTTAGTCGGGCTCATACGGTCGATTGGATGATCATCGACGGACCGACAAGCGCCGAACGCTTCGTCGCCGCGTTGGAGGATGCGTCGCTTCATCGAGGACGTTACACGTCGATCAGCGGGGCCATCGAATTCGCCCTACCGATGTTCGAGGAGAACACCTTCGAGGCGAAGCGGCAGGTCATCGATGTTTCCGCGGACGGGCCAAACAACAGTGGCCGGCTCGTCGTTGAAGCGCGCGATGTCGCGGGACTTGCCGGGATCACCGTCAATGGTCTGGCGATTATCAACGATCGTCCCAATCCCTTCGGCATTCCGCCGATGGAGGATCTGGACATCTACTTCGAGAACTGCGTGATCGCCGGGCCCGGCGCTTTTGTCGTCGTTGCAGAGGGATTTGCCGACTTCGGCAGCGCTATTCGCAGAAAACTGATTTTGGAAATCGCCGGTCGCATCCCGAACAACATTCATCGCGCGCAAGGCTACGTCCCGCCGCCATGCGATATTGGCGAACGGATGATCGAGCAGTTCCGTGGACAACGTTTTTTCGACACATTTTGAGTGGTTGCAATGGATGACATCGAATCCCCTGAAGGACTAACCGGCAACGCCGAGCCCGCGTGGGGCAGCGACACCATGGCGTTGGCCGTGCGGAACCTGGGCTACAAATACGTGGCGCTGAACCCCGGTGCGAGCTTCCGAGGGTTTCACGACAGCTTGGTCAACTTCCTCGGCAATCGCGATCCGCAGATGATCCTATGCCTTCACGAGGATCATGCCGTGGCGATTGCCCACGGGTACGCCAAAGCCGCGGGCGAACCGATGGCTGTCGTCCTGCATAGCAATGTCGGGTTGATGCACGGTTCGATGGGAGTCTTCAACGCGTTCTGCGACCGGGTGCCCGTGATGGTGTTCGGTGCGACGGGACCGGTCGATGCCGCCAAGCGGCGCCCGTGGATCGACTGGATTCATACCGCGCAGGACCAAGGCGCGCTGGTACGCAACTTCATCAAGTGGGACGACCAACCGGCATCGGTCGAGGCTGCCGTCGAATCGATCTATCGCGCCAACCAGATCGCACGAACCGCGCCGCATGGTCCGGTCTATGTCTGTCTTGATGCGGACTTGCAGGAGCAAAAGTTGGATACGCCCGTTGTGCCACCCGAGGCGCATCGATTTGCCGCTGGTGCCTCGTCGCGGCCGGGTGATGACGCATTGCGCAACGCGGTGACGTTGCTTGATGGCGCGCGCCGGCCGGCCATCTTGTCGGGACGTTTTGCGCGGACGCAAGGCGCTTGGGATGCGCGGATCGCGCTTGCGGAAAAAATCGGCGCCGTCGTGTTCACCGATTTCAAGGCGGGTGCGACGTTCCCGACGGACCACCCCCAACATGGCGGGTCCATCCAATTCCTCAATGACGACCAGAAGGAGGCGTTGCGCGCGTGCGACGTCATCCTCAGTCTCGATTGGATCGATTTGGCCGGTACGTTAGGCCAGGCGTGGCCCGATAAAGACGTGAGCGCATCGATCATCCAGGCTTCAATCGACCAATATGTTCACAATGGATGGAGCATGGATCACCAGGGGTTGCCGCCGGTCGACGTCAATCTCCTGAGCCCGCCCGACGACGTGGTGCCGCTGCTGACGGCAGGGGTGGCTCGCGGCAAGGCCGCCGTAACAACTACCGAACAAACACCACCGGCCACACCTTCTTTGGAGGGTAAGCTGACGCTCGATCACGTCGCCGAGGCGTTGAAGAAAGCCGTTGGCGACAGTCCGGTATCGCTGGTCCGCTTGCCCGGCGGCTGGCCTGGCGCGCGATGGCCGTTCACCGGTCCGCTGGACTTCTTCGGCTATGACGGTGGCGGCGGCATCGGTTCCGGGCCGGGCATGGCGATCGGGTCCGCGCTGGCGCTGAAGGATAGCGGGCGGTTGGCCGTTGCGGTGATCGGCGATGGCGACTTTTTGATGGGCGTGAACGCGTTCTGGACCGCCGCCCATTACAAAATTCCGTTGCTGACGATCGTTGCCAACAATCAGTCCTATTTCAACGACGAGATGCACCAGGACCGGGTGGCACGCGCGCGAACACGCAATCCCGAGAACCGCTGGATCGGGCAAAAGATCACCGACCCTGATCCGGATCTTGCCAAACTCGCTGAAGCGCAGGGGCTCACCGGGATCGGTCCCGTCGAGACGTCAGGTCAGTTGGCGACCGCAATCATGGAAGGGGTTGCCGTCCTACGCGAGGGCGGAGCCTGCGTGGTCGATGTCCGGGTCGGCCCGCGTGGTGCAACCGCAGCGACGATGATCGGACGGCGTTAACTCAGCGAAGGCGGGGGTTTAGCGCATCGCGCAGCCAATCGCCCAACAGGTTCACCGCCAGCACGAGCAGGGCGAGCGTGGCGCCCGGGAAAATCACGATCCACCACTCGCCGGAAAGCAGATAGTTGTTGCCGCTGTTCACCAATGTGCCGAGTGAGGGCTGCGTTGGCGGCACACCGACGCCGAGAAACGACAGCGTCGCTTCGGCAAGGATGGCGACCGCGAGGCTAATCGTCGCAATGACCAGGACCGGGCCCATGACGTTTGGGAGGACGTGGCGGAGCATGATCATCGGCGTGGGCCGCCCGATGACGCGCGCGGCCTGTACGTATTCCTTGCCCTTCTCGACCATCGTCGAGCCACGCACGGTGCGCGCGAAATTCACCCAACCCGATAGGCCGATCGACAACACAAGGACCGGCACAGCCAGATCCTCGACGGATGCCCGTGGCAAGACAACCCGCGCGACACCGTTGATGAGCAGGGCGATGAGAATGTTGGGGAAGCTGAGTTGTACGTCGGCTACGCGCATGATGATGCTGTCGACAATCCCACCGAGATAGCCGGCCAGGTTGTTCCAATAAGCCGATGATGGCGTATCCGGTCATGGACTTTCCGGCCCCTGACTCGCCGACCACGCCGAGGATTTCACCGACACCGATGGAAAAAGAGACGTCGTCGACAGCCGTCAAGATGCCGCGCCGCGTCGGAAATTCGACGCGCAGGCGATCGACTTCTAGAAGCGGTTGCACGTTCTACCTCCAGCGGCCCATGAGCCCACGACAGGACTGAACGGCAACCCTAACGAGGCCGCGGTACGCGGTCTATATGGCTAGAGGATAGCGAGGACGTCTTCCGGCGGCCGCCCAATCGCCGCTTTATCGTTGGCCAGGACGATGGGGCGTTCGATGAGCACCGGGTTTTCGACCATCGCGTCGATCAGGTCGCTACGGGACTTGCCCGCATCGGCAAGATTCAAAGCGGCGTAGGGGGGTTCCTTTTTGCGCATTAGGTCGCGAGGTTCCTTGCCCAGCTTGACCAGAATGCCGTCCAGTTCGGCCGCGCTCGGTGGGGTTTTGAGATACTCCACGACCTGCGGCTCAATACCTTTTTCTTGCAGCAAAGCCAGCGTTTGGCGCGATTTGCTGCACCGCGGATTGTGAAAGATCGTCACTGTCATCGTGGTTGCCCTGCTCAGGAATTGGGGATGGGGTAGGGCTCGATGCCTTCGAGATAGGCGACGACATCGTCTACCGATTCTACATCGCCGAACTTGGAGTCGATATCGAACAGGTTCCACTCGACGACACCCGGCACGCGGTCGCCGACAGCCTCGCGAACGACGATCGGGCGGAAACCTTCGGCGATAGCGTCTTCTGTGGTGTGACGCACGCAACCTGCCATCGTCACGCCCGTGATGATTACCGTGTCGATGGCGTTCGCCTTGAGGAAACTCGAGAGATAGGTCCCATGGAAGCCGCTGGCCCGTTTCTTAACGATGACCTGGTCGCCAGGCTCTGGCACAATGCGGGCGTCGATCGCGACATCCTCTTTCTTGGAGAGATTCATCACTTCGACCGGGATTTTCAAGTGCCACAAGCCCATGTCGGTGGCCTTCGTGGCGTCCGTAACGTTGTAGGCGGTTGTGGTGTAAACGATCGGCACACGTTTTTTCCGCGCCGCTTCGTTGAGGCGCTGCACCGCCGGAATGATCACATCCATGCCGTCGCAAGAAAACGGGTTGCCCGGGCGGGTCCAGCCGTTGGCGAGATCGATGTGAATGAGCGCAGGACGTTTGCCGAAGCCGATCCGACGTTGAAAGCCGCGCTGCTGGTAAATCTCCGAGTCGGCTGCAAAAATGACTTCGAGTGCTTTGCGCACCTCATCCGGTGTCGGCATGGTTCTCTCCCTAACGGGGTTTTCTCGTTGCCGCGTTATGGCATGAATCATGTGGGCAAAAAAGGGCGCGAATGACCCCACCCGAGCTCGATATCGCGGATTGGCGCCGACGCGTATTTGCGCTCTATGCCGAGGTGCGCGGCGCTCCAGACCCAGCCTCGGCGCATGAGGCCTGGCGGGTAGGGCGCGAGACGTTGTTTCGGGAGCACGCCCAGTCACCGTTATGTGACGATCCCGACCGAACGGCTTGGCAGTTTCGTACCTATCCCTACGACCCTGCCTACCGCTTCGTCGTCGACATCGAGGCCGTCGATGATGGCACGCCGGTCAGTGTGCCCGTCGGCGCGGATGGCGTTTTGGGTCTACGGCCGTTCGGCTGCACGCGCGGCTTGCGGGAGGTGGTCGGTGGCGAACTGACCGTGTTCTGGTTGGAGGGCTATGGCGGTGGCGTGTTCTTACCTTTCGCCGATGCGACCAATGGGGGCGAAACCTATGGCGGCGGGCGTTACGTGCTGGACACCATCAAAGGGGCCGACCTTGGGCGCGCAGGCGCAAAGTTGGTTGTCGATTTCAATTATGCCTATCAACCGTCCTGTTCGTATTCCCCGCGTTGGATCTGCCCGTTGCCACCGCCGGAGAACAGACTGGCACATCCCCTTCGAGCGGGTGAGCGGCTTGAATAGACAACAACGCTAATCGACATGAACGCGCCACCCAAGTTCATCGGAAGCGATATCTATCGTCGCTCGCGCTACGGCGACAAACATCCGCTGGCGATTCCGCGGTTGTCGGCGGTGATCGACCTTTGTCGCGCCCTCGATTGGTTGAACGACGACGTCTATATCGACAGCCGGTTGGCGACGCGCGACGAGTTGTTGACGTTCCACCGCGCGGATTATCTCGATGCTCTTCAACGCGCTGAAAGCGGTGAAAATTTGTCGCGCGACGAGCGGCGGCGTTTCAACATCGGGCTCAACGGCAATCCGATTTTTGGCGAAATCTTCAGTCGTCCGGCGACCGCGTGCGGGGCGACGTTGACCGCGGTGGAGATGCTGAGCGCCCACGACGGTGTCGTCTATAGCCCTGCCGGGGGAACGCATCATGGGCGGCCGGGACATGCCAGCGGGTTCTGTTATCTCAACGATCCTGTCGTCGGCCTGTTGGCCTTTCTGGAGCATGGGTTCGATCGCGTGCTTTATGTCGACATCGATGCGCACCATTGCGACGGCGTCCAAGACGCCTTTCATGGCGATCCGCGCGTTCTGACGCTTTCTATTCACGAGGCGGGGCGTTGGCCCAACACCGGCCTGTTCCATGACACGGCCGACGGGTCAGCGATCAACCTGCCGGTTGAACCGGGCTTCAACGATACCGAGATGGCGCTGCTCCGCGACGAGGTTGTCATCCCGGTGGTCGAGGCGTTCCAACCCCAGGTGTTGTTCCTGCAGACCGGGGCGGATGCGTTGTCCGAAGACCCCTTGTCGAAACTCGATCTCTCCAACAACGCAATATGGGATTTCGTCGTGTCGGTCGCCGGATTGGTGCCGCGCACGCTGATCGTGGGTGGCGGCGGCTACAATCCCTGGAGTGTGGCGCGGTGCTGGTCGGGCATCTGGGCGGGCCTGAACGGGATTGCCGTGCCGGATACGCTTGACGGCCCGGCCGAGGCTTTTTTGCGCTCACTCACGTGGCATCGGTCGGCAGGCCGAGAACCGCCGGATCATTGGTTTACGACGCTGCGCGATCCGGCGCGCCCCGGCCCCGTTCGGGGTACGACCGAGGACCTGGCTGCGGCGGCGCGTCTACGGATAGCCGACGCGCCATGGTAGGTTACCGGTCGGCGCAGCGAGGACCGAAAGCTTAGGCGGCAATGACGGGCGACCCGAAGATTCAGGCGTGGCTCGAGTCCATCGGGCTCAGCCAATATGCCGATGCCCTGGCGGACAACGATGTCGATCTCGATGTCGTCCCCGACCTGACGGACGACGATCTTAAGGAGCTGAGATTCAGCCTCGGCCATCGGAAGAAATTCCGGAAAGCCGTTGCCGCGCTCGGTGCGGTAGAGGATGCGTCCCAAACGCGCGCCGACTCCGTCGAACCGGACCGCGACCCTAACGCGGGCGCGGAGCGCCGCCAGTTGACCGTAATGTTCTGCGATCTCGTGGGGTCAACCGCGCTGTCGACGCAACTCGATGTCGAGGATCTGCGCGAGGTCTTCGGCAGCTACCAAGATGTGTGTCGCAAGATCGTCGAGCAATATGACGGGTATATCGCCCGCTATATGGGCGATGGGATCCTGATCTACTTCGGCTATCCCCAAGCGCACGAGGACGAGGGCGATCGCGCGGTGCGCACCGGTCTCGACATTGTCCGTGCCGTCCAGGCCCTAAAGCTGCGACCGAATCTCGACCTTGAGGTGCGCATCGGTGTCGCCACCGGCGTCGTCATCGTCGGCGATATCATTGGGGAAGGGGCCTCGGAAGAAAGTGCGGTACTGGGCGAGACGCCCAATCTGGCGGCGCGCCTCCAGGGGTTGGCGGCGCCGAACACAATGGTGATCAGCCCAGAGACCCGGCGGTTGGTCAAAGATCGTTTTCGCTGCGAAGACCTGGGCGAGCATAGTCTCAAAGGCATTGATCGGCCGGTGCGTGCCTGGGGCGTTACCGACGTGCTGGAAGGTGGCGACCGGTTCGCCAACCAAACCTACGCGACACTGGTCGGTCGCAACGAAGAGCTCGACTTGGTGCGCCAGCGTTGGCGACATTCGGTTGCGGGTCACGGGCAAGCAATCATCGTTGTGGGCGAAGCGGGGATTGGAAAGTCGCGTCTGGTTCAAGCGGTCAAAGAGGTCGCGGCGGGCGATAATGCGGAGATGGTCCACATCTCGTGCTCGAGCTTTCACGCGCAGAATCCGCTCTTTCCGTTTGCCGAGGAAATTTCCCGTCTCGTTGGATTTGCCGAAGGCGACGCCACCGCGGAGAAATTGGACAAGATCGATGCTTTTTTGTTGCAGCGAGGTCAAGAGGTCACGGCTTTGGCGCCTGTTTTGGCGGCGTTGTTGTCCTTACCGGTGGATGACCGATACCCGCCGCAAGGCTTGAGCCCGCAAGCGCTCAAGCAACGGACGTTGGAAGTGTTGAGCGACCTGGTGTTCCAGCCTGCGGGCAAGGGCGCGATGTTGGTTGTGTTCGACGACGCCCATTGGGCTGATCCGACGTCGCTCGACCTCCTCAGTCTTGCGTTACGCGCAATTGCCCGGCGATCGGTTCTGGTTATCGTGACCTGTCGACCCGAATTTGAGGTGCCATGGCGGGGCAGCGACCACCTCACGACGTTGAGCCTCCAAAGGCTGACACCGGCGCAATCGCAAAAGCTCATCCTCGCGGTGACCGGCGGCAAGACGTTCCCAGATAGCATCGTGAAAACGATCATCGAGAAGGCCGACGGGGTGCCGTTGTTTGTCGAAGAACTCACGCGGAACATCGTTGAATCCGGTCTTCTCGCGGAAACTGCCGACGGCTATGCGCTGACCGGACCGTTGCCACCCCTAGCCATCCCAACGACGTTGCATGATTCGCTTATGGCGCGACTGGATCGCCTGCCGACGGCTAAAGAAGTCGCCCAGATCGGATCGGCGATCGGGCGCCAATTCGATTACGAGCTGATTGCCGGGGTGACGGACCTCTCGGACGACAAGCTGCAAGACGCGCTGGCGCGCCTGCGCGATGCGGAAATCGTGTTCGATGAAGGCGCGCCGCCCAAATCATCCTGTTTGTTCAAGCATGCCTTGGTGCAAGACGCGGCCTACGACTCGCTACTGCGCCGTCGTCGGCAAACGCTTCATAGCCGGATCGCCAGGGCGCTGGAGACCAAGTTCACCGACACGGCCGATGCCGAGCCAGGTGTCCTCGGGCGGCACTACATGGAGGCGGGTCTTTTTCCGCAGTCGGCGCGCTATTTCCAGAAAGCCGGTTTGGTCAGTGCCCTGCGCTCGTCGATGGTGGAGGCGTTGGCGCAACTGGAACTCGGCCTTGCGGCAGCGGCCAAGATCGACGATGCCGAGTTGAAGGCGCAGGTCGAACTAGAACTGCGGATGACGATGGGCTTCCCGCTGCGGGCGCTCAAAGGACTGGGGGCGGAAGAGGTCGAACAAAACTATCAGCAGGCGTTCGAGCTCATTCAGAGGACCGGTGCTACCGACAACATTCTGCCGGTCCTCTACGGATTGTTTGCCGTGGTTTGGGCGCGGGGCGATATCGCTGCGGCGTCGCGTCGCGCCGACGATCTGCTTGCCCAGGCCTCGGCGGCGAACGATCCGCTTTCGTTGGTCGTTGCGCACTATGCGGTCGGTTTGGTCAGCTTCTTTCTCGGCAATAACGAGGCGTGCCTGGAGCACCTCGATGCGGTCCTTGCCGCGTACGACCCCAGTCAGCATGCCGCGCTCGCTGTGACTTATGCGATCGAGTTCGGGGTCGGAGCATGGAACTACCGTGCCCTTTGCGCGGCGGCGATGGGGCGTTTCGCGGAAGCCAAGGCGAACCTCGACAGCGCCGTCGAGTTGGCGCGCGCGCTTAATCACCCGTTTCCTCTTTCGCATGCGCTGGGCGTAGGCGCGGCAGTCTACCTTTATCTTCGCGACAGCGAGGCGATGGCCGCTTGGACCATCGAGGCGATCGAAGTCGCGCGCGAACAAGGGTTTGCACCCTATCTCGCTATCGCCCAACTCTGCCGGGGCTGGGGACGGACGCTGGCGGGCGATCACGAAAACGGATTGGCCGATTTGGCTGAGGGGATCGGCGTTTGGGCAGGAGGGGGTTACGGTCTCGCCACGCCGTGGTTCCAGGTGCGCCAGGCCGAAGCGCTGATTGCCTGCGATCGATCGGCAGAGGCACTGCCGATCCTGGAAACCGCATTGGCGGCGATCGACGCCGGGCCGCAGCACCAGTTCCGGGCCAACGCGTTGGTCGCCCGGGGTGACGTTCGGGCGATGTCCGGCGATCATGACGGCGCGGTCGCGGACTACAAGGACGCGGCGGCCG
Source organism: Alphaproteobacteria bacterium (assembly GCA_038141965.1). GTDB lineage: Bacteria > Pseudomonadota > Alphaproteobacteria > SHVP01 > SHVP01 > CALJDF01. The sequence goes on from JAYQJC010000002.1 coordinate 225,301, forward strand.
TCGCGGCGGCGCAGGGCGGGGCGGGAGAAGCGCTTCACGCGATGGTGCATTTGGCACGGCTGCACGATCCAGTCCCAAACGATATCGTTGCCGAAATCAATGCGGTGTTGGACCAGATCGGCGCCGAGGATCATCCCGAGGTGGTCGAGGCGCGCGACCTTATTGCCACGGCGGGAACCTAGGCCATGAACGTGATGCGCGAAAAAACGGTTCTCGTCACGGGGGCAACCGACGGTATTGGCAAGGAGAGCGCTCGACGCCTCGCTGAGATGGGTGCGCGGGTCCTCGCAGTCGGGCGAAATGCCGAAAAAGGCGCGGCGTGCGTCGACGAGTTGCAGGCTGTCACGGGATCGAACGACATAGAGTTCCTTCGCGCCGACCTTTCGGTGCAGGCCGAGGTGCGCCAATTGGCAGCAACCGTCAAAGACCGAGTCGATCGGCTGGACGTTTTGCTCAACAACGCGGGTGTTTTGATGTTCCGGCGCGAGGAAACTCTGGATGGGATTGAGATGACTTTTGGGCTCAACCATCTGAGTTATTTCCTACTGACGCACGAACTTCTCGATTTGCTGAAGGCAAGCGGGCCATCGCGGGTTGTGAACGTCGCATCGATCGCCCACCGGCGCGCGCGGCTCGATTTCGACGACCTTGAGCTTAAGACCGGCTTTCGTGCGATGAAGGCCTATTCTCGGTCCAAGCTTGCCAACGTCATGTTCACCTATGCGCTTTCGCGCCGGTTGGCGGGCAGCGGTGTCACCGCGAACTGCCTGCATCCCGGCTTTGTGCGGACGCACTTCGGTCAAAACAACGGTTTTTTCGCACGTATGGGCGTCTCGCTTGCCATGCGGTTTGGGAATGCCATATCGGTTGCGCAAGGCGCGCAAACGAGCATCTTCTTGGCAAGCGCGCCGGAGGTCGCCGAGCAGAGCGGATTCTATTTCGATGATTGTAAGGCGGTGAAGTCCAACCAAGCGAGTTACGATGAGATCGCCCAGGAAAGGCTTTGGGATATCAGTGCGACGATGGTGGGACTGTGAAATCCTTTGCCGATATTTCGATCCAGGCGGCGCAGAACGCGGGCGGTCCCGCGGCGCTGAAGGCCCGTTTGCCGAAGGTTGAGGCCGTGGCGGCGTTGCGCAAGGTCAGCGACGACCGATATCTCTCGACGATGTCGTTGCGCATTTTTGCCGCCGGCTTGCGCCATCAAATGGTGCGAGACAAATGGCCCGCTTTCGAAGAAGTCTTCGCCGGGTTTGTGCCGGGGCGCGTTGCCTCGTTTTCCGACGAAACGCTCGAAGGGCTGATGAACGATCGCCGGATCATTCGCCATTGGGGCAAGATTTCGGCGACGCGCGCCAATGCCATCGCCATGATGGAAATCGCCAAGGCACACGGCAGCTTCGGCAATTGGTTGGCTGATTGGCCGGTCTCGGACATCGTCGGATTATGGGACGCTTTAAAGAAACAGTTTTCCCAGCTCGGTGGTATGTCGGGGCCGATGTTCTTGCGCTGGGTCGGCAAGGACACCTTTATGTTGTCACCCGACGTAGTGCACACCCTGAAGGAACTCGGCGTGGCCGATAGCGAATTCAAAGGCAAAAAGGACCGCCAACTCGCGCAAGATGCGTTCAATCAATGGCATGACGAAAGCGGATTGCCGCTTTGTCAGATCAGTATGACGCTGGCGATCTACGCGGGTGTTCGATGAGCAGGCACCTCGACAGGCGGTTTTCGGTGGCGCCGATGATGGAGCGTACCGATCGGCACTGCCGCTATTTCATGCGGCTGCTGACGCAGCAAACGCTGCTCTACACCGAGATGGTAACAACGGGCGCCATCGTGTTCGGCGACAAAGACCGGCACCTTGCGTTCGATCCGACCGAGCATCCTGTCGCGTTGCAACTGGGCGGGAGCGATCCCGCAGCGTTGGCGGACTGCGCCGACATCGGTGCGGCGTACGGGTACGACGAGATCAACCTTAACGTGGGGTGCCCGAGCGACCGGGTGCAAAACGCGCGTTTCGGCGCTTGCCTAATGGCCGAGCCCGATCTTGTCGCCGACTGCGTTCGTGCTATGCGGGACCGCGTGCGAATACCGGTGACCGTAAAATGCCGCATCGGGATCGACGATCAAGACGACTACGAAGAGTTTCTGGCGTTCTTGGACCGCGTTGCCGGGGAAAGCGGGTGTGAGACCTTTATCGTGCATGCGCGCAAAGCGATTCTCGCAGGCCTTAGCCCGAAAGAGAATCGAGAGATCCCACCGCTGAAGTACGACTACGTCTACCGATTGAAGGGCGAGCGTCCGTCGCTGGAGGTCATCATTAACGGCGGGATCACCTCATTGGACGAAAGCGCCGAGCATCTTCAACACGTTGATGGGGTCATGCTCGGGCGTGCCGCTTATCAGAACCTGTCGATGCTTGGCGACGTCGATCATCGGATTTTTGGTGCGGCAAACGCCTCCAACGATATTGCGGGCGCGATCGACGACTATGTCGCGTATGCCGAGCGTGAATTGGCCAAAGGGGTGCGGCTCAATACCATGGCGCGACACCTGATTGGATTGTTTCAGGGCGTGCCGGGCGCGCGGGCGTGGCGTCGGTATTTGGCTGAGAACGCCACCCGGCCCGGCGCCGATGCGCAGGTGATCCGCGAGGCCGCGATGTTTGTTTTGCCGCAAGCCGCGAAACGCTCGGCGTCCTAGAGAAAAACGCTGAGGACACCAGTCTGGGTATAGAGGCGGTCGTTCGAAATCTCGCCCGATCCGAAAAACCCGATCAACGGAATATCGCCCAGAACGTCCTGGATCATGCTGGCTTCTTCGTTGGCGTCGAAGAGGTGCGGACCGCGCGCTACGCATGAGCTGTAGATCGCGCCACGGGGCCTCGCGCCGAGACGCTTTTGCAAGTGCGAAAGACGGGTTCGGAGGTCTTCGCGGGCGGTGTCGGCATCGCGGCGGCAGAACATGATCGGTTGCCCGCGTGATAGCGGCGCACCGATCCCCAAGAGTCCGCGTTCTTCGTCCGCGCCAACGAGGTTGCGGACGACATAGTCGGCCTGATCCGAGCCTTCGACCGGAAACGCCACAAACACCGTGCCGGCCGCGCCTTGAAGGTTGCCGCGATAGTCCTCTCCCGCATCGGCGAACAACGCGTCGAGGGCCGGCGCATCGTCGATCGTGATGGCCACGTTGCGTTCGCATTCGGTGACGTGGCGCAGCGGACCGAGGGCACGCAGCCCTGCGATACAGCGGTTGCGACACTGACATCGGGCGAAAACAGGGCGCCGGAAAGCCCACCGCCCGTAACCCCACCCGCGACCTGCGAAGGATCGATCTCCGGCGCGGTCAGGCCGCCCGATAGGAAGGCGCCACTTGCTTCGGCGAAAAAGGGTAGGAGGCGCAGTACATCACGGCCCCCGGGTCGCCATGAATGATCGCGAAGCCCCCGCCGAGCGTATCGCTCGCGCCCGGCGGCGCCCAATCCGACGCATCGTCCTTTTCGGTATCGAAGAGCTTAACCTCGTCCTCGCCGAGTGCTGCGGCCATGACTGCCACAGCCGGGACGCCGAAATATTCGGAGTTGCCGGCACAAATGCCGATCCCGCAGGCGCCGACCCAATCCCGGACGCCGGTCTCGAACTGGAGGTTGCGCACGATGTCGCCAAGCTTCGCCCCGGCTTCTTGGGTCACGTAAACGAAACCGAGATTGTGGTCGTCCGGCACCGCGCCAAGTTGTCGCGTTGCCTCGCGGCTGGCGGCGCGCCAGTCCTTTCCCGCGGCGTGTCCGACGATGAAGCGAGACACGTCGGGCTAAGACGCTTTGCTGTTAAGCCGTTCTATTTCGGCGATGACCTCGTTGCTTGCGATCACATCGCCATATTTCTGGTTCATGTCGAACAGGCTTGCATCGTGGGGCCCGATAGCGCGATCGCCCACGCAATCGCGTGGCACGATCGGTCGGTAGTTGCGCGCGCAGGCGTCGACGACGGTGGCGCGGACGCAGCCGCTGGTCGTGGCACCCGTCACGATCAAGGTGTCGACATGATGGTAGTTCAGCCAGGCATCTAGCCCGGTGCCGTGAAAGGACGACGCGTCGGTTTTGTCGACGATCAATTCGCCGTCGATCGGTTCCAGTTCCGGGACGACTTGGCTCAGCGGATTGTCTTCGGTGAGGGTCTTGAGCTTGGGTGCTTTCTCGACAAACACGCCGGCATTGCTGCCGTCCTTTTGATAGATGATCCGAGTGAAAGCGACCGGCACGTTGTTGCGGCGTGCGGCATCGAGGAGGGTTTTCGTCGCGGCAATCGCGTCGGGGATGTTGCCGCCCCCGAAGACATCCGGGTCGTTGAAGCCGTTGACGAAGTCGACCACCACGAGGGCGGCCTTTTGTCCGAACCCGAGCTGGTTGCCCATGCCTTGTTTCTTGTAGATGGCGCTTTCGTCCATTGCGGCCTCCCTCATGTGCTGTCTGCTCGCCCAAAGACGGCGTTATTACTTCAGGCATAATGCGGTAGAAACAGGGAAAGAAGAAAGGGCCGAATCCCTTGAGCGACGGCGACGACGACCTCGAACGACTGACAAAGCAGGAGCTGATCGCTTTGATTCGGTCGACAGAGGGGGCAATGGAGGTGCGATCTGACTCGGAGTTCCGGGCGTTGGTCGATGACTCTGTCCTAGGTGTCGTCGTCCACCGGCACGGAAACGCGCTCTACGCAAACCAAGCGTTCGCGACACTGCGAGGGTTTTCGACGCCGGAAGAAGTGCTTGCCACGGAATCGATCCTCTCGTTCTTTGTTCCCGAGAACCGCGCCCGAGTACGCGATCTGCATGAACGGAGGTTGTCCGGTGAAGACATGCCGAGGGTGTTCGAGCATCCATTGATTCGTCAGGACGGAACAGAGGTGTGGATCGAAAGCCGCATAAGTGATGCGATCTGGGACGGAGAACCCGCAGTGCATGTTGCGGTGGTCGACGCCTCCGAAAAACGTCGCGTCGAACAGATGAAGGACGACTTTGTATCGACCGTCAGCCACGAGCTGAGAACGCCCCTGACGTCGATTAGCGGAGCTCTGGGCCTGATCGAGAGTGGGATGGCCGGTGCGGTGCCCGCGAAGCAGCGGGAATTGATTGAGATTGCGGCCAACAACAGCGAACGATTGGTACGCCTTGTCAACGATATCCTCGACGCGCAGTCCTTCGATAGCGGTGACTTCTCCTTAGAGGTGGCGCCAGTCAATGCAGATGCCGTTGTGGAAGAAACATTGGTGGTCAATCGGCCCTTCCTAGAGCGCTTGAATGTTCGAGCAAACTTCGCGCGTCGGACGGATGGCACGGTCGTGATCGGTGCGCGGGACGCCATCGTGCAGGTCCTGACGAATCTATTGTCCAATGCCGCCAAGTTCGCCGGCGAGAACGACATCGAACTGTCAGCTCGCGTCGACGACGGCTGGGTTGAATTTGTGGTGAGCGATCTGGGCCCCGGTGTCGACGAAGACTTGGTGCCGAACCTGTTTTCACAGTTTGCACGCGGCCGCGCCGTCGGCGGCACGGGGTTAGGTCTCTATATCTCCCGCAACCTCGTTGAGGCACAAGGGGGTTCGATCGCCTATCGGCCTGGATCTCCGGGAAGTCGGTTTGTCGTGCGGCTCCCGCTCGCGCCCGAGTAGAGGTCTGCGCTCACTTTCCGGCATGAACCGGTCCCTATGTTAGCGTCGTCCCGGTATAGTGCGATCCTGGCACAACAAAGGGTTCACGATGGCTGGCTTCCTTGATCTTGATCTTGCCCATGACGAAGTCTCGCGCGAGGCGTTCGTGCTCGATCTCAAGCTTCATATCAACACGGGCCTTGGGCCTGAATTGCGCTGCGTGTACGAGAAAAAGGCGGCGCCGCAGATTCGCAAGGCCCTAGGTCGTGATGCAAAGGACCGCCACGAAATTCGCAAAGCCATGGTGGGCCAGCCGACATGGCAATCCTGGGCGTCATTGTGGTCGACTTCGCAAGAGATGATGTGGGACACCATCGGCGGCGAGATCGATCGGCTCGATGCCGATTTGCGCGCCACGGCCAAGGTGACCGGCGCCGCCAAAGGTAGTTTGCGGATCGACCCAGCTTTCGAAGCGCCGGGCTATGTTTCCGACGTGCATATTCACGGACAACCTGGTGGCTACGACTTGAACCTGTCAGACGACGACGTCACGGCGGGCGCGTTCTGCGAGGGTGCTGGGCGGATCTATGCCCGGGGGCAGGGCGTCGTCGCCAAAGGCAACAAGGCGATCCACTATCTGTTCGAGAATCTTTGCGAGGCGTACCCGGACCTCAAACCGCGGCGCATTCTCGATATCGGTTGCGGGACCGGCGGCAGCGCGGTTGCCGCGAAGACCTTTTTTCCCGACGCGGAAGTGCATGGTATCGACATTGGGGCGGGCCTGATGCGCTACGCCCACGCGCGTGCAGAAATGCAGGGTGTGCCCGTTCACTTCGCGACCCAGAACGGCGAGCACACCGATTTTCCGGACGGCCATTTCGACCTCATCGTATCGGGCACGCTCTTGCACGAGATGTCTTACAAAGCGATGTACAATATGTGTCGCGAAAGCCACCGCTTGTTGTCGCCCGGCGGCGTCATGGCGCATCTAGAAGTCGCGCTCCGGCACAAGGATATCGACGATTTGTACTTCCAGTTCTATCGGGACTGGAGCACGCACTACAACGCCGAACCGTTTTGGGGAAAGTTGCACGACATGGATGTTATCGACCCCATGGTCAAAGGCGGATTTGCACGCGATGCGGCTTGGGAAAAATACTTCAAGATCCCGAGCGGCGCCCGGTGGTGGGCGATGGGGGCGCAAAAAGCCGCTTAGGCGGCGGCAACCAGTTCCTGAAGCGCGCCCGATCCCGGGTTCCGGACCACGATGGTGCGGCGGGGGCCGAACCCCGGCAGATCCGTCGTCATCTCGGATGAGAACTCTTCGACGCCAAGTTCCCGGCAAGACGCCACCGCGCGATCGAAATCCGCGACGACAAACGTTTGGGCAAGATAACCCCGGTTGGGCGGTACGGCGCGCGGCGTGGTGTTCGGCGGTGTGAAGTCGAGCGGCGTTGACGTGGCGATTTTGCCGAACATGTGATTGCCCTGCATGAACAGCGTCCAGATTCGGTTCTCGCCGAGCCGTAGGAAGTGCCGTGCCTCGGCGCTGGAAAGCTCTTCGTCGATCAGCGGTCGCATCAAAAGCACGTCCTCGTAGAAACGTTTGCCGCGTTCGCGCGACTGCAACACATGATTGGTGGTGACGACGGGCGTGAATCCGGTGCTGGTGCGACCATGCTTTTCGACGTAGGCGCGCATTTGCCCGATGCGTGTCTTAGGGTCGGTCGTCGCGAGTTCGACCAAATTGATCAACACGCCGTCCGGGCCTTCGAAAACGACCTCGATCGGGGTGCCGACGTCGGGCGTCATGGCGTGCGCTTTGGGCTCGCTCCAGAACTGGAACCCCGCCGCCGCAAATTTCTCGGCGGCAGCATGAATGTCGGCAGTATAGAAATTGAGGTTCGATAAGCCGTAGTGCCAGGGCTCTTTGTTGGCGCGCACTACTTTTCGTTCGGTGCCAGGGCAGTCGAGCAGCAAAATCCGGCCGACCTGACTGTCGCCCGCTTGGAGAAAGGCTGCGTCGGCGGTTGTTCCCGCCGGCAGGTCCCAGTGTTTCTCCAGGCCTGTGCCGCGCCAATCGCGCCGTTCGACCACGTCCAGCCCGATCATGTCCCGATAGAGCCGCAGCGAGGCTTCCATGTCGCCGGTGCCGAGGACGGCGACGCTCAGGGGGCTGCCTTCCGGTGCAACGATCTCTGCCATGCGCATTCTCCCGATCTGGCGCCCGATCTTGGCACGCCCTGAGGTCGGTTGAAACGGTGGGATTGGTGCTCCGGCGTTCGCTCCCTATGCTGGGCGTGGATTAGGAGAGGGGTGCCAAATGATGCGGATCGTATTCCTGGTCGCCTTCGCGGTAGTGACTGTTCCATTGGGGTCGGCCTATGCCGATGCGATCGACGGGCATTGGTGTTCCGTGCGCGGCGAGACGATTTCGATCGACGGCCCGCAAGTTCAGACGCCGGGTGGCAACCGCCTCGAAGGCCTCTATGACCGACACGGCTTCATTTATACGGTCCCTGATGAGGAGCCGGACGGCGGCAAACAGGTACGTATGGTGCTGGTCGACGACAACACCGTCCGACTGACCGTTGGTGAAGGCGCAACGGCGCTACAAACCTGGCGGCGCTGTCGCCCCGGGACGAGCTAAGTAAAGGGAGAGAAACTCATGACGAAAGCGATTCTCGGCCCGTTTGCGGGTGCCACGGTGATGGCGCCCGATCCCGCCGCCGCCGCCGCAGCCTATGTCAACCATCTGGGCTACCAGGAGGTCATCGCAACCCAAGTGCCGGAAGACATTGCGGCCAGTTGGGGGGCGCCAGCGATGGCAGGGCGCCGCGTCGTCGCGGTCCGCAGCGAATCCGGCAACGGTGCCATCTTGAGATTCGTCGAAGGGACACCGCTTGGGTCCTACGCCCCGTTCACCACATACGGCTGGAACGCGCTTGAGATTCTAACGACCGATGTCGACAGCCTTCCGGCCAAGCTTGAGGGCGCGCCCTTCAAAATTATCGGGATGCCGCGCGATCTCTATCCCTCGGGATCGATCCGGGCAATGCAAACCCTCGCCGTCGCCAAAGAGATGGTCTACCTGACGCAAATCAACGAAGCACCCGAGACCGAATATTTGCCGAAGGCCAAAACCTTGGTGGACCACTTGTTCATCACAATTCTCGGCAGTGACGATTTCGAGGGCAGCCGCAAGTTCTACAGCGACCACTTCGACGTCACGCTGGGTGACGTACACGACATGCGTGTCACCGGTTTGAACGTGGCCTTCGATCTCGACATCGAAACCAAGCACAAGCTGTCAGTGATTCGACTAGCAGAAAAGGCCACGCTTGAGCTGGATGATTTTCCCAAAGCTGCAAAACACCGCGAGGTGCGCGACGGTGAAATCCCGCCTGGGATCGCGTTGTTGTCGCTCGTCGTCGACTCGCTGGACAACGTAACGTTGCCATTTCGTGGCGCCATCATCCAACGCGACGGGCCGCTCTATCAGGGCCGCCGCGCCGCCACCATCGTCGGCAGTGCGGGCGAGTGGATCGAACTTGTCGAACGCGCCTAGGAGTGAGCCGATGAAAGAAATAACAGCAGAGCCGATCGATGCGGCGGCCTTCGAGCCCTATGGCCAAATCTTGTTGGATCCGGGCCCGGACAACCGCACCGACTATGTTGCCAAACTCAGCAACGGACGCCCCAGCCTGCCGCCCAATCTAGGCGTGGTTCGGGCGATGCCGCCCAAAGCATTGCCGATCGAAATTACGAAGATGGAACGGCACCCCCTATCGTCCCAGTCTTTCATGCCGCTGGATTGCGACCGCTACCTGGTGATCGTGGCGAAGCCGCAGGGCGAGGATGGCCCGCCCGACCTTGCAACGCTACGCGCTTTCGTGGTGCCGGGGCATGCCGGGATCAACTACACCGCCGGGACGTGGCACTTTCCGCTTACGAGTTTGGATCGACCCGCGACGTTCGGTCTCTTGATGTACATGGATGGCGGACCGAGCGACGAAGACTGGCATACCCTGGACGTGCCCATCACGCTGCATGTCGACGGGAACTAGGCCTCCGACAGTTGCTTGAGCTGCGGAATATCGAGGATTTCGATGTCGTGTTGATTGACCGACCGGATGATTCCTTGGTCGCGAAGTTGGGTAATGGTGCGACTGACCGTTTCGGTGGTGAGCCCGAGAAAGTCGGCGATGTCGTGCCGGGTCATGGGCACGTGAATCAGGCGGTCTTCGTCCTGCCAGCGCCGCATGCGGCGCAGGAACGACGTGACTTTCTCGACGGGCGTTTTCTGCCCCAATAGGAGGATGCGTTCCTGGGCCTGGGCGAGCTCGTCGTTCACCTCTTCGAACAGGTGCTGAAGGTAGTCGGGGTCTTCGTGGAGCCGGGCCTCAATGTGGGCCTTGGGATAGGCATCAAGGGTCATGTCGGTCACGGCGTCGACGTTGTAGAAGTAGCGCCCGGTGCGCGCGATCCCCAGGAGGCTCCCGCCATAGACGAAGCCCGTGATGATGGCCCGCCCGTCCGGCATCATCTTGTAGATTTTGCCAACGCCCGAAACGACCTGAAACAGATTGAGGGCCTCGTCACCCTCCATAAACAAGGTTTCCTTGGCCGGCACCTGAATCCGGCGGGCTGGATAGCCCGGTCCTCCGTCGGTCTGAGCGTTTCCGACCTGTTTGCGATCCCCTTGGTCCATGCGGGGGCAGCCTACACGGTGGGGCCGGGCCGAGATATCCCGAAAAGCCGGTTCGCCCTGTGTCGCAGGAATTATCGCCAAATCTCTGTGAGGGCTCGCGGTTCCCTGTTGAACCTTGGCGGCAGGGCCCCTAAATTGCGCCACCATCCGGGAGGGCACGCCAGCATCGCCGATCCACGTGCGGGACGGTAGCGCGACATTTTAATCGCTATGGCTGATGAAGTTTTAGACGTTCAGAGTTTGACGAAGCGGTTTGGCCCGCTGACGGCGGTCGATCGCGTGTCGTTCAAGGTGCGCAAGGGCGAGGTCCTCGGCTTTCTGGGCCCGAACGGCGCAGGCAAATCGACGACGATGAAAATGATCACCGGTTTCCTGTCGCCGACCGAGGGGACGGCCGTTGTCAACGGTGCCGACGTTGCGGAAGACCCGATCGCGGTCAAAAGCCATATCGGCTATTTGCCCGAGGGGGCGCCTTTGTACGGCGACATGACTGCCCGGGCATTGCTCAATTTCGTGGCCGAAATCCGTGGCATGTCGAAACCCGAGCGCAAACGCCGGATCGAAGAGGTGATCGAACAGGTGCACCTTGAAGAAGTGATCTTCCGACCGATAGAGACGCTGTCCAAAGGGTTCAAGCGCCGGGTCGGTTTGGCCCAGGCGATCTTGCACGATCCCGAGCTTTTGATTCTCGATGAACCGACCGACGGTCTGGACCCCAACCAAAAGCATGAGGTCCGCACGTTGTTGCAAAAAATGGCGGCGGATAAGGCCATCGTTATTTCGACACATATTTTGGAAGAGGTCGACGCGGTGTGTAGTCGTGCGTTGATCATTGCGCACGGCAAACTACTGGCCGACGGCACGCCGGAAGAACTGCGTGCCCAATCGACGGCGCCCAATAGCTTGTCGGTGCGCGTTTCTGTAGCGCAGGCCGAACAAATTCGCGGCAAGCTGCGCGCCATGATGGGTGTCGGGTTTGTCGAAATCGTTGGCAAGGTCGACGGCGTGGCGCATCTGACGGTAGCGCCGGAGGGCGATGACGATGTCACGGCGCGGGTGGCTGAATTGCTCGAGGCCGAGGATGCCGGTGCGGAACCCGTTCTCCCGATTCCGGGTAGCTTGGACGACGTCTTTCGTGAGATCACCCAAGGGCAGGGGCGCTAACATGCGAAACACCTTGATCGTGACGAAACGCGAACTGGGCGCCTATTTCTCGACCCCGGTCGCGTACGTCTTTCTGGTGATCTTCCTCGCGGCGATCGGCGCGTTCACGTTCTACCTCGGGGCCTTCTTCTCGCGGGGCCAAGCGGACCTGCAACCCTTCTTCAGCTTTCACCCCTGGCTCTACCTGTTCTTGATCCCGGCGATCGGGATGCGGCTGTGGGCCGAAGAACGAAAGACCGGGACGATCGAATTGCTGCTGACGTTGCCGGTGTCGACCGTCCAGGTCGTGTTCGGCAAGTGCTTGGCGGCGTGGTTGTTTACACTGCTCGCCCTTTTGCTGACGTTTCCGATTTGGATCACGGTCAATATCTTGGGCGATCCCGATAACGGGGTCGTGGTGGCGAGTTATGTCGGATCCTGGTTGATGGCGGGCGCTTTCTTGGCGCTGGTCGCGTGCCTTTCGGCGTTGACCAAGAATCAGATTATCGCGTTCATTGTCGGCTCAGCGGTGAGCTTTCTATTTTTGATGGCGGGGCTCGACATCGTGCTCGGTGCGTTTCGCGCTTGGGCGCCGGATTGGGTTGTCGACGTTGTGGCGTCGCTGAGTTTTCTCACCAACTTCCAACTCATTTCCAAGGGCGTGATCGACCTGCGCGAGATCGTGTTTTTCGTTTCCATGATTGGCATCTTCCTGTTTGCCAACACCGCCATCGTCGACCTCAAGAAGTCCGCCTAACCATGTCGAACGAAAGCAAATCAGGCATTCGGTTGGATAGCAGCAAGATTGCGGTCGTTTCGATCGTTCTGGCCATCGTGCTGTTCTTGTCGATCAACATCATCTCCAATGCGGTGTTCCGCAGCGCCCAGCTCGATCTGACGCAGGACGCGTTGTTCACCGTGTCCGACGGCACCCGCGAAATTCTCGGTTCGTTGGACGAGCCGGTCACGCTGAAGTTCTATCGCTCGGAACTGGTGCAGCAGATTCCCACGCTGGCGGCCTATGCCACGCGGGTCGAAGAACTGCTGGAACGTTATGCGGACCTGGCGAGCGATAAGGTCAAGCTGGAGAAATTCGCGCCGGAGCAGTTTTCGGTCGAAGAGGACCAAGCCGTTGGTTTCGGCATTCAAGGCGTTCCGGTCAGCGCCGCAGGCGAGGTGATGTACTTCGGCCTCGCCGGAACGAATTCCACCGACGACGAAGACATTATTCCGTTCTTCACGCCAAGCCGCGAAGCGTTCCTCGAATACGATCTTTCGAAGCTGGTGTTCAATCTATCCAAGCCCGGCAAGACCGTGGTGGCGATGATTTCGTCGCTTCCCATCGCGGCCGATCAGGCGCGACGGTTTGCGCCCTGGGTAGCCTACGAGCAAGCGCAGCAATTCTTCGACATTCGGATTATCGGCGGCAACGTCAAGCGAATCAGCGACGAGACCGACTTGATCTTGCTGGTGCAGCCAACGTCGTTAAGCCAGACCACGTTGTATGCGATCGATCAGTTCGTGATGCGCGGCGGCAAGGCCCTGATTTTTGCCGACCCGCACGTCGAGGTGAACCCGCCACCGCAGCAACAGCAAGGTCAACCCTATACGCCGCCGCGCGGCCACGCGCTGGGTCCGCTGCTTGATGCTTGGGGGATCGAGGCCAGTCCGGATGGCGTTGTCGGTGATCGCATTGCCGCGCAACGCGTCGCCGCTCTGTCCGGTGGGCGTCGTGTGGTGACAGAGTATCTGCCGTGGATGTCGCTGGGGCCGGTGAGTATCAATCGAGAAGATGTGGTCACGCGCGACCTAGAGCGCATCAATCTGATTGCGGCCGGCCAAGTGGGGGTGAAAGAAGGCGCGGCGTTGACGATGACGCCGCTCCTGTTCTCCAGCGAACAGTCGCAAGTGCTCGATCTGGAGGCCATTCGGCCTAACCCGAACCCCATCCAAATCCTGACCGACTTCGAGGCCTCGGGCGAGGTCTTGACCTTGGCCGGACGCTTCACCGGGCCGGCGAAATCGGCTTTCCCGGACGGTCCGCCGCCGCGCGAGGACAGTCGGACCGAAACCGGACCGGACCCCGAACTGGTCGCCGAACATCTTGGCGAATCAGACGGCCCGATTAACGCCATTGTCGTTGCCGATGCCGATCTCCTCGCCGATCAAATCTGGATGCAGGGCGGTGGCGGCAGCCAAGCCGTGCCGGTCGCCCAGAACGGCGACCTCTTCGTCAACATGCTGGACAATCTGGCGGGGTCGGCGAGCCTCATCGGGTTACGCGGTCGTGGCCTCTCGACGCGGCCGTTCACGCTGGTCGACGATATTCGCCGCGCCTCCGAACTGCAGTTCCGCTCCAAGGAACGTGCGCTGCTGCAAAACATCGAAGACAGCCAGCGGCGTATCGCAGACCTGCAACAAACCGACGAAGGGCAGTTCATTCTGTCCGCCGAACAACAACGAACGATCAGCGACCTCCGGCGCGACATCGTCCGCAAGCGCGCCGAGCTGCGCGAGGTTCAGCATGCCTTGCAGGAAGATATCGACCGCCTCGATGCGACGCTTAAGGTGATCAACATCGGCGCGATCCCGCTCTTGATCGCGTTGGTGGCGCTGGTGTTGTTCTTCTTACGACGCGCTCGGTTCGGCCATCGGATTCGTAGCACGCGCGGTGAACTAGCGGTGACCGGAGGGCGCGAATCATGATGACCATGCGGTCTTTCGTCGTCTTGGCGGGCCTTACCGGCGTTGCCCTGGTGGCGGCGATTTTCTTGTTGGCCTGGGAATCGACGCCCGCGACCGTTGTCGGCGACCGTGAACCGGCCTTTCCCAAGCTGGTCGAACGGATCAACGATGTCGGGGCGATCGAAATCACCACAGGCTACCATCGCTTTACCGTGACCGGCGAAGGCGAGGACTGGGGTATCGAGGAAAAGAACGACTATGCGGTCAAACGCGAGACCGTGCGGAACTTCGTTCTCGAGATCGCCAATTTGCGCTTGGTCGAGGGTAAAACCGCGATTCCCGACCGCTACATCCACTTGCATGTCGAAGACCCGGATGCCGAGGAGTCGCGGTCCCGCGGGATTCGGATTCTAGCGGATGATGGTGAACTTCTAGGGGCCGGCGTGATCGGCCGGCGCAAGTTCTTCCTCTATGTGGATGGACGCGGCGGCACCTACCTACGGCGTGAGGGCGAGGCCCGGGCCTGGCTCGCCGAAGGCGAGGTCAATTTCGGACGCACACCGTCCGATTGGATGGATCGCCAAGTGTTCGAACTCGACCCGAAGCAGGTCAAGCGATACACGATCAAGCATCCCAACGGCGACGAGGTGATCGGCGAGCGGGCCACGCCCGGTGAGAAGGTCGAGATTGTCGGCCTGCCCGATGATCGTGAGTATAAGACCGACAATGAGGCGGACCGCCTAGCGTTGGTGGTCGAGCGCTTCGAGTTCGCCGACGTCGAACCCGCCCCGCATCAGGATTTCGAACGCACGGACGTACCCAAGCACGTGACGACCTACGAATTCTTCAACGGGTTGATCGTGACGTTCGAGGTGTTGACCTTGCCCAAACCCGAAGATGCTAGCCGCTTCGACGAACCGCCGCGCTGGGCGCGGGTCAGCGTCGAGGTCGCCGCCGATGCGCCCGAGGACGGTCGCGCCGAGGCCACACAACAGGCGCTGGCGATTGGACAGATAGTCAAGGGCTGGGACTACCATCTTGAGGAACTCGACGGCCTGCGGACGACCAAGCCGCTGGAAGACATGCTGAAGCCTGCCGAAGACTCCTAAACGGCGCTTATCTTGCGTCGTGCCAGGCGACGCTTTTTCTCGAACATTCAAAGACATCGGCTTGCGCATCCCCGCGCAACAGGTGAGTCTCGGCGCTATGGGTCCGCTCGCAGGGATACGCGTCATTGAGATTGCCGGCATCGGCCCGGCGCCCTATAGCGCAATGGTCTTGGCCGACCTGGGTGCGACCGTTATTCGCGTCGACCGGCCCGGCGGCTCCGACCTTGGAGTACCGATCCCGCCTTCGCTGGAGCTTTTGAACCGCGGGCGGCCCTCGATCGCCATCGATCTGAAGAAACCCGGGGCTGCCGAGATTGTCTTGCGGCTGTTGGACGATGCCGACGGACTGATTGAGGGCATGCGACCCGGGGTCATGGAGCGCTTGGGCCTGGGCCCGGATGTCTGTTTGGCGCGCAACCCGCGCCTGGCCTATGGGCGGGTCACCGGGTGGGGGCAAGATGGGCCGCGGGCCGCGACCGCGGGGCATGATATCAACTACATCGCGGTCGCTGGGGCGTTGAGTGGGATCGGCCGTCCGGGCGCGTCGCCGGTGCCGCCGCTCAACCTGATCGGCGATTACGGGGGCGGCGCGATGTACTTGGCGGTCGGGATGCTGGCCGCGATCCTGTCGGCGAAGGCGACCGGCGTGGGGCAGGTTGTCGATACCGCGATGGTCGATGGGGCGGCGCAATTGATGACCATGTTTCATGCCCTCGCCGCGGCCGGCCAATGGCCCGGTGCGCGCGGCGAAAACCTATTGGACGGCGGCGCGCCGTTTTACGATACCTACGAAACCAGCGACGGCGGCTACGTCGCGGTCGGCGCGATCGAAGCGAAGTTCTACGCTCTGTTGCTTGAGGGGTTGGGCCTCGATCCGGCGGCACTGCCGGACCAATACGACCGAGCAGCTTGGCCGGCCTTGCGCGCGCGCTTTGCGGCGGCGTTTCGGTCGCGAACGCGCGACGAGTGGGCGGCCTTGTTCGCCGAGAGCGATGCCTGTGTCACCCCGGTCCTGGAGCGCACAGAGGTCGCCGAAGATCCGCACCTCGCGGCACGGGCGGCGATGATCGACATCGCCGGTATCCGGCAACCCGCGCCGGCCCCGCGGTTCAGTACAACCCTGCGGCGACGCCGAGCCCCCTGTGGCGCCGGGTGCCAGTACGCGGGACGTATTGGGCGAGGCGGGGTTTGACACAAACGAGATCGAAACGTTGATCGCAGGCGAAGTCGTCTTTGAGGACGCGTCATGAATGCGGGGCCGCGCGTTGGGCTTTTTGTCACCTGCCTAGTCGATTTGTTTCGACCCTCGGTCGGTTTTGCGGCGGTCAAACTTCTGGAGGACGCGGGGTGCTCGGTCGAGGTGCCGACGGCGCAAACCTGTTGCGGGCAACCCGCCTACAACGCTGGCGATCGGCGCGATGCCCGGGCGATTGCGGAAAACGTTCTGCGCGCCTTCGAAGGGTTCGAGTATGTCGTGGCGCCCTCGGGGTCGTGCGCGGGGATGATCAAGCAGCACTATCCGCAACTATTTGCCGATGATCCTGTCTTGGGGCCGGCGGCGCAGGCCTTGGCGGCGCGGACGTGGGAGCTGACCGGGTTTCTGGTCGACGTGCTTAAGGTGTCGGGGTTGACCGCGCGCTATGACGGGACGGTGGCGTATCACGATTCGTGTTCGTCGTTGCGCGAGATGAACGTGCGCGACCAGCCTCGCGCACTCTTAGCTCAGGTTGAAGGGGTCGAGCTGGCCGACATCCCGGATGGCGAGGCGTGTTGCGGTTTCGGCGGGACGTTTGCGGTGAAGTACGGCGATATCTCGGCGCAAATCGTAGGCAAAAAGGCGGCCAACGTGGTGCGCACCGGTGCCGATACGCTGGTCGCCGGCGACCTCGGATGTTTGTTCAATATCGCGGGCAAGCTCCAGCGCGACGGGGCGACCATGAAGGTGCGGCATGTCGCGGAAATTCTCGCGGGCATGACCGACGATCCACCCATCGGTGAGGCTTGAGGGCGATGCAGCCGACCAGTGCGCGGTTTCACGACAACGTCGACAAGGCATTGCGCGATCGGACCTGCAAACCGCGCTGCACCGCGTCGACAAGAACTTTACCTCGCGGCGCACCGCGGCCGTCACCGCGATGCCGGAGTTCGAAGCCCTCCGCGACGAAGCGGTGCAAATCAAGAACCACACGCTGGATCATCTCGACCTGTACCTGGAGAAATTCGAGGAGAACGTGACGGCGGCCGGCGGGCAGGTCCATTGGGCCGCGACGCCCGAGGACGCGCGGCAAATCATCCTCGATCTCTGCCAGGCGGCGGGTACCCGCACGGTGACCAAGGGCAAGTCCATGATCGCCGAGGAGGTGGCCCTCAACCCGTTTCTTGAAGAACACGGGATCACGCCGGTCGAGACGGACCTGGGCGAGTACATCATTCAACTGGCCGACGAGCCGCCGTCACACATTATCGGGCCGGCCATTCACAAGACTAAAGAGCAAGTCTCGGACCTGTTCGTGACGCACCACGCGAAACTCGGGAAGACCGAGCGGCTGACCGAGGGCGAAGATCTGGTGGCCGAAGCCCGCGACGTGTTGCGGCCACGCTACTTGGAGGCCGACGTTGGGATTACCGGTGCGAATTTCCTGATCGCGGAGACGGGCACCTCGGTGATCGTGACCAACGAAGGCAATGGCGATCTAACCCAGCAACTGCCGCGCACGCATATCGTGATTGCCAGTCTGGAAAAAGTGGTGCCGACGCTGGAGGACGCCTCGACGATCTTACGCGTCTTGGCGCGCTCGGCGACGGGCCAGCAAATGTCGGTCTACACCACGTTTTCGACAGGCCCGCGCCGCGCCAACGATCCCGACGGGCCGGACGCCTTTCATGTGGTGTTGCTCGATAACGGGCGCAGCAAGTTGTTGGGCAGTGAATTCCAGGACATTTTGCGCTGCATCCGCTGCGGCGCTTGTTTCAATCACTGTCCGGTCTACGCCTCGATCGGGGGGCATGCCTATGGCTGGGTTTATTCCGGGCCGATGGGCGCGGTGCTGACGCCCACCATGATCGGCATCGACCAAGCGCATCATCTTCCCAATGCGACGCCGTTTTGCGGCCGGTGCGAGGCGGTATGTCCGATGCGCATTCCGTTGCCGAAGATGATGCGGCATTGGCGCGCGCAGGCGTTCGACAAAAAGCTTGATGCTGTCCGGCAGCGCCTCGCGTTGCGCGCCTGGGCCTGGTTGGCGCGCAGGCCGGCGCTATATCGACGTTTGAGTGGGCTTGCCGTGCGGTATTTGGCGTGGCGCGGCCGACCGTTGGGGCGGTTGCGCGATCTGCCGTTTGCCGAGGGATGGACGGCGTCGCGCGATCTGCCGGCGCCGCAGGGGCGGACGTTCAGCGCCCAATGGGCGCAGCGGCGGCGGGGGAACACGTGAGCGGTCGCGAGGCGATCTTAGGCGCCATTCGCACCTCGCTCGGTGCGCGCGACGACGACGCGGCGCGCACGGCCGTGGAGGCGCGATTAAAAGCCCACCCGCGCAACTTGGTGCCGGACCGCGCCGCCGTGAGCGATACCGCGCGCGAAGCGATGTTCGTATCGCAAATCGAAGCCACCCATGCGAGCGTCGCGCGGGTGGCGGGCGAGGGCGATATCCCTGCGGCCGTGGCGGCCTACCTGGCGCACCACAACCTGCCGGCGGCTGCGACCTTGGCGCCCGATGTTGCGGCCTTGAACTGGGCGTCCCAACCGTTGCTGGAGACCCGCGTGGGGGTGCCCGTGGAAAGCGACCAGGTCGGGGTGACGGCGGCCTTTGCGGCGATTGCCGAAACCGGGACGTTGATGCTCACCTCGGGTGCGGGCAGTCCGATGACGCTGAATTTGCTGCCGGACAACCATGTTGTGGTGCTGCGCCGCAGTCAGATCACCGGATCGTTGGAGGATGCGTGGGACCGGTTGCGCGATCACCACGGTGACGCGGGTATGCCGCGCACCGCGATGTTCGTGTCGGGGCCGTCGTCGACCGCGGACATCGAGTTGACGTTGTATCTCGGTGCCCACGGTCCACGACGTTTGCACATCATCTTGGTCGAGGACTAAGCCCTAGAGCGACAAGACCATGTGCGGTTGGCCGTCCGAGGTTTTCTCGACGGTGACACCGCGTCGGTCGATGGTGGCCGAGACGCGCTGCCGGAATGCCGAAAAGCTCTCGAAGGTAACGACGTCGACAGGCTCCTCGAACGCCAAGGTGATGCGATAGTGGTTGCCGTCGTCCATGGCGCGCACGGCGATGACCTCGCCGTCGAACGCTTGCCCGAGATAGCGCCCGCTGACCCGTCGGCCAAGCGCGACCGGCGGTGGTGGCGGCTGGTTGCCGAGCGCGGCGTGCAAGGTGTTCCAGTCTTTGTAGCCGTATTGGGGGTGCCGGTGGCGTCTATGTCGACGCGGGTGTCCCCCCCTGATGATTGATCGGTTGCCACAATGGCTTCCTCAGTCTTCGGCCCAGATATCAGGATTTACGTTACGTCATCTACCTAGGGCTGCAGTCCGGGGGTGCTTAGTTAGGGCTTGGACTTCCGCTCAGCAAGCTCTTTTTCGGCCCTGGTCGCATCGATCACTTCTCGAACATGTAGATCGGATACCGGGTGCGGGGCGGGACCGCGGGGTTGTCCGACGCCGGCGGCATGATCTTGTCGAACCACACGATCTTGGCTTTGGAGAAACCGGCCTCTTTCGCCTTGTCGGTGTAGGGAAAGGTGTAGGAGGCGGGCGCAAAGGGTTCGTTGTTGGTGTAGGCGGTGGTGAGCATCATCGCCTCTTGGAACGGGCTGTTTTCTTTGGGTAAGAACTCGATGCCGGCAAAGATGCCTCCCGGTTTCAGGACGCGCGCGATTTCGGCCAGGATACCCGGCGTCGGCGCGGGCGGGATCTCGTGAAACATGAAGCACGACAGGATCAGGTCGAAATGGTTGTCGGGGTAGTCCATCGCGGCGACATCTTGTTGGGCGAGGTGCACGGTCACGCCACGTTCCATCGCGCGCTTGTTGACGAGCTTGAGGCAGGGGGCCGCGATATCGACGCCGTGAACTTCGGCAGTGGGGTGTGATTCGAGCCAGGTGAGCGCGAAGCCGCCTTGCCCGGTGCCCCAATCGAGCACACGGGCATAGTCGCGCTGGGGCAAGTAGGAAAAGGCGAGACGGTAGAGATCGTTCGAGTCGTTCTCGTGCGGGCGCGTGGTGCGCCGCCCAAGCTCGTAGACCAGGCCGTCGATCTCGTCGCTCCATACCCCGCCGGGGTGTTGGTGGAAATCGGTCAGACTGTAGTAGTCGGGATAGGCGACGTCGGGGTTGAGGCGCAACGTGCCGGCGGCGATGGCTATGTCGGCCGCGTCGTCGAGTTCGCGTTGGATGTGATCGGCTTCGCCTTCGGCTTTGGGCTGAATGCCGAAATCCGGATAGTTGTACTTGAAGCGTTGCAGGTGGCGGTACATCCACGCATAGAGCTGATAGGCGGGTAGGGCGTCCAACACGTCGAGCGCCGCGTCGGCGTCTTGCGGGCCGCTGCCGTTGCCTTGGCCGCGATCGGTGAGCGCGCGGCGATAGCTGTGCCAGGTCTCGTCGTAGACCGTGGCATCCATGTAGGCGCGGCTGGCGCGCATGAAGCTGTGGAAGGCGCGGAACGACCGGTCTTCGAGAACGTCGGTGACATCGGCGGGTTGGTTCGAGCGCATAGCGAATTCCTTCACGGCAGCCAGGGGCGGCCATGATAGCGAAACAGGGGCGCGCGTTAACGCGCGGCGGCGGGCAATGGCGAAATTACCAAACGAAGCCAAAAAACCATTTTATTTCAACGAACTAGAGTTTTGAGGCGACGAACGAAGCCAAAATTCCTTTTAGTTTCAACGCCCTTGGTTTGAGTTGCGTGCCGGTGGTGCGGTGGATCACCTGAATTGTTGCTGTCGGTCCCCCGAAAGGAAGGGTGGGTCGTGGAGGACAGGTAGGGCGATGCGTTCGGTCGTCAATGTGGGGACCGGGAATCGTGATCGGTTTGTCGATGGGGACCGCATATTGTGAACGCGGTGTGCTTTCGCCGGGTCCAGCCGGCAACTTCTCCCCATACCTGGAGGGGGAGGCGGTGATGGCTTTTCTCAGGGAAGGGTCGCGGCTTCGGTGAGGGAGAGGGTTTTGCCGGTGAGGTCGGCGCTTGCGGTGCGCTGACGGAGGCGATCGTCGGCGGTGATGAAAGCGCAGGCAAGCGAGTCGGCCAGCGCGAGGTAAAGACAATCGTACGCCGGGTGGTCGAGCGCGATGGCGAGTTCGGTGGCGCGACGCAGGAGGCGGCGGCTGGGTTCGAGTTGCAGGTCGGCGCGTTCGAGGAGGTGCGCGGCGGCGTGGGCTTCGTCGGGAAAGAGTTCGGTGCGGCGGACTTTTTCCACAATACGTTGGCGCATTCGGCAACCAGGAGGTCATCGTCGAGATTGCGCACGCTAATGGCGGCCATGGCACCGAGCTCGGTTGCTGTCGATCAGGTGGCAATGACAGCAGGATGTGGCGCTGCCATTTCGGGCGGCGCCGTTTCATGGGAAACGTCGGTTGTTGGGGTCTTCGATGATGGGCAGTTTTGAGCGGTTTTGGGGTCGCGCCTCAGGGGGCCGGACTCTGGGCGCGCTCTCGAAATGGCGGCGCTCAACGCTTCCCCCTTCGTAAGGCGAGAATAAAGGAAGGGTTGGCTGCACCCGCGGGGTATGGGCGGCGACCCCCTCCCGGCCTCCCCTGGCGCGCAGGGGAAGGAGGCGGGTGGGAGGGCGCGTGCGCCGCGCAACGCGCAACGCGTTCGCGCCAGAGAGCGGACGCATCGCGGTGTTGACCTTAGTTTTTGGGTTGGCGTCCTTCGGGACGGCGCCGTTGGCGCCTCCTCAGGATGACGGATGGATATGGCTGCCGTTACTTCTCGGCCAGGTAGATGTTCCAGGTTTGGCGCTGATGGGATGTCGGGCGAAGAGTGGGTGACGTTGTCGGCCATTTGGTCGAAGCGGCGGATGGTGATGTTGGAAAAGCCGGCGTCGCGGAACAATTTGGCGAAGTCGGTTTTGAAGCAGGCGGGCATGAAGGGTTCGTCGTTGAGCCAGCCTTCTTGGTCTTGCAGCGCGTTTTGGAACGGGCTGTTTTCGACGTAGGCGAGTTCGAAGCCGACGAAGACGCCGGTCTCGTTGAGGACCCGGGCTGCCTCGGCAACAAGCGCGGGGAAACGTGCGGGCGGGATCTCGTGCAGCATGAAGGCGAACCAGGCGAGGTCGAAGCCGGCGTCCTCGTAGGGCAGGTGTTCGAGGTCGGCTTGGCGCCAGTGGGCGGTCATGTTGCGTTCGGCGGCGCGCACGTAGGCGAGGCGGAGGCAGGGCTCGGAGAGGTCGACGCCGTGGGCTTCGGTATCGGGGTGCAGGTCGAGCCAGGTGCGTACGCCGGCCCCGAAGCTGGTGCCCCAATCCAAGACGCGGCGGTAATCGCGTTTCGGCAAATACGAAAAGATGTTGCGGTAGAGGTTGTTCGAATCGGCCCCCGGTTTGAAGCGCACCGCGCGGGCCATTTCGTAGGCCAGCCCGGCCAGGGGATCGCCGGCGACACCGCCGGGGTGTTGGTGGAAGTCGGTCATGGTGAAGTAGTCGGGCAGCGCGAGGTCGGGATCGAGCACGAGGTCGCCCGCTTCGATGCCTTGGTCCGATAGATCGCGTAGGCGTTGGCGGAGCTCGGTCTTGTTTTCTTCGATGGCAGGGACGATGCCGAGATCGGCGTGGTCGTACTTGAACTGCTGGAGGTGGCGCATCGCCCAGGCGTAGAGCTGGTAGGCGGGCAGGGTGTCGAGGACATCGAGCACCGCGTCGGGGTCGGCGCTGCTGCCGTTGCCGCCGGTGCGGCGGTAGTCGGCGTGGGTTTGTTCGTACAAGGGGCCGAGGCGGTGGTTCCGCGCGGCACTCAGGAAGGTGTGGAAGGCGCGGTATTCGCGCGTGGTCTCGAGGCCAAACGGCGTGTTGGCGCGGTCCGCGCTCATTCGTCGGTCATCTCGCGGACTTTGCGGCCGATGTGGCTGATGGGCACGTCGGAGCGATGCAGTTCGCTGAGCACGCGGGTGACGAAGCGCTGCACGTCGTCTTGCCGTGCTTGGGATTGTTCGGGGGTTTCTTCCAACGCTTCGATCGCGTCTTCGGCGATGGTTTTGTTGTTGGCGAGGACGGTTTCCAACGCGCCGAGGCGGTCACGCAGGATGTAAACCTCGGAGGCGAGCGCCACGAACGCGCCGACCATGCGATCCATGCCGATATCGTGCAGGAATTCGGGTTCGGTGGTGGTGACCGGGCCGGTCAGCACCGACTTGTAGCGTTTGGGTTCGTTCTTATCGTTCATCGCGCGCCTCCCTCGCCCGCATGTTAGCGCGCGGGGGAGTCGGCGTCGCCTATCTGTTGGCCCGTGACGCATGGTCACGGCCTGGGCGATACGGTTTCGGGATCCGGTCGTGACGCTACTCGCGGGTGGCGCCTAGGTGGACAGGCGGTCGGCGGCGCGGAAGGTCGTCATGGCGCGGGCCTCTTCGTCCCATAGCGTGAACCGTAGCGCGCGGTATGCGCTTCGCATCGACAGGATCTGCGTGTTGAGAAGGGGAGCGATACGGTCGTGGCATGCCCGTAGGCGGTAGTTGGGCACCGACGAGTTTAGGTGGTGCACGTGATGGAACCCGATGTTGCCGGTGAACCAGTTCAGGAGCCAGGGAAGGCGAAAGTAGGTCGTGCCTTCCAGCGATGCCCAGGTTCGGTTCCAATCGTCGTGCCGCGCCCAACGAGTCCCTTCGGCGCGATGCTGCACCGAGAACATGCAGGAGCCGACAATGGCGGCAAAGGCGACGGCGGATAGTTGTACGACCAGGACGTCCGCGTAGCCGAGCGCCAGACTCAGGCCGGTCATCCCGACGACCACCCCGAGAGACGTGAAATGGAGAACGCGGCGTTCGTAACGCCAAGATTTCGGGATATCGAAAGGCGTGCGATATAGCAGCGTAAAGATGAACGGCGGTAAAACGACGT
Organism: Alphaproteobacteria bacterium; assembly: GCA_038141965.1. Lineage (GTDB taxonomy): Bacteria > Pseudomonadota > Alphaproteobacteria > SHVP01 > SHVP01 > CALJDF01. The sequence continues at coordinate 249,665 of JAYQJC010000002.1, forward strand.
TGGCGAATAGAGGGTTGCGGGTGACGCGATGCCAGAGTCGTTGGTGGCGCGACATGGCGCGATACTCGCCCACGGTGAGGCAAGATGAGTACATGTCGGCAACCTCGCGGTGGTCCAGATCGTTCCAGGTGGCGTGGTGTCCTGCGTGATGTCGCCGCCAGGAGGGAAACGGCGTCATCGTCAGCAGGCTGCAAGCGATGCCGGCCACTGCATTTGCGCGGCGGTTCGCAAAGAACGAACCATGGCCGCTGTCGTGCTGGATGACGAATATCCGCATGAGGAAGCCGCCTGCAAGCGGCGACAACAACACGGCGAGCCAATTGGAAAAGTCGGCCAGGACGTACATCGCTGCACAGGTGGCGAAGAAGCCCCCGAATGATGTGGCGATTTGGACGAGCCCCTTGGACGCGTCCGATGTCTGAAACCGCGCCACTTCTTCACGCAGCTGTGCCGTATCGCTCAAGGTTGCGGTCGAAGGCCGGTCGTTCGGTCTGGGCGAGTGTTTGCTCACGTGTACTTGCTCAGAAGGACGCCGACAGTTCCTTTAGGCAGGCTGTCGCGACGGCTTTGTTGGGGTCTTTTTCACCCGGCATTGTTGCCCAGCCGGTGTTTTCGAGCATGACCTGTCGTTCGTAGGATGGTGCCAGCTTTATGCTGGAGAGGGTCGCGGTCGCATTCAAATCTTGCTGTGACTGCTGGAGGCAGAACGGCAAGAGCGCTGCGGTGACGGCCATTTCGGACTGCTTGTTGGCGATTTGTGCAGCCGCGGTGCCGGTCATCCATCCACCCCAAACGAAGCCGATGGTGAGTGCGGCGATGCCGCCCACGGCGATGCCGAGGAGTAGAGGTTTCGTGCCACTGTATGTTTTCATTTTGTCTCTCCGTTTTTGTGTCCATAAGGCGCGAGTGCGCATTGGTCGGTTGAGGGCGGTGCTAAATGTCTCCCGCCGCGAGGTGATAGGCCCCCTGATGTTTGTGGGCGTAGGCACGGCGTACCGCGGCATGGATCTTTTCGCGCGCGGTATCGAACGCGCCTAAGAAGAGGTCCGCCCCGCCGGTCGAGGTGCTGTTGAGGGCCTCGCCCGCAACGAGAAACGAGACTTCGAGCGTGCCGTCGTGGCCCCAAAACTGAACTTGGTTCTTCTTCGCAACATAAATTCGGCTGGGATTGGGAAAGTTTAGGGTCATTTCTAGATCTCCTGTCGCCGTTCTTCCGTTTGATTTCCGGCGCGCGGCACTTGTGTTTCGTGCTCACGCGCCGCCGGTCGCCGGACGGGATGTTCGCTACTCGGCGTGCTGTGGTTTTCCGCAGCATGGTCTCGGTCAAGCGCGGCCACGAGGTCATCGGGGTCGATCGCGAGGCTTTGTCTCAAGCCATGTCGAGGCAGGAGGTGCAGAATCGTTTGCGTGCGCCGATAGGCCAGAAACGAGATGCCGGAGATGGGTTCTTCATCCGTTTCGACCCGATAGGTGCCCGCTGGCAAAACTTCGTCGTGGTCGCGTAGTACGAGCGGTTTCTTGAAGGTTACGGTGCGAAGCGTCGTCCTAGTCATTGCGGTGCACTCCAGTATTGGGACCGGCTGAGACGCCGAAGAAGGACGAAAACGCGGTAAACGGTGTCAGCGGAGGTCGCGTCCGGTTGGCGTCACGGACCTCTTACGTTGCTCGGCGTTTTGTCCGGTTGTTCCTGGCCGCCGCCAAGTCCTCATCGTGTCGGTCCTGCAGCGCAACGTACGCCGGAACGGCTCCAACCAACATGAGGTTTCACTTTATACGAATTGGACAACGACTTGTTTAAGCAAATAATAATGTGGAAATTATTTCCGCTTAATTTGTCATTCTAAAATAATATAGCCTAAATATTAAATAATATCAAAGCCTTATTATTGTGCCATTTGTTTGCTGTCCCTATATGATGGAGCAAGCGACGGGGATGCGTTCCCCGCTGCGGGCCAGCCCCAACACATGGGGCGGTCATGGCCTTCGGCTTCAGAATTTGGACCGGATGCCGTGCAATTCGGAGCAAAAAATGCCAAATGAGTTTCGGCCCGGGCAGACCGTCCGGCTACGCCGTGTGTCCGCCGTTCGGGCAGCAGCTGCGGGTGGCTACAAAGTCATTCGACTTCTTCCCGACGACGGTGGCGAACAGCTGTACCGCATCAAGAGCACGTTGGAAGCGCATGAGCGTGAGGCGCGCCACAGCGATTTGGAAAAAACCTAGAACGATCACGGTCTTGTCGAATGTTCGATCTGCACCTCGGGATCGACAACGCAACGTGATTCCCCTGGCGCAAAAAGGGGCGACGTAGAACGCCGCCCCCGAAGTTTCGGTGTCGAAACGGTCTAGTTTTCGAGGACCATTTCTTCGTAGTTCAGGACCTGGTTGGTCTGCTTGAAGTTCTTGAGCTTGGGCGTGTGCGCCATGCTCTCGGTTCCTTGGGTCAAGAAGATGATCGGCGCGTTGGCCGCGTTTACCGCCAACAATTCCTGCAGCAGCGCTTCACGTTTCTTGGGGTCGAAGTCGGCGGCTTACGCCTTGATCAACGGCATTTCGTCTTCGTTGCAGTAGTACGGCGGGTTCTTCATGCACGACGTGAACGAGGTGAAGGACCGGCCGGCGTCGAGGTTGCCCGACAGATCGTGGCCGAAACCGAACGCGTTGTAGGGCCAGTCACCGGCAAGCCAATGCTTGAGCCAATCGGCAAAAGGTTGTCCGACGAGCTTGGCCTGGACGCCAACGGCCTGGAGATCCTGCACGGCCGACTGATAGACGATCGTGAATTGCGGATTGGAGGTTGTCGCGCGGATTTCCATCTCGAACCCGTTGCCGTAGCCGGCCTCGGCGAGCAGTTGCCGCGCTTTGTCCGGATCGTAGGCATAAGGTTTGATGTCGGGGTTGAAGCCGAACGCGTTATTGGTTGCGGCCTGGCTGGCGACAACCGCCGCACCGCCGTAGATCTCATCGACGATGGCCTGTTTGTTGACCGCGTAGTTGAGAGCCCGGCGGACCCGCACGCCACCGATCGGGTCTTTGACTTGTGCGCCATTGCGATAGGAAATCAGCGACAGACCCAACGTGCGACCGGCAAACACGGTGTCGATCACCATGCCGGCGGCTTTGAGGCTGGGGATGCTGTCGTCGCCGACGCCGTTATCGACATGCGTTTGGCCCGAGATAAGGGCGGCAACGCGGGTGGCGCCTTCCGGCAGCTCGGCGTATTCGATCCGATCGATGTTGCCGGTGATTTTGCGAAACGCATTGTCCGGATCGGGCCGCGCGTTCACCGCGGCTGCGCCGGGGGCGAAGCTTTCTAGCGCGTAAGGGCCGGTGCCGACGGGTTGCTTGGCGAAGCCTTCGACGCCGAGGTCCTTCCAGGCGCCGGGCTCGACGATATGCACCGCGACGAATTCCCGCGGCGCATTCGGGTTCGGTGTCTTGGTGGTAATCGCGACGGTGGTGTCGTTCACGACGCTGGCCGAGGCGACAAGTGGGGCTAGGTTTTTCCCGATAACGGTGGTGGCGCCTTCGTCGGACTGCAGCCAGTCAAATGTCGCTTTGATCGCCGCGGCGTTGAGTGGCGCGCCGTTGTGGAACTTGATGCCCGGTTTGAGGTTGAAGGTCCAAGTCAGCTTGTCGTCGGACACCGACCAGGAGTCGGCGAGACCGGGCTGCACAGCACCGCCTTCGCCGAGAATGGTCAGGTTGTCGTAGAAGGTGGTCCACACGAAGACGTGCGGAATGCCACGCCCGGTGTAGGGGTTGCCTTTCCCGGGCGGGAGGCCGCGGACGCCCATTTTGAGCGTCTCGGCGCTGGTCGGTACGGCGGCGAGCGCCAGACCGGCCACGGCACCGACCGCGGCGATTGTCGAAAGGTACTACCTCATATCCCTGAACTCCTTGTTGGTTAGGGCGTCTGTTCCGTTGCCATCACGATCGGCAGTTCTCGGGCTGGCGACGGCGCGTATCGCCGCGCCGTTTCAGCAAATCTTAACTGCAACGTGAGAGCCGCCATGTTGGCAGGCCGTCTCAGCGGCGCAAGGGCTTCGCCGTGCGGGGCCCGGGAATATGTTTGCGGTTCGCATCGTGACGAAATGTCCGGACCGCTGGTCCGACGGTTACAGCTTGAGACCGACTTTGGGGCCGAGCCAGACCATCGCCGCGTACAGGGTCATGGTCAGGAGGCAGGCCGCGGCAAGCGTGGGCCAGAAGGGGACGCCGCGTTTCAACATGACGGGGATGAGGACGAACATCGGCAGCGAGGGCAGGACGAACCAGAACGTCGCAAGCGAATGGGTCGCCATGCGCTCGGGATCTTCGGTCGCGCGCCACAGCCAGATTATGCCGAGGACCGAGATCAGCGGCAGCGAGGCGATCAATCCGCCGAGGCCGGGAAACTTGCGCGCGACCTCGGACACGATTGCGATGATGATGCCCGAGACGAGCGCCTTGACGATCAAGAATGTCATGACGCGGTTTTAGCCGACCCCGGTTGGCGGTTCGACCGATTTCCCGAACGGTGCGACGGCGAGCGCGATCAAGGGCCCCAAAGGGCGGGTTGTTGCCAGGTCGGCGATACCACCAGCGTGCCGTGGGACCGGGGGGTGCGGTCGCCCAGCGCGATCGACTGCCAGGCACCGGCGTAGGCGTCCGGCAGCGGATAGGGCGGCATGACATCGGATTCGGCGGCAAAGCCCAGACGGGCATAGTAGGCCGGGTCGCCGAGTACGTAGACCTGTTCGACGCCGGACCTCTCTAGGGACTGCAAACCGGCCGCGACGAGGGCACGACCGATTCCTCGTCGTTGTCGCGCCGTGGCGACGGCAAGCGGGGCGCGGAGCGCGTGTTGGGTGTCGGTATCGCTGCCTACATGACACCAGGTGAAGATGACATGCCCTACAAGGACTGCGTCGATTGTCGCGACAAGCGAAAGCACGGGTGGGGTTTCCTGCAGTAGGTCTTTGACGAGCGGCAGCAAATCCTCGTCGGGGAAGGCATGGGGGTAGAGCGCTTCGATCGCGGCGAGATCGTCCGGGCGGCTCTCGCGGATTTCAATGTTTTCCAAAACGTCCTCGGCGATTGATCGTCATCCGGATTATTGGGGAAGGCCCCGCGAATTCAAGGCGATCTATCTGGGCGTTGCGCGCATCGACGCGGTGCAACCTTCATGGTACCGGGTCGAGACTTGATTTGGGGCGAGTCACGGCCTACCACAAACGGGCACAAACCAGGGGATGCGCTGAGATGAAGTTCGACGCCACGCGGGCCGCCTTTTAGCGATCGATTTGCAGCAGGCTTTTTGCACCGAGATCGGATCGGTCGCGGCGCAGGGGCGGGACATCACGTCGTGTCGCAATGCCGCGCTGCGTTGCATCGAGTTGGCCGATGCGGCGCGTGCCAAAGGCATCCCGGTGATCTGGACCAAGATCGCGCTACGCCCGGACTATGCCGACGGCGGCTTGATGATTCACGAAATTCGGCCGGGGCTGAAGGAAGCGGGCGGGATCAAAGCCGGCACCGACGATGCGGCGTTGCTGCCAGAGGCGGTCGTGGCGTCGGAGGATTACGTCATCGACAAGCCGCGCAACTCGGCGTTCTTTTCGTCGGGCCTTGAATCGTTGCTGCATGCGTTGGACATCCGGTGCCTGATGATGGGCGGGGTGACGACGTCGATGTGTGTCGAGTCGACGGCGCGCGATGCCGGGCAACGCGACTATCGTACCTTCGTGGTGCGCGATGCGTGTGGCGATTTTGCCGAGGCGCGCCATGACGCCTCGCTCGAGGCCATCGCGTTCGGATTTGGGCGGGTGATTTCACATAACGAAGCGCTATCGGCGCTGGATGCCGGGGAGGCCGACCTATGAGTGCACGCAACGCGGAACAATGGGCGGCGCCGCCGGCGCTCGCGCCGCAAAACTACGTCGCGGGCGACGTCTATACCGATCCGTCGGTCTTCGAGGCGGAACGTGAGCGCATTTTCGGGCACACCTGGCGCATCGCGTGCCATGAAAGCGAGGTCGCCAACCCGTTCGATTTTCGCACCTACGAGCATCTGGGCGTGCCCCTGGTCACGATCCGCGGTGGCGACGGCGTGGTGCGGACGTTCTACAACGTGTGTTCGCATCGCGGCGCGAAACTGGTGCAGGAAGTGTCCGGCAATGCCGAACGCCTTACGTGTTTTTATCACCTGTGGAGTTACGACGCGGAAGGCGCGTGCATCGACATCCCGCGGCCGGAGGCCTACGAGCCGGTAGGATTCTCGATCGACCAATGTGGGTTGCGCGCCGTGCCGACGGAAACCAAGTTGGGCTTGGTGTTCATCAATCCCGACGGAGATGCGGCCCCGTTGTCGTCGTACCTCGGCCACTTGCTCGATCACTTCGAAGAGCCGATGGGGACGGCGCCATTGGAGGTGTTTCACTTTCACCGCTGCGAGCTGAATGCGAACTGGAAGGCGTGGATGGAAACCAACCTCGACGCCTATCACACGTTCATGCATGTCGTGCTGCGGCGCACACAGGTGGATTCGGAGCGCGAGATCAAAATTCACCCCGGCGGGCATGCCGCGGGCGAAGGCATTCGCGCGCGCTATACCAACTACAAGGGATGGGAAGGGCGACCGGATTCGTTGGCGCTGCCGGGGATGGAGCCGACCGAAATGCGCTCGGCGCATTTGTTTCCCAACGCGATGATCCTGGCGCGCGGCACGGTGATCCGGATCGATACCGTCATCCCCGTGGTGCCCGACCGCATGGTGTTGGAGTGCCGGGGGCTCGGCGTAAAGGGCGATACGCCCGAACAGCGTCGCGATCGGATGACGCATCACAATATGTACTGGGGGCCGCTGAGCCGGAACATGCCGGAGGATGCGTTCGCCGCCGAAGCCTGCGAAGCATCGTTCGGGTCGGGCGCGGCGCATTATCAGATCATCGCGCGTGACGAAAACCTCACCGGGCAAGACGACGGGATGATGCGCAACTTTTACGGTCAGTGGTCGAAGATGACCGGACTGCCGGCGCACAACCCGACCAACCGCACCAACGTCTAGCGCGCCGAGACCCTTTCGGGGGGCGGGCGCAGGCCCTATAACCGGGCCATGAACGTCACGGGCAACATTGCCGATCGGCTCGATCATTTCGCGGCGACGCGACCGGATCATCCCGCCATCATCGGGGGTGGCCGCACCATCAGCTATAGCGACCTGGCCGATCTCGTGCGTCGAATCGGCGGCCATCTTGCCGACCGCGGGATCGGCCCCGGCGACATCGTCGGCGTGTGTTTGCGCGATACCGCCGCGCATTTGGCCTTGCTCTACGGCGTGGCGCGGTCGGGCGCAGCGATCCTGCCGATGGACGTGCGGTGGACCGACGAGGAACGCAACCGAATCGCGACGTTCTTCGCCGCCAAGTTGGTGCTGACCGAGCCCGGCGAGACGGTGGGCGCGGGATTGGCGCAGGTACAAGTCGCCGACGAGTGGTGGGCGGCCGTCGGCGAGGCCAACCCGGATCGCGACTTTCCGAGCGACGACGAGGGGGGCTTGGTGCTGTCGTTGTCGTCGGGCACGACCGGCATTCCCAAAGGGCCGATGCATAGCCATAAGCAAATGCATGCACGTTTTGCGACTCAAACCGTGACGCTGGGCTTTACCGCGGACGACAAGTTTCTGAGCGCGTTGCCGATCTATTTCGGCGCGGGGCGCAGTTTTGTGATGGGCATGCTGTATCACGGCGCGAGCGTGATGATGATGGGTTTGCCGTACGAGCCGCAGGACTTGGTCGACACCATCGCGCGCGAGAACATCACGGTGACGTTGTTGGTGCCCACGTTGCTGCGACGGCTGTTGGCGATCGCGCCGGGCCAGGGACATCTGTTGCCGGGGCCCCGCTTGATTTTTACCACCGGCGCGATCTTGCATCCCGACGAGCGCGAAGAATTGCTCGCCCGCGTGTCGCCCAATTTGCACAACTACTACGGTTCGACCGAGGGCGGCGGGTTGTCGGTGTTGTTGCCGAGCGATCGCGGCGATGCCGCGCGTTCGGTCGGGCGCCTGGTGCATAACGCCGAAGCGCAAGTCGTCGGCGACGACCACGTGCCGCTACCGGCCGGCGAGGTGGGCCGGGTACGCTATCGCGGTGGGGCCTGCGCGACGGCGTTCTACAACGATCCCGAAGCCACGAAAGAGTCGTTCCAGGACGGCTGGTTCTATCCCGGCGACCTCGGCAAGTTCGACGACGAAGGGCGGCTTTATTTGGTGGGCCGCGTCAAAGACATGATCATTCGCGGCGGGATCAATATTTACCCCGCGGAAATCGAGCAGGTGATGCTGGGGCATGACGCGGTGCGCGACGTGGCCGCGGTGGCCTGGCCGTCGCGCGAACAGGGCGAGGAAGTCGCGGCGTTTGTCGTAACGGCGGCGCCGGTGGAGGAGGCGGCGCTGCTCGGGTATTGCCGCGAGAACTTGGCGCGCTACAAGGTGCCGCGCGGGGTGTTTTTCGTCGATGCCCTGCCGCGCAACGGTTTCGGCAAGGTGTTGAAAAAGGACCTTTCGGCGGGCCTCGAACCGGTCTAACGCGGTTGACAGCGGCACGGCGTGCCGCCATTGTCCCGCGCCATGATTACACAGACTCATCAGCGGCGACTTACGGGCCCGGCCTTCACGGCGGACCGGGCAGTCGCGTGCGCGCGAGTTATGGGCCCGGTTCCCGCGAGGAGCCGGGATCTTGCCCTACCGCGCCCATTGCTGAATTCGGAGTCTGTTTGTCATGTCTTCTCCTGACCGAAACACCGCTGTCTTTACGATCCAAGCCGCCGCCGACCCCGGCGTGTTGCCGCAAGCCGTCGGCTTGTTTGCCAAACACGGGTTGATCCCGAGCCGCTGGGTGGGCAATGCCCACGCAGGCGATTCGCGCCTTTTCCTGACGATCGAGGTCGATGGGATGGCGGACGAAGTGGTGCATCGCTTGGCCAACGGGCTGCGCCGCATTTTGTGCGTCGAGACCGTCGTCACCGATACGCGCGCGGCGGTCGCAAAGCGTGCCTGAGTAGGCAGTTCCTGCCGGGCAAAACGTGCCCGGCGGAAACGCTTACCACGCCCGTTAACCTTAACGGGCGTTAAGAAAACGCCTGAATTCCGTCCTTCGATCGCGCCCAAACCCGCGCGCCGCCTTGGCCCGCGACTTGCTTTGTAGCGCCCCAGGAGTGTTGCGCGTGCGCGCAATTCGTTAACGGCAGTGGCGCAAATGCGCTGCCGGGGGAGACGGCAGTATGTACGTGGTCGCGTTGGTATCTTCTTGGGGACGCTTGGTTGGTTTGGGCGCAGCGCTCGTGTTGACGGCGCTGATGACGACCGGACAGGCGCAGGCGCAAAGCCAGACGGTCAATTACTCGGCCAGCGTCACGGTGCAAAACACCTCTACCGTGGGTGGCTGGGAGAACGTCACCTTCGGCACCGTGGCAGCCATTACGTCGCCGACGGCCGGCACCCAAGCGTCGATCGTAATGCAGCCGATTACCGCGGCGACCACGGTGACCCAAGGCTCGGGCGGTTCGGACTCGCGGTTGCTGATCATCGCCGCGCCGACGCCGGGCAAGATCATGATCAACGGCGCGCCGCCCAACACCACTTTCACCATTACGCCAGGTGGCACGGTGCAACTCGCCAATCCGGCCAACAGCGCCAACACCCAATTCGATTTCACGCCCAGTGCCGTGGCGATGGACTACAACCCGACTACCGACGCCAACGGCGATCTGAACATCATGATCGGCGGGACGCTGGCGACGCGCGTTCAAACGGGTTCGGGCGATGAATCGGCCGGCTACGCGGACGGCTCGTACACCGGGACCTATAGCGTCACGCTGGCCTACTGAAGGACTTCGCCGGGTTTTGCCCCGGTCACGGAGGGGCGCACTCATGCGGTGTCCTCCCACCCCCTCCCGGCCTCCCTCTGAAACGGGAGAGGTGCCTCTCTCTAAACGCAGGGCGGAGTACCTTGACGGGGGACCCGCCTAGGGCGCAGATTCCGCGCGTTATGATCATGCCGACGCGGATTCGAGGAATTACGGGCCCGGCTTCCCACGGAAGTCGGGCGTTGTCCGTTGCCGTTATTCCATCAAATGAGTCTGCAGATCATGTCTTCCTTATCCGATAATTCGTCCCGAACCGCGTTTCACCTCCGCGCCGCCGTGGCGCCCGATGTGATGTCGCGCTGCTTGGCGTTGCTGACCAAGCGCAACATGGTGCCGGTCTATTGGCATGCCGAGGTCGTTGGGGATGTTTTCGAGATCGCCTTCGAGTTGGAGGGCGTTGATGCCCACCTCGAAGCCTATATGGCCGAATGCCTACGCCAGATCGTCAATGTCGAGACCGTGGTGACGAGCCGCGCCGTGGCGCGGCAACGCCAAGCCTAAACCGCCTACCAACTCAGGATGTTGCTGCCTAAGTAGCGGCCGAAGGCGAGCGATGGGGTGACGCTCATGCCGCCGACGAAGCTGCGGCCCGACAGCGTGCCGCCGCCGAGGGCTTCGCCTGCGGCGTAGAGGTTGGGTATGACCTGGCCCTGGCGATTGAGGACTTGCAGGGTGGTGTTCACGGTCAGGCCCGCCGGTGTCTTGAGTACGGTGCCGTGCGCTTTGATCGCGCGGAACGGACCTTTTTCGATCTTGGCCGGGAAGTGGGTGCGGCCGAACGAATCGCTGCCCGCATCGACGGCTTTGTTGTATTCGGCGATCGTTTCCTTGAGCGCGTTGGCGCGCATGCCGCAGGCATCGGCGAGCGCCTCCACGGTATCGGCGGTCTTGAACGATGGGTGGTTCGCAAAAGCTTCCGCGACCATTTCGGGGGTCCAGTCGGCGCCCGCCAACCCGCCGCCGGCATCGAGCAGGGGCGGTGCGTTTTTGAAAATAGCGTCGTCGAAGACGATCCAGAACGACATTTCGGGTTGTTCGAGCAGCCGGTTCTCGCGTTCGTCGACGCTGGGGTGGTCTTCGGCGACGAAGCGACGGCCGTGCAGGTTGACGAAGATCTCCCACGGCTGACGTACCTGCGGGGTGAGCGAGGGCATGCGGTAGAAGTCGACCCGATTGGGCTGACCGTCGATGCCGATCCCGGCGAAGGTGGGTAGAAACTTGTCGCTGTTGCGGATTGCGCCGCCGGCCGCCGAGCCGAGCAATATGCCGGTGCCAGTCGAGGTCGGCATTCCGGCCGAATACATCGGATAGCCCTCGGTCAGGCGCGAGAACAGCCGCGCATTGCCGGCATACCCGCCGGTGGTGAGGACGACGTTCTTGGCGCTGACGGTTTCTTTTTTACCGTCGGCGCCGCGCAATTCGACGCCGGTCACCGGTTGGTATCGCGATTCTTGAACGAGGCCGACGAGGCTTGTGTTGATGCGCAATTCGAGCCTGCCGCGGCGCAATTGCCGGGTGAGGACGCGGCGCAGAACTTCGAGAATCGAAAGCCCACCGTCGACGCCCCAATACGTGCGCGCGATGGTGTAAGCCTCGTGCCCATAGAAAATCATCGGGCAGTCCGGGTGCATCGCGAAACCCTTTTTCATCAACCAATCGATGACATCGGGGGCGAGGTTGACGGCGAGGTTGACGAGGTCGGGATCGGCGGTGTTCTTGCTGATTCGCATCGCATCGGCGAAATGAAGCCGGGGATGGTCTTCGATGCCGCGGTCTTTTTGGAGTTGGGTGCCGGCGGCACTCATTTGCCCGGCGGACAAGTGCAACGTGCCGCCGACGTCTTCGTTTTGTTCGACGAGCAACACGCGACCGCCGCGCTCCGCGGCCGCGGCCGCGCAAGGAATGCCCGCGGTGCCGGCGCCGACCACAATGACGTCGTACTGTTCGGTCATCGCGTTACCGGTGCGCAAATCCCGAAACGCGCAATACGGCGCGCCGCAGTTGGCGGGTTGAAACAATCATGGTGCAGCGTCGGCGGCATAGGGCGAGGGACAATTGCCGGCGGCGCCTTCTTGTTCCCAAATCTCGACGGCGTCGATCAAGGTCGGTCCGCCGCATGGCAACAACATGTAGCTCAACGCTTCGGACATCTGCGGCACGGTGGCGCCGGCCTCAAACGCGCGTTTGAGGTGGATGCGCATCGCATCGTAGGTGCGGCGCGCGCCGTGGCAGACCGCGAGGATGATTTCCGCGAGCGCGGGTTCGACCTCGCCGCGCGCGGCCTCGCACATCCTGAGGTAGCGGTCGGTGGCGACCTCGACGGAGATCCATTCGTTCCAATGGTGCGCGCCGAACCATAGTGCGCGGTGCGCCTCGGCGGCGCCGGCGAGGGTGATCGAGTCGGTAAGAATGCCTTCGCCCAATCCGGCCTTGACGGCGCGGCGCATGTGGATATGGCCGTGTTCTTCGTCGGCAGCAACCTGAAGGGCGGCCCAGACAAGCTCGCGCTGTTGCGGGGTGAAGGCGCGCGGCGCAAGGGTCAGATTCTCGTAAAAGTTGTCGTAGGCGGCGAGTAAATCCGGATCGGACGAGCCGATCATGCGGTGGTAGGTGAGCAGATACCCGCGTTTCCGCTCGACCGCTGTGAGGACATCTTTCGTCGTTGCCATGTCGCACCCATCCTGCTGTCGCGCAAGCTACGAGCCTCGGCTCGCCGCAAAAGCGACTTCATCCGCCAGCAGGGGTGCCCCGATCGCCCCTTAGCGCCTTTGTGCGCGAAATTGCTCTCGCACACTCCCCAATCGCAACCTTGGTAGCCCAGATTCCGGCGCTCAGCAAGGTTTGGCGCCGGTGTCGCCACTGCCTCGACGCTTGGATAGAGTGGGGCCGGTCGCGGTTCGTCCTGCTGGGCGACGCTGGGAGGGGGCGTTTCATTGATGCGGTTGTGTTCTTTCGAGTTGGCGGGCGTGCCGCGGTTCGGTGTGGCGGGCGACGGCGGGATTGTCGACGTGACCGACCGGGTGCCCTACGGCGACCTTGCCGCGGCGATCGCGGCGGACGATCTGGCCGCGCTGGAAAAAGCGGCGGCGGGGCGCGATCCCGATCTTGCGCTTGAGGCGGCGGTGTTTCTGCCGACCATCTCCCAGCCGGGCAAAGTAGTGTGCATCGGGCTGAACTACGAACCGCACCGGATCGAAATGGGCAACGAAAAAGACCCGTATCCCACGGTGTTCGTGCGGCTTAACGACACATTGGTGGGGCATGATCGACCGTTGACTAAACCGCACGTGTCCGACGCGTTCGACTATGAAGGCGAAATCGCGCTGGTGATCGGCAAGCCCGGCCGCGACATCGCCGAAGCCGACGCGATGGACCATGTCGCGGGCTATACCTGCTTTATGGACGCCTCGGTGCGGGATTTTCAGCGCCAGAACCTAATCGCGGGCAAGAACTTCCCGGGTACAGGCGGGATGGGTCCATGGATGGTGCCAGCCGCCGAGATGCCGGCACTGCACGATATACGGCTGGAAACCCGCCTAAATGGTGCCGTGATGCAAGAAGGGCGGCTGGACGAGCTGACGTACTCGATCCCGGAGATACTGGCCTACATCTCGTCGTGGACCGATTTGCGGCCCGGGGATGTCATTAGCACCGGTACGCCCAGCGGGGTGGGCACCGCGCGCAAACCGCCGGTCTATATGACGTCGGGCGACGTCATCGAAGTTGACGTGCAGGGCATTGGGGTACTTCGCCACACCGTAAGCGCCGCGGCGTGAGCGGCCATCTGTCTCACATTGACACCGATTGGCCGTGATGCGATGAACAAAGGCTGGGACACCGCCGCATTAGACGGCGGGCATCAGGGAGTGTGCAGGGTTTGACGGATACACCGGACGAGCGCCGGGAAGGCGCCCTAGAACGATTGTCGCGCCTGTTGGCTTGGGCCGCGGGCGGCGCCATCTTGTTTTGCGCCGTATTGGTGTCGCTTGACGTCTTCGCGCGCAACATTTTCAACGACAATCTCTTCGAGAGCTTCGAGATCACGATCTACCTCTATGCGGTGACGGTCGCGTTCTCGTTCTCGTTTGCGCTCACCACGAAGACGCATATCCGGATCGATGTGATCTATGCGCGTTTTCCGCGGATCGGTCGCGCAATATTGGACCTCATCGCGCTTGCTATGCTGACCGCCTTGTCGATCATTTTGGCGTTCTTCGCTTGGACGTTGACGGCGGAGAGTTACGGGCTGCCGGGACCCGGCAATTACGGGGCGGTATCGGCATCCGATTTGGCGGTGCCGCTTGTCATTCCGCAATCTGTTTGGGCGCTGGGCCTGTCGTGGTTCGCATTTGTGTGCGTCATCTACATGTTGCGCGGGCTTTACCGGTTTGGGCGCGGCGATCTGGCAGGGGTGACGGCTTTGATCAGGATCGAGCAACGCGAAGGCGAGGCCGAACTTGAAGAAACGCTGAGTATCGTGAAAGAAGGCGAGCCCCCGGCGGGCGGAGGGACGAACTAATGGCGGCGCTTTCTCTCGGTCTTCTTCTGATTCTCGCCGCGCTGGGCATTTACGTTGCGGCGATCCTTGGCATCCTCGCGATCTTCCTGGGCGAAACGTTTTCGTTCATCCCGCTTCTGCCGGCATTGGGCGATATCACTTGGTCGGCCAGCACCGAATTCGTGCTGGTGGCGGTCCCGCTGTTCATTCTGATGGGCGAGATCCTGTTGCGGACCGGGATCGCGTCGGACATGTTCCGCGCCCTGGACCGTTGGGTGAACTGGTTGCCGGGCGGCCTGATGCATACCAACGTGGCCTCGAGTGCATTGTTTGCGGCGACGTCGGGTTCTTCGGTGGCGACGGCCGCGACGATCGGCACGGTGTCGATCCCCAACATCGAAAAGCGCAAATACAGCCCGCCGCTGTTTCTGGGGTCGTTGGCCGCAGGCGGCACGCTGGGCATTCTGATTCCGCCCAGCATCAACATGATCATCTATGCGGTGCTGACCGATACGTCGGTCAACGATCTGTATTTGGCGGCGATCATTCCGGGCTTTTTCTTGGCGGCGATGTTCTCGCTGGCGATCTTCTTTGCTTGCGTGGTCAAGCCGAAGTTAAGCGGTACGCGCGAGTCCTCGACGTGGGACGAACGGATCAAGGCGCTGAAGCACTTGTTGCCGCCAATCCTTTTGTTCCTGGTGGTGGTCGGTTCGATCTACGCGGGTATTGCAACGCCGACCGAGGCGGCCAGCCTGGGTGTGGTGGCGTCGTTGCTGTTCGGGTTTTACCGCAAGCGGATCAACCGAACCGTCTTATTGATGGCATTCGAAGGCACGATGCGGACCACCGCGATGGTGACGTTGATCGTGGTCATCGCGTTTTTCTTGAACTTCGTGCTGCAGTCGATCGGCGTGACGGCCTTCGTCAGCAACTTCATGGAAGGCCTCGACATCAACCCGACCTGGGCGATGATCGCGATCATCGTGTTCTACCTGGTGCTGGGCATGTTCATGGAAACCCTGTCGTTGATGATCGCGACGACGCCAATCGTCGTGCCGGTCATTTTGGCGCTCGGGTTCGATCAGGTCTGGTTCGGCGTTCTGTTCATGATCCTGATCGAGGCTGCCTTAATCACGCCACCGATCGGAGTGAACCTGTTCGTGGTGCAGGCGGTGCGCGGCAACGGCCCGTTCCGAGACGTGGTCTATGGCTCGTTGCCGTTCCTGCTGATGATGATTGCCATGATGCTGCTTTTGCTGGCGTTCCCGCAGATGGCATTGTGGTTGCCGAGCGTGTTTAATTAAGTGGAATGGGCTCGCCGGAGCCCATATGAGCGAGATGGGCCGTGCCGGCGCAGGGCCTTTAATGAAGGAAACGAGGGAGGATTTATGTTTAGAAATCAGCTTATCGGCGCCGTCGCCGCAGGGGCCATGGTCGCCGCTGGTGCGACCGCCGCCATTGCTGCGGGTCATGCGTCCAAGGACAAGCCCGATGGGGTGATTCCGGAGACGGAGATCAGCGTCATCGGCAACGTCAGCGTGACGACGCAGTTCCGCAACATCCAAAAGCCGTTCTGGGAAAAAACCATTCCGGAACTGACCGGCGGTAAGGTCAAAGTGAACTTCAAGGGTTGGAACGAAATGGGGCTCAAGGGTCCTGAAGGGTTCCGTCTTGCCCAGCGTGGCCAAACCCAGTTCGCGACGTTCCAGCTTGGTCACGTTTCGGGTGAAGCGGCGATCAACGACGTGACCGATTTGGCCGGCATGTCGCCGACCATCGACGACTTCCACAAGGTGACGATGGCGTTCCGTCCGACCCTGGAGAAGTACTACGAAGAAAACTTCGGCCTCAAGCTCCTTACCATGCAGTCGTTCCAGGCGCAAATCCTGTACTGCCGTGACGAGGTGAAGGGTCTGGCCGACCTCAAGGGCCGTAAGATCCGCGCTTCGGGCATTTCGCAGTCGGATTTCTTGGGCGCCCTGGGCGCCTCGGGCATTCCGTTGTCGTTTGGCGAAGTGCAGCAGGCGTTGCAGAAAGGCGTCATCGATTGCGCCCTCACCGGCACGCTCGGCGGCTACTCGGCCAAATGGTATGAAGGTGCGAAGTACCTCTACACGCTGCCCGTCAACTTCGCCTCGGGCGTCTTGGTTGTGAACATCGATGCCTGGAACGAGTTGGACGCCGACGTGCGCCAGATCATCGAGGGCCAGATGCGCAAGCATGAAGAAGAAATGTGGGCGCTGAACCGGGCCGAAGGCGAGCTCGGCATCAACTGCAACACCACCGGCCCGTGCCCCGAGGGCGAGCCGGGCGGCATGGTTCGGGTCGCCGCTTCCGAGGCCGACCTGAAACTGCTGCGGCAGATCATGCTGGATACCGTTCTGCCCCGCTGGGCGGAGCGTTGCGGTAACGAATGTGCGGTCGATTTCAACAACACGATCGGCAAGATCAACGGTCTGTTCGCACCGACGAGCTAAGCTAGTCTCGTTACGGTTGAATTTAGGCCCCGGCGTTCGCGCCGGGGCCTTTTTCTTGCCTCATTGCCGGGGTCTACTGTTGTGTACCTCGACCGGGCAATCGGCTAGTATCCGCCGCGATTGCGGTCCCAAGGCCGCAGGCAGGGAGGTACCCGGGCCAACCGGAGACTGACCGGTCTATGAACAGGGAGGAGTTACTGTGAAGAAATTGTTGCTGGGTGCTCTCGCGCCGGCCGCACTTGCGATGGGTCTATCCGGCCCGGCCGCTGCGAAAGACCTTTTGTTTCTCTCGGAGGATGTTCCGCCGAGTTTGAACTATGACGGCCCGAACGCGTCGGCGCCGCCGACCCAAGCGGGCATCGTCAACTTGATGGATCCGCTGGTTTACTACGCCTCGGAACGGCTTCCCGACGGCACCGTCAAGTTGGACGTTGAAAAGTTCGAAGGCCGGCTTGCCGAATCTTGGAGCTACGATCCTGCGACGCTGACGTGGACGTTCAACCTGCGCCGCGGCGTCAAGGGCTGCGACGGCGCGACGTTCGATGCCGACGACGTGATCTACACGATGCAGCGGGCGAAATCGACGAGCGGCCAAGCGCCGGTCGGTTGGTTCCTGTCCAACGTGGCCTCGTTCAAGGGCTTCACGCCCGCCGTGTTTGGCGATTCGCCAGAGGCGAAAGAAGCCAAGATTTTGAAGGACGATGAGGTCAAGAAGATCGACCAATACACCGTCCAGTTCACCCAGTCGGCGGAAAACAAGTTGTTCCTGCCGGTTCTGACCATCTTCGCGCTTTACATCTTCGATAAAGAGACGATGGAAAAGCACGCGACCGAGGATGATCCCTGGTCCCACAAATTCGCCAACAACGAAGGCGTAGCGGGCTTTGGTCCGTACTGCATGACGCGGTGGGAAAAAGACAAAGAATTCCTGGTCGAGGCCAACCCGGACTACTACCTGGGCAAAGCCGATATCGATCGCGTGATCATGCGCAAAGTGCCGCAGAGCAGTCAGCGTTTGGTTATCCTTCGTACCGGTCAGGCGCACCTCGTCGAGCATCTGACGCCGAAGGAATACGACTCGCTGAAGCAGACGCGCGGCGTCAAGGTCGTCAGCGTCGACGGCAATGCCTCGACGTATGTTCACATGAACTGGCAAGCCAAGCCGTGGGACAACATCAAGCTTCGTGAAGCGGTTGCCTATGCAATCCCTTACGACAAGATCATGGAAGATGTCTTCTTCGGCGAAGCTCTCAAGTACAACGGCGTGATGCCCGCTTTCTATCCGGGTGCCCACCAAGTTGACTTCGAGCGCAACCAGGACCTGGACAAGGCCAAAGCATTGCTGGCCGAAGCCGGTTTCCCGGACGGCAAAGGCCTTGAAGCTTTTCCCGAAGCGTTCCAGCTGACCTACACCACCGAAGTCGAGAACATCCTCGGCCCGGCGGCGACGATCATCCAAACGGAGCTCAAGAAGATCGGTATTCCGGTCGTGTTGAACCCGATTCCCCAGACGCAGTTCTCGGACCGCGAGTTGGTGAAGAAGGATCTGCCGTTTGCGCTGATCAACCACTCCAAACCGATCGGCGTCGAAGCCGGCTACGCGATCCAGTTGCTTTATGTCTCGCGTGACAAGGGTGGTCTTTCGAACTACAGCCTCTACAGCAACGAAGATGTAGATAAGATGTGGCTCGAGTCAGCCAAAAACGAACCCAACGACACCAAGCGCGACAACGTCATGGCCCAGATTCAGGAAATCCTGATGAAAGAGGTCGTGATTGCGCCGATGGTCGAACAGCGCCTGCAGTGGGCGATGTCCGAGAAAGTGTCGGGCGTCGGCTTCCATCCGGAGCAAGCGCTTCGTTGGCATGATCTGAGGATGGCCGAATAGGCTCTCTCTAAGACCATAGCGACACGAAAGAGCGTCGGGCATTCCTTGCCCGGCGCTTTTTCTTTTCCGGTACACTGGGCCTCTAACAAGGGGGCGGTATGGACTTCTCACCCGAGGCGACGGCGCTGTTGGTGGTCGACATGCAAAACGGCATGTGCAAGCCCGAGGGCTCGCATGCCCGACTGGGTCTCGATATTTCGATGCTGGCGGGGGCGATTGCGCCGTGTCAGAAAATGATCGCCGCGGCACGGACCGCGGGCGTTTTGGTGGCGTATTCCCATCTTGCTTATGCGCCCGACTACAGCGACGGCGGCTATATCGTGCGCGAGATCATGCCCAACATCGCGACCGCCGAGGTTTGCCCACGGGGATCGTGGGATGCGGAAATCGTCGAGGAACTGACCCCGCAGCCGGGCGACCTCGTGATCGAAAAAAGCCGCATGAGTTCGTTCATGCGCACCGATCTGGAACAGCAATTGCTCGGCCGCGGGATCGACAATCTGATCGTGTGCGGCGTGACCACCAATATGTGCATCGAGTCGACGGTGCGCGATGCCTCGCAGCTCGACTTTCGCACCTTCGTGGTGCGCGATGCGGTGGGCGAGGTCGATGCAGCGCGGCATGAGTCCGCGCTGACCTCGATGGGCTTTTTGTTCGCCCAATTGATCACCACGGATGAGGTGATCGCCGCGCTTGAGACGCGGGCGGTGGCGTGACGCCGTCCGACATGCGCCGACACTTCGTCCGTGTCGGCGACCGCGAGGTGCATTACCGGCGGGCCGGCAAGGGGCCGCCGTTCGTGCTGTTTCATTCGAGCCCGCAATCGGCCGGTTTTGTCATGCCCGGGTTGTTGCCGCTCGCGCCGGACTGGACCTTGATTGGCTTTGATACGCCGGGGTACGGCGGGTCCGATCCGTTGGCCATGGCCGCACCGCGTGCGGCGGACTACGCCGATGCGGCGGCCGAGGCGATGACGGCGTTGGGCATCCAACGTGCGCCGGTCTACGGCACCCACACCGGGGCGCACATCGCGATGGAACTAGCGTTGCGTCATCCCGACCGGGGGGCGGGGCTGGTGTTGGACGGGGTGTCGTTCAATACGCCCGAAGAAGCGCAAGAACGTCTCGACAAGTACGCGCCCGAATTCGCACCCACGACGGACGGCGCGCATTTGGCCTGGGCGTGGCAGCACACCCGCGATCAAATCGTGTTTTACCCCTGGTTTCGCGCGGAGAAGGCGCGGCGGTTGAATGCGGGGATGGCGCCGCCCGACTACATCCACGACATCGTGCTCGCGAAGATGGATGCCGCAGATTATTGGCTCGGCTATCGCGCGGCGTTCAGCCACGACAGCCGCGCCGTGATGTACCAACTCAAGGTCAAAGCGACGGTGGTGGTGCGCGAGGGCGACGTGTTGGCGCCCGAGGCCAAGCGCTTGACCGACCTGCCCGACGGGGTGCGCGTCTTGGAGACGGGCAAGGATGGGTGGCTCGACGCGACCCGCGAGAGCTTGGCGTGGTGCGATGGAGGGGATACCTCGGTTGCCCCGCCGATCGCGCCGGCACCCCGCGCCGCAACGTGGCGCGATTATGTCAACATCGACGGCGGGCAGCGCTTGGTGCGGCGTCGTGGTTCTGGGATCGGGCGCCCGTTGGTGATGCTGCACGGCGAGATGAGCAGTTCGCGCGTGGTGTTACCGGTGGGGGCGGCGCTGGGCGCCGATCGCGAGGTCATTGCGTTGGATATCGCCGGGAATGCGGAGTCCGACGCGTTGTCGTCGACGCCGTCGCTGGATGCTTATTGCGCCGATGTGCACGCCGTGCTGCGAGACATTGGGCTCGAGACCTACGATCTCTACGCCGAAGGCGTCGGTGGCGCGTTGGCCCTCTCGTTGGCCGCACGCGACGGCGATCGCGTCGGTCGGCTCGTGTTGGACCAGCCGGTTTTGGCCGAGTTGACCGAACGGGACGACCTGATGGCGCATTATGCGCCCACGATCGAGGCGCGCTGGGACGGATCGCACTGGCTGACGGCATGGCACATGCTGCGCGACCGCGCGTTCTTCTGGCCGTGGTACCGACGTACCCAAGACGCGATCCGGTGGCGTGAGCCGGAGGTCGATCCCGTCGCGCTGCAAGTGCGTTTGCTGGATTGGTTGAAGGGGCGGGCGACCTATGGCGATTACGTCAGCGCGTGTCTCGCGATCGAACCGGCCGTCTTAGCCGAGGTCACTCAGCCGGTTTTGGTCTGTGCCGCGGGCGGTGATGCTTTGGGCGCGCATGCCGCGCGCATTGTGGCGGCACTGCCCGACGCGGTGGCATCGACTGGCGGCACGCCGGCAATGGCGGAATTCCTGAAGGCGTAAGCGCTAGCTTGAAATGACGTCGACGACCTCGTCGAACTCCAGGGCCGGGTCTTGGCCGTGCAAGTTTTCGATTTCGTCGGTGATGCCTTTCATCACGCGCCGGATATAGGCGATACGGCGTCCGGTGCGCTCGGCGTCGGCTTTGAGGTCGGGGAAGAAGTCTTCGATTTCTTGGACCTGAAACAGCCCGTGCTTTTCGATGAGCCGTTCGACGGTGTCGAGCCGATCGCGCGTGACCGAGAGTTCTTCGATCAACGCCATCACCATGAGGTGGAGTTTGTCGACGGCAGGGTCTTCGAAATATTGCGGGCGCTTGCCTTTGGCGGCGCGCGGCATCGGTGCGCGTTTGGTCGCCGCGTTTTTGGCGGCCTTGCCCGTCTTCCGCTTGGCCGTGGCTTTCTTGGCTTTCTTAGCGGTCGCTTTCTTTTTGCCCGGTTTGGCGACCGCCTTCCGCTTGGCCTTGGCTTTCGCTTTTTTAGCGCGGGCCATTATTTGCGCCCCACCAGGATGGGGAAGGTTGCGGTGTAATGCGGCTCCTGTCCGGCTTTGATCATCTCTTTGGAGATATTCAGCATGGAGCCGTCGACCTTGCACTTGTTGGGTTTGAACCCGGCGTCGACGGCGATTTTTTTCCAATCCATGTCGCGCAGCCGCACCAGGAAAGTCTCGTTATTGTTGTAGGCCTCCCAGTCCATCATGAACGAATCGTACGGGTTCATGCCCTGATCGCGCATCAGATCGAGGTGCATCATCACCCCGCCCGGTTTCAAGATGCGGTGGGTTTCGCGAATGATGTTGTTGATCGCGGTGGACGAGGTTTCATGCAGCATGATGTGCGACACCACGACGTCGAAGTGATCGTCGGGGAAGTCGGTCTTTTCGGCATTTTGCTGCGAGAAATGGGCGGTGATCCCGAGGTTGCGCGCCCGCGCATGGGCGTAGCGCACCATGCCTTCGCCGCAATCGAGACCGTGAACTTCGGCGTCGGGGTAGGCCTGGGCCCACGCCAGCGTCGAGTGGCCGACCGAACAACCCATGTCGAGCAAGCGGGCCGGGCCTTCGCCGGGGAAGTTCTCTTGGTAGTAGCCGATAACGGTCTTGCCGAGATCGTCGTTCATGTTGCCCATGCCGCCGATGGCATAGAGGAAAACGCTGCGGTCGTAGAGCGCGCCGGCGGCGATCGAGTCCTTGCCGTCGGGGTGGCATGGTAGCCGCCGGGCTGCAGGTGGATATCGGCCGCGGTGTGATAGGCCGGTACCTTGAAGTTCTTGGGAATGCGCAATGTGCCTTTGGTTTTGTGGGGATTGCCGCGGGCGCGTTTTTTGAGCTCGGGCAGTTCGCGTTCGACGCTATCGGTGACCGAGTCCCACATCATTTCTTGGCTCGCCCGTTGCGAGGCGGAGAACAGACGGTAGTAGGGGTCTTTGGTCATCTCCCGGCGAACTTCGTGCCGATTCTTGGGGTCGCGCTTGTTCTTTTTGCGGAACGCCGGTTTGACCCGTTTTTCATAGACGGTGCGGTTGCCCGGCATGACGTCGGCGGCGAGGCAAAGCCGCAGGTTATGTACGAATTGCTGGCGCGACAGTTCGTCGTGTTTGCCACGGACGAGCATGGGATGGCGGATTTGAGTGTCCATAAAGCGTTCCGATGTTGGGGGTTGGGCCCCAAAGGGCGGAGGACAACGGGGCGCGGTGCAGTTTTCGGACGCCGCGCCCGAAATCGATCTTAGGTCTTGCGGCCGCCGGCGGCCCACCAGACGCCGCCGTTGCCGGCGGTATTCGGGATGAGCTCGTCGAAAACTTCGCTCTTCTTAAACCCGGCTTCTTGGATCGGCTTTGTGATCTCCAGATCGTGTAGCGCGCCCCAGAAGGGTTCGTTGTTGAAGTGCGTGCTCCAGTCGCGATACCACGCGGTGTAGGTATCCAATTCGCGGTTGCGCAACGGCACGTCCATGTGAACCATCGCGCCGCCCTTTTTCAGGATGCGGTGGCCGTCTTTCATGATCCGGGGGAGGGCTTTGCCCGAGGTTTCGTGCAGCATGATGTTGGAGACGATGAGATCGAAGTATCCGTCGGGGAACTCGGTCTTCTCGGCGTTTTGTTGCGAGAAGTGCACCTTTTTGCCCAGGCGTTCCAACTTGGCATGGGCCATGCGCAGCATCCCGGCGCTGACGTCGATGGCGTGCACTTCGGCATCGGGGAAGGCATCGACCCAGGCGATCGTGCTACCGCCGACCGAGCAACCCTCATCGAGGATGCGTTTGGGTTTGAGATCGGGGTAACGCTTTTTGATGAAGTTGATCAGCGCGTGTGCGGGGCTATCGGTCATCTGAAGACCCTTGACCCCGGCCATAGAGGCCACCGGCCGCGTCGTAGAACGCACCGGCCGTAATGTCGCCGTCGCCCATGTCGAAGCCGTAGCCGCCCGGTTGCTCATGAATATCAACCGCATCGACGTAGCGCGGCACCTTGAGCTTGGGGTTGGTCTTCAGCGAGCCGAGTTTCTTGCCTTTGACCGTGGTCTTGTCGACCAGCTCGTCGTATTGGCGGTCGATCTTGGTTTCTGCCGATTCCCACATCAGATGCTGGGCGGTCCGCCACATCGAAGCCCAGGCCTGGAAATACTCTTCGTCGAGCATTTGCTTGCGAAGTTCGTGACGGTTCTTGAAATCGCGGCCCTTCTTTTTCTTGAAGGCTGGGCTTCGCCTTGTGCTCGTAGACCTTCTTCAGGCCCGGTGCGAGATCGAGATTGATGTGCCATTTCAAGTTCAGAACGAACGCGTCGCGCGCGTTTTCGTCATGATTGGCTTCTAGGAACATGTGGTTGACGACCGCCATGCGAATGACCTCCTCAGTCGGATTGACCTACTTCACCCCTATTATATAACAAGCCCAGCCGCGGGTACGAGGATTGGGCGAGGCGCCCACCTCGTGAGCCATGAAAAGCGGCGCTTTTTTTGGGGAGGACGAGCCATGGCGGCAGAGGATCGAGTAATCATCGCAGGGGCAGGGCCCGTCGGCATGGTCGCGGCCATGCGGCTGGCGGATCGCGGCATTCCCGTGCTGGTGATCGAAGCCAATCCGGACCTTGCCATCGACCTACGGGCCTCGACCTATCACCCGCCGACCCTCGACATGCTCGACGAATACGGCATTACGCAGCTGTTGATCGACGACGGTTTGATCGCGCCGACGTGGCAGTTCCGCGATCGCCAAACCCAGGAAAAGGCGGTCTTCGATCTGAGCTTGATCAAAGACGAAACCGCGCATCCCTATCGGGTCCAGTGCGAGCAGCACAAGATGACGCGGCTGATCTACGAAAAGATTAAGGACTGGGACACGGTCGATGTGTGGTTCAACGCCAAAGTGACCGACGTGGGGCAGGACGCCGACTCGGCGTGGGCCGTGGTCGACCGCGAGGGCGAGGAAGTCACCGTAAAGGGGCGCTACTTGATCGGCGCCGACGGCGCCAGCAGCCTGGTCCGCATCACGCTCGACATCGGGTTCGGTGGCGTGACCTATCCAGAGTGGTTCGTGCAGGCGACGACGTCGTTCGAGTTTCGCGACTATCTGCCGGACCTGTCGCTGATCAACTACGTGACGGATTCGGACGAGTGGTTCGTGTTGTTGCGGGTGATCGGTAAATGGCGCGCGCTGTTTCCGTCGCGCGAAGGCGAAACCCAGGAAGGGGCGATTGCCGACGAAAGTTTGCAGAAACGTCTCAACGGCATTCACAAAAAGGCCGAGCCCTACGACCTCATCCACAAAACGATCTACCGCATCCACCAACGGGTGGCGACGACCTACAACATGGGGCGCATTTTTCTTGCCGGCGATGCGGCGCACCTCAACAACCCGTTGGGCGGGATGGGCATGAACGGCGGTATCCACGACGCGGTGAACCTGGTCGACAAGCTGACCCAGGTCTGGCGGGGCGAGGGCGACGAGAGCTTGTTCGATCGCTACACCCGGCAGCGCCAACCCATTGCCGTGGAAAACGTGCAGGCCCAGGCCGAACGCAACCGCAAATTGCTGAACGAGCGCGATCCCGAGGTGCGGATGGCGAACTTCCGCGAAACCCAGCGGACCGCCGAAGACCCAAAGCTGGCCCGCGACTTTCTGATGCGGTCCTCGATGATCGAAGGCTTGCGCCGGTCCGAATCCATTACGTGACGTTCGTCACAGACCCCGAGGCGCGGCCCGCGGCATGATTGCAGTGACGCGAGCAGCTTTTTGGGGAAGCGATGTTGGTTCGTTTGTTGGCGGCGGCCATCGCCGCATTTGTGGTGACGTCGTCACCGGTCTGGGCTTTTGACGCGCCGAAAGGCGTGAAGATCGTCGAGATAGATCAGGGTCGGGTACTCGCCGACCGCAAGGGGATGACCCTCTATGTCTTTGATCGGGACGAAGCGTTCGAATCGCGCTGCAAGGCGCGGTGCGCGCAGAACTGGCCGCCGTTGAAGGCGCGTAAGAAAGACCAACGCATCGGCGGGTTCCTGGCCATAGAACGGCCTGACGGGACGGTCCAATGGACCTATGGCGGGGTGCCGCTCTATCGCTGGTCCAAGGATAAAGAAAAGGGCGATACCACCGGGCACGGCTTGGCCGGGGTGTGGCGCGTGGCGCAGCCTTAGGCACGCCTTGACGGCCGCCTGATCGAGTGGTGCCATCCGTGCTTGGTAACGGAGGGCGCTGTGGCCGATCAACTCGACGCTTTGAAAGACGACCTGACCGCGCTGCGGCGCGACATTCATGCGCATCCCGAGACCGCGTTCGAGGAATATCGCACTGCCGACATTGTTGCCGAACGGCTTGAGTCCTACGGGATCGAGGTGCACCGCGGGTTGGCCAAGACCGGTGTCGTCGGCACCTTGAAAGCGGGGACCGGCAACCGCGCAATCGGCTTGCGCGCCGACATGGACGCGCTGCCGATCGACGAGTTGAACGACTTTGCGCACCGCTCGACCCACCAAGGCAAGATGCACGCCTGCGGCCATGATGGGCACACGACGATGCTTTTGGGCGCAGCGCGGTATCTGGCCGAGACCCGCGACTTCGACGGCATCGTGCATTTCATCTTTCAGCCCGCCGAAGAAAACGCAGGCGGTGGCGGGGTGATGGTCGAGGAAGGCCTGTTCGAACAGTTCCCCTGCGAGGGCGTCTACGGCATGCACAACATGCCGGGCTTGGAGGTCGGTCACTTCGCGGTGCGCGAGGGCCCGATCATGGCCGCCTTCGATCGCTTTACGGTGCACATCCAAGGCAAGGGCGCGCATGCCGCATTACCGCATACCGGGGTCGATCCGATCGTGGTGGGGGCGCACCTGGTGACGGCGTGGCAGACGCTGGTCAGCCGCACCACCGATCCGATCGATTCGGTGGTGCTGAGCGTGACCAAATTCCATGGCGGCGATGCCTACAACGTGATCGCGGAAAAGATCGAGTTGGGCGGGACGATTCGTACGTTTCGCGCCGACACGCGCGATCGGATGGAACGCCAATTACGCGAGATGGGCGAACGGTTGTGCGAGAGCTTCGGCGCGACCTTCGAGATGCGCTACGACCGGTGCTATCCGGCGACGGTGAATACCGGCGAGGAAACCGGGTATGCGGCGGCAGCGGCGGCCAAAGTGGTGGGGGCGGAGCACGTCGATACAAACACGCCGCCGTTGATGGGCTCGGAAGACTTCGCCTTCATGCTGCAGGCGCGGCCGGGGTGTTACATCCTGATCGGCAACGGTGCGGGCGACGGCAAGGGGTCGTGCATGGTGCACAACCCGCACTACGACTTTAACGACGATATCTTGACGACCGGCGCGCGCTATTGGGCGCAGTTGGCGCAAGACCTGTTGCCGGTGCGAGCCTAGCTACATCGCGTTGATGTACTCGCCGCCGTTGGCGCTGAGGGTTTGGCCGGTGATGAAGTCGGCGTCGGGGCCAGCGAGAAACGCGACGAGCTTGGCGACGTCTTCAGGGTTGGCGAGGCGGCCCATGGGGTTGGCGGCGCTGCGTTCGGCGATGTAATCCGCCCCGAAAGCATTGGTCGCCATGGGCGTGGCGATGAACGACGGCACCACGGTATTGACGCAAATCTTGTGCGGCGCGTATTCGAGCGCCCAGCATCGCGTGAACCCGATGAGAGCGGCCTTGCTGCCCGCGTAGTGCGGGTTGTTGGCGGTCCCGCGCAGCGCGACCAGCGAGGAGATATTGATGATGCGGCCATGGCCGCGTTGCTTCATGCCGGGGATGACGGCTTGGGCCGCAAAGAACGGCGCCTTAGCGTTGATGCGGAAGATCTCGTCGAACATCTCTTCGGTGATGTCCTCGAACGACTGTCCGCCCCCGACACCGGCATTGTTCACCAGGATATCGATGTGGCCGAGGCGGCGTTCGGTGTCTTCGAGGGTGGCGCGGAGATTCGCGAAATCGGTGACGTCGCCGATGGTGGCTTCCGCCTGGCCGCCCGCGTTTTCGATCGCGGCGACGCAGGCCTTGGCGGTGTCGGCATCCCGGTCATGGACCACGACATGGGCGCCATCTTGCGCCAAACGAACGGCCTGAGCGCGGCCCAAACCGCCGCCCGCGCCGGTGACGAACGCGACTTGATCGTCCATTGGGTTCGCCATGGCGGCGCTCCTGAGGCTGTTTATGTCCGTAGCGTCGCTTGTAGTAGACTGGCGCGGCGCAGGCCAGGGGAGAGGGTCCGGTGGCACGAAAAACCAAAAAGACGGCGACCAAACGCAAGACGGCGGCCAAGCGCGTGCGCAAGAAAAGCACGCGAACATCGAGCAAAGCACACTTGCTGAAGAGCGCTCAGATCACGCCCGACGCGCCGACGTGGACGCCGAAGCCGTCCGGTCGCGGCGCTAAGAAAACGATCAAGCGGGAGGGGTGGAGCGCGCCGTTCTTGAGCTCGCCCTATAACGAGCCGCCGCATCCGATGGAGTCGGCCAAGATGATCGTGGCCGAGTTCGAGCCCGATCCCGACGCGGCGTGGGCGGCGGTACCCGACCCGTTGGAGTGGGTGCCGGGGACCAAGGGTGTGGTGTGTATCGGCGACAATCGGCAAATGCCGACCTCGCAAATCTTCCAAGAAGGCATGGTGGTGTTGAAGGTGCGGCTCGGCGACGAAGTCGGCAGCTTTACGCCCTATATCTGGACTTCGACCGACGAAGCGATGATCGCGGCGCGCGAGGTGTCGGGCCGACCCAAGATGATCTGCGACCATAACGAATTGCAGATCATGGGCAGTTCGACCTCGGCGGTGATCACGCGACGTGGCGAAACGTTGATGCGCGCATCGGTCACGTTGGAAAAGCCTGCCGAGGTGAGCGAACTGCCGTTCGGCGGGGCGTGGTTCTCGGTACGCAAGGTGCAGATGCCGGAAGAGGGCAAACCCGCCCTGAAACAGGTGATCAAGCAGGCGCTGACCGGCTCGTTCAAGGCGCATTCGGTCTGGCGCGGTCGGGCATTTTGCGAAATGCCGGGCCAAAGCATTTCCGATGTCTGGAAGCTCGATCCGAAACCGACGGGGCGGGGCTGGATGATCCACGTCAGTTGGGATTTTCGGTTCGGCACCATCGTTTGGGAGAACTGGGTGCCGGCGATCGTCGACTAAGGGAGGAAGCAATGCGTCCCTATACGTTTATCGATACCAACGCGATGCCGTGGCAGGACACCGATACGCCGGGGCTCTACACCAAACCGCTGAGTTACGATCCGGAGAACGGGGCGCGGACGGCGTTCCAATGCATCGATCCCAATCGCGGCTACAAGCCGCCGCCGTGTGCGCATTATCACCACATGGACGAAGAACTGTTGGTGATCAAAGGGACCTTTACGTTCGACGGCAAGACCTGGTTGGGGCCGAAATCCTATTGCTTTCACCCCGCGGAAACCGTGCATGGCTTTCGCAGCCGGATCGACGACGAGGCGTGGTTTCTGTCGCGTTGCAGCAAAGAACTCGATTTCTCTCTGCACCCCGAAGCCGAGGGCGAGACGCCCTATTCTCTGACCGGGGCAGAGGACCCGCGCGGCGTGACGGTACTAGCCGACCCCGAGGCGGGCGAGTGGGTCGACGTGAAAGACGCCGCCGGCGCGGTGACCTTGCAACGGCGATTGTTGAGCAAGCACCCCGAAACGGGCGAGGGCTCGATGCTGGTGCGATTCATGCCGGGCTGGCAAAGCCCGCACGGCGACCACTTCCACATCGTGTACGAAGAACTGTTCGTGCTGGAAGGCGCGATGGAAACCGACGGCGGCGATGTCTACGGCGCCGGTGCCTATCTCTTCAAACCGCCCCTCAGCGTGCAGTCTCGCCCCAAGAGCGCGTCAGGCGCACTGGCCTACATCAATTTTGGCGGCAAGCTGGATTTCGTGCCGGCGGCGCGCTTGAGCGAGTTTGCGACCTAGAACCCGAAGAACCGCGCCGGGTTTTCTTCGAGGATTTTGCGTTTGAGGGCGTCGGAGATGTCGGGTCGTTCTTCGATTTCGGCGATGGAATCTTCGAGGGCTTCTTCGTGGGGAGGTCCGCCGAGGTCATGAGGTGGTCTTCACCGAGAAGTTCGGCGACATCCGGCAAGTAGCGTTCGTCGCCTTCGCAGGCGAAGTAGATGTTGCCGTTGGCGAACCATTCGGCGGGGTTGCGTTTGGGCGTGCCGGGCCAGGACTTGGACGAATAGACCTCCCAGTAGCGTTCCATGCGCGGGGCAAGGTAGGGCAACCAGTCCGCACCCGCTTCGAAGAAGCCGACGCGCAGCTTGGGGTGACGTTCGAGAATGCCGCCGCCGATCATGCTGAAGAACCCGAACATCATCGGGATGGCGACGAAGGTCGCCGAGGCGAAGATGCTGTCCATTTTTTATGGATCGAGGGCATGTTCCACCCGACATGCATCGCGACCGGCATGTCGAGCGCTTCGGCCTCGGCCCAGATCGAATCGAACTGCGGTTCGTGGAGGAATTGCTCGCCGGCACTGCCGTAGACCAGCATGGCGACGGCACCGAGTTTCTTGACGCGGCGCAGTTCCGCGATCGCGAGTTCGGGATTGCGCACCGGAATCGGGGCGGCGAATTTTAGCCGGTCGGGGAAGGCCGCGCAGGTCTCGGCCGCCCAGGTGTTTTAGCTCGCCATCAAGGCGGCTTCGAACTGCATGTCGAGCGACAGCATGTCGAGGAAGATGGTGGGGAACAGCACCTGGATATCGATGCCGAGGTTGTCCATGTCGGCGATGCGCGCCGAGGGCGGCACCAACGTTTGGCTTTCGATCGAGAATTTCTTCGATTTGGCGAACTTGGAACTGACCGGGGTGCCGTAGATCAGCGGACCGTAGCCGTAGGGCCGTGGGAACATCTGCCCGTCGATCAACCAATAAGCGTCCTGCGCGTAGGGGCCGGGCAGGCCGGGATGCTGCACGATGACCGGGCGACGGTGCGCGTAGGCCGCATCGAGATGGTTCCACACGTCGTCCGCCTCTTCGACGTGCGAGTCGGCGTCGATGATGATCTGTCCGTTGGGTCTGGCCATGGTGGGATCCTCCACCCCTCACTCTAGGGGCTGGGGCGGAGAGCGACCAGAGCGTCGGCGGGCCCCCGTTCAGAGGAGATCGGTGAGGTCTATTTCTGGGCGGCGAAGATCAGCCAGGCGCCGGGGCCGTCTTTGCGGGCACGGTAGGTGGTGGTGATACGGTCTTCGGCGAATCCGGCCCGCGCCAGTGCGGCGGCATGGTCCATGTTGGTGTAGACCCGCCAGCACGGCTCGGCGTTGTTTAAGGTTTGGAAGTCGCCCTGGTACTGCTCGAACAGGTCTTTCTCGGCGTTCTTGAAAGGCAGGTCGAGATGGGCGACGACCCCGCCGGGCTTCACGATCCGGAAACACTCTTTGAGCGTGCCTTTGTTGTCGGCCGCGGTGAGTTCGTGGAAGAGGTTGTGCGAGACCACGAGATCGAAGTGGTCGTCGGGAAAGCGCGTCTGGGTCGTGTTCATTTGTTCGAAATGCACCGGCAGGCCCAAGGATTCGGCGCGGGCATGGGAATAGCGCAACATGCCGCCGCCGACGTCGATACCGGTAACCTCGGCATCGGGCCAAGCTTCGGCAAAGGGCACGGTGGCGCTGCCGGCGGAGCAGCCGAGATCGATAATGCGTTTGGGGTCGAGGTCAGGATAGGCCTCTTCGAGGAACCCGATCATGCAGGCCGCTTTGCTGTCGTGCTTGCCGATCGCGACGCCGCGCGAATAGAGGTTGCCGCCGCTTTCGTAGAGGGCGCCGGCGAGGACATCGTCGTCGTGCGCGTTTTCTTCATAGCCGTTGGGGTGAAGGTGGATGTCGATGTGGCCGATATAGGCTGGCATGGCGACATCGGGGTTGAGCATCAAGGAACCGCGTTTGCGATTGCTTTGGCGACTTTGCCGGGCGGTTTCTTCGAGGCGCGGCAGCTCGCGTTCGATACTGATGCCGACGGCATCCCACATGATGCGCTGGGCCGCAACCTGCAGTGTGGAAACGAGCTGGTGGTAGGGCTCGTCTTTCATGGCGTCGCGTACCTCGTCGACCGTGGCAGGTTCGCGGCCGTGCTTTTTGGCGAAGGCCAGTGCCGCTTTTCCCTCGTAGACCTTGCGGTTGCCGGAGGCGAAGTTACGGCCCAAGGCGAGCTTGAGGCTGAGCGCATATTGTTCGTGCGCAAGTTCGTCGTGGTTGGCCTGGGCCAGCATCGGATGTGGGCACTTGCGGTCGGCGGTTTTGAGGCGATCGACAATGCTCATCGAGAACTCCGGGCGTTATAGGGCATCTATGATTTAGGCCGGTTGGTCGCGCGCGACCATGATTTGGCGCAACAGGACCGCTACCGCGAGGACGATCCCGCCGAGTTCGACCCAGCCCGCGCCGTCGAAGCCTTGGGCGGGGATCAACAGGGCGAGCCCGGCGACCAAGAAGGCGCCCCGCCCGACAATATCAAGCGGTCCGCGGAAATAGCCGCCGAGACCGGCCGAAGCCAACCACACGCCGGCCACTGCGGTGATGACGGCTTGACCGACCTCCAAGGCGTTGCCTTGCATCAAGAGGCTGGGCGAAAGGACGAACAGGAACGGCAGCACGAAGGCGGGCCAGCCGTAGCGGCAGGCGAGGAGCGCCGTCTTCATTGGTCGGGCGCCGGCGAGGTTGGACGC
This sequence comes from Alphaproteobacteria bacterium, assembly GCA_038141965.1. Lineage (GTDB taxonomy): Bacteria > Pseudomonadota > Alphaproteobacteria > SHVP01 > SHVP01 > CALJDF01. Next base: position 281,964 of record JAYQJC010000002.1, read on the forward strand.
GGTAAAAGCGGCGATGGCGACCGGCGGGGTGATCATCGATAACAGGCCGTAGTACAGCACGAACATGTCGGCGGCGATCGGATCGATCCCGAGTTGGCGCAACGGCGGCGCGGCGAGGGTGGCGACGATGAGGTAGATCGCGGTGGTTGGCATCCCCATGCCGAGCACGATCGAGACGATCGCGGTCAGCACGAGCAGCAAGAACAGACTTCCCTGGCCGACCTGGACCAGCAGGAACGTCAGCCCGAACGACAGCCCGGTGATCTCGATCACGCCGATTAAGAGACCTGCCATGGCGCCGATGACGATGATGTCGACGGCGATGGCGCCGGTGGTCGAGAGGCTGAGGAGAATGTCGCGCCAGCCGATGCGTCGACCCTTGTAGCCAAAGACGAGCGATACCACGACGACCGCCGCGGCGGCCCATAGGGCGGCGGTTTCAGGCCGACGGTTCAGCCAGAAAAGTGCGATGACGAGGAGGGCGAAGGGTAGTGCGAAGAACCATCCTTCGCGCAAGACTTTGCCGAGGGGGCGCATTTGGTCGCGCGGGATGGGCGGAATCTTGCGCCGGGCCGCTTCGACGTCGGCTTGGATGAACACCGCGACGTAGTAGAGGAGCGCCGGAAGCAGGGCCGCGATGACGACCTCGGAATAGCCGATCGCGAGGCGCTCGGACATCAAGAACGCGGCGGCGCCCATGATCGGCGGCATGATTTGCCCGCCGGTTGAGGCTACCGCTTCGAAGGCGCCGGCGGCTTGCGGCGCGTAGCCGCCGCGTCGCATCAACGGAATGGTCAACACACCGGTCGAGGCCACGTTGGAGACCGCACTACCCGAGATCGAGCCGAACAGTCCGGAGGCGACGATGGCGATCTTGGCCGAGCCGCCGCGCGATCGGCCTGTGAGACCAATGGCGAGGTCGGTGAACCACTCCGAGCCGCCACTACGCAACAGGAGTTGGCCGAGAAAGATGAACCCGATGACGATGCTGGTGATGATGACCAGCGGCAGTCCGAACAGCGCGTTGAGGTCGACGCCAAGGTAGGAGACGAGCTTGGGGAACGCCTGCGCGCGGCCCTCGAGCTGGCCCGGCACAAGGTCGGCGAACAGACCGTAGAGCAAAAACACGGCAAGGATGGTGACGAGCCCGATCCCGGCAGTGCGGCGTAGCGCTTCGACCACCAGCGGAATGAAGACGATGCCGACAACGAAGGTTTCGGTCTGGCGGAAATAGAATTCGTTGGTCAGGACCGGATAGCGGACCGCGAAATAGATGCCCGCGACGGTCGAAAGTAGGGCGAACAGTGCATCGTAGATCGGCACCTTGCGTTCGCCCGTGGCCTCGCCTCGCGCGGGGACGGCGATGAACACGATCGCAAGGCCCAACCCGAGGACGATGCCCAGGGCCTGTTGGTCGAAGATCGAGACGTCGAGGTAGAACGGAACATCGCCCGCGAGCCCAAGCGCGACCAGCGTCAGGACCGTCCCGAAGATCGTTTTGACGTTGCCGGTGAGGAAGTTAGACATCCCGCCTCATGCCATGGCGAAAAGCAGATCCTCGTGAAACGCCCGGCACGAGGCCGGGCGTTTCTGTTGGATCGAGGTCGATCAGGAGCCGGGCCAGGCGCCGACTTCTTTGTAGAATTTCTCGGCGCCGGGGTGGTACGGCATGTCTTGGTTCTTGCCCATATTGGCGGACTTATGCGTCGACCACAGCGGGCTGAGACCGTGGAGTTGGTCTTGGTTTTCGTACATCGCCTTGGCGACTTTGTAGACATCGTCGTCGGAGACGTCTTTCCCCGCCCACAGCATGTAATCGAAGAACATCACCGGAGTGGCCTTTTCGATTCCCGTGGGGCCGGGGGCCACTTCGGAGATGTAGGTCCGCGGCGCCTTGTCGGAAAACGCTTTGGCCATCGCTGGTGAGGTATCGAACGGCAGGAAGCGGATGCCGCCGACGGCCGCATCGGCGTCGTTGACGAAACCGGCGCCGACGGAGCCGATCACGGCGTCGATCTTGCCTTCTTTGAAGGCGTTGATGCCGGGCACGAGGCCGGTAACGGGCACGCCTTCGACATCGTCAAAGGTGAGACCGCCGTTGGCGAGCATGCCGTCGAGGATAGCGAGGAACAGGGGCGAGGACGTGTAGCCCGAGGGCAGACGCTTGCCTTTAAGGTCCTTGATCGTTTGGATGTCGGAATCGGCACGCACGATCAGGCCGACGCGGAACTGCATCATGGTGGCGACGAGCCGCAGGTTGTCGAACTTCTGACCTTCCGAGAGGCCGGTGCCGGTATAGGCCATGATGGTCTGCATCATGTTGGCGATGCCGAATTCCAGCTCGCCGTTGTTGACCATCGGGATGTATTGCTGCGTGCCGCCCATCGGCTGGGGCAACATGCGCAAGCCCGCATGTTCGGTGACGATCTGCGAGATGCCGGCGGAAACCTGGGCGGTGGCGCCGCCTTTGGTGGTGCCGATGCCGACGGTTTGCGCCATGGCCGAACCGGCGATCAATGTCGCCGCGGCGGTGGCCAAGAGAAATTTGGGTAGTTTCATGGGTGGTGCTCTCCCTGTTTGGAAGGCCTCTCGGCCCTTTGCGCCCGGGTGGTTTCCGAGGTCGTCGCAGTGTAATCGATCCGTTCCGGCACTGCCCACAGGGTGCGGTGGCGATCCGACCGGGTTCGGCGCTTGACCCAGATCATGGCTGTAGCGGACCTCAAACGAGGACACTGCGCGGCAGTTTGTTAGAACAAATAAGGGAGGGCGAGATGCCTGATTCACTTGGCTATCGCATGAAATTCGGGGTGATTGCGCCCTCGACCAATACCTCGGTTCAGCCGGAATTCGACGCCATGGCGCCGCCGGGGATCACCAACCATATGTCGCGCATCCACGTGCCGGATAATCCGATCAACAACGACGACGACTTCAACAAGCTGGTCGAGGAGATAGCCGAAGCCCAGGATGCCGCGATCGAGCGCCTGATGACCTGCCATCCCGGCCATATCGTGATGGGTATCTCGGCCGAGACCTTTTGGGACGGGCTTGAGGCCTCCAAGGTGCTGAAGAAGCACATCGAGAAGATTTCCGGCGTCGGGGTGACGATGGGCTCGGAGTCGAGCCAGGCCGCGCTCAATGTTTACGGCGCGAAGAAGATCGCCGTGGTTACGCCCTATCAGCCGGTCGGCGACAAGAACGTGGTGCGCTTCTTCGAGGAGTGCGGCTTTGACGTCGTCCGCATCAAGGGCCTCAAGGCCAAGAGCCCGGTGAAGATCGCGCATTTTAGCGAAGACGAGTTGCGCGATGCGATCCTTGAGGTCAACGGCGACGATGTCGATGCGATCATCCAGGCTGGCACCAACCTCGCGATGGCCCGGCTCGCCGCCACGGCCGAGCATTGGTTGAAGAAGCCGGTGATCGCGATCAACACGGCGACCTATTGGCATGCGCTGCGCACCTGCGGGTTCGATGACAAGGTGCAGGGCTTCGGGACGCTGCTGACCGACCACTAGAAGCGCGATCCGGCATGCCTGAACGCAAGCGGGCGCGTTCTCCCCGTGGTCAGGGGCGGCGCAGCGCTTGCGGGCGTGCGCGCGTCTCCGCATGATGGCGCCCTTCGATACGGGGCGGCCAAGGGAGGAAAATCGCCATGCCGGATTCACTAGGCTATCGCATGAAATTCGGGGTGATCGCCCCGTCGACCAACACTTCGGTACAACCGGAATTCGACCGGATGCGGCCCGAGGGCGTGACCAATCACATGGCGCGGATCCATATCCCCGACATGAAGGTGGCCAACGACGACGACTTCAACAAGCTGATCGAAGTGATCGCCGAAAAGCAGGACGAAGCGGTCGAGCGCCTAAAGACCATGCATATGGACCATCTGGTCATGGGCATGTCGGCGGAGACCTTTTGGGACGGGCTGGAAGGCTCGGCCAAGTTGCAAAAACACATGGAAAAGGTCGCCGGTTGCGGCGTGACCATGGGCTCGGACGCCTCGCAAGAAGCGCTTAAGGTGATGTCCGAGCAATACGGGCCGATCAAACGGATCGCCTGCATTACGCCCTACATGCCGGTGGGCGATAAGAACGTGAAGCGGTTTTTCGAGGATCTCGGGTTCGACGTGAAGACGGTGCACGGGCTGAAGTGCAAGAGCCCGGTGCTGATCGCGCACGAATCGGAAGACGCGCTGCGCGACGCGATCTTGGAAGTGAACGACGACGACGTCGATTCCATCGTTCAGGCCGGGACCAACCTTGCGATGGCGCGGCTGGCCGGGATGGCGGAGAAGTGGCTGAACAAGCCGGTGGTGGCGATCAATACCGCGACCTATTGGCATGCGCTGCGCAGCAACGGCATTCCGGACAAGGTCGAGGGATTCGGCTCGCTGTTGTCGATCCACTAGGGCAGGGCGGGGTTTGCCCCGCGCGCGCTTTTTCGATCTGGCCTAGGCCGCCATGTGGCGGCGGATGCGCCAACGGACGGCGCCTGTGTCGGTGACCGCTTCGCTGAAGCGGTCCCGAATGGCGTCGTCGGCGCCCGGGCCGGGTTCGAGGCCGATATCGTGCAAGCCCAGGACGCGGCCGTCTTTGGCGCGCACCTGAACGGTGTCGATATCCTCGCCGGTGGCGCGGTCGACCATGCGGACCGGTGCGTTTTCCGGCCCCATGACCCAACGGTCGCCCCACTGGACAAGTGCAATCACCACCGTGACGAGGTCGCGGCCTTTTTCACTGAGACGGTAGTGGGCGCGCTTGCCACCCGGCGAGACCGGCACGCGCTGGAGGATGTCGTTGGCGACCAGGCGGTCGAGTCGTTCGCTGAGAACGTTGCGGGCGATGCCGAGGCGGCTTTGAAAATCACTGAACCGGCGGGTGCCGAAATAGGCCTCGCGGATGATCAAGAGGGTCCACCATTCGCCGATCATGTCGAGTGACTGGGCGAGAGAGCAGCGGGTATCCGCAAAGCTAATTCGTTTCATGATGAAACCTTATCTCTTTAGGTTGCAAAACACAACCTAATAAAAGTTGTCTGACGCAACTTTGATGTGATTTGGTCCTTTCGTAGGGTTTTATGGAGGGCCCCAAAATGAGCGGTTTGGTTGCAACACAGGACGACGAGCGGATCGGGGTGCTCGATCCCGCCGTGGTTGGCTGGTTGACGGGACTTGAGATCATGGAGCGCATGATCGCGGGTGGTCTGCCCAAGCCACCCATCGGCCTGGCGATGGATTTCGATCTGGTCAGTGCGGGCAAGGGGCGGGCGGTCTTTGCCGGGACGACGGATCCGCGTTTTCTCAACCCCTACGGCACGGTGCATGGCGGCTATGTCGCGACGTTGCTGGATTCGGCGATGACGTGCGCGGTGCAAACCACGGCGGCGGCCGGGTTTGGGGTCACAACGGTGGAGTTCAAGCTGAATTTCGTGCGGCCCCTGGCGCCGGATGCCGGTCGTTTACGGGCGATCGGGGCGGTGATTACCTCGGGCAAGCGGCTGGGCACCGCCGAGGGGAAGCTGGTGGACGAGAATGACCGGCTCTACGCCCACGGGACCACGACCTGCATGATCTATCCGCTGGCGTAGCCCTCGAGATGCGGCCGTCGGCTGCGCGTCAGAAGAGGTGAGCGCCTAGGCGTCGTAGCGTTTCAAAAGGCTGGCGATTTGGGTGTCGTGGGTTTTGAAGCCCACAAGGGCGCCGTTGAGTCGTTTGAGGAAGGCGGGGATGTCGAGGTTGTCGTGCCCGGCGTGGTCGAGCGAGGCGCTGAGGATTTCTTGATACATCTCGTGAGCGCCGCGTAGCAGTTGCATGGCGACGGCAAGGTCGTGCGGGACGTCGGCGGAACTGGTCTCGGCCATTGACGAACCTCTTTGTTGCCCTTGGGTTAGGGTAAGGCGAGGGCCCTTTTCAGGTCGGGCTCGTGGCGGCGCTTAGCCCTTTTGCCAGTGCAAATCGGTGAGGACGTCGGTGACGCTGGTCTGATCCTCGAGCGACCAGACCCGGTCGATGACCGCTTTGACTTTGTCGTCGCCGAGAATGCCTTCGGCGCAGTCGCGCAGCTTGCCCTCGACCTCTTCGTCGGTGAGCGGGTTGTGCGGCGAGCCGCGATAGTTTTCGTCGGCCCAGAGCTCCAGCGTGCGGCCGTCCTTGGTGACGACTTCGACCCGTGACCGAATGCGGTCGTAGCCCATGGCCTCGATCTCTTTGTCGTCGATGGTTTCGACGCGGCGCTGCATGTCGGCGACATCGGCGCGGGACACGAACTCGTCGGTGAATTCGCGCTTGCCCGCCTTGCCGGCGATGGCGATGGCGGCCAACAAGAAGTGCATGCAGAACTTGCCTTCGAGCTCGGTGGTGGCGAAGTCGTAGCGGATCGGGCCCAAGATGTTTTGGGCGGCATAGAGTTTGATCTGTTCGATGTCGTCGGGTTTGACGTTTTCGTCGCGCATCAGGAACTTGAGCGCGTCCATCGAGGGGTGGGTGAGGACGCCGCAGGGGTAGGGTTTGATGCTGACGCCGGGCGAGGTGATGGTCAGCGGGTTGCCGAAACGGCCGAGCACCAGGTCCGGATCGCCGCCGGGGCCGGCGATGGTCAGATAGCCCCATTTGCCGTCGAGCGCTTCGTCGTTGGCGGTGAAGCCGTCGCGCACCAAAAGCGCTGCGGTGACGCCGTTTTCGGAGGACCGGCCGACGTGCAACGGCTTGGTCATCGTGCCGAAATTGGCGCGAATGCCGGCAGCTAAAGATGCTGCAATACCAATGGTTTGTGCCATTTGGATGTGATCGAAGTTTAGCAGCTTGGCGGCCGCCACGGCGGACCCGAACGTGCCGATGGTGCCCGAGGTATGAAAGCCCCGGGCGTAGTGATCGGGGTTGATGGCCTCGGCGATTTTGCATTCGACCTCGAAGCCCGCGTTGAAGGCGGTGAGGAAGGTTTTACCGTCCACGCCGCCGAGCATTTCGCCGATCGCAAGGCAGGCCGACAGCGGCGGTACGGTCGGATGGGTGAGCAGCCCGTACATGCGACCCGGGCCCTCGGAGAGCTGGGTGTCGTCCCAATCCATGGCGTGGCCGGCGAGGCCGTACCAAAGCGCGGCGAGATGGGCGGGGACTTTCTTGTTGGCGTTGCCCAGAAGGCGCGCATCGGGGGCGCCACCGACCCGATCGATATAACGGGCCATCACCTCGAGCGCCGGCTGTTCGGAGCCGCCCAGCATGACGGCGAGCCCGTCCATGACGCAGCGCCGCGCGATCTTCAGGGCATCCTCAGGGATGGCGTCGTAGGTGAGGCCGACGGCGAAATCGACGGCGTCTTTGGTGAGAGTGGCGGTGGTCATGCGTAGGGCTCCCGGAACTGGCGGTTGGTTTTGCGGGAGACTAGCGAATTGTTGCGGCCCGGCAAGGGTGAGCTAGGCGCGTCTTTGCCAGACGGTCGCGAGCAGGATGCCGGTGGTGAGGATGGGCAGGCCCGCCCACGCGAGGAGGCCGGGGTTTTCGCCAAGAAAGATCAGACCCATTACGGAGGCGACGGCGGGAACCGCGGACAGGAAGGCGGCGACGACCGTGGAGCCGACGCGGCGCACCGCGTGCGACAGCAAGATCAGACCCAGCAGGTTGGGAAAGAGGCCCTGGAAGACGGCCTGGAGGGCGATTTGGTTGGGATCGGATTGCGCGAGCGTGCTCGGCAACGCCAGCGCCCAGATCGGCAGATACACGATGGCCCCGACAACCGCGGCGGCGAGCAGGATTTGCGGAATGTCCGCGCGCCATTGGCGCTGCAGGATGAGGAAGATCGCAAAGAACGCGCCGGTAATGAAAAAGGCGAGATCGCCGATCCAGGCGTCGGGATTGGCGCCTGAGGTGGCGCTGAAAGCGGCCATCCCGGCGCCCGCGATGATCAACACGCTCCCGACGATCTGAATGGCGAGTGGTCTTTCGCGCAGCCAGACGTAGCCAATCAACAGCGCAAGCGCCGGCACCATGCCGTTGAGGAACACGCCGCCGTGTGCGGCCGGGGCGAAGATGAACCCGACGTAGGACAACAGGCCGTAGGGCACGCCGCCGAAGATGGCCAGCATGGCAAGGCGGGTGACGGTCGTGGTGCGCCAGGGCTTGTAGTGCAGCACGATGGGTACGCAAATCAGCCCGGCAATGCCGTAGCGCAGGGCGGCGATGTCGAAGATCGTCATGCCCGACTGCACGCCGGATCGGCTGATCACCAAAAAGGTCGACCACACGACGACCACGGTCGAGATTGCGGCCATGCCGACGAGTTGGGTTTTGCGATCGGGCATGGATTCTCAAGCAAAAAAGAAAAGACGCACGCCGGGATGGCGTGCGTCCTGGTAGAGCCGGTCTAGCCTACTTCGCCGCTTTGTCCGCGGCGATGAACCAGTCGGCGATTTGGCTGCCGGTCATGAAGATGGTGTCGTCGCGGGCGAGGAGTTCGTCGATGAGTTTTTCGAGGTAGCCGACCCGGTGCGGGACCCCCATGAGGTGGGGGTGGGTGGCGATGGTGAGGATGCGCGGGTTGTTGTCGAACTCTTTTTCGAACGTGGCGACGGTGTCTTTGTAGCGTTGGTAGTAGTCGCCCGAGCTTTGGTATTGGATCGCGTACATCGGGCTGTCGTTCAGTTCGAGCGTGTAGTGCATGCAGATGACGGGACCGTGTTTGGTGGTCATCCAATGCGGCAGGTCGTCGAGCACCCAGTCGCAGATGTAATCGACACCTTCCGAGGCCAAGATGTCGGGCGTGTCGTTGGTTTCGCGCAAACCCGGGCCGAGCCAGCCGCGCGGGCGTTTGCCGTAGAAGCCTTCGATCTTGTCGAGGCACAGCTTAAGCAGTGCCGCTTCGTCGTCTTCGCCGCCGACGGCCTTTTGTTTGAGCCCGTGGCCGACCACTTCCCAGCCGATGTCTTTGACGGCCTGGGCCACCGAGGGGTAGTCGTCAATCGCACCGGCGTTGAGGAAGGCGCTGGTCGGCAGATTGCGGTCCCGCGCGATCTTGAAGAGGCGTGGCATGCCGGCGCGCAAGCCGTATTCGGCCCACGAGAAGTTGGGCACATCGGGCAACGTCTCGACGCCGTGCGGGCCGGTGAGAATTTTTCGCGGCGGCGGCGAATCGAACGGCCAGCTCTCGATGTTGACCACGAAATGCACGATCAGCGGCTTGCCCTCGGGCGGCGCCAGTTTCGGGCGTTGATCGGCAAGGACGAAGGGGACGCGGGGGTTTGTCATGCGGGGCTCTTTGGCGTTGTTGGTTGCCCGTATTTGAGCATTGATAGGGCCCTTCGTCACGGACGCCGTCCGCCACTGGCGCACGGCGCCCGGCTCAGGATGCGGGAAGTTAGGGCGGGGAACGACTTTCGGGGGCCAGAGCCCCACGCCTTTAGGTTCCATAGAACCGAAATTCGGAACCGTCGTGGTTTTTGGCCTGATACATCGCTGAATCGGCTTTGGCCACGAGGTCGTCAAAGGTGGACCCGTCGTCGGGGTAGAACGACACGCCAATGCTCGCCCCGACCTGGTCGATGCGCTGGCCCTCTAGCTCCAGCGGTCGCATGAAATCGTCAATGATCTGTTCGAGGGGGACCACGACGTCGTCGCGAGTTTCCACACCAACAAACAAGATGACGAACTCATCGCCACCGTAGCGAGACACGGTGTCGACCGAACGGACATGCGCATTGAGGCGTCTGGCGGCCTCGACGAGCACGTGATCACCAAAGTTGTGCCCAAACCGGTCGTTGATCACCTTGAACTGGTCGAGGTCGACCATCGCGAGCGCCACCTTTTCGCGCGCTCGATCGACGGTCGCGGTATCTCGGCCGAACCGATCGAGAAGGAGGCGGCGATTAGGTAGGCCGGTAAGGGTGTCAAACAGCGCCAGTCGCTCGGCGCGTTCAAGAAGCGCGAAGGCCAAGCTCGACTGCTTCTTGAGTTGGCGGCTGAAGTAGATTCCGCTGATCCCGACCATTGCGATGAACGTCAAGCCACGCGGTGTGCCGGACCACCCGACATCGAGGCCCCATATTGTCCAACCTAATCCGATCAAGATGATGGCGGCGATCTGTGCGCGAATGCTCATAGGCAAGATCATGGTGAACAGCAGCGCGAAAAAAATGAAACCGCCGAACGAAGTCCCGATTGTCGAACTGGCCGTCCCTAAATCACTGCGTAGCAAGGTGATCGCGACCAGGCTGACAGCAAGGCAGACACACAGAACATCGGAGATCGTGGCTTGGAGGTGCCAACTGGCAAATCGCCAGCGCAGGAGCGGCAGCAAGATGACCGCGACGATCCCGATGAAGCGAAAAATCGCCGACAAAACAATACCGCCGGATTCCGGGTCGTACCCAACATCGACCGTGAAGATGCCCGCCAAGCCCACGGCCAACATCGGCACGGAGACGATGGCGAAGCGGATCGTGTCGGAGACACGTCGCGTTTCGCGGAAGGCCCGCTCTTGGGCCCGATCTACAAAAGTCTGACCGAGCGGGGTAAGGCGAATTTCTTCCATTCGACCTTCGACATAACCGAACCAACGGGCGTCAGTCTACGCAAGTTCGGTGCCGCTTTTCGAGTGCCGCGTTGTGGCTGCGCTTCAGCCCTTCGCCTCGGGTGGCGTACGCCACCCGGCTCAGGAAGCGGGTCTCTTTTTAGGCGTCGATGATGCGGAGGCGGGATTCGTTGGAGGTGAGGGCTTCGAAGCCGGTTTTGGTGACGCGGATCGTGTCTTCGAGGTGCAGGGTGCCCCAGCCGAGTTCGAAGTAGGGCATGTCGATATTGATGACCATGTTTTCTTCGAGGGCGAAGTCGAACTCGCCGCCGGCGTAGACGTCGTCGCCCAGGGGCAGCGGGTTGTCGGTGTGTTCGAGGCCGAGGCTGTGCGGCGAGACGTAGAAGTATTCGGGGAACCCGCTTTTTTGAATCACGCCGATGGTTTTTTCCATCAGGGTACTGCGGGTGATGCCGGGGCGGATCATTTCCAGCGCGGCTTCCCAACCGGTTTCCATGGCTTTGGCGCGGCGAACGAGTTCTTCGGAGGGTTCGCCCACGATCAGCGTACGGCCGATGTCGCCGAGGTAATGGTCGTACTCGGCCAACGCATCGAGGAAGAGCGATTCGCCGGGGACGACTTTGCCGTGCGGCAGGCCGCCCAGCGTGGTGACGATATAGCGGCCTTTGCCGTCGCGTTTGGACACTTCGATGAAGTAGGCGCGTTCGATGTCGGCCCAATGCGCGCCGTCGTGCACCGCGCCGAGGGCGGCTTCGACGCCGGCTTCGTTGATGACGGCGGCTTTGCGCATGAGTTCCATTTCGGCGTCGGTTTTCACCATGCGAATCTCACGGAAGATGTTCGTGGCTTCGACGGCGGAAATGCCGGGCATGCCCATGTTGTTCATCCATCCGATGATGCGCGGATCGTCGGTGCCGACCTTGGCGTTCTCAAGACCGGCATCTTTCAAGATGCGCCGCAGGCCCCAGGCAGGCGTGGCGGCCATGTTGGGGGCGTGATCCCTGGAGCGATCGGCCCAGGTTTGTTCGAGCGGGGTGAGGGAGGCGCCCTCGCGCACCGGCCAGCCGTTCCATTCCGCCGGCTCGGGCTCGCCGGTTTCGGGGTCGACGCCGGACTCGGCGGTGTTGCGGCCCGAGTAGTCCGAGAACATGACGACGTTGGGTACCCAGGTGGGCGTGACCTCGGAGAGACGTTCTGCGTTGATGGCGGCATTGATCACGAGCCCGGCGGGCGCGTTTTCGTCGCGCGGCAAGACCGCGTAGCTGTTGAACGACCAGCCGCCCGAGGAAAACAAATCCCAATAGTCGGTGAGGTAGTAGACGTTGATGGCTTCTTTGGCGACGAGGCCGTCGAGGCCGTACTTGTCCATGACGGCGTAGGCGCGTTCTTTGTTGAGCAGCATGATGATCTCCCGGTGGGGCGCGGTCACGGACCACGCCTCAGGATGAGTAGGTGGTTTAGGCCAACGCGCGGCTGCGGCCGCCGTCGGTGAGGATCGAGGTGCCGGTGATGTTGCTCGCCGCTTCCGAACACAAGAAGACGACGATGCGCGCGACCTCGACGGGATCGCCCATGGTTTTGAACGGGCTGTCTTTGGTGAAGTCGGCTTCGATCTCTTCGAGCGATTTGCCGGTGTCGCGCGAGAGGTTGTCGAACAACGTGGTGATGCGGCCGGTTTTGGTCGGCCCAGGGTTCACCGCGTTGACCGAAATACCGTCGGGGCCCGCTTCATCGGCCAGTCCTTTGATCACGGCCAAAAGGGCCGCGTTGGAGGCGGAGCCCGGCAGCAGGCGCGGGTTGGGTTGTTTGCCGGTGTCGCCCACGATGGTGACGATGCGGCCTGATTTTTGCTCGCGCATCGCCGGGATGACGGCGCGCATCATGCGCACGGTGGCGAAGAATTTCAGCGCGAAGGCCTGTTCCCATACCGCGTCGGGAATTTCCCAGAAGATGCCGCCTTGGGCGGCACCCGCACAGTTGGCGAGAATGTCGATGCGGCCGAACTTGTCGACGGTCTGTTTGGCGATCGCGTCGGGGACGTCGGGGTCGGTGAGGTCGGCGATGATGGGCAGGATATCGGCGCTGTGCGTCTTGTTGAGTTCGTCGCAGATCGGTTCGAGCGGGTCTTCTTTGCGCGACACCAGGACGAGTTTGGTCCCTTCGGCCGCCATCTGCCGAGCGCTTTCCGCGCCAAGGCCGAGACTGCCGCCGGTGACGATGGCGACTTTGTCCTTGAGCTTGAGATCAATCGGCATGCCCACTCCCCGCTTGCGTTGTCCTTGGCCTCTTTGATGGAACGCGCGGGCGCGCGAGTCAACGCGGGCCGAAATGGGGAGAGAGTCATGGGATTTGTCAGCAGCCTATCGTTCTTTTGCGCCAAGGATGGTTTGGCCGAGAGCGAGCGGTTTTACGGCGGCACGCTCGGGTTGGACGTGGCGTTCCGAACGCCAACCGCGGTGGTTTATCGAGTGACCGATACGGCGTTTTTCGGTATTACCGCGGGGCCGGGACGGGTGGCCAAAGAGGGCGCGGCGATCGTCGACTTCGTGGTCGAGAGCGTCGATGAGGTTCATGCGTGGCACAAGAAAATTACCGACGACGGGTGGGAGACCGATGGGCCGCCCAAGCACGCCGATCTGGGCGCGACGTTGTTCTTTGCAACCGACCCCAACGGGTATCTCGTTGAGATATTGCATTTTGATGACCCCGATGCACTGGCACGGACGATCGATTGATCGCCGCATAGATCGCTCCTCAGCCCTTCGGGACGCGGCCTTTGGCCGCTCCTCAGGATGACGGGCTTGGTGGGGTTAGGCGAACTCTTTGCGCAGGGTGTCGCTGTGCTGACCGATGGTGGGGATCGGTTTGACCGGGGCGGCCTCGTCGGAGATGCGGATCGGGGAGGCGACGATGCTGAGATCGCCCGCTTCGGAGCCGACGGTTTGGCGGCGCAGTTGGGGGTGGGCGGCGAAATCTTCGACGGTGTTGAGCGCGCCGTACGCGATTTTGGCGGCTTTGAGTTTTGTCGAGATTTCTTCGCGGGTGTGCTGGCTGAAGACGGCGTTCACCACCTCGTCGAGTTGCGGGCGGTTGGCGACGCGGTCGACGTTGGTGGCGAATTCGGGGCGGGTCGCGATTTCGGGATCGCCCAACACCTCGGCGCACAGGTTGTGCCATTCGCGTTGGTTCTGAATCGAGATCACGACCGGGCGGTTGTCTTTGGTGTTGTAGGCGCCGTAGGGCGCGATACCGGGATGATTGAGGCCGACGCGGGCGGGGGACTTGCCGGTGTGTTCTTGCAAGAGCAACGGCACGGACATCCAATCCGATAGGGCGTCGAACAAGGAAACCTGCAAGCCGGTACCTTGGCCGGTTTTCTCGCGCTGCAAAAGCGCTTGGGTGATGCCTTGCACGGCGTACATGCCGGCGGCGATATCGCACAGCGACACGCCGACGCGGCTGGGCTCTTCGGGACCACCGGTGATGGCGGCGAGACCGGTTTCGCATTGGATGAGAAAGTCGTAGGCCTTCATGTCGCGATAGGGGCCGTCTTCGCCGTAGCCCGAAATATCGCAGGTAATGAGGCGCGGGTACTTTGCACGAAGTTCGGTGGAATCCAGACCCGCGCGGGCCGCGGCACCAGGGGCGAGGTTCTGGATGAACACGTCGGCCTTTTCGAGCATGCGGTGGAGCATGGCGTTGTCGTCGGCGTTCTTGATGTCGACCACGACGGACTCTTTGCCGCGGTTGAGCCACACGAAATAGGCGCTGAGGCCTTCGACGGCGCTGTCGTAACCGCGCGCGAAATCACCTTCGGCGCGTTCGATCTTGATGACGCGGGCACCGGCATCGGCGAGGCGCGACGAGCAGAACGGCGCGGCGACCGCTTGTTCAAGCGAGACGACGAGAACGCCGTCCAGAGGCGCGAAGGTCATTAGGTTGCCTCTCTGGCCAGGCACTCCCAGTGGGAGCGCGAAAGACGTAACTCCTCCCCCTTTTTGCAGGGGGAGGTCGGGAGTGGGTTCGGTGCGCGATAGATCATGGCCGGTTGGACGGGCGAGGGCCCCCTCCTTGATCCTCCCCCCTCGCGGAGGGGGAGGAGAGAAACGCACGCGCGGTTGTTCAAATGCTGGGCGTGGCATGCCTAGTAGCTGCGCGGCAGGCCGAGGACGTGTTCGCCGATGTAGCCCAGGATCAGGTTGGTCGAGATCGGGGCGACTTGGTAGAGGCGGGTTTCGCGGAACTTGCGTTCGACATCGTATTCGGCGGCGAAGCCGAACCCGCCATGGGTCTGGACGCACATTTCGGCGGCTTCCCAGGCCGCTTCGGAGGCGAGCATTTTCGACATATTGGCCTCGGGGCCACAGGGCTCGCCCGCATCGAACTTGCGGGCGGCTTCTTTGACCATGAGGTTGGCGGATTCGATGTGCGCGTAAGCGCGCGCGATGGGGAACTGGATGCCTTGGTTCTGCCCGATGGGCCGGCCGAAGACATTGCGCTCTTTGGCGTATTCGGTGCCTTTGTCGATAAACCAGCGGCCGTCGCCGATGCATTCATGGGCGATGAGAATGCGCTCGGCGTTCATCCCGTCGATGATGTAGCGAAAGCCTTTGCCTTCGAGGCCGATAAGGTTCTCGGCGGGAACTTCCATGTCGTCGAAGAACACTTCGCAGGACGAGTGGTTCATCATCGTTTCGAGCGGGCGAATGGTCAGGCCGTTGTTTTTGGCGGCCTGCATGTCGACGACCATGACCGAGAGACCGTCGGTACGTTTTTCGACCTGATCTTTCGGGGTGGTGCGCGCTAGAAGCAGCATGAGGTCGGAGTACTCGGCGCGGCTGGTCCAAACCTTTTGGCCGTTGACGATGTACTTGTCGCCCTTTTTCACGGCCGTGGTACGCAACGACAGCGTATCGGTCCCGCTGGTCGGTTCGGTGACGCCAAACGCTTGAGGCGGAGTTCGCCGGAGGCGATTTTGGGGAGCCAACGCTTTTTCTGTTCGTCGCTGCCGTGTCGCAGGATCGTGCCCATCGTGTACATCTGGGCGTGGCAGGCGCCGCCGTTGCAGCCGGCGCGTTGGATCTCTTCAAGGATGGCGCCGGCATGGGTGATGTCGAGGCCGCTGCCGCCGTATTCCTCGGGGATGAGGCAGGCAAGGAAGCCTGACTCGGTCAGCGCGGTGACGAATTCCTGGGGGTAAGCGTTTTCGCGATCTTTTTCGCGCCAGTATTCGCCGGGGAAGTCGGCGCACAGCGCCCGGACTGCCTCGCGGATTTGATCAAGATTGGTGTCGCCAGCCGTCTCGGCGCCTGCGTTCATACCTAGGTCCTCGGTTTGTCATGGCTTGGCCCGCGGATGCGGGCGCGTTGCGGCATTTTCTAACAGGTCGAGTCGTGGAGCGGAAGAACGGCGTCGGGCTAGGTCCGCGGGCCGGTCACCATGCACATCAATGTGCGGTCTTTGTCGATTACGAGGTGCTTCACGACGGCCAGGACATGCACGATTACCAGGACCAATAAGAAGGGTCTGGCGATTACGGCATGGGCGTTCTCGGCGGCTTCGAGCAGCGCGCGCGATGGCGTAAAGGGGCTGGGGATAGCGAACCAGCCGAAGACGTTGAGTTCGCCGATCCGACCACTCCATTGAGCCAGCGGACCGCTGATCATCAATCCGAGGAGGCATAGAAGTAGGCCCCAATGGACCAACTTTGAGGCGAGGTGTTGCCAGCGTGGGGCAGGGAGGGGTTCAGGAAAACCTTCGCGGACACGCCAGAAGATTCGAAACAGGAAGGGAAGAATGGCGAGCGTGCCAATCGAAACGTGAAGCGCATGTAGCGACGCGCGGTCAGGGCCTCGCGGCATTTCGTGAAATACCAGTCCGATACCGAAAAGGGCCAAGATCGCGGCGCCGACGATCCAATGGTTCAGACGCGACACGAGCGAAAAGCCGTCGGTGAGTTTTTTGTCGAGCATGTTTGTTCCCCTAACACACGTCACCACGCGTCGACCTCAATCGATCCGTCGCGAATTGGGTAAAAAAAAGGGGCGCCGAAGCGCCCCTTCTCGATGGACCCTGGATTGAAGTCTATTTGGAGACCTCTTCGACGACCTTGTCGTAGTCTTTTTCAGTTTCGCCACGTGTGATCTGGTCGAGCTCCACCTGAACGATGCGCAAGATGCGCGCGATGTAGTCGGCCCGCCACTGCGCCCGGAAGGCCTCGGTGATGTCGTCGGGTTTGTAATCCTCGATCGCCTGATGCGATGCCCATTTCTTTTTCTGGGCCAAGCGTTCGTGGGTGTCGAGGCGTTCGCGAATGACCGACACTTCGCCGGTCAGGGCCATGATCATCGCCAACAACTTGTCGATGTTGGGATCATCGAAGAAGTACGGACGACGGCCCTTGGCGGTGCGAATGCGTTTGACCTTGGGCTCGGGGTACGGATGGCCCGGAATCCATTTGCTCGAAGACGCCTTTGGTTTTGCTGCGCGGCGTGTCGATTTGCGCGCTGTGGCTTTCTTCTTAGCGGTTTTCTTTTTGGCAGCTTTCTTAGCTGCTTTTTTCTTGGCGGGTTTACGTGCCGCTTTTTTTGCTGGTTTGCGCGTGGCTTTTTCTTCGCGGGCTTACGCGCGGCTTTTCGTGCCGGCTTGCGTGCAGCCTTTTTCTTCTTTGCCGCGCCCTTTGATTTTCTCTTCGCCATGTCGTTCCTCCCTAATGCAGGCGTCAGCGCCCCTTAAATTTCGCCAGATCATATGCTGGTTAGGGGTTACTTGAACACTGCGCACTGACATACGTCAAATTGCGACTGGCCCTTCGAACGCCATGCGGGCTGTGTTAGTTTGCCCAGCCTTTTCTGGGGAGGACGGGACCATGGCCGAGTACGACTATATTATTGTGGGCGCCGGCTCTGCGGGCTGCGTTTTGGCTAGCCGCTTGTCGGAGGATCCGTCGAATCGGGTACTTTTGCTGGAGGCCGGGGGTCGCGACTGGAACCCGATCATCCACATCCCGCTGCTGGCCGGGGTGGCGTATTTCGCCAAGTCGATCAACTGGGGCTACGACACCCAGCCCGAACCCAACTTGAAGAACCGCGAGCTGCACTGGCCGCGCGGCAAGGTGATCGGCGGGTCGTCCTCGATCAACGGGATGATGTACGTGCGCGGCCAGCCGCAGGACTACGAGACCTGGCGGCAAATGGGCAACGAAGGTTGGGATTACGCCAGCGTGTTGCCGTATTTCAAACGCGCCGAAGGTCATGTCGAAAAGACCGACTCGCCGTTCCATGGCACCGAGGGGCCGTGGAAGATCAAGCGCGCCTATTCGGACAACCCGCTCTATCAAGCGTTCTTCGACGCCTGCCGGGCAAGCGGTCACCGCGAATCGGACGACTTCAACGGCGCCCAGCAAGAAGGCCATCAGTGGCACGACTTCAATGTCGTCAAGGGCCGGCGGCAGAGCACGGCGGTGGCGTGTCTACGTCCGGCAATGAAGCGACCGAACCTGCATGTACAAACCCACGCCCATGCCACGCGCGTGTTGTTCGACGGCAAGCGCGCGGTGGGGGTCGAGTACGACTGGCATGGGACGCGCAAACAGGTTCACGCCGATCGCGAAGTCATCCTCAGCGGCGGGGCGATCAACTCGCCCGCGCTTCTGCAGCTTTCGGGCGTAGGGAACGGCGAGGCGTTGCGCGATCTTGGTATCTCGGTGGTGCACGACCTGCCGGGGGTCGGCCAGAACTTGCAAGACCACCTTGGGGTGTACGTGCAGCACGAATGCCTGCAGCCCATCACGATGTATCGCTGGTTCCGACCCGACCGCGCGGTGGGGATGATGTTGCAGGTGATGCTCTTCGGCACCGGTGTCGGCGCATCGTTGCCGTTGGAAGCGGGACTGTTTGCCAAGACGAGCCCGGACTTGGAGACCCCCGATGTGCAGATTTCGTTGGTGCCGGGGTTGAACCTGGAGACCACCATGAAGGGGCAGGGCCAACACGGGTTCTTAATCCATGTCTATCAGCTGCGCCCGGAAAGCCGTGGCAGCATCGAATTGAAGTCGGCAAGCCCCTTCGACAAGCCGCTGATGAAGCCGAACTACTTGTCGGCGCAAAAGGATGTCGAGGTGACGCGCGAAGGGGTCAAGATCGTGCGCAATCTATTTGCGCAAGACGCCTTTAAGCCCTACCTCGGGAAACCGATTTCGCCCGACGCCGGGGTGACCTCGGACGCCGATATCGAGGATTGGATTCGGGCAAGCGGCGAGACCGTGTTCCACCCGACCTCGAGTTGCAAGATGGGCACCGATCCGATGGCGGTGGTCGACCCGCAACTGAAGGTGCATAGCATCGACGGGCTGCGCGTGGTGGATGCCTCGGTGATGCCGGTGATCGATTCGGGCAATACGCAGGCCCCCACGGTGATGATCGCGGAAAAAGCCGCCGACATGATCATGGGACGTACGCCGCTGCCCAAGGAAGATCCGTTCGCGACATAAAAGGCGATATGAACACCAAGGACGATATGAACACCAACGATATGAACACCAAGAAAGTAGAGCCGGCCGACGTGCGTCGGTTGGCCGACGGTCTGCACGAAATGCCGATCGCCGATAGTCGCGCCGAAGCGCTGGCGGCGGAGCTTAATCAGCTCAATACGACGGCGATGATGGAAAGCCGGGGGCTGGATTACGACGTCGATGCGTTGGGTTTTTCCGGCGTGTTGCAAAAGCTCAAGCGGCCGAGGCGGCAGGGATGAGCGATATTCCTGCAATGTCGTTGACGGAAGTCGCCGACGCGATTCAAGCCAAGGCGGTGTCGTCGGTCGAGGCCACGCAGGCGTGCATCGACCAAGTGGCGGCGTGGCAGCCCAAGGTCAACGCGTTCGTTTCGTTCGATGCCGAGGATGCGCTGGCCCAAGCCAAAGCCGCTGATGATGACTTGGCGGCGGGTAAGGTGCGCGGGCCGCTTCACGGGGTGCCACTGGCGCACAAGGATTTGTTCTATCGCACCGGCAAGCGGGTGACGTGCGCCTCGAAAATCTTGGGTGACCTGACACCGGACTACGACGCGACGGTGCTGCGCCGCTTGGCGGATGCCGGGGCGCTGCACCTGGGTGGGTTGAACATGTCGGAGCTTGCCATGGGGGCGGCGGGGCGCAACGAGCATTTCGGCCATTGCCGCAATCCGTGGAACCCGGATCATATTACCGGCGGCTCGTCCTCGGGTTCGGGGGCGGCGGTGGCGTCGCGCATGGCATTTGGGGCGCTGGGGACCGATACCGGGGGCTCGATCCGCATTCCATCGACGATGTGCGGGATTGTTGGGATCAAAGGGACGTTCGGTCGGGTGAGCCGGCGCGGGGTGATGCCGCTGTCTTATTCATTGGACAATGCCGGGCCGATGACGCGCACGGTGCAGGACTGCGCGCGCATGATGGGAATTGTCGCAGGGGCGGACCCGGACGATCCGTCGACCGCGAACGAGCCGGTGCCCGATTACGAAGGGCAATTGGCCAACGCGTCGGTCAAGGGCGTGCGGATCGGGGTGCCGACGAGCTACTTCTATGACGACGTGGCGCCGACGGTGCGGGCAGCCCTTGAGGCCTCGCTCGATGTCTATCGCGTGCAAGGGGCCGAGATCGTCGAGGTCGATGTGCCCGACATGGAGGGCTATCGCGACCTGTGCAACGTGGTGCTGAAGGTCGAGGCGGCCAATATTCATGCCGATTGGTTGCGCACGCGGGGCAACGAGTATTCCACCGAGGTGCGCGCGCGCATCGAGGGCGGGCTCTACATTCCGGGCGTGCGGTATTTGCAGGCGCAGCGCCTGCGTGGCGAGCATGTCACGGCGTTTTGCAATCAGGTGGGCGACGTGTGCGACGTGCTGCACACGCCGGGGCTACCGATTGAAGTACCGACGCTGACCGACTCCGACGCGGCGGTGGGCGAGAACGCGTTGGCGATCAACGAGAAACTGGCGTGGTGCATGCGCGCGATGAACTATCTCGGCCTGCCCGGCCTTGCCGTGCCGTGCGGCTTTTCCGGCAACGGGTTGCCGGTGAGCCAGCAATTGGTCGGCCCGCCGTTCTCGGAAGATTTGTTGTTCGAGGTCGGTCACGCCTATCAGCGCGAGACCGACTGGCACACCAAAGCGCCGGTGCTGCCGAGCTAGCTCGCGGCGCGCATTGCTTTTTTGCGTTCGTGAATCTCGCGGAGTTTTTTGCGCAGGCGAATGGCCTTGGGCGTGACCTCGACCAGTTCGTCGTCGCCGATGTAGGCGACGGCTTCTTCGAGGCTCATACGGCGCGGCGGCGAGAGGCGGACGGCGTCGTCTTTGCCGGCGGCACGGATGTTGGTGAGCTGTTTTGATTTCAGCGGGTTGACGTCGAGATCATTGCCGCGCGAATGCTCGCCGATGATCATGCCGCGGTAGACGTCGACGCCGGGTTCGATGAACAAGCCGCCGCGTTCTTCCAGGTTCCATAGGGCGAAGGGGACGGCCTTGCCGTCGTCCATCGAGATCAGCACGCCGTTGCGGTAGTTGCCGATCGGGCCTTTGTGCGGGGCGAAGCTGTGGAACACGCGGTTCATGACCCCGGTGCCGCGGGTGTCGGTGAGGAACTCGCCGTGATAGCCGATGAGGCCGCGCGAAGGTGCGAGGAAACCGAGGCGATGTTTGCCGCCGGCGGTGGGTTTCATTTCGGTGAGTTCGGCTTTGCGTTGGCTCATCTTTTCGACGACGACCCCGGCGTAATCGGAATCGACGTCGATCACGACTTCTTCGATGGGCTCGAGGTCTTTGCCGGTATCGGGGTCCTTTTGAAACAGGACGCGCGGGCGGCTGATGGCGAGCTCGAAGCCTTCGCGGCGCATGGTTTCGATCAGGACGCCGATTTGAAGTTCGCCGCGCCCGGCAACCTCGAAGCTGTCTTTGCGATCGGCTTCGCGAACGCGGATCGCCACATTGCCTTCGGCTTCGCGTAGCAACCGGGCGCGCAACAGGCGTGACGTGACTTTGTCGCCGTCGCGTCCGGCAAGCGGCGAATCGTTGACGGTGAAGGTGACCGCGAGCGTGGGCGGGTCAACCGGTTGGGCGGCGATTGGCGTGTCGACGCTAGGATCGCAAATCGTGTGCGCCACGGTGGCCTTGTCGAGGCCCGCGATGGCCACGATGTCACCGGCTTCGGCGCTTTCCAGGGGCACGCGTTCGAGGCCGCGAAACGCGAGCAGCTTGGTGAGACGCGTGGTTTCGATTTCTTCACCGTCGATGGTGAGGACCTTGGCGGTCATGTTGGCGCGCAAGCGGCCCGAATGGATACGCCCGGTGACAACACGGCCCAGGAAGGTCGTATTCCAAGATGGTCGCGAGCATCGCGAAAGGCGCTTCGGGATCGCCCGCGGCAACGTCGACACGCGCGACGATCAGGTCGAGTAGGGGGGCGATCTCTTCGCGCGGGCCATCGAGCGTGAGCGAGGCCCAACCGTTCTTGGCGGAGGCGTAGATCACGGGGAAATCGAGCTGTTCTTCGCTCGCATCGAGCGACGCTAGGAGGTCGAAAACCTCTTCGTGGACCTCGTCGGGGCGCGCATCGGGTCGGTCGGTTTTGTTGAGCACGACGATGGGTTTTAGGCCGAGCTTGAGCGCTTTGCCGAGGACGAATTTGGTTTGCGGCATGACGCCTTCGGCGGCATCGACCAGCAACAAGACGCCGTCGACCATGCCCAAAATGCGCTCCACTTCGCCGCCGAAATCGGCATGGCCTGGAGTGTCGACAAGATTGAGACGGGTATCGCGCCAGGCCACCGAGGTGCACTTGGCGAGGATGGTAATGCCGCGTTCGCGTTCTTGGTCGTTGGAGTCGAGCGCGCGCTCGGCCACTTGCTGGTTGGCGCGAAAGGTGCCGCTTTGCCGCAGTAGCGCGTCAATAAGGGTCGTCTTGCCGTGATCGACGTGGGCGATCACCGCTACGTTGCGGAGTTCCATGGGCCTGTCCTGGTTGAGGGCCGGGAATATATGGCGGCTTTGGTGCGCTGCACAAGCGTAGGGCGGCGTTTCGGGCAAACTAATCGGCGACCGAGACAACAGCGCCGCCGTCCGGCTATGGTGCCGGTCTTTCCCGCCGAACCTATGACCCCCACAGAAACAAAAAAGCCGCCGGTCCCGCTGCTGCTGTCCATTCAGGTTGGCGGGATCGTAGCGATCAATGTCTTTGCGCCGTCAATGCCCGACATCGCACAGTCGCTGGAAACCACGGCGGCGGCGGTTCAGCTGACGATTACGGTCTTCTTGGCGGGGTTTGCCGCAGGGCAGCTCGTCTATGGGCCGATCTCGGATCGGCTGGGTCGGCGCACGGTGTTGTTCGGCGGGATGTTCTTGTTTTTGGCCGCGAATGCGGCCTGTGCCGCCGCGGCGTCGATCGACTGGTTGTTGGCCGCGCGCGTGGTGCAGGGGTTCGGGGCGTGCTGTGGCAGCGTTTTGGTGCGCGCCATCGTGCGCGATTTGTACGGCCGCGAGGACGCGGTGCGGATCATGAGCTACCTCGCCGTGGGGGCGGGCATCACGGCGGCGATTTCGCCGTCGATCGGCAGTGCGCTGATCGTGTTCGGCTGGCGCGCGAATTTTTGGTTCCTTGCGGTGGCCGCGGCGTTGCCGATGTTGTTGGTCTATTTCTGGCTGCCCGAGACCCATCCGCCGGCGCGGCGATTGTCAGGGCGCGGCGGGGGCATCGCGAACGCCTACGGGACGTTGCTGCGCTCACCGAGCTTTCTAGGTTACGGGATGCTGGTGGGGTCGGTGAATGCGCAGTTCTTTGCCTTCATTGCGGCGGCCCCGTTCGTGATGATCGGCGTGTTAGGTGTTCAGGCCGAAGCCTTTGGATTGTTGATGCTGATGTCGACGGGCGGATTTCTCGTCGGCAGTTTGATGGTGGCGCGGTTGTCGCGGCGGATGGCGCCGAACCGGATTATCTCGATTGGCGCGGTCGCCGTTTTTTTGTCGATTGCCTTGCTGGTCGTGTTGGCGTTGGCGGGCTGGTTTTCGGTGACCGCCATCATGGTGCCGATGTTTCTGCAGGGCGTGGCGAGCGGGTTCGTGTTCCCGCCCTCGATGGCAATGGGGGTTGGTGCGCATCCGCGCATTGCCGGGACGGCCTCGGGCATGCTGGGTGTGTTTCAGATGGGAGCAAGCGCGATCGCCAGTTTTGTCGCCAGTCTCTTTGTGCATGAAACGATGCTACCGGTGGGGATCATCATGTTGTTGCTGGCATCGGTCGGGCTAGTAGCGATCTTCATGATTGGGCGCGGCGACCACGAAGAAGAAAGCGCCTCGGCATGAACGATCGTCCGGATCATCGACATACGTTGGCGTTGTTGTTGGCGCTGACCGGGACATCCGCATTTTCGCTGCAGTTCTTTGTGCCGGCGATGCCGGACTTGGTGACGATCTTCGAGACCACACCGGCGACGGTGCAACTGACGCTGACCCTGTTCATGCTGGCCTACGGGCTATTCCAGGCGGTGTACGGGCCGCTGTCGGACCGGTTCGGGCGCAAGCCGGTGTTGCTGGCCGCGATCGTGATTTATGTCGCAGGCTCGTTCCTCGGCGCGGCGGCGCTGAGTATCGAGATGGTGATTGCGGCGCGCGTGCTGCAAGCCATCGGCGCGGCGGCGGGCTTCGTGTTGGTGCCCGCGATTGCGCGCGATGTCTACGGGCACGGCGGCGCGCCGCGGGCGATGAGCTACATCAGCATGACCAATGGGTTCATCTCGGCGGCCGGGCCGTTGATTGGCGGGTTAATCCATCAATATGCGGGTTGGCGCTATGGCTTGTTGGCGACCGGCACGTTGGGTGCGGCGATGTTGGTGATGACGGCGTTGTATTTGAAAGAAAGCGGCAACGTGGTGCGCCAACGCGTGGCGCTGGCGCCGATCTTGCGCGGCTATCTGACGCTGGCGCTGACGCGCGGGTTTATGGGTTACGTCTTGGCGGTCGCCTCGGTCAACGGCGTGTTCTACGCGTTCTTGGCCGGTGCCGCGTTTGTCGCGATCGATACGCTGGGGGTGTCGCCTTCGGGATTCGGGTTGCTGATGATCCCTGCGGTCGCGTTCTTTATGACCGCGTCGTTCCTGAGCGACCGTATCGCAGCACGCATCGGGACGACCCGCGTAATCTTGATCGGGACGCTGTTCACCACGGCGGGCGCGGTGGGCTTGTTGGTGGTCTCGTTATCGGGGCACCAAAGCGTAACCGCCTTGTTGATCGCGAGTGCGTTCATGGGGTTTGGCAACGGCCAGGTCTTGCCGTCATGTATCTCCGAGGCGGTCAGTGTCGATCCGAAACTGTCGGGGACCGCGTCGGCCTGGATCGGTGTGAGCCAAATGGTGATTGCGGCGCTGGCGAGCCAAATCTACGGCTTCATTCACGACGGCACGACCGTGCCCGTCGCGGTGCTGATGACGGCGCTGGCGGGCTGCGCGTTGGTCGCGTTCGTGCCCATCGCCCGGCGACATCGGGTTTTGGCGGCCAGCGGATGATCGGTTATGCAAAAGGGGCTCGCACCGGATGGGGTCGAACGCCTAAGGTCGCGCGATGCTGAACGCCCCGCTGGAACACCGCTACACGCTATTCCTCCTTTTGTCGGTCAACGCTCTGTCGATCGTGGCGATGCAGTTCATCGTGCCGGCGATGCCGTCGTTGGTTGGCGAATACGCGACCACGCCCGCCATGGTGCAGCTCACGCTGACGATGTTCATGTTGGGTTATGCCGCGTTTCAGATCGCGTACGGGCCGTTGTCCGACCGATTTGGTCGCAAAGGCGTGTTGATGTGGGCGACGGCGGTGTTCGTCGTGGGGTCGTTCTTAGGCATGGTGGCGCCCAACATCGAAGTGTTGGTCCTTGCGCGGGTGTTGCAATCGGTCGGCGCGGCAGCGGGGTTCGTGCTGCCGCCGGCGGTCTCGCGCGACGTTTACGGCCATGACGGTGCACCCAAAGCGATCGGGTGGATCAGTATTAGCGCTGGGATGGCCGCGCTGGTCGCGCCTTATCTGGGCGGGTTGGTGCACGAGACCGTAGGCTGGCGATGGGGCATGGGCCTCAACGGGGTGCTCGGGATTATCCTTTTGATCGCGTGCGGGTTTTTCTTGGCGGAAAGCCACCCACCGGCGCTGCGCCGCGCGGTGGGGATTGCCGGTTTGGCGCGCGGCTATGCGACCTTGGCGCGCTCGATGCGGTTCATGGGGTATTTGCTCTCGGTGGCGTTCGTGAACGGCGCTTTTTACGCCTTCTTTGCCGGCGGCACGTTCGTCGCGATCGATATTCTCGGCTTGTCGCCCTCGCAGTTCGGTCTGCTGACGATTCCTGTCGTTTTGTTCTTTGTCCCGAGCGCCTACGTCAGCGTTCGAATGGCGGAGCGGTTCGGCACGACCCGGATTATTGCGCTGGGCACGCTGGTAACGTTTGCCGGTTCGGCGGGGCTACTGGTGGTGGCGCTGGCGGGGCATGCGAGTGTGGCGGCGATGTTGGTCGCAAGCGCGATGCTGGGGTGGGGCAACGGTCAGGTCATCCCGAACGCGACAGCGGCCGGCGTAAATTTGTTCCCGAAATTGGCCGGCACGGCGTCGGCGAGTTTGGGGACGGCGCAAATGGGCATGGGCGCGGTCGCAAGTTTGTTGTTCGGCTTGATGCATAACGGCACACCGACGCCGATGGCGGCGCTGATGGCCGGGATGGGGCTTGCGGCGTTCGTGTCATGCGCGTTGATCGTGGCGGCTCGGCGACGTCCGGCTGCGGCGTAACGCATAAGAAGGGGAGAAGAGGGCATGGCGTATCTCGTGACAGGCGGCACCGGGTTTATCGGTTCGTGGGTGGTCAAGTCGTTGTTGGAACGCGGATACAAAGTAGTGGCGTTCGATTGGGCGCCAGGACGTCATGCGCTCGACCAAGTTGTCGGCAAGCGCGCCGATGAGGTGACGATCGTCCAGGGCGACCTCACGCAGATGCATCGCGTGATCGAGACCATTCGCGAGCACAAGATCACCCACATCGCGCATATCGCGGCGGCGGGGCTGACGTTGTGTCATGCCAATCCGGTGCATGCGGTGCAGATCAACGGGCTTGGTTTTGCCAACATGCTGGAGATCTGCCGATCGATGGAGATCGAGCGCATGGTGTGGGCGAGCTCGGCGGGGGTGTTCGGCGGCAATTGGGGCGACAAGCCGGTGCCCAACGATGCGCCGTTTCATCCGCGCAATGTTTATGCCGGACTGAAAATTCTCGGTGAGACGTTGGCGGCGCAATACCACGATGCCTACGGCACCGACGTGATCGGCTTGCGCTATACGTTCGTCAACGGTCATGGCATGCCGGACCATCAGGGCGGGCGGATGATCAAGGAACTGTGCGAGAAGACTGCGCTGGGTCAGCCGGCCACGGTGCCGTGGGGCGACGATACGCCGGATTGGTTGTGGGGCGGCGATGCCGGGGAAGCCACGGCGTTGGCGCTGGAAGCGAAGCCGACAAAGGTGCGGGCGCTCAACGTGCCGGGTGACAGCGCGCCGATGGCCAAGGCGGTCGCGTATGTGAAATCGCTGCTGCCGGATGCCGAGATCACGGTGCAGCCGGGCAAGATGGGCTTTAGCCGGTTTGACGGCTCGGTCACCGAAAAGGAAATCGGTTACGCGCCCAAGTGGACGATGGAAATGCAACTGCGCGAGCGCATCAATCGCGTGCGTGAAGAAAACGGATTGCCGCCGGTCGGGTAGCGCCATCAACTCGCCATCTCCTGAGACGGGCCTTGCGGCCCACAAACCGCCCGTCATCTTTCTGATGACGGTAACGGCGGCGGGCATCTTTGCCACCAACATGTACGTGCCGTCGCTGCCTTCGATTGCGGCGGACTTGGTCACCACCGAGCGAATGGCCCAACTCACGATCTCGGTATTCCTGGTGGTCTTTGCGGTGTTCCAGTTGGTGTATGGACCGCTGGCCGATCGCTATGGCCGCAAGCGGGTGATGTTATCGGGGCTGGCGATTTTTATGGTGGCGAACGTCGTGGCCTCAACCGCGCAAACGATCGAGTGGTTGTTGGTGGCGCGCGTCTTGCAGGCGATCGGCGCCTGCGCGGGGATGGTGATTACGCGCGCCATGGTGCGCGATGCCTACGACCGGGGCGAAAGCGCCCGGATCATGGCGATCCTTGGGATGGGATCGGGCATTTCCTCGTCCATCGCGCCGCTATTGGGTGGCACGCTGCAGGGGTGGACCGGGGACTGGCGATCGAGCTTCGTCTTTATGACGGTATTCACGTTGGTGCCGATGGTCGTGCTGGCAGTGTCGGTCCGCGAGACGTTGCGGCGCTCTACTGCCACGCGGGGCGGGCTCGGCGGCATGGCGCGGGATTATTCTCATTGATCCGGACGCCGGAATACATGCTGTATGCGTTGGGCGCGGCGTTGATGAACGCAACGTTCTTTTCGTTTTTGGCAGCGGCGCCGTTTATTTTGGTCAACGTCGCGGGCGCGTCGCCGGAACGGCTGGGCGCGGTGTTGGTCTATATCACGGGTGGGTTTTTCGTGGGCACGTTGGTGGTCTCGTGAATCGGCTCTCGCTTTCCGCTAGAGCGATTGGTGCTGGTGGGCGGCATCATTTGTTTTTCGGGCATTGCGGTTCAGACCCTGCTGGGCCTGGGTGGCGCACGCAGCGAATCGGCGATCGCGATCCCGATGCTGCTGTTCGGTTTAGGAAACGGTTTCGTCTTGCCGCCGACCAGCGTAATTGCGGTTAGCGTCCGACCGCAGATCGCGGGCACCGCCTCCGCGCTTTATGGCTTCAATTCGTTTGCGCTTGGCGCGGTCGGCACCGTCGTGGCCGGGTTCCTGCCCCACCAGAGTCAGCTGCCGTTGGCATTTGCGATGCTGGCGATGACCGGTACGGCGGTGGTGTTCTTCGTGGTCGGCCTGGTCGGTGCGGGACGCGGCTGGTTTAGATCACCAGGTTGAACAAGCTGCCTTGACCCGCCGCAAACTGTGCGGCACTGGCGTTGGCTTGGGCCGAGACCGACTGAAGCCGGGCGAGGGCGGCCTGCATCCCCGAAATCTGATCGAGAATGCGTTGCGGCGGTTGTTCGGGGATTTCGAAATCCTCGTCCGGGCCTTGGGTCTTCAGACGGAAGGCCCGTTGGACGGTGACTTGCGCGAACTCGAGCAGCGTTTTCGCATCTTCCCGTGCAGTATCGGAAAGCAGATTGATGTCGTTGGTCAGGCCGAGGCCGAAATTGGTTTCGACGAAGTCTTCGCTGCCGTCGTCTTCGATCTCGCCGAACAGCACTTCCGGGCGCAACCCGATTGCGGACAAGGCGTCGAGTCCTTCGGGGCCGGCGATCAGTTCGATCTTGTGTCCATTGAGCGCGGTGACGCGTAGGAACCGGCCGTCGATGTCGTCGTTGACGAATTGCGCGGTGCCTTCGCCGCCCGACCCGATGGCGTTGCGAATTTTGAAGGACAGGAAGCCAAAGGAATCGTCGTCGTCCACGGTAACTTGCTGCAAAGGACCGTTGTCGACAGACACGTAGAAGTATTGGCCCGGACGCGCGGTCGTCACGGCGGTGACGGAATCGGCCGGATCGGCAGGGACCTCGCCGGTGGGTACACACAAGCGGGTGAGGATGTTCTTACCGTTGCTGTCGAAGGTGATCGACGAGGCGCGTTGATCGTAGCCGCCACCGAATTGATGTCGCCAAGCCTCGTTGAAGGTCGCGTCGAGCTTGACGACGAAACCGTCGGTAAGCCCGGACGAGGTTTCGCCGGCCAGCGTGCCGGCCGTTTCACCCGAAACGTAGACTTCTTCGTTGGTCGGATCGACGGCAACGCTAAATGCGCGATCGGTGTCGGTCGTTCCGAGGAAGGTGCCGAAGGTGACCGAACCGTCGGCGTTGGCGAGCTTGTCGACAAAGCCGTCGGTGCCGCCGGCATGGGCGGTGACCGGTGTGGTGCCGCCGAAAAAGCCCGACTCGGTGGTGTAGCCGCTGACATATACGTCGCCGTCGCTATCGACGCTGAGGCTAGTGACGCTGCCGTCGGTGCCGAGCGTGCCGGTGAATTCCCAATCCTGCGCCGTCGCATCGCCATCGCCGTAACGGCGAACAAACCCAGCGCCATCGTCGGTGCCGGCGAGGAAGACGTTGCCCGAGCCGTCGACCGCTATAGCGGTGTGTTGCTCGTCGCCCGCGTCGCCGAATTGGCGGTTGTAGACCAGCGTGCCGCTGCTATCGAGCTTGGTGACGAAAGCGTCGTCGCCGCCACCGAAACCTTCGCCCGGCGCGATCTCGGAGCGAGCAAGGCCAGCGACGAAAATCTCGTTGCTGCTGTTGACGGTAAGCGACAGTCCGACATCGTCCAAGAAGGGCCCGGCTTGCCGGGTCCATTGCTCCTGACCGGCGCTGTCGAATTTGGTGACGAAGGTATCGAGATTGCCGCCGAACGCGGTGGCCGTGAGGGCGCCGCGTACCTGCCCGGTGACGATGACGTTGTCGTTGCCGTCGACCGCGACGGCGAAGCCCGAGCCGTCTTCGGTGGCGCCAAGCCGGCGAGTGAAGATGAGATTCCCGGCGGCATCGTACTTGTTGAGGAAGACGTCGTTGTTTTCGGGGTCGAGGGATTGCGATCCCAAATCGCCCGCGGTCTTACCGACGACGTAGACCGCGCCCGTACTATCGACTGCCACGCCGGACGCGGCGTCGGCCTGACTGGTGGTATCGATTTGGTTGTAGAAAACCTCGTTTGGGTCGGCGGCGCCGAGGTCGTCGATCTTGGTGACGAACCCACCGCCGGAAGGGCCTTGGCCGCGGAACCCGGCGAGGTATACGGCGCTCGACTCGCTGGAGGCGTTTGCGCTGAGGGTGACGGTTTCGCCGAAGCCGACATCGATCCGGAAGCCGTATTCGTTTTCGTCGTAACGCTCGGTATGGATCTGCGTGGTGATACCGGCATTGACCAGTTCGGGATTCACGTAGGCAGAGATGTTATCGAGGGTGTAGTCGTTCGGGTCGGCACTGATATCGCTCATGGTGACGGTAAGCGTGCGCACCGTGGTCCCGTCGTCGGCTTGGATCGTGAATTCGTCGGTCGCGGTGAGGCCCGGGATCGGGTCGTTACGGTTTTCCAGGATGACGGCGCCGTTGAAGCGGGGCGCATCTTCGTCTTGCGCTAAGACGATCGAGGAATCGAGTTCGGCCTCGAGAATGCCGGTGACTAGAGAAACCGTGTTGGTTTTCGCGTTGTTGATGAAGGTTTCAAGCTCGGCGACCCGGGTCTGGAACTTGGTATCGACCAGGTTCGACAGAAGCTTGCCTTGAGAGGTTTGGGCGTAGTTGACGATATCGAGCATCTCGCCCAGGGCCTTGTAGGCCGCGAACAAGGTTTTGGAATCGTCATCGAGATCGACCCGGTCGAAGAGGGGATCGTTGGGATCGATCAGCGCTGCTTGGGAGAAAACGCGCTGTTCGAGCGATTTGTCGGATACCGGCTCGGGTTGCTGCCACGGCGGGATGACGGTTTGCTCCCGGGCGGCGATCAGGCGGCCGATTTCGCCGTTGCGCAGGACGGCGGTCTGCACCGACGCCGACAGCGAAGCGCCAGAGGCGTAGTAGTTGCCCAAAACGTTGAAATCGAAACCGATGAATGACATGCCGAAGAGGGCCGTGTGCAGTGGATCCACCGGAATTTGTGCAAAGACCGCGCCACCTTGGCGCATCCTGGCACGGCAAATGCACCGGTTTCCTTTGAGAACTATGGTTAACGGCCCTTTGGCAGGGCTCCGGTTTACCGGGCGTTAACCAAACCGCGGAGAGAATGGCTACGATATGAGACAGAAAGCGGCACGTTCACCGGATACTCGCGCCATCAAAGGGTGGAATGTGCCCAGTACTAGGCAAGAATTGCCGGTTCGGGAGGCATAAATGACCCCTAGCGAATCCGCCGCTATTCCTCTCGATATCGCGCGTACGCCGCAGCGTGCACGCGACAAAATCAAGTCGATCCGCGATTTGGCGGCGATTGCCTCGGCGCTGAAGGCGCGCGGCAAAACCATCGTTTTGGCGCACGGCGTCTTCGACCTCGTCCATATGGGGCATGTGCGTCATCTCGAAGCCGCGGCGGCCGAAGGCGACGTGCTGATCGTCACCATCACGCCGGATGAATTCGTCAACAAGGGTCCCGGTCGTCCGGTATTCACCGGCGATTTGCGCGCCGAGATGCTGGCCGCACTGGAATGCACGAGTTGGATCGGCATCAACGAGTGGCCCAGCGCGGAGCAATTACTCGACCTGATCCGGCCGGATGTCTACGTCAAAGGCTCGGACTATTCGAACGAAGGCGAGGATCTGACCGGCAAGATCCGGATGGAACGCGAAGCGGTCGAACGCCACGGCGGTCGGGTGTTGTACACCGACGACATTACGTTCTCTTCTTCCTCGTTGATCAACCGACACCTGAACGTGTTCGACCCGGCCGTGATGGAATACCTCGGCGGGATCGACAAAGAAGCGCAGATGGAACAGGCGCTCGGCGCGATCGATCAGATCAAAGACATGCGCGTGCTCCTGGTCGGCGAAGCGATCATCGACGAATACCTCTACGCCAAGCCCATGGGCAAGTCGGCCAAGGAAAACATCATCGCGTCGCGTTATTCCGGGCGCGAAGTGTTTGCGGGTGGGGTGGTCGCCGCGGCCAATCATGTGGCGGATTTCGTCAAGGATGTCGAAGTCGTCACTATTCTGGGCGAGCGCGAGTCCTATCAGAGCCTGATTCGCGACACGATCCGCGACAACGTCACGATCCATAGCCTGTACCGGCCGGGGCTGCCGACGATCCGCAAGAGCCGATACGTCGACCCGGGCCACATGAACAAGTTGTTCGAGGTCTATCACTTCGACGATACGCCGCTGAACGGCGCAGTAGAGAAGCAGTTGTGCGACATGATCGGCGATCGCGCGAAAGACTTCGACGTCGTGATCGTCACCGACTTCGGTCACGGGATGATGACGCCGCGCGCCATTCGCACGACGACCGATGCCGCTCGGTTTCTCGCGGTTAACGCACAGAGCAATAGTGCAAACCTTGGGTACAACATGGTCACCCGATACAACCGCGCCGACTACATTTGCATCGACGCGCCCGAGGCGCAGCTGGCCACCGGCGATCGATTCTCCGATATCGAGGATGTCATTACCGACGGGTTGGCGCACGCCATCGATTGCGACCGTTTCATGATCACCCATGGTCAACATGGTTGCGTTGACCTATGACCGCGCGTACGGCGCCACGCCGGATCCCGGCATTCACTCAACAAGTCGTCGATACCGTTGGGGCAGGGGACGCGTTTTTGTCCGTAACCTCGCCGGTTGTCGCGGCGGGTGCCGATATGGAAGTGGCCGGGTTCATCGGCAACGCGGTGGGGGCGTTGAAGGTCGGGATCGTCGGTCACCGGCAATCGGTCGAAAAAGTGCCGGTTCAGAAATACATCACAACTTTATTGAAGTAGGCCCGTTATGCGCGCTGATTTCACGAAACGGAATATCTCGTCGTACTTCGCCACGCTGGGCGCGATGGATGAACGCATGGTCGCCACCGGGGCGACCGGCGAGCAGTTCGACCTTGCCGAGGTGATGGCTGCGGCGATGGAGCGCGCGCAAACCGCGCACGACGCCGGGAACAAGCTGATGTTTATCGGCAATGGCGGTTCGTCGACGATCGCAAGCCACATGGCCGAGGACTACACCAAAGCCGGCGGCATCCGGACGCTGGCGTTCAACGACCCGGCCTTCTTGACCTGCCTGGGGAACGACCTCGGGTTCGATCAGGTCTTTGCCAAACAAATCGAGATGTTCGCGCAACCGGGCGACATGCTGGTGGCGATTTCAAGTTCGGGCAATTCGGAGAACATTCTCAACGGTGTGTTGGCCGCCAAGAAACGCGGCTGCTGGGTGATGACCTTGTCCGGGTTCGCCCCCGACAACTTGCTGCGCAACTTGGGCGACATCAACGTCTACGTGCCGTCGACCGAATACGGATTTGTCGAGATTACTCATCTTGCCGTGTGCCACGCGATGTTGGATGTCGCGATGGGGTGGACAGGCGAGGCGACTTCACAAGAACGGGCTTTGAAAGTGGTTTCCGCATGACGAACAAGACTTGGAATGTCCTGGTGACGGGCGGCGCCGGCTATGTCGGCAGCATGTTGATCCCGAAACTTCTCGATGCCGGTCACAAGGTGACGGTGCTGGATCTCTACATCTACGGCGATGTGTTTGCCGATTTGAAGGGCAATCCGAACCTCCGCGAAGTGAAGGGCGATCTACGCGATCCTGCTGCGGTGGCCGAGGCGATGCGCGGGTGCGATGCGGTGATTCACCTGGCCTGCATATCGAACGATCCGAGTTTCGAGTTGAACCCCGATCTCGGGAAGTCGATCAACTACGACGCCTTCCGCCCCTTGGTGCGCGCCGCCAAAGCGGCGGGGGTGACGCGGTTCATCTACGCCTCGTCCTCGAGCGTTTACGGCATCAAAGACGATCCCGAGGTGACGGAAGACCTGCCGCTGGAACCGCTGACGGATTACTCCAAGTTCAAGGCGATGTGCGAGGACGTGCTGGCCGAAGAACGCGTGCCGGGTTTCACGACGTTGGTGATCCGCCCCGCGACCGTATGCGGTTACGCGCCGCGGCTACGGCTCGATCTGACGGTCAACATCCTGACCAACCATGCCATCAACAACGGCAAGATCACGGTGTTTGGGGGTTCGCAACGGCGACCCAACATCAACATCGAAGATATGACCGACCTCTATGTGAAGTGTTTGCAATACGACGATGCCGCGATCGACGGCAAAATCTTCAACGCCGGGTTTGAGAACCACAGCGTGTCGGAGATTGCCGAAATGGTGCGTGCGTCGGTCGGCAACGGCGTCGAGGTGGTGACCGAACCGTCGGACGATTTGCGCTCTTACCATGTCTCGTCGCAGAAGATCGCCGATGAGTTGGGCTTTGTGCCGGTGCACACCATCGAAGATGCCGTGGGCAGCTTGGTTTCGGCGTTCGAGGCGGGGCAGGTTGCCGACCCGATGGCCAACCCGCGCTACTACAACATCAAAACCATGCAAGAAATCAACTTGGCGTAGTTATGCTTATTGGAATCGACTTCGACAATACGATTGCGCGCTATGACGATCTGTTTGCGCGGCTGGCGCTTGAGGGTGGTTATCTTGATGACATTCCGGTCGGTGGTAAGACCGCGGTGCGGGATGCCGTCCGACAACGTCATAGCGATGATGCGTGGCAGGTGATGCAGGCCGAGGCCTATGGCCCGCGGATGTCGGAGGCAACGTTGATGCCGGGCTTTCTTGGTTTCGTCGGGAGTGCGCGGCGGCTTGGCGTGCCGCTCGTGGTGGTGAGCCACAAATCGGTGTTTTCGAATGCGGTGCCGGGCCCCAACTTGCGGTACGCGGCGCTGGCGTGGATGCGCGCCAACCAATTCTTCGATCCCGGCGGGCTGGGGTTCAATGTCGACGATATCTATTTCGAAGGCACCAGGGCCGAAAAAGCCGCACGGATCGGCGAGTTGGGTTGTACCCACTTCATCGACGATCTGCCCGAGTTGTTCGCCGAGAAATCGTTCCCGAACGAAATCGTTCGAATTCTATTGAGTGCGACGGGCGGCGAAGGTGCCGATGCGGTGATGGCGGATTGGTTCGAGATTCGAGATTTCATGTTCACCGATCTCGAGCGAGCGGTGGCGTGAACGAGCTAGCGCAAATCGCCGAAGTGGCGCGCACGTTGTGCGGCGGGACCGTTGGCAACCTTGAGGAAATCTCGGGGGCCGGCAACCATCGGGTCTACCGTGTCGACGGTGACAATGGTTCGCGCTTTGCCCTGAAGACCTATTTTGCCGGCGGCCATGACGGGAGCGCACGGCTGAGTGCTGAGTTCCAAGGCTTGAGCTATTTGTGGCAGGAAGGCTTGCGGGCCATCCCCGAGCCGATGGCGGCCGACCGCGACGCGCAGTGCGCCTTGTTCGGTTGGATCGACGGCGAACCGGTGAAAACCCCGACCCCGGCCGACATCGACGCGGCGTGCGATTTCGTTCGGGCGCTGCGGGATATTGCGCGGCAAGGCGCGGCGGGCGATTTGCCGCTGGCCCGCGAAGCCTGTCTCTCGCCCGACGAGCTGTATCGCCAAATCGTGGTGCGCCGCGGGCGGTTGGAACGCGAAGCTGCGTTCCGGGGCGATCTTTCGAGTTTCTTGCGCGATTCGTTCGACGATCTGTTGCACATGACTTGGGCGCGGGTGCGCGAAGGTTTGTCGGAGGCGGGTATTTCATCGACCGCCGACTTGCCTGCGATCTATCGCACGCTGTCGCCGTCCGATTTTGGGTTTCACAACGCGGTACGTGGCGCCGACGACGCGTTGGTGTTCTGCGATTTCGAATATTTCGGCTGGGACGATCCGGTGAAATTGGTGTCCGATTTCATTTTACATCCTGGCATGGGCTTGCGGGTGCGGTTGGCGTCTCGGTTCGAGAAGCAAGCGACCGCGATCTTTGCCGATGATCCCAACTTCGCCACACGCTTGCGTTTACTCAAGCCGCTTTATGCGTTGCGTTGGGCATTGATCGTCTTGAATGAATTCATTCCCGAGCGTTGGGCCCAGCGCGCGTTTGCCTATGGTGATCGCGATCGCAACGCCGTGTTGGCGCGGCAACTTCGCAAGGCCGAAGGGTTTGTCGACCGGGTCAAAAAGGAGATCGCCGCGTGACGTCGGAAGCACACATTCGTCTTGTAGGCGACGACCTCGATGAACGTTCGGTGGCGCTGCGCCGATTGGTGGTGCGCGGTCTTGATGGCGGCAAGCGGGGCCACTTGGGCTCGGCCTTTTCGCTGATCGAGGCGCTGCGGGTTCTGTACGACGATATTCTGAAGTTCGATCCGCAAAACCCGACGTGGGCCGATCGCGATCGTTGCATCTTGAGCAAGGGCCATGGGTGCCTCGCGCTGTATGCGATCTTGGCCGATAAAGGTTTCTTCCCGGCGGAAGAGCTCGACCGGTTTTGCCGTTTCGACGGCATGTTGGGCGGTCACCCGGAACGGGCCAAGGTGCCTGGCGTCGAAGCCTCGACCGGTGCGCTGGGGCACGGGCTGTCGATCGGGCTTGGCCAAGCCCTGGCGATGCGGTTGCAGAAACGCGAGTCGCGCGTGTTCGTGCTGATGGGCGACGGCGAGATCAACGAAGGGTCGGTGTGGGAAGCGGCGATGTCGGCCGGCAAACACCGCTTGTCGAACCTCGTGGCGATGGTCGACTACAACAAGCTTCAGTCCTACGACCGCACGTCGGTGGTGCAAGACCTAGAACCCCTGACCGACAAATGGCGCGCGTTTGGGTTTGCCGTGCATGAAGTGGATGGACACGACGTCGACCAGTTGCGTCACGTTCTTTCAAGCGTGCCCTTCGAGAGCGACAAGCCGTCGGCCATCATTTGCCACACGGTGAAGGGGCGGGGGATTGCCGAGGCGGAAGGCAACCCGACCTGGCATCACAAATCCAAAATCAGCGACGATGAAGTCGCCGCGATGTATGCGGAGCTCGATTAGCGATGCGGAAAACAAGCCTCGACACCGTTTACGAAATGGCGCGCCGCGATCCGCGCGTGGTCTTTGTCGGATCCGATCTCGGCGCCGGGACTTTGGATACGTTCAAGGAAGAAATGCCGGAACGCTTTTTCATGGAAGGCGTGACCGAGCAGAACATCATCGGCATGGCCGCGGGCCTGGCGATGGAAGGGTTCATTCCGTACGTCAATACGATCGCGACGTTCATTACCCGGCGCTGTTTCGAACAGGTCGCCGTCGATTTGTGCTTGCATAACTTGCCGGTGCGGTTGATCGGCAATGGCGGTGGCTTGGTCTATGCGCCGTTGGGGCCGACCCACTTGGCTGTCGAAGACATCGCGATCATGCGGTCGCTGCCGAACATGACGGTGGTGGCGCCGGTCGACAAAGAGGAAATGGCGCGTTTCGTGCCCCAAACGTTGGACATGCCGGGGCCGGTCTATATTCGCCTCGCAAAAGGCGGCGACCCCATCGTCTCGCGCGACGAGAATGGTTTTGAAATCGGCAAGGCGATCGAAATGCGGGCGCCGGGGGACATTCTCTTGGTCTCGACCGGTGTGATGACCAACCGAGCGTTGGATGCGGCCGCCGCATTGGAGGTGTCAGGTGGTTTGTCCTGCGGTGTCCTGCACATGCACACGATCAAACCGTTCGATGAGACCGCGCTGCCTTGATCTCGCGGGGCAGGTGCGGGGGATCGTCACTCTCGAAGAGCATACCTTGGTTGGGGGACTGGGCAGCGCGGTGAACGATCTGCTGGGCGACACTATGGGGCGTGAGGCGCCGCCGGTGCTGCGCCTCGGTATTCCGGATCGGCTTCCCGACAAATACGGGACCCAGGACGATCTGTTGGGGTATTACGGGCTTCAGCCTGACGCTATCGCGAACTCGGTGCGCGAGTTTGCCTCCCGCCATTTGGGTTAAGCGTTAGAGTTTCCACCATTTTTTCAGGTCCATACCGGGTCGAGACTATCTCTCCGTCCGTTTATTGCGAATGATTATCAATTGCGATAAGAAGACCCTCAGTTGCGATTGATTTGCAATTGCTTGATATAGGTCAAATGGCCCAAGGGCGGCCGTGCCTAGGGTGAGCCGGGTCGCGGTGCAGGAAACGCCACCGGCGCATGAGGGAGCCAAGGAAATGTTCGGTCATCGAGTGACGCGTGGATTTGCTGCACTGGTGCTGTTTGGGTTGGCGACGGTCGCGTCCGCCGCACAGGCTGCGGAAGAAGTGAACGTCTATTCCTACCGCCAGCCGTTCTTGATCCAGCCGATGTTCGACGCGTTCACGCGGGAAACCGGGATCAAGGTGAACGTCGTCTTCGCCAATAAAGGTTTGGTCGAGCGGCTGAAGGCCGAGGGGCGGAATTCGCCGGCCGATCTGATCTTCACCGTCGATATCGGTCGGCTGACCGACGCGGTTGCCGGCGGTGTGACCCAGGCGGTGGAGAACGAGACCCTCGACCAGGTCATTCCGGCGTCGATGCGCGATCCAAACGGCCATTGGTTCGGCGTGACGCAGCGGGCGCGTGTGATCTATGCCTCTAAGGACCGGGTGCCGCTCGAGGAAGCGCGCGCGCTTTTCTACGAAGACCTAGCCGACCCGAAATGGCGCGGTCGGATTTGCACCCGCGCCGGCGACCATGCCTACAACGTGGCGCTGTTCGCTTCGATGATCGACAAACACGGCGAGGCAAAGGCCAATGCTTGGCTTGCCGGACTGCGCGATAACCTCGCGCGCAAGCCGCAGGGCAACGACCGTGCCCAGGTGAAAGCGATCATGGAAGGGCAGTGCGACTTGGCGTTGGGCAATCACTACTACTATGCGCTGATGCTGCAGAACGAAGAGCAATCGGCATGGGCCGCTTCGGCCAACATCATCTTCCCGAATCAGAATGACGACGGGACGCACATGAACATTTCGGGCATCGCGATGACGAGTGCGGCGCCGAACCGCGAGAATGCGATCAAGTTGATGGAATTCCTGGTCGGCGATTTGGCGCAGAAGATGTATGCCGAGCAAAACAACGAATACCCGTTGCGCGCCGGGGTGGAGCCTTCGGGGCTGCTGCAGTCCTTCGGCGATTTCGAACGCTCCGACCAGTCTTTGGCCGATGTCGCGGCGCAACGGCCGATGGCGATCAAGCTGGTCAACGAAGTGCATTACAACGCGGGGCCGTCGAGCTAGCGCTCGCGTCCGCAAAGTCCATAGAAACCCCGGCGTCTTCGGCGTCGGGGTTTTCCTTGTTTTGGGATTGATGGTTTTCAGGTTTTGCGGGCGATGCAAGTAGAGGCGAGCAAACACCGAGGCGTGGGCGGCGAGCGCACCTGGCAACTCGGCGGGTTGCTGATCGCCGGGGCCGTGGCGCTGCCGATTGTCTCCGTCGCCTGGCTGGCGATTTTTCCCAACGAGAACATCTGGCCACACCTGTTCGAAACCGTCTTGTGGGGCTACGTCGACACGACGTTGCGGCTTATGGTCGGCGTGGCGACCGGCAGCGTCGTGATCGGGGTCGGGACGGCGTGGTTGGTCAGCACGACCGAGTTTCCCGGCCGACGAATTTTCCAGTGGGCGTTGATGCTGCCGCTGGCGGCGCCGACTTACATCGTGGCCTACGTCTACACCGACCTTTGGAGTTTGCCGGGCCGGTGCAAAGCGCGTTGCGGGCGATGTTTGGCTGGCAAAGCGCGCGGGATTATTGGTTTCCCGAAATCCGGTCGGTCGGCGGCGCCATCGCGATGATGACGCTGACGCTCTACCCCTATGTCTATTTGCTGTCGCGCGCGGCGTTCCTCGAGCAAGCCGGGGTGACGCGTGAGGTTAGCCGCACGTTGGGCGCGGGGCCGTGGCAGACGTTTTTTCGTGTCGCCTTGCCGCTGGCTCGACCTGCGGTGGTGGTCGGCATGACGCTGGCACTGATGGAAACGCTGAACGATTTCGGCACGGTGGATTTCTTTGCCGTGCGCACGCTGACGGCCGGCGTCTTCAACGTGTGGCTGACGATGGGCAACGTCGGCGGCGGGGCGCAAATCGCGTTGGTGATGCTGGGCTTTGTCGTGTTGCTGATCTTGCTGGAGCGCTTAGAACGGCGGCGGCGGCGATATCATGCATTGGCCACCCGCCATCGGCGGGCTAACCGGCAACGCCTGGGCACGCGGACGCGCTGGGCGGCGATGCTGGCGTGCCTGCTGCCGGTTACGCTCGGTTTCTTGATCCCTGGTGCGATCTGCTGCGCAATGCGGTGCTGTTTGCCGAGGAGTCGTGGTCGTCCCGGTTTCCGGACTTTGCCATTAATAGCCTGCTCTTGGCCGCAGGTTCCGCCGTGCTTTGCGTGGTGCTGGCGACATTCCTTGCCTATGCCGTGCGCCTGCGGGGTGGGCGGGTTCTGTCGGGGACGGCACGGATTGCCAGTTTGGGATACGCGGTCCCCGGCGCGGTCTTGGCGCTCGGCATTCTGATCCCGTTCGGGGCGTTCGATAACGCGTTCGATGGGTGGATGCGCGATACGTTTGGGATCTCAACGGGGCTGTTGCTGAGCGGGACGGTCGCCGCGGTGATGTTTGCCTATTTGGTCCGGTTCTTTGCCTTGTCTTACGGCGCCCTCGAATCCGGGCTTGGGCGCATCAAGCCGAGCATGGAGATGGCCGCGCGAACGTTGGGCGAGGGACCGCGGGGGACACTGTTCCGGGTGCACTTGCCGCTCATGAAAGGCACCTTGGTGACGGCGGCGTTGTTGATCTTCGTCGATGTGATGAAGGAGCTACCGGCGACGCTGTTGTTGCGCCCATTCAACTTCGACACCCTGGCGACCTACGTTTACCAGTTCGGTTCCTCCGAGCAGCTCGAGCTCTCGTCGTTGGGAGCGTTGTCGATCGTTGCGGTGGGATTGGTGCCGGTGGTGCTGCTGAACCAAACCGTTGCGCGCGACCCGAGCGAGGTTATCTAGCTCTAGCTTTCCGCCTGGCGCGTGCTAAACAATCGCGGCCTTCACGAGAGAGAATTCTGTTTTGTCCGATCCCGCCCCGGTTTTGATCTTCGACGACGTCCGGCACCGCTATGGCCAAGCGGTGGCCGTCGACGGGTTGTCGTTGACGGTGGGGGCGGGGGAGGTGGTGTGTCTTGGTCGGCCCGTCGGGGTGCGGCAAGTCGACGACGCTGCGGCTCGCCGCCGGTCTGGAAACGTTGCAACACGGGCGGGTGAGCATCGGCGGCCGGGTTGTCGCGGGCGATGGGCGCTCGCTACCGCCGGAGGATCGCAACACGGGCATGGTGTTTCAGGACTTTGCGCTGTTTCCCCATCTCAAGGTGATCGACAACGTGATGTTTGGCGTGCGGGGCAAAGACGCCGCCGATAAACGAAGGCGGGCCGAGCGAATATTGGATCACGTCGGTATGGCGCAGTACGCGCAGACCTATCCGCATGAGCTTTCGGGTGGTGAGCAGCAACGCGTTGCGCTGGCCCGTGCGCTGGCACCACGACCGGCATTGATGTTGATGGACGAGCCGTTCTCGGGCTTGGACACGCAGCTTCGCGATTCGGTGCGTGACGATACGCTGAGCATTCTCGCCGAGGCGGGCACGCCGACGTTGTTGGTCACCCACGATCCGCGCGAAGCGATGCGCATGGCCGATCGCGTGGCGGTAATGCGGGCTGGGCGCTTGGCCCAGGTCGGCCCACCGGCCGAAATCTATGGCGCGCCCGCTAGCCTTTTCGTGGCGCGGTTCTTTGGTCATGTGAACGCCTTGAGCGGGACGGTACAGGCCAATTCGGTCGAAACCGCGTTGGGTCGCATACCGACCACCGAACCCGCACGAGGCGCGTCGGTGACGGTGGGCGTACGTAACGAGGGGCTGTTTTTGGGCGATTCCGGGGTCCCCGCGACGGTCTTGGGTGCGCGCGTCTTGGGGCCCTATAGCGTCGTCGATCTGGTTCTGGCGGACGAGACGCGGGTCACAGCGCACGTTCCGGGGACCGCGCTACCGCAACCGGACGAGAAAGTGAACGTCGATTTTGATCGCGCGCAGGCTTTTGTTTTTGAAGAAGAGTGACTAAATAGGTGTAATTCCAGCAGAAATTGGTGGTTGGGAAAGCGCGCGGGCGTTTGCGCCGACTCAGCCTTTCTGCAATGATCCACACTAATGGCGGCCATTTGGGCCGCTAACCAGTTGGAGCAAGGTAATGGGCATTAGTTTCTGGCAAATCCTCGTCGTCGTGCTGCTGCTCGTGGTGCTCTTCGGGCGCGGCAAGATTTCGAGCCTGATGGGCGACATGGCCAAGGGCATCAAGAGCTTTAAGCGCGGGATGGCCGAGGACGATACGGCTGCCGCACAGCAGAACACCATCGACGCGACCGCCGAAAAAGCGGCGCCGGTCGAATCGAAAGATAAAGAAACCGCGTAACCAGACACCTGCCCGCGCCGCGTTGCGGCGCTTGAGCGGGTTTTCGGGGCTTTACCTCGATGCTTGATATTGGCTGGACCGAAATGATCGTCGTGGTCCTGGTTCTGATCCTTGTGGTCGGACCCAAGGACCTACCGAAGGTCGTGCGCACGGTGGGACAATGGACCGCCAAGGCGCGGCGGATGAGTCGTGAGTTCACCAGCAGTTTGGAAGAGATCGGTCGCGAAACCGAAATCAACGACTTGCGCCGCGACCTCAACAACATCGGTGGCGGGGCCAGCGTGACGTCGTTAGAGAACCACATCGATCCCGACGGCTCGTTGAAGAAGTCTGTGCAGGCCGACTACGCTGCGGGTAACGCCGGGAGTTCGGACGTCGCATTGGGGGCGCCAGCGGAGGTCGAGACCGCTCCGCCTGCCGAAATTCCTGCCGACGGGGATGCGGTTGCGGCGGCGGCAGCCCAAGCCGAGTCCGAAGCTGCACCGGCTGCCGAAACACCTGAGCCGCCGGCCAAGGCCCGCGCGTCCAGAACCTAAAGGACGGTTGGTTGGTGGCGGAGCGCGCGGCGGAAGAACAGGCGGAGATCGAATCCAGCAAGGCACCGCTGCTCGAGCACTTGACCGAGCTGCGAAAGCGCTTGATGCACGTGGTGATCTTCTTCGTGGTCGCG
This sequence comes from Alphaproteobacteria bacterium, assembly GCA_038141965.1. Classification (GTDB taxonomy): domain Bacteria; phylum Pseudomonadota; class Alphaproteobacteria; order SHVP01; family SHVP01; genus CALJDF01. The sequence goes on from JAYQJC010000002.1 coordinate 325,208, forward strand.
TTCGTCGTCGCCTACATCTTTTCCGACGAAATCTACAACTTCTTGGTCCAGCCCTATGCCGACGCCGTCGAGGGCCACGAAGGCAAACGCCTGATCTATACGGCGCTGCAGGAAGCGTTCTTCACGTTGCTGAAGGTGTCGATGTTCGCGGCGTTTTGGGTGACGTTCCCGTTCCTGGCGATACAAATCTGGAAGTTCGCGGCACCGGGACTTTATCGCAACGAACGCTCCGCGTTCTTGCCGTTCTTGGTCGCGACGCCGATCTTGTTCACCGCCGGTGCGGCGCTGGTCTACTACATGATCATTCCGCTGGCGTGGCGCTTCTTCCTCGGGTTTGAGACGCCGGGCGGCGAGGGCACTTTGCCGATCGAGCTTGAAGCCAAGGTCGGGGAATACCTCTCGCTGGTCATGAAGCTGATCCTAGCCTTCGGTATCGCGTTCCAGATGCCGGTCATTCTGACGTTGTTGGCCCGGGCGGGGATCGTTTCGGCCGATTCGCTGGCCCGAAAACGGCGCTACGCGATCGTGATCGTGTTTGGCATTGCGGCGATCCTGACGCCGCCGGATTTGATCAGCCAAATCGGCTTGGGCGTCCCGATGATTGCGCTATACGAGGTGTCAATCTTCTTGGCGCGGCGCGTAGAAAAGCGGCGCGCCGCGCGCGAGGCCGCGGAAGAAGCGGAACTTAACGCCTAGGCACCGTCCCGCTTTACGGGATTCCACGCGGCCCCTATAAGTGCGGGCCATGCACGACATTCGATTCATTCGCGACAACCCCGAAGCGTTCGACGCCGGGATGAAGCGCCGCGGGTTCGACCCGCAGGCGGCTGACATTCTTGCTTTGGATGAGAAACGCCGCGGCGTCCAAACCGCTTTGCAGGACATCCAAAAGAGGCGCAATGATTCGTCGAAACTGATCGGCAAGGCGAAGGGGCGGGGCGATGACGCCGAGGCCGAGCGCCTGAAGGCCGAGGTTGCCGACCTCAAGGCCCAGCTTCAGGAACACGAGGCGCAGGATCGTGACATCGGCGAAGCGCTGACCACGATGTTGTCGGGACTACCCAATATCCCTGCGGACGACGTGCCCGATGGGGCGAGCGAAGACGACAATGTCGAGGTACGCACCTGGGGCAATCGACCTGCTTTCGATTTTACGCCTAAGGATCATGTCGATCTGGGCGAAAACTTGGGCTTGATGGACTTCGAAGCCGCCGCGCGGATGTCGGGCGCGCGCTTTGTTGTTCTCAAGGGCGCGCTGGCGAGGCTGGAGCGCGCGTTGGGCCAGTTCATGCTAGACGTACAGACCGGCGACAACGGCTATGCCGAGGTCTCACCACCGTTGTTGGTGCGTGACGAGGCGGCCTACGGCGTGGGGCAGATGCCGAAATTTGCCGACGATCTGTTTCGCACCACGACGGATTTGTGGTTGATCTCGACCTCCGAGGTTCCGCTGACCAATCTGGTGCGCGAGCAAATCCTCGACGAAAGCGCGTTGCCGATGCGGGTCTCGGCGCTGACGCCGTGTTTTCGTTGCGAAGCCGGCGCTGCGGGCAAAGATACGCGCGGCATGATCCGGCAACACCAGTTCCACAAAGTGGAAATCGTTTCGGTGGTGACGCCGGAAGCGGCGGTCGACGAACACGAACGGCTCACGGCCAGCGCGGAAGAGATTCTCAGGCGGTTGGAGCTGCCCTATCGCGTGGTGGTGTTGTGCACCGGCGACCTTGGATTTTCGAACGCGAAAACCTACGACATCGAAGTGTGGCTACCGGGCCAGGATCGTTACCGCGAAATATCCTCGTGCTCGCACTACACCGACTTTCAGGCCAGGCGGATGAACGCGCGGTATCGCCCGGCGGGCGAGAAAGGCACGCGTTTCGTGCACACATTGAACGGTTCGGGCCTCGCGGTGGGGCGTGCCTTGGTAGCGGTTTTGGAGAACTACCAACAAGCCGATGGCTCGATCGTCGTGCCCGAGGTGTTGCGGCCCTACATGGGCGGACTTGAGGTCATCGGAGCGGGCGCGTAATGGCGAAGTTGCGCATTCTCGTTACCAACGACGACGGCATCAACGCTCCGGGTCTCAAGATTCTGGAAAAGATCGCGCATTCGCTGAGCGACGATGTCTGGGTCGTGGCGCCGGAATACGAGCAAAGCGGTGCATCGCACTCGCTGACGCTGGTCGAACCGCTACGCATTCGGAAAATATCGAAGCGGCGCTTCGCGGTGGACGGAACGCCGACCGACTGCGTGGTCATGGCCGTCAATCAGATCGTCGAGGGTCGCAAGCCGGATCTTATCTTGTCCGGCGTGAATCGGGGCGCGAACTTGGCCGAGGACGTGACCTATTCGGGCACCATTGCGGCCGCGATGGAGGGCACTTTGTTGGGCATTCCTTCGATCGCCATGAGCCAGGTGTTTACGCGGCCCGAGCCCATTCATTGGGGCACGGCTGAAGCCCATGGCGCTGCCGTCGTGCGTAAATTGCGCAGAGCCGGCTGGCCGAGCGACGTGCTGATCAACGTGAACTTCCCGCCGGTCAAACCGAGCGACGTCAAAGGTACGGTGGTCACCGTGCAAGGCCGGCGCGACGTCGGGAAAATCCAAATCCATGAGCGCGAGGACCCACGCGGCGGCCTCTATTACTGGCTGGGCTTTCGCCGTCAGGTCGGCAAACCCGGCGAGGCCACCGACCTCGGTGCGATGGTGCGCGAGCAAATTTCGGTGACGCCGTTGAAGATGAATTTCACGCACGGTGCGACCAGAAAGGCGCTACAGGCCACCTTCAAGTGACCCAAGACGCGCGCAAGATCCGATTGATTATGGAGCTGCGCCAGCAGGGAATTACCGATACCGAAGTCCTGTCGGCCATCGAGCGCGTGGCGCGCGAGGTTTTCGTCTCGCCGTCGTTTGTCGATCAGGCTTACGAGAACACGGCATTGCCGATCGAAGAGGGCCAGACCATTAGCCAACCTTATGTCGTTGCGTTCATGACCCAGGCGCTAGACGTCAAGCCGCGGATGCGGGTGCTGGAGATCGGCACAGGCTCGGGCTATCAAGCGGCGGTCTTGGCGCGGCTGTGTCGGCGGGTCTTCACGATCGAGCGATACCGGTCGTTGCTGCGGCGGGCCGAGGAGAAGTTCAAGGCGGCGCGGATCAGCAATATCGTGACGCGGTTGGGCGACGGCGCGAACGGCTGGCCCGACCTTGCACCGTTCGACCGAATCATCGTGACGGCGGCGGCGCCGGAGGTGCCTGCGGCACTGAAGGAACAGCTCTCGGAAAACGGCGGTATCCTCATCGTCCCGGTGGGGCGTGATTCGCAAGCCCAACACATCGTGCGCATCGTCCGGCAAGGCGACGAATTCACGTCTGAAGAACTGTTGCCGGTCCGGTTCGTGCCCTTGGTTGCGGGCGTCGTGCGCGCCAAAGGTGCGTCGGCGTCCTGAAGGGCCGATGATTTGACCCGCGACGACGCGCCGAGGATTGGTTAGATTATCGTCCGCGAAAGAAACTTGATCGAGGTAGTACCTATGGAATGGACTGACGAAGAACTGGCTGCGCCGCTGAACGACGAGGCCAAAGAGGCGAGCCAACAAGGGAACCTCGAGTTGGCGGCTTTTGTGATCGCCGGCGTTGTGATCGTGTTGTTGATGATGGCGCACGTCATCTAACGAAATTTTGCACGGTCGCCGACGTTGAGTTTCGACGGCGACCCGCGCTAATTTTGTCGTGGCAGGGGAAGTTGCGGATCGTTGGGAGAACGAGACGCGGCTGAAGGCATGTGTCGGCGGGTGGCCGGCGAAAGAGGTGGCCTTGACCTTGCGGCGGTTCGTTTTTCTATTCCTGGCCGGGTTGGCGCTTGCAGCGTGCGCGCGCAGCGTGCCCGCGCCGGTCGACTATCGGATCACCGCGGTGATCGAACGGGCTCTGCGCGACGACGCGAGCCGGCGGGCAGACCTCTCTCAGCGACAAGCGCGCCGCGAACTTGGCGACGGACCAATCTACACCGTGCGCTCGGGCGATACATTGGGCGAAATCGCAGATCGCTATGGCGTGCGGGTCGTGGACATCATTCGCCTTAACGGCCTGGCCAACCCGGACCGGATATTTGTCGGCCAACCCTTGATGCTGCCCGATGCGGCGCGGGTGCAAACGGCGTTTGCCGATCCCGAGAAACGGCGGGCGCGGTCGTCGGTGGTGGTGGACGAAACGGCGATTCCGAAAACCCCCGCGGCCAAGCCTTCCGAGACCACGCAGACCGCCCGTGCGACACCACCGCCGCCCGCACCGAGGGCACGGGTCTTGCCACGTGAACGGGCCTCCCGGGGGTTCGATTGGCCGGTGCAGGGGCGGGTTTTGCAGACATTCGGCCCACAAGGGAATGGGCGCGTGAACGACGGGATCAATATCGCGGCCGCGCCCGGCGCGCCGGTTCGTGCTGCCGCCGACGGCGAGGTGATCTATGTCGGCGAGGAAGTGAAGAACCTGGGCAATTTGTTGCTGATCCGGCACGCCGGCGGGTGGATTACCGCCTATGCCCATACCGAAGCTGTTGCCGTGCGGCGTGGCGATCAGGTCAGTCAAGGGCAGCCGATCGCCCAGGTCGGACGGTCGAACGGCGCGAGCCAAGTGCATTTCGAATTGCGGCGCGGCACCGAACCGGTCGATCCGCTGACGCGGCTACCGCAACTGACCAGTTAGCCGCCGATCGGGGTATAGAGTCCGGCTTGGATCGCCCGTTCCTGCACCAAGGCGAGGACGGTATCGATCATCGGGCACGGGGTGTCGGTGAGGCGCGCAAGTTCTTGAATCGCGGTGACAAGGGCGTCGATTTCCATCGGACGGCCACGCTCGAGGTCTTGCAGCATCGACGTACGGTGGGCGCCGACCGCGACCGCGCCGGCAATGCGTTTGTCGACGTCGACGGCAAAGCGAACGCCGAGCTTCTCGGCGACGATTTGGGCCTCGACCATCATCGCGCGGACCAAGGCGTGGGTGCCTTCGTCGTTGCCGATATCCTCTAGAGTGGCGTGGGTGAGGGCACTGACCGGGTTAAACGAGAGGTTGCCCCACAACTTGATCCAAATCTCGTCGCGAATGCGGGGCCGCACCGGCGCTTTGAAGCCGCCCGCGATAAGCGCTTTGGATAGGGCGGTGACGCGGTCGGATTTTTCTCCAGACGGTTCGCCCAGCGAGAATCGATCGCCTTCGATATGGGTGATGACCCCCGGCGCGCTTACCTCGCAGGCGGGGTAGACCACGCAACCGATCATGCGCTCGGGCCCCAAGATCCGCCATTGGGCGTCATCTGGGTCGAGGCAGCGAATGCGCCGGTCGCGCCACGGTCCATCGAGGTCGTGGAAGTACCACCACGGGACCCCGTTGACGCCCCACACGACCGCGGTCTCGGGGCCCAGGAGGGTGGCGATGTCGCCGAGCGCCGGGATGACCGAATGCGCCTTGAGGGTGACGAAGACGTAGTCCTGGGGGCCCAGCGTCTTGGGATCATCCGTCGCGGCGACCTGGGTCGTGATGGTTTGGCCGTCTTTGGTGAGCTTGAGGCCGTTCGCCTGAATGGCGGCAAGGTGTGGGCCGCGCGCCACCAGCGAGACCTCGGCACCGGCCTGGGCCAAACCGGCGCCGAGATAGCCGCCGATGGCACCCGCGCCGTAGATACAGATTTTCATCCGGCGCGGCCGAGTTTTTCGGCGAGCCCGATGCGTTGCATTTTGCCGGTGGCGCCCTTGGGGATCTCGTCCAAGATTACGATGCGGCGCGGGACTTTGAAGTCGGTGAGGTGTTCGGCGACGAAGGCGCGCAAGGATTTTTCGTCGATATCCCGTCCCTCTTGCAAGAACGACCGCGGCAGCGACCTCTTCACCGAGTTTGTCGTGTGGCATGGCGAAGGTGACGGCCTGCGCGACCGCATCATGTGCCATCAAGACGTTATCGACCTCGAGCGGGGCGATCTTTTCGCCGCCGCGATTAATGATTTCCTTGAGGCGGCCGGTGATGGTCAGAAAGCCGTCAGCGTCGAGGACGCCTTGATCGCCGGTGCGGAACCAGCCGTCGGTGAAGGCGGTGGCGTTGGCGTCGGGATTGTTCTCGTAACCCTTGGTGACGTTCTCGCCGCGAATGACGACTTCGCCGGTCTCGCCTTGGGTCAGCAGTGCGCCATCGGCGTCCATGATTGCCACCTCCGGCCCCGCGGCGACACCAACGCTGCCGGGTTTGCGCGTGCCCGGGGGAAGTTCGTTGCTGGCCATTTGATGGCTGGCTTCGGTCATCCCGTAGGATTCGATCACCGGCGCGCCGAACACCGCTTCGAGGTCGTGCATGACCGGCGGCGGCAGGGACGACGACGACGACCGGATGAAACGCAAAGCCATTTTGGCGACGATCTCTTGGTTGCGCGCGGCGCGCGAGAGAATGGCTTGGTGCATCGTCGGGACGGCTGTGTACCACGTAGGCCGGATGGCCTCGAACCAGCCGAAGACTCGCAGGGCGTTGAAACCCGGCGTGCAGTGCACAGAGGCGCCTGCCGCCAAGGACGCCGAGACGGCCGCGATCAGGCCATGGATGTGGAACAGCGGCATGATGTTCAAGCACCGGTCTTGCGACGAAAGATCCAGTGTGACCCCTATGTTACGTGACGAAGCCGCGATATTGGTGTGGCTGAGCGGCACGATCTTGGGTCGCGAGGTCGTGCCCGAGGTGTGCAACACCAAGGCGATATCGTCCGCCGTCGCGGCGCCCGCTGCTGGTGCGGCCCCGGTGTTGGGGCCTTCGAGGACGAACCGGCCGGCTGGGGCGTCGGCATCGGCCGTGAGGGTCAGGATCGCGATTCCGAGTTCTTCGGCGATGGCGCGGGCCGGCGTGTCGTCGCCAGCTTGGACGATCAGCGCCTTGGCATTGAGGTCTTCGAGGTAGAGGCGGAATTCGTCGGCGCGATAGGCCGTGTTGAGCGGCGCGGTGGTTGCCGAGGCGGCCACGCTGATGAAGGCGGCAGCCATTTCTGGCCCGTTAGGCAGCACGATCGCGACCCGGTCGTTACGCCCGATCCCGAGGCCGTTGAGGGTTGCGCGCGTTTGATCGACCAGGGCGCAAAGGCCGGCATAGGTTAGGGGCGTACGATCCGGGGCGCCGATTGCGGGAAGGGCGCCGTCATGGGTCGCGATGGTGTCGTGGAGGAGCGGCATTGCGGCTAGACCTTTTTTCCCTGGCGCCCGGCCAAATCTTGAATGAACTGCCAAGCAACGCGCCCGGATCGGGCGCCGCGGGTCATCGACCACTCGATGGCGTCGGCGTGGAGCCGTTCGGTATCGACCTTAAGGTCGAGTTGGGTCACATAGCCGTCGATCATCGCGAGAAATTCGGCCTGGTTGCAGGCATGAAAGCCGAGCCATAGACCAAAGCGGTCCGAAAGCGAGACTTTTTCTTCGACCGATTCCGAAGGGTTGATCGCCGTAGAGCGCTCGTTTTCGATCATGTCGCGCGGCATTAGGTGGCGACGATTGGAGGTCGCGTAGAACAAGACGTTGTCGGGTCGGCCTTCGAGCCCACCCTCAAGCACAGCCTTGAGCGATTTGTAGCTGGTGTCCGCCGTATCAAAGGAGAGGTCGTCGCAAAACAGGATGCAGCGCCGCGGTGCCGCGGCGAGGATGGCCAGCAATTGGGGTAGAGTGGGGATGTCCTCGCGGTGAATTTCGACCAAGACCAGCACACCCGGCGTTTCCCGATTGATCGACGCGTGCGTGGCTTTGACGAGGGAGCTTTTCCCCATGCCGCGTGCGCCCCAAAGGAGGGCGTTGTTGGCGGCATGACCGGCCGCAAAGCGGCGCGTGTTGTCGAGCAAGGTGTCGCGGACGCGGTCGATCCCGACCAGCATGGCGAGATCCACATGGGCGACGCTCGGCACCGGTTGAAGGTGCCCGGCTTGGGCTTGCCAGACGAAAGCGTCGGCGCTGGCCAGATCGGGCGCAGCGGTTTGGGCCGGTTGAAGGCCCTCCAGCGCGTCGGCGATGCGCTGTAACAAGGGCTTGAGGTCAGGGTCGGTCATGGTCTGACCCTACGTCGCTGCAGGCCCAATGCAAAGTCTCAAGAGGCCGGGCCAATCGGTGGCTACAGGCCAATAATCGGGAACCACACAACGCCGCGACAGGGTACCTGCGCGGTTTGCAATCGGCTTTGGGGCCGGTATAGTCCCGCAGCCATTTGGGCCAATTCTCAGGAGTTTCTATGTTGATTTCGCAGGCCTTCGCGCAAGGTGCTGGTGGTGGTGCTGGCGGTTTCGACCTGATGGGGCTGCTGCCGCTGGTCCTGATTTTCGTGGTCTTCTACTTCTTGCTGATCCGACCGCAGCAAAAGAAAGTCAAAGCGCATCGCGAGATGGTCGGCAATGTGCGCCGCGGCGACAATGTCGTGACCGGCGGTGGAATCATCGGCAAGATCACCAAGGTGGTGGACGACAATCGGGTCGAGGTTGAGATTGCCGACAACGTCAAGGTGCAGGTTGCACGAGGCACGATTCAGGATGTGGTGTCGCGCGGCGAACCGGTTTCGGAAGACAAGAAATAGAACGCCACGACGGCTCGACCTTCCGGACGCGCTCGGCGTTGGATTAGTCCAAGAGTGAGCAGGCTCCGTTAGATGCTGCAATTCGCGAAATGGAAGACGACATTGGTGGCGGTTGTTGTCGCGGCTGGGATCGTTTTCGTGCTGCCCAACTTTTTCCGCGCGCCAGCGTGGAAAAGTGGCCGGGCTGGCTGCCGAATCAACAAATCAACCTCGGCCTCGATTTGCAGGGCGGATCGCATCTGCTGTTGGAGGTCGACGTCGATTCGGTCATTCGCGAGCGCTTGGAGTCGTTGGAGAGCGAAGTCCGGCGTGCGCTGCGGTCCGAACGCATCAATTACACTGGGATCGGGCTCGAGCAGAACGGCGTGCGCGTCCGGTTGATCAACCCGGAGCAACGCGACGACGCGTTACGTACGCTGCGGGGGCTTTCGCAGCCCATTGTCACGAATGCGTTCCTGGCGGTGGGTGCCCGCGACCTCGACGTACAGGTCGACGATGAAGGCGTGGCGCGGCTCCGCCTTACGGACGAAGCGATTGCCCAACGCCGGCGCGCGGCGGTGGAGCAATCGATCGAGATCGTCCGCCGCCGGATCGACGAAACCGGCACCCGCGAGCCCTCGATCCAACGTCAGGGTGAAGACCGTATCTTGGTGCAACTGCCCGGCGTCGATGACCCCGACCGGATCAAACGCCTGCTGGGGCAGACCGCACGGTTGACGTTCCAGCTTGTCGATTTGGATGCCCGCCCGGGCGGACGAGCGCGCCGCCAGGCTCGGTCACGCTGCCGGCGGACCCGCGGTCGTCGAGCCAGCAAACCGAATACATCGTGCGCCGCGAGGTCATCATCAGCGGTGAAAACCTCGTCAACGCATCAACGACGTTCGACCAGCAATCCGGCGGTCCGGCCGTCAGTTTCCGGTTCGATGCGTCAGGCGGACGGCGCTTTGGCCAGGTCACCACCGACAACGTGGGACGGCCGTTTGCGATCATTCTCGACGGCAAAGTGATTAGTGCGCCCAACATTCGCCAGCCCATTTTGGGCGGTTCGGGGATTATTTCCGGCGGGTTTTCGGTTCAAGAAGCAAACGACCTCGCTTTGTTGTTGCGGGCCGGCGCCTTGCCGGCGCCGCTGAATATTCTCGAAGAACGTTCGGTGGGGCCGGGCCTGGGCGCCGATTCGGTGGCCGCGGGCGAGCTTGCCAGCATTATCGCGTTCCTTGCCGTGATGGTGTTCATGGTGATGGCCTACGGGATGTTCGGCGCCGTCGCGAATGTTGCGCTTTTGGTCAACATGATCTTGATCGGCGGCGGTCTGTCGTTGCTCCAAGCGACGCTCACGTTGCCGGGGATCGCCGGCGTGGTGTTGACGATCGGTATGGCGGTCGATGCCAACGTGCTGATCTTCGAGCGCATACGCGAAGAGGTTCGAACGGGCAAAACGCCGATTGCGGCGATTGATGCCGGCTATTCCCGCGCGTTGACGACGATTATCGATGCCAACGTGACGACGCTGATCGCAGCGGTACTGCTGTTCCAGTTCGGGTCGGGGCCGGTCAAAGGGTTTGCCGTTACGCTAGCGTTCGGGATCGCCAGTTCGATGTTCACCGCGATCACGCTGACTCGGTTGATCGTGATTACTTGGATGCGGTGGCGGCGGCCTACCGTGTTGCCGATTTAGGGGCGCGACGATGGCTTGGCGGCTCAAACTCGTTCCCGACAAAACCAGCGTCCCGTTTATGCGGGTGCGCAAAGGCGCTTTTGGGCTTTCCGGCATCCTGGCGGTGCTCTCGATCGTCTTGCTGGTCATTCTTGGGCTGAACTTCGGGATCGATTTCCGCGGTGGGACGCTTATCCAGGTCAAAACGCAAGGCCCAGCCAATATCTCGGTCATGCGCGATGCGGTGGGCAGTCTGAATCTAGGTGATTTGGCGCTGCAGGAGTTCGGCGAAGAAGACGAGGTGTTGATCCGCGTTGAGCGCCAAGTCGGCGACAGCGAAGAACAACAAGCCGCCGTCGAGGTCATCAAACGTGCGCTGGAGGACGTGATTGAGGGCGATATCGAATACCGCCGCGTCGAGTTTGTCGGTCCCCAAGTTTCCAGCGAGTTGGTGCGGGCGGGGGCGCTCGCGCTCGGCCTCGCGCTGGCGGCGATGCTGATCTACATCTGGTTCCGTTTTGAATGGCAGTTCTCGGTCGGCGCGGTGACCGCGCTGGTGCACGACGTCATTCTGACGTTCGGGTTCTTTGCGATCACCGGGCTCGAGTTCAATTTGTCGATCGTGGCGGCGATTCTGACGATCGTCGGGTATTCGATGAACGATACGGTGGTCGTGTACGACCGGGTGCGCGAGAACCTACGCAAATACAAGAAGATGGATCTGAAGGAACTGATCGATCTCTCGATCAACGACACCTTGTCGCGGACGACCCTAACCTCGGTGACGACGATGTTGGCGCTGGTGGCATTGGCAGTCGTCGGTGGACCTGTGATTGCCGGTTTTGTTTTGGCGATGATTTGGGGCGTGGTGATCGGGACCTATTCGTCGATCTTCGTCGCCGCGCCGGTGCTGTTGTACCTCGGCGTCCGCCGCGAGGTGTTCGACAAAGAGACCGACGAGAAACCCGGCGACGCCACCCCGGCTTAGGTCTGATGGACGTTACCCCGCTCGTTCCGCGAGGGCGCCAAGTCATCAATAGCTATGGCGCCGGTGGGTTCATGGTGTCGGGCGAACGGTATGATGGATCTGTACTGGTCTTTCCCAACCAAATCGTCGCTTTCGCGCCCAAATCCTGGTCCGACCTGAACCTCGAACACTTGTCCCCCATTACCGGCGCGGAACCTCGGGTCGAACTGCTGTTGATGGGGTGTGGGCCAGCCATTCAGCCGCTTGATCCGGCATTGCGGCGCGCGTTGCGGGAGGCCGGGATCGGCATCGATTTGATGGATACCGGCGCAGCGTGCCGCACGTACAATATCTTGATGGCCGAGGATCGCCGCGTTGCGGCGGCGTTGATTGCGCTGGAGTGACACCGGGCTTGTTCCGAGCCACCCAACCAAGCGACAATTCGGCATGAACGAAAACATCTCTGACACGGGACGCGGCGATCACCGTCACCATTGGCTCGCTGCGGCGATTTTCGGCGGCATCGTGGCGGTGTGGGGCGTGGGAATGGCGGTGGTCGTCAACGCATCCTCCGTTGCAGATGACCGAGCGGGCACCGTCGTAACAGTGTTTGCGCCTGCGGATGAGCGCGCCGCGATGGCGGCGATTCGGGCGGCGGGGGGCCTAATGGTTGCCAACCCGGCGGCCGGGACATGGGTCGTGCATGCCGAGGAAGAGGGGTTTGCTGCCCGGCTGAGAGATCAGGGCGCGCTCGGCGTTTTCGCCAAGGCGCCGGTAGCGCTTCCGGGCGCGGCGGGGTGTTTCTTCTTGCCCAGTGGCCAGCACGCCTTGTTTACCCTTAGGCAACCCGACCCGGGCGCCTAACCACCGAAAAAAAGGGGGCCCGAAGGCCCCCTTTTCCTTTGGCGAGCGTGTCGCCTAGTAGAGGTTCTGCGCCGATACCATGGCATAGAGCATGGGGATCGAGAGCAGGGTATTGGTCCGCGAGAACAACATAGCGGTCCGGGCCGATGCGGCCTTGGTGTCGGCGTCGGCTTCGACGAGGCCGAGGGCCTTTTTCTGGTTCGGCCAAATCACGAACCACACGTTGAACCACATGATGGCGCCGAGCCACATGCCGATCCCGATTGCGGTATGCCGCGCGACACCCGAGTCCAGACCAATAATCACGGCGTCGATGAAGTAGCCATTGATCAGCGCCAGGATGATACCGGTTACAAGGGTGCCCATCGCCCCCCAGCGGAACCAAAACAGCGCCGCCGGTGCAATGTGCTTGGAAACGCCCGGTTTCAGTTCATCCGGGACCTTCGGCATGGTCGGGATCTGGACGAAGTTGAAGTACCAGAGCAAGCCGATCCACATCACCCCGGACAGGACGTGCAGCCAGCGGAAAAAGAACGACCACCAATTGGTGTCGAATTCGAGGCCCTGGCCATGCCAGCCGACCACGACGGCAATCATCACGATGGCCAGCACAATGCCGGCGATAACCGTGGACTGCAGATTTTGTAGAATTGAACCCATAGAATCGAGCCTCCCTCAGAGGTTCACACAAGATGTTGTGTGGTAGAACCCAAGTCGGGCAAACTATAGAACGTTTCTCATTTACCTCGCAACCGCGTGTGCAAAGCCAAATTGAGGCCGGCGCCGGAGATATTTGATGTCCGCAGACGACGCGCTGATGCATTGCGCGGATGAACTCAAGAAGCACGACGCCGACCGCTACCTCGTGGCGACGCTGTTGCCACCCGCGGGACGCCGGGTCGCGCTGGCATTGTTCGCGCTCGATCTCGAGTTGGCCCGGATCCCGGATGCGGTCACCGAACGGGCGCTGGGAGAGATTCGGCTTCAGTTTTGGCGCGATACTCTGACGGGTCTTGCCGAGGGGACGGTCGCAGCGCACCCGGTGGCCCAAGGGCTTGCGGCGGCGCTCGGTGGTAGCTTGCCGCTTCCGACGTTGCTGGCACTGGTCGATGCCCGCGGCCGCGACCTTGACGATTCGCCGCCCGCCAATTTGGCCGAACTCGTGCAGTACGGCGCTCGCACGGCGGGGGCGCTCAACGTCTTGCTTCTAGCGTTTTTGGGCGTCAAAGACCCCGAGGTCGCGCGGGCGGCCCGGGCGGCGGGGACGGGCTGGTGTTTGGTTGGGATGATGCGGGACTTGCCACGTGCCGTGGCCCATCGTCGATTGCCGATCCCCCAGGACGTCTTGGCGCGATCGCGGGTTGACCGCGAGGCGAAATTCGCGGGGCACTTTTCGCCCGAACTGGGCAAGGCAGTGAGCGCAGTTGTGGCCGAGGCAGAAACGCACCTGACCGAAGCCCGGCGGACGCCGCTACCTAAAGCCGCACGACCGGTCTTTGCCTCGGTCCTTCTCGCCGTCAGAGATGCCCAGGCCCTTCAAAAAGCCAACGGCAACCCGTTTGGTTTGAAGCCGCCGGGGCCGCTGTCGCGCCAGCTGACGATGGCGCTCTCCGTGCTGACCGGAAAGAAGAGTTAGCTGGCCGTGCCCTGCTGCTGGGCGCGCGCGCATTTTTCGAGCGTCAGGCCGTGCGGTTCGATGAATGTGCCGTCCGCCGTGGCCCGCTGAAAGAACACCGCGGATCCGTCGTTGGCACAGGCCGAGAGGTCATTGAGCCAGCGATATTGCTGGCCGTCGAGCCAGGTGAAGGATTGGCTGGGCTGGCCGGCGCAGCCCGCCACCGCGAGAAGGGCCCCAGCGATCAAAAATGCGCGCATCAAGAAATCTCCATCGTTGCAGAATGCGCGCGACGCTAGGGGCGAAGGATGGCGGGCGCGGGGCCGGATTGCGGTAGGCGTGCGGAAAAGTTGCGGCAAGATCGTGGCGCACCGCTGAGACGGCATCTGGCATACTCGGCGCGATGAGCCTGGTGCGCGTGGCGGCAAGATCACGATCGGGCGCGCGTTGATGTTGGGAGTTCAGGACCTTGCGCTGTTGGGGTGCGATTGTCTTGGCGCTTGGTGTTCTGCTTGCGACCCCTGGGTGGTCGCAAGAGATCAACGGCGCCGCACGGGTGATCGACGGCGATACGCTGGCGATTGGCGGCGACCGAGTGCGCTTGTTCGGGATCGATGCGCCCGAAAGAGGCCAGCCTTGCCATGACGGCGGCGACTGTGGCGCCGAGGCGACCGCTTTCTTGGTGGACTTGATCGACGGTCGCGCGGTTCGTTGTACCCAAGAGGACGTCGATCAATATGGCCGCGTGGTGGCGACCTGCTTTGTCGGGTCGACCGACTTGAACCGCGCGATGGTGCGGGCCGGGCACGCCGTGCCTTATCTTGCATTTTCCCGGCGGTACGCGGGCGAAACGGTGGTGCCGCCGCGCTTCGTCGCCCCGGCGGCTTACCGTCGCGCGGGTCGAAACCAGCGCCAGGCACCGGTGTCAGCCACCGAAACGCTGGCGGCCCCGGCGCCGGGCACCTGCGCGATCAAAGGCAACGTGTCGTCGCGCGGCGTTCGCATCTATCACCTGCCGGGCTCGCGCAATTATGAAGCTACGCGCATCGACACGGCGCGTGGGGAACGCTGGTTTTGTTCCGTGGCGGAGGCCGAGGCGGCGGGCTGGCGCGCCGCGCGGCGGTAGGCGCTATTTGTTGCCGGAGGTGGCGAGAATGTCGCTGAGCGGGACCCCTGATTTTAGGCGTTCGGCGCGGGTCTGTTCCTCGGCGTGTTCGGTTGCGGCTTTGGCCAACACGGCTTGGGCCTGATCGTGGGGGACGACGAGGACGCCGTCCGGGCCGCCGCACACGAAGTCGCCGGGGTGGATCACGACATCGCCAATGGCCACCGGCACGTTGGTTTCACCGAGCTGGCCCTTGGTCGATCCGCGGAGCGACAAGCCGATGCCGAAGACCGGGAAGCCCAGCGCGACGATGTCGTCGATATCGCGGGCACGACCGTTGGTGACACAGCCGACAACGCCCTTCATTTGCGATGCGGTGCTCGCCGTATCGCCCCACACGGCGCTGCGGGTGTTGCCGCCCGCATCGATCACGATGACATCGCCTGATTTGGCTTCGCCGACCGCGCGCGTGACCGCGGTGTTGTCGCCCGGCGGGCAACGCACGGTGAAGGCGGTGCCGACCATCGCGGTGCCGGGGACAAGTTGGCGAATTTCGGGCGGTAGATCGCACGCCGGTGGGGTCGCCTCGGCAAGGGTCGGGACGGCGTAACCGCGCAACGCGGTCGCGATTTCCTCGTCGGTCATGGCGGCGCGCTATTCTTTCTTGGCGGCGACGGCTTCAAGTTCGAGCAACACCTCCGGCAGCGCCAGCGCTTTGACGTAGACCAACGTACCGGCCTGGGTGTGTCCCTTGAAGTGCTTCTGCCCGGCCTTGGCGATGGCGCCGATATCGCCCGGGTTCACCATGTAGAGGTTGGTCTTCACGACATCGGTCACGTCCATGCCGGCTTCGTGCAGCGTTTCGACCACGCGAGCGTAGACGACATCGGCTTGGGTCTCGGCGTCGGGTGGCGTGTCGCCGTTCTCGTCGGTCGCGGTTTGTCCGGAGATATAGAGAATGCGCGACCCCGGCGGGATTTCCACGCTTCGGTTGCGGTAGCCGCCATGCGGATTGCGGATGACGTTGCTGGTCATGATGTCCTCCCCTACGAATGCTGGACTGATGGTAACGCGTTTTTCACGAGGAAGGGCAGCGAAGGGTATTGGCGGTTTAGGAGGCGGACTCCTCGGACCCTTCAAGCGGTAAGGTTTGGGCCGCGTTGGTGGCGTAGCGAGAGACGAACTGACTGGCCACCAAATCTCCCGCGACGTTCGCGACGGTGCGGCACATATCGAGAATACGGTCGACACCTAAGATGATTGCGATGCCTGCCGCCGGTACGCCGATGCTGGTGAGGATCGTCGCCAGAATGATGATGCCAATCCCCGGTGTCCCGGGCGATCCGATTGCAGCGCCCGTGGCCATCACTACGATGAGGATCATCCCGGTGAGCCCGATTTCAACGCCGAAGACTTGGGCCAGGAACAGCGCCGCCACTCCTTGGTACAGGGCGGTGCCACCCATATTGATGGTGGTGCCGAGGGGAATGACGAAACGCGCGACGGCGGCATGGGCGCCGAGTTTTCCCACCGAGGTCGCCAGCGATACCGGCATGACGGCAGCCGAGCTTGAGGTGGAAAAGGCTAGCAACAGTGGTTCTCGCGCCGCGCGGAGGAACTTCATCGGCGGTGTGCCGGCCCAGGCGGCGGTCGCCAAATACAGTGCGAAAAGAACGGCGAGACCGAGGATCACCGTCGCGACATAGACCGCGGTGCTGAGCAATGCGGCGACACCGACCTGCGCCGTGATTTGTGCGAGGAGTCCGAACACCGCGAGGGGCGCAAAGCGCAACACGACGGAAACTACGGCCATGGCAACGGCCTGGACCGATGAAAGAAGCTCGAGCAGTGGGCGGCGTTGCTCGCTTGAGATCGACATCATCGCCACGCCGATAATCACGGCGGCGATGACGATCTGCAGCATGTTTCCGGACACGAACGTTGCCAGCGGATCCTTCGGGAACAGCGATACGATGAGGTCGGGAAACTCGGCAAGGCCGGGCAGCGTTGCCGCTTCGGGGGTCACGGCGGGCGCCGTCGTCGCCGCCTTGTCGCCCTCAATCAGGGTGCCGGGTTGCAAGATCAGCGCAAGGCCAATGCCGATCGTCGCGGCCACGACGGTGAAGACGAGGAAAAAGCCGATCGTCCAAACCCCGATGGCGCCGAGTTGCCCACTGCTGCCGCCGGCGATCCCACGGATAACAGAAGCAACGACTAGCGGGATCACGACGAACTGAATGGCGAGGAGAAACATCTTGCCGGGTAGCGCGACCCAGTTCCCGACGAGCCGTCGCGGGCGAAAGAGGCCGTCGGGCCAATGGCGAGCCCGAAGGCGATGCCCAGCGCCATGCCGACCAGCACTTGAAGCCACAGGCGTTGGGCCAGGCGGCGGCGCCATGATTGGCGTACCGCCCGTGGTTTGCGAGGCTGTCATCTATACACCGCGATGTGACCGGGCACATTGCTTGCAATCAAATGCCGCGGCGCTGTGGTGGGGCGCGCATTGTTTGGACACCAGGGTTTTTTCCGTCGCCCTGGCAAAATGATCGCAGAAATGGCAGAAATCAGCGCCCGTCCGGTCATAACATTTTCTGTGGATAACCCGCGTTCCGGGGTCGGCTGGTCGTGGCTGGCGCGGGGGCGGGCGTGTACCCTGCGCTTCCTTCGCGCGCATGCGCAGGAGCATTCCGGGTGGCAATCCGCCGGAAAATGACAGTGACGAGAAACAGGTGAAATCATGGCAGGTAGTGTGAATAAGGTCATTTTGGTGGGGAACCTGGGGCGTGACCCCGAAATTCGGTCCACCCAGCAGGGCGCAGAATTGGATCGGACGTCGGAAACGTGGCCGACAAGGGAACCGGTGAGCGCCGTGAGCGGCGAATGGGTGATCTTATTTCGCCAAGGGTCGAGGCCAATTGCAGACCGGATGGCGACCAGTCCGCAGGATCGGTATTCGACGGATGCCGCGCTCGCGGGGATCTGCAGATTCTGGATTCACGCGGCCAAGGTGGCGGCGACCAGATGGGCGGCGGTGGTGGTTACGACCAACTGCCCGACGATGGCGGTCCAGGCCAAGCGATGCCACCGGCAATTGGATGACGAAATTCGTCAAGCTTAATTATTTTACATTAAGCCAGAAGTATAAGCTGCGCGAATTGCGCGCTCAACCGCGCCGGATGTCCGCCCAATATGACTGAATGGCGCAGCACCAAGAAAGCGGATGGCGAGCACGGGCGGAATTCTTGGCGCGCGGTTACGCGGCGGCCTGGACGTCGCTAAGGGAACGTCCAAAGCAAGGAAGACATCTTTCAGTCGCTGTGGATAACTTGGCGCCCGCGTTCGTGGGTCGCTGCTCGAACGGTCGGTCGGCTGGCAACGACAAGCTTGTCGCGGGCGCTGTTGGCGGAGGCAAAAGACGTTTCCTGACCTTTGCCCGGTTCTTATCGCGAAGTCGCGCGACGCGGCATCGGCCACTGACCAAGATCATCGCCAAGGGCGTTGCCAGCGGTGAATTCTGGACGGTCGAGCATTGCGTTCCTTCTTCACGCGGTGGCAAAGCATGGTCAATCGCCGGCCAAAAATGATGGCCTGCGGGCCGTGACGAAGAAGTGTCCTGAACTGGTTGAAATCATGTTGTGGCGGTCGGCGCGGTTTTTGGCGGCGGCGACGAGGGGCCCGCGACATCAAGGCTATGTCGATTTCGTATCGGCGGCAATAAGCGGGACGCTCGACATGCTGGGGGTGCGGCGGGGCGACATGGTCGGGTGATGTCGTCTTTATCCTCGAACATGAGCGCGAGAGTGCGGCGCTGCGGAGGCCGCCGCGCACCTTGCCGAGGCCCGGTTCGCCTATGACAACCTGCGCACTGGTTTGCGTGATCCCGAACTTGAGGTGATCGACGCCCAGCGCGCGCAGGCCGAGGCGGATCTCGCGTTTTCTGAATCTGATCTGCGGCGTGTGCAGCAGCTCATCAAGAGCAATGTTGCCGCGGCCCAGCGGCTCGATTCCGCGCAAGCGGCCGTCGACCGCAACAAGGCGCGGGTGGAGTTGCGGGCACGGCTCGAGGCCGGTCGCATGGCGGCGCGCGATAACGAGATCGGTGCAGCGCGCGCGGAAAGCTGCCGTCGTGGGCTGAACAATTGAGCCAGCGGAGCGGGTTGAGCCCCACCGAGGGCCGGGTGGTCGATACCCTGCTCCGCGCCGGCGAGCAGGTCATGGCAGGGCAACCTGTGATCGAGTTGCTGCCGCCAGAGAACCTGATCGTGCGGTTCTTTGTGCCCGAGCCGGTTCTAAGCGACATCGCCGTTGGGGCCGAGGTCTGGCTGCAATGGGGGCGGCGGCCCGCACCGTGGCCGCGACGGTGACGTTTATCGCACCGGAGGCGGAATTTACCCGCCGGTGATCTACAGCGAGACGGCGCGCGATAAACTGGTCTTTCTGGTCGAGGCGCGACCGAAGGATCTTGCCGGCCTCAACGTCGGACAGCCCCTTGACGTCACGCTGGAGCCACCGCAATGACAGACACCGATCTGGCGATCTCGGTCAAAGGGCTGAAGAAAAGCTTTGGCGGCAAAGCGGTGGTGCACGATTTCGGGATCGATGTCGAGCGGGGCGCGATTTACGGCTTTCTAGGGCCCAACGGCAGTGGCAAGACGACAACGATTGCACCGAGGTGACTGCTGGGCCGCGGCACGTGCCTCGGGACGTGATCCGCGAGAGAGCGCCGTGTCGGGTACATGACGCAGCGCTTTAGCCTCTACGAGGATCTATCGATTCGGGAGAATCTCGATTTCGTGGCGCGCATCTACGGTGTACGGCATCCGCGCCGGGTTGTGGCTGAGACCCTCCACCGACTCGGGTTGACCAACCGGCAGCGCCAGCTCGCGGGACACCTGTCCGGCGGCTGGAAGCAACGTCTTGCACTCGCCGCCTCGGTCATGCATCGACCCGACCTGTTACTGCTCGACGAACCGACCGCCGGCGTCGACCCCAAGGCGCGGCGGGAGTTTTGGGACAACATTCACGAATTGGCCGAGGGCGGCGTTACCGTTCTGGTCAGCACGCATTACATGGACGAAGCCGAGCGCTGTCACCGCATCGCGTATCTTGCCTACGGCTATTTGTTGGTCCAGGGCACAGTGGCCGAGGTGATCGGCGGCTCCGGCCTACACACCTGGATTGTCGACGGGGCGCCGCTCGGTCTTGCCGGTGACTTACGGCGCGCGCCCGGTGTCGACACCGTGGCGGCATTCGGTCAGCGGTTGCACGTCAGCGGACGGGACGACGCCTTGTTGGCCGCAACCATGACCGGTGTGCGGGCGCGGGGCTTAAAGCGCACGAAGCCGACCCTTCGCTCGAAGATGTCTTTATTCGGCTCATGAACGAGAGCCTCGACAGCGACCATGCGCCGGGGGCAACGCCTGATGCTCGCTGCGCCGATTCTTTGCGGTGGTCGCCAAAGAATTCGTCCAGATGCGGCGTGACCGCCTGACCTTTGCGATGATGGTCGGCATCCCGATCGTGCAGCTCGTGCTGTTCGGCTTTGCCATCAATAGCGATCCCAAGTCGCTACCGACGGCGGTGCTGTCGAACGACAACGGTGTCTTCGCGCGTTCCGTGGTTCGGGCGATGGAAAACACGGGTTATTTCAAAGTGGTGGCGATGGTCGACAGCGAGGCCGACATCGAACGCATGCTGAAGGACGGCGCGGTCCAGTTCGCGGTAACCATACCGCCGGATTTTGGGCGCGACCTGCAGCGCGGTGTGCGGCCGACGGTCTTGGTGGAGGCCGACGCCACCGATCCGGCCGCGACGAGCAACGCGCTTTCCGCGCTGCAACGTTTGCCTGAGACCGCTTTGCGCCACGACCTTACCGGACCGCTGGTGCGGCTTGCCTCGGGGCCGCCGCCGTTCCGAATCGTCACCCATCGGGCCTACAACCCGGAAGGGATCACCCAATACAATATCGTGCCGGCGTTGATCGGCGTGATCCTAACGATGACGATGATCATCATGACGGCGCTCGCCGTGACGCGGGAGATCGAGCGCGGCACCATGGAGAACCTGCTGTCGATGCCGATCAGACCGTCCGAGGTGCTGCTCGGTAAGATCCTACCGTATACAGCCGTGGGCGCGGTGCAGGTTGTCATTGTCCTTGGCGCAGCGCGCGTGATCTTTGCGGTGCCGTTCGTCGGCAGCCTCGGGCTGTTCGGCGCGATCGTGACGTTGTTTGTCGTTACCAACCTGGCGATGGGGGTGATGTTCTCGACGATCGCGCGCAACCAAGCAGGCGATGCAGATGGCGATATTCTTCTTCCTGCCGTCGATCATGTTGTCGGGATTCATGTTCCCGTTTCGTGGAATGCCGGCCTGGGCGCAGGTCATTGGCGAGATCCTGCCGCTGACCCATTTCCTGAATCACGCGCGGAATCCTGCTCAAGGGGAGCGGATTGGCCGATGTCATGCCCGAGGTCTGGCCGCTTTTGGCCTTCTTATTCGCCGTTCTAGCGGTCGCGATGCGACGGTACCGGCGTACCCTCGATTAGGGGCGGGGAAAGGCGTTGATGCGGCGCTGCAGCATGCCACGAGTCGCCCTCTATGATTGAAAATAAAAGAAATTTTCCCGAAAAAGTGCTGTCTTGGCGCGCCCGGTTCAGGTATATTTAGGTGCCTCGATGGCCGCGAGTCCCGCGGCCGTTTTGCATTCCACGAATACCATATCTAGTGGTGGGTGCGCGCTGGCCGACTAGGGCACGACCGGCGCCACGCACTGGAGAAAACCCAGACCGTGACCATCGACGACGATCCGCCGCCACCACCCGCGCCACCGTCTGAACCCACCGGAGTCTCGCCGGTGACGATCGAGGAGGAGATGAAACGCTCCTACCTCGACTACGCGATGAGCGTGATCGTGAGCCGAGCGCTGCCCGATGCCCGCGACGGGCTGAAGCCGGTACACCGGCGCATCCTGCATTCGATGAACGAAAGCGGGTTTGACTTCAACAAGCCCTATCGCAAATCCGCCCGTGTCGTCGGTGACGTCATGGGTAAATATCACCCGCACGGCGATCAGGCGATTTACGACGCCATGGTGCGGATGGCGCAAGATTTCTCGATGCGGGTGCCGCTGCTCGACGGGCAGGGAAACTTCGGATCGATGGACGGCGATCCGCCGGCCGCCATGCGGTACACCGAGATTCGTATGGCGGAGTCGGCGGCGGCGCTGCTCCAGGATATCGACAAGAACACCGTCGACTTCCAGGACAACTACGACGGGTCGGCGCAAGAGCCCTTGGTCTTGCCGGCGCGCTTTCCCAATCTGCTGGTCAACGGGGCCGGTGGCATTGCCGTCGGGATGGCGACGAATATCCCGCCGCATAACCTGGGCGAGATCATCGACGCTTGCTGCGCCTACGTGGATGACCCCGACATCTCCGTGGAGGCGATGATGGAGCATGTCGCCGGGCCGGACTTCCCGACCGGCGGGATCATCTTGGGCCGCAACGGGTTGCGCGATGGGTTCCGCACAGGGCGCGGTTCGGTGGTGATTCGCAGCAAGGTTCACATGGAGGAGGCCAAGCGAGAGCGCACCGCGATCGTTGTGACTGAGATTCCTTACCAGGTGAACAAGTCGCACCTAGTCGAACAAATTGCCGATGTGGCGCGTGAAAAACGCGTCGAAGGCATCGTCGATCTTCGCGACGAGTCCGATCGCGACGGCGTGCGGGTCGTGGTCGAGGTCTCCAAGGCGGTCAACCCCGACGTTGTGTTGAACCAGCTCTACCGGTTTACGCGATTGCAGACCTCGTTCGGGGTCAACATGCTCGCGCTCAATGGCGGTCGCCCGGGTGTGATGAACCTGCGGGATCTGGTGCAGGCCTTTGTCGAGTTTCGCGAAGAGGTTATTGCCCGGCGCACCAAGTTCGAACTCGGCAAAGCGCGCGACCGCGCGCATGTCTTGGTCGGCTTGGCGATTGCGGTAGCCAATATCGACGAGGTGATCGCGATGATCCGGGGGCGAAGGACCCGGCGGCAGCCCGCGCCGCCCTGACGGGGCGCGATTGGCCGGCCGAAGACGTGGCCTCGTTGATTGCCCTGATCGACGAACCGGGGCGCCGGGTCGAAGACGGGGTCTATCGTTTGTCGGACGAACAAGCTCGCGCCATTCTCGAGCTGCGTTTGCAACGCTTGACCGCGCTGGGGCGTGACGAAATCGGCGACGAACTTAAGGAACTCGCGGCAAAGATCATCGACTTCCTCGAGATTCTGCGGAGCCGCGAGCGGCTGATGGGCATTCTTCGCGCCGAGCTGGTCGAGATGAAAGAGAAGTTCGCGACGCCCCGCCGCACGGTGATCGAAGAAAGCTTTGTCGAACATGACGAAGAAGACCTGATCCAACGCGAGGACATGGTCGTGACGGTGAGCCATGCGGGCTATATCAAGCGCGTACCACTGTCGACCTATCGCACCCAACGTCGCGGCGGCAAGGGGCGCGCCGGCATGTCGACCCGCGACGAGGATTTCGTTGCCCAGGTCAGCGTGGTCAACACCCACACGCCGCTGTTGTTCTTCTCCTCGCGTGGCAAGGTCTACAAACTCAAAACCTACCGGTTGCCGCTGGGCACGCCGCAGGCGCGCGGCAGACCGATGGTCCACTTGTTGCCGCTGGCCGAGGGCGAGACCATCGCAACGATCCTGCCGCTGCCGGAGGACGAGTCGACCTGGGCGGATCTCGTCGCGGTGTTTGCGACTGCGGAAGGATTGGTGCGGCCGATTTCCCTGAGCAAGTTCGACAACATCCTGTCGACCGGGATCATTGCCATCAAACTCAAGGAAGGCGATCGCCTGGTCGGCGTCTCGCTCGCGGCCGATGACGACGACATCCTATTGGTCGCTCGTGGCGGCAAGTGCATCCGTTTCGCGATGCAAGGAGTGCGCCTGATGGGCGGCCGCGCCACGGCCGGTGTGCGCGGCATGGCGCTGAAGAACGGGGACGAGGTCATCTCGATGTCCGTCCTGCACCATCTCGATGCCGATGCCGACGAGCGTCAGGCCTATCTTCAGGCTGTTGCGGCGCGCCGCCGTTTGGGCGTTTCCGATTACGAGGGTAAGGACGACGACAAAGCACACGATACGACCCTGGCCGCGCGGCTAGAAGAACCGACTTTTGCGGCGATGGCCGAGAACGAGCAGTTCATCCTTTCGTTGACTGAAAACGGCTTCGGCAAGCGGTCGTCGTCCTACGAATACCGGACCACCAATCGCGGCGGCTCGGGCATCATCAACATCGAGACCTCGGAGCGGAATGGGCAGGTCGTGGCCTCGTTCCCGGTCGCTGATGGTGACGACATCATGCTGGTCACCGATCGCGGCAAGTTGATCCGCATTCCGGTCGGCGATATCCGCATTGCCGGGCGCAACACCCAGGGCGTCATCGTCTTCAAGACCGGCGACGACGAGAAGGTTGTTTCGGCCGCGCACCTAGGAGAGGATGACGCCGCCGACGACGCCGAAGAGGGTGATAGCGGCGATGATGCAGCCGCGGCGTCCGAAACCGACGCCACACCAGAGCAGGAGTAACGCGTTGGCCAGACGGACGGCCGTTTATCCCGGCACTTTCGACCCGATCACCAATGGTCACGTCGATATCATCACGCGGGCAACCCGCTTGGTGGATCGGCTGGTCGTCGGCGTCGCCGCAAATCCCGGCAAAGGGCCGATCTTCGGCTTGGATGAACGCATCGAGTCGGTGCGGACCGAGGTTGCCGATATTGCACACGAGAGCGGTGCCGAGATTGAGGTCAAACCCTTCTCGAACCTTTTGATGCACTTCGCGGCCGAATGTGACGCGGTTATGATCATCCGCGGGCTACGCGCGGTGACGGATTTCGACTACGAATTTCAAATGGTCGGCATGAACGCGCGGGTGAACCCTGAAATCGAAACCGTGTTCCTGATGGCTTCGGAAAACCACACGTTTATTTCCTCTCGGTTCGTGAAGGAAATCGCCGTTTTGAACGGCGATGTCACGAGCTTCGTGCCACCGCGCGTACACGAAAGACTGATCGCGCAAGTCCGTGCGATGAACGGAACAAAAAGCGAGTAGACCCGATGAGACTTTGGCGTTTGTTCAGCGCGGCCGTGGTCGCGTTATTCTTGCTCAACGGTCAGGCGTTCGCCGCCGACCCCGAAAACACTCTGTATCTCGACCTGAAAAGCGGGCGTGTCGTGATCGAGATGCGGCCCGATCTTGCCCCTAAGCATGTCGAACGCATGAAAACGCTGGCCCGCGCCGGGTTTTTCGACAACACGCCAATCCACCGTGTGATCAGCGGCTTTATGGCGCAGATGGGCGATCCGACAGGCACCGGCACGGGCGGTTCGGACTTTCCCGACTTGGAGGCCGAGTTCAGCGACGCGAAGCATGTGCGCGGGGTTGTTTCCATGGCGCGCGCCCAGGATCCGAACAGCGCGAACTCTCAGTTCTTCATCATGTTCGGATCGACGCCGCAGCTAGATGGCCAATATACGGTCTGGGGAAAAGTGGTCGAAGGCATGGAGCACGTCGATCAAATCAAGAAGGGGCGGGGCGGCAACGGAATTGTTCGTCAGCCCGATCGCATCATTCAAATGAGGGTTGCCGCCGACGTCGAGTAGGGGCGCCGTCCGTCACGAAGGAAAAAGCTGAATGGAAGACACGATTTATCTCGACCTGAAAGACGGTCGCGTCACGATCAAGACCCGCCCCGATCTTGCACCCAATCATGTCGCGCGTATCAAAGAGCTTGCGCGCGAGGGCTATTACGACGATTGCCCGATCCACCGCGTGATCGAAGGGTTTATGGCGCAGATGGGCGACCCAACCGGCACAGGCTCCGGTGGATCCGACAAGCCCGACCTCGACGCCGAGTTCTCGGAAGAGCCGCATGTGCGCGGTACGGTGTCAATGGCACGCACGATGGATCCCAATAGCGCCAATTCGCAGTTCTTTATTTGCTTCGACGAAGCCTCCTACCTGGACGGACAATACACCGTGTGGGGCGAGGTGACCGAAGGTATGGAGCACGTCGACGCCATCAAGCGTGGCGAAGGCCAAAGCGGCAGCGTGCCCGATCCCGACAAGATCGTGCGCATGCAGGTCGCCGCTGACGTGGAGTAACCCGACGACCGGTCAACGCCTTTCCGATTTCGATTTCGACCTGCCGCGCGAGCTGATCGCGCTGCGGCCCGCCGAACCGCGCGATGCCGGGAAGCTGCTTCATTTGCCACCAACCGGCTTGCCGGTGCACCGTCAGGTCACGGCGTTGCCTGCGCTGCTTCATCCGGGCGACGTGCTTGTGTTCAATGATACGCGGGTGATTCCTGCGCGTCTGACCGGGCGGCGCGACGCGGTATCGGTTGAGGTGACCCTGCACAAGCGCGAAGGCGAGGATACCTGGGCGGTATTTGCCAAACCGGCCAAGCGCCTGCGCGTGGACCAGCAGGTCGTGTTCGCTGACGACCTGAGCGCCGTGGTGGTCGAAAAACGGGAGACCGGCGAGGTCGTGCTGCGCTTCTCGGCGTCGGGCGATGCGCTCTGGGGTGCGCTGGAACGTTACGGTGCGATGCCGTTGCCGCCCTATATCGCGGCACAACGCCCGCCCGATGCGGATGATCGGGATACCTACCAGACGGTGTTTGCGCGCGAACCGGGCGCCGTTGCTGCGCCGACCGCCGGTTTGCATTTCACCGATCGCTTGCTTAGCGCCCTTGATGAACGAGGAATCCAGCGCGCTACCGTGACCCTTCATGTCGGGGCGGGGACGTTCTTGCCGGTGAAGACCGAGGACATTACCGCGCACAAAATGCACGCCGAGTGGGGGTGCATTTCGGCGGCAACGGCCCAGAAGATCAACGATGCGCGTCAGTCCGGCGGGCGTGTGGTTGCGGTCGGGACCACCAGCCTACGCTTGCTTGAAAGTGCCGCGGGCCCCGACGGGCTTTTGCGCCCGTTCGATGGCGAGACGGACATTTTCATCACCCCGGGATATCGTTTCCGGGTGACGGACGTCTTGATGACCAACTTCCATTTGCCGAAGTCGACGCTGTTGATGCTGATCAGCGCGTTCTACGGTCGCGATCGAATCCTGGCCGCCTATGAAGAGGCGAAAGCGGCGAATTACCGATTCTATTCTTACGGCGATGCGTGCTTGCTGGAGCGGGCGGCATGAGCCTACCGTTCATGGTTCAGGCTACCGATGGCAACGCGCGCACTGGCGCGATCGAAACCACACGCGGCACTATTCGGACGCCGGCCTTCATGCCGGTCGGCACCGCAGCGACCGTCAAAGCGTTGACGGTCGATCAGGTGCGCGCCACCGGCGCGGATATCGTGCTGTGCAATACCTACCATTTGATGCTGCGTCCTGGTGCCGAGCGCATCGCGGACCTTGGCGGGTTGCATCGGTTTATGAACTGGGATGGGCCCATCCTAACCGACTCGGGTGGGTTCCAGGTGATGTCCCTGGCCAAGCTTCGCCGCTTGGATCCGGACGGGGTGACCTTTCAGTCGCATATCGACGGCACTGAACACCGCCTGACGCCGGAGCGCGCGATCGAGCTCCAGCGTCTATTCGGGGTCGACATCGCGATGGTGTTGGACGAATGCACGCCCTATCCGGCCGACGAGGAAACCGCGGCAACGTCAATGCGCTTGTCGATGGATTGGGCGGCGCGATGCCGGGCGGCGTTTCAACCGGGTGAGGGGCGGGCGCTGTTTGGGATCGTTCAGGGCGGCGTGCATCCGACGTCGCGTGCGGAATCGGCGGCACGCTTGATTGATATCGGATTCGAAGGGTACGCGGTTGGTGGCCTTGCGGTCGGTGAAGGGCAGGCGCAAATGCTTGGTGTCTTGGACGCAACCGTGCCGCATTTACCTACCGACCGGCCACGCTACTTGATGGGGGTGGGTAAACCAGACGACATCGTCGAGGCAGTACGGCGCGGCATCGATATGTTCGACTGCGTCTTGCCGACCCGATCGGGTCGTACGGGCCAGGCGTTTACCCGGGACGGGCCGATCAATATTCGCAATGCCAAGTTCGCCGACGACCCGGCACCGCTCGATCCCGCGTCCGATTGTCCGGCAAGTCGGGACTATAGCCGGGCCTATCTACATCATTTGTTCAAGTCGAAGGAGATGCTCGGGTCGACGTTGCTGACCTGGCACAACGTAGCGTTCTATCAATCTCTCATGGCCGATTTGCGGGCCGCGATCGTGGCCGGCAGCGTCGAGGCCTTTTCCCGCGACTTTCTTGCTCAATACCGGGCGGGCACTGCGGAAACCCCTTGATCCTTCGCTAACAGACCCAAAATCGCATAGACTGCCGCATCCCAGCGCCCGAGGAGTAATCGACCCATGGCCCAAGCTTCCCCCCACGAAATGTATGCGACGCCCGACCACGATGAGGCGGCACGCGAGGACTTTGTTCTTGAGATGATGGTGCACGTGTCGCGTGATCTCACGCCCGGCAAGCGCAAGCTCTATGACGCGGTGGTGAAGCCCAAGTTCGAGAAGACGCACGGTCGGGCGCCTGCCAATCGCCACGAAGTCCGCCAGGCGATGGAAAAGGAAGACTTCAATCAGGTCTGGGGCGCCCTGCGGCGGACGACCCAAGAAATGATGTTCGATTCGATCGGCGAATCGGTCGAAAGGTTGACCGGCGACTTGATGGCCAAAGCGGAGGACTACCGCAAACCGACGAACCAACGGCGCCAGGGCACATTGGTTTTGGACCCGGATCTTGAGATCCCGCGCTATCACACGGCGGTCGACATTCATTGCAAGCCGGGTGGCTACCATTCGGAATTGCTGCCGTCGGACGACCTTTTTGCCGGGGCCGAGTACGACCGGTCGTACAATCTTTTTGCGATGGGGGCGTCAGGGCCGCTCAACGACGATATGGGGCGCTCGGTCGCGCGTTACGTCACACGTACCTTTGCGGACCTTAAGCCACGTCGCATTCTTGAGATGGGGTGCACGGTCGGCCATTCGACGCTGCCCTATGCCGATCTTTATCCCGATGCCGAGGTCTACGCCATCGACGTCGCCGCGCCTTGCTTGCGCTATGCCCATGCGCGCGCCGAGTCGCTCGGGTGTCCGGTGCATTGGTCGCAGCAGAACGCCGAACAAACGAACTTTCCGGACGGGCATTTCGACCTTATCGTTTCGCACATCTTGTTCCATGAAACATCGAACAAGGCGCTGCGGAATATTTTGGCTGAGTGTCATCGTCTGTTGTCGAAGGGCGGCGTGATGGCGCATTTCGAAGCGCCGCAATACGAGGATATGCCCGATCCCTACGATCACACGCTGGGCGACTGGTCGACGCATTACAACGCCGAACCGTTCTGGGGCACCTTGCACGATCAGGATTTGCGCAAGCTGATGCATGAAGCCGGTTTCCCGAAAGAGAGCCTGTTTCAACACGAAATGGCGCCGAGCGTGTTCTTGGAGAAATCGCCCAAGCACCGCGCGGTCTCGCGCACACCGGCCTATCCGGTGTTCGGCGCGCGCAAAGCCTAGGGGCCCATCCAGCACGTCATGATCCGCTTTTACGTCATCATCGGCCTGATCCTGCTTGGCCTGATCGGGCTATGGGTGCTGTTGCGGCGACGCGAGAACGACAACGCCAATCCCGGGGCCCAGCTGCCCCCGCTGAGCGATCACGACGAAGCCGAAGACGCAACGATCCCGGCACGGCTGGCCGAGCTCGACGAGATGCGTGCGCGGGGCGAGATCACCGAAGACGAGTACGAATCGCGTCGACGGCACCTATTGGGCGACGAGGACGACGGGTAGTTCCCCAGCGTCGGCTTGAGAGGGAGGGGATACCAATGAGCACCCATCTTGACCGGCATGGTGTTGAGGTGACTGCCGGCAGTGCAGTGGCGGTGGCGCATCTGGACGATGCGATCGATTCGTTCTTGCGCTTTGCCAATGATGGTGGCGATCACCTGGGGCGGCCCTTGAGGCCGACCCGGACCTCGCGCTTGGCCATTGTCTGATGGGCTATTTCATGCGGTTGGCGAACGATCCGACGCTGTTGCCCAACGGCGAAGCGGCATTGGCGCGCGTCACGGAGATTGTGGCCCAGGGCACGGTCGGGTCACGCGAACGCCACCATGCGGCGGCGCTGACGAGTTGGTATGGCGACGATTGGCCTGGCGCGGTCGTTCACTGGGAAAAGGCGTTGCTCGAGAACCCGCGCGATATCTTGGCGCTATGGGTCTCGCACCTAGTGCTATTTTTCTCCGGACGCATGGCGCCGTTGCGCGATTCCGCGGCACGGGTGTTGCCGTACTGGCCGGACGGCGAACCAGGGGCGGCTTATGTCCATGCGATGTACGGCTTTGCTCTGGAGGAAAACGGTGCCTTCGAGCCCGCCGAAACCTGGGGGCGCAAGGCGAGTGAGGCCCACCCGGATGGCGTTTGGGGCGTCCATGCGGTGGCTCACGTGTTGGAGAGCCAGTCCCGGTTGCGCGAGGGCGTGGCATGGTTGTCCGATCTCGACACCAGGTGGCCGACCCTAGGGCCGTTTGCCCATCACATGTGGTGGCACCGGTCGCTTTTTCATGTGGAGCTGGAAGAATTCGATACCGTGTTCGAACTCTACGAGCGCGGCATCCGGCCCGAGCAAACCATGGACTACATGGACATCTCGAATGCTGCTGCGCTGTTGTGGCGCTTGAACAGCCGTGGCGTAGATGTCGTAGATCGATGGCAAGAGTTGGCCGAAAAAAGTGCGATCAAAAAAGACGACCACCTGTTGCCGTTTTCGCAAGCGCATTTTGCGATGGTGTTGGGCTATGACGGGCGTGCCGACGACCTCACCGGCATGATCGAGGGGTCGCGCGAACTGGCCAAGGGGGAGGGCACCGTTGCCGGACTAGAGCGCGACGTACTGCTGCCGATGGAAGAAGGGTATGCGTGTGTGGCGAAGGGCGCCTATGCGGAGGCGCTCAAACACCTACTACCGGTGCGCTATAGCGTTGGGCACCTCGGGGGGAGCAATGCGCAACGAGACGTGTTTGCGCAAACCATTATCGACTGCGCGCTGCGGGCGAAGGATTTCAACCAAGCCCAGGCGCTGCTCGCCGAACGCGTCGCCAATTTGCCGGGAAGCCCGTGGGCTTGGAAGCAATACGCGGCGGCGCTGAAAGAATGCGGGGATGACGAGGGCGCCAGTCTGGCGGAAGCCAAAGGCGGCGGCGTTGCTGGCGGCATAACGTTCGCCGGGATCGACAAGGCGTTTTATTGAGCAGACTGAAGGTCACGAGACGTAACAGGTCAAAGCCGAGGCTATGCTGGCGGTCGAGTATCGGAGTACCCCTGTTGGCGTCCGGCGGTCGTAGCTCCTACCCCGCCATTGCGACGGTGCCCTCGGGCAGGCCGTAGATGTGGTCGGAGATTTGGCCGGGGTGGCAGAACCAAACATCGTCGCGGCGCTTCATCATGTGTTCGAAGACGCGGCGGAGTTGGCGGATGCGGTGCGGCTGGCCCATCAAGAAGGTGTGTAGCGAGTAGCAGTTGATTTGCGGCCAGCCGTGTTTGGCGCTTTCGTCGACCATTTCGTCGAAGGTGTCGATCATCATGCGGGTGAAAGCGTCGTCGTCGACACCGCGGTTGATGAAGGCCGGGATGTCGTTGAGCTCCATCGAGGGGTAGGGGACCGCGAGGATCGGGCCGTTGTCGGTACGGAACCATTGCGGTTGGTCGTCGAACCACCAGTCCATCATGTAGGTGTAGCCGAATTCTTTGAGCAGCTCGGGCGTTTGCGGGCTTTGCGAAATGAACGGGCCGAGCCAACCCTTGGGCGTCTTGCCTTCTTCTTTGAGATAACGTGCGTTGGCCATCTCGAACATCTCGCGCTCTTGGTTGCCGGTCATTTCGGCTTGGCGCTCGGAGTTGGTACGGCCGTGGCCGACGATCTCGTCGCCGCGCTTGCGCCAGGGGTCGAGGATTTCCGGACAGGCGTCGTAGACGCTGGCGTTGAGCAAGATCGAGCACGGCATTTCGTAATCGTTGAACAGGTTCAAGAGCCGCCAAATGCCGAGCCGGTTGCCGTAATCCCGGTAGGCATAGCCGCGGTGGTAGGGCGCCTTGGGCATCGACGTGAAGTCCGCACCGGGGTTGAGGCCGAACTCGAACGCTTCGACATTGAGGGCGAAATAGACCGCAACCTTGGCGCCGTTGGGCCAAGTGTATTGCGGGCGGGTCGGGATCGCCGAAAAGCTGTAGCGGTTTTGGAAGCTGAACGGATTGTCGGCCATCTTGGATCCTCCCGGGCGATGTTGTTCCGCCTCCTTTATAGCGAACGGGCGGCCCTGTCTGCCACTCTCGGTGGCGTCTTGGGGTGGGCCGGGCGTGAGCGGCCCGGTACACTGCGCAGCGCAAAGCGCGGCAGACGGTGTCGGGCTGGGGTTTAGGGAGTTGTCACGCATGAAGAACACGCTGGGTCATCGCGCCACGATCGGCATTTTGGTACCGGGGCGGAACACCACGGTGCAGCCCGAGTCCGACGATATGCGGCCACCCGGCGTGACCAATCATGTCGCCCGGATGGGTAACGTCGGGATGCCCGAAGGCGGCGGGGCGGATTTTAAGATCGGGCAATATGCGCTGGATGTGGAGGGCGCGATCGACATGGTGAAGCTGGCTCTGCCCGACATCATCATGCTGGGGCATTCGCACGATTCGTTCGAGGGCGGCGTCGCCGGCGGGACGGCGTTCCAGAAGCGACTGAGCGATCATGCCGATATGCCGGTCTTGGTGCCGTCGATTTCCTATGTCGCCGCCGTCAAGGCGATGGAACTGAAACGGGTCGGGATACTGACGCCGTACTTAACGGCCGACGACGCGTTGGTGCGGGATTTCTTCGAAGATGCGGGCTGCAAGGTGGCCAAGATGAAGGCCCTGCAATACGACACCGGCCATGCCATCGCCCAGACGCCCGAAGACGTGATCCGGAGCGCCTTGGCGGAATTGAATGTCCCGGAGGTGGACGCGATCTTACAAGTCGGCACCAACCTGCCGACCGCACGGATCTCCAACGAAGCGGAATTCTGGCTGAAAAAACCGGTGTTGTCGGTCAACGTGGTCGACTATTGGCACGTCCTGCGTACGGTCGGGATCACCGACCGGATCGACGGGTTCGGGACCTTGTTGCGCGACTATTAAGACGCGCTGAATGTCGGCGCCGTGCGCTTGCCTAGGCGCGCTGCCGCTTGTATGTCAGGACGCGTCCGCACACAGGAAATTTTCATGGCCAAATCGAAGCAAAGCAGCAACATCACCATCGAATCGCCCTACGCGGATTATGCGTTCTATCAGTGCCTCTACTCGCGATCGCGATCGTTCAAGTTTCTTGAGGCCGAAGGGGCGGTGTTCATGATCGAACACATCATGGCGCGCGCACCGTCCTTGCGTGAACGGCCTCTGGATATCGTCGAGTTCTTGGCCGGCGCCGGTGAATACGAAGACTTCATCCGCAACGAGGCCCGGTTCGAGATTGGGCGGTATGTCGGGATCGACGCGATCAAGCCGCCGAACCCGCGCACCGAGTTGTTGGTCGGTCCGGTCGCTTCGACGTTTCCGGATTGGCCGGCCGATATCGTCTTGGCGTTGTTCTATAGCGCCAGCAGTATTTTGGGCGGCGACGGCCGACCCTCGCCGACGGCGCTTCTCGAAATGGCGCAGAACGCATATCGGAATCTGAAAGTGGACGGCGGGTTCGTCCTGTCGTTTCCGGCGCGCGGCGAATCGCTGTCGTTTCGCGAAGACGACGACGAGGATGAGGAAAGCGAAATCGCGATCCCGATTTACAATGGATTACGCGAGCGTTTTGGCCTCGAACCCGTCGAAGATGCGCTCATCCGGTACAAATCGGACGAAAGCTACGAGCGCTCGACCGGTCTGTCGATCGAGCACATCAAAGATGCTCGCGTGATACGGGAATCTGACGACAAGGTGATGGGGCGGATTGCGGTCGAGAATCCGATGTATCAGCAGTACCTTTCGGAGTCGCATTTCGTGTGGATTCTACGCGAGGCTGGGTTTCGCGAGTTCATGTTCTTCGACATCAACGCCGATGACGGGACGCCAACCTACGAACGGTTGGACGACGTCATGACCGAACCGGAAGAATACGCGAACCACCTCGTCGCCATACGGTAGAAATTCATCCCAGGGGTTGATCCACCAGGGGATGACCCTACAATCCCTCCGGGTATTGGGGTGCGGTAAGTTGTTAGGGACGATTTCGCGGTGCTGTTGCGCCACATATTAAGGCGGATTCGCACATTTATGTGGGTCCTGGTTCTCGTCATTCCAGGGCAGGCGGTCGCGGCGGATAAGCGGGTATCGATCGGCTATATCGCGACTTATACCCCATGGATGGCCGGCATTGCCTCCGGCATTTACGAAAGCACCACCGGATACGACATTCAATGGCGTGAATACGGAAGCGGGATTGAAGCGCTCGCCGCATTGTCACGCGGCGAGATTCAGCTATCCCAAATCGGCATTACCCCGGTTGCCGGTGCCGTGAGTTCAGGCATGGATTTGGAGCTTTTTTGGGTGGTGGCTGACATCGACCGGAGCGAAGCCCTGGTCGTGCGGCGTGATTCGCGCATCGTCAAACCCCAGGACCTGAGAAACATGCGCCTTGCTGCGCCGGTCGGATCGACCGCGCATTTCCATCTAATGTTCGCCCTGGAACAGTTCGGCATTCCGAAGGATGCGGTCGAGATCGTCAATATGTCGCCCGCTGAAATCGGAGAGGCGTGGAAAGAAGGCCGGATCGACGGCGCGTATATTTGGGAACCGACGCAAAGCGATCTTCTGAGGACCGGGAAAGTCCTCATTCATTCCGGCGATCTGGGGACGTGGGGGCGTTCGACGTTCGACGCATTTGTCGCCCGACCCGAATGGTCGGCACGAAACCCTCGCTTCATGGTGGCGTTCGTCAAAGCGATTGCGGACTTGGATGAGTCCTTCAAGAAAAACCGTCGCTTGTGGGGGCGGGCTTCGGCGCATCTCTAAGATATCGTGGGTGTTGTCGGGGGAACGCATGGACGAGCGGAGAGGTCGTTGCGCCTCTGCCGCTATCCTTCGCTTCGAAAGCAAGCCTCAAGGAAGTGGCTTGGTCACGGCAACACAAGTGGCGTCGCCCGGGCCTTGTCTAGTAATGCGCGCTTTCTCTACGACCAAGGTGTGATTAAGCGGCTCGGGAACGACTACTCGTCGTTCGTCAATCCGGAATGGGTGTTGCGTGCTCGAGCATCTGACTAAGGGTCCAAAAAATGTGGCGCGGCGGCTTGGGGCGATTTGTTTCGCGGCGGTCGTGGTTGTTCTCGGAGTGTCCAGCGCCTTTGCTGCGGACGTCACGATCGGTTACCAGCGGGTTTATGATCCCTGGATGAACGCCATTGCGACCGGTCAGTTCGAACGGGCGACCGGGTATGACATCGAGTGGCGGGCGTTCGAGACCAGCCTTGAGACCATGGGCGCTCTTGCCAGGGGCGAGATTCAGATTGCCCATGCGGGCGGCACTGGGCTGGCGGGCGCCGCGAGCGTAGGTGTCGATTTTCAGATTTTTTGGATTCTGCACGGCATTAATGCGGCCGAGGCTCTTGTGGTGCGCAAGGGGTCGAGAATCGAAGGGCCACAGGATCTGCGTGGCAAACGCATCGGGGTACCGGTGGGGTCGACCGCGCACTACCATCTTCTTTTTGCCCTCGAACAATTCAATATCAGCCGTCGGCATGTCGTTTTGGTTCGGCGTGACCCGCAGGATTTACTGATCGATTGGCAGGCGGGGAAGATTGACGCGGCGTTCGTTTGGAATCCTGTCCTGGCCGAAATCCAGAAGACCGACGATACCATTTTGACCTCGGGCCACTTGTGGGGCTGGGGTCGGCCGACATTTGCGGCGCTCGCGGTGAAACCGAGTTGGGCTGCGGATAACCCCGGCTTCATGACCGATTTTATCGGCGTGATTGCCGCGGCCGACAACGCCTATCGGCGCAATCCCGGGGCTTGGACGCGGGACACGCCGCAAATCAGAAACATCGCCGAGATCGTGCGCGGCACACCAAGGGCGGCCGTTCGGGCGCTTCGCCTGTACGCCTATCCGTCGATGCGCGAACAATCCTCAAGGACGTGGTTGGGTGGCGGGAGCGTTAGCGGCGTCGCCCGGGCGCTATCGGATAACGCGACGTTTCTTCGAGACCACGGGCAGCTAAAGGTCGTTCGAGCGGACTACGCTGATTTCGTTACCGACGAATGGATCCGGAAGACACTGGCCAGTCGGCTGCAACGAAATTAGGGGCGCGAGCGGCGATTGGGTGCGCCGCCGACAAGGTGCGGGCCGGGCCAGTTGGCGTTGCCGAGGCGATTTCGAGGATCAATTTGCGCTGTACGGCCTCGGCGAAGCTGAGTTCTTCGCCGGCGACCACGACGAATGCGCCGGCACCGCCAATCACGACCTGGGCGAAGTAGTTTTCGAGCGTGCCATAGCCGCGATTTGCGCCGCTGGGCCGGCCGCCGCCTCGCGCGATCGCAAGGCCATTGATCGTGATACCGCTTTGCACGACGGTGTCGCGCGCCAGGTCGATCGCGATGCCACCGATATTGCCGGCATCGGCAGACACATCGATGATCTGCCGGATCGAGGCGATGTCGTTGCTATGGATGAGGTCGGCTGAAAATACCAACGCATTGGAGATGGAGTTGTATCCGAAGGCCGCACGCGGGGCGTCAACGAGCGCTTGGGCGAAGCGGGCTGCGGATGCGCGATCCGAGATGATGGTCCAATCGACGATGGTGTGCTGGGACTCCGGTGCGCCCCACTCGACGTAGGCCACCGCAATCCGACCGCGTGGCCCGAATTGGATCGCTTCCAACACGCGAGGATGCATCAGGGCTTGGCCATAGCCTTCGCGTTGGAGCCGAAGCTCATCGTCGTCGATGGAGCCGGATCCGTCGGCCGCCAGGCCCAGCTCAAGGTCCACGGCACGGTCCTGCGCGTGCGCGAATACGCTCATCGAGTGTGACAGCAAGACGATGAGGGCGATTCGAAAAATGCGTAAAAAGGGCATGAGCCTCGCCGAATTTGGGAGCTCTATTATTGCCCTCCCAAGGTAGGCGACCAACAGGGGCGGGACACAATCTTGTTGGACGGCGCTTGGTTTTGGGGCCGGCGCCCGTCGGGCTATAGTCGGCGCCCCCGATACGACGAGTGCCATGACCGACGATAACCCTCAGCAACCCAAGTCCTTTAACCAGCAACTCCTGGCCGGCGGTCGTGCGCACCCGGTGGTCGGTTGGGTGGTCTTGGGGATTGGTGTGGGCGCTGCTTTCGGTGCCGGCGAGGGCAACGATATGGGGTTGTCGGTCGGCCTGGGCGTTTTGATCGGCGCGATCGTCGGAATCTTCTTCACGCGGTGGTCGGCGAAACGTCGGTACGACCGCGGCGGTCGATAGAAAAGAAAAGGCCCGCGAGGTCGAAACCCCGCGGGCCTATTCCTGTCGCAACGTGGCGAGTTAGCCGTGTTTGCCTTCCAACCGGACATCGCTCCAGTTGATCAGCCGGTTCACCGGCTTGTAGTCCTTGACGTAGCTTTTGACGGCGTCGAGGTCGACGGAGTCAAACAAGAAGAGCGACGCAGCTTCGTCGTGGTAGGTCTGCGCGATCTTCTTCAACAGCGCGCGGCGCTTGACCGGATCAAACTCCGAATTTGCCGCATCGATGGTGTCTTGCAGCTCCGGGAAGCATGTCCACTTCATGAACGACTTGCACGAATGTAGGCCGTTGATGGAACGCATGATGTCCATCGTCGGCTCAGAGCCGTAGTTGAAGCTGAACACCGTCGCATCGCCGAACTTCGAGGTATCGCGCACGCGCGCGATGAGATCCGGCAATGTGATCGCGCGAACCGTGAAGGTGACGCCGATCTTCTTCAGTTCGTCGCCGACGAACTGAACGATGTCTTTCCAGTCGCCCTGGGCCGTTACCGATTCGCCAATGATCTCGAGGCCATTGCCGTAACCGGCTTCGGCCAGCAGTTGACGGGCTTTATCCGGATCGTAGGGGTAGGGCTTGATGTCGTCGAAGTAGCCGTTGATCGACGGGGTGCCGGGCTGACCTGTGGGTTTGGTCGTACCCTGCATAATGACATCGATGAATGCTTCCATGTCCACGCCGTAGTTGAGCGCTTGGCGCACCCGACGGTCGGCGACCGGAACGCCTTCCCGGTTAGAGAAGGAGTGCAGGATGCTGGTCGCGGTGCCAGGGTTCACCTGGAGTTTGCCGTTCGCCGCATTGATCTTGTCTTTGTTATCGGCAACGAGCTGGAAGGCGAGGTCAATTTGGTTCGACTCGAAGGCCTGCACGCGCGCCGGCAGTTCGGGCAGGAAGCGGAACTCGATCCGGTCCATTTTGCCGACCTGCCAACCTGCGGGATTTTTCTCAACGACGACGCCGTCGTTGGTCCAGCTAACGGTCTTGTAGGGGCCG
Organism: Alphaproteobacteria bacterium; assembly: GCA_038141965.1. GTDB lineage: Bacteria > Pseudomonadota > Alphaproteobacteria > SHVP01 > SHVP01 > CALJDF01. The sequence goes on from JAYQJC010000002.1 coordinate 363,551, forward strand.
GTCCCGTTCGGATCCTTGCCGAGGCCCTCAAAGGTGACGTCTTGCAAATGCTGCCAATCGAGGACCTTGATGACGCCAAGGGTCGAGGGCAGAAGCGGATCAGGTTTCTTAGTGGAAATTTCGACGGTGTGATCGTCGATCACACGCGCACCGGCAACGTTGCGCGTGTTGCGCGTGATGCTAGCGGCTTTGGCGAGGCCGTCCTTCGAGACCAGCCAGTTGATAATTTGTGCGACGTCTTCGGAAGTGAAGTCGTTGCCGTTATGGAATTTGACTCCTTCACGGAGCTTGAACGTCCATTTGGTCTTGTCGGCTTCGTTGACCTTCCACGAGACAAGCATCTCTGGAATGGGGCCGTTCTTGTCGCTGGTGGTGTAGAGGTTGTACGCGGTCCGGAAGACGAAGCCGCCGGAATGCGAGGTGTCGAGGAACGGATTGCCGAGACCAGCAGGCAAGCTGCTGTGGCCGACAATCAGCGTTTGAGACATGTCGGCAGCACCCGCTTGCGACATGCCGAAAAAGGCACCCGCTGCGGCCGCACCGACCAATAGTTTCCTGAATGAGCTCATTGTTGAGCGTCCTCCCTGAGAGTGGTGGAACCCGCCGGACACTATACACGACCAGTCGCGCGCTGCGACCTCAGTTACCGGGCTGGAATTGCGCTATTTTTTCCGGATCGCAGCGCGGTGAATCCTTACCTGGCGGCGTTGACTTGGAGGCACTTTGCCCCTACGAAACCGCCCTGTGGGCCCGTAGCTCAGTTGGTAGAGCAACTGACTTTTAATCAGTGGGTCCCAGGTTCGATTCCTGGCGGGCTCACCACAAAAAATACCCGTTAAGTCAATGGCTTGACGGGGTTTTTTTTGCCTGCGCTTTAGGTGAAGGTAGTTGGGGGTTGCTTTAGAGCGAGCGTTCGGTGTCGCGGACCTTATCGACAGCAACGCCAATCGGTTGTATTGGCGCGGCATGAAAGCGTTCTTGGTCGATACCGTTGCAACGGTTGTGTTCTTTACCGTCGTGGCGGCGGTTGCCGAACTGGTGTTCGTCGGCCTCGAGCCGCAACAGGTTCTGATTGCACGCCTTTTCATGGTGCCCGTCATGGTAGCAACCGGGCGGCCTTATGGCGTTTGGCGGGACTGGATCTTCCGGCGTTTCCGACCGCGCGGGCAGACCGGTCGGTTCGTGAGCGACACGCTGGCGTTTATCATGTTCCAAATTCCAGTCTATATGGCGTCGCTCGCGATTGTCGGTGCGACGCTCACGGAGATGGTCGCCGCGGCTGGGACCGCGGTGGTTGGGATGGCGCTGCTGAGCCGTCCGTTCGGGGTATTTCTCGATGCCGTACGCCGACGGGCCGGGGTGGCGGTCGCGACGTCGTCGGAACCGTCGTAGTTCCTACGTTGGGGCTCGCTGGAGCGAGACGCGCTAGCGCTTCTTTTTGCCGAAAACGGTGTCCCAGTTCGACCGGTACCGATGGGTAACGGGTTTTTGCCCCTCGCCGCGGGAATAGCTTTTGGCGGGGTCCTTTGCGGCGTCGGGCTTTTCGGCGGCCTCGGTTGTCGGCGTCTTGTCGGTGGCGCTTGCGTTGGTTTCTTTCGTGTCGGGCGCCGCGGGTTTTTCGGATTTTGTGCCGGTGGGCTTTTGGGTGTCGGTCATCGTCGTGAACTACTCGGCGGCCTCGTCAGTTGCGTCTTCTTCGGCCCACCGTTTGTCGAAATCCCACACATCGGGGAATCCCATCAAGGTGTGCATGTCTTCCCAAACCGGGGTGGGGCTATCGATCAGCGTGCGACGGTCCTTGAGAAAACGATAGGACGCATCGATCGCGGCGGCGGCAACTTTGTGCGCGGCGCCAGGATAGATCGCCACCGAGAATCCAAGGTCCTTAAGCTCGTCAGCCGGCATTTCCGGCGTGCGCCCGGCTTGGACCACGTTCATGAAGAGATTGGCCTTAGGCGTTAGGGCTTTGGCGATCTGACGGATTTCGTCGTGACTTTCAGGGCTTTCGACAAAGATCAGGTCGGCGCCCGCTTCGGCATAAGCCGCGCCGCGGCGAATGGCTTCGTCGAGCCCGAGGTGCGTGCGCGCGTCGGTGCGGGCAACGATTAGGGTGTCGGCGCTTTCGCGCGCGTCGCAGGCAACCCGAACCTTGAGTACCATCTCGTCGACCGGGATGACCTCGCGCCCTAGGGTATGGCCGCATTTCTTGGGCGAGACCTGATCTTCGATTTGGATGCCGCAGGCGCCAGCGCTTTCGTAGCCGCGTACGGTCTGCGCCACGTTCAACAGGCCGCCGTAGCCGGTATCGGCGTCGGCGATAAGGGGTGTTTTCGTGCCTGACGCGATTTGACTGACGCGACCGACCATGTCGGTGTAACTCGCAAGGCCGGCGTCGGGCAGGCCCAAGTGCGAGGCCACGGTGCCGTAGCCCGTCATGTACATCGCGGGAAAGCCGAGACGATCGGCGAGGCGTGCCGAAATACCGTCGTAGACGCCCGGCGCAATCACAAACTCGCCGCTCCGGACGGCGTGGGCGAGCCGTTGTCGTTTCTCCGTCATCGGTTCGTTCCTTTTAGGCGTTGGCGAACAGCCAGGGTCGCTTTTCTCGGAAACTCGCTTCGAACGCGTCGATTTTGTCTTCGTGTTCGAGGGTCATGCCGATGTCGTCGAGGCCCTTGAGCAATGACTGTTTGCGGAAGGGCTCGATGTCGAAGCTGTGCGTGGTACCGTTGGGTGAGGTTACGGTTTGCGCTTCGAGGTCCACTGTGATGGTTGTGCCGGGGTTGTCGTGCAGTTGGGCGCGGATTGCCTTCACGGCGTCTTCGGGGAGGCGCACCGGCAACAAGCCGTTCTTCAGGGAGTTGTTGTAGAAGATGTCGCCGAAGCTCGACGCGATGATGCAACGGAACCCGTAGTCGAGCAGCGCCCAAGGCGCGCCCTCGCGGCTGGACCCGCCGCCGAAATTGCGGTCGCCGACGATGATGCGGGCCTCTTTGTAGGGTTCCTGGTTGAGCACGAAGTCGGGGCGCGGGTTGCCGTCGTCATCGAAGCGCTGGTCGATGAACAGAACGTCGCCAAATCCTTCGTCGCGCGGGCGGCGCAGAAACCGGGCGGGCAGCAATTGGTCGGTATCGATGTTGGGCCGGTCCATGGGGGCGGCAACGGCCGTGAGTGTGGTGAATTTTTCCATGGTCTAGGCTTTCTCGGCGAAATCGCGGACGTCGGTGAAGCGGCCTGTTAAGGCGGCCGCCGCGGCCATCGCGGGGGACATGAGGTGGGTTCGGGCGCCCTTGCCTTGGCGCCCGGGGAAGTTGCGATTGGAGGTCGAGGCGCAGCGCTTTCCCGACGCGACGAGATCGCCGTTCATGCCAACGCACATCGAACAGCCCGATTCGCGCCATTCGAAGCCTGCTTTTCGGAATATTACGTCGAGCCCTTCTTCTTCGGCTTGGTGTTTCACGAGACTTGAGCCGGGCGAGATCATCGCGGGGACTTTGGCTTTGCCCTGGCGGGCGACGACCGCCGCGGCGCGGAGGTCTTCGATCCGCGAGTTGGTGCAGGAACCGATGAAGACTTGATCCACGGGTACGTCTTCGAGCTTTGTGCCGGGTGCGAGGCCGATGTAGTCGAGCGTTGCTTGCAGCGCTTCGCGGCGAACCGGGTCGGGCTCGTCGGCAGGGTCCGGGACGGTGCCGGTGATCGGCAGCGCGTCTTCGGGGCTGGTACCCCAGGTCAGCATCGGCGCGAACGTCGTAGCATCGAGTTTGACCTCGCGGCCAAAGGTGGCGTCGGCATCTGAGGGCAGCGCGCGCCAGTGATCGAGCGCCATTTCCCAATGCTTGCCTTGCGGCGCGTAGGGGCGACCTTCGAGATAGGCGAAGGTGGTGTCGTCCGGGGCCACGAGGCCTGCGCGGGCGCCGGCCTCGATCGACATGTTGCACACCGTGAGGCGTTCTTCGATCGACAGGCCGCGGATGGTATCGCCGGCGTATTCGACGACATGACGCGCCGCGCCATTGGCGCCGACTTCGGCGATGACCGCCAGAATGATGTCCTTGGCGGTGACGCCGAAGGGGCGTTCGCCGTTGATCGAAACGCGCATGGCGTCGGGCTTGCGCTGCCATGTCGTTTGCGTGGCAAGCACGTGATAGACGTCGGACGCGCCGATGCCGAAGGCAAGCGCGCCCAGTGCGCCGTGGGTCGATGTATGCGAATCGCCGCACACCATCACGAGGCCGGGAAGGGTGATGCCTTGCTCGGGCCCCACCACGTGGACGATGCCTTGGCGGCGGTCGCCGAGGTCGAACAACGTGACATTGTGGTTGGCGGCATTCTTGGTCAGCGTTTCGACCGCGCGGCGCTGCACCGGGTCGGTGATGTCTTCCACCTTGTGGCTGGTGGTCGGCACGCCGTGGTCGGGCGTGGCGAAGGTGAGTTCGGGCCGTCGCACCTTGAGGCCGCGTTTCTCAAGAAAACCGAAGGCATGGCCCGAACCGTCGTGCGCCAAGTGGCGACCGATGTAAAGCAGGGTGTAGCCGTCTTCGGTGGTGTGGACGGCGTGGTCGTTCCAAATCTTTTCGAAGAGTGTCTTGCCGCTCATCGAGGGTCCTTCTGTTGGGGCTTTGGGTTAGGCGGCTTTGCCGCGAATTAATTTGCCGGGGCGGGCGCCGGTTTCTTCGCCGTTTCTTGGACGACTTCGCCCGAGACGATCGTTTTGACGTAACCTTCCGCGGTCGCCATCAGGCGGGGCGCTCCGGTGGGCAGATCGTTGACCATGAACGGTTTTGGCGCATTCAGCCGGTCGAAGTCGATGACATTGAAGTCGGCCTTCATGCCCGGTGCGATCACGCCGCGATCGTTCAGGCCATACAGCTTGGCGGTTTCGGAGGTTAGCTTTTTGACGGTGGCCTCGAGCGGAATACGGGGCCCCCGCGTCCGGTCCCGGGCCCAATGGGTCATCAGGAACGTCGGCACGTTGGCATCGCAGATGTAGCTGACATGCGCGCCCCCATCGCCACCGCCAATCACGCTCAACGGGTGGGTGAGCTGGTCGTACAGCGCATCGAGGTTGCCGTGGGTGTAGTTCAAGCCGCAGAACATCAAGTAGTTGGTGCCGTCGCTGCGCAACATTTCGTCGTAGGCGACTTCACGCGGATCGTGGCCTTCTCTTTCCGCGATGGCTCTGACGGTTTGTGACTTGGGCGGTTCGAAGTCGAAATCATCGCCCATGACATAGGTATCTTCCCAGGCGTCTTGCACCATGTCGGCAAAGGCATCGTGGACGGGATCCGATTCAGCGAGAATCTTGGCGCGGACGTCAGGGTCGCGAAGCCGCGCGAGTTTTTCCGCGGGCGGAAGGTCGTTGAGCGCCGCGTAGGTTGGAAAGCGGATGAACTGGTTGGGGCCTTGGAAGCTGAACAGCAACGTTGTCGGGCGACCGAAGACTTGCGGATAAACCGGGGCCCCTGCGGCTGCCGCAGCCTCGCATTCGGCCAACATCTCGCGCCATGCGTCGGGCGCCTTGTTGTTCTGGCCGAATAGGAACGTGACCGGGACGCCGGTTTCGGCGGCGACCTTGCGCATCCAGGCCATCTCCTTGGCGGGCGCGATGAGGTCGTCGCCCGAGATGCCGGCGGGCGCCAGTTCGAAGATGCCATGCCCCGCCGCAGCGATCGCGTGCCCCAGCGCCATCAGTTCGTCTTCGCGCGCCCAGGTGCCCGGCACAGGTTCGCCGTCGACGGCGAGATGAAGAAGGGTGCGCGATGTCGTGAATCCAAGCGCGCCAGCTTCGAGGCCTTCTTGAACCACGCGTGCCATTTCTTTGATGTCGTCCGGCGTCGCCGGTTCGTTCTTGGCGCCGCGGTCACCCATGACGTAGGCCCGCACCGGGCCATGGGCGATTTGGCAGCCGACATCGATGGCATGGGGATGGCGTTCGACCGCATCGAGGTATTCGGGAAAGGTTTCCCAGTCCCATTTGACGCCGGCCGCGAGCGCCGCGCCGGGGATGTCTTCCACGCCTTCCATCAGGCCGATCAACCATTCGCGGCGTTCCGGCGCGGCGGGCGCGAACCCCACGCCGCAGTTGCCCATGACGGCGGTCGTCACGCCTTGCCAGAACGACGGCGTGAGTAGTGGATCCCACGTAACTTGGCCATCGTAATGGGTGTGGATGTCGACCCAACCGGGCGTGACCAAGAGCCCATCGGCATCGATAGATTGGCGCGCGCTACCGGTGACTTTGCCGACTTCGGTAATGGTGCCGTTCGATACCGCGACATCGCCCGAACGCTTTTCGGTGCCGGTGCCGTCGATGATGGTGCCGCCTTTGATGATCAGGTCGTGCATGGGTCGTCCCCCCGGGGCCGAACGAAGTCGTGTGATTGCTGGCCGTGCCAATAAAGCAAGATACACTGCCGGTGCCGGTCGCGGCCAGTCGTGGACACGGCGAAAAGAGCGAGAAAAAACGCCCATGACCATTGCCGATACGCTCCGATCTCAACTCCGCGTCCCGATGTTTGCCGCCCCCATGTTTCTCGTCTCGGGGCCGGACATCGTCATCGCTGCCGCGCGGGCCGGCATTGTCGGCGCGTTTCCGACAGCCAATTGCCGGACTTTGGCCGACTTAGATGCCTGGATGGCGCGGATCACAACGGAGATCGCGGACTTCCGCAAGGGAGAGGATCACTCGACCAACCTTTGGGCGGCCAATCTCATCGTCCACCGGACCAATGCGCGCCTCGCAGACGATCTCGCGTTGGTGCGGCAGTACAAGCCGCCGATCGTGATTACCGCGTTGGGCAGTCCGCGCGCGGTGATCGAGGATGTGCACAGCTATGGCGGCCTGGTGTTTGCCGACGTGAACGGCCTGGTCCATGCACGTAAAGCGGCGGAGGCCGGTGTCGACGGGCTCGTTCTCGTTTGCGCCGGCGCGGGTGGGCACACCGGCGAGATCGCGCCGTTTGCATTTGTTCCTGAGGTCCGGCGGTTTTTCGATGGCATGCTCGTCGTGTCGGGTTCGATGACCGACGGGCGCGCTGTCGCGGCGGCGCGGGCGTTAGGCGCCGACTTTGGCTATGCCGGCACCCGGTTCATCGCCTGTGCCGAAAGCCTGGCACCCGATGCCTATCGACAAATGGTGGTCGATGCCGGCCTCGACGATTTGGTGCTGACGCGTGCCCTAACGGGCGCGTTGGCCAGTATGTTGCGCCCCAGCGTGCGCGACGCCGGGTTTGATCCCGATGCTTTGATTGAGAGCAGCAAGGCGACCTATAACCATCGCGGCACCGAGAACAAAGCGTGGAAGCATGTCTGGTCTGCGGGGCAGGGCGTTGGATCGATCGATTCTGTGCGGACGGTGGCCGAGATCGTCGATGATTTCGCACTGGACTACGATGCCGCGAGGCGCGACTTGGCGCGCGAATAGGGGGTTTCGTTTGAGGCGGCTCAACGTCAATGGGGCGATACCGTTTCAGGATTGCGGGCGTGGCAGCACCTTCGCATAATCCGAACAACGACCCTGCGTCGGGATCCCATCGTGACGAATGGGGCAGCCGGTTTGGCTTTATCCTTGCGACCATCGGGTCGGCGGCGGGGATCGGCAATATTTGGCGATTTTCCTATGTTGCCGGCGAGAACGGCGGCGGCGCCTTTTTATTGGTCTACTTCATCGCGGTGATCTTGGTGGGTTTGCCGTTGGTACTCGCCGAACTCGCGGTGGGGCGCGCCACGCACCGCGATGCCGTCGGCGCGTATGCGGTCCTCGCTCCGGGCACGCGTTGGCACCTTGTCGGGCGGATTGCCGTTTTCGCGGCGTTTTTGATTTTGGCCTACTACGCCGTGGTCGCGGGCTGGGCGCTGAAGTATTTCGTGGGGTCGGTGGACGGCTCGTTGTGGGTGTCGACATCGGCAGGATACGGGGCGTTCTTCGAGAGCTTTATCGGTCGCGCTTACGAACCAATCTTTTGGCAGGGCGCGATGGTCGCGGTAACCGTTTTGGTGGTGATGCGTGGGGTTCGGCGTGGCATCGAGTTTGCCAACAAGATTCTTATGCCGCTCCTGGCGGTGCTTGTCTTAGCTCTAGCCGTCTGGGGGGTGTTCCAGCCCGGTGCGGGGGAGGGGCTCGCCTTTCTGTTTGCCCCGGATTGGAGCGCGTTGACTCGGTCGGACGTTTACTTGGCGGCGATGGGACAGGCGTTCTTTTCATTGGGGGTGGGGATGTCGATCTTCGTCACCTACGGCAGTTACTTGGCCGGCAAACAACCGATGGGTCGGGCGGCGGGGGCGATCGTCGTCGGCGACACCGCCATTGCGATTTTCGCCGGGATCGCGATCTTCACGACGGTCTTTGCGTTCGGTCATGATCCTGCGGCGGGGCCGCAGCTCGCCTTCATTACGTTGCCGCAGATATTTCTCGCCATACCCGCCGGCAAGTTTCTCGGGCCGCTTTTCTTCGCATTATTGGTGGCCGGTGCGATTACCTCGATGGTCTCGATCCTCGAGGTGCCGGTGGCGTTTCTCGTGCGACGGTACAGTGTTTCGCGGCGGATAGTTGCCCCGGCGGTCGGCTTTGCCATGTTTTTGGTCGGCATTCCCGCATCACTGGGCTTCGGCCTTTGGGCGGATGTCAATTGGCAAGGGCGGGGCATCCTCGACACCATGGACTTCGTGGCGTCGAATATTTTGCTGCCGTTGGGCGGGGTCGCCGTTGCGGTGTTCGTCGGGTGGCGATGGCTATGGCGCCGCGAGGTGCGCGAAGCGCAGATCGACGGCGCGTGGCTTTATACCATTTGGCTTTGGCTGTTGCGTTTGGTCGCGCCTGCCTTGATCCTCGCCATCATGATCCACGCTGCGTCGACACTCTAGGCCGCCACATGGGGCAACCTCGCCGAATTGTCATCATGGGCGCTGCCGGGCGCGACTTTCACGATTTCAACACGCTGTATCGATCGGATGTGGATGTGACCGTTGTCGCCTTCACCGCGACACAGATTCCCGGGATCGATGGCCGAGTTTATCCCGCGTCGCTGGCAGGACGGCGTCACCCGAGCGGGATTCCCATTCGCGCCGAATCCGACCTCGAAGAATTCTGTCGCGAGGCCGACGTCACGGATGTTGTGTTTGCCTACAGCGACGTTCCCTATGCCGCCGTGATGACGGCCGCGGCCCGGGCACAAAGCGTTGGCGCGAACTTCGTCCTGCCCAGCGTGTGCAGCACCATGCTGGCGGCCCAAGTGCCGGTCATTGCCGTGACTGCGGTCCGCACCGGATGCGGCAAATCACAGGTAAGCCGATGGATTGCCGATCGGCTCGCGGCGCGGGGGTTGCGCGCGGCGGCGGTGCGTCACCCGATGCCCTACGGCGACCTAGAAAAGCAAGCCGTGCAACGTTTTCGCAATGAAGCCGATCTTGTCGCGGCCGATTGCACGTTGGAGGAGCGGGAGGAGTACGAACCCTATATCGCGCGCGGTCTGACCGTGTACGCCGGGGTCGACTACTGCGCGATCCTCGATCTCGCCCAATCGGAAAGCGATGTCATCCTGTGGGATGGCGGCAACAACGACACGCCGTTTTTTGCGCCGGACCTTCATATCGTATTGGCGGACGCGCTGCGTCCGGGCCACGAAACGACGTATTACCCCGGCGAGGTGAACCTGCGTATGGCCGATGTCGTGGTCGTCGCAAAGAGCGACGTAGCTGCCAAAGAAGATGTCGCATCGGTGCGCGACGTCGTCTCTCAGGTCCGACCCGATGTGCCGATCTATTGCGGGGGATCGCCCGTCAAGCTGGCTGATACGGCAGCGGTGCGCGGCAAGCGGGTCTTGGTCGTCGACGACGGTCCGACGCTGACCCACGGTGGGATGGCGTATGGCGCCGGCTATGTCGCCGCGCAAGCCGCCGGCGCGGCTGAAATAGTCGATCCCCGCGCAAGCGCCGCCCCGTCGTTGCGCGCGGTCTTTGAGGCGTTTCCCCATCTTGACCGGGTTCTCCCGGCGATGGGCTATGGCGAGAAACAGCGTGCCGATCTTGCGCAAACGATCAACGCGAGCGGCGCCGATGTTGTAGTAGCCGGGACGCCGATCGATCTCGCACGGGCGCTGGACATCGACGTGCCCGTGGTTCGGGCGCATTACGATTACGTCGATCTCGACACGCCGGGTCTTGGCGATGCGGTGAACGCCTTTCTTGCGGAAAGAGGTTTGGGGTGAATCAAGCGCGCCCGCTTGCTATTGCCGCGCTGGGGGAAATGCGCTGGCGCCACCCGATCAGGAGCATGATCCCAAAGCCATGGAGGCCGTTGTGGCCGCCGCCGCTGACGCGCTGGCGCCAATCGCCGAAACCCACGATCTGATTGTTACACACGGTAACGGTCCGCAGATCGGCGACCTGGCGGAAAAAGCACCTGAATCGCCGCTCGACGTGCTTGGGGCGCAAAGCGAGGGATTGCTTGGGTACGTCATCGAACAAGCGTTGACCAACCGGATGCCCGAGCGCACGACGCTGAGCATGGTCACGCGGGTTGTCGTGGCGGCCGATGACCCGGCGTTCACCCAGCCAACAAAACCGATTGGCCCGGTGCTCCAGGGCAGCGACCCCGAAGCGCTGAGCGCCGAACATGGGTGGCCGGTCATACCAGACCGTGGTGGATATCGACGGGTCGTGCCGTCGCCGCATCCGTTGGAAGTGGTTGAAGCCGAGGAGATTGGGTTCCTGACCCGTTCCGGCGCCATCGTTGTCTGCGTCGGCGGTGGCGGTGTGCCTGTAATCCGCGCGACGAAAAAGGTCAGATGCAGGGCGCCGATGGGGTGATCGACAAGGATTTGAGTTCCGCCGTTTTGGCGTTGCAGTTACAGGCCGATGCCCTGTTGCTGCTGACCGACGTGGCGGGGGTCTACGCGGATTGGCCTGCCTGCGAGAACCTGCTGCGCTCGCCGTCCACGGAACAGCTCAAGGCGCTCGACCTGGCGGTCGGTTCCATGGCGCCAAAAGTTGCGGCGGCGGTCGGCTTCGTCGAAGCAGGTGGCGCGATGGCCGGGATCGGACACCTGAACGACGCCGCGCGCATTCTCGCCGGCGAGGCCGGCACGGTGGTGCGGCGCTAGCCGACCGGGATGGTTTCTTGAAACGCGGGTTGGTTCTGAAAGTTCTCGTACCACGCCCGGATCTTGGGCCTGTTCTGATGCCACGGTTCCTCGGGCATGAACGAATCGACGAAACCGATAAGCGAAGCGGTCATCAGGTGGCCGGTGCGTACCGGTTCGCCTAAGTCTAAATCCAGGGCGGCTTCGATCGCGTCGTAGTTTCGTGCCGCACGACCGCGTTCCAGTTCGAGAAACGTCTGCGACTGCTTGTCGGGTTCTTTGAGGTTCTGCTCGCGGAAAATCCAAGCGATGTTGTCGGCCGTCGCGGTGACGAACGCATCGAACGCGAAAGCGGCCCAGCGCGCTTCGCCGGTGCCGTTGATGGCGCGCGGTCCGGCGCGGTCTTCAAGGTAGGTTGGTGATCAACAATGACTCGGAAAGCGCGGTGCCGTCGTCCAACACCAGCGTTGGCACCTTGCCGGTCGGGTTATGCGGCAGCACCGGTGCATCAGGATCGCGCACGGTGGTCTCGATTTCCTCGATGTCGCCGATCTGATCGGTCAGGCGGGCCAGCATGCGAATTTTTCGTGCAAAGGGAGAGCGTTGGGTAAAGAAGAGTTTCATGGTCGGTTGCCGTTTCGTTGGATCAGCGGTTGAGGCTCGTCAGCGGTTTACTGTCTTTGTGGAGTCGGGCGAGGAGCGGGGCCGGGGACCATTCCGGGCCATACTCTTTCTTTAGGTCTTTTAGGCGTGAGACCAATTTCTCGATCCTGACGGTGTCGGCGTAGAACATCGGCCCGCCACGGTAGGCGGGAAAGCCGTATCCGTTGAGCCAGACGATATCGATGTCGCTTGGTCGTTGCGCGATCCCCTCGTCGAGAAGGTTGGCACCTTCGTTGATCATCGCAAAGATACAACGTTCGACGATTTCGGTGTCGTCGATCTCACGGCGTGCAATGCCGAGTTCCTTTGCTTCGGCGGCAGCGAGTTCGGCAACAAGCGGGTTCTCGCCAATCGACTTGCGCCCGCCTTCATAGATGTAAAATCCAACCCCGGTCTTTTGGCCGAACTGATCGCGTTCGCAAAGAAGGTCGGGCACCGCGCTGTAACGGGCATCCTGCGCGCGACCGATGCCGAAGGCCTTGCGCATCCGCCAGCCGACATCGATGCCGGCGAGGTCGCGCACCGCGAAGGGGCCCATCGGCAAGCCAAAATCGAAGATCGCCTTGTCGATTTGGGTGATGGTGGCGCCCTCTTGGAGCAGTCGGTTCGCTTCACGTTGATAGACCTGCAGCATGCGATTGCCGATGAACCCGTGACACACGCCGGACACAACCGGAATTTTGCCCAAACGCTTGGCGAGCGGCATGACGGTTGCGAGCGCGGTATCGGACGTGGCATCGGCGCGAACGACTTCGAGCAGCTTCATCACGTTGGCGGGGCTGAAAAAGTGCATGCCTAGGACGCGCTGGGGATGCGCCGACGCGGCGGCCAAGGCATTGACGTCTAGGTAGGACGTGTTGGTCGCGATGAGCGCGTCGGATGCCACGACGGCGTCGAGCCTAGCGATGACCTCTTTTTTAACGTCGATTTCTTCGAACACGGCTTCGACGATGAGGTCGGCCGCGGTGAGATCGACATAGTCGGTGGCCCCGGTGATGCGTGACAGTCGGTCATTCGCAACGTCGCGGGTGAGGCGGCCGCGAGACACCATGCCGTCGTAGGACTTCGCAATTGCCGTGAGGGTGGCGTCGCGGGCCTCGGCGGAAATCTCCAGCAACGTGACGGGAAGGCCAGCGTCGGCGAACACCATGGCAATGCCGCGTCCCATCGTGCCACCGCCGATAACGGCGGTTTGCGCGACCGTGCGGGGCGGGGTTTCTTTCGGCAGGTCTTTGATTTTGGCGGCCTGGCGTTCGGCAAAGAACGCGTATTGCAGGGCGCGGGCTTCGATGGTGGCGTTGCAGGCTTCGAACAGTTTGCGTTCGAGAACCAGACCTTCGGCCAGCGGGGTGGTGAGGCTGGCCTCGACCGCATCGATGGCGCGGAAAGGGGCGTTGTAGCCGCGATAGCGCCTAGCGTAACGCGTCCGGGCTTCCTCGATGTCGGAGTCGCTGCCGTCGACCGATTGGGCGCCGATGGGCCGGGGTCCTTGTCGCGGCAGCGATAAGGTTGGCGGCAAAAGCGATCGCGCCATCGGTCACCGGGTCCTCGACCACCGCATCGATCACGCCGAGCTCGTGCGCCGCAGCGGCCTTCAGTCGTTTGCCGCCGATAATGACGTCGAGGGCAGCGGCGACACCGATCAGGCGGGGCAGGCGCTGCGTGCCACCCGCACCGGGAATGATCCCCAAGCTGACCTCCGGAAGACCGACTTGCGCGCCTGCATTGGCGACGCGGTAGTGGCAGCCCAGAGCGATTTCGAGACCGCCACCGAGCGCGGTGCCATGCAGCGCAGCGACGACGGGTTTTGTGCAATTCTCCAGGCGGTTGATGACCTCGCCGAGGAACGGCGGTTGCGGCGGTTTGCCGAACTCTGAGATATCCGCGCCGGCATGAAAGGTGCGGCCGTCGCAGGCCACCACGATCGCCTTGGCGTCGTTGTCCGAGAGGGCTTCATCGAGCGCAGCCATGATGCCGGCGCGCACGGCATGGCCGAGCGCGTTGACGGGGGGATTGTTGGTCGTGATGACGCCGACGTTACCGTCGCGGCGGTAGGTGACCACCGTATCGTTCATGATGCTCTCTCTTGTCGTGCGTTAGTCGCCGAGGCGGGGTTCCCAGCCTTCGATGGAACGATACTGCGGCGGTTGCGGCAAGGCATAGCCCATCGCTGCCGCGGCATGACGGGCATAGTAGGGATCGTACAGATGCGCGCGGGCCAGGGCGCAGATATCGGCGCGGCCACCAGCCAGGATCGCGTTGATGTCACCGTAGGACTGGATATTGCCGACGGTCATGGTCGGCATGCCGACATCGAGACGAATGCGATCGGCGAATGGCGTTTGGTAGAGGCGGCCGTATTCGGGCGCCTGGTCGGCAACGACTTGGCCGCTGGACACGTCGACGATGTCGCAGCCCAACCGCTTTAGGGCGGCGGCGAGTTGCACCGCATCGTCGGGCGTTGCCCCGCCGGGCGCCCAATCGCTGCCCGAGACGCGCACCGACATGGGTTTGTGTGCGGGCCACACGGTTCGCATCGCCTCGAACACCTCGAGCGGATACCGCATGCGGTTTTCCAGTGAGCCGCCGTAGGTGTCGGTTCTTTGGTTGGCGAGCGGGGTAAAGAAGCTGGAGAGAAGGTAACCGTGCGCCATATGCAATTCGATCATGTCGAAGCCGGCTTGCTCGGCCATTTCGGTGGCGCGTACGAAATCGGCTTTGATGGCGACCATGTCGTCGGCCGTCATTTCGTGCGGCGTTTGATTGGCGCTGGAATAGGGGATCGGTGACGGCGACAACAGATCCCAATTACCGGAATCCAAGGGTTCGGTGTCGCCTTCCCATAGAAGTTTGGTCGAGCCTTTGCGCCCGGCATGACCGAGTTGGAGCGCGATGGCCGATCCGCTGTGGGCGTGCACGAAATCGGTGACTTTGCGCCAGGCACCGACATGGTCTTCTTTGTACATACCGGCACAACCCGGTGAGATACGCCCCGCAGGACTGACGTCGGTCATCTCGGCAATGACCAAGCCTGCACCGCCGACGGCACGGCTGCCGAGATGGACAAGGTGCCAGTCGTTCACGGTGCCGTCCTCGGCGGAATACATGCACATCGGCGAGACCGCAATTCGGTTCTCGATCACGAGGTCGCGTAGCTTGAACGGCGTGAAGGCGGGTGGAATGTGTTTTGAGGTATCGAGGTTCACACCGCTTTGTTGTGCCGCGCGATCGGCGTACCAGTGGTCGACGCTGCGCACGAAATTGGGGTCGCGCTTGCTAAGGTTGTCGTGATTGATGCGCAAGCTACGGCTGAGCAGGCTAAAGCCGAATTGCAGCGGCTCGAGTTGGTCGTAGTAGCGTTCGGTTTCCTCGAACCACTTCATGCTGACGCGCGCTGCGCGTTGCAGGCTCACGACGTCGGGCCGGCGATCGGCATCGAATTTGGCGAGACCCTCGGGGATGGTGCTGGTTTGGGTTAGCGCTTGCGACAGCGAGATCGCGTCTTCCATCGCCAGCTTGGTACCCGAGCCGATCGAAAAATGCGCGGTGTGGAGGGCGTCGCCTAACAGAACGATGTTGCCGCGAGACCAGTGGGTGTTGCCCAGTTCCGGAAACGTGCGCCATTCGGAGCGATTGCCGATCAGAGACGCGCCGTCGAGTTCTTTTTCAAAGAGCTGTTCGCAAAAGGCGATGCTTTGTTCTTCGGTGACATCGTCGAGGCCGGCTCGTTTCCATGTTTCCTCGGTGGTTTCGACGATGATCGTCGCGTTGCCGTTGGCGTAGGTGCCCTTGTCATATTGATAGCAGTGCGAGCGCCAAAGGCCGTGGTCGTCGCGTTTGAAGAAAAAGTTGAAAGCATCGAACCGCTTGTTGGCGCCGAGCCAAATAAACTTGTTCGGCCGCATGGCGACTTGGGGTTGAAAATCAGCCTCGTACTTGGTGCGTATGGCGCTGTTGATGCCGTCGCCGGCGACAATCAGATCGTGTGGCCCGAGGTCTTCGTGGTTTTCGACATGGGTGTCGAAGTGAAGGTCGACGCCGAGACGGCGTGCGCGTTGCGCGAGGATCTGGAGAAGCTTGAGGCGCGCCAGGCCGGCAAAGCCATGACCCGTTGAGCGTAAGACCTCACCTTTGAAATGGATGTCGATGTCGTCCCAGTGGGTGAATTGCTGGGTGATTTCGTTGAGGGTTTCGTCGTCGGCATCGCCAAAGCCTGCCATCGTCGCGTCCGAAAAAACGACGCCGAAACCCCAGGTCACATCGGCCGGGTTCTGCTCGTATACGGCGATCTCGGCGTCGGGGCGCGCCTTCTTCATCTGGATGGCGAAGTAGAGCGACGCGGGCCCGCCGCCAATGCAGGCGATCTTCATGCCGATGCCCCTTCGTGGTTGCGTAGGGTTTGTTGGGCAATGATGAGTTTTTGAATCTCGCTGGTCCCCTCATAAATGCGCAACGAGCGAATTTCCCGGTAGAGCACTTCCACCGGGTTGCCGGAAACGACGCCAAGACCGCCATGCAATTGAACGGCGCTGTCGATGACTTGTTGGGCTATTTCCGTGGCGTGAAGTTTGGCCATCGCCGCCTCGCGCGAGATCCGCGCGCCGCTCGAATCTTTGGTCCAAGCCGCGCGGTAGATCAGCAGCGCCGCGGCATCAATGTTCAACGCCATGTCGGCGATCCGGCTTTGGGTCATTTGATAGTCGGCGAGTGGGGCATCGCCGATCTGTCGTTCCCTGACTCGGTCGAGCGTTTCATCGAGCGCCCGGCGGGCAAACCCGAGTGCGGCGGCGCCCACCGTGGAGCGGAAAGTATCGAGTGTGGCCATGGCGATCTTGAAGCCATCGCCTTCGTTGCCAATCAGTGCATCGGCTGGAACACGGCAGCCATCAAAACTGAGGCGGCCCAACGGGTGCGGCGCGGTGACGGCGATCTTCTCGGCAAGTTCCAGTCCCGGCGCGTCGGCCGGCACGACGAAGGCCGACAGTCCTTTAGCGCCCGCATCCTCCGTGCGGGCGAACACGGTGTATTGGGTGGCGATGCCGCCGTTCGATATCCACGTCTTTTCGCCATCCAATACGTAGCTATCGCCATCACGTCGGGCGGTCGTCGTCATGTCGCCGGGGTTCGACCCGGCGCCGGGTTCGGATAAGGCGAAGGCGCCGATCAGGGTACCCTCGGCGATGCCGGGCAGAAGGGCTTCTTTTTGGGCGTCGGAACCGAAGAAAGAAATCGGCGCAGAGCCGAGGCCCTGCATGGCGAAGGCAAAGTCGGCGAGCCCGAGGTGGCGTGCCAGGGTTTCGCGCACCAAACAAAGACTGCGCACGTCGAGGGTTTGGCCGAGCCCGGCCGGCGCGGGTATGGCGTGGCGCAGCCAGCCCGCTTTGCCCAACAGCGCGACGAGGTCGGTGGTTGCGGCAGATACCGTGTCTTCGGCGTGTGCGCGCGCTTCGAAAGCCGGCAGGTTGTCCTTTGCCCATGGCTCCAGCGCGTCCGCGAGCTCGCGGTGACGTTCGGAAAAGAACGGCCAGGCGAGGAAGGAACGGTCGGCCATCAGTTGCCCTCGAAGACCGGCGACTGCTTGGCGGCGAAGGCCTCGAAGGCGCGCGTAAAGTCCTCGGTTTGCATGCAGATCGCCTGGGCCTGGGCTTCGTGCTCGATCGCTTCGCCCAAGGCCATGGCCCATTCCTGATCCATCATACGCTTGGTCATCGAGTGGGCGAAGAATGGTCCATTCGCAATTTCCAGGGCCTTGGCTTTGGCGTGTGCGAGCACATCGTCGGGTTCGGCGAGTTCGTTGAAGAAGCCCCACTCGAGCGCTTGGGGACCCGGCATCATGCGCCCGGAATAGAACATTTCGGCGGCACGCCCTTGGCCGATGATACGGGGCAGCATCGCGCAAGCCCCCATGTCGCAACCGGCCAAGCCGACGCGGGCGAAGAGGAAGCCGACCTTGCTGCGCTCGGTGCCGTAGCGCAGGTCGGCCGCCATGGTCACGCAGGCGCCGGCACCAGCGCAGATGCCGTCAACCGCGGCGATGATGACTTGGGGGCAGGCGCGCATGGCCTTGACCAGGTCGCCGGTCATGCGCGTGAAGTGCAAGAGCTCGGGCATGTCCATTTTGGTCAACGGCCCGATAATTTCATGCACGTCGCCGCCGGATGAAAAGTTGCCGCCCGCGCCGGTGATGACGACGGTGCGCACGTCGTCCGCCATCGCAAGGTCGCGGAACGTATCGCGCAATTCGGCGTAGCTGTCGAAGGTGAGGGGTTCTTACGCTCAGGCCGGTTCAGGGTGATGGTCGCGACGGCCCCGTCGACGTGCCAGTCGAAGTGTTTGGGTTTGAACGCGGCGGCTTTGATGGTCTTCATGTCGAATGGCTTTCAGATTTGAGGGCAGTGTCGTCCAGGGCGGCGGCGATGGAGCCCTTAAGGTTGGCCAATAGGCTGTGCAGGCGCGTGAGGTCGGTTTGTTTGGTGTCGGCGAGGAGTTCGCTAATCCAGCGGCGGTGGGCCGGGTGCATGCGGCCAAATGCGCTACGTCCTTTGCGGGTCAGCCGAACGCGCTGAACCCGTTGATCGGTAGGTTCGGTACGGCGCTCGACGTGGCCCTCGCGTTCGAGGCGTCCGATCAGACTTGTGGCGTTGCCGTTGGTCACCATGAGGCGGCGCGAAAGGTCCGACATTGTCAGGCCACCGGGCTCGCGATCGAGCTGGGCCAAGGCATCGAACCAAGGCAGGGTGACGCCGAACTCGCGGCGCAGGCGCCGACGGATCTCCGCTTCGATCATATTCGAGCAAGACAGCAAGCCGGAGCCAAACGCGCAGGTCGATACGGTCGTCCTGCGCGGCGGCAGCTTCGTAATCCTGTGGTGGCGGGCTGATGTTCACATGACCTCTCCACCGGCCACGGCGATCGATTGTCCTGTGATCGAGGACGACGAAGGAAGCGCCAGCCAAAGCACGGTCGCCGCTACCTCTTCTGGATCGACCAGACGTCGCTGCGGGTTGCCGGCGGCCAGTTCGGCAATGGTCTCTTCTCGGGTGCGGCCGGATTTCTCGACGATCTTGTCGACGGCATCGGCAACCATCGGGGTGTCGGTATATCCCGGACAAACGGCGTTCACCGTGACGCCCTTGCGGGCGGTCTCAAGTGCGGTGGCGCGGGTCAGGCCGATGACGCCGTGTTTGGCGGCGCAGTAGGACGAGACGTAGGCATAGCCCTTGAGGCCCGCCGTCGAGGCCATATTGATGATGCGGCCGTATCCCGCCTCGAGCATGGCGGGCAGAACTGCCTGCATGGAGACAAACGTGCTGGTGAGATTGAGCGTGAGCGTGTGGTCCCACTGTGCGCGGGTTTCTTTCAAGAAGGGCACCGAGTCGGCACCGCCTGCGTTGTTGACGAGGATGGTCGGCGCACCGTGCGTGGTCGTCGCGCTTTGAATTGTCGCGCCGACTTGGTCGGCATCGGTGGCGTCGGCAGCATAGCCTGTGGCGATGATCCCGTATTCGTGGGAAAGCGCCGCAGCGGCCGCGCTGATTTCTTCGCCGTTTCGGGCGGTGAGGGAGAGAGACGCGCCCGCTTCGGCGAATGCCTTTGCGACGGCGGCGCCGATGCCGCGGCTGGCGCCGGTGATCAACGCATGTTGTCCGTTCAGCGGTTTGGTCACGCTTATCGCCTTCCCATTATCAATGTTTTAAGTCTAAAATAGTTTGTCGACACAGGCAATCGAGAGCGGCATGGAAATTCTCAATCTGGACGGCTGGGCGAAACCACGGGGATATAGCAACGGCGCGGTCGCCGAGGGGCGGTTCGTGATTCTCGCTGGGCAGATCGGTTGGGATGCCGAGCAGAAGTTGGTCAGCGACGACTTTGTCGACCAGTTGCGCCAAGCGTTGCTCAATATTCGCACGCTGTTGGAAACGGCCGGTGCGACACCGGACGCGCTGGTGCGCCTGACCTGGTACGTCACCGACATGTCGGCCTATCGGGGTCGCGTGCGCGAAGTCGGCGCCGCCTACCAAGAAGTGCTGGGAAAGGTCTTTCCGCCGATGTCGGTCGTTGCCGTGACCGAATTGGTTGAGCCCGGCGCTATGGTCGAGATCGAGGCGACGGCGGTTTTGCCGCGCTAACCAGCTTGCAGCTTTCTCATGTTGTTTCCTGAGACCGTTTAGGTCACCGCGGCGCGGGTCTGGAAGGCGGGGGTATCCCAGGCGCGGGTTTCCATGATGTCGTAGAGAACCTCGGCGGCGTGCCACACATCGACATAACGTGTGTACAACGGCGTGAAACCGAAACGCACGATGTCGGGCGCACGAAAATCGCCGATGACCCCGCGGGCAATGAGCGCTTGCATGATGGCGTATCCCTCTTCATGCCGAAAGGACACCTGCGAGCCGCGCAGTCCTCGCCGTCGCGGGGACTGGCGAGGATGAAGCCGTGGTTGGCGCATTGGGTTTCGACGAGGTCGATGAAGAGGTCGCACAGAGCGATGCTTTTTTCGCCCGAAGGAGGTCGAGATCGACACGCGACCAAATATCGAGCGATGCGTCGAGGGCGACCAACGACAAGACGTTGGGCGTTCCCGACAGGAAGCGTTTGATGTCGCCAGCCGGCGCGTAATCGTCGACAAAGGAAAAAGGATCGGCGTGGCCCATCCAACCCGTTAGGGGTTGATGGAAGGTTGCTTGTTGGTGCTTGGGAACATAGGCGAAGGCCGGCGCGCCGGGGCCGCCGTTGAGGTACTTGTAGGTGCAACCCAACGCAAAGTCGGCGTCGGCGCCGGAAGATCGATCGGCATGGCGCCGGCTGTATGACACAGATCCCAAATGGCGAGCGCACCGACGGCGTGCACCTTCTGGGTGAGGCTCGCCATATCGTGCATGGCGCCGGTCTTAAAGTTGACGTGCGTGAGCGCGAGGACGGCGACGGTGTCATCCAACGCATTGCGGATTTCTTCGGTCGGCACGATGCGGCAGGTAAAGTCTCTACCCATGAGCTCGGCCACGCCCTGCGCGATGTAAAGGTCGGTGGGAAAGTCGCGGGCCTCCATCAAGATGGTGCGTCGGTCTGGTCGCAGGCGAAGAGCGGCAACGAGGAGTTTGAACAAGTTGACCGACGTACTGTCGGCGACGATGACCTCACCGGCCTGGGCGCCAATCAGCGGCGCGATCTTGTCGCCGAGTCTTGTCGGCAGGTCGATCCAGCCGGCGCTGTTCCAACTCCGGATCAGGCCTTCGCCCCAATCCTTTTTGATCGTGTCGTGCATGCGCGCTTCGGCGGTGCGGGGCATCGCGCCCAGCGAGTTGCCGTCGAGGTAGGTGATGCCCTCGGGCAGCGCGAATTCGTTGCGGAAGGCGGCAAGTGGATCGATCTGGTCGCGCTTGGCGCAAACTTCACGTGAGGGCGTTGTCATAGCTCGGTACGGGCCTCCCACAATTCGGGGAAGAAGCGAATCTCCAGAGCACGCTTGAGGTAGCCCACGCCGGTGGTGCCGCCTGTACCGCGCTTATGGCCGATTACGCGCTCGACCGTGGTGCGATGGCGAAAGCGCCAGGTTTGAAATGCGTCTTCGAGGTCGATCAGTTCTTCAGCCCATTCGTAAAGGTCCCAATATTCTTCGGGGTTGCGGTAAACCTCGACCCAGGCGGCGCGAACGCTGTCATTGGCGTTGCGCGGTTCGCGCCAATCGCGAGACCGTTCCGATTCATCGATCGCAAAGCCTTTGCGGGCGAGTAGCAGGATGGTTTCGTCATAGATGCTGGGCGCATTCAAGATTGCTTCAAGCGCATCGTGCCATTCGGGACGATCCCGATGGGGGGCCAAGAATTTTCGGTCTTTATTGCCCATCATGAATTCGAGCGTGCGGTACTGGAACGACTGGAATCCCGACGCGGCACCAAGCGTGTCGCGAAACGACAGATAGTCGGTCGGAGTCATCGTCGCGAGGATGCCCCAGGATTGCGTGAGCTGATCCTGGATTTGGCTGACCCGGGCGGTCATTTTGAGCGCCGGGCGCAGTTGGTCGTCCTGTAGGAGTCGCACGGCGGCGGTGAGCTCGTGAATCATCAACTTCATCCATAGCTCGCTCGCCTGATGGATGATGACGAATAGCATTTCATCATGCGCCGAAGAGTGCAGGTTCTGCGCCGCCAGGAGGTCGGCAAGGTTGAGATAATCGCCATAGGCAATTCCCTTGGCGAAGTCGGTGTGGAATTTCTCGTTGGCAAGGCGATTGTGGGTCAGGTCTTTGTTTTGGGCCATTTCATGCACTTTTGGTTGACGAAGTGGTGCCACCGCCGGACAAAGATACCATGGCCGACGCATCAAAGGTCCCACCGGCGGGACATAACCGCCCCCACGTCAAAGCGGTTGACGCAGCGACAGGGTTCGAAGTGCTCGATGATTTCGAGCGCTTTCCCCAACGGGACGATGTTTTCTGTCGATCGACGTGGGATCCGGCGGTCAAGTCGGACAAGGTCGAGGCGTTCTATCGCGGGCACGACATGCCCCATGCCAAGGCGCGCGGCGCCGATGGCTTCGGGCAGCGCGACTACGCCTTGCGCAACGCGTCTTGGCACCTCACCCATGCCTTGCGCGACCGAAGGAAATCGGCGATGGGCGCAGCGAGGGGTTTCTCAATCTCTTTTCCCTACATGGCGAGGGGTGGCCCGAGTCATTCCCCTATGACGACGCGAAAAGCGCGGCACGGGACGTGAAGCGGGTCGCCAAGGTATTCGGCGCCGATCTTGCGGGGATTTGTGCGAACGACGAGCGCTGGATCTATGCCGAACGATTCGACTCAGGGACAAAACAAGGTGCGCCGGTCGAACTGCCGGATGATCTGCCTTGGGTGATCGTGGTGGCAACGGCGATGGACCGCGACCTGATCCGCACGGTGCCGTCCGCCTTGTCGGGCGTGGCAACGGGGGCGGGGTACATGAACGATGCCTCGACATTGATCACGTTGGCGCAGTTCATCCGCAACATGGGCTATCGCGCTTATGCCAGCATGAACGACACCGCGATGGCCATCCCGATGGCGGCGCAGGCTGGGTTGGGCGAAGTCGGCCGACATAGTTTGCTGATCACCGAGGAATTCGGTCCGCGCGTCAGGTTGGGCAAGGTGTTCACCGATATGCCGCTGATCGCCGACACGCCCAAGGATTTTGGCGTGCGCGCGTTTTGCGAGATATGCAACGCGTGCGCGGTCGCGTGCCCGCCCCAGGCAATTGCCCATGGGGCGCCAAGTGCGGACCGGCATAATCGATCCAATCTCAAAGGCGTTGTGAAGTGGTCGACAGACGCCGAAAAGTGTTTCGGGTTCTGGGCGGCACAGAACAGCGATTGTTCCATCTGCGTGCGGGTCTGCCCCTACAATCGCGACTACCGCAAGTGGTGGCATCGCGCGTGGCGGGCGTTGTCCGGGGGTGGTTTGCGGAAACTAGCCTTTGCGGCTCGACCGTTGGCTCGACACCGGTCGCCGTCATCGGGCGAGTTGGTGGTGGGCGCGCCGCTAGCTATTCCGCGGCGGCCTTATCAGGCGTGCTGGAAGATGCCGTGACCGATTTCGCGAGCAAGGCATCGAACTTGGAGTCGTCGGCATCGGATAGAGCTTGTTGGCGGAGTGCCGTGAGCGTCGCTGCCGCGTTGTCGGGCGGCGTGCCGGACAGCCAAGGCGCGACGATGTCGGTCATGATGCGCGCGTATTTGCCGACACCGCGCGTGCGGGTTTCACCGTAGCCCTTTTCGCAGGCGGGGCAATTCGGCGATTTCCCGCGCGAGATCGGTGTCGTGGGTCATGGCGTTTTTGAGCGCGGCCAGCCAGGCGTCGATGTCGGCGTTTTCTTCGGCGAAACGCAGCGTGTGGGGGCGCCACCAACGCAGACGCGCCAGAAGGTAGAGCATCAGGAAACCAAGCACGGTGTCGGACCGGATGTGAAGCCCGACATTCATCGTCTTGCCACGTCGCGCGGCCCAGGCGCGCAATCGGGCGCCCGTCCCAGGGGGCAGCATGTCGGCCCACTCGGGAATGCCCGGTTTGAGAAATTCGGTGACGCGAATCACTTGACCCGGTTGAGCGCCGATCTCGTCCATCATGAGGTCGTAACGAGCGCCTCGCGATTTGACGTCGGCCACGCGAATGATGTCCTCGAAGCTCATCCATACCGCCAGCTGCTTGGCGGCCTCGCCGGTCACGGTGCCGGCTCCGATGTCGGCGGTTTTTCAGCCGCCACAAGATCGGTGGTGCGGGTCAGCCAGCGCCGAGCATAGCCTGTCGTTTTGGAACCGGGTCAGTCGGGGCAGGGCTTCAGCGGCAATGGCATGAAGGGGTGCGGGGAGATGCTTCATCGCCTGTGGGATGAGCGATGAAGTGGTTGACGTGTGGCGTTTCTCTTGCGCGGGCGCCTCGCTCGGGGTTCGCGGACGGCGTTGAGACCGATGTCGAAACCCTTCAGGTTCGCCTCGACGGCTTTTTCGGCACGACGAACGGCATCGCGGTATACGTCATCTTCGAACGGGAGGACGCCGCTGGCGGCGATCATCCCGAGAAGGGCGGCGTTTAGCGACACGCCGTGACGGCGGGTCAGGGCGGCAATGTCAAAAACGATAGGTTGGCGGGCGAGTTCTTTCGCGGCTTCGACGATCCGATCCGAGTCGTAACGACCAGCGGCCGGGACGCTTTTCTCGGCGATCGCAAAGATCCGATGGGTCGAGGCGATCAGCGTGGTGCGGTCGGGCGTGACGAAGCCGCGCTCCATCGCGCGGCCGGCTTCCAGGATTTCAGTGGCGACGACGAGATCAAGCGTACCTGGGTTCGGGAACAGCGCGAGGACCGGATCGCGGCCGTTTAGCTCCTGTCGCTTGGTGGGTACGATTTCGATGTAATAGGTCGTCGCACCCGTGCGCTGGGCAACTCCGGGTACGGACGTGCGTTGGACAGGATAGCCTTCCGCCGTCGCGGCTTCGGTGATCCAGTCGGCAAGCACGCCGCCGCCTTCGCCGCCGAGCGCGCCGATGATTAGGCAGATAGGCCGTAGGTCGTCGTTCACGTTACTCGGCCGGCGTCGGTGCTGAAGGTTGACCGCCGCCACCTTGTAGCGTGCCGATGACGGCACGACGAACGCCGGACAACATGCGATCGAGTAGCGTCGGGTTGTGGACGATCTCGGCCTTGTAGAACGACGGGCAGAGCACCGCGGCATGCGCGACCTCGCCGCAGACCCCGCAGCCGACACATCCATTATCGACATGGGCCACCGGATCGTCTCGCAGCGGATCGGGGTTCGGTTTGATGGTGAGGGGACGGGCATCCCGACAGGCGAATGCAGGAATGGTCGCCGGTGCATACGTCGTCGTCGACACCGAAGCGCGGCTGAACCACGCGCTCGCCACGGGCGATTTTATCGCGATTGGTGGGACGCAGTCGGCGCTGGACGGCCAACATGCATTCGCCGGCGGCAACGATGACCTTGAGGCCTTTCTCCTTGGTCGTGAAGGCTTCTTTGAGGGTGTCGAGGACTTTGTCGATACTGTAGGTGCGTACCGTGCGCACCCAGGTCACGCCAAAGCCGCGCAAGGTATCTTCGATCGAGACGCGGTCCTGGTCGCCCTCGCGATCGGCGGCGCGGCTGGAGGGAATGTGTTGGGCGCCGGTCGCCGAGGTATAGCCGTTGTCCATGACGATCAGCACGCCGTCGCTCTTGTTGAAGACGGCTTCCGCGACGCCAGAGGTCAGACCGTTATGCCAAAGCCCGCCGTCGCCCATCACGCTGACGACGCGTTTGCCGAAGTTCGGGCTGACGGCGGTAGACGAGGCGAGGGAGAGCCCGTAGCCCAGCACCGTGTTGCCGATATTGAATGGGGCGAGCGTCGAGAAGGTGTGACAGCCGATGTCCGAGGCTACGTGGAATTCGCCCAGCTCTTTCTTGGCGAGCTTCATCGCCGAGAACACTGGACGTTCGGGACAGCCGACGCAGAACCCCGGCGGTCGAGCCGGCACGGCCTGGCCAAGAATTTCGCGTGCCCGGTTCTTAGTGCGGTCGAGTTGCGCGACCGTTTTGCCGACATCGTCGAACGCAGCGGTGGCATGGCCGACGGTTTCGGCAAACTTGGCGATGCCCCGCAGCATGACCTCGCCGGTATATTCGCCCGCCATCGGCAGAACGTCTTTGCCATACAGTTTGGTGTTGAGGTCGGCGCGGCGCAGGACGGCATGCAGCGCCTGTTCGATATAGTCCGGTTGGCCTTCTTCGACGACCAACACGGCGCGCTTGTCGGCGCAGAACGCCGAGACCTCGTCGGGGATAAGCGGATAGGTAACGTTCAGGACGTAAAGCGGAATGCGCGAATTGCCGAATGCGTCGGCAAGCCCGAGTTGGTTCAATGAGCGCATGACCGAGTTGTACATGCCGCCCTGCATGATGATGCCGAGGTCGCCGAGGTCGCCGTCGAAGGTCTCGTTGAGTTTTAGGTCGCGGATGTAGTCGATCGCCGCCGGCATGCGGACATCCACCTTCAAGCGTTCCTGAATGTAGGTGGAGGGCGGGAGGCAGATTCGATCGAAGTTGAAATCGGACTCTTCGAGCAATTTCTTGCTGGAGATGTCGGGCGAAACGTTGTCGCGGGTCGGGAAATTGCCATAGACGTGGCAGGCGCGGATGCGCAGTTCGAGCATCACCGGCGTGCTGCTGGCTTCGCTGAGTTCGAAGCCTTTTTCGACCATGTTGACGATGGTGGGCAGATTGGGGCGTGGGTCGAGCAACCACATCTGGGATTTCATGGCGAAGGCGTGGGTGCGCTCTTGGATAATGCTGGCGCCGTCACCGTAGTCTTCGCCGAGCACGATCATGGCGCCGCCTTTGACGCCCGCAGAGGCAAGGTTGGATAACGCGTCCGATGCGACGTTGGTGCCGACCGTCGACTTCCACGTCACGGCGCCCCGCATAGGATAGTTGATCGAGGCGCCGAGCATCGCGGCGGCGGCGGCTTCGCTCGCGTTCCCTTCGTAATGGACCCCCAGGTCGTCGAGGATCGGCTGTGCGTCCTCCAATACATCCATCATGTGCGAAACCGGCGCGCCCTGATAACCGCCGACATAGGACACGCCGGACTGGAGCAACGCCTTGGTCACGGCCAGGATACCTTCGCCGTGGAAGGTTTCGCCGTCGCCGAGGCGGAGCGCTTCGACTTCTTTTTTGAATGACCGTTCAGCCAATGGGGTTTTTCTCCCTGTGAAGCGCGCGGTGCGTTCGTGGCGATGATATATCATTGGCTGCTGACCGCCAGTAACGGCCGTATGGAGAGTGACGATGGGCGCACGTCCCGAACTGTTTCCCCCCGATTTGATGCGTGAGATTCGGGACCGATTCCACCACACCGATTACTGCCCCATCCTCAAAGAACCCCGCGTGTTCTTCGAGAACGGCGGCGGCTCGCTCAAGCTGAAAGAAGCGCTCGCTGCGAACGCCGAAATTGAAGCGCTGCCGGACCAAGAGGGACGTCAGAACGCGGCGTCGGCGTATCTAACGGAGGTGCTGAACGAGGGCCGGGCCGATCTTCATTTGCTGTTTGGGTCTGAGGCGCTGGGCGCCGGCAAGGGGCAGGTGATTTCAGGCGAGACCGGCACGCGGTTGCTATACCGGCTTATTCGGTCGATCGCTTTGTCCGCCCCGCCGGGGCCGGTGATATCGAGCACGCTGGAACATCCAGCCAGTCTGGACTCGGCGAAGCAATGGGCGGCGAATACCGATCGCGACTGGATCGAGGTGCCGTTCGATCCGAACACCGGCACGGTGAGCGCCGAGAACTATGCCGCCGCGGTCACGCCCGATACGCGCATCGCGACGATTATTCACACCAGCATGTTGACCGGGTTCGTCGTCGATCTTGCGGCGGTTTCCGAAGCGATCCGCGCGGTCGCACCGGATTGCTACATCATTGTCGACGGCATTCAACATGCGCCGCACGGGACGATGGATGTGGCGTCCTACGGGGTCGATGCCTATGTGTTCTCGCCCTACAAAGCCTTCTCGCGTCTATCGTTGGGATTTGCCTGGATCAACGACCGGATCCACGAGGTGCCGCACGAGCACATGTTGGGAAAAGAGCAACAGGGACTGGGAGTTCGGCTCGCGTGACCCGGCGTTCTACGCAGCCGAAACCAAAGTCGTGGACTATTTCTGCTGGCTCGGCGGCCACTACACCAACGACACCGACCGCAATGCCGCGATGCGCGCCGGGACGGCGGCGATGGAGCGACATGAGGCGGCACTGATCGATTTGTTGCTCAACGGCGACGACAAGACCGACGGGCTTGCCGCGTTCGATGATGTAAAGGTGATCGGGCCGATGACGCTAGAGGGGCGCGAGGGGATCGTGTCGTTCAACCTCGAGGGCATGACGGCGCCGGATCTTGTGCAAGCGTTCGCCAAACGTGGCATTCGCGTTCACGCGCGTATCTCGGATGCTTATTCCGGACATATCCTCGGGGCCTTGGGCGTCGAGGACTGCTTGCGTGTTTCGATGTGCCACTACAATTCGCCGGAGGAAGTGCGTCAGTTCCTCGGCGCGCTGAAAGAGATTCGGGCCGCTCGGTAGGAGACGGCTAGGCGCGCACCGCGGTGCCGTTATCCAAATCGACGGTGACGCCGTAGTCGCGTAAGGCCGCGTCGATGCTGACAGCGCCGGTACGGACATCGTCCAGGACCCGTTGGAGGTCCCGCTTCAGCGGATCGCCGTAGCCCCCGCCACCGGCTTCGGCGATGGTGAACGTCTCGCCTGGTTTCAACTCCAACCGGCCTTTGGGCGGGATGGGTTTGCCGTCGACCAAGAACTCTCGGATCGTTCCCGGTTTGCCGCCGAGATATCCTTTGGCCGGGAACTCGGTGCGCATGCCGAACATGAAGATCGCCACCGTGTCGTTGCGCGTGTTGGTCAAAGACGCGATTTGACCGAGACCGCCGCGATATTCGCCGGGCCCCCAGGAATCAGTCGAGGAGACGGCGATAGTTGATCCGCACGCCGGTTTCGTTTTCCCAAACCTCGCTGGCCACCACGGCATTGTTGGTGGGTGAGGGGGTCGTGTGGTGGCCGTCGAGCCCTTTCATCGCCCCGACGCCGCCGGCCAGGAAGTATTGCGTCGAGCCGGCTTCGCCGCCCGAAATGCTGGTGTGGCAAATAAACAAAGACGCCATGCCGGAGTCGGCTTGGACGCGGTCGGGCATCGCATCGGCCAACGCGCCCATGATCAACGGCACGATGAACCAGCCGATGGAATGACGGCCGCCCGTCGGCGAGGGGCGTTGGGCGTTGAGGATCGAGCCCTTGGGCGCCGAGACATCGACCGGCAACAGCGCACCGAGGTTGTTGGGGATGGTGGGCGTGGTGAGCAATTTGATCGTGTAGGTCGCAAACGCACGGGTATAGCAATAGGGCACGTTGATCGCGTAGGTCGCCGAGGGGCCGGTGCCGGCGAAGTCGATCGCGATCGAGTCGCCTCTTACGGTGATTTGGCAGGCCAGCGTCACCGCATCGGTGACCGTTTCGACCTCGATTTCGTTGCTGTAGGTGCCGTCGGGGATGGCAGCGATCTCTTTGCGAATGGCGGTTTCCGACTGGCTGATGATCCCGTCCGACAGGGCGCACAGATCCTGGATCTCGTATTCGTCCATGAACTCACCGATCAGGCGCTCGCCGACGGTGCAGCCGGCAATGTCGGCCATGATGTCGCCGAAAACTTGATCCGGTGTGCGGACGTTGCCGGCAATCAGGTCGTGAAGATACGCAACCGGTTCGCCCGCGTCGTAGAGTTTGGTGACGGGCAGCATCAGGCCTTCTTGATAGATCGCGGTGTTCATCACCGAGAGCCCGACCCCGCCGATATCGGGCAAATGGCTGATGGTCATCACGAAACCGACAAGCTTGCCGTCTTTGAATGCCGGGCGTGCGATGCAGATGTCGGGCGTATGTCCGGTGCCGAGCCACGGGTCGTTGGTGACGACGACATCGCCTTCGTTCCACGTCTCGGCCGGGAACTTCGCCAGCATGTGCTGCATGGTCAGCGGTGCGGTGCCGATGAAGGCGGGCATCGATAGGGTGGCTTGCGCGATGCTGCGGCCCGTTTCGTCGAAGACCACACAGGCGAGATCCCACGCTTCGCGCACGCCGACGGAGAACGCGGTGCGCACGATCGAAAGAAGAATTTCGTCGGTGATCGCGATCAAGCGATCCCACATGATCCCAAGGTCGACGGCGTCGATCTGTTTCATTTCAGGGCCCATCAGTTTGTACCGCCCGCCACGGTGACAATCATGTTGCCGGCGGCATCCACCGATACCTGGTCGTTCGACGCCAATGATGCAAGTCGATCTCGCGTTCCTCAACCAGCGCGGGGCCGGTAAACGTATCGCCTGGGTTCAGCGCGTAGCGGTCGTATACCGGTGTCTCCTGTGGCATGTCTTGTTCAGGAAAAAAGGCCAGGCGTCGACCCTTGATGGCATACTTGCCGGCCGCGACCTCGAGGTGATAAGCGGCGTCGGCCGCCGCACGCACCAGCGATACCTCGATCTTCCAATTCGTAATCTCTAGCGACTCGGCGGGGAAGGATTTGGTGAAGATGCGTTCGTAGGCCTCGGTGAACAGCGCTTTGACATCGTTCAACGTTTTGCCATCCGGCAGGTCGACTTCGATCTCGTAGCCCTGTCCGCGGTAGCGCATATCGAGGCGGCGACGAATAACGGTGCGTTCGCCCGGTTCCGGTGGGCGACCGAGAAAGGTTTTCGCTTCGTCGACGAGCGATTGAAAGCGCTGATCGAAACCTTCGTCGTTCAAGGTCTCGAGGTCGACGCGTTCGGCGCGGAACGTTTCGAACGAAAGCGGGCTGGCCAGTAGACCCACGGCCGACATCACACCCGGCGCCGACCGGAAAGACAACGGTGGGGACGCGGAGTTTGCGCGCCACCCGGCAAGCGTGCGCCGGGCCGGAACCCTCCGAACGCGATCATGGCGCAGGCGCGATAGTCGAAGCCGCGTTCCGATGCGTGGTTGCGGAAGGCGCGGGCGATGTCTTCATTGACCGATTCGTGCACGCCCCACGCCGCGCGCAATGTCTCTACGGATAGGCATCGCCAAGTTTGGTGTCGATGGCGCGCCCGGCAGCGTCCGTATCGAGGCTCATTTCGCCGCCCAGGAAAAATGCGTCGTCGAGGTAGCCGAGCGTGAGGTTGGCGTCCGTGAGGGTCGGGTCCGCACCGTCTTGGCCATAGCACGCCGGGCCGGGGACCGCGCCGGCACTTCGGGGGCCGACCGCGATGGTGCCGCGGGCATCGACCGCGGCGATGGAGCCGCCGCCGGAGCCGATTTCGATGAGATCGATCACTGGGATTTTGGCGGGCAGGCCCGAACCTGCACGGAACTCATGAACCCGGGCAACTTCCATTTCGTAGCGCTTGAGCGGTTGGTCGCCGCGCACCAGGGCACCTTTTGCCGTTGTGCCGCCCATGTCGAACGACAGAAGGTTCGGGCGTTTGAGTTGTCGGCCCAAGGTCGCGGATTGGAGTACGCCGGCGGCCGGGCCGCTTTCCAGCATGCGTATGGGAAAGCGTCGGGCAACATCGGGCGTCACCGTGCCGCCCGAGGATGACATGATGAACAAATCACCTTGGAGACCGGTTTTGCGCGCAAACCGACTTCCGCCAAACGCGCAAGGTATTGGTCGAACAACGGACCGGTGAAGGCGTTCATGGTGGCCGTGGTCCAGCGCTCGTATTCGCGCAAAAACGGAAACACGTCGGTCGAAGTCGACACAAACAGTTGTGGAAATTGAGCGGCGGCAATTTCGGCGACAGCGCGCTCGTGCGTCGAATTGGCGGGGCTGTTGAGAAAGCAGATCGCGACGGCCTCGACACCTTGATCGACGAGGTCCTGCAACGCCGCAACAATGTCGCTTCGTTCGATAGGTGTTCGCGGGACACCGTCGGGGCCCATCCTTTCGTTGATTTCGCGGCGCAGGGCACGCGGGAACCAGCGGTTCGGGATAGGTGATCGTCAGGTCGTACATGTCGTAACGGCGCTCGCGCGCGATATCGAGAATGTCGGCGAAGCCCTCGGTCACCAGCATGGCGGTTTTGGCGCCGCGACGTTCGATCACCGCGTTGGTAACGAGCGTCGTGCCGTGGACCACCGCGTCGATTTTGTCGGGCGAGACGGATGCCTTCTCGAGGAGGCGTGGGACGCCCGACAACACGGATTTGGCGGGGTCGTCTGGCGTAGTTAGTTGTTTTGTGGATGTACAGGCGTCCGTCACCTTCGGACAGCAACGCGAAATCGGTGAACCTGCCGCCGATATCGATCCCGACGCGGTAGGACATCGCCGTGCTTTATTCCGGACGGAGCGCGGTGACTTCCAGTTCGACCTTCATGCTCTCGTCGGCGAGAACCGACACGATCGTGGTGTTGGTCGGCCGAATCTTGTCGAAGATTTCCTTAAGCACGGCACTAACCGGCATGACGTAATCGCGTTCTGCGACGAATACCCGTACCCGCACGATGTCTTCGAGGCCGGAGCCCGCTTCTTTGAGCGCCGCTTCGATCGTGCGGAGCGACTCGCGGGTTTGTTCTTGGACGTCATCGGGAATGGCCCCGGTCTTAGCATTGTGGCCCGAGGTGCCAGAAACGATGATCCAACGACCGTCAACGATGGCGCGACAGTACCCAGCCAGATCTTCGAACTTTGTGCCGGAATAGATGGTCTTGCGGGTCATGCGGCCCTCCCGTTGAGTGAGGGCGGCGATTGTTTGCCATCTCTCATGAACAATCAAGGAGCGGCATCGGTTGCCCAGGCGGCGTAACCCACTAGAGTCGGGGCCAGTTGCAATGCCCGGGCCGTGGAAGACCCTATGAGTGAAGATCAGCTTTGCTATGCCACCACCATTCTCGCGCCGGTGCCGCGCGAAAAGGCCGTGGCGTTTTTGCGGTCGCCGCAATACGTCGGGACTTGGGCGCTCGGAACCTGGGAAACCCAGCCGGTCGAAGGATCGGCGGACGTTTGGGTGGGGCGTTCTCTTCTCGATGCCAGCGAGGAGAGTTTCTTTCGTGTCCTGGACGAAGGCACTCCTGGGGTTATCGAATACGAGGTAGGTGGGACGGTCGACAACCTCACCATGCGGGTCGCCGTCAAAGTGGTGCCTGGCGAAGATTTCGGATACGGCGCCGACAGCTGTTTGATCACGCTGTTGGGTTGGCGTCCCAAAGACATGAGCAACGATCGGTGGAAGCGGGTGCGCGCGTTTCACGATGCAGAAATATTGATGATCGAAGCGCGTCTCAAAGGGCATTGGCCGCCGGGGCAAGGAGAAAAGGCATGAGTGACGAGGTTTACGGCGGATTCACCAAAGAACAACTCGATGAGCTTTATTCGCATCGCCATCGGATCAAGGGTTATGACGACTATCGGATTGAGGTGGATCGAAGAGAGCGAGGCGGCGCGGAAGACGCTCGATACGGTTCTGGATGTCGCTTACGGGGCGGCCGTTGCGGAAACCTACGATGTCTTTCAGGGCGGCGTCGGCACGCCGATCCAGGTGTTTATCCACGGCGGGTATTGGTATTCGCAAGACAAGAACGTCTTCGAGTCGATGGCGCCGGCTTACGTCACGCGTGGGGCAACATTCGTGAGCATCAACTACCCCCTGACACCGACCGTGACGATGACCCAATTGGTCGAGTCTTGCTGCCAGTGCATTGCTCATATTTATCGGCATGCGGTCGATTGGGGCGGCGATCCAGAACGTCTTTTCGTTTCCGGACATTCCGCGGGCGGTCACCTTGCCGCATTGTTGATGTCGACGGATTGGCCGAACGTTGATGCGGCGCCTGAAGGACATCGTCAAAGGCGCACTGCCTATCAGCGGTCTGTACGACTTGGAACCGATCCGGCACTTGACGATGAACGACACTTTGGGCCTGACAGAGGACGAGGTCCTTAGGTTGTCGCCAATTTTGTCGATTCCGCCGATGGCCGGACCGATGACCCTCGCCGTCGGAACCGACGAGGGGCCTGAGTTTATGCGCCAGCAATCCGACTACGCGGCGGCATGGCAAGCGGGCGGGTTGGATTGCGAAGCGATGGTTTTGGCGGGACAGAACCACTTTTCGATCGTGGACGACTACGCGAAAGAAGGTGGGGCGGTATTCGAAGCTGCGTGCCGTCAGATGGGCCTGACCCCATGAGCGACGACTCCTTCGAGCTTTACGATCTCAAAGTCGAATGGATGGCCGGCGATCGTCCCTGTTGGTGTGGCGCCAAAGAAGGCGATCATTTCTTTCTCCGCGGCGAACACATCGAACTTCCTCCAGGGGTCAAATGGTCGATCTATACGATGTCGATCTTGTTGCCGCTGTTGCCGGCGAAACAGCGCATGACCGACCCCAACGATTGGATGACCACCGATACCGATGTTGCGTGCCTCGATCCGAATTGCGGGTCGCGGTTTCGCATTAGCCGTGTGGCCAAACAGACGTTTCGCCATTCCGAAACGACCGCGGTTAAACTCAACAAGGACGAAGCATGAGCGTCGAGCGCTTTCAGACTGCCCCTGACTACGATATTTCGCGGCTGATCAAAGGCGGCTGGCATCTTGCCGGTGGGCACGGCGATGTCGATCGGGCCCAGGCTATCAAGGACATGGCGGTGTTTGTCGAAAAGGGCATCACCACGTTCGACTGCGCCGACCACTACACCGGCGTCGAAGAGATGATCGGCGACTTTCGCAAAAGTCACCCCAGCCTTGCGCCGCTGGTTCAGGTGCACACCAAGTTCGTGCCCGACTACGAAAAGCTCGGCAACGTCACCGCGAGACTATGTCGAGAGTATCATCGACCGCTCGATCCGCCGGCTGAAGGTCGAGCGGCTTGATGTCGTGCAGTATTATTGGTGGGACCCGGACGGCAAGCCCGGGTTTGTCGATACCGGTCTAATCCTGCGGGACCTCCAGGCCGCCGGGAAGATCACGCGGATCGGCGTGTCGAACTTCAACACGCGGCAGCTCAAGATGCTGGTGGATGCCGGTGTCCCCATCGCGACCAACCAGCCGCAATATTCACCCGTCGACCGCCGCCCTGAGTCCCAGCTGATCCCTTATTGCCAAGACCAGGGCATTGTTCAGTTGTGCTACGGCACGCTGTCGGGAGGTTTTTTCTCTGCCGACTGGCTGGGTAAATCGGAACCGTTCGAGCCGTTCCCCAATCGCTCGCTGACCAAATACAAACTGATCATCGAGGATTTCGGTGGCTGGGCGTTGTTCCAAGAACTGCTCCAAGCCATGAAGAACAACGGCGACAAGCATGGCGTGACGATCGCGTTGGTCGCGCTGAGCTGGATCCTTGATCAGCCCAATGTGGGCGCGGCAATCGTCGGGGCGACGTCGGCCCGACATGTCGACGAAAACCTCAAGGTGTTTTCGTTCGCATTAGATACCGATGACAACCGGATGCTCGACGCCGTGTTGGCGCGGCGGCAGGGCCCGGAAGGCGACTGTTACGATCTTGAGCGCGACAAGGAGGGGCGGCACGGTCGGATCATGCGCTACAACCAGAATGCGTTGGAGAAACCGGCCGCGTCCTAACCGACGTGTTCCTTGATGGCCTGCATCATAATGGAGTCGGGCGCGCGTTCGATGTCGCCCACGTCCAGAGGCGACCGAGCAGGCGCGGCCTTTTCGATCTCGGCAAGATCTTGATCGGTTAGGGAAGTGGCGAAGATCGGCAGCGTTTCTTTCAGGCGGTCGGCAGACGAAGCGCCGAACAGAATGGCTTGGCCCGGCCCGCGCTGCAGAACCCACCGCTGGGCGACTTGCGCGATCGATAAATTGTGGCGCGCCGCGATCGCATGAAGTGTCGACAACAAGCGCTGAAAAACTTCCCAACCGCCGCCTGTATCAATCAGCGCGCGAAACTCACGGCTGAAACGTTGATCGCTCCCTAACGGGTCGCGGGCGTCCAGCCAAGCCGCGGAGAGAAAGCCGCCAGCTAACGGTGCAAAGGTCATCAGGTCGATGCCGCGTGCGTGGCAGAACGCAGCTGTTTGGTTGTCGGCACGGCGGTCGATCAGGCTGTAATGGACTTGGTTGGTGGCGACCGGCACCCCGGCGTCCAACAGCGTGACGAGGTCGTCGACGCCCAGATTGCAGACCCCGACCAGCTTGATCTTTCCTTGGCGCTGAAGCTCGGCCAGGATGGCGCCTGCCTCAACGAGACCTGGGACATCGAGGTTCCACCATTGCAGTTGCACGAGATCCAATCGCTCGACGCCGATCCGTTTGAGCGACCGGTCAATGCTTTTGGTGATATCGCGTGCCGTCGGGCCTTTGCCAAGGGTTGGCGCGGTGAACCGGGAATGGATCTTGATTTTGCGGTTGAGGTCGGCAGGTAGCCGGTTCTGCGCAGTGGTGCGCAGAAGGCCCATTAGCTCTTCGCCGCCGTCATACGAGTCGGCGGTTTCGAA
Source organism: Alphaproteobacteria bacterium (assembly GCA_038141965.1). Taxonomy (GTDB): domain Bacteria; phylum Pseudomonadota; class Alphaproteobacteria; order SHVP01; family SHVP01; genus CALJDF01. Next base: position 399,794 of record JAYQJC010000002.1, read on the forward strand.
AGTCGTGATTCCCGCCCGCACGAAGTCGAGAAGGTCGTCCACTGCGTCGTCGGCACGACCGATGGTTTGCCACCCGCCCTTGATCAACCGACTGACAGTGTATCCCGGCGCAATCTCGATTTCGGGGACGGTCACGCTAGAGGTGATCTCTCAGGAGGGTGCCGTATCCTTTCACCTTCGGCACGCCGCCGGCTTTGGCGGCGGCCCAATACGTCGCCTGATTGCTGGTGACGACCGGTTTGCCGTGGGTACGCTCCAGTTCGTCGATCAAACCGAGCACCGGCAGGTCGGTACAACTGACAAAGATGGCATCGGCGGTTTCATGGTCGACATCCGCGACCAAAGCTCGGATTTCTTCGTCCGAGATCGAATTGATGTCGGTGCCGCCGCTGCGTTCTAGGCCGTTGATGGCGAGGACGTCGAACCCGGCATCTTGGAAGAAGCCGCGCTCGGCTTCATAGACCCAGGAAAGGTAGGGGGTAGCGATGGCGAGACGTTTGGCGTCGACGGCGCGCAATGCGTCAACCGCAGCGGTGGCCGTCGTGAATGTTGGGACGCCGGCCGCGGCGGTCATCCTTTCGGCGATGACCTGGTCGGAGCCTTTGCCTTGAAAGAAGCTGGCCGACGTACAAGCAAACCCGACAACTGCGACGCCGGCCTTCGCAATCGAAGTGGCGAGCGTGGGCGCAGCGTCGATCATTTGTTGGAACTGCTCGGCGACCTCGCGGTCGGTGTCGACATCTGCACGGGCGAAATGAACGCCGACATCGTCGGCGGCAAGTGCGATGTAGTCATCTTCGGCGATCAAATTGATCGCCGGGGTGATAAAACCCAGTCGATAGCGTTTTTTGCTCATAGAAAAACCGGCCAGAACGAGTCTGGCCGGTTTCCTATTTTGGTCAAGTCGTTCGTCGGTTAGCTACCCGATGTCATCGCCTTGATCTTGTTGACGTCATCAAGGCTGATGCCGTTCTTTTCTACGAACTTTCCGCCGACATACTGCTGCGCGGAGAAAGCCGCCGAAACGTCGCCGTTCGAATCGAAGACGATCGGGCCGGTAACACCGACATAGGCGATGTCTTTACCGTCCTGAATCATCCTGATTGCTTTCTCAAAGCCCGCAACGCCAGCGTGGACAACTTCGCCCCCCGGACCGGTGATCTCGCGAACCAGTTTGGCAAGATTGGCGCCGGTGGCGTCCATGCCTTTGATATCCGCGGCAACGGTTGCCAGCGCGAGAAGCGCGCCAGCGTCATAGCCCGAGGTGCGGCCCGGGCCGCCGTCGATCGGAATATCACAGCATGCTTGCGAATCGGCATTCACCGTGGCGAAGGAGGGGGTGTCGGGCGATGCAGGACTAATGAACCAACCCTGTTTCAACGCATCTTCGCCCACGGTTTCAACGAAGGCCGGATCGTTCATGCCTTGCGAGAAGATGAGTCCGTGGGCGCCGCCAAACCGGATCCAGTCGCGCAGTTGCTTGGAGCCGTCTTGCGGTTGGCTCAGCATGTACAGGGCGTCGGGGCTGCCCTCCATTACCTTGTTTATCTCCGAGCGATAAGACGGCTTGTCTGGGTTGAACGGCACCACGTTGCCGATATCCCCGCCGAGCGCTTTAAACGCCCGAATGAATTCGGCTTGGTTGTTCTTGCCCCAGTCGTTGTTCAGGTGGATGATCGCGACTTTCCGGAAACCCGCGTCATGGGCCATCTTTGCGGTCGCGACGGCTTGCAGCGAGTCGGCGGGCAACGTGCGGAAGAACAGACCTTTGGTCTTCCCCTCGCGCGCCATGTTGGTGAACGTGGGCGAGGTCGATGCAGTCGCAATGACGACCGCGCCTTTTTCGACGGTAACCGAAGTGAGCAGCGGGCCGGTGATCCCGGAAGAGATTGGTCCGACAATCGCCTGTACGCCTTCGATGTCGATCAGTTTTTGTGCTGCATCAACCGCAACTGTCGGCTGGGTCTGCGAGTCGCGCACTTCGTACTTCAGCGCACACCCGACGCCGACTTTGGAGCGAGCTTCGTTGACCTGCTCAACGGCGAGCTGGGCGACGCGGGAAATCGGCACACCGAACGTGCCGTAGGCACCTGTCAGCGACAGAACGGAGCCGATGGTGTGACTGCAGCTCTGAGCATGAGCCGTCGTCGGTGTAAACGATGCCGCCGCTAGAACGGCGCCGGCCACAGCAAGTGGCGCAAATAGTGTACGTGTCTTCATCAAAATGACCTCCCTGTAAGGCAAAGCGGCGATTGTAAGTTGCTCTTAAACCACCATAATACCGCCCGCGTTGACAGGGAGTCACGGCGCAAATGGGAGGATAAGCCCATCGCTTCGAAACAAGTGATCAATCCGTGCTGAGCATCGTCGATCTGGCGAAGGATTTCGGCGGCTTGAAGGCCGTTGACGGCGTCTCGTTCGAGGTTGGTCAGGGCACGATTACTGGCCTTATCGGACCGAACGGCGCCGGCAAGACCACCACCTTCAATATGGTTGCAGGTGCATTTCCGCCCAGTGGCGGCGCGATCCGGTTCGACGGTACCGACATCACGAGCTGGTCGGCCCATCAAACTTTTCGCCAAGGATTGGTGCGCACCTTCCAGATTCCGCGCCCGTTCAGCCGCATGACCGTGCTCGAAAACCTCATGATGGTGCCGCCGAATCAGATCGGCGAGCGCTTTTGGAACACTTGGCTACGCATCGGCGCGATCCGAGTAGAAGAGCGCCGGTTACGCGACAAGGCAATTGAAATCCTCGATTTCCTAGGGCTGACCCGGTTAGGCGAAGAGGCGGCGGGCAATCTATCGGGCGGGCAAATGAAGTTGCTCGAACTGGGCCGCGCGCTGATGTCGGATCCGAAAATGATCCTTCTCGACGAACCCGGCGCGGGCATCAACCCGACGCTTTTGGGCGAGATCGTTGATCGCATTGCCGAACTCAATAAGCGCGGCATCACATTCCTCATCATTGAACACAATATGGATATGGTGATGACGCTGTGTCATCCGATCATTGTCATGGCGAGCGGCAAGCTTTTGATGGAGGGCAGCGCCGAAGAAGTGCAAGCCGACTCTAGGGTGTTGGAAGCATTCCTTGGCGGGGCGACCGACGATGACGAGGAGGTCTCCGTTGGCTGAGCCGATGCTTGCAGTCCGCGACGTCGAGGCTGGGTACAACCCCTCGCTTCCGATCCTGCACGGGATTTCCTTGGAGGTCTTCGAAGGAGAGATCGTCACCGTCCTCGGACCCAACGGGGCGGGAAAGTCGACCCTCATCAAGGCGATCGCCGGCTTGCTGTCCGTGTCTCGTGGATCGGTGAAAATTGCCGGTCGCGATATTACGGGCCTTGAGACCCATCAACTCATTCGCGAACGCGTCGCCTACGTGCCGCAAACCGAGAACGTCTTTGCGCGGCTTTCGGTTGAAGAGAACCTCGCGCTTGGCGCATTGCACAATCCGGATCAGTTCACGGCCCAACGTCGGCGGGTCCTGGATCTTTTTCCCGACCTCGAACGCCTGGGTCATCTCGCGGCCGGCAAGTTGTCGGGCGGCCAACGCCAGATGGTGGCGGTCGGACGTGCGCTGATGGCGGATCCGATTCTGTTGATGTTGGACGAACCATCGGCCGGCCTTTCGCCAAAGCTCGCGCAAGTTGTCTTTTCGCAGCTGATCCGGGTCAAAGAGGTCGGGGTGACAATCTTGATGGTCGAACAGAATGCACGCGCCGCCCTCAAGATTTCTGACCGTGGTTACGTACTCGCCGAGGGACAAGAGAAGGTCCACGGCGATGCGCAGTCGTTGCTGGATAATCCGGAGGTCGGCGAATTGTACCTTGGCGCCAAATCAAGGCTTGTTCGCTCATGATGCAGTTTGTCGCGGACGGAATTGTGAGTGCGGCGCTGATCGCCTTGGGGGCTATCGGCATCAGCATGACCTACAACATCTTGCGTTTTGCCAACTTCGCGCAGGGCGAGATTCTGACGGTTGGCGCGTACTTCGCGCTGCTGCTGGTCGGCATCATGGGGGCGGGGATTGGCGCGATGGGGCCGATCGCGTTCGGTTGGCCGTTGCTGCTGTCGATCGTTTTCGCGATGGCGGCCACCAGTATCGTTGTTCTCATCGTCGACTGGCTATTGTTCCGCCAACTGCGCAACCGAAACGCTGCGCGCATCACCTTGATCATGGCGGCGTTCGGTGTGTCGTTGATGGGTCGCAACATCGTGACGCTGGTCGCTGGGGGTGAGCCACAGTACTACGCGTTCTTCATCCCCAAGGCGTTCGAGATCCTGCCCGGCGTGAAACTGATTCCCGACGACTTGGCGATTATCGCCATTTCCGTAATCGCGTTTGCGGCGCTCTTCACCTTCATGACCCGCACGTCGATGGGGCGGCAAATGCGGGCGGTCGCGGAGAACCCCACCCTGGCGCGTGTCAACGGGATCGATGTGCGGGCTGTCATCCGCTGGACGTGGATCATCGGTGCATCGCTGGCAACCATCGCCGGCGTGCTGCTGGCTCACAACACCCAGCTTCGTCCGGAGATGGGTTTCGATATGTTGCTGCCGATGTTTGCGGCGCTGATCCTGGGCGGTGCAAGCAATCTGTACGGGACGATCCTTGGTGCGCTTGTGATCGGGTTGACGGAGGCGCTCGCGGTTTCCTTTGGTTTGCCGGATATCGCGCCGCGATCACGTTCATGGTGATGCTGGCGGTTCTGTTGTTCCGGCCACAGGGGCTATTGGGGGAGAAAGAGTGATGGAAGCGTATTTTTCGGTCATCGTCTTTTTCCTGATATCGGTGTCGTTCTTTTCTCTGACGACGCTCGGCCTGAACCTCCAATGGGGTTTCACCGGCCTGTTCAATGTCGGCATCGTTGGGTTCTACGCGATCGGGGCTTACACCTCGGCCATTTTGACCGGTCCGCCCTATCCCGACACGCTAATCGGCGGGCTGGGGCTCTGGTTTCCCGATTGGTTTCATCGGCGCGATGGTGACCTCGGGCTTGGCGGCGCTCATCGTCGGATTTGTCACGTTGCGATTGCGCGAAGACTTTCTGGCGATCTCCACATTCGGGATCGCCATGTCCATTCAGTTGGTGACACTCAATTTCGAATCGCTGACCCGCGGGCCGAATGGGATGTATTCCCTGCCGCGGCCGCTGTCGGGCCTTTCGGACTCCAACCTAGTCGACAACATTCTCTATTTGATTCTCTGTCTCGCCATCATTGGCGCGGTCTATTGGGCCTTCGAGCGCATGGTGCGATCGCCTTGGGGACGCGTTTTGCGAGCGATCCGCGAGGACGAAACGGCGGCAGCGGCGTTAGGCAAGAATGTCTTCGCGATCCGATTGCAGTCGTTCGTCGTCGGCTCGGCGGTGATGGGGCTTGCTGGTGCAATGCAGGCGAATTTCATCGGATTCGTTAGCCCGCAGGATTTCTTGCCGATTTTTACCTTCCAGGTCTTCGTGATGCTGATCGTCGGCGGTAGCGGCAACAACATGGGCGCGCTTCTCGGCGGTTTGGTGGTGTGGGGGCTGTGGTCGTTCAGCGAGCAGGTGATCGGCGCGATCTTGCCCGCCACGTTCAACACCGAGGCCGGTGCGGTTCGCATTGTCTTGATCGGTTTGATCCTGGCGCTCGCGCTGCTTTACCGACCCGAAGGGATATTGCGGGAAAAACGCATCGTCTCGCGCGAGGCGCGCCTGTCGTGAGCGATCTCGCCGCGCAATGCATCAAGGAAATTCACCGGCTGCACCAAGCGATTGAGGGGTGGACGACCGGTGCGTTGCCCAATACCGAAGAAGCATTTGCCGCTTTCGCGGGTGCGTTCGCGCCAAACTTCGTGATCATCAATCCGAACGGCAAGGCCGAAGCCGCGTCCCATGTCGTGCCGCGGTTTCGCGACCGCCACGGCGAACGGTCCCGCGATTTTTCGATTCGGATCACCAACGAAGAGGTGCACGACGTGACGGGCGACCGCGCCCTGGTGACCTACCGCGAGCATTGGCTGCATCGCGCGGAGGAACAGTCGGTAATCCTCTCATCGGCTCTCATGCAGGCCGATGCGGATCGTCCCGGTGGTTTCGCATGGCTTCACCTCCACGAAACGTGGATGCGCCCGCCAACCTAGATCGATTTGCGTTTATTGAACTTGGGATCGCGCCAGGATTCGGTTTCGAGGACGGCGCGAAAGCGCTCGACCGCGTCCCAGATGTCGACATACCGTGTGGTGAGGGGGCTGACCCCGAAACGAATTGAATCCGGGGTGCGGAACGAGCAAATCACGTCGGCCTCGGCGAGCGCCTCGACGATCGCATTGCCGCCTTCATGGCGCAGGGCAATATGCCCACCGCGCGCGGCGTAATCGCGTGGGGAGGCGACGCTCACCCCAAACGACGCGAGTTCTTGGTCGCACAAGTCGCGCACCAAATTCGACAGTCTCTGGTGTTTCTTACCGGCAGCCGGGACATCAACGTTGGCCCATACGGCCATCGCGGCTTGGAGCCCGATGGTACTGAGGACCGGTGGCGTACCGATCAGGGCGCGGCGCGCGCCGGGCGCAGGGCGATAGCCGAGCTCGAACGCGAATTGGTCTGCGTGGCCGAGCCAGCCTTTGAGGCCCAAGTCCAGGGTTTCGTTATGACGGGCTGCGACGAAAAAGAAGGCCGGCGCCCCCGGGCCACCGCAAAGGTACTTGTACGTGCAGCTCACGGCGAAATCGGCGCCCGTTTCGTTGAGGTCGATCGGCACGGCGCCGGCGCCATGCGACAAATCCCACACTGTCAGCGCTCCTGCGGCCGTCGCCGCCGCCGAAATCTTGGCCATGTCTCTGCGGCGGCTGGTCCGGTAGTCAACGAGACTGAGGACAACCACCGCCGTGTCCGCATCGATCAGGTCGCACACTTCGTCGTCGCTGTCACGGCCGTCTTCGGCCAAGACCAGCGTATGCGTCATGCCCACGAGGATCGGTCGCGGCCTGCGCGGCATAGAGGTCGGTGGGGAAGTTGGCGGCTTCCGAAACGACCTTGGCGCGGCCTGCCCGAAGGTGGAGGGCGCCGACGATGGCCTTGAAAAGATTGATGGTTGTTCGATCCGCGACGACGATCTCGCCGGTCTCGGCGCCGACGATTCGGGCGATTCCGTCACCCAGGTTCGATGCGGCTTCGAGCCACCCGGCTTCGCCCCAGCTACGCCGGCGCGCCAAACCCCAATGGTCTTCTACCGTATGGCGGAGATGATCGAGAACATCCCTTGGGGGTGCCCCGATGGAGTTGGCGTCCATATAGATGCGTGAGCGGTCGCCGCTGCCGGAGGGCGCATGAAGCGCGCGCCGATGTCCGCCAGCGGATCGATTTGGTCAAGTTTGCGCAGTCGTCTCTCGAAATCGGCATGGGCCTGCTCCGTTTGCGACGCGATCCACTGTACCAGGGCGTGTGCATTGGTGCGCGAATCGCCTAAGTTAGATCAGGTATTGTCACTGCGTCCTTATGAGCCCTTCAACGTCTTCTCAATCCCTGTTGCGCGTGGCCGCCGATATCGGTGGCACGTTTACCGACGTTGCTGTCGAAGATGGAAAGTCGAGATTTACGGCGAAAGTGCTAACGACGCCGCGGGCGCCCGAAGAGGGTGTGCTGGACGGCCTTTCGACGGCGCTTGAGAAGGCCGGCAAAAAGATCGCCGATGTGGATGTCTTTCTGCACGGCACGACCTTGGCCACCAATGCGTTGATCGAGCGTAAAGGCGCCAAGTTGGCCTTCGTGACCACAGCGGGGTTCCGGGACGTTCTGGAAACCGGCTACGAAAAGCGCTTCGAGCAGTACGATGTTTTCATGGACCGACCGCCGCCTTTGGTGCCACGTCACCAGCGTCTGACGGTGAACGAGCGGATAGCGGCGGACGGAACGCTCCTAACCGAACTCGACGAAGGCGCGCTGGAAGCGATGGTGCCGACGCTCAAAGCAGAAGGCGTCGAGGCGATCGCGATCGGCTTTCTGCACTCATACGTCAATGCGGATCATGAGCGGCGGGCCCGAGACGTTCTTGCAAGACACCTGCCCGATGTCGCGATCACCATCTCGGCCGATGTCAGTCCCGAGATCCGTGAGTACGATCGGTTCTCTACGGCTTGCGCCAACGCATATGTCCAACCGCTGATGGCGGGCTATCTCGGTCGATTGTCGAAGGCGGTAAAGGCGCAAGGTTTTCATGGTGCGCTTCTATTGATGATGTCCGGTGGCGGTTTGACCACGCTGGAAACCGCGCAACGCTTGCCCATTCGCTTGGTGGAGTCTGGGCCGGCGGGCGGTGCGATTCTCGCCAGTCACATCGCACGAGAAACCGGTTTGGACGAAGTCTTGTCCTTCGACATGGGCGGAACGACGGCGAAGATCTGTTTGATCGCCGACGGCGAACCGGAGCGTGCGCGCGTGTTCGAGGTCGCGCGTGCGTATCGCAACTTGAAGGGCAGTGGGTGGCCCGTACGCATCCCCGTGATCGAGATGGTCGAGATCGGGGCAGGCGGCGGTTCGATTGCGCGGGTCGATGCGATGCAACGCATTACCGTCGGGCCCGATAGCGCAGGCTCGGAGCCCGGGCCCGCCTGTTATGGCCGTGGTGGCACCAATGCGACCGTCACCGATGCCAATCTCGCGCTTGGACGGTTGAATGCCGGTCAATTTGCGGGCGGGCGGTTCTCGCTCGATACGACAAAGGCCAACACCGCGGTGGCCGAGGCGGTCGGCCAACCCTTGGCCCTCAGTGATGCCTGGGCGGCGGCTGGGATCAGCGAGATCGTCGAAGAGAACATGGCCAATGCGGCGCGCGTTCATGCGATCGAGCGGGGCCGGATTATCGATCGTCACGTGATGATCGCGTTCGGCGGCGCGGCACCGCTCCATGCCACACGGTTGGCGACCAAGCTGGGCATTCGCAAAGTCGTGGTGCCCAAGGGGCTGGTGTCGGGTCGGCCATCGGGTTTCTGCGCGCGCCGGTGTCGTATCAAGTGGTACGGAGCCAGCAACAAAATCTCGCGCGCACCGACCTCGCGCCGATCAATGCAATGCTGGCGGATATGGAAGCGGAGGCGCGCGATATTGTATCGCCCGGCGCGCCCGGGGCGATCTTCGACGTCACCCGTGAAGTGGACTTGCGCTATGTTGGGCAGGGGCACGAGCTCACCGTGCGGGTGCCGCTCGGCGACGTACGCGATGCTGAAATCCGCGCCATGATCACGGCGTTTGAAGAGCAGTATCGCGCGCACTACGGATTGGTCATTCCGGATATGGTGGTTGAAGCGCTGACGTGGTCGGTGACGGTTGCCTCTAAGGGCGAGGCCGTATCCGCCGGCGCCGAGGGGCTGGAGGGCACGGAGGGCAAACCGATCGGCGCACGACAATTGTTTGAGCCGATCCGCGGCGAGGCGGCCGAGATCTCCGAATTCTGGCGTAGCGACTTGGCGGTCGGCCAAACCATCGACGGGCCGGCGTTCATCGCCGAAGACGATACGACAACCGTGGTCGACCGCGGCTGGCAGGTTTCGGTCGATCCGCGCGGGTACCTTCATATCGAACGGACGGAGGCCGCATGACCGACGATCCTCTGGCGCGGATTCATATGCAGGTGATGTGGAACCGCTTGATCTCGGTGGTCGAAGAACAGGCGCAGGCCTTGTTGCGCACGGCCTTTGGCTCGGTCGCGCGGGAGGCCGGCGATCTATCGGCCGGGGTCTATGACCTCAAGGGGCGCATGTTGGCCCAAGCGGTGACCGGGACGCCCGGTCATGTGAATTCGATGGCCGCGGCGGTCGCCCATTTCCTCGAAAAGTTTCCTATCGAGGAGATGAAGGAGGGCGATGTCTACACGACGAACGATCCCTGGAAGGGGACGGGGCATTTGTTCGACTTCGTCGTGGTCACGCCCGCTTTCCTCGATGGCCGCCTCGTCGCATTACTCGCCTCGACATGCCACTTAGTGGATGTCGGCGGCCGCGGCTTCACCGCGGACGCCCGCAGCGTCTACGAAGAAGGCATTTCCGTACCGCACACGCGTCTTTTCGAGGGCGGCAGGCTCAACGAGCCGTTGATCGAGTTGATCGCCAACAATGTTCGCGAACCGATCGAGGTCAAAGGAGATTTGTTGGCACTTGTATCCTGCAACGACACCGGTTGCCGGCGCATGATCGATATGATGCGCGAGTTCGAGATGGCGTCGATTGACGATCTCGCCGAGCACATTCTATCCAATTCGCACAAGGCGATGGTCGAGGCGATCGGGCGCGTTCCCAACGGGAACTACGACGCTGAAATGACACTGGACGGTTACGAAGAACCGGTTCGCCTTAAGCTTCGCATGATCGTCGAGGATGAACGGATCGTTCTCGACTATGCCGGCTCCTCGTCTGCGTCGGGCTTCGGCATTAACTCGCCGAAGTGCTACACCGACGCGTACTCGATCTTTGGGTTGAAGTGCATCATCGGGCCGGAAATTCCGAACAACGCGGGTTCGCTGGCCCCAATGATCGTGGAGGCGGAGGCGGGCTCGATCGTTCATCCCTCGCATCCCTCGCCGGTAACGGCCCGGCATGTCGTGGGCCAAATGCTGCCCGATATCGTGTTCGGCTGCCTCGATCAGGTGATCGAGGGTGGCGTGCAAGCCGAAAGTGCGGGATCGATTTGGGTGCTGGCAGCCTCTGGTGGCACCCGCGAAGGCAATTCTGAGGGCACGTTCAACACCATGAGCGTGAGTGTCGGCGGTGTGGGCGCCCGCCCTAGCAAAAACGGGCTCAACTCGACTGCGTTTCCCTCGGGTGTCGGTGCGATTCCGGTGGAGGTCACTGAGGCGAGCTCGCCGCTCGTGTTCCGTCGCCGCGAGCTGTTGCCGGACTCGGCCGGGGCGGGAACCTATCGCGGCGGTTTCGCCCAAGTGGTCGAGGTTGAATCGCGGGCATCGCTACCGTTTACCGTGTCCGCTGCGACGTTCGATCGCCTCGATAATCCGGCGCGGGGGCGACACGGGGGGAAACCCGGGTCGCCTGGCGCCTATGGCTTGGTTGGGCAAGAGCCGTTTCGCGGGAAGATCGTCCAAACCGTGCCGCCCGGCGAACGCCTCTATGCGGAACTCCCCGGCGGCGGTGGTTTCGGCGATCCGTTGGCCCGCGATGCCGCCGAAGTCGCCGACGAAGTGCGCGCCGGTCTGGTGAGCCCCATTGCGGCGCGCGATGTGTAGGGGGGCGTGGGCGATGACGCCGGATCATTGGACGACGCCGGCACAAAGAAATTGCGCGCAAGCGCCACGGCTTCGACGTGAGTTTGCCGGCAGATTTGCAGCACGTCCTATCGGGACGCCGCGATCGGCTCGAGGTCTTCGACGCGATTCGTCCGGCGCACACGGCGTTTTTGGCTGTCGATATGCAGCGGGCGTGGACGGACCCAGAAGGACCTTGGTATTTCCCCGAAGCCCAAGCGGTGATCCCAACGATCAATCGGGTGGCGACCGGACTGCGCGATGCCGGCGGTTGCGTCATATGGGTGCAGCATGTCACCGGGCAGCCGGGCACGCCCGATTATTGGGCAAAATACCTCGATCATTTCGTCTCGGACAGCCAACGGGACGGCGCGCTGGCCGCGATCGGGGAGGGCAGTCCCTTTCGCGACCTCGACGATGCGCTAGACGTGCAACCCGACGACCTGCGGATCGAGAAGAAACGTTACAGCGCAATGATTAGAACGTCGTCCAATTTGGAATGGGTGTTGCGCGAAAAAGAAATCGACACCGTGATCGTCAGCGGCGTGCAGACCAACATGTGCGTCGAATCAACAGCGCGGGATGCGATGATGTTGGATTTCAAAGTGTTCATGCCGCATGACGCGGCCGGTGCACGGACGCCGGAAGATCATCTCGCCGGACTCCGCACGATCGGGCAAGTCTTTGCAGATATTCGTCCGGTGGATGCGCTGCTCGAATTGATCGCGGCGGCGGACTAAAACGCCTTAAAGGTCATCGTCGTAAAGGTGTCTTTGATTCCCGGCACCTGTTGAACGCGCTCTGTCACGAAGTGGCCGATGTCGGTGTCGTCTTCTAGGTGGAACTTCACCATGAGATCGAATTTGCCCGAGGTGGAGTAAAGTTCGCCCACTTCTTCGACGTCGTCCATGATTTTGGTGGCCACATCATAGGCTTGGCCGGGGTCGCATTTGACCTGAACAAAAATGACTTGCATGGGCTTCTTCTCCGGCTCTCTTCGGCAATGGCCTGCATTCTATCATGCGGAAGCACGATTGCAGTAGGTGGCCGTTTCGCAGTGCGCCGAAGGCTGGCGGTGGGCTATCCCGACGGCCCATAATGCGCCGTCGGAGAGGATGACGAGGAGTAACTATGCTGCACGGCGACATGATGGACCGGCCACTACTCTTGTCGGCGCTGATCAACTACGCCGCGTTGTATCACGGCAGCCGGGAGATCGTTTCGCGTACGGCCGAAGCCGGCATTCATCGCTATACCTACGCGGATGCCGCCCGCCGCATGAAACAGCTGGCCAACGCGCTGCGTCGCCTCGATGTAGGCGAGGGCGACCGCGTCGGCACCCTGGCATGGAATACCTACCGTCATTTCGAGGTGTACTTCGCGGTGTCTGGTGTCGGCAGTGTGTGTCACACGATCAATCCGCGTCTGTTTCCCGATCAAATCGACTACATCATCAACCATGCCCAGGACGTGGTTCTCTTTGTCGACCTTCCGTTCATTGAACTGGCGGAACAACTGGCGCCGCGTCTGCCGCACGTTCGGGCTTATGTCGTGATGACCGATCGAGCTCACATGCCGGATACGACGTTGCCCGGCGCACAGTGTTACGAGGACCTGATCGCAGTAGAGTCGCCAGATTTCGAGTGGCCTGTGTTCGACGAAAACACGGCGGCGGCGCTTTGCTACACCTCCGGGACGACAGGCGACCCCAAGGGGGTTTTGTACAGTCACCGGTCGACGATGCTGCATTCGTTTGCGTCCTGCATGGGCGACGTAATTGGCGTGCGCGCCCGCGATTCGATCCTCGTCGTGGTGCCGATGTTTCACGTCAATGCATGGGGCATTCCCTATTGCGCCGCAATGACCGGTGCGAAATTGGTCTTTCCGGGTGCCGCGCTTGACGGTGCCAGCGTGCACGAGCTGCTCGATGCGGAAAAAGTGACGCTGAGTGCAGGTGTGCCCACCGTTTGGCTCATGCTGCTCCAGTATCTGCGCGAGACCGGCCAAGGCTTGCCCCATCTGGAGCGAGTTGTGTGTGGTGGGTCGGCGGCGCCGCGCGCGATGATTCAGGAATTTGAAGAGCAACATGACGTGCGGCTCTTGCATGCCTGGGGCATGACGGAAATGAATCCGGTCGGGGTGGTCAACACGCCCAAGGCGCACCTGGAAGGGTTGCAAGGAGATGCCAAGTTGGATCTCGCCGCGAAGCAAGGCCGTGCGATTTTCGGGGTGGATCTCAAGATTGTCGATGACGCAGGTAACGAACTACCACGCGACGGCAAAGCCTTTGGTGCGTTGAAAGTGCGCGGTCCTTGGATCGCCCGGCGCTACTTCGAGCGCGACGGCGATCCGGCGTTCGACGATGAGGGTTGGTTCTCCACAGGTGACGTCTGCACGATCGATCCGGATGGCTATATCCAGATCGTCGATCGGACCAAAGACGTCATCAAATCGGGTGGCGAGTGGATCAGTTCGATCGAACTCGAGAATATCGCGGTCGGACATCCCGATGTTGCCGAAGCCTGCGTCATTGGTGTCCCGCACCCGAAATGGGATGAGCGCCCCTTTGCTGGTGGTCGTCGCAGCTAAGGGCACGTCACCCACAAGGACGATGTCATGGCGATCTTTGAGGGCAAGGTGGCCAAATGGTGGTTGCCCGACGATGTCGTTTTTGTGGACGAGCTGCCGCACACGGCGACCGGCAAGCTTCTCAAGACCGGATTGCGCGAGCAGATGAAGGATTATGTCGCGCCGGCCAACTAACGAAAGCGCGCCGGCGACAGTTCTTGACCGGTAAGACCGGTATTCGCGAAAACCGACGGCAACGGTTTGTTTTGGGCCAGGGCGGCGGCCGCTTGGCCAAGACCCGGCGCGGTTTGAATGCCGTACCCGCCTTGGCCGACGAGCCAGAAAAAACCGGGCGCCGCCGGATCGAAACCTGCCGCCGGCGTGCGATCGCTAGTAAACGTCCGTAAGCCCGCCCATTTGTGCTCAATTCGATTGACGCGCAGGGTCGTCGCGTTCTCCGCCAAATCGATTGCGGTGGCGATGTCGATCTCGTCAGGTTGCGCGTCGCACGGATCGGACGGGACCTCATCGGCGGGAGAAAGCATCAACAGACCGGACTCCGGTTTGAAGTAAAAGTCTTCGGCGATCTCCACCGTAATCGGCCAGTGCGCGAAATCGATCCCGGCGCTGGGACGGAAGGTGAGGGCGGTACGGCGCAGCGGTCGCAGATCAATCGTGGCAACACCGGCGCGCTCGGCAATTACGTCACCCCATGCGCCCGCGGCGTTGACGACGACGGGCGCGCGGAACGTGCCATGGTCGGTCTCGACTTGCCAACCGCTTGAGGTTGGGCCGATGCCCCGTACCTCGGCGTTGGTGTGCAGCGTGCCGCCGTTTGCCCTGAGACCCCGAATAAATCCCTGATGGAGCGCGTGAACATCGATGCCGCGCGCGGTTTTCTCATACGCGCCGGCGACGACCTGTGGGCCGAGGACTGGAACGCGGGCGCGCACGTCGTCGCGGGAAAGCCGGACAAGCCGCGCCGGGTCGTCAACATCCTCAAGAAGTTCTTCGAGCATCGGTAGGTGCGCGTCGTTCGAGAAAAACAATGCGCCCAGCGGCGTCAGGAGTGGGACCTCCGTGAAGCCCGGCGGTGGGGATTCGTAAAATGCACGACCTGCGATCGTCAGGCCTCTGATCACCGCGTTGCCATAGACCGTGGTGTAGGACGCCGCCGATCGACCTGTGGTGTGATAGCCGGGCTGGGACTCGCGTTCCAACACGACGACGTTGGCGGTCTCGGATAAGAAGTAGGCGACCGAGCAGCCTGCCATGCCGCCCCCGATCACGATGTAGTCGCACTCACTCATTCGTTTGTCGCCGCCGCTTTGCTTTGTGGAGTAGCGTCGTTATATCACCTGCGTTTCATCAAACCGACGGCGTCTCGAATTGCTCCGCTTCCTTATTCTTTCTTTGACGGTCCTGGTCCTGATGACGCCTCCCGCTGCCGCGCAGTTGGCGAACGTTTGGCCCGCTGCAACGGGCACCCGGGGCGTTGCGGTGTCGTTTCCCAGTTCGAGCCCGTTTTCGCTGCAGGAGGCTGGCCGGACAGGCATGCCGCCGGCAACGGCGACCGGTACGCTTTTCCTACCCGAGGATCGTACGCGATCTGTTCCCGCCGTGATCCTGCTGCACGGTGCCGGCGGCGTTTTGGGCGCGCGGGAGATGACCTACGGCGCGCAGTACGCGGCAATGGGCGTGGCGGCACTTGTCATCGACGTATTTGGCGCGCGGCGTGACCGTGCGACCGGCTTCGTCAACCGTTTGATCGAGATTACTGAGGCGATGGCGCTGGCTGATGCCTATGCCGGTCTTGCCTACCTCGCCAAGCGCGGCGACATCGACCCGGCGCGGGTGGCGCTGATCGGGTTTTCTTACGGCGGGATGGCGACGACGTATGCAGCTCATGCGCAAGTCGCCGAAGCCTTTGCGCAAGACGGGCACCGGTTCGCCGCTCACGTTGCCTACTACGCGCCCTGTATCGCCCGGTTCGCGGATGTCCGATCAACCGGGGCCCCGATCTTGTTTGTTTCTGGTGGGCGCGATGCGATCGTCGATCCCAACCGGTGCGCCGAGGTGGATGGCGATTTGCAGGCCGGTGGTTCGGTTGTTCGCCGTATTGCCTACCCCAATGGCGCGCACCAATGGGATGGGTTCTTTGCGGGAGAACGCATGATCGGACGCAACCTCGCGCCCTGCCGCTTTCAGGTGATGCCTAACGGTGGCGTCGTCGACCTGCGCACCGGCCTGCCGATGGCGAACCGATGGCTGCGCGGCGCGGTTCTTGCCCTATGCGTGGGTCGGGAAGGGTACCTCATTGGCCGAAACGACGACGTAAGGGCGCGGTCCAACCGCGACGTGGCCGCTTTTCTCAATCCTCTCCTGTTTCCCTAACGCTCTAACTTCCCGTCGCTTGACGCAACGCCGACAGGCTCTATCAATGGCGCCACCAAATACGCCATTCAGGGGAAGGAACCGTGATGACCGGCACTACTCAGGGCCGCAGACCACTTGAGGGTCTGCGTGTAATCGATTGCGCAACTTTTATTGCAGGGCCCTTTTGTGCGACCCAGCTCGCCGAATTCGGCGCCGAAGTCATCAAGGTCGAGTTGCCGGGCACCGGGGATCCGGTGCGCAAGTTCGGTTCGAAGACCGATTGTGGCGAGACCCTGGTATGGCTGAGCGAAGGCCGCAATAAGAAATCGATCACGCTTGATCTGCGAAAACCCGAAGGCGCCGCGCTATTCAAGAAACTGGTCGCCAAAGCCGATGTGTTGGTCGAGAACTTTCAGCCCGGCACCCTCGAGAAATGGGGCCTGGGTTGGGATGTCTTGAAAGAAGCCAACGCCCGCCTCGTCATGGTGCGGATTTCGGCCTACGGACAAACCGGTCCCTATAGCCCGAAGCCGGGCTTTGGGCGCATTGCAAACGCCTTCGGCGGCATTTCGTTCTTGGCCGGTTTTCCGGACCGTCCCCCTGTGACCCCGGGGTCAGCGACCTTGGCCGACTATATGGCCGGGATCTACGGGGCGCTGGGCGCCATGTTCGCTTTGAAAGCGCTGGAGCAAACGGGCGAGGGGCAGGTTGTTGACATCGGGGTTTACGAGCCGATCTTCCGAATTCTGGATGAGTTGGCGCCGGCGTTCGATCAGTTCGGCAAGGTGCGCCAACGCATGGGACCGGGCACCGTCAACGTCGTCCCGCATAGCCATTACCCGACCAAAGACAATCGGTGGATCGCCATCGCCTGTACTAACGATAAGATTTTTGGACGCTTGGCGGCGGTGATGGACCGCGAGGATGTGACCGGTGAGGGGATCTACGGCACCTTGGCCAAACGCGAGGCGGCGCGGGCAGAGGTCGATCAATTCGTAACGGATTGGACGATGCAGCATGACCGGGCCGATATCATTTCGATGTGCACCGATGGCGAGGTGCCATGTGGGCCGGTGTTCTCGATCGACGAGATTTTTGAGGATCCCCAGTACGCGGCGCGGGAAAACATCAAAGAGGTCGCCGATCCGCGGATTGGTACGCTCAAGGTGCCGAACGTGGTGCCCCGCCTCACCGAAACGCCTGGTGGCATTGACCATCTCGGCCCTTCGCTGGGCCAGGACAGCGAAAACGTACTGGAGGGTTTGCTGGGCCTGAGTTCAAGCGATATTGAGAAATTACGTGATCAGGGCGTGATTTAATCCCGCCAGGATTGAAACCACGGGCGGGTAACGGGTGTACTGGTTCTTAGGGACGAGCTCGGACGCATTGAGGGAACAAACCCCGCCCCGAGGTGTTAGCCCCTCGACGGTGATGATTGGAAGGATGATTGAGATGAAAGCAATTGCAGCCTTTTTCGGTGTGATGGCGATGGCACTGATGCTGAGCACCGGGGCCGCCGAGGCCATGAGCGATTCAGGCGCCAAGAAAAGCAGCCACCCCGACTGGGACAAAGCCGTGGACGCCCTTGACCTCAAAGATTACGAGGCGGCGTTGCCGCTCTTGGCCAACGTGATCAAAAGCGAACCCGACAATCCGGATGCCCAGAACCTCACCGGTTTTGCCTATCGCATGCTCAAGAACTACGAGATGGCGTTCAGCCACTACGAGCGCGCGTTGGAAATCGATCCCAAGCACAAGGGCGCGCACGAATACATCGGCATTTCATATCTCGAGACCAACCAGCTTGAGAAGGCCGAGGAAACGCTGGCGTCGCTGAAAAAGCTCTGCGCTTTTTGCGCGGAACGTCGTTCGCTGGATGGCGCCGTGAAGTCCTATAAGCGCGCGAACAAGTCGAACTAACGAACCCGAACCCTTAGCTTTGTCTTCAAAGTGAGACGCGATATTACGCGTAACGCGCCGCACATTGCCGCGCGTCACGCGAGGTGAGTCGTGTATCGAACTTGAATCGCTCTGGTGGGCGCGATGATATTGGCGTCGTCTGCTGCGGTCGGCGGCCGACATGGGATCAACCTACGTTTCCGGTGCCGTCGGTATGGCAAAAACCGACGATATCGACGCCAATTCCAATACCTTTCTGGCCCCGATCGATGCCGAAACCGGCCGGGCCGGACTTGTCGCGATCGGTCGCCACTTTGGTGAGATGATTCGCGGCGAAATCGAACTCGCGCACACCAAACACGATGTCAGATCAGGTTGGCGGCGCACAAGCGAGCTCCGGCGATATTGAAAGCCTCGCGTTGGGTGGCAACCTCCTTTTCGATTTCCACCTTTCCGGCGAGATCACGCCATACGTTGGGTCTTGGCGTCGGGATGGTGCGGGTGTCGTTGGACGACGTCACGCCGGTTGGGGGCTCGACGCTGGTGGACGGGGCGACGGGGCGCCGACGGTGACCCTATTTGCAGGGCATCGCCGGTGCTGCCTACGCGATCAATGATCGTCTCACCCTATTCGGCGATTTGCGGTATCGCGGCCGCAACGGCTTGATCTACGACACGAGCGAGCACTGCCGTCTCGCCGAACCTGTCCGACCGTCGGGTTATGGTCGGGTTGCGGTGGCGGATAGGCGGGCCGCGGGAAAAAGTGCGTGCGATGCCTGCGGTGGCGCCTCAAGCCCAGGCGGCCGCCCCTAAAAAAGCCGCCCCGGCGCCGACCCCCAAAGCCGCGCCGGCGCCAACCAAACCGACCGCGCGCGAAACCGACGCCCAGCGCCTTGCTGAAATCCCCCGCGAATATTTGGTGTTCTTCGATTGGGATCGCGCCGATATCACCACCGAGGCGGCCCAGATCATCCGCGGCGGCGGCGGCGAATGCGAAGGGCATCGAAGACGGTCCGCCTGACGGCCACCGGCCATGCGGACCGGTCCGGCCCAGATTCCTATAACCAACGGCTCTCGCAACGTCGGGCCGAGGCCGTTCGTGAGGTGTTGATCCGGGAAGGGGTGCCTGCCGGCGAGATTGAAATTTTTGCACGCGGCGAGAGCGAGCCGCTGGTGCAGACGCCCGACGGCGTCCGGAACCTCGCAACCGCCGTGTCCAAATCTTTCTAAATTAATTTGTCGTGGTCTGAAGGCGCGTCAGGCGGCCCTGCGGGAGCGGCGTGGACGCGCGCTCGCTGGCGAAGGTGACGAGTTGCCGCTGGGGGAGCCGTAGAACCCGCGTGAACAGGTCCTGGGCGTCGCGGCAATACCGTATGCCGAGCGTCAGTCGGCGCTGGGATTCCTGATTGGCCAGTCGGGTGAGGAACGCGTCAAGTTTGGGAACCGCATGCCTGGCACCGTGGCGGGAGACGAACAGCGCTTTGAGTTGCCGACCCGAGGACACAAGTTCGCCCTCAAAGCGACGCACGAAGGCGTTGTAGCGCGCTTGCTGGTCGCAATAGAGCGCCGAAACCATCAATTCAGTCTGAAGCTTTCTGGTGTGGACCGAGGTGTGGTCAAGCGTGTCGCTCGCTGCCGCATCACCAGCAATCGTTGCGCTGGAGATCGCGAGGGCACCCGCGACCAAAACACCCACAAAACCAAAACGTCGAACCACAAAATCCCCCAGGACCTGTCTCCCTTCCGACTTATCGCATCGCGGAGGGGTCGGCACAAGTTCTGATTCCTTACCTCAAATTAGAGGCATATCTATCTGGTTTTACTACAAAATATTGATTTTAGGGGTTCAGAGGTCGGTCAGGAGACTGGCGGCAACGGCAGCCAAAACCACGAGCCGGAGACCGCGGCGAGGACGAAAGGCTCGACGGCCTTGCCCGCGCGGGTGCTGAAAGTGGGCAGGCGAAAGATCTTATCGGCAAAGAACACCAAAACCAGGATGGCAAGGCTCAACCGGTTGGCGGCCCCGCTTATGGGCGCCGCGGCGGCGAATACCAGCACGGTGGCGGCGACACCGATCATGAGCCCGGCACCGCCCACGAAGCGCTGTTTGGGCCAATTCCATGCGAAGTAGGCGGCGACCGCTGCACTTGCGCTGAGGGCCACGCCGGCAACGTCCTTTTCGCCGGCGAGGAGCAAAACCAAGCCGATGCCGAGAGATGCCATGGCCAGCAGCACGACCGGTGTGATGTTGGTCTGTTCGAAATCCGAGAAGCTGAACGAAATCACCGCGATCGCCACGAAACAGAGTCCAAAGATCGCGGTTTCGACGGTGAATGTGCCGCCGATGTGGGGGTTGGTTAGCCAGATAAGCGCCAAAAGCGGCGCCTCAATGATCAACGTTCTCATCAACGGCCGGACGCTTTGAAACAGCAGGTCGGCGACGAGACCGATCACGACCAAGCCGCCAATGAGAAGAAAAAGAGGATCGCCCCATAAGTGCATTCGGATCGCGTCCCAATGCGTAGCTGATCAAAACGGCGATCCCGGTTCCCGTACTCGCGATTTTCGGGCCGACAGCGGGTCCCGCCACAAGCCGGACCAACCCAATGGCGGCAAGAGCCAGGATCAGCAGGGATCGCGCCAAACTGAATCCACTGATTGTCGAGCATAGGACTAGAATTGGAAAAGCCCGGACCTGACGAGCAGGGCCGGGCTTCCCAAAGAAACTAAATGGCGGCTATTTCGACATGCCGCGGAACAAATACAGGATGATGCCCAAGGTGATCAGGCCGACGAGGCCGTTCGCACCAAGCAAATTGATGAGATCCATCAAGTTGTCGACGACACTACCGAACCACGGAAGGTTTGGCCCCACGCGGATTTGGGCGGCCACCGCGAGCGGAATGAGCACGAGGACCACTCCGACGAGTTGGGCTACCCAAGCTCGTACTTTGTCAAACATATCAGGCATGTTTTCCCCTTATAAGGATTGGTACATGGCTGCAAAGGTTCTCGGGGCCGAGATTGTGCATAGATGTAGTGGTTTGTCCACTAGATTTAGTTTTCCGCAAGTTAACCCGCTGAAAACTGCGAAATTTATTGGGATTTTTGGTAGTTGGCAGTGAGGTCATATTGTCGCTTATCTAGCTCAGAGAGATGATTAGTATGGCCCAACTGCATGAACAACAGTCTTTATTTGATGCCCATTTCAGAGCAACTGGCGTGGTGTTCCCGTGGGGAGATAAGACGATGGATCGGGGGATGAGCCACCGGAAGGTGGCAAAAAAGACAGCTAGGAAAAGCGTCTGAATTCCCCGGAATGGAAGAGCAAGGGGTCGAGCGCTTGGTTCACATAACGCTCGACGGCGCCGAGGATGATCTCATGATCGCCGCCCGGATAGCGGGCATCGACCCGACATTCCATATAGGCGACGCATCCCTCGAGGAGCGGAACCCCTTCGAGGCCGCCATGCCAGGCAACACCGGAAAATTTGTCGGCACCGGTCTTGGCAAATCGCAGCGCTAGATCTTCCTGGTTGGCTTCCAGCACATTTACGGCGAATGCCTTTCCTTCGGTAAACGCAGGGCCGCTAAGGGAGGTTTTGGCGATGCTCCAGAGGATAAGCGGTGGGTCCAACGATACCGAGGTGAACGAGTTGCAGGTAACGCCGAGCAGGGCGCCGCCATCGTCGACCGTGGTGATGATGGCGACGCCGGTGGCGAACTGCCCCAGCATGTCGCGTAGGCGGCGGCGCGACTGGCTGTCTGCGCCCAGCCGGTTCGCGCTCGGGTACGGCGGCGTTGGTTCTCTTGGTATCAGCGTTCACCGGGATACAAACCCGTTAGAAAAAAAGACCGACATCGAGTGGCATGCCGGAACCGCCAGGATCAAGCCCATTTTTCGGTTATACCGTATAGGGGCTGGGCTACGCTCTTGTTCGCATTGCGATCATGTGATTTGTTCGTATGGTGGTCAATTAAACCTCGCGCCTAAGGCCAGCCACCAACATAACCAAATGACACAGTTTCGTCCCGTCCGATCGCTGGTTCGTGGCTTGGATATTCTCCAAGCGCTGAACCGCCGCAATGGCGCAACGGTAACCGAGGTGGCGGAAGACACGTCGTTGTCGCGTGGCACAGTTTACCGGATGCTCGAGACCCTCCGCGAGGCGGGTTACGTTTTCCGCGATGGTGCCGATGCCCGTTACAGATTGACGATCATGGTCCGCGGACTCAGTGACGGATTTAGCGACGAGTCCTGGGTGTCGGAGATTGCCAAACCACGGATCGAGGCGCTCTGCGAAAAGGTGGTGTGGCCGATTGCCATCGCTACGATCCACGGCACGACGATGCTGGTTCGCGAGACAACCGATAAGAACTCGCCGCTGGTTCTTCGGCGCATTAGCGGTGGGTTTCGGGTCCCGATCCTCGCGACATCCGCAGGGACAGGCTTATCTGGCCTATTGCCCCGAGGAACAACGCGAAACCCTTTTGGATGTCCTGTCGCGATCGGACTCGCATCCGTCCGACATGATGGCTCGAAACCCGAGATTGACTCGGAAAATCTTCGGCGAAGTGCGTGACCGAGGCTATGCGACGACAACCCGACCGCATCTCAACGACAGCGCCATCGCGGTGCCCGTACGCCCGCACGGCCGCGTCGTGGCCGCGATCAGCATGCGCTATATCGACAGCGCCATGCCGGTGTCGACCGCCGTTGAAAAGTATTTGGGTGACTTACAGGCCACGGCCCAAGACATCGCGGCCGCGTTCGAGGAAAAAAGCCAGCTTCAGGAGGACTAGCGGTCCGACGCCCGCCGCTCGATTTCGACGAGGGTCGTCGCCAATCTGGCGAGGGCGCTGGCGCGGGCGAAGCTGTTTTCGATTTCCGCCAGCGACATCCAGCGCCGCATCGAACGCCGTGCGAGCGAGGTCGCCTCTCCTCGATCGGCGCTACTCAGCGCGAGGCGGGAGAGCGTCCAAGAACGGTCGAGATCGCTGGTGATGCTCTCTGCAGCCGCCCAAGCGAGGGACCGGGTTTCTTCCGCGTCGGTGCTGCCGTCGCGCGCTTGAACCGAAGCGAGGTGCCACAGTGACTGCGCCCTCAATCCGCCGTCTTCGATCTTCTTCGCCGCGGTGGCGGCGTCCTGATAGCCGCGCATTTCGGCCAAAGCCGCGGCGATACGACTAACCGCAAAGGCTTTGGCATAGGTAAAGCGGGCATCGATCTCTTCGGTATCCGATCGGGCCTGTTTCAGGCTTTGCTCGGCGCCTTCGATATTTCCCGCACGGGCTTGCGCGATGGCGACGTAGGTCAACGCGACAACGCGATAGCGTGCATCGACCACATCGGCGGCGTCTTCCATCGCCGGCGGGCGCTCCTGGATTGCGCGCTGTTCTCCGTCAGCGCCAAAAGGACGGGGCGGCGCATTGCGGGTGTAGAAATTTCAGCCATCAGTTCACGCGCGCGTTTGGTTTGCCCAAGCGTGGCGTGGACAGCCGATATCTGTCCCAAGGCACGATCACGTTCCGTGCCCCGAATCTTGGCGTCGTGGGCAGTGTCGAGGGCGACCCGGAGAAGGTGATCCGCCGCGTCAGCCGCGCCTGCGACATGGAGCTTTGGCGCAAGGTCGGTCAGGAGCGCCAGAGTGGCCGCCAAATCATTGCCGGCGCTTGCAATCGCCAGGAGTTCACCCAGAACTTGACCGAGACCTGTCTTGTCGCCTTCGCGGGCCTTTGCCGTCGCGATCGCACCGAGAATTTCCGCAGAAAACATCGGCTCGGGCATGCCGGAGATAACTTCTCGAGCGGGCTCGGCCTGGCCGTTTGTGGCCCAAGCGATGGCCGCATCGCGGAGGGCCGCCACGACCAAGCGTGGGTCTTCGATCAAGCCAACAGCGCGATAGACCTCATCGACGAGACCTGAAGTTGCGCGGGCAATTGCGATGTCGCCGAGCGCCCAGTCGCGAAACTTGGTGTCACCGATCGCTTTTGCGCTCTGAAAGCCTTCTTCAAGAAGGCAGGTAGGGGAGGGGGTAGAGAAACAGCCAGAGGGGTCGCGCAACGGATCGGCGGCGGCATTCTCGCCGGTCTTCAGCCGGTTCGCGATGCTACTCGACAGGAGCATGTTGCGTGCGGCTTCGCGTTTCTTGTCGCGGGTGTTTTCGAGCCGCACGAGGAGCTTATTGGCCCGCCCAACGGTCTCCAGGTGATCCAGGAGCTCCTTTGTCGGTCGGCCGGTCACAACGAGATCGACTTGGGATTCGTAAATCCTGATAGCGCGTTCGGTTGCCGGCGACATCGCGCCGTCGGTCGGGCCGGCATAGATCCCGAGTTCGGCAAGGACGTCCTGAATACGAGAGATCGAGCGCCGAATGAGCCGTACTGCGTCGGGCGAGAGGTCGAGGGTGTCGTCGTTACGTTCTTCCAACGGCGGCAAGAACAATCAATGTCGCAGGGGTCGAGACGCGGCGCATGCGGCATCGCGCCGCCGGGCGCCGGCGCCAGTGTCATCAATAGCGCGCCAAGCATCGCGCCGGTAACAGAAGGGAGACGAAGTGTCGGTGCCGCACGATGGTTGAGTGTCCTATTTGGTGGTCGAAACGCCCCCAAAAACACAATATCTAGATACTATACACGGGTAAGGCCAACCCAACAGTATCCGGGGTCACTCCGGCAACCGTTCTTGAACCGCCACCTCGTCAGTCGGGCCGAAGACCATGGGAGGGCGTCGTGAAGAAATGCCGATCGTCCGGTAGCAAGAATTGGTCCTGCTTCAACCTGTTCCGATGGTTCGAGTTTTTGGCGTAAACCATTGGCGCAAATGCTACTCTTACGACCGCATTGGCGAATAACCCATGCCAGCCTGCCCAGAGCATGGTAGGAGAAGGGCCTCACTCTTGGCCCGTGATCTTTGTTTTGATGCACCGCGATGGCGAACGTCCCTGAAAACAATCTTCGTGGCATTCATCTATTCACGAATCTGCCGCCAGAGGAGATCGCATCCCTCGAATCACGCTGCAAGTGGACGCAGTACCTTGCGGGCGCGCAAATACTAGAGCGAGAGACGGATAACCGAGACGTTTACTTCGTCGTTAGCGGTTCGGTTCGTATCGTCAACTACTCGACGTCGGGTCGCGAAATCGCACTCGCAACGGTTGAGGCCGGCAGTTATTTCGGAGAACTCTCTGCGGTCGACGGCCAACGGCGCTCGGCGAACGTCGTCGCGGTAACGGACTGTACGGTTGCGACCATCACGCCGGCGGTATTTAGTCGACTGCTCGTCAAACATCCGACGGTTGCGATGCACGTTCTGCAGCGTCTGGCCGGGATTGTGCGGGTCGCCGATGACCGAATTATGGATCTCAGTACTCTGCGCGCGGTTCAGCGTGTCTATGTCGAGCTCATCCGACTCACGGACCGCGACGTGGCGGTCCCCGATCTTTGGGTCATACGGCCGATGCTTTCCCACAGCGAAATCGCCAGTCGGGCAAGCACGACGCGAAGACCGTTGCACGTGTTCTGGGCCAACTCGCGCATGCCGGCATTGTCGAACGTAAGAGCAAGGCGCTCTATATCCGGGACAAAGAGCGGCTTGAGCGCCTTGCGGAACTTTCCGCACCGGAAGGCATGGTAACGCCGAAAACCAAAGCGCCATCCGATATGACTGCCACCGACTAAGCCGATCGTGACGTCGGGTTCCCCTCTAAAAGGGCCGATCGGTGCCGACGGTTCGGCACCCGTTCAACCTGGGTGCGCATTGTCCGTTGTGATCCCTGTCCACAACGAAGCAGACAACATCGCCGATCTCATTCGCGAGACGGCCGGTGCATTACGCGACGAAATTGAGTTCGAAATCGTCGTTGCCGATGACGCGAGCGACGATGCCACCGAATCGATCCTGTCGGGCCTTATGGCCGAATATCCCGAGTTGCGGGTCGTTCGCCATGTCCGCCAATCCGGGCAAAGTGCCGGCGTTCTCAGCGGGGCGCGGGCCGCGACGGCGCCGTGGGTCGCGACGATCGATGGCGATGGGCAGAACGATCCCGCGGATATTCTCAAGCTGGTAGCGCGGCGCGATGCCGAGGCGGCAAAAGCACCGTTGTTGGTCGCAGGGCGCCGGGCCAATCGACAAGACACCCTGCGCAAAAAACTGCAGTCGCGCATCGCAAACGCCGTTCGTGCGCGCTTGTTGGGAGACCGGACGCCGGACACCGGATGCGGCCTTAAGTTGTTCCCGCGGGATGCTTTTTTGCGGTTGCCGCACTTCGATCACTTCCATCGCTTCCTTCCTGCGTTGTTCATATGGATGGGCGGCGAGGTTGTTTCCGAAGACGTGGGACATCGCCCCCGCACGGGTGGCCGATCGCACTATGGGATGTGGGGGCGGTTGGCCGTAGGGATTGTCGATCTACTGGGTGTGATGTGGCTGCAACGCCGCCGCGTGGTAGTAGATGCCAGGGAACAAACCGCTGACAAGGAGCTTGATGGGCGATGAGTGCGACAGTCTTGTGGACGATCGTCGGCTTTGCCGGGCAGGCGCTGTTTAGCGCGCGATTTATCGCGCAGTGGCTCGTCAGCGAATGGCGTCGGCGCAGTGTTGTCCCGATCGCGTTTTGGTATTTCAGCCTCGGTGGCGGCGCTACACTTTTGGCCTATGCGATCTACCGGGAAGACCCGGTGTTTATAGTCGGGCAAGCTGCAGGACTTCTGATCTACTCCCGCAATCTCTATCTCATCTTTCGCGAGCGTCGGAACGCCGTCGCCTCCGAAACCTAATTGCCGATCGCCAATAGGCGTCCATCCGCATGACCAAGGCTTTTCCGCACTACGTTGCTTGGGTACTTATTTGGACCGTTGTCGTCGTGGCGGCGCTTATCTTGCGCCCCATCCTGCCGCTCGACGAGACCCGGTATTTCGCGGTCGCTTGGGAAATGTGGCGCAGCGGAAATGTTCTCGTACCGGAACTCAACGGCGCGTTCTACAGCCATAAGCCGCCCCTGCTGTTCTGGTTGATCAATGCCGGCTGGGGCGTTTTCGGTCCGACCGAGATCTGGGGGCGGCTGGTCGGTCCGGCCTTCGGCTTGGGTTCGGTGTTCCTGATCCACCGATTGGCAATGGTGTTGTGGCCGGGTTCGCGCCCCGCCCAGCTGGTGGCGCCCTGGATCCTGTGCGGCTCGCTCCTGTGGCTCATCACGACGACGCTGAGCATGTTCGACACGATGGTCATGTTTTTCACGCTGGTCGGACTGGTGGGTCTTGCGCTTGCGGCATCGGCCCGCACGACTGGCGGCCCGCTCGATCGGCGCCGCTTCGTTGGCGGCTGGGCGCTATTTGCGCTCGGCATTGGGTTAGGGGTGCTGGCCAAGGGGCCTGTGGTTCTGGTGTTTACGTTGCCGGCCGCAATTCTGGCCCCGATCTGGTGGGCACCTGCGGAACAACGGGTCCGGATTGGCGGGGCGAAATGGTACGCGATGCTCGTCGTCGCCATTCTGGCGGGCGCCGGGGTCGCATTGGCTTGGGCGATCCCTGCCGCCCTGTCGGGCGGGGAAGAGTTCGCGCGCGCAATTTTCTTGGGTCAAACGACCGGGCGCATTGCCGGCTCGTTCTCGCATGGCCGGCCGTTCTGGTGGTACATGCCCATGCTTCTTGCATTGCTGTTCCCGTGGGTGCTGTGGCCCACCTTGTGGCGCGGGCTGTGGGCAGCAGACTGGCGGCGCGACCCCGGTATGCGGTTTGTCGCGGTCTGGTTCGTTGGTGCGTTCTTGGTTTTGTCGTCGTTTACCGACAAACAGCCGCACTACTTCCTCGCGGCGTTGCCTGCCTTTGCGCTTCTTGCCGCTCGCGCATTGACCACCGTGAGTTCATTCGAAGCGCCGAGTTGGGCAACCGTGCTGCCGTTGATACCAACCGGTGTGATTGGCGCAGCATTGGTTGTCGCCGGGTTACGCCCGGACATCGTTGTAAATATCGCCGGTGAGACACCGCTGAATGTCGGAAACGAGAATGTGATCGCCGGTGGCGTGGTTCTTCTGGCCATCGTTATCGGCTTGGGAGTCGTCGGGCGCGCGGTGAGCCGGCAGGTTTATGCCCTTGCGGTGATTTCGACCGTTGCGGTAGCCGCGCTGCATCTTTCGTTCGGTCCGACCGCCGCGCACCTTTATGACCTACGCGAACCCGCCCAGAGACTGCGTGCACTCGCCGCCTCCGGTCGACCAATTGCCCATATCGGGAAGTACCACGGCCAGTTCCATTATCTTGGTCAACTGGATACGCCGTTGGAGGTCATCGACGGCGGCGCCGTGTCTGATTGGTTCGCCAAGACCCCCGATGGTGTCGCCGTCTATCTGCACCGGCAACGCGAAGATGTCGCAGAGGGCGCCGCCATCTTTGTGCAGCCGTTCCGAAGTCGGTGGTTGGCGATTTGGGACGGCGCGGGTGCCGCGCTCGATCCCGAAATCTTTACGCGCTAATCCTGGTCAACGAACCCGTCGGCGCGTGGGCGAAAACGTTCCGCCCGCCGTGTTGCGTCGGTGACTTGCTCCGCGCTCATGTTTCTCTCGGCGTCGTTTCGGAAGACTTGGGACTGTTGGACGACGCCGTCGACATCGCTTTGGCTGGCCAAGAGGAGCCACATGTAGGCGGCGACGGGGTCGCGGCGAATGCCGTGGCCATAGAGCAACTGCGACCCCAGCACCAGTTGAGCACTGTAGTTGCCCTTGGTGGCTGCCTTGTAGAGCCACACCGCAGCGATTTCGGGGTTTTGCGGGTAGCCGTTGCCCTGGAGATACATGAGGCCCGTCATCATTTGAGCCTCGGCATCGCCCCGTTCGACCAGCGGCTGGAGTTCTTCGATCGCCCGGGTGTATTGCCCCAAGTTGTAGGCGCGTTCCCCCGCAGCGAAGTCGGCATAGGCGGTGACGGGGGAAAGGAGCGCCACGAGACCTATCGCAAGGATGATTGCGCCAAAGGCTTGGTTCAGCATTTTTTGGGATGACCAAACGGCGGCGAGGACCATCGAGGCCGGTCTCCTACACAAAATTGAGTAACCGCCGCAAGTTTAGGCTGGAAGGCAGGCGTCGAACAGGCCCGCCTAACTGGACATTGGGGGAGCGGGCTTCCATATAGGGGCCAACGTAGGAGAACGTCACCCCGATATGGACGATAAACCCAACCAAACGCCAGACTCCGAAGGTCAGGCAGGCTCAATCCCGCTGCTTCACCAGGTCCCGAAGCCCGGTCGCTTCCGGCGTCTGCGGGCGAATTTCCTGACTGGGCTGGTCGTTGCAGCGCCGATTGGGATCACAATTTGGTTGGCGGTTCAGGTCATCAGCTTTGTCGACCAATCGGTCGCAGGCTTTATTCCGGCGCGATATATCGAGGTCTACAACCAATACGGCCTCCCCGGCAGTGGCGTCGTCATTGTCATCGTACTGCTCACCATCATCGGTTTCCTCACCCGAAACTTCTTGGGCCGTGCGTTTCTGGCCTACGGCGAGCGATTGGTTGACCGCATGCCGGTGGTGCGCTCGATCTATGGGGCGTTGAAACAGATTTTCGATGCCGTCATCCAGCAATCTTCCTCGTCGTTTAGCGAAGTGGTGTTGGTTGAATACCCACGGCGCGGTATTTGGGCGATTGGCTTCGTGACCAGCAAGACGAAGGGTGAAGTTCAGAACCTAACGGAAGACGACGTGGTGAACATCTTTCTGCCCACGACGCCGAATCCGACCTCCGGGTTTCTTTTATTCGTCGCGCGCCGCGACATCGTGACGCTGCACATGTCGGTAGAAGAGGGGATCAAGCTGGTGATTTCCGGTGGCTTGGTCACGCCAAGCGATCCGCGCGCTGAGACGGCCAAAAAAGAGGCTGTGATCAGCTCACGCCTCGATCAGCCTGAGGTTCTTGAGCCGCAAGGACAGCTGGTTTCTCAGCCGGATCGCAAATAACGCACAGCGGCATCCCGCTCGAATAGATACAACAAGATGCGCAACGCCTGACCGCGGGGCCCTTTAAGGTCCGGGTCGGTTTCCAGAATGAGCTGCGCGTCGTCAGATGCCGCTTGCAGCAAGTCCTGATGCGCCTCGATGTCGGCGAGGCGGAAGTCGGGCAAACCGCTTTGCCGGGTGCCCAGCACCTCGCCGGCGCCCCGCAACCTGAGGTCCTCTTCCGCGATTCTGAAGCCGTCGTCGGTCTCGCGCATGATCGCGAGACGTGCCTGGGCCGTTTCGCCGAGCGGCTGGGCGTAGAGCAAAAGGCAGGTTGACTGCTGCGCACCGCGACCGACGCGGCCGCGCAACTGGTGAAGCTGCGCCAAACCAAACCGCTCGGCATGTTCGATCACCATGACCGTAGCTTCGGGTACATCGACGCCGACCTCGATCACGGTGGTGGCGACGAGAATGTCGAGATCGCCGGCGGCGAAACGGGCCATGACCTCATCGCGCTCTGCCCCCTTCATTTGGCCATGCGCGAGGCCGACCCGGTCGCCAAATCGTTGCCGTAAGTCGGCGGCGCGGTCCTCTGCGGCGGCTAGGTCGACGAGTTCGGATTCCGATACCAGGGGGCAGACCCAGTAGACCCGGGCGCCTCCATCGATCGCACGGCGCATCGACTCGGCGACTTCGTCGAGGCGCGCCATCGGGATCGTGCGGGTGTCGACCGGCTGCCGCCCCGGCGGCTTGCCCATGATACGTGAAACATCCATGTCGCCGTAAGCAGTGAGGGCAAGCGTTCGGGGAATGGGGGTCGCGGTCATCAACAGGGTGTTGGTATCGCCGGTGCTGGCGTTGGTCTTTGCCGCCAAGAGCAGCCGCTGGTGAACGCCAAAACGGTGTTGCTCGTCGATGACCGCAAGCCCGAGGTTCTTGAACGCAACGTCCTCTTGGAAAAGAGCGTGGGTGCCGATGGCGATCTGGATGGTGCCGTCGGCTAGGTCGTTCAGGAGTTTCTCCCGTGGCTTGCCTTTTTCCCGACCCGTCAGAAGCGCGATGTTGACGCCCGACGGTGCGGCCAAGGCTTCCAAAACCTTGAAATGCTGCCGTGCCAGGAGTTCGGTCGGGGCCATGAGAGCGGCTTGCCGCCCGCTTTCGACGGCGATCAGCATGGCCATCAGGGCCACCACGGTCTTGCCGCTGCCGACGTCGCCTTGGAGCAATCGCAACATGCGATCCGATGAGGCAAGGTCTGCTGTAATTTCCTCGATCGCTTGGCGCTGGGCGTCAGTCAGCGTGAAGGGCAGGGCGTCGACGACCGGTCGAGACAGGGCACCGGTGCCGGCAAGCGGTTCGCCACGGGTGCGCCGCGTGCGCTGTCGAACCAGAGCCAGCGCAAGCTGGTTCGAAAGGAGTTCGTCGTAAGCCAACCGCTGGCGGGCCGGGGCGTTGGGGTCGAGGTCCTCCGGTTCCTGGGGCGCGTGGGCAGCCTGAAGCGCTTGTTGCCAAGACGGCCACTGATGCTGCGAGAGCAATGAGTCGTCGAGCCATTCCGGTAGGTCCGGGACGAGGTTGAGCGAGGCGGTGATCGCTTTGAGGAGCGGTTTCGATGTGAGGCCGGCCGTCAGGGGATAGGTCGGCTCTACGCCAATGACGTTTTCGGCCTCATCCGGTTTTGCGATCCAGTCCGGGTGCGACATCTGTCGTTCGGCGCCATAGCGCTCGACACGACCGCTTACGATCCGAGTTTCGCCCTCCGGCAACTGCGCCTTGAGATAGTCGGGCCGGGCGTTGAAGAAGGTCAGCGTGATAAAGCCCGTTTCGTCAGAGCACCGCACTTTGTAGGGCAGCCGCCGGGTTGGGGCCGGGGCGTGGGCATCAACCCGCACCGTGAGCGTCGCAATGAGACCTTCGGGCGCCTCGGCGACCTTGGGCGCAAAACGACGATCGATAAGCCCGGCCGGTAGATGCAAGCACAGATCGACAATGAGCTCGCCGGCGACTTTCGCAATCAGGCCACCAATCTTGGGGCCGACGCCTGCGAGTGTCGTAACCGGCTTGAAAAGGGGAAAGAGTATTTCCGGACGCTGGGCCACCGCTCAGGGGCTCTTGTTCGGGGGATGATGCGACCTTAGCTTAGGCGTCCGACGGACACCACACCCCGCCCCAATCCGGCGCGGGGCTGTGGCTATTTGTGTTGAGGGCATGGAAAACGACGACGAGGCGACAACGGCGCGGCGTAAGCGGCTTTATTTCCGGAGCTGGCACCGGGGCACCCAAGAAGCGGACCTGTTGTTGGGCCGATTCGCCGACCGTCATTTGGCGACCATGGATGAGCAGGCGCTGGCTGAGTTCGAGGCTGTGCTCGAGGTGCCGGAACCGGATTTGCTGGCCTGGTATATGGGGCATGTCGAGGTCCCGCCGGCCCAGCAAAGCGCGACATTGTCTCTCATATTAGACTTTAAGGTGTACGATTAACACATTGAATAATATATCTATTCAAGCTGGGCGAACGGTGATCTTCGAAGGCGCGCCGCCTGGTCTGGATGCCCAGGTTTTGGCTGATTTGGTGCAGGCCGGCAAAGCGCGTCGGATCGTTTTCGTGGCGCGAGATGGCGAGCGCCAGGCAGCCCTTGCCGATGCGTTGCGGTTCTTTGCTCGCGATTTGATGGTGGTGGTGTTCCCGGCTTGGGATTGCCTGCCCTACGACCGCGTATCGCCCAATCAAGATGTGGTGGCGGCCCGGATGGCGGCGCTCTCGACCCTGGCTACGCTGGCGCCGGAGGAGCCGGTCGTCGTGGTGGCGACGGTCAATGCGGTCCTGCAACGTGTCCCGCCGCGGGACCTGGTGTTAGAGGCATCTTACGTGGTGCGTCCCGGCGATCGATTGGCGGTCGAGGCGTTCACCGACTACCTCGTCCGACACGGTTATTCGCGGGTGGGGACAGTGCGTGAACCGGGCGAATTCGCGGTCCGTGGCGGCATCATGGATGTGTTCTCGCCCGGCGCCGAAGAACCGGTTCGGCTGGACCTTTTCGGCGACGACCTCGAAGCCGTGCGTACGTTCGATCCGTTGACCCAGGTTTCTAGAACACGCCTTACCGAACTACGCCTCGAAGCGGTGGGCGAGTTCCCGTTCGATCAACGCGCCATCGACCGGTTCCGCCATCAATACCGCCAACGGTTTGGCGTTCCTGCCAGCGAGGACCATCTCTATCTCGCGGTCAGTGAAGGACGCCGACATGCCGGCATGGAGCATTGGTTGTCGCTCTTTCACGAAACAATGAGCACGCTGTTCGACTACGTGCCCGACGCGGCCGTGGGCTTAGATCACCTTGCTGACGATGCGGCACAGGCGCGGTTCGAAACGATCGCCGATGCGTTTGGCGCGCGGCGGGACGCCCTGGCCGCCCAGGTCGACACAGGGACCGTCTATCAGGCCCTGCCGCCCGAGGAACTCTATCTGACCGCCGAGGCGTGGCAGGCCGTCAAAGACACGCAGGCCACACTGTCTTTTGGGCAGTTACGGGCGCCGGAAGGCGGACGTCAGGTCGTCCAGGTGGGCGGGGTTGCGGGAAGGGACTTTGCCGCCGAACTGGCCCAACCGGATGTCGATTTGTTCGGCGCGTTGTTGACCCATGTTCGCGAGCTTCAGGCGCAGGGGCGACGGGTCGTCGTGGCCAATTATTCGACCGGCACGATGGATCGCACCGAGCGATTGCTGGCCACACACGAAGCGGGTGCGGTGGCGCGCGTCGAGAGCATCGACGAGGTTCGGACCTTAGCGGCCGACACGATCGCGCTGGCGGTTCTCCCTCTTGAGCGTGGGTTCGTGACCGACACTCTGGCGGTACTGACCGAACAAGACATTCTCGGCGATACGCTTTCCCGACGATCGCGCCGGTCGTCGCGCAAGGCCGAAGCCTTCATTAGCGAGGTCTCGAGCCTCGAACCGGGCGATTTCGTCGTGCATGTCGACCATGGCATCGGGCGTTATGAAGGCTTGCAGACGCTTGATGTCACCGGCGCGCCACATGATTGCGTCGCGCTGACGTATGCGGACAACGCCCGGCTGTTCGTGCCGGTCGAGAACATCGAAGTGTTGTCTCGGTACGGAGGGGCGGAATCGACCGCGGTGCTTGACCGTTTGGGTGGCACGGGCTGGCAAGCACGCCGGGCCAAGCTCAAGAAGCGACTCAAAGACATGGCAGAGGAGCTCATCAAGGTGGCGGCCGCGCGGGTGGCCCGCAAAGGTTCACCGGTGTCCCCGCCACCGGGCGCGTACGAAGAGTTTTGCGCGCGTTTTCCTTACGAACTGACCGAGGATCAGCAAAACGCGATGAACGAGATCGTCGTCGATCTCGGGTCCGGCCGACCGATGGATAGGTTGATCTGTGGTGACGTGGGGTTTGGCAAGACCGAGGTGGCATTGCGCTCTGCCTTCGTCGCCGCGATGGCGGGGCACCAGGTTGCCGTTGTCGTGCCAACCACGCTGCTTGCACGTCAGCACTATGAGACCTTTCGCACGCGGTTTGCCGGCCTTCCCGGTCAATATCGGGCAGTTGTCGCGCATGGTGACGACGAAACAAGCCGCTGAGACGAAGCAAGGCCTTGCTGACGGTCGGGTCGATATCGTCATTGGCACTCACGCGCTCTTGGCCAAGGACGTGAAGCTACGGGACCTCGGATTGCTGATCGTCGACGAAGAACAGCACTTCGGCGTGGCTCACAAGGAGCGGTTGAAGCGGCTGCGCAACGAAGTTCACGTCTTGACCATGACCGCGACGCCGATCCCGCGAACCCTGCAGATGGCGATGTCGGGCTTAAGGGAATTGAGTCTGATCGCCACGCCGCCGGTCGATCGATTGGCGGTGCGCACCTTTATCATGCCGTTCGATCCGGTGACCGTTCGTGAGGCGATACTCCGCGAGCATTTTCGGGGCGGTCAGTCATTCTATGTGTGCCCGCGGGTATCGGATTTGGCTGAGGCCGAGGCGTATTTGCGCGAACACGTCCCGGAGGTGAAGTTTGCCGTGGCCCACGGGCAGATGAATGCCCGCGACCTCGATGCGGTGATGCAAACGTTCTACGACGGTGGTTATGACGTGCTGATCTCGACCAACATCGTCGAATCCGGCCTTGATGTTCCCTCGGCAAATACGATGGTCATCCATCGGGCGGATATGTTTGGCCTGTCGCAGCTTTACCAACTGCGGGGTCGGATTGGACGCTCAAAGGTGCGGGCCTATGCCTACCTCACGGTTCGGCCGGGCACGGTCCCCACGGCGCAGGCGCAGAAGCGCCTCGAAGTGATGCAGACCTTGGACCAACTGGGCGCCGGTTTCACCTTGGCCAGCCACGATCTCGATATTCGCGGCGCCGGGAACCTTTTGGGCGAGGAACAGAGCGGCCACATCCGCGAAGTCGGCATCGAGTTGTTCCAAGAAATGCTGGAAGAAGCGGTGGCAACGGCGCGTCATGGGACCGACGGCGCAACGGACGACGGCCAATGGTCGCCGCAAATCAACTTGGGCACATCGGTGCTGATTCCCGAGCGCTTTGTCGAAGACCTCGATACACGCCTGGGCCTTTATCGGCGACTGAGCCGACTGGAAACTTCCGCCGAGATCGATGCGTTCGGGGCTGAACTCGTCGATCGTTTTGGCGAATTACCTGGAGAGGTCGAGCATCTGCTCGAGGTCGTCAAAGTCAAAGCGGGGTGCCGTCTTGCCGGGATTGAAAAACTCGAGGCCGGGCCGCGCGGTGCCACCGTGACCTTCCGCAAGAACCGTTTCGACAATCCCGCGGGCCTCGTCGCGTTCATCGGTCGCCATGCCAACACGGCGAAGCTACGCCCGGACCACACACTGGTTTACGGCCGCGATTGGTCGCAGGAGGCCGAGCGTATTCGCGGCGTCCAGCACCTCGTTCAGAACTTGGCGGTGTTGGCGGCTCAGTCGCCCGACGCGGCGGCCGGTTCGACGTCGCCCGCGGCCTGATCTTCGGCCACTTTGGCAAAGACTTGCAAAAAGACCTCGGCGGTCTGGGCGCCTTGAACGGCGTACTTGTTGTCGATGATGAACGTCGGCACGCCGCTGATCCCCATCTGCGAGGCGTATTGCGCCTCCGCCCGAACGGCTTCGTCGTCGGCGTCGCCCGACAAGCGCTCACGCACTAAATCGGCGTCCATACCGGCCTCGACGGCGGCCGCCGTGAGTGTCTCGATGTCGCCGATATCTTCGTTGTCGAGGAAATAGCGTCGAAATAGGATTTCCGCGAGCGCGTTCTGTTGGCCGGTTTCGCGCGCCCAATGCAGGACGCGGTGGGAATCGATGGTGTTGGGTACGCGGTTCATCGAATTGAACTTGAACTCGATCCCGGTGGATTGGCCCGCTTCGGCGAGCGCCCCGAGCATTTGCTCGGGGTAGGTCTCGGTCCCGAACTTTTCGCGCAGGTAGTCCTTGCGATCGACGCCTTCTTTGGGCGTTGTCGGGTTAAGTTGATAGGGATGCCAGACGATCTCGACGTCGAGATCCGGCTGCTCGGCAAGGGCGGCCTCGAGCCGTCGTTTGCCCACGAAGCACCAGGGACAAATGGTGTCCGATACAATATCAATCTTCATGATTGATCGTAGTATAGTGCTTCGTATACGGACAAAGTGCTTCAGCGCGAGGGCAGGGCGCTCAATCCGTGGTGAGGTCTAGGGCAATTTAAGAGGAGTGGTGTCGGTGGTTGATAACGTATTGAAGGGCCAGCGGGCCTTGGTGACCGGCGCATCAAGCGGTTTGGGCGCGCGGTTCGCGGAAATCTTGGCTGCGGATGGGGCCGAGGTCTTGCTGGCGGCCCGCCGCGTCGATCGGCTTAGCAGTCTGGTTTCGTCGATCACCGCGGCCGGCGGACAGGCCCAAGCGGTCGAATTGGACGTGACCGATCCCCGGAGCATCGCTTCTGCGGTCACCGGCGCGTTCGATGCGGGCGGGATCGACATTTTGGTCAACAATGCCGGTATTTCGATCGAGAAGCGGATCACCGACTTTACGCTGGATGACTACGACCGACTGATGGGCACCAACCAACGGGGGGCGTGGCTCACTGCCCAGGCCGTAGGCAAGGGCATGATCGATCGCGGGAAGGGCGGCAAGATCGTCAACATCGCATCGGTTTTGGCGAGCAGCGTACTCACCGGTCTGTCGCTCTACAGCATGTCCAAAGCGGCCGTCATCCAGATGACGCGGTCGATGGCGCTCGAATGGGCGCGCTTCGACATTCAGGTCAACGCGATTGCGCCGGGCTATATCGAGACCGAGATCAACACCGGACACTTCAACTCCGAGGCCGGGCAAAAGCAGATCGCCAAACTGCTACGCAAACGGGTCGGGCATCCCCCCGATCTCGACGGCGCGTTACGGCTCTTGGTGTCGCCGGAGTCGAACTTCCTTACGGGCTCGACGATTACCGTCGATGACGGGCAGACGCTGCGCGGTCTTTGACGACGCCTAGCTCAGCGGGTTCATCACGATCTTCCGGAACGCCGGACGGTCTTTGAGACGCGCGTACCAGGCATCGAGATTGGGCAGCGGGTTTCGCTTGATCGGAAGTTCGTAACGGCGCCACGCGAAAACCCCGGCCGGAATATCGCCCGCGCTGCACGCGTCGCCGGCGACGAATGGCGTTTTGGCCAATTGGGCATCGAGAACGGCCCATTCGACCTCAAGCACGTCGTTGGCTCGGGCGATGGCGTCGTTGTCGCGCTTCTCCTCCGGCGTGCGCAAGAGACCGATAATGATGGTGGGGAACGGCCACCACAGGTGACTGTTCGACCAATCCATCCATTGATCCGCCAGGGCGGCGTGGCGGGGGTCGGTGGGCCATAGCTTGCCGCTGTTATCGAGACCGGCGAGGTAACGGGTGATCGCGTTGGATTCCCACAAGACGAAGCCGTCATGGTCGATCACGGGGATCTTGCCGTTGGGGTTGAATGCTAAGAAGTCGGGGTCATCCAAGCCACCGAATGGCCCACCGACATCGATCTGTTCGTAATCCATGCCCAGTTCTTCGGCGGCCCATAGCGCCTTTTGAACATTCGACGAGGTATCGCGGCCCCAGATTTTCAGCATGTCGTTTCTCCCGGTTGTTGACGGTTTCTAACCGGTGTCAGGCGCCACCACAATCCCCGCAATTTAGAGAAAATTTGATCTTTTTCAGGGGGTTAGTTTTGCTTGACGATTCTGCATCCAGATCCCACCTTTGGGGGGTTCCTAACACGTGAACTTTGTTTTGTTAGGAATCAACACCGGTTTGAGCGCAAAGCGCAGGACGCGCGGGTGCGATAGGAAGTCGTTGGCCGACAAATCGGACTGGAGAGGGCCAACCCCATGGTAGATCCAATTACATCGAACTCCGCGCTGGGCATCCAGCAGTTCAACAAGAATCTCAGCGGTCTGAACAAGACTCAGAATCGCATCTCGACGGGGCTGAAGATCAATGGCCCCAAGGACAACGCGGCGATTTTCGCTATCGCGCAAGTTCTGCAAGGTCAATCCGCCGGCGCCGCCGCGGTGAAGACCACGCTGAACAACGCCGAGGCCGTGGTTGGGACCGCAATTTCCGGCGGACAAGTTGTCGGTGACTTGCTGACCGAGATCAAAGGCAAGGTCGTTCAGGCGAACGATCCGGCGCTCGACCAGGCGGGCCGCGATGCCATCGACGCGGAAATCCAACAGCTCGTCAATCAGGTGAATACCGTGGCCGGCACGTCGGAGTTCGGCGGCACGAACTTGATCGAGAACGGCGCCGGCGATTTTTCGGTCCTTTCGAGCGAGAACGGCGACACGTTCAACGTGGCGGCGCAGGACTTCAGCGCCCAGGGCCTTGGGATCGACAGTATTTCGGTCGCAACCTCAGGCGATGCCGCATCGGCGCTGAGCGCCATCGACAATGCCATTACTCAGGCTAGTTCTGGTCTCGCCAACCTCGGGAGCTCGGCCCAACGCATTGCCGATCAAAGCGAATTCACCACGCGGCTTGATAACGTTCTACAGGAAGGCGTCGGCAATTTGATTGATGCCGACCTCGGCGCCGAAGCGGCCGGTCTGGCTGCTGGTCGTGTCAAAGAGGAATTGGGTGCTCGGTCGCTGGCGATCGCGAATGCCGGTCCGAAAGCGCTTCTGTCGCTCTTCCCGGGCGGCAGCTAAAGGATCTCTCTCAAACTTCGAAAAGGGCCGGTTTTACCGGCCCTTTTTTGGATGTATTGGTATATCTAGTTGGTCGCCGAGCGGGCCTGTTTGACCACACGGGCGCGTTCTCCTGGCGGCAGGAGGTGTAGAACGCGGACGAAACGGGCGACGTGGCGCGGGATCTCTTCTTCGCCCTTTGCCCAGAAATGAACATCGGCATATTTGCTGCCGATATCTTCGGCCAAGGCGGCGTGCCATTCCTTGCCGTGGAGCTTTGTCCCGATCCGTACCAACTCGCCCGGGGTCATTTTTTCCTCTGGACCGCCGGCCGCTGATTTCTTGCTACCGCCGGGGCGGCCAAGTTTCGCTTTGGGTTTGGGTGCAAATAGGCGCATGGGGGTCAGTCGAGGCCCGATCGCATTGCGTCGGACCCCGCTTTCATTTGTTGCGACTAACGCTTTCTGGACTTGGTCTTGGATTTCTTGCCCATCTTGGCACGCAAGGCTTTGGTGGCTTTTTCGTCGAGTTTGAGGCCCTTGGTCACGACAACGCCGTAGGCATCGCGCGCATGTTTGATGGTGCAGAAATCGTCCATCACGTCCTCCAAAACCTGCTCCGCCGGACGCTCCAGCGGGTCGCCGTAGCCGCCGCCGCAGGGGCCGTAGAACTCGATGACGTCGTCGGCGTCGATGCCGACGCCGGAGAATTTAGCGTGCATCTCGGTCTCGGACCCAGGTTTGCGGGCGTTGTAGCGAACCACTTTACCCACCGCACCTTCTTGGCCGCCAAAGGCGCCCCATGGCACGTCGGTGTGGCGATCGTTTTCGTGCGTGATGACGCCTTCGGTGAGAACTCGCTGCGATTTCACGACACCGATCCCACCGCGCATGCGCCCAGCGCCGGGCATGACGTCGTCTCGCAACTCGTAGCGCTCGCACACCATCGGCAAATGCATCCCAAGGTCTTCGAGCGGATTGTTGCGGGTGTTGCACATCAGGTTGTCGATCGAATCGGGCCCGTCCTTGGTCGCACGGGCGCCGTAGGAGCCTTCGTTGACTTCAAGGAAAACCCAGTAGTCGCCCGATGGTTTCAAACCGGCATAGGAAATGAACGACAGGCTTGCCGAGTTGCCGGCCGTGATCTTGCTGGGAATCACCGGCCCGAGCGCGCGCAAGATACAGTCGATCACCCGATTGCATTGCGTGAAACGGGCCTCGGCCGCGGCCGGGAATTTGGGATTGAAGATCGAGCCGAGCGGGGCAACGACCTCGATCGGTCGGAACGAGCCTTCGTTAGAGGGGATGTAGACCTCTTGCTCGGCTTGGTCGAGCAAGAGCGAGCGGAAGGCGCAATAGACTGCGACCTTAGTCGAACCGTCGAAGGGCACGTTGAACCCCGTCGGCACTTGGTCCGACGAACCGGTTAGGTCGACCTTGACGTTGTCGCCTTTGACCGTGACGGCGACCTTGATGGGCAGCTTTTCAC
This sequence comes from Alphaproteobacteria bacterium, assembly GCA_038141965.1. Taxonomy (GTDB): domain Bacteria; phylum Pseudomonadota; class Alphaproteobacteria; order SHVP01; family SHVP01; genus CALJDF01. Next base: position 440,471 of record JAYQJC010000002.1, read on the forward strand.
CCCGGTTGCGACCGTCGTCGTCCATCCAGCCTTCGGCACGGTAGGTACCGTTCGGAATTTTGCGAATCTCTTGCCGCATCATCCGCTCGGTGTAATCCATCAACTCGTCGCACGACGCTTTGAATGTGTCGTAGCCGTACTGACGGATGAGGTCCTTGTAGCGTTCGACGCCGAGGCGGGCCGAAGCGACCTGCGCTTCGATGTCGTCCATCAGCATCTTCGACGTGCGACTGTTGTATTGCAGGAACTGCCACAGGGTCTCGTTGCGAACGCCCTTTTTGTAGAGCTTGAGGCCGGCAAACAGCATGCCCTCGGCGAACACATCGGGAATATCGATAATCAATCCCGGCGTAGCCGCGCCGATGTCAACGTGGTGCGCCGTGTTGGCCGAGAAGCCGACCAACTTGCCTTCGTAGAAGATGGGGATCGCAATCGCGATATCCGGGGAATGCGAAGCGCCGTAGTAGGGGTGGTTGTGGATGACCACATCGCCCTCGTGCCACTCGCCGTCTTCGAGGGTTTCGGCCATCCCGCGCAGGTAGCCCGGGATCGATCCGATGTGCAGCGGCGTGGAGTCCGATTCGCTAAGCGTTTGGAAATCGGCATCGAACAGACCGGCGCCGAGATCTTCCGATTCGCGAATAATCGACGAGAACGACATCCGATACAGCACGTGGCCCATCTCGCGGGCCGCCGTGTGGAGCGCGCCGCCGATGACCTGAAGGGTGATCGGGTCGACCTTGGTCTTTTTGCTCTTGGTGGCTTTCTTTGCCGGACGCTTGGCCGCGGCTTTAGTGGACCGTTTGGCCGTGGTCTTCGCGGCGCGCTTGGTCGTGGTGCGTCGGGTCGACGACGATTTGCGTGATTTTGCCGTGGTCTTGCGGGCCATGGACTACTCCTGATCTGTCTGAAGCTTAGACGCTTTTGATGTGGATGTTGCCGAAATCGCTAACCCGTGCGCGGTAGCCCGGCGGGACAAGCGTCGTCGAATTATGTTGCAGGATGACGGCGGGGCCGGAAATTTCGTGACCGGCGTTCAGCTTGCCGCGATCGTAGCGCGGTGTTTCAACGGTCTTGCCGTCATCGAAGGTGGTCTTCCGCGAATACATGAACGCGTCTTTGAGCGCCTTTTTCTTCGCGGCACCTGCCGGCGCCTTCTTAACCTTGGGCCACGTCATCGGATCGACCTTAGCCACGCCGATGACGCGCAGGGTCATGATCTCAACTTGGTCGGAGCCAAACGTGTAGCCGTAATCGAGTTGGTGTTGCTTGTGGAAGTTGTCGATCACGACGTTTTTGTTTTTGTCCGAGAGCTTGCCGGGGGGCAGGTCGGCGCGTAGTTCGAAGCCTTGGCCGTGGTAGCGGCATTCTGCGATGCGGATCAGCTTCTGTTTCGATTTTGCAATACCGTCGGCACTAAGGCGTTCGCGACACTGCTTCTCAAGTTGAGCGAGCGATGTATTGATCCGCGCAAAGTCTTTTGCGGTCGCCCCTTCGAGAATGAGTGGCGCCGATCGGGTGAACTCGTACTGCATGTCGGTTTCGAGCAACCCGATCGCGGCGTTGATCCCGGGCGCCGGCGGCACGATCACCTCTTTGGCCGAGACTTCGTTGGCAAGCGCCACGCCATGCAGTGGGCCGGCACCGCCGAACGGCATCAGCGCAAATTCGCGGGGATCGAAACCACGCGCGACGGAGTTGGCGCGAATTGCCAACGCCATATTGGAGTTGATGACCTTGATGATCCCCAGGGCCGCGTCTTTGACGCTCATCCCCAGAGGTTTGGCGAGCTTGTCGGCGATGACCTTTTCGGAAAGCTCCGGCTTGATGGTCATGTCGCCGCCCAAGAACTTGTCGACGTCGAGGCGGCCAAGCGCGACTTGCGCATCGGTCACGGTGGGTTCCTTGCCGCCACGCGCGTAACAAGCAGGACCGGGGTCGGCACCCGCAGATTTCGGGCCAACCCGGAACGCGCCGCCCTGATCGATAAAGGCGATGGAGCCGCCACCCGCACCGATCGTGGCGAGGTCGATCATTGGGGCGAGGACCGGGTAGTCACCCACGTAGGTATCGCGTGGGTTCATGATCCGAATCTCGCCGCCGGGAATGGTGGAGATGTCGGCCGATGTGCCGCCGATATCAACCGTGATGACGTTCTTCTCTTTGGAGAGACCGCCGGCCCACCGGCCGCCAATCACGCCGCCGGCCGGGCCGGACATCAGAATTGTCACCGGCCGTTCCGAGGCCATGTCCACGGTCGCGACGCCACCGTTGGACTGCATGATCCGCAACTCGGCGGAGATGCCATCTTTTTGAGCTTGCCCGCGAGGTTGCGGATATAGCTCGACGTTTTCGGGCCGACGTAGGCGTTCATCGCCGTGGTCGAGAACCGCTCGTATTCGCGAATCACATCGATCACCTCGCACGAGGTCGAGATGAAGACGCCGGGCAGTTCTTTCTGAACGATCTTTTTGGCCTTCATTTCATGCTTCGGATTCAGGAACGAGAACATGAAGCAAATGATGACCGCTTCGACGCCCCGCTTCTTGAAGAGCTTGCAGGCCTCGCGCACTTCTTTTTCGTTGAGCGGTTCTGCGACCTCGCCGGTCGGCGGCATGATCCGCTCGGTAATGGGAATGCGGTTGCGCCGCTTGACCAGGGGCTTGCTCTGCCAGGGCGCATCGAACTGAAGCGAAAAATTGTAGGGCCGTTTGTGACGCGCGATATGGAGGATGTCGCGGAAGCCGCGGCTGGTGAGCATCCCGACTTCGGAGCCGTTATGTTCGAGCGTGATGTTGGTCGCGACCGTCGTCCCGTGAACGATCAGGTCGATGTCCTTTGGATTGACGCCACCGATCTCACAAATCTCGCGAACGCCGCGCACGACGCCGATGGATTGGTCCGCGGGCGTGCTGGGCACTTTGTGGACGTATACGTCCCGTGGGCCTTTCTCGAGTACGAGATCGGTAAATGTGCCGCCGACATCGACGCCGATTTTTGCCATTTCTTATTGCCTCCCGAAGATGATCGCGCCGACGGGGCGATCGCAAAACGGCGGCTAGACTACTCCGTTTTTGGCGGAAAACAAGACGATGTACGGACAATCGAAAATGATCGTTACCCGCCCTTGTGCCGGCCTGTTCAGTACACCCCTGGCCCGGTAATGTACCGAGCCGTGCCGTCTGTACCGGCGCCCCATCCGTCCCATTGAACAAAGAGCGACATTGCATGTCTGACCGGTTTCCCAACGCCTTTTCGCCGCTCAAACTCGGCGCATTCACCCTCAAGAATCGCATTGCCCTGGCGCCCTTGACCCGCCAATCGTCCGAGGACGATGGGACGCCGACGGACGAAATGGCGGCCTATTACGGACGCCGGGCGCGGGGTGGCCTCGCCATGGTCATCACCGAGGGGACCTACACCAAGGACGAGCTTGGCTCGGTGGCTTATTTGAACCAACCGGGCTGCGAAACGCCCAGCCAAATCGAGGGATGGAAGAAAAGCGTTAAAGCGATCCATGACCAAGATGTCGTCGCCATCCTGCAGTTGATGCATGGTGGTCGCGTGTCCGACCCGCGCTGCCTCTACGAGGGCGAGGCACCCGTGAGTTCCAGCGCCACCCAAAGTGACGGGGCGGTGCTCTACACCGATACCGACGACGAGATGCACGATCGCGGGCTACAGCCACCTTGGCCCAGGGTGACGTTTCCGCCGGCGCGCGAAGCGACGAAGGCGGACATCCGCAAGATCGCCGAAGGTTTCGCCGAGGCCGCGGTCAAGGGTGTCGAAGCGGGATTCGACGGCTTCGAGATTCACGGGGCCAATGGCTACCTTTACTACCAGTTCATCGATCCGACCCAGAACCACCGCACCGACGAATATGGTGGCTCGCCTGAGAACAACGTCCGCGCCGCCGTCGAAGCCTGCCAACTGGTCCGCGAGGCCATCGGGCGCGACAAGTTGGTCATTTTGCGGCTATCCCAGGATGGGGTCGATGCTTTTGGGGGCGCGTGGCCGGACGGCGTGAAATATGCCGAGGCGGTCGGCAAAGCCCTGGCGGACGCACCGGTCGATGCGCTGCATTGGTCGAGCTTCGACTGGCGGGACAACCGCGATCCGAACTCGGACGTGCCGATGCCGAAGGTCATCAAGGAGGCCAGCGGCTTGCCCATGATCGTCAACGGTGGGATTGCCGAGGGCGGAGATATCGAGGACGTGATCACGTCGGGGGCCGGCGATTTGGTCGCGGTCGGCCGCCCATTGTTTGCGCACCCTGACTGGCCGCACATCATCCGGTCGGGAGAGCCCTACAACTGGATCGAATTCGACCGCAAATACGTGATCAAGCCGCCGTATGACTACAGTTACGGCTATCCGCTCGATCTCAAGGACTCAGATTGGGATCCGGATTTCAGCAAACGAAAAAAGCGGACCTAGGCCCCAACGATGATCGAGATTCGCATCGTGGTCTGGCAGTTTGTCCGAATCATGGTGCAACTCGAAACCGAGGCATCACGCCGCCGGTCCAAGGGCGATCGGCGGAGCGTGCTCTATCGGAACTGGCAGGACGCCTGGGATGAGCTAGATGCCAAGCTGACCGAGCTAGGCAAGCGGGACCACCGTGCTTACTCGAACCTGATGATGGACCAAGAGGTGGTCTTGGAATGCACGAGCCGGGAGGACTTGACCGAGGTGATCGAGACGGTGGATCGCGTGATCAAACGCCTGGGCGACATGATTTCCCGTAAACAAGGCAAAACCAAAGACCTGCGTTTCGAGCAACGGGAGATGAAAACGTTGCGTCAGGAACTCGAGGCGCTCGCCGCAGAAGGCTAGAAGGTTATGAAAGTCCACTAAGCCTTTGATTTAAATAAATTAGGCCTCTCGCGCCTTGGTGTAGGCCTCGCGCGTAGCGGTCGCCGTCAGCCAGCGCGCGAGGTTTGGGTACGGCGCCAGATCGACGTTCGTCACCAGCATTGAAGCCAACACGCAGGCCACGTTGAGGTCGGCAATCGTGAACTGGTCTCCGACCAGGTGATCGCGGCCCTCCAGGTATGAATCGATATAGGTCAGGCGCGGGGCGAGCGCTTCTTCCGCCGCTTTTGCTTTAGCCTCGTCACGCGCTTCTTCGGGCTTGAACATGCGCTCGATGGCGATGGTGACGGTATGCGGTTCAGCTTCGGCGGCGGCCCACATCGTCCATTGTTCAGCGCGGGCGCGGTCGGCTTCGCTACTCGGCCATAGGCCGTTGTCGTATTTACGGGCGAGGTACAGGTTGATAGCCAACGATTCGGACATCACGACGTCGCCGTCGACGAGCGTAGGCACCTTTCCCGAGGGGTTCAGTGCAAGGTATTCCGGCGTTTTATTTTCGCCGGCGACATGGTCGAGTTTGACCCGGTCGTAATCGACGCCGAGTTCATTGAGTGCCCAGACACATCGTGTCGCGCGCGACCGCGCGTTTCCGTAAATCGTTGGCATGGTGGTCCCCCCGGTGATGCAACTTGCTTGCGAGAGTCTTATTCTTTTTTGGTCGGACTTTCGTCCGAGAAAACGTGTGGGACGCATCTAGCGCGAGGAGAGACCGAATGGCGATCGACTATGCCCATCCCGAGTATTTGGCCGAGACGGCTTGGCTTGCCGAAAACCTCGACAACCCCGATCTTCGGATATTCGATTGCACGGTCGATATGACGAACGACCCGGAGAAGGGCTATTCGATCAAGAACGGGCGCGAGAAATACGAGGCCGGTCATATTCCGGGTGCCGCGTTCATCGATTTTATGGACGAGTTCAAGGATCTCGATCATCCTCTCAACTTCATGGTGCCGCCGCCTGATCGTTTCGTCACCTTGGCATCCCAATACGGGATCGCCGATGGGCTGACCGTCGTGCTCTACAACGCCGGCCCGACGTGGTGGGCGACCCGGATGTGGTGGAACCTGCGAGCCCACGGGTTCGACAATGCCAAGGTCCTGAACGGCGGGTATGAAAATTGGGTGGCGGAAGGCCATCCAACCAAGACCGGTGACGAGCGCTATCCGGCGGCGACATTTCAGTCTCGACCACGACCGGATCTTATCGTTGGGAAAGACGAGGTGTTGGCGGCGATCGGCGATCCCGACACGCTCATCCTCAACGCGCTCTCGCCCGAATTGCATCGGGGCGACCGGGTGCAATATGGCCGGCCCGGTCATATCAAAGGCAGCGCCAACGTGCCGGCGCGGTCGCTGCTCGAAGACGAAACCTATGCGTTCAAACCGGCTAAGGATCTCGCGGCCGCCTTTGCGCCGGTCGGCGCAATGGCGGCCCCCAAAGTGCTCAACTACTGCGGGGGGGGATTTCGGCGACGACCGACCTTTTTGCCCTCGCGCTGATGGGCCATGACGGGGTTCAACTCTACGACGCGTCGATGACCGAGTGGGGCAGGGACGACAGCCTGCCTATGGAAACGGGGGATTCCTAAGCTTCCTTCCGATCCGACACGAGGACTGAACATGGTTTGGGCAGGGATGTCCTAACCGTCCACAACCTGGGAGATTTTCGTTAGGATGTCCGGAATCCCTTGATGTCGCCCTGGCGACGTACCGCTGAAAAGGAGTTCCTGAAGATGTCCAATATTCGCAACGTCGGCGAAATGGTCGAATCCAATCACGACGAGTACAACCGTCAGCGGTTTGTTTCCATCCTTCGCAAGCGGGTCCTGATGGACTTCGCGGGCGACATGAAGACGATCTACCAGAAAAAGGTCGAGCCCAGTTTCGAAAAGAAAAATGGGCGCAAACCTAAAGATGGCCGCGAAATCCGCAAAGCCATGCTCCATGAGCCGGTGTTCGAAGGCTGGAGTTCGCTGCGCTACAACGCGCAGCTGATGACATGGTGGTCGGTGCAGCCGGCCATCGAACGCAGTCTCGATGAATTGATCCAAGCGGCTAAAGATGCAAAAGCCGCAAATCCCGCAGGTGGCAGCCTGGAACTCAATCCGGATGTCGATATCCCGCGCGAAATTACGGAACTCGATGTTCACCTGATGCCGGGTTGTTTCCATACCGAATACACCGACGACGACGTAGCCCAAGGCGCGGTCTATCACTACGGCACGACGGTGTTTTCCGGCGGCCTCCCGCACCGCCGCATTACCAAGGGTGGCGTGGCGAGTTCGATCGCAAACTACCTCAAACTTGCCTATCCGGATTTCAAGCCCGAACGCATTCTCGACATGGGCTGCACGGCTGGCGCCAACACGACACCCTACAAAGAGGTCTATCCTGACGCTGAGGTGCACGGCATCGACGTGGGTGCGCCGCTGCTTCGTTTTGGACATGCCCGTGCCGAAGCGGAAGGGATGGCGCTTCATTTCAAGCAGGCCAATGCCGTCGAGACCGGATACCCCGACAACCACTTCGACATCATCACGTCGAGCTTCTTCTTCCACGAAGTGTCGGTGCCTGACACCAATAAGATCTTTAAAGAGTGCCATCGGATTCTGAAGCCGGGCGGCTTGATGCTCCACATGGAACTGCCGCCAGCGGACCTGACCGACCCGTATTACAACTTCTATCTCGATTGGGACGCCTTCTATAACAACGAGCCGCACTACGAGAAGTTCCGCGGATTGGATTTCCCCAAGACGCTGGCGCAATGCGGGTTCAGAGAGGACAAACAAATGATGGTTCGGATTCCGAATTTCGCCTCGACCCCGCCGGAAGAGTTCAAGGCAGTGGCGACAGGCGAAGAGACCCTTCGGCGCGACCATGGCAACGGCGCGGTTTGGTTTACCTTCGGTGGGTGGAAGTAACCGGCCTTATAGGTGATCTAGATCAACGGGATGACACATGGGGCCGGGCATCATTGCTCGGCCCTTTGCATGAGTGATGGAGAAGAAAATGTCTGAGAAGTCAGTCCACCTACCCCTCCGGTCGAAGGGCAAGCGTGCCACGTTCTACAAGGACCCGGCCGTCGATCAGCTTTTTGCGATTATCACGATGTTGACGCAGGAACTGTCGGTCGCATTCGATCGGATCGAGACGGTCGAACGTATGCTCGACAAGAACGGCGTCATCAGCCGGGCCGATATCGAAGCCTATAAGCCCGACGAACAGGAGGAGACCGAACGGACCCAGCGTCGCGACGAGTACATCGGACGCGTCTTCAATATCCTGCACCAGGAAGCCGAAGCGCTGCTCGACAGCTAGCACGCTCAAACAGGAGACAGACCATGTCGAATATCAGGAATGTTGGCGACCTTTTGGAACACGCGCATGACGAGCGGAGTCGTCAGAGTTTTGTCTCGGCGTTTCGCAAGCGAATTCTGATGGAATATCGCCGACGACATGAAGGTGGTTTACGACAAGAAGGTCGAACCCAAATTCGTCAAGAAGCATGGTCGTAAACCCAAGGATGCCCGTGAAGTGCGCGCGGCGATGCGACACGAACCGGGCTACGAGGGCTGGAGCGCGATGCGCTACAACGCCCAAATCATGACGTGGTGGTCGGTCCAACCCGCGGTCGAGCGCCAGCTCAACGAATTGATCGAGGCCGCCCGCGATGCGACCGAAGCCAATCCGGCCGGCGGCTCATTGGAGCTCGACCCCGACGTGGTTATTCCCCGCGAGGTGACCGATCTTGACGTACACCACATGCCGGGCTGTTTTCACACCGAGTATGTCGAGGATGATGTTGCGCAGGGTGCGGTCTATCATTACGGCACGCAAGTTTTCTACGGCGGCTTCGGCAAGGACGTAAAACCGAAGGGTGACGTCGCGGCCTCGATCGCGAACTACCTGAAACTGGCGCACCCCGACTTCAAACCGGAACGCGTCCTCGACTTGGGGTGTACCGCGGGGGCCAACACGTTCCCGTACAAAGAAGTTTACCCCGATGCCGAGGTGCATGGCATCGATGTCGGCGCGCCGATGCTACGTTTCGGACATGCTTGGGCCGAGGCCGAAGGCATTCCGATGCACTATCACCAAAGGAGCGCCGAAACGCCCGGCTTCCCGGACAACCACTTCGACATCATCACGTCGAGCTTCTTCTTTCACGAGCTTTCGGTCCCTGCGACCAAGAAGGTTCTGAAGGAGTGCTATCGGATGCTCAAGCCGGGCGGGATCATGCTGCATATGGAACTGCCGCCGACCAGCCACACCGATACCTATTACAACTTCGTGCTCGATTGGGACGGTTTCTACAACAACGAGCCGCACTACGAAAAATTCCGCAACCTCGATTTTCTCAAGACCATCCAAGGTGCCGGTTTTGAGAAAGACAAGATCGAACTGATCCGTATCCCGAACTACGGGTCCACGCCGCGCGAAGAATTCGAGGCCGTGGCCCGTGGCGAAGAAACGCTCAAACGTGAGCACGGGTTGGGCCGGGTCTGGTTTACCTTCGGCGGGTGGAAGTAGGGCCGAACGTTTACGTTAGCCGTCGGTTTCGAACCGGATCGGTTGTGCGCCTTCCCATAAGACCTTTTCACCGAGGGCGGCCAGGTTTTCGGCACCTTCGGTAATGGTTATGAAGTGATTGCCGGCGAGCGGCCCAGCCGTGCTGGCAAACGTCGCATGGCCGTAGACGAATAGGATTTCGGTCTCGCTGATCCCCGCGGGGTGAAACAGAATTTCACCGGCAGAGGGATGGGCGGTCACGTTTTCCCGGCCGACGCCAAGGTCATAATCGCCCATCGGAATCCATGCCGCTTCGCCGCTCCAACGGGCTTGGATCAAACGGTTCTCGAACGGCAAAATCTTGCGAAACGCTTCGCAGGTTGCAGGGGCTTTCGCATCCTCCCAAACGGCACGAAAGCGAAAGTCACCTACCGTGATTGCGATCATGTCGTCCTGCCTAATAGGTGTCGAACATCCGTTGGACGTCGTCCGGGTCCGTCGACTGCGTTAGGGCCAGAAGGGCCAGCACGCGTGCCTTTTGCGGATTGAGGTTGTCGGCCGCAACGATGCCGCTTTTTGCATGGTTTCGCGCCGGATGACCCGCCCACTGCCGGCGCGCGAACTAATAATGATCAAGACATCCTGGGCCTGGGCGCGCTCGACGGCCTCCCATTGAGCGGGGGTCAGCAACCCCGGTGCGAATCCCGAGATGACAATCGCTTTGGCCCCGGCCGCGACGGCGGCGTCGATGGCGGCGCCGTCGGCGCCGGCATAGCTCGTCGCGATATCCACGCGTGGAAACTCGGCGACCTTGCCGAGGTCGAATTCGGTGTCGGCGGTGTGGGGCCGCGCCGGCTTGCGGTAGATCGCGGTGGTGCCGTCCGGATCCGCATACCCCAACATGCCGAGGTCGGGGGTGCGGAAGGCTTCCAACCGAAGCGTGGAACCCTTTGTGACATCGCGCGCGCACTGAATTTCCTCGTTCAAGATGGTCACCACGCCAAGGCCGCGGGCTTCCTTCGAGGCTGCCGTGCGCACAGCTGCAAGCAGATTGCTGCCGGCATCGGTGGCAAAACCGGAGGAGGGACGTTGCGCGCCGATCACCACGACGGGGAGGGACGTCTTGACCGTGAGGTGAAGAAAGTAGGCTGTCTCTTCGAGCGATGCCGTCCCGTGCGTGACGACGATGCCGTCGATCGTGTCGTCGCTCTTTTCGACTCCATTGATCTTTTCGACGAGCTCGTGCCAATCCTGGGGTTGGAGGTCCGTGCTTTCAACGCGGCGAAAATCGAACGGGACGATGTCCACCGTCTCGGTGACTTCGGGAAAATGGGCGAGAATTTCGGAGACCGTTATTAGGGTCCCGTGGTCCATGTACTCCCAGACATCCAGGCTGTGCCGACCCTTGAACGAGATTGTGCCGCCGGTGCCGATAAACGCGATGCGTGGTTTTTGTTTGGTCATTGTTTTTTCGTCGCCCTGTCAGAATTGGCGGATGGGGTGGGATTCGAACCCACGAGGAGCGTGAACCCCTGCCGGTTTTCAAGACCGGTGCCTTCAACCACTCGGCCACCCATCCATCGCGGAATTCAGGGACTTATCACGGGTAGACAGTCAAGTGAATGGAGGATTTCGGCTAGGGGTTACCGACCTTGCTTAGAGAGTTGCGGCCCAACTTACGCCGCGCCGGTGTCGGCCTTGAGCCCCGCTGCCGTAATTCCGGCGACCGCACAAATCTCGTCGTTGTCGGACAGCTCGCCGCTGACCCCAACGGACCCGACCACCCTGTTTTCGGCGTCGCGGATCAAGACGCCGCCGGGGATGGGCATGAAACGACCGCCTGAAGCGGCAGCGAGGGCCGCGACCACGCTTGGGCGCTGTTCCATGCGATCACCTAGCGCGCGAGAGGCGCTGCCCATGGCCACCGCACCCCATGCTTTGCCCATGGCGATGTCGTAATGCAGCAACCCGGCGCCGTCCTCGCGCTTTAAGGCGATGGCATAGCCCCCGGTGTCCAGGACCAAGGCGATGATCGGCTTGAACGAGCGCTTGCGCGCCTCGGCAAGGGTGGCGTCAACAATGGTGCTTGCTAGATCGAGCGTTAAAGTTCCCACGGCGTGCTCCTGTTATTGGGTGGCCGGACCCTAACGCGTGCAGGCGTCGAGGGCATCGAGGATGCGCGTCACGCGTAACCCGACGTCGCTACCGTCATGCATCTTGTTGGGGCAATAGCAAATTCCGATCCCGCTATCGGGGTCGGCAAAACTTTGTGCGCCGCCGGCACCGGAATGCCCGAAACCACGCGGTCCCCCCATCGGACGGCTGTTCGATGAGAGCATGAAACAAAGGCCGGAGCGCAAGTCGAGGCCGCTGCTTTCAGACGTCCCGCTGCCGCGTTCGACCAGGAACGGCCCAAGGCTTTCCTGCCTCAGTAACCGCACGCCATCGAGCGCCCCACCTTGGGCAAGGGCGGCGTAGATCTTCGCCACCCCACGCGCGGTGCCATAGCCGTTGACGGACGGGATCTGCGCCGCCCGCCACTGCGGCGAGTTGTAGTCTTCCTCGGCCGGGAGCGATTGCCACTGGAGGCGTTGCATCTCCGGCGCGTCAGGGGCTTTGGCGGCATTCACCACGTTGTTGGGCGAGGCGACCATCGTGGCGCAGCAGGCGCTTTCGGCGTCAGTCAGCCCAAAGAAATAGTCCGCACCGAGGGGCTCGGCGATCTCTTCGCGTACAAAGGCGCCGATGGTGCGTCCGTCAATACGCCTAAGGATTTCGCCGGCAATGAAGCCCAACGTCGCGGAGTGATAGAACAGCATGCTGCCCGGCGGCCAATAGGGTGTCTGCGCCGCGAGACCGGTCACCATCTTGGTCCAGTCGTAAATGTCACCGGGTTTGGCCGCATCGAAAGCCGGAATGCCGGCGCGATGTGACAATGCGGTCGTGACGGTGATGTCGGCTTTGCCGTTCTCGGTAAACTCCGGCCAGTAACGGGCGACCGGCGCCTCGAGATCGAGCTGGCCGCGGTCATAGAGCATCGCCATGCAGAGCCCCGTGATTCCCTTGGCGACGGACATCATGCAGGCCATCGTGCCCGGCTCCCAGGCATCGCCGTCGGGTGTCGCTTGGCCACCCCACACATCGAGCACAAGCTGACCATGACGGTAGACCACCAGCGCGGCGCCCAATTCGCGTCCCTCGTCGAGGTTGCGTTGAAACGCGGCGTTCAGGGGTTCGAAATCGGGGTGGACGAACGTATCCATGACGCTCCTCAATCCTTTGGCAGGAGCCGGACGGCGTCCGGCGACCAAGTGAGCCAGACCGATTGCCCGGTGGCCAAACGGGCGTCGCCGGCATCGCTCTCGTTATGGGTGCGTACGGTCAAACCGTTCGGCACCGACGCGGTTCGGATGCGGAAGCTCGATGTCGCGCCCTGGTAGATGGCCGAATCGAGCTGCCCCTCCATGACGTTGGGGCCGTCCGAAGGGCGCGTCGTGGAAAGCGTGATCTTCTCGGCACGGATGGCCGCGGTGACCGGCGTTCCGGTATTCCACTGAGTCGGCATGCGCGAAAGGACCTTGCAACCGGCGGCGTCGACAAGGGTTTCGCCGTTCGCAGAACTTGAAACAGTGCCCGAAATGAAGTTTCCCACGCCCATAAAGTCGGCGACGAAGTGGGTTTCGGGCTGTTCGAAGATGGTCTCCGGCGAGCCGATTTGATCGATGCGCCCGGCATTCATGACGCAGATTCGGTCGCTGAGAATGAGCGCCTCTTCTTGGTCGTGGGTCACGAACAGCGATGTGATCCCGATCTTGCGGGTGAGTTGTCGCAGTTCTTCCTGCAACGCTTCGCGTAGTTTGCGATCGAGCGCGCCGAACGGCTCATCAAGCAAGAGAATATCCGGGCTGACGACCAACGCCCGTGCCAGCGCAACTCGTTGCTGCTGGCCCCCCGAGAGTTGGTGCGGATAGCGTTCGAGGTAATCGGCCAGACGCACGAGGTCGAGCGCCTCGCGCACCCGTTGGCGGCGCGCCGCCTTGTCGATTTTGCGCATCCGCAGCCCGAAGGCGGCGTTCTCGGCGACCGTCATATGAGGGAACAAGGCATGGCTTTGAAACACCATCCCGATGTTGCGCCGAAACGGTGGAAGAGCCGTGACGTCGGTACCGCCCAGGCGAACCGTGCCGCTGTCGGGTTTTTCCAGACCGGCCACCATGCGCAACGTGGTGGTCTTGCCGCACCCGCTCGGCCCCAGCAGCGTGACGAATTCCCCGGAAGGAAGATCCAGCGAGAGGTCATCGACCGCGCGCGCCGTCCCGAAGGTCTTGGTCAAATTCTCTAACTTAAGTTCGGCCATGCGCGGTCTATCCTCCCACGACGCGCCGGAGACCGACCAGACGCTCCAAAACAACGGCGGACACCAGCGAGAACGCGATCAACATCGTTGAGATCGCGGCGACCGACGGATCGTAGTTGTATTCGACGTAATTCAAGATCGCGAGCGGCAGGGTGTTGAGTTTGACGTTCGTCAGGAACAGTGACACCGACACGTTGTCGAACGAGACGATGAACGCAAACAACATGCCGGCGATGATGCCCGGGCGGATGAGCGGCACGGTGATTTTCCAGAAAGTCATGAGGTAGCCGGCGCCGAGGGTGAGGGCCGCTTCTTCCACGTTCCGGTCGATCCGGGTCAGGCTCGCCATAATGGTGCGCACCAAGTAGGGGAACGTGACCAGGACATGCGCCCCGACGAGGCGGATGGGCACGTCGCAGATCCCGGCCGCCGCGAATGCCAGCAAGATCGACAATCCGATGACGATCGACGGTACGACGAGCGGGGCAAGAAGAAACGTTTGGATGGCGTCGCGTCCGGGAAACCGCGTGCGCACCAAGACGATCGCGGCGCCGAGCGCGAACGGCACGCCGATCGTTGTCGAAAGTAGGGCCAACCAGACGCTGGTCACCGCGGCCTCGGTGAAAAGGGCTTGCGAAAGTGCGTGGGGGTACCACTTCAGCGACCACGTCGACGGCGGGAACTCGGCGACCCCGGTCGCGCTGAACGACGCAAAAACGACGACAATAATCGGTGCCAGGATGAAGAGGATCAGCGCAAAGACGAAAAGCCTGAGATAGATGCTCATTTGGCGCCGTCCGCAACTTGTGCCTGAACCGCGGCCCCGCCGAAGCGCGAGAAGAGGCGGACATACAGAAAGACGATGCCAAGGGCGACGACGAGCAACATCGCGGCGATCGCCGCGCCGAGCGGCCAGTTAAAGAGGCTGACGAACTGCTGGTAAATCAGCGTCGTGATGAAGTTCGGGCCGCTTGCCCCCAAGACGGCCGGCGTCACATAGGCCGAAACCGCAAGGCTGAAGACGATTGTCGTGCCGGCCAAAAAGCCGGGGAGGGCAAGCGGTAGAGTGACGAACCAAGCGGTCCAAAGGTTATTTGCACCAAGCGTCTTCGCCGCCTCGAGATAAGTCGGATCAATACGTTCCAATGCCGCAAGGATCGACAGCACCATGAACGGCAACACGATATGGGCAAGGCCGATCACGATGGCGATGTCGGTGAACATGATTTTGACCGGTGAGTCGACGATCCCGAGCCACATCAACGCGTTGTTGATAATGCCCGTGCTGCCCAAGATAACGAGCCAGCCGTAGGAGCTGACCACGATGCTGACCAACAGCGGGGACAGCACGATGATGGTCAGAATGCCGCGCCAGCGTTTCGATACCCGCCACATGAAGGTTGCCAAGGGGTATCCAATGATCGCTGCGACGACCGTTACAAGGAACGAAAGCCACAGCGTCTTACCGAGAATGCGGATGTAGAATGTATCGCTGAAGAGCTTGGCGTAGTTGGCGAGCGTGACGCCGCCTTCGGCGGGCAATCCAGCTTCGCCAACGAAGAAGCTAGTGCGAATCAAGTAGCCCAACGGCAGCACAAGGAGCGCCCCGATCACAATGACCGCCGGCGCCATAAGGAGAATGCGCGTTCGAGCGTGAAGCACGGATATGACCGTATGAGGGTGCGCGAAAGAAGCCTCCCACGAGGGGAGGCTTCCAACGCGCTATATCAAAACGCTAGCTGACGATTTCGCGTTGCCAACGTTCGGCCATCGCCGACATTTGGCTCGATCTTCTTCCAATCGAGGCGCATCAGCTGGTCGTGCGGCGTGATCCGGTCACGCGCCCGACCGGTGATGTTGGCGTGTTTATGAACGACGCCATATTCCATGTTGTTGGCGAAGGTTTCTTGCGCCTCTTTCGACAGCGAGAAGTTGACGAATTCCACCGCGAGGTCGCGGTTCGGCGAGTTCTTCGCGATGTGGTAGGACAGCACGCCGACGGGCGAACCTTCCTTGGGCGTCGTGAAGTCAAACGGAACACCCTTGTCGGCAATCGCATAGGCGCGTGCGCTATACCAACCACCGATAATGGCCTGGGCCTGTTCGTAGATCGGCACGGGCTCGTTGTTGTTTTTGTAGAACCGGAAGACGTTCTCTTTCAGCTTGCGCAACGCTTCGTAGCCCGGCTCCAGGTCCGTTTCGCTGCCACCGTTGAGGATTGCGGCAATAACGATGGTCTCGTAGGCGCCACCACCGGACAGGTCGGGCAGCAACACTTTGCCGGCGTACTCCGGCTTCCAAAGATCGCCCCACGACGTCGGTGCCGGGCTGACTTTGTCGGTGCGATAGACCATGCCGTAAGGCGCATAGTTGAAGCCGACGCCTTTGCGATCGTAGAGATCGTAAAAGATCGGATCGACATCCTTGGCGTTGGGGATGAGGTCCAAGGGCAGGTCGATAAAGACATCCTTCGTCTTGATCGCTTTCATCGCTACCGGGAGCGAGAGGAACGCGATGTCCAGTTCGGGGTTGTCTTTGTTGACGACCGAGCTCGTGAACCACTCCCGGAACCGCCATATTTGATTTCGATCTTGGCGCCGGTCTTTTCTCAAATGGCTCGATGACGGCGAGGCGATAGTTCTTTTCGTAAATACCGCCGTAGAGCGTGGTGACGAGCGTCTTGCTCTGCGCCCGCACGATGGATGGAAATCCGGCAATGACGCCTGCCGCGGCGGCGCCTTTGAGTACCGAACGTCTAGAAACCGATGAAATACCTTTTGCCATGGCGCGTCCTCCCAAACACGGTTAATGGTCCATACATTGTCGGGACCGGCCGACGGCGAGTCAATTCTTGGTGATCTGCCGTTCATCTGCCGTACAGCCGTGTCGGTCGGCTGGACGACGGCTCCGCGACATCAGCCGGATTTCTGCGCGGACCTAGTTGGTCTTGACGGTAATCGTGATGTCGTCGCGGTAGGTGCCGGGGACGGCATCAGCAAGTGTGCCGACATCGACTTCGACCTCGAAACGATCGCCGGCGTAGCGAATCTTGCGCGGACGCGGGCACGAGCGAGGCTGCCAGCGATGTCGCCAGGACCAGTGCCAATGATGTGCGCCGGTTGATCACTCAAATGCCTCCTCTACGACATCGCGCGTTTTCCCACAGATGTCGTGCCAACCTTGAGCATCTGGGGTGAGGTTGCGTGCTGTGAAGCGCTCAGGTGAGCTTGCGCCCGGGATCGCGGCGGTTTCTTCTAGGGCAAAGAGCCAAGGAGCCCAGCATGAAACCCAGTCGTTACGGTCCATTTCGGTATACCCCGGTCGTCAGACGTCCCTCGATCGAATGGCCGGACGGTGCGCGCGTGGCGCTGTGGGTCGCGCCAAACGTCGAGTTTTTCCGTTCAACCAACCCGTCCCGTTCGGGATTGGTATCAATCCCGATGTCTTGGCGTGGTCGCAAGGGATTACGGTGGTCGCGTCGGCGTCTTCCGCGTGATGCAGGTGCTTGCCAAAGCACGGCATTCGAGCGACCGTCGCGCTGAACGCCGATGTTTGCGATGCGTACCCCGAATTCATCGAGGAAGCATGCAAGCTCGAGTGGGAGTTCATGGGGCATGGCGAGACTAATTCCAACATGGTCGACACCATGGACTTGGGTGAACAGAAGCGCGTCATCGGCGCGACCTTCGACCGGATCGAAAAAGCCACCGGCAAGCGACCGCGGGGCTGGCTGAGCCCGGGGGTTCGAATGAACTGGGACACGCCGGACATCTTGATCGATGCCGGGTGCGAGTATTACTGCGACTTCGTCAACGACGATCAGCCCTATCTGATGGACGTCGACGGCCGTCGGCTTGTCAACGTGCCGTATTCGTCCGAGATGAACGATCTTCCGGCGTTCATGCGGGCCAATCGTACCGCGGAAGAGTTCGCGACGATGATCAAGCGCCAATTCGACGTGCTGTATCGCGAGGGAGCCGAGTCCGGTCGCGTCATGTGCATTGCGTTGCACCCATTCTTGATTGGCGTGCCGCACCGGATCGACGCGCTCGACGACGCGCTTTCCTATATTTGCGGCCACGCAGGCGTGTGGCGTGCGACCGCCTCGGAGATCCTCGACGCCTACCTCGCGACCGATCCTTCGGTCTGACCGGACGGTCGGGCCAGGGATAACCATACGGGGACGAGGTCTTGCGCGACCGCGTCTGCCCACGATAGCGCGTGGCTTTGCACCCAGGTGCGGGCCGCGCGCCCCATGGCGGAGTGCGTGCGGCGTCATCGGCCAGAAGACGACTGATCGCGCGGGCCCATGTGGCCGAGGTTTGATCCGCAACGACGAGCCCGTCGATGCCGTTCTTGGCGACGTGGCGGGTCGTGGCCTGACCCGCGGCGACCAGGACCGGTAGACCGGATGCTTTGGCTTCGATCACGACATTGCCCCAAGTCTCGAATTGGGCGGGAAAGGCCAGCAGGTCGGCGCTGGCGAAGATCGGGGGCATGTCGCCGTGCGGCAGAACTCCGGTCAACGTAGCGTCGTCGCCGAGCAGCGCGGTGATTCGATCGGCATCGCGACCGGTACCGACGAACAGCCCGTGGACTGCGTCGCCGTGGGTCACCAATATCTTCAAGGCCTCGGTAACAAGCATCGCATTCTTGGAGGCATCCAGCCTGCCGACAAAGAGATCGATCCGACGATCGGGCGGAATCCCGAACCGCCGTTGCAATGCGTCGGGAGCGCGGTGTGCCGGGTCGAAGGCGCCACGCATGATGCCCCGGCGCAGTGTGGCCAGTTTTTCGGGCGGCACGTGGGCGCGTGGTGGCAGGTTGCCGGGCTCGAAAACCAGGACCCGATCGGCGCGGCGCAGTTGGCGGATGAGGGTTCCGTTGAGGAGCCCGAAAATCCACCGATCCGTCTTCAGAAATTGGATTAAGAAAAAATTGCTAAACCATTGTCCAAAAAAGCCTTCTGCGATCTCTGGCCACTAAATTCGGCTAAATTCAGGCTGCAGCGTGTGGATTGAATAGACCAATGGCTTTTGGTGTTTTTGGGCGACCCGCCGGGCGGTGGCGCCGAAGCAAAAAAAGTCGGTGGTATGGAGGACGTCATGGCGAGTTAGGAGGCTCGCCAGGGTCCGATTGTGGGGGCCGATGTCGGCATGGCCGCCGCCTTGGCGCAAGCGGAGTTTTCGGGTGGAGAGCGCACCGGGCACGATCTCGTAGCGCACGTTGTCGGCAACGGAAATCGTTTGGCGCGGTCCGAGAAAATAGACGGTGAGGTCGATGGCTTCGTGCCCGGCAGTCGCCTCGGCGTAGTGCTTCCAAACGTTGACGTGGCCGCTGGCGGCGGCATCGAACTCGAGGTTGACCAAAACGCCGACGCTGATTCGTTGGCGCGATGTCGTCGTGCGTCCCTGGGGTCGGTGTCGTCGACGCCGCACAGGCGGTCGGCCTCTTGGGTCAAACGGATGAGGCTTTGTTCCAGCTCCAACCGTTTGGTCTCGATGGTGTCCTCGTCGGCATCGCGCGGCACCTCGATCGGGGCGCCCCAGTTGATGACGCCGCGCCCGAATGGGTAGGGGATGACGGTGCCGTCCCAACCCGCCAAACGACGGCGCGGCCGTGCGCTGTATGAGGTTGGCAGGATCGGCACCTGAGCAAGGCGGGCGAGGTCGATGATGCCGCGCTTCGCCCGCATGGCGGGGCCGTGGGGGCCGTCGGGGGTGATGGCCGTGTATTCGCCGGCGCGCAATACCTTGACCATGGCGCGGGTCGCGTCGTGCCCGCCGTGAAGTGCGGAGCCCCGAATCGAGGCTTGGCCGAACCGCGCGATGATATCGACGATCAATTCGGTATCGGCCCCGCGAGCGGCGATGAGCATGTTCATTTTGACGTCGCGGCGCCAGTTGGTCGGCATCATCAACAGCCGCGCGTGCCAGAATGCCCCGATGAAAGGCGCTTTGCAGTCCCAGAAGCTTTGTGGGATGTCGAGATTGTCGACCTGCCAAGACCCGGTGGCCCGGACAAGGCGAATGTAGCCGGCACCGAGGTGCGAGACCGCCGCACGCAGCCGCGGCCGTTCTGCGATCGCGGAGACTAGGCCCATTATCGGGCCTGGCGGACGGCCTCGATGAAGGCCGCCAGTTTGTCCGGCATCGAGGCGGTCGTCGGTGCGTACGCCCGAGCACAGGTCGAGGCCAAAGGGACGTGTCGCGGCAATCGCTTTTGCGGCATTCTCCTGATTGAGGCCGCCGGCGAGAAACACCGGTACGTCGACCTTTCGATGAGTTGCCGCGAGACCTCCCAGTTGTGAACGCGGCCGGTGCCACCGAGCTCTTTGACCGCAAGGTCGGGGTTGCCGGAGTCCAATAAAAGGGCGTCGACATCATGCTGGACCGCGCGGGCTTCCTCGATGGTGCTGTCGTCGCGGACGTGGAGCACCTGCACCAGCGACACTCCCGGGAGGGCTTTGCGGAGTTTGGCGTGGCTACCCTCGGGCAAAGCGTCGACGAGTTGCAAGGTATTCACACGACACCGACGTTGCTGTTCGATGATGACGTCGGTGTCTTGATGGCTCGTGAGGAGAAAGGTTGCGACGGGCGGCGGGACGCACCTTGCGATGTCGTGGATAAGGCTCTCGTCGATGACGCCCGGGCCGCTGGGCATGTGCGAGACAAGACCCAATGCGTCGGCGCCGAGGCGGACGGCCGTCGTCGCCTCCTCGACGCTGGAGATGCAGCAGACCTTGATACGAACGCGGACGCTCATCGGTTAGGCGAGGTCCGGCGCGGCAAGCAGCCTCGCCTTGGTGTCGGGATCGGCGAACGATGCGGCGATTGCGGCCTTGGTGATGCCGTGCAGTTGATCGGTGGTCAGGCCGATGACCGATTCGGCTTGGTCATATTCGTTGCCGACGCTGGTGGCGAAGTAAGGCGGGTCGTCGGCGTTTAGCGAGACGGTGATGCCGGCGGCGATAAGGTCGCGGATGGGGTGCGCTTCAAGCGATTCGTAAAGGCCGGTGGCGACGTTGCTGCCGGGGCAAACCTCCAGCGCCACGCCGCGGGCGACGATATCGTTAACCAAATCGGGGTCTTCGATCGCGCGCACGCCGTGTCCAAGTCGTTGAACAGGAAGGGTTTCTAGCGCTTCGCGAATGCAGTCTGGGCCGGCCCATTCGCCTGCGTGCACCGTACAGGGGAGGCCGCTGGCGGCAACATAGTTGAAGGCGTCGGCGAACTGCGCGGGCGGCCAGTTGGCTTCGTCGCCGCCCATGCCGAATCCGACGGTGATCTCGCTCGGGTTGGCGACGACCTGGCGGGCGACCTCCATCGCACGCTCGGTGCCGAAGTGGCGGACGCAGGTGACGATCAACCGGCCCTCGATACCGTGGTCGCGTTTGGCATCGACAATGCCCGCCGTAATGCCTTCGAGGTGATCGTGGTAGGTCATGCCGGCGTCGGCGGCATGATCCGGCGAGGACATCACCTCGACATAGATCGCGCCTTCGGCGGCACAGGACGCGAGGTATTCGTAGGTGACGTCGCGATAGTCTTCCGGCGTGCGGATGACGCTGGAGGCGGTATCGTAAACTTCCAGGAAATGAATGAAGTCGCGCCAATGAAATGTGCCGTCGTCGTGGAACATGTCGGGCGGCAGGTCGATGCCGTTGCGCGCGCCCAGACGCCGGACAAGATCGGGTGGCGTCGTGCCTTCGAGATGGACGTGAAGTTCGGCCTTGGAATCACGGCGCCACGCGGTCTCGCACGATGGGGCGGGTGTCGCCTTGCGCATCGCCGATCGTGATCGCGTCGTTGACCAGCCCTGCGACCCTTGTGGCGTCGTCTTCGTTGGCGGCGTGGATGACGCAGAGCGGATTGTGCGCATCGACACGCGTCCCGACGCCCACCATGTTGGTGAGCCCGACGGCGTAATCGATGGTGTCGTCGGCACGGCGTCGGCCGCCGCCCAGTTCCATCACGGCGAGGCCGAGGCGACGCGTATCCATGCCGGTCACGATGCCCGGTTCCGTCGGCGCCACGGGCTTTTGGACCGCGGCTGCTGGAAGGTGTTTGTCGGGCGCATCGACGATGTCGCCGGGGCCCCCGAGACCGGCACACATGCGGGCGAACCGGTCGGCGGCGCGGCCGGAAGACAACGCTTCTTCGGCCATGGCGCGACCGGCGTCGATATCCGTTGCGAGCTTGCCGATGACCAGCAGTTCCGCACACAGCGCCATGGTGACGTCGTGCAGGCGTGGGTCTTGGGCGTGACCGGTGAGGTGGTCGATGGTTTCGCGAATCTCCAGCGCGTTGCCCGCTGCCGTGCCGAGAACTTGATCCATATCGGTAATCAGGGCGGTACACGGCAGCCCGGCGCCGTTGGCCACCGAGGTGATGCTTTGGGCGAGATCGTGCGCCATGGCCGGATCGGCGGCAAAAGCGCCGTTGCCGGTCTTGATATCCATGACCAAACCGTCGAGCCCCGCCGCCAACTTCTTGGAGAGGATCGACGCCGTAATCAGCGGGATCGATTCTACCGTCGCGGTCACGTCGCGGATCGCGTAGAGGCGACCGTCGGCCGGGGCGAGGTCGGCGGTTTGACCGATGATCGCACAGCCCGCTTTGGCGACGATGTGTTTGAACATGCGCAGGTCGGGCTGCGTGTTGTAACCGGGGATGGAGTCCAATTTGTCGAGCGTACCGCCGGTATGGACCTAAGCCACGGCCCGAGATCATCGGCACGACCCCGCCACAGGCGGCAATCACCGGGCCGAGGATCAAGCTGACTTTATCGCCGACACCACCGGTGGAGTGTTTGTCGAGCGCGGGACCGGGCAGGTCGATGCCGGACCAATCGATCACCGAGCCCGAATCGCGCATCGCCAAGGTGAGCGCGACGCATTCGTCCATCGACATGCCTTGGAAGAATATCGCCATCGCGAATGCGGCGGCCTGGCCTTCCGATAGATCTCGATCGGTGAGGCCGTCGACCATGAACTGGATTTCGTCAACGGCGAGGGTTTCGCCGTCGCGTTTGCGGCGGATGATTTCTTGCGGGAAAAAGATGGTCATTGGTGGTCGATTACTCGCCGTAGGGAACCCAGATGTTTTTGACCTGGGTGCATTTGCGCAAGAACTCGTCGCCTTCGGCTTGCGCGGCGTCGAACCAGTTCCGCGCGCAACCGTGGCTGACCCAGGTTTGTTTCATGTTGCCGATCGAAGCGCGTTCGACCGCGGCCCCGCCATCGGGCGAGCCGAAGTCCCAGATCGCGTCGACCGAATCGTGTTGCGCCAGGACAGTTGCGAGCGAGCCGGTATCGCCGGTGACGATGTTGAGGCTGCCGCCGGGCACATCCGAGGTATCGAGGACTTGATAGAGATCAGTCGCGGCGAGGGATGCAGGGCCGAGGGGGATGGCGACGACGCGATTGCCCATCGCGAACGGGGCGATGGCCAGCGAGACGAAGCCAAGCAGCGGGCTTTCGTTGGGGCAAACGACGGCCATGACGCCGATCGGTTCGTTCATGGCGACGGTGACGTTGCGCAAGGGCGTTGCGTGCACGCGGCCGTCGTACTTGTCGGCCCAGGCGGCGTAGGTGAAGAGGCGGTCGACGCTGGCGGCGACTTCTTTGGCGGCGCTGCGTTTTGTTTCGCCGGTCATCGACGCGATGCGGTCGCGAAACTCAGCGGCGCGCGCTTCGAGGTTTTCGGCGATGTAGTAGATGACTTGCGCGCGATTATGCGCGGTGGCTTTGCTCCAGCCCTCGGCTTTGCGGGCGGCCTCGACGGCTTCGCGAATGTCTTTGCGGTTGCCGTCGCCGACTTCGCCGGCGAGCGTACCGCCGGCCGCGTAGACCGGGCGCGAGTAGCCGGAGTCGGGGCGCGATTGTTTGCCGCCGATGTACATCTTGGGGCGTACGGTCGATGGCTGGAACTCGGCCGGCGCCGCGGCAGCGGGGACGGGGTCTGCCGCCGGTGCAGCGGCTACGGGAAGTTTTGGCGAGCTTTTTGGCGTAGGTCGGTTTGAGGTAGGCGAACATGCCTTCACGACCGCCTTCGCGCCCGAAACCGGACTCGCGGTAGCCGCCGAAGCCTGCGGCGGCATCGAACAGGTTGGTCGAGTTGATCCACACCACGCCGCTCTTGATGGCGGGCGCGATGTCGAGCGCGAGATTGATGTTCTCGGTCCACACGCTTGCGGCCAGCCCGTAACGCGTGTTGTTGGCGAGCGCGACGGCGTCGGCAGGCGTGCGGAAGGGCATGGCGGCGAGGACGGGGCCGAATATTTCTTCCTGGGCGACCTTGCTGGCGGGGCCGATGTCGGTGAGCAGAGTGGGCGGGTAGAAGAAGCCTTCGGTGGGGCGGGCCCAGTCGGGTTGCCATAGCGTGGCGCCCTCGGCGGTGCCTTCGCCGACGAGTTGCTCGATCTTTTCAAGCTGCACCGGCGCGACGATGGCACCGATATCCATGGACTTGTCCAGGGGGTCGCCGACGCGCAGGGTTTGCATCCGCGCTTTGAGTTTGTCGATGAACGTCTCGGCGATGCTTTCCTGCATCAGGAGACGCGAGCCCGCGCAACAAACTTGGCCCTGGTTGAACCAGATCGCGTCGACGACACCTTCGACCGCGCCGTCGAGATCGGCATCGTCGAACACGATGAAGGGCGATTTGCCGCCGAGTTCGAGGGTGAGTTCCTTGCCGCTACCCGCGGTGGCTTCGCGAATACGGCGCCCGACCTCGGTGGAGCCGGTGAACGCGATCTTGTCGATGTCGTGGTGGGCGACGATGGCTTCGCCGGTGCGGCCGTCGCCGGTGACGATGTTGACGACGCCTGGCGGCAGACCGGCATCGACGCATATTTCGGCAAACAAAATTGCGGTGAGGCTGGTGAACTCGGTGGGTTTGAGGACCACGGTATTACCGGCGGCGAGTGCGGGCGCGACCTTCCACGCGAGCATCAGCAAGGGGAAGTTCCACGGGATGATTTGGCTGACGACGCCGATGGGCTCGTGGTGGGAGAACTCGGTGTGGATGAGTTGGGCCCAGCCCGCATGGTGATAGAAGTGGCGCGCGACGAGCGGGATGTCGATGTCGCGGGTCTCGCGGATGGGTTTGCCGTTGTCGATGGTTTCCAACACCGCGAAGAGGCGTGCGTGTTTTTGCACCATGCGCGCGAGCGCGTAGAGAAAGCGGGCGCGACCGGGACCGCCGAGCTTGGCCCAGCTTGGCTGCGCGGCCCGTGCGGCGGCGACCGCGGCATCGATGTCGGGCGCGGTGGCTTGCGCGATGTGCGCCAACGGCTTGGCGGTGGCGGGGTTGATGGACTCGAAGTAGACGCCCTCGGCCGGGGGGTGCCACGCGCCGCCGACGAACAACGCGGTCTTGCGGTCGTGGGCATCGAGCCAAGCGTTGGCAATGTTGGCGGCTTCCGGCGCCGGGCCGTAGTCCAGCGTGTCGAAGATTTGTGCGACGGTCATGTTAGGCCGTGGGGTGACGGTTGAAGGCGGAGTAGCGTCCGGTGACGTGGTGTTCGAGCTGGCGTTCGATATCGGCCAGCAAGCTGGAAGCGCCGATGCGGAACAGCCGGGGTCCATCCAGGGACGGCCCAAAACTTCCTTCATCAAAGCGAGGTAGCTGAGTGCGGCCTTGGCCGTGCTGATCCCCCCGGCGGCCTTGAATCCTACCTGGTGTCCGGTTTGGTCCAAGTAGTCACGGATGGCGCGGACCATGACGAGGCTGACGGGCAGGGTGGCGTTGGTCGGTTCCTTGCCGGTCGAGGTCTTGATGAAATCGCTGCCGGCCATCATGCAGACCATGCTGGCGCGGGCGACGTTGCGCAAGATCGCGAGGTCGCCGGTGGCGATGATCGATTTGAGGTGCGCCTCGCCGCAGGCTTCGCGGAAGGCGCGGACCTCGTCGTAGAGCGCTTGCCAATTGCCGGTCAGCACATGCGCGCGGGTGATGACGATGTCGATCTCGGTGGCGCCGGCGGCGACCGAGGCTTCGACCTCGGCGATGCGTTGTTTGAGCGGCGAGAGGCCGGCGGGGAAGCCCGCCGATACGGCAGCCACCGGAATGCCGCTGCCTTGCAACGCGCGCAGGGCCGGTTCCAACATGGCGTGATAGACGCAGACCGCGCCGACATGGATCGGGCGGTCGGCCATGCCCAAGGCGGCGAGGAGATCTTCGCGCACGGGTTGGCGCGCCTTGGCGCACAGGCGGGCGACTTTGGCGGGAGTATCGTCACCGGCCAGCGTGGTGAGGTCGATCGTCGTGACCGCTTTGAGCAGCCACGCGGCTTGCCAGTCTTTCTTGACCGTCCGGCGGGTCGGGATCGTGGCGGCGCGGCGCTCGGTGGCGCTGCGGTTGACGCGGATATCGCGCAGCCAATCGAGTTCCAGCGCGGTGCCGGGATTGCGCGCGGGATGCGGCGACGGTGCGGGTTTGGCGCCCGGCATCGGGGTGACGTTGTGGCTGCTCATGCGGTTTCTCGGTGACCCGTTTGTTGGCCTGCATTCTGACAGGATCGGCGGGTGCTTCCGAGTCGCACGAGGGACGAAGGTTGGCGCGAGGGTAAGGCGCACCTCGGGTCGGGCTTGGCGGCGGGGCCAAGGGCGTTTTTTCCAAACGAAGCCAAAGAAGTGTTTGTTTTCAATGGCTTGGCGTTTCGGCGCGACAAACGAAGCCAAATCACGCTGTGGGATCAAGGGGTTAGGCCAGTGCCGCGCGCAAGACGCGCAGCGGGTTTGGTCCCGTCAGATCATTGGGGCGTCGCCCGTGGTGTCATCGCGGCTCCATTGTTGTGGATGGTGTTGCGCTTGAGGTGAGGTGCCGCGCGTGCAGATGCTAGGCGGGGACTGAGAACGTGATCGCGGGGACCGGGAATGTGATCGGCGCACGTCGGATCAGCCGCCCTTGTGTTTGATCCAAGCCTTGATGGCTTTGACGAGGCCCGCTTTCTTGGCGGCGATCTCGGCCTTGTCTTTGAAGTTGATGGTGCGGACCTGGTCGCCGTCGCCTTCGAGCACGCCGTAGCGTGCGCCGATCAGGGCGCTTTGCTGGAAGAAAAGCTGCACGGCCTTTTTGGTGCGCGGAGGGATGGTGGCGATGTTGCCGTTGAAACGAAAACGTTGGGCCGCCCCATTTGATGGATTCGGTGATGCGTTTGTCGACGCCCAGCACAATGGTGCGCACAGCCTTGATTTCATCGAGCAAGGGATGGTCGAGGTCGGCGAGGAAAGCATCGACCTCGGGGTTACGCGGCATTGGGTGCTCCGGCGATGGTGGCGAGGCGGCCGAGGAAGTGTTGCCAGCCCTCGTCATGCGCGGCCGCCTGGGTGGGCAAACCGCTATGGGTGAGGCGCAGCGCGGTGCCGTCGTCTTTGGCCGTGAGGTCGATGGTGACGGTGGTCGACCCCGGTGGGATCTCGGTGATACCGACCTCCCAGCCATAGGTGAATTCGATGCGGCGGTGGGGGTCGAGCGCCACGAACGCGCCGCGCACGACATCGCCGTTCTCGAAGCGCCAGCGTATGAGCCCGTCGGGGTGGGCTTCGACGGTGGCCTCGGCGGCCATCCATTGGCACAGACCTTCGGCGGTGGTGAGCAGGGCGTAGACGGTTTCCGGCGGCGCGGCGATGAACACTTCGCGCACCAGAGTGTCGGGCGACTTCATTGGCCACGGCGTTTTTCTCGGCGGCGGTTTTGAGGGCATCGAGACTGCCGCCCCAAAACGATCGAGTTGGGCGCGGAGTTTTTGCAGCGCCGTCGACATCGACGCGGTAAAGCCGTTTGTTGCCGTCGGCGCGGACGTGCACCAGGTTGGCGTCGCGAAGGACTTTCAAATGTTGACTGGTGGCGGGCTGACGCAGGCGCGCCTTTTTGGCGAGGCCGCCGGTGGTGTGCTCGCCCTTCATCAGATGGCGCAGCAAACTTGGCGGTCGGGGTGGGCGAGGGCCTTCAGTGCGGATTCCATAGCGCCACAATATCAACATTTCTGAATATTGCACGAATTGAATATTCCATACATCGCATATAGAGTCGTGACGGTTGGAACAGGGAGGACACGATGAGCGATGCGACGCAAACGGCCGAGGCGTTTTACGCGGCCTGGGGTGCGGGCGATTTCGATGGGTTGCGGACGTTGTTGACCGACGACTTCACGGCGCGCGGACCGCAGGGCGACTTTGCCGATCCTGACGCCTTCGTCGCCTCGTGCCGTGCGATGGGCGCACGGTTGGGCGAGACGCGCCTAGAAATGGTCGACCGAGAGGTGATCGACGGCGGCGACGGCCGTGTGGTGCACACCTACGCCTTTCGAAGCGGCGATAAGGACGCGCCGGTGGCGGAATGCTACACGGTGCGCGACGGCAAGATCGCCGCACTGCGGATCTACCAAGACTCGGCGCGGTTCATGGCGCTGTTGGCGGGTTAGGAATCCAGCCGTTCCAGAAACGCCGTGACCAGCTTGATCAAATCCTTGGCCGCCAAGTCGGCGAAGTGGAGGGTTTGGTCGTGGGTGAGGGGGGCGTCGGACATGCCGGCGGCGAGGTTGGTGAGGACCGAGGTGGCGGCGACGCGCAGGCCGCAGTGGCGGGCGATGAGCACTTCGGGGACGGTCGACATGCCGACGGCATCGGCGCCCATGGTGCGGAAGGCGCGGATCTCAGCCGGGGTTTCGAAGTTGGGGCCGAGGTAGCCCGCGTACACGCCTTCATAGAGCGTGATGCCGAGGTCTTGGGCGGCGCTCTGCAACAGCGCGCGTAGAGCCGGGTCGTAGGCATCGACCATGTTGGGAAAGCGCGGGCCGAAGGCGTCGTCGTTGGGACCGGTCAGCGGGTTGCCCGGCTGCAGGTTGATGTGATCGCTGATCGCCATGAGGCTGCCGGGCGGTCGGTCGGCGACGAGGCAGCCTGCGGCGTTTGTGGCGAACAGAATCTCGCAGCCTGCGCGCTGCAGGGAACGCACCGGGGTGACCATCGCCTTGAGGTCGCCTTCGTAGGAATGGGCGCGGCCTTGCAGACACGCAACGGTGACGCCGCCGAGGGTGCCGATCAGCAAGTTGCCGGCATGACCTTCGACGCCCGTTTGCGGAAAGCCCGGCAGGTCCGTGTAGGTGATGGTGGTGTCATCGGCGATGTGGTTGCCGAGATCGCCGAGGCCAGAACCGAGGATGATGCCGACGCGGGGTTTTAGGTCGCCGATGCGTTCGCGGATAACGGCGGCGGCGTGGTCGGCATCGGCGGTCATGCGCCCTCCAAGTTGTTGGGGCCGAAGGCGCCGGGGAGGAGTTCGCCCAGGGTGAAGGTCTTGCGCACAGCCTTCCGGTCCACAGACATGAACCGGCGTATCGGGCGTGGCGAATTCGTTGAGACGTTGGCGGCAGCCGCCGCACGGGGTGCATAGGTCATCGCTGTTGCCGATGACCACGACTTCGACGATTTTGCGGGCGCCGGCGGCGATCATCGCGCCGATGGCCGAGGCTTCCGCGCATTGGCCTTGGGGATAGGCCGCGTTTTCGACGTTGGCACCGGCGTGCAGGCTGCCGTCGTCAGCGCGCAGGCAAGCGCCGACACTAAAGTTGGAATAGGGCGCGTAGGCGTTTTGTTGGGCGGCGCGCGCCATCGCGATCATGTCGTCGAGCGTGCTCATCGTTCCTTGATGTAGGGCAGGCCGCTGGCGCGCGGGGCGATCGCCTTGCCGACGAAGCCCGCGAGCAGAATGACCGTGAGCGCGTAGGGCAGGGCTTGGATGAATTGCACCGGGATGACGCCAATGCCCGGGATATCGACGCCCTGCAGACGGGTTTGCACGGCGTCGGTGAAGGCAAACAAGAAGCAGGCAAACATCGTGGGCCAGGGGCGCCACTTGCCGAAGATCAGTGCGGCCAGCGCGATGAAGCCTTGGCCCGCCGACATATTGCGCAGGAAGCTGGCGTTCTGGGCGATCGATAGATAGGTCCCGGCAACGCCGCATAAGAACGCCGGTAACGATAAGTGCTTGATAGCGCATCCAATCAACGGAGATGCCAGCGGTGTCGACCGCTTCGGGGCTTTCGCCAACCGCGCGTAGGCGCAGGCCAAAGCGGGTTTTGTAAACGATCCACGCGGTGAGCGGCACGGTGAGGAGCGCGAGGTAGACAAACATGTTGTGGCCGCTGATGAGCTCGGAATAGAGCCCGCCGAGGATGGGCGCGTTCTCAACGGCTTCTGCACCGGGCCAGTGCCAGGGGTGAAAGCGGCCGCTGCCTTCGACGCGCGGGGTTTGTCCGCCGATGCGGAACCACGCGAAGGCGAGCGTGGGACCGAGGCCCGCCACGAGGATGTTGATGGCCATGCCCGAGACGACTTGATCGCCCTTATGGGTGACGCAGGCATAGGCATGGATCATCGCCAGCGTCACCGAAAAACCGATCCCGGCGGCGAGGCCAAGCCACGCCGAGTTGGAAACCGCGGCGACAGTGGCGGCGGCAAAGGCCGCGCCCAAGATTTTGCCTTCGAGCGCGATATCGACGACGCCGGAGCGTTCGGCGAACAGGCCCGCCAGTGCGGCCAGGATAAGCGGTGTGGCGACGCGCAATGTTGCGTCGGCAATCAACACGACCATGGTGAAAAATTCTTCCATGGCCTATTCCGCCGGTTCCGCGGCGACCCGGCGGCCGACGATGCGCAAGTAAAGATTGACGATGTGCGGGCGGAAGACGTGTTCCATCGCGCCCGAGAACAGAATGACCAGGCCTTGGATGACCACGACCATGTCGCGTGTGATGGTCGGGATGTCGAAGCTGAGCTCAGAGCCGCCTTGATAGAGCATGCCGAACAACAGGGCGGCGAAGAAGATCCCAAGGGGGTGGTTGCGGCCCATCAAGGCGACGGCGATGCCGACGAAGCCGAACCCTGCGGTGAAATCCAGAATGATGCGGTGATGGACGCCGATGATCTCGTTGATCCCGACCATGCCGGCGAGGCCGCCCGAGATCATCATCGCCAGGATAATGTTGCGCGAGGGGGAAATGCCCGCGTAGATCGCGGCGGCTTGGTTCGCGCCGACGGTGCGAATCTCGTAGCCCCAACGGGTGTGCCAGATGAATACCCAAACCAACACAGAAGCAATGATCGCGACGACGAACGACAGGTTCAGCGAGGACTGGCCGAAGGGAATGCCGAGGCCACGAAAGATGTCGTGCACGAAGGGCAGCCAGGTATTGGCATCGAACTCGGCGGTGCGCGGCGCTTGTTGTCCGGGTTCGATCAGCACCTCGACCAATAGGTAGGTCATCATCGCGGCGGCGAGGAAGTTGAACATAATCGTCGTGATAACGACGTGGCTGCCGCGCTTGCCCTGCAGGTAGCCCGGTATGTAGGCCCACGCTGCGCCGAAAAGGATCGACGCGAGGATGGCGAGAACGATCACGATGGGGCCAGGCAGGCCGCCGAAAAAGAGGGCGACTAGGCCGACGCCGAGGCCACCGACATAGGCTTGGCCTTCGCCACCAATGTTGAACAGCCCGCAATGAAAAGCGATGGCCACGGCAAGACCGGTGAACATGAAATTGGTGGTGTAGTAGAGCGTGAAGCCGATGAGATCGGTGGCGCCGAAGGCACCGAGGACCAGGAGCTTCATGGCTTGCCAGGGATCTTCGCCGATCAACGCGATGATGATGCCGGCGATAACGAAGGCGACCACGAGATTCGAAACCGGCACCAGGACATGAGTTACCCAGCGCGGGACTTGGGTGGGCGCGGTCGTGCTCATGCGGTGGTGCCGAGTTGTTCGCCCGCCATCATCAGGCCCAGCTTGCGTTCGTCGGCCTCTTCCTGGGTGAGCTCGCCGACGATGTTGCCGTCGAACATGACGATGATGCGATCGGCCAGCGACATGATCTCGTCCAACTCGACCGAGACCAGGAGAACGGCTTTGCCCTCGTCGCGCATCGCGATGAGGCGCTTGTGGATGAACTCAATAGCGCCGATGTCGACCCCGCGGGTGGGTTGGCCGACGAGCAGAAGATCGGGGTGCTGATCCATCTCGCGTACCAGCACGATCTTTTGCTGGTTGCCGCCACTGAACGAGGAGGTGCGTAGCAACGGATTGGACGGACGGACGTCGAAGCGGTCCATCTTTTCGGCGACGTCCTCGACGATGGCCTTTTGTCGCATCAGGAATTTGCCGGTGTATTTGGGGTCGTGATGATGGCCGAGGATGGAGCTTTCGTTGGCCAGGAACGAGACCACGAGGCCCATGCGCTGGCGGTCCTCGGGCACGTGGCCCAATCCCATTTGGCGCATTTCGCGGGCGTCGCGCATGCGCGTGGCATCGATCTCGGTGCCTTTGAAGCGAATGGTGCCGCTTTCGATCGGGCGAATGCCGGCCAAGGCTTCGAGCAGTTCGGATTGGCCGTTGCCGGACACCCCGGCGATGCCGAGAATTTCGCCCGCCCGGACATCAAAGCTGACGCCTTTGACGCGGCGCACGCCTTGACCGTCTTTGACCGAGACGTTGTTGACGGCGAGAACCTCGGCGCCTGGCTTGGCCGGTGTTTTGTCGACCCGCAGCAGCACTGAGCGGCCGACCATGAGTTCAGCGAGTTCTTCGCGCGAGGTATCGGCGGTTTTGACATTGGCGACGACGGCACCTTGGCGCATCACCGTGACGTTGTCGGTGAGCGCCATGATCTCGCGCAGCTTGTGAGTGATCAGGATGATGGTTTTGCCCTGATCGCGGAGCGCCTGGAGGATATCGAAAAGCTGGTCGACCTCTTGCGGCGTGAGCACGCCGGTAGGTTCGTCGAGAATCAGAATGTCGGCGCCGCGGTACAGCGCTTTGAGGATTTCGACGCGTTGGCGCAGGCCGACCTGCAAAGAGTCGATGGTCGCGTCGGGATCGACCTCGAGCGAGTAGTCGCGTTCCAGGCGTTCAAGCTCTGCACGCGCTTTTTCCAGGCTGGGGGCGAGGAGGCGGCCGCTTTCAGCCCCGAGCACGACGTTTTCCAGAACGGTGAAAGGTTCGACCAGCATGAAATGCTGGTGGACCATGCCGATCCCGTGGCTAAGGGCATTTTGCGGGCCGGTAATCTTGACGGGATTGCCACCGACGAGAATCTCGCCGGCATCGGCTTGGTAGTAGCCGTAGACGATGCTCATCAGCGTCGATTTACCGGCGCCGTTCTCTCCGATGATTCCGTGGATGCTGCCTTTGGGCACGGCGAACGAAATGTGGTCGTTCGCGTGGACGGGACCGAACCATTTGTCGATCCCGTTGAGTTCGAGGGCCGGCGACGCATCGTTCGACGGCGCGGGCGCGTCCGTTTCCGACGTGGTCACGAGACGTACCGTTGCATACGACGACGCGTCGCTGGCCCTGAACCCGTGGGCGGCTGCGGTGTTAGCTGCCCTGGTAGCCGTTCACTTTGATCTTGCCCGAGATGATGTCTTTGCGGGCTTGCTCGATCTTGGCTTCCATTTCCGACGTGATCAGGCTGCGATTGTGCTCGTCCAGTGCCCAACCAACACCGTCTTCGGCAACACCGAGCGACAGGATGCCCGCGGTGAACTTGCCGTCTTTGGCGTCTTGGAAGGCGCTTTCGACCGCAACATCGACGCGCTTGAGCATCGAGGTCAGCATCGAACCGGGGTGGAGGTAGTTTTGGTTCGAGTCGACGCCGATGGCGAGCTTGCCGTCATCAACGGCGGCTTGATACACGCCAACACCGGTACCGCCGGCAGCGGCGTAGACGACGTCAGCACCGCGACCGAACTGGCTGCGCGCCAACTCGGCGCCCTTACCGGGGTCGTTCCAGGCGGCCGGGGTGGTCCCGGTCATGTTCTGGATAACTTAGATGTTGGGGTTCACGTATTTGGCACCTTCGGCATAACCCGCGGCGAAGTTGCGGATGAGCGGAATGTCCATGCCGCCGACGAAACCGACTTTACCGGTCTTCGAGGCCATGGCGGCGGCCATGCCGACAAGGAACGAGCCTTCGTGTTCCTTAAAGACGATGGAGCGCACGTTGGGCAGATCGACAACGGCGTCGATGATGGCGAAGTTGGTGTCGGGGAATTCTTTGGCGACTTTCTCGAGGCCGGCCTGCTGCGCAAAGCCGATACCGACGACGATGGTGGCGCCGCGGCGGGCCATGTTGCGAATAGCTTGTTCGCGTTGCGCCGGGCTGGTGACCTCGAATTCGCGATACTTGATGCCGGTTGCTTTCTTGAAGCGTTCGGCGCCGTCATACGCGGCTTGGTTGAACGATTTGTCGAACTTGCCGCCCATGTCGAAGACGATGGCGGGCGAAAAGTCTGCGGCGTTTGCCGAGGACACGGCGGCGGCCAGACCGACCGCGGCGAGCCCCGAAAGAATCAGGCGTTTCATTAAACGACCTCCCTAGGTGTGTGTTTCTTCGCGGGTAGCTTAACGGAGGCTCGGCGTCGCAAACAGCATCTTTCCCGAGTTATCCACACCGATGAAAGCCGCTGTTTACCTTGGGGAAAGGCGGTTAGGCAAAGCCGCGTAACGGCATGTCCGGCGTGCGCTGCAGCCAGTTCGTGGCGGGATAGGGCAAACTGCCGTCGATCATATGCACGGTATAGGCATGGCGGGAGCGATCGGAGCGGTTGGGCGCGCTGCCGTGCGGCACGTTGCCGCCGAAGGCGACAAGCGTGCCTTTGGGTACTTCGAGGGGGACGAACTTGTCGGCCGGCCACGGCGCCTCGTCGAAGACTTCATAACGCACGGTGTCGTCGGGATTGCGCAAAAGGCGCGCGCGCACGGCTTCGTGATGCCCGCCGGGCCAGGCCCAAAGGCAGCCGTTCTCGATCGTCGCATCTTCGAGCGCCCACCACAGGCCGATGACGCTGGAGGGTTCGGTGTAAAGATAGGTCGCGTCTTGGTGATACGTCACTTCGCCGCCGATGCGCGGTTGTTTGAAGATGTACATGCTTTGCAGCGCGCGCGGATCTTTGATCGGCAGGGCGGCGACGAGGTCGCACACGTTGTCGGCGCGCGAGAAGCCGTCGAACACGTCGTCGAGATCGTGCATGGCGTGGCCGATCTTGTTGATCGACAGCGCGAGGTCTTGTTTGAGGTTGCCTTGGGCGTCGAACGCTTCTTCTTCGAAAAAGCAGCGGATCTTGTCGCCCGAGCTGAGGAAATATTCGTCCTTGTTGAGCGAGCCGTCGTGGGCGAGGAACACCGAGATTTCTTCGGGGGTGAACGCGTCGACGATGTCGAGCGCACGGGCGGTGAGCGCATCGCAGGCCTTGGGGTCGGTGAAGCCCTCGAGGACGATAAAGCCGTCGCGCGCGAAGGCGGCTTGTTGGTCTGACGTAAGGCTCATCGGAAGGCGGGCTCGTCGAAGCTGCGCAGTTTGCGCGAATGGAGTTGGTAGACGCTGCCGTCGCGCAAGATTCGTAAGGCCTCAAGGCCGATTTGCAGGTGCTGGCTGATGTGCTCGCGATAGACGACGTTGGCCATGCCACGCAGTTTGATCTCGCCGTGGATCGGTTTGTCGGAGACGACCAAGAGCGTGCCGTAGGGGACGCGAAACCGGAACCCGTTGCCGGCGATAGTGGCGGATTCCATATCGACCGCGATGGCGCGGGCTTGGGAGAGGCGGCGGAACAATTCGTCGAAGCGCAGTTCCCAGTTGCGGTTGTCGGTGGTGGCGACGGTGCCGGTGCGCATGCTGGTCTTCAAGGCTTGGCCTTCGAGGCCGGTGACGCTGGAAACCGCTTGTTGCAAAGCGACCTGGACTTCGGCGATGGGCGGGACCGGCACCCATTCGGGCAGGTCTTGGTCGAGCACATGATCTTCGCGCACATAGGCATGGGCGAGCACGTAGTCGCCGAGGCGTTGGGTGCGGCGCAGGCCGGCGCAGTGGCCCAGCATCAACCAGGCATGGGGGCGCAGAACCGCGACATGATCGGTGATGGTTTTGGCGTTGCTGGGCCCAACGCCGATGTTGATCAAGGTGACGCCGCGGCGGTCCGGGCGGGTCAGGTGATAGGCCGGCATTTGCGGCAGGCCGGTCAGCGGAGTGCCGCCGGCTTGCTGTTGGGTGAGGCGCGGATTGGGCGTGATGACGTCGCCCGGTTCGACAAACAGTTCGTATTCGTCGCCGTTGGCGACTTCGTTTTTGGCGTAGTCGATGAACTCGTCGACGTAGCGCTGGTAGTTGGTAAAGAACACGAAGCGTTGGAAATGCGTGGACTCGGTCGCGGTGTAATGGGCGAGGCGGTGCAACGAAAAGTCCACGCGCTCGGCGGTAAACAGCGCGAGCGGAAACGGATTGCCCGGATCGGTGACGTGGGTGTTGTTGGCGATGGCGTCATCGATGCGGCTGAGGTCGGGCAACAGGAAGTAGCGTTGCAGTGCGTGGATCTCGGAGCGCTTGACGCTGGCGGTGGCTTCTTCGACGGCGAAGGGCAGGGGGATGCGCCGATCGCTGAGCCCGACGAGCACGCTCTTCCCGTGGTTGGCGATGAGGTGACCGATTTGAGATTCGTAATAATCGCCGAACAAATCGGGCCGCGTGGCGTTGTGCCGTAGGTGCCGGGATCGAACAGCGCGCCGTAGGACAGCTTGGCATCGGTTTGCATGTCGTCCGGCCCGATGGTGATGCCGACATAGGGATAGCAGGCGCGTGCCAGGGCCGCTTCGTCGGGGGTGGCACCGTCCAGCGCGCGGGCGAATTCGGTTTTGATGATGTCGAGGCTGCGTTGGTAAAGCTCGGTGATGCGCGCGACGGCTTGGCCCGCGTCGTCGAACGCGTCGAGTTCGCTCACCCCGCCATGGCCGACGGCCGATATGGCGGGGTCGCCAAAGGTATGGATCTCATTCATGGCCGGCATTCTAGGCTAAAGTGCGGGCCGAGATAGGGAGGATTGACGATGGCGGAACGGATCTGGGATCAATTTCTGACCGAGCGCGATCGCGCGGTGTTCGAGGCTTCGGGCTACGGCACCCGGGCGGGCTTCGGCGAACGCCCGGCGCTATTGGTGATCGACGTGAATTACAATTTCGTGGGCGACAAGGTCGAACCGATCTTGGAGTCGATCAAGCGCTGGCCCAATTCGTGCGGCGAGGACGGCTGGGAAGCCGTGCCGCGCATTCGCGGGCTTATCGATTCTGCGCGGCAGAACGGCGTGCCGGTGATCTATACGACCGGCGACGTGCGGGCCGACCGTTGGGACCGCGGCAGTTGGGCGTGGAAGAACTCGCGGACCAGCAAGAAAGGCCCGGCGCCGACCACGACCAACCTCGATCCGAACGGGATATTGCCGGAGATCGCGCCCGAGCCGCAGGACATCGTGATCCGTAAGCTAAAGCCGAGCGGGTTTTACGGCACGAACTTGGAATCGTTCCTGACCTTGTTGAAAGCGGACTCGGTGGTTTTGGTCGGAACCACGACGTCGGGTTGCGTGCGGGCGACCGCACTGGATGCGTTCAGCGCGAACTACCGCGTGACGATTGCCGAGGACGGATGCTTCGATCGCTCGCAAGCCAGCCATGCGATCAACCTGTGCGATTTGAATGCGAAATATGCCGATGTGGTGGCCGAGCGACGAAATCGCGGCCTATTTCGATGGGCTGCCCGAAGGCTTATTCGATTTGCCGAGCGGCGAGAGGTAGCTAAAGCGAATTGCCGTCGATCTTGAGGAAGTCGTAGCGGCTGCCGGATTTGACGATGATGTCGAGGGCTTGGCCGTCGCGGAGGACCTTGACGGGGACGTCCGCGCCGGCGCCTCCGAGGGACCACATGGTGCGGTAGAATTCTTCTTGGTTGCGTACTCGTTTGTCGCCGATGCCGATAATCATGTCGCCCGGCTTGAGGCCGGCTTGCGCGGCGGGGCCGTTGCGCCACATCGAGGTGATGACCACGACGTTGCGCAGTTCCTGGCTGAAGATGCCGAGCCAGGGGCGGTCGTTGCCGGCGCCGCGCCCGTCGGTGAGCATGTCGGCCAGCACGGGTTTCAGGAGATCGACCGGCACGAACATGTTGCCCGGCAGGGTAGCGCTGCCCGAGCGGGCATCGCGCACGAACAAGGAGCCGACGCCCATCAACTCGCCGCGGTCGCTAATCAGGGCGGCGCCGCCCCAATCGTCGTGCGGCGGCGAGGTAAAGATCGCTTCGTCGACCATGTATTCCCAGAAGCCGGTGAAGACGCGGCGTTCGACCACGATGGCGCCGACAACGTGCTCGGCGCCGCCGCTGCCGACGACGAGGACGCGGTCGCGTTCGACCAAATCGGCCGAAGTTCCGATCTTGATCGGTTTGACCCCGAGGGGTTCGAGCGCGCGGACCAACCCGAAGCCGGTGTCGTAGTCGTAAGCGACGAATTGCGCGCCGACGGTGCGGCCGTCGTTGGTGCGCAGCTCGATCGTGTTCGCTTCGAGAATCAGATAGCCGATGGTGAGGATTAGGCCTTGGTCGTCGATGACGATGCCATGGCCCGACCGGCGCGTGCCGAGACCTTGGGCGGTGGCGGCACTGCGGGGGATTTCGGCGTCGAGACGCACCACCGCGTCGAGGATGTCGGCGCAAGAGCCCAGCGCGGTGGCGGCTGTCGGCGCGCCTAACGCGAAGGCCAACGCCACAGCGGCGACGGCCAAGCCAAGCGGAGAGAAACGGTGGACCTTCGGCAGCATCGCGACCTCATGAATGCGGGTGCCATCCTAAGACGGGGGGCCGGTTGCGCCATCACGACGTCGACACGGACCACAAGTTGTTGTGATACCCTGGGCCGATACAGTTCGTATAAACGATGGGGGAGGCGATGGCCGCGAAAATCAAACGCCGCTTTGTTTCGGTGGGCAACCGGGCGGTGCATTACCGTCGTGCAGGCAGCGGGCCGCCGATCGTTTTGATTCATGCCTCGCCCGCGTCCTCGCGCGCGGTGATTCCGGTGATGGATGCGCTGTCGGGACGGCATACCGTTTTTGCCTTCGATTCGCCGGGCTTCGGCGAGACCGATCCGCTGACCGCCGAAGAGGTCAACGTGCAGAAGATGGCGGCCGCCTATGCCGCCGCGCTGGATGCGCTGAAGATGCCGCGCTGCGCGCTGTACGGCACCCATACCGGGGCGTGTATCGCGTTGGAATTGGCGGTGAAGTTTCCCAAGAAGTTCACCGGCGTGGTGTTGGACGGGGTGCCGATCTTCGGCCCCGAAGAAACCCGCGACATCTTAAAGAACTATCTGCCGCCGTTCCGCCCGTTGTGGGACGGTAGCCATCTGCCGGGGCATTGGTCGCGGATGCGCGATCAGGTGCTGTGGTTCCCCTGGTACAAGCGGAATGCGGCGGCGCGCAGCGACCGCGCGTTCTCCACGCCCGACATGTTGCACGCGTCGATCATGGATTTCTTCCGCTCCGGCGATGCCTATCGCAAAGGGTATGGCGCGGCGTTTACCTACAACGTACGGGCCGCGGCGCGGGCGCTGAACATTCCGGCGACCTATATGGCGCGCGATGACGACATGCTCTACCCGCATCTCGACCTGCTGCCGAAATTGCCGCGCAACCAGGTGATCGAGCGGCATAGCCGGCATGGCTACGTCAAAGCCCAGGCGGCGGCGATCAAGCGCTACGTACGCGCGGCCAAGGCGCCGGCCGATCCCGACCTCGCGCCGATCAAAGGACGGATCAACCGGCGCTACATCGATTTGCCGAGCGGGCAGGTGCTGGTGCGCTCGGCCGGGGAGGCGCAAACGGGGCGACCGTTATTCTTGATTCACGACGGGCGGTGGTCGTCGCAGATGTATTCCCCGTTGATGACCGCGTTAGCCAAAAAGCGGCCGGTCTATGCGCTCGACCTGCCAGGGAACGGCGATTCGGATGCGCCGGCCAAAGCCCGGCCGGGGGTGGCGGATTTCGCCCATGACGCCGCGGCCGTGGCGGCGCGGTTGGGCCTGCGGTCCTACGATCTCTACGGGCGGCACAGCGGGGCCTCGGTCGCGACGGCGTTGGCGGCGCGCTATCCCGCGCGGGTGAAGAAATTGGTGCTGGACGGCGTGATCATGTTCTCGGACGCCGAGCGCAAACGCCTGGCGGCGAAGTACACGCCGCCGATCAACGTGACGTGGGATGGGGCGTATTTGTACACGACCTGGCTGATGCTGCGCGACGAACTGGTGTTCTGGCCGTGGTATGCGCGGGACGACAAACATGCCCGGGCGATCGATGCGAACTTCAATGCCTCGTGGCTGCATGACCGCGTGGTCGAGGTGTTGAAAAGCAAAGACACGTACCACCTGTTGACCCAGGCCGCGTTAAAGAACGACGTGACGGCGACGCTGAAAAAGCTGAAGAGCGCGACGTTGGTGGTGGGCGAAGAGGCCGATCCGCTGGGGCGCTATGCCGCCAAGGCCGCGCGTCTCGTGCCGCAAAGCAGCCACACCATGGTGCCGGGCGGCGAGGCGGCCCGCGCCGCGGTGGTGACGAAGTTTTTGGACTACTAGGAGGGCGGGATGTCGATGGAGGTCAGACCTATACATCAAGCCTTCGGCGCCGAGGTGCGCGGCGTCGATTTGTCCAAGTCGTTGGATGACGAGACGTTCAAGGCGGTGCATCGCGCGCATCTCGATCACGGGCTCCTGTTGTTTCGCGATCAGGACCTGACGCCCGAACAGCACAAGGCGTTTAGTTTGCGGTTCGGCGCGCCGGAGATTCACGTGGTGTCGTGGTACCGCTTGCCGGGGCATCCCGAGATCATCGTGGTGTCGAACAAGAAGGACGCCGACGGCAAACCGCTGGGCCTGGAAGACGCCGGGCGCTATTGGCATAGCGATATGTCGTACCTGCCGACGCCGGCGCTGGGCTCGATCCTCTATGCGTTGGAAGTGCCGCCGAGCGGCGGCGATACGATGTTCGCCAGCATGCATGCGGCCTTTGATGCGTTGCCCGATTCGCGCAAGGAAGAACTTTCCAAGATGCGGGCGATCCACCACTTCGGCAGCCGGTGGTACCGCGAAAAAGATAAGGCCGGTATTCGTCCGCCGATGACCAAGGAAGAAGAAGAGAAGACCCCGCCGGTCGATCATCCCATCATTCGCACGCACCCCGAGAACGGCCGCAAGTCGATCTATGCCGGCGGCTTTACGATGGGCGTGGTCGGGATGGAGCAGGAACCGGCGCTCGAGTTCTTGGACGAGCTCGAGGCGTACATGACGCAAGACCAATTCGTCTATCGGCACCAATGGCAGGCGGGCGATGTGGTGTTCTGGGACAACCGCTGCACCATGCATCACGCCACGCCGTACGACCCAAAGCACACCCGGCACATGCACCGCACGACGATCAAGGGCGACGTGCCGGTTTAGGTCAAATCCACCGCCGCACGCGCGCCTTATACGCCGTGTACGCCTCGCCGAATTTGGCTTCGAGGTAGCGTTCTTCGCGGGCGATGACGCCGTAGCGCATCACGATCAACAGGGCCGGTAGCAGGATGAGGGCCCACCAGGTGTTGGCGACGAACATCAGGCTGATGTAGATCGCGGTCAGGCCGAGGTAGATCGGGTTGCGCGAATACTTGTAGAGGCCGTGCGTGACGACCGTGGTGCTGGGCTTGTGGGTTTCGATGTTGGTGCCGGCGCGGCGGAAGAGGCGCGTGCCGCTTGCCGCCAAGATGAAACCGAGCAGGAACAAGAGGCCGGCGAGGATCCAGCGAGCCGGTTCGCCGACCATCGCGAGCGGGACGGCGCGGTCGATCAGCGCGGCGGCGACGAGGAAGCCCGCATAAAGAAACGGTGGCTGCATGATGACGCCGGGGTTGTCGCGCGCGACGGCGGCGGCGGGGGGCGAGGGTTCGCGTTGGGTCATGGCACCTCCTGTCATCAGAGATATATCGGTCGATATAGTTTTCAAGTGGACGACGGCCCGTGCCAGAGGGCGGCGCAGAAAAAAGGGGCCGCGGCGGCTTAGTCCGTCGAGAATTCGACGAGGTCGTAGTCGGATTTGAGGAGATCCCAGCGGACCTTCACTGGGATGAGGTCGGGGCCGCTGTTCCAGAGCTCGATGGGGGGAAATTCTTCGAAGTGCCAGCGGAAGCGGCGGCATGGGAAGGTGCCGGCATCGACGGTGATCTCCTCGTTGCCGATGAATTCGAACACGCCTTGGCGGGCGGCCATGATCGGGCCTGACGCACCGTTGGGTAGGGGCGAGGTGCTGACCATCAGGAAGCTTTGTTTGGCCGGGCCGTCCGGTTTGTAATGCGCGGGCTTCATGGCATCGCCGCTGACCGGGTGGCCGCCGAAGATGTGCACGGGTTCGTCGAAGGTCATGGTTTGGCTGAGTCGGCCGGCGCCTTTGGTCCAGGACTCGCATGTGGCGTGGTGGCCGTCGATGCGGAACCAGGCCGAGCCTTCGTCGGCGCCGCCGACGCTGAGGCGGACGTAGGAATCGATCGGGAACCAGTTGGCGCCCATCGTGGTGACGACGTCGCGTAGGACGGCATCGTCGTCCATTTCGCAATGGGCGCGGTGGGTGCGGGTGCCGTCTGGCTGGACCGTGACGGTGAACCATTCCCGGCCGGTTTCGCCTTTGGTGTCGTGGCGGTAGGACAGCTTTCCGCGGAAGGTGCGATGGCGCATGATGGCGAGACTAACGGTGCCGGGCGGCAATGGGCAGCGGCAGACCGATGGTTGATGGAATAGGTGGCGGCGGGAGACGTTTATGCTGCAGCCGCGACGTGCACATCGATCTTATAATATGGTTTAGGTATGCCTATTAAGTATTTGTTATTAAAAAATAGGCGGCTGAATTGCAGGAAAAGGACCGGCTGATTATCGAGCAGATTCCGCGACTGCGGCGCTATGCGCGCGCGCTGACCGGGAATACCCATGCTGCCGAGGATTTGGTGCAGGACTGCCTGGAGCGGGCCTGGAAAAAATTTCACCTGTGGCAGACCGGCAGCAACATGCGGGCGTGGATGTTCACGATCATGCACAACATCTACATCAACCAAGTGCGCAAGGCGGTGAGCCGACCGACGGTGGTGGCGTTGAACGAGCGGACCGACGACCGCGGCGTGAAGCCGGTGCAGGAGAAGCGGGTCGAGGTACGCAACGTCGGTGCCGCATTGGATTTGTTGCCCGAGGAGCAGCGCGCGGTGGTGTTGCTGTTGGGGCTGGAAGAGCTGAGCTACCAGGAAGTTTCGAAAATCCTGGGCATACCGATGGGGACGGTGATGTCCCGGCTGTCGCGGGGGCGCGAAAAGTTGCGGGGGTTGCTGGAGGAAAGTGGTGTCGTGGCGAGAGACACGGTGACAGAAAAATGACGGATCAATCGATCACCGATAACGACCTTCACGCCTATGTCGACGGCGAACTCGATGCCGCGCGGCGCGCCGAGGTCGAGGCCCATCTTGCGGCCAACGCGGCGGCGGCGAAGATCGTGCGCGACTATCGCCGCCTGAACCGCAACCTGCATGAAGCGTTCGACGATGTGCTGAACGAGCTCTTGCCGCACGCCATGGTGCGGCCGGCGCGACGGCGTCCGATCGACGTGATGCGTCGGATTGCGGCGACATTGGTGCTCGTCGCGGCCGGTGCGGCCGGTGGCTGGGTGCTGAACGACGTTACGTCGCCTCAGAACGACTCGCTCGCGGCGGCGTTCCCGGTGCGGGCGGGAGTACCATTCACGCCACGTACTACGCCGAACGGCGCCATGCGGTCGAGGTGGCGGCCGGCGAAAAACCGCACCTGGTGGCGTGGCTGAGCAAACGACTGGGCACCGACGTCGAGATCCCCGATTTGAGCGAGGCTGGCTTTCAGTTGGTGGGCGGGCGCATGTTGCCCGGCGAGTCCAAACCGGCGGCGTATTTCCTGTACGAGGATATCGAAGGCGGGCGCATCTCGTTGTACATGCGGCACGGCGATACCGGCGGGCGCGATACGGCGTTTTCGTTCGCCTCGACCGGCGTTGTCGGCGTCTATTATTGGATCAACGGGCCCACGGGCTATGCGGTTGCGGGCGGCGTCGAACGTGAGGTGTTGCTGAAGGCGGCCAAGATCGTCTATCGCCAGCTCGGCTACTGACGCTTCGGTTGAGTTTGACCCCGGCCCGCTCTAAGAGGACGGGGTGTTGTTCTGGCTCTCCAAGACCTTTTGGATCGTCGTTGCGCCGTCGAATCTCGCGCTGATCGCGGCCGTTCTCGGCGCGGCCCTGTTGTGGACGCGATGGCGCGCGCTGGGCCGCTGGCTTGTTTCCCTGGGGGTCGTGGTGTTGGTCGCGCTGGCCGTGCTGCCGATCGGCGCTTGGCTGGGCTGGCCGCTGGAAGCTCGTTTTGCGACGCCAGACCCGATGCCGGCCCAGGTCGATGGAATCATTTTGTTGGGCGGGTCCGAGAACGTGGCACATACCCGTGCGCGCAGCATCGTTTCGGTCAACCAATCGGCAGACCGGCTGATTGCGTTCGTCGATTTGGCGCA
The DNA here is from genome assembly GCA_038141965.1 of Alphaproteobacteria bacterium. Lineage (GTDB taxonomy): Bacteria > Pseudomonadota > Alphaproteobacteria > SHVP01 > SHVP01 > CALJDF01. The sequence continues at coordinate 484,632 of JAYQJC010000002.1, forward strand.
GCGCTATCCCGACGCACGCCTTGTTTATAGCGGGGGCAGTGGGTCGTTGCGGCCGGAAGCCATGCGCGAGGCGGACGTGGCGCGGATGGCATTGCGGACGATGGGACTCGATGTCGGTCGTGTCGTGTTCGAACGGGAGTCCCGCAACACCTTCGAGAACGCCCAGAATTTGAAACCGCTAGTCGCGCCGAAGGACGGCGAGACGTGGCTGCTGGTCATGAGTGCGCTCAACATGCCGCGCGCCGTGGGGGTGTTCCGTGCGGCCGAGTGGCCGGTGATTCCGTATCCGGTGGACCATGCTTACGGTCTCCATGCGCCGGGTCTGTCGCTGGATTGGAATCTGGCTGGACGCGCGAGTTCCGCACAACGTGTGTTGCGCGAATGGATCGGACTCGTTGTATACCGTGTGCTCGGGCGAACGGACGCGCTGTTTCCCGACGCGACCTAGGGGCAAACGAAAAAGGAGTAGAGGGTGCGGGCATTTCTGGCACTGGCGATTGGGTTTGATGGTGTTGCTCGGCGCACAGGGCGCATGGGCGGCCGAAAAAGAAACCGTCACCTTCGATATGGAAAAATGGCCTGTGTGGCTGGAAGAGGTGCGCACCGAGGCCAGCGCTAAAGGGATAAAGCCCTCGATCGTGGATCAGGCGCTGACCGGGATCGATCCGATCCCGCGTATTATCGAACTCGACCGTCGCCAACCGGAATTCACGTTGACCTTTGCGCAGTACATCGAGCGCGTGGTACCCGACCGGCGCGTGCAAAAGGGTCGTCAAATGTTGGCGCAGCACCGTGCGTTGCTGGAGAAAGTCGGGAACGAGATCGGCGTGCAGCCACGCTTCATCGTTGCCTTATGGGGCATCGAAACGGATTTCGGTCGGTTGACCGGTGGTTTCAATGTCGTCAACGCGCTCGCGACATTGGCGTTTGACGGTCGGCGGAGCGCTTATTTCCGCAAAGAGTTGTTCGACGCGCTGCAGATCCTCGACGAGGGGCATATCGCGCCCGAGAAGATGACGGGCTCGTGGGCCGGTGCGATGGGGCAGGCCCAATTCATGCCCTCGAGCTTTGTGAACTTCGCGATCGACTACGACAAGGATGGGCGGCGCGATATCTGGACGACCCAGGCCGACGTGTTCGGCTCGGCGGCCAACTATCTCAAACGGGTGGGCTGGCAGGACGATCAGACTTGGGGCCGCGAAGTGCGCTTGCCGGCCGGGTTCGATGCGGCGCTGGCTGAAGAAAAGGCGATGAAACCGATCGGCGGATGGCAGGCTTTGGGCGTGCGCAATCTCGACGGGAGCGATCTGCCCACGCGCCAGCTACCGGCCCATATCGTCATCCCAGACGGCCCCGAGGGGCGGGCCTTCATGGTCTACGACAATTTCCGGGCGACCTTGCGCTGGAACCGATCGAACTATTTCGCGCTTGCCGTCGGCTTGCTCTCGGACCGGATTGGCGGTAACTAAGACCAACAACATCCTGGGTCGAGCGGAGCAAAAACACAATATGATGGGGTGGGTGCGTGCCGCCCGCGGCGGTGCCGCGGTTCTGACGTTGCTTGTTTTGGGTGCCTGCGCCCAGACGCAGCTTGCGGTTCACGCGATCAAGGAAGTCCAAAAGCGCGGCGACGAAAAAGAAGTTGCCAGCATTGCGCCGAACGGCGTGCCGATCGGGCCGGGCGGCGTCTACAAGGTCGGCAATCCCTATCTGATCAAGGGCGTGCGGTACTACCCCGAGGTCGACGGCGACTACGACGAAACCGGCGTGGCGTCTTGGTATGGACCGGGCTTCCATCAAAAGACCACCGCGAACGGCGAGACCTACGACCAGAACGATTTGACGGCCGCGCACAAGACGCTGCCGATGCCGAGCTACGTGCGCGTCACCAACCTGGAGAACGGTCGAGCAATGGTGCTCCGGGTCAACGACCGTGGCCCCTACGCGCATGGCCGAATCATCGATGTATCGCGGCGAGCGGCGCAGCTGCTGGGCTTCGAAAGGCAAGGTACGGCTAAAGTCCGCGTCGAGATCGTCGACCAAGGCACCAAGGGATTCGTTGCCGAGAAGCCTGTGACCACCCAAGAGGAACGCGACGCCGTATCGGCCGTGCCGGTGGCCAAAGTCGAAACCGCGACACTGGCGCCACCGCCCGGGGTGGCCGAAGCGCCCGCGCCCGTGGTCGAACCGCCGCCGCCCGCGCAGGTAGCGATGGTCTCGGTGGGACCGAGCGATCTTTACGTGCAGGCCGGCGCGTTTACCCGTTTCGACAACGCCAACCGCCTGGCGGCGCGGTTGTTTTCGTTCGGCGAGACCACGATCCAGTCGGCTATCGTCGGCGAGACGGAATTTTTTCGGGTCCGGATCGGACCGCTCGCCTCCGTCGAGGAGGCCGATGCCGTATTGGCGAACATGATCGGATCGGGTTTTCCCGAGGCGCGTATTGTTGTCGGTCCGCGCTGACGCGGTGCCATCGAATTGACCCATTCCCGTATATGGTGGGTTTGCACGTTTACTGAGACATCGGACAAGGCACATGGTGACTAGGTTTTCATTTCTGATCTTGACGCTGGATGGCGGTCGGTTTATTGGGCGGACGACCGGTGGGGGCGCAGACCGTCGAGACACCGGCGACCCATGCGGTGATGATCGATCTGGCGACTGGGGCAACCCTGTTCGAAAAGAATGCGGATGCGCGGATGCCGCCCGCGTCGATGAGCAAGTTGATGACCTTGCTGATGGTGTTCGAGCGGTTGCAGGACGGCTCCATCGCGATGGACGACACGATGCGGGTGAGCGAAACGGCTTGGCGGATGGGGGGCTCGCGGATGTTCGTCGAGCCCAACTCGCGGGTGACGGTGTCGGACTTGCTACGCGGCGTCATCGTGCAATCGGGCAACGATGCGAGCGTGGTGTTTGCCGAAGGCCTGTCGGGGACCGAGGAAGCCTTTGCCGAGGAAGATGAACCGGCGGGCGGCGGAGATCGGGTTGACCAACTCGACGTTTCGCAATTCGACGGGGTGGCCGGATCCCGAGCACCGCACGACGGCGCGCGATCTCGCCACGATCGCGGCGCGGATGATCCGCGAGCATCCGACGTATTACGAGATCTTCAAAGAAAAAGAATTCACCTACAACGAGATCAAACAGGGCAACCGCAATCCGCTGCTTTACAAGGACATCGGCGCGGACGGGCTGAAGACCGGGCATACCGAAGAGTCCGGCTATGGACTTGTCGCCTCGGCCGAGCGCAAGGGGCGGCGTTTGATCCTTGTGGTCAACGGGTTGGAGAGCGTCAATCAGCGATCGCGCGAGAGCGAACGTTTGATCGACATGGGCTTTCGCGATTTCAAAAACTATGCGCTGTTTTCGGCCAACGACGTGGTCGAGAACGCGCAAGTCTGGCTCGGCGCCAAAGCTACCGTGCCGTTAATTCTGGAAGACGATGTTTTGTTGACGATGTCACGCAAGGCGCGGCGCGATATGACGGTGACGGTGGCCTACGAAAGCCCGGTCGCCGCGCCGATCGCCAAGGGTGCGCGAATTGCCGAGCTGCGGATCGAAGGACCCAACATGGCACCCATCTTGCGCGATCTAGTGGCGGGCGAGGCGGTCGACCGCCTTGGGGTTGTCGGTCGGTTGGGTGCGGCGATCAGCCATATCGTTTGGGGCAGCCAAAGCCCTTAGGGAAATGTCGTGGCACGGGGTCGATTCATTACTTTTGAAGGCGGCGAGGGCGCCGGAAAATCGACCCAGGTCGCGTTGCTGAGCGCGCGACTGCGCGCGGCCGGCCACGACGTTGTCGCCACGCGAGAACCCGGCGGATCCGACGGCGCGATGGAAATCCGGCGGCTGCTGGTCGAGGGGCCGACCGAACGTTGGGCGCCGTTAAGCGAATTGTTGCTGCACAATGCGGCGCGCCACGATCATGTCCAGAAAACCGTCGCGCCGGCGCTGGACGCAGGAACCTGGGTGGTGTGCGACCGGTTTGCCGATTCAACCATGGCCTATCAGGGCTATGCCCAAGATGTGGACCTGAAAACGGTTGCGCAGATCAACCGTTGGGCGGCGGGCGACGTTTGGCCCGACCTGACGGTCGTGCTAGATCTGCCGGTGGCGGACGGGTTGGCGCGGGCGCAAGAGCGGCGCGATGCCGAAGACCGTTACGAGCGGATGGGGACGCGGTTTCACGAGCGCATCCGGGCGGCGTTTCTCGATATCGCCAAGAACGAGCCCGAACGGTGCGTGGTGGTGGAGGCGGCCGCATCACCTGATCAGGTGGCGGCGCAGGTCTGGGACAGCGTGCAAGCGCGGCTTAGTATCTGAAGCATGGCCAAAACCGACGAGACCGACGCGCAACACCCGCGCGATACCGACACCCTGTTGGGGCACGAGGCCGCCGAGGGCCATTTGCTGCGCTGGTGGCAGAGCGGGCGGATGCCGCATGCGCTGTTGATCAGTGGGCCGCGCGGGATTGGCAAGGCGACGCTGGCCTATCGGTTGGCGCGTTTCGTGTTGGCGCACGGCGATCCGCGAATGACGACGGCCGGACGCGGAATCGCTTTACGTCGCGCCGGACGATCCGGTGTTTCGCCGTATTTCGCAGCAGTCGCACGACGGGTTGCTGGCGTTCGAACGAACCTATGACGAAAAGGCCAAGCGCTTGCGCGGCGAAATCGTGGTCGACGAGATTCGTAAGCTGCGGCCGTTTTTCGGCGCAACCGCGGGCGAGGGGGGCTGGCGCGTGGCGATCGTCGATGCGGTCGACGAGGTCAACGCCAACGGCGCAAACGCATTGTTGAAGCAATTGGAAGAGCCGCCGCAACGTGGCTTGTTGATCATGGTGGCCCATGCGCCGGGACGCTTGTTGCCGACCATTCGGTCGCGGTGCCAAAACCTGACGCTGCGGACGCTGTCGGCCGACATCATGGCGACGATCTTGGCCGAGCGCTTGGAGGATTATACCGACGAGGAACGCCTGGCGTTGACGGTGCTGGCCGACGGGAGTGCCGGGACGCGCGCTTGAGTTGGCCGCGCAGGGTGGGCTAGATCTGTACCGCGAATTGGTGACGTTGCTGGCGCCTTTGCCGGAGCTCGATGTCGTCGGCATTCAGGCCTTAGGCGACCGAGTAGCGCGACGCGGCAACGAGGCGACCTATCGCACCTTGGTCGATCTGTTGTTGGATTGGTTGAGCCGCATGGTGCGGGCGGGCGCCGAGGGGCGTCGTCCGGTCCAGATCCTGGGCGACGAGCGCACCGTGATCGACCGATTATGGCAAGCCGGCAAGCCGGACGCGTGGCTGGATGCCTGGGAACGGGCGCGCGATCTGACGGCGCGGGCCGAGGCGGTCAATCTCGACAAGAAAACCGTCGTGCTGAACGTCTTTACCGCGCTCTCGCGGGCGGCCGGCGGCGCGCGATAGGTTGACACGCTAAGACCCATTGGCCATCGTCCGCCGCCTTAGCGACAAGGTGATGAAGCGCGGTCGTGCAGGGGTTTGTGCGCCGCTAGAGTGTCTTTGATGACCGACAAAAAAACGTTCTACCTAACCACTGCAATCTTCTACGTGAACGGTGCGCCGCATTTGGGGCATGCCTATGAAGCGATCGCCTGCGATGCGCTAGCGCGCTTTAAGCGGCTCGACGGCTATGACGTCATGTTTCTCTCGGGGACCGACGAGTACGGCGAGAAGAACGCCCGCACCGCGGCCAAAGAGGGCATCGAGCCGCAGGCCTTTGTCGATCGCAATGCGGCACTGTTCGAGGAGATGACGGATTATCTCGACATCTCGAACGACGACTTCTTGCGCACCAGCCAGCCGCGCCATCACGCCGCGGCGCAGGCAATCTGGCAAAAACTGGCCGACGCGGGCGATATCTACCGCGGCAGTTATGAGGGCTGGTACTCGGTGCGCGACGAGGCGTATTTCACCGAGGACGAACTGACGAAAGGCGAGGGGGGGGCGTTCTTTGCGCCGTCCGGCGCCGAGGTCGAGTGGGTCGAGGAAGACAGCTACTTCTTCCGGCTGTCGCAATGGGCCGACAAGTAGTTGGCGCTGTACGAGGCCAATCCCGACTTCATCCAACCGCAAAGCCGCCGCAACGAGGTGATCAGCTTTGTGAAGTCGGGCTTGCGCGATCTGTCGGTCTCACGGCGACGGCTGAAATGGGGCATTCCGGTGCCGGGCGACGACGAGCACGTGATGTACGTCTGGCTCGACGCGCTGACCAACTACATCACCGGCGTGGGTTATCCCGATACCGACTGCGATGCGTTCCAGCGCTATTGGCCGGCCGATGTTCATGTCATCGGCAAGGACATCGTGCGCTTTCACACGGTCTACTGGCCGGCCTTTTTGATGGCGGCCGGTATTGAATTGCCCAAGCGGGTGTTTTGCCACGGCTTCCTCAATATCGAGGGCGAGAAAATGTCGAAGTCGCTCGGCAACGTGCTGGCGCCGCGCGACATGATCGGCCGTTATGGGCTCGACCAAATGCGCTATTTCTTGCTGCGCGAGGTGCCGTTCGGGCAGGACGGCAGTTTCTCGCACGAGTCCATCGTCAACCGGATCAACAGCGATTTGGCCAACGATTTGGGCAATCTGGCGCAACGCATCTTGTCGATGATCAACAAGAACTGCGACGGCCAAGTGCCGACGCCGGGCGACCTGACTGAGGCGGATACGGCATTGCTGGACGCGGCGTTGGCAGCGATGCCGGCAGCACGTGAGTTGTTGGACGCCGACCTGGCATTCCACAATGCGTTGGCGGCAATTTGGAATGTGGTGGGCGACGCCAACCGCTATGTCGATGCCCAGGCGCCGTGGACGTTGCGCAAGACCGATCCCGACCGGATGGCCACAGTGCTGTACGTGGTGGCCGAGACGGTGCGGCGGTTGGCGATTTTGGTGCAGCCTTTCGTGCCGACCTCGGCCGCGGCGTTGTTGGATTTGCTGGCGGTCGATGCGGCGGCCCGCAGCTTTGCCGCGCTGACCGATGACGCGCGCTTACAAGCCGGGACCGCGCTGCCCAAGCCGCAAGGGGTGTTTCCGCGCTATGTCGACGAGCCCGCGTGATGTTGGTCGATAGCCACTGCCATTTGGACTTCGATGCACTGTCCGAAGACCGCGCCGGGGTGCTGGCGCGCGCGCGTTCGGCCGGGGTCGGCGCGATGCTGACGATCGGCACGCACCGGGCCAATCATCAGGTGGTGAAGGACCTTGCCGATAGTGCCGACGATATTTGGTGTTCGGTGGGGATTCATCCGCATGAGGCGGACTCGGATTCCTTGCTGGCCGATGAGATCGTGGCGCTGACCCAACATCCCAAGGTCGTGGGGATCGGCGAGACCGGGTTGGATTTCTATTACGACCATTCGGACCGGGCGCGGCAGGCCGAGAGCTTTCGCGCGCATTGCGCGGCCGGGCGCGAGACCGGGTTGCCGGTAATCGTGCATACCCGCAATGCCGACGCCGAAACGGCGGTCATCCTGCAAGAGGAGTCCGGGGCAGGGGCCCTACGCGGGGTGATCCACTGCTTTAGCGCGACGCGAGAATTCGCCGCGACGGCGCTAGATCTGGGGTTCTACATCTCGTTGTCGGGCATCGTGACGTTCAAGAACGCCGAGGATATTCGGCAAACCGCCAAGGCGGTGCCGGAGGATCGGCTGTTGATCGAGACCGACGCGCCCTATCTCGCCCCGGTGCCTAAGCGCGGCAAGACCAATGAGCCTGCGTATGTCGCCTATACCGCGGCCTGCGTCGCCGAATTGCGCGGCATGGCGGTTGAGGATTTGGCCGACCTGACGACGGCGAATTTCTATCGCTTGTTCGATCGGGCGACACCGCCGACCCCAACGCCTGCGCCCTAGCCCATGCAAGTCGTCGTTCTGGGATGTGGCACCGCCGGCGGCACGCCGCGGATAGGCAACGATTGGGGGGCGTGCGATCCGAACGAGCCCCGCAATCGGCGCTCGCGGGCCTCGGTTTTGGTGCGTGATGGGGACGCCGACATCCTGATCGATGCCTCGCCCGATCTCCGCCAGCAGGGTCTGGATGCCGGGATCGAGCGCCTTGATGCCGTGCTGTTCACCCATGCCCACGCCGATCATGCCCACGGGATCGACGATTTGCGCTTTATCGCCATTCGCAACGGCGGCCCGGTCGATGCCTGGGCGGACCCCGAGACCTTGGCGCAGTTGACCCAGCGCTTTGGCTATACCTTCGAGCAAGACGCGAACCGGCTGTAACCCCCCATTCTCAACGCCCACGAGATCGTCGGGCCGTTTGGGGTCGCGGCACCGAGATCGTCCCGTTTCGCCAGAAACATGGGCCGATCGGCACACTAGGGTTCAGGGTAGGGGCGGTGGCCTATTCCACCGACGTCCAGGCGCTCTCGGATGACGCCTTCGAGGTACTGGCGGGCGTCGATACCTGGATCGTGGATTGCCTGCAGCGCAAACCCCATCCGACGCACGCCCATCTCGAGCTCACGCTGTCCTGGATCGAGCGCCTACGGCCGCGCCGCGCGGTGCTGACCCATATGAACACGTCCATGGACTACCAAAGCCTGGTGGACGAGTTGCCGACGGGGGTTGGAGCCGGCTTATGACGGGATGGCCCTGGATGTGGCGTAACTCGTGCGGGTTCGTAGGAAACACCGATAACCTATTAGTCTCAAATAACTAACCATATTTGTCATAATATATATTATGCGACAAAAGGATAAGGTGGCGAATTGGGTCAGGCCGACCGTCTATTGGGTGCGGTCGGTTGTTCTCCTCACCTGCGACTCCCATAATCGCGCGCCATGACCCTGCCCCCAACCGACGACCACGCTCCGATCAACCAGCTCCTGGCGATCATGAGCCGGTTGCGGTCGCGCGACGGTGGCTGTCCGTGGGATCTGGAGCAGACGTTCGAGACGATTGCGCCGTATACGATCGAGGAAGCCTACGAGGTGCGCGACGCGATTCAGCGTGGCGACCGGGCGGCGTTGAAGGACGAGCTGGGCGATTTGCTGTTCCAGGTCGTGTTTCACGCCCAGATGGCGGCCGAGGAAGACGCGTTTACCTTTGACGATGTGGTGGCGGCGATCTGCGACAAGATGATCCGGCGCCATCCGCACGTGTTTGGGGATGCCGATATCGCCAACGCCGAGGCCCAGACCGACGCCTGGGAGCAGCAAAAGGCGGCGGAGCGCGCCGAAAAGGCCAATGGCGACGGCAGTGTGCTGGATGACGTACCGCCCGCCCTGCCCGCCTTGCAGCGCGCCGAAAAGCTGCAAAAGCGCGCGGCCCGGGTGGGCTTTGATTGGCCTGAACTCGGGCCGGTTCTGGCCAAATTGGACGAAGAACGTGCGGAGCTGGACGAGGCAGTGGCCGTCGGTGACCCTGCCCGGATGGCCGATGAGCTGGGCGATGTGCTGTTTGCGGTCGCCAATGCGGCGCGTCACATGGGCCTCGACCCCGAGGAATCGCTACGTCTTGCGAATGACAAATTTACCCGTCGTTTCAAATACATAGAATCCACCCTTAAACAAAACAACGAGCCTATTGAAGGCGCCTCTTTGGATCGGATGGAGGCCCTTTGGCAGGACGCAAAGACACACGAGGGATCATGAGAGTTGAGCTAAACGGGCGGATTATTCTGGTAACCGGCGCCACCTCTGGATTTGGTGCGGCAACGGCGCGGCGGCTCCATGCCGCGCGCGCGACCGTCATCGCGGCGGGCCGGCGGGCCGAACGGCTCGCGGCGCTGGCCGAGGAACTAGGCCCCCGCCTCCACCCGGTCACCTTGGACGTGCGCGACCAGGCCGCGGTGGCGGCGGCGATCGAGGGGTTGCCGGCCGAAGTGGCCGATATCAATTGGTTTGTGAATAACGCGGGTCTGGCGCGGGGGCTGAATGCGTCCGACGAAGCCGATCTCGATGATTGGAACGAGATGGTCGATGCCAACATCAAAGGGCTGATGTATGTCACCCGCGCGGTGTTGCCGGGGATGGTGGCGCGCGGTGCCGGGCATGTCGTCAACTTGGGGTCGGTCGCGGGGACCTATCCCTATTTCGGCGCTAATGTGTACGGCGCCTCGAAAGCCTTCGTGCACCAGTTCTCGCTCGATCTGCGGGCCGATTTGGTGGAGAAGAACATTCGGGTGACGTCAGTCGAGCCCGGCGCCGCAGAGACCGAGTTCTCGCTGGTGCGTTTCCACGGCGATGCCGACAAGGCCGATGCGACCGACCCGATCACCGCCGAGGACTGGCGACCCGATCACCGCCGAGGATCGATCATGGCGGCCCACGCTTTGCCGGGATCGACGTGACTGATGCCACCCTGACCGCCCCGGGATCCATGCCCGCATCGGGGGCTTGTATCAAGGTTGTCGGATCGAGATCGGACCTCTTGGCGCGCCCACCAGCAGGAGGGCTGGTGCGCCGGGTTCTGCTTGCCGTTCGAGGCGGCGTTCGATGTTGTGACCGCTGCCAGGGTGCTGCAGTGGCTCGACTCGCCAGGCGACGTGCTAAACGAGATGAAGGGCGCGACGAAGGGCGGGCATGTCGTGGTGTTGGACTACAACCATGAACGGATCGCCTGGGACCCTGCCCCAGCATGGCGCGGTTCTACCAGGCGTTTCTCGATTGGCGGGCGGCGGCCGGGATGGACAATGCGATTGCCGACAGATTGGCGGACATGTTTGGGCGGGTTGGCTTGGTCGATGTCACGACCACGGTCGAAGATGAGGTCACGGTGCGCGGTGATGCGGACTTCGCGACGCGCGCCGGGCTGTGGGGCTACGTGGCGGCGTCGCGCGGCCATTAAATGGTGACCGACGGCGCGGTGACCGAAGCCGAACGGGCGGCGGCCGAGGCCGACTACGCCGCGAGGGTCGATGACGGCTGCCAACGGCAGGTGATGTATTTACGGTGCGTGGTCGGGCGCAAGCCCTAGGGCGCGGCGTAGAGGTGGCCCGTCAGGGCCCGCCAACCTTCCTCGCTGGGGGCGGCCACGAGGGTGTTGCCGAAAATCGGACCGTCGGGGGCGTAGGGCTGGCCGTCGCGGTGGCGCACGACCCCGCCGGCTTCGCCGTGCAACAGAACGCCGGCGGCGTGATCCCAGGGATAGAGCTTGTGATACAGCACGTAGTCGCTGCGCGCGGTCGCCAGCAGGAGATAGGTTTGCGCCGCAGCGGAGCTCCAGGGTCGGTTGCATATGGCGGGCGGCGCGAAACAGTTGCGCGGCCTCTTCTTCGGCCGCGAACTGCGTATTCATGCAGCCGCGCATGGTTCCCACCTCGGTGGCCGTCGCCACGGTGAGCCGGGTTTCGCCAAGCCAGGCCCCTGCCCCGCGCTGGGCGGTGGCCATTTCGTCGGTGTTGGGGTCGTAGATCCAAGCGTGGGTGGTTTGGCCGTGCTCGACCAGAGCCACCATGATCCCGAAGAGCGGAATGCCGGCGGCGAAGTTCGAGGTGCCGTCGATCGGGTCGATCAGCCACACCGCCGGGGCGCCGCGCAGCGTTTCGCGCCATGCCGTTTCCTCGCCCGCGGTTTCCTCGCCGACCACGACGGAGCCCGGCAACAGGTCCAAGAGCTTGGGGGTGAGGAAGGCTTCGGCCGCGATGTCGGCTTCGGTGACGACGTCGTTGGGGCCCTTGAGGCCGATCTCGATGGACTCGAGATTGCGGAATGCCGGGATCACGATCTCTGCGGCGCAGGCCTTGATGAAGGCGGCAACGTTGGCGGGGTCGACGGTCATGGGGTGCGCCAAAAAGAAAGGGCCGCGGGAACAACCCCGCGGCCCGTCATAGCGTTACCGGTTGGCCGGTGGGCTACATCATGCCACCCATGCCGCCCATGCCGCCCATGCCGCCCATACCACCCATGTCGGGGGGCATCGGGGGTGCTGCGGCTTTGTCTTCGGGGTGATCGGCGATCATCGCTTCGGTGGTGATGATCAGGCCGGCGACCGAGGCGGCGTCTTCCAGCGCAATGCGGACGACCTTGGCCGGATCGATGATACCGGCTTTGATCATGTCGACGTATTCTTCGGTCTGGGCGTTGAAGCCCTTTTTGGTGTCTTTGCCTTCGAGCAGTTTGCTGGCGACGACCGAGCCGCTGATCCCAGCGTTCTCGACAATCCGCCGCAGGGGCTGTTCCAGCGCACGTTTGATGATCTGGATGCCCATGTCTTCGTCGTGGTTTTCGCCTTTGAGCTTGGCGAGCGCGCGGCTGGCATAGAGCAACGTCACCCCGCCACCCGGCACAACGCCCTCTTCGACCGCCGCGCGGGTGGAGTGCAGGGCGTCGTCGCCGCGATCTTTACGCTCTTTCACCTCGACCTCGGTGGCTCCGCCGACGCGGATGACTGCAACGCCGCCAGCCAATTTGGCGAGACGTTCTTGCAGCTTTTCCTTGTCGTATTCGGAGGAGGTTTCCTCGATCTGGGCGCGGATCTGGTTGACCCGGTCTTGGATGTCTTTCTTCTTGCCGGCACCCTCGACGATCGTGGTGTCTTCTTTGGTGATGTTGACGGTCTTGGCGACGCCGAGCATGTCGATGGTGACGTTCTCGAGCTTGATGCCGAGATCCTCGGAGATCACCGTGCCGCCCGTGAGGATGGCGATGTCTTCGAGTTGGGCCTTGCGCCGATCGCCGAAGCCCGGCGCTTTGACCGCAGCGATTTTCAGGCCGCCGCGCAGCTTGTTGACCACCAGGGTGGCCAAGGCCTCGCCTTCGATGTCCTCGGCGATGATGACCAACGGCTTGCTGGTCTGCACCACGGTCTCGAGGACCGGCAGCAGTGGCTGCAGGCTGGAGAGCTTCTTTTCGTGCAGCAGGATGTAGGGATCCTGGAGGTCGGCCACCATCTTGTCGGCGTTGGTGATGAAGTACGGCGACAGGTAGCCGCGATCGAACTGCATGCCTTCGACCACGTCGAGCTCGGTCGCCATGCCTTTGGCCTCTTCGACCGTGATGACGCCTTCTTTGCCGACGCGCTGCATGGCTTCGGCGATGAAGTCGCCGATTTCGTTCTCGCCATTGGCCGAGATGGTGCCGACCTGGGCGACTTCGTCTTCGGTCTTGACCGGCTTGGCCACCTTTTGGATTTCGGCGACGACGGCTTTTACCGCCTTGTCGATGCCGCGCTTGAGGTCCATCGGGTTCATGCCGGCGGTGACCGACTTGGCGCCTTCGTTGACGATCGATTGCGCGAGAACGGTCGCGGTGGTGGTGCCGTCGCCCGCTTCGTCGCTGGTGCGGCTGGCCACTTCGCGAACCATCTGCGCGCCCATGTTCTCGAACTTGTCCTCAAGCTCGATCTCCTTGGCGACGGAGACGCCGTCTTTGCTGATCCGCGGCGAACCGAAGGATTTATCGAGGACGACGTTGCGTCCTTTCGGTCCCAGGGTGACACGCACCGCGTTCGCCAGGGTGTTGACCCCTTTGATCATGCGGTCGCGCGCGTCGCGATCGAATTTCACATCTTTGGCTGCCATGACTTTCCAACTCCGGTCGGTTTGTAATTTTGTTAGCGGACGGTTGTTGGGGCGGTGGCCCCTCCCTCACCCGTTTGGCACTCGGCACCAACGAGTGCCAAACCTTGGGGCGGGATATAGTCCCTTGGTGCGCCCTGTCAAGGGATCGCGACCTGCGCGATTATCACTTGACAAGAATGAGTGCTAAGTCATTGAAATTACTATTTATTTGACTCTGTACGACGGTGCGCCACGATAGCGGTGTGGATCTCTTTGATGAGGAGCAGCATGGCCAGTAGCTTCGAGTTGGAACTCAAAGGATATCGACTGACGACCGCCGAAATCCTGTACCACCTTCCCGACTACCCCACCCTTTTGCAGAGTTTCATCCTGCAAAAGTACGATCTTTCGCCCGAGTTCCCGGTGATCACCGGGTTTCTGGACTACTGGGAGCGTGAGATCGAAGCGCGCATTCACTCAGCACGCCTCGCCGCCGCCGATCTGATGAGCGGTGGCGAGATGCACTATGCGGACGGACGCTTCACGCTGCACTAGCGCTTGCCGGCCTTTGGAGACTAGGCCAGCACGCCCATGATGTCGGACTCCTTCATGATGAGGAGTTCTTCGCCTTCGACTTTGACTTCGGTGCCGGACCATTTGCCGAAGAGAACGCGGTCGCCCTTCTTAACGTCGAGCTTAATGACCTTGCCGTTCTCGTCGCGGGCGCCGGAGCCGACGGCGACGATTTCACCCTCTTGGGGTTTTTCCTGAGCGGTATCGGGAATGATGATCCCGCCTGCTGTTTTCTGTTCTGATTCGATCCGTCGGACAATGACGCGATCCTGTAGCGGCCTGATCTTCATCTGGTGACTGCCTCTATGGAGGTTGGTGGAGCGATGATTTGATTAGCACTCTCTTGCGAGAGTGCTGGGTTGATAGCGGGTTCGCTCGGCCCGAGTCAACCGGGCCGCGCGGTCAATCGGCGGCGATAAGCTGCGCTTCGGCAAGCCGCTTTTCGAAACGCCGAGCATCCGCCGGAAACAGCGCCACCTGGATGTTCGCCATCCCCTCGTCGTCACGCCGGGCGAGAACCTCGCCGTGCTCGTGCAGCCAGGCGATGGCACCGCCGTCATGGCTGGGAATCTTGAATTCGCAGGTTTCGCGGGCATCCCGCAAATGGGCGTCGATGGCGGCCAAGAGTTCGGGGCAGCCGGCGCCGGTGCCGGCGGACAGCGGGATGATTTCGGCGGCGCCCCTGGCCAAGTTGGTCAAGCGGGTGCGCTTTTCGTCGTCCAGGAGATCGACTTTGTTCTGCACCTCGATGACCGGCGTGCCGGGGTCCAGGCCAAGCTCGTCGAGAATGCCGAGGACATCTTGTTTTTGATGGTCGCGGTCGGGGTGCGCCATATCGCGGACGTGCAGCACGATCTCGGCATCGCGCACTTCTTCCAGGGTGGCGGCAAAGGCGGCGACGAGGTCGTGCGGTAGGTTGGACACGAACCCCACCGTGTCGGACAGGATGATCCTTTCGCCGCTGGGCAGCGATAGGCCGCGCATGGTGGGATCAAGCGTGGCGAACAGCATATCTTTGGCCACGACTTCCGCCTCGGTGAGCCGATTGAACAGCGTGGACTTGCCCGCGTTGGTGTAACCGACCAGCGCCACGGTCGGGAACGGCACCTTGCGGCGGCTGTCGCGGTGCAGCGCTCGGGTCCGGCTGACGCCGCGCAGTTCCTTTTCCAGGCGCGTGATCTTTTCGGCGATCATGCGCCGATCGGACTCGATTTGCCGCTCGCCCGGCCCACCCATGAAGCCGACACCGCCGCGTTGGCGTTCCAAGTGGGTCCAGGACCGGACCAATCGGCTCTTTTGGTAGTTGAGCGCGGCCAGTTCGACTTGCAGGCGGCCTTCGCGGGTGCGCGCACGGGCCCCGAATATTTCCAGAATGAGACCGGTGCGGTCGATCACCTTGCAGTGCCATTCGCGTTCGAGGTTGCGTTGTTGGCCCGGCGAGAGGTCGGCGTCGACGACGACGATCTCGACTTCAAGGTTTTTCAGATCGAATTCGAGGTCGGCGAGTTTGCCGGTGCCGATCAGCGTGGCCGGTCGAGGTTTGGCGAGCGTAATGACCTCGGCGAGACGGACGTCGAGATCAATCGCCTCGGCGAGGCCGACAGCTTCTTCGAGGGCGGCCTCGGGCGCACGTCCGTTGCGCCGCGCGCCACGGATCGCAGGGTGAAGGACGGCCGCCGGCGTCCGCGGGTGTTTGTCGTAAACGATCCCGCCGCTCAAAGTGCGCGACCTTGTGGGTTACGCGTCGGCGTCTTCGGTCCCCTCGGCGTTCGGGTCGAAAAGCTGGACCGGCTGCGCCGGCATGACGGTGGAAATGGCATGTTTGTAAACGAGTTGAACTTGCCCATCGCGACGCAGTAGGACACAGAAATTATCAAACCAACTGATGACGCCCTGCAATTTGACGCCGTTGACGAGAAATACGGTAACCGGGAGTTTGTTTTTGCGGACGTGATTGAGAAAGACGTCCTGGACGTTTTGAGACTTGTTCGACGACATTTGAGCGCCTCGTCCTTTCTTGTTTTTCGTCGTCCCCCAGGGCCAACCTAATGGGCTGGCCCCCGACGATTTTGGCGGTGCCTGTCGTAGCATAAATTCTAGCGTGGCGCGTGCCATGAATCCACGTTGGATACCTCTGATTGTCGCGATATCGGCGAGGTTTACGTTTTCGTGCACGTCAAGACGCTGTCGCCAAGTGGCGGTCGTAAAGTTCGATGAGCCGCGTTGTCGTCGAACCCGGTTGACCGTTGGCAATGACCCGGTCGTCGATCTTCACTACGGGCGTTACGAAACTCGTGGTACTGGTGATGAAGGCCTCGCGGGCGTTCTTGGCTTCGTCGACGGTAAACGGGCGTTCGATCACCTGGACGCCGGACTCTTCGGCAAGCTGCTTTAATACCAGGCGGGTCACGCCGCTGAGGATGGTGTTGGTCAGTGGGCGCGTGACGAGATTGCCATCCGCGTCCACGATCCAGGCGTTGGTCGAGGAGCCTTCGGTGACCAAGTCGTCGGCATCGACCTGCCAAGCTTCGAAGCCGCCCGCTTCTTTCGCAGCCTGTTTCGCCAAGACATTGGGCAGGAGCGAGACGGACTTGATGTCGCATCGTGCCCATCGAATATCGGGCACCGTGACCACGGCAACCCCCTCCTCCCGGTTTTGCGGACTGGGTCGACCGCCACGGCGTGCGGTGACTACCACCCCAGGGTCGGCTTGTTGGGGGAACGGATGATCGCGTTTGGCGACGCCTCGGGTGATTTGGAGATAGACGATCCCGTTGCGCACTCGATTGCGGCGGACGACCTCGCGCAGCACGACATCCAGCGCCGTGCGGGTCATCGGCGGGTCGATCCGGAGTTCGGCCAAGCTGCGGTCCAACCGGTCATAGTGCGGCGTCATATCGACGAGGCGGCCGTCGTCGATCGCCATCACTTCGTAAACACCGTCGGCGAACTGATAGCCTCGATCTTCGATGTGAACCCCGGCGGCATGGTGCGGCACATAGCGGCCGTTGACGTAGGCGATGCGAGACACGGTCAGTTCCTCCAATAGGCTCGGGTGAAGAGGACGAGCACAACCAACAACTCGAGCCGGCCGAAGATCATGGTGGCGTTGAGCGCCCATTTCGTGGCGTCGGAAAATTCGGGATACGACAGACCGGGTGCGGTCAGCGACAGCCCGGCGCCTGCGGTCGACAGGTTGGTGGCCGCCAGTGCGAGCGCGCCCTGCATGTCGAAGCCCAGCGCACCGAAGACCAAGGCAGCTAGGGCAAGAAACGAAAGGAACATCATCAACTGGCCCCACACGCTACGCAGTGTCGGTTCGTCGATGATCTGCCCGGCATAGCGCAGTCGAACGACGCCGTGCGGATAGGACAGGCGCGACAGTTCGCGACCGGCGAGTTTGAAGAACACGACGAGCCGCATCAGGCGCATCCCGCCCGCCGTCGACCCCGTCGCACCACCGATCAGCATCAGGCCCATCAGCATGACCGGGACGATGACCGGAAGGACACCGGTCGTGACGTCGCTGCCGGCGGCAAAACCCGTTGTGGTGATCGAGGAGATCACATCGAAGAGTGCCGGGCGGAGTGCGCCGCCAAAACTGAAATGATGCGCCACGACCAACGTGCCGACGATGATCGCCGTGGCGCTGGCAACGATGGCCAGGAGGTAGTGGGTTTCGACGTCCTTCCACAAAGCTTCTGCGCGGCCGCGGCCCAGGGCCCAAAGGAGTGCGAAGTTCAGCGCGCCGATCAGCATGAACACCATCACGACGGCTTCGACGGCGATGCTGTCGAACGCGGCAATGCCGCCGTTCTTGGTGCTGAACCCGCCCGTCGAGATCGTCGAGAGGGCGTGGCTAGTGGCATCGAACGGGGTCATGCCGACGACGACCAGGGCTAGGATGCAGAGTGCGGTGAGGCCGACATAGATCCACCACAAGGCGCGCGCGACTTTTTTGGTGCGCCCGAACAATGTCTCGCGGTCGCCCCGCGGCATGGTCGTGGCAAAAAGGTTCATGCCGCCGACGCCCCCGAAGGACAGCAGCGCGATGGCAAAGAGGACGGAGGCAAACCCGCCGAGCCATTGCAGCAGCGCCCGCCACAGCAGGATCCCTTGGGGCATGGCCTCGAGGTCGCCGATGATCGAAGCGCCGTTGGTGGTGAAGCCCGACAGCGCCTCGAAGTAGGCGTCGGTGAAAGAGGCGAACACGCCGCTGAGGACGAACGGGATGGACGCCAGGGCCGGCAGCAGTATCCAGAGCAAGGTCGCGGCCATGAAGCCCCCGCGCAGGTCCACCCGCCGTTCGGTGCCGCGCGTGGCGATGATCCCGGTGCCGCCGATAAACAGCGTGAGGCCTGCCCCGGTTGCGAATGCAGTGCCGATCGCAGGCTCAGCAACGCTGAAGGAAAGGGCGGCGGGCAGTAGCATGAAGGCCGCGAGGACGGCGGCGGCCCAGCCAAGGACGTTGATGTGAGTTGAGACCATGGCGCGCGGGAGTCAGGTCCCCGAACTCAGAAGAAGTCCAGTCGTACGGCGAACATCTTCTCGACCTTTTTCACCATGTCGCGCGTCGCAAAGACGATGACGCGGTCGCCGGTCTGAATGACGGTATTGCCGCGCGGGATGATGACTTCTTCTCCGCGGGCGATCGCGCCGATGATGACGCCGGCGGGGAGTTTTACGTCGCGCAACGTTTTGCCGGACAAGGGCGAGGTATCGAGGGTCTCGGCCTCGATGATTTCCGCAAGTCCGTCTCGCAACGAGTGCACCCCGCGGATCCGGCCGCGGCGAATGTGTTGCAGGATTCGAGAGGTCGTGATGGCGCGCGGATTGACGACCGCATCGATGCCGAGCGAGCGGACCAATGGTCCATAGGTCAGGTTGTTTACCAGGGTCGTGGCGCGTTGGGCCCCTTCCCTCTTGGCGAGCAGCGAACTGAGGATGTTGACCTGATCGTCATTGGTGACGGCGATTACGGCATCGGCCTTTTGGACGTTGGCCTCGGTGAGGATCTCGGAGGCTAGCGAGTCGCCGTAGATGACGACGGCTTTTTCAAGTTGATCGGCAACCTGTTCTGCGCGATCGCGACTGAGTTCGATCATCTTGAGGCGAATATCGGGGATCTCTTCGATGATCTGTTTGGACAGAAATAGGCCGATATTGCCGCCGCCGATCACGACGATACTGCGGGCCTCTTTTTCTTCATGGCCGAATGCTGCCATGGCGCGTTGGACTTGTTTGGCGTCGACCGAGAAATAGACCTCATCGCCAACCAGGATCTGATCGTCGCCACCGGGGGTGATGATCCCCTCGTCGCGCACGATGCCGACGATCCTCATGTGAAGGTCCGGGAACAATTCGGTCAGTTGGCGGAGCGGTGTATCGATAATCGGACACCCCTCGTCGATCGAAACGGCGACCACGCGCACCCGGTCATCGACGAAGCTCACCATATCGGTGGCACCCGGCACGTTGAGCCGGCTGGTAATCGCACGCGCGACTTCGATTTCGGGCGAAATGATCACGTCGATCGGCATATGGTCGCACGTGAACAGGTTTTGCCAGCTTGGGTCGAGATAGGTTTGGGCGCGAATGCGGGCGATCTTGGAGGGTACGTCGAACAACGAGTGGGCGACCTGACAGGCCACCATGTTGATCTCGTCGTTTTGCGTGACGGCGACGATCATCTCGGCGTCGTGCGCGCCAGCCTGGCCGAGAACATCAGGGTGCGAGGCATAGCCTTCGATGGCGCGAACATCGAGCGATTCGTTCATTTGCTGAATCGTCTCAGGCGATTGATCGACGATGGTGACGTCGTTGTTTTCCGAGGCCAGCTGACGCGCAATGCTGGAGCCGACCAAGCCCTGCGCCGCAAACGATGATTCTCATGCTTTAGGCCTACGCGATTTGTTGATTGGTTGACCGACTATCCGCGACCGTTGCCGCCGGAGACACCAAGTGCCTTGAGTTTACGGTGCAACGCCGAACGTTCCATACCAACGAACGACGCGGTTCGCGATATGTTTCCGCCGAACCGGTTGATTTGTGCCATCAAATATTCCCGTTCGAAGACTTCGCGGGCTTCGCGCAACGACATCGCCATGACCTCGCCGTTGTCGGCCTGACGCAGCGACGACACGTAGTTGGCGCGGATCTCCGGCGGCATCGTTTCGGCGTGGATCGGCGTTTCGGGACCGCCCGGCGCCATGATCAGGAGCCGCTCGATCATGTTGCGCAATTCGCGGACGTTGCCGGGCCAATCCTTGGCTTGCAGTACGGCCATGGCGTCGTCGGCGATCAGACGCGCCGGCAAGCCGGTCGACTGCGCCATACGGTCCATGAAGTAGCGCGCCAATACCGGAATGTCCTCGCGGCGTTCGGAAAGTGCCGGGACACGGATGGGGACGACGGCCAATCGGTGGTAGAGGTCTTCGCGAAACCGGCCCTCGGCGATTTCATCCGATAGATCGCGGCTTGAGCCGCTGATGACGCGCACGTCGACGCGGACTTGTTCGCGACCGCCCAGCCGCGCAAAGGTTTGCTCTTGCAGGACGCGGAGAATTCGACCCTGGGTTTCCAGCGGCATATCCGCGGCTTCGTCGATGAACAGCGTGCCCTGGTGGGCTTGTTCGAAGATGCCCACCTTGCGGGGACTATCGGGGCCAGTAGCACCGGCCTCGGCGCCGAACAACTCAAGCTCGATGGTTTCCGGCGCCATGCGCGCCGCATTCATCACGACGAAGGGGCCGTGCGCGCGGCGTGAGCGATTGTGCAGCAACCGGGCCGCGACCTCTTTGCCGCTCCCGGCCGGACCGGTGATCAACACTCGACTGCCGGTCGGCGCGACCTTTTCGATCGCCGCCCGCATCGTATTGATCGCCGGCGTGCCGCCGACGAGATCCGACTCTTGTCCAAACCTAAGGCGCAGCTCCTCGTTTTCGCGACGTAAACGGGCTGCTTCGATCGCGCGTGAGACGACGAGCAATAGCCGATCCGCCGTGAACGGCTTTTCGACGAAGTCGTAAGCACCTTGTTTGATCGCGTTGACCGCGGTTTCGATGTTGCCGTGGCCGCTGATCATGATGACCGGCAATAACGGGTAGCGTGTTCGGATCTGTTCAAGGAGTTCGAGTCCGTCGAGGTCACTATTCTCGAGCCAGATGTCCAAAATAACGAGCGCCGGTCCATGTGCATCGAGTGCCGCCAGGGCCGCGCTGCTATCGGCGACGGCTCGCGGTGCATAGCCTTCATCGGCCAGAATTCCCGAGAGAGACCCGGATATCGACTTCGTCGTCGACGATGAGAATGTCACGCGCCAAGACTTCGTTCCCCTCCGCTCATTGGGTTCTTGTTATTCGGCCGCCGCGTCGAGAGACGTCGTCGCATGAGGGTCGTGTCGTGGAAAGATGAGCGAAATGCGTGCCCCACCGTTCGTCCCGTCCTCGAGGATCAAACGGCCGCGATGCTCTTCCATGATTTTCTTGACGATAGCAAGGCCCAATCCGGTGCCCTTCTTCCGTGTCGTGACGTAAGGCTCGGTCAATCGCGTTCGTTTTTCTTTCGGCAAGCCGCGACCATTGTCTTCGACGCTTAACCGAATCGTGTCGCCCTCTTCTTGCAAGTCGACGCGGATGTGTCCGGGCGCGTGGTCGCCTTCTTCACGACGTCCTTCGATTGCGTCGGCGGCGTTTTGCATGAGGTTGGTAATCGCCTGTGCGATCTGCGCGCGGTCGCAATAGACCGTGGGGCCGACCGGCGGCAGGCTCATATCGTATTTGATGTCGGGCGATCCCGATTGCTGCAGGAAGCCGGCGTGCTCGACAATGGTACGCAAATCCTCGACGTCGAACTCCGGCGCGGGCATACGCGCGAATTTGGAAAACTCGTCGACCATACGCCCGATATCGTCGACCTGGCGCATGATGGTCTCGGTGCATTGATGGAAAACGTCTTGGTCGGCGGTGATCTGATCTTTGTATTTGCGCCGAATGCGGTCGGCCGAAAGCTTGATCGGGGTCAACGGGTTCTTGATTTCATGGGCGATTCGTCGCGCGACGTCCGCCCATGCCGCGCGGCGCTGCGCCGATACCAGTTCCGAGATGTCGTCGAAGGTGACAACCATGCCGGACTCCGCGCCGCCGGCCGGGTCGCCGACGATCCGGACGTGGAGTTCGCGGACCTGGCCGCCACGGGTAAGCGTAATTTCGCCGTCGACCTGTCGACCGTCCCGCGCGACCACGCCATCGAGGAGTTCGGCCATTTCCGGTAGTACCTTGCGGAATGGCTGGCCGACGAGTTGGTCCTTGGACATCCCGAGAAGTTCCGTGGCGGAGCGGTTCGGCAGCGTGATCCGTTCCGTTGCATCGAGGCCCAACACACCGGCGGATACGCCGCCCAGGACGGCCTCGGTAAAGCGGCGGCGTTCGTCGAGTTGCTGGTTGGCTTCGATCAACTCGCTGCGCTGCGATCGTAGCTGACTGGTCATGCGGTTGAATGCGCGACTGAGTGTCCCGAATTCATCGTCCTCGCTGCCCTCGGCCACGCGCACGTCGAGATCGCCCGAGCGCACGCGCTCGGTTGCGCCGACCAGTGACGAAATAGGCTGGACGAGCCGATTGGCGAAGGCGAGCCCGAGCCACACCGCGCTACTGACGAGCAGGAAGGCAAGCAACACGAAGATTGCGGCGAGGCCGAATTCGATGCGCGAGCGTTCTTGCTCGAGCTCGAAATAGGCCGCGCTGCGGCGGCGGGTTTCTTCGGCAAACCCCAGCACCAGGGGATCGATCAAGCGACCGACATACATGTAGGTGTCGCTGTCGGTTTCGAAGCGCATCAAGGCGCGCACGTTTTGATCGCCCGACCGGAGCAGGACGACCTCGCCGCCGCGTGCCCTGTCCATGATGGCGGGATCGGGAAAGCCGCCATCGAGCATTTGTTGGCTGAGCCTGGAGCGCGCCAGGATGGTGCCGTGGCCATCGAAGATCATCGCTTCGGGCAAGCCGCGGGCGTCCGCTAGAAACTGCAGCGCGCCACTTAGCTGGGTGGGGTTATTGCGCAGCGAATTCAGTGGCTGACTCAAGGCCTCGGCCATCGCCCTGACATCGCCTTCAATCGCGCGCCGGTTCTCTAGGACATACGCGTTGGCGACGGCGACCGAGGAATTGATCGCCGTTCGGGCGCCCTCCCCGAACCAGACATTGACGCCGACGTTGATGAAGAGCGCCGAGACGACCGCGACGATGATGGTCGGGACCACGGCCACAAAAGCAATCAGGGCGACCAGCCTGACCTGGAGGCGCGAGCCGGCAGAGCCTCGGCGGCGGGCCATGAAAAGGCGCACAAAATTGAGCGAGACGACCCCGATCAGGAGCAGCAGGATGATGGTGTCGATTAGGAGAAGCGGTCGGACCGCCTCGCGCTCGGGCGTGAACGGGGCGACGCCGATAATGGCGAGATACGTCAGGGTGGCGGCGACGACCGCGGCGATGGCCAGCCCGGGCACCAAACGGCGCACAAGGCCCACGTGTTGCACCCACGCAATAACGCGACCGAACGGTTCGTGGTTTTGTGTCTCGGATGCCATACGCTGTGACCATTCGGTTCGCAGCGCCGTGCCGACGAACCACAATGTTGCATTATTGCATCACTTGGTCGCGCGCACTACTTCAATTTGAAGCTCGCGAATTTTCTTTCTCAGTGTGTTTCGATTGAGACCCAACAGGCTCGCCGCCTTGATCTGATTGCCGCGGGTGGCCTTCAGGCTGAGCTCGATCAGCGGGCGCTCCACTTCTTTCATGATCCGCGGAAAGAGGCCGTCCGGGGGCAGCGACGCACCATGGGCTGCGAAATACCCTTCGAGGTGGCGTTCGACGATGGCGCCCAAGCTGTTGTCGTTCCGCGGCTGATGGGGCGTGTCGCTCATCAACTCGCGTTCCACCACGGCGGCGGGCACGGTCTCGTCGGCGGTCAACGCGGCAAGGCGGCGCATGAGGTTTTCCAACTCGCGCACGTTGCCGGGCCAAGAATGTGCGCGCAGGCGATCGATCGCCTCGCTGGTGAGGTGTTTGGTGGGCAACCCCTCCTGTTCGGCGCGCAAACTGAAGTGGCGGACGAGGTCGGGGATGTCGTCGGTGCGTTCCCGGAGCGGCGGCAGGCGCAACGGGACCACGTTGAGCCGGTAGAAGAGATCTTCGCGAAAGAGACCTTGATCGACGAGTCGTCGCAGCGAGCGATGGGTGGCGGCGATGATCCGGACGTCGGCGCGGCGAGACTGTCGGCTGCCGACAGCGGAATACGCGCCCTCTGGCAACACACGCAGTAGGCGAGTTTGCGCCTCCATCGGCATGTCGCCGATTTCGTCCAAGAACAGCGTGCCGCCCTCGGCCTGTTCGAACTTGCCGCCGTGGCGCGTGGTCGCCGGTAAAGGCGCCTTTTTCGTGGCCGAACAATTCGCTTTCGATCAACTCGCGGGGGATCGCGGCCATGTTGACGGCGACGAAGGGACGGGATTTGCGGCGGCCGAAATCGTGCAGTGCTTTGGCGACCAATTCTTTGCCGGTGCCGGACTCACCGGCAATCAGCACGGTGAGGTCGGTCGCGGTGAGGCGGCCCATCACCCGATAAACATCCTGCATAGCGGCCGAGCGACCGACGATGGGCATGACCTCTTCGTCGTCCTGGCGGGCGCTGAGAACCGCCGGAACACGCCGTGCGCCGTCTTCTAGTGCTCTATTAACAACAGAGACTAATTCATTGATATCAAAAGGTTTTGGCAGGTATTCGTAAGCGCCACGCTCGGTCGCGCGCATGGCGGTCATCATGGTGCTGCGGGCGCTCATGACGATAACCGGCACATCGGGTCGGGCCTTGCGAATGCGCGGCAGCATGTCGAGGCCGTCTTCGTCGGGCATCACCACGTCGGTGATGACGAGATCGCCCTCGCCTGCCTCGATCCATGCCCACAACGCCGAGGCGGTCCCGGTCGTTTGCACGGCATAGCCGGCGCGGGCGAGCGATTGGCTGACGACTTTGCGGATCGAGGCATCGTCGTCGGCGACAAGGATTGTGGCCTCGCCGCTCATGGTCCCCGCCCGCGTCGTTCGGCGCGACCGGAAGACGCAGCCGGAAGACGGTGTGGCCGGGTTCTGAGTCGCATTCGACGAGGCCGCTGTGATCGCCGATGATTTTCGCCACCAGCGACAACCCCAACCCGGTGCCCGATCGTTTCGTGGTCACGAAGGGATCGAACATATGACGCTGGACATCTTCGGGAATGCCGGGGCCGTTGTCGTGGACGGCGACTTCGAGCGGCAGGTCGACGTGTTCGTTGGTGCCGGGCACGGCGAGGCGCAGCCCGGAGCGGAACGCGCTTTCGAGTTGAATTTCGCACGGGGAGTCGCCGGCGGCTTCGACGGCGTTCTTGATCAGGTTCAGCAGGACTTGGATGAGTTGGTCGCGATTGCCGAGGACCTCGGGCAAGGACGGATCGTAGCGTTCGTGGAATTGGGCGCTGGAGGCGTAGCCAGCTTGTGCGACGCGGCGCGCATGATCGAGAACGAAGTGGATATTGACTGGGGCACGCTCGAGCGGCCGCGGGTCGGCAAAGCTCTCCATCTCGTCGATGAGATCGCAGATGCGGTCGGTTTCGTCGCGAATGAGGCTGGTAAGCTCGCGATCCTCTTCGGCGGCGTCGGTTTCGAGCAACTGCGCGGCGCCGCGGATACCGGCCAGCGGGTTTTTGATCTCGTGCGCCAAAACCGCCGCCATCCCCGTGATCGAGCGGGCCGCATTGCGATGGTTGAGTTGGTGTCCCATGCGGGAGGCCATGGTGCGTTCGCGGATGGTCAGCAGCACGCTGCCGAGGCCGTCGTTCAGGGGTGTGAGCTGAAAACTGACGGTGCGCCGCCCGGTGCGCGGCGAAAACAGGTCGGCATCGTGTTCGGCGACATGACTGCCGTCGTTCTGGGCCTTGGTCGAGGAGCTCGAGGATCGCGCCGTCTGGGGGGGCGATCGACTCGATCGAGTCGCCCCACCAAGAACGCCCGCGCCGGCGCCGAAGAAGTTTTCCGCGGATGGGTTTACGTAGTCGATCAGGCGTCCGGGGCCGACGACGACGAGCGGATCCGGGATCGCGGCGAGGATGGCGAACCCGTCCGGATTTCGGTCGTCTTGGGTGGTCGCGGCCTCGGCCATCACGCGGCCTTCCGGGTATCGGGTTGCGTCGACCAAGCGTACGCAGCAGTCCGACCACCGCCGCCAGGATCGTTGGCGCGGTTGATGGCATCGAGGGTCGGCTTGGCGTCCGGTAGGTCGCGCAAATACCAGGTGAAATGCTTGCGCGCATTGCGCACGGCGAGATCGTGCCCGTAGAAATCGAGCATGGCCGCGTAGTGGCGCTCCATCAGGGCGATCCGTTCGGGCCACGTGGGGGCCGCGGTGCGCTCGCCGGTTGCAAGGTAGTGCGACGCATGACCGATGATCCACGGTCGTCCATACGCGCCGCGCCCAATCATCACGCCGTCGGCGCCGGATTGGTCCAGGCAGCGGTCGATGTCGTCGTAGGTCGTGATGTCGCCGTTGGCGATCACCGGTAGGTCGACGGCCTGTTTGACCGTCCGAATGAACCGCCAATCGGCGCGGCCGGTATAGAACTGGGCGCGCGTGCGGCCATGGACCGTAATCATTTGTATGCCGCAGTCCTGGGCGATGCGGGCGAGTTCGGGGGCGTTGCGGTGTTCGTCGTCCCAACCCGTGCGCATTTTGAGCGTGACGGGAACGGAAACAGCCGCGACTGTTGCTTCGATGATGCGGCGGGCGAGCGGGATTTCCCGCATCAGGGCCGAACCGCACAGGCTGCCGACGACCTTTTTGGCGGGGCAACCCATGTTGATGTCGATGATGTCGGCCCCACCGGCTTCGTTGAGGCGCGCGGCTTCGGCCATCATCTCGGGGTCGCGCCCGGCCAATTGAACGGCGTGAATCCCGGTGGCGCTGTCGCGTTCGATCATGCGGACGGACCGCTTGGTCTTTAGCAGGAGTTCCCGGCTTGCGACCATTTCCGAAAACATCAGCGCGCCCCCGAGGTCCCGCACCAACCGGCGAAACGGGACGGCGGTGATACCGGTCATCGGGGCAAGGAACGCCGGTGGGTCGAGGGTGGGGGCCGAGATGAATGGTCACTGGATGTGCAGGTCGCCAAAATGCCTAATCGTTGTGCACAATAGTCGGGCTTTTTTGGCGTCGCAACGCCTTGGCGGGCTGCGAGCGCCCCCTTTAGGTTGCCGCCGGTGACTTCGGTGGCTCTCATCGTCGCCGCCGGCCGCGGGGCGCGGTTCGGCAGCGACCTTCCCAAACAATACGTCCCGCTTGGCGGACAGCCCCTCCTTCGCCATTGCGTGGCCCATCTGTCGCGCCATCCCGCGATCGCCGCGGTTCGGGTGGTGATCGATCTCGACGCCGCGCCAGCATTACGAGGCGGCGGTCGGGAGGTCTGCCGGTGTTGGACCCGGTGCCGGGTGGCGCAAGCCGACAGGAATCGGTCCGGCGCGGGCTGGAGAGCTTGGAAGCGGACGCGCCGGATACGATCTTGATCCACGATGGGGCGCGACCGTTTTGCGCCCCTGACCTTGTCGATCGCGTTTTGGGCGGGCTTGTCGATCATCAAGGAGCGATCGCGGCCCTGCCGGTGGTCGATACCCTCAAGCGCGCGGATGGCGACGGCGTCATTGCCGCCACGCTCGACCGAGCGGGGATGTGGCGCGCGCAGACGCCGCAGGGGTTTCGCTATCGCGCCATTCTCGAGGCGCATCGCGCAGCGACGGGCCGAGACGACCTGACCGACGATGCGGCGGTTGCCGAAATGGCGGGTCTCGACGTGGCGCTCGTCCCCGGCGCAGAGGATAATCTCAAGGTGACGACGCCCCAGGACCTCGAACGTGCCGAAGCCATATTGGCCCGACGTCAGGACGACGTGCGGGTCGGTAATGGATTCGACGTCCATCGTTTTGGCCCCGGGCACGGCGTGATGCTGTGCGGCGTCGAGATCCCGCACGACCGGGGCCTGGCCGGGCATTCGGATTCGGACGTGGCCTTGCACGCGCTTACCGACGCTCTTCTCGGGGCGCTTGGCGACGGCGATATCGGCCGGCATTTTCCGCCAAGCGATCCGCAATGGCGTGGCGCGGCATCGGAGATTTTCGTGCGCGATGCGGTGGCGCGGGTGCGGCAGCGCAACGGTGCGATCGCCCATGCCGACATCACGCTGATCTGCGAGGCGCCCAAGGTGGCGCCGCATGCCGAAGCGATGCGGGCGCGGGTCGCGGCCATGCTGGGGATCGAGCCGGCTCGGGTGAGCATCAAGGCGACGACCACCGAGGGGCTAGGCTTCACCGGGCGTGGCGAGGGCATCGCCGCGCAGGCGACGGTGACGCTGCGGTTGCCGTCGTGACGACCGCCGTCGTCCCTACCCTTCTTTCATCCGGCGTCGCTGATCGCGACGGTGTTCGGCACGGGCCTCGTGCCGCTGGCGGCGGGCACGGCCGGGTCGGCGGTCGCGGTGCCGATCGCGGCGCTGATCTATTGGGCGTCCGGTCCGCTGGTTTTGTTCGTGGCGACGCTCTTGGTGTTCTTCCTGGGATGGTGGGCCTCGACGGTTTATGTCGAGCGGACCGGGACCGAGGATCCTGGCGCGATCGTCATCGACGAGGTGGCGGGACAGTGGCTGGTGTTGGTCGTCGCCCCGCTGAACGTTTGGTATTTCTTGCTGGGCTTCGTGCTGTTTCGGCTATTCGATATCGTCAAGCCGTGGCCGGTGAGTTGGGCCGACCGCAAGATCAAAGGTGGACTGGGCGTGATGCTCGACGATGTGTTGGCGGGCGTGTACGGCGCGGCCATCGTGGTGGTGGTCGCGTGGTTCATCGAGGGGCGCAATGTTCTCTGACGGCGTTCAGGCGTTGGCGCGCGATGTAATCGAGGGCTGTGGGCGGCGCGGCTGGATGGTGGCGACTGCGGAGTCGTGCACCGGCGGATTGATCGCAGCATGCCTGACCGAGATTGCGGGGTCGTCCGTCGCGGTCGATCGCGGCTTCGTCACCTACCACAACGATGCCAAGCGCGACGTGCTGGGGGTGGGACAATCGCTCCTCGATAGCGTGGGCGCCGTCAGCGAAGAGGTCGCGCGTGCGATGGCGGAAGGCGCGTTGAAGGCATCGCAAGCGTCGGTGGCGGTATCGTGCACCGGGGTCGCTGGGCCGGGAGGCGGTTCGCCCGACAAGCCGGTGGGTTTGGTTCATATGGCGGTGGCGCGACGTGGTGTTCCCACCCGGCACCAGCGAATGACCTATGGCGATATCGGGCGCGATGCGGTGCGCGAGAAGACGGTGCGCGATGCGTTAGGCATGGTGATCGACGCAATCGGAGAGGACTAGGCATGGCAGAGACGATGAAAGCGGTGTTGATCGACGAACCCGGTGGACCCGAGGGGCTTCGCGTCGACGAGGTACCTATGCCGGAGCCGGGCCCGGACGAGGTTCGCATCAAGGTCGCCTATGCCAGCATGAACCCGATGGACGTATTCGCCCGGCAAGGCAAGGTGACCTGGTTGCCGATCAAATGGCCGTTCATTCCCGGTATCGAGCATGCCGGGGTAATCGACAAGGTCGGCGAAGGCGTCGATCCGGCGATGGTCGGCAAGCGCTATCACTCGCGCAACATGTTCGGCGGCAACGCGGAATATTCGATCGTGCCGCTATCGGCCGCGTTCCCGATGCCCGAGGGGTTGGATTGGAAGATCGGGACCTGCTACGGCGGGATGACCTACACCTCCTATCACGCACTGCACACGGCGGCGCGTATCCGGGAAAGCGATTGGTGTTTGTTTCATTCCGCGGCCGGTCCCATTGGGATCATGCTGACCCAAATCGCCAAAGACGCCGGGGCGCCAAGGTGATCGGGTTGTGCAGCGGGCGAAGTTCGATTACGCAAAGCCCTATGGCGCAGATCATATGATCGATTACACCACGGAGGATTGGGTGGCGGCGGTCAAGGAGGTCACCGACGGCCAGGGTGCCGACATCATCGTCGACGGCAACCAAGGACCGGACGCGGTGAAGAACTACGAGGCGATCGCGCCCGGCGGGCATTGCATCTACATCGGCGCGACGGCGGGTAGCCCGGCGCCGGATATTCCGGTCTCGACGTTGATCTTCAAGTCGGCCTTTGTCGGCGGTTTCAACCTGCCGCTGCTGGAAGCCCGCGGCGGTCGGGACAGCGAAGAGGTTTTGCAGAAGATTATCGATGGGACTTGGAAGGTCCCGATCAGCGAGGAAGTGCCCTTGGATGAGGTGCCTGCGCTGCATGAAAAGTTTGCCGCCCGTCAGGTCAAAGGCCGGGCGGTGATCCGGGTCGGCGGCGAGTTGAACTGGACGTCCTAGCCGATCCCCCTGCCCGTCCGGTGGTCACGGTGACTTGCGGACGCGCCGATGATGCGCTCTTTCGGTTAGGGTGCGACCCTTGTGAACGACGCACCTCCCCGAATCCCCCTACCCTTCATGATCGCGCTGGTGGCCAATACGGCCATCGGTCCTGCGGCGACGCAGCTGTTTGTGCCCTCGGTCCCGGCGATCGCCGTCGAGTTCGGGGTGGCGATCGGGGTCGCGCAAATTTCGTTCTCGGCGGCGATGGTGGCCTTGGCCATCTCGACGTTGTTCTACGGTCCGTTATCCGATCGCTACGGGCGGTTGCCGATGCTGTATGTCGGTCTGGTCTTGTTCTTGATCGGCACGACCATCGCGCTGTTTTCCACCGACGTCACGATGCTGATCTTTGGTCGGATCGTTCAGGCGGTGGGCGGCGCCGCGGGCATGGTGATTACACGCGCCATCGTGCGCGATATCTATGGCCCCAAAGGTGCGGCGCGGGTGCTGGGCACGCTCATCGTGGCGACGATCGGTGCGCCGATGTTGTCGATCGTTTTGGGCGGTCTGATTACCGATATCCTGGGGTGGCGATGGATATTCGGGCTGTCGCTGATCCTGGGCGTACTTGTCGCGATCTTGGCCTGGGCGACGATGCGCGGGGCTGAGAAAACCACCGGGCGCGTGACCAGCATTGTCGACATGCTGCGTGGCTATGGGCGATTGTTTCGCTCGCCGGTCTATGTCGGATTTGTGTTGCAGGGCGGCTTTGGCGGCGGATCGTTCTTTTCGTTTATGGCCGTCGGTCCTTTCCTGATGGTGGAGGTGTTGAATCGTCCAGCCACAGAATTCGGTGCCTACTTTGCGCTCGTGACGTTGGTTTTCATGGGCGGGAATTTCTTTGGCGGCCGGTTGTCCAACCGCGTGGGCCTCGAGCGTATGGTGGTTGTCGGTGGCATTGCCGCCGTGACGTGCGCGGCGATCGGCCTTGGCGCCTTTGCGATTTTCGGATTGAGCGTCGCGGTCATGTTCGGGACGTCGTTCTTCATCTCTTTCGGCAATGGCCTGGCCATGCCCAACAGCCAGGCCGGTGCGTTGAACGTCTTGCCGGAACTTGCGGGCACCGCATCCGGCGCGGCAGCGTTCATTCAAACCATTTTCGGTGCCATCTTTGCGCAGGTGGTCGCGAGCATCATCGATCCAAATGGCGCCGCCTTATTTGCCACCATGTTGTTTGCGGTCGGCATGGCGTTGCTGTTTGGGTCGATCCCCCTAATGCTAAAGAACCGGGCGACGAAGCTCGGGGGTGGCGAAAACTGAGGATGGCGATGGATCATCTGGAAGCACATTTCACGACCCGCGACGGGCTACGGCTGTACTACCGCGACTACGCCGGGCCGCAAGAGCACGCGCCGGTCCTTTGTTTGGCCGGATCGACCTCGAATTCCAAATCCTTCGACGACCTGGCGCCGCATATCGCCCGGACTCGTCGGGTGCTGACGATGGACTGGCGCGGGCATGGGCAATCCTATTGGGATCCCGACGAAAACCACTACGGGTTCCAAGTAGATGCCGACGACGTGGTCGAACTGTTGGCGCATCTGGGCATTCCCAAGGTCGTCATCATCGGGACCTCGCGCGGCGGGATCATTACGATGGTGTTGGGGCAATCCAACCCGGAGGTTTTGGCCGGCGCGATCATGAACGATATCGGGCCCGAAATCGGCGATGCAGGCACGGTCCGGTTGCGTTCGCGGACCGTCGTGGAGGTCGTGTTCGATTCGTTTGAGGAAGCAGGGCGCGCGGCGCGCGAGCGCTACGACACCCTGACGCCCGATTTGGATGAGGCGTATTGGACGCGGTATGCGCGATCGGACGTGCCGGATGGCGACGACGGCAAGGTACGTCCGGACTACGATCCCGGATATGGCCGGGCGTTTCGCGCGGGACAGCGGCAGGGTTCGCTGTGGCCCGCGTTCGAGTCTTTGATCAACATTCCGGTGCTGGCGATACGCGGTTCTGAGTCCGACATCCTCGAGGCCAAAGGGATGGCCGCGATGGCGGAACGCAAGCCCGACATGAAGACAGCGAGTATCCCTGGACGCAACCATTGTCCGTTCTTGGACGAGCCGGAAAGTCTCAAGGCGATCGATGCCTTCCTCGAGACGGTATAGCGTCCGCGCGACTTGACGGGCTTGGACCTGCGCGCCACAACCGGGACAACAAAGGGAGAGATCATGAGCCAGAAAATGCGCGCCATCGTTGTGGATGCTCCGGGCGATCCGTCGGTTCTTCAGCTGCGCGAGGCCGACGTGCCGGAACCGGCGAGCGGGCAAGTGCGGATCAAGGTGGCGTATTGCGCGCTCAACCCGCTGGATACGCATAGCCGAGCCGCGCTCGTGGCTTGGGGGGCGCCGACGATGCCCTATACGCCGGGCTACGAATATGCCGGGGTGGTCGATGCCGTGGCCGACGATGTCGAGGAAGAGTTGATCGGGCAACGCGTTGTGTCGGTCGGCGAATGGGGGGGCAATGCGGAATATGCGTTGGCGACCAGCGCCCGGCTGATACCGGTCCCCGAGGCCTTTGATTGGAAAACGGCAGCGGTGTTTGCGACCTGCGCGCCGACCTCGTGGCACCTCGTCCATTCGGCGGGCAAGGTGAAAGAAGGCGACGTTGTGGTGGTGCATTCGGCCGCGGGCGCCGTGGGTGCGCTGACCACGCAGATCGCGAAAGACGCCGGGGCGGTGGTCTACGGGTTGGTCGGCAGCGAGTCCCGCGCCCAATACGCTAAGCAGTTCGGGGCCGACATGTTGATCAACCGCGTTGCCGATAACTGGGCCGACGTGTTGCTGCGCCTGACCAACGATCGAGGCGCTAACGTCATTTTCGACGGCGTGGCGGGGCCCGATGCGGGGCTCAACTACCGTGCGGTCGCGCCGTTGGGCAACGTGATCTACTTGGGCCAAATGGCCGGCCCGCCGCCCGAGGTGAATATCGGGCAGCTGATCGGCAAGTCGTTCTCGGTGACTGGGTTCGTTCAGTATTTTCATCAGGCCGCGACGCGGCGTGCTGAGGAACCGGAACTGTTCGGCAATCTGGCGAGCGGCAAATGGCGCATCCCGGTGGAACGCGTCGAGCCTTTGGAGAAGGTTGCGGCACTGCACACGGCCTTCGAGGGCCGGGAACTGTTGGGCCGCACGTTGATCGAGGTCGGCGGCGAACTCTAGGGCTAGGCCGCGCCTTCGCTGGGGGCGGCCGTGGCGGGCGGGTTTTCGTCGCCGTAGATCTCGTGGGCGCGTTTTTCGAAGGCGCGGACCATGCGTTGCACGGCTTCGTTGAACACCGCGCCGATGAGGCCCTGTAGCAGCCGCGAGCGGAACTCGAAATCGACGTAAAAGTCGATCGTCGTGTGCGCCCCACCCGCCTCTGGGATGAAGCGCCAGTGGTTGTTGAGGTACTTGAACGGGCCGTGGGCGTATTTGACGTCGATCCGTTCGGGCGCGGTGAGCGTCACCTCTGAGGTGAATTTCTCGCGAAACATTTTGAAGCCGATGACGAGGTCGGCGTGGATAACGTCGCCTTTGCGCGAATTCACGCGGCTGGCGACGCACCAGGGCAAGAACTCGCTGTAGCGATCGACATCGGCGACGAGGTCGAACAATTGCTGCGGGGTATAGGGCAGTCGTTTTTTTTCGGCGTGGGTCGGCACGGATTAGCCAGCCAACTGGGCGTTCCGGAACGCGCGCAGTTTCGCGAAGTCGTCGCCCGCCAAATAGGACGATCGGGTCATCGGCGACGCCGAGACCATCAAGAAGCCTTTGGCCCGCGCAATTTGGGTGTAGTCCTCGAACTCAGCAGGTTCGACGAAACGATCGACGCCGATGTGTTTGACCGTGGGCTGCAGATACTGACCGATGGTGATGAAATCGACGTCGGCGGCGCGTAGATCGTCCATCACTTGCGCGACTTCGGCCTTGGTTTCGCCGAGGCCGACCATGATTCCCGATTTGGTGAACATGGCAGGGTCGAGCTTTTTGACCGTCTCCAGCAGGTCGAGCGAGTGGTCGTAGCGTGCGCCGGGGCGAACCTCGGGATACAGCCGTCGCACGGTTTCGAGGTTGTGGTTGTAGACATCGGGCTTGGCGCGAACGATAGCCTCGACCGCCCCTTCTTTGCGCAAGAAATCGGGCGTGAGGATTTCGACCGTGGTGTCGGGCGAGTGTTCGCGTAACGCTGCAATTGTTTTGACGAATTGATCGGCGCCGCCGTCGTCGAGGTCGTCGCGATCGACCGAGGTGACGACGATGTGGTTGAGGCCGAGCTCTTTGGCGGCGAGTGCGGTGTTTTCGGGTTCGAACGGATCAACCGCGCCGGGCTTGCCGGTGGTGACGTTGCAGAACGAACACGCACGAGTGCAAATCTCGCCAAGGATCATCACTGTGGCGTGAGCCTGGCTCCAGCATTCGCCGATGTTGGGGCACGCCGCCTCTTCGCACACGGTGTAGAGGTTCAGCCTGCGCATCAGTGCGCGGGTTTGATGGTATTCGGGCGAGACCGGCGCCTTGGCGCGGATCCACGCCGGTTTGCGCTTGATGGGGTTGTCGGGCTTGTGCGCTTTTTCGGGGTGGCGCAAACGCGCGGTTTGGCCGGTGCTGGCGGTTGTCATGTGACCTTAGAAATGGAGTGCATGACCGTAGGCGTCAAGAACCGACTCGTGCATCATTTCCGATAACGTCGGGTGCGGGAACACCGTATGCATCAGGTCGGCTTCGGTGGTTTCCAGCGTTTTGGCCACGGTATAGCCCTGGATGAGTTCGGTGACCTCGGCGCCGATCATGTGCGCGCCCAAGAGTTCGCCGGTTTTGGCATCGAACACGGTCTTGATCAGCCCCTCGGGTTCGCCCAGTGCAATGGCCTTGCCGTTGCCGATGAACGGGAACTTGCCGACCTTGACCTCGTGGCCTTTTTCCTTGGCGGCCTTTTCGGTGAGCCCGACGCTGGCGACCTGCGGGTGGCAATAGGTGCAGCCCGGAATGTTTAGGGTGGCCATGGGATGCACGTCTTTGAGGCCGGCGATCTTTTCGACGCAGATCACGGCTTCATGCATCGCCTTGTGGGCGAGCCACGGCGGGCCAACGAGATCGCCGATCGCGTAGACCTTTGACGCCGGTCTCGAGCCATTCGTTGACCACGACATGACCGCGATCGACCTTGACGCCTTTGACCGTGTCGAGGCCGCAATCTTCGACGTTGCCGGTGATGCCGACCGCGAGGATGACTTTTTCGGCGGTGATCGTTTGGGCCTTGGTCTTGCTGCCGTTCATCGGCTCGATGGTGGCGGTGGTGCCGCCCTTCCCTGCCTTAAGGGATGCGACCGAGGCGCCGGTGATGATGGTCATGCCCTGCTTTTCGAATTGCTTGCGGGCGTGGGCCGAGATGTCTTCGTCTTCGACGGGGAGGATGCGGTCCATCACCTCGACGACGGTGACCTCGGCGCCCATCGTGCGGTAGAAGCTGGCGAATTCGATGCCGATGGCGCCGGACCCGATGACCAGCAGCGACTTGGGCATGGCCTCGGGCACCATCGCCTCTTTGTAGGACCACACGTCTTTGCCGTCGGCCTTGATGTTGGGCAGATCGCGGGCGCGCGCACCGGTCGCCAAGATGATGTGCTTGGCGTTGACCTCGGCGACGGCGCTACCGTCTTTGGTGACGTTGATCTTGCCGGGGCCGTTCATGGCGCCGTGGCCGTCGATGACTTCGATCTTGTGTTTCTTCAGCAGATGCCCGACGCCGCCGGAGAGTTGTTTGGAGATTTTGCGGCTGCGGGCCACGACCTTTTTGATATCGAAGGTGATGTTTTTGGCGCTGAGGCCGAACTCGTCGAGGCGGTGCATCAGGTGATAGATCTCCGACGAGCGCAGCAGCGCTTTGGTCGGGATGCAGCCCCAGTTCAGGCAGA
This sequence comes from Alphaproteobacteria bacterium, assembly GCA_038141965.1. GTDB lineage: Bacteria > Pseudomonadota > Alphaproteobacteria > SHVP01 > SHVP01 > CALJDF01. The sequence continues at coordinate 521,054 of JAYQJC010000002.1, forward strand.
TGCCGCCGAGGTGTTCGCGTTCGATGCAGACGGTCTTGAGGCCGAGTTGGGCGGCGCGAATGGCCGCGACGTACCCGCCGGGGCCGCCACCGAGAACCGCGAGATCGTATTGCTGTGCTGCCATGATCGCCTTTAGTGCGTTAGGTGTTGTGCGGGGCTGAACGGTTGGCGTGTTGCCTTAGAGCAGCATCGTGACCGGATCTTCGACGAAGCCTTTGAATGCCTTCAGAAGTTCGGCCCCGATGGCGCCGTCGACGACGCGGTGATCGCACGACAAGGTGCACGACATCATCGTGGCGACCGAAAGCGCCCCGTCTTTGACGACCGGGCGTTGTTCGCCGGCACCGACCGCGAGGATCGCGCCTTGCGGCGGGTTGATCACGGCGGCGAATTCTTTGATGCCGAACATGCCGAGGTTGGAGATCGAGAACGTACCGCCTTGGTATTCCTCGGGCATGAGTTTGCCTTCGTGGGCACGGCCCGCGAGATCTTTCATCTCGATGGAAATTTCGGCGAGGCCTTTGGCGTCGGCGTTGCGCACAACCGGGGTGATGAGCCCGTTTTCGACCGCAACAGCGACCGAGATGTCGGCGCTGTGGTAGCGCAAGGTAGCGGCATCGGTCCAACTCGCGTTCGCGGCAGGCACCTTCTTGAGCGCGAGCGCGGCGGCGCGAATGACGAAATCGTTGACCGACAGTTTGAACGCGCCATCTTCGGCGCCGCGTTCGTTGAGGTCCTTGCGCATGGCCAGAAGGTTGTCGATATCGCATTCGATGGTGAGATAGAAATGCGGCACCGTTTGTTTTGACTCGGCGAGCCGGCGCGCGATGACCTTGCGCATATTGGTGTTGGGCACTTCGGTGTACTCGGCCGCGCCCGGTTGCGTCGGCGCGGCTTGGGCGGCTGGCGCCTGGGGTGCCGTTGCGGCGGTTTGCGGTGCGGCGCCGCCGGAAAGCGCGGCCTCGATATCGGCTTTGACGATGCGTCCATTGGGGCCAGACCCGGTCATGGTTGCGAGATCGAGACCGGCCTGCGCGGCCATACGCCGGGCTAGTGGGCTAGCGATCACGCGATCGCCACTTGCGGCCTGCGGTGCGGCGGCGGCCGGTACCGGTTTGGGTGCTTCGGCGGCTGGGGCGGCTTGCGGTGCCGGCGCGGGGGTTGGCTTGGCTTCTTCGGCTTGAGGTTTTGCCGCGGGTGAGTCGTCGGGCGCCGGTGCCGAAGCCGCGCCGTCCGCGGCACTCGCGTCCTCGCCGTCTTCGAGCAAGACCGCGATCACTGTGTTGACCTTGACCCCTTCGGTGCCTTCCGCGACCAGGAGTTTGCCGACGGTGCCTTCGTCGATGGCTTCGACTTCCATGGTGGCTTTGTCGGTCTCGATCTCGGCGATCACGTCGCCGGAGGAAACCGCCTCACCTTCTTTGACCAACCACTTGGCGAGAGTGCCCTCCTCCATCGTGGGAGACAGCGCCGGCATCGTAATCGAAATGGGCATCGGGGTTTCCTTAGTCGCGGTAGCAGACCGACTTGGCGGCCTGAACGATCTTGTTGGGATTGGGCAGCGCAAGCGCTTCGAGGTTGGCGGCATAGGGCATGGGCAGGTCTTCGCCAGTGACCCGCACCATCGGCGCATCGAGGTCATCGAAGGCTCGTTCCATCAGGACGGCGGCGATCTCGGAACAAATGCCGCAGACCGGCCAGCCTTCTTCGACGGCGACGATGCGGTTTGTTTTGCGCACCGACTCGACAATGGTCGCGGTGTCGAGCGGGCGCAGGGTGCGCAGATCGATCACCTCGGCGTCGATACCTTCGCCGGCGAGTTGCTCGGCCGCTTGCAGCGCGTCACGTACCGAAATGGAATAGGCCACGATGGTGACGTCGGTGCCGGGACGCACGATGCGGGCCTTGCCGATCGGCAGGACATAGTCGTCGAGTTCGGGGACTTCTTGGCTGACGCCGTAGAGGATTTCGTTCTCCAGGAAGATCACCGGGTTGGGATCGCGAATGGCCGCTTTGAGCAGGCCTTTGGCATCGGCCGCCGAATAAGGCGCGATGACTTTCAGGCCCGGCACGCTGGCGTACCACGATGAGAAGTTCTGCGAGTGCTGGGCGGCGACACGGGCGGCGGCGCCGTTGGGCCCGCGAAAGACGATGGGGACCGGCATCGCACCGCCCGACATGTACAGGGTCTTGGCGGCGGAGTTGATGATGTGGTCGATCGCTTGGAGGGCGAAGTTGAAGGTCATGAACTCGACGATGGGGCGCAACCCGCGATAGGCCGCGCCCACCCCGACGCCGGCAAAGCCGTGTTCGGTGATCGGCGTATCGACGACCCGCTTGTCGCCGAATTCCTCGAGCAAACCCTGGCTGACTTTGTAGGCGCCTTGGTATTGGGCGACTTCCTCGCCCATCAAGAACACGCTGTCGTCGCGCCGCATCTCTTCGGCCATCGCGTCGCGTAGGGCTTCGCGGACGGTGATCTCGGTCATGCCGGTGCCCTCAGGAATGTCGGGGTCGGCGGCGATGACGTCGACCGGTTTGGCAACGGCGGGTGCGGCCTCGGGCGCCGCGGCGGGCTGGGGTGCGGCGGGTGCGCTTTGTGGCGCGTCGGCGCCGTTGCCGCCGGCGGGAGGCGCCTCCTCGCTGCCGGCGTCTTCGCCTTCGGCGAGCAATTGGGCGATGACGGTGTTGACCTTCACGCCCTCGGTGCCCTCGGCGACCAAGATGGTGCCCAAGGTGCCTTCGTCGACGGCTTCGATTTCCATGGTGGCTTTATCGGTTTCGATCTCGGCCAGGGCGTCGCCCGGCGCAACCGAATCGCCTTCGGCTTTGAGCCACTTGGCGAGGGTGCCCTCCTCCATCGTCGGCGACAGGGCGGGCATGGTGATGGCTATTGGCAACGTCTGGGCCCCCGGCGCTATTCCGCGGCATCCGCGGTCATCAGGATGTAGGTGTAGAGCTCCGACAAATCAGGTTCCGGGCTTTGCTGGGCAAAATCCGCGGCGTCGGTTATGACCGCCTTGACCTCTTTGTCGATGTCTTTGAGCGCGTCCTCGGTGGCGGCTTTGCTGTCGAGGATTTGGTCGCGGATGTGGTCGATCGGATCGCGCTCCTTGCGCACCTTGGTGACCTCGTCGCGGGTGCGATACTTGGCGGGATCGGACATCGAATGCCCGCGGTAGCGATAGGTCATGGCCTCGAGGATGTAGGGGCCCTTCCCAGCGCGTATGTGTTTGACGGCCTTGGCAACGGCGTCGCGCACCGCCAGGACATCCATGCCGTCGCATTGGCCGCCGGGAATGCCGAAGGCATCGCCACGTTTGTGCAACTTGGTTTGGGCCGTCGAGCGCGCGGTCGAGGTCCCCATGGCGTACTGGTTGTTCTCGATGATGTAGAGCACCGGCAGCTTCCACAGCGCGGCCATGTTGAAGGATTCGTAGACCTGGCCTTGGTTGGCCGCGCCGTCGCCGAAGTAGGTCAGCGTGACTTCGTTATTGTCGAGATAGCGATTGGCGAAGGCGATCCCGGTGCCGAGCGAAGTGGAGGCGCCGACGATGCCGTGGCCGCCGTAGAAGTTCTTGTCGCGGGCGAACATGTGCATCGAGCCGCCCTTGCCGCGGGAATAGCCGCCGATGCGGCCGGTGAGTTCGGCCATGACGCCGCGCGGGTCCATCCCGCAGGCCAGCATGTGGCCGTGGTCGCGGTAGGTCGTGATGACGGCGTCCGATTCCTCGGTGGCGGCGCGGGCGCCGACGACGACGGCCTCTTGGCCGATGTAGAGGTGGCAAAGCCGCCGATCAAGCCCATGCCGTACATCTGTCCGGCCTTCTCTTCGAAGCGGCGGATGAGCAACATGTCGCGGTAGAACTGGAGAAGCGCCTCGGGCGTCGCATCGACGCTGGGCTTGGCGGCGGACTTGCGGCGGGCCTTGGGTTTGTCGGCGGCGGGCGCTTTAGCCATGTACACTCCGGTGTCGGCGGGGCGAAGGTGGCGCAATATACGCACAACCGGTCTGGCCTGCGAGTGTTTTGTGACTGGCCCGAGTACCAGCTAAGTAATTGCAATAATTGAGAGAATCGGAAATTAACTGTGAATCAGTTAACTTTGGGTGCGTAAATCACGATCTCGTCTTTGTGGGTAAAGCCCAGAAGTGCCCGGGCCCGTTCATCCAGCATATCGAGATCGAGACCGTCGGGGCGCAGCAGCTGCGTGCGGTGTTCCATCCGGGTGCGTTCGGCGCGCAAGGCACCCAGGTCGGCTTTGGCCACCGCGACTTCGTCGCTCAGGCGGATCCAGGCCAATAGGCCGCGATCACCCTGCACGAAGCTGACCCCGAAATAGGCCACCATCAGAATCAGCAAAAACGGCGCGATGGCGGCGCGGGTGCGTTTCTTGACTTCGTGGCCCAATCCCATGGGCCGAGCGAATCACATGCGATTCGGTGTCGTCAACGGGCCGGAGTCCGGCGGCCGCATTTTGTGATGCGGTGTGACTCGAAAGACTCAGAAGTGATTCAGTTTGGAACAACACCGGCGATACCGGTTAGGTTGGCGGATCATGACAGAACCAAACATCCGAGACGCGCACGCCGCCGCCGAGGCGAAAGCCGCGCAGCGGCCGCGGCGGCGCTATGACGGGCCGGCGTTCTGTTCGCATGGCTTTCGGCCGTTCTTTCTGTTTGCCGGGATGTGGAGTGCATTGGCGGTTCTGATCTGGGTGCTGGCGTTTGCCGGTGCCTTTGCGCTGCCGAGTGCGTTCGACCCCCTCACCTGGCACGTCCACGAAATGGTGTTCGGCTATGCCGCGGCGGCGATTGCGGGGTTCTTGTTCACGGCGGTACCGAACTGGACCGGACGTCTGCCGGTGCATGGCGCGCCCTTGGCGGCCTTCGCCGCGCTTTGGTTGGCCGGGCGAGTTGTCGTGTTGTTCGGCGGGCCGGTCGGGGTGTGGCCGACGGCGGTCATCGATTGTCTCTTCTTGATTGTTCTAGCCCTGGTCATCGGGCGCGAGATCGTGATCGGCCAGAACCGGCGCAACCTGGTGGTGGCGGCGGTGGCGGCGTTGCTCGCCGTCGCCAATGTCCTCACGCACCTCGAGCCGCTGGGTCTTGCGGCGACGGGCGATCTCGGGTTGCGGCTGGGGATCGGCGTGGTGATCGTTTTGATTGCGCTGATCGGCGGGCGGGTGACGCCGAGTTTCACCTCGTCTTGGCTCCGCCGCCGTGGCGAAACGCCGCCTGATGTCGCGATGACGCAGGTCGATCGCGTCGGCTTGGTGGCGGTGGCTGCCGCGATGCTGGCCTGGACCATCGTGCCGGAGGCGCGCGGCGTGGGCTGGCTGCTGATCTTCGCCGGTGGGCTGACGCTGTATCGGCTGGTGCGTTGGCGCCCGGATCGAACGGTGGGCGAGCCGCTAGTATGGGTGCTGCACCTTGGCTATGCGTGGCTGGGTGTCGGGTTGGTGTTGTTGGGGCTGTCGATCGCGACGGATGTCTTGCTGTCGACGGCGGCCCTACATGCCCTTACCGCCGGCGCGATCGGGACCATGCCGCTTGCGGTGATGAGTCGGGCCACATTGGGGCATACCGGGCGAGCACTGACCGCCGACCGGGTGACCACCCTGCTCTATCTCTGTGTCAGTGCCGCGGCCGTGTTGCGCGTGCTGTCACCATTGCTCGGGAGCATGGAGATCGCGACACTGCATCTGTCCGCGACGCTGTGGGTGATCGCGTTTGCCGGGTTCGCTTTGGCCTATGCGCCGATGTTCTTCGCGCCGCGCGCTGATTCGAGCGCCTAGAACTCCCGCAACAACCGCCCGTAGCCTTCGATCTTGTCGTCGATGCCGGCGGCGCGGAGGCTGGTCCAGAACGACGCGGTGTTGGACGAGATGACCGGTTTGCCGAGTTCGGCTTCGAGGGGTTCGATGACGTCGAGCGAGATGAAGTCGGTGAAGCAGATCAATATGGCTTGGGCCTCGGGGAGATCGACGGATTTGGCGTGTTCGTAGACCTCGGTCGGTGGGACGCGCGACATCTTTTGAATGCCCTCCCAGCCGGTGTTGAGGCCGAGGCCCGCCATGGCGACGACCTCGATGCCGTGATCGTTGAGGAAGTGTTTCTCGTGTTCGTTGGTCGCCTCGATATAAGGCGTGGCCATCGACACTTTAGTGATGCCGAAGGCCTCGAGCGCCTTGAGGATGCCGCCCGCGGTGGAGACCGACGGCTTGCCGCCGCTCTTTTGTTCCATGGTGCCGATCAGGCGGTCCGCTGGGCAGGCCATCGAGTCCGACGTGCAGCCGAAGGCCAGCGCATCGACATTGGCGAGCGTGAGATCGCCGACCGCGTCGGACACCGCATCGAGCATTTCTTTGAAGTCGTCGTGTGCGGGGTCTTCGTGCAGCGGCGAGCGGGTGAAGTGGAAGGTCACGCCGTCGGGCGCCATGCGATTGAACTCGGCCTCGTTGACGGTGTTGCTGGGTGGCACGATGACGCCGATGCGCCGGCGATGACCGATGGGGTGGGCGCTGGAAAGGTCCGCCATGGGAATCTCCTGTTAGGCGTTAGGTACTGAAAAATGTTGACGAGCGTGCGGGTGACGTTTTTTCCGCGCATCAATGTCACCACGGCGGCGAGCACGAACACGACGATCGCGGGGACCGCCATGCCGAAGGAATCGCCGCTCGCGATATGGGTGATGAAGGCGCCGCCCGCGATACCCATCAAGCCAAGGCCGGCCAACGCGGCGATCGGTGGCAACAAGAGGCCGATGGCGCCGACGACCTCGGCGATGCCGACCAGGGTCATGAACCATGGTGGGAAGCCAAAGGCGTTAAACGCCGAGACCATCTGCTCGGCCCCGGAGATTTTGGAAAACCCGGCCATCGCGAAAACGGCGGCGGTGATGATGGTGAGAATCCGAACGGCGATGGTACGACCGCGGCTGGGCGGCGTGCTGTGATCACTCATGATGCGTTCCCCTAGATTTGTGCCCTGTTCTGGCTACCAAGGTACGACATCGCCGGTGTAGCGCAACAGCCATCCCGCCTGATCCATGGTCAGCCCCTCGATCACGGCGCGCATGCCGCGCACGCTGTCGTCGACCTCGATCAGCGCACCGGGCCCGCCCAATTGGGTTTTCGCGCGCCCTGGGCATAAACCGGCGACGACGATGTTGCGGTCTTTCAAGACGCCGGCCAGGAGGTTGGTCACTTTGTGGAGAGCGGTTTTGCTCGAGCTATAGACGAAGGCCGGGACCTTACGCCCCTGGATGGAGCCCACGGTCGAACCGATGTTGATCAGCTTGCGCGCATCGCTTTGCGCGACGTTGTCGACGAAACACTCTGCGACGCGCATCGGGCCGAACACGTTGGTTTTCATCACGCGGTCCCACATCGCATAGTCGATGTCGCCGAACCCCTGCCCCAACACTTTTTGACTGGCGTCGCGATCGCCCATGTAGCCCGCGTTGTTGATCAACACATCGATTGGGCGCCCTTCGTACTTGGCGGCGAGGGCTTCGATTTGGGCGTGATCGGTCATCTCGAGTTGCTCGACGGCAATGTGCGGCGCGTGTTTTTTGGCAAGCGCGTTGAGATCGTCGGCGGTGTCGGGATTGCGGCAACACGCGATGACCTCCCAGCCCGCGTCGGCGTATTGCTTGACGAACTCGAGCCCGAGGCCGCGGTTGGTCCCGGTGATTAGGGTGGTGGGCATGGCGTGCTCCTTCGTGGGGAGCGTGTAGCCTAGCCCAGTGCGTCGCCGATGTGCATACGGTTAACGGCAAAGCACCGCCGCAGATTAGAATCGGTCGTTGAGGTCACGTACGTCGCCGGTCACTGCGACGCTTGTTGGTCTCGAATGGCATATGAAGGTCATTGCGTTCGTCGTGCAGGGCTACCACCTCTTTCCAACGGAAGGAGAAGATCGCACGTCGGGTGGATAGGTCACCATTTGTGACGGTGCGACGCAGAAACTGCAGTTCATCGATAAGTTGTTGCTCAATATCGATAAGATTCCGATAGTGAAAAACTTGCCACATAAGATCGCGTCTTTGGTCACTTGACTCTGGAAGTGCTCGAGCCTCTTTTTCCGTATTGTCGACCCACTCCTCCAGCTGTCGAACAGCACTTTGCCAAGACCGGAATTCCCGTTCAAAGGCGCGGTCGCGGCGCTTCGCCTTCCCCGCTCCGGTCCGCAATATCTTGCCAAGCGCCGATAGGGCATGAATCTTGGCTTCTTGTGCCAGACGATACGGCGTGCGCGTTGTCAATGTCTCCAGGAGGATCACTTCGCCGTGCAGTCGGATTTCGTTCGCCAGGTTGCGGTCGAGCATCACTCTCTTGAAAACGACGTTGTCGTCAAAGACACCGTCCGATGACGCTTCTTTTAACAAGGTGGTCCAGTCAGCCAACATTGCCTCGATCCGGGTAGGCACCTGCGTACTGAACGCATTCCACGACCGACCGATATCGACCAGCTGCGGATCCGATATCGAAGTTAGCGCCTTTTCCGCTTTTTCCGCCGCTTGCGGCACCGTCCTCTGCACGGCCTCCCGGAACGACCCGAGGAGCGCCAGAGCTTCCCGCCGAAATTGTTGACTGTTCGACTTGTTCAGCCCCCAGGTCGTCATCTCTTGCAGCCCCCAAGAAGAGGACTCGACAGCTTCAAGATAGAGTTCCGTCGCTTCGCCAGTGCTTTCTAGAACGACGACGAGACCGTTCTGCGCGGCGGATGCGGTAGCGGGCGCTATCAACAACACAATACACGCAAATACGGCGCGAACGGCCGGCATCGCTCGTGGTGTCATCGGTGGAGACGCGTGGGCTCGTCGTGCTAAATCAAACCAGGGCCCAAAGGTCCTGAACGAGTTGCGCATCTCTGCATTCTAGCGGTCGGGCGGACCCGCCGCGACTCTGAAACTGTGTTTACGTCAGCGCGGCAGCGCCCGGGTAGTGGGCAGCGGGGCCGAGTTCTTCTTCGATGCGGATGAGTTGGTTGTACTTGGCGGTGCGGTCTGAGCGGGACAGCGAGCCGGTTTTGATTTGGCCGCAATTGGTGGCGACGGCGAGGTCGGCGATGGTGGCATCTTCGGTTTCGCCAGAGCGGTGCGACATTACGGCGCGGTAGCCCGCTTTGTGCGCCATCTCGACGGCCTGCAGGGTTTCGGTCAACGTGCCGATTTGGTTGACCTTCACGAGGATCGCGTTGGCGGTGCCCTTCTCGATCCCCTGGGCGAGACGTTTGGGGTTGGTGACGAAGAGATCGTCGCCGACGAGCTGGACTTTGTCGCCGATGGCTTGGGTCAGTGCGTGCCAGCCGTCCCAGTCATCTTCGGACATGGCGTCCTCGATCGAACGGATGGGGTAGTCGGCCACGAGTTTTTCGTAGACGCGGACCATGCCCTCGGCATCGAAGGTTTCGCCGGTGCCTTCGAGGACGTACTTGCCGTCTTTATGAAATTCGGTGGCCGCGGCATCGAGCGCGAGCACGACGTCGTCGCCGGGGGTGTAGCCGGCTTCGCTGATGGCTTGCATGACGAAGTCGAGCGCTTCGTCGGTGCTTTTGAGGTTGGGCGCAAAGCCGCCCTCGTCGCCCACGTTGGTGCTGTGGCCCGCCTTTTTGAGATGCGCCTTGAGGTGGCGGAATACATCGGCACCCATGCGTACGGCATCGGCGATGCTCTCGGCACCAACCGGCATGATCATGAACTCCTGCAAATCGATCGGGATTATCGGCATGGGCGCCGCCGTTGACGATGTTCATCATCGGCACCGGCAGATCGCGCGCAGACGTGCCGCCAACGTAACGATAGAGCGGCGTGTCGAGGGCGTTGGCGGCGGCCTTGGCGACCGCCAGGGAGACGCCGAGGATGGCGTTGGCACCGAGACGTTCCTTGGTGTCAGTGCCGTCGAGGGCGATCATGGTGTTGTCGATCAAGACTTGCTCGGTGGCATCGAAACCCGACAGCGCATCGAAGATCTCGCCGTTCACGGCCTCGACCGCGCCTTGGACGCCCTTGCCGCCGTAGCGATCGCCGCCGTCGCGTTTTTCGTGGGCTTCGTAGGCGCCGGTCGACGCGCCGGACGGCACCGCGGCGCGGCCCTGCGCCCCGCTTTCCAGCGTGACATCCACTTCGACGGTGGGATTGCCGCGGCTATCGATGATCTCGCGGCCCAGGATGTCGATGATGGCGGTCATGGCGGGGTCTCCGGCTGGTCGAGGTGTGCCGGGGTTGTAGCACCCTGCGGCGGCGGCGCGTAGTCCCTAGCGCTTGGCGAGGGCGTCGAATTCCAGAAGGGTTTCGAGCAACGCTTTCATGTCCGACAGCGGCACCATGTTGGGGCCGTCGGAGGGCGCATTGTCGGGGTCTTGGTGGGTTTCCATGAACACGGCGGCGACACCGACCGCAACGGCGGCGCGGGCCAAGACCGGCACGAACTCGCGTTGCCCGCCGCTGGAGGTCCCCTGCCCGCCCGGCTGTTGGACCGAGTGCGTCGCATCGAACACGACCGGGTAGCCGGTCTCGCGCAGCACGGGAATGCTGCGCATGTCCGACACCAGCGTGTTGTAGCCGAAGCTGGCGCCGCGTTCGGTGATCATGATGTTGGGATTGCCCGAGTCGGCGACTTTGGCGACGACGTTTTTCATATCCCAGGGCGCGAGGAACTGGCCCTTCTTGACGTTGACCACGAGGCCCGTTTCGGCGGCGGCGACCAAGAGGTCGGTCTGGCGGCACAAGAAGGCGGGGATTTGCAGAACGTCGACCGACCCTTTGAGGGCCGCGCATTGGTCGCGCTCATGCACATCGGTCAGGACCGGGCAGCCGAGGGTGCTGCGGACCTCTTGGAACACCGGGAGCGCGTCTTCGAGGCCGACGCCGCGTTGGGCCGACAGACTGGTGTGGTTCGCTTTGTCGAAGGAGGTTTTGTAGATCAGGCCGATGCCGAGCGCTTTGGCCAATTCGGCAAGCGCGCCCGCCATATCGAGGGCGTGGTTGCGGCTTTCCATTTGGCAGGGCCCCGCAATGAGCGTGAGCGGCAGATCATTGCCGACGGAGAGGTCGCCAATGGTGAGGTGGCGCGCAGCGGTCATCAGACGAGGCGCGACTGGGCGACGGCCGCTTCGATGAACGAGGCGAAGAGCGGATGCGGCGCGAACGGCTTGGACTTGAGCTCGGGGTGAAACTGCACGCCGATGTACCAAGGGTGCCCTTCAAGCTCGACGATCTCGGGCAAGGTGCGGTCGGGCGACATGCCCGAGAATTTTAGCCCGGCTTTCTCAAGGGCCTCGCGGTAGGTGATGTTGACCTCGTAGCGGTGACGGTGGCGTTCCGAGATTTGCGCATCGCCGTAGATCGATTGCACGCGCGAGCCTTCTACGAGATCGCACTTGTAGGCGCCCAGGCGCATCGTGCCGCCTTTGTCGTCGGCTTCGTCGCGGGTCTGCCGCACGTTGCCTTGCATCCATTCGGTTAGAAGCCCGACGACGGGATCGTCGCAGTCGCCGAATTCCGTGGAGCTGGCGCCGGCAATGCCGGCGAGGTTGCGCGCGGCCTCGATCACGGCCATCTGCATCCCGAAACAAATGCCGAAGTACGGCAGGTTGTGTTCGCGCGAGAATTTGGCGGCGGCAATCTTTCCTTCGGCGCCGCGTTCCCCAAAGCCGCCCGGCACCAAGATGCCGTGGACGTCTTCGAGGTGATGCACGCTGTCTTCGGATTCGAAGATTTGCAGATCGATCCATTCAAGGTCCACTTTGACGCTGTTGGCGAAGCCGCCGTGGGTGAGCGCTTCGCTGAGCGATTTGTAGGCGTCGAGCAGCTCGGTGTACTTGCCGACGACCGCGATCTTGACCGTGCCTTCGGGCTTTTGGACGCGTTCCGAGATGGCGTTCCAGCGCGTGAGGTCGGGCGACTGGCCGTTGAGCATGTCGAAGGCCGCCAGCACCTGACTGTCGAGACCTTGTTCGTGGTAGCGCAGCGGGACCTCGTAGATCGAACTGACGTCCAAGGCGGGAATGACGGCCTCTTCGCGGACGTTACAGAACAGCGCGATTTTCTTGCGTTCGGAAACCGGGATCTCGCGTTCGCTACGGACCAACAAAACATCGGGCTGGACACCGATCGACCGCAGTTCCTTGACCGAGTGCTGGGTGGGTTTGGTCTTCAACTCGCCCGAGGCCGCCACATAGGGCATCAGCGTGAGGTGGACGAAGATCGCTTGGCCCCGCCCCAACTCGTTGCCCAACTGACGGATCGCTTCGAGGAACGGCAGGCTTTCGATATCGCCGACGGTGCCGCCGATCTCGACCAGGACGAAATCGTGGCCGTCCGAGCCGTCGAGGACGAACTCTTTGATGGCGTCGGTGATGTGGGGAATGACCTGGACCGTCGCGCCGAGATAGTCGCCCCGGCGTTCCTTGGCGATCACCGTTTGATAGATACGGCCGGTGGTGACGTTGTCGGCCTTGGACGAGGCGACGCCGGTGAAACGTTCGTAATGGCCAAGGTCGAGGTCGGTCTCGGCGCCGTCGTCGGTGACGAAGACTTCGCCGTGCTGATACGGGCTCATCGTGCCCGGATCGACGTTGATATAGGGGTCTAATTTGCGGAGGCGGACGTTGTATCCGCGACTTTGAAGAAGGGCGCCAAGTGCAGCGGAAGCGAGGCCCTTACCAAGTGATGAAACCACGCCGCCGGTAATAAATATGAACCGCGTCATGGACGCCTAACTTAGACCATCATGCAGGCGATACAAAGCGGTGACGGCGACGGAACCGCAACAAAAAATTTCTTCGAAGAGTCGGTTTTGGGTTGACGGACCGATCAACGCGACAACGGCACAGTCGGCTGTGCGGGTTCGTCCGATTGCTCTTGCTGCACTGGCGCGGGCGCGACGAGCGGTGGGTTATCGAACAGCGACCGGTTCGACGAGGTCACGCCGGTTAGAATAGCAAGGCCGATGCTGGTGATCATGAAAGCGGCGCCGAGAATGCCTGTACTGCGGGTCAGCAAATTACCGGCCGCCCGGCCGGTCATCAGGCCGCCGGTCGTGTTGCCGCCGCCCATCCCCAGGGCGCCACCTTCGCTGCGCTGAAGCAAGACCATGACGACAAGCGCCACGGCAATAATTACATGAACAATGAGGATGAATAGGATCATCGGGGCGAAACTTTTCCGGCTGGATTTGCGCGGCTTTTATACCATAAGCCGGGTCTTGGCTAGGGTGCCGAAGTGCGGTCGGGACTAGCTGCTGATAAGGATTTCGCCCAAGGCGGCGGCAAGCATTTGCCGGGAGGCCGGCGGGAGCGCGTCGATCGCGGCCCACGCCACGGCCACCCCATCGGGGTCCACCATGGCGTGGATCAGCAATTGGCAGACTTCGTGATTACGGCCCAAGAGGGGTTCGGCGGCGCTGAGGACTTTGCCCAAGCTGTCGGCGTCGGGCGCCCCCGATACGAAGGTGCGGTCGGTCGCGCCCTCGATCACGAGGCGGCGGTGACGATCTGCCAGAAATCGTCAGCCTTCAAACTGGCGCCGCCGACCAAAGCCCCATCCACGGCCTCGACCGCGAGAATTTCGGCGGCATTGGCGCCCTTGACCGAGCCGCCATAGAGCACGCGCATGCGATCGGCTGCGGTCCCGCAGGCCTGAGCGAGGGTCTTCCGAATGTGGCCGTGCACGGCCCCGATTTCGTCCAGCGTGGGCGTTCGCCCCGATCCGATGGCCCACACAGGCTCGTAGGCAATGACCGTATTGGCGCCATCGGCGTTGGGCGGTAGCGATGCGACGACCTGCTGGGCAATGACATCAAGGGTCTGCCCCGCATCGCGCTGTTCACCGGTTTCGCCCACGCAAATGATAGCGGTGAGGCCGGCGCGGTGGGCGGCAACGGCTTTGGCCTTAACGGTGGCGCTGTCCTCGCCATGATCGGTGCGGCGTTCGGAGTGGCCGACAATCACATAACGGCAACCCGCATCATGCAGCATCTCGGCGCTGATATCGCCGGTATGGGCACCCTTCTCTGCTGCGTGGCAATCCTGGCCGCCAAGCGCCACGGTGCTGGCCTCAAAGGCACGGTCGATCTTGGCGAGAAGCGTTGTCGGCGGACAGACCACGACGTCGCAGGCCAGATCTTGGCCCATCGCCTTTGCCGCGATGCCGCCGGCCAGGGCAATGCCGTCTTCGCGCAGTCCGTTCATCTTCCAATTACCCGCGATCAGTTTCCGGCGTTCGGCCACGTCTGGCTCCGTTTTGTGGTTGCGAAAGGGTGTTGGCTCTAAGGGCGTCCATAACAGATTTGTGACACCGGGCCTAGGAGGCCCTGCCCGGCGTCGCGCATCGTCGGAAATCGGCTAGACTTCAGCTGGTTGCAGCGAACCGGTACGACGGCTATATCGAGTCTGCAGCCACTCAACACTGCCCGTCAGGACATAGCGTTATGCTCGATTCAATTCGCCAAGGCGTCAGCTCTTGGGTCATCAAGATTCTCCTCGGTCTCCTTATCCTCAGTTTTGCTGTGTGGGGGATCGGCGACATCTTCTTGGGCGCGGGTGCGAACCCCTCGGTGGCGAAGGTCGGCGATCAAGAGATCACGGCGGCGGACTTCGTGCGGAACTATCAGCGCGACGTACAAAGGTTGGCGGCGCGCGCCGGACGCAACGTGACCCCCGATGAAGCGCGCGAATTCGGCCAGGTCCGGCAAACGATTTCGCGGATGGTGATCCAGACCATGTTGGGCGAAACCGCGCGCGGTTATGGGTTGAGCATTAGTGACGATTTGATCCGCGAGGCGGTGTTTGAAAACGAGGCCTTTCACGACGTGACCGGTCGGTTCGATCAGAACCGTTTTCTGCAGACCCTCGGGCAGAACGGCCTATCTGAAGAAGAGTTCGTCAACAGTATTCGCGTGGATCTGGCGCGCGATCAGCTTCTGTCCAGCATTTCGGTTGGGACGTTTGCGCCCGGTCCTTTGGTCGAGCCGATCTTCAAACATCGCCAGGAAGAACGCGTTGCGGAGATGGCGGTCATCGACCTCGCAACCATCGATGCGCCCGGCACCCCGGACGAGCCGGCGCTGGTCCGTTTCTACGAAGAGAACGAAGCGCGCTACATCGCACCGGAATACCGTGCGGTGACCTATGTTTGGATTGCGCCCGATGCCTTAGTCGACGAGATCGAGGTAACGCAAGACGAACTGGAGCGCATGTACGAGGCCCGCCTCGACAGCTTCTTCACCGCGGAGCAACGCGACGCGGAGCAGGTTATTCTCGAGTCCGAAGATGCGGCGATCAGCGCGCGGGAGCGGCTTGTCGCCGGCGAAAGCTTCGAAACGGTGGCCGCCGATACCAGCGCGATCAATTCGGGCGCGACCGATCTCGGTACCGTCGAATGGCTCGATCTGCCCGAAGATCTTGGCGATGCAGTATTCGATCTCTCCGAAGGCGCCATCAGCGATCCGGTCGAGACGGCTTTCGGATTTCATGTGATTCGGGTGACGCGCATCGTGCCCGAGGGCACCAAGCCGTTGTCCGAGGTGCGCGCGGATTTGGAGGACGAGATCAAGCGGGATCGGGCTTATGACGGGTTGGACGACCTCGTCGCGCGGCTTGAAGACGAAATGGCCGGGGGGCGTACCTTGGAAGATGCCGCCGGGCGGGTCGGCCTGACATCGGTTCGCCTCGAGGCCATCGATCGTGCCGGTCGGGACCGCAGCGGCGCGCAAGTTTCTGGGATCGCCGACCTGGAACGGTTTGTCGAGACGGTGTTCACGGCCGAAGAAATGCAGGTCAGCAATCTGCAAGAATCGGCCGATGGCGGATTTTTCCTTGCCCGTGTCGACACGGTGCTGCCGGAAGCCGTGCGCCCCCTCGCCGACATCCGTGACGGCGTGATCGAAGATTGGCGTCGCGATCAACAGCAGCAGCAGGCCCGGCAGCAGGCGGAGATCATGCTGGCGGCTGCCAAGGCGGGTCGGTCGCTGACCGAACTCGCCGGCGACAACGGGGCGCGGCTCGTGACCAGTGCGCCGTTGACCCGGTCAAGCGGTCAGTCGCAGGCAGAGGTCTCCTCGGCCCTGGTGACCCAATTGTTCGATGTGCGTCTCGGTGATTACGTCATGGCCCCGACGGCAACGGGCGACGGGTTTGCAGTGGCCCGCCTCGATGAGATCAAAGAGGCAACCCCCGAAAGCGATGGCGTGGCCTTGGCACAGCTTCGAGACGTGCTGAACTCAAGCATGGCGCAGGACATTCTCGCGCAGTATCAAATTGCGTTGCAGGAAGAGGTCGGCGTGTCGGTCAATGAAACGCTGCTCGACACGATCGACCTAAACGTCCTACCTGGGACCGGCGGCGGTGCGCCGCGCCATGGCGGGATGGGCTTTTAAATCTACTGGTCGCGATTCGCGAGCGTGAGCTCACGCTGGCGCGTTTGAATCTGAGCCGGCCAGCGGCTCTTGATGTAGGCCAGGACCGACCAAATCTCGTCGTCGCTGAGGATTGATTTGAAGCCCGGCATGCCGCTGCGCGGATTGTACGGGCGGCCACCTTCTTTGGTGATCTGAAACAGCAGGTCGTCCGGGTGATGCCAAGTATGCCCCGTCTCGTCATGGGGCGGGGCGCGCAGGCCGCCGTCCGGTTTGGGGCGACGCCAGTTGCGTTCGCCTTCCAGACTCAGCCCGTGACAAGACGCGCAGTTCTCGTCGTAGACGACCTTTCCCATCGCGACCTGCTGCACGTTGCCCGGATCGGCTTGCAGCGCCGACCGGTCAGGTTTGGTGACTTGGTTGCCGACGACCGCGACAATACCGACGACGGCAACGGCGGCGACAACCAGAAGAACAAGCGGCTTTTTCATTCGTCGTGGTCCTTCTCGTCGTGATCGTGGTGCTTGTCGTCGGTATGACCACGGTGCTCTTTATTGTCATGCCGATGTTCGGCGTCGTGTTCATGATCGGCGTGGCCGTGGGCACCGCCGCCCAACGGCTTGACCGGTAGATCGACCTCAACCGTGCGACCGTCGGACAAGCTGAGGGTTACGCCGACTGTCATGCCCGGCCGAAACGGCTTTTTGAGCCCCATAAACATCAGATGGCGACCACCCGGCTGCAGGACGACGGTTTCGCCGGGAGCGATGTCGAGTGCGTCGACGGGGCGCATCCGCATGACGTCGCCGTCTTTAATGGTCTGGTGAAGTTCGACCGCCCGCGCCGTATTGCTGGCCGCACCCGTCACGGACACGGCCGTGCGGCCTTGGTTGTGCAGTTCGAGATAGGCTGCCCCGGTTCGGGCAGGTCCGACGGATTCGCGCGCCCACCCCTCGCTGATGACGAGATCGCCAACCTGGGCTTCTTGTGCTGCGGCAGGTGCAAAACTGAATGCCACCGCCATGAGGGCGGCGCCGAGGACGGAAAGTGCGGGGATATGTTTCATGGCGGCAATTTAGGGGTGTGTGCCGCCTACAGGGATGCGACCTGTTGCCGCGAGAGAACGAGGGCGATTGATCGGCGGCCTAGCCTGCCTGCCCCTCGAAATCGAAGCCGGCGTCTTCGACGGCGGTTTTGACGGCATCTTCGCTCAGGCCGCTTTGCAGGGAGACTTTGCCGCTTTCCAGTTCGACGGAAACCTGCGCCGTGGGGTCGGCGTGCTGCAAGGCGTTGGTGACGGATTTCACGCATCCGTCGCAGGTCATGCCTTTGACCACGTAGGTCTGGTTTGTCGTCATTGAGCTCTCTCCTCGTGGTGGATGGGCCCGTGAGCCAAGTCCTGCTGTTGATGTTTTTTGATGGCGGTCAGCGGAACGAGAACAGATCCGCGGGCACGGGCACCGGGCGCCCACGCCTCGAGCGCCGAGATCGTGCCGGCATGGGGGTGGCCAATGGCGATGGCGTAGCCCTGACGCCGCGCGACCTCTTCGGTTTCGGCCAGTTGGCGCGCGACATGCTCGACGCTCGAGTCGTTGTCGAGAAAGACATCGCGCTCCAAGAACGGCACGTTTGCCGCTGCAGCGGTTTCGCGACCTACCGTGGCGGTGGGCGTGCGCGAGATCGAGAAACAACAGGCCGCGGTCGTGCAGGGTCTTCATCAGGTGCGCCATCGCCGGCGTGTCGGCGGTGAACCGACTACCCATATGGTTGTTGATCCCGACATACCCGTCGAAGCGCGAGAGGTTCCACTTTAGGCGCGTGTCGAGTTCGGCGGGCGGCAAGTCGATGTCGAGAACGTTGGGACCGGTATCCACCTCCGGGTTGAGCGGTTCCATCGGGAGGTGAAGGAGAATTTCGTGGCCCCCTTCTCGCGCGATCTGTGTTTGTAGATCGAGTTGGTTCACGTAAGGCAAGAAAGCCAGCGTCAGAACGGCGTCGCGAAACGCCGCAAGCCGTTTGGTGTCGGCGACATCGTGGCCCGAGATCATCGATGACAATAGCGATCATCGGGCCGTCGATCACGGGCGCTTTGGCGGCAAAGCGTTGCCATGCGGTATTTGAGTCGGTTGCAACACCGGCATGGCCGGCGGGCGCGCGATCTTGTTTCGGCTGCGGGGTGACCAATTCGGCCAGCCGGCGCGCCGGACGCTCGCGGTCGGGCCGCGGCGCTAGGGCAATCCGCATCGTCGGTTTGGGCGTTGCGTCCGGTGTCGGTTTTTTCGATTCGGCGACGGCCGCCCGAGGCGCCGCCGCGTTTTCATCTTGCGCCGGGAGGGGGGCCGTTTTTTTAACGGTTTCCGCCGCCTCGGCCTGGCCGGCGCCGGTTTCGCGACTGGCCAAAGTGCCCGTTGCGCCGCCTACGAAAAGGCCGCCCCCGGCGAGGGCGATCACCAACGCGGTAATGCGGCCACGGGTGAGCCAGCGTTTCAACTTAACACCGTACTTTGAGTACATGGGCTAACCATATGATTCAAAACGGTTAACACGCTAGCCCAGAGTGACAGGAACAAACAACCATTAGTTCGTCAGCCCGGCCAGGTCGTCCAAGATCGGGCAGTCCGGGCGGTCGTCGCCGTGGCAGCGGTCGGCCAGCGTGCGTAACGTGGTGCGCATACTCTCCAACTCGGTGATCTTCTGGTCGATCTCGGTAAGTCGCGCCTCGACGATCCCTTTGACCTCGGCACTGGCGCGGTCGCGGTCTTGGTAAAGGGACAACAATTCGGCCACTTCGGCGACGGAAAAGCCGAGGCCGCGCGCCCGTTTGATGAAGTGCAGGATCTGCACGTCGCGGTCGCTGTATTGACGGTAGCCTGATTCGGTCCGCTCGGGCGCCGGGATCAGGTTGATGCTTTCGTAGTAGCGAATGGATTTCGCGGTAACGCCGGTTTCGGCAGCCACTTCTCCGATATTCATGCGGCCCCTCCTTCCGAGGCGTGGGCGCGCCAACGGCGCAGCAACAGGGCGTTGGAAACAACGCTGACGCTCGACATCGACATCGCCCCGCCGGCAACGGCCGGCGACAGGAACCCGGCGGCGGCGAGCGGAATGGCGATGATATTGAAGATGAACGCCCAGAACAGATTTTGCCAGATCTTGCGATAGGACGCGCGCGAGGCGCGAATGGCGTCGGCGATCAGCAACGGATCGCCCCGCATCAGCGTGATCCCGGCGGTGTGCATGGCGACATCGGTGCCGGTACCCATCGCAATGCCGACATCGGCGGCCGCCAGCGAGGGCGCATCGTTGATGCCGTCGCCGACCATGGCGACGACGTTCGAGCCGTTGTCCTGAAGGCGGTTGATTTCGGCGGCTTTGTCGTCGGGGAGCACGCCCGCGACCACATCGGTGAGGCCGATGTCGGCGGCGACCGCGCGAGCGGTGCGTTCGTTGTCGCCGGTGAGCATGACGGTTCGCACGCCGAGGTCGCGTAAGCGCTCGATCGCCGCGGCAGCATGCGGTTTGACCTGATCGGCGGCGGCCAGCATGCCCAGGACGCGCGGTGTCGGTTCGGCTTCGGCGAGCCACATGACGGTGCGGCCTTTGCTTTCCAACGATTCGCTTTGGACCGCAAACGCGTCGCGCGCGGCGCCGATTTCATCCATCAGGCGCGGGCTGCCGAGATAGAGGGTGCGGCCCTCGACCGTGCCTCTGACGCCGCGCCCGGTCAGGCTGTGGAAATCCGGGGTGGCGGCGATTGGGCCGTCGAGATCCGCGGCCCGTTCCAGGACGGCGCGGGCCAAGGGATGTTCGCTGCCGACTTGCAGGGCTGCGGCCAACTTCAGGATTGTGTCTTCGTCTTCGCCCGCGGCGGGGACGAGATCGGTAATCCCCGGGCGCCCTTCGGTCAACGTGCCGGTCTTGTCGAGCACAACCGTGTTGATCCGGTGGCCGTGCTCCAGAGCTTCGGCGTCTTTGATGAGAATGCCGGCGCGGGCGGCAGCGCCCGTCCCCACCATGATCGCAGTCGGGGTCGCAAAGCCGAGGGCGCAGGGACAAGCCACGACTAAGACCGAGATCGCAGCAATGAGCCCGGGGGCGTAATCACCGCCGATGAGCCACCAGGCGGCAAAGGTCGCCGACCGGCGATCAGCAGGACGACCGGAACGAAGATTCCGCTGACGCGATCGACGAGACGCTGGACTGGGGCTTTACTGGCCTGCGCGCCTTCGACCATCTTGATGATGCGCGACAGCGTCGTATTGCCGCCGACTGCGGTCACGCGCACGCGCAAGAGACCGGCGCCGTTAATGGCGCCGCCGGTGACGGTATCCTCGATCGTCTTGGCGACCGGCATGCTTTCGCCGGTAATCAAGGCCTCGTCGACATCGCTTTGGCCCTCTTCGACGATTCCATCAACGGGAATACGCCCACCTGGACGGATCACAACGAGATCGCCGGTGACGACGTCGTCGACCGGAATGGTGATTTCCTGCCCGTAACGCACGACGGCGGCGGAGTCGGGGCGCAGTTTCATCAAGGCGCGGATGGCGGCGGTGGTGCCCCGCTTGGCCCGCGCTTCGAACCACCGGCCAAGCAAGACGAAGGTGACGATGACGGCGGCGGCACCGAAATGGAGGTGGCCCGACGGATTGAAACTTGGTGCCAACCACAGGAACAGGCTGAAGAAATAGGCCGATGAGGTGCCCAGCGCGACTAGAAGGTCCATGTTCCCCGCCCCGGCCCGGACCGCCTTGTAACCGGCGACATAGAACCGCCGGCCGAAATAGAACTGAACCGGTGTGGCGATCAGGAACTGCGCCCACGGCGGCAAAAACGCCTCGCCGCCCGCCAACACGACCAACATTTGGATCAACAGGGGCGCTGACAGTAATGCGACCCCAAGCAGATGAATGAGGTCGCGCCGGGCTTTGCGGTTCTGCGCGCGATCTTCTTCCTCGGGTGTGGCCCTACCCAGGACCGTGGCACCGTATCCGGCCCGCGCAACCGCATCGGTCAGCGTCCGAGGATCGAGCAGACCTTTGGGGGCGTGCACGGTAGCTTGCTCGGTCGCCAAATTGACCTGCACCGATGCGACACCGGGGAGGCGATTGAGGACCTTTTCGACCCGCCCGACGCATGTGGCGCAGGTCATACCGGTGACCTGCAACGTGATCGTGTCGTCCGGCACAGAGAACCCGGTTCGCGTCACCGCCGCGATGAAATCGCTGGGTTCGGCGCGATCGGTATCGAAGGTGACGTCGGCGCGTTCGGTGGCGAGATTGACGCCAACCGCCGAGACGCCGGGGACCTTGTTTAGGGCTTTTTCGACACGCGCGACGCAACTCGCGCACGTCATGCCCGCGACGGGGAGCGTGATTTTCTGATCGCCTGCCGCCGTTGCCGTGCGGTCGATGTCGATCAGGGTCATTTCCTGGGTTGTCATAGCCTTGATATAGAGGTTCTAGTTACTAGAAGGTCAAGGTTTACCGACGCTTGACCTCGCGAGCATTCCCCTGCTTAGTTCGCTGCACGCCGCGGCTTGCCTCGGTCATCACCGCTTTCCACATCAAGAAGGCAGCACAAGGTGTTGATATGGCTGATATTTCTATGAAAGAGGTCCTCGCCCGCGTGGCCGCGGGAGGTACCCTTTCCGAAGCCGAGGCCGCGGGCGCTTTCGAAATCATGATGTCGGGCGAAGCCACCGCCGCCCAAATCGGGGCCTTGCTGATGGGCATGCGTCTGCGCGGCGAAACCGTGACCGAAATCGCCGGCGGCGTTCGGGTGATGCGCGACAAGGCGCTCATGATCGAGGCACCGGAAGGTGCGATCGATACGGTTGGCACCGGCGGCGACGCGGCGGGCACCTACAACGTGTCGACGGCCGCGGCGTTCGTTGTGGCAGCCACCGGCGTTCCGGTGGCCAAGCACGGCAACCGCGCGCTGTCCTCGAAATCCGGTGCGGCGGATGTGCTGACGGAACTGGGGGTCAATGTCGATTGCGATATGGCACTCGTCAAAAGCGCGCTGTGGGACACCGGCATCTGTTTCATGATGGCGCCGCGCCATCACGGTGCGATGCGGCACGTCGGTCCGGCGCGAGTCGAGATGGGCGTGCGAACGATCTTCAATCTGTTGGGTCCGTTGGCCAATCCCGCGGGCGTAAAACGACAATTGACGGGCGTGTTCGCCAAGGAATGGGTCGAGCCGATGGCGCGCGTGCTGGCCAACCTGGGTAGCGAACGGGCCTGGATCGTTCATGGCCACGACGGCTTGGACGAAATCACCACCACGGGATCGACCTGGGTGGCCGAACTCGACAACGGGCAGATCAAGACGTTTGAGATTACGCCGGAGGATGCCGGTTTGCCGCGGGCGACGATTACCGACCTGAAAGGCGGCGATCCGGTGACCAACGCGCTGGCGCTGAACGCAGTGTTGGACGGACACCAAGGGGCCTATCGCGACATCGTGTTGTTTAACGCCGCCGGGGCGCTGATCGTGGCCGGCAAAGTCTCGGACCTCAAAGAAGGTGTTGCGATGGCGGCGGAGGTGATCGACACAGGCGCGGCGCGCACGGTGTTGGAGAACCTCAAAAAAGCGACCAACGAACGGCCGCCGATGTGAGCAACGCGCTCACCCAGATCTGCGCCGATAAACGCGCGCATATCGCGGCGCGAAAGGCGCTACATTCAGAAGCCGACCTGATGGCGCGCGCCGCGGCGCAATCCGCACCGCGCGGCTTTCGCGCCGCGCTGGATCGTGCGTCGGGCGATGGCGGGTTCGGTTTGATTGCGGAGATAAAAAAGCCTCGCCCTCCAAAGGGCTGATCCGGCCGGATTTCGATCCCCCTGCCCTCGCCCAGGCCTACGCCGCCGGCGGTGCGACGTGTTTGTCGGTGCTGACCGACCTGCCGCATTTCCAGGGTGCGGACGACTATTTGGTGGCGGCCCGAGCCGCGGTGGACCTACCCGTGCTGCGCAAGGACTTCATGCTGGAGCTCTACCAAGTGGTCGAAGCGCGCGCTTTGGGTGCGGACTGCATATTGATCATCATGGCGGCGGTCGACGATGCGACGGCGCGCGATCTTGAAGCCACGGCGACGGATCTCGGCATGGACGTGTTGGTGGAGGTGCACAACACCCCGGAGCTGACACGGGCGCTGGACCTGAAATCGCGACTGCTCGGCATCAACAACCGCGACCTGACGTCGTTGACGGTCGACCTCGGCACAACCGAGGCCTTGGCAGCACAGGTGCCGGAAGATGCGACCTTGGTTTCCGAGAGTGGGCTGTATTCGCCCGAAGATTTGCAGCGGATGGCGGCGTGCGGGGCGCGGTGTTTCTTGGTGGGCGAGTCTTTGATGCGGCAAGACGATGTGACGGCGGCCACGGCGGCCTTGCTGAAACAACCCGCCGCGCGGCTCAGGGCCTGAGGGCTGACGGTGAGCAAGCTCACGCACTTTGACGCGGCGGGCAATGCCCAGATGGTCGATGTTTCCGACAAGGACGTCACCGAGCGGATCGCCAGCGCGGGCGCGACTATCACGATGCAGCCCGACACGCTGGCCCTGATCCAAGAAGGGCGAGCCAAGAAGGGCGACGTGTTGGGAACCGCGCGGCTGGCCGGGATCATGGCCGCCAAGAAAACCGCGGCCCTCATTCCGTTGTGTCATCCCCTCGCGCTGTCGTCGGTGACGGTCGATCTCGTATGCGATCCCGAACGCAACGCCGTCGACATTACGGCGACGTGCAAGTTGAAAGGGCGCACGGGCGTGGAAATGGAGGCGCTGACCGCCGCGTCGGTTGCTGCCCTGACGGTGTACGACATGTGCAAGGCAGTGGATCGGGGGATGGTGATCTCCGAGGTCAAGTTGTTGCACAAGGCGGGCGGGAAGTCCGGCGACTTCTCGGCGTCATGATGCTGGTGGTGCGCAATGGCTAGATCCCCATTGATGCCGGTGGCCGATGCTTTGGCGCGGATTACCGGTGCGCTGAGCCCCCTCGCCGCGGAGAGCGTGAGCGTTGCCGAAGCCTATGGGCGGGTGTTGGCCGAGGACGTGGCCGCCCGCGTGACGCAGCCCCCCGCGGCGGTCTCGGCGATGGATGGTTATGCGGTGCGGGCGGCCGATGTCGCTGACGTGCCGACGACCTTGCGTGTGATCGGTGAGGCGCCGGCCGGCGCCGCGTTCGACGGCACGCTTGGCGAAGGAGATGCCGTGCGCATCTTTACCGGCGCGCCGGTGCCCGACGGCGCCGATGCGATCGTGATCCAAGAGGATACAACCCGCGACGGCGATTCCGTGACCGTTTCGGAAGGCGCGCCGACGGGTAAGTACATTCGCCCGGCAGGGCTCGATTTCAGCGCGAGCGATCTGCGTTTGGCGAAGGGCCGCATGTTGACAGCGCGCGATGTCGGGTTGGCGGCGGCGATGAACGTGCCCTGGTTGATGGTGACGCGGAAACCGCGCATCGCCCTGCTCGCGACCGGCGATGAAATCGTGCGCCCTGGCGAAGCGGTGGGGCCACATCAAATCGTCTCATCGAATGCCTTAGCGCTCGCGGCGATGATCAAATCGCGTGGCGGCGAACCGATCGATCTCGGGATTGCGCCCGACAATCGCGCGTCGTTGGCGGCAATGGCCGATGGCGCGCGCGGTGCGGATATGCTGATCACCCTGGGCGGCGCATCGGTTGGCGACCACGACCTCGTGCAAAGCGTCTTGGGCGAAAAAGGCCTCGCCGTTGATTTCTGGCGCATCGCGATGCGGCCGGGCAAACCGCTGATGTTCGGCGCCATCGGCGAAACGCCGATGCTGGGGCTGCCCGGCAACCCGGTGTCGTCGCTGGTGTGTGGGCTCGTGTTCGTCTCGGCGGCGATCCACACCATGCTGGGGCGCAGCGGCGACTACATGGAGACCGACACCGCGCGGTTGGGCCGCGACTTGCCGGAGAACGACGAACGCCAGGACTACCTGCGCGCCACCCTCACCCGCGCCGAGGACGGCGGCTTGGTCGCGACGCCGTTCGACAAGCAAGATTCGTCCGTGTTGACGCGGCTTGCGGCCGCGCAAGCGTTGGTTATTCGCCCGCCCGACGCAGCGGCGGCTGCAGCGGGTACCGTGGTGCCCATCGTTCGGATCGAGGCACCCGACCAAGGGCTCTAGCCCACATCTTGACCCTCAATGAGAACCAATGTAGAACATCTAGCGATGTTGCTCATTTGTTCCGCCTTAGGGCGTTGTTAGAGGGCTCGGGATGCTCACCAAGAAACAGCACCAACTCCTGCTTTTCATCCATCAACGGCTGGAAGACGACGGCGTGTCGCCCTCGTTTGAAGAAATGAAGGCCGCGCTGGACCTCAAATCGAAGTCCGGTATTCACCGGCTGATTACGGCCCTGGAGGAGCGCGGTTTTTTGCGCCGCCTACCCCACCGGGCACGGGCGCTTGAGGTTGTGCGTTTGCCGGGCGACAGCGTGCCGGATACACGGCCGACGCCGGTGCCGGTTGATGTTGAAGCCGAGAACGTGATTCGCGGCAGCTTTGGTGCGCCGCCGCGACCCCAGGCCGTGGTGGTGGCCGAATCTGCCGAAGCGGTCGAGCTGCCGCTCTACGGCAAGATCGCTGCCGGTGCGCCGATCGAAGCGTTACGTGACCCCGAGGGGCAAACCGGGGTGCCGGCCTCGATGTTGAATCCCAAGCGGCGGCACTATGCGTTGTCGATCGACGGCGATTCGATGATCGATGCCGGTATTTTCGATGGCGATGTGGTGGTGATCGAAGAATGCGAAACGGCCAGCGACGGCGAGATCGTCGTGGCGTTGGTCGACGACGAAGAAGCGACCCTCAAACGGTTGCGGCGGCGTGGCTCGTCGGTCGCATTGGAGGCCGCCAATCCCGAATACGAGACGCGCATTTTTGGCCCCGATCGGGTCAAGGTCCAGGGCCGCTTGGTCGGGCTGATCCGGCAATACCACTAAGGGCGCATTATCCGGCGCGGCTGATCTCGCAAGACAGGCGCGATTTTTCGCGTCTCGGACTCGCGCTGTCAGTGCGGAGTTCGGTGTGTAGGACCTGTTCGGCGACCAAGCCGCTGGCGCGGTGTACACGGGTGTAACCTTCGAAGCGAATGGCTACGTGCTGTCCTTCCAAAGACCCGCTCATCAAACCGCTTCGTCTGATAAAAACGTATTCCTCGCCGCCGGAAGAGGTGGTGCCCTCGACGGCGAGATTGATCGCGATATCGACGCCGCGCTGCGCGCTGGAGGGCGCGACATTTTCGGCGTTGATGTCATCGGACATCCGGCCGGCGAATTCCGCCTCTGGCACCACGGATGACGCGCCGGCGCGTAGATCGCGGTAGGTCGTGTCGTCGATCGGGTGGCCGGCCATCTCCTCGATCTGGACATCGGCTGCAGCGCCGTCACCGTTGAAGTAGAGCTGTACGCCGTAGACGGGCACGGCGCTGGCGCCGCGCGGCGAACCGTTGACCCGAGCGTTCAAGGTCATGCCGTTGTCGTCGACCGTCGATTTATCGATCGTGAACGTCGTGCTGCCGATTTGAGAGATACAGTGCGCCTGCCAACCCGGTTTGACGTCGATGCGAAAGGGGACGGCGATCGGCGTCACAACGCCCTGAAAGACCGGGGCGACAAACTCGGCGCTCAGAGCCGAGCGCGCGCCGAATAGTGCCAGGATGAGGCAGGCGGTCGTCCCTGCAAGCTTCAACGAACCCATCGTATCTCCCGCGTCAGGTTTCCGGGGCTTATAGCATTTTCGCGCGCCTGAGCTCCGGGCGCGTCGGTTGACCGTCGTCCGGTGCGGCGGCGCGGCCACTGGCGCGATGTCGTCGCGACCCAAGGGCGCGCGCCACGGGCGGCATGTGCGGTTTCGATCCTAAGACCTTCTTTTTCAAGCCAAATCGCGTGGGCGCCGTGCCGCCAATCATCGAAGCGATCGACGATCCGCGCGGTACAATGATGGCGGACGGGCTCGCGACTGACGACCAACACGACGTCATCACAATGTTGCGCGATGGTGACAGGATCGTCGCTGATCAGCACGGGGCCGGTGGGTGCGTGAAACCAACACGCGCGGTCCGTACAGCGCAACGGCTGGGCCTTGTCCGATTGATGGGGCTTGGGCCAGCGCGGCCCGCGCTGGCCTGCCCGGCGCGGCGCAGCGCAGCCACATCTTTGCGGTAAAGGAGCGCGCCGTGCGGCTGATCGTGTAGGCGCCGTCGAGGCGGACCGCGATGTAGCGCCCCTGCCCGTCCGCTAGGATTGTCGGTGGTGGCGAGGTAAGGGGTGCGCATACGCCCGCGGCAACAACGATCACGCCGGCGAACCGGCGCGGCCCTGAGGTCAGGCAGAGCCAAAGCCCACCGCCGCCCACCAGGGCCAAGCCCCACACCGGTCCCGCGGGGACCATCAGCGCCGCGCCCCGCCAACCCGCGACGGTATGGGCAATCCACAGAACAAGGTCGATGCCCCAGGCCATGGGGATGAGACCCCACTGCTCCAGCCCGAAAGGTGCGAGCACATAGGCGAACAAAGCGCTCGGCATGATCCAAAGCGCGGTGACCGGCACCGCGAGCGCATTTGCCGCGAGGCCGTAAACGGCGATGCGATTGAAGTGGAATGCGGCGAACGGCATCGTCGCGAGGCCCGCGATCAACGTCGTGAACATGATTCCGGCGAAATAGCGCCCGATCCGCTGCGGCCAGGCAGCGGTACGACGCCTTTCCGCAAACCAGATGCGCGCCGCCTCATAGGCCGCGATGAGTGCGACGACGGCGGCGAACGACATTTGAAAACTCGGCCCCAATAAACTTTCCGGTCTGATCAGTAAGACCACCGTTGCGGCGGCCGCGACGAGCCGCATCGAAATGGCGCGTCGATCGACCATGACCGCCGCCAAGACAATCGCGGTCATCATGAAGGCACGTTGCGTGGGTACCGTGGCCCCGGTGAGCCAAAGATAGGCAAACGCGGCCACCAGGGCGGCGACCGCGCTCCACTTCTTGATCGGGTGTCGCAGCGCAAGGCCGGGCAGCACCACCAACACCAGACGAACCGCAAAAAAGACCAGACCTGCCACCAGGCCGACATGCGGGCCTGAGATCGCCAGTAGATGCGCAAGCCCGGCATCGCGCATGGCATCGAGGTCGGCCGGTCGAATGGCGCCGCGTTCGCCGGTCATCAATGCGGCAGCGATGGCCCCGCTGGGTCCGGGACGAGCGTCTCGAATCCGGCCCGCTAGGTCGGTTCGGACTGCGGCGAGCCAAATCGCGAGGCCCGCGCGGTCCGAGCCAATCACCTGCGCGGGTCCCAAGGCGTAACCGACCGCGCCGATCCCGCGGAACCAAGACTGGCGCGCAAAATCGAAGGCGCCCGGTGCGACGGGTCCAGGTGGCGGCATCAGGATGTCGCGCACGCGCACGTGGTCACCCGGTAAAGGCAACATGCCTTTGCGAAGAGTGATTCAAACGCGACTAGGTAAGACGGTGGCTTGACCGTCGATCACGTCTAGACCGGAGAGCGTGAGTCGCCCCCCGCGCGTGCGTTGTTCGGTTCGCAGGACCGTCGCTTCAAGTACGAGCGGTCCGGACCGCTTGGCGAGAACCGGTTCGGCGACAACAGCGGTGCGGATATCCGCAGCGGCAAAACCGGCGATGGCGGTCAAGCCGGCGATTGCCATCAGCCTGCCCTTCGGCCGGTGCCAAAGAAGTGCTGCGAGGGAGAGACCGCCTTCGGCGATCACGGAGGTCGCGAGCGCATCGGGTTTGATGGGCAAAGCGAAGTACAGCGCGACCCCGATGCCGATCCAGATCGGCAACCAAAGGACGACCGGGTTGGCGGATTGAGACACGCGGCGCATCGTGCCCGAGGTGGTCAGTGAAGGTCGTTGCGCGCCGCTCTCGCGCCGGCGTCAGCGCCTAGTGCCGATGCCTAGTCGCCGAGTCGTCGGCCGAGCCGTTGCCCGCCTTTGTTGCCGCGGCCGAACAAATCCTTGTTGCCAAAGGTGCCGCTACCGTCATAGACGCCGCCGCGGCTTCGGTCATCTCGAGGCGCACGACAAGGTTTGGTGTCGTCGATGGGGCTTGGATCGCGACCGGTTCGGTAGTGTCCAGGCAGGTATGTCCCGTCGCGGCGGTATTTTCCTTCAACCCAAATATCGCGGGCGACGGCCGGGCCGGCCACGACCAAAGCCAGGGTCGTCGTTGCACCGAAAAGGAAGGATCGTCGTGTCGTTGCCATGTTGATCTCCAACGTTGGGGTTGTCAGAGATCCCTATGCAGGGCGCAGAGCCTCGTTTCAGCCGAGACGGCCAAGCAGGTGGCTTGATGCAGCGTTATTCGTCGAACTTGGATGACGGGTCAATAACGTCGACGATGACGAACCCAAGATGTTTCGGGTATCGCGAACCAGTTTGCGTCGGGCCGCTTGTGGGCTGACCGCTTTAACTTCGACGTAGCGGTTTTCTGCCCAATCGTCGTCGTATTGAGGGTGGTGTTCCCCGAGGTTCACGGCGTCGCGAACCCGCTGGTTGTAAACGATGACCTCGAAGATTCGTACGCCAGGGTCGAGTAGCGAATGATGAATCTTTTCTTCGGGTTGCCCCGCACTGGATCCCTTAGATCCTGGATAAACTTTACGCGCCACAGTCCTGTCCGTTTCTCGCGGCGATCAGCCGGATGCTTCAAAATAAAGAACCATCCTCAACCGTCGACGGTCGTCCCCAATACAAAGCGCGGTGTTTTGTGCTCGTCCTGGCCCAACAGCACATCCGTCTCCGCACCCCTGCCCCGGCATTCGGCCTCGGCACGGGCACTCTAAACAGTCACGTCGAATTTGTCATCCCCACCAGGATGGACCTTAGGTCAACCGGCGGGTTGGAGGGTGCAGCGGACGCTGGTCACCAGTTCGAAGGGGTCGGTCGAGGTCTTGTCGATGCGGGCGGTCCAGTCCTCTCCCGCCAGTAAACCCGTTTCCAGGTCAATGAGAACCTGGCCCTTGAAGACCGTGTAGGTGGCGCCGGAACGCCGAACGGTCGTCATCTGCGCGTCGATTTCGAACAACACTCCCCTTCGACCATCTGGGTCGGAGACGATGCCCGCGACACGGCTTTTGTCGCGCCGGTCGACTAGCGCGTCGAGGTCAAGGTCCTGGGGGATCACGGGTTTGAGAAAGCGGAAGGTCTCCTCCGGCGTGCGGTTCAGCAGTTCGCCTTGTTTGAACCGCCGACCGAAGAAAATGGCGTCACGAATATCGACATCGCCGTCGAGTGCGGCCTGCCGTAACGTTTCGGCGTCGATCGGAAAGCCTGGGATCGCGCGGGCCTCGGTGGCGACGGGCCGGCCGTCGCGTCCAAGGTCATGCGGTGTTGGTAGCCGAAAGTGGGCGGCGACTCGGCACTCTCTTTGTGGCCCTTGACGGTCTGAACAACGACGGTCGCTGCGTCGGTCCCCTCGACGCTGGTTTCGAAGGTGACGATTTGGGCCTCCGGTTCCTCATCCTCGTCGCTTATCAGGCGTTGGTGCAAAACGCAGGAGGCTGCACCGTTCAAACGGACCTGGATAGGCACGGGGTCGGTGAGTGGGGCGATTTCACCGTGAAAGAGCGGTTCGACATCAGCTGCCTGTGACGGCGACGCCGCACATAACGCGGCGACAAAGGAGCGGTGCTGCGGCGAGCCCGAAGGTTGATCGATTCAGGCGAAGGGGGCTTTGCATCATTCCAAGGCTATGCCATCACTACGCGCTTGAAACAAGTCGCCGACCGCCGCGTATTGTGAACCGCGTGGGGCGCCCAAAGGAGCAACGAATGACCGATGTGGTGACCCGGTTCGCCCCCTCGCCGACAGGCTACCTGCATATCGGTGGCGCCCGGACGGCGTTGTTTAATTGGCTCTATGCGCGCCATTGCGGCGGGCGGTTTCTGCTTCGCATCGAGGATACCGACCGCGCGCGATCCACCGAGGATGCGGTGCGCGCCATCATTGATGGCTTGGATTGGCTCGGGCTGAATTGGGACGGTGACCCAATCAGTCAGATCACCCGCACCGATCGACATGTCGAAGCGGTAAATACCCTCTTGGCCAGCGGGCATGCCTATCATTGCTACGCCACGCCCGAGGAACTCGATGAAATGCGCACCAAAGCCCGTGCCGCCGGGACGAGGCGGTTGTACGACGGGATGTGGCGCGACCGCGATCCGAGCGAGGCCCCTGCCGGGATCGATCCGGTTGTGCGTTTTCGCGCGCCGCTCGAGGGCACCACGGTCATCAAAGACAAAGTACAAGGCGAGGTGAGCGTGCAAAACGACGGACTCGACGACATCGTTTTGCTACGCGCCGACGGAACGCCGACGTACATGCTGGCTGTAGTGGTGGATGACCACGATATGGGGGTTACCCATGTCATTCGCGGTGACGACCACCTCAACAACGCGCTTCGACAAGCCAACCTGATTACCGCGTTGGGCTGGGAGACGCCGGTTTATGCCCACATCCCGCTAATCCATGGGGCCGACGGTGCCAAGTTGTCGAAACGCCACGGTGCACTCGGGGTCGAAGCCTATCGCGACATGGGATATTTGCCCGAAACGCTGCGAAATTACTTACTGCGTTTGGGGTGGAGCCACGGCGATGACGAGACGATTTCGACCCAACAGGCGATCGAATGGTTCGATTTGGACGGCATCGGCAAGTCCCCTGCCCGCTTGGATCTGGCCAAACTCGACAATCTGAACGGGCATTACCTCAAAGCCGCGGACGACGCCCGGCTCGCCACGCTGATGGCGCCGAGCCTTGCTGAGCGCCTTGGTCGATCGCTCTCCGCGGTCGAGGAAAAGCGACTTCGGAGAGGCGCTTCCAGATTTAAAGCAAAGAGCGAAGACGATCGTAGAACTTATTGATAATAGTCTATTTTATTTCAACGAAGGGTCGCCGGCCTTGCGATGAGAAGGCGGCCAAATTGTTGACCGACGAGGCCGTCGCCCTGCTCGGCCGCTTGCGACAAAAACTCGACGAGCTACCGGCTTGGACGCCGGAAGCGCTTGAGGATGCGGTCCGCCATTTCGCTGAAACCGAGGCGTTGAAGCTCGGCAAAGTGGCGCAACCGCTCCGTGCGGCACTCACCGGGCGGACGGTGTCGCCGGGCGTTTTTGACGTGATGCGCGTCCTCGGTCGGGAGGAAACTCTCCAACGTTTGGAGATTTCGCCACCCGCGTCATAAGCCGGCGTCGCCCGCCTGATGGATTGTATAACTTATCCATATAATTCAGTGGGTTAGAAGGGCTTTCTTGGGTATCTACAAATGGGGCGCAACGTGTATAATCCGCGCGCCGTCGACCCCAAGGTCCGGCCCACGAAATCGACAAAAAAAGGACGAGCATGGCGGAGGACGGAAAAAAGGCCGAAACGGCCAAAATCTCGGGCAATGGGTTTGAACTCGATTTACCGGTAATGAGCGGAACTCTGGGCCCCGATGTCTTGGATATTCGCAAGCTCTACGGGACAACCGGACGGTTCACCTACGACCCAGGTTTTACCTCGACCGCCAGTTGCGAATCGAAAATTACCTATATCGACGGCGACGAAGGGGTTCTCCTCTATCGCGGCTATTCCATCGAGCAATTGGCCGAAACGGCCGACTATCTCGAGACTTGCTATTTGCTTCTCTACGGCGAGTTGCCGAACAAGGCCGTCAAAGAGGAGTTCGAGAAGACCATCACGTATCACACGATGGTCCACGAACAACTCATCAACTTTTTCCGTGGGTTCCGGCGCGACGCCCACCCCATGGCGATCGTTTGCGGCGTGATGGGGGCATTGTCGGCGTTCTATCACGACAGCCTCGATATCGAGGATCCGGAACACCGCCAAATCTCCGCCCATCGGATGATCGCCAAAATTCCGACGATCGCGGCGATGGCCTACAAATATTCGGTTGGTCAGCCCTTCGTTTATCCGCGTAACGATCTCGATTATGTGTCGAATTTCTTGCACATGATGTTTTCCGTCCCGGGTGAAGATTTCCAGCAGAGCGAGATTTTCACCAATGCGATGGCGCGGATTTTCATCCTCCACGCCGATCACGAACAAAACGCCTCGACCAGCACGGTCCGCTTGGCCGGATCCTCAGGCGCCAACCCGTTTGCTTGCATTGCGGCGGGTATCGCCAGCCTTTGGGGACCGGCACATGGTGGTGCGAACGAAGCCGTTCTCAACATGCTGCATGAAATCGGGTCGGTCGATCGCATTCCGGAGTTCCTGGAACGCGCGAAAGACAAGGACGACTCGTTCCGCCTCATGGGCTTTGGCCACCGGGTCTACAAGAACTACGACCCGCGCGCTGCGGCGCTGAAGGACTCGGCGCACGAGGTGCTCAAAGCCCTGGGTGCACAGGACGAGCCGCTTTTGAAGCTGGCCATGGAGTTCGAGCGGATCGCGCTCGAAGATCCGTACTTCGTCGAGCGCAAGCTTTTCCCGAACGTCGATTTCTATTCCGGCATCATCCTCCGGGCGATGGGCTTCCCGCCCAGCATGTTCACCGTGCTGTTCGCCCTGGCGCGCACGGTCGGCTGGATCGCCCATTGGGCGGAAATGGTCGAAGACCCGAGCCAGAAAATCGGCCGGCCGCGGCAGCTCTATACCGGGCCGCAGCAACGCGAATACGTGCCGGTGGGCAAGCGTGGCTAGGGTCCTTCGCAAGAACGAGGTCGGCGGCGGGGCGCGCACCCGTCGCGTTCTTCGTCCGTTGACCCGTCGGCGGCATGTGAGTCGACCGGCCAACGACAACAAGCCGTCGATCTGGTGGCGGGCGAAGCGCTATTTGGTGCGCAGTGCTGCGGCCGGGGCGCTCGGCGCGCTGGTGTGGTCGATCGTCAACAACTAGCCGTTCTCTAAGCCCGCTCGATAACCTCGATTTCGTAGCCCTCCGGGTCGGCGATAAAGCCGATTACGGCGCCACCTTTTCGGACGGCTTTTGGTTCTTGCAAGACGGTAACACCGTGCGCGCGGAACTTGTCGAAGGCCTCGGTGATCTTGATCGCGCCAATGGCGATATGACCGTAGCCTTGGCCCGCAACCGGATAAGGTTCGGTGCGATCCCATTCCCGGCACAACTCGACGACCGTTGTACTCGCCTTCCTCGCCATAGCCGAGGAAGCAAAGGGTTTCGCGTTTCGGTTCGACATCAAAGCGCCGCAGGACCTTCATTCCCAGAACATCGGTATAGAACGCGATCATCCGGTCGAGGTTCCTCACCCGCAGCATGGTGTGGAGTAATCGAAACGATTGGGCATTGGGTTGAGTCATACGGTCTCGTTCTTTTCCAGCAGGTTGATCACGACATCGGCGGCAACTTCGCTGGGGAGCTTTTCGCCCGGCTTTAGCATGTCGAGTGCATCGCGATAGGCTTGGCGCTGGGCGTCCCTGGCGTTGGGATCGGTCAGGAGGGTTGAGATGGCCGGGGTCAAGACATCGGGGCGGCATTCGCCGAGGATGTACTCGGGAATGGCCCTGCGCCCCAACAAAATATTCACCAGCGACACGTGCTCGGTTTTGACCAAACGTTTCGCTATAGCCCCCGTGATGCGATTGACATCGTAGGCAATGACTGCTGGGACGCCGGCAAGCGCGAGTTCCACGGAGACCGTGCCTGAAGCTGCCAGCGCTACGCCCGCTGCCGCAAATGCATTGTGGCGCGCGTTCTCGCCGGTCACGACAACCGGGTCGCCCGGCCAATCCTGGACGGTTTGGCCGACCACATCCGCAACATGTTCGACAGTGGGGACGACGATACGGAGCGATGGATGCGCGGCCATGAGACGCCAGACCGTTTCGCCAAAAACCGGCAGAAGTCGGTCGGTTTCACTGCGTCGGCTGCCCGGCAGGACCACAAGGATCGTCGTTTCTTCGACAATGTCGTGGCGTTTGCGGAAGGATGCGGCGTCGCCGGTTTGCGCGTTTTCCACGGCGGGGTGCCCGACAAAGGTCGTCGGTAGCCCAACCGCCTCGAAGTACGGTGGTTCAAACGGCAGCAGCGCAAGGAGGTGGTCGAATAACGGTGCGATCTTCTTGGCGCGCTCCGGGCGCCAGGCCCAAACCGACGGCGCGACATAATGCACGCGCGGTACGTCCGTTTCCCGCAGTCGGCGCGCCAGTCGAAAGTTGAAGCCGGGCGCGTCGATGGTGACCAGCACATCGGGGCGTTCCTGGCGGACGCGCGCTGCAGTATTCCGAATGTGGCGCATCAGGCGCGGAATTCTCGGGATGACCTCAACCAATCCCATCACCGCCAGGTCGTCGATCGGGACTGAGCTCGTTAGGCCTTCGGCCTGCATCGCGGGACCGCCCACGCCAACGAAGGTTACCTCTCGCCTGCGCCGCTTCAGGGCCGCCATCAACGAAGCGCCCAGTCGATCGCCCGAGGGTTCGCCGGCGATCAGCATGACTTTCGGGCCCGATGCGGTCACGGCGAGTCGGGCGCCTGTCCCTCGACGAATGCGGTCACGAAGAGGCCGTGTGCGTCGGCTTTTTGCCTTAGCGCATCTTGGTCCATGACCAGTGCCGCATGCGCTTCGACGGCAATTCCTGAAAGCTTGGCGTCGACGCATCGACGGGCGGTCTCCAGTCCGATCGAGGGTAAATCGACACGGTCGTCCTGGCCGGGCTTGCGCATCTTGACCAGAACGCCACCGGTCTCGCCGTCAACGCCAGCGCAGCGATCGATCAGCTTGTCGGTGCCTTCCGGCCCTTCGATTCCAAGCACACGGCGGCGGCGCACGACAACGGCCTGACCGATGTCGTAAGGACCGAGAACGCGGAGCAGGTCTCGTGCGATGTCGATGTCGACTTCGTCTTCCGTAGAAGGACGGGCCGCACCGAACGCGCCAGGGCCGATTTGGAGGGCCGGCAACAGCGTTTCCGCCCCGACGACCGCGAAGCCCTCTTGTTCGAGAACATCCGCCAAGACGCGCAGCAGTGCATCGTCGCCTTTGGCGCGCAGCAGTTTGGGCAGCAGGCGGGTGGCCTTGAGGTCGAGCTTGAGTTGGTTATACGCGGGCCGGCGAAAATGCCCCGCCATTGTGACCTGTTCGCATTCTGCCTCTTTCAGCGTACGCAGGATCGTGCCGACTTTGCCCAGATGGACGCAGGTGTTGGGCGCATCCGCGATATCCGGATTAAAGTTGTCGCCCTCGAACGTGATGACATGAACCCCCCGCCCTTGGGTATTGCACGATTCGACAAGGCGGCGGGGAAGAGGCCCGGTACCGGCGAGAATTCCGACCTTAGCCGGCACGTTCGGCTTCGGGTTGGCAGATCGAGCGGGTCGAGTCGGATTGGATGAAGCTGACGATTTCCATCACCACATCGTTTTCCGCAAATTGCTTTGCAACATCAGCGAGTCGGTCCTGCAGGGTGCCCTCGGGCGCAAACAGCATG
The DNA here is from genome assembly GCA_038141965.1 of Alphaproteobacteria bacterium. Lineage (GTDB taxonomy): Bacteria > Pseudomonadota > Alphaproteobacteria > SHVP01 > SHVP01 > CALJDF01. The sequence goes on from JAYQJC010000002.1 coordinate 557,864, forward strand.
CGGTAGGCGTGGCGCAAATCGTGAATCGCTTGGCGATCGAAGCCACGCCGCTTGAGGCCGATGATATTGAGCCCGGATAGGTGTGCGCGATTGCCGGTTACCGAGCCATAGGGGATCACGTCGTTCTCAACGCCGGTCATGCCGCCGACCATGGCATGTGCGCCGATCCGCACGAACTGGTGCACTGCAGACAACCCGCCGAGAATAGCGGAGTCGCCGACTTCGACGTGGCCCGCCAATGTGGCGTTATTGGCGAAAATGACGTTGTCGCCGACCTTGCAGTCATGCGCGACGTGGGCGCCCGCCATGATCAAGCAATTGTCCCCGACTTCGGTGAGCAGCCCGCCGCCCTCTGTGCCGGGGTTGAGAGTTGCATTTTCCCGGATCACGACATTGGCGCCAATCACAAGCCGCGATTCTTCGCCGCGATACTTGAGGTCCTGCGGTTGCAGTCCGACCGAGGCAAAGGGAAACACCGTACCGTCCGGACCAAGCGTCGTGATGCCGTCGAGGACCACATGGCTCTTGAGGGTCGTCCGGTCACCGATCTGGACTTTATCACCGACGACGCAATAGGGGCCGATTGCGACGCCCTCCCCGAGCTCGGCGCCGTCACCGACAATGGCGGTTGGGTGAACGTCGGTCACGCCAGGGAGCCTCCATCGTCTTCGCGAATCATAGCGGCGAACTCGGCCTCGGCAACGACGTTGCCGTCGACCTTTGCCGTGGCTTGGAATTTCCAGACCGGCCCGCGGTTGCGCACTTTAACGACCTCGACCCGCATAGCGTCACCGGGCACTACCGGCCGCCGGAACCGCGCGCCGTCGATCGACATGAAGTAGACCAATTTGCCTTCGGCATCTGGGCCCAGGGTGTGAACGACCAACACAGCGGCCGTTTGGGCCATCGATTCCACGATCATGACGCCCGGCATGACGGGATGGTTCGGAAAATGGCCACGAAACTGCGGTTCGTTGATCGAGACGTTCTTGATCCCGGTGGCGGATTGGTCGGGCACGATGTCGACGACCCGATCGATCATCAGCATGGGATATCGATGAGGAATCATCTCCACGATTCGGGAGATGTCGGCCGTATTCGTATCTTGTTGGGGCACGTCTTCAGCCATCGTTTCTGTTCCTCTTCTTCGCCATGCGGCTCAAGGTGGCAACCTTGATCCGCCAATCACGTACTGGGACGGCGGGAAAACCGCCGTAGGTGCCCGGTTCGAGCAAGTCATGGGTCACACCGGACTTGCCGGCAAGCGTTATTCCACTGGCCACTTTTAGATGGCCAGCTAACCCGACCTGACCGGCCATCACAACGTAGTCGCCGACCTTTGTGCTGCCCGAAATGCCGACCTGCGCCGCGAGGACGCAACCTTTTCCAAGCACGACATTGTGGGCGATCTGAACGAGGTTATCGAGACGACAATGGTCGCCGATGACAGTATCGGGCCCTGCCCCGCGATCGATCGTGGTGTTCGCGCCGATGTTGACGTCGTTGCCGATCATCACGCGACCGAGTTGCGGCACCGCGACATAACCTGGCGGATCGGGTGCGAAACCAAAGCCGCATTGGCCGATTCGGCCCCCTGCCCCGATTTCAACTCGGTCACCGACAATGGCATGGGTGATCGTGGCGGCGTGATGAATAGTACAATGTTTGCCGATCACGACACCGCGGCCGATAGCGACGTTGGGCCCAATGACGCTCCCCTCGCCGATTTCCGCACCGGGCCCGATGGAAGCACCAGGGGCGATGGCACAACCGTCGGCGACTTCGGCGGTTGGATGCACGGTCGGACCGTCTGCATCGACTGTCAGAATGGACTCGGTCGGATAAAAAATGCCGGCCGTACGTGCGAACGCCAGATAGGGCGTTGCGGTTGCGAGAGGCACGGTTTCTTCTGGGCAGTGTTCGGTATGCGCTGGGTCGACAAAGCAAGCACCGGCGCGCGTTGCCTTGAAGGCCTCTAGGTACTTTGGGTTGTCGAGAAAGCTGACGTCGGTAGGGCCAGCGGTCGCAAGCGGGGCGACGTCTTGAAACTGTCGATCGGCTGAACCCCCCGATGGGTTCTCGACGTCCACACTAGCCAGAATGTCCCGTAGCGCGAACGGACCCTGGCGATCAAAGAACCGCGGATCCGCCATCGTTATTGTTGCGGCAGATTGACCGTTATTTCGGGAAGGACTTCGTCCATTCGCGCGATGACGGCGGCGGTGATGTCGTATTGGTCGAGCGGTTGCACAAACGTCACTTGCCCTTGGTTCAAAACGAAATTGATGCCACGTTCGACCGCGACGTCGCGGATAATCTTGCTCATTTGCTCGTTGATGGTTCGTTGTGCCTCGACGGTAGCCTGCTGCAGCTGGCGCCCAACTTGTTGGAACTCACGCTGGGCAAGGTCGACTTTTTCCCGGAATTTGGTTTCTTCGGCGCGGAATGCGTCCGGGGCAAGGATGGACCGGCGGCGGCTGAGTTCTTGTTCTTCCTGACGCAATGCGTCTTCGCGTTCGCGAATGCGGCTTTCGACGGCCGTCCGGTACTGGTCTATCTTTTGCCCCGCTGCGATGGCCGCCTTTGTTTTTGTCCGACTTCTTGCAGATTTACGAAGCCGATGACCGCACCCGGCGGAGCTTGTTGTGCCATCGCTGTTGTCGGATAGGCATTGCCAAATGCCATTAATGCCAGAACAACAGAACCGCATCGTAGGAAGTTCATCATAGAGCGCGTCATCGATTAGACCTTAAAACCTTGTGCCAAAACTAAAGAAGATATTTTGGGTTTGATCCAGTCTTTCCTTGCGAAGGGCCGTCGCGTAGTCGATTCGAAACGGGCCGAAGGGCGACTTCCACGCAAAACCAACCCCAGTCGACACGCGCACCGAGCCGACATCGAACAGCGGCGCCGTCCTGGCGTCGTCGATCGTGGCAAGACTGCCCGCCTGGGTGAAGGCCACGCCATTTACCCCAAGTTCCGGTGGGAGACCGATCGGAAACCGAACCTCTGCCGTGCCGACATAGAACACGTTGCCGCCCAAGGCATCGTTGGAATTCTTGTCCCGGGGCCCGATGCCGGCTGGTTCGAACCCCCGGAAATTATTGCCGCCGACGAAGAACCGGTCACCGATACCCACGTCTTCGCCGATGCCGACGACGAAGCCCTGCTGGACGCCAATCGAGCCAACGATATCGTCTCGAAAAGGGTAGAAAGTTTCGTAGTTGATCGTGTTCTTGAAGTAGCGCTTTGTGCCACCGAACCCGGCAACGGTTTGCTCCGCAGTGACCCGATAGCCTTCGGTGGGGTCGATGACGTCGTCGCGCAAATCATAGATCAAGGCATGCGACACCGATGATGTGACGTCTGTCCCGGCCTGTTGGGCAATAAACGACGAGACATCATCCGCCACGTTTTCGATGGTGTCCTCACGCAGTGTATAGGTCAGCCGTTGGCGCATGTTTTCGGTCAGCGGGTATCCTAGGCGAAGGGAAAACCCAAGTTCTTTTTGGTCGAACGAACTTTCACTTTGAAGGTCCGTGGTTTGTCGAAAAATATCGAACCCTGCGGCGATATCGCGTTCCAGGAATGCCCGCTCGGTAAAGGAGAGATCGATTTCTTGGGTACGGCCGGAAACCGAAACACCGGCCCTTAGGTCTTGACCGCGGCCGAGTAGATTTCGTTCGCGGATCGATATGTCGCCGATCGGACCGTCCGTGGTCGAGAACCCGAGCCCAAAACTGAGCTCACCCGTCGATTGTTCTTGGACATCGACATTAATGATCGATCGATCCGGTGCGGAACCGGCTTCGCGTGAAATCTGGACGTCCCGGAAGAAACCGAGACCCCGCACGTTTCGCCGTGACGCTTGCAGCTTGCCCGTATCGAACGCATCACCTTCAGCGAGCCTGAACTCGCGCCGAACGACTTTGTCGAGCGTCCGGACGTTGCCGGTGATGTTGATCCGCTCGACGTAGACACGGGGGCCCTCGTTCATTTCGAAACTGATATCGATCACGTTAGCTTCGCGATCGATATTCAGACGCGGTCGGATATCGACAAAAGCGTAGCCGAGCTGTCCGACGCTGAAGCTGAGGTCTTCGATGGCGAGTTCGATTTTGTCGGCGTTGTAGGTATCGCCGGTTTCGATTTCGACGACGCCTTGGAGTTGGTCCGGGGTCAGGTCGCGTACCGTCGATTCGACCGTAATATCTCCGACCTTGAAGCGCTCCCCCTCCTCGACGGCGACTGTTACGTAGAACCCTTTGCGATCAGGCGACAAGTCTGCGTTCACCGAGACGACGCGGAAATCGGCATAGCCTTCGCTCAGATAGAACCGACGCAACAGCTCACGATCGAATGTGATGCGGTCCGGATCGTACGTATCGCTGGTGCTGAGAAACCCATAGAAGCGTGATTCCTTGGTGGCGATTTGGCCGCGAAGCTTGCGATCGGAGAAGGCCTGGTTGCCGATGAAATTGATGCGGCGATCCCGGTAACCGGTCCTTCGTTGATTTCGAAAACAAAATCGACCCGGTTTTGCTCCAACTGGATCACTTTCGGCTCGACGGTTGCCGCAAAACGTCCGCTACGACGGTAGACCTGTAGGAGGCGTTGGACGTCGGCTTGGATGCGCGCACGCGTGAACACCACGCGAGGACGGATTTGGACCTCTGCCTCCAATAACTCGGTGCGGATTTTGCGATTGCCTTCGAAGGCCAACCGGTTGATCACCGGGCTTTCGACGACGCTGACGACGAGGGTCGTGCCCTGCCGCCGCAAGGTCACATCGGAAAACAGTCCGGTTGCGAACAAGGCTTTGAGCGCCCGGTCGACATCGGCATCGGTCACGAAGGTCCCCGGCGCGATCGGGATATAGGACGTGACCGTGCCGTCTTCGACTCGTTGGTTGCCGTTTACCTCGATCCGGTCGACGACTTGAGCAGCGGCGGGCAAGGCCAGGGCGGCACAAAGAAAGGCCGTTGCGACGAATGCTCGCACAAAAGAACCGAACACAAGCGGGCCTCTAACCGAACAAACCACTGACAAATCCAAATACATCAAGCCGATACTTCAGGTCGTTAAAGGTGGCAAAAACAAAGATTGCGATCACGACAAACATGCCCAATCGCATGCCAAATTCTTGCGCCTGGTCGCTCAAAGGTTTCCCGCGCAACGCTTCGGCACCGTAGAACAAGAGGTGGCCGCCATCCAGGAGCGGGATCGGAAAAAGGTTGAAGAGTCCAAGCGCTACGGAAATGACCGCAGCAAGGTTAATCAGGCCCACCACGCTGACACGTGCAACCTCCGATGTGACGACAGCGATCCCGATGGGGCCAGATAGTTGATCGGCGCTGGCATTGCCCGTCACGACATCCCCGAGGTACACGAGGGTCGTTTCAACCACGCCGTACGTCGATGCTACCCCCAACCAGATCGACTCGAGCGGTCCTTGACGTTCGAGCTGGCCCGCGGGTCCGCGAATGCCGATCACCCCGATCGTTTGGGTGCTGCCGAACACCTCTCGTTCGGTCGGCGTCGGCGTGATATCCAATTGCACCAAACGCTCGCCCCGGCGCACTTCGAGCACGATCGGCTGTCCGGGGCGGGGCTGGACGTAGGCCTGGAGCTCTTGAAACCGCGTAATTTCCGTGCCGTCGAGCGCGGTGATCACGTCACCCGCTTCGATTCCCGCTGCCTGTGCCGCACCTTGCGGCATGACGTCGACAACCAGGGGCTCACTGATCGGGCGGCCGAACGTCGCGAACATCACGGCAAAGATGACGATGGCGAGAAGGAAGTTGGCGACCGGCCCTGCGACAACAACCGCCGCGCGCTGCGATAACCTTTTATGGTGGAAGCTCACCGCCTGTTCTTCGGCGGTCATTTCGTCGAGCCCTTCCCCCTCTGCGCTGGTGGCCCCGGCATCGCCGAAAAACTTCACATAGCCGCCTAGAGGAATCCAACTGATCCGCCAGCGCGTGCCATGTTTATCGTGCCACCCAAAAACTTCACCTCCGAAACCGATCGAGAAGGTGTCGACGCGCACGCCGTTCCAGCGCGCGACCAGGAAGTGGCCCAACTCATGAAAGAACACGACCACCGTGATGACGGCCAAGAACGGGATGATCCGTAGAGCGACTTCGGCGATGAATTCCATCCTAGTTCCCACCTCGTGCGGCAAGAATCCGGCCCGTAACCTCACGGGCTTCGGCATCTAGCGCGACCACATCCGACAAAGACGCTGGGGTTTGCGCTTCCATCGACTCCAGAGTTTGGTCGACCGTCGACACGATTCCCATAAATCCAGTACGGCCCTCCATAAATGCCGCCACGGCGACTTCGTTGGCGGCATTGAGAATGGTTGGTGCACCGTTGCCGGCGGCGAGAGCGTCTCGGGCAACCCGTAATGCGGGAAACGCGCGAGGTCGGGTTTTCCGAAGGTCAGTGACGCGATCTTGGCCAGATCGAGACGGCTCGACGGGGCTGTCATGCGTTCGGGCCACGCCAAGGTGTAGGCAATTGGCGTACGCATGTCGGGGGTGCCGAGTTGCGCCAGGACCGACCCGTCGGCGTAGCCCACCATGCTGTGCACGATCGATTGCGGATGAACGAGAACTTCGATGTCGGTGGGCGCCATATCGAAGAGATAGTGGGCTTCTATCAGCTCCAGGCCCTTGTTCATCATGGTGGCGGAATCGATCGAGATCTTGGCGCCCATGTCCCAATTCGGATGCGCCGTGGCCTGTTCCGGCGTGACATCGGCCAACTTCTCGAGTGGGGTTTCACGGAACGGCCCACCTGACGCGGTCAGGATAATGCGTTCGATCGCAGCCCGGCCCTCGAAGTCGAAGACCTGGAAGATGGCATTGTGTTCGGAGTCGACCGGCAGCACTGTTGCGCCGTGGCGTCTGACTTCGGACAGAAAGACGTCGCCTGCGGTCACGAAGCATTCCTTGTTGGCAATGGCCAGGATCGCCCCTTGCTTGGCGGCCGCGATCGTTGGGGCGAGGCCGGCCGCCCCGACGATAGCGGCCATCACCCAGTCGGTCGGCCGCGACGCGGCAGTAACCAGCGATTCAGGACCGGCGGCGACCTCGATGTTGGTGTTGGCCAGCGCGTCCTTCAGCGCCTGATATTTGGTCGGATCGGCAATGGCCGCGACTTCTGGCCTGAACTTCCTGGCTTGATCGACGAGCGCTTCGACATTGCGATGGGCAGTCAAGGCAACTACCTGAAAGGCGTCGGGATTCCGACCAATCAGATCAAGGGTGTTGCAGCCAATCGACCCGGTTGAGCCGAGCACCGACACCCGTCGCGGGGCCGTGGCGGTTCTCGGTTCGGCTAGGGCCATATCAGGGCACTTCCTTTGTTCAGCAAGGCGATCGCGGCCGCCGCGGGCAGGACAAGCAGCAGACCGTCGATTCGGTCAAGAATGCCCCCGTGGCCGGGGATTAGGGTACCCGTATCCTTCACCCCGTAGTAGCGCTTGACCGCAGATTCTGCGAGATCACCGAATTGCGACACGATCGAGAGCCCGACGCTCAGCGGGATCATGATCCCCAGGGTTGCCTTCTCGCGCAGGGCGGCGGTCACAGCGCCGACAATAGCGGCCGCGACGATGCCGGCGATCGCGCCGGACCAGGTTTTGTTGGGACTGATTTGAGGCCACAGCTTGGGACCACCGATGGTCTTGCCGACCAGTATTCCCGCGATGTCGGTGGCCCAGACAATCAGCAGCAGCCAAATCAGCACCATGACCCCGGCCTCGTCCCGGCGCATCCAGATCAGGGCAATTATCGGGAGCGCTAGATACAGAATGCCCAGGCCCGACCAGACCGGCGTGCCGCCACGAACGGCGGCATATCCCGCGACGAAGGCGACGCCCGCGATCGTGACGCCGAGAGCCACGGCGTAAAGCTCGAGCCCGGCGAGGATGCAAGCGATCAGGACAATCAGTGCGTGAAGAATGGCGATGGTGCCGGGCAGACCGGGCCCACCGCTGAGTCGGTCCCATTCGTTGGCTGCAAGGACCCCGGCAACGGCAACAAGCGCCACAGTCGACCATCCGCCTGCATACACGGCGGCAAGCGCAATGGGCGCCAACACGACGGCGGACGCAATTCTTAGCCGCATGGACTCACCCAACGATGAGGCCCCTAGGCGCTTGTTGCGCCGTAACGGCGTTCACGTTTGTGGTAGTCCGCGATGGCTTTCGCCAAATGTGCTTGGGTGAAGTCGGGCCACAACGTGTCGACGAACGACAACTCACAATAGGCCGACTGCCAGAGTAAGAAATTGCTGAGGCGCTGTTCGCCGCTGGTCCGAATGAGAAGATCAGGGTCGGGAATGTCGGCGGTGTTGAGGTGTGAGGCGAACGTTTGTTCGTCGATGTCGTTGGCGTCGATCCGGCCTTCCTTTACCTCTTTTGCTAAGTGGCGCGCCGCGCTGACGATCTCGTTGCGCGCGCCGTAATTCAACGCGATGACGAGGTTTAGACCGCTATTGCCGCGGGTACGATCTTCCGCACCGTTAATGAGGTCTTGGATATCCTGGGGCAAGGCGGCGTGATCGCCGATAAACCGCACGCGGACGTTGTTGCTGTGCAGATCGGCGAGTTCGCGTTTGACGTAGACCCGAAGAAGGCCCATCAGGTCGTTGACCTCTGACTGAGGGCGCTTCCAGTTTTCCGACGAGAACGCATAGAGCGTCAGGTACCGGACTCCTAGGCGGTCGCACCCCTCGACGGCTTCCCGCACCGCCTCGGCGCCACGCTGATGGCCGGCAAAACGGGGTAGGCCTCGTCCGGTGGCCCATCGCCCGTTGCCGTCCATGATGATGGCGACATTGACCGGCGGATTCGAGGGTTTGTCAAAGGCGGGCGCGAGCGGCATTAGACTTGGGTGATCTCGGCTTGTTTGTGGGCGAAAATCTCATCGATTTCGCTGATGGTTTTGTCGGTCATCGTTTGAACTTCGTCGGCATAAACCTTGTGGTCGTCCTCGGACAACTCACCTGCTTTCTCGGATTTCTTGAGTTCGTCCATACAATGTCTGCGTACGTTGCGCACCGAAACGCGGGCTTGTTCGGCATACTTGCCGGCAATCTTGGCCATTTCTTGGCGACGCTCTTCGGTGAGTTCCGGAATGGGCACGCGAACCAGTTGGCCATCGGCGGCCGGGTTCAGGCCTAAGCCGGAGTCGCGAATGGCTTTTTCGACGGCGCTGACCATGGATTTGTCCCACACCTGGACGCTGATCATCCTGGGCTCCGGGACGCTAACGGTCCCGACCTGATTGAGCGGCATGTCGCTGCCGTAGGCATCGACTTTGATGGGGTCGAGCAGGCTGGCTGATGCGCGCCCCGAGCGAAGGCCGCTGAATTCTTGTTTGAGGACTTCGACGGCGCCGTGCATGCGACGCTCGAGATCATCAAGATCCGGCTCGGACATTTTTGCCTCCCGAAATAATGGCGGTCTCGGCGGTGCTGGAGATCGTCGTACAGTCGCCTTCGCCGCGGACAACTTGGGCAAACGCCCCAGGATTGTGGATGTTGAGCACGAGAATTGGAATATCACTATCGCGTGCCAACGTGATTGCCGCCGCATCCATCACCCGGAGGTCTTTCGCGAGAACCTCAAGGTAAGAGAGCGACTCGTAGCGCTCCGCGGCGGGGTCCGTGCTGGGGTCGGCGGTGTACACACCATCGACCTGGGTCCCCTTCAACAACGCTTCGCAGCCCATTTCGGCGGCGCGCAGCGCAGCGGCGGTGTCCGTCGTGAAGTATGGATTGCCCGTCCCGGCCGCGAAAATCACCACCCGCCCCCGCTCCAGGTGGCGAAACCCGCGGCGCCGGATATAGGGCTCGCAGATCGATTGCATCGGAATAGCCGACATCACCCGCGAGGGCGCACCGCGGTCTTCGAGGGCGTGTTGCATTGCCAGAGCGTTGATGACGGTCGCGAGCATGCCCATGTAATCGGCGCCGGCACGCTCCATCCCTTCTTTTGCTGCGGCCGCGCCGCGGAAGATGTTTCCGGCCCCGATGACGAGGCACACCTCGACGTCCATTTCGCGTACGGCGTGAACCTCTGCGGCAATGCGGTGAACCGTTTTCCAGTCGATGCCGAACTGCTGATCGCCCATCAGGGCCTCACCGGACACCTTAAGCAGGACGCGGCGATATTTAGGTGCGACGGTCATCGAGGGCACCGTTTGAAGACGTTGGGTCAGGAGCCAGCCACGGACGAATCCGTGTGGCCGTTCATCGCCGAAAGATACACCAAATCTGGTACCCGAGAAACCTCAGGACACACTTTAAAGGGTGTGCGGCCGCGGAAATTCTTCGGTCAGGCCCCAGCAGTGGCGGCGACTTCCGTGGCGAAGTCCGCCTCTTCCTTTTCGATGCCCTCGCCCAGTTGGAAGCGCACGAACCCGGCGATCGAAATCGGCCCACCAGCGTCTTTGGCGGCTGCTTCGAGGACCTTGGAAACACGTGTCTCGCCGTCGATCACGAAAACTTGGTCCAGAAGACACACTTCTTCGAAGTACTTGCGCAGGCGGCCTTCGATCATCTTTTCGATGATGTTGTCGGGTTTGCCGGATTCGCGGGCTTGTTCGACCAGGACGGCTCGTTCCTTCTCGACGTAGGCCGCGTCGAGGTCGTCGCGCGACAGGGCGAGCGGCGAGGCTGCCGCGATGTGCATGGCGATTTGCTTGCCGAGTTCGCTGAGTTTGGCTTCGTCACCCTCGGACTCGAGGCCCACGATCACACCAATTCGGCCCAAACCGGGGGCAAGCGCGTTGTGGACATAGCTCGTCACCACCCCATTGCCGACCTCGACCGCTTCGCTCCGGCGCAAGGTCATGTTCTCGCCGATCGTCGCAATCTGATGGGTAATCTCATCTTCGACGTTGCGATCGGAGTTGGGGAACGGCGCGGCCTTCAGGGTGGCCAGATCGCCTTTGTTCTCAAGGGCAATGGTGGCGAGGGTCGATACGATCTGCTGGAACGATTCGTTGCGGGCCACAAAGTCGGTCTCGGCGTTGAGTTCGACAGCGGCGCCCACCTTGCCGGCCGTCGCGACACCTACGAGACCCTCGGCCGCCAGGCGACCGGCCTTTTTGGCGGCCGCGGCCAGGCCTTTCGTGCGCAGCCAGTCGACAGCCGCTTCGATATCGCCGTCGGACTCGGTGAGAGCTTTCTTACAGTCCATCATACCCGCGCCGGTACGCTCGCGCAGGTCCTTGACCAGTTTAGCGGTGATCTCTGCCATCTTAATCTCCGGTAGTAACTTTCGTTACTAATATTCTGATTTTAAAGGGTATTTAGCTTTGGGCGGGCGCCGCTTCCGGGGCTGGCTCGGCGGGTGGCAGCTCTTCCACGGGCGCCTCTTCGGCAGCGCCGATATCCTCTCCGCGGGCCGTCATTTCGACTTGAATGCCGTCCAGAACGGCGCCGGAAAGCAGCTCGAGATAGAGGTTGATGGCCCGCAGGGCATCGTCATTACCCGGCACCGGATAGGTGACATGTTGGGGGTCGCAGTTACTGTCGAGGGTCGCCACGACCGGGATGCCCAACTTCACAGCTTCTTCGACGGCAATCTCTTCTTTGTTGGTATCGATGATCACGAGGACGTCCGGCAGACCACCCATGTCTTTGATCCCGCCAAGCGCCCGTTCGAGTTTGTCGCGGTGGCGGGTCAGGCTGAGGGTTTCCTTCTTGGTGAGGCCAGTGCCGCCCTCCTCCAATTGCGCCTCGATCTCGCGCAATCGTTTGATCGAGACCGAAATGGTCTTCCAGTTGGTCAGCATACCGCCGAGCCAGCGATGGTCGACGTAGTATTGGCCACAGCGCTTCGCCGCATCACGAATTGCTTCGGAGGCCTGACGCTTGGTGCCGACAAACAGGATACGGCCGCCACCTGCCGCGATATCACGGACCGCCTGCATCGCGGCATACATCATCGGCACCGTTTGCTGGAGGTCGATAATGTGCACGCCGTTGCGTTCGCCAAAGATGTAGGGCTGCATCTTCGGGTTCCACCGACGGGTCTGGTGGCCAAAATGGACACCGGCTTCAAGCAGCTGACGCATGGTAAACGTGGGGATCGCCATGGGTTTCTTCTCCGGTTAGTCCGCCGCAGGTCTTGAGCCCGGCAAATGCCGGACACCGGAGCGGCTCAAGCTATGTGTGGTGCTGAACCGCGAACCTGCGTGAGGGGTTAAGGTGTGTTACGCGGGCGGTTGATACCGGCCTGGGCGCGAATTAGCAAGGCCTACAAGGGTTTTTCACGCCAAAACCGGCTAGATTTCGGCGCAACAGCAAGCTGGGAGAGGGAAATGGGGCAAACACAGGTCAGGCTGACCCAACGGGGCCGCGCCGGAATGCAGTTTTTGGGGCATTTGCGCGGGATTGCCTCTGCCGGGTGGCGCGACCAGGCACGCCAGGATTTCGAGCAGGATACCGACGGCCAGGCTCTTGAGCGCGACGGCGGCGACCATGGCGGATGCGCCCTATCGCGCTTGGATGAAGTTGGTCCGCGAGGCGAGCCGGGTTGCTGCCCGGTCGGACGCGTACCGTTTCGAGCGCTTTTATCAGTACATGGGCGGCCACGAGATTTTCGTGCGGGGGATTTGCGCGGTTGAGGAATGCCGGGAGGAGATCGAGCAGGCCCGAGCCGAGGCGCGTGACGACGAACAGGACGACGGCACGACCCTCGACTTGGTCTCGGGGTTGCCGGAGCCACGGTATTTTCCGGTCGAATGGCACACTCAGCCGGGCGGTTGGGACGGATACGATCTTTACGGCGAGGTTTTTCAGCATGCCTTTGGTCCGAACGTTTTTCGCTTTGGGGGCTATGCGGTGGTCGAGCCCGGTCAGCAGACCCGGTATGCGCGCGAAGAACCGTTCGGAGAGTTGCCGCCTGGCGAATATCGACGGATCTATGAGGTCGGCTGCGGCACCGGCGGGTCGTTGTTCTCGGCGCGCGCCGTGTTTCCCGATGCTGAGTTGATCGGATCGGACCTCTCCGAAACGCAACTACGCCATGGATATCGGGTCAGCCGCCGGGTCCGTGCGGGTATTCAGTTCAAACAGCGACTGGCCCATGACACCAACGAGCCGGACGACAGTATCGATGCTGCAATCAGTTTCGCGTTTTTTCACGAGTTGCCGCGCCACGAAACATTGCGGGTGCTGGAAGAGATGTACCGGATATTGCGACCCGGCGGATCGATGATCATCGTCGATCCCCCACCGTTCAAAGAGGTCGACCTTTTCCAGTCGGTGATCATGGACTGGGAGTCGCTGCATCACGGCGAGCCGTATTTCAGCGTTTCATGTGCGTCGCATTGGGCCTCGGAGATGCGGAAGATCGGGTTCGAGAACGTCCGTGAAAAAGCCTTCCATGAGCGCAACAAGTACCCCTACGTTACCGTCGGCACCAAGCCGGGTGGGCGTAATGAGTAACTCGAAGGGCGACAAGTTCTTCGATGCGCCCTACGTCGACGAGCTGCTGCGAATGAACACGGAGCTTCTCGCCGAATTGTGGATTGTCAAAGATCGGTTGTTGGTGCTGGAGCGGGTTCTTTGCGAAAAGCTCGACATCGATCGCGACGACATCGATCGCTTTGTGCCCGATCTCGTCCTTTGCCGAAGAACTCGACCGGGAACGCGAGATTATGATGAAAAAGGTCATGCATGCGCCCTTTGCCGAGGAGGACCGGCGGGTGGAGACAATCCTGCAGACCTATTTCGGGAAAAAGGCCGAGACGTCGGAATAGACCGGTTAGATTTCCTGCAGGCGCGCGATGCCGGCGACGTGGGCAAGTTCGGCCCGGATCTCAGGGGTGATCTTGAACCCGCCGGGAAGATCGACATCGACCTCGCGGAGCTGATCTTCAAGCAGCATGTGCAGGCAGACGCGCCCCCTGCCCTTCGCCGCCCCGAGGTGACGGCGGATGTCGTCGATGACGGTCGGGTCCTTGGCCGCCTCGGCCTTGAGGAAGATTTCGAGCCCGACATCGCTAAGTGCCGCGGCGTCATCGAGCAACTGGACACCTTGAGTGGTGAGCCGAATCTGCCCTTCGTCGAGTTTGGCGTCGATGGCCAGCAGGATTTTTTGACCGGGCTCAAGCGACTCCCGGTGAGCATCGAGGATCTCGGAGAAAACGGTCACCTCGAAAGCGCCGGTCGCGTCGGAGAGCTGCACGAACGCAAATTTCTTGCCGCGGGCGGAGGTGCGCTCCTGGCAGCCCTCGACGCTACCTGCGAGGTTGACGCGCTTCGTTTCGCCGTTCAGCCGGTTTTCCAGATCGGCGTAACGGGTCACCCCGAGGCGATCGAGGGTCACGCCATAACTGTCGAGCGGATGGGCGGAAAGATAAAAACCGATCGCTTCGAACTCTTGGTGAAGGACCTCCATTTCACGCCACGCCGCTACGTCGGGCATCTGGAGACCGCTCTCTTCTGCCGGCATTTCCCCAAATAGGTTGGATTGGTTGCTATCGCGCTCCTCAGCGGCCAACGAGGCATGACGCATGATTAGGTCGGCCGCGGCGTGAACCTGCGCCCGATTGGGATTGATCGATCAAAGGCGCCGCAACGCGCGAGGTTTTCCATTGTCGTTTGTTGACGTGCTGCGGATCGAGACGTTCGGCGAAATCGAGGAGTGATTTGAACGGACCATTCGCTTCGCGCTCGGCAACGACCGCCTCCATCGCTTGTTTGCCGACGTTCTTGACCGCCGCCAGCGCATAACGGACGGCCCCCTGCCCCTCGTGTTGTTCGACTTTGAAGTTGGCGCCCGATTTATTGATGTCGGGTGGCAAGAGGGTGATGCCGGAGCGCACGACTTCTTTGCGGAATACGTTGAGTTTGTCGGTGTTGGCAAGTTCAAGGCCCATCGATGCCGCGAAGAACTCCACGGGATGGTTCGCCTTGAGCCATGCCGTCTGGTAGGCGACCAATGCGTAGCCCGCGGAGTGTGCCTTGTTGAAGCCGTAGCCCGCGAATTTGTCGACGAGGTCGAAGACGTATTCGGCGCGGCCTTTATCGACTCCGCGCTCAACGGCACCGTCAACGAAGATGGCCCGCTGCGCTGCCATCTCCTCCTTGATCTTTTTGCCCATCGCCCGGCGCAAGAGGTCAGCCTGACCGAGTGTGTAGCCGGCAAAGACCTGGGCGATTTGCATCACCTGTTCTTGGTAGATGATGACGCCGTAGGTGTCGCGCACGACCGGCTCGATCGTTTCATGGAGGAATTCCGGCTGCTCGCGGCCGTGCTTGCAGGCGATGTACTTTGGAATGTTCTCCATCGGGCCCGGGCGGTAGAGCGCCACGAGCGCGATCAGATCTTCGATATTGTCCGGGACAGCCTCGTGCAAGAGATCGCGCATGCCGCTTGATTCAAACTGGAAGACGCCAATCGATTCTGCGCGTTGCAGCATCTCATAACTGCGCTCGTCGTCGAGCGGGATGGTCGTCGATCGCCACTTCGATCCCTGCTCGGCCAACAGTTTTTGCGCGTGATCGATCACCGTGAGGGTTTTGAGACCGAGGAAATCGAACTTCACGAGGCCCGACATCTCGGCGTATTTCATCGAGAACTGCGTGACCGGCATATCCGAGCGCGGGTCGCGGTACAGCGGCACCAGTTCTTCAAGCGGGCGGTCGCCAATCACGACCCCGGCAGCGTGGGTCGACGCGTGTCGGTACAGACCTTCCAGTTTCATCGCGACATCAAGCAGCTTGTCGACGCCGTCTTCGTTGATCCGCATGTGCTGGAGACGCGGTTCGTCGTCGATGGGCCGCGCTAAGCTTGACGGGATTGGCGGGGTTGTTCGGCACCATTTTGCAGATGCGATCAACCAGGCCGTAGGGCAGCTGGAGAACCCGACCGACGTCGCGCAACGCCGCGCGCGCTTGCAAGGTGCCGAAGGTGATAATCTGCGCGACGCGGTCGCGACCGTATTTGTCTTGAACGTAGTCGATCACCTCGTCCCGCCGGTCCTGGCAGAAGTCGATGTCGAAGTCCGGCATTGAGATCCGGTCCGGGTTGAGAAAGCGTTCGAAAATCAAACCGAAACGGAGCGGGTCGAGGTCGGTGATCGTTAATGCCCACGCCGTGACCGAGCCGGCGCCCGATCCGCGTCCGGGTCCGACCGGAATGCCGTGTTCTTTCGCCCATCGGATGAAATCGGCGACGATCAGGAAGTAGCCCGCAAATCCCATCTCGATGATGACGGAAAGTTCGAAGTCGAGCCGTTCCTGGTATTGGGCGGCGTTCTTCTCGCGCTCGGCGGCCGGCATCGTCGCGGTGTAAACGGCCTGTTCGAGACGATCTTTTAAGCCTTCGGTCGCTTGGGTACGCAGGATGTCGGATTCGTCGGCATCGCCGGAGAATGCCGGCAAGATCGGGCCGCGGGTCGGCGACATGACGGCGCAACGCTGGGCGATCACCAGTGTGTTCTTGATGGCTTCGGGCAGGTCTTTGAATAGCATCGCCATCTCGTCGGGCGACTTGAAGCGATGCTCGGGCGTCAACTGGCGCCGGTCGCCCTCAGTGACGTAGTTGCCGCCGGCAACGCATAACAACGCGTCGTGCGCCTCGAACATCGCGGCATCGGCGAAATACGCTTCGTTGGTGGCGACGAGCGGGATGTCGTGTTTGTAGGCAAGCTCGACCAGCGCGGTTTCGATCTTTTGCTCACGCCCAAGACCGTGGCGCTGGACCTCGGCGTAAAGCCGATCGCCGAAGGCCTCCAGAAGATGCCGCATGATCGCTTCGGCAGCATCAATCTGACCGCCATCAAGGAGGGGTCCCAGCGGGCCTTCGGGGCCGCCGGTCAAAGCGATCAATCCGTCGGCGTGACGCGCCAACGTGGCGCTATCGACTTGGGCCATTTCGCCGGGTGGGGTGTCGAGATAGGAAATCGACGAGAGTTTGAGGAGGTTTTGGTAACCCGCGTCGTTCTGCGCCAACAGCACCAAGCGGCGCGGTTCGCGGCGGCGCGATTCTTGGGTATCGGTCGTGAAATCGACCGCCAGTGAGGAGCCGATGATCGGTTGGATGCCGGCTTTGCTGCAGGCGAGGGAGAATTCGAGACCGCCAAACAAATTGCCGGTATCCGTCATGGCGACAGCCGGCATTTTGAAGCGCTGATAGAGGTCGGTGAGCGCCGATAACCGCAGTGCACCTTCCGAAAGCGAGTACGCAGTATGGACGTGGAGGTGAACGAACGGCGCGTGACTCATCGCCGCAACGATTTCACAGCCCGGCGACGCTGTCAGCCCATTTGACGGGCGCTAGAACCAGATTCCTGTGGATTAATCCTGCACCAAAACGCCGTCGACGAGACGGACAATCCGGTCCATCCGCGCGGCAAGTGTTTCGTTATGCGTCGCGATGATCGCGGCAAGGCCAACTTGCGCGACGAGGGTCTGCAATTGGCCAAAGACTTGGTCGGCGGTCTTGGCATCGAGATTTCCCGTCGGTTCATCGGCCAACAGCACCGCGGGTTGATTTGCTAGGGCGCGCGCAATGGCGACCCGTTGTTGTTCGCCGCCCGACAGGCGAGCCGGTCGATGCGAGGCGCGGTGTTCGACGCCGAGGCTGCCAAGCAGCGTCATAGCCCTCTCTTGCGCGAGCCGACGCCCCTGCCCCGCGATGAGTTGTGGCAGAACGATGTTTTCTTGCGCCGTGAACTCCGGCAACAGGTGGTGGAATTGGTAAACGAACCCGAGGGTGTCGCGGCGCAACCGGGTGCGTTCGCTTTCGGAAAGGCCTTTGGCCGAATGGCCCACCGACGATGACCTCGCCGTCATCGGGCCGGTCAAGCAGGCCGGCCACCTGGAGGAAGGTCGATTTGCCGGCACCTGAAGGCCCGAGCAAGGCTACCGTTTCGCCGGTCTCGACCCGAAGCGAAGCCCCGCGGAGGACGCTGATCGTCTCGCCGCCTTGTTCGAACACCTTGGTGATGGCGCGCAGTTCGAGCGCCGCGGTCCCAGGGGTTTCATGCGACACCGTCGTCATTCGTAGCGCAGCGCTTCTACAGGATCGAGGCGCGCCGCGCGCCAGGACGGGTAGATGGTGGCCAACAAGGATAGGCCCAATCCCATAAGGACTACGGCCGTCACCTCACCCCAATCGATCTCGGCGGGGAGTTGCGACAGGAAATACACTTCGGCGGCGAAGAGGTTGGTGCCGGTCAGGCCCTCGAGCCAACCCTGAAGCGTGGCGATGTTATCGGCAAACGCGACGCCCAAGGCGAGCCCGGATAGCGTGCCGACGATCCCAATGCTGGCGCCTGCGAGGAAGAAGATCGCGCATGACACTGCCCCGTGTCGCGCCCATCGTGCGTAGGATCGCGATATCGCGCCCCTTGTCCTTCACCAGCATGATGAGGCTGGAAATGATGTTGAAGGCAGCCACGAGGATGATCAGCGTCAGGATCAGGAACATGACGTTGCGCTCGACCTGGAGTGCATTGAAGTAGGACGAATTGACCTGTTGCCAATCCGTTAGGCGTTCGCGCCCGCTGGTGAACGGAAGCAAGGTTTCGCGCGCTTGGTTGACGGCGTCGGGGTCGTCCAGAATGACTTCGACGGCGGTGACGCTGTCGCGTTGCCGGAAATAGATCTGCGCGGCCTCGAGCGGCATGAAGATGAAGGTCGAATCGTATTCGAACATACCGACATCGAAGATCGCGGCCATACGGTAGGTTCGCGATCGCGGGACGGTGCCGACCGGGGTCGACGTGCCTTGCGGCGATATAAGCGTGACGGGATCGCCCAAACCGACGCCAAGCCGATTGGCGAGCCGGCGCCCCACGACGATATCGTTGCGCGGATCGAGGTTGTCCAGGGTGCCCGCGATGATGCCGTCGGCCAATACCTCGTGGCTCATCATGTCTTGGGATCTCATCCCGCGTACCAAGGCGCCGGAGGCGAAGCGCTGCGAGGTGGCCATGACCTGCCCCTCGATGATCGGGCTGGCGCGCACGACCCCGCCGGCAGCGGCGATGCGCGCGGAAAGGTCGTCGTAGTCTTCAAGCGGTGCAGCGATCCCTTGAACCAGGATGTGGCCGTTCAACCCGAGAATTCGACCCAAGAGTTCGGCGCGAAACCCGTTCATGACCGAAAGGACGACGATCAAGGTTGCCACGCCCAGAGCAATGCCGAGGAGTGAGAAGCCGGCGATGACGGAGATAAAGCCTTCCGCGCGGCGCGCCCGGAGATAACGCATCGCCACCAGCCATTCGAACGCGCTGAACACGTTAGAGCGATCCTTTGGCGATGCGTCGCAACAAGCGGTTTATCCCGTGAGGTGCGCGAGGGCGGATTCGGGTGACAATTCGTAGCGCTGGCCGGTTGCCCGGTTCTTGATTTCGACCACGCCTGATTTCAGCCCGCGCGGTCCGACGACGACCTGGAACGGTAGGCCGATCAGGTCCATGTTGGCGAACTTGGCGCCGGCGCGCCCGTCGGTATCGTCATAAAGCACATCCAGCCCCGCCAATTTGAAGCTCTCGTAAAGGCCCGCCGCCGCCCTGTCGCAATCCGCATCGCCCGACTTGAGGTTGATGAGGCCGACATCGAACGGTGCCACCGGACGGGGCCAAACGATCCCGTTTTCGTCATGGGATGCCTCGATGATGGCACCGACGAGGCGGGAGACACCGATCCCGTAGGATCCCATCTCCAGAGGGACCTGTTCGCCGTCTTGCGTCGTGACGACGGCGCCCATGGCTTCGGAGTATTTGGTGCCGAAGTAGAAGATGTGTCCGACCTCGATCCCGCGTGCGGTGACTTGGCGGTCGGCGGGGACCTCAGACTCGAAGCGGGATTGGTCGTGCATTTCGTCGGTTGCGGCGTAGCGCGATGTCCAGGCATCGACCTCTGCCTGTAAGTCGCCTTCGAGACTGGCGGCGTCTTTCAGCGCATCGCGCTCAATTAGTTCGCGATCGCAAAAGACTTGGCTCTCGCCGGTGTCGGCGAGGATGATGAACTCGTGACTCAGGTCGCCACCGATGGGACCGGTATCGGCCTTCATCGGGATGGCCTTGAGGCCCATGCGCGCATAGGTCCGCAGGTAGCTCAAGAATGTCTTGTTGTAGACGCGGCGCGCGCCGTCGTAGTCGAGATCGAAGGAGTAGCTGTCCTTCATCAGGAACTCGCGGCCGCGCATCACGCCGAAGCGGGGCCGGACCTCGTCGCGGAATTTCCATTGGATGTGGTAGAGCAGCTTGGGCAGGTCGCGGTAGCTTTTGATCGAGGCCTTGACGATCTCGGTAATCAGTTCTTCGTTCGTTGGACCGTAGAGCATGTCCCGGTCGTGACGATCGGTGATCCGTAGCATTTCCTTGCCGTAATCGTCGTACCGGCCGCTTTCACGCCAGATATCGGCGGGTTGGATGGTCGGCATGAGGAGTTCTTGTGCGCCTATGGCGTCTTGTTCTTCCCGAACGATCTGCTCGATCTTGCGCAGCACCCGGTAACCCAGTGGCAGCCAAGAGTAGATGCCAGCAGAGGACTGCCGAATCATGCCCGCGCGCAGCATTAACTGATGCGAGACGATCTGCGCTTCGGAGGGAACTTCCTTCAGCGTGGGGAGAAAGAACTGCGACAAACGCATTGGCGCCTCAGGAATAAATCGGGGTGGGAACGAACGCGGCTCGACTTTAGGCAAACCGAATCCGGCGCGCAACGTGACGCGCGACGTCTAGTCGGGTTGGCGTGTCTCAATTTGCTGTTGGCATTGAACCGCGAGGGCTTCGGTCTGAAGCGTGTTGAGCGAATGGCCGTTCAAGAAGATCTCTTGCCCACGCACGGCAATCTCGCCAATCGGAGCAGTCGAGTCAGCCAACCCCGCTGCGATATCGGGCGCGAAGTCGCCGAGGCGGAGTGTCAGGGTGAAGGTGATCTCGTTGGGGATCAGTCCGGGATTTTGGTTTGTAACGTTGGCGCCCACGACGGGGCGACCGTGTGCATCGACGCCCGGTCGATATGCCGCCGCGTCGGTGTCCGTGTAGGCAACCAGCGCCTGGCAATCGGCCTCGCTGAGTGTGACCTTGAGGTCTTCCGGAGGGGCTGTTTGGCCGATTCTTGGGCCATCGCAACGGTCGGCATGACCGAAAGGGCGACCCCAAAAAAGGCTATTTTCAGCGCTTTTCGCCGTCCCCGCGAGGGCCCGCCTAGAGACCCCCGAGTCAACCGGAAAATTTGCTCGGCGCGTCGATATAATGGGTGACGCTCCAAATCCATACCGGTAATATTGGCCTCGCTCAGGTTGAGGGATAACCCGCCCGAGTTTAGGGAGGAATACACAACAAACGGTAAATTGGAGGCCCAAAAGGGCCCGGAGCTGCTCAAAAGCAAGGCCTTGTGCCTTGCTTTTCTTTTTTAAAGCAAGCGGTTAGCTAATTTCTCTAATGTTCTGGTTAAATGGGGCCTACTTCCCTAAGGGGATCAAATCGCTGCGCACCACGTACCAGATGATCAGCCAAAAAATCGCCGCCACACCGGTTGTAATGAGGGCTTTGAGGCCGATTCGAGGCTTGGCCGGGGCGCTCGGCACGTTGCCCTCCTGGACCTCTGTTTCGGGCCGGTTGCCCCATGGCAGGACCATGAAAAGCGTGATCCACCACAGGACAAAATAGACTGCAATCCCGGTGACGAGGTTCACGGCGTTAGACCTCTTCCAGTTCGATGAGGGTGCCGTTGAAATCTTTGGGGTGCAGGAACAAGACGGGCTTGCCGTGGGCGCCGGTCTTGGGTTTGCCGTCGCCTAGGACCCGAGCCCCCTCTTCTACCAGCCGGTCGCAAGCAACCGCGATATCATCGACCTCGAGGCAAATATGGTGCATCCCACCCGCGGGATTGCGGTCGAGGAAAGCCGCAATCGGTGAATTATCACCGAGCGGATGGAGTAATTCGATCTTGGTGTTCGGTAGCTCCACGAACACGGTGGTCACGCCGTGGTCGGGCAAGTCGTGCGCGTCCGAGACGGTGGCGCCCAGGGTGTCACGGTATTGCGCCGCGGCGGCCGCTAAATCGGGCACAACGATCGCGACATGGTTCAAATTGCCGATCATTTGACGACCTCCTTGTGACGGCGGCTGCGGGCTGGCGGTGCCGGCAAAATCACCTGAATATCGACCAGCGGGCGTTTCTGAGAAATCGACCGCACCACGCGATTGATGGCGCGACGCGCGAAGGTCTCGAGATCGACCGGATCGGTCCGGCGTCCCCGCGGCGCGCGAGCGATCTGGTCTTCGATTTCGGCCCCGATATCGTCGGGCAAGTTCTCACCGGGTTCGGCTGCCAGGCCGTGGACCAAGACCCGAACATCGGGTGTCTCCGAACCGGCCACTATGACGACCACAATTATACCGTTGTGCATGAGGCGTCGCCGTTCGCGCAACGCATCGCTGTCAGTCGACACCAGTAAGCCATCGTCCACTGCGAAACGCCCGCTGGGGACGTGGTCGATCACCTCGGCAGGGCCCGGCGCCAGCCGGATGACGTTACCGTTGTGCGGGGTGACCACTTGGGGGACGCCGAGACTTGCGGCCAGCGTGCTGTGTTCGGCGAGATGTACCGATTCGCCGTGGACGGGCACGGCAATTTGGGGGCGCAAATGGGCGTACATACGGCGCAGTTCCTCGCGGCGCGGGTGACCGGAGACATGGACGAAATCGGTGTGTTCGGTCAGCACCTCGATCCCCCCTTCGACCAGCCGGTTACACAACGTGCCGATGGGGCGTTCGTTGCCGGGAATGATCTTGGAGGAGAAGATCACAGTATCGCCGGGCTCAAGGCTGACGTAGGGATGATCGTGAAAGGCGATTCGACTCATCGCGCCGCGGGGCTCGCCTTGGCAACCGGTGCACAGGAGCAGCAAGTTTTCGCGCGGCAACAGAGGCACCTCTTCGTCGCGCAAGATCTTGGGGATGTCTTGCAAGTAGCCGGCCTTCTGCGCCGAGTCGATCATGCGCAACAACGACCGTCCGGCGACCGCGAGAGATCGCCCCGTCGCCATGGCAACCTCGGCGGCGCTGCGAATCCGCGCAATATTGGATGAGAACGTGGTGATGACGACCCGACCGGGCTGTTCGTCGACCAGACGGGTCAAGCTTTCTTTGACGGCCCCCTCCGAGCCCGATTCGCCTTCGCCGAACACGTTTGTGGAATCGCAAATCATCGCTAAAACGCCGTCGTCGCCGATTTTCCTCAGGCGCTCTTCGTCGGTGGGTTGGCCAACGACAGGATCGGGGTCGAACTTCCAATCACCGGTATGAAAGACGGTGCCTGCCTCTGTGCGGATCGTGAGTGCGCTGCCTTCGGGAATGGAATGCGTGATGGGCCAGTAGGTCACCTGGAAAGGTCCAATTTCCTGCACTTGGCCATAGTCGACGATGTGGATCGGGCCGGACTTCGCGTGACCGCCGTCGGACAACTTTCGCTCCAGCACGGCGGCCGCGAAGGGCGTGGCATAGATCGGGCATTTTAGGCGGTCCCAGAGGTAAGGAACGGCGCCGAGGTGATCTTCGTGGGCGTGGGTTAGGACCAAGGCAACAAGATTGTCGCGTTCGCTTTCGATGAAACTGGTGTCGGGGTGAGGACATCGATGCCGGGCAGCGAGTCGTCGGCGAAGGTAATCCCCAAATCGACCATCAGCCACTTTCCGCGATGGGCGTAGAGGTTGAGATTCATGCCGATCTCGCCGACCCGCCGAGCGGCAGGAACAACAATTCGTTGTCGTTGCTCATTGGGCCGCGGACCTTTTTTGACGTTTCCAAATCTCGACGATCCCAGTCAACGTGATGTCGGGGTCGATATCGGTGATGACGTCTGAGGCATCGTTGAAGATTGCCGCCAAACCGCCGAGTTGCGATGACTTTCATCGGTTGGCCGAATTCCTTGGTGATCCGCGCGATAAGCCCTTCGATCAAACCGAGATAGCCCCAATACACACCGGATTGCATGGCGCCAACGGTCCGCCGCCGATCACCTTGTCCGGTCGAGCAACTGCGATTCGCGGTAAGTGGGCCGCGGCATCGTGGAGCGCTTTGAGGGAGAGGTTGATCCCCGGAGCAATGACCCCGCCCCGATAGTTACCGTGGGCATCGACGATATCGAACGTGGTACCGGTCCCGAAATCGAGAACGATCGCCGGCCCACCGTATTTGGTACTGACCGCGACCGCATTGGCAAGTCGATCGGCGCCGGCGGATTCCGGGTCGTCGATCGCAACCTCGATCCCGAGATCGAGCTTTTGACTGACGATGACGGGGTCGCAGTCAAAGTAGCGACGGCACAATTGCTCGAGATCGAGCAACGCATGTGGCACCACGCTGCAGATGATCGCGTCGGTGATTTGTCCGGGTTTCAGGCCTTGCATCTCCATCAAGCTGGAGAGCCACACAGCATAGTCGTCGGCCGTCCGCGGCTGTCCCGTTGCCGCGCGCCACAAGCCCATTCGTTCGTCGCCGTCGTAGCCCGCGAAAACGATATTGGTATTGCCTGAGTCGATCGCCAACAGCATGGGCTAGCCCCTGCTCCCAAAAAATACTTCGCCACCGGTGACACGTCGGGTGGTGCCGTCCGTCATCCGCGCCAACAGTGCGCCTGTTTCGTCGACGCCGTCAAAGACCGCATCGACAGTTTCGTCATGGAGTCGCACCCGAATTGGTTGCCCCACGCCATGGGCGCGCGCGAGCCAAGAGTCGCGAACGACCTGAAAACCGCCATCCTGCCAGGTTCGATACCAGGCGAGGAATCGTTCGGAAAAGTCGGCGATCACGTTTTCCGGATCGGCCGACCGGTCTCCTTCGTTCCTCAGAGATGTCGCATCGCTGTGGCCAGTCGGGGTTTGGGCGATATTCAGCCCGATCCCGACGATCAACCATTGGATTCGGTCGGGTGTGCTGGGGCCGGCTTCGAGCAAAATGCCGGAAATTTTTTGCCATCGCATAGCACGTCATTCGGCCATTTGAGTGCCACACGGCGCGCCGCTGTTCGCGCGGCGACCAGGTCGCCGATGGTTACGGCTGCGACGAATGAAAGCTGCGCGGCCGCTTGGGGGCTTGCATCGGGCCGCAGTATCAACGACAGAAAGACATTGCCTTCGATCGATTCCCAGGTATTGCCGCGACGGCCGCGTCCCGCCCTTTGACGTTTGGCCGTGACGAGCGTGCCTTCGGGTGCACCCGCTTCGGCAAGCTCCCGCGCGATATCGTTGGTGCTACCGACCTCGTCCCGCGCGTGCCGAATGAAGAAATCGGCGGGGAGTTCGTTCAAGGAATGAGCGCGGCGGCCGCAGCCTGCGTCCAGGCCAAGAACGGCCCGGGAAGGATGACGAAGAACGTGGTGAAGATCCCCGACGCGCCCAGGATCAGGAACATTTCGCGACCGATCGGGCGTTCAAACGCCTCGGCCGGTTCGTCGAAATACATCACCTTGATGATCCTGAGGTAATAGAAGGCACCCACGACACTCGACAGGACGCCCAGCACGGCGAGCGTGTAGAGCTCGGCATCGATGGCGGCCAGGAAGACGTAAAACTTGCCGAAGAAACCCGCTAACGGCGGTATTCCGGCGAGCGAGAACAACAAGACCGCGAGAATGAGGGCCAGGACCGGGTTATTACGGCCCAACCCGGCGAGATCGTCGATACCCTCGACCATCTGTCCCTTGACGCGCATGGTCAGGATGGCGGCAAAAGTGCCGATATTCATCACGACGTAGATCAAGAGGTAGATCAGCACCGCTTGGACGCCGGCTTCGGTGCCCGCGGCCAAACCGACCAGGGCAAACCCCATGTGGCCGATCGAGCTATACGCCATCAGGCGTTTGATGTTGGTCTGCCGGATGGCCGCAAAGGCGCCGTAGGCCATCGACAGGATCGCAATCAACGTGATGACCTGTTGCCAATCGTCGACCATGCCGAAGAACGGCGCGACCAGCGCGCGCACGAGAAGCGCGAGCGCCGCGACTTTCGGTGCGATGGCGAAGAACGCGGTCGCCGGTGTGGCGGCCCCTTCGTAGACGTCGGGGGTCCACATGTGGAACGGCACCGCCGATACCTTGAAGGCCAGACCCGAGATCAGGAAGACCAGGCCCACAATAAGACCGACCGACGGGGATTGGCCCGCATCGGTGTAGAGCGCGCCAAGGGTTTCGAAATTGGTCGACCCGGTGAAGCCGTAGATCATCGAGGCGCCGTAGAGCAACATGCCCGAGGACAGT
The DNA here is from genome assembly GCA_038141965.1 of Alphaproteobacteria bacterium. Taxonomy (GTDB): domain Bacteria; phylum Pseudomonadota; class Alphaproteobacteria; order SHVP01; family SHVP01; genus CALJDF01. The sequence goes on from JAYQJC010000002.1 coordinate 584,114, forward strand.
GCGCCGAGGACAAAATACTTAAGCCCCGCTTCAGTCGATTTTAGCGTGTCGCGTTTGAAGGCGGCGATGACGTACAGCGAGAGGCTTTGGAGTTCGATCCCGACATACAGAGAAATCAAGTCGTTTGCCGACACCATCATCAACATGCCGACGGTGGCCAGCAGGATCAGGATCGGAAACTCGAAGCGTTCCATCCCTTCGCGCCGGATGTAATCCAACGACATGATCAGGAAGCGGCGGCGCCAATGAGGATTAGACCCTTCGTTAGCGTTGAGAACGAATCGACGACGAACATACCGGCGAAAGTGACCGCATCTTCTTGGCCACCGAAAACGATAAAGACGAACGCAACCGCAATGCCGAGAACCGCGAGCCAGGACACAAGGCGTGTGCCCTCGTTGCCGCGGAAGGCACCGATCATGAGCAGCAACATCGCGACGCCCGCGAGCCAAATCTCCGGCAGCGCCGGCATGAAATCTGGGATGGGTGCTTGTGGCATTGCCCTACCTCCCGGCCACGAAGACCGAACGCGCGCCCTCAAGCGCCGCGTGGTGCTGGCTGATTAGGTTCTCGACCGATACATGCATGACATCGAGCAGAGGTTGCGGATAGACGCCGAAGAAGATGATGGCGGCCAAAAGTGGCGCCAAGATCGCGACCTCCCGGGCATTCACGTCCGTTAGGCTCTTGAGATCGGCTTTTTCGAGGACACCGAAGATCACCCGGCGGTAGAGCCACAATGCGTAGCCCGCACTCAGGATGATCCCGGTCGTCGCGAGAAGTGCGACCCACGTGTTGACTTGGAACACGCCCACCAGCACCAAGAACTCGCCGACAAAGCCGGTGGTGCCTGGCAGCCCGACATTCGCAAGTGTGAACACCAAGAAGAACGTGGCGTAGCGCGGCATCCGGTGAACGATCCCGCCGTAACGGGCAATTTCACGGGTATGTAGTCGGTCGTAGACGACGCCGACGCTGAGGAAGAGCGCGCCCGAGATCAGACCATGACTGAGCATCTGGAAGATGCCGCCCTCAATGCCTTGTTGATTGAAAGGTAAAAAGCCCGATCGTCACAAAACCCATGTGGGCAACCGACGAATAGGCGACCAGTTTTTTGATGTCTTCCTGCATCAACGCGACGAGGGACGCGTAGATCACGGCGACGACGCTGAGAGTGAAGATTAACGGCGTAAAGAATTCGGTCGCCTCGGGCAGCATCGGGATGGAGAATCTGAGGAACCCGTAGGCGCCCATCTTCAGGAGCACTGCAGCAAGGACGACTGAGCCCGCAGTCGGCGCTTCAACGTGAGCATCGGGAAGCCAAGTATGTACCGGCCACATGGGGATTTTGACCGCAAACGATGCAAGGAACGCCAGCCATAACCACTTTTGCATCGACGGATCGAAGCCGTGGGCAATCAATGTCGGGATGTCGGTGGTGCCGGCCTCGAAGAACATCGCCATGATGGCCAGGAGCATCAGAACGGATCCGGCCAACGTGTAGAGGAAGAACTTGAACGTCGCGTAGATGCGATTGCCGCCGCCCCAAATGCCGATGATCAAGAACATCGGAATAAGGCCGCCTTCGAAGAACAAGTAGAATAGGACGAAGTCGAGGGCCGAAAAGACGCCGACCATCGTCGCTTCCATGATCAAAAAGGCGATCATGTATTCCTTGACCCGGGTCTGGATCGAATTCCAGCTGGCCAGGATGCAAATCGGCATCAAGAACGTCGACAGGATGATGAACAGCATCGAAATGCCGTCGATCCCGACGTGGTAGGTGATCGAGTCAGACAGCCATTTGTACTGCTCGACGAACTGGAAATCCGCAGTTTGGTTGTCGAATCCGACCCAGAGCGGGATCGACAGGACGAAGTTGCCTAGCGTCGTCCAAAGCGCGACGAATTTGGCGTTGCGCGCCACGATCGCATCGTCGCCCCGAATGAACAGGATGAACAGCGCGCCCACGAGGGGCACGAAGATGACGAGCGAAAGAAGGGGCCAATCGGACATTGCGGCCTAACCGAAGAAAAGGAACCAAGAAACGAGAACCGCCACGCCGATCATCATTGCGAACGCGTAGTGGTAGAGATAACCGGATTGGAGCGCCGCCGACCGTCGAGCGAGGCCCATCACCATGGCGGCGAACCCATCGGGGCCGAAGCCGTCGATGATGCGCCCGTCTCCCACACGCCACAGGGTGTAACCCAAGAATTTTGCGGGACGCACCAACAGCGCCTCGTAGATTTCGTCGAAATACCATTTGTTCAACAAAAACTCGTAGACCGGCCGGTTCGCGTTGGCGATCCGGGGCGGCAAGTCGGGCCGACGCAGGTAGAAATTCCAAGCCATCAACAGTCCAACGAGGCCAGCAAAGACCGGTAGCATCTTGACCCCGAACCCGAGGTGATGCGCCTCTTCCAGCACATGTTTGCTGGCATCGAGCATGAAGATGGCATGGCCCCAGAACTCTTCGCTCTCGGTGAACGCATGGACGGCAAAAATGCCGGCGAAAATCGCGCCCACGGTCAAAACCATGTTGGGGATGTTCATGCTGAGCGGTGCTTCGTGCGCATGGGCCAAGACCGACTGCTCGGCACGGGTTTTACCGTGGAAAGTCATGAACAACAGGCGACCGGAATAGAGCGCGGTGAGGAACGCCACGGCAAGTCCCACCCAGTAGGCGAAGTTCGCACCGGTGGCATGGGAGACCCAGGCAACCTCGAGGATCAAATCCTTGGAGTAGAACCCGGAGAACCCGAACACGCCTGCGATCCCAACGCCGGCCAACGAGATCGAGCCAATCCACATCATCGTACCGGTGAGCGGCATCAAGCTGAACAGACCGCCCATCTTGCGCATATCTTGTTCGTCCGACATCGCGTGGATGACCGAACCGGCACCGAGGAACAGAAGCGCTTTGAAGAAGGCGTGCGTGAAGAGGTGGAAGATCGCTACCGAGTACGCAGACAAGCCAGCGGCGAAGAACATGTAGCCCAGTTGGCTGCAGGTCGAATACGCGATGACACGTTTGATGTCGTTTTGAGCGAGCGCCACGGTGCCGGCGAAAAGCGCGGTGATGGCGCCGACGACCGTCACAATGCCTAGGGTGATGGGTGCGAGCTCGAACATCGGCGAGGTGCGCGCGACTAAGAAGACGCCGGCCGTCACCATGGTGGCCGCGTGGATCAGCGCGGAGACCGGCGTCGGGCCTTCCATCGCATCGGGCAGCCAGGTGTGCAGGAAAATCTGCGCCGACTTGCCCATCGCGCCGATGAACAACAGGAATGTGATGATGGTGAGCGTGTCCAGTTCCATCCACAGGAAGCCAATACTGGTGCCGGCAACCTCGGGTGCTTTTTCGAATACGGTGGCGTAGTCGACCGATTTGAAGACCAAGAAGATCGCCATGATGCCCAGCGCGAAGCCGAAATCGCCCACCCGGTTGACGACAAACGCTTTGATCGCCGCCGCGTTCGCCGTCGGTTTGTTGAACCAAAAACCGATCAAAAGGTAGGACGCCAGACCGACCCCTTCCCACCCGAAGAACAACTGCACGAAGTTGTCGGCAGAAACCAACATCAGCATCGCGAAAGTGAACAGCGAAAGGTAGGCCATGAAACGCGGCTTGTGCGGATCGTGGCTCATGTAGCCAATGGAATACCAATGGACGAGCGCCGAAACGACCGTGACCACGACGAACATCACCGCCGTTAGCGAGTCCACCATGATCGCCCACGAGAAATCGAGCGCCCCGGACGAGATCCAATGCAGAACCTGAATACGCTCAACCTGGTCCGTACCGGTGATTTGGAAGAAGCCGATGACCGCAAAGATCGCGCTTAAGGTCACCGCAATGCTGGTGATGAGCTGCGACGGACGGTCGCCCAAGACGCGGCCGAACAGGCCGACGATCAAGGCTGCGATACCGGGGAGAAAGACGAGGAGGATGAACATCATGACGGCCCTACCCCTTCATCACGTTGATGTCTTCGACTTCGATCGTGCCGCGGTTGCGGAAATAGACCACCAGGATGGCGAGCCCAATAGCCGCCTCAGCGGCCGCCACCGTGAGGACGAACATCGCAAAGACCTGGCCGACCAGGTCGTTGAGGTGGGCAGAGAAGCCGACAAGGTTGACGTTCACGGCGAGCAGAATGAGCTCGACCGACATCAAAATGATGATGACGTTCTTGCGGTTCAGGAAGATTCCGAACACGCCGATCGTGAACAGGATCGCGCCGACGGTGAGGTAGTGACCGACTCCGATTTCCATCAGATGCCACTCCCCGGCGAGACTTTCTTGATTTCGACTGCGTCGGATCGTTTGCGACCGACCTGATCGGCGATTTTCTGTTTACGGACACCGGGGCGTTCTCGCAGGGTCAGCACGATCGCGCCGATCATCGCAACGAGCAGGATCAGCCCGCCCGCTTGGAAGAGATATATGTAGCGGGTGTAGATCAGTTGCCCCAGCGCGTGGGTGTTGGTGACGTCGGTGATCTCGGGCGCTGGTGCCGCGCCGATCGCGAGAACCTCGGGCACGTTCGCTTGGGTCGTCAGCACGAAGATCAGCTCAATCAGGAGAATGATCCCGACCAAGGCGCCGATAGGAAGGTATTGCAGAAAACCTTCGCGCAACCGGACGAAATTGATGTCGAGCATCATGACGACGAACATGAACAAGACCGCCACCGCGCCGACGTAGACGATCACCATGATCATCGCGAGGAATTCCGCCCCGGCGATGACGAAGAGGCCGGCCGCGTTGAAGAAGGCCAAGATCAGGAAGAACACCGAATGGACCGGGTTGCGTGCGCCGACAACCATGACCGCCGACGCGATAATGATCGCGGCGAAGAGGTAAAAGGCGATGGCGGAAAGAATCATCGGACTGGGTTCTACCTGTAGGGGGCGTCTTTTGCGAGGTTGGTGGCAATTTCGCGTTCCCACCGGGCGCCGTTCGCCAAGAGCTTCTCTTTGTCGTAGAGCAGTTCTTCGCGCGTTTCGGTGGCGAACTCGAAGTTCGGTCCTTCGACGATCGCATCGACCGGGCACGCCTCTTGGCAGAAACCGCAGTAAATGCACTTCGTCATGTCGATGTCGTAGCGGGTGGTGCGACGCGAGCCGTCGTCTCGTGGTTCGGCCTCAATGGTGATGGCTTGCGCGGGACAGACCGCCTCGCACAGTTTGCAGGCGATGCAACGCTCTTCGCCGTTCGGATATCGGCGGAGTGCATGTTCGCCGCGGAAACGCGGGCTAAGCACGCCCTTTTCAAACGGATAGTTGATAGTGACCTTTTTGCGAAACATGTAGCTGAAGGTCAGCGCCATGCCCTTGACCAGTTCCACCAGGAACAGCGAGCGCACACCTTGATCAAGAAACGCCATGCCCTACCCCTGCGGCAATAGATCGAAGAACACCAGCACGCCGGCGGTGAGAACGACCCAAAGAAGTGAGAACGGGAGAAACACCTTCCAACCCAGGCGCATAAGCTGATCGTAACGGTAGCGCGGGAATGTTGCCCGCACCCAGATGAACACAAACAGGAGGAAGACGATCTTCAAAATGAACCAGATCGGTCCTGGGATCCACGTGAACGGCGCGATATCGAATGGCGGCAACCAGCCACCCGAGGAAAAGAATCGCCGTCATCGCGCTCATGAGGATCATGTTCGCGTATTCACCCAGGAAGAAGAGCACGAACGCAATCGCCGAGTACTCGACTTGATAGCCGGCCACCAGTTCGGACTCCGCTTCGGGAAGATCGAAGGGATGACGGTTGGTCTCCGCCAGGGCCGAAATAAAGAAGATGATGAACATCGGGAACAGCGGGATGGCGAACCACAGTCCCTTTTGTGCCAACACGATGTCGCTCAGGTTCAATGAACCGATGACCAGCAGCACCGTCACGATGACGAAGCCCATGGAGACTTCGTAGGACACCATTTGGGCGGCGGATCGCAACGCGCCCAGGAAGGGATACCGCGAGTTACTCGCCCACCCTGCCATCACCATGCCGTAGACGCCGAGCGAAGAGACCGCAAACAGATAGAGAATGCCGACATTGATGTCGGCGATGACCCAGCCCGGTGCAAACGGCACCACGGCCCAAGCAATAAACGCCAAGATGAACGTGAGAACCGGCGCTGCGAGGAAGACGGCCTTGTTGGCTCCGCTCGGAACGATCGTTTCCTTGAAGAAAATCTTGATGAAGTCGGCAAAGGACTGAAGCACACCCCAGGGGCCGACGACGTTCGGACCCCGGCGCAGCGTCATAGCCGCGAACACTTTGCGCTCGAAATAGACCAGAAACGCAACGCTGATGGCGACGGGCAGCGCAACCGCGAGAATCTGCGCGATGATAATGAGGAACGGCGCGAGCCAATTGACCCAGATATCAGCCATCGGTACCGGTCCCTTGCGGTGCGGCGGCGCCATAGGTGTCGGCGCAGGAATGCATCGTTTCGGAGGCGCGGCTGACCGCGTTGGTCAGGTAGAAATCGTTGATTGCGGGCGCGAACGGCTGCACCTCCATGTCGCCAGCGGCACCGAAGTCACCCCAGGCAGCTTGGGGCCGGGCGTCCAAATCGCCGAACGTCGGGGCGACAGCAACCAAGCGCGCGCGCAGCTGTTCGGGGAGTCGTAGGCCAAGGGCTTGCCGAGACGCTCGGACAAGGCGCGGATGATCGCCCAATCCTCGCGCGCATCCCCTGGCGGAAACGCTGCGCGAAACGCGCGTTGAACGCGACCTTCGGTGTTCACATAGGTGCCCGGTTTTTCTGTATAGGCCGCGCCCGGCAGCACGACGTCGGCTTGCGCCGCGCCCGCATCGCCATGATGCCCTTGATAGACGACAAAGGCGTTTTTGAGCGGCGCCATGTCAATTTCGTCGGCACCGAGGAGATACACCACCTCGATCGCGCCGTTGGCGGCGCCGTCGAGAATCCCTTGGCGATCGAGCCCCCCCGCCCCCGGCACAAAGCCGAGGTCGAGACCGCCGACACGGGCGGCCGCGGAATGCAGAACATTGAACCCGTTCCAGGAGTCGGTAACCGCACCGACCGCCTCGGCCAGCGCGCGGGCGGCATGTAGCACTTTGTCGCCGTCGGTCCGGGCGAGCGCGCCTTGCCCCACGATGATCATCGGTCGCTCAGCACCCTGGAGGGTATCGGCAAAACCACCACCGGCCAGCAGTGCCTGAAGTGCGTCCGGGCCGGTGCCGAGTTGTTCCACGGGGTATGTCAGGTCGTGTGGTACGCCGATGGCGGCCACAGGGAAATCGCCTTGCAGCCAGCGTTTGCGAATCCGGGCATTGACCAGGGGCGCTTCCCATCTTGGATTTGACCCGATCAACAGCAGCGCGTCGGCGTCTTCAATTCCAGCAATGCCGCTATTGAAGAGGTAACCTGCGCGCACCGTGGTATCGAGCTTAGCGCCGTCCTGGCGACAATCGATGTTCGGTGCGCCAACCGCGTCCATTAGGTCCTTAAGGGCCATCATAGCTTCGGCATCGACCAGATCACCGGCTAGTGCCGCGATCTTCGCGCCATCGAGGCCATCTAGTTTGTTGGCAATGGCATCAAATGCCTGCACCCAACTGGCGGGGACCAGTTTACCGTTTTGACGGACATAAGGTTTGTCCAAGCGCCCGCGCTGGAGACCGTCACAGGCAAACCGGGTCTTGTCCGAAATCCATTCCTCGTTGATCTCTTCATTAAGGCGCGGCAACACGCGCATCACTTCGCGACCGCGTGCGTCAACCCGTATGTTACTGCCGACGGCGTCCATGACGTCGATCGTTTCGGTTTTGCGCAGCTCCCACGGACGCGCCGTGAAAGAATACGGCTTCGACGTCAGCGCGCCGACCGGACATAGGTCGATGATGTTGCCCGAGAGTTCCGACGACAACGCTTTTTCAACGTAGGTTCCAACCTCGGTCTCTTCACCCCGACCGGTAGCGCCGAGCTCTTCGACGCCGGCGACTTCGGTCGCAAACCGGATACACCGCGTGCAGTGGATGCAGCGGGTCATGATCGTCTTAACGAGGGGGCCGATGTTCTTGTCTTTGACCGCCCGCTTGTTCTCTTCGAACCGGTTGCGATCGCGACCGAAGGCCATCGCCTGGTCTTGCAGATCGCATTCCCCGCCTTGATCGCAAATCGGGCAATCGAGCGGGTGGTTGATGAGAAGAAACTCCATCACCCCTTCGCGCGCCTTTTTGACGGTCGGCGTGTTGGTGTGGATCACCATGCCGTCGGCCGCCGGCATCGCACACGAGGCGATTGGCTTGGGCGACTTTTCCATTTCGACAAGGCACATGCGGCAGTTGCCCGCGATCGACAGTCGGTCGTGGTAACAAAAGCGCGGCACTTCGGCGCCCGCTTCTTCGCAGGCTTGAAGGACGGTGAGGCCGTCCTCGACCGTGATTTCTTTGCCGTCGATGGTGAGTGTTGCCATGTCCTAAGCCGCCTGCGGCGCGGTGGCGCCAGCTTGTTTTTCCACGATGCGGCGCTCTATTTCGGGCCGGAAATGGCTGATCAAGCCTTGGATCGGCCATGCTGCGGCATCACCAAGTGCGCAAATCGTGTGGCCCTCGACCTGCCCCGCCACATCGAGGAGCAAATCAATCTCCTCGGCATGGGCTTCACCCGTCGCCAGACGCTCCATCACGCGCCACATCCAGCCGGTACCTTCGCGACACGGCGTACATTGGCCGCAGCTTTCGTGCATGTAGAACTTCGACAACCGCGCGATCGCCGCGACGATGTCGGTACTTTTATCCATGACGATGACCGCCGCGGTGCCGAGCCCCGACTTCACTTCAGCCAGCGAGTCGAAATCCATCAGCACGGTGTCGCAAATCGATTTGGGCAGCATGCGCACCGACGAGCCGCCCGGAATAATCGCCAACAAATTGTCCCAGCCGCCGCGAACGCCACCCGCATGTTTTTCGATGAGCTCTTTCAGCGGGATGCTCATCTCTTCTTCGACGTTGCACGGGTTGTTCACGTGGCCCGAGATGCAAAAGACCTTGGTGCCGGTGTTGCGCTCGCGACCAAAACCCGCAAACCAAGCACCCCCACGGCGCAGGATGGTGGGAACAACCGCGATGCTCTCGACGTTGTTGACGGTCGTCGGGCAACCCCAGACGCCCATGTTGGCGGGAAACGGCGGCTTGAGGCGCGGCTGGCCCTTTTTGCCCTCGAGGCTTTCGATGAGGGCCATCTCCTCGCCGCAAATGTAGGCCCCTGCCCCACGGTGCACGTAGATGTCGTACTGCCAGCCCGACCCGCAGGCATTCTTGCCGAGATACCCGGCGTCGTAGGCTTCTTGGATCGCGGCTTCGAGATGTTCGGCCTCGCGAATGAACTCGCCGCGGATATAGATGTAGCAAGCATGCGCACCCATCGCGAAACCCGCGATCAAACAACCCTCGACGAGCTTGTGCGGATCGTGGCGCATGAGGTCGCGATCCTGGCAGGTACCCGGTTCGCTCTCGTCGGCGTTGACCACGAGGTAGTGCGGGCGCCCATCGGACTGTTTGGGCATGAACGACCACTTCAGGCCGGGCGGGAACCCGGCCCCGCCCCGCCCGCGAAGGCCGGAGGCTTTGACCTCTTCGATGATCTTGTCGCGACCAAGATCGAGTAGCGCTTTCGTGTTGTCCCAATCGCCACGCGCTTTCGCACCGGCCAAACGCCAATCGTGCGCACCGTAGAGATTGGTGAAGATTCGGTCTTTGTCTTGCAGCATTAGACCGTTTGCTCCTTCAACGTAGTCGGCCCACCGATTGGCGCCGATGTTTTGCGACCGGTTTGCGACCCAGGCGCCGGCGTTTCGCCGTTCCTTAGCGCATCGATGATCCGCCGCATGGCGTCCGCGTCCACATCTTCGTAATAGTCATCGCCGATCCAAACCACCGGCGCATTGACGCAGGCCCCGAGGCATTCGACCTCGCGCAGCGTAAACATCCCGTCGGATGTCGTTTCGTTGAGACCGATCCCGAGGGCCTCGCAGCACGCGGCGACGACGTCACTGCTGCCGCGCAACTCGCACGGGGTGGTCGTGCACACGCGCACCAAGTGCTTCCCGATCGGCGCGAGGTTGTACATGGAATAAAAGGTCGCGACCTCGTAGGCGCGAATTTGCGGAACACCGAGCATTTCCGCGATGTAGTTCATGGCCGCGGTCGGCAGCCAACCGTCGTGTTGGCGTTGCGCCAGATCGAACAACGGCATGATGGCGCTGGCCTGACGGCCTTCGGGGTAGCGCGCAATGATGGTCTTGGCTTTTTCAAGGTTCTCGTCGGTAAACGCGAAGGTGTCGGGCTGTTGGTCCGGCGGTGCGGCTTTTTGAACGATCATCGGTCGATCTCCCCGAACACGATGTCTTGGCTGCCGATGATGGCCACGGCATCAGCCAACATATGCCCTTCGCACATGTGATCGAGGCCTTGGAGGTGGGCATAGCCTGGCGCCCGGATCTTGCAGCGATAGGGCTGGTTGGAACCGTCCGCGACGAGGTACACGCCGAACTCGCCTTTCGGCGCCTCGACGGCCGTGTAGGTCTCGCCTGCCGGAACGTGGAAGCCCTCGGTGTAGAGTTTGAAGTGATGGATCAATGCTTCCATCGAATTCTTCATTTGGCCACGACTTGGCGGCACGTATTTGTTGTTGGGTGTGGACACCGGACCATCCGGCATGTCGGCGAGGCATTGCTCAATGATGCGAACGCTTTGCCGCATTTCTTCAATCCGACAAAGGTAGCGATCGTAGCAATCGCCGTTCTTGCCCACGGGAATATCGAAATCGACAGTTTCGTAGCCGTCGTACGGTTGCGCCTTACGCAAATCCCAAGCCACCGACGAGCCGCGCAACATGACGCCGGTGAAGCCCCAGTCCATCGCGTCCTCGGCGGACCCAACCCCGACATCGACATTGCGCTGCTTGAAGATGCGGTTCTCGGTCAAAAGGCCTTCTATGTTGTCGATGACCTTGGGGAAGGTTACGCAGAATTGGCCGATGTCTTCCAAAAGCCCGGCAGGCAGGTCTTGATGAACGCCACCGACACGGAAATAGGCCGCATGCATCCGCGAGCCGGAAACCCGCTCGTAGAACTCCATCAACTTTTCACGCTCTTCGAACGCCCACAGCGTCGGCGTCATTGCGCCCACGTCCATCGCCTGCGTGGTGATGTTGAGGAGATGATTGATAATGCGGGTGATCTCGCTGAAGAGGATGCGCACCTTTTTGCCGCGCGCCGGGATCTCGAGGTCGAGCAGTTTTTCGACGGCGAGAACGAAGGCGTGCTCTTGGCACATCATCGAGACGTAATCGAGACGGTCGAAATAAGGGATCGCCTGCAGATAGGTCTTGTGTTCGATCAGCTTTTCCGTGCCGCGATGCAACAGGCCGATATGCGGGTCGGTTCGGCGAACCACCTCGCCTTCCATTTCGAGCACCAAGCGCAAGACGCCATGCGCTGCCGGATGCTGCGGCCCGAAGTTGAGGGTGTAGCTGCTGATCATTTGTTCAGCCATCAAATCCCCTCCGCGCTTTCGCTTTTTTCGTCGCCGGGCAGGACATAGTCGGTGCCTTCCCACGGGCTCAGGAAGTCGAAACGGCGAAACTCTTGCGTCAGTTTGACGGGCTCGTAGACGACTCGCTTTTCGTCTTCGTCGTAGCGCACCTCGACAAACCCGGTGAGCGGGAAGTCTTTGCGCAGCGGGTGCCCCTCAAAGCCGTAGTCGGTCAGGATGCGGCGCAAGTCCGGATGATCCGAGAACATCACGCCGTACATGTCCCAAACCTCGCGCTCGAACCACCCTGCGGCAGAGTAGACCTCGCTGATAGACGGGATCGGCGATGCCTCGTCGGCCTGCACTTTTACGCGGATGCGTTGATTGTGCGTGAGACTGAGGAGGTTGTAGACGACGTCAAATCGGCGACCGCGTTCGGGGTAGTCGACGCCGCAAACATCGATCAACACCTTGAACTGACAGGCCGGGTCGTCCTTGAGGAAGGCCGCGACTTTTTGAATGCCGCTGGGCGTGGCGTAGACCATCAACTCATGATGCGCCACTTCCGTGCGGTTGACCTCGTCGGTCAGTGCAGCGGCGATGTAGTCGCCCAGTTCTTTGAGTGCGTCGTCCATACTAACTGGTTACCAAGCCTACCGAGCGATCGTGGCGGTGCGGCGAATCTTCTTTTGTAGTTGCAGAATGCCGTAGACCAGCGCTTCCGCAGTCGGCGGGCATCCCGGCACATAGACATCGACGGGTACAATGCGGTCGCACCCACGCACGACCGAATAGGAGTAGTGGTAGTACCCGCCCCCATTGGCACAGCTGCCCATCGAAATGACGTAGCGCGGTTCCGCCATCTGGTCGTAAACCTTGCGCAATGCTGGCGCCATTTTGTTGGTCAGCGTACCGGCGACGATCATCAAATCTGATTGTCGCGGACTCGCACGCGGCATAACGCCGAATCGGTCGAGGTCATAGCGCGGCATCGAGGCGTGCATCATTTCGACGGCGCAACACGCCAAGCCGAAAGTCATCCACCACAAAGAACCGGTGCGCGCCCAGTTGACCACTTTGTCGACCTGGGTGACGACGAACCCCTTATCGGCCAGTTCGTCAGAAACCTGATGAAAAAACGGGTCGCTCGCCAGCGCCGTGTCACCGACCGGCGGAGAAGTTGGTTCTACTCCCATTCAAGCGCGCCCTTTTTCCACTCGTAGATAAAACCGACGGTCAAAATGCCGAAAAAGACGCACATCGACCAAAAGCCGAAGACCCCGGTATCGCCCAAAGTCACTGCCCAAGGGAACAGGAAGGCGATTTCCAGGTCGAAAATGATGAAAAGGAGCGCAACGAGATAGAAGCGGACGTCGAACCGGCTCCGCGCATCCTCGAACGGTTCGAAGCCGCACTCGTAGGTTGAAAGCTTTTCGGCGTCGGGGTGCTGCTCAACCGCGAAATACGAAGCGCCGATGAAGACGACGCCTAATACGACGACTAGCCCGATAAAAATCAGGATCGGCAGGTATTCTCGCAGGAGATCGTCCATGTGCCCTCGTGCGCTGTAAGGCCTCGTTTGGCGCGCGGAGTATAGGTATCGACCCTCTTGGGCGAAACCCTAAAACCCGCCAAATGATCACCTTTCGAACGCCGCAAGACATACTACGAAAGGTAGGTCTCAACAACGACTTAGGGCCGCGAATTGATCGCAATCAAAAGGTAAAGTGGCGGGAGTGACGGGACTCGAACCCGCGGCCTCCGGCGTGACAGGCCGGCGCTCTAACCAACTGAGCTACACCCCCGTTTGGAGGCCCGCTTCGTTTACTTTAGCCCCTATAGGGTGTCAAGGATTCGGCGCGACTCCTAGGCCTTTGGCCGGCGCCAAATCACCCGACTGTTTTGCGTTCCCCGTCGCGTCTTTTGCGGCGGCGTTGTCAGGATCATATGTTCCCCCTCGAAACTGATCTCGCGGACCTGGGTGCCGCCGAGCCAATTCGGGTAGATCGTATGGGCGACGGTGTGAATAACGCGATCACCGTCGATTTCGAAGGGGCCACCGTAGGAATAGTAGCTATCCCAGCCCGCGACCTTCTCTGCGTCGCTTGCGGTCAGGGCCTCACCGGTTTCGAAATTAGGCCGGTTGCCGCGAAACAGGGCCGCGCTCATGTAGCCGTCGGTCGTGTACATGATGAAGCCTTTGGCGTCTTCGCCCATCGGATAGATCGTCCGACCGTCGTCGTATGAGGTTTCCCAGCGAACCAGTTCCCAGGTGCCTAATAGCTGTTCGACTTTCACCATTGTTCCCTCCGAGGACTAAAAGACCTGCATATCGACACTTGGGGTGCGCCCAATCCGCAAATGATCGTAAATCAGCGACAGAACACTGACGCCGATCGCGACGGCGAGATACCCCAACACATTGCCCACAAAGGCACGCACGAAAAGCGCCATGAAGCTCCCCGAATCGCCGAGGATCAGCGCCAGGATCTGTTGCGCGAGGCTGACCGCGACCGCGGTCGGGAACCAGGTTGCGGCAATGGTCGCGAATAAGCGTGCGGTTTGCCCCCGTGTGAGCGCCCATCTCTGGGCAAAACTCAACCCGTGGTCGACGGCTGCGCTTGGCAACACCTGCGATAGCCGGCCGTAAACCGAGACGACCGCTGCGAGGACCAAGACCAACAGGACCGGGGCAAACGCGGCTAGGCTTGCCCCAACCAGCAAAATGACAACGGCCACGATCGTCAGGCCGATGGCTTGGAGAAGGAACCTCGTGTGGCGGCTGCGCCAGGTCAACACCTCGCCGATCGAGGGTTGGTCTTTGGGCAGGAGGTATTTGCGATGCCAGGCGATCGCGAATGTTGTCCAGAAATAGGCGAACGGCACGATCAGCAACAAAAAGGGCAGAATGCCCGCCTGCACCGCGGCCTCTAGTCGCTCGGCGTCGGTTGCCAGGTCTTGCGGGCTGTCGCCGGCCAGCATGAGCGCAACGACCGTATTGAGAATGCTGAGGACCAGAATGGCCGGAAAAGCCAGGGTCAGGAATTCGTTGCGCTCTTGCCAAACGAAGGTCATCGCTTTGACGATCGTCTCAACGACGGGGAGCGGCGGCGCGGTCGGAGTCGGGCTTGGGTTGACCATCAATCACTTGGAAATGGTGGGCGATGACAGGTTCGAACTGCCGACCCCCTCGGTGTAAACGAGGTGCTCTTCCAGCTGAGCTAATCGCCCGGAAATCGGCCCCTTTGATGCTTGATATCGGGGCCTTTGTCTAGCGGACGCCGTGCGGCATTTCTGCCGAGCGTCGATCCAAAAAAATACGCCGACCCGAAGGCCGGCGCATTCTCATAGGTATTTCAAGACGCGTTACGGATTGACCGCGTCTTTCAGCCCCTTACCGGCCTTGAATTTCGGCTGGTTCGAAGCGGGAATTTGGATCTTTTCGCCAGTCCGAGGGTTACGGCCCTCGGAGGCCTTCCGGCGCGCGACGTTAAACGTGCCGAACCCGACCAAGCGGACTTCCGTACCGCTTTTCAGTGAGTCGGTGATTGCCTCAAAGACACAATCGACGGCTTTCGTAGCGTCTGCTTTGGAAAGACCAGCAGCATTGGAGACTGTTGCCACCAGATCATTTTTGTTCACGAAGGGCCCCCTCTCTAGGACAAGAGCAAATGGATGGATTAGCAAATGTTGTGGTTGATTTCATCGGACGCACGAACTGTAGGACGGGCGCTCTCTCGGCGTCAAAGAGAAAAACGCACTCATCCTCAGGTTTTTCGCGCTTTTTAAGGCACTTTACTCGCAAAGGTTGAAAGTCTAGTGAGTAACAACACCTTCGCGTTTGGCCGCGGCGTCTTGATCCGCCACTTTGGCCAGCGCTTCTTGCTCTTCGTCCCACTCGATCGCGACCGGTTCGGTCGTTAGCGCCTTGGCGAGAACCTCGTCGACGTGCTGAACTGGGATGATTTCCAAGCCCCTTTTGACGTTGTCCGGGATCTCAGCCAGGTCCTTCGCGTTCTCTTCGGGGATCAAAACGGTGGTCAAACCGCCACGTAGCGCCGCGAGGAGTTTTTCTTTCAGGCCGCCGATCGGCAGAACCCGCCCGCGCAGGCTGATTTCGCCCGTCATCGCGAGGTCTTTGCGGATGGGAATTTGGGTCAACGCCGACACGATCGAGGTCACCATGGCGACCCCGGCCGAGGGCCCATCCTTAGGCGTGGCGCCTTCGGGGACATGCACGTGAACATCGCGCTTGTCGAACAGCGTCGGTTTGATGCCGAAATCCGGTGAGCGGGCCCTGACATAGCTCCAGGCAGCCTGAATCGACTCCTGCATCACGTCGCCGAGCTTGCCGGTGTATTTGATAGTGCCCTTCCCTGGAACCAACAGGGCTTCGACACTCAGTAATTCGCCACCGACCTCGGTCCACGCCAAGCCGGTGGTGACACCGATTTGATGCTCTTCCTCGACCTCGCCGAAGCGGTAGCGTTTGACGCCGGCGTACTTCTCCAAGTTCCGCCGAGTGAGCGAGATCTTGGCTTTGCCGGTTTCGACGATTTCCTTGGTGGCCTTCCGTGTCAGGTTAGCCAATTCGCGCTCGAGGTTTCTGACGCCGGCTTCGCGGGTGTAGTAGCGAATAACGTCACGCAAGGCGTCATCGCTGATCGACCACTCGCTTTCCTTCAGGCCATGGGCCTCAACCTGCTTGGCAATCAGGTGACGGCGGGCGATCTGAACTTTTTCGTCTTCGGTGTACCCGGCAAGCCGAATGACCTCCATACGGTCGACCAACGCCGCCGGAATGCGCAAGGTGTTCGCGGTTGCGATGAACATGACGTCCGAGAGGTCGTAATCGACCTCAAGATAGTGATCGTTGAACGAGAAGTTCTGTTCGGGGTCCAACACCTCAAGCAACGCCGACGACGGATCGCCGCGGAAATCGGCGCCGAGTTTATCGACCTCGTCGAGCATGAAGATCGGGGTCGAGGTCCCCGCCTTCTTCATCGACTGAACGATCTTGCCGGGCATAGATCCGATATAGGTCCGCCGGTGGCCACGAGATCTCGGCTTCGTCGCGTACCCCGCCCAGGGAAATGCGGACGAACTTGCGTCCCGTGGCCTTGCCGATCGAGCGTCCCAGCGAGGTTTTGCCGACGCCGGGCGGGCCCACGAGGCACAAGATCGGGCCACGCATCTTCTTCATGCGTTGCTGAACCGCGAGATATTCCAGAATGCGCTCTTTGACCTTTTCAAGGCCGTAGTGGTCCTGATCAAGAACCTTCGCGGCGAACTTGATGTCGGCCTTCACCCGAGAGCGCTTTTTCCACGGAATGGAAAGCAGCCAGTCGAGGTAGTTCCGGACGACTGTCGCTTCGGCTGACATCGGGCTCATGTTGCGGAGTTTCTTGAGTTCCGCGGTCGCCTTTTCGCGCGCTTCTTTGGTAAGCTTGGTCTTGCGAATCTTTTCTTCGAGTTCGTGGAGTTCTTCTCGGCCATCGTCGGTATCGCCGAGTTCCTTCTGGATCGCTTTGAGTTGTTCGTTGAGATAGTACTCGCGCTGCGTCTTCTCCATCTGGCGCTTGACGCGGCTGCGGATTTTCTTCTCGACTTGAAGGACGCCGATCTCGTTCTCCATGAACGAGTAAACCCGTTCGAGCCGTTCGGACGTGCGCACGGCTTCTAACAGCTCCTGCTTTTCGGAACCGCGCAGGGCCATGTGCGACGCCACGGTATCGGCGAGCTTGGACGGGTCTTCGATCTGGTTGAGCGAAACCAGAACCTCGGCCGGGATCTTCTTGTTCAGTTTGACGTATTGCTCGAATTGCGTGACCACCGACCGGGCAAGCGCTTGCAGTTCTTTCGAATCGGTCTCCGGGTCTTCGATGACCTCCGCATAGGCCTGGAAGAAGTCGTCATTATCCGAAAAGCTTTTGATTTCGGCGCGGTTCCCGCCTTCAACAAGAACCTTCACGGTGCCATCGGGCAGTTTAAGCAATTGCAAGACAGCGCCGATGGTCCCAACGGTGTGGATATCTTCCGGCGCGGGGTCGTCGACCGCCGCATCCTTTTGCGCGACGAGGAGGATTTGCTTGTCCTCTTTCATCACGTCTTCCAGCGCCCGCACCGATTTGTCGCGCCCAACGAAGAGCGGCACGATCATGTGCGGAAACACGACGATGTCGCGCAGCGGGAGAACGGGATACAGCGTTGCTTGTTCGGTCATTCACTATGAGCCACCGTCGCCGGCGGCTTCCCTACCAAATATGGGCGAGGCGCCCTGTTTCCATTTAAGTGGCTTCGGACGAACCCCAATTCAAGAACGGCACCTGCTTTCTGCCGGTCTTAAGCGCTCGATCCCGCCTCCTCGCGGCGGTCGGCGTAGATATGCAGCGGTTGAGCGCGGCCTTCGACAACCTCGGAATTGATCACCACCTCGGTCACCGAATCCAAAGAGGGCAGATCAAACATCGATTCCAGAAGGATCGACTCCAGGATCGAGCGCAGCCCGCGTGCACCGGTTTTTCGTGAAATCGCCTTACGCGAAATCGCCTTCAGCGCATCGTCGGAGAACGTAAGTTTGACGTTCTCCATGTCGAACAGCCGCTGGTATTGCTTGACCAGCGCATTCTTGGGACGCGACAGAATCTCGACCAATGCGCCTTCATCTAGGTCGTTCAGCGTGGCGAGAACCGGCAGACGGCCGACGAATTCCGGGATCAGTCCAAACTTGAGGAGATCTTCGGGTTCGACTTCGCGCAGCATCTCGCCGGCTTTCTTGTCGTTCAGCGAGCGGACGTCGGCGCCAAAGCCGATCGCCGTGCCGCGACCGCGCTGGGCGATGATCTTTTCGAGACCGGAGAACGCGCCGCCGCAAATGAAAAGAATGTTGGTCGTATCGACCTGCAGGAATTCTTGCTGCGGATGCTTGCGCCCGCCCTGCGGCGGCACCGACGCAACCGTACCTTCCATGATCTTGAGCAAGGCTTGCTGGACGCCCTCGCCCGAAACATCGCGTGTGATCGACGGGTTGTCCGACTTGCGGCTGACTTTGTCGACCTCGTCGATATAGACGATGCCACGCTGAGCCCGCTCGACGTTGTAGTCTGCGGCCTGGAGAAGCTTGAGAATGATGTTCTCGACGTCTTCGCCGACGTAACCGGCTTCGGTGAGGGTCGTCGCGTCCGCCATCGTGAACGGCACATCGAGAATGCGCGCCAGCGTTTGCGCCAGCAGGGTCTTGCCGCAACCGGTTGGGCCGAGTAGCAAAATATTCGACTTGGCGATCTCGACGTCGTTGTTCTTTGTGTCGTGGTTGAGCCGCTTGTAGTGGTTGTGAACGGCCACCGACAAAATGCGTTTGGCGTGTTCTTGGCCAATAACATAGTCGTCGAGAACGTTGCAGATGTCGGCTGGTGTAGGAACGCCGTCGAGGCTTTTGACGAGGGCGCTCTTGTGCTCCTCGCGGATGATGTCCATACACAACTCGACGCATTCGTCGCAGATGAACACGGTTGGTCCCGCAATGAGCTTGCGAACCT
This sequence comes from Alphaproteobacteria bacterium, assembly GCA_038141965.1. Taxonomy (GTDB): domain Bacteria; phylum Pseudomonadota; class Alphaproteobacteria; order SHVP01; family SHVP01; genus CALJDF01. Next base: position 603,176 of record JAYQJC010000002.1, read on the forward strand.
CGTGCTGGCTCTTTCCGCAAAAGGAGCAGTAGAGCGTGTTCTTGGAATCGCCGCTGCCGGACTTACTCATCGTCATACCCGTATCACCACAACCGGATTATCGTAGACGTAGCATTGCGCGAGGCACAACCTAAATCTTGGGCCTAAACGCAATGTTGTGCATGCATCTTGTTAACGATGGTGTTTCGCAGTGGCTAACGCAGACCATCGTTAATGACGCCGAGGCACCGGAAATCGGGTTGCGGTTTACCTCATCAAATGAAACCGCGGGTAGCCCCGCGTGGCAATTTCTCGCCTAATCTTTGTCGTCGTTGTTTTCTTCTTCGGCCGGTACGTCTCGCTTCTCGACGACCTCGTCAACGATCCCGAATTCGACCGCGTCAGGTCCGGATAGGAAGCGATCACGTTCGAGCGCATCTTCGATGACCTTGATCGGTTGGCCGGTATGTTTGACGTAAATCTCGTTGAGCCGTTGGCGGGTATCGAGGATCTCTTTGGCGTGAATCTCGATGTCAGTGGCGTGGCCCTGGAAACCACCCATCGGCTGATGGACCATGACGCGGGCATGGGGCAACGCAAACCGCTTGCCTTTGGTGCCAGCGCACAACAACAACGAGCCCATGCTCGCTGCCTGGCCGATGCAAAGGGTCTGAACGTCGGGCCGGATGTATTGCATGGTGTCGTAAATCGCCAAGCCCGAGGTTACGACCCCACCCGGCGAATTGATGTACATAGCGATATCTTTTTCCGGGTTCTCGGCCTCGAGAAACAGCAGCTGCGCGGTCACCAGGGTGGCGACGACATCGTTGACCGGCCCGGACAGGAAGATGATCCGCTCTTTGAGCAGCCGGGAATAGATATCGTAAGCGCGTTCGCCGCGGTTGGTCTGCTCGACCACCATCGGCACGAGCGTGTTCATGTAGGTTTCCGACATGGTCGCTTTTTTCCGTTCTTTGAGCGTGACTAGCTTATTTAGGTGACGCGGGCGGGGGTACTAGTCTTTCTTCGCCGCCTTTTTTTTGGCCTTGGGCTTCCCGGCGGCCTTGCTCTTGCCGGCAGTGGCCTTCTTCTTGGCCGGTTTCGACGCAGGTTTAGCCTTTTTGGCGGGCTTCTTCTTGGCCTCCTCCTCCGCGGCATGCGGATCGGCCAGCAGTTCGTCCTTGGGCACCTTGCGTTCGTTAATGTGGGCAAGTTCTAGGACGTAATCGACGACTTTATCTTCGAACAGCGGCGCCTGAAGCTGCATCGCGGCCTGAGGGTTCTCGCGATAGAACTTGAAGACTTCTTGCTCTTGTCCCGGGAACTGCTGCGCCTGGGTGGCCATCGCGCGATTGAGCTCTTCCTGGCCGACGGTCACGTTATTCGCCTCGCCGACCGAAGAAAGCAGCAGTCCAAGACGCACGCGCCGTTCGGCGATCTTTTGATAATCGGCCTTCAAATCGTCTTCTGACTTGGCGGCATCGTCGGGATCGAGCTTGCCGGCCTCTTTGTCGGTTTCGATCTGCTTCCAAATGCCTTCAAACTCGTTTTCAACCAGAGTTGGCGGGAGTTCGAAGTCATGGGCCTCGTCGAGTTTGTCGAGCAACTCCCGCTTAAGGCGCTGCCGCGAGACTTGGCCGTATTCCTCGCCAAGCTGCTCGCGTACGCGCGCTTTCAGCTGGGCGAGACATTCCAGTCCCATGCCTTTTGCGAGCTCGTCACCCACTTCCGGCACGCTCGGTTTGCGCACCTCTTTCACTTGGACTTTGAAGATCGCTTCTTTTTCACGCAGCTTTTCGTATGGGTAGTCTGCCGGGAAGGTCACCTTGACCTCGCGATCCTCGCCTCCTTTGGCGCCGACCAATTGTTCTTCGAATCCAGGGACGAATTGGCCGGAACCGAGTTGGATCTGGCTGTCTTTGCCCGCGCCGCCTTCGAAGAGCTCACCGTCGATCGAGCCTTCGAAGTCGATCAGCACGGCATCGCCATCTTCGGCGACAGCGCCCTCCTCAGCGGTAAAGGTCTTTTGCTGTTCGGCAATTGACGTGACGGCGGCATCAACCTCGTCGTCGTCGATCTCAGCAACCAAGCGTTCGAGTTCGAATTTAGAAAAATCAGCCGTCTCGATTTCCGGCAGGAGTTCGACATCCATGGTGTATTCGAGGTCTTTGCCTTCGTCGAATTCAGAGACCTCGACCTTGGGCTGCAGGGCCGGCTTAATTTTGTTCTCTTCCAAGGTCTGACGGAGAGTTTCGTCCACGGTTTCCTGGAGAACCTCGCCAAGAATCGACTTGCCGAATCGAGCGCGTAGAACCTTGGGCGGGATTTTGCCGGTCCGGAAGCCAGGTAGGCGCGCCTCGTTTCCGATGGCCGTGAGTTTCTTCTGGATGTTTTCTTCGATCGTATCGGCGGTAACGACCACCTTGTACGAGCGTTTCAGGCCTTCAGAAGCAGTTTCTGTAATTTGCATAGCGATCTTCCGTCGATGAACCGAGTCACCAGAATGATGGTGGTACCTGGTGCGGGCGGAGGGACTCGAACCCCCAAGGGCTAAAGCCCACTAGGACCTAAACCTAGCGTGTCTACCAGTTCCACCACGCCCGCAGGTAACCTTGGAAAGCCACGCCACGCCCGATGGGCGAACCGGGTGGCGAAAGCGGCCCTTGTATAGCATTCCGTCAACGCCGCCAAAGATCATTTTTCGGCGGTCGACAAGGCTTTTCAACCGAACGCCCGAACCGATGCCCCTTTGTCTCGTGCGGATTGTCTGTTGGTTTCTATTGGTCGGGCGAAATGCGGTGGGCGATTGATCAAAGGCTGGAGCGCCCGGGGGACACTGATTAATTTATTAGATGAACAATGCCCTATAATGCATTGTTTTATTATCTACTTCTGTAGATATCGCAACGTTACGGGAAGAAGCTCGGTGATGTCCTCGGCGGTTAAGCCGGGCCCGAACCGACGTGCCGCGTCGCCATGAATCCAGGTCGCCGCGCTGGCCGCCTCAAAGGTCGGCATCCCTTGCGCCAGCAAACCAACCGCAACACCGGCCAAAACGTCGCCCGCCCCGGCCGTGGCCAAGGTCGGCGGCGCATTGGTCGCGATCGTCGCCCGGCCATCCGGCGCAGCGACCACGGTGTCTCCGCCTTTCAACAAAACCACGGCGCCACAGGCTGACGCCGCGGCGCGCGCCCGCTCCAATCGACTGCCCGAGATTCCGGGGAACAAGCGGCCAAACTCGCCGTCGTGGGGCGTGAGCAGACAGCGCTCATGGAGTGCCGCGAACAAGTCAGAGGGTTGATCGGCAAAAACGCTCAACGCGTCGGCATCGAGCACACACGGCTTGCCGAGCCCCACGAGCCCGAGCGTGTTCTGGCGTGTCGTTTCGGTGACCCCGCATCCCGGACCGATCATCGCCGCGGTCCGACGGCGGTCCGCCGCATAGGCGACAAGATCATCTGGCGTTGCGACGGCATTGGTCATTACCGCGACCAGTCCGGCCGCATATGTGGAGAGGGCGTCGGGCGGACACGCAACGCTCACCATGCCGGCGCCGACCCGCAATGCTGCGCGGGCCGCCAAACGTGCCGCCCCTGTCGTCTCTGGGCCGCCGCCGACGACGACCGCGAAGCCGCGGGTGTACTTGTGGCTTTCGGGCCCCGACCAAGGGATCGAATCGCCCCAAAGCGTCGGGGCGTTCTCCCAGGTTGTGGCACCGACGCCATCCAAGACCGTCGGCGGGGTACCGATCCCGGCGACGACGACCTCGCCACAATGGCGGCGCCCGGGAAGCAGGCAATGGCCGGTCTTTTTGGGCGAAATGTGATGCAAAGCGCGGCTGACAGCGCGTATCCCAGCACCTCTCCCGTATCGCCATGAACACCGCTGGGGGTGTCGACCGCCACGACAGGAACACCGGTTGCGGCGACGGCCTCTAGCGTTGCCCGGACGGTGCCGTCGATCGGGCGGACCAAACCCGCACCAAAGATCGCGTCGACGACGAGCGCGCAATCCGCGATCGCCTCAGGCTCCAGGGCCTGGACCGGTCCCACCCATTCGGCTGCCGCTAAGGCCGCATCACCTTTCAAGGTCGCCTTTTCGCCCAGGAGGGCAATTCGTATCGGCCAACCCGCGTTTTGAAGGTGACGTGCCGCCACGAACCCGTCGCCGCCGTTATTCCCGGGTCCGCACAGCACCAGGGTGGGCCGCGGGGTGTAGCGCAGTCGAATGTGATCGGCGACCGCGCGGCCGGCTGCTTCCATCAACTGAATGCCGGGCACACCGGACTCGATCGCGCCGGCATCGGCGGCATACATCCGCGCGACGCTGAAGAGGCGGTGATCGCTGTCGCTGCCGCCAGGCATTTAGGGGTGTCCGATCAGGCCGGGCGTGGGCCGCGATAGAGGCGTACGCGCATCAGATTCGTGAATTCGTAGCCCTCTTTGGCCTTGCCCGCCTCGAACGCGGTGCGCACGTCGGGAGTATCGATTTGGCTCGCCTGGATGTCGTTGAACGACGACCCGGACATCCGGTTCACCAGCGTGTCGAAATCGGGGAACGCCACGACGTTGGTGTACCAATACTCCTCCATTTCGCCGAACACTTGGTTCGCCGTCCGGTCCAGCGCCTCAAGCGCCTTTTCACGAACCAAAGTCTCATCGTGAAACGGCTTCACGAGTTGCGAGAACTGGCCGCGGATATCGGGCTCTAGAACGTAAAGGAACCCGTCGGGCTTCAGGACCCGGGCTGCCTCGCGCAGCGCCGCGTCCATTTGCTCAAAAGGCACGTGGTGAAGCGATTTGCTGAACACCACAGCATCGACGCTATCGGTGTCGCGTGGAATCGACTGTGCGGGCGCTTCGAGCAGCGTTACTCCAGGTTTCGGATCGGCCGCGCGGTTCTTTTCGGCCTGGATCGGGTCCGGTTCGATACCGGTCACCGTGGCACCGCGTTTGGCCAGCGCGCCGGCGAGGCCGCCGGCGCCACAGCCGCAATCGACAACCTCAAGGCCTTTCCAATCGGCAAGCCGGTCAAAAATATCGATGTCCCGAGCGATGCCGAGATCGTTAAGACTGGCTTGTTCCTGAACACTCATACTCACACCCCTGGTTGGCCGGACTATATCAATCCGACGCGCTTGAGGGGAGGTCGACCTTCGTGACCATTTGGTTGGTGCACCCGGTCGTTGACTCGAAGGCGGCGGCGGCCCGGAGAACCAAGTCGTCTCGTCCGTATCGACCGACAATTTGGAGGCCGACCGGTAAGCCGCTTTCGGTTTTCCCGAACGGGACCGTGATCGCCGGCTGGCCGGTGATGTTGAACGGCGCCGTGAAACATACGGTGACCGGCCATGTATCGGTCGGTTCTTTGGGAGGTTCTCGCATACCAAGTTCGTACGTTGTGGTCGGGTTGCACGGCAAGACCAGGAGGTCATAGCGGTCGAAGAACGCCGCCATCTGCCCGGCGAAGGCGCCGCGCTGCAAATAGGCCGCCCGCAAATCCACGGCCGAAAGCGCCCTGCCCCGCTCGATGCCTTCGTGAAATGTCGTATCCGCCAGCGCCAATTCGGCGTCGGTCCAACCTGCGGCATAGAGAGCTGAACCGCTATCGAGAAGCGTTCGATAGAACGGCATAGGGTTCTCCACCGCAGGCGCGGTCTCTTCGATATCAGCACCCAGATCGGCGAAAACCGAAAACTGCTGTTGGACAGCGGCAGTGACTTCGGGCCGCGCATTGGCGCCGGCCAACTCGACGCTTTGGGCGATCCGCAATCCCTTCAAGCTCGCCTCGTCGTCGACGGTGAGATCGATCGGGGGCAGGACAAACGGATCATTGATCTGCGGTCGCGACATGACTTGAAGGAGCGCCGCCGCATCGCGGACCGTTCGGGTCATCGGCCCGGGCGAAGACAGCGGCCAGAAACCGCCGGTGGCGGTCAGGGGAACCCGCCCTAACGAGGGCTTCATCCCGACGAGACCGCAGTAGTTGGCCGGTTTGCGACACGACCCGCCACCATCGGTCCCGACCGCCAGCGGACCCATGCCCGAAGCTAGGGCCGCCGCGGCACCGCCACTCGATCCGCCGGTGGTCATCCCAGTGTTCCACGGATTGCGGGTGATGCCGGTCAGGGGACTGTCAGTCACGCCCTTGTGCCCGTATTCCGGTGTGGTGGTTTTGCCCAAGACGATCGCGCCTTCTTGGCGAAGGTTGGCGACGCAGGGGGCATCCGTTGCGACCGGCGTATCTGGGCTGGCGGCGGACCCGTATCGCGTCGGCATGCCGGCGACGTCGACAAGGTCTTTGATCGAGATCGGCATACCGTCGAGATCGCCTTGGGGCGCCCCACCGGCCCAGCGCGCGGAGGCGGCATCGGCGGCGGCGCGGGCCGCCTCGTCATCGCGCCAGCAAAATGCATTGAGCACCGGCTCGACCTCGGCCATGCGCTGCAGGATGCTTTCGAGAGCGTCACGCGGCGTGAGTTGTCGGTCGCGATAGGCACGGGCCAATTCGACGCAGGACATTTCATAGGGTTCAGACACGCAGGCCTCCTCGATGATGGCGTCGACCGGTCGGGTTATTCGTCCGGTGCCCATTGCTGGGTTGTGGCGCACAATGGCAAGATCGCAGACATGAAACGTATACCTGATGTTGCCGACTCTGCCCCGATCGACGGGAAAAAGAAAAGAGCCCGCCAGCCCGTTACACGCTGGATGACGGCAATCGTATTGGGCGCGCCGCTGCTTCTCGGCGCCTGCGCGGAGATCATTCCGAACTTCGAACTGCGTGACGACTACATGTTCAAAGGTTTCCTCCAGCCCGACCGCGTGGTCGGCGAAGTGCGTCGCGATGAACAGGGCAACCCGATCCTGCCGGAAACGTCGACCTCGACCGGCGAGAACTAGTGCTACGGATTAGCCAAGTGACCGTGCACGTTTCGGACTGCGACGAAGCGTGTCGCTGGTACACCGAGAAGCTCGGATTCGTCCGTCGCCAGGACGAAACCTATGCGGACGGTACGCGATGGCTCACGGTGTCCTCGCCCGATCAGCCCGACCTCACTTTGGTTCTTGATCATCGGCCACAGTTTCCTGATGACAACGGCGTGGGCAAGTCACATGTGTTTGTCATTGAGACGGATGACTGCGTCGGCAACTATGAGACCTTGAAGTCGCGTGGCGTCCATTTCAACGATGCGCCGATGGCCGAACCCTGGGGTGTCACGGCGCGGTTCGTCGATCTATACGGCAACGAATTTCACATGTATCAGCCACCAAACGGAGGGCACTGACATGCATACCTTCACGATACCAGCTGACGTCGAAGAACGGGTCATTCAGCGCCGCGGCAGGCTGCACGCTTACGAATCGCTCGACCCCGCCCGCACGGCACTCGTCGTGGTCGATATGCAAAACGCCTTCGTCAAGGAAGGCGCCGGGCACGCCTATGTCGAGGAAGCAGCGAGCATCTGCCCCAACATCAATCGCCTAGCCGATGCGTTGCGCGGCGCCGGGGGCACGGTCTTCTGGATTCTCAATACCGTGACGAAAGAGTCCCTGGAAAGTTGGTCCCATTTTCACCGCGAGCTCTCGACGGCCGCGGGATTTAAGAGGCGAACCGAATCGATGTCCGAGGGCGCGCACGGCCACGAGCTCTACGAGACGCTCAAGCCTGCCGAGAACGACCTCATGGTGCGGAAATCGCGCTACAGCGCGTTTATCCAGGGCTCCTCGGATCTCGACCAGGTTCTTCGAAGTCGCGGCATTGACACCGTGCTGATCACGGGAACGGCGACGAACGTCTGCTGCGAATCGAGCGCGCGGGACGCGATGATGCTCAATTACCGCACGCTCATGGTCTCCGACGCTTGTTCGGCGAGCACCGACGACCAGCACGCCGCGACGCTCTATTCGTTCATCATCAACTTCGGCGACGTCCAAACGACCGATGAGGTCGTTTCGCTGATCCAAGCGGCAAACGCGCCGGCGGCGGCCGCGGAATAGACTACAACGCGGCCTCTTCAAAGGGTGCTTCGGTCCGCATCTTGGTGCGGTCGAGGACTTGATAGACCTGCCCGATCGTGCGGTCGCTTTCCAAACACCGGACGAGTTGCGCGGCGACATCGGCGCGCGTGACCGCCCCGAGCACCTTATTGTCTTGGGTGACGAGGCCCTCACCGGTTGCCGGGTCATCCAGTAGCGCACCCGGTCGCAGTACGGTGTAGTCCAGGCCGCTTGCAAAGAGGTCGGCTTCGGCAAGGTTCTTTGCTGCCAAACTTGGCGCCAAGAATTTCTGCGCCTTCTCCTCGAGCGCGTCCCAGGTATCGCCGCAACCGATGGCGGTGACGAAAAGGAAGCGGGAAATACCGGCGGCCTTTGCGGCATCGATGCAGTTTTTCGCACCGACATGGTCGATACGCGGTTCGTCACCAGGTTTTCCGCCAAGCGTGCAAATGACGGCATCAAGCGGCGCCGCACCGGCAATGGCAACGCCCACCGCTTTGTCATCGAACGCATCGACGATCAACGCTTTCGCGCCAGTTGCTTCGACCGTCGGTTTATCGTCGGTGTTGCGGAAGAAGCAGGTTACCTCGCACCCCTTTTCGCGAAGCTGCTTGACGGTCTCGAACCCTACTCGGCGGCTCGCGCCGGCAACAAATACGTGGGGCATCGGCCCCTCCCTCATCCGCTCGTTGATCCGTTAGAGTAGTCCTCTCCGTCGCTTCGGCCCACGGATTTGTGGTCGGCAACAAAGGAATGTCCTCATCATGCAGCACCGGACGTACAACTACAAAATCCAATACTTGGGCGATGCAGGCGAGCGTGGACGGGAATGGTGCAGGGTCACGGTCCATGGTAACGGCGATCGCACCATTCGCGCCTTGTGCGAGATGGACGACTCCCAAGTCCTGCGCGACGTCACCGCGACGGTCGATCCACAATGGCGGCCGAAGGATGCCTTCGTTCGGGTATCGGTTATGGACTCGTTTCTAGGGTCGACCTGGTTTCGCTTCATCGCCAACCGCGTCGAGTGCGAGGGTTTCACGGTGAACGAAGGCCGAATTTCGCAGTCGGTCGAGTTCGACGCCCCGCCCAACTCTTTCATCACACATCCGGTCGCGTGCGATGTATGGCACTTCGCGAACGTTGATCGCTCTATCCCCGGCGAGATTCAGGAGTTCACCTCGGCCAACTGCTCGCCGCTGGCGAACGGCGCGTCCGGACCGATGATCGGCATCTCTCGCCATCGTTTTCGCTACAACGGTACCGAAAAAGTCGAATGCCCGGCCGGCACGTTCGACTGCGAGCACGTGACGTATGTCGATCGCGACGGGAACGACCGCATGGACGCGTGGTGCACGTTGAACGATCGGTTGCTCGTCAAGATGCGTTTCGATGTGTTGTCGACGACCTATCTCCTACAGGAAATGAACGGTACGTCGGGTTAGCGGAAACGTTAATCTGAGTTCTGGCGAAGCCATTGGCCGGCGATGATCGTTTTGCCGTCAACGATCCTGCCGTCATCGATCGCCTCAAAGAATTCGTCAAAAGACCAATCGAGGACACGAATATCTTCATCGGCGTCGGTACCGCCGCCCGAATTGACCTGCTTGCCCGCCTCGGCACAGAACAGCGTCATGTGTTCGACGAGGGTTCCGGCCGCTGGATAGAAGCGGTGGATTTGTTGAACGTTGTTCACTTCGTAGCCCGCCTCCTCAAGCGTTTCGCGACGGAAGGCTTGTTCGGCCGTTTCGCCAGGGTCCACCCGACCAGCGACAACTTCGATGAGCCACCCGTCGTCCCGTAGCATTGCCGGCAATCGGAACTGTTCAATCAGCACGACGCGTTGTTCTTTCCGATTGACGATGAGGCCGGCGGCAATCTCCCCAATATCGAGAACGAGGCGCTTGATCGGCCGGCTCAACTCATCCGAAAAGAGTGAATGGCGAAAGGTCACGTCGCGCAGATCGAAATACCCGTCATAGACAGTCTTCTGATCGATAATCTCCACCTTTCGAGCCATCTTTCCTCCTGCTATTGATGTTGGATCGGTCGATCTTTTTCAGGCCGTACATAATCGGGAGCACGCCATGAACCATCGAAGCTACCGCGGTCGGGTCGACTATATACATGACGATATCGGCGAACGTGGCCGCGAATGGTTCACCGTCACCGTTCAGCCTGACGGCATGCGGACGCTTCGTGCCCACTGCGAAATGGATGACTCGCGCATTCTTCGGGATGTGATCTACACGGTGGATGGGAACTGGCGCCCGATCGACTCGTATGTGCGCATCATCGTCGAAGAAAGGTTTATGGGCGCGGCGTGGTTTCGCTTCGGTGCCGAAGTCGTGGAATGCGAGGGGTATACCCTGAACGAGGGGCGCATTTCGCAGCGCGTTCCGGTTCACGAATGGCCGCGATCATTCGGGCCCCATCCGGTCGTTTGCGATATTTGGCATCTTGGTGCCTGGGACTGGTCGGACCCGGCCACCGAGCAAGGTTGGACCTCGATCATGAGCTCGCCGCTGCCCAACGGCGCATCGGGGCCGATGATCGGCCGAGGCGGGTTTCGGGCGCAGTTTGTTGGCGACGAAGAGGTTACCGTTCCCGCCGGTACGTACCCGACCAAACACTTTGTGTTTCCGCTGCGCAAATCGGGCAAACCGCCGGAACACGTCTGGTATCACGGCGACGACTTATTGTTCGTGAAGATCCGTTGGGACCTGTTGAAAACGACTTACGTCCTGGCGGAGTACGAAGGCTAGCTCAGTCGCCCGACTGCGCCGCGTCGCGTAGAACTTTTCGAGCATCCGACGCGATTTTCGTTTCGCGGTACAGAATGAAAATGCCGGCCGCTACAAGCAGGACCGACCCGTAACAAACATTGGGCCCGGGCACTTCCTGCCAAACAATGAAGCCGATTATCGTCGCCCAAAGCAGCGTGCTGTATTCGAATGGGCCGACCACCGCGACCGGCGCCAAGCGAAATGCCTGCGCCAAAGCGAGATGGGCGAGAGTCGCGAAAATCCCCATGACCGCGAAGAGCCCCCATTCCAACGGATCCGGCGATATCCAAACGAACGGCAGCGCCGCAACCCCGATCACCGTTGCCACTAACGAGTGATAGAGGACCATGCTGACGTTGCTTTCGGTCCGGCTGAGCCAACGTGTGGCAATCATCATCAGCGCATAAAGGAGCGCCGAAAGCAGAACCAAAAGCGATGCCACCTGAAACGCTGAACTGCCGGGCTGGACGATGATCAAGACGCCGCCAAATCCAACGAGGATGGCAGCCCAACGACGAATACCGACGCGTTCGCCTAAGAGTGGCACCGACAAGGCTGCCATGAACAGCGAACCCGAGAATCCGATCGCCGTCGCGTCGGCAAGCGGCAAGTACCGCAATGCGGAAAAGAAACCGAACATCGCGCCAACGCCGAGAAGCGAGCGCAATATCTGCCCCTTAAGGTTCTGCGTCCGCAACACCCCGACGATCCCCGTGCCTCGTACAAGAAACGGCAACAAGAGGACGATCGAAAAAAGCCCGCGCAGCGCGAGGACCTGGAACGTCGAGAAGTCGGCGACCAACCACTTGCCCACCGCATCCATGGCACTAAACAGCGCCATGGCGATAACCGCGTAGCCAATTCCTGCAGCAGGCCGATTGATGGGGATCGTGTTCATAGCCGTCTTTCGTTCAGCGCGCACAGTGTCGCCATTCCGGGCACCGGTAAAGGATTGTCTCTACTGGTCAGCACAAGCACACCCTGGTCTAATGATCGCGATTGGGGGATCACATGCGCACCAAAGCGACATTTGCTGCGGAGATTCTTGTTGCGTGTCTTTGGCGCCCTGCGTTTGGGGCGCAAGACCTTGCCCTGTTCGATCCTGAAAAAGGCATTGGCGGGTTTGTCGGAACTGTGGCGCCCATCGCACAACCCGTCGTCCTCGCGTGAGGCCCTCGATCCGGGATAATCGGCACCGTCGAAACCCTCAGTCTTCTCGGCAGCGGCGATCAAGAATCCATCGTCACCACGTTTACCGGCGCGCTCACCGCTAGGGACGACGGACTGAACCGACACTTCGCCGTCAGCGAGTTATCCGTCAACGGCCATCACATCACGGCAAACCGGCCCATTGTGGTGATCAACGGGTGGTCTGACACCCACGGCGGCAACGTGCGCGACCTCGAGGTGAACTTTCGCGGTTTCATCGAGATCGATATCGCGCCGCCCGCGCCGGGGACGCCGCAGCATCAACTTTGGATCGACACTTTCGCAGCGGACCTGCCCTATACCGCAGACCCTGTCGAGCGTGGCGATCTGATTTTTCAGATAGGACCTTATCATCGCCTCCTCGAAGCGCAGGCGCGAAGCGTTATTGCGAACCCGGAAGCCGACGTCATCCAAAACACCTTTGAAACCCGTGCTCGTGGCGTCGTGCAAACGGACAACGGTCGGTCGCTTCTTGCCGAACTCTCGGGACGCATCGACGTGCGTTCGGGTGCCGACCGATTGATTCTGGAAGCACTGGGGTTCGGTTTGATCGATTTGCAAAGCGGCTTATCGAGCGGCACCTCGCGGACCATGATCACCGCGATACGTGGCGGGCGCACAGCCACCCGTACGGGTATTACCGACGTTCGGTTCCTAAACTGACCCTTGTCGCGCGTTCGGCGCCGACATTCCGTGTCGGGGTTGTCTGTGATGTAATGCCCTCGGTGCAGGCAAACGGGAGGAAGAAATGGGATCCGCAGCGACGGTGTCAGGCGATAGCGATGCAAAGTTTGACCGGGTCAGGGACGTCCTCTCAACCCTTTTGAGCGACGGCCGCGAGGTCGGGTGTTCGGTGTGTGTCTATGTCGATGGCCAAAGGTCGTCGACCTTTGGGGCGGACTTGCCGATCCCAAATCCGGACGTGCTTGGGACCAGAACACCATCGTGTCGACGTTTTCGGTCTCCAAGGCGCTGGTCTCCACGATGGGCCATATGCTGGTCGACCGGGGCGTTATCGATCTCAACGAACCGGTGGCCAAGTTCTGGCCGGCCTTTGGTCAGAACGGCAAAGAAAATATCCTCGTGCGCCACCTCCTCGACCATAGGTGTGCGATCTCCTACGTCGATACGCCGCTGGCGCCCGGCGATTTGTACAACTGGGATCTGATGATCGAGGCGATCGAGAAGACCAGCCCGAATTGGCAGCCCGGCGTAAAACCGGCCTACCTCAACATGACCTACGGCTACCTGATGGGTGGGTTGGTCTACCGGATGACCGGCAAACGGATAGGACAGTTCAACCGCGAGGAACTTTGTGGCCCGCTCGGCCTCGACTACAACTTTGCGCTGACTGATGACGAAAAGGCGCGTTGCGCCACGGTCTTGCAAAAAGGAAGTCCCCGCGCGTTGTTCGAGGAAGTGGAGAACAACCCGGATACGTTATTCGCCCGGACAATGCAGGGCTTCGGCGCCGACGAAGACTTCAACTCCGACGGCTGGAAATCCAATGAAGTCGGTTCTGGTCAGGGCCACGGCAACGCCCGTTCGATTGCCGGTCTCTTCGAGATGATGCGGGCCGGCGGCTCCTTCAATGGTGTCACCGTTATGAGCCCCGCCACACGCGATCGGGCGATCAGCTACCAATGCGAAAGCGAGGGCGAAGACCCGATTCTGGGAAAACCGATTCGGTTTGCATTGGGCTATGAGCTCAACAACTCGACGTTTCCGATGGGGCCGAATCCGAAGGCGTTTGGCCACTGGGGCGCGGGCGGATCTTTCGGGTTTGCCGACATCGATCGTGGCGTGGCCTTTGGCTATACGCCCAATTTCATGCATGACGCCCTCGAACTCGGCCCCCGTGGCACTGCCCTCGTCGAAGCGACCTTCGACGCCCTGTAGGCTGACCGCCGGGCGAACAGGCCCGTCAGGAGCCGTGACAACGCCGTACCGATGACCATAAGTGCGCTCCCGCGCTTTGCGGTGTCTCGCAGCTCTTGAGGCCTCTCGTCGCCGATCGATCCCCCAACCCCGCCGTTAGCATCACGTTGCTGATGACCGCGTCTCTTGCCGTCATGGCAGGAGCGATCGTGTCACCGTCGTTGCCGGCGCTTGAGCAACATTTTTTCGATGTCCCGCGCATCGACTATTTGTCGCGGTTCATCATCACTGTGCCGTCGTTGTTCATGGCAATCCTTGCCCCGTTCGCCGGATACGTCATCGACACCTTCGGACGGCGCAAGTTGTTGGTTGGAGGCGTGATCCTCTATGCCGCCGCCGGCGTGGGTGGCGCGGTCTTCGACTCCATCACGGCCATCCTGATCTCTCGAGCCTTTTTGGGAATCTCGACCGCCGCAATCATGACCACCGTGGGTACGTTGATCGGCGACTATTTCTCCGGCGCGGCGCGAAACAGGTTCATGGGCTACCGCAACGCGTCGAACAACTTCGGCGGCGTGATCTATTTGGTGCTCGGGGGATTTGTCGCCACGCTCGACTGGCGCGCGCCGTTCTTTATCTACCTCGTGGCACTCGTCGTGCTGCCCATGATTCTCAAGTACATCACCGAACCCGATACCACCGCCGTTCGAAACGGCGGTGCGGACGGCGCCGATTCCACCCCAATCCCGTGGCTGGAGATCAGTTGGCTGTACTTCGCCGCCTTCATCTTCGGTGTCACCTTCTACATGATCCCCACACAGATCCCGTTTTTCTTGATCGAACTAGGGTTCGACGACCCGACGCTAGCTGGGGTCGGCGTTGCTGCCTCGACCCTGGCAACCGCGACGACGGCGCTATTCTATGGACGTATTCGACGATACGTCGCGATCGAAACCATGTTCATCTTTGGATTTGCGCTCAGTGCGGTCGGCTTCTTTGCGATGGGTTGGGCCGGCACCCTGCCCGTGCTCTTCCTCGGCCTTTTGCTCTTCGGCGCGGGCCAGGGGTCTACCACCGCCAATTTCTCGATCCGACTATTGGAACTTGCGCCCTTTCGCGTGCGCGGCCGCATCATGGGCGGTCAAGCGACTGCGATCATGATGGGCTTCTTCGTTTCTCCTTTGGTCAGTCAAAGCATCGCCAAAGCGGCCAACCTATCGGTTGCTTTCTTCACCGCAGCCGGGCTCTTACTTCTCGTGTCGGTCGTATTTGCTTTGCGCCGAAACCGGCGGCACGACATGACGGCCTCATGATCGAACCGACCCGATCTACCGTCCCCGACCAAGACCAAAGGTTGGCGGTGCGCATCACACTGCTGCTGACCGGCACCATGACGATTATGGCCGGCGCGACGATCTCCCCCGCTTTGCCGGCACTCGCGGAGCATTTCCACGACACGCCGAACGTCGCCTACTTGTCGCGTTTTCTCATTACCCTACCGTCGATCGTCATTGCGATCTTTGCCCCGCTCGCCGGTCTGATCATCGATCGCTTCGGGCGCAAACGGCTGCTTATTGCAGGGATCACCCTTTACGGGTTTGCGGGATCGGCCGGATTCGTCCTCGACACCTTGCCGGGCATTCTGGTGAGCCGTGCGCTCTTGGGTCTGTCAGTGGCCGCGGTCATGACGGTGTCCTCGACGCTGATGGGCGATTACTTCTCCGGCCGCGTGCGCGAGCGCTTCATGGGGTTCCGACAGGGGTTCATCCAATACGGAGGCGTCGTTTTCCTGACTCTCGGCGGCTTGCTCGCAACGGTCGACTGGCGCGCTCCCTTTATGGTCTACCTGCTGGCATTCGCTATTCTACCGTTGGCGCTGATCTTCCTTTTCGAACCCGAGCAAACCAGAACACCGGTAAACGACGAGGATCCACCGCGCGCCAAACCCGCCTACCTGATGATTGGCATGCTCTACGGCATCGGGATATTGCACAGCGTTGCCTTTTACATGGGCCCCACGCAGCTACCTTTCTTCCTCCGCGACCTTGGCGTCACAAGCCCCAATATCGCCGGCCTTGCCATGGCCCTGATCTCGCTGGCTTCGGCGTCGGTCTCCATGTTCGCCTTTGCGTGGTTTCGCCGATTCTTCCAGCGCGACACGATTTTCGTCATCGCGTTCGTCGGCTTTGGCATCAGTTACTGGCTGATGACGTTCATGACGACACTGACGCCGATCCTGTTCGTGCTCGTCCTTACCGGAGCGTCTTTGGGATTGCTGTTCCCCAACCTATCGCTTTGGGTGCTGGATATTGCCCCAGATTGGATACGGGGCCGTATACTGGGGGGATTGGCCACGAGCATCTTCGTCGGCCACTTTCTATCGCCGATCGTGAGTCAGCCGATCGCCGATGCATGGGACCTGAGAACCGCCTATGCCGTGCTCGGCACGGCGATGCTGCTGGTTGGGCTGTTCTTTGTGGTGCGGCGCTGGCGACCGAGCCACTGATCGGCGCTACTGCAGCGGAACCGACAGCGTCGTTTCCTGACCGTCTTCGCTGATGATGTGAATCTCGACGCGCCTGTTCTTGGCCCGGTTCTCCGGCGTGTCATTCGCGGCGACAGGCTTCGTGTCGGCGTGCCCTTGAACAACCACGCGGTCGTTGTCGATCGGCGCATATTGCAACAGTTCGGTGACAACGGAGGCCGCGCGCGCGGTTGAAAGATCCCAATTCGACCGGAACCGCTCGGTCGAAATCGGTTGGCTGTCGGTATGGCCTTCGACGACGATCGTACCGGGGCTGGACATCAACACGTTGGCCACACGTTGGAGGACCGGCGCTATTTCGGGTGACAGCCCTTCACTGCCAGCGGTGAAATAGGCCGAGTCGTCAAAGCGGATGATCACCGAGTTGCCGCTGCTTTCGACCGACACCTTCCCTTCGGTAACTTCCTTGCGAAGAACCGATTTGAGGGTCGAAAACGTTTCTTGCATTTTCTTGCGGGATTCGTCGTCGCTTTCGCCGATTTGGGAGGCCGCATTGCCGGCTTCCTCTTTGAAGGTATCGGAATCGGCTTTCTCTTCGCCGATCCGCCCTTCGAGCGGTTTGTCGAAACCGCCGAGCGCGTCGTTGAAGGCTTCGCTCATCGATTCGGAAACGTTGCGATATTTCGCGAGATCCACCGAAGAGAACGACATCATCAGAACGAAAAAGGCCATCAACAGCAGCGCGAGGTCGGCAAACGTGGTCATCCACGCCGGCGCATTCGATCCGACCGTTCTTTTGATCATCGGCCTACTTCGCGGCCTTATTGCGCGCCGCGTGCTGGGCGGCGAGCGACGGTTTCTTCTTGGCGGTTCTTGCGGCGGCCGCCTTGGGAACGACGGTATCGGCCGAGCGCTTTCCGCGCCGCTCGACTTGTTCGTCGCGCGGATCGCTCGAGCCGCGACGGCGGTCGTCTTTAAAGTAGGCTTCCAACAACTCGACAATTACGCGGGGGTTCTCACCGCGCTGAATGCCGAGAACACTGTCGAGGATAAGCTCACGGTTGCTGCGATCTTGAAGTGCCTTGGTGGCGAGCTTCTCTGCAATCGGATTTGCGACGAGATACGCAACAACAGCACCGTATAGTGTCGTCAACAAGGCGATGGCCATGTTGGGACCGATCGCCGCTGGATCGCTCATCTGGCTGAGCGTTTGGACCAACCCAACCAAGGTACCGATCATCCCAAACGCCGGCGCGGAGTCGCCGATCGCTCGGAAAATCCGTTCACCGATTTCTTCTCGCTGAATGGATTGCGTCATATCGCGGGTCAGCACCTGGTGGATGTGCTCGGGCCCTGCGCCATCTACGATCATCATGATGCCCTTGCGCATAAAGGCATTGCCGATGGGTTGGTCTTCAAGGGCTAAGACGCCCTTTTTGCGCGCCACCGTTGCAAGCGCGCCCGCTTGTTCGATCAGTTGCTGGGCGTCGGTCCGTCGCGAAATGAAGGCAACCTTAATCCCGTCCCACAAGGCACCGGCCAGATTCGCAATCGGGAATTTAATGAGCGTGGCGGCAAAGGTGCCACCAATCACGATCAGGAACCCAGGAAGGTTGAGGAAAACGCCAAGGTCGGACCCAACCATAACCGCAGCGCCGATCACGCCGACGCCAACGATCAGACCGAGAAAAGTAGCAATATCCATCTACTTACGGGCCCGTACTAAACACAAAACACTGCCCCACGCTGGGACTCCCATTGTCCCCTGTCTGGCTCAACGATCCCCGTCCATACATTCTCTATATTTATAGAGAATTGTCCATAACTGCTACTTGGAGAAGGTTATCGGTCTCGCCATGGTAACCAGGGATTGACCGCGCGGCGCAGCCTGCGATGATGCGCCGTGGATCGCAGGGATCCCCAGTTTGGTCGTTTTTTAACGTAATCGGGCCATGTTGGTCGGGCCATGGGAGAGGCGGTCACTGACGTGACACTCACATCAGAACAATTCGTCGCCGCCGTCCGCGGGCATGAACGTTTCCTCGCTGGGGCCATCGACGGTCACCGGGCCTAACTGGCGCGTGAGAACTTTTCAGGCCTTCGTTTTCGCAACCTCAAACTGAGCGGCGCGCTTCTTGCGGGCACTAATTTTTCGCGCTGTTCATTAAACTGATGCAACTTCAGCGCCGCGGACTGGTTCGGCAGCAGCTTTGGGGCCGCAGAAGCCGAGGGCGCAAGCTTTGAACGAAGCGATCTTCGCGGCGCCAACTTTCGAGGCGCCACCCTAATCGAGGCCAATTTCGAGGGCGCCGACCTTCGTCCTGGGCTCATGATCGGCGAACAAGACGCCACCGCCGATTCGGCCGGGCTTTTTTCAGGGGATCGCGGTGCGAGCGCAGATTTGTCCGGCGCCGATCTCTCTGCGTCCTCGTTCGCCGGCGCACAACTTCGCAAAGCGAATTTCAATAGCGCCAACCTAACCCACGCCAACCTCGCCGGAGCAGCCGCGCAGGGCGCTAGCTTCTGCGGCTCTGTCCTCAAAGGCACAGATCTGACCGGGGTCAAATTGGAAGGCGCCAATATCAGCCCCGGGACAGCTACCCTTCCTGACGAAATCCAAGCGATCTTGCGTCGGCACGCTTTGTGGATCGATTCGTTCGGTTCAGACGGCGCACGCGCCGATCTACGCAAGCTCGATCTTAGAAAGCACGACCTGCGGGGCGTGTATTTGAGCGGTGCCGACCTTCGCGGCGCCCAATTGAACGGCGCAAATCTCGCGCACGCACTTTTGACCCTGGCGGATTTGCGCGAAACCGATTTGGCCGACGCCGACCTCCGGGGCGCGGAGCTAAACGGCGCCAATCTGAACAGCGCCAACCTTGTACGCGCACGCCTTAGCGAGGCAAAAGGCGACCCGATGGAAATGTTGGGGGCCAAGGGCGAGGATACGGGTCAGCGGCAAAGAACGCGTCTTGCAAAAACCGACCTCCGCAAAGCTCATCTCGACGGCGCGCAATTCAGAGAGGCCAGCTTTAACGATGCGGACCTGTCTGAGGCAACCTGTGACCGGGGGCAGTTCGCCGGGGCGAACTTTGAAAATGCGAACCTCTCGAAAAGCTCGCTCCGCCGGACGGACTTTTCGGACGCCAACCTCATCGGCGCCAATCTCAACGGGGCCCACATGGACTTCGTGCGGCTGCGGAACGCCAATCTGACAAACGCAGACACGACCGACGCGGCCCTTGTCGGGGCGGATTTGACGGGCACCTCGCTCAACCGCGAAAACGAAGAATCGACCTCCTAGCGATCCCGGACCGTCGGTTTCCGTCAGGCCGTGTGTTAGATTTCCGGCCCGTGACACGTGCCCTAGACACGAGCGATAGCCCAATGCCGATGATCGCCCTGTGGCGATCGAGGTTGTCGGACACCTTGACCGCACTTGAACGCAAGAAGGCGGCGACGCCGTTCTTTTATCTAAAAGTCTTTGCGTTTTTCGTCGTCCTGAACATTGCCTGTTACTGGATCGCGATGGTGACGGCGTTTCCGGACGTGACCTTCGGTCCGGAGCGCTGGCACTACTTCTTGGTTCAGATTCCGGTCGGGTTCTTGGGCGCGCTGTTCGATCTGCTCTCGCTATTCGTCACCGTCTACATGGTGCGGCGGGCCCTTCGGGCAACGACCAGCACCTCCTACCTCGCCCACCTCAGCGTTGACCTGGTGATTGCAGGGCTCGCCACGATGTGGGTTCTTTTTGTGTTTTCGGTATCGGGATGGTTGGTGAGTTTTGTTGGCGCCAATCCCGAATCGTTGCTGGCGCGAAACGGTGCCTACCAAGATCGCTTGTTGCAGGCGCTACAGGATCCGACCGGTCGAGAAGAAATCAAGAACATCTATTTTGGATTGCTCATGGGGGTGTCGGCGATGCTGCCCACCCTGACGCATATCTATTTGTCGGTGCGGGCCGCCGGCACCGTGGCGCGACGCGCCGTCATTGCGACGAACCGCTTCAGTTGACCAGAAACTGAACCGGTAGTCCGTCGGCGAGATTGCGGCGCAAGCGCCGGTCCGCCGTCGAAAAGAGCACTTTGAAGACGTTGTGCGCATCCGAGATCGGTTGGGCCCCCTGGATCATGGCGGTATCGATCCGCTTACTATTCGCCGCGGCCGCGCCGAAATCGCGACGCAAGAATGCGGGCAGTCGGACGGGTTTGAGAGCATCCGGCGCACCTCGGTCTACCTTGGTCGCGGCGAGGTAGGCCGCTCCGTCGGGCGAGCGGAACTCAAACAAGGACGGAAAAACGGAATGCACCGTGGCGCGAACCCGCTGGTTAGGCGCCTCGTTCTCGGAGTCGAAAAACGCGTTAATCACCAAAACGGACCGATCGTTCATGCAGGCCGCTAAATCGGCGAAGAACTCTTGGGTCATGAGATAGTCCGGGGTGTTGTCCCCGTGAAAAAGATCGACGACGGCCAGGTCGTAGACATTGCCGCAATGCCGGACGAAGGTTCTGGCATCTTCGATCCGTACATCGACGAGGTCGGGATCGAAGCCGAAAAATTCTTGCGCGGCGCTGAGCGAATCCCGGTTGATCTCGACGACGGTCACATCGATCCCGTCGGCCTGGAGGTTGCGCGGCACAATGCCGGCCCCGAGCCCGAGGACGAGCGCACTCTTGGGCTCGGTCCGAAAGGCGTAGGGAATCGACTCCAGAAAATAGGTGTAGAGCGATAGCGACGTGCCGTCCTCCAACGCGCGGTTCTGAACCAATCCGTCTTGCAGGAACGCAATCAATGGCTGAGCGCCCGGAGACTGCGGGATGATCTCGACGATTTTGATGTTGCCGAAGACCGAGGTGTATTCCTTTTTGATCTCGAATTGGAAGTTCGGTTCGCCCGCCACCGCATCGAGGTACTGACGCTGCCCTGCCATCAGAGCCGCAGCTAAAACAGCTGCGAGGGCTGTTCCGGCGCCCAAGAGAACCCGCTGACGCCTGGTGAGCGCGCGGGCCGCCAGAACGTAAAGCAACACAAGCGCGCACAAGATCAGCGAGAGAAGCAGAATACCGGTGTAGTTGCGCATCAGTGGGATGAACACGAACGCCGTCACGAGCACGCCGGCGACGGAGCCGATGGTGCTGACGAAGAAGACGCGCCCGGCGCCGGCGTCGCCGCGATCGTCTTCACGGCGTTGCAAGGCGACGAGCAAAGGGTTCATCGCCGATAGCGCGACCAACGGAAATGCAAGCAGCACCGCGCTGCCGATGAAGCTGGCAAAAACCAGGTTCGTCCCGGTGAGGAGGGGGAAAAGGACCGGATAGGCCAACGCGCCGAGCCCGATCGTGAGGGCGGCGCTCGCCGGCGCGGCGAGGTACGCGAATTCCAACTGGGCGTGATCGAGGCGTTTGCTGACGATACTGCCGCCGTAATACCCGACGGCCAAAAATGTCAACGTGATCGACAAAATGGCGGCCCAAATAAAAAGGCTCACCCCGAAATAGGGCGTCAGAATGCGGGACGTCAGGACCTCAAGGGCCAAAACGGCCGCGCCGGTGAGAAAGATCATCACCTCGTGGCGGATGGATGTCGTCAGGGGTGCCTCCCGTTGCGCGTTGGTTTGGGGTTATTGGACCAATCTACGAGCGGAAGAGACTAAGGGCTCGGCACGGAGACCGCGACCCTTTGGGGAATGGGGTGAGCGAGGGGTTTCGAACCCCCGACCTCCTGGACCACAACCAGGCGCTCTAACCAGCTGAGCTACGCCCACCACATGTCTTCCCGGGTGGCTTGTTTTGCCGCACCGGTGGGAACCCGTCAAGAAAACGCTTGGGTGTCGGCACGGATGTCCAAGCCCTAGAGAACTCGTCAGGGTTCGGGCACCAAGCAACCCGCTGAGCGAGAAGTGAACACGCCAGAACGACGGCTCGCTTAGGATTGACCGAGCCCTTCAACCGAGGATCAGGCCCCTGCCCCGCCAATTCTTCAGCCGACTACCGATCTTGCTTTTACTTTTCTTGGTGATGCCGAGCACCAACCCGGTGCAGGCGGCGGAGGCATTTCGGTACATCCGCATTGGCGATGCGGATGGATTTGGGTTTCGCGACACCAGGGGTCTTGTGCGGGCCTACCGCGCGATCGGCACTGGGCCCGCCGATACCGACGGTGACGGCGTCTTGAGCGAGGGTGAGTTCCTGCCGGACTTGAACGGCGACGGCGGTGTCGCCTGGATGAGTTCGGACAACTTCGATAACCGCGGGTTCGAGGAAGCCACCAACCGCGCGCGCATCTGCGTGGGGTGCCTCTCGATCGGCCCACGCACGTCCGGCGCGATTTGGACCGACCTTTCGTTATCGGCGTCGGCGGATAATGCCAACTGGCCGGACGACGACGGGCCGCGGCCCCCGAACAATGCGCGCTTTGTGTTCGACTTTACGGTGTCGCGCGACACGATCCCGGAAGGCGTCCAGATTTTTTCAATCTGGTGTTCGGCGATTACGACATCGATCCGGCACTCGTCGGAGTCGGATTTGCCGATGGGCGCACCCGCACGCTCGAAATCTCCAACCAGGGGCCGCTAGATGGGTTAATCCAGGCCCGCACGGCGGTGTTCGCGTTCGATGAAGTCTTCACGGCCGACGCCAATGGCGATTGGCACGGGTTCGTCAGCGTGATCTTTTTCTCGCCGTCCGACCCCTACACCGCCTTCGACTTCGTCGAGCTCAGCTTGGTCGAGTTGGTGTTGTCCTAGCCGAAATGCTTTTTCAATCGGCGGAGTGCTTCGTCGAGGGTGGCGTTTTCCTTGCAAAAGCAGAACCGGGCGAAATGAGTCGGTCCGTCGCCGCCCATGTAGAAGGCGCTGACCGGGACCCCGGTGACCCTCGCCTCGACCGTGATGTGGCGGCAGAACTCTTCATCGGTGCCGGTGAACCCCAGCGGCCGAAAATCCGCATTGAGGAAATAGGTCCCTTTGCACGGCGCCACGGCGAAGCCGATGTCCGAAAGGCCCTGCGCAAGACGATCGCGGCTAGCCTGCATGTCGCCGCTTAGGCTGGCGAAATACGCGTCGTCCTTGTTGAGGCCATAGGCCACCGCATGCTGCAGATTTGGCGGCGTGGTGAAGGTGAGAAACTGATGCGCTTTGGCGATGGGTGCCATGACCTCCGGCGAGGCCGTGCCGTAGCCAACTTTCCACCCGGTTAGGGAAAAGGTCTTGCCCGACGAGCCGATGCGGACGCACCGATCGCGCATCCCCGGCAAGGTCATCAGCGGGATGTGGGGCGTGTCGTCGAATACGATGTGTTCGTAAACCTCGTCACAAATGGCATAGCAGTCATGTTCGGCCACGAGCGCGGCCACCGCTTCGAGTTCCGCGCGGGTGAACACCTTGCCGGCGGGATTCAGCGGTGAATTGAGCAAGATCGCCTTGGTTTTCGGCCCAAACGCCGCGGCCAGTTCATCCAGGGGCACGCGCCAATCGGGCGGCTGCAACCGAACCAACTTGACGGTCGCGCCAGCAAGGCGGGCGATGGGAATGTACGAGTCGTACAAGGGCTCGAACATGATGATTTCGTCACCCCGGTCCAACAAGCCGAACAGCGCGGCGGCGAGCACCTCGGTCGCACCCGAGGCGACGATCGTTTCGCGTTGCCAGTCCGCATCGATGTCGTAGAACCGCTTGTCGTGTGCCGCGACCGCCTGGCGAAGTTCCGGGATACCCATCATGGGCGGATACTGATTGGAGGCGTTGTTGAGGGCGTCGTGCGCCACCGCGCGCACGTCATCGGGCCCATTCCCGTCCGGGAATCCCTGCCCCAGGTTAACCGATTCGTGTTCGATCGCGAGGCGCGACATCACTTCGAAGACGGTCGTGCCGAAGGACGACAGAACGCTGTTAGTGGATTGCATAGGACTTCCTATCGTCTTTGTTCTCAAACCCAGCGCCGGACGCGGTCGCGATACGCGCGGTATTTCTCGCCGAACAGATCTTCCAAATAGGCTTCTTCGCGGATCACCACGCCAAAATGGATGATCAACATCGCCGGCACTGCGGCAATGACGACCCAAGGTAGGTTCGCGCCCAACCCGAGGCCGATCAGCATGAGCAAGGTGCCGAGATAGAGCGGATTGCGGGTTCGTTTGAACGGACCGGTCTCGACCAGCTTGGACGGCATGTGGTTTGGGTCGGGCGAGCTGGCAGCCTTGCGAAAGGCCTGCATCGCCATCATCGATAACGACACGCCGGCGACAAAAACCAGAAAGCCGAGCCCCACGCCCCACCAGCGCAGTCCGAAAGACAGTGGCAGGACGAATTGCTCCACCGCCGCGCCACCAAGCACGGCAACCAAAAAGACCGCTGGAGGCTGCGCCACGAACTTGGGCAGCTTGAGTTCGCCGATATCGTCATCATCGAGCGGATGGGCGCTAGAGAACTCTGTGTCCAAGCGCCGTCGTTTGCGTCGAAAAATCATCGCGCGATCCTATAACCCATTGCGGCCGACAAATCGCCTGCCCTTCGTCCTCGTCAACCAAATTGGTTCGCCGAAACAAAGCCAACTCCCGCAGTTTTCCTTGTATCGCAATCTTCCAGATAGCGATGATCGGGTGTGGGGTCCAATCACGGGCGCAGTCCCCGCGGTCACAATCGGTGTCCCCGACCGCGCGGAGATGCGCTATAGGAGGCAACCGCCCGAAAGAGGAGTCCGATCCATGCAACTTGCGCAACGTATGTCACACCTAGGGACCGAGACCGCCTTCGAGGTCCTGGCGCGCGCCGAGGCGCTTCGGGCACAGGGCAAGGACGTCATCAACTTGGGCATCGGCCAGCCCGACTTTCCGACCCCGCCGCACATTGTCGAGGCAGCCGCCAAGGCCCTGAAAGACGGGCATCATGGCTACACGCCGGCTAACGGGATCGTGCCGCTACGCGAGGCCGTCGCCGCCGACGTCCTGAAGTACCGAAAGGTCGAGATCAATCCGGACAACCTGGTGATCATGCCTGGCGGCAAACCGACGATGTTCTTTTCCATCTTGATGTTCGGCGAGCCGGGCGTGGAAATCATGTACCCGAACCC
Organism: Alphaproteobacteria bacterium; assembly: GCA_038141965.1. GTDB lineage: Bacteria > Pseudomonadota > Alphaproteobacteria > SHVP01 > SHVP01 > CALJDF01. The sequence goes on from JAYQJC010000002.1 coordinate 628,581, forward strand.
AGGCTTTCCGATTTACGAATCGGTCATCCGGTTCTCCGGCGCGACCCCCGTGCCGATCGAGTTGCACTGAGTCCTCGGGTTTCTCGTTTTCGGCTGACGAGGTGCTGGAACGGATCACCGACAAGACCCGCCTGATCATCGTGAACACCCCAGCCAACCCGACCGGCGGCATTGTCGAATCCGAGGAATTAGATAAATTTGCCAATGGCTTAGAGGGCTTTCCTCACGTAACGGTTTTATCCGATGAAATCTATTCCCGGATGCTCTACGACGGCCACACTCATAAATCGCTGTTGGCCTATCCGGCGTTGCGCGACCGCCTGATCGTGCTGGACGGCTGGTCGAAGACCTATGCCATGACGGGCTGGCGGCTGGGGTGGAGCCTGTGGCCGGACTCCTTGGCCCCCCTCGCCGCGAAGCTCGCGGTGAACGACCATTCATGTGTGAACGCTGCCACCCAATGGGCCGGCATCGCCGCGTTGGAAGGACCACAAGACGCGGTGGACGACATGGTGCGTGCCTTCGATGAGCGGCGGCAACTGATTGTCGGCAAACTCAACGCGTTGCCCGGCGTTTCCTGCGTGACCCCGCTCGGCGCTTTTTATGCCTTCCCGAACATCACCGGGACGGGCAAGACAGCCGGAGAGCTACAGGACGCGATGCTCAACGAGGCTCATGTCGCCACCGTGGCGGGTACAAGCTTCGGTGCACTCGGCGAAGGCTATGTGCGTTTCTCCTATGCGGCATCGGCTCCGCAAATCGAAGAGGCGATGACGCGCATCGCCAAGATTCTCTAGTCATGGTCGGACGGGTCGCAGGCCGTATCGCTTTGGTGATCGGCGGTGGCGGCAACATTGGCGGCGCGACCGCCGCAGCGCTCGCGCGCGAAGGCGCCCAAGTCGTCATCACCGGCCGCGATCAGGAGAAAGGCGCCGCCCGCGCCAAATCGATTCAAGACGCCGGTGGCGGCGCCCGTTTCCTGCCCCATGAGGTCACCGACCACGACGCCTGGCCTAAGTTGTTTGCGAACGTGCGCGACCATGAAGGGATTCCCGACATCGTGGTGTGCAGCGCGGGCAAAGCCTTTCTCGCGACGTTGGAGCGCAGCACGGCGCAAGACCTGCGGGATGCGCTGGCGGTGAATGTCGAGGGCGTGTTTTTGGCGGCCAAGGAAGCCTTCGCGGCGTGGCGCGCGATCGGCAAAGGCGGCAACTTCATTGCGATCTCGGGCGTTAACGGCCTACGTGGCGCACCCAATGCCAGCGTGCATTCCGCCACAAAGGGCGGCATGACCGGTCTGGTCCGCGGCCTCGCCGAAGAAGGGCGCGCGATCGGCGTTTCGGCCAACACAATCCACCCGTCCCTGACCTGGCCGGGCGGCCAACCACCGCTCAAGGCTGTCGAGATCTTCGGCGCGGACCGGCTCGCGGGTCACATGGCCAATACCAAGGCAATCACGCCAATAGGACGGATCGGCGAGCCGGAAGACATCGCCGAGGCCATTTTGCTGCTGGCCGAGCAGACCCGACCGGTGATCACCGGGCAGCAAATTGCGGTGGATGGCGGCAGGACAGCGGGCGAGTTTCGGCGGAAGACGGGGTCTTAGCGTTTCGCAGCGGCGAGGGCGACGCCGGCCACGATCATGATCGACCCACCGAGGCGGTCGCGCCACATCCAGGTCTTCGGGGTTCGCAACAGCGCGCGGGCACGGTCGGCGAAGAAGGCCCAGAGCGTCGTCGTGACGAGGGCCGTCCCCACCAGAGTCAGGCCCATTAAGCCGAGTTGGATCGCCGGCGGACGGGCGGGATCGAGGAATTGCGGCAGGATCGCGCCGAAGAACAATAAGCTCTTCGGGTTCAGCGCCGAAACCGCAAAGCCATGCCAGAAGGTTCGGCGCGCGGTACCCTGACGTTGGTTGGGGTCACCGGTTGCCGGCGATGCGCCCGCGTAGCGCCACTGCATGAAGCCGAGGTACAGCAAATATCCGACGCCGGCCCACCGGATAACCTCGAACCACTGGGCGGCAAACAATAGAACCGGCGTAAGACCGACACCCAGCACCACCATCTGCACGGCGACCGCGCCGCATGCCCCCAAAACGTTCGCCATGCCGATCCGGAAGCCGTGCGCGAGGCTGACACCGATCGCGAGCATGACGGAGGGTCCCGGGATCAGCATCAAGACCACCGAGGCGGTGAGGAAGGCGACGTAGTTGGCAAGAGTCATTCGGCTGGGTCCCCGACCGGGCAAACGCGATCTCGCGACGTCGCGCGCGACATCCTCAGGGCGGACGCAATGCCGCCTTCGAGCTGCTTAATTCTTATGCACATGCCTTTTCGCGCGCCACTTGGTTTCTTTCTGGACAGGCCTGGAATGGCTGTTTTCAGCGGTTTAGGGTGCCTCAACGGGTTGGCATACGGACTGCAATGGTCTGGGTAAGCCTCGCCGCATCGAAGCCGGAGTGTGTCTATGAAAAAGATCGAAGCTGTCATCAAACCGTTCAAACTGGACGAGGTCAAAGAAGCGCTGCACGAGGTCGGCCTGCAGGGAATCACGGTCACCGAGGCCAAGGGGTTTGGGCGGCAAAAGGGCCATACCGAGCTTTACCGCGGGGCAGAGTACGTCGTCGACTTCTTGCCCAAAGTGAAGATCGAGATCGTCCTGGAAGACAATCTCGTTGAGCGTGCCATCGAAGCGATCACCCAGGCCGCACGCACGGGGCGCATTGGCGACGGCAAAATTTTCGTTTCTTCGGTTGAGCAAGCAATTCGCATCCGAACCGGCGAGACCGGGGGCGAAGCAATTTAGTCCCAACCTCCGAACACCGACTAACACCGCAAAACCGTCAACAAGACTAAAGGGAGTTCTAAACTATGGCCGATGCCGCAAGTGTCCTGAAACTCATCAAGGACAAGGACATCAAATACATCGATCTGCGTTTCACCGACCCGCGCGGCAAATGGCAGCACCTCGCGATGCACCCCCGCATGATGGACGAGGACGCGTTCTCAGAGGGCGTGATGTTCGATGGCTCCTCGATCGCCGGTTGGAAGGCGATTAACGAGTCCGACATGGCCCTAATCCCCGACCCCTCTTCCGCCGTGATGGACCCCTACTCGGCCCAATCGTCGTTGATCTTGTTCTGCGATGTTCATGAACCGTCGACGGGCGAGCCATACAACCGCGACCCGCGATCGGTGGCACGTCGCGCCGAAGCCTATCTTGACTATACCGGAATCGGCGATACCGCCTATTTCGGCCCGGAGGCCGAGTTCTTCATCTTTGACGACGTCAAATTCGACGTGTCGATGAACCACACCTTCTATCAACTCGACGAGTCCGAAGGCCCCTACAACACTGGTCGCGACTTCGAGGGTGGTAACACGGGCCATCGTCCCGCGGCCAAGGGTGGCTACTTCCCGGTCGCCCCAATCGACTCACACGGCGATCTGCGCGCCGAGATGTTGTCGATCATGGAAGACATGAACCTGCCAGTCGAAAAGCACCACCATGAGGTGGCACCGAGCCAAAACGAACTTGGGATCAGTTTCGATACGTTGCTTCGGACCGCCGACAACATGCAGATCTACAAGTATGTCGTGCACAACACCGCCCATGCCTACGGCAAGACGGCGACGTTCATGCCCAAACCGGTCAAAGACGACAATGGCTCGGGCATGCACTGCCACCAATCGATTTGGAAGGGCGATACGCCCCTGTTTGCCGGATCGAGCTATGCCGATCTTTCCGAGACGGCGCTGTACTACATAGGCGGGATCATCAAACACGCCAAAGCGCTAAACGCTTTCACCAACCCGCTGACCAACAGCTACAAGCGCCTGATCCCAGGCTTTGAGGCGCCTGTGCTGCTGGCCTATTCAGCGCGCAACCGTTCGGCATCCTGTCGCATCCCCTTCGCGACCAGTCCAAAGGGCAAGCGCATCGAGGTCCGCTTCCCCGACCCCGGTGCCAACCCCTACCTCGCCTTCTCGGCGATGTTGATGGCGGGCCTGGACGGGATCGAAAACAAGATCCATCCCGGCGACCCGATGGATAAAAACCTCTACGACCTGCCGCCGGAGGAGTTGAGCGCGGTGCCCACGGTGTCAGGGTCGCTTCGCGAAGCGCTTAAGGCGCTCAACGCGGATCGCGATTTTCTGAAAAAGGGTGACGTCTTTTCCGACGATCTGATCGACGGTTACCTAGAGTTGAAGTGGGATGAGGTCTACGCGTTCGAGCACACGCCTCACCCTGTTGAATTTACTATGTATTACAGTGTATAAGCTTGCTCAGTTAAAGTAGTACCGTAGTACCAGGGGCCGCTGCCAAAAAGGCGCGGCCCCTTTTTTCTGCTAGGTGGTCTTTCGACTTGCCCCCTTGAAGCCCATCGAGGCCCTAACTACCATTAGTTGATCAGGGTCTAAAATAGTTCTCGTTTTAGTAAATTTCGGCTAAAAATCGAATGATTCTTCGATTCAGCCGAAATCTTTTTTGGGGGAGAATCCGGTGCAGGCAGCGACGCGGGACACCGCACAACCACCGTCAGGCAAGCGCAGCAAAGCGCCACGCCAGGCGGGCCTTCCAGACCTCATCAAAGGCCACATGCGTTGGATCAAAGATCCTGCGACGGGCCAACGTGCCGATCTATCCCGCATGGATCTCGCCGGACTTGATCTCAACGGGATCAATCTGTCGGGTGCGGTACTGGTCGCCACCAATTGCCATGGCGCCAAACTGGCCGGCGCCAACCTCTCGAACGCCGATTTGTTCGCGGCGGATCTGACGGATTCGGATCTATACTCCGCGAATCTGACCAGCGCCAGCCTCCGTGGCGCCAAGCTGTCCGGCGCGAAGCTAGACCATGCCGATCTGACGGATGCCGATCTGCGCGGCGGCACGGTGATGGGCGCAGATGGCCTCCGGTTGGGCATGTCGGGTGCGTCATTGGCAGGTGCGGACTTAAGCCGCGCAAATCTGTCCAATGCCATGCTGACCCCCATTCCAGTGCGTGGCCCCGACGGTGCGGAGACCGGCCGGGTTCGCATGACCGACCTGCGCCGGGCCACGCTGGACACGGTCAAACTCGACGGCCCTGATCTGACACAGTGCGTCGTTTCGCATTGACCCCTACCTAAGCCGCTATGGCGGCGCTCGGCCTTTCCAAAGCCAACCGAACCGAGCTCGAAACCGGGCTGAAGCGGGTTACCGGGCTTGGCACCACGGTTCTCGTGGGCTGGCGCTACGTCACCGAGGGCTTGGAGCTTCTTCACGTCAGCACCTACGAGTTGCCGACCATCGCCAAACGATTCGAGTCGCTGTTGCACCCCGCGCGCTACCTGCCGGACCAAAACGATTGGAAGCAAGCGCTGACCTCGGGATGCCGCGCAACCAAACTCAAACTCTCGTTCGGCCTCAACGAGAACGCCGAAATCCAGCGTTTCATCAACGATTTGCTGGGCCAATACTCAGTTACCGAGATCGATACGCGCGCCGTCGCGCTCTACGACATGGTGAGCTTCTCGCTCTATTCGCCGTTTGAGCAGATTACCCAGATCAATGTTCTATCCAACGCCATCATGCGCGCAGCCAATGTTTGCCGGCGCGCGGAAATGCCGATCGACGTGCGCCTGAGCACGACCGGCGATGGGTTTTACGTGTGGAACAATCAGACCGGCTTGTGGGCCGACGTCGCGTTGTTTTGTGCGACCTCGCTCGCCATCGCCCACACCCAGGCGGCCCGCAAACTGGCCGAGGCCCGGGCCGTGCCACGGCTGCGCGTCTGCTTCGGCATGGGCAGCGATTATGAATACTACCAGTCGTCGGGCGCCGAACGATCGAGCTATATCGTGGGCGACGTCACGATCGAATTGGCGCGGTTGATCGGTTCGGCGCTCAACGATCAGCTGTTGTTCAGCGATGCGGTGCGCGACCTCACCGGCGACGACCTGGAGTGGGGACAAGGCTACGGCGTCACGTCTATCGACGCGCCGGCCTTTGCGGCGCTAGGACAGGAACATCTGCAGAAACTCAAGGGCGTGGGGCTTCCGGGCGGCAAGATCAGTTCGATCAAGAGCTACCTCACCGGGCCGCGCCAAGGCGAAAACGCTTTTGCCATCCGCAAGTACTACGTGACCGACAAGCATGGGCTGAACCATGGTTGCTACAACGCCAAACTCAACACGACGTTAGAGGGCGGTGCCGATCTTCGTTACGGCCTGCTCGATCGCGACCTTGAGGGGTTCAAAGCATCATTTGACGAGAGCGAAGACATCGTGATCCGCGTCGTCTAGCGAGGCACCGCGATCAGACCACGCTTGCGTAGACCAAATAGCCGCCCGTCGTCAGCGCGCTAAGCCAGGTGAGCAAGACACCGATGCCTCGCGCCGACGTCGTGCGGTCTTGATGCAGGCCGATGAGGTGTCCCAGCCGGCCCAAAATCACCGCGATGCCGACCAGATGGATGAGCAAGGGCGGCGCCCCCATGAACTCGCACAGCACGAGACCCAACAAAATCATCGGGACCCACTCGGTGAAATTGCCGAATACCCGAAGCGCGCGGGTCAATTCCGGTTGGGCGCCGCTGCCCATTGAGACTTGGTATTTCTGCCGCAAGAGAGAAACACGCGCACCGAGAACGAGCATGAAGAGGGTGAGTAGACCGACATAGATCACTGCGTTTTCAATCGCCATGACGATGGTCTCCTTTTACGCCGCTAGTCCTACCGGCGGCTCATTCCTTGGCTTGAACGATGGTGCGAATGGGGAACGGAATGGTGATCCCGCGTTCGTCGAACTTCTCTTTGACCTTTTGAGTCAGATCGAATTTCAGCGCCCAGAAATCAGCTGTGTTGGTCCATACCCGAATCTGGAGGTCGACCGAGCTTTCGCCGAAACCGATTGGTACCACGACCGCTGCCGGGTCCTTCAACGCCCGATCATCGGCGGCTATGCACTCCATCACCGCAGCGCGGGCCGCCTCGATGTCGTCGTCATAGCCAATCCCGACATTGATGTCGCAACGCCGCGTGGCGTTGTGGCTATAGTTCTTGATCACGGCGCCCCATACCTGCCCGTTGGGCACGACGATCTCGACATTGTCCACCGTCGCCATCTCGGTCAGGAACAGCGTAACTGCCCGAACGGTGCCGCCAATCCCGCCAACCTCGACATAGTCACCGACCTTGAATGGACGGAAGAGCAGCAACATCACGCCGGCCGCAACGTTCGAAAGAGTTCCCTGCAGAGCGAGACCAACCGCCAGGGTGGCCGCACCGAGTACGGCAACGAGGCTTGTTGTTTGAATGCCGAATTGATTGAGAACGGCAATAATCGTGACCGCGACAAGCGCGTACCGCGTCATGCTGCCCAAGAACACCGCAAGCATTTCGTCGACGCGTCGGTTCTTCGATAGCGACCGACGCACGATGGCGGCGACCCGAACCGACAACCAAAGGCCAACGACAAGGATGATAATGGCGCCCAAGACCGAGAGGCCGTAGCTGGAGGCGGTCTCGAGGACCGTTTCAAGAATGATTTCGATGTCTTCGCTCAAACCGTGAATTACCTATCTATAGCGGTTTGCCCTACATACACCGGACTAGCGACCCCATATACCTCAGATGCGTGCCCGATTAGGTCTCGTTGATTTGGCGCGGACGGCCCTCATCGTCGATCGCGACGTAAATGAAGATACCCTCGGTCACTTTGACTTCTTCGCCGCCGAAACGCCGGGTCGCAAAGGTGTCGATCTGCACGGTGATCGACGTGCGCCCGGTCTTGACGACTTTGGTGTAACAACTGACCAGATCGCCGATGAATACCGGTTTATGGAAGGTCATCGCCTCGATCGCAACGGTCGCGGTACGGCCGCCGACAACCTGCGCCGTCGCGGCGCCACCGGCGAGATCCATTTGAGACAACACCCAACCACCGAAGATGTCCCCGTTGGCATTGGCATCTCCCGGCATCGCCATCGCCCGGATCGCCGGTTCCCCGCTTGGCCTCTCAGACTCCGTCACAGCACACGTCTACATGTTGTTGTTTGAGTTCGAAGATATACCCTATAGTGCGCCCGCGGTAGCGAGTCCATGTGGTAATTCCGGTGTGAAGCGGCGATGACCGACCTTTTTGAAACCGGCGGCAAAGGCCGCGGCAAATCCTATTCAGCCAAGGACATTGAGGTCCTGGAGGGCCTTGAGCCTGTACGTCGGCGCCCCGCCATGTATATCGGCGGCACCGGCGAGGACGGCCTGCACCACCTCGCCGCCGAGGTGGTCGACAACGCCATGGACGAAGTTCTAGCCGGTGCGGCAACCCGAATCGAAGTCGAACTGAACGCGGACGGGTCCTTGACGGTGCGCGACAATGGTCGCGGCATCCCGGTCGACCCGCACCCCAAGTTCAAAAAGAAATCCGCGTTGGAAGTGATCCTGACGACGCTGCATTCGGGCGGCAAATTCTCGAATAAGGCCTACGAAACCTCGGGCGGTCTCCACGGCGTGGGAGTCTCGGTCGTCAACGCGCTGTCGGATCAGCTCAGTGTCGAGGTCGCGCGCGACAAGAAACTCTGGTCGCAGCGCTATGTGCGTGGGAAGCCCAAAGGAAAACTGACATCCAAGCCGATCAAGAATCGCCGCGGGACGACCATCACGTTTCACCCCGACCCCGACATTTTCGGCGAGGACGCGGTCCTGAAGCCGGCAAAACTGTATCGGCTGGCGCGCTCGAAGGCCTATTTGTTCAGCGGCGTCGAGATTCGCTGGAAGTGCGATGCGAAGATCATCGGCAAAACAGACGTGCCAACCGAAGCGACCTTCCACTTTCCCGGCGGCTTGGTCGATGCGCTCGCCGAAGAAGTCGGTAAGCGCGAAACCGTTACGCCGGAGCCGTTCACCGGCGAAGCCTCGTTCAATGGTTCGGGGCGGGTCGAATGGGCCATTACCTGGCCGGACGATGGTCAAGCGTTCGTCAGCACCTATTGCAACACCGTCCCGACCCCACAAGGCGGGACCCACGAATCGGGCATGCGGAGCGCCCTCACCAGAGGCTTGAAAGCCTATGGCGCGTTGGTAAAGCGCAAAGGTGCCAGCCAATTCACCACCGAAGATGTGAGTGGCGGCGCCGCCTTGATCGTGTCGCTGTTTATCTCGGAGCCCCAGTTCCAAGGGCAAACCAAAGAAAAACTGGTTAGTGTCGAGGCTGCAAAACTCGTTGAAAACGCGGTCAAAGACCATTTCGACCATTGGCTGACCGGGAACGCCGACGCAGCCAACGAACTTCTCGACTATGTCGGCGAACGGGCGGACGAGCGCCTCCGCCGACGCCAAGAAAAAGACGTCTCGCGACAAAGCGCAAAACGGAAATTGCGGCTCCCCGGCAAGCTGTCGGATTGCACGGCAAGCCAAGCCGAAGGAACCGAGATTTTCTTGGTTGAGGGCGATTCGGCGGGCGGCTCCGCCAAACAAGCTCGCGACCGGCGCTTGCAAGCCGTCCTGCCCTTGCGCGGCAAGATCCTCAATGTCGCCAGCGCCGGCGTCAGCAAGATCCAGGAAAACCAAGAGATCGCCAACATTATCCAGGCGCTTGGGTGCGGTATTGGCGAGAAATACAACGAAAAAGCGCTGCGCTATGACCGCGTTATCATCATGACCGACGCCGATGTGGATGGGGCCCACATCGCGTCGCTGCTGATCACGTTCTTCTTCCGCGTCATGCCGCAGTTGATCCAAGACGGTCACGTCTTCCTTGCCCAGCCGCCGCTCTATCGTCTCGCGCAGGGCGGCACGGTCTTCTATGTCCGGGACGATGCCCACCGCGAAGAATTGCTCAAGACGGCCTTCTCTTCGCGCGGTAAGATTGAAATCAGCCGATTTAAGGGCCTAGGAGAAATGCCGACTGCCCAGCTCCGAGAAACGACGATGGATCCCACCAAGCGCACGCTCTTGCGCGTGACGATCGGCGAGAACGAACGGCGTAAGACAGATAAATTCGTCGAGAGTTTGATGGGGCGCAAACCGGAAAATCGCTTGTCGTTTATTCAGGAGAACGCCGCGGACGTTGCGGCCCTCGATATCTAACCGTGGCGACGCCGCAAGGGAGTGACGCGACATGTTTAAACGAACCGCCATTCTTGCTTTGGCGACATTCGCGATCGCCGCCTGCACCGGGACGACTGGCGGCGTGGTCGGTTCGCGCAGCAGCGACAGCTTATCGCCGTTCTATGCGCCCTCGCTGGTCAGCTATGAAGCGCAAGACGGGCGCTTTCCTCTGGTGATCCGCGGCAATCCATTCGGCGGGGTCCCGCAAGCGCAGTTGGAGCAGACGATCCATCGAGACATGAGAACCCCGGCCTGGGCGCCAAGGGCGCAATTCGTTCGCGACGACCGCGCCGAAGCCGGCCAAGGGCTCCGCCTCGTCGTGATTTTCAATCCCGTTACATCGATCGATTTCCGCGCCATTTGTGGCGACGTGTCAGGTGTCGGTTCGACCGGACCCGGCAACCAAACCACCATCCGAATGGCGTTTTGCGACGGTCCGCAAACGATGAGCGACGTGACCTATCGCTTTGGGGCGACAACCGACGATCGCAGCGCCGCGTTTATCGGGGCGTTGAATAACGCCGCTGCACGTGCATTGCCGTTCGTGGACGTGGCGCGCGAGAATCTGTGAGATTGACGCTGGGGTGATGGAGAGCCATCTATTAGCAACGGGGAATTGCTTACGGCGCCAAACAAGGAGAGTTGCCGATGAGCCGTTTCCGACTCGCGCTGATTGCCGTCTTCACCGCAACCCTGGCCGCGTGTTCGACATCCGATATCGTGATCTCGGGCTATGGCGCAGGGGCCTTCCTACGACCCGAGCTATGTCCGCTACATGATGGCGCAAGGCGATATCCCGCTGGAGATCCATGGGAATCCCTCGGCGTTGAGCGATGGTGCGTTCGTCGAACTTGTGGAGAGCCGGTTGCGGCTCGACCCTGCGTTCGGTCGCGCTGCTTTTCGAACCGACCCGACGAGAAAGAACCGCCACCCGTTCCGTGTCGTGCTTGTTTTCAATGCGGATAACACGCGCATCGATCCAAACCAGGTGTGCCGAGGCGAAGGTCTGGAAAAGGCCGGCGGCGTCAACGCGACCCTTAATGTGCGCGGTGTGTTCTGCGACCGGTCAACGGTTCTGTCGACAAATAGCGGGTTGGCTAATACACCCGACGATTTCGGCGGCAAGCGATTCGGTCGCCTGCTCGACCTCCTTCTCTTCGAAATGATGCCGGCCGAGGGCAACCGCGATGTCGATGAAAACTGCCCGAACACGGCGACCTGCTGAATTGTCGGTCGGTCGGGGACGCGCTCTTGCGGGCGCCTGTGTCATGAGCATCGGGCTTGCCGCCTGTGCTGCCCTCAATCCCGTCTATACGGACTCCGGTGGTGGCCCGGGACCGAACTACGATCGAAACCGGATGGTCAGTGTCGTCAACGCCGGGCCAATGCCTTTGGAAGTTCTCGGCAACCCTAGCGATCTGTCGGCAACCGACTTCGAGCTTCTTACGGCTCAGCGCACCCGGTTGGCCCCGATCTGGGGGCCCCATCGTTTCACGGTAGATTCCGCCACTACACCATCGCACGGTTATCGGGTCGTCATGGCGTTCAATCCGAAACTCGATCCGGCAAACACGCCGGCCGAGCAAAAGGACGCCGCCCCGGACTCTACGGAACGCCATGGAATCCAACTGTGCAACGGGCAAATGGAGACCCATACCGACGGCCCCTACCCGGCCCTCCCGATCAAAAAACTGGAACGCTTCCGCGCACGACCCGATCAAGTGTGGCCCAAGTACCTCGCCGAGCGCCTATTGGTGCGGGGCGCGCTGTGCCTCGGTGACGTACCGATCACCACAGGGTTCGTCGAGCGAAACGCGTTAGAAGATTACGACGATCCCGAATTCGATCAGGTGCTTTTGCTGCTGTTGCTTCGGCTGATGCCCTATCGGGATGCATCCCAGGGCTAACGGCGGTCACGCAGTCGACTAGGGCGCCGCCGCGAAGTCGTACATTTGAAATCGGTAGGATTCGGTAAATCCGACGCGCCGACAGAGTCGGTTAGCCGCGGGATCTTCGACGTTGGCGAACAGGATACAAAACGGCCATCCTCTATCCGTACGCAGATAGCGGCATACATAGCGAACGCAGGCGCCCGCATAACCGGATCCACGTAGATGTGCAGGGACATACACTGCGTTTATCCGTCCGATCGCGGCATTGACGTTGGTGAACGCGGTCATTGCCTTGGGCTCTCCACCTGCCTCCCAAAGAAACACGGTACCGGCGTCAAGCAACCGCGATGCGCCTTTTTCGGCACCGGCGGCCTGCTGCGCACTTAGGCCCGCGTCTCGAGCAAATGCCGAGAACCAGGGCAACACGACATCGCGATCGGATTGCGGTGCGCGGCGTCCCGTTCCTTCCGGTCTACGCGCCGGCTCAAGGACATCCTCCAGCGAATACAAGTACAGCGGCATCGCGCGGCGGGCCTCTTGGCCCGTTGCCTCCGTCCACGTCCCAGCAAACGCCGCCGCCAAATCCTCCAAGCCCATGACGCCGGGCACATTTGTGTTTTTGTGTGCGATTTCCTTTGCGAGTTCGCGGACATCGGAGTCCGCCGCTGCCGCTAAACTGATGTGGTAGTGGGGCGAATCCATCGCCGCTGCGATGACCTCGCCGTTTCGCGACAGGACGTAATATTCCGTGTCGTTGAAATTCGACTCGATGGCCGTTGCGGCGGTAACAAGAATCACGTTGTTGCGCCGCGGATGGGCCTCAAGAAATGCGCCCGCGACGTCGAGAAATTCAGCTGGGTTTTGCGTCCTCAGTAGAGTCATGTTCTTGTCAGCCACCCCGCCAGCAGGTTCGTGACGGCCTCGGGCTCCTCCATGGTCGAGAGATGACCGCAATCGGCTAGCAAGTGATACGTTGCGCCCGGCACAAGGTTGGCGATCTCGGCCATCACCTCGGGCGGCGTAATCGCATCCTCGGCACCGCCGATGACGACGGTCGGGCACCGGATGTCGCGCAACAAAGGACGCCCATCGATACGCCCCATGATGGCGGTCTGTTGGCGGACGAAGCCGGCCTGCCCCACGTCCTCCGCCATCGCGGTGATCCGCCCGACGAGTAGGGTGTCGTCCAGGCGATCGGGGTGGATCAGGAGAGGCAGCAGGCGGGGCGTCACACCTTTGAATTGGCCCCGGGTGGAAAGCGCAATCAGGCCACGTCGACGCGCCCGCTGTTCGTCCGAATCCGGCCGGGCCGAGGTGTCCAATAGGGACAACCGCGAAACACGATCCGGGGCCTGACGCATGACCTCCTGCGCGACGTAGCCGCCCATCGAGAGGCCGGCAAGCGCGAATTCCGGCGGCGCCTGGGCCAAGAGGCGTTGGGCCATCCCGGCAATGGTGTCGTCCTGCGTGACGTCGGCTACCGTGATCCGCGCAATATGGGCGAGATTCGCGCTCTGATGCGCCCACAATTCCCGGTTGCAAAGAAGGCCTGGGATCAAGACCAAATGTGATGACACGTCGTTGTTCCTTCGCCTGGCGCGGTCTAGTGTGTCGGTTCATTCGATAGACCGGGGCCCGCCCGGCGAAAAGACGGTCACACCATTTGACCCACCCCAACAATTAAGGTATCGCTGCGCCCAATGAGGTCATACACACGACCGCTTACGCAAGTCACGGGTTTTCATGAGTTTTTCGGAACTCGGGCTTAGCGACGAAGCCCTGAGGGCAGTCGGCGATGCCGGCTACCACCAGCCAACTCCCATTCAACAACAGGCGATCCCCATCGTCCTGCAGGGTCGCGACGTGCTCGGCACAGCGCAAACCGGCACGGGCAAGACGGCGTCTTTCACGCTACCGCTGATCGATATCTTGGCGGCAGGTCGGGCCAAGGCGAGGATGCCGCGCTCGTTGATTCTGGAACCGACGCGCGAACTCGCGGCGCAGGTACAAGACAGCTTCAACGTGTACGGCAAGTATCACAAGTTGACCGTCGCGCTGCTGATCGGCGGCGTGCGCATGGGAGAGCAAGTACGCCTTATCGATCGCGGGGTCGATGTGTTGATCGCAACGCCCGGACGGCTTCTCGATCACGCCCAGAACGGCGGTCTGTTGCTGGGCGGGCTCAAGGTCCTCGTCATCGACGAAGCCGATCGCATGCTCGACATGGGGTTCATTCCGGATGTCGAGACGATCGTGAAACTTGCGCCCCCGCTGCGGCAAACGTTGCTGTTTTCGGCCACCATGCCGAAAGAGATTCGCGGCCTAGCCGACCGTTTTTTGCACAATCCGAAAGAGGTTTCGGTTGCGCCCCCTGCCTCGCCTGCCGAAACCGTCGACCAATTGCTGATCTACGTCGATGCTGCCGACAAGCGGGTCGCGCTGCGATCGCTATTGGAACAACACGAGGTCCCCAGCGCGCTGGTGTTCTGTAACCGCAAACGCGATATCGGCGTGCTGACCCGGTCGCTCAAGAAGCACGGTTACGATGCCCTTGAGTTGCACGGCGATATGTCGCAACCGGCGCGCACCGAAACGCTGGAGAAATTCAAACGCGGCGAGTTTAAGTTGCTCGTCTGCAGCGACGTCGCCGCACGCGGTCTCGATATTCAAGGGTTGCCGTTCGTCTTTCTTTACGACGTCCCGACCCACGCGGAAGATTACGTTCACCGGATCGGGCGTACGGGACGTGCCGGTATGGTCGGGCGCGCGATCACGCTCGCCACGCACGAAGAGGCCAAATACGTCGGCCAAGTGGAAACCCTAATTGGCCGCCCCATCCCGCTGGGCAGCCTACCGGAGTTCGAACAAGCCGAGCCCGACGCCGAAGAGAAGCGCGGTAAGCGCCGCGGGCGCGGGCGTTCGAAAAGCGACGGACGCCGATCGAAAGCGGCGACCAAGGCGCCGGCCGAAGACAACGCATCGAACGCAACCGACGCGGCACCGGACGCTGAGACCAAGGCGCCCGAATCCGAGACCGCACCGAAGCCGCGCGGTCGGCGGACGGCGCAGCCGCAAGGACGAGGCGCCGCGCGAGGAAAAACAGGCGGAGACCAAATCCGAGGCGAAACCGGCCACGCCGAACAAATCGCGTCGGTCGCGCAAGGATCCCTACGACAAACCGGTCGTTGGCCTCGGCGATCATGTGCCGGCATTCCTCATGGCGGGTGCGCCCGCCGCTGAGGACGGCGACGACAAAGAGAAAAAGCCGCGCCGTCGACGCAAATCGACCTAACCAAAACCGAGGCAGCGAAATGACTTCACAATCACAGGCGGACTCTGAGATTTTGGTCGACGGACCGACCGAGGGCGTGCTCACGCTGACGCTCAACCGCCCCAAGGTAAAGAATGCCTTCTCGAATTCGTTGCTGGGAAGCCTACGCACACTGCTGCAAGAGGCCGACCAAAACGACGACATCCGATGCGTCCTGATCACCGGCGGGCCGGAGGTTTTTGCTGCCGGCTCGGACATCAGTCAGCTACAGGACCGACCGATGTACGGCGGGATCGCCGACGAACGCTTCGACAACTGGGACACGATGGAGCGGTTCTCCAAACCGATCGTGGCCGCGGTCAACGGTTATGCATTGGGTGGCGGTTGCGAGCTCGCGATGCTCGCCGACATCGTCATCGCCGGCGACACGGCGAAGTTCGGCCTGCCCGAGGTCCGGCTTGGCCTGTTTCCCGGTTTAGGCGGGACCCAGCGATTCATCCGCGAGGTCGGCAAGTCTGTCGCGATGAAAGTGATCTTGGCGGCCGAATTCATCGATGCCGAGGAAGCGCTGCGCCTGGGGCTGGCCGCCGAGGTTGTCCCTGCCGCGGACACCATTTCGCGCGCCACGGACCTCGCGACTAAAATTGCCGGCATGGCGCCTCTCGCAGCACGGGTCGCCAAACAAACCATTCTTCAAGCCTACGAAACCCACCTGAGCGCCGGACTGGCCTACGAGCGCAAGTCCAACCTGTCGCTTTATCCCAGCGCCGACAAAGCCGAGGGAATCGCGGCTTTCTTGGAAAAACGTAAGCCCAATTGGCAGGGAAAGTAGCCCACAGCGCTCATCACGCGATTTGACACATTCTTGTGCAACCGCGGCGCATCGCCGTGCTAGAATCCTAAATAACTACAGCCATGGCGGCGCGGGGCCACGCCGCCGCCAGGAAGGACGATGACCAATTCCGCGACTCGAAAAAGGCCCCTCGCCAGACATCTCGGGTTCATCACCTCGCCGCTCTTCCTCGCGGCCATCGCCGTTGCCGGCGTCACGTTCCTTGGCGGGCTGACGCTTTGGAACGACCGCGTCGAAGCCGAGCGCGAGGCCCTCGTTTACGTCGAAAACCACGCCCAGATAGTCGAGGAGCACGCCCGACAAGCGGTACGGGAGGTGGTGCAGTCACTGGCCGTGTCCGTCGGCTTTTTGGAATCGCTCGACCTCAACGAGGGGCGGCCACAACTTGACGCGTTTGTCTCGAGGATCGGCGCCTCCTCGCCCCGTATCGACCGCTTCGCGATCTACGACGCCTATGGGCAAGTGATCGCGGGCGACGGCGACGACATCTTATCGCCGTCCGAAACAAACTTCGGGCCGGAGACGGCGGATCGAGGGAACCGGTTTGTCGTTAGCGCCAATGACAGATTCGTGCTGATCGACCTGCCTTACTTCGGATCCAACAGCAGTCCGGGTGGGATCGTTCGGGCCGGCATCGCGAAGCGGTACTTCGAGGACTTTTACGAAACCATCAATATTCGCGAAGGCAGCGACGTCGGGATCGCCCTGCCCGGCGGCGACGTCTTGGTCCGCCATGGCATGCTTTACCCAGATGTCGATATGCCCGCCCCTACCGTCCAATTGGGTGGCGACCAAGAAGTTCATGCGATGCTGGTATCGGTCGGCGGTGTCGATCGATTCGAAGCCTATCGACGACTGCCGGATATTCCGATCTTGATCTTCTCCGCATTGGACGCGAGTGCAGTTTTTGCTCCCTGGTGGCAGAACCTAAGGCTGTTCGTCATCATTATCGGCCTGATCGCGGTTCCTCTGTTGGTCCTCGGGCGTCTGATCCTCCGGACGCAACGACGCCAACGTTGGTTGGCGACAATTGTGGAGTCGTCAGGCGAAGCCATTCTCAGTCGAACCCGCGACGGTCACATCGCAAGTTGGAACCGCGGTGCGGAACGCCTTTTCGGCTATAGCGCGAAAGAGATCCTCGGCCGCCATATTTCAGTTTTGTGGCGGACCGACGAGGCGACAAAGCTTGCGCAAGAGGCCGAACGACTTAACGACCAGGGAACCCATCACTATTCGGAAAACACGGTAAGGGTAAGACAAGACGGGACCGAGGTCAGCGTCGCTATCACGGGCGCACCGATCCTCGACGGCGCAAACCAAATTATCGGTGCCGCAATCACAGCGCGCAACATCAGCAAAGAAAGGGAAGTCGAAGAACGGCTATACCGATTGGCCTACCTCGATGCGCTTGTCGGGCTGCCCAATCGCGCCCTGTTGGAGGAAAAACTCGCCGAAGCGGTCGAATCTAGCGTCGAAAACGACACGTTAATGGCGTTCCACTATCTCGACCTCGATCACTTCAAAGACGTCAACGATAGTTTCGGACACCAAGTTGGCGACACCCTCCTGAAAAGCGTTGCCCGCCGGGTCACCGAAGTGACGCGCAAGAAAGACATTGTCGGTCGGCTCGGTGGCGACGAGTTCGGCATTATCCAATCCGCAATAGATGATGATGGCGACGCCACCCACTTGGCCGAACGCCTCCTCGAACGCATCGCAGCACCGTTCCGCATACAGGGCCGCCAAATTGGCGCGGGCGCCAGCATCGGAACCGTCTTGATCGACCTGGACGAAGCGCGGTCAATAGAACCCATCGAAGCTGCGCGAAGCCTGTTGCAACGTGCGGAAATCGCGCTTTACGAAGCCAAAACAGGCGGCCGACATCAGCATAGTTATTACGCCGACCACCACGGCGACCGTGTACAGCGCAAAATGGAAATTCAGGAGGCCCTCACGCGGGCGGTTCGAGAAGGCGGTCTCGACCTGCACTACCAACCGCAGGTCGATCTCGGTACCGGCGAGATCTTCGGGGCCGAGGCGTTGGTGCGTTGGACCGATCCAAAAATCGGCCAACAGTCACCGGGCGAGTTCATCAAGATTGCCGAACAAAGCGGCCTGATCGTCGAGTTGGGGGCATAGGTTCTGCGACAAGCGTGCGCGACAGCCGTGGCTTGGCCGGACCGCAGCTTCCAAGTTGCGGTCAACGTCTCTGCCGAACAACTGCGGCGTGGCGGTTTTTTCGATCTAATTCGCGATACGCTGAATGAGACCGGCCTACCGCCAGAACGATTGGAACTTGAACTGACCGAGTCAGCCCTGTTCCAAAACAGCGAAGACGTGACCAGCCTTCTATGGGCACTACGGGCCCTCGGCGTACGCCTAGCTGTCGATGATTTCGGGACGGGATATTCGACGCTGAGCTACTTCAAGGACTTCCCGGTCGACAAGCTCAAGGGCGACCGCAGCTTCTTGGACGGCCTGAGTTCGGGCAGCCGCGCCCTTAGCATCGTGCGCGCTGCAGCTGCGATGGCCGAGGGGCTGGATCTAGACCTCGTTGCAGAGGGCGTCGAAACCGAGCTACAGCGCGACCTTCTCCGCCAAGTTGGGGTGACCCGCGGGCAAGGATACCTTTTCTCCCGACCGGCACCCTCAGAGGAACTGGTTCAATTGGCCAGCGAGGGCGCCAAGGTCGTTCATATCGGCACCAGATCGGATTAAGGCCCGGAGCGACCGGACCACACCCTCGCCAATGTTCAGCCGACCGAATTGACGTCTCTGGCGCACCGCGCTGAACGCCGCAGTTTGCCTAGGTTTTGGCGATTTTTCTTGTATTTCAACGCGATAAGGTCCATCTAAAGGGCGTAGCGCCACGCACCCCACCGTCAAGAGAAGCGGATGACCGGTCGGCGTTATGGATGCCAAGAACCCGGCCTCGGTTGACCCGGCCGCCGCTTAAAGCCCGGCGGCTATACGACGAAGTTCTGCACCGACCAGGCCCAAGAAACCGCCAAGCGGAGGACACCACGTTGCGCGCAACATCGAAAGAAGCCCAGACCGCACAAAGCCATGCGGACGAGATCGACGATGAGATTTCTCATACGCCGAAAACCCGTCGCTGCTTGATGTGCCACACCCAGTTTGAAAGCACTTGGGCCGGCGAGCGTGTCTGCCGCCAGTGCAAATCTTCGTCCCAATGGCGCTCGGGCGCGCTCGGCTAGGCGACGAAGTTCGGCAACAAAAAAAGGGGCCCAAAGGGCCCCTTTTTCTTGTGTCTTGAGCCGTTTAGTCGGCGACGCGGAGGTTGGCGGCGGACTGCTTGCCGTCCCGACCTGATTCGAGTTCGAACTCGACGACTTGCCCCTCATTGAGGGTCGATAGTCCGGCAGCCTCTACGGCCGAAATGTGAACGAAGGCATCTTTACCCCCGGACTCAGGACTGATGAAGCCATATCCCTTTGTGGGGTTAAACCACTTAACGGTGCCTTTCATAGCGTATCTTCCAGTTCTCTTAGTCAAAGCCAATCCGATCGCACGACGTGCAAACGGAGCTCAGGTCAACGAATTCCAGGTAGTATGACGTCTTGGTCTGCGCGACGAAGCGAGATACGCCGGAGGCTTCGCAGTCTGATTCGTCCAATATTGGACCACGTACGGTAGAAAGCAACCTTTAATCGTTCCAGATTTGACGGGTGCCGCCCAACGCCCTAACAGTGAAGAGGCTGCTAGCATGCCCAAAACCCGGTGCTAGCCAAGCATCGGCGCCTCTCAAGCCCCTTCAGGAGCACGAGAGGCCTAATAACAACAGAGGAAAAGGCCCATGGCGCGCACCCCCAACTACGGTCACGAACGCCGCGAACGCGAGAAGAACAAGGCGGCAAAGCGGGCGGCACGCGCCGAAGCCAAGAAAGCCAAGGCCGAAGAACGCCAAACCGCCGAATCCGGGCAAGAGGGTAGCGATCAAACGCCTACCGCCGATGATACCTCGGACGAGAGCTAGCTAGACCGCGACTCAGTCGTTTTCGAGCTGCCGCGCGGCATAGGCCAAGCAGATTCAAAAATTCGGTATCGTCGAGCATGACGAAGGACGGCATGACACCGGCATGACCGAACCGAACGCCGTGCAAAAATTTCCAAGGTTTTGAGCGCGCCAGAGTTGGCAAGGTATCGGGAAACCGTTCGCTGCCAAGATTGAGGCGCCCGCCGTCCGATCCGTGACAAACTCGGCACGCCCCGACATAGCGGTCTCGTCCCGCTTGCGCATCGGCACCTGACACCCGCGCCTTCTCGGCGAGGTCAACCACAGCCCGTTGGCCTTCGATCAAGAAATCGACAAGGAACTGAAGGGCGTCGGCGGAAAGCTGCTTCCCGGCAAATCCATGCTCGCCACGAACGATACCGTCCGCGACGGTGCGTCGATCGGCCCCGACGAGGTGGCGCAATCCAGGTACGTTGGAAACGACGCCGAGGTCGCCGCCGACGCCATCGCTCCCGCGATAGTCCCATCCATGGCAATTGACGCAGCGCCACGTTTCGGTGTTGATCGCAGAAGGCGAGCCGGTCCATAGCGGATGCTTGGTAAAGGGCCCGCGAAATAGCATCACCTGGGGCCAATCGCTATAGAGCTGCCCGCCGATCGATTCGCTCCAGGCAACGGGCAACTGGCGCTTTTTCGACAGACCTCCTAAGGCATCCGCCGCCAACGCTGGGAAAACGACGACCAGCGAGAGACCAGTAAGGAAATAAGATGCCGCGATGCGACGAGCCAGCTTTGAACCGAGCGACCGGCGGTTCATCTTAGGCAAACCTTTTCGCGGCGAGGGCACGGCGCTTGGCCGCCTCTTCTTCCCGATTGCGGGGCGCTGCGGATGTCTCGAGCGAGTCCACGAGACGTCGGGCGGCGCGCGTGACGTCCGCGACGGCGCGTTGAAAAGCAGCCTCGTTGACCTTGGACGGTTTGGCAAAGCCGCTGAGCTTGCGAACGAACTGAAGCGCGGACGCTTCTATTTCTTCGTCCGTGGCCGGTGGATCGAAATTGAACAAGGTCTTGATGTTGCGGCACATCGAACTGTCTCCCGCTGTTGGTCGGGAAACACTAGCGGGGTCCGCGGCGGTTTTCTCGGCGAAAGCGCCTCGCCCCACTCAGAGCTTCTTTTTTTGTGGCCGTTTCTTTTTTTCCGGTTTGCCGGCGGCTTTCTTGCGCGCTCGAGGCTTGGATTTCGGCTTCTTGGCCGCCGCACGGTGCGCGACGGCTATCGCCTTTTCCGCCCACTGCGCGAGTTCTTCCGGATCATCGAGGATTTCGGCTGGCACGGTGTGATACCCCATGCTGCGCACCTCGCCACCCCGGGTATAGCTGAAGGGTTCAGCGCCGAGGGCTTCGTAGTCGGGTGTATTTGTTTCGTCGGTCTTAAAAAAGAGCGTGTCGCTACGACCGATGATGCCGAACATAAGACCATCGAAAAAAAGCCCGACCCCGCCAAACATGCGACGAGGTGCGACCGGGATCGACGCCAATTGATCGACAATGAAATAGCGAAAATCGCTATCGTCAGCCATCAATCCAGCAATGCGTTGTGGCGGTCGCTCGGCACACGAACGACCAAGCCATCCAATGCAGCGGTAAACACAATTTGGCAGCCCAATCGCGATGTCAGCGCGAGTCCGTATACAAAATCGAGCATGTCGTCCTCTTCTTCGCTGGGTTCGGGAAACTTGGCAAACCAGTCTTTTTCGACAACGACGTGGCAGGTCGAGCACGCCATACAGGCCTCGCAGGCCCCCTCCAGTTCGGCGATGCCGTGACGTTGGGCAATCGCCAAGATTGTCTCGCCCGGTGCCGCCTCGACCTCACGCCGCGAACCATCCGGCATGACAAACGTCATTGACGCCATTAGGCGGCCGAGTCCTGCGCGTGCGCCCGAAGCGTATCGACCGCACGGAGGATAGCAGTCGCGGCGGCCTCGACCTCATCCGTTGTCGTCGAGCGACCAAGACCGAGGCGAATCGCGCTGGATGCAATCTCGGCGTCCAACCCCAACGCGTTGAGTACGTAAGACGGTTCGACGGCTGCCGAGGTGCAGGCGCTTCCGGTGGCCGCCGCAACGTCGTCGATCAACGCGGCCAGTAGCGCTTCGGCATCGACACCGGCAAAACTTACGTTGAGGTTTCCCGGCCAGCGTTGGTCGGCGTCCCCATTCAAGCGGGCGCCGGCGACGGCGAGGAGGCGATCTTTCAGGTTAGCGGCCAATCTCGCTAGACGTTTACGTTCGTCGGCCATTTCTTGGCGTGCGATATCGGCGGCTGTGCCAAATCCAACGCAAAGAAACGCCGGCACGGTCCCGGACCGCATGCCGCGTTCTTGCCCACCACCCGAGAACAGGGCTTCGAGACGGACACGCGGGCGCCGGCGCACGTACAGCGCGCCGATGCCTTTCGGCCCGTACATTTTGTGCGCCGAAATGCTCATGAGATCGATCGACATGTCGCCGACATCCAAGGGGATCTTGCCCACGGCCTGGGCACAATCGGAATGAAAGAGGACATCCCGGGCACGGCAGACTTGCCCAATCTCCTTGAGCGGTTGGATCACGCCGATTTCATTGTTCACGCCCATGACCGAGACAAGCACGGTATCGTCGGTGAGTGCGGCGGCGAGTTCGTCGACATCGACGAGACCATTTTGTCGTACCGGCAAGACGGTCGGCGAGAACCCTTCCCCTTCGAGCGCCTTGACGGACTCCAAAACACATTTGTGTTCGGTAGCCACCGTGACGATGTGGCGGCGCGTGTTGCCGATAAATCGCGCGGCCCCCTTGATCGCCAGATTGTTTGATTCGGTGGCGCCCGATGTGAACACGATCTCGCGCGGATCGGCACCAATAAGGTCGGCGACGTTGCGCCGCGCCACTTCAACCGCCTCGGCGGCTTGTTGTCCAAAGGTATGGTGCGCCGAGTGGGGATTGCCGAAGCTCTCTTCGAGGAAGGGACGCATGGCGTCGCGCGCGCGTGGATCAAGCGGCGTCGTCGCCTGGTAGTCCAGGTAGATCGGTCGCCGGACGGTCATGACGCGAGCCGCCTGGAAAGGTCGGCGTGCTTGCGCTCGTAGAGCGTTTTCCACGCCTCGATGAAGCGGTCGACGTCCGCCTCGCTGGTGTCGCGCCCGAGACTGACCCGAATCGCCGATCCCGCGACATCGTCCGAGACGCCCATGGCGGCCAACACATGCGATGGCCCGACCTTGCCTGACGAACAGGCAGCACCGGCACTGACGGCGATGCCGTCGAGATCAAAAGCCATGATCTGGGTTTCACTGGAAACCCCGGGCATTGTCAGACAGCTCGTGTTGGCGAGCCGGGGCGCGCCGGCACCGAACACCGCGGCCCCAAACTCGCTGCACGCTGCCTCCAAGCGATCACGCTGTCGCGCAACGGAGGCGACGTCGAGTCCCCGATTTTCAAACAACCACTGGGCCGCGGCGCCAAATCCCGCAATACCAGACACGTTCGGCGTACCGGCACGGCGATACCCCTCCTGCCCACCGCCGACCTGTCGGGGCGCCACGTTCAACCCACTTCGGACGATCAGGGCGCCCACCCCGGTCGGACCGCCAAACTTGTGGGCCGAAACCGTCAGCAGGTCGACGCCGAGGTCGGCCATATCGAGGGGCAGTTTGCCCGGCCCTTGGACGGCATCACAGTGCACCAACGCGCCTTGTCGATGGGCGAGTTCTGCCGCCTCGCGTACCGGTTGGCGCACGCCGGTTTCATTATTGGCCAGCATCAGCGACAGCAGGGCGTTGGGATCGGCCGACAAGACCGACTCCAAGGCATCAAGGTCGACAACCCCTTTCGAATCGACCGGCACGACCGAGCAACCTGTCCGGGCCAACCGCGCCGGCGCCATCACGGAATCATGCTCGATGGCCGAGACAATAACCCGGCGATCGAACCCCAGCAGCGCCAGGTTGTTGGCCTCGGTGCCGCCGCTAGTAAATACGACCTCGCCCGCAGGTGCCCCGACCAATTCGGCCACGCGGTCCCGTGCCTGATCGACGATTCGGCGAGCGCCGGCGCCGTCGCGATGGACGGATGAAGGGTTGCCTACTTGATCGAATGCCTCAACTACGGCCGCCCGCACGACCGGTAAAATCGGCGTCGTGGCGTTGTGATCGAGATAAACGCGGGTCGTCGCCATCTTGGCACGAACTCTAGTAGGCGACGGACTCGGCTTGGTGGGTATCGGACGCTGACGCCGTGGCTCGATTCCGGCCTACGCCGATAACGCGGCGGTCGAGAACGTCCTGGATCGTGACCGAGCTGAGGAACATGTAAATTTGATTGCCGAGTTCTTCCCACAGGTCGTGGGTCAGACAACGGCTACTGTCTTTGGCACAGCCCAGCGGCGAGCCCGGCGTACATCGCGTGGCGCGCAGATTCTCATCCACGGCGAGAACGACGTCGGCTATTCGAGTGTTCCGTGTACCGCGCTGCAAGAGATACCCACCGCCCGGGCCTCGGACGCTCTTCACGAGTTCTCCGCGCCGGAGACGGCCAAAAAGTTGTTCGAGATAAGACAGCGAGATGTTCTGCCGTTCGGCGATATCCGCCAAGGAAACCGGCTTGCCGCCGCTATGCGCAGCAAGATCGACCAGTGCCATTACCGCGTAACGGCCTTTGGTGCTGAGCTTCATTTGCTGTCCTCTCCTGATTTGGCGTCTTCGTTGACCGGACGGGACTCGGTCCAAGGCGTTCCCTGTGGTGCGTCGCCATTAAGGTGCTTCTCAAGTTCCGCGAGGCGGGTTTTCAGAACGTCGATTTGTTCCAGCATCCCCGCCACGGCATGGCCGGCAGGGTCCGCATCGCGCGCCGTTCCGTAAGCCACAAAGGCCAAGGGTTGTGATCCGGCCCGATCGGCAACTGGTTTTGCAGGTATGCCGACAACGGTGGTTTTGGGTGCGACGTCTTTCACGACCACGGCGTTCGAGCCGACCCGCACGCAGTCACCGAGAGTGATGGGGCCAAGCACCTTCGCGCCGGCACCGACGATGACGTCATCACCGAGCGTTGGGTGACGTTTACCGGGTTCGAGCGCCGTACCGCCTAGCGTGACACCTTGGTACAGCGTGACGTCGCGGCCTATCTCCGTGGTCTCGCCGATAACGACACCAAATCCGTGGTCGATGAAGAACCCCGGGCCAATCACCGCGCCGGGGTGGATTTCGATCCCCGTGAAAAACCGAGACACGACCGATACAAAGCGCGCTAAAAATCGAAGACGACGGCGCCATAGACCGTGCGCCACCCGGTGAAGAAAAACGGCGTGAAAACCTGCGTAAAGAAAGATGACTTCGAGCCGATTGCGGGCGGCTGGGTCGCGCTCCAAGACCGCCCTAAGGTCGAGGTCAAGGGTCTTGAACGTTGAGGTTTCGCTCATGCTATAGTCCCGCGCCTTCGCCCGACAAAACGTCCACCAATGATCGGCATTTAGTTTACCCGACTACGGCAATCAAGTTTAGTGTCTTAGTTTAGGGGGCGAATCGCCGATTAAGCCCCATTATTTGTCGGGTACTCCGACAAGGAGCGTCATGCCAGAAGTCAATTTCAACGGCCCTGAGGGTCGCCTTGAGGGGCGCTATCTCGAGGGAAAAACCAAGAACGCGCCAATCGCCCTCATTCTTCATCCCCACCCACAGCACGGGGGGACGATGAACAACAAGGTGGTCTACACGCTTTATCACGCGTTCGCCGACCGCGGATTTTCCGTGCTGCGGTTCAATTTCCGTGGCGTCGGGCGCAGCCAGGGCGAATTCGATCATGGCGCGGGCGAGCTTTCGGACGCCGCGGCAGCGCTCGATTGGCTTCAAACGTTCAATGCGAATGCCCGGACCTGTTGGGTTGCCGGGTTTTCGTTCGGCGCGTGGATTGGCATGCAATTGCTGATGCGGCGCCCGGAAATCGACGGCTTTATCTCGGTTTCGCCGCCCTCAAGTTTGTTCGATTTCTCGTTCCTCGCGCCCTGCCCTGCCTCGGGCATCATCGTCCACGGCGGCGACGATCAGCATGTCCCGGTCGAAGATGCGCAAAAACTGGCCGAGAAACTGCAGTCCCAGAAGAACATTACAGTCGACTACAACGTCATTAGCGGTGCGGACCACTTCTTTACCGATCGCATCGATCAGCTGCGCCAAACGGTCGATGACTACCTTGACTTGGCCTTGGCCGAAAACCCGAACCAGCCACCGAAGACGAAGAGTAACAGTCGCCGGGTCTTAGCCCGGCTTGACGAGACGGCCACCGGTTTGCGGCGCCGGCACCCCGGTTGTCGTCGGCAAGCTCAGCGGCAGGCCGCGCAGGCTTCGTACGGCGAGAAAGCCGAACGCCTGGGCTTCCAGCGCATCACCTTGCCATCCCACCGCCTCTACCGGCTTGACCGAGACGCCAAGGCGTTTGGCCAGCCGCGCCATCATGTAGGTGTTGTGCCGCCCTCCACCTGTCACCAACCAACCGGACACTGGCGCCGGAAAATGGCTCTGTGCCACTGCAACCGCTTCGATGGTGACCTCGGTCAGGGTCGCCGCGCCGTCTTCAAGATCGAGGTTTTTCAGCGCGGCTAAGTCGAAGTCCTGGCGGTCGAGCGATTTCGGTGGCGGCACTTTGAAATAGCGCGCGGCCAACATTCGAGAGACTACGTACTCATCGGCCTTGCCAGCCCGGGCAATGAGACCGTCGCGATCGAAACGACCCCGACCATGCTGCGCGACCCAATCGTCAATGAGGGCATTGCCCGGCCCAGAGTCGAAAGCCACCAGAGTTTCATCCCCAACCCAAGAGACATTGGCGACGCCCCCAATATTGAGGACGGCCACTGGTTCGTCGGCCTCGCAGAGGGACCGGTGGTAAAGCGGCGCGAAAGGTGCCCCCTGCCCGCCGGCCGCAACATCAGCGACCCGAAAGTCTGCGACGACATCGACCCCTATGGCTTGCGCTAACAAGGCCGCATCCCCGATTTGCCAAGTGAATCGGTCTTGTGGGTTGTGTGCAATGGTATGGCCGTGAAAGCCAATTATCTCTATTTTTGAGTTATTTATTTTATTTTTCTTAAGTAATTTATTGACTGCCTGAATGTGGTATTCGGTGATGGATCGCTCAACCTCATCCACCGCGCTGCTACGCCCCGTGGCCCCGAGGAGCGCGCGCATGGCATCCCTGAGGTCGTCAGGATAAGTGATGGAAACCCATGGGCCTGGTTCGACGACGCGTTCGCCATCGGTTCTAATCAGCGCGGCGTCGACCCCGTCCAGAGACGTCCCACTCATCAGGCCGATTGCCGTGGAAACTCGATTGGTCATCGGTGGCGGCGTTCTGTTATGAGCCCGAACGCGAACATGCTACACAGCGCTTCGAACCGCCACCCTAGCGATATCGCCATGCCGACCGCCAAATCAGATTTCCTGCGCGCCATGATCCGGCGCGGTGACTTCCACGACTCGACCGATTTCGAGGCGCTCGACGCTGCGGCGCTCGAGGGCGGTGTCGTCGGCTACATCGGCTTCGATGCGACGGCGCCGAGCCTTCATGTCGGCAACCTCATGCAGATCCTTAAACTCAGGATTATGCAACGCACGGGGCAGAAACCCATCGCTCTGGTCGGTGGTGGCACGACGAAGATCGGCGACCCTTCCGGCAAAGACGAGATGCGGCAGATCCGCGGCGAAGGGGAAATCCAAGCCAATGTCGAGAGGATCAAAGAACTCTTGGGGCGGTTTCTGACGTTCGGCGACGGTCCGACCGACGCGATTCTCGTCAACAACGCCGATTGGTTGGATACGCTGGAGTACATCCCTTTTCTTCGGGACATCGGGCGCCACTTCACGATCAATCGGATGCTGACGTTCGAATCGGTCAAAGCACGTCTCGACCGCGAAAGCCCGCTGTCGTTCATCGAATTCAACTACATGATCCTCCAAGCCTACGACTTCCTGGAGTTGAACCGACGCTTCGGTTGCATGCTTCAGATGGGCGGATCGGACCAATGGGGCAACATCTTGAACGGGGTCGAACTGTGCCGCCGGGTCGATCAAGAGACGGTTTTCGGCTTGACCTCGGACCTTCTGACCACGGCATCTGGCGCCAAGATGGGGAAGACCGCGCAGGGTGCGGTTTGGCTTTCGAGGACATGCTCTCGCCCTACGACTATTGGCAGTTCTGGCGCAACACCGAGGATGCCGATGTCGGCCGCTTTTTGCGCCTATTTACGGATTTGCCGGACGACGAAATCGACCGCCTCGAAGCGCTGGACGGCGCGGAAATCAACGAAGGCAAGAAAGTGCTCGCCACCGAGGCGACGGCGATGTGCCACGGGGCCGAAGCCGCCGCGAACGCCGCGGAAACCGCGCGCAAGACCTTTGAACAAGGTGAAACCGGGACAGCACTACCAACCATCGATATCCCGCGCGCCGATCTTGAAGCCGGCGTTCCGGCGTTCGATTTGCTGCGGCGAAGTGCGCTATGTGCCTCGGGGGGCGAAGCACGCCGTTTGATCAAAGGCGGCGGTGGCCGGGTCAACGACGTGGTGATCACTGAAGACGTTCAGGCCATCAGCTTGGCCGATCTCGGTGCCGACGGCACTATCAAGTTATCGGCCGGGAAAAAACGTCACGCGTTGATTCGGCCGGTTTAGCTAGCCCGGTTGCTCGCGCAGGAATGGTCGATTCGGATCGTCCGGATCTGGCTGCGCCCCACCGGTGAAGATCGCAAAGAAGTTCCTCAAGAATCCAGGCGCCAGTGCGGAAAGCGGGTTCACCGTGATGACGGGTTCTTCGACGGGGCCGCTGATCCCGTAGGTGAGCGCGAAGATGCCCTCGCCCTGGCGCCCAACCAGCAACGTGCCGATCAAGGGAATCTCACCCAGAACCGAGTTGATCGTGTAGGCCGGGATCAATGTTCCGAACATCGATATTTCGTCGGCGTCGCCATTGATTTCGCCGTCCAACGTGATCCCGAGTGACGGGCCAAATGCGCGCGCATCGATCACCTCGAGCAATCCGTCGTGGAAACGGAACGGTACGTCGGCTCGGACAAACTGCAGGCCCTCGCCGTTCATGACCTCCAATAGTCCCGTCAGCGAGGCCAGGGTTAAAACCCGTGTGAGCGAACTGGCGCTGGTCACCCGCAACTCGGTGATTTCCATACGGCCATCGATCACCGGACCGGCATCCGTGTCGCGAAGTGACGCGGATACCAGCATGTTCCCGCCGACGGCATCGTCGAATAAACCGGTCGTTCGAGCCAGCGCCCCGGCGTTGGTCCCTTCGATCGTGAGGCGACGGGGGCCTTCCGCTGTCGTCACGAGTTCCACTTTGATCGGCGCTTGATCGTTGATCGACCCGGATGCCCGAAGCGACTCGAGGCTGTCGACATAGTTGAACTCGCCGGCGACCGCATGGAGCGAACGGCGTTCGCTGAGAATCATCAGGTCGGTGTTGATCGACACATTCAGCGGGGGCACGTCTCCCGCTGTCTCATCAAAAAATGCATCGAGGAAGGGGCCTGCATCGATCTGCGGGCCGTTGATCGCCACGATGAACCCGTTGGGCGCCCGCGGCCGAATAGAGGCGGCAATCTCGGTCCGTCCGAAAGCCATGCGATCCAGATCGATTCGGCGCAACGTGCGCTCCGGCCCAAGTTCGATCACACCCGAGGCGGATAAAACATTCGACTCAAAGCTCGCTTGCTCGATCCGTGTCCCGCCGTCTTCGAGCGGACGGACGAGGAAGGCCGCCCGCGCGGGCTTGTCAGGTAGCTTTGTCGCGCGCAGCAAATTGACGTCGACGAGCGCCGGCGTGAGGTCAAGATCGACGACCGCATCGATCAGAGAACGCCCCGCGGACCGGATATCAACCGCCGCGCCAACCTCGCCGACAAGAAAATCATTGGTCGGTAGGCCGAGCGCCTCGCGTCCCGCATCGTCGACCCGACCACTGAGGCGAAGACGGGTAGTGATCCCGTTCTCGGGTTGGAAGGTTTCTCGCCATTCGACCTCGAACGGCACGCCATTCAGAGCCATCGTCCCGTCGGCCTGCATCCCCGCCTTGGTGACTTCTAGAGTGACGTTGCCTTGCCCGAGATCGATGTCGCCTAAGGCGCTGTCGATCTCGGCGTCGCGTATGTTGGACGCCGCGGCGAATGTCAGATCTTCAAACGAAAAGTCTCGGCGGACCGGAAACCCCATCCGGATGCGGGTTGCCGACAGCCCACGCACGCTGTCGGGCGTCATCCCGAAACGTTCGGTGAGGCGTAACGGTTCGGTATCGATGATCCGAAGAACCTCTCGATTGTCGCCGCTCGCCACAAACTCAAGCGAGGCATCCCACATCTTTGGCGCCGACTCGATCATCTGAATCGAGCCCTCTTGCAGCGCCAGATCACCCAACCGACCGGCGCTCAGTTCCAGGTCGACGCTATCGCCGGTCAATCGAAGGACACCTTCGCCCGAGGTAATGGGTGGCATGTCGCCGAAGTAGCGCGCCATGACGCCGGTGACCGACAACCGCGCTTCAACCGCTTCTGCCGGCAATCCCGCGCCCGTCAGCTGCTGGGGACCGACGTTGAGCCGGACCGTGCCCTCGGTGACCACACCTTCTTGAATACTCTCGGCGAACCATTGATGGACCAGTGGCGCAAACGCGGTGGGCCAGTATTCGTCGATCAAGGGCGGGGTGAACCCGGCCATCCGCCCGTTCAGGGCCACGCGCGGACCTGCATCTTCGGCAAAAATCACGCCGACCAAATCGGCACGCGCCGAATCGCGCTCCAGGACCAACTCTTTGAACACCAGCGCTTTGTTGCTGACGTCGAGCGACCCCTGCGCGGCCATCGCGCCGACCCGTGAAGGCGCGGCAAACACCGGCGCGAGGTCGAGCGCTCCTTCTCCGCCACGTATTTCAAAATCGATGCCGTCGAAGCGACCGGCCTCGGAAATCGTAAGTTCAAGCCGCCCTGTAACAGGCAACTGGAGTCGCCTCAATCCGGCAAGCGCCGCATCTTTGGCGGCGAGGCGTTGGGGATCGAGGTCTTCGAAATCGACCGCCAAGGTCGTCATCCGCGCGACATAGTCGAAGTCTGCCGTTGCGACGAACTGTGTCGTCGCCGCGCCGATATCCAGATCGACAATAAGGTCTCCGGATAATCCTTGGGCATCGCGATTGAGGATGAGGTCGGCTTTGGGAATCTGCCAGACAACGCCTCTTTGACGATCATCAAAGGTGATTGAGGTCTCTAAGACGCTTACCCGTCGAAGCGCTGCACCAGCACGGCGCGGATCCGGCACCAACGTTAGGTCGCGAAAGAAGCCGATGACGGCATTACCGTCACCACCGTCACCGCCGACGCCGATTTGAAGGCGTCCGTCGGCCTCGCGGCGAAGGTCGATGTTCGCGCCTACAACATCGATCGTCGTGGGGACGAAATCGCCTTCGAGCAACCGTCGCGTATCGAGACCGACAGCTAGTTCCGGCACCATCGCCACCGTCGCGCCCGTTTCGTCCAGCACTTCCAGGCCCAAGACCACGACGTCGACACCGCGATCGAACCCGCGCCAGGCAAGAACCGTATCGGAGAAACTCAATGTCGACTTCAGCACCCCCGAAGGACAGCGCCTCTTTGATATAGGGTGCGAGGAACGCCACGGAGAGCGGCCCCTCGGACAAACGCCACGACGCAGCCGCAATCACGATCACGCCACCGGCAAAAAGCGCGGCAACGAGCCGGAGGGCCATTTTACTTGCGCGCAGCACTGCGATTTACTTCTTCCGCCTCATTGGCCCTCGCCGGAAACAGAGTATCTTGTGGCAGTCCAGACCCTCATCAGCCAAATTTCGCGGTTGCCCCGCCCGGCAGACGAAGACGCCGCAAAACGTGGTCTGGAGTCGTATTTGGAAAGCGCCGCGCAGTTGCCGGAACACAGCGAAACCGCCGTTGCTTCCGCCGATGATCCGCTCGTCGGCGCACTGCTCGAATCCATTTTCGGCAATAGTCCTTACCTGACCAAAACCATCATACGCGATTTGCCGTTCTTTTTGGGGCTTCTTGAGCGACCCGCCGAACACTCGCTGCAAGCGATCCTCGACGCCCTCGACTTTAGCGCCAGCGGATGCCCCACCCCCGTGCGGAAACCATGCGCCATTTGCGCCGAACGAAAGCGCGGGCCGCCCTCCTCATCGCGGTCGCGGATGTCGGCAACCTGTGGCCGCTGGAGGCCGATCACCCAGGCACTCAGCGATACCGCACAAGCCGCCATCACCTACGCCGATCGATGCGCTGATGGCCGAGGCGGGCGCCAAGGGTGACTTCTCGCTGGCCGACGCCGAGCACCCCGGGGCGGGCTGCGGCTATACCGTGATCGCGATGGGCAAGCTGGGCGCACGTGAGCTCAACTTCTCCAGCGATATCGATTTGATCCCTTTGTTCGATCCCGAGGTCGCGCAATATACCGGGAAGAAAAGCGTTCAAGACGCCTTTGTGAGATTGACCCAGGGGCTGGTCCAACTCCTGCAAGAGCGCACAGCCGACGGATATGTCTATCGAACGGACCTGCGTCTTCGGCCGGATGCCGGAGCGACGCCGGTCGCGATGTCGGTCCGGGCCGCAGAGACCTACTACGAAAGCGTCGGCCAAAACTGGGAACGGGCGGCCATGATCAAGGCGCGCCCCGTCGGCGGTGACTTGGAAACGGGAAACGCGTTTCTAGAAACCATTCGTCCTTTCGTTTGGCGAAAGCATCTCGACTATGCCGCGATCGCCGATATTCACTCCATCAAACGCCAGATCGACTCGAGCCGAGGCCATACCGAGATCAAGGTCGCCGGCCACAACATCAAGATCGGGCATGGCGGCATCCGAGAGATCGAGTTTTTTGCCCAAACCCAGCAACTGATCGCCGGTGGGCGGGAACCGGCGCTTCGCGAAATCACCACATGCGGGGCGCTGCGCGCACTGGAAGCCACGCACCGGATCGACGCCAACGCGGCCACCGATCTGATCGCGGCTTACGAATTTCTTCGAACGCTTGAGCACCGTTTGCAGATGGTCGCCGACGAGCAGACCCAAACGATGCCCGATGACGAAGATGGTTTGCGCCAGATTGCCACCTTCATGGGCTTTGACGAGCGCGCGGCGTTCGACGCGGCTTTACTCGACCGCCTGACCAAGGTGCGTGAACACTATGGTGGTTTATTCGAGGACGCCCCTGCCCTTGGCGGCGAGTCAGGAAGCCTTGTCTTTACCGGCACGGATGACGATCCCGATACGCTGGAAACCCTCACCGAAATGGGGTTTCGAGAGGCCAAGACCGTTTCGGGTGCGTTTCGTCGGTGGCACCACGGCCGCTATCGCGCGACCCGGAGCACGCGGTCCCGCGAGCTGCTGACGGCATTGACGCCGCGGCTGCTTAACGCCTTTGGGGGGACCGCCAACCCGGATGCCGCCTTCCTGCGCTTCGACGAATTCCTGGCAAAACTCCCGGCCGGCATTCAGCTGTTTTCGCTGTTCTACAACAATCCAAGTTTGCTCGATCTGCTCGCCGAGATCGTCGGGAGCGCGCCACGCCTTGCGGAATTCTTGTCGCGCGACCCCCTCGTTCTCGACACCGTGTTGAGCGAAGGATTTCTCGACGCGCTGCCGGACGGTCCGGCCCTTGCGACCGAAGCCCACGAGCAGGTGAACCGAGCCACGGATTACCAGGATGCGTTGGACATGGCGCGACGTTGGAGTCGCGATCGCCGGTTGCAAGTCGGGGTCCAGGTCTTGCGCAACATCATGCACGGCCACCGCGCCGGCCCCGTTTTGAGCGACATTGCCGACGCGGTGATCAACGCCCTGATGCCCCATGTCATCGACGACTTTTCCCGGCGCCACGGGACCGTCCCTGGTGCAAGCCTTGCCGTGGTGGCGCTCGGCAAACTCGGTAGCCGCGAAATGATGTTCGGATCGGATTTGGATCTGATCTTTATCTACGACAACCCCAACGACGAAGCTGCATCAAACGGCCCCAAGTCGCTGACGGCCAGTCAGTACTTCGCTCGATTGGGCCAGCAGATCAT
The DNA here is from genome assembly GCA_038141965.1 of Alphaproteobacteria bacterium. Classification (GTDB taxonomy): domain Bacteria; phylum Pseudomonadota; class Alphaproteobacteria; order SHVP01; family SHVP01; genus CALJDF01. Next base: position 662,791 of record JAYQJC010000002.1, read on the forward strand.
CAGCGCCATTACGTCCCTCACCGCGGAAGGCCGTTTATACGAAGTCGACATGCGCTTGCGCCCCTCCGGCGCTTCCGGCCCCGTTGGCCGTCAACATTGAGGGCTTCGCCAAATATCAGCGTCGAAGAAGCTTGGACCTGGGAGCGCGCATGGCGCTGACCCGCGAGCGCGTGTCGTCCATGCCGTCAGACACCTTGCGCGCAAAGCTCGACCCATTGATCGACACGCTGCTTCGCGAGCCGCGAGAGGCGACAAGCGTCCTGCACGACGTCGCGGACATGCGCCAGCGCATCGCGGGCGAACTTCCCGGCACCGGGGTCTGGAGTTTGAAGTACGTGCGAGGCGGTTTGTTGGACCTCGAGTTCATCGCCCAGGGCCTCCAACTCACCACGGCCGCCGACGCCCCGTCGATCCTCCATCGCCCAACCGCAACGGTGTTCGAGGAGCTCGCCGCACGCGGGCACATGGAGCGCGAGATTGCGCAGGCTCTGGCCGAGACCACGCGGATGTTTCAGGACGTCGAAAGTCTCTTTCGCCTATGCCTCGAAGGAGCGCCGAGCGAAGAAAGCATCCCGGCCGGGCTGGTGCGGGCGCTTACCAGGGTTGCCAACATGCCCGATCTCGCCACGCTCAGGGCGGAAGCTCGGCGCTCCGGGAACAGCATGTTCTTGCCCGCTACGAAGAACTTATCGGGCGTCACCACAACCCGGCACGACCTAAGCCCTCCCCAAGCTTGGCATTCAGAGAGGCGAGCCAGCCGAGGACGCGTTTCTTGTTCACGCCCATGTCGCCGATCCCGACATGCGCGCGACTGTAGATCGCCAAGCTACTGCGTCCCTCGCCGCGGTCGAGAAATTGAACCGAGATGGTATCGGGAAACTTGAACAGCGCCGATCGCTGCACGAAATCAACTCGGTGGTGGGCGGCATCCTCGCCGACAACGCTGACGCGCGGCGCGGCAAGTGCTATCGTTCTAAACGCCGCTTCGAGTTCTTCCACCGACGCCTGGTAGTCGGGCACCGTTGCCATCGGCTGCGCCCGCGCCTCGTAACCTGCCGGCGCGGCAAAAAACTGATTGGGTCGCCAGCCCATCTTGAAGTCAGCTAAGTCGATCATCGTCATAAATTGGGTCCATCTCAAACGCTTGTCGTGAAAAACGCGTTGTGCCAGAACGCCTTGATTAGAAACACCGTCCAAGGAGACAACGATGCCCCTCAAAGAAGGTGACAAAGCCCCGGCGTTCAATTTGCCGGCCGACAACGGGAAGAACGTGAAGCTCTCGGACTTCAAGGGCAAGAAGGTCGTTCTCTATTTTTATCCGAAGGATGATGCGCCGGGCTGTACCAAGGAGGCGATCGGCTTTACGGAGTCTCTCGCCAAATTCAAACGCGCAGGGGCGGTGGTCATCGGCGCCTCGAAGGACACGGTCGAGAAGCACGTTAAATTTCGCGATAAGCACGACCTCAAGATTCCGTTGGTCAGCGACGAAGACGGGTCGCTTTGCAAGGACTACGGCGTGTGGAAGAAGAAGATGAACTACGGCAAATCCTACATGGGCATCGAGCGCTCGACGTTCTTGATCGACGAGAAAGGCAAGGTTGCCCAGGTTTGGCGAAAGGTCCGTGTTGCGGGCCACGTCGATGAGGTTCTAGACGCCGTGAAGGCCCTTTGACGACCCGAAAAATGCCCCGACTTTAGGTGGGGTTTGGGGCATTGCCAGGGGCCCCGATCCTAGGCAGATTTTGCCGACATCCATCGGCGAAGGGTCGATTTCACAATCTTCGCGAGAATCCGCTGATTCGTCCGAGTCGCCACGAATCTCGCTTGCCCGGCTTGATCTGAATCGATATCCCTAGTTGACAGGGCTGGGAGGAATAATGGCGAATGAGGGCCGAGGGACCCTTACACGGGTCTACGGGCGTCTGTTTCCGGAACGACAAATCTACCTTCGCACAGACGGCGAAGTTCGCTTTGTAACATTCTCCGGCAAAGTTCAATTAGGCCTCGCCTCAATTGTCCTTCTGCTTGGGGTTTGGTTCACGTTCTCGACGTTCCAATACATTTTCCAAAACGACATTATCGCCGCAAAAAACGAGCGCATTCGCGCGGGCCAGGAGGCCTACCGCGTCCTCGAAGGCGAAATGCGCGATACCCAGCTGCGCTTCATCAACGCGGCCCGCGATCTCGACGCCAAGCACAGCCAACTGATTGCTTTGGTGTCCCACAAGGAAAACCTCGAGCGACGGCTCGACGAGATCTCCGGGCGCCTGGCCGCGGTGTCGGACGACCACCGCGAGGCGTCCAAAGAAGCCGCAGCCCTGCGCAAACAGCTGCAAGGCGAACGCAACGCTCTTGCCGGCCAAATCGGCACGCTGCAGGGCGAACTCCGTTCGACCTTGAAGCAACGCTCGGGTCTTGAACAAGACCTAGCCGAAACGCGCAACCGGGTCGTTTCATTGAGCGCGGAACGCGACACTCTCATCAAGTCCAACGCCGACCTGATGAACAATCTGGAAACCGTCAACGACCGGCTGGTCGATATCAAAGACGAGCAGCAGCGCTTTATCGAGCGGATCGCAGCACGGACGACGGACGACATCGCGCTCCTCGAAGACACCATCGCGATGACGGGGCTGAAACCCGAGAGACTGTTCGAGAAAAGCGGCGTTCTCGACGAGGCAATGGGTGGTCCGGTGATCGACCCCTCTGCCGGCGAAGACGGGTCCGATGACCGGCGTCGCCAGCCTGGAAGATGGCGCTGCGTTCGACTCTTCGGTTGCGGGCCTTGGAAGACAGCTTGCAGCGCTGGGAAGCACTACAAAGCGTGCTGCGGGTTCTGCCGATCGCCGCCCCGGCAGACAATTTTTATATCTCGAGCGACTACGGTCGCCGTCGCGACCCCATCACCAAGCGAATGGCGTTTCACGCGGGCGTTGATCTTGCCGGCCCCGCGCGGCAGCCGGTCTTCGCGACAGCCCCGGGAACAGTGGCCAAGGCTGGGCGCAATGGGCCCTATGGCAACATGGTCGAGATCGACCACGGCTTTGGGCTGCGCACGCGCTACGGGCATTTGGACCGAATTTCGGTCAAAAAGGGCGAAGAAGTGGGCTTCCGGACCCAGATCGGCCGCATGGGAAGCACAGGGCGGAGTACTGGAACGCACCTCCATTACGAGATAAGGTTTGAAGGCAAAGCGTATGATCCGTCACGCTTTTTGAAGGCAGGGAAGTATGTTTTCAAGAACTGAACGAGGGACCAGTCCATTGCCCGAAGCACCTGGGAGCACCAAGGACGCGCCGCCGTCGTTAATCAGTGCCAATCTCCAGATCGTTGGCAACCTGCGCTCACAGGGCGAGGTTCAAATCGACGGGACGGTCGACGGCGATGTGGCCGCGAACGCCCTCACGATCGGCGAGCGGGCCACGATCAACGGTGAGATCGTGGCAGACGATGTCGTGGTCAAAGGTCGCGTGAATGGGCGCATTCGCGCCCGTAAAGTGCAATTGGCCAAAAGCGCGCGCATGTCGTGGGCGATATTTGGCACGAATTGTTGGCCATCGATTCCGGCGCCTTCGTCGAGGGTCATTGCAAGCGAACCGACAAACCCACCGAAATGTCCGAAGCGCGAATCAAACCCGGTGGCGCAGCCCAAAGGGAAATGGGTGCCGGACCGGCACCGGCCGCGGCCACCGGCCTAGACCAGCAGCCAGCCTGATTTTTGAAACGCCGCCCTAGAGGCGGCGTTTTCATTTTGGCGCGTCGCTGTCGTTCTGCCCGACGCGCGCGGACAACGCGGCCGCCATGAACGCGTCGAGGTCGCCGTCGAGGACACCCGCAGCATTGCCCTTCTCGACACCTGTCCGCAGATCCTTGACCATCTGATAGGGGTGCAGGACGTACGACCGGATCTGGTGGCCCCACCCGATGTCGGTTTTCGAGTCGTGCACGGCCTGTTTCTCGGCCTCACGTTTTTCGATTTCGACTTCGTAGAGGCGCGACTTGAGCATTTTCATCGCGGCCGAGCGATTCTTGTGCTGCGAACGATCGTTCTGGCATTGCACCACGATTCCGGTCGGCACGTGGGTCAAGCGAACGGCACTGTCCGTCCGATTAACGTGCTGCCCGCCGGCCCCCGAGGCGCGATAGGTATCGACCCGGAGATCCTTTATCCTCGATCACGATGTCGATTTCGTCGTCGATCACCGGATAAACGCCCGACGCTGGCGAAACTGGTGTGGCGTCGCGCCGACGCGTCGAACGGCGATATCCGAACCAGCCGGTGAACGCCGGTCTCGGTCTTGAGCCAGCCGTAGGCGTTGGGCCCAATCACGCGCAGCGTGGCGGATTTCAGTCCCGCTTCTTCACCTGGGCTTTCTTCGATCCATTCGACTTTGTAGTTGTTCGCTTCGATCCACCGTAGGTACATCCGCGTGAGCATTTGAGCCCAATCCTGGGACTCGGTGCCGCCTGCCCCGGCGTGCACCTCAAGAAAGCAATCATTGCCGTCGGCTTCCCCCGACAACAGCGACTCGAGCTCCAACTTTGCGGCGCGATCTCGTAACGCCGCCAAGGCCGCACCGGCCTCGTCGACAATTGCTTCATCGCCTTCGGCTTCGCCGAGTTCGATCAATTCGATCGTGTCGTTGAATTCGGTTTGGAGTGCGTCGAACCGCGTGATCGCATCATCAAGGACCGTGCGTTCGCGCATGACCTTGCGTGCCGCATCGGGGTCTTCCCAAAGGCTCGAGTCTTCCGAGCGTCGATTTAGCTCTTCGAGTCGAACAAGCGCGTTGTCGTAGTCAAAGATGCCTCCTCAGCAGCCCGACCGACTGCTCGATGTCGCTCTGTAGTTTCTCGAATTCGGCGCGCATATCCCTGACCGGTCTTGAGTGTCGGTTGGTTTGGTAGCGGACCCGCGCGCCTCAGTAAAGGCCACCCACCCCGGAGCCGGTCGATGTCCGACCACGCAACTGGCCGCTTACTTGGGCATCGAGGACCGCAGACTCGGCTGTTGTCGGTTCCGTTCCCGGGCGGAACGCCTCAAGGATCACTTCTTTGCTTTGGTCACTGGCGAGTTTGCCGGTTGCCGCGTCGATACGAACGAGGCGCACCCCACCGGGGATACGGAAGGGAATATCAGGTTGATTCTCCAAAGCTTGCGCCATGAAGTCCCTGAAAATCGGCACGGCGACGCTGGCCCCTTGTTCTCGCGGCCCCAACGAGCAAGGTTCGTCAAACCCGGTGAACACGCCAACGACCAAGTCAGGCGAAAACCCGAGGAACCAGGCATCGACGTTGTCATTGGTAGTGCCCGTTTTGCCCGCAAGGTGCATCCCGAGCCGACGAATGCCGGCGCCGGTGCCACGGTCCACCACACCTTGCAGCATGGAGACCATCTGGTAAGCGGTTTCCGGATCGATGACCCGCTCCCGGATGTCGCTGAGCGCCGGCTCGTCTTGGTCGCGCCAGCGGTCGACCAGACACACCTCGCAAGCCCTTTGGTCATGCTTCAGGATCGTGCGCCCGCGACGGTCTTGGACGCGGTCGACCAAGGTCGGGGTCACCCGTTTACCGCCGTTCACCAACATCGCGTAGGCGGTCGTCAAACGCATCAGTGTGGTTTCACCGGCACCAAGCGACATCGACAGAAATTCCGGAAGGTCTTCGACAATGCCGAACTTACCGGCGTAGTCCGCAACGGTGTCCATCCCCAAATACTGCGCCAGCCGAACCGTCATCAAGTTTCGCGACTTTTCGATCCCCAGCCTAAGGGTCGAGGGTCCGTAGAATTTGTTGGTGTAGTTCGCCGGTTTCCACCGCCCCTGCCCGGCCCCTTGATCGATTACGAACGGGGCATCGAGAATTCGGCTGACCGGGGTGAACCCGTTCTCCAAAGCCGCGGCATAGACGAACGGCTTGAATGCGGACCCCGGTTGGCGCATTGCCTGAGTCGCCCGGTTGAACTGGCTTTGGGCGTAGTCGTAGCCACCTACCATCGCCAACACCCGACCGGTGTGGGGGTCCATGGCGACCAAAGCGCCTTGGATTTCCGGTACTTGTCGCAAAGCGAACACGACGCCCGCGTCGGTCTGGAGCCGCTCAACCATCACGACATCGCCGGTGCGCAGTACATCGGACGCAGTTTTGACGGCCTTTGCCGAGCTTCTGACCTTCAAGGTGAGGCCGGCCCCACTTGAGTTCTTCGAACGGGATGAACCCCCGTGCCCCTGATCCGAAGCCAATTTGGGCACCAGCGTCATCGACACCAAGGACAACGGACAACACCCAATCGCCGATACCTTTTGGCGGTTCGACCGCCTTGAGGGCAGCTTGCCAACGCTCGACTGGAATCGATCGTGACAGGACCGCGCCAACCGTGGCGGCGATCATAGGCCTCTAGTCCGCCCCTCAGCGCATCCTGGGCGATTGCTTGAAGGCGAGAATCCAACGTGGTGCGGACCGACAGGCCCCCTTCGTAGAGGCCTTGCTCGCCGTAGGAGTCATAGAGTTGGCGGCGGACTTCCTCGGTGAAGTAGGCCGCATCGACGAACGAGTCATTGTGCCGCTGGGATACGCGGAACGCCGTCTTGGACGCCAACGTCGCCTCTGACGACGCAATAAACCCAACATCGGCCATGCGCCCCAATACCCAGTCGCGGCCCGCCTTAGCGGCCTCGGTGCGGCGCGTCGGATGGTAGTTATTTGGCGCTTTGGGCAGTGCCGCCAAGTAGGCCATTTCCTGGAGACTGAGGTTGTCCAAGGACTTGTCGAAGTAGTTCAGTGCCGCGGCGGCGACCCCGTAAGAACCCTGTCCGAGGTAAATCTCATTGAGGTAGAGCTCGAGGATCCGTTCCTTGCTCAGGGCCCGTTCGATCCGGAACGCCAGTATCGCCTCTTTGATCTTGCGGTCGATCGACACTTCGTTGGTGAGGAGGAAGTTCTTCGCCACCTGCTGGGTGATGGTCGAGGCGCCAACCGGACGCCGGTCCCCACCGTAATTCATGAGATTGGTAACCGCGGCCCCGACGACGCTACGCGCGTCGACACCGGGATGTTCGAAAAAGGTATCGTCCTCGGCCGCGAGAAAGGCCTCGATCAGCTGCTCGGGCATGGCGACGACAGGCACGAAGACCCGTTTTTCAATCGCGTACTCGGTCAGCAAGCTGCCATCGGCGGTGTGCACGCGTGTCATCACCGGCGGCTGATAGGTGGCAAGTTGGTCGAAGTCGGGAAGGTCGCGACCAAAGTGGTAGAGCACGAACAGCCCGCCGCCGGCCCCGGCTGAGGCGAGCAAGAATAGCGCGCCAAACAAAAACCCTAGGAATTTCAACATGATCCGGTCGCCCCGAACCCCCAATTTCGATTCAACGGAGTATACGCCCAAATAAGGCAGAATTCGGCCTAACCCGTTCGAATTACCGTGAAAGCTCCGAAAAGTAGGAGTCCACGGACCTTTGGATCGACACCGCGATCTGTTTTTGGAAATCCGGCGACGTCAGTTGGCGCTCATCTGCTGGATTGGATAGATAGCCCAGTTCGATCAAGACCGACGGCACATCGGGCGCCTTCAGGACGGCAAACCCGGCAAACCGGTGCCCTTTTCGCAACGTCTTCCCGGCACGCTCGAATTCGGGCAGCACAAGGGTCGCAAAGGTCGCCGACAGATTCATCGTTTCGCGACGCGCCAGGTCGATCAGGATGGTGGCAACCTCGTCCGGTTCGCGGTCCAGGTCGACCCCGGCGATCAGATCGGCCTTGTTCTCCCGTTGCGCCAGCGCGGCGGCTTCCCGGTCCGACGCTTTTTCCGACAGGGTATAGACCGACGCCCCGCGGACGGTGCGGTCGTTCAGCGAATCGGCGTGGAGCGAGATGAACAGATCGGCGTCGCGTTGACGGGCGAACGCCACCCTGTCGCGCAGCCGGATGAAAACGTCGTCTTCGCGGGTCAGGAACACGCGGTACCGTCCCGTCGCCTCCAACGCGCGGCGCGCTTCCAGGGCGATCGCCAGGGTGACCTCTTTTTCAAGCGCGCCGCGGCGCCCGATCGTGCCGGGATCGATCCCGCCATGGCCCGGATCGAGGATTACGATGCGGGGCCCGGCCTCTTTCGGCGTATCGGGGCTCGGCGGTTTGACGAGCGGGATCGGGCCGAGATTTTGCGTGGGCACGGCCGCAACACGCTCGAATTGGTCGGCGGGCACCTCGGCCAAGTCGATCACAAAGCGATAAGGGAAGGATCCGTTCGGCGGAAGAACAAAGGATCGGCGGACCTCGACTGGCTTATTCACGTCGAGGACCAGCCTCGAGGTCGCCCTATCGAAGAGCCCGAACCGGAATCCATCGATCAACCCGCGCTGAACGGTTGGGGTGACCGGAACTTGCCAATCGAGCACCGGAAAGTCGACCACGACGCGGTAGGGCTGATCCAACAGGAACACCTCGAAATCGACCTTTTCAGAAAGATCCATGACGAATCGCGTCGCCTCGGCCTGTTCGCCGGCGCGTACCCCGGTGACCGCGGAAGTCGCCTCGACAACACCCGGCAATGCCACCGCAACGAAAGCGATTGCTGCCCCGATGCACCGTAAAAATTGGAACATTTAGCGCCCTTTTTTGGAGCCTGTACTAGATATAACCCCCATCAGCCCCCACATTCAAACGGGACGATAAATGCGCAGGCTGGCAATTAACGCAAAAATAGGTTTGTTCCGGCTATCAAAGTGTGTTTATTTCGCAACGGCTAACGCTCGCAGCGCCTGCGTCACGTGTTTCAACTACACGTAGAAGAAATCAGAATTCGGTCGCCGCGCCACACGAAACCCAACTGAATTGTTCAATCATGCCGGCCTTCTTGACCACGACTGAAACCATCCCGCTGCCACGTGCAGCGAGAGGTGACGTGGCGCCGGCCCTTAACCCGGGCTCGCGGCGACGGGAACTTGCGTTCCGCACGTCAGCGCCCACAAGGATTACACCAAACAATGGCAACAAAGATGCTGATCGAGGCGGCCCACCCGGAGGAAACTCGGGTGGTGGTCGTCAAAGGGCAACAGCTCGAAGAATTTGATTTTGAGGCAACCAGTCGCGCCCAATTAAAGGGCAACATCTATCTCGCAAAAGTTACCCGTGTAGAGCCTTCGCTCCAGGCGGCCTTTATCGAATACGGCGGAAACCGGCACGGTTTCCTCGCCTTCAACGAAATTCATCCCGACTACTACCAGATTCCGGTCGCCGACCGAGAAGCGCTGCTCGCGGCCGAAGCAAAACAACAAGCGGAGGCCGAAGCTGCCGCCGAGGCAGCTGCCGAAGAAGCCGAAGCGAGCGCGGACGTTGAAGCGGACGACGGCGCCGATGCAACGGCGGAGGCTGAGGCAGAAACCGAAGCGGTGAGGCCGCTGAGACCGACCCTGACGAAGATGCCGAAGCGTCCGGTGATGACGGCGAAGACGGCGAAGAAGCCCCCGCACCCGACGATATGGGCGGCGATGAAATAGACGAACAACAGCAGACCCGTCGCCGACAGCAGATGATGCGGTCGTACAAGATCCAAGAGGTTATCAAGCGACGCCAAATCCTGTTGGTCCAAGTCGTCAAAGAGGAACGCGGCAACAAAGGCGCCGCGCTAACGACCTACATATCGCTGGCCGGTCGCTACTGCGTCCTGATGCCGAACACCGCGCGCGGCGGCGGAATCAGCCGGAAAATCACGAATGCCGGCGACCGCAAGCGACTGAAAAGCATCGTCGGCGACATCAGCATTCCCAAAGAGAAATGGCGTTGATCGTTCGCACCGCCGGCGCCCAACGTACCAAGCCGGAAATCAAACGCGACTACGAGTACCTATCGCGCCTGTGGAGCGAGATTCGCGAGACAACGCTGGAATCCATCGCCCCTGCGCTGGTGCACGAAGAAGCTAACCTGATCAAACGATCGATCCGCGACCTCTACACCAAAGAAGTTGATGAGGTGCTGGTCGAGGGCGATGACGCCTACAAGTCGGCCAAAAAGTTCATGCGCATGCTGATTCCCAGTCACGCGAAGCGGGTCCAGCCTTACAAGGAGTCGATCCCGCTTTTCCGGAAATTCAACGTCGACGCGCAGCTCGACTCGATGATGAGCACGCGGGTCACGCTGAAATCCGGCGGCTACATCATCATCAACTCGACGGAGGCCTTGGTCGCCATCGATGTGAACTCGGGGCGTTCCACCCGGGAACGCAACATCGAGGGGACCGCGCTCAAGACCAACCTCGAAGCGGCGCAAGAAGTCGCCCGCCAGTTGCGCTTGCGCGACTTGGCCGGACTGATCGTGATCGATTTCATCGACATGGACGAAAACCGCAACAACCGAGCAGTCGAACGCAAAATCAAGGAATGCCTGAAATCGGACCGCGCGCGTATTCAGGTCGGCCGGATCAGCCACTTCGGCCTGATGGAAATGTCGCGCCAACGCTTACGGCCGAGCCTTCTTGAATCCAGTAGCGACCCCTGCCCGACCTGCGGCGGTAGCGGCATCGTGTATTCGATCGAGTCGGCTGCCATGCGTGCGCTCCGCGCACTGGAAGACGAAGCGTTGCGCGGTCGCTCGACCGAAGTGTCCATCTTTGTGCCGACACCGGTGGCGCTTTATCTGCTCAACCAGAAACGATCTTCGATTATATCGATCGAAGAACGCTATGGGTTGATCGTTCTCGTTCGCTCTGATGATGGCCTCATCGCTCCCGACTTCCGGGTTGAGCGTGGCGGCGACCGGCGCGAACCCGTCGCCCAACCCGACTTGCCGGAGGAGGACGAGGACGAAGACGACGCGGCCGAGTCCCAGTCCGAGGACACCGACAACCAAGCCTCTGGCGACGACGACGGCCAGCCGCGCAAGCGACGGCGGCGTGGCCGGCGCGGCGGCAGACGGCGTCGGCGCGATGAGGAGAGCAACGGCGAATCTCATGACGAAGCCGCTGCGAGCGAGGAAAACGCCGAGGCGCAGAGCGACGAAAACGACGCGTCGGCTTCGGAGAACACCGATGCAGAAAACGGCGACACGGAGAGCGGCGAACGCGAGAAAAAACCGCGGTCTCGCCGCCGTCGCGGCGGTCGCGGTCGGCGCGGTCGGGGCGAGCGCACCGAAGCAAAGCCCGCTGAAGACGGCGACGGCGAAAACGGTGTGACCGAAGAGGCGGGCAGCGTTGCCGACGACACGCCCGCGGAGACCGCCTCCGAAACGGCATCAAGCGCACCGTCGGACGATGTCGTGGTTGAACCAGTCGAATCGCCGGTCGAACCAGAACCTGAGCCGACACCGGTAGCCGCCACAGCAGAGGCACCGCCATCAGAGGCGGAAAGCACGTCTGCGCCGGTGAACGAGCCGGAAGCGAACGAAGAGCCGCCGCAGCCGAAGAAACGTGGTTGGTGGAGCCGCGCGCTTAGCTAAGCCAGCGCACGATACGATCCGCAGCGTCGCGGATCGTATCGGTTTCGCCCGCAAAGCTGATGCGTATGAAGGCATGACCTTGCTCGGCATCGAAATCGATGCCAGGCGTGACCGCAACGCCAGTCTCATCTAGCAAACGGGCGCAAAAATCAGCGCTGTCGTTGGTTAGTCTGCTGACATTGGCAAAGATGTAGAACGCACCATCGGCCGGCGCCATTTCGGTGATGCCGCCGCGTGGCAGCGCCTCAAGCAACAAATCACGATTACGCCGATAGACCTCAACATTGCGCCGAAGTTCGTCTTGACAGTCGAAAGCAGCCAATGCCGCGCGTTGCGACACCGCATTGGACGAGATGTAGAGGTTTTGCGCCACGCGCTCCATCGGCGCCGTCATGTCCTCGGGCAGGACCATCCAACCCAGTCGCCAGCCGGTCATGCCGTAGAACTTGGAAAACCCGTTCAGAACAATTCCGCCCGGCGCCCGGCCCAGGATCGTCTCGGCCGCATGTTCGTACGTGATCCCGTGATAGACCTCGTCCGAAATCAGCCGCACACCTTCGCGCGTGCAATAGTCGATGATGTCGGTCAGCGGTTGGCCGACGAGCATCGTGCCGGTGGGATTGGCCGGGCTGGCGATCAGCAAGCCATCGACCGGGCCCACCTCGGCCAGCATTTCAGGCGTGGGTTGAAAGCGGGTGGCCATGGTGGTGCGCAAGTAAACCGGCTCGATCCCCAAGGCCTTAAACATATTTCGATAGGCGGGATAACACGGCACGCCAAGCGCAACGCGATCCCCGACATCAAAAGCAGTGATCAGCGAGAGCACAAATCCCCCGGACGACCCTGTGGTCACCGCAATCCGCTCGACGGGTACCGCGACGCCGTGCGTTTCTTGGTAGTAACTGGCGATCCGTGCGCGCAATTCGCGCAGGCCAAATGCCTCGGTGTAGCCGATCCCGCCTTCGTCTAATGCGGCATGCGCAGCGGCGATCGCGCCGGCCGGTGCGCCGCGTCCCGGCTCGCCCACTTCGAGATGGAGGACCGAATCACCCTTGGCCGCTTTTTCGTTGGCGGCTTTGAGAACTTCCATTGCATAGAACGGCGCGACATCGGCGCGAGTAGAGATCTTCATGGCGCGATTAGAACTGGGTGCCGCCATCGGCAAGGCCGAATCCGCGACCATCGGCGACGAACCGGCAGGAACTCGGGTCCAACGTTGCGCCACCGAAGCACGAAATCGCATTAACGATTCCAAAAGTCGCTCCGTCGGTGACGCGGTGTCCCGCGGCGCGCAGTGTTTCTATCGTGGCGGCTGGATTACCGCGTTCCAAAATCGTGGTGTCGGGATTGGGCAACGCAAAGACGCGCGCCGCATTCACGGCTGCGTGCAACGGTTGCGCATCAAGGACGGCGACTGCCGCGGTATTCACTGCGGCCACCGGCGCAGCCGGGCCACCCGTGGCCGTCAGCCCCATGACGAACTCTCCGGTCACGCCGTTGGCAATGACGACCGGCGCAACGAAGTCGGTCCCGCTGCGCAACCACCCTTCGGCACCAGCGGGCACCAACGGCGCAAAGAATACGCCAAGGTCTGGGTCCCATTTGTCCGTTGCCGAATGGGGCGTTCATGGTGAGGACGCAGGCTACCGCGGATCCCGAAGGGTCAAGCGTCACGAAACCGGTTGTCCCGTCCTTGCCAGCGCCGATCCACGGCGCAAGGTCCGGCACCTCGGGTGTGGTGCGTGGGGTGTGTTGCGCCGGATCGTAATCCGTCATGAGCGCCTCCGCGCGAAACGACGAGATATCTCCGCCAGCAGCACGTTCCGTGATGGCGCGATTTGCGGCCTCGGCCATCAGGTGCGCTCGGGAAGGACTTGGAGTCGTCGCATAGCGCCGTTGGTCGGTGAGCATCGCCCACATTGCCGCACTCAGGCTCCGCCGCCGGGGCCTTTTGCGGTGGTGAAATAGCTCAAATCACCGAACGCGGTTCGGATTGCTGCGCTCCCACGCCGGCAAGAACTGCTTGAGGTCGTCGACCGTCATGCGGTCCTCCAACATTCTGCGCGCGAAGGACGAGGTTCCGCGCTGTATCCCCGAAATAGACGTCGCCTCCGCCGCGCACTCGAATGGCGCTTAAGACATCCGCGAGGGCCGGTTGGGCGACGGTCGCGCCTTCGTCGACCGATTGACTGGCCTGGATAAAGGGGCCGAGGTCGCGGGCGCCTGTCGTCCCGGCATACTCGCCAGCGGCCATCGCGAGCGCGCGGGATGCCGGAAAACCGAATCGGGCCTTTTCTTCTCGGCATCCAGAATCAGCTGCGCCCAACGCAGCCGACCAAACCGCGCATGGAGCGCCGACATGCCTCTGACGGCACCGGGCACGGCAACAGCGCCGCCCAATACCGGCGCGGTGGCAAGAAATCGATGCTTTCGGACGTGCCGGTAACGGAATCGTAGGCGACGCACGCTCCGCCGCCAGCGACGCCCGCAGCCAGGGGATAGGTCACCGTCAACGAAAAGAACGTGGCGACGGCAGCGTCCGCCGCAGTCCCCCGTCCTCGAGCGCAGCAAGGCCGGCAAGCGTTGCTCGCGGTTCGTCGGCCGTCACGCCGCCGAGGAAGCTGGCTGACACCTTGGGACTTTGTGGCGCGGTCTGGGTACAGGCGGCAATCAGCAAAAGCCCAAGCGCCGCGAATTGACGGCCCCTGCCGCGCTGCCTACGTTCCAGAACAGGTCCCCTTGCGGAGTCTGACGTGTCGCGCCTTATTTGCCGGTTGCTCGTTCTCACCGTTCTCATTACCTCGATCGTCAGACCGGCGTTCGCCCAGAATCTGAGCCTGATTAGCGACGCGGAAACGGAACGCATGATCCGAGAGTTCGCTGCGCCGGTGTTTGCTGCGGCTGGTCTTACCACGGATTCCGTGTCGGTCCATATCGTCAATGACCGCGCCCTCAATGCCTTTGTCGCGGGCGGACAGCGAATATTCCTGTTTACGGGTTTGCTGGTCGAGGCCGACCATCCCGGCCAGATCATCGGCGTGCTGGCACATGAGACAGGCCATATTTCCGGCAGCCACCTCGCCAGAACCCAAGATGCCTTGCGCGGCGCCAACGCAATTGCGGTGGTGGCGGCCGTGCTGGGCGTCGCGGCGGCCGTTGCTGGCGGCGGTGGTGCGGCTGGAGCGGCGGTGGTCGGGGGTGGAACCCAGGTCGCCGGCCAATCGATTCTTCAGTATTCGCGGGTCCAGGAATCGGCTGCCGATCAAGCCGCCGTGCGCTTTTTTGAAGATACCGGACAATCCTCGCGTGGCTTGATCGAGGTCTTGCAGAAGCTGGGCGACCAGGAAGCGCTATTGCGGCGAAACCAGACGTCTTACGGCCGGACCCATCCGCTCTCGCGAGACCGCATTCTTGCGCTAGAGAGGCTGACAAACAGTTCTCCCTCGCGCGACGCAGAGCCTACTCCGGAGCAGATAGCCGCCTTCGATCGGGTGCGCGCCAAGGTCATGGCGTTTCTAAATCCCAAGCGGGCGATGAAAGAATACGGCGAGACCGATACGAGCGTGCCGGCACGCTACGCCCGGGCGGCGGCCAATCACCAACTGACGAACCCCGATCGCGCCATCGCGGAAATCGACTCGTTAATCGCCGATTTTCCCGACGATCCGTTCTTCCATGAACTGAAGGGCCAAATCATCTTCGAAAATGGCGGTCGGGGCGAGCGATCCCACCCTTTCAACAAGCCGTCCGCCTGGCACCGCACGAACCTCTCCTCCGGCTCGCTTTGGGTCAGGCCCTGTCGCCATGAACGATCCGGCGTTGACGAAAGAGGCGATCGTCCACCTGGAGGAAGCTGTTCGGATCGATCGGACATTGACCGGCGCTTGGGGTCAATTGGCCATCGCTTATGGACGCGACAAACAACTTGGCATGTCGAGCCTGGCCAGCGCCGAGCAAGCCATTGGGTCGGAGCGCGCAGGCGATGCCCGCGCCCACGCGACACGCGCGGAGCGACTTCTGCCGGTCGGATCTCCAGGTCATTTGCGTGCTCAAGATATCTTGAGCGCAGCCAAGCCGCGACGCTGATATCACTAGCGTCATGATTAGATTAGTCCTGGCGGTAATCGCCGCCCTTTCGTTCGCCGCTCCCTGCCCTCGCCCAGCACAGTGCCCCGCAAACCGACGAAGAGATTCTGGAGTCGGTCGACCCGGAGGCGCGCCGGATCACCGAGGCGATTGTTCGTGGCTACATCCTTCGTAATCCGGAAATCGTGCTGGAGGCGATCCGAATCCTGCAGGCACGTGAGCAAGCCGCCGCAGGGGAACGCGCCGTCCACGCCGTCGCGGCGAACAACGCCGCACTGCGCGATGATCCCGCAAGCCCGGTCGGCGGCAATTCCGAAGGCGACGTCACCATCGTCGAGTTCTTCGATTATGCCTGTCCTTATTGCCGAAACGCCCATCCCGTGCTCGCGCAACTGATGGAAGACGATCCGAACATTCGCGTCGTCTATAAAGAGTTCCCTGTCCTGGGCGACGCCTCGGTATTTGCCGCCCGGGTCGGCATTGCGGTCCATTTGTTGGCGCCGGACCGATACCTCGATTATCACGCCTCCATGTTCGAAGCCCGCGGTCGGCTTAGCCCGGAAATCGCCCTTCAGACGGCAACCGAGGTCGGGGTCGACCGGACGCGCCTGTTAGAGGCGGTTGAAAGCGACGAAGTCGGCCAGCTCATCAGCAAGAACCTGCAGCTTGCACAAGCGATCGGCGTGAACGGCACACCTGGATTTTTGATCGGCGACGCGATCGTGCCGGGCCTCATCCAGGTTGATCAGTTCAAGGAATTGATTGCGCGCGCGCGCGAACATTGCGCAAGCTGCCAGTAGCTTAGATCAACCCCCCTAGGGGCGAGGACGGGTCGGCATAGCGCTTTCGCGCCATGCGGCCTGCAAGATACGCTTGGCGGCCGGCCCGGACCGCGTGTTTCATCGCCGAAGCCATCAAAACCGGGTTCTTGGCTTCGGCGATTGCGGTGTTTGAAATTACCGCATCACAACCAAGTTCCATCGCGATCGCCGCTTCGGACGCCGTGCCCACGCCGGCATCGACGATCACCGGCTCGTTGGCGTTCTCGACGATAATACGAATGGCAACCGGGTTCTGGATGCCCAGGCCCGATCCGATCGGCGCGCCCAGCGGCATGATGGCGCAACATCCTATTTCCTCAAGGCGTTTGGCTTGGATCGGATCGTCGCTGCAATAGACCATGACTTGGAAACCCTCCTTCACCAACATCTCGGCGGCGCGCAGTGTTTCCGGCATGTCTGGATAAAGGGTCTTTTTGTCGCCAACACCTCGAGCTTTACCAAGTCCCAGCCGCCGGCCTCGCGCGCCAACCGCAGCGTGCGCACGGCCTCTTCGCCGGTGAAACACCCCGCGGTGTTGGGCAGGAAGATGTATTTCTTGGGGTCGAGGGAATCGACCAACATAGGTTGATTCCGATCGGTGAGATTCACGCGGCGGACCGCCACCGTGATCATTTCGGACTCGGCAGCTTCAGCGGCTCGGCGGTTCTCTTCGTAATCCTTGTATTTCCCGGTTCCGATGATGAGGCGCGAGCGCATGGTGCGGCCGCGACGGTCCAGGTGTCCTCGGCATTCGGTTCCTTGGTAGCATCGCCGCCACCGATGAAATGGACGATTTCGATCTTATCGCCGTCGCCCAACGTGGTGGTTTCGAAGGCGCTGCGCGGCACAATCTCAAGATTGCGCTCGAGCGCCACCTTACGGGCGTCGAGACCAAGGTTCTGGAGCAGTTGAGCGACCGAAATCGGGGCGTCGAAGCGCCGCGGTTCGCCATTGATCGTCAATTCCATGGGGGCGTTTTCCGTCAACCAGATCCAAGTATGGGGTTCCGTCTCGGTGGTGTTCAACACGTCTGATGACGCCACGAACTCCATTGCCGCACAATTGTTTCGCGGAGCCGCCATGCTATAAGGCGGGACATTGTCCTGCACGACGTATTTCGGTCATGCCCCATTCGACGCTCATTCTGGTTCTTAACGGTCCAAACCTAAATCTGTTGGGAACTCGAGAGACCGATATTTATGGCACCCATTCGCTGGCGGATATCGAAGCCTCGGTACGGCAACGCGCAGCCGATGCGGGCCTAGATGTCGAATTTCATCAGAGCAATAGCGAAGCCCAGCTGGTCGATTGGGTCCAGAGTGCCCGAGACCGGGCGGCTGGATTGATCGTCAACGCCGGCGCCTACACCCATACCTCGGTGGCGCTGCTGGACGCGTTGCGCGCCGTCGACGTCCCGATTGTCGAGGTTCACCTGTCGAACATCTTCCGCCGCGAGGAATTTCGCCACCACTCCTACGTCAGTCAGGCCGCCACCGGCATGATCAGCGGCTTCGGGCCGCAGAGTTATGACCTTGCGGTCGATGCCCTCTCATCGCTCATCAAAAATGCATAGGCAGTAACGCATGGGAAAACTCTCCATCGATTCGGACGTCATTCGCGAACTGGCGTCCCTTCTGGACGAAACCAACCTCAGCGAGATTGAATGGGAAGAAGCCGATAAGCGTGTTCGCGTGTCACGCGGTGGCACCCAAGTCGTCGCGGCGGCAGCGTCCGCGCCGGTCGCCCCGAGTGCAGCGCCCGCCCCGGCCACCACGACATCCGAGGATGCCGGTAACGACCCAGGTGCCGTTAAATCGCCGATGGTCGGAACCGTCTACCTCTCGCCGGAACCCGGTGCTGCGGCCTTTGCCAAAGAGGGCGATCGTGTCGCCCAAGGCCAGACGCTGTTGATCGTGGAAGCGATGAAAACCATGAACCCGATCGCCGCCCCCCGCGCCGGCGTGGTGTCCAAGGTACTGGTCGACGACGCCACGCCTGTCGAGTTCGGCCAACCCCTGATGATCGTCGAATAGATGCTCGAAAAGGTCTTGATCGCCAATCGCGGCGAGATCGCGCTGCGAATCCTGCGGGCCTGCCGCGAAATGGGCATTGCGACCGTCGCGGTGCATTCGACCGCCGACGAAAAGGCGATGCACGTTCGTTTGGCCGACGAGGCCGTCTGCATCGGACCGCCCAGCGCAACCGACAGCTATCTCAACATTCCAGCGATCATTTCGGCCGCAGAAATCACTGAAGCAGACGCGATCCATCCGGGTTATGGATTCCTATCCGAGAACGCCAATTTCGCGTCCATCGTCGAAGAGCATGGCATCACCTTTATTGGGCCGACGTCCGAACACATCAGCCTCATGGGCGACAAGGTCGTCGCCAAGGAAACCGCCAAGCGGCTTGGGATCCCGGTCGTGCCTGGTTCTGACGGCGCGATCACCAGCGAAGACGAGGCGCAAAGGGTCGCGAAGGAAATCGGCTATCCGGTAATCGTCAAGGCGGCGGCCGGCGGTGGCGGTCGGGGCATGAAGGTGGCGCGTTCGGCCGACGAGATGGCAGAGGTGTTATCGACGGCTCGCGCCGAGTCCAAGGCGGCGTTCGGCGACGACACGCTCTACATGGAAAAATACCTAGAGAAGCCACGGCATATCGAGATTCAGGTCGTCGGCGATACCCATGGCAACGCCATCCATTTGGGCGAACGCGACTGCTCCCTGCAGCGCCGGCACCAGAAGATTCTCGAAGAAGCGCCCTCTCCCGCCCTCAACGCCAAGGCTCGCGCCGAGATCGGCGAGCGCGTTGCCAGCGCGATCCGCGAACTTGGGTACCGTGGCGTCGGCACGATCGAGTTCCTCTACGAGAACGGCGAATTCTTTTTCATCGAGATGAACACGCGCCTCCAAGTCGAGCATCCGGTGACGGAAATGATCACCGGTGTCGATCTCGTGCGCGAACAGCTGCGGATTGCATCGGGTGCGACGTTGAGCCTTCGGCAAGAGGATGTCAAAATCAACGGTCACGCGATTGAATGCCGGATCAACGCCGAGAATTCGAAAACCTTCGCGCCAAACCCCGGCACGGTCACAAGTTTCCACGCTCCCGGCGGCTTCGGCGTGCGTGTCGACTCGGGCTTGTACGACGGTTATTCGATTCCACCCTTCTATGACAGTCTTGTCGCCAAGCTGATCGTGCACGGCGCGAACCGCAACGAGTGTCTCATGCGCTTGCGCCGGACGTTGCTCGAGTTCGTGATCAACGGCGTCGATACGACGATCCCGCTCCACCTCGATCTCATCGAGAACAAAGACATCATGGACGGCACCTACGACATCCATTGGCTGGAGAAGTACATCGACTCGTCGAGCTGATGAAGCTGACCCCAGAGATCCTTCTACGCGCCTACGCGAGCGGGGTCTTCCCGATGGCGGAAGACCGAAGCGACCCCACCCTGTACTGGATCGACCCCGACGCGCGCGGGATTCTACCGCTCGAGTCGTTTCACGTGTCGCGCCGGCTGGCGCGAAAGATCAAACAAGACGTTTTCCGCATTACGATCGACAAAGCGTTCGTACAGGTGATCGAGTCATGCGCGGCGCCCGCACGGGGCCGCGAAACAACCTGGATCAACGACGAAATCATTTCCCTTTTCTCAGGCCTTGCGCGCCTCGGCCACGCCCATAGCGTCGAGGCTTGGGACGAAACAGGCAATTTGGTCGGCGGCCTTTACGGCGTGTCGCTGGGGGCGGCCTTTTTCGGCGAAAGCATGTTCAGCCGCGAGACCGACGCCAGTAAAATTGCGCTAACGCACCTCGTCGCGCGCCTTTGCGCCGGGGATTTCCACCTTCTCGACACCCAATTCGTGACCGATCACCTTGCCTCGTTCGGCGCCATCGAGATACCGCGTGAGGCCTATCATGAGCGGCTCGAAGCCGCGATGCGCCATGAAGCCGATTTCTATTCGCTGCCGGAAGGTTTCAGCGGTGAAGACGCCCTACAGTCGATCGGCCACACGTCGTAGGTCGGGTGCTCCATAGCGGAGAGCGCCGGGCTGGAGGCAAACATCCATCCCGTAAAGACCCGTTGCGGCGCGCCACGGGGTCGTAAATCAAGAATTTCCAGAAAGACACTGGTTTCCGGCGGCTCTTCGGGTGGTCGTTTTTTGCAGGTCCGCACGAGAATGCGCAACGTCCCAAAGCGTACCTCGCGCCCGACCGGCGCCGAAATGGTCGAGACGCGCGCGGTGACCTTGTCCAGCGCACGAAGCACGGCAATCGGTCTGTCTTGGGCAAACGCAGGCGGCGCGGCGAGCACAGCGGCAACCGCGCCAAGGACGATCCGTTGAATAAGACGCTAGGAATGCCTTAAACCGCAACCGAACATAGTCGGCCCACCAAACACCCTCGTCGTCGCGAATACGGTCGCGGAGGCGGTCGACGATGGAATCGCGCGCCGCCGCGCGGTCGCCGGGGTCAAGTACGCGGAGAAACGAATCGGCAAAGGTATCGAGCCATCCGCCAATGTCGCCCGGCAGCTTGGTCGGGCGATCGATCAACCCGATCTGTTCGACCTCGAAGCCATGGCTCTCCAAAAGCGCACGATAGGTTTCGGGCGTTGGAAAATACCAGGGGTGCCCTTTTAGGCCCGGCTGTCCGCGGGCCGTCAGTTCCTCGTCGATGGCCCCGATCAGCTTGGCCACCTTGCCGGCACCGCCAAACTCAGCGACGAAACGCCCACCGGGCTTGAGGGCGCGGCGAACGCCTTCGATTACCGCGGTGGGATCGCGCATCCAGTGCAGGGCGGCGTTAGAAAAAACCGCGTCGAATTCCTGAGAGAACTCTAGATGGTGTCCGTTCACCACCTGTGCCGACAGACCGAGTTCCTGCGTCGCGCGCACCAAATCGGCGCTGGCATCGACGCCCAAAACATCGGCACCGCGCGCGGCAATTTTTTGAGTTAGCGCGCCGTCGCCACAGCCAAGGTCGAGAATCCGTTCTCCAGGTTGCGGCGCGAGCAAATCGACCACGGCACCGGCGAGGTCGGCGACGAAACGGGCATTGGTGGCGTAAACGTTGGGGTCCCAGTCCTGTGCGGGATCCTGCGTTTGCGTGGGACGTTCCACTACTCGCTGCTCTCTTCGGACTCGCTATCGCCCAGGCCGAAACCGAAGCGTCCTATCAAGCCCTCAAGGCTGATCGACGACTGGGTGAACTGAATACGGCCGCCGTTGGGAATGGTGTCTTCGGCACCCCCCGGCACGATCGCCATGTATTTCCCGCCGAGAAGCCCCTCAGTGGTGATCTCGGCCGACGAATCGCTGGGCAACTCGACGGCGCTGTCGATGTTGAGAGTGGCCCGCGCAAGAAACGTCTGAGGGTCGAGTTCCAATTGTGTCACGGTACCGATCTTGATCCCGCTCATCCGGACATCCGCACCGGCATTGACGCCATCGACCCGGTCAAACGTCGCCGTCACCTCGTATCCGTTCACCGCCCCGACATCCGTTGTCGAGAAGGCAAAACGAGAAAGACGGCGGCAACGCCTAAAACAACCGCGCCGATCAAGGCCTCGAACAGATTTCCCTTCATGCCGGGTACCCCGCGCTTAGTTTGGTTGCCAGGGTTCGTAGTCGGCCGAGGCGGGTTTGCGGGCGCCCTCGCCCAGTACATGTCCTGCCGGACGATACGCACCCGCGGTGCCGGTGAGGTTGGGCACGTGGGGCTGTTCCCAGGCGTGATCGGGCTGCGGACTGGTCGGCGGCTCGGTCGCGTTGTGCTGCAGCCAGGCGTTCCACTCCGGTGGGACCATCGAGCCTTCGGCCAGATTTGCGTAGATCACCCAGCGGCGGCGACGCTCCCAATGGTAGCGCCCAACCTCGGGCTTACCGCGTTCCTGGTAGTAGCGGTTGCCGGCTTCGTCCTGGCCGACGAGTTGGCCTCGGCGGAAGGTGTGAATCCAGGTGCCCCAGGTGGCGCGGTGCCACCAGTCAAATACGAAGGAAATCAGCGATGTCAGACGCACAGAAGGTCACCAGTCCTGGTCAATGGGACGAAATCGAGCGGGACTATTGCACCGCTTGCCTAGAACCGTCCAGAGAAGGTTATCCACATTTTCCCCACGGGACGGCCGCCCCGAAACGAAGGGTAACCAATCGCACATTGGGAATACGCGTAAGGCACGAAAGTTATCCACAAAACACCCCCTATAGTGTCAAAGAGATGCCGTACCACAAAATATGGTTGACCCCTCCGAGGGCAACAATATCTTGTGTCCCCTGCCTGGGGGGGCACTAAGTCTGGGTTAATTGGCCGCCCCTCGCAAAGATTTCAGAACGAATTCAATGGCTTCCGGCGATTCTGCTGGGCCGAGAATGAGGGGAACAGGGTATGCGCGTTCAACGTTTCTTCACCGCGAATGGAGGATCGCCCTACGACGGAATGGCCTTCCGCAAGACCACCAGCGAGATCCGCAATCCTGACGGATCTGTTGTCTTTCAGATGAAGGACGTCGAGGTTCCCGCCGATTGGTCCCAGGTGGCCAGCGATATCATTGCGCAAAAGTATTTCCGCAAGGCGGGCATTCCCTCGCGCCTCAAAAAGGTCGAAGAAAACACCGTGCCGTCTTGGCTATGGCGCAGTGTGCCCGATGAAAAAGCTCTCGCGAAGTTGCCCGAGGACGAACGGTATTCGCACGAAAGCTCCTCTAAGCAGGTCTTCGACCGCTTGGCCGGGACCTGGACCTATTGGGGATGGCAGGGCGGCTATTTCGACGCCGAAGACGATGCGCATGCGTTCTTTGACGAAATGCGCTTAATGCTGGCGCAACAAATGGGCGCTCCGAACTCGCCGCAATGGTTCAACACCGGGCTCCATTGGGCCTATGGGATCGACGGCCCCGCTCAAGGGCATTTCTACGTCGACTTCCGGACCGGCGACCTAAAGCGTTCCGAGTCCGCCTACGAACACCCCCAGCCCCACGCCTGCTTCATCCAGGGCATCCAAGACGACCTCGTGAACGAGGGCGGCATCATGGATTTATGGACCCGTGAAGCGCGCCTCTTCAAGTACGGGTCCGGCACGGGCAGCAATTTCTCGGCCCTACGCGGCTCCGGCGAATCGCTCTCCGGCGGCGGCAAGTCGTCTGGCCTGATGAGCTTCCTCAAGATCGGCGATCGGGCGGCCGGTGCGATCAAATCCGGCGGTACCACACGGCGTGCCGCAAAGATGGTCGTGGTCGATGCCGACCATCCGGATATCGAAGACTTCGTAAACTGGAAAGCCATTGAAGAACAAAAGGTTGCGGCACTTGTTTCAGGTTCTAAGTTAGCTTCTAAACACCTCAATGCGGTGATCAAAGCCTGCCATGCGGTGACCGGTGAGGGGCGCTTCACACCGAACGACAATCCGGCCCTCAAGAAAGCGATCATCGAGGCCCGCAAGTCGATGATCCCCGTGAATTTCATCCAACGCGTCATCGAGTTCGCCAAGCAGGGCTATGGCGCCATCGATTTTCCGACCTACACCACCGATTGGGACGGCGAGGCCTACCTGACGGTGTCGGGGCAGAACGCCAACAACACGGTGCGGGTGACTGACGAGTTCCTGCGCGCCGTCGAAGAAGATGGCGATTGGGACCTGATCCGGCGGACCGACGGCGACGTTTCGGAGACCATCAAAGCGCGGGAACTGTGGGACCAGATCGCTATGGCGGCTTGGCAGAGCGCCGACCCGGGTCTGCAGTACCACACCACCATCAACGACTGGCACACCTGCCCCGCCGGTGGCGAGATTCGCGCATCGAATCCATGCTCGGAGTACATGTTCCTCGACGATACGGCCTGCAACTTGGCTTCGCTGAACTTGCTGACGTTTCGGCACGAGGATCGCAAGTTCGATGTTGCGGGATTTGAACACGCCGTCCGGCTGTGGACGATGGTGCTAGAGATTTCGGTGCAAATGGCGCAATTCCCGTCGAAGGAAATCGCCCAGCTTTCCTACGAGTACCGCACGCTTGGGCCTGGGCTACGCCAACATCGGCGGCCTCTTGATGGCCAGCGGCCTACCGTACGATTCCGATCAAGGGCGGGCATTGTGCGGCGCCATCACGGCTCTGCTGACCGGTGTTTCCTACGCGACGTCGGCGGAAATGGCCGGCGAAATGGGCGCCTTCCCTCGCTACGACGATAACGCATCGTCGATGCTCCGGGTCATGCGCAACCACCGCCGCGCTGCACACGGGGAAACCGAGGGTTACGAAGGTCTCGCCACGCTGCCCGTTGCATTGGACATCGAGAACGTACCGGAACCCGACATTGCCGATGCCGCAGCGAAAGCTTGGGATCGCGTCCTGGAATTGGGCGAGAAGAACGGTTTCCGGAACGCCCAATCCTCGGTGATCGCGCCCACCGGCACGATTGGTCTTTTGATGGATTGCGATACGACTGGGATCGAGCCGGACTTCGCCATCGTCAAGTTCAAGAAGTTGGCCGGCGGCGGTTACTTTCGGATCATCAACCGATCGGTTCCCGAAGCGCTTGAGGTCTTGGGATACGGCGAAAGTGAGATCGACGCGATCATCACCTACGCCACCGGCAACGGGACCCTTGAGGAGGCGCCGGGCGTCAACCATGCCGCGCTTCGCAAGAAAGGCTTTACCGACGAGGCTTTGGCGAAGGTCGAAGAAGCCCTAACCAATGCTTTCGACATCAAATTCGTCTTCAACAAATGGACTTTCGGCGAAGCGTTCTGCGTCGACCAACTCGGTATCGATGCCGCAAGCTTGGATGATCCGGCATTCGATATGCTGGAAACACTTGGGTTCTCCGCCACCGACGTCGAGGCGGCGAACACCTATTGCTGCGGCGCCATGACCCTAGAAGGCGCCCCGAAACTGAAGGACGAACACCTCGCAGTGTTCGATTGCGCGACGCCCTGCGGGCGCCTCGGCAAGCGTTACCTCTCTTGGCAGAGCCACATTCACATGATGGCGGCCGCTCAACCGTTCATTTCCGGCGCGATCTCCAAGACGATCAACATGCCCCGCCAGGCGTCCGTGGATGACTGCAAAGAGGCCTACAACCTGTCATGGCGGCTGGCCTTGAAGGCCAATGCGCTTTATCGCGACGGCTCCAAGCTCTCCCAACCGTTGTCGGCGATGGCCATCGAAGACGAGGCCGAAGCCTACGAGGATCAGCCGAACGCGACGCAAGTCACGGCGATGGCCGAGAAAATGGCTCGCGAGACCATCGAGCGGATGATCGCCGAAAAAGGCCAACGCGGCGAGCGACGTCGCCTCCCTCAGCGGCGGAAGGGCTACACCCAAAAGGCGGTGGTCGGTGGCCACAAAGTGTACCTAAGGACCGGCGAATTCGAGGACGGCAATCTCGGCGAAATATTCATCGACATGCACAAAGGAGGGATCTGCCTTCCGCAGCCTAATGGACGGGTTTGCGATCGCGATTTCGCTTGGTCTCCAGTACGGCGTACCTCTTGAGGAGTTCGTGGAGTCCTTCACCTTCACCCGCTTCGAACCGTCGGGGCTTGTCGAGGGCAACGACGCCATCAAGATGGCAACATCGGTCCTGGACTACTTGTTCCGCGAACTGGCGATCTCCTACCTCGGCCGAACCGATCTCGCCCACGTCGAACCGAACGACTTGCGGCACGATGTATTGCGCGGCACCAGTGGCGATACGACCGTCACCGAGGGCGAAGAGGCCGACGAAACGCCCCTCGCAGCCGTCATGGGTGTCGCCAGCAACGGCTACATGCGGACCAACCTTTATGTCGTCAACGGCGGCGTGGTCGATGGCTCGCAGACGACGACCGCCTTCGCCGGCAACGTCGGCTCCGGCGCACCGGCGGCCCATGCCGACGGTGGCTTGGTGGAGAGTGTTTCAGCACCGGCCGCCGCCCACGTGGTTCTGGAGACGCTGACCACCGTGGCCGAAATCGAGGTTGACCCGACGATGGATCGTATCCGGGAGGCACGGATGAAGGGCTATGAGGGTGATGCCTGCGGCGAATGCGGCAACTTCACGTTGGTTCGAAACGGGACCTGCCTGAAATGCAACACCTGTGGTTCGACGAGTGGTTGTTCTTGATTAGGGCTGCTTTCTAGGAAGACCTGACACCAAGGGGTGCGCGATCGGCGCACCCCTTTTTTCTGTGCGCTCCCCCGCGACAAGCGGATTTACACCCCTGCCCCGCCCCGTAGGCTCGGTTTTGGAGGGCGCGGCATGACAACGGGGAAACCTCAGAACACGCCAAAGCTGTCGGTGCTTCAGGCCAAGACTGAGGAAGACCGACATCGGATTTCTTTGTTCCGGTATCGCACCCTGGTGCAGGAGATGGGCGGTGATTCGGTCCATGCCGATCACGATGCCAAAACCGTTTCCGACGCGATGGACGAGAAAGCCATCCACCTCTACCTGACAGCGGACAACCAGGTCATCGCCTCGATCCGCATCAACTCAGGAAAGATCGCCAAATTTCCCAATAAGGTCCGCGAGAACTACCAAGCTCGATAACTTCTCGGATTTCGATGAGAAAAGCCTGAGCCTCACCACTCATTTCACGGTCGCCAAAAAGTGGCGCCAGAGCCAAGTGATCAGAGTGCTACTGGGCGCTGCGTATAAAACGCAGCGTCATCTCGGTAGCCGCTTTGACTTTGCGAGCTGCCCACCGGCTCTGGTCCCGCTCTACGAGCAAATGGGATACCGGCGCTACGGCGAGAACTTCGAAAGCGACGATCACGAATACCAGGTCCCGCTGGTCCTTCTGATGGAGGATGTCGCCCACCTCCGCGAAACCGGGTCACCCTTCCACAAAATTGCTGAAGAATACGAAAACAACGGCACGACGGCAGCGTGGTTCGAGGAAAACTTCCCCGAGTCGGTCAAGCAAGGCGCCGATCGCGGCATGGACGAAGAGCGGTTCTGGCAGTTTCTCAGCGAGAAAATGCACCAGACCCCACTTGAGGGGATCCCGCTCCTCCACAGCCTGAACCATGGCGAGGCGAAAAAACTGGTCCGCGAAGGCAATCTCATCCGCGCCAAGAAGGGCGATACCATTGTTTCCGCCGGTCAGCGAAGCCGGGAAATGTTTGTGGTTCTCCAGGGCGAAGTGGCCGTCAAAGCCAACAATCGAACCGTCGCCACCCTAGGAAGCGGTGCAATCTTCGGCGAAACCGCACTCATTACCGCTGCGCCGCGGACCGCCGACGTGGTTGCTGAAACCGATGTCGAGGCTTTAGTCCTGACCGAGGATTTCCTGCGCAAGACCATGCGCGCCATGCCGGACATCATGGTGCGAGTCTTGTTCAACTTGTCGATGATCCTGGCCGAACGACTGGCCGCTAGCACCCAGCAGATCGGCGTGGCTTGGCGCGCCGGTCTGGACCCAGCCCAAAGCGGCGGCAAAGCCCGCTGCGAAAGCCAAGCAGCGGCGAAAAAACCGACAGCCGCCTGAGGAGACTAGGGCTTTTCGTCGGCCTTTGGCGGCGGCACGACGACCCGCACCGACAATTCGCGCAGATGCGCCGGCGCTGCGTCGGATGGCGCGCCCATCATGAGATCTTCCGCCCGCTGATTCATCGGAAACAGCGTGACCTCGCGCAGATTGCTCTCGTCCGCCAACAGCATGACGATCCGTTCCATCCCGAAGGCCATACCGCCATGGGGCGGTGCGCCGTAATGAAAGGCGTTGAACAGACCACCGAATCGTTCTTTGACCTCGTCTTCGCTGTATCCGGCGATTTCAAAGGCGCGCACCATGACATCGGGGCGATGGTTCCGAATGGCACCACTCGCCAGCTCGTGCCCATTGCACACGAGATCGTATTGTTGGCTCAGGATGGTCAGCGGGTCTTCGGCGTCGAGGGCCTCAAGGCCGCCTTGCGGCATCGAGAACGGGTTATGGCCGAATTCGACCTTCTTCGCTTCCTCGTCGTATTCGTACAGGGGGAAATCCGTAATCCAGCAAAAGCGAAAAACACCGGACTCGAGCAGGTCTATGATCGTCCCCCAAGTCGATTGCGCGCCGCGCCCGCGAGGAGCGCCGCACCATTGGGCTTGTCGCACGAAAAAAATACTGCATCACCGTCACTTACACCGGAAAGTTCACGTATTTTATCAATGCGTTCGGCATCAAGATTCTTCGCAATGGGACCCTTTGCCTCGCCGTTGTCGAAGACGATGTAGCCCAAACCCGCGGCCCCTTGGTCGCTACGCGCCCAATCGTTCATCTTGTCGAAGAAGCTGCGCGGTTGTTTGGCCGCGCCGGGCGCCGGAATGGCGCGAACGACCGACCCTTTTTCAATCGCACCGGCAAAAATCTTAAATCCCGAACCTTTGAACGCTTCCGGTGACATCCGAAATGACGATCGGGTTGAGCAGGTCCGGCTTGTCGCTCCCGTATTTGAGCATGGCTTCGGCGTGCGGGATGCGTTTGAAAGGGGCGGCATCGACGGCCCACGAACCGTGTTCGGAGAATACCCCCTGCACCACCGGTTCGACCGCGGAGAACACGTCGTCTTGTTCGACAAACGACATCTCCAGATCGAGTTGATAGAACTCGCCCGGCGAGCGATCTGCGCGCGGATCTTCGTCGCGAAAGCACGGCGCGATTTGGAAGTAGCGATCAAACCCGGCCACCATGACCAGCTGCTTGAACTGCTGCGGGGCCTGCGGCAGCGCATAGAACTTGCCGGGATGAAGCCGGCTCGGCACCAGGAAGTCGCGGGCGCCCTCGGGCGAACTTGCCGTCAGGATCGGCGTTTGAAACTCAGTAAACCCTTGCTCGCCCATGAGCCGGCGAATGCCGGAAAACACCCGAGATCGCAGCATGAGGTTGTCGTGGAGCTGTTCGCGGCGGAGATCGAGGAAACGATACCGAAGGCGCGTATCCTCCGGGTAAACCTGGTCCCCGAACACCTGCAACGGTAATTCTTCGGCGGAGAAAGGACCTCGACGGCCTCTATCCGTACCTCGACATGCCCGGTGGGTAGCGCGGTATTCACCGTGTCGGCACTTCGGGCAACGACCGGCCCGGTCACCTTGATCACGCTTTCAGGCCGAACACGCTCTAAAACCTCGAATTGCGCCGCGCCGGTTTCGATCACGCATTGAGTGAGACCGAAGTGATCGCGCAAATCGATGAAAAGCAGGTTGCCGTGGTCGCGCTTGCGGTGGACCCACCCGGACAGGGTCGCCGTCTCACCGACACTGGATTCAGTTAGGTCGCCGCAGGTATGGGTCCGATAGATACTTTTCATGATCTTCCGGCAGTTTTCGGGGAGAAAGCGCGCGCAAATGGCCATGCCCTCGCCGGCTTGTCAAGCAAGGGAGGACCGCGCGACAACCGAATAGATCGTGTATACAGCCCCCATGACGACGGTACTGACCACCTTCCGCCGACCTGAAAGCGCTTTGCGACCGACTTTCCACCGTGGCGTACGTCACGGTTGATACCGAATTCATGCGTGAAAGCACCTACTGGGCCAAGCTTTGCCTGGTGCAGATCGCTGGGCCCGACGAATCCGCGGCCATCGACCCGTTGGCGCCCGACATCGGATTGGACCCGCTGTTCGATCTGATGGCCAACCCTAAGGTTCTGAAGGTGTTCCACGCTGCCCGTCAGGACCTGGAGATTTTCTATCACCTGTCCGGTGAGGTACCCCACCCGATTTTCGATAGCCAGGTGGCGGCGATGGTGTGCGGCTTTGGCGATTCCGTCGCCTACGACACCCTCGCCTCACGCTTGGCTGGTGCCCATATCGACAAGCACTCGCGGTTCACCGACTGGGCGCGCCGCCCATTGACCGAGCGCCAAGTCGGATACGCACTTGCCGACGTTATCCATTTGCGCCCAATCTACGAGAAACTGTCGCGCATGCTGGAAAAGAACGGGCGGCGGCATTGGCTGGGCGAGGAAATGGCGATCCTAACCGACCGCCAGACCTATGAGGTGAACCCCGAAGAAAGCTGGCGGCGCCTCAAACTCCGCAATCCCAAACCTCGGATGGTCGCCGTCCTGCGTGAGATCGCCGCTTGGCGCGAACGCGAAGCGCAGGCGCGCGATGTCCCCGCAATCGCATCATTCGAGATGAAGCCCTCCTTGAGATCGCCGCCCATCCGCCGAAAGAACCGACAAGGATCTCGGGAGAATTCGCGGGTTCCCGAAAGGTATCGCTGAAGGCGCGCGGGGCGATGCCATCATTGCGGCCGTCGCCAAGGACTCTCGTTACCCAAGTCGGACCTTCCCGAGGTCCCAAATCGTGCGCAAAAGCCACAAGGCATTGGCCCGCTCGTCGAGTTGTTGAAGGTGTTGCTGCGGATGAAATGCGAGCACCATGAAGTCGCTCAAAAACTGATCGCTAACGTGAGCGATCTGGAACAAATCGCCGCCGACGACGAGGCTAATGTTCCGGCCCTTCAGGGCTGGCGACGCGACGTCTTCGGGACCGACGCGTTACGCCTGAAGCACGGAGAACTCGCTCTTGCCGCCGCTGGCCGAAAAGTTCGGCTTATCGAGGTAGAGACCTAGGTCCGCGATTTCGATCTCCGGTTGCGCCTCGAGGTGGCGCGCCAATTTGATGTGCCGCTTGCGCACGACCTCGCCGGCAAAATCGACCAGATCGGACGGCAATGTCAGCGTATCAATCGATCGCCGATCAGCCTGAGACTGGTGCGCGGCAAAAGGCCCGGCGCACCACCGCTCAACGTGTGGCCGAGGTCGAGAAGCTTGCCCAGAGTTAGCGCCCGCTCGGCTTCGGTATCGTCGAGTAGTTTCCGCGCCTCGCCTGCCACAACGAAATCAGGATCGCCGCGGTAGCGTTCGTACACCGCCAGGGCGACGAGGGCCCTGCCCCGATGGCCGACACCGACGAACGGCCCATGGAGAATGCGGACCAACGCCTGTTCGGCGCGGTAATCGGAATGGCCGCGCCATGCCAGTTCGCTGAGCAAGATGGCCGCGCGGCGAATACGTAAGGGCGCTGGAACTCGGCACGCCGAGGACGGGTTCCAGCCAAGCCAAGACCTCTTCAGCGTGCAGCGCGAAGCGCGAACTGAGCGACGCTTCATCCTCGCAAAAAGCGATGAACGGATCGCGCTGTTGTTCATCCTCGGGCAATCGGCTGTGGACCAGTCCTTCCCGCAAGCCGTAGCCGCAGAACACCAAATCCTTCGGTCGGAAGGCGGCGATAAGCGCTTCAACACCAGGGCGCCCACCGGGACCGCCGGCGCTCTTTTGGTCGGCACACCCTGGAGCGCAGCCAGCGACCCGGGACTGAGGTGCGCGAGAAGGTCGGCGAATTCGGCAAAGTCGGACGCCTTAACCCGGTACTCGTGAATGATTTGGAGCGGCGCTTGGCGCTGACGAATATGAACCCGCGCGAGGGTCCGCCAAACACCACCGACGCAATAAAGGGTCTGGCCTCTCATGCGCTTCAGCCATTTGGCCTGACCGAGAACCTTGTCGATGTGTGCGGCTTTCGGTGTACCACCCGCAAAGCGCAGCGGGCCCAAGGGCAGGGTTGTCGGGTCTCCCGGCGTGCCGTCGTCGAGGCCCACCAATTCCAAGCTCCCACCACCGAGGTCGCCGACGACGCCTTTGGCCTGGGGAATTGCCGCCGCGACACCAAGCGCCGAATAGGCCCCTTCCTCGGTTCCGGACAATACACGCACCGAAATCCCACAAGTCTTCTTGACCCGGGCAACAAAGTCCGGTCCGTCGGACGAGTCGCGGATCGCCGCCGTCGCGACGGCCTCAATGGCACCCACGCCCATCGCCTCCGCAAGAGCGGCGTA
This sequence comes from Alphaproteobacteria bacterium, assembly GCA_038141965.1. GTDB lineage: Bacteria > Pseudomonadota > Alphaproteobacteria > SHVP01 > SHVP01 > CALJDF01. Next base: position 694,939 of record JAYQJC010000002.1, read on the forward strand.
TCGTTTGAGCGTGTGGAGCGCGATGTCGGCAGTTTCGGGGTCAAGTCGACCGTGCTCGGCAACCCCGCGACCTAGTCCGCACAATACCTTTTCGTTGAACACCGGAAGTGCCGCGCGCTTAAGCGCCTCGTAGACCACCATCCGAACAGAGTTGGAACCGATGTCGATGACTGCAAATGGCTTGCGGTCGATGGCTTTCACCGCGTCCGCGGCGGACGTAGCGGCGTTCATATCTCGCCTTCGTCGATCACGAGACGCGGCAAGGTCTCGCCGCGCAACGCCTTACCGCGGCCTGACAGCGAGGGATTGGTCATGATATAGGTATGCGCCGCGAAGGGTTCGTCATCGGGCTCTTCCACCCGGCGGTAGGTGCCATCAGGTTCAAGTTCCCAGGCTTGTCGATTATCTTTGATGTTCGCGATCATGATTTGACTCAAGATCTGTTCGTGCACCGTGGCATTTTCGATAGGCACAAGTGTCTCGACGCGACGATCGAAGTTGCGTGGCATCCAGTCGGCCGAACTGATGAACACCCGTGCGCCTTTCGACGGCAGACCGTGGCCGCTTCCGGCGCACAAAATGCGGGAGTGTTCGAGGAACCTTCCGATGATGCTACGCACGCGGATGTTCTTGGACAAACCTGGGATGCCGGGCCGCAAGCAGCAAATACCGCGGACAATCAGCATGATCTCAACACCCGCTTGCGATGCGCGATACAGCGCGTCGATGGTCTCGCCATCCACCAAGGAGTTCATCTTCGCCCAAATTTCCGCCGGACGACCGGCACGCGCATGCTGAATTTCATCCTCGATGGTCTCCAAGATCGTCGGGCGCATGCTCGCGGGAGAGATCTTCAGCTTCTCAAGGGCGACCGGTTCGGCATACCCCGTGAGGTAGTTGAAAAGAAGCGCTGCGTCGCGACACAACGCCGGATCGGTCGTGAAAAACGATAAGTCGGTATATATACGGGCCGTCTGCGGGTGATAATTGCCGGTACCGAAATGGACATAGGTCCGCAGATCCGTTCCTTCGCGTCGAACCACCAAAGAAACCTTGGCGTGCGTCTTGAGCTGGACGAAGCCGTAGACGACCTGAACGCCGGCGCGTTCCATGTCGCGAGCCCATTTGATATTGGCCTCTTCATCGAAACGCGCCTTGAGTTCGACCAATGCCGTCACCGTCTTGCCGGACTCGGCGGCGGCGATCAGCGCCTGGACGATGGGGGAATCGTCGCTGGTGCGGTAGAGAGTTTGCTTGATCGCGACAACATCTGGGTCTTGCGCCGCTTGCCTAACGAATTGCACGACGACATCGAAACTTTCGTATGGATGATGAACGACAATATCTTTTGTCGAATCGCCGCGAAACAATCGCCGCCCACTTCGCGGATCCGTTCCGGGAAACCGCGCATGAAACGGTGGGAAATAGAAGCTCGCGACGCTCTTGAACGATCAACTGGTCGACATCCGAAAGGCCGACGAAACCGTCGACTACGATCACCGAGTGTTCGTTTAGCTTGAGCTCGCGCGAGAGGAACTGAATGATCTCTTCCGGCAGCCGGTTATCGACCTTTAGCCGAATGACACTCCCGCGACGGCGCCGTTTGATGGCGGTTTCGTAGACTCGAACGAGGTCTTCGGCCTCTTCTTCCACTTCGATATCGCTATCGCGGAAGATAGCGAAGCAACCGCGAGCTTCGAGGGTATAACCCGGAAACAGCCGGCCCAGAAATAATTCGACAATGCTTTCAAGCGCAATAAAGCGTGTGCCAGTGCTGGTTTTCGGTAGCGCAACGAAGCGTTCCAAATGGCGCGGCAACGGCACCAACGCGTTCAGGTCGCCACCATCCGAGTCCGTCGCAAATGCAGCATCAACCCGAGCCCGAGATTGGGCAGGAAGGGAAACGGATGCGCAGGATCGATGGCGAGCGGCGTCAGAAGAGGAAAATAGCGCTCCAAAAACCGGTTTTCGAGCCAAGCGCATCTTCAGCCTCTGTGACGTCGTTCGGACCGACCAATAGGATGTCGTTCTCCGCGAGTTCCTCTAGGAGTTCCTTCTGGACGCGCTGCTGTTCGGCAAGGAGCCTTTCTGACGCCTCCCAGACATCGCTTAGCTGACGTTCGGGCGAGCGACCATCTTGACTGAGTTCTTCGACCCCGGCCGCGACCTGCCCCAAAAGACCGGCGACCCGAACCATAAAGAACTCGTCCAGGTTATTTGCCGAGATCGAGAGGAAGCGAACCCTTTCCAGTAGCGGGTTGTGGGGATTCTCGGCTTCACCAAGGACGCGTTCGTTGAACGCTAGCCACGACAACTCGCGGTTGATGAAACGCTCAGGTGAGTTCGCTAGGGACTCGCCCGAGCCGATCGCTTCCTGAACTATTGGCGGCTTGCTCGACCATTCCCTATGTTCCCGTCCTGGATTTGCGGGAACCGTTCGTTGCACGCGATGATGAAACCCTAGCGGCACCTTCAGATTTGGTACGGTCATAGTCAACAGGCTACGAAGGCACAAGATGGTCAGGTTGTTTCTACTGCGACATGCGAAGGCTTCGCAGTCATCTCCCGACGGCGGTGATAAATCGCGACCGCTCAATCAACGCGGTCGAGACGCCTCCGCGACCATGGGCCGCTATATGCGTGATCAAGGTTTCCGCCCCGACTGGTTCTTTGTTCGACAGCCGAGAGGACGAGAGAGACGCTCCAGCTCTTGTGCGGCGCCGCCGGGTGGACCGAGGACGACCCAAAACGAACATTCGCCGATGACCTCTACCTCCCGCCGTCGAGCAAAATAATTTCTATATTACAACAACTTGACGACTCCGTCGTCAGATGTTCTGGTGATTGGCCACAATCCCGGAATGCACGAATTGGCCTATGTCTTGGCCGACCCGCGCAGCAGAGACTATGAACGGCTATTGGACAAATATCCCACCTGCCGCCCTCGCCGTTTTGAACAACGATTCAATCGGCTGGCAGGACATCGACGCCGGACGACTGACTTTGACCCACTACGTGGTTCCTCGCGATTTAGTCGGTTGATCGACTCCAGAACTGGGTTTGACCGAGTGCCGGAAGCCCTACGTAACCTCTGACCTTGAGGGTGCCGTCCTCCATCAGGGTGAGAACAGCCTTGTAGAGCTTGCCGTCGCGTGGGTTATAGATTTTGCCGCCTCGATAGCTGCCAGGCTTTTCCTGTTTGAAACCGCGCAGCAATTCCATCCCCAGAATCGGACGCCCGCGCAACGCATCGTCCCGGTTGTTCCGGTCGACCTTGGGGTTTCCGTCTTCGTCCAAAGGTTGATTGAGTTCAATGACCCGTCCGCAAACCTCGTCGCCGCATGAATAGATTTCGATGACGGAGTCCTGTCCCGGTGGAATCCAAAGTCCCAGAACATCGGACTGCGCCGTCGCTTGAAAGGATAACGACACGACAAACATTGCCGCTGCCGCCATCGCATGAATCCAAATCCTCGCGACGAACATTTTCGACCCTCCCCCAGCTAACCCACCAGCGTCACATCAACGGTTCAGGAGCTCAGCCGCCAGTCGCACCGTGATCGGGCGACCTTTTTCGAGCGCGTAAGCGTCCAACTCGGCCACACTTCGTCTAACGGCATCCAATGACCGCTCCAGGCGGCTTATCATAAACGAGATCACTTCAGGCTGAACCGTCAATTGACGGTCACGAAAGAGCTTTGAGAGGACAGCCGCCAATAATTCGTCGTCGGGCTGCCCGATACCCACCGAAGTAGTGGCGCGAAGCCGCGAGCGTAAATCTGGCAGCGAAACCGGCCAACGCGCCGGCGCCTCATTTCCGGTCAAGAGGAGCGACCCGCCGGCTTGTGCAATCGCGTTGTAGAGGTGCAACAAACCCACTTCGTCGATCGAACCGCCTTCGCACTCCACCACCAAACCGACGCCGAGGCCCGATGGGAGCTTGTCGCGATCGACCTGGGAAGATTTCAGATGCCCCGCCCCGCTTCGCGCACGCCAAACATGTGCAAGGTGGGACTTGCCACTAGCCCGCGGCCCATGAATGGCGAGTGCGTGCGTTGGCCAGTCGGGCCATCGATCGATCCACTCAACGGCATCGACGTTGCAGGGCGCGACAAGAAAATCTTCGCGCCCACGCGCCGCACGGATCGGAAGATCGAATGAAAGTTGGGCCGCCAAGCTACCCTCTTGTGTCTTCGAGAAATGCGGTTCGCGACCACCGCAAAATGTACTGACCGCCCGACGCTGCCGTAAGGATGCCGACAACCATTGCCCCTAGGGTGCTTGCCACCTCTAGCGGCCACCCCAACCCATGAACCGCGAGAACGACCCCGGCAAGGCCCATCTGTGCAACGGTATTGACCTTGCCGAGGATCGATGGTCGCGCACGCAGTGGCATCGAGAGGGCAAACGAGAAAATGACACCGCCAATAATCAAGGCATCACGTGATACAACAAGAATGACCAGCCAAGGCGAGACAAGACCGGTCGCGCCCAGGGCCAGGAATACGCTGACCAGCAGAACCTTGTCCGCCACAGGATCGAGATAGGTCCCAACCTCGGTCACGGCGTCGAATTGCTTTGCGATGAAGCCGTCAACGGCATCCGACACACCGGCCGCAAGAAATATCCAAAAAGCGCCGCTCATCTCACCGATAACGATCAGCCAAACGACCACCGGCACCATCAAGATGCGGGTCAGGGAAATGATGTTGGGAAGGTGCTTTATCACCGAGGCGCTACTGTGCGCGCGAAGCCTCGGTTTGGCGGAGCAAACGCAGAACCCAAAATCCGCCTTCTTCGACCAAATCGATATCTCGCTGCGCCAAGGCCAACGCCAATTGTGCCGGACCGCCAAGGTAATGGATGACAACCTGGGCGTCCGACCGCGTAATGCTGGCAAGCTCGACGCGTTGGATGACGGCGGCACCGCCTAACCGGCGACGCATCTCCAGCCAATCCGACAGCGTGTTCAGCGCAACGCTCGCGCTCAATCGGACCGGTTCGTCAAAGCGCAAATAGTTGTCGCGCTTCCAATCGTCTTCCAGCCGTTCGACGGTACGCTGGACCGCCTCGGCCAAAAGCTCACCAACTCTGTCGCGGGATTCGCCAGTAAAGGTCTCAATGGTCACTGCGCCACTGGACGGACCGATATGCCTTAGCGACACGTGGACCAAAGGTCGATTGGCTGCCAAGTCTTGAACTAGCGTGGCATGTGCCACCAAGATGTCCCGCACCCGGTACCGCGTCGCCATCGACTTCAAAGGGCGTTCCTCTGCCGCAAGCGCCTGGATCGGCCCGATCGCGCCAATATCTTGAAGATCGCCCTCCGGCAGTATCAGAGGCACGACGGTATCCGGGCTAGCCTGTCGCGCTTCCCAGGCATCCCGCCAAGCGTTGGGCGGGTCCCAGAGGTTGATCGCGCCGGCCGCCTCGAACACCGGGAGCACCAGCCTTGGCCGGCTCACCGTCTCGGAAAACCGTAAGCCAGCCGCGCGCAGGTAGTTACGGACGGAGTCGGGTTTGAATGCCACCGTCATGGTGGCGAGGTATCGCGTCGCCGACGTCTTCTCGTCCGACAACTCGATATTCTGGACCAAGCTCGCAATGTCTTGATCGGTCGGTTGCGGCAATAGGCGCCGGTCCGCCCTGACGATGAGGCGGCGAAAGACCCGCTGGACGGCTTGGCGCTGCCCATTCGCCAGCGCGACGTCACGGGCATCCGATGCCGATGCGGCAGTTTCGTCCACCGCAACGTCTGTGATGGTGAAGATGGGATTGCGATCTTGGGCCGTCGCCGTTGCGAGGGCCAAAAATAGGACAAGCGCGGCGACCAAAAACGACGCAAAGGGCGCATAAAGGCGGTGCGGGCTAAGTCGAGCGATCATTGAATTGCGACGGTGATGGGGTATGTTACCGACCCTTTCGCCGAGAATACTGATGCCCCATCGTGGCTTCAACAAGGCGGTCCCCCTTTTTGGGTCTGCATCATGCCCAGCCGCAACGGATTGACCTATCAAGATTCGGGCGTCGATATCGACGCAGGCGAAGCGCTGGTCGAACGCATCAAACCGATGGCGGCGGCCACGGCGCGACGCGGCGCCGCTGCCGGCCTCGGCGGCTTTGGCGCGATCTTCGATCCCAAGGCATCGGGTTACAGCGATCCCTTGATAGTGTCCGCGACCGATGGGGTCGGCACCAAACTGTTGGTCGCCAAGGCCGTCGGAAAACACCAAACGGTAGGTGTCGACCTGGTGGCGATGTGCGTCAACGACCTGATCGTTCAGGGGGCCGAACCGGTCTTTTTTCTGGATTATTTCGCCACCGCAAAGCTCGATGTCGACGCGGCCGCCGATGTGGTTTCCGGCATCGCTCAGGGATGTGAAGAAGCGGGTTGCGCCCTGGTTGGCGGCGAAACGGCCGAACTACCGGGGCTTTATGCGCCGGGCGATTACGACCTCGCCGGCTTCGCCGTCGGCTTGGTTGAACGCGACAAGTTGATTACTGGTGCGCGTATCGGTGACGGCGATGTCCTGCTTGGGCTCGCCTCCTCAGGCGTTCACTCCAACGGGTTTTCGTTGGTCCGCAAGGTCGTCGAAGTGGCCGGACTGTCCTTCGCCGACCCCGCGCCGTTCGAGGGCTCCCAATCGCTGGGCGACGCGTTGCTAACCCCCACAAGGCTCTACGTACGGGCCTGCCTTGCGGCAATCAAACAAGATTTGGTGAAGGGCCTCGCCCATATCACCGGCGGCGGAGTGCTGGAAAACTTGCCACGGGTATTGCCCGACCACCTTGGCGCGGAAATCGACGTGTCGGCATGGCCGCGGCCCGCCGTCTTTTCGTGGCTTCAAGAAGCCGCCGGCATCCAACAAACCGAGATGCTGAGGACCTTCAATTGCGGGATTGGCATGGTGGTCATCGTCGACACCGACGACGCCGACGCCGCGACAAAAGCCCTCACCGAGGCAGGCGAGACCGTTTATCCGATCGGCCGCGTCACCGGCTACGACGATGGCGCGCCTGCTATTCGGCTCCTCTAACTTCAGGCGTTAGCCGACGATATCCGTCTGGCTGAAGAAGAAACCGATTTCGATGGCCGCGTTTTCCGGCGAGTCGGACCCGTGAACCGAGTTGGCTTCGATCGACTCGGCAAATTCCTTTCGGACCGTACCGGCGGCGGCCTCTTCTGGGTTCGTGGCACCCATGGCTTCACGGTTTTTCGCGACAGCGCCCTCGCCCTCTAGGACCTGGACCACAACCGGCCCGGAGGTCATGAAGGAGCACAGGCTGTCGAAAAAGGGACGTTCCCGGTGAACCCCGTAGAAGGCTTCGGCTTGATCCCGCGTGAGTTGAACCCGCCGCTGCGCGACGATCCGCAGGCCGGCATCTTCAAACTTGGCGTTGATTTTGCCGGTGAGATTCCGCCGCGTGGCGTCCGGTTTGATGATCGACAGGGTGCGTTCGAGGGCCATCTTTTGCTCCGTTCGTTCCAAATTTTGCGCCGCTTATAGGGGCTGACCGTTTGGGGAGCAACCTAGTTGGCTTTTTCCCAGCGACCGGCTTCGCTTTGCTTCCAATAGGTCACTTCGAATCCGGCAGCGGTGGCGGACTTCCATCGCTCACGCGCCGCAGCGACGGCTTCATCGCTGTTGCCGTCAAACATGTCGACCACGCGCTGAAAATCGCCCAGAAAACCGGGTTGTCCCCCGTCCACCAGAAACAGATAACCCGCTTTGTTCGGATTTTCTTCCTCGGTGGTTAGATAGACGGGCTGGCGCTCGGGCATCCCCTCGTCGGCCGATCCATGGGGCAGAAAGGAACCGGCATCGTAGGTCCACAGGACGTCGTTCAGGTGGCTGACCCGTTCGGTCGAGCCGGCAAGCACCAGCGCATTAACGCCGCGTTCCAGCGTGCGTTCCAGCAACTTAGGGAGCGCCTGCTCCAACGGCATCCGTTGGAGATGGTAGAAAGACACCTCCGTCATCGCAGCCTATCTCTCATAGTTCTCCGCCACGAAGTCATCGAGCAGTCGGACGCCAAAACCCGTTCCGCCCTTCGGGACGGTGGGCTTGGCCTTGCTGCTCCAGGTGACCCCTGCAATATCCAAGTGCGCCCAAGGAACGCCGTTGGTAAAGCGCTGAAGGAACTGCGCCGCCGTGATGCTACCCGCACCACGACCGCCAACGTTCTTCATGTCCGCGATATCGCTGTTGATCAGCTTGTCGTAATCCGCCGACATCGGCAGGCGCCACACCAGTTCCCCGACATTTTTACCCGAAACAGAAAGGCGTTCAGCCAACTTGTCGTCGCTGGCAAACACGCCGGCTTGCTCTTGCCCCAACGCGATGATCATTGCGCCCGTGAGGGTCGCAAGGTCGATCATCAATTTGGGTTTGAACCGTTTCTGCGTGTACCAAAGAGCATCCGCCAAGACCAAACGGCCCTCGGCGTCGGTGTTGATGACCTCGATGGTTTGGCCCGACATCGACGTCACCACATCCCCGGGACGCTGCGCCGTACCGGACGGCATGTTCTCGACCAAGCCGACGACCCCGACGACGTTGCACTTTGCTTTCCGTCCGGCCAAGGCCTTCATCAATCCCAGAACAACGGCGGATCCCCCCATATCCCATTTCATGTCTTCCATGCCCTGGGCCGGTTTGATCGAAATGCCGCCGCTATCAAACGTCACCCCTTTGCCGACAAAGGCGAGTGGCGCTTGTCCCCGCTTGCCACCGTCATAGCGCATAACGACGAGTTGCGGTTCGCGCTCGCTGCCCTGCGCCACCCCGAGCAAAGCGCCCATGCCAAGTTGCTCCATGCGCGCTCGACCCAAGACCTCGACCTTGACACCGAGCTTTGCCAATTTGCGCGCTTCGCGAGAAAGCGTTTTGGGATAGATCACGTTTGCCGGTTCGGTCACGAGATCGCGCGTGAAAAACACGCCCTCCCCAACCTTCGCCAGTGGTCGATAGGCCTTTCGCGCCGTGGCCTGGTTGGCCACCATCACATTGACGGTTCTTAATGTTGGTTTTTGTTCGGGCTTCAGCGTAGTGCGGTAGGCGTCGAACGAATAGCTTCCCAAAACCGCGCCATTTGCCAGCCTGGCCGCAATCACCGCGGCGCTCATTTTGCATCCTTTGATCGCATCGGCGGCAAAGGACACAGCCGTTTCCCCAGACCGCAAAAGCCGGCCGACGACAGATCCTCCCGCCGCTTCCAGGTTGAGTTCCGTGATGTCGGCAGGTTTACCGAGACCGACGGCGATCACGCGACTGGCGCGAAGTCCGGTGGGGGCAACGACCTCGACCATCTGTCCCGCCGCCCCATTGAAGTGACCCGCGCGCAGCGCCCGTGTCAGCGCGCCGTCCATGCGCTTGTCGACGGTCGCACCGGTTCCCGTCAGCTTGCGTCCCGCCAATACGGGCACGACCAGCGCCCCGCTTGTCGGCATTGAAATCTTGGTAAACCCGACCTTCATGTCCCCGCTCCTCGGCGATGTCTCTGGATGAGATGAATTGGGGCGCCATCATAGTCGGCGATCACACGAAGAAAAGTCGGCTACCCCTGGCCCACCCTTGCTGCATCTTGCGCGGTTCAACGGCCCCACCGATACGCTATAGTGGGTCAATGAACAGCCTTACCCGCTATATCTTCCGTCAGCTGGCTGGCCCTTTGGTCGTCGTGACGGTTACTCTGACGGGTGTGGTTTGGCTGACTCAGAGCCTCCGTTTTCTCGACTTGATCATCAACCGAGGTTTGTCGACGTCGGGGTTCCTCTACCTCACGCTGCTGCTACTTCCCGGGTTTCCTAACACTGATCCTGCCGATCGCCGCGTTTTGCGCCATCCTGTTCGTCTACTACCGCCTCGACAACGACAGTGAATTGGTCGTCATGCGGGCGACTGGGCTGAGCCAGTTCAAGCTGGTCGCACCAGTGCTTTGGATGGCATCAGGATTGGCCATCGTTTTGTTCGCCCTAACGCTCTATCTACAGCCCCTCGGCTTTCGCACCTTCAAAGATATGCAGTTCGTTGTTCGACACAATTTCGCCCCGGTACTGGTGCAAGAAGGCGTGTTCAACAACTTCATTGCCGGCGTCACCGTCTATGTGCGACAGCGCCTGACGAATGGAGAACTGCTCGGCCTTTTAATCCACGATAGTCGTGACGAAACGCGCCGGTTACCATGATGGCCGAGCGCGGCAAATTGGTCATGACGGACGACGGGCCGCGCTTCGTCATGGTGAGTGGGAACAGACAGGAAATCGACAGGACGGGCGGCCAGGTGTCTCTGCTGTATTTCAATCAATATACGCTCGACCTCGGTGAGATCGCCTCGACGCCAGGCGTACGCTGGCGGGAAGCTGGCGAGCGCTACTTGGGCGAGCTTTTCAGCCCCGGCAACACCGCAGACGATATCCGCAACGCGAACAAACTGCGCGCTGAGGGCCACCGCCGACTTGTGACGCCGTTCTACGGTCTTGCGCTCGCCGATGATCGCACTTGCCGGCGTCATTTCAGGGGGAATTCCAACGGCGTCGTCGCTGGGTCCGCCTTGCCGCCGCCGGTGCCGGCGCGGTCGCATTCGAACTCGTGGCCCTCGGTTTGGGGCCGCTGGTCACCGCGACACCGTCCCTCGCACCGCTTCTCTACATTAATGTGATCGCGGCGATCGCGATTGCTGGCTGGTTGGTCCTTGCACCACGCCGCGCCAGGTCGCGGTCCGTCCAGACCATACCGGATGGTGTGGCATGAGACTGTCGTGGACTTTGTCGATCTATCTCGGCCGCCAGTTTTTGACGAGCGCCGGGATCGCTCTGTTGGGCCTGGGAACGTTGGTATTTCTTTTCGATGTGATCGAGTTGCTTCGCCGGGCCTCGGGGGAAAACATTGGCTTTGGCGTCGTTTTCAGTATGTCGCTATTGCAGATGCCAACGCTTCTTCAAAAAGTGCTCCCGTTCGCCGTTCTTTTCGGCGGCATGTTCGCCTTCGCGCGGCTAACCCGGACGCACGAATTGGTCGTCGCACGCGCCGCCGGGGTATCGGTGTGGCAATTCATGATGCCGGCCTTCGTCATCACCCTGTTTTTTGGCACGTTCGTCGTGACGGTTTTCAATCCGCTGGCTGCGTTGATGGCCGACCGACACGAAGTCCTCGACGCACGGTATTTCCAGGGCGCCCGACCCTTCTTTCGGTCACGCGAACCGGGTTGTGGTTTCGGCACGCTACCGAGGAGGGGCATGCCGTTCTTCATGCCCGTGCCGTATCCCAACAAGGCGTCGAGCTAGAAGATGTGATCATCATCGAGCAGGTGGGATCCAACGATACCTATGCCGGCAGGGTCGATGCCGATACCGCCGTTCTCCACAACGGCTATTGGGATCTGACCAATGCCACGATCAGCCCGGCGGATGGGCGCCCCGAAAAATACGAGACCTATCAGTTGCCGACCACGCTCACGCTCGGACAAATGCAAGATAGTTTTGCCTCTCCTGAGACGATTTCCTTTTGGTCCCTACCCCGGTTCATCACCCTGCTCACCGATTCGGGTTTCGCCGCCGTCAAACACAGGCTCCATTGGCACACGATCCTGTCGGCCCCCCTCCTCTTGCTCGCAATGGTGCTGATCGCCGCAACGTTCTCATTGCGCCTAACACGTCGCGGCGGCACCGGGCTATTGATCACCGGCGGCATCCTTGCCGGGTTTTTGTTCTTCGTCCTTTCAGACGTGGTCCAGGCCTTTCGGTCTGTCTGGAAAAATACCCCCCGTTCTAGCTGCGTGGACACCCGCCGGCGTCAGCGCGCTCATTGGCCTTTCGCTGATGTTTCACCTTGAAGACGGTTAAGAGGCGATGCGCGCCGGCTTTTTGCAGCATGTCTTTCGGCTGCGATCGTCATGATCGTCGCCAGTTCGGCCGGTGCGCAAGAGCAAGCCAGACGAAGGTGTTCTCCTGGAGGCGGACGATGTGACCTACGACGCCGAAGGCGGCGTGGTCGCGGCCAGAGGAAACGTCGAAATCGTCGCCGACGGTCGAATCCTCAAAGCAGATATCCTGCAATACGATCAGGTCGCGGATGTCGTCACCGCAAGCGGAAACGTGAGCCTGCTGGAGCGCGACGGCACGGTTCTTTTCGCCGACGACCTCGAACTCAGCGATCAGTTGAGAAACGGGTCGATCAAGGGGTTCTGGGCCCTCTTATCCGATGACTCTCGTTTTGCTGCTGCCAGCGCGACACGCACCGGCGGCAACCTGACCGTGATGCGCCGCGCGGTATATACGCCATGCCGTGTTTGCGAAGACCAGCCGACGCCTTTGTGGCGCATTCGTGCAGGAAGCGTCACCCACGATCAGGCGAAACAACAGGTGTCGTATACGAATGCGCGCTTGGAAATGTTTGGTGTGCCGGTTCTCTATACGCCTTACTTTTCTCATCCCGATCCCACCGTGGAGCGCAAGAGCGGGTTCCTCGTCCCCACGCAATCTCAGAGCACGCAACTCGGCGTCGCAGTCGAAGTACCCTACTTCTTCAATATCGCCCCCAATCTTGACGCCACGTTTAGTCCGGTTTTCACCTCCAAAGAAGGTATCGTCCTTGGCGGGGAGTTTCGCGAACGTCTGGACAGCGGCAGCTACAAACTAAACGGAAGCATCACCCGACCGGATGCGCGCAATGACCTGAACGCCAAGACCGGCAAGCGCGTCACAAGAAGCCATTTGTTCGCAACAGGTGCCTTCGACTGGAACGAGACATGGCGTTGGGGCTTCAACGGTCAGATCGCGAGCGACGATACTTATCTCCGCCGCTACCAAATTAGCGACGCCGACACGCTCACCTCCAACGTCTTTGTCGAAGGGTTCTCCGATCGGAACTATGCCGCGGCGAATGCCTATTATTTTCAAGGCCTCCGCGCCGAAGACGACCCCGGCGAAACGCCTTTGATCTTGCCGCTACTCGAACACAGCCTAGTCACCCGCCCCGACAGATTTGGCGGTTCCTTCCGGCTCAACAGCAGCTTTCTCTCGCTAACCCGCAAGCAAGGGACAAACAGCAACAGGCTTTCCGCACGCGGACATTGGCTGCTACCTCAGATCGGTCGGCTTGGCGATGTCCGTACGATCAAGGCTGAGATCAAGGCCGACGGCTATCTCACGAGCGATGTGGTCGATGCCCAAAAGCCACAGACCCCCAACGACGATGGATTGACCGGACGCCTTGTGCCTCAGCTCACGTTCGATTGGCGCCTCCCGATGGCGCGACAGGAACGCGGCGCCCAACAAGTGATCGAACCCATTGTCAATGCCTCGATCAGCCCCTATGGCGGCAACCCGAGCGAAATTCCGAACGAAGACAGCCTCAACTTCGAGTTCGACGACACCAATGTCTTTAGCGACAACCGTTTTCCAGGAATCGACCGCGTCGAGGGCGGGCCACGGCTCAACTACGGGTTCCGCTATGGGATCTATGGGGAGGACGGCGGGTATATCGCGGCACTCCTAGGTCAGGTCCTCCGGCCAAAAGCCGACGATACCTTCGCCGACAAAACCGGACTTGAAGCACGAAATTCCGACTATGTCGGCCGCATCGACATCTCGCCCTCTCCGCTGTTCCGGTTTTTCGAACGAGTTCGTCTTGACCGCGACACGTTGGCCATGCGTCGAAACGAAATCGCTCTTGATGCCGGCCCGGAGGGCTATCGCCTCAATGCCACCTACGTGCGCCTTCGCCGCGAACTGACCGCCGACGAACTCACGGACCGGGAAGAAATCAACCTGGCTATCCTCGCCCGGCTCTCGCAGTTCTGGGACCTCCGCGCCAGCACCCGGCGTGACTTGACGGAGGATGGAGGGACGATTAACTCAGGCATTGGCTTGGTTTACGAAGACGAGTGCTTCAACGTCAGCGTGGATTTCAAGAGGGACTTCACGCGGGATCGTGACGTTGAGCCATCGACGACGGTTTCCTTCCGAGTCCGCTTCAAACACCTGGGTTAGAGTGTGGAAATGGAATGTTGCACCTGCGGAACGGTAGCCCGTGATACATAGAATTTCGCTTATCGTGGCATGTGTTACTTATCTCACCGGCGCGGTACAACCGAGCGCAGCGCAGTCGGTTCAGACCATTGCGGCGGTCGTCAACGACGAGATCATCTCCAACTTCGATTTGGATCAGCGAATTCGGCTCGTTATTTCCAGCTCGGGTGCGGAACCGAGTGCTCAGCTAGCCAACCAACTAAAGTCGCAGGTTCTGACAGGCCTGATAGATGAGCGTCTGCAGGTCCAGGAAGCGCGGCGTCTCAATATCGACGTAACCGAAGAAGAAATAGCCGGTGCCGTTGGGTTTATCGAAGATCAGAACGGGATGGAAGAAGGGAACCTCGCGCGCGTTCTCGAATCACAAGGCGCGTCGATCGAGACACTCCACGAACAACTCCGTGCCCAAATTGCCTGGAGCAAGGTCGTTTCCCGGCGTTTACGTCCCCGAGTTGTCGTCGGAGCGGATGAGATCGATACGTTGGTCGAGCGACTCAAAAAGACCGGCCGCGTAGAACACCTGACGAGCGAAATCTTCCTCTCCTTTAGCGACCAAAACGCCGCCGTCCGCGAAGATGTCATCGCCAATGCACGCACGCTCATCGGTCAGCTGCAGGACGGCGCTTCCTTCCCCATTTTGGCGCAGCAGTTTTCGCAGTCGGTTTCGGCGGCCGACGGGGGAGACCTGGGATGGATTACCAGTGCCGAACTGCCTGAAGCAGCGGGAGCCGCACTGGAGACCCTGACAATTAACGAAGTGAGTTCGCCTATCACCACCCGGGACGGCGTCTATATTTTGCTTGTTAGAGAGCGACGGCGCTTTGCCAGCGTTGACCCAGAGCAAATCACCGTCGCGCTCAAACAAATCTTCGTCCCCCTTAACGCCAATGCCGACGCCGACTCGACTGGAAGTCAGATGGCGTTGGCACGAACCATTGCCGGAACGGTACGGGGCTGCGAGGATTTTGACGAACTGGCCCAAGAAATGGGGTCCGAAGAATCCGGAGACCTGGGACGAGTAAAGGTCGCCGATACCCCCGCTCAATTTCGCGAGACGATTCTCGCTCTCGACGTTGGCGAAGCCAGCCCGCCGGTTCGAACAGAAAACGGTATTCACGTGTTCATGGTTTGCGAGCGCGTGCAGCCTGAGGCCCCCGACCCGGACCGTCGCGCGATCGAAAACTCGATCGGGCAAGCACGTCTTTCAATGCTCGCCCGCCGCTATCTTCGGGACCTCCGGCGCGACGCCGTCGTGGATATTCGCTGATGGCAACGGCCTTCGCTCCGGCGACGGCCGTGACGATGGGCGATCCGGCCGGCATCGGCATTGAGATCACGCTGAAGGCATGGGCGCAGCGCGAAGATACGGGTCTTGGGGCCTTTTTTCTTATCGCCGATGCCGACACCGTGCGTGGCGAGGCCGCCTCGATCGGCGTTGATGCACCTGTCGCTTCAATAGAAAACCCGGATGCGGCACCTGCGGCATTCACCGATGCGTTGCCAGTGCTACACCAACCCTTGCCTGGGTCGATCAACGCGGGAACGCCGAACCCGGCACATGCTCCAGCCATCCTCGGCGCTATTGAAACGGCAACGACTCTTACGACAGAGGGCCGGACCGACGCTCTCGTAACGAACCCCATCCACAAGGAAACCCTGATCCAGGCCGGTTTTCGATTTAGCGGACACACCGACTACCTCGGGCATCTCGCAGGCGGTGTTTCTTCTGTCATGATGTTGGTTTCGCAGGACCTAAGGGTCGTACCCGCGACGGTTCATACCGGACTGCGTGAGGCGATCGATTCGCTGACACCCGACCTGCTGGTTGAGTGCGGAAAGACAACGGCGCAATCGTTGCGGGAGGATTTCGGCATTTCATCGCCACGAATTGTCATGGCCGGTCTCAACCCGCATGCCGGCGAGGGCGGTGTTTTCGGATTTGAAGAAAAGTTGATTATCGGCCCGGCGATCGAGCGGTTGCGTGCAGAGGGCATTACTGTTCGCGGTCCGTTTGCCGCCGACACTTTGTTCCATGACGCCGCGCGGGCGACCTACGACGCGGCAATTTGCATGTATCACGACCAGGCGCTGATCCCGATCAAGACCTTGGACTTCGCGCATGCGGTGAATACGACGCTGGGCCTCCCTTTTGTGCGCACGTCGCCTGATCATGGGACCGCGCTTGACATTGCCGGGACCAACCGTGCCGACCCCTCCAGCCTCATTGAGGCCATTCGCCTGGCGCAAAAAATGACCCACAACCGTCGTCGTCCGGCGTGAACCCGACCACCGAGCTCCCCTCACTGCGCGAGGTTATTCGACAACATGGCTTGGATGCCCGACGCTCGCTCGGCCAACACTTTCTGCTCGACCTCAATCTGACCGCACGAATCGCTCGGGCCGCCAACGTCGCAAAGGGGCAGACCGTTTATGAGGTGGGGCCAGGCCCGGGCGGCCTCACCCGGGCCCTACTAGAGGCTGGCGCGCGGGTGATCGCCGTTGAAACAGATTCTCGGTGTGTCGCCGCACTCGATATGCTCAGCGCTTTGTTCCCTGAGAAGCTGACGATCATCGAGGGGGACGCCCTGGCGGTCGATGAGTCTGCTTTGTTCGCAGAAGGCGCGACCATCGTTGCCAATTTGCCCTATAACGTTTCGACAACGCTGCTGGTGAAATGGTTGACGGCCGGCCCTTCCCCGTTCACCGACATGACTCTCATGTTCCAAAAAGAAGTCGCCGACCGCATTCTCGCGTCACCGGGGAACAAAACCTACGGACGACTCAGCGTCCTCGCGCAATGGCGGTGTGAGGTCCGGCGGGCATTCGACATTCCGGCGCGGGCCTTCTTGCCGCCGCCTAAGGTCGACTCCACGGTGGTTCGTTTGACGCCGAGTGCAACCCCCATCGACGTAAAAGCAAGCGACCTTGAAAGGGTCACAGCGGCCGCTTTCGGTCAGCGGCGCAAGATGCTGCGCTCGAGCCTTAAACAGATCGTTGACGACCCTGGTGGGATCTTGAGAGCCTTAGGCGTCGAGGAGACCAAGCGAGCGGAAGACCTCAGCGTCGAGCAATTCTGTGCGTTGGCGCGCGCCCTCGGCGGCAGCGGTTCAGTCTAACGAGCGTACAAACTCACTCAGACCGATTTGGCGTTCACGCCGCAGCCACTCGGCATCAACGATGTGCTGGAGTTGCTTCATCGTCTCGTCGACATCTTCGTTGATGAGCACGTAATCGTACTCTCGCCAATGGCTAATTTCGGTGGTCGCTTTTTCCATCCGACCGCGCACCACCTCGGCGGTGTCCAAGCCACGTGACTTCAGCCGACGCCCCAGCTCCTGGAGCGAGGGTGGCAGGATAAATACCGTCACCACGTCTTCACGCACGTTCTGTGTGAGTTGTTGGGTGCCCTGCCAGTCGATGTCGAAAAGAACGCAGTTTCCCTCGTCGAGTGCCGCGAAAACCGGCGCTGAGGGGGTTCCGTAGCGATGGTCGAACACCACGGCGTGCTCGAGAAATTCGCCCTTATCCGCCATGTTCTCGAATTCGTCTGCGCTGACGAAGTAGTAGTCCCGCCCCTCGACCTCGCTGTCTCGGGCGGCCCTGGTGGTCGCTGATACGGACATGACGAAATCAGGGTTCTCTTCGAGAAGGCGCCGGGCCAACGTCGTTTTGCCAGCCCCCGAGGGCGAGGACAGGACGAGCATAAAGCCACGACGGCGAATTGTTGGTGTCTCGCTACTCAACGTTTTGCACCTGCTCGCGCAATCGATCGACCTCCACCTTTAAGTCCAAACCAACAGCGGTCAGCGCGACGTCCGCGGCTTTGGAGCACAACGTATTCGCCTCGCGATTGAACTCTTGGCACAAGAAATCCAAGCGGCGACCGACAGACTCGCCGGACGCAAGCGAGTCTCCTGCAGATTGAATATGTGCTTTGAGGCGTTGAATTTCTTCCGAAACGTCGGCTTTGACCAATAGGAGCGCAAGTTCCTGCGCCAATCGTTCGTCGGGTATGTCCCCGCGATCAGCCAGTAGCTCGTCGACTTGGGTCCGAAGGCGATCACGCATCGTCTCGGGGCGTTTTGCGGCGATGGACTCCGCCTTTGCGACCAGCGTTTCGATGATCTTCAGATGATCGCGCAACGCCTCGTCGATCCGTTGGCCCTCCTCTCGCCTCGCCAAATCCAGTGCCGAGAGCGTGGCGTCGAAGGTCGAACGCAGTTCCTGATCCCGCGCTTCGATCTCGGTCAGCTCGATCTCTGGATCTTGCATTTCCAGAACACCGCGCAAGGCGAGAACGCCGTCGAGGGTCGCATCGGCCGTCCCCGGCGTGCCGCGTAAGTCGGCCAACTGTTTCAGCACCTGCGTCAATAGATCCTGATTCACGCGTAGTTCCTGTTGCGCACGTTGATCGAATTGCAGCGAGATTTGAATGTTGCCGCGCGCAAAGTGTTTGGGGGTTTCGGTGCGGATGTAGGCTTCGACTTCCTCCATCCCGCTCGGGAGGCGGGGTCGGACATCGAGCCCACGGCCATTCACGCTGCGCATTTCCCAGACCCATTCAAAAGGACCGCTCCGGCCTTCCTTGCGGGCAAAACCGGTCATACTGGAAACTGGCACGTGAAGGCATTCCGAATCGGTGAACAGGGCCGTCTGGATCAATCTATAAAGTCCAGCCCCCGCGCCAACAAGCGTTCAGTCCTGCTCGTCGCGAATTCGCCGCCAGCGTCGCACGTTCTCTTGGTGCTCTTTCAGCGTTTTCGCGAATGCATGCCCCCCTTACCGTCGGCAACGAAATACAGATCGTCGGAGGCGGCTGGATGCAACACGGCCTCGAGGGACGCCCGGCCAGGGTTCGCAATGGGCGCCGGCGGCAGCCCTTTGATCCGGTAGGTATTGAACGGCGAGTCGGTTGCTAGGTCCTCGCGTGTCAACCGCCGGCCCAGCGAGCCTTCACCGTTGGTAACGGCGAAGACAACAGTCGGGTCGGATTGAAGCCGCATACCACGCCGAAGACGGTTCACGAACACACCGGCGACGCGCGCGCGCTCTTCTGCAACGGCCGTCTCTTTCTCAACGATCGAGGCAAGCACCACGGCTTGCGCCGCGCTATCGAACGGGAGATTGGGCGCTCGATCCGACCATAGGTCGTCGATCAATTCCCGCATCGCCTGCTGCATCCGACCGATAACAGCTTCCCGCGAATCGCCATAGGCGTAGTGATAGGTCTCGGGCAGAAGCGTGCCTTCGCGCCCGACCTTCGGGACCGGCCCGACGAGGGCTTCGGCGTCGGCCACAACGCGAAGAATTTCATGGTTGGTTAGGCCTTCCGCGACGGTAAGCCGACGGGCAACCGTATTGCCTTGGATCAATTGCTCGGTGACCGCGCGCATCGAAACACGGGCCGGAAAACGGTATTCGCCGGCCTGCAACGACTTGCTCTGCCCGGAAGCCCGAACGACGATTCGAAAAAGATTGGGATAAGCCAACACACCGTTGACTTCGAGGATCTGCGAAATGCGCCCGACGGACGATCCGCGTGGAAGAACGATGGTCACGTCCTCGGCTAACGGTCCAGGTTCATCGAACGCTGTAGCGCCCCAGACCAGCATCCCCGCTGCAGCGGCGAGCAAGACGGCGAGCCCGAGGGTGAGCGAGCGTATCGATCTCCGGCTCATCGGCCGAAGTCGTTAACTGGGTTGCGTGAAAATGAGCGACGCGTTGGTGCCGCCAAAGCCGAACGAATTGGAAAGCGCGGCACGAACCTCGCGTTTCTTAGCGGTGTGCGGCACCAAGTCGATGTCACATCCGTCGCTAGGATTGTCGAGGTTCAAGGTCGGCGGCACGATACCGTCGCGCATCGCCAGAATACTGAAGATCGCCTCGACCGACCCGGCGGCCCCAAGAAGGTGCCCGATGGCCGATTTGGTTGAGGACATGGAAATTTGATCTGCCGCTGCACCGAACAAACGCTTCACGGCCTGGACCTCGATCTCGTCGCCCAGCGGTGTGGAGGTCCCGTGCGCATTCACATAGTCGATGTCGCTCGGTGACAGGCCCGCGCGCTTCATAGCCATCTCCATCGCCCGATAGGCACCACTACCGTCTTCGCTCGGCGCGGTGATATGGTAGGCGTCGCCCGACAGACCGTAACCGACCACCTCGGCATAGATCTTTGCGCCACGGGCCTTGGCGTGTTCTAGCTCTTCGAGAACGACGACACCCGCGCCCTCGCCCATGACAAAACCGTCGCGGTCTTTGTCCCACGGCCGAGATGCTTTTTCCGGTGTGTCGTTGAAATTTGTCGAGAGCGCACGGGAGGCTGCAAACCCGGCCATCCCCAAGCGGCAAATCGCCGATTCGCTCCCCCCGGCCACCATGACATCGGCATCGTCCATGCTGATGAAACGCGCCGCATCGCCGATCGCGTGCGCACCGGTCGAACAGGCCGTGACAACGGCATGGTTCGGTCCTTTAAGGCCAAACCTGATCGAGGTATGCCCCGACACCAAATTGATCAGCGCCATCGGAATGAAAAACGGACTGAGCCGACGCGGCCCTCGTTCGCGCAAGGTATCGGCGCCTTCGACGATTTCGTCGAGGCCGCCAATGCCCGAGCCGATCAGCACGCCGGATCGATAGCGCTGCTCCTCGGTTTCGGGCTTCCAGTTGGCGTCTTCGATGGCCTGCTGCGCGGCCGCCAACCCAAAGATGATGAAGTCGGCCATCTTGCGACGATCCTTGGGCGTGACCCAATCGTCGTAATTGAACTCGCCTTCTCCCTCGCCACGCGGTACCTGGGCGGCGATCTTCGCAGGAAGATCCGAGACATCGAATTTTTGGATCGGCGAGGCACCGGACCTACCCTCAAGCAAACGCTTCCAGGTAAGTTCGACCCCAGTACCGATCGGCGTGACCATGCCAAGGCCGGTGACGACGACACGTCTAAGTTTCAAGTTCTACGCTCCCGCTCGCGGGCTGCGGCCACCTGTTTAGGAGGCAGCCGACTGAAGAAATCCGACAGCGTCTTTGACGGTTACGATTTTCTCGGCGGCGTCGTCCGGGATTTCACATCCGAACTCTTCTTCGAAAGCCATCACTAGTTCGACCGTGTCGAGGCTGTCTGCACCCAGGTCGTCGATGAAGCTAGCGGAGTCGGTAACCTTGTCCTCATCAACGCCAAGGTGTTCCACGACGATTTTTTTCACACGGTCGGCGATGTCACTCATTCAGATATTCCCTTGGATTGCGCCGAGAACGAGCCTCTGGCGGTCGACGGTTTCCCGACTATCTTTACCCGGTGTGACGCCCAAAACGAAGTAGAAATGGGGCCTCTGCGACTGGTTCGTAACACACTTTGCAGGGTTTGACTAGCGGCCCTGCAATGTCGCGAACCGTGCTTAAATCATCGCCATCCCGCCATTAACATGGAGGGTCTGGCCGGTCACATAGGCCGCTTCGTCGCTCGACAAATATAGAACCGAGGCTGCGATATCGGCCGCCGTTCCGAAGCGCCCGGACGGAATTGCCACGGCAAGCTTCTCGCGCTGGTCCTCCGAAAGGGCATCGGTCATTGGCGATTCAACGAAGCCCGGCGCGACGCAGTTGACCGTGATGCCACGCGACGCGACCTCTTGGGCCAAAGCCTTCGACATGCCGATCATGCCCGCCTTCGCCGCGGCATAGTTGGCTTGCCCCGGGTTTCCGGTCACCCCCACGATCGATGTGATTCCCACGATCCGGCCCCATCGTTGCTTCATCATGGGCCGCAAGGAGGCACGGCTGAGACGAAACGCAGCCGTCAGGTTGACGTCGAGGACGGTTTGCCACTCTTCGTCTTTCATCCGCATCGCAAGATTGTCGCGCGTTAGGCCGGCATTGTTGACGAGGATGTCGATCCCACCCAGCGCTTCCGTAACGTTGCTGACGAGCCCGTCGACAGCGGCAGCATCGGAGAGATCGGCAACCACAACGGATGCGCGATCACCCAACTCGTCCGCTAGCGATTTAAGCGCGGGTTCGCGCGTCCCCGACAAAGCCACCGAAGCCCCGGCGCCGTGAAGCGCGCGTGCAATCGCCCCGCCAATAGCCCCCGACGCGCCGGTGACCAGTGCGCGTTTATTCGACAAATCGAACATCGATCCTCCGCTATACCGCGTTAAAAAACCTATCTAGGTCGCCGGGACTGCCGACGTTGACCCCCTTGATATCGTGATCAATCCGTTTGGCGAGTCCTGACAGCACCTTACCCGCACCGACCTCGACGAGAGTGTCGACGCCCTGGTCGCGCATGAACAGGACACTTTCCCGCCAGCGCACCACCTTGGTAACTTGCTCGACCAACAACTGGCGGATCTCTTCTGCATCGGATACGGCCGCGGCCTTCACATTGGCGACGAGCGGCACCAACGGGCTCTCGATGGTGACCTCGGCCAGGGCTTCCGCCATCTCGTCGGCGGCCGGTTGCATTAGGGCGCAATGAAAGGGTGCCGACACCGGCAACGGCATCGCGCGTTTGACGCCGCGCTCCTTAGATATTTCGATCGCTCGGTCCACCGCAGCGCGCGACCCGCTGATCACCGACTGCCCGCCCCCATTGTCGTTGGCGACCTGGCAGACACCGTCATCGGCAGCCGCGGCGGCGGCGATTTCTTCGGCAAGGTCGATCTCGGCTCCCAGAAGGGCTGCCATCGCGCCCTCGCCGACCGGCACGGCCCGTTGCATCGCTTGGCCGCGGCGTCTCAGCAGCCGCGCGGAATCAGCAAGGCTAAGGGCCCCCGCTGCGGTGAGGGCCGAATATTCGCCGAGCGAATGGCCGGCCACATAGGCCACCTTGCCCGCCAAATCGTACCCACCTTTCTGGATTGCCCGCGCTGCGGCGACCGATACAGCCATCAGCGCCGGTTGGGCGTTTTCGGTGAGGGTGAGCGTTTCGACCGGCCCTTCCCACATTATGGCGCTCAGCTTGAGCCCCAGGGCGTCATCGACCTCCTCGAAGACCTCGCGGGCTTCCGGAAGGGCATCCGCCAATTCCTTGCCCATGCCGGCGGCCTGGGAGCCCTGACCAGGAAAACGAACGCAGTCGTCATGTGAGATACCCTCCTCCTGAAACCGCCGCCCGAGTCGCACCTTTGAACCTTGTATGTCAAGCGGTACGCCTTGCGGGACGCCCCAAAACCTGTATATTCCCGCCGCTCATAACTCCTTGCCGGGGATGAGCCCCGGCTAATGCTCGGATCGGCCCGATGGCTCCCGAGCGCCTCAAACCGTAAGGAGACGACTATGGCGTTGTACGAAAACGTCTTTATCGTCCGACAGGACGTATCGAACCAGCAGGTCGAGGAACTGACCACCCGCTTTACCGAGATTCTCGAAAGTGGTGGTGGCAAGGTCGAAAAGACCGAGTTCTGGGGCCTGCGCACCATGGCCTACAAAATCAAAAAGAATCGCAAAGGGCATTACGTCATGCTCAACCTCGACGCGCCGCCGCCGGCCGTGCAAGAGATGGAGCGCAACATGCAGCTGAACGAAGACGTCATTCGACATATGACGCTGCGGGTTGACGAACTTGAGGAAGGCCCCTCTGCAGTGATGAAATTCCGCGGCGAGCGCTCGCGTAGCTACGGCGACCGCAGCGATAGCCGGCCAGCGGCATCGGCCCCTTCTGGCGATGAAAAACCCACCCTGCCTGAAACACCTGCGGCCCCCGCAACCGCCGAGGCCGAAGCGCCGAAAACCGAAGGAGCGAGCGAATGAGCACCCGTCCCCGACCGTTTTTCCGTCGTCGCAAATCCTGTCCCTTCTCGAGCGATAGCGCGCCGAAGATCGACTACAAAGACGTGAAGTTGCTTCAACGCTTTACCTCGGAGCGGGGCAAGATCGTGCCGAGCCGAATCACCGCGGTCTCGGCGAAGAAACAGCGCGAACTGGCCCGAGCCATCAAGCGCGCCCGCTTCCTGGCACTGATGCCCTACGTCGTCGAATAAGCCGCCGGGCACGAGGAGACAATCATGGAAGTAATTTTGCTCGAACGGGTCGAGAAACTCGGCCAGATGGGCGACTTGGTAAACGTCAAACCGGGGTTTGCTCGCAATTATCTGCTGCCCAAGAAAAAGGCCCTACGCGCGACGGAAGAGAACCGAAAGCGGTTCGATGCCCAGAAGGCGCAACTTGAGGCACAAAACCTCGCGCGCCGTAAAGAGGCGGAAGCCGTTGCCGCGAAAATGGAAGGTTTGGCCGTCGTAATCTTGCGCCAAGCTAGTGAGAGCGGCCAGCTCTACGGATCGGTCAATAGCCGCGACATCGCCGAAGCGGTTTCCGAAGCCGGATTCACGGTCGACCGCCACCAAGTTCAGTTGGCAGCAACCGTCAAACAACTCGGCATCACAGAAACGAAGGTTAGCCTCCACCCGGAGGTTTCGGTTGAGGTGACGGTGAACGTCGCGCGGTCGGCCGACGAGGCGGCGGCACAGGCAGCCGGCGAGCCGGTGAACGCCGCCGAGGAAATCTTCGAAACCGAAGAACTTGCTGCTCAGGCAATAGAAGAGGCCGAAGAAGCCGTCATGCAGGACGCCGAAACCGGCGAAACGCCCTTGGCAACCGATGAAGCGGCCGGAGAGGAACCGCCGCCAGCGGCCTAAAAGGCGGCCGGTGCCGGACGTTCGAACCCGAATTAGGCGTTCTTGAGGTTGGGGAGCCGCAATGATCCTGGATCGATTTCTTCGTCACCTGATCCGGCACGGCACGCTGGCCGTGACGTTCGCGAGCGGACGGCAGGCCACTTTCAAAGGAAACAAACCGGGCCCCGATATCGCGATCAGGATCGCGGACCGGGCGACCGAACGTCGTCTTTTCATGAACCCGGACCTGGTGCTGGGCGAAGCGTTTATGGACGGCTCGATCACGGTCGAGAACGGGGACATCTACGACTTCCTCGAACTTTGCTTGATGAATTTGAGTTGGGATCTGCCGGATCATTGGATTCAACGCCTCCAAGGCCGGTTGCGCCGCTGGGGCCGCGGCATCGCCCAGTACAATCCAATCGGCAAGGCGCAACAGAATGTCGCGCATCACTACGATCTTTCCGACACGCTTTACGATCTGTTCTTGGACAACGACCGTCAGTATTCGTGCGCCTATTACGCCACCGGGAATGAATCCCTCGAACAGGCGCAGGATTACAAGAAGCGACATATCGCGGCCAAACTGCTTTTGAAGCCCGAACACAAAGTGTTGGACATCGGATCCGGGTGGGGTGGTCTCGGGCTCTACCTCGCCGAAATTTCAGGCGCCGACGTAACCGGCGTGACCCTTTCGGTCGAGCAACACAAGGTCTCGCAGGATCGCGCTAAAGAACATGGCGTTGCGGACCGCGTGCGCTACAAGCTTCAAGACTACCGGCATGAAGAGAACACCTACGACCGTATCGTATCGGTAGGGATGTTCGAGCATGTCGGGGTCGGCCATTACGAAGAATTTTTTCGTAAAATCAAAGACTTGCTTGCCGAGGATGGCGTCGCGCTTTTGCACACGATCGGACTCGCTGACGGCCCCGGCGCGACGAATCCTTGGCTTGCCAAGTACATTTTTCCGGGTGGGTACACCCCTGCCCTGTCAGAGATCGTGCCGGTGATCGAGCGTGTCGGTCTCTACATCACCGATATCGAAATTCTGCGATTGCATTATGCCTCCACGCTTCGCGACTGGCGGCGCCAGTTCAACATGAACCGCGACAAAGTTCGGGAGATCTACGACGAACGGTTTTGCCGCATGTGGGACTTCTACCTTGCCGGGTGTGAAGCCGCATTTCGTTATGGCGGTCAGCTCAATTTCCAGATCCAGCTATCGCGCAAACAGGATGCGGTGCCGCTCACCCGCGACTACATCCAGGAATGGGAAGCGCAACACATGGCTGCGCCGTCCTAGATCTGAATCTTATCCCCAGGTTCCCCACTACCCCGCCCGCCACGATGGTGTAATCGAAAGGCGATGTCGGTGTAGATTGCCCCACCACCGAATGGGGCCGTGATGAGTGAACTTCCAGACAATGTCAGTCCGCTGCCGCCACGCGACGACGTTGGAGGTTTCCGCACCCCGCCAAGCAACCTAGAAGCCGAACAAGCCCTCCTCGGCGCGATACTGGTCAATAACGACATCGCCGCGCAGATCGGTAGTTTTCTGTCGGCCGAAGATTTTTTCGAACCCGTCCATGCGCGGATCTACGAGGCGGCCACCCGCCTAATCGACCGCGGACAAATCGCCAATCCGACGACGCTGCGCGCCCTTTTCGAGCGCGATGAGGCATTGGCCGATATTGGCGGTGCCGACTACCTGCGCCGGCTGGCTAACGCTGCCGTCACCATCATCAACTCCGAGGACTATGGACGGGTCATTCACGACCTCTCGCAACGCCGTCAGCTCATTCGGATCGGCGAGGACATGGTCAATACGGCCTACAACCCCACCGTGGACGAAGAATCGGAAGTCCAAATCGAAGCCTCCGAGCAGCGCCTCTACAATCTGGCCGAAAAAGGCAGGTATGAAGGCGGGTTTAGGCCCTTCGGCGCTGCCCTCGCAGAAGCCGTCGAGAATGCCGAGGCGGCCCTCAAACGCGACGGCCACCTTACCGGCGTGACCACCGGGCTCCGCGATCTCGATTCGCGATTGGGCGGCCTCCATCGCTCCGACCTCATCATCCTCGCAGGCCGCCCCAGCATGGGTAAAACCGCGCTGGCGACCAACATCGCGTTCAGCGCTGCCAAGGCCCACCTTGAAAAGGCCGGGCACCAGAACGACGATGGCGCGGCGATTGCCTTCTTCTCGCTCGAAATGTCGGCTGAACAGTTGGCAAGTCGTCTACTGGCCGAAGAAACCAACATTCCGACCGAAAAGCTACGTCGAGGACAATTCTCCAGCGACGATTTCGTGCGCATCGCGCAAGCCGCGCAGCGTATCGAGGATTGTCATTTTTTTATCGACGATACCCCGGCGATCAGCATCTCGACCCTGAGGGCGCGGGCACGGCGCCTGAAACGCCAGCACGACATTGGCATGATCGTGGTCGACTACCTTCAGTTGGTGCGACCCGCATCCGCGGGGCGAGAAACCAACCGTGTCCAAGAAGTCTCCGAAATCACCCAGGGCTTAAAGGCGATCGCCAAGGAGCTTGAAGTCCCCGTCATGGCGTTGTCGCAACTCAGCCGCCAGGTCGAACAACGCGACGACAAACGCCCGCAGCTTTCCGACCTTCGCGAGTCGGGCGCGATCGAGCAGGACGCCGATGTCGTCATGTTCATCTTTCGCGAGGAGTACTATCACGAGCGCAGTCGGCCGGGTGAAACCGAGACCGCGGACTTCCACGAGTGGCAGGAAAAGATGCAGCGCATCCAAGGTATTACCGAGGTTATCGTGGGCAAACATCGCCACGGTCCGACCGGCACGGTGCGGCTCTTGTTCAACGGTCTGGTGACCAAGTTCAGCAATCTCGCAGAGCCCGACTCCCTGCCCGAGCCCAACTGATCTCATGACCGCGGCGGCCCGCGCGGGCGCGACACTGACCATTGACCTCGATGCGATTGCCGCGAATTTCCGTCGGCTACGCGATATGGCTGCTCCACACGCGATTTGCGCCGCCGTCGTCAAAGCAGACGCCTATGGACTTGGCGCGGCCCCCGTCGGTCTGAAACTTGAAGCCGAGGGGTGTCGGCACTTCTTTGTCGCGACCATCGATGAAGGCCTTGCCTTGCGGCACACTTTTGAGGACGCCGAACCGGGAGAGGTCTCGGAAATTTTTGTGTTGAGCGGACCGACCCAAGACTCGGCGCCCTACTTCGCCCACGGATGGCTGACACCAGTTATCAATTCCGCGGAACAACTGGCGGTCTGGCGCACGTTTGCCGAAGAAGCAGGACGCCCCCTGGCCGCAGCGCTTCATGTCGATACTGGGATGTCCCGTCTAGGATTTACGCCGGTAGCGTTCGAAGCGCTCAACGACGATCCCGAAAGCCTGAACGGGATTGTCCCGCGCTTGGTGATGAGCCACCTAGCCTGCGCAGACGAACCGGACCATGCGATGAACCCACAACAGCGGACCGAATTCGAAGGCTTGGCGACCCGATTCCCGGGGTCACTCGAAGTTTGGCCAACTCTGCTGGGACGCTATTGGGCTCCGACTACCACTTCGAAATGGTTCGTCCGGGCATCGCGCTGTACGGCCCAGAACCCTCACAAACAGTATGAGCAATCCAACAGAAGCCGTTGTTATTAAATCTAAAATTGCTCAGGTTCGGCAAATTGACACCCCCCAGACCGTTGGATATGGTGCCTCGCATCGTGCGACAGGGCCGACACGCATTGCCACGGTTCCTGTCGGATATGCGGACGGTTATCCGCGCGAATTGAGCAATACCGGTTTTGCCGTCGTGGATGGCGCGCGGGTACCAGTGGTGGGACGAGTATCGATGGATTTGATCACCCTGGATGTCTCCGCCCTATCGCCAGATCGTTGCAACGTCGGGACCGAGGTCACCTTACTCGGCGACGGCGTCGACATTGACGAACTGGCCGATGCCGCCGGGACCATTTCATACGAAATCCTGACCCGCCTAGGAAAACGCTACCACCGCGTCTACAAGGGCGAAGTTGACCCGAGACCGCGGGGGCCGTCGGGCGCATGATCTTGGTCAACGTCTTGGCCCATATCGGCCGTCTGTTTCTTGGATTCCTAGGAGCTTTGGGTCGCCTGGCGATTTTTGGGGGCCGCTCGGTTTCGCACGTTTTCCGACCACCGTTTTTTCCGCTGATCACGCTCCAACAGATGATCAGTATCGGCTATTTCTCGCTGCCGGTCGTGGGTCTGACCACGTTGTTCACCGGCATGGCCCTCGCGCTACAGATTTTCGAAGGTACCGCCCGTTTCAATGCCGAAGGCGCCGTCGCCCAAGTCGTGGCCATCGGCATGGCCCGCGAACTTGCGCCGGTCTTAGGCGGACTCATGGTTGCCGGGCGGGTCGGCGCCGCGATGGCGGCCGAGATCGGCACCATGAGGGTGACAGAACAGATCGATGCGTTGACGACGTTGTCGACCAACCCGTTCAAATACCTGATTGCCCCGCGCCTTATCGCCGGCACCCTAATGGTGCCGTTTCTCGTTTTGGTCGGCGACATCATCGGTATTTTCGGCGGCTTCGTAATCAGCGTGAACTTGCTCAACTTCAACGCCGCGACCTACGTCAAGAACACCGTCGACTTCCTCGAGAACATCGACATCATTTCGGGTCTGGTGAAAGCGGGTGCGTTCGGCTTTGTCGTCACCCTGATGGGTTGCTACCACGGCTTCCAAAGCCGCGGCGGGGCCGAAGGGGTCGGGACCGCAACGACCAACGCTGTGGTCACGGCGTCGATCCTCATTCTGACGACCAATCTCATCCTGACCCGGTTGTTCTTTTCGAACTAAGACATGTCGGATCAACCTAAAATTAGCCTTCGCGGCGTCCACAAGAGCTTTGGTCCCAAGCATGTACTGGGTGGGGTCGATCTCGATGTTGGCCGCGGCGAATCCGTGGTCATCATTGGCGGATCAGGTACCGGCAAGTCGGTCACGTTGAAATGCATCCTGGGGTTGTTGCCCCCGATAGCGGCAGCATCCGAATCGATGGCGAAGAAACGGTCGGCGCACGATCCGCCGACCGTGACCGGTTATTGCACAAGTTCGGCATGTTGTTCCAAAGCGCCGCCCTATTCGACAGCATGCGGGTTTGGCAGAACGTCGCGTTCGGCCTGATCCAAGGAAAGGGCGTCGCGCGGGACGAAGCGAAGAAGATCGCCCTGCAAAAGCTCGCGCAAGTTGGCCTTGCCGCCGAAGTGGCCGAGTTGCGGCCCGCTGAACTGTCGGGTGGGATGCAGAAGCGTGTCGGCCTCGCCCGCGCGATTGCGACCGACCCGGAAATCATCTTTTTCGACGAGCCCACCACCGGTCTTGACCCCATCATGGCGGACGTCATCAACGATCTGATCGTCAGTAGCGTCAAAAACTTGGGCGCGACGGCGCTGTCCATCACGCACGACATCGCCAGTGCCCGCAAAATCGCCGATCGAATCGCGATGATCCACGAAGGACGCATTATTTGGGACGGCCCTGTGTCGGAGTTGGACAACAGTGGCAACCCCTACGTGGACCAATTCATCAACGGGCGCGCCGACGGCCCGATCGAGATGCAGGTACTGCGTCCGTGACGCCCCACGGCCATCCCTTGCGAAACTGATGGCCAAAGCAGCGGCTCATTACGTTTGCCAGGATTGCTGCGCGAGCTACCGCAAATGGTCGGGCCGCTGCGAGTCCTGTGGTGGTTGGAACACCATCACCAAGGAACCCCAAGAGAGTACACCGCGCGGTGTCGGGCGCGGCAAAGGCAATCCGCTGGAGTTCGTTGAGCTCAAGGGGCACGATCCGGTCAAAGCGCGCATCGCAACGGGCATCGCCGAATTGGATCGGGTCGCCGGCGGCGGGTTGGTGCCCGGCTCGGCGATTTTAGTCGGCGGCGATCCGGGGATCGGAAAGTCGACCCTCCTCCTCCAGGTCGTGTGCAATCTGTCGGGCCACGGCAGCGTGTATATCTCAGGCGAGGAAGCGGCAGAACAAGTCCGAATGCGGGCCAACCGGTTGGGGCTTACGGGAGACACGGTGCGATTAGGCACCGCGACGAATGTTCGCGATGTGCTTACCGTTTTCGACGAACCGGACCCCCAACAGCGATCGTCATCGACTCTATCCAAACGATGTATGTCGATACCATCGACCCGCGCCGGGTACGGTGTCCCAGGTTCGGACCTGCGCCCAGGAGTTGATCAAAGCCGCGAAGCGACGGGGTGTTGTGCTGTTCCTCGTCGGCCACGTCACCAAGGACGGGCAGATCGCCGGCCCTCGTGTGCTGGAACACATGGTCGACACCGTTCTGTATTTCGAAGGCGAGCGGAGCCATCACTTCCGTATCCTGCGCGCCGTCAAAAACCGCTTCGGCCCGACGGACGAGATCGGCGTTTTCGAGATGAGCGACCGTGGACTCGGCGAAGTCGCCAATCCATCTAGTTTGTTCTTGTCGAGTCGTGATGACGACATCAGCGGTGCCGCGGTATTCGCCGGGGTCGAAGGCACTCGCCCTGTGTTGGTCGAGATCGAAGCACTGGTCGCCCCCTCGGCACTGGGGACACCGCGACGGGCCGTGGTCGGATGGGACTCAGCCCGATTGGCCATGGTCCTTGCCGTCCTGGAGGCCCGCTGCGGCGTCAGCTTGGTGGGGCGAGACGTCTACCTCAATGTGGCCGGCGGTTTACGGGTGAATGAGCCTGCCGCCGACCTCGCGGTGGCCGCCGCCTTGGTCTCGAGCGTATCCCAGGTTCCCCTCCCGCCGGGGTCGGTGGTGTTCGGCGAGATCGGTTTGTCGGGCGAGGTGCGAGCCGTCAATCAAGCCAGCGCGCGTCTCAAGGAAGCCGAAAAGCTAGGCTTTGGCCGCGCCATTGTCCCGGAGGGCACCGGACACGGTGGCAAAATCAAATTGACCGAGGTGAACCGATTGGTCGAAGTTGTCGAGATGTTCGAGATCGAGAGCGGCGCGGCCGCCGGAGCGGCCTAAAACGTGGAATTCCTAGATAGCATGCCCTTCACGTTTGCCGATGTGATCGTGGTTTTGTTGATCGCGGTTTCCGGGTTGCTCGCTTTCTTTCGCGGGCTCATTACCGAAGCTCTTGCCGTTGCGGGCTGGCTAGGCGCCGCGATCGTCACGGTCGCCACCTACACCCCCGCCCAGGCTTTGGCGACGCAGTATTTCGCAGAAATGGTCAAGCTCCAGATCCTGATCGATGTCGCCACAGGGATCATCTTGTTCGTCGTTTCCCTGATCGTCTTTTCGGTCATCCTGCGTGCCGTTGCGCGCTTGGTACGGGGCAAAGAAGCCAACCCAGTAGACCGGGTATTGGGGTTCGTGTTCGGTCTTGTGCGGGGCGTGGTCCTTCTCGCCGTGGTCTGGTTGCTGATTACGGCCATCGTCCCCATCGAGCGACTACCGCGCGACATCCGGGAGGCGAAAACCTTGCCGATGATTCGCGCCAGCGGCGACCTTCTCATGCAACTTGTGCCGCCATCACTGAGCAAGTCCGACGAGACCCCGCTTGAAGAGACACGTCGACGGGCACCGACCGGTAACGATACGCATGACTTCGTCGTAACCACGCCTTATAAGGGCCAAACGGTTCGCTTCATTCGTCCGCAAGGGCAGCACGGGCAGGCAACATGACCGGCAAGTCGAGTAAAGGCGCCTTCAGTTCCTTCCCCCCCGCGGCCGACAGCGACCATTTTCACGAAGAGTGCGGTGTCTTCGGCATCTTCGGCCATGAGGATGCCGCTGCGCACACCGCCCTCGGCCTCCACGCGTTGCAACACCGCGGCCAAGAGGCCGCCGGAATCGTCTCGTTCGACTCGCGTCAATTCCACGCGGAGCGATCCCTTGGCCACGTCGGGGACCACTTCAGTTCCGAAGAAGTGATTGCCCGCCTGCTCGGCCAATCGGCAATCGGACACAACCGGTATTCCACGACCGGCGAAACGGCGCTCCGGAACGTCCAGCCGCTCTTTGCAGAATTTGCGTTTGGCGGTCTTGCCGTCGCGCACAACGGCAACCTGACGAATAGCCTCACGTTGCGTCGTCGGTTGGTCCAGCAGGGCTGCATTTTTCAATCCACCATGGATACCGAGGTCATCATTCACCTGATGGCCACCAGTCGGTATCACCAGGTGGTTGACAGGTTTGTCGACGCGTTGCGTCAAGTCGAAGGCGCCTATTCTGCCGTAGCACTTTGCGATGGCATGTTAATTGGCGTGAGGGACCCGATGGGTGTCCGGCCTCTTATCATTGGTGAAATCGACGGTGCGACGATCCCAACGTCCGAGTCCTGTGCGCTCGACATCATCGGCGCCACGTTCGTCCGCGACGTCGAGCCCGGCGAAATGGTTGTGGTGGACAAAGACGGGATCAATAGCATTCTCGCCCTTCCCCGGCGGCGAACAGCCGGTTCTGCGTGTTCGAGTATGTCTACTTCGCCCGCCCCGACAGTGTTGTAGAGGGCCGAAGCGTTTACGAAGCGCGAAAGCGAATCGGCGCCGAACTCGCAACCGAATCACCGATCGATGCGGACGTGGTCATCCCGGTCCCCGATTCCGGCGTACCCGCTGCCATGGGCTATGCCGAGAAGGCCGGGATCCCTTTCGAGCTCGGCATCATCCGTAACCACTATGTCGGGCGTACATTTATCGAGCCCGGCGAGCAAATTCGGCATCTCGGCGTCAAACTCAAACACAACGCCAATCGGGCCTTGGTAGACGGTAAACGCGTCATTCTGGTGGACGACTCGATCGTCCGGGGCACCACGTCGGTCAAGATTGTCGAGATGGTGCGGCAGGCAGGTGCTGCCGAAGTTCACATGCGCATCGCATCGCCACCGACGACGCATTCGTGCTTCTATGGCGTCGACACGCCGGAGCGTAGCAAGCTCCTGGCTGCCAATCACGAAATCGACGGCATGCGGGATTTCATTGGCGTGGATACGCTGGCCTACGTCTCGGCAGATGGCCTGTATCGCGCCATGGGCGAGACCGGTCGCAATCCCGAAGCGCCTATTTTCTGCGACGCCTGTTTCACCGGCGCCTATCCCATCACATTGGTGGACCAGGTGGGTGGCGACAATGTTGCGCAGTTGTCGCTTCTTGCCGAACGCCGTTAGTTTCCGTTGACGGGTCGCCTTGAGAATCGAATCGCGCTGGTCACCGGTGCATCACGTGGCATCGGCGCCGCCGTCGCCAAACGCTTCGCAGCCGAAGGCGCCCAGGTCGTGCTTGTCGCGCGCACACAAGGGGGTCTCGAAGAGGGCGATGACGCTATCCGTGAGGCCGGCGGTAACGCAACGCTCGTCCCGCTCGACTTGCAAGATTTCGACGCCATCGACCGATTAGCGGCAGTATTGGCCGAACGGTACGGCAAACTCGACATTCTGGTGGGCAACGCCGCGATCCTCGGCGCGCTCAGCCCGATGAGCCATTACGAGCCCAAGACGTGGCAGCAGGTCATGGACATCAACCTCAATGCCAATTGGCGCCTCATTCGGGATTTCGACGCGCTGCTCCGGGAATCCGATGCGGGCCGGGCAATGTTCGTCGCCTCGGGTGTCGTACGCAACATTCGCGCCTATTGGGGCCCCTATGCGGCAAGTAAAGCCGCCTTGGAAAATATGGTGCTGAGCTGGGCGGCGGAACTTTCCAAGACCAACGTGCGGGCGAACGTGATCGACCCTGGACGGGTGCGAACCGGGATGCGCCGCCAGGCCTACCCTGGCGAAGACGCGAATAAGAACCCTGCACCGGACGAGATCACCGATGCGTTTGTATCGCTCGCCGCGCCGGATTGCCTGCAAAACGGCGAAATCGTGAAGGCCTAACGCTAAGCGCGTTTCTTCGCGTAGGGATTTTCGCCTTTGCGCATCACAAGACGCACCGGCACACCAACCAAGTCAAAACGCTCCCGCAGGTCGTGTGCCAAATACCGTTCGTAACTCGAAGGTAGGTCGTCGGGACGGCTGCAAAAGATTACAAAGGTCGGCGGGCGGGCCTTCGCCTGGGTCGCATAACGCAACTTGATCCGCCGCCCCGCGACGGCCGGAGGTGGGTGCTTCTCGGTCGCCTCAGCCAACCACCTATTCAAGGCGGCGGTCGGGACCCGAAGGTTCCACCTAGCGTGAACATCGCGAACAGCCGGCAGCAACTTGCGAATGCCATCGCCTGTCAGCGCCGAGATCGTCACGACCGGAAGGCCACGCACTTGCGGCAATGATCGTTCCAGGCGGTCAGCAACCTGTCGCCGCGCGGCCTCGCGATCATCCGGGAGATCCCATTTGTTCAAGGCGATGAGGAGCGCGCGCCCCTCGTCGACGGTCCGTCGTGCGATTGTAAGATCCTGCTTATCCAACCCTTCCGTCGCATCCAGAACCAGCACGACGACTTCGGAGAAGTCGACCGAGCGTTTGGCGTCGGCGACCGCGAGTTTTTCGAGACCATCTCCGACCCGTGCCCGCCGACGTTGACCTGCGGTATCGGTCAGCACGATCCGCTGGCCCCCGACCTCCCATTCCACATCGATGGAATCGCGGGTGATCCCAGCCTCCGGGCCGGTCAACACACGCTCTTCGCCAATCAGGCGATTGAGGAGCGTCGATTTCCCGACATTGGGACGACCGACGATCGTGAGGTGAATGTCGGGACTCTCATGCTCAGCGATTTCGTCTTCGGCACCGTCCTGCGAATCGCCCGCAATCTCCGCCTGATAGGGTGCGAGGGCCTCGGCCAGTTCTACGAGACCTTCACCATGCTCGGCCGACAGTGGCAACGGATCGCCCAAACCCAGCGAATAGGCCTCGGTGAGGCCAAGGTGCTGGCGATTGCCTTCGCATTTGTTGCCCACAAGGACGACGGGCTTACCACTCGCCCGGACGATCTGTGCGAAATGCTCGTCCATCGGCGTCACACCGGCACGGGCGTCGATCACAAAAAGTACGACCGTAGCACGACTTATGGCCTGCAAAGTCTGATCCCGCATTCGACCCTCTAAGACATCGTCGTCGACGTCGTCCAAGCCCGCCGTGTCCATGACTTCGAAGCTAAGCGTGCCAATTCGGCCTGTTGCTCGTCGCCAATCGCGGGTGACGCCAGGGGTGTCGTGGACAATCGCTAGGCGGCGACCGGCGAGCCGATTGAACAGCGTGGATTTACCGACGTTCGGTCGGCCGACAATCGCAACGGTAAGAGACACGATCTCACCGGTAGGCGACGAGCGCGCCATCATCGGTGAAGAAAAATAGGAATTCTGCGGCCAAAACCGGCGGAAGGAAGACCGCATCCGACAGCCGAAGACTTCCCAACATCTTCCCGGTGTAGGGCGACACCGCCACGGCATCACCGGTGGAGGAGACGATAATTAGCCGGTCGCTCCCGAGGACTGGGCCTCCCCAAGAGATCGGATCCTCAAGCGTCTCCGGCTTGCGATAGCGCGGTAATTCCGTCACCCAACGAATCCGGCCGTCCTGACGGGAAAGCGCAATCAGTTCGCTTCCCGATGTCACGAGGTAGAGAAAGTCGCCTGCGATCCAGGGACTTCCCGGGCCGGCGATGTCTTGGGTCCAAAGCCGCGCCCCGCTCGCGAGGTCGTTGGCCACCATCCGGCCCGAATGACCGACCGCATACACCGTGCCGCGGTCCACGATCGGATGCCCATTGATATCCGTAATCTCGCCGAGCGCCGTTGTCGGCCCGCCGCGCGAGAGGTTATCGGTCCACAGGACCTGACCGTTGTTGGCTCGCAGCGCGATGAGCTCGCCGGACGAATAAGGCACCACCACGATCCCATCGGCCGCGGCCGGCGCACCGGCTCCAACCAGGCCAGCAGTTTCCGCAATGCCGACGTGATTCCACACCGGCGAGCCGTCTTCCGCCCGCAAGCCGAAGGTCTGGTTGTCATTGGTGACGACAAACAAGAGATCGCCCGCCACCGTCGGGGGGCTCGCCAGTGGCACATTCAATGGCGTTCGCCAGATCTCGGCACCGTTGGCCGCTGCCAGGGCAATGACGTCACCATACCCGGAGGTGACAAAAAGCGTCTCGCCCGCCAATGCAAGACCACCTCCCAAGGCGCCTCGGCGTTCGCCTCTCGGCACCACGTCGAAGCGCCAAAGCCGTTTGCCGGATTGCATGTCGTGCGCGACGACGAGTCCGTTGGCGTCCATCGCCACAATCCGCCCGTCGCCAACGATCGGCGCCGCTGTGAGTCGGCGGTCCCGAGACGAGCCCGCCCCGACATTGACCCGCCATTGCCGTCTTGGTGCCTCGCCAATCGCAAGGTGATGCATGGCTTTTGTTGCGCTGCCGCCGGTCTGCGGCCAATCAGCATTGGCAAAGGGTCGCGGCAGCCGGACTTGAAGGTCCTGAATGCCGGGGTCCGGTTCCAAAGTCTGTTCAAGCGACAGAACGGAAATCCGTTCGCCTTCAAGCGGCGGCGGAACGTAGGGCGAGATGATGTTGCAGGCCGACAGGAACGCGCCGAGGGCAAAGAGAGGGCCGACGCGGCCGAATGGCTTCAGCATCGAAGTGCCGATGGGCATTGTCGCCACAGTCCGGCCCATCGTCCTAACTTTCCCCGCCAACGACCCCTAGGAGTTCCGCCGCGCGCGACCGAATCCCGCCAGGCGCATCGGAGTCGTCGACCAGGGCCTCCAGCAATGTTCGAGCTTGAGCGACGTCACCGGCGCGAAGCATGACAAGAGCCTGCATCTCTCGCGCGGAGTAGCGCCACGCATTGCTGTCCAAAACCAAGGGGCCGAGGCGCTGGAGCATTTCATCGTTGCTCGCCGCGTCAAAGCTGTGCATGGCGGCGAGCAGCGCACCGAGGTCTCGTAGAATGCGATCGACAGCACCGTCGGTGGCAAGCTGGTCGTACACCGAGACCGCTTCCGCGGTATTGCCGGCGCGGACAAGGGCCGCTGCCGCTTGAAGCCGGGCCAAGGCGCGATAGCCCGAGCCGGAGTTCTCGGCCAGTCGGTTGAACGCCGTCGCCGCTTGCTCGGCAGCCCCTTCTCGCGCCATGACCAATGCTTCCGAAAAACGCTCGCCTTCCGCTTGGCGGCGGCTCTCGACGATGTTTTGCCAAGCGATCACAACGGCTGCGACCACGACGACCAGCACGATCGCGCCGATAACGTATTTGCCGAAGCGGGACCAAAGTTTGGCGTAGCGTTCTTGCCTTAGGTCTTCGTCGACTTCGCGAAAAATATCCGACACGGATGTCTCCTAGCGGTGATCACCGCCAAAAAAGGGGGCTAGAAAATAGCCCGCGCCCTCATCATAGCAAACGGGTGCTCGGGCCAAAAAATCTTTGAGACCAAAAGACTTAGTCGCCTCACCTCACAAGGAGATTAGTGGTCGGCACGATATAAGATGCTATCACCCAGACCGGTTTCGTAGGCCAAACCCGCGGGCGTCACCGCCATATGGCTCGGGTAACCGGGCGCCGCAAGTCCCTTACGGGCCAATGCGAGCCAAACAGCTGGGTTGCTTAGGCCGGTTGCGTCGCTCGCCATCACAACCGCATCACCAATGTGAAAGTGATTGCCGTGCGGGTCCGGCAGCCAGCGAAGGAGCGTATTTCCGGTCTCCGGCTCGCTCGCCGCGACATCCGGCAGCGCGGCAAGGGTCTGCAGCAGGGTCAGCGTCTTGAGCTGGAGTTTGTTGAGCTTGAGCGGGTTGCGTTTCGGCGGCATCGCCTACTCCCACTCGATGGTGCCAGGGGGTTTCGACGTCACGTCATAGACCACGCGGTTGATGCCGCGCACCTCGTTGATGATCCGGGTCGCGACACGGCCCAGGAACTCGGAGTCGAAGTGATAGAAATCGGCGGTCATCCCATCGGTCGAGGTCACCGCCCGAAGACCACAGACAAACTCGTAGGTCCGGTCGTCGCCCATGACACCCACGGTGCGTACCGGCAGGAGGACCGCAAATGCCTGCCAGATCGCATCGTACAAACCCGCTTCGCGAATTTCCTCGAGGTAGATCGCGTCGGCGGCACGCAAGATTTCCGCCTTCTCGCGGGTAATCGCACCGGGAATACGGATCGCCAAGCCGGGCCCCGGAAACGGATGACGACCGACCAAGGTTTCGGGTAGTCCCAGTTCTCGGCCCAAGTCGCGGACCTCGTCCTTGAACAATTCGCGCAACGGCTCGACCAAATCCATGTTCATGCGTTCGGGCAAACCGCCCACGTTGTGGTGCGATTTAATGGTGACACTGGGCCCACCGATGGCCGAAACCGACTCAATCACGTCTGGATAGAGCGTGCCCTGCGCCAAGAAATCGGCGCCACCGACTTTGGTCGCTTCCTCGTCAAAAACATCGATGAACGTCGAGCCGATAATTTTTCTTTTTTGTTCCGGATCGGACACGCCATCGAGTTTATCGATGAACAGATCTCTCGCGTCGCGATGGACGAGTGAAATGTTGTAACGGCCACGAAATAGATTGACGACCTCTGTGGCCTCGTCTTTTCGTAGAAGGCCGTGATCGACGAAGACGCAGGTCAGCTGATCGCCAATCGCCTCGTGCAGCAGGACGGCGACCACCGATGAGTCGACCCCTCCAGACAGACCACAAATCACGCGCCCCTTCCCAACCTGGGCGCGCACGCGCTCAATCGCTTGCTTGCGGAATGCCGCCATCGTCCAATCGCCACCGCAGCCCGCGATCTTGTGGGTAAAGTTGGACAACAAAGCCGCGCCGTCCGGTGTATGGACGACCTCCGGATGAAACATCAGGCCGTAATAGTGCCGGTCTTCATTTGCGATAGCAGCAAACGGTGCCCCCTCACTAACCCCTACAACCTCGAACCCTTCGGGCAGCTGGATCACACGGTCACCGTGGCTCATCCAAACTTGGTGTCGTTCCCCTGGCGTCCAGATACCATCAAAAAGTGCGCTCTCTTTCTTGATCTCGGCAAACGCGCGTCCGAACTCGCGATGGTGCGAGCTTTCTACTTCACCGCCGAGTTGGGCAACCATCGTCATTTGCCCATAGCAAATGCCTAGGACCGGAAGGCCGGACTCAAAGATAGCTTGAGGCGCCCGTGGCGTATCTTCACCAGTGACCGAGGCCGGGCCGCCGGACAGGATAATCGCCTTCGGATCGAGCACTGCCAGGCCTTGCTCGGCGTTGTGATAGGGGATGATTTCGCAATAGACGCCGCTCTCACGAACACGGCGGGCAATGAGCTGGGTGAGTTGCGACCCAAAATCGACAATTAAGACCTTATCGCTCATCGTGGCCGGAACCTATCGGCTGGCGGGCTCGGAATCCAGCCTGTGCCGCCGCGAAAAAGCGGGCCGGGCAAATTAGGGGTCATGCCACCCGCCGCAGCGCCGCGATGAAGAAGCCATCGGTGGCCGACGAGGCCGGGCTTAGGTTGACGAATGGACCATGATCCGGCCGGTCGCCATCGAGTACCGTCGGCCACAATGCGTCGATATCGACCAGTTCGAAGCCATCCGTCTGTTGGAATAAGGTCTCGATCCGGGCTGCACCTTCCGACTCCAACACCGAACAGGTGGCATAGACAAGCACCCCTCCAGGCGCCGTCAGGACCGAACCTTTTACTAGAAGGTTACCTTGCAAGCTATTGTATTCATTTAAATTTTCTTGAGAAAGACTCCACCGCGCTTCGGGGCGGCGGCGCCAAGCCCCCGTGCCCGAACAGGGTACATCGAGAAGCACGCGGGCCGCTTCACCCGGCGGGATCGCCTCTTCCGCGAGCGAACAGACGCGGACGTTGTTGACCCCCGCGCGGACCAATCGTGGCCCTAGATTCCGCAGCCGCGCCAGTCCCGTATCGCAAGCGATGATCTCGCCGCGGTCGCCCATCATGGCCGAGAGGGCAAGCGTCTTGCCGCCGGCACCGGCGCAATAGTCCACGACGCGCTCATTCGGTTCGGCGCCGAACAGGGCCGCAACGATTTGAGACCCTTCGTCTTGAATCTCAATAAC
This sequence comes from Alphaproteobacteria bacterium, assembly GCA_038141965.1. Taxonomy (GTDB): domain Bacteria; phylum Pseudomonadota; class Alphaproteobacteria; order SHVP01; family SHVP01; genus CALJDF01. Next base: position 735,594 of record JAYQJC010000002.1, read on the forward strand.
GCCTTCTCGGTACAGCGGGTGCGACTCGAGCCGTCTTGAACCGGTGAGCCGAATACCGACCCTGGAGAACGGCGTGGCACGCGCCTCGAATCCGTCAGCGGCAAGGCGCGCCAGAACTGCCTCGCGCGCGCTCTTCACGGTGTTGACCCTAATATCGAGCGGCGCCCGTTGGTTGAGCGCCGCCATTTCGGCCGCCAAGTTGGGGCCAAACCGGCTTTCGAGGGCGTCGTGTAGCCATCCAGGATAGTTCCCCGCAACCGACGGCGGCGGGGCGCCCGATGGCGGCTGCCGCAATAGCTGGGCAACAGCCGATTCCTCGAGCGTCAAAGGTGTGGGAGCGTGATCGCTACCGTCGAAAAGGGCTGCGATTTCGGCATCGGGCACGCCACCGTCGACGAGCTGCGCAATCACCTTTAAACGCGCACCACTGCCGCCCACCCCCGCATTCGCTAAGCGCCAATCCAGCCAAGCGTGATGACGCAAGACGGCATAGACAAGTTCGATGACCGCGGCGCGGTCTTTCGATCCCGCATAGCGGCGACGGCGAAAATAGGCGGCGATAATGCGATCTGCCGCATCGCCACCCGCATCGATCGCCTCGAGAACCTCAATGGCGGCTTGAATCCGCGGGCCAGGCCTCACTGTAGAATTTCCGCGAGCGCCGGTTAGTTGCCTACGGGGTAGTTGGGCGATTCTTGCGTGATCGCGACATCATGCACATGGCTTTCCCGTAAGCCCGCACCGGTGACGCGATAGAAAACGGCGCGTTCCCGCATATCTTCGATGGTGGCACACCCGGTATAGCCCATGGCCGCGCGCAGGCCGCCGACAAGCTGGTGAACGACCCCGCCGACGGCTCCTTTGTAGGGCACACGGCCTTCGATCCCCTCGGGGACGTACTTGAGGGTGTCGCCCACGTCTTGCTGGAAGTAGCGATCAGCCGACCCGCGCGCCATCGCGCCCACCGAGCCCATGCCGCGATAGGATTTATAGGAGCGACCTTGGTAGTAGAAGATTTCGCCCGGCGATTCGTCGGTCCCGCTGAACAACGAGCCGATCATGGCGCAATCCGCGCCACCGGCGATGGCCTTGGCCAGGTCGCCAGAGAACTTGATGCCGCCGTCGGCAATCGCGGGCACGCCGAGCTTATGGCAGGCATCCGCCACATCCATAATGGCCGTGAGCTGCGGCACACCGACCCCTGCCACAATTCGCGTCGTACAGATCGAACCGGGTCCGATCCCCACCTTGACGGCGTCGGCGCCAGCATCGACCAAAGCGTGCGCGGCATCCGCCGTCGCGACATTCCCGGCCGCTACTTGGACATAATTGCTTTTCGATTTGATGCGTCGCACGGCCTCGATCACATGACTGGAGTGGCCGTGCGCGGTATCGACCACAATCAGATCGACCTCGGCGTCGATCAAGGCTTCGGCACGGTCGAACCCTTTGTCCCCGACCGAAGTTGCAGCAGCGACCCGCAGCCTACCGTGCTCGTCCTTCGCGGCGTTGGGAAATCTCTGCGCCTTTTCGATGTCCTTGACGGTGATCAGACCCACGCAACGGTAGTCGTCGTCGACCACCAGTAGTTTCTCGATACGGTTTTGGTGCAGAAGTCGCCGAGCTTCGCTTTTGTCGACGCCGTCGCGCACCGTGATGAGGTTGTCTTTGGTCATCAACTCGGCGACCGGTTGTTTCTCATCAGACGCGAAACGGACGTCGCGGTTGGTCAGAATGCCGACCAGTTTCCCCCCGGGTTGGTCTACAACGGGAATACCGGAGATGTTGTAGTGGCTCATGATATCGAGCGCTTCCTTGAGGGTTTGCCGCGCTTCGATCGTCACCGGATCAACCACCATGCCGGATTCGAACTTTTTGACCTTATGAACCTGCGCCGCTTGCTCCTCGGGCGTCAGGTTGCGGTGGATGACTCCCAACCCGCCCGCTTGGGCCATGGCAATCGCCATATTGCCTTCGGTGACGGTGTCCATCGCCGCCGATAGAAGCGGGATTCCGAGTTCGATGTTGCGGGTGACGCGTGTGCGCGTTTGCACCTCAGCGGGCAAAACCGATGACTCGGCCGGAACGAGGGTAACATCGTCAAAGGTCAGCGCTTCCCTAAAGGTCATGTAGTCTCCTGCTCGACATAAGGACGGAAAACAAAAAAGCCGCAGAAAACTGCGGCTTCTTGTGCGCGAGCACACGCCCGGCGACCCAATCGTGGTCGTGCGTCGTGGCTGGCTGCTCCATGGCCTTTATTATCGAAAAGACCACCAGGTGACAAGCACCGACTAGGTCGTGGAGGCCTCCGGTTTCGGCGGCGCCCGAAAGCCCATCGCAATAACATACATTTCGGCCGATCCGCTGCGACTGGCTTTGGGCTTGAAGTGCTTCACGACCTCGAAATCGCGTTTGAGCTGGGTGAGAAGGTCACGTTCGGCGCCGCCCTGAAGGACTTTGGCCACGAAGACCCCGCCTTGCACCAGAAAATGGGCCGCAAGATCGAGCGCCGCCTCGCATAGACCCATGATCCGAAGATGGTCGGTTTGGGGATGACCAGTTGCTGGCGCGGCCATATCACTCTCTACGACATCCACGGCGTCCCCGATTTCAGCACGTAGTCTCTCCACGGCATCCTCAGCGAACACGTCGAGTTTGAGGACGACGGCCCCCGGGATCGGGTCCATGTCGTTGATATCGACCGCGACGATCATGCCGTCCGGACAGCGCGCAAGATTCACTTGTGTCCAGGCGCCGGGCGCGGCCCCGAGATCAAGCACGCGCTTACCCCGCCCCAGGAAGCGAAATCGATCATCCATCTCTTCAAGTTTGAAAGCAGCCCGGGACCGATAGCCCGCCGCCTGTGCCGCAGCGACATAAGGGTCGTTCAACTGGCGCTCCAGCCACCGCGTGGACGAGAGCTTGCGCCCCTTGGCAGACTTAACGCGTTGATGGAGCTGGCGCGACCCGCGAGGCTTTTTACTCCGCGGCGGCAATCGCGGTGGCCCCTAATTCTTGAGGCGTACACGAGTCCGCCGCCGCCATCATGTGGAAGAGCATGCCGTCTCGTACGCCCCGGTCGGCAACCCGAACACCGGGCGACGGCCAGGTTCTGAAGATCGCATCAAAAATAGCGCAGCCGGCGATGACCAAGTCCGCCCGCCCCTCGCCGATACACGGATGGTTCGACCGGTCCGAATAGGACATCTTGGAAAGCCGCGATGAGACCTCAACGATCGCGCCGGCATCCAGCCACGTGCCGTCAACCAAGCGCCGCTCGTATCGCGGCAAGTTCAGGTTCAGGGCAGCCAAGGTGGTAACCGTACCCGAGGTGCCGACCATTTGAGCGGCGCCGGTCTCCACGTGCTGAGCCAAGCTGTGTCTTTCTTCGAAGGGAGCCAATTGGTCGCGAATGCGCGTCACCATTGCTTCATAAGTATCGTGGGGAATATCGGTCCCGCCATAAGCTTCTGCCAACGTGACGACACCGTAAGGCACCGATGTCCACGCCAACAACTCAGGCGCCAACTTGCCGCAGCGACGTAGCCACATCACTTCGGTGCTGCCGCCGCCGATATCGAACACCATGGCGTTCTCGCATTTGTGGTCCAACAGCGGCGCGCAACCTGCCATCGCGAGACGCGCTTCTTCGGCGGCATCAATCGACTCCAATTCGATGCCGGTCTCTTCGGCAACACGCGCCAAAAACGTCGAACCGTTTTCCGCTTGCCTGCAGGCCGCAGTGGCGACACTGCGCGCGACGGTTACCCGCCGACGCTTCATCTTTGTGGCACACTCATGGAGTGCCGCAATCGTCCGATCCATCGCCTGCTCTGATAGCCGGCCAGTCGCATTGATTCCCTCGCCCAAGCGCACGATTCGAGAAAACGAGTCGATGACGCGAAAGCCCTCCCGCGTAGGCCGCGCCACCAGGAGCCGACAGTTGTTGGTCCCCAGGTCCAAGGCAGCGTACGTGTGGTCCCAACGGCCACCCGACGCGGGGTGCCGCGACCGCCGCTTTCGCCCCTTCCCGCTTGTCGAAAAGCGGTTCCTCATCCCCAAAACCTCACCATTCGCTTGACGCCGAAGTCTACAGCTTCGCGGGCAGACCCGCCATCCGGCGTTCGTGTTGACAACGTTTGGCGAGGCCCTCTATCAAGGGCGAACCACCCTTTTGGGGGATAGTTTAGCGGTAGAACTCTCGGCTCTGACCCGAGCAGCCCTGGTTCAAATCCAGGTCCCCCAGCCACTGCCTTTTTCGCGAGACTTTGGCGCGGCGCCGCGGTCGCCGAATCTCAATGCCCGGACACGAAGCGAAACACCTCACTGTGGCGGACGATGCGTCCGGCGACCGGCGTGGGAAAATGGGCGGCGAGCAGATGGGTTTCAGTATCCGCCAGTTGCTCGATAAGGCCTCGCCGGGTTTGGCGCGAGAGATCCGGATCTTCACAAAACCGGCTCGACCACTCGGGATGGGCCATTTGGGCGGCATGGTGAATTGTATCGCCACACATGACGGCCGAGTCCCCGCCCGCTTTCAGGTTGATCACGATGTTTCCGGGCGTATGGCCGGGCGCCGGCGCCAGCCAAATGCCGTCTTCCATGGCATGATCTGATTCGACCATCACCGCCTGTCCCTGCTCAACGACGGGTAGAACGCTGTCGTCGAACGAGCCGTGGTTGACTTCCTCGCCGGCGGCGCGCTGCGCTTCCCAAAACGCATATTCCTCGCGCGCGAAGATGTACTTGGCGTTGGGGAATGTCGGCACCCAGCGACCGTCGACAAGACGTGTATTCCAACCGACATGGTCGACATGCAAATGGGTGCACATGACAAAGTCCACTTCCTCGGCTCGGACGCCAAGGCGCGCCAAGTCTTCTAGGTACGGATTGTTGAGGTGATGCCAGAAATCTCGCGCCGGTCGGTGCTTGTCGTTTCCGACGCAGGTATCGACCAGGATCGTATGGCGCGGGGTTCGAACGACATAACTATGAAAACTCATGATGAGCTTTCGGGTTTTAGGGTCCACAAAATGCGGTTCCTAACCACTCGCGGTCCGGATCGAGCGCCTCATGCGAGGCATCCGGAAAAAGGAAGTCCGGTTCGAATATCGGCAGTTCGGACTCGACGACCCGGTCGACACGAATATCGCCGATGTTGAGGGTCTTCATCGTCTGGCCCCCAGGCGATCTAGTCGAGCGACTCAACGAATCGCGCGAGATCCATGTTGAAACGTTCAGATGCTTCCCAGAACGGGCAATGGCCGACCCCGTCGTAGATCACCATTTCCTTCTTTGCGTGGGGAACTTGCGACATCGTGTACTCGCCGGCGAACGGCAAGACGATTTGATCGTCTGATCCGTGCACCTGCATGAACGGCACGCCGAGTTTGCCGATGACGTCGCCGTTGTCCGCTTCCCGGCTCAGCATCCACAGGCGAATTTCCGGAGGCACCATCATGTTGTAGCCCAGCATGACATCGAACTCGTCGGCCGGGAGCGGCTTTGCGGTACAGGCACGCAAGAATGCCGTTGTGCCGCGAATATTGGCCTGCGGGTCGGGCGAAAACATATCGGCCAAATTGTCGGCAGCGCCCGAGCCGAACATTTTGTTGCTGATCTCGGTTCCTTGTTGGGTCGGCGATGAGGAGAGAAAAAGGCCGCGCATTCGCGCATCGCCATAATGACGCAGGTAGTCCGCGGCCCAGTTGCCGCCCATCGACCAACCGACAAAAACAAACGAGTCGACGCCGCAGTGGTCGAGCACTGCATTGATATCTTCAGCAATGGGTTTGGCTTGGTTGTAAGCGCCTTCTTCCCAGGGTTTCCCCGACGCGCCATGGCCCCGGATATCAAGAGAGATCAGCCGATAGGTCGACGCGAGCGCGCTTTCACGCTGACGTTGCCAACACAGCGCGGCCTGAGAAAACCCGTGAACGAGTAAAAGCGTCGGCCCGCTTTTGTTGCCTTCGTCGTAGACCCCAATTTCAACGCCGCCGCTGCCCGCGATTCTTTCCATATTGGCCTCCCTATCGTTGTCGTCCTTAGACGATCTTTAGGGCAGGCCATCGGCTGGTGCAATGCTGCGCCGATCCTGGCGGGCTGCACGATCTTTGCCGACAATCACCGCCAGGATAAAGCCCGCGGTAAAAAGCCCAAGCCAGAGCGTGGGCACCCAGGGCCATGGCCATCCGAAACCACTCGCCCAGACAATGTCGGCGTAATGCCGGGTCGGCAAAATATTCGCCACCTGCCACAGCAATGCCGGCAGCATGAACGGCGGCACGATCAGACCCGCTCCGAGAATGAGAACGAAGGAAGCTATTTTGCTCCACCGGCGGATCTGCTCCGGTGCGATCCAGAACGGCAGCGCCACCGCACCAATCCCGATCGAAACCGCCCCGAGGATGAGGGAAAAAAGGAGGCGCGCCCACCCACCTATGGGGAGCGACATCGGGCTCATGACCGCAGCCACCAAAACCACAAAGAGCGACGCGCCAAACACGATACCAACCCAGGCCCATAGTCTGGCGAAGACGCGGTCACGCTCAGAGGAAGGCCCGGATCTGTCGTACCGGTCTTCAGCAAGGCCAATCGCCATCTGATCCAACGCCGCCGCAACCACCGCGAACATGAGTGCCGAAGCGAGAAAGAAATTGGCGTTCAGCGCGTTGCCGCCGCGCAATATCCAGATCACCGCAAAGACGATGCTTGGGCCTAGTACATAGAATAAGGCTGAGCCCACCGAGAGGTAAACTCGACGCAAATGGTCCTTGGGGCTTTGGCGTACGGTCATGACCGCAGCCTCCTCCGTCGACCGCTCACCGACAAATCACGTCATCGTGCCGATTAGGTGTAGCGAACCCCTTCGTCGCGTCGATAGCTGGCCGCCGCGAGTAAGCCAAAAAGTGCCGAATAACCGATCAGCCACAGCCAGGGCTCGATTGACCAGGCCTGTCCTTGGACGGCCGCCCACGCGAGTTCGCCGATCTGCCGGGTCGGCAGCACGCCCGAAATCGCGTCCAAGAACGCCGGCATGCTGGTCGGTCGAATGAACAAGCCTCCGCCGAACGACAGTGCGAGGTACAGGATGTTGGCGATCGGCAATGCGGCCTTCGGCGGTGACCAATACCCGATCGCAATCCCAAGGAGCGCCATCGGTACCGCACCTAAGAACACGGCCACCAACAAACGCGCCCACGAACCCGCGGGCATCGCCGCGTCAAAAAGAATGATCGCCACCACGATCAAGACCCCGACCGCGACAACGGCAAAGGACACAGCGGAAAGGACGTTGGCCGCAAAACGTGCACCGGGCGAGACCGGGAGGACATGCGCGAATTGCTCCCACGGTGATTCGCGATCGTTGGCGATCCCGACGCCGAACTGGAAGAACGCCACCCCCAAAGCCACAAAGATCGCGAACGACGCAATCACGATATTGGCGGCCTCACGCGAATCGCCGACCGAGGTGCCGATGAATATGAACACTACGCCCGGGATCAACACCGTCACCAACGAATAAGCCGGGGTTCGGATCAACCCAACCATCGTTGCGCGGTAGTGTTCGAGAACCAGACTCATGCGGTACCGTCGCGGGTTAACTCGACGAAAGCCTCTTCGAGGCTTGCCGGTCTAACTTCGAGCTCAGTGAAAGCGACTGCCCGCCCCACCAGTTCGCGAACCAGCGCGTCGGCATCGTGGGTATAGATCGTGACCCATCCGTCAGCGTCGGTCGCACGCGCCACGCCCGGCAGTCCAGCGGGTAGCGCCCCCCGATAACGAACGCGACTTTGCCCAACCTGATGTCGGATCTCTTCGACAGTACCGTCCGCGCCCGTGCGGCCCTCACGCATGACCACGACCCACGAAGCCAACGCTTCTGCTTCCTCAAGGTAATGGGTTGTGAGAACAATCGTACCGCCGTCGTCTCGAAATGAGCCGATCGCTTGCCACAAAGCGCGCCGCGCCTCGACATCAAGGCCGGTGGTGGGTTCATCGAGAAACACCAGATCCGGCGCGCCGGCAAACGCCAGGGCGACGGCCAACATTCTTTTTTGGCCCCCGCTCAACCCGCCGGCTTGGCGCCCCACCAAGTCGCGCAGGGGAAATCGGTCGTACAAACGTTGGTCGGAAAGCGGCTTCGGATAATGGGCACGGACGAGACGAATGATCTCGCCAACGCGCAAAGCATTCGGAAATCCGCTTTCCTGGGGGGTCAACCCGATGCGGCGACGGACCGCAACGTCCCTCGGACGCCCGTCGAGCAACTTGACCGTGCCCGCGTCAGGGCGGCGCGTGCCGGTGAGAACCCCTACCGCCGTGGTCTTACCTGCGCCATTTGGCCCCAAAAGAGCAAGAATCTCGCCACGGTTTAGCGAGAGATCAAACGAGTCCAATGCCTGCGTCCCACCGTAGGCCTTAGAAACGGCACTCAACTGTGCTGCGGCGTTATTGACCCGGTCACATCCTACACCGACCAATGGCCAGCCCCTTTGCCCCTTGAAAAGCGGCCGTAGAGTAATTATCAGTTATATATCACTCTGTTATATTATGTGGCAACACAGCGGGGCCCCGTGTGAACGTAAAGACCTTATGCCTGGCCATCTTGTCGATGGGGAGACGCCTCAGGCTACGAGATCAAAAAACTCCTGGAAGGTCCGTTCAGCCACATCCATGAAGCGAGTTTCAGCGCCATTTATCCAGCGCTGGCCCGCCTTCAGGACGAAGGATTGGTGACTTGCGAGGAACGCAGCCAGGAAAAACGCCCAGATAAAAAGGTCTATGCCCTCACCCAACGCGGGCGGTTCGACCTTATCAAAGAACTCACCATCGTCCCCGGCCCGGATCGGGTGCGCAGTGATTTCCTGGTTCTGATGCTTTACGCGCACCTTCTGCCGCCTGCACACGTCGCCAACGTGATCGAAAAACGTCTCGACATTCTCGATGCATTGTTGATCGAACTGGAAAACGAAAATGGGACGCCGGTGCCGGCCGGCGAGGAATCAAGCGCGGAATTCGTCCGCGGATACGGAAAAGCCGTTTTGAAGGCGGCGCACGACTATATCAAAGACAACCGGCATCTCGTTGAAGGTGCTGCACTCGTCGCCGGAGGGACACGCGACGACATTCAAGACAAAGAGGAGCGCCCCGCTGGGGTGGCAGCTGAATGATCAAGTCCGTTGGAATCGCCGTCGTCATCGCCGCGCTCGTTGCGGGCTGGATTCTAAGCGCGAATTGGACGAGTGGTGACGGAAACGCCGCAACCACACCCGCTCCAACAAATGCAGCCGCCGAGTCCGCAAAGACCCAAAAGGAAGATCTCCTCGTTGAGGTGAAAACGCTGGTTGCCGAATCGCGTACGCGACGGATCGAACTGCGTGGCCGGACAGAAGCATCCCGTTGGGTCGACGTGCGCGCCGAAACCGCCGCGCGCGTCGTCAAAATCAATGCCGAAAAGGGTTCGAAGGTCCGTGCCGGACAGATCATTGTCGAGCTTGCCATGGATGACCGCGAGGCACGGCTTGCCGAAGCGATCGCCAGCGTCCGACAGCGGCAGATCGAATACGATGCATCGGAGCGGTTGAGCGAGCGGGGCTATCGCGCGCAAACTAAACTCGCCGAGGCCGCCGCCCAGCTCGACCGTGCGCTGGCCTATCAGGCGCAAATCGAACTCGACATTGCCAACACGAAAATAAGAGCGCCCTTCGACGGTGTTCTTGAACTGCGCAATGTCGAGATTGGCGACTATGTTTCGAAGAATATGGCGATCGCGCGCGTGGTGGACGAAGACCCCTATTTGGTCGTCGGCCAGATTTCGGAGATCGACGTTCCGTTCCTGAAAGTCGGCGAACCAGCACTTGCAAGGCTGGCATCGGGTCGCATTGTCGAGGGCAAAATCAGATTTATCGCAACGACAGCGGACCCTAAGACACGCACCTTCCGTGTCGAGGTTGAAGTTAGCAACCGCGATGGTGGGCTCCGCGACGGGCTCACGGCCGAAATCGAAGTCGAGGTTGATGAGCGCATGGCCCACCATGCCAGCGCGGCAATTCTGACGCTCAACGATGCCGGCGTCCTGGGGGTCCGAGGGGTCGACGCGAACAACAACGTCACGTTCTACCCGGTCGAGATCATCGACGACACCGGCGACGGTGTTTGGCTCAATGGACTGCCCGAACGCGTGGATATCATTTCCGTGGGACAGGAGTTCGTTCGCGAGGGAGATCGCGTTCGAACGAAGCGCGCCGAGGAGGCCAACTCGTGAACGCCGTCATCGATGCCGCCCTTCAGCGCTCGCGCGTCGTATTGCTCGGCCTCGCCGTCATTCTCGTGGCGGGCTTAGCGGCGTACGTCCAAATCCCCAAAGAAGCCGAACCCGACGTCAATATTCCGTTCATTTACGTCTCGATCAGTCACTCCGGCATTTCTCCCGGCGACGCGGAGCGATTGCTCGTCAGACCGATGGAAAAGGAATTGAAAACCATCGAAGGCATCAAACTGATGACCTCGACGGCGTCGGAGGGGCATGCATCTGTTCTGTTGGAATTCGATGCTGGCTTTGACGCCGACGCGGCCCTCGATGACGTGCGAGAAAAGGTCGACATCGCCAAAGCCGAACTTCCCGACGATACCGACGAGCCCACCGTCAACGAAATCAGCACGAGCGGTTTTCCGGTCCTTGTCGCAACGCTGTCGGGCGGCGTACCGAGCGGACGCTGTACCGCATGGCGGAGCAGCTCAAAGACGCGATCGAGACGATCCCGACTGTTCTCGAAGCCAAAATCGTCGGCGATCGCGAGGAGGTGCTTGAGGTCATCGTCGAGCCGATCAAGCTCGAGAGCTACAACATCTCCAACGAAGAGTTGATCAACGCCATCAACCTCAACAACCGGCTTGTCGCGGCGGGCGCATTGGATTCAGGTCAAGGCCGTTTCTCGGTCAAGGTACCGGGCTTGTTCGAAACCGCGAACGACGTTTTGGATCTTCCGCTGAAGGTGAGTGAGGACGGCAACGGCGTCGTGTCCCTTGGCGACGTGACGACCGTACGGCGGACTTTCAAGGATCGGACGAGCTACGCCCGCCTCAATGGGCAACCAGCGGTTGCCCTTGAAATCACCAAGCGAGCGGGCACCAACATCATTGAAAACAATATCGCGGTGCGCGAGACGATTGCGTTCGTCACATCCGGTTGGCCTGAGAACGTGCAGGTCACGTTCAGCCAGGACAAGATGAAGTTTACCCAAACGATCTTATCCGAACTGCAAAACAACATCGTTAGCGCTGTCTTGCTTGTGATGATCGTCGTCGTCGCAGCGCTTGGGCTGCGCAGTGGCCTGTTGGTCGGCGTCGCCATTCCCGGATCTTTCCTGCTCGGCATCCTCATCATTACGGTGATGGGACTCACCATGAACATGGTTGTCATGTTCAGTCTGATTCTCGCGGTTGGTATGTTGGTCGACGGCGCCATCGTCGTGACCGAATTCGCCGATCGACGAATGGCCGAAGGGGCCAGCAAACTCGAGGCGTATGGCGAGGCCTCGAAGCGTATGGCCTGGCCGATCATTGCGTCCACGGCAACGACCTTGGCTGCATTCGCGCCCCTGCTGTTTTGGCCCGGCATTGTCGGCGAATTCATGGGATTCCTGCCGGTTACCCTAATCGCCACGCTTTCGGCGTCGCTCATCATGGCACTGATCTTTGTGCCGACCCTGGGGTCCTATTTCGGTCGAGCGAGTTCGATGACGCCGAAAACCGCGGCGCGATTTGCGGCGATGGAAAGCGGCGATATCAACAAGATCGGCGGGGTTGTCGGCGTCTACGTCAAAGTACTGCGGGTTTTCGTGCGTCCTGCCCCCATGCCGTTGATCACGGCGATCGGATCCGTCGCATTGTTAATCGGAGCCATGGCGCTCTACGCGCAGCACGGCACCGGCGTGATTTTCTTTCCTAATGTCGACCCGGATAACGCGCGGGTTCTGGTTCACGCCCGCGGAAACATGTCGGTTGAAGAACGCGACTCTTTGGTTCGTCGTGTCGAAGATCGCGTGCTTTTGGTCGACGGGATCAAGACCGTGTACACCCGCACCGGTAATTCCGGCCAGGGTTCGACAGATCCGGCCGACGTCATCGGCACGATGTATGTCGAGTTCTTCGATTGGGACCAGCGCCGGCCGGCCGCGCAGATTCTCACCCAAATCCGCGAAGACACCGCGGACATTCCCGGTGTCCGGGTCGAAGCTCGGGAGCCCGAAGAAGGACCACCAACCGGCAAGGCCCTTCGTCTGCAACTCGCCTCGGACGACCCAGAGGCCCTGAATGTCTCGGTCGAACGGATCAACGCCGCGATCCAGGACCTGCCGGGCCTCATCGATTACGAGGACAGTCGGCCCATTCCCGGCATCGAATGGCGCCTCGCCGTGGACCGCAGCCAAGCCGGCCGTTTTGGCGCCGATGTGGTGTCGGTCGGCAACGTCGTGAAGCTGGTCACCAACGGTATCAAGGTTGGCGATTACCGGCCCGATGATGCCGACGAAGAACTCGATATCGTGGTTCGGTTCCCCGAAGGCGACCGCACCCTGGCCATGCTCGACGAACTCCGTGTCCTCACCGCCAATGGTTTGGTGCCGGTGAGCAACTTCGTGACCCGCGATGCCCAACAAAAAGTCGGGACGCTTGAGCGCGTCGACGGCAGCAGAGTCCTAAAGATCGAATCCGAAGTTCTGCCGGGCGTTCTTCCCGACGACAAGGTTCGGGAAATAAAAGCCGCATTAGAAACCGTCGAATTGCCGCCGAACGTGTTGGTCTCGTTCAAAGGTCAGGACGAGGAACAAGCGGCGGCCGCGGACTTCCTCAGCAAGGCATTCCTTGTCGCGCTGTTCATCATGGCGATTATTCTGGTCACGCAATTCAACAGTTTCTACCACGCCTTCCTGATCCTTAGCGCTGTGATCCTATCGACAATCGGCGTCATGCTTGGCCTGCTCGCAACCGGCCTCCCCTTCAGTATCGTCATGACGGGGGTCGGGATCATCACGCTCGCGGGCATCGTCGTGAACAACAACATTATTCTGATCGACACGTATCAGATTTTGCGACGACAGGGCATGGATCCCTACGAGGCAATTCTCCGAACGGGCGCCCAACGTATGCGACCGGTTCTGCTGACCGCCATCACGACCATTATCGGACTAATGCCGATGGTGACGGGTATCGGGATCAACTTTATTACGCGAGACGTCGTCGTCGGGGCGCCCTCGACTCAGTGGTGGGTCCTGCTCGCAACGACCGTGGCATCCGGCCTAGCATTCGCGACCATCCTCACCTTGATCATCACACCTAGCCTGCTGGCGTTGGGGGTCAAGACGGATCATGCAGTGAAGATGATTAGTGGGTCGTTGCGGCGTGGCAAACGCAACCCCGACGCAGTGTCCAACGCCCCAGCCGAATAGCCGGCCGCTATTCGCCGGGAACAGTCTCGGGGTCTTGCCGGATCGGAGAGACCGTCCCATCGTCTGCCGCGTCTTCTAGGGCACGGAGATGCTCTGCGGCTTCTTGCTGGCGCCGCCACATGGTGGCGTAAAGGCCGTCCCGCGCGAGCAATTCTTCATGCCGACCACGCTCGACAATCGTGCCCTCGTCCAACACGACGATCTCGTCGGCGTGAATCACGGTGGATAGTCGGTGGGCGATCGTCATTGTCGTTCGGTTGCGTGAAACTTCTTGAAGCGAACGCTGAATGTCCTTTTCAGTGCGAGAGTCGAGCGCCGACGTCGCTTCATCGAAAAGCAATATCTTCGGTTGCTTGAGGATGGTGCGCGCAATGGCGACCCGCTGCTTTTCGCCGCCCGAAATCTTTAGCCCGCGCTCACCTACCACCGTGTCGTAACCGTCGGGCGTCGCCGTAATGAAATCGTGGATACTCGCCAACTTCGCGGCATCGACAATCTCATCATCCGTCGCATCCGGCCGCCCGTACCGGATGTTGTAGCGAATGGTGTCGTTGAACAGCACGGTGTCTTGCGGCACCACGCCGATCGCGCCACGCAAGCTCTCTTGCGTAACATCCGTGATGTTCTGCCCATCGATGCGGATGGCGCCTTGATCGACATCGTAGAAACGATACAGCAGTCGCGACAAGGTCGACTTCCCTGCCCCGCTCGCACCGACGATGGCGACCGTCGCCCCCGCCGGCACTTCAAGCGAAAAGCCGTGGAGAATGGGTCGACGTGTGTCGTAGCCGAAACTGACGTTGTCGAAAACGACTGCCCCCTCGTCGACGGCAAGCGGTTTCGCAGTCGGCGCATCCTTTAGTTCTGACTCGACATCCAGCAGTTCAAACATCTTTTCCATATCGACGAGCGACTGTTTGATCTGCCGATAAACAAAGCCGAGGAAGTTCAACGGCATGAACAACTGCGTCATAAAGGCGCTCACGGCGACGAAGTCACCTGTGGACATACTGCCCTCAACAACGGCGCGACCGGCGATCAGAAGGGCGCCAGAGGCGCCAACGCCCATCAGCACTGCCTGCCCAACGTTTAGAATTGCCAACGAAGAGGTGTTTTTGACTGCGGCATCTTCGTAACGACGCATTGCGGTATCAAAGCGATCGGCTTCCCAAGCTTCATTCCCAAAGTACTTGACGGTCTCAAAGTTGAGCAGGCTGTCGATCGCTTTGGTCATCGCTTCGTTATCGCTGCGGTTCATCTCTCGGCGGTACTTCAGGCGCCATTCGGTGACCGTCATCGTGTACGCAATGTAGACCGCCACCGTTGCGAAGGTGAAAAGCGCGATGACCCAGGAATACCGATCCAGCAAGATCGCCGTCACCAAACCGATTTCGAGCAGTGTTGGGACGATGTTGAACAGCGAAAAACTGAGTATGAAATCGATGGCCTTGGTCCCGCGTTCAATGACGCGCGAAAGACCACCGGTCTGCCGTTCGAGGTGAAAGCGCAAGCTGAGGAGATGGAGGTGCCTGAACGTGCGAAGGGCAACAGCGCGGATGGCATACTGACTGACGCGCGCGAACACGGCGTCGCGCAGTTGACCAAAACCCTGTGATGCGATCCGTGCTACGCCGTACATGACGATAATCGCTACCGGCACCCCGACGGTACCTACAGCCAGCGGGTCCGCATCGGTGAGCGCCCCCAGATGATCTACCGCGCGACCCAGCAATATGGGGACGAAGATCACTGCGACCTTCGAGGCCACAATAAGCAAGACGGCAGCAACGACGCGCACCCGGAGATCCAAACGGTGACGTGGCCACAGATAGGGCAGCAAGTCGGCGAGCGCCCGTAGCTGGCCGCCCTTTCTCGTGCCTACGGAATCTGTATCGAATGTTGTTTTTGCCATGGCTCACACGCTGGAACGAACGCCCGTCTGAATCGGCGAGCCTGATTGTAGGTAGGGACCCACCAGCACGAGAGCCAGCGGTTTTTATCCTTAATTCGTTGGGGGTATTGCGAAGACCTGCCCCGGGAAGATCATATCCGGGTCGCGAATCTGGTCTTTGTTGGCATCGTAAATCACGGTGAACCTCAAACCGGTCCCGTAGGTCGCTCGGGCAATGCGCCACAACGAATTTCCCGGTTGGACGATCACCTGCCCTTCCCGCACCACAATTCGCGCAGGCTCGACACGCGTGAACGGCGTCGCCGCACGGGCCACAACCTTGCCGCCCCCTTCAACCTGATCGACCCGCAGTTCGTAGTCGCCCGGCTTTAGGGTCTCGACGGGCAGCAAAACCCAATTACCCCCACTATCCGTGCGGGAAATCCCGACGAGTTCACCGTCGGCATAGGCCCGCACCTCGGTATCGGGGACGCCGCGGCCCGAAATGACCACATTTCCCTTGTCATCGTAATCCACGATATCGACGCTCACCCCGCCCGGCGGTGCGCCCTTCGAGGCCGCCGCGCCCGGCCCTTGGAGGACACGGCTGGCGCCTGCCCCGGCACGTGGTGTGAGAACCGCCAGCGGCTGACCTGGGGTCAAGCCGCCTTGTTCGCGATCGGGCACTGCGAGAACCACGACTTGTTCCGAGTCGACCGCCTCTTCGCCCTCACGCCGGGCAACGATCGATAATTCGCGCGCACCGGCATCAAGCTGTTCCTGCGGGATCAGCACCCATTCCCCGTTCGGGTCGGCCGTCACCGAACCGAGCGGTAACCCCTTGTCGAGCACGGTAACGATCGCACCGGGTTCAGCGCGACCCGCGATCACGGCATTGCCGTCTCGCGTCACACGAACGACATCAAAAGTCGGGACGACTTTGGGTGCTTCGATAGAAGGGGCGGGTTTCCCGACGTCGGTCGCGCTGGAGTCCGCCGCTGTCGAGCCTGGGCGGGGTTGATCTGGGGGCCTCGCGGACTGCGCCGCTGAGCCCTGCTGTGTCGTTGAACCTTCTGCAACCCGGTCCCCGCCTCTCGGCGCGTTGGGCACACCTCGATCGGCGATTTCAGGTTCGGGCAACAACACCAATGCACCCGCGATGCCGATCGCGATAACAATGGCCGGGACCAAGAATTTCAGCACACGCCGTCCTCACCTCGTGGAGCTTGGCTGTGAAACCCTACTATACCTGGGGTCCGACGCGAAGAGGCCTACTAGAACGGCGCTATCGGCTGGGAACCCGGTTGCTAATCGCGGGGATTGCCTTGAGGTAAACGGCGATCGCTTCTAGGTCGTCCGGGGTGAGATCTTTGAGCCCATGCTGGATGGCCTCGTCCATGGTTCCTTGGACATTGTCAAAGTCCGGTTTGAAACCGGTCTGGAGCAGATTGACGATGTCCGATTGCGACCAACTGCCGATCCCGGTGGCGACATCCGGCGTGATGTTGGGCGCACGCTCCCCCTCCGGCCCATCCGGTGTCCCGGCAAGGAACAAGTCTTCCTTCAGTCCACCCAAGACGGTCCGCGGCGTGTGGCATTCGCCGCAGTGGGCTGCCGCCCGCACCAAGTAGCGACCCCGGTTCCAGGCAGCACTCTGGTCCGGATCATCCGCCTCGGTTCCGGGCTCGAAATAGAGCTGCTTCCAGAAGTATTGTCCAAAACGAAGGTTGAACGGAAAACGCACCTCATGATCCGGCACCGGAAAGGCGACCGGCTCGAGTGAGAAAAGAAACGCTTTGAGATCTTGGATGTCGGTGTCGGTTAGTCGGGTGTAGGCCGGATACGGGAATACCGGAAAATAGTGCTGCCCCCCAGGGCTCACCCCGTCGCGCAACGCACGCACGAAGTCTTGGTCCGACCAGGCGCCGATGCCGGTCTCTAGATCGGGCGTGATATTGGGCGAATAGAACGTCCCGAACGGCGTCTTAATGGCCCGTCCGCCAGCGTATGGTGCGCGTCCCGCTTCGAAATCGGTATGACACGAAACACAGCCGGCCGCCTTTGCTACATACGCGCCCCGCGTCGCATCTTGCGCGCTGGCCGGAATCGCGAAGAGCGCCAGCCCTAGCGAAACCGTCAGAATACCCAGGCCCCAAAATTCCTTGGCGCCTGGGTATCGTCGCGTCGTTTTAGGTTTGTGGAGCGCGATATTGTTTATGGCATGCCCCGCATTGCTGGCCCATGGCGCCTAAGTTCTGCCCGACACCTGCCATATCACCAGATGCCGCTGCCGCCGCCAATCGGCTGCTGGCCTCTTGAAGCGCGGTAATGATACCCGCGACCTGTTCTTTGTCCCCGAAGAACGCCGCCTTAAGGCGGGAGGCCGGTTCGCCTGATCCTTTGGGGAACAAATCGTCCATCATGCCCGCCAAGCCGTCGAGTGCGGCGCCGTGAGCGGCAAGATCACCTTTGTTCTCTACCTTACCTTGCAAAATCGCACCGATCGATCCCATATGGGCTCCGATCGCGCGCATCACGTTCACGCGGTATTTGACGGCCTCTCCGGCCATTTCACCCTCAACCATGCGTTCTTGGGCCTGCGCGCCCGTGACGCTCATTCCGACGACGACGACCGCGGCGGCCAGCAGTCGACCTATCCCATAAGACATAAACAGCTCCTACCCCTATTTATTGACACGTCGAGGCGCAAACACCACCAGGCGAGAGTTATTCCGTTGCGGCCGAAATTGCGATCGTTTTGGTGACCTTCCCGGACCCATCCACGTTGTCATGGGCACGCACCACAACACTCTGGACAGCACTGGGAATGCGAACACCACTCAACGACCGCGTGAAAGGTTGTTCATTCACGTGCGGATGGAGGAGTGTGCGGGTGCCGAGCACCTGACCATCAGCCGTGAGGACATCCCACTTGTCGGCATAGTGATCCCAGCCGGTGTCGGGATGGCGCACAGTGACGTCAAACCGGTATAGTTCCGCTCCGGTCCGCGTCATTTTGACGTCCACGACATCGGCGCTCCCCGCGATCGCCGCCCCCGACACTAACGACATCGTCAGAGCGATTAGGAGTTCCTTCACTTTCATGACGCGTATCACCTCTCTTTGCGTTTATTGCGCTTCAAGCATCAACGTCGACCAAGCCTACAAGGAGGCGGCGGTCGAACTTGGCGGCATTATGGCCGACCTTGGCGTCAAGCTGGTATTCGGTGGCGGTCGCGTTGGCCTTATGGGCCTCTTGGCCGATGCCGTCATGGCTGGCGGTGGCGAGGTCGTTGGCGTCATTCCTCGCCACTTAGAGGAAGCAGAGGTCGGGCACAGGGAAATCACCGAACTGCACATCGTCGACAACATGCATGTGCGAAAGGAAATGATGTTCCGCATGGCTGACGCCGTCGCGGTGTTGCCCGGTGGACTGGGAACACTCGACGAAACCTTCGAAATGATTACATGGCGACAACTCGGTCTTCACGACAAACCCATCGTCATCGTTGATATCTCCGGATTTTGGCAGCCCTTTCTGAATCTTGTTCATCACATCTGCGACACGGGGTTTGCCTCGCGTACCGCCCTTGAACTGTTTACGACCGTCCCGTCGGTTGGCGAGGTCATGCCGACAATTCGATCCCTGCCAGAGCCTCGGTTGACGCCCTTTCTGGACAGGCTCTAGGCCCGCAATCCGGCATTTCCCGGGCTTGAACCGGTGCGCCCCGGTGGTATTGTGCGCCACGCTCGCGTCGAGCAGCGATTTTTCGTCCCAAAACACAAGGGAGCCCCGCCCAATGGCGAAGATTAAGGTCGAAAACCCCGTCGTCGAGCTAGATGGCGACGAGATGACGCGGATCATCTGGCATTTCATCAAAGACAAGCTGATCCTGCCCTACCTCGATATCGACCTGAAATACTACGACCTGGGCATTGAGGCGCGGGACGAAACGGACGACCAAATCACCATCGATTGCGCCGAGGCCATCAAGAAATATGGCGTCGGCGTCAAATGCGCCACGATCACCCCCGATGAAGCACGGGTCGAAGAATTCGGCCTCAAAAAAATGTGGCGCTCGCCGAACGGGACGATCCGCAACATTCTGGGCGGCACCGTCTTTCGCGAACCGATCATCTGCAAAAACGTGCCGCGACTGGTGCCTGGCTGGACCCATCCGATCGTGATCGGCCGTCATGCCTTCGGCGATCAGTACCGCGCGACGGACTTTGTTGTGCCCGGCAAAGGCAAGCTCACGGTTCGATTCGAACCCGAAGACGGCGGGGAACCCATCGAGCGCGAAGTTTTCGATTTCCCCGGCGGCGGTGTCGCCATGGCGATGTACAACCTCGACGACTCAATTCGCGGGTTTGCTCGCGCCTGCATGAACTACGGGCTCAATCGCAAATGGCCGGTGTATCTTTCGACTAAGAACACGATCATGAAAGCTTATGACGGACGTTTCAAAGACCTCTTCGAAGAAGTCTTCGACGCCGAATTCAAAGCGCAATTCGACGCCGCGGGCATCACCTACGAACACCGGTTGATCGACGATATGGTCGCCGCCGCCATGAAGTGGAGTGGCGAGTTCGTTTGGGCATGTAAGAACTACGACGGCGACGTTCAGTCCGACACCGTAGCCCAGGGCTTTGGCTCGTTGGGTTTGATGACATCAGTCTTGATGACGCCCGACGGCAATACCGTCGAGGCCGAAGCAGCGCACGGCACGGTTACGCGCCACTATCGCATGCATCAAAAAGGCGAAGAGACCTCGACCAACCCGATCGCATCGATCTTTGCTTGGACGCGCGGTCTCATGCACCGGGCCAAGCTGGACGGCAACGACCAGCTGAACACCTTCGCCGAGACGCTGGAAAAGGTCTGCATTAGCACCGTCGAGAACGGACATATGACCAAGGACCTTGCGCTGTTGGTTGGCCCGGATCAGAAGTGGCTCACGACCAATCAGTTCTTGGATAAGCTCGACGAAGGCTTACAGAAAGCGATGAGCTAAACGGAGCGCCTCTAAGGTCGCTTCGCTTCCGTAGCATCGTCTTTTTCCTGCGGGTGCTCGGCCTCCCACGCAAACCGCTCCTCGGCAACCTGCGTGATTTGATCGTTGAGGTCCCGGTCCTCCGCCATCAACGTGTGGAAGTCGTCCGCGTTTAGGACGAGAAGACTGACTTGTGAAAGGGCGCGCACGGTCGCAGTACGGGTCGTCCGTTTGAGAAGAGCAACTTCACCGAAAAAATCGCCCTCGCCCAAGACGATCGGGTCCGGTGACACCTCAAGCTCTACCTCACCTGATGTAATGAAGAACATATCATGTGCTTCATCGCCCCGCCGTGCGATAACCGCCCCAGGCGGCATCACGCGCGACCGAATAAGGCTGCTGACGCGCCCCACATTTGAAGGATCGAGTTGCGATAACAGCGGCACCCGCGAGACCATGCCCCAACTGACAACGAACTCGCGGCGATGAATCTCGTTCGAGAAACCTGAGGCGATAATGCCGATGGGGATCGCATACATCCCGATTCCGATAACCATAACCACGCCACCGAGAATGCGTCCAAATGCCGTCGCCGGTATGGCATCGCCATATCCGACCGTGGTCAGCGTCGCCATGGCCCACCACATCGCATCGGGGATACTGCCGAACACCTCGGGCTGCACGTGACGTTCGGCGTGGTACATTGCCGTCGACGCGATCATCAGCAACACCATCATGACAAAGATGGCAGCGCCTAGCGCGCGTCGTTCTTCTCGCAATACGCGGCCCAGAGACGCCAGCGCCGGAGAATAACGGGCAAGTTTCAGCAAGCGCATCAGGCGGAAGACCAAAAGGAAACGAAGGTCTACGCCACCGGCGATCAACGTCACGTAGAACGGGGCGATCGCCGCAACATCGATCAACGCGAAAGGACTGACAACGTACCGCAACCGCGCGCCAATGGGGCCATATCGACGCAGCGGGAGGTGCAAATCGGAAACCCACATGCGGACCAAGTATTCCACCGTGAACGCGACCACGGTGATGATTTCGATCCAAAGGAAAGTCGTGCCCCAACGATCTTGAAGACCGTCGACGGTCTCCAGCGTCACGGCCGCGACGTTGATCAGGATCAGGAGCATCATCGACCAGTCGAAAAACTGGCTGAAATAGTCGTCCGCGTGACCCGACTCGAGAATGCGGTAGGCATTCTCCTTAAAGGTCAGGTCGGATCGCGTGCTCATGGGCGTTGCCTAGGCTGCCTCAATAGCGTTTTCGACTGCCTTCAAGGCGTCTGCAATAGCATCGGCGTTCGGTCCGCCCGCTTGGGCCATGTCTGGGCGGCCGCCACCGCCCTTCCCGCCCAGCGCTGCGGCGCCTTCCTTGACCAAGCTGACGGCATCGAACCGATCGACCAAATCTTTCGTCACCCCAACCACCAGCGCGGCCTTACCGTCGCCCGCCGTGGCAATCGCCACGACACCCGATCCAAGGGATTTCTTTGCATCGTCGGCCATACTGCGCAGTTCCTTGGCGGGTACGCCGTCCAGGGCACGCGCCGAAAACTTGATGCCGTTCACCTCTTGAACCTCCGGCCCGCCTTGCGCACCGCCGGCGGCCATGGCGCGCCGCGTTTCGGCTAGTTCCTTCTCAAGACGCTTCCGCTCCTCGAGAAGCCCGCCCAAACGGTCCGACAATTCCGCCGGTGCGACTTTGATCAGGGTCGCCGCGTCACGAATCGCACGCTCCTGCTCCTGCACGTAGCGCAACGCGCCACTGCCGGTGACCGCTTCAATGCGCCGAACGCCCGCGGCGACCGCACCCTCTGCGACCACCTTGAAAAACCCGATATCGCCGGTCCGCGAGACGTGCGTGCCGCCACAAAGTTCCACCGAATAGGGATGACCGTCTTCTCGCGGGGCACCCATCGACACCACCCGGACTTCGTCGCCGTACTTTTCGCCAAAAGCGCGAGCGCGCCTTGTTCAACCGCCTCTTCCGGACTGGCCAGAACGGTGCTGACGTCGCTATTACCCCGCACCTCCCCGTTTACCAAGGTTTCAACCTCGGCGATCTCATCACCCGAGATTGCCTTGGGGTGACTGATGTCGAAGCGCAGCCGTTCCGGTGCGACGAGCGATCCCTTCTGAGTCACATGATCGCCGAGCACCTTGCGCAGCGCGGCATGCAGCAGATGCGTGGCAGAGTGGTTCGCCCGCAAAGCGTCGCGCCGGTCGGCGTTAACCCGCATTTCTAGGACGTCACCCGTTTTGATCGACCCGCGCTGCACGGTGCCCAGGTGAACATGAAGATCGCCGACCATTTTGCGGGTATCGCGCAAGGCGACCTCCACACTCTCGGCGCCGATCAAGATACCGGTATCGCCGACCTGGCCGCCTGATTCGCCGTAAAAAGGCGTCTGGTTCATGACGACGGCAACCTCATTACCCTCGTGAGCGGCATCGACCTCGGCGGCTTCGACGACGAGCGCTTCAATGCGTCCTTCCGCAATCTCGGTGCCGTACCCAAGGAATTCCGTTGCACCGACCCGCTCCCGAATATCGAACCACACTTGATCGGTGGCCTGTTCGCCCGAGCCCGCCCAAGCTGCGCGCGCGTCCGCGCGCTGCTTCTCCATCGATTGGTTGAACGCGTCGACATCGACGCCACGCCCCTGGGCACGCAACGCGTCCTGCGTGAGGTCCAAGGGAAATCCGTAGGTATCGTAGAGGCGAAAGGCGACATCGCCCGGTAAAGCCGCCTTATCGGGCAGCGCGGCAACTTCCTCCTCAAGAAGCCGTAGACCCCGTTCTAGGGTGCGGCGAAACCGGCTTTCTTCTAGCTTCAGCGTCTCGGTAATAAGCGCTTCCGCGCGCACCAGTTCCGGGTAGTGCTGCCCCATTTCTCGCACCAAGGCGGGCACAAGACGCCACATCAAGGGCTCGGAAACCCCCATCAGGTGCGCATGGCGCATGGCGCGGCGCATGATTCGGCGCAAGACGTAACCCCGCCCTTCGTTGGACGGCATCACGCCGTCGGCCATGAGGAAGCTCACCGCCCGCAAATGGTCGGCAACCACGCGGTGGGACACCGCATGGGGACCATTGACGTCCGCCCCGCTCGTTTCGGCAGAGGCCGCAATCAGATTGCGCATCAAATCGATATCGTAGTTGTCGTGGTGGCCCTGGAGCACGGCGGCCAACCGCTCAAGCCCCATACCGGTATCGATCGAGGGTTTAGGAAGGTCGACCTTCTCGCCGCTGGCCATTTCTTCGAACTGCATGAAGACCAAGTTCCAAATCTCAATGAAACGGTCGCCATCTTCGTCGAGGACTGCCGGGCGGACCGCCGGGGATTCCTTCACCGTGGTCGAAAAAGATTTCCGAGCACGGGCCACACGGGTCCGGTATCACCCATCCGCCAATAATTCGCATCGGTAGGTATACGAATGATTCGGTCCTCGGGCAGGCCTGCGATTTTCTTCCAAAGTGCGGCCGCATCTTCGTCTTCGTGAAAGACCGTAACCAAGAGGCGCTTCGGATCGAGACCGTATTCTTTGGTGATTAACGTCCAGGCCAGTTCAATCGCCTGGTCTTTAAAATAGTCGCCGAACGAAAAGTTCCCGAGCATTTCGAAAAACGTATGGTGCCGCGCGGTATAACCCACGTTATCGAGATCGTTGTGTTTGCCACCGGCCCGGACACATTTTTGGCTCGTTACCGCGCGGCTGTAGGGTCGCGATTCAGCGCCGGTAAAGACGTTCTTGAATTGCACCATCCCAGCGTTGGTGAAGAGCAAAGTGGGGTCGTTATGCGGGACCAGGGGGCTTGACGACACCGGCTCGTGGCCGTTGCGCGCAAAATAGTCCAGGAAAGTCGTGCGAATGTCGTTAACGCCGGTCATACCCTACCCGTTCCGGACCGGAGACCGGCCCTACCCTTGAGTTCTTATCGTACCACGCAGGAACCGGTGCTTTTAGCCCTCCGTATCGGGCAAAGTCCAGGGAGATGGCATTCTCGGAATGACCCGAAAAAACGCGCGGGCATTGCTACCCGCGCGTTCATTCTGAGAGAGTCAGTCTCGGGTGCGCCCGCTAGGCCTCGAGCGCCGTGTCTTCAGTATCGGCGGCATCTGTAATCTCGCCCGTCTCGGGGTTGATTTCATCGCCGACAACAAGACCGGCATTGCTTCGAATGGCCGATTCGATCGTTGCCGAAATCTCAGGATTGCTGCGCAGGAACTGCTTGGCGTTCTCTCGGCCCTGTCCGATGCGCTGATCCTGATAGGAGAACCAAGAACCTGATTTCTCGACGACACCGGCTTTCACGCCAAGATCGAGGATTTCGCCCATCTTGGAAAGGCCTTCGCCGTACATGATGTCGAACTCCACCACCTTGAACGGCGGCGCGACCTTGTTCTTGACGACCTTCACCCGGGTTTGCGAGCCCACGACCTCGTCTTTGTCTTTAATGGCGCCAATCCGGCGGATATCGAGCCGAACGGAGGCATAGAACTTTAGGGCATTGCCCCCAGAGGTGGTTTCCGGGTTCCCGAACATCACGCCGATTTTCATGCGGATTTGGTTGATGAAAATCACCATGCAGTTCGACCGTGCGATCGAGGCGGTCAGCTTGCGCAGTGCTTGGCTCATCAAGCGGGCCTGCAGGCCGACGTGGGTATCCCCCATTTCGCCTTCGAGCTCCGCCCGTGGCACTAATGCGGCCACCGAGTCGATGACCAGCACGTCCACTGCACCGGAACGCACCAGCGTGTCGGCAATTTCTAGGGCTTGTTCGCCGGTGTCGGGCTGCGAGATCAGCAGTTCCTCGACATCGACACCAAGCTTGCGCGCATACGACGGATCGAGCGCATGTTCGGCATCGACGAACGCCGCGACCCCGCCCATCTTCTGCGCTTCGGCAACGGTGTGGAGCGCTAGCGTGGTCTTGCCGGAACTTTCCGGGCCAAAAATCTCGACGATCCGACCCTTCGGCAAACCGCCGATTCCCAGTGCAATATCGAGCCCGAGCGAGCCCGTCGAAATACCTTCGACCTCGATCACCTCTTCGGTGCCGAGTTTCATGACAGAACCCTTGCCGAACGCCCGTTCGATTTGGCCCAGAGCGGCGTCCAGCGCCTTTTTCCTATCCATCGAGTCCTTTCCCACGACCCGTAAACCTACGTCCGACATCGGATACTCCTTCTTATTTCACAGCGCCTTCAGCTTTCCTAGCCCCGCTCCGACGCGCCGCTGAGCAAGCTTGGCAGCAAATGTACATGCTTTGTTCTCATCGTCAATGTTTTTGTTTTGTTCCTGTTCTCACGAGCCGGATTGGCCCTGCCGCCAACCTCCCTATGGAGAGGCGAGCCCGGAAATTCCGGACGGTTAGAGACCGACCGCAGCGGCCTCGCGGACCCCAGCGATCATCGACGAGCGCATCAAGAAGGCCTTGGCTTTCACGGGATCGGCAGCCGTCGCCTGCAGGTCGTTGAGAATCGCTTGACGCTCATCCGGGTCGCGCACCTGCATCCGTCGATGGTTCTTGTCCGCGTGTTCGTTGACGTACTTGGTGGCCACCGGGCGACGCTGGCGATCATAGAGATCCAGCAACTCGACCGGCCCGCCGTGCCATATCTGTTTGAGTTTGTCGGCGAGGTTGACCGCGTCGTGAATGCCGCAGTTCATGCCCATCCCGCCGTTGGGGCTGTTGAGGTGGGCGGCATCTCCCGCCAAGGCGACCCGGCCCACCGAGAACCGTTCGGTCACGCGTTGGTGCACCCGGTACATGCCGCGGGCTTGAACGTCGTAGGCCTCTTGCCGCGGAACAATCGCGTTGAAATGTTCTTGCAGCGCTTCGTCGGTTAACGAGTCTTCCGGTGGACGGCCGGGTCTGGGGCGAATACCCGAACGCCACTTACCGGGAACGCGCAGCAGACTGAAGCTTCCCTCGTCGCTCCACACATAGTTGACGTCCGAGAGATCCTCGTGGTGATCCTCGAACGGAAAATCACCGATGGTCGCGACCAGCAGAAGCGTTTCGTAGGTTTTGCCGGTGAATTCGAGACCCAACGTCTTGCGGACAATACTATGCGCGCCGTCCGCGCCAACGAGGTATCGCCCAGTCAGCTCCGCGTGACCGTCCTCCGCCTCCACGGTAACCGAGACACCGTTCTCATCGTGACCGATTGACGAGACCGAGGCGCCAAACGCACGGATGAAGGGATCGATCTCCAACAATCGTTCGGTGAGAAACCGTACCGCGTGGACTTGCTCGCATTGGAGCCGGTAAGGATGCCGGGTTTCACCGCGGAGGATGCCGAGATCGAAGACCGCGCGTTCGCCGGTCTCCTTGATACTTTGTTGCCACGTCGGCGCTTGATGCCCATGCGCAATCAGGTGGTCGGCGACGCCAAGATCGTCCATAAAATCCAACGATGGCGGGTGCCAGGTCGTGGCGCGTAGATCGACGGGCACGTCGGGTTCGCGCTCCAGGACGGTCACGGGAATGCCCGCCAGGGCGAGGCTGTAGGCGCAGGTCAGGCCGACCGGCCCAGCGCCCACGATGAGGATTCGGTCGTCGATTTTGGTCATGACCGCAGGCATAGCCCGAGAGCACGGGCGTGCCAACCCGCCAGCCATACGTTCGGCAGCCAACCCACTGTTATTTATGGGATATTCTCAGAATATTCTGCTTTTGTTCCGCAGACGATATGCATTTCGGGGTGCACCTATGCGCTGGTGCAGAGGGGTTAACGGAACCGTTTGCCCGCCCCCTCTTCCGGGACTAGGCGCCGACCGCTTCGGCCCCCACCTCTTCGGTAAATTTCCGCCGCGTGGCGTCGCCTTTGATTTTCATCACGTAGCCGATGACCTCGGCAACCGCCTTGTAGTGATCGGCTTGAACTTCTTGATCGATTTCAACGGTGGCGTAGATCGCGCGGGCGAGTGGCGGGTTCTCGACGATCGGGATATCGAGATCTTCGGCTGCCTCACGAATGCGAAGCGCGACATCGTCGATCACCTTTTGCGACCAGCTTCGGCGCCGCCATCGTCGCCGCTTCGTATTGGAGTGCAACTGCATAGTGGGTCGGGTTCGTGATGATGACGTCGGCCTGAGGCACAGCGGCCATCATGCGCTGGCGTGCCCTTTCGGCGCGAAGGGCGCGGATGCGCGCCTTGACCTGCGGATCGCCTTCGGTGTTCTTGTTTTCGTCTTTGATGTCCTGCTTGGACATTTTGAGACCCTTTTTATGTTCGTATTTTTGGTACCAAAAATCGGCCAAGCCCACGAACAGCATGATCACGACGATCGGGATCAGCATACGCACGGCCTCGGTCCGAATGACGTTGAAAAGCTCGCGTGGTTCGACCGTCATCATCTGCGAAAGGATCGTTTGCTCGGGCAAAATCAGCGTGAGAATGACGCCACCCAAAATCGCAAACTTCAGAATGCTCTTAACGAGTTCGACAACCGATTCGCGGCGAAAACATCCGCTTTGCGCCGGTAATAGGCGATATCTTGTTCAGCTTCGGCTTGGTCTGCTCCCAGGAAAACACCAGACCTTGTTGCAAAAGGTTCGATGCAATCGCCGCGACGACGACCAAGGAAATCGGCGGCGCCAAAGGATGATTAGTTTGAAGCCGATCTTCGCGCTCATATCGCGCAGGTGACCAAGATCGGTCGGGATGGCGTGAGGTGACTCCAAGAACGGCAAGATGATTTGCCCCAGCCCGCGCATCACGCCGGCACCGAAAATAAGCACCAGCGCCGTGACCGAGAACAGAATGAAGAAGTGATTCAGTTCCTGGGATTTAGCGACTTGCCCTTTCTTATGGGCCTCGTCGAGCCGTTTGGGAGTCGGCTCTTCTGTTTTTTGTGACTTATCTTGATCTTCGGCCATCTATCGGTCCGCCAACAACTCGACAAAGCGGACCTCGAAATGATCGAGGAACCAGATCATGGTGGGCGCCAACACCAGACCGAAGATGATCAGCGCCAGGAAAATCTGCAGCGGGATCGCAATGAAGAAGATCTGAATTTGCGGCAGCAGGCGCGCCAAGATACCAAGTCCGATATAGAAAACCAGTCCATAGACGATGAACGGCGCGGCGATTTGGATGCCTATTCGAAACGAACTCGATACGTAGCGAACAGCAAGCGCCGCGAAATCGCCGACTGGCGGTAGTTGGCCCGGCGTGAAAAGGACATATGAGTCCGCAAGCGCCCTAATCATCATCATATGAAGGCCGGTTGCGAAGATCAGGACGAGGCCTAAGAGCAACGTCAGAAAGGTTGCGATGAGTGCGCCCTGGGTGCCTTGCGTCGGGTCGACGAACAACGCGAACCCGAGGCTCGACTGAAAGGCAATGACCGTCCCGGCGACGTGAAGGGCGCTCATCATCAATCGCGCGGCCGCCCCGATGAGGATACCAACGACGAGTTCCCCGAGGATCAACATCAGAAGCTCGAGTGGCGTGGCTGGAAGGATCGGCAACGTCCCGATCACCAGCGGCGAGATGGCAACCGTCAGGACCGCCGCGGCAGCAAGGCGAACCTGCACCGAAACGTACGCTTCGCCGATCCCCGGCATCAGCATCAGCGCCGCCGCCAGACGGACGAAAACGAGGAAAATCGCGAAAACGTCGAGCGGAAGGAGTTCGGCCAGCATGAAACGCGCTGGTCCCTATGCGCCGTTGATGATCATTTGGGAAATCCGTTCCATAAAGCTGGTGACTTGTCGGATCATGAACGGCAGCAACACCAACAAGGAGAGGAAGGTCACCAGGATTTTCGGGACAAACGTGAGGGTCATTTCCTGAATCTGGGTCAGCGCCTGAAAGAGCGCGATGACCAAACCAACGCCGAGACTGATCAACATCAACGGCCCAACCGTAAACAAGAGGACCGTGATCCCGTCGCGGGACAAATCCAGAAAATCGCCGATCGTCATGGCTTAGACCGGCATCCGGATGATGTTCTGATAGGCCTGAATAATCCGATCCCGGACCGCAATCGCCGTCTCCAACGTTACTTCGGCGTTGGTGACCGCCGTCACGACATCGACGATATCCGTGCTCTTGTTGAGCGATTTGGTCGCCTGCATTTCCGAGGTGTTGGTCCGGTCGATGCCGTCGACGGCAACCTGACGCATCAACTCAGAGAAACTTTGTCCATTCACCTTCGGCGTGCCGACACCGTTGGGCTGAAAAGCTTGGTTTTTTACGGCGCCGGCCGCTGGAAACGCGACGTTCAGAATGGGCGCTGTGGCCATGTCGTAATCCTCCTAGGAAAACGCGTTAGTTGTTGAGAATGCCGATGGTGCGCATGAGCATTGAACGCGCCGTCTCGAGCGCGTTGACGTTCGCCTCGTAGCTGCGCTGCGCTTCGCGCATATCCATTGCTTCGATCAGTGTGTTGACATTCGGCTTGAGCACATACCCGTCGTTGTCCGCACCGGGATGGCCAGGATCGTAGACTTTGCTGAAATCCGACCGATCGAAGCCCACCTTCTTGATCTTGACCAAATCGACGTTCTGCTCGCGATCGAGAAGGCTTTTGAAACTCACTGTCTTGCGCCGATAGGGGTCGAGCCCCGGCGCCTGCGGCAACGAGTCGGCGTTGGCCATGTTCTCCGCGATAACACGCATGCGTTCGCTCTGTGCGCGCAGGCCCGACGCCGACACCATGATCGACTTAATGAGTTGGGTTTCGTTCGGCATGATCTAGTCCTTGGTTAAGCTAGGCGCCGCGCCCCAACGCCGTGCGCAGCATGCCGACGTGTTTGCGGTAGAGCCGGGTCATCAGTTCGTAATCGACCTGGGTCGAGGAGACGAGCATGGCTTGTTCTTCCAACACCACGCCGTTGCCGGACGGTTCGGACGTAAATTTCTTGTTCTCTTTGTCCCGATACTCGCCGCGTTGGGCGTTGGGATCGGGGATGTGGGCTGGACTAGACACGCTCATCTTCAGCTTGCGGTCGTGCTCGCGGGCAAGGTCGGCGAAATCGAGCGGCGCTAAATCGTGGGCGACGTAGTCTGGCGTATCGGCATTCGCGATGTTCTGCGACAAGACTTTCTGGCGTTGGTTCAGCCAGTCCATCTGGGTCGTAATCATCTTGAGAACGGGAATCTTGTTGAGATCCATGGCACTTCCGCCGTTGCGGCTGATTGCTGATGTGCCTGAATTTTCGGTGGTCTGCGTTAAGGAAAGGTAAAGTTTGCCGCCCTGCGGTTTATGCCCGGCAGGAATTGCCTGAACTGCTCAAAATTAAGGTGGCGTTAACCATATGCGCCCATAATCCGCGGACATTTGGCGGAATAAGAAATCCCTTCGATGACCAAGCCCCCTACCCCCGAACCTAAAACGCCGAGAGATGTCGCGGTCGCCGTTCAAGGTGAAGGCACGCCCGACGGTGAAACGGGGCGTGTGGTGGCGTCAGGGCACGGAGAGATCGCACGCCAAATCATCGAGATCGCGGCCCAACACGGAATTGAAATTCGGAAAGACGCTGATCTCGCCGAAGTGCTGGCCGTTCTGGAAACCGACAGCCCGATTCCGCCCGATGTTATGGCCATTGTCGCTGAACTCCTCGGGTACGTGTATCGCGCAAACAACGAAGCAATGGCGGACGAATCATGAAGAACGCGATCCAAGACCCTAACGCCGAAATCGAAGATATCGAGCGTCTCGTTGGCGAAGCCCTCGAGCATGCCGGCGCCGGTGGCGCCGTCAATCTCAGCGATCTGGACGATCGCGCGAACCGCCTTTGCGAGTACCTTTTTGGCGCTTCCCGCGTTGGAAGCGCGACCTTACGCGGCTCGACTAGAAAGCCTGATCGACCGGATGAATGCGCTGGAAGATGCAATGGCCGCGAACTATAACGCCCTTTCCTCCGGGGTCGGTCCGTTCGGGCCAGTCCTTCAGGCCAACAGATAATCCCGGTCGCTGGGTATGGATCTCGATCAAATCATGCGCGGGCTACTTGCCCTTGTTTTCGTACTTGGGCTGATTGGCGGCATCACGCTACTAGCGAAACGCTTCGGGTTCACGCCGCGTGCCACCCTTCCTAAACGCACCGGTCGAGGCGGTTCGAAAGGCGCCAACAGCCGACGCCTAGCGATCGTCGAGGTCCTTCCTGTCGACGCAAAACGGCGCCTGATTTTGCTTCGGCGCGACGACAAGGAACATCTTGTGATGCTGGGCGCGGACCGCGAGCTGCTGATCGAGTCAGGTGCAACCGCGCCCGACCTCTCCGACCCGCTTTCCGACGACGATCTCCAAAACGTCCGCAGCCTGCGAGGTAACGGCCCGGGAGGCCAAAGTTAATGTTCACACGCTCCGGCCCCCTTCGCCTCGTCCTCGCTACGGCAGCAGCGCTGATTGCCCTCACCTCTACCGCGGCCGCACAGGAATTTTCTTTCGATCTCGGTCCCGAGGCCGGCCCTCTCACCGGCCGTATTCTCCAGATCGTTGCGCTCGTCACGGTCATCGCGCTCGCTCCATCCCTTCTCGTGGTGATGACGTCTTTCACGCGAATTGTCGTCGTATTGTCGCTCTTGCGCAGCGCGATGGGCGTGCAGCAGACCCCCCAACGTGGTCATTATTGGCCTTGCTCTGTTTCTTACAAGTTATGTGATGGCGCCGACGTTCGAGTCGGCCTACCAAGAAGGCATTCTTCCGCTTATCAACGATGAGATTGGCGAGACCGAAGCGTTCGAACGCATTTCCGTTCCCGGTCCATGCGTTCATGTTGGGTCAGGTGCGGGAGAAGGATCTCGGTCTCTTCCTCGATCTAACCGGCTCCGAACTTGCCTGAAGAACCCTCGACCACGCCCTTCCGGGCGCTCATCCCGGCCTTCTTGATCAGCGAACTTCGACGGGCGTTCGAGATCGGTTTTCTTCTTTTCATTCCGTTCATCATCATCGACATGGTGGTTGCGTCGGTTCTGATGTCGATGGGCATGATGATGCTCCCCCCCATCTTGATCTCGCTACCCTTCAAGCTGGTGTTCTTCGTACTGGTCGACGGCTGGAATCTCGTCACCAACAGCTTGGTGCTGAGTTTCGGCTAACGAGCGGCTGCGATCTCCAGCAACATCGCGGTCAGCGCCTCAGGGGCGCTGATCATTGCGTCGTGGCCGGCTTCAATCTCGCAGTACTCCCAATCGAGCGACGAACGCGCCCGCTCAGCCGACAAGCTGATCGGACGTTCCGTCGGAAGCGTGCACCTGATGAAGGTCTTCGGTATCCGATCGTAGCCGTTCCCGCACCGCCTGACCGGGTCACACCAGCTCTTGAAGGGATGCGGCACTAGGCGACGCTTTAGACAAGCCAAATCGTCGGCGTCGGTGATACCGAGAAAGTCGAAGGCCGGAGGCATCCATCCGGTTTCGCCAGCAAGCGTCGCCAGCGTTTGGATTTCGGCGCCACCGTATCCATCCCGGACTTCACCTTCGTGCCGGAACAGCACCATCAAGGTAAACCACCCTTCCTAAACGCGCCTCAGAACGATCGCAGATCCCCGGCAATAAGAGGCCGGCGTAGCTATGCCCGACGAGAATGACGTCGTCAGTTCCTCGGTATCGAGCACCCTGACGATGTCCTCGGTATGCGTATCAAGACCGATATCTGGGTGCGCCAAATGGACGCGCTCGCCAAGTCCGGTGAGCGTCGGCGCCAGGACGACATGCCCGGTCAGTCGCAACCGATGCTTTACCCGGACCAACACCAGCCGCCATGCCAGGCGCCATGGACAAGAACGAATGTGAATGCAGTATCCGCCGTCAACGGGTCGACCTAATTGATCGCGCCAACGCCATCCTGTTGGAGGTCGCTACGGTAGCGCTCCATGAAGGAGTCCAGCGTGTCGATTTGGGCGATCCGGCTGGCAACTTCGCGGAACCCAATGGATGCGCGATCGGGATTGGATGTGAGAACTTCAAAACCGGTCGCGTCCTCGGTGGCGGCCATGAGCCCGCCGTAGCGCGCGCGGACGCTATCGATCGCCGCTTGGTCATTTGCCAGGGCATAGGCGACGGTCATTTGCATCACTTGGTTACGCTCCTGCCTCGAGAGCGCACTGTCGCTTTGATGGCGATTGCCCAGCACGGTCTCGAAGCCCTCCGCCGCGCGTGGCCAGTCGCTGGTACTCCAGTAGATATCCGCCTTTAGCGCGTTGGCTTCATCTGATTGGTCGCGCGCGATCAGGCGTTGCGCATCTTCGAACCGTTGCAGCTCGACCAAAGCGCGGGTTTGAAGATATCGTCGCTCGCGCAGAAGCGAACCTGGAATGGCGCGAAATCTGCTCTTGTCGAGTACCTCGAGCGCCTTCTCGGGTTGCCGGTCGAGCAAATAGATCGCCGCAAGCTTGGCAGCGACGCGCGCTTTCTCGGCGCCCCTCAAGCGGAAGTTTACTTGGAAGTCGATCAACTCTGCGGCACGCCCCAGCAGGTCTACGGAGACCAAACGATCGGCAAGATTGCGGACCATTTGGTCGCCATCCGAACCCACCGGCGTCAATTCGCGAAAATCGAAGTAGAGGCCAAGTGCTGCGACTGGACCCATCTGTTCGGAATCGCCATCCAAATAAAGCCGACGATACACTGCTTCCATCTCGTCGCCGGCTTCGCGCGATTCGGGCGACCCTTCAAAAGTATTCGCGATCGCTCGGAGGGTCTCGAGCCCAGCTCGGTAGTTCCCGGACTCCAAATGCATGTCTTTGAGTTGCTGAAGCAGTTCCAACTCGAAACGACCGCCTCGCCACACGTGCTCGAGTCGTTGAAGGCGATTGATTGCCTGCTCCTGATCGATTTCGCCTTCGGACAACAGGTAGTTCGTCCGCACGATGTCCGCCTCGGCCCAAATAGGTCGTACGCGCTCGCCGACCACTTCCGCGAGCATCGCCAATCCGCCATCAGGATCGCCACTGGCGATGCGGGCCCCGCCCACCACCAACTTGGCCTCGCTAATCAGCGCCGGCGTCGCACCAGGATGTTGTTCGATTCCGGTCAGCTCGGCCTCCACCGTACTGATGTCCTCGCTCTTTAGCGCGGCGCGAGCGGCGAGCACCTTGAACTTGGCCTGCTGTTTTGCGGGCACCGCCGGGATAGCAAAAGCACCGATCGCAAATTCCTGTTGAGCCGCGCTCCAATCGCCGCGCTCGGCAAAAACCGCACCGCGCCACAACGATACGCCGGCATCTGCACTGAACGCGGGATCAAGCAAATCTTCCGCAGCCTCATCGGTTCTTCCCATCAGGAAACGCGCTGCACCCCGCACGGCGCGATAGGTCAAGTCTTGCTCGATCGTGGGGTTTTCTTCTGCCAAAACACGCAGCACCCCGATCGCTTCAGGTGCCAAGCCATGGGCGAAATAGAACCGCGCCAAATCCCACTGGGCCTCGGCGCGACGTGAATCGGGCGCGTTGGAGAGCGCGACGTTGAGGGCCGCGATTTGGTCGCGATAGCCATCATCTTCGCCGCGGCGCCATTCCTGATAGTTCAGCAGCGAGTCGATACCTGCCAGAGCGGCGTTTTCTCCCTCTTCATCGTGGACACCGCCGCCTTCATCAGCTGCGCGATCTCCGGCCCCATCGTCGTGACCGTCAGCCACGGTCTCACCGCCATGGTCGTCGGTTGCCGACGACGGCGTTCGCAACCAACGGTTCTTGGAGACCGTCCTGCGACAAGAAGAGCCCTTCAGGTGCCGTGACCTCGACGAGATGGCGCTGCGGTGACAGTCGACAACATCCGACCAACGCTCAACCGCCACGCCTTGCGCCGTAGCCAGAACGCGAAATTGCGCAAAGGCGCGTTCGGCGACCACACCTGACGCCGGCCGCAGACTCGGCACGACAGTGATGGCATCGCCGACTTCGGGGTCGCTTACCTCAACGCGGTGACCGACCTCGGGCATGGGCAGTGCGACACGTGCCTGGCCCGAAGGGCCGGCCTCGCGCCGAACCGGGACGGGATGCGCCGGCGGCGTCGGCGACCGGGCGAAATCGAGCCGCCATGTCGCTCCGAGCCGCGAAACACCTGCGAGGAAAAGGTCCGGTCGCACTCGCATTCGCAGTGCGACGGCCCTATCGGTGTCGACGGCCGCGGCGAGAAAGATAGATTCGGACAAATCTTGCGGAACTGGTTGTAAATCGAGTGCGGCCTCTTGATCGAACACCGCCCAAATGAACCCAGCTCTTTCAAAGAAGGCCGCGGCGATCGGCGCTGCCGATTCGAAGGTGGCCGAGATCGCACCTTCCTCACCCAGGAACGAAACCACCAACGGGCCGCCTTGTTGTGTCGGCGCATGTTCGGCGATGGCCTCGCCATGTTCTGCCCCCTCACCAGTGGGGCGTAGGTGCTGGTGATGTGGTAACCGGCGCCACAGGGGCCGCAGGAACCCTCGGAGCTGCCCTTTCTGTCCTCGCCGGCGCCGGCGGCGCGGCTGCGACGCGTGAGGACGTGCCGCCAAGAATATCGACGACCACCGAGCGACCGTTGCGGAAGTGGCGCACACGGCTCGCCTCATCGACATCGATGGCGACGACGGCGCCCCGGTCGCCGGCACGACCCGTGACCGAGGCGATCCGCGGCAACTCGCCCGACGACAGCCTACGCGAAAATCCAAAATTGGCTTGCTTGTCGAACTGAACCGATACGGTGCCACCGGACTTGTTCACGTCGTAGGCAACGTCTGCGGGCCAGTCGAACACAACCCGCGTGTAGGTATCATGGACGCCGGCGCGGACGCGGATGGATGGCGCTTCGCTTGGTGGCGCGGCGGGTGCCGGCTGACGCGGCGTCGCCTGACGCGTCGGCGGCGGCGACGCCGCTTGGCTGGGGCGGCGGCGCGGGCGCCGCACGGGGTTGGGCGGTGCTAGTCCCAGACGGCGTAACGATATCGAAAATGACCGAGGCGCCGTTGACGGTCGTCTTGATTTGAAAAGCGGCGCTCATCAATAGGGTTACAGAGCGTCCGTCACCTTCGACCCTAGCGTCGAGGACGATGTCGCCAAGCGTGTCGGTGATCGGTGACAGGTCCGCCGTCAGCGACCGGTCGAATTCGATCACAAGCAGATCGCCACCGGCTTGCGCTTGATAAGCCACCAGGGCCGGCCAGTCGAAAACGATGCGAGAGAAGGT
The DNA here is from genome assembly GCA_038141965.1 of Alphaproteobacteria bacterium. Classification (GTDB taxonomy): domain Bacteria; phylum Pseudomonadota; class Alphaproteobacteria; order SHVP01; family SHVP01; genus CALJDF01. The sequence goes on from JAYQJC010000002.1 coordinate 772,071, forward strand.
CGGTCCTTGGAAGGCACGCGCGAGGACCCTTTCTTGCGCCTCGCCGGTCGACGGCAGCCAAGCCGCTGCCATGCCCACAGCCAGGACGATGACCTGAAGAAGCCCTGCTACCAACCGCATTGAGGAAGATTTCTTTGTTTGCGCGGTCGCCACGCGTCCCGACCGATTGCCGACAATAACTCGATCAACAATATCAATAGTTTGTGGCGCTTAGAAGCGATACCACCACAACGGCGGTTAAAGGACTCAGCCGCCCTGCTCGCCCTCTTCGCCGCCAGGAAGCGCCGCCGCAGCGCCGTTTTCGCCTGTTTCCAGCCGTTCGGGCAGCTGTTTCCGGGTCCGAATCTCAATCGTCACCGTCGTGGCGCGCTGCGGGTTCATCGCTGCCAGCACCGGTGCGAGCCGGCGTTCGTTCATCAACTCGGCGACATCGAGCAGAATATCGAGGTCAAGTTCGTTGAAAATCCGCGCCGCGTCCTTCGGCTTCATCGTCTCGTAGACCCGCACCAGGCTCCGGAGCTTCCGCTCTTCCTGCGCGTCGTGCTGTTGAATGAGCGCTTGAATCGACGCTTCGATCTCTCGTAATTCGGCGATCTGATCTTCGATCCGCTGCTCCGCGGCTTCGAGGAGGTTCTCGCGGATATCCAATTCACGCGCACGTTGCTCTAACTGTTCCCGCCGCGCGGCGAGATCCTGCAAGAGCGCCACCTCAGCTTCTGTAAAGATCTGCCCCCGGCCTGGTCCTCAGGGCGCGCCGGCTCCTCTTCGGTGCCCAGCAAGGCATCGTCGTCCGCTGAATCGCTTCCCGCCTCGGCGGCCGGCGAGTCCACCGCCTCTTCTTCGTCAGCATCCGCAAAAGGATCTTCTTCTGCTGCCGAAGGTTCGGCGGCTTCCGCGACCGGCACGCTGATGCCAATGATGCGCTCCGCTTCGGTCCACAATCCGCCGACCTTCGCCCCGAACGCGATGAAGGCGACGACGATGAGAACCGGAAGGAGTCGAAGACGTTTCATCAGGATGTACTAGCGTGCCTGCTGAAGGGCAGCCATCAGTTCCCGTTCGCTTTCGCTCGCGGTTCGAACGAGTTCTTTGGATACAACGCCGTTCTTGCGTTTTTTTGTAGCGCGTTTTTGCGGCTGAGATGCGGGCTTTGCGCCTTCGTCCAGGGCAACATCCAAACGTTCCGCCAGAGACTGTGCGGCTTGGGTGACGTAGACGAGGTCGCCTTTGAGGGCACGCGCCTCGTCGATCCGTTCTCCAAGCGCATTGGACAATTCGCTTCCGGTCGACTTAATCGACAGCAAACCCGCCTGCGCGCGTTCGGTGGCCGAGGTGAATTCGACCATGAGCTTTTTCATGGTCGTATTGGATTTGCGCACCTCGTTGAGACGGGCATAGAGCACCACGCAGTACCCGATGGTAATCAGAAGGAGCGCTGCAACGGCGCCATCAAGAAGAACCGGAAGTTCCATCAGTCCTTTTCCTCGTTTCTAATCTTATCCGTGACCCGGATAGCCATCGTTGAACCAACCCGTCCCATACGACCGGCTAATAGCGATACCCCGCCGCAACGCAATTCGACTTCGGACTCTTGGGTGCTGTTGAACATCACGGTGTCACCCACCTCCAGTTCCATGACATTGCCCAATTCCATGACTTTCTCGTCAAGAAGAGCCTCAATTTGGACCTGGGTGTACCAAAGTTCAGTGGCCAGATGGCCTTCCCAAATCGAATCGCGGCCAAACTTTTCACCCATGAACATTTGCAAGAGAAGCTCGCGAACGGGCTCAAGCGTGGCATAAGGCAATAAAAGTTCAATCCGGCCGCCGCGGTCTTCCATATCGACGCGAAGCCGGATGAGGATGGCGGCATTCGCCGGCCGCGCAATCGTCGCAAAGCGCGGATTCGTCTCCAACCGGTCATAGACGAAATTGACCGGGCTTAGGGGTTCGAATGCGCCGCTCAGGTCTTTGAGAACGAGCTCGACCATCGTCTCGACAAGAGAGCGCTCGATCGTTGTGTAGGGACGTCCCTCGATCCGCATGGCCGCCGTTCCGCGGCGGCCACCGAGCAACACGTCGACGATCGAGTAGATCAACGACGAGTCAACCGTCAGCAGTCCGTAATTGTCCCATTCTTCGGCTCGAAAAACGCCCAAAATCGAGGGCATCGGGATCGAGTTCAGGTAATCACCAAAGCGAATCGATGTGATGTTATCGAGCGACACTTCCACGTTGTCCGACGTGAAATTGCGCAACGAGGTCGTCATCATGCGAACGAGACGGTCAAAGACGACCTCGAGCATCGGCAGGCGTTCGTAAGATACCAACGCCGAGTTGACGATCGCCCGAATGCCGGTGCGCTCGGCATCATCTCCGAAACCGGAGTCGAACCCTAAGAGACTGTCAATCTCGTCCTCATTGAGCACGCGTCCGGAGGCATCGTCGCCGCCTGCCAGTTCGTCCCATTCTGCCGCTGCACTGGCGTCAGCATCATCCCCCGGCGCCTCTTCTTCCTGAAGCGCTTTTTCCCACTCGGCCGCAACGTCGTCGTCACCTGCGGGGGTTTCAGTATCTGTATCGGCCATTTCGTCCTTGCCGTCTATTGAACGAGCAATTCACTGAACAAAACGTCGCTGACTTGTACCGGCTCGACGGCACGGTTGATTCGCGAGAGCATTTCCTGTTTCAGACGAAACAGGCCCGCAGAGCCGCTCAGGTCGTCGAGCCGCAATTCGCGCATATAAACTTGGAAGTTGTCCAAGACACGCGGCAACATCGATCGAGTTGCGCGCGGTTTTCCGGGGTATCGTTCGCGATTTCGAGCGAAACCGTCATCCGTAGGAACGCCGTTGTGCCGTCGGTGGTGTTTAGGTTGACCGTCATTTGGGGCAACTCATAGAAGCCGACATGTCCGGCGCCACCAGCGGCGCCGTCGCCGTGATCACCTTCTTCGCCGTGCGATTCTTCGGCTGCGACTTCTTCGTCTTCGCCGCCGCCAAATGGACCGATGCCCATAACGACCGCGCCGGCAACGGCAAGAATGACAACAACCAGTGGCACTCCGACAAAAAGAATGAGCTTACGCTTGCCGCCCTTCTTTCGTTTGCCACCGCCTTCGTCGTCATCATCGTCGCCTTCATCGAGGGGAGCTTCGTCGAGATCGTCGTCTTCTTCGTCTGTGTCGCTCATTCGTTCAAATCCGGTTTCTTTATGTGAACGCCTTGCGCGACCATCGTATCCAGTCCTGCGACATTAGATCGATATCGTTAACAACTGGTGAAAGCCGACGGCGCGGTCGACCGGACGATATCAGAAATTGCCCAAGCCCGCCCCAGGTGCGGCAACATCCTCCCGGCAAGGGATGCCGAATCGGGCGTGCTTTGCCGCCCACACCGCGAAGAGCAACACCTTAAAGCCATTGAAAGCGTTCGGTTTTTTGGACTGGCACGGCCGATGCACCTGTGAGGGCGCCTCAGGTGGGCACCTTCAATCGTAAAGCGGATCTAAAACGGATCGGCTGGCAAGGGAAGAAGGGATATGGAAAACACCTCTTACATTGGCTTGTCGCGCCAAATCGCGCTGGGCCGCCAACTCGATATGGTCGCGAACAATGTCGCGAACATGAACTCCTCGGGGTTCAAGGGCGAACGCGCAATCTTCGAGGAGTTTTTGGTCAAGACGACCAATCGCAAGAAGCTGTCTTACGTCCAAGACCGCGGCTTGTGGCGAGATACACAGGAAGGCCCGATGCAACGCACGGGCAATCCGTATGATCTCGCGATCAAAGGCGAAGCCTATTTTGTGGTCGGGACAACCGATGGTCCCCGCTATACCCATAACGGCCGTTTTCAACTCGACGCCGAGGGAACTCTCGTTACGCAGTCCGGCTTTCCGGTTCTTGACGAAAACGGCGATCCGGTTGTGATCGACCCACTCGACGGCGACATCACCTTCTCTTCCGAAGGGTCGGTCATTGGCGACCTCGGCGAAATCGCCCGTCTCCAGTTGGTTGCCTTCGAAAACGAGCAAGAATTGCTGAAGATCGGGGACAGCCTCTACAGCAGTCAGCAAGACCCCCAAGAGCCGGAACGAGCGCAGGTGCTCCAGGGCATGTTCGAAGGCTCGAATGTCAAAGGTGTCGTCGAGATGACTCGCATGATGGATGTCGTGCGCGCCTACACCTCGACCGCCAACATGCTTCAGTCCAACCACGACCTACAGCGCCGCGCCGTCGAACGGCTTGGCGAAGTGGTTACCGCGTAACCTAGAAAGCTAGACAGAGGATAACGCCATGACGAGGTCATTAAGCATCGCCGCAACGGGCATGCTGGCACAGCAGCTCAACGTCGAGGTGATCTCCAATAACATCGCCAACTTGAACACAACGGGCTTTAAGCGCCAACGTGCCGAGTTCCAGGACCTGATCTACCAGAATCAAACCCGAGTCGGTTCGACATCGACCGACGGCGGATCGATCGTTCCAGCCGGCATCCAACTCGGTACCGGCGTCAATGCGGGCGCGGTGTACCGGATCACCGAACAAGGTTCGGTCGTCCAGACCGGCAATACCTACGACCTCGCGGTCCAGGGCAAAGGCTACTTCCGGATCGTCCAGCCCGATGGCCAGGAAACCTACACCCGGGCCGGCTCGTTCCAGTTGTCCCCGGACGGTGAAGTCGTGACCCAAGACGGGTTTCAGGTCTCGCCCGGAGTGACCGTGCCGCCTGATGCGATTGGCGGCACCATCAACCAATCGGGCGAAGTGCTGGTTTCCGTCGATGGCCAGGTCGACCCCACCAACGTCGGCCAACTGGAACTCGTGACGTTCCCCAACGAAGCAGGGCTCGAAGCCATCGGGGACAACTTATTCCAGGAAACACCGGCATCCGGCGCCGCTACCGTCGGCACCCCCGGCACCGGCGGTGTTGGGACCGTTTTGCAGGGCTTCTTGGAGACCGCCAACGTCAATCCGGTTTCAGAAATCACCAACCTTATTACCGCCCAGCGGGCTTACGAAATGAACTCCCGCGTCATCACCGCGTCCGACGAAATGTTGCGGACCATCACCAATCTCAGATAGCGAGGCGCCCAGAAAGGCGATAGCCCCATGAAGTTCACCAACCCCCTCCTCCCGATCATTTGCGCTGCGTTCATCGTCGCCTGGCCCCTTTGGGCGAGCGCCGCACCGCAACTGCGCTCGCCGATTGTCGTCGAGGGGCCGGACTTGACCCTTGGACACATTTTCGACGGCGCCGGTGAGGCCGCCTCGGTGCGCGTTGGTCCGTCGCCGGAACCTGGTGAACGGACGGTGATCCGTCCTGCGAGCCTCGCACGCTTTGCAAAACAGCACGGTCTAGAGTGGGCGCCAGGACCAGCGGTCAATTCCGTCGTCGTACGCCGCGCCAGCACCACGCTTGCGGAAGACGACGTGGCGCACCTGTTGCGCCAGGAACTGCGGGCCGCCGGCGCCTCCGGCCAGCTCGACATCGAATTGCGCAGGCAGAACCTTCGCATCGCCGTGCCGATCGACAGCACTTACGACCTGACGATCGACCGTCTGTCCTACGACCGAGAAAGTGGCCGTTTCACCGCACAACTGCGCGTCTCCGGCCCTGAATTTTCGCCACGCAACGCGGCAATCGACGGGATCGCTCATTCGGTTGTCGAAATTCCTGTGGTAACCCGCACGATCGCAAAAGGCGGCGTCATCGCGGAGGACGACATTGCATGGATTGAAGTCCGGGCGGGTGACGTCAGGCATCGGACAGCAACGGACCTTGAGCAAGTCGTCGAGAAAGAAGCCAAGCGACAAATTCGCCCGGACTCTCCCATCCGGTTCAACGACCTGTGGGCACCACGACTGGTCCGCAAGGGACGTCTCGTAACGCTAACGGTCCAGACCCGCTACATGTTGCTGCAAACCAACGGACAAGCCGTTGAGGACGGTGCCCTCGGCGAGGTCGTCCGGGTTCTGAACTTAAAGAGCCGCAAAACCGTCCGAGGCATTGTTAGCGGCGACGGTGAAATCAATATCCCGCTGAACACTGCCTCACAACTCGCCGCGACCAACTAGGCGCGAAAGGAAACCGCTATGGCCCACAACGCAAAACGCCGGTTACGCAACGTTTCGTTGCTCCTGTTGCTCACAGCTTCGCTAAGCGCGTGCAACGCGGTCACCCGGATTGCCCAAGTTGGCACGGCACCGCCGATCACGCCGATCGAGAATCCGACCCAGGCGCCGGGCTATCGGGTGGTCAGCCTGCCGATGCCGGACGCCACGACCGACCGATTCATGTCGAACTCGCTTTGGCGTCAGGGCGCCCGCGCGTTCTTCAAGGACCAGCGCGCGGCGCGGGTGGGCGACATCCTGACCGTCGTGATCAACATCAACGACCAGGCCACGTTCGACAATGAAACCGAACGTACTCGGGAGAACACCGAAGATTCGGATCTGACCAACCTGTTTGGCCTGGAAACCCAACTTGAGAAGAAACTGCTGCCTGAATCTTTCGATCCGACGAGCGCGTTAAGCCTTGGCAGCACCTCCAAGTCCAAGGGCGTCGGGAAGGTCGATCGCTCGGAAGAACTCAGCCTCACCGTGGCGGCCATCGTCACGCAGGTGTTGCCGAACGGCAATCTGGTCATTCAGGGGCGCCAGGAGGTTCGTGTGAATTTCGAAGTACGCGAACTCCTCATCGCGGGTGTCGTCCGACCGGAAGACATCACCGCAACCAACCAAATTCAGCACACGCAAATCGCGGAAGCTCGGATTTCCTACGGCGGACGCGGGCAACTGACGGATGTCCAGCAACCTCGCTATGGTCAGCAGGTTCTGGACATTCTGTTCCCGTTCTAGCAAGTCCGTCCTTGCAGAGAAAAGGCCGGTCCAGAATGGACCGGCCTTTTCATTTTTGTGTCGAGCAAGACGGCTAACTACTCGTCGCGATAGACCCTTTCGCGGCGTTCGTGTCTTTCCTGCGCCTCGATGCTTAGTGTCGCAATGGGGCGCGCTTCCAAGCGCTTTAGGCCGATCGGTTCATCGGTCTCTTCGCAATAGCCGTAACTTCCGTCGACGATGCGGCCCAACGCCTCGTCGATCTTGGAAATGAGCTTCCGTTCCCGGTCCCGGGTTCGAAGCTCCAACGAACGATCCGACTCGGCAGACGCGCGATCCGCAATATCCGGCTCCGCGAGGCTGCTTTCCTGCAAATGCGCCAACGTCTGGGTCGATTCCCGGAGCAACTCATCGCGCCAATCCAGCAGCTTGTTCTTGAAATAGGCGAGCTGCTTGGCGTTCATGAACGGTTCTTTTTCGGTGGGCTGATAATTCTTGAAACCTTGGCGCGCTTGTGCAGCAGCGCGCGTTTGCGACGTTCTTCCTCGGCAAGCTTGGCGCGCTCGGCCGCGGCACGTTTAGCCTCTTTGGCAGCTTCCGCCTTGAGCTCTGCCGCACTTTTCTTCGGCGCCTTTGGCGTCGCCTTACCGGCAGCCTTTTTCTTGAGTGGTGCGGCCTCGGCGGTCGCCTTTTTACCCACGCTCGACTTCGCTTTTGGCGCGGCCTTCTTAGGCGGAGCCTTCGGTTTTGATTTTTTCGATGCCGCCGCCCGCGCCTTTTTTGCCGCGGGCTTTTTAGCGTTAGCGGCCGCCTTTTTGGGTCGGGCCGTCTTCTTTGCCGGTGCCTTTTTCGCGGACGCTTTCTTTTTAGGCGCTTTCTTTGACGCCGCCTTGCTGGCGGGACGCCGCTTCGCGGCAGCGACCTTTTTCTTGACGGCCTTACGTGGCTTGGCCTTTGCAGCCGGTTTCCGCCCTTTTGCTTTCGCTCTGCTCGCCATCAAGTCCTCTACGCCTACTGATACCGAAAAGCCACACTTCGCCCAAGGGCGCCGCAGTATAGGGACCGCGCCGCAGCCCAGCAAGGAGTTGAGCCGGCCCCCTTAACTCATTGTTTTATAGAGAAATACTCAGGCTTGATCATATTTGGCCAGCTCAACGGCGGCCCGCAGCTCAATCTCGTCGAGAACCGCTTGAAGCTTCGGGTCGTCGATTTCCTGGCGTTCGGACTTCACCGCGCGCACCAAGTCATCGAGCTTTCCGCGAGAAATCCCACCGATGAGAAGGCCATGGCGGATATTGTCGAGGAGATCCAGAATATCGCGACCGCGACCCAGGGCGCGTTTGCGGCCAGATGTGGCGTCGTCGACTTCCTGAAGCGCGATGAGCGCATCGACCGGCGCCAAGGCGCTGGGACCACGAACCTGCGTCGTTGCGGCCGGTTCCGTATCGGTGGCCGCGACCTCATCGGCAAAACCGCCTTTTCCACCACGATCAGCGCCCTTGCGGGTCCGCTGAATCGTGTTGTTCCGTACCGGTCCGGGACCAGTCACTTTCATGGGCGGGGTAATCCTTGTTTCTCGGGTGCAGTCATTTTCATCAATCTATGGTTAATCGCAGGTAAACGACAACATCAAGGCGGCAACCTTTGCCCTGAGGGCGCTGGCGGCTGGGCAGTGTTTGCCCAGGAAAGCCACGCGCAGTCTTTAAATTTCATGTAAATTCAATGCGTTAGGGACAGGCCTGAATGGCATACCCTTCGCAACGTTGGGGCAGGAAGAATTCCTAGTGGACCCCAAAACATGACCTCGCGACACATCAAAACGCGCCTTTCGCAGAAAATATCCCGGCTTTGCCTCGCGCTGGCGGTTTCCGTCGCGTTTGCGATCCCTGCGACCACCGCGGGTGCCGCATCTCGGATCAAAGATGTGGTCGATTTCGAAGGGGTCCGAGACAACCTTTTGGTCGGCTATGGGCTTGTCGTAGGTCTCAACGGAACCGGTGACTCGCTGCGAAACTCGCCCTTCACGCGACAGAGCCTACAGGCAATGCTCGAGCGGCTGGGCGTGAACGTCAGAAACGTCGATTTGAACACCGACAACGTCGCTGCGGTCATGGTTTCGGCCAATCTCCCCCCCTTTGCGCGGCACGGCAGCCGGATCGACGTCACCGTCAGCACCTTGGGTGACGCCGAAAATCTCCTCGGCGGCACGTTGCTGGTAACACCGCTTCTCGGCGCGGACGGCCAAGTTTATTCGGTCGCGCAAGGGCCAGTCGTGGTCGGCGGTTTCACCGTTCAGGGCGACGCCGCTACCTTCGTTAAGGGGGTACCCACTGCAGGGCGCGTGCCGAACGGCGGCATCATCGAACAAGAAATCCCGTTCGAGATGGCCGACCTGCAGCGCATGCGCTTGGCGCTCAAAAACCCTGATCTCACAAACGCGCGTCGTATTGCCGAGGCCATCAACGCCTTTCTCGATATCGACACCGCCGTCATGTCGGACCCGGGCACGGTGATCCTCACCGCGCCGGCGGCGTACGCCAACGACATGACCGCTTTGCTTGCCGACATCGAGCAGCTTCGCATCGAACCGGACCAGCCCGCGCGGGTCGTCATCGACGAAACGACCGGCGTGATCGTCCTCGGAAACGACGTACGCGTGAATACCGTCGCGATCGCGCAGGGCAATTTGACCATTCGGGTAACCGAAACCCCGCAGGTTTCCCAACCCGCTCCGTTCGCCCAAACCGGCGACACGGTTGTCGTGCCACGTACCCAAATCGACGTCGTGGAAGGCGATTCAAAACTCGCCGTCGTCGAATCGGGCGTCAACCTTCAGGAATTGGTCGATGGCTTAAACTCGCTTGGGATCAGCCCCCGCGACATGATTTCCATCCTGCAGGCATTAAAGACCGCAGGCGCCCTTCAAGCTGAAATCGTGTTGATGTGATGGACCGCCTCCCCACCATACCGACACCGCTTCTGGACGTTCAGTCTGCCGCGACCGCGCAGAACGCAAAGAATGTCCGGCAACCGAGCCGGATCGAAACCCAGGCTCGTACCGCCGCCGAGTCTTTTGAGTCGGTTTTCCTTTTCGAGGTCATGCAGTCGATGTACGCCGACGTAAAACCCGGCGCATTCGGCGGCGGCAACGAAGAGAACATGTACCGTTCAATGATGAATGAAGAGATCGCGAAGACGATTAGCCGCCAAGGCGGTGTCGGAATCGCAGATTCGATCTACCGTGAGATCATGCGTCAGCAAGAGGTTTAATCGTGTCGGCAACCCAACGCATCAGTGCCCTCATCGAAATCACCAAGCGCCTAGCCAAAGTTATCCAGCAAGAAACCACTCTGCTCAAACAGCGACGCCCCGCCGATCTGGCCGACCTTCAAGCTGAAAAGACGCAACTTGGCGCCGCCTATGAAGAAGAACTGACCATTATCGGGCAGAACAGCGACTTCTTGGCAAAGGAAGCGCCCAAAGAGATGCAAGAACTACAGAACGTCATCGCCTGGTTCCGCAAGATCCTTGACGAACATGGCCGCGTTCTCGCGGCCGCCAAGGTCCTGACCGAACGTATGGTGCGCAACATCAGTGAAGAGGTGGCGCGAAAAGACCGTCCAGACGAGGGCTACTCGCGGTATGCGCGAAAACCGAGGTTGTCGCGCGCGTCGCGTCCGGTCTCGCTCGCCATCAACCAAGTCGTATAGGTTCGCCGGGCTCCAGACAGCCACGAGCGCCGGGCGACGGACTCTCGTCCGACGCCCGCCGATAGAAAACCTTTCCGCGTCCTCAGGTTTGTTCGTCGACGAAGCTTCCCTTGATCTCCCGAAGGAATGCTGAGCGCGCCAAGTCCGCTTCTGTTGGGAACTGGCGTTCAACTTCCTTGGTGATCGAGTTCAAGCCTCGATACACGAACCGCTCGGTTGTCGAATCCTGAAGGATCGACAATCGAGTACCTCCGAGGTCGGCCAATGAAGACCCAACCGGCTTTCGACGGGGCTCCTCCTTAGGCTCGTCCTGAGCTTCATCATTCGCATTCTGCGGTGTCGGAGCAGATACGGCAGCTGCACCCTCTTGTTGTGGCTTCGCCACAGGTGCGGCAGAACCGCTTGGCGTCGAAGTCGATTCGGTCTTGGCCGGCGCACCGTTCTGCGCCACAGAGCCTAATGGAGTAATTTCCACGACCATTTTACTTCATCCGCACCGGTCCTTTTGGGACCGTTTCCTAAAAGTTTCTCTCCTGTTTCTCAATATAAACCAACCACTTACCAATTCAACCAGCCGGTCCCTAACAGCCGATCGACCTCTCCCCCTTTACGCCCGCCGAACTAGCTCGCGAGAGCCGTTCGCGGGAGTTCCGGCATTTGTTCGCCGGTAGAATGGTCATCCTCGGGGACGTAATTGAGCCTCGCCTCCTCGAATGGAAACAACTTCTTACACGTACTCAGTGCTCGATAGTAATTGCCGTTTTCGACGTCACTCAGGATGTTTGCACACTGCGCTCGTGCTTCCCGATCTTTGATCGCACCTAGGAACTCTTCCAGGCGTCTCTCAAAGAGCTGGTAGTACGCACTGCTGTTTGCATCGTCCAAATACAACATCTGAACCGCAAAGTAGATCCGGCGAACCGGTGTGTTGGCCTCGCTTTCCTGCATAACGTCCTTTTCCCGAAGGATCGAAACGTTGTTCTGGATCAGCAAGTGAGAGCGGCGTTCACCATTGACGACAACAGCACCATTGATGACGAACCGTTCCTTCGGTTTGAGTGTGAGCTTTAACGCCATGAGAACCTCCCATGGCACTCGCCGCCAAACCGACCATGCAGCCACGCGCTTTTTGTCGCGCAACCTTCTTCTTTCTTGGTCTTGTAAAACATGTGTCTCCTCATTCTAAGTCGACTAACGAACCCTTGAATTCATCCCTGCGAATTCGGAGCTGGGGCCGGCCGGCGATGACCGGCCCCGCTTCGAAACCCCTAAGCCCTTACTGGAAGAGACCCAGGATGGTCTGCGGACCAGCGTTCGCAATGGCGAGCGACTGCACACCAAGCTGCTGCTGAATCTGCAAGGCCTGCAGAGTGGCGGACTCTTGAGCCAGGTCGGCATCGACCAGGTTCCCGAGACCCTCCGTCAGAATGTTGACAAGAGACGTTGTGAAGTCAGTTTGAACCTCGATCCGCTTCGCCACGGCACCAAGTGCCGCGAGCTTGTCGGCAACCGATGTGATGGCCGAGTCGATGGCCGTCAAAGCGGTTGACGCACCGGCGCTCGTGGACAGATCCGAAGCAGCGATCCCCAGCGAGGAGGCCGCCATCGGCTGCGCACTTACGGCAATAGTGCTGCCGTCAGCGGTGCTCAGGATCGACGTGGCCGTCGCACCAGAACTGATGAGGTTCGTCGAGTTGAATTCAGCGGTCTGCACGATCGTCTCAAGCTGGTCCCGCAGAGCCGTGAAATCGTTCTGCAACGCGGTACGCGATGCGGAATCGAGGCCTGCCTGATTCGCCTGAACAACCTTTGCTTTCATTTCGGTCAGCAAGTCGGCAATCGCCTTACCACCCGAAATCGCCACGTTGACGGCCGCTTCACCGTTAGCCAAAGCGCCCTTGACCGCATTGGTACCGGCAATGTCACCCCGGAGCCGCGTCGCGATCTGATAGGTCGCGGCGTCGTCTTTAGGGCCGTTGACCTTCAGACCGGTCGTGATCCGAAGCTGAGTCTTTTGCAGCCGCTTCTGAGTCAGAGTGAGCTGCTCCAGCGCAACCATTGCACCGGAATTGGTATTGATAGACAGTCCTTGAACCATCGTTGAACCTTCCTTCTAAGTTGGTTACCCCACCTTCTGTGGAGTGCCGGAATGAACCGGCTTAGAGGGCGCCGCGTCTAAGCGGCACCCTACTTACCGATTGACTACTGGAAGAGCGCCAGGATCGTCTGCGGACCAGCGTTCGCGATGGAGAGCGACTGCACCCCAAGCTGCTGCTGAATCTGTAACGCCTGCAACGTTGCACTCTCCTGTGCGAGATCTGCGTCGACCAAGTTGCCGAGGCCTTCGGTCAGGATGTTGACCAGCGACGTCGTGAAGTCGGTCTGGACTTCGATCCGCTTAGCGGTCGAGCCGAGAGCCGCCAACTTATCCGCGACCAGCGTGATGGCCGTTTCAATTGACGTCAGGGCCGTAGCGGCACCAGAACTCGTCGCCAACGTTGACGCATTGATGGTCAGCGTTGTGGTGTCCATCTTCTGAGCACTCACCGAGATGACGGAACCGTCAACGGTGCTGAGCACTTTCAGCTCACTGGCACTTTGGAAGATGAGGTTGGTCGAGTTGAACTCGGCCGTGGCGACAATGGTCTCCAACTGATCGCGGAGCGCTGTGAAGTCATTCTGCAAAGCGGTCCGAGAAGCAGTATCGAGGCCGGCCTGGTTGGCCTGCACGACTTTCGCCTTCATTTCGGTAAGCAGGTCCGCGATGGCTTTACCTGCCGAAATGGCGACGTTAACGGTGGAATCACCGTTAGCGAGAGCACCGCCGACGGCTTTCGTGCCGGCGATATCGCCCCGAAGACGGGTTGCGATCTGGAAGGTCGCAGCATCGTCTTTTGGGCCGTTCACCTTCAGGCCCGTTGTGATACGGAGCTGAGTGTTTTGCAGCTTCTTGTTCGTAAGGTTCAGCTGCTCCAGCGCAACCATTGCGCCGACGTTGGTGTTGATCGAAAGACCTTGAACCATTTGTTACGTCCTCATTCTAAGCATTCTGTTTCCAGCGTTTTGCTGGCGCCGACGTTTTGCCGGTGGATGGACTTGCGTCCGACCACTAGGAAAGCAATGCCTATGCCAGGGAAGTTCTGACCCTAGCGGCGCGCCGCGAAGAACTCGGTAACGTTTTGTTAAGAATGAGGTTTTTCGGGATCGACCGTTTCGGCTCGGCAGCCGGTCGATCCCCTGGAAGGGCTCGAACGCTTCCTTAAGGAAAGATTAACAGGGCAATTTTTTCCGACCCGGCAAAACCTGCCGGTAGCAATTGCCTAGCGGCGCACAGGGTGACGCAGCGGAAACCGAGGGGAAATAGGCGCCCGATGGGGCGGGCTAAGCGGAGGTGCCGAGGCTCCCAACCGCAGAGGCCGCGGCGCTTGGAATGCTCTGCTGGGAGGGCTCAGAGGACAACCCCTCCATGATCGACCGATTCACCGAGATCAGCGGGTCGACCGAGGACTCGCCTCGCAGGACGATCCGAGAGTGCTTGTCGACCCAAATGGCGATGGAGATGATGTTGGCTTTGAGACTGTCCGGGAAACGGTTTTCGTTGGAGGCAAGGTCCATTTGGAGGGTCAGCCAAAGCCGCCGATTCCAGTCGATCGCCTTATAAAACTCCGGTGATTTCAGGCCTCTGGTGCTGGCCGCATCGCGGACCGCCATCAGCGCCTTGGTGACCTCGGCAAACAAGCGGTATTCCGTCTGCCGTGGGTTCTCCGTCGAAGCTTGGGCCGCTTTGTATTTGTTGATCGACATGCGCCTCTCCTCACTGAGCCCGCACACAAGAGATCAGCCGGGCATTTCTTGCCGCCCCAGCCAGTCTACTGCGTGAAGGTAGCGCATTCGTCGTTCTAGGTGAATGCGGCGCATGAGGGCCCATTCGGCCAACGTCGCCCATGGCTTGTCGGGTCGTCACATTCTGTGCCCAATTGCGAATCACGCCAAACTACAGGCAAACGGTGTGCCAATTCGCGGAGGCGATCGTAAAGGCGACCGGCATTCTGCCGGTTGGGCGCAGCATTCTTAGGCTGCGAGCCCCTTCATGATCGATTCGTTGACTTGAATCAGCGCCTCGGCGGATGCCTCGCCCTGCTCGGCGAGCTTGGAGTGCCGCTCCACCCAAATCGCCACGGAGATGATCTGAGCTTTCAGGGGATCGGGCAGCTGGTTCTGGGGACGCGCCAAATCTTCCTCGAGGGCATGCCATAGGCGACGGTTGTTGTCGAGGGCACGGAGAAACCCTGGATCCTCTTTGTCCTTGGCCAAATTGGCCTGCAGGTCACGAGTCACCTGATCGAACGCCTCAAACTCGGCTTTGCGTTGATCGGTTGCCGGCGGCGGTGCCAGGTTCTCGGTAACCGCCCCAGTCGTTTGCGGACTATTGTACATATTCCAACCTCTCTTTCTCGAAGGGTAGAAGCGACTTGCATGTCATCATGGCGGAGTAGAACCGCTGCTCATGCACGTCATCCAGGATGCGGTGGCACTTCTCCAGCACCCCTTTTGTGGTGACCGCACACATGAAGTCGGTCATCAGGTCCGTGAACTGGTCGTAGTAGTGGCTTTCAAGTCCGCCGTCCAAGTACATCATCATGATCGTGAAATAGATGCGCTTGACGGGCGTGTTGGCTTCGTCGGCCTGTAGGACGTCGCGCTCACGGAGCAACGACACTTGGTTCTCGATGATGAGATCCGACCTACGGTCGCCGTTAATCAGCACGCCACCGTTGAGAACGAACTTCTCGCCGGGTTTTAGAGTCAGTTTTAGCGGCATGTTCTTTTAAGGGGCTTTCGTTGGCCCCTCCCCTATTTTTTGTTGATTACTGGAACAGCGACAGAATGATCTGCGGCGTAGCGTTGGCGATCGAAAGCGCCTGCACACCGAGCTGCTGTTTGACCTGAAGCGCCGTGAGGTTGGCACTTTCCCGGGCCATATCGGCATCCACAAGGTTGCCGACACCATCAGTGAGGATGTCTGCCAATTTGACGGTGAACTCGGTTTGAACTTCGAGCCGCTTGGCCGAAGCACCCAGAGCCGCCAACCGATCGGAGACCGACACGATTGCCGAGTTGATCGATGTCAACGCCGCCGTCGCACCCGAACTGGTGAGCAACGTCGTCGTATTGATCGCAAGACTCGTCGTGTCCATCTTCTGCGCACTGACGTTGATGATACTGCCGTCGACAGTACTCAAGACCTGAAACGTCACCGCACTTTGGTTGATGATGTTGACGCCGTTGAATTCGGCGGTGGCGACGATCGTTTCGATCTGATCGCGCAACGCGGCGAAGTCGTTGTGGAGCGCCGTTCGTGAAGCCGCGTCGAGCTGCGATTGATTCGCCTGCACGACTTTCGCCTTCATTTCGATCATCAGTTCGGAGATTGCCTTACCGGCGTCAATCGCGACGTTTACGGTGGATTCTCCGCCGGCGAGTGCAGTACCGACGGCTCGATAGCCGGCAATGTCCCCGCGTTGGTTTTGGGCGATCGCATAAGTTGCAGCGTCGTCCTTTGGCCCGTTTACGCGCAGGCCGGTCGTGATATTAAGCTGGGTTCTCTCCAGCTTGTTGTTTGTCGCATTCAAGTTCTGGAGAGCAATCGCCGCTCCCAGATTTGTATTTACCGACAAGACCATCGTTTCTGTCTCCTCTTCCGAGGTGGCTCAAAGCCTAGGGGTTTCGAATGGCATACAGCCGCTTCCACAAGCGCAACGTGCGTGCCACAACCGGGATCGCGCACACCGAACCCCCACAAGTACTTGAATTTAATAGGAAAAATGGCCTATCGCCGGAGTCCAACCCACCGCCGGCCGGTGCCAAATGGCTCCCGGCACTAGCGAGAAATTGCCAGTTCGCGAATCTTTTGCCGCTTGGCGCAGCAAGAATTGCCATAGGAAACGGAAAGTGTTGAACGCGTGTCATCACGCGACGTTGCAACAGCCTTCCCTAAGGTTTTATTAAGCCTAACAAGCCTAGAGATAACCGATGAACCAACCCGCCCAAGAGCTCTTCACGACCGGCCTCGCGCATCACCGTGCCGGTCGTCTGGACGAAGCCGACCAATGCTATGTCCGAGCCATCGAAGAGGACCCGGCCAACTGCGACGCCATGTTGAACCTCGCGGGAATCCGGATCTCAGCCAACCGGCTGGATGAAGCCGAAGCCCTGCTCAACACCGCGCGGAACATACGACCGGAAGACCCGAGCATTTTGACCGCCCTCGCCAACGTCCATCAGTCACGCGGCAATAATGAACAAGCCGAGGCTTTTTATCGCGACGCCATTGCCCGCCGACCCGATCTTGCCTTGGCGCACGCCAACCTCGGCCGCTTGCTGTATCAAACCGGTCGCTTGGAGCACGCCAGCGAGAGCTATCTCGCGGCATTGAAGATCGACCCGACACTGGCAACAGCGCACGCCAATCTAGGCGCCGCGCTGGTCGCGACCGGCCGCTTGGATGACGCCGAAAGGTCCCTTGGGTTGGCGATGCGTTTGGCCCCCCAAGATGCCGACATTCATCTGAATATGGGGCACGTCCGCTTTGCCCGGCAGGACTACGAGGGTGCGCTTGAAAGCTTCACCAAGGCTTCCTCGATCCGCTTGGGCTGGGCCAAAGCGCATCTGAACATGGGTGCGGCCCTGCACCGACAAGGGAGGTATCCCAAAGCCGAGACCGAATTTCGGCGCGCCGTCATGCTCGATGCGGGCGACGCCGAAGCCCTGCGCGGGCTCGGTACCACGTTGATTTCATTGGAGAAATTTGACGACGCCGAAGCCGCGCTGTTGCGCTCGGATACGCTGGAACCGGGCAATCCGCAAACCCAATTCCTCCTGGGCCAGGTGTTTGCGACGTCAAAGAACTTCACCCGCGCGGCGGAGTATTTTTCCGGTGTTGTGGCGCGTCTGCCCGGCCTTCTTGAGGCGCGCCTGAATCTCGGGCATGCGCTTCAAGTCCTGCATCGGCACCCCGAAGCCCTGGAACATTTCGAAGCCGCCATTGAAATCGACCCCGAGTCATCGCAAGCCTTCAATAACCTCGGCAATTCGCTGGGTGCGCTGAATCGCAACGACGAAGCCACCGCGGCGTATCGCCGCGCAATCGAATTAGACCCCACGCTTGCCGTGGCCCACATCAACCTCGGCAATACCTTGCGCCTTATGGGGCGTCACGGTGAAGCGTTGGAAGAGTTCAATAAGGGATTGGAAATCGATCCCAGCGACCCGCGTGCGCTCAATGGGATCGGCCTTGCTCAACAGGCCTTCAACCGTCAGGCCGACGCCATCGAGACGTTCAAGCGCGCCATCGAAGTAGACGGCAGCTATCCCGAAGCGATGAACAATCTCGCGATCGCCTACCAGCAGCTCGGGCGCTACCACGATGCCGTCAGCACCTATCACGCCCTCATTGAAAAACACCCGGAACTGTCCCAGGCATACTTCAACCTTGGCAGCCTCCTGCAACTCCTCAGTCGCCACGATGAAGCAGTTACGGCGTTCCGCGAGGCGCTGAATCGCAACGTCGACAATAACGTCGTCTACCCCTATCTCGCCCACGGCCTCATGCAGCAATGTAGCTGGGACAACCTCGAGGCCATCATCTCGCGAGTGCTCGACAACACCGAGAAGGAAATCGAACGCGGCCAAGGCGTTTCGATTTCACCCTTCGGGCTTCAGAGCATGCCGGCGGACCTCGATTTGCGCATGCGGACCGCACAACACGTGGCGCGCCGCGCCGAACGCGAGGTCGAGGACAGTCGCGCCCGGCTGGGGCCGCTGACCTACAAGAAACCGACCGACGGCAAGCTCAAGATCGGCTTTATCTCGCCGGATTTTCGATTCCACAGTGTCGCGGTCGCGTTTCGCGGCGTTCTCGAAAACCGCAATCGCGACCGCTATCACTACGCCGCCTATGCCATCACGACATACGGTCAAGACGACTTAACGCGCCATTTCTCAGAGTCCTTCGATAGCTGGACGGATATCACGCAGATGTCCTACGTCGACGCAGCCAAAAAGATCGCCGACGACGGCGTGAACGTGTTGATCGATCTCGCCGGACATACCCGTGGTGGTCGGCTGGAAGTGCTCGCCCTTCGACCCGCCCCGGTGCAAGCGCATTGGCTGGGATTTTCGTCGACGACCGGTGCATCCTTTATCGACTATTTGGTGACCGACCGAATTCAACTGCCGCCCGAGGATCAGCAATACTGCACCGAACAGTTGGTCTACCTGCCCGATACGTTCATGGCGACCTCCCGTCCACCGGTTGCAGTCGAGAGCTATAGTCGGGCCGACTTCGATTTGCCGGAAGACGGGTTCATCTTCGCCAACTTCAATTCGCACTACAAATTCTACCCGACGCTTTTCGCCACGTGGATGCGGCTATTGCGACAGATCCCGGGAAGCGTGCTCTGGTTCATGTCAGGCACGCCAACCAGCCGCGCCAACCTGCAAAGAGAAGCCGAAGCACGCGGGATAGACCCGTCCCGACTAATCTTTTCCGATACCATTCCGCATCCGTTGCACTTGGCGCGTCTCCCGCTCGCCAACTTGGCATTAGATAATTTGCATCATGGCGGCGGCGTCACCACCACCGACGCGCTGTGGGCGGGCGTGCCCGTTCTTACGCTGTACGGGCCCACGCCACCGGCACGCAACGGTGCGACCTTGGTCAGCGCGATCGGCGCCCCGGAACTCATCGCCTATTCGCTCGACGAGTACGAAAAGAAAGCCGTCGCTTATGCGTCGCAACCCGAGATGTTGGCGGAAACCAGGGCCAAGTTGAAACGCAACCGAGACGCCGCGCCCCTCTTCCACATCGATCGTCTCACCCGACACTTCGAAAAAGCCTGCGACCTGATGTGGCAAAACTATATTGAGGGCAACGCGCCGCGCATGATCGAAGTGCCGGCGCTTCCGCCGTCCTCCGAGGAGGTCGTTAGCGAAACCTAACTTGCCGGCCGTTGTTCGGCGATCGCACCAGAGAGGTGCCAGGGTCGACCATCGACCAAGTCGGTGGCGATAAAGCACAGCCGGTTCGATGAAGCCGCTGGATAGATCGGCGCCGTCATGAGAGACGCCTGATGATCGGCGTGAACCGCAATCGGCCAACTCAACGTGCGACCGCGCCGCTGGCCGTCGGCCCGGGGCGTACCTTGCGTGAAGTCTTTCTCCAGCGTCACGATCAACCCGGTGCCCGCCGGCGAAGGCCGCGTGGCGACCACCAGGTTCAGGCGATTTTCCGCCGAGCGCTCAAGAAGGCCCGTCCTGACCTCCCATTCCTCGAGGATGCGCGTGGGCACGCCGACAACGGCCGCGTCCTTCAACGCCAACAATCGAAATGTCTCCGGGATCGCCGCATCGCCACCGACGACAAGGCCAAACCGCCCCATCGGGAGATCAAGCGTCGATAAGTCGTCGGCGTAGTCAGTCACCCAGGGGTGGCGGCCGCACCGGTGCAACGTATCTTGGTGCAAAACGACGCCGTCTTTCGTGATCAAAACGCCACGATGCGCCACCTTTTCACCGGCGGCGTGAACGATCGACGTCGCGACGCATATCTCTTGATCCAACTCGGCCACGGCCTTAGTGAGTTCGGCAATTCCCACCTCGCACAGAGCCGCCGCAGCCGCGACATCGGCCACCTTCTCGTCGCCCAAAAACGCCAACTCCGGCAGGACCAAGAAATCCACACCACGGCCACGTGCATCGGCGACCGCCGCGACCGCCTGAGCGATGGAATCACCACCGACGAACCCGGACGAGACAGCCGCGCCGATCTGCTCTGCCGCTGGCGCCAAATTGTGCGGCTTCGGTTCCTCCACAATGGGCCCGTAAAGTTCGGGACGTCGATCGGCGAACATATCCGACCCGTCGGGCCGGGCCTTGTTGAGCGACTCTCCGAGGTCGATGTCGGCCCAGATCACGGCCTCGTCCTCGACCGGCGCACGGGCCAACACGGTCCCGTCCGGCGCCACGATTTGGCTTGCCCCGCCCCCATCATCGATCGCGCGTCGCGCGCGTCATGTTCGCCTGCGAGGGTCTTCACAAGGCCTTCGGGCACCAAGCGACCGACCTTATTCGCCGCAGCGACAAAGACCTTGTTCTCGGCCGCGCGGACCGGAAGGTGGAGTTCGTCTTCGTCAGGGGCGAAGGAGCACAGGCTGTTCGACAGAAGTTGCGCGCCGCGCAACGACAGGCTCCGCGTCACCTCCATCGATACCCCATCCATACAGGAATACATGCCGATGTTGCCGAACGGTGTCGTCATGACGTCGGACGGCGCGTCGGGCTTTTCCAAAAAGAAGTTCTCGCCCGAGATCAAGAACTGCTTGCTTGATTCACCTAGCTTCGATCCGTCAGGACCAAACATCGTGTTGGTATTCCGCACCGCGTTGTTTCGGTGACGGGTCGTCACGTTCACCTGAATCATACACGCCAATTCTTTGGCCTTGGCGGCAATGGCCTTCAAGAACGGACCATCGGCAGCTTCCGCGATCGAATAGCAATGTTCCGAATCGCGGTAGAGTGGCGGATGGTTGCAGTATTCCGGCAGGACAATCAGGTCGGGATCGCACTCGGCTTGCGCCTTGTCGATCATCCTGAGACAGGTCTGCAGATTCGCCTCGACATCGTCCGAGACTTCGAACTGAACCACCGCTACGCGCATCGCACCCTCCCGCTTGGAATGCGCAAATGTAGGCCGTTCCGCTTGCTTGAACTAGATGTCATCGTCGCAGCGCGGCGACGGGGCGATTAGCCGGCGACCACGCTCCGGAAGACCTCTTTTGCCTTGGGCGGTTGGAGATCGAACTCGGAAACCTCCAACTGCATATCGAGGCTGGAAAATCGCGGCAGCGAATCGAAACCAAACGACCCGGCGACCGCCTCAACGGGCTGGATCAGCGCCGGATCGGCATTCTCTTGTTCAGCGACAACATGCGCCAGCGAGAGGTAGCTGGAGTCTTCTTGTGACGAGGCATGAAAAATACCGGACAGCCGGTCGGACAGCACGACCTCCATGGTCTCCAACGCGAACTTGAGCGAGATAGGCGCGATCGGCAGGTTGCTGAACGGCCCGATTCGTCGCCCCGCCGCAAGATCGCGCCGCCAGGCCTGCACCACGGGTGCATCGCTCGTCATGACCTTGGTAAGCCGCAAGATTGCGCCGTTTTCCCGGTCGATCACATGCCGCATGCCGGCCTCGCCCAGCGCTTTTTGTCGGCCATATTCGGAGACCGGACAGGGATGGCTGTCCCGCGTACGATGGGAGATCGCGCCGTCGAAGACTTGGTTGCTGGACAAGAAGAGCACGAACACGCCCTGCGAGGATAATTTGGCGGCGAGCCCGACGGTGCCGCGCACATTGACCTGTTTGGAGCCGGCGGGGTCCTGCGCACAGTCGACGATCGAGGTAACGCCGGCGCAGATCAGCGCCGCATCGACCTCGGGCAGCACTTCCCAGCTCGCCGGCACCGTGAGATCCAAATAATGGTGGTCGCCCCCGCGACGTCGGCTCGTCCCGATGACCGTTACGCCGAGTGCCGCGAAATGCGCGCACGCCGCTTGGCCGAGCGCGCCATCAGCGCCGACAACAAGCAGTTTCTTCGGCCAAATCACCGTTTCGGCCCACAGCACAGCGCAAAGTAGTAATGCGCCATTTGGTAGAACCCGGTGTGAACGACCTCGTCATTCATCGAGAACACGAACACATTGGCGAAATGCGCCATGAGTAGTGCTTTGAGGTCCTCGGCGGTTTTGCAGTTGATGTGGCCTTCTTTGCTGGCCGGACTGGCATAGGCTTGCGAGGCCAAGCTCGGCGAGCCGACGATCAACACGCCGGTATCGGTCAAGGACTCAGCAAGGTTCCCGATGAACACGCCTTCGTCTTTCTGTTCGATGTGTTCGATCACGTCGAGCGAATAAGCGCCGTCGAAGCGACGTGGCGCATCCGCGGGGAAAGGCCCGCCGAGCATATCGTGGACGCCGGTCTCCAACGGCCAGGCTTCTTGCCGCCGTGAGTCGACATCCGCAATGAACACAGGGTCGAAGTCGATCGCGGTCACCTGGCCAACCTCTTGTTGAACGATGCGAGTCCCGAAGGCGTCCGCGCAGCCCACTTCCAACACATCTTGCGCGCCGCTGAGCATCTTGGCGACGAACTTGTACCTCGCGAGGAGGATCGCCAAGCGGCGCGGATCGTCATGCCAGACTTGGTTGGTCATCAAGCCGAGCCGCGACACGCCGTCGGCCTCGGCAATGTCAAGAGCGGCCTGGTACTGGGGCTCGCGGGTCTTATCGGTCATGCGTTATCGACTCACGTGAAATAGATGCATCCGTAGTCGCCTGTGTAGCCGGCCTGGGCAAAAGCCCACTCCCATTCCGCCGGCGTCATAAAGGCTCGGCAAGTCAACTGCCAGTAGAGTAGGTTCGCTTTCTCTTGTTCGTTTCGATAGGACTCGATGGTCACATGGGCGCCCCCGGCGCGGACCCGTTCGATCTCACTGAGGGCCAAGCTCATCTCATAATTATATAGGTTATGCAGCGTATTAATAGAATAGACTAAATCAAATCTTGAAGTGTCATATGGTAGCGGGTCGGCGATTGTCCCGACCTTGAGGCAGGACTGCACTTCCTCTTTTGCGTGTGTGATCGCGTATTCGGAAATATCGATTCCCGCGACCGTCACGTCAGGCAATACCTGCGTGAACTCGTACAACAAGAACCCTTTTCCGCACCCCACATCGAGAATACGAGCGCCGGGCTGCAGGCCGTAATGCGCCACCATCGCCTCGGCCACCGGCCGCCAACGCCCGTCATAGCGATAGCCGCCAAACCCGTACCGGCGATCACCGTCCCAGTAGTCCTTATCGAAACGCCCCGCGACCTCGGCGCATTCAGCCTTGTCGTGCTCGACCACACGCTGGACATAGTCGCGCTCAGTGGCGGTATGCAGCCGGCCGACGAAATCGATATAGGCCATCACACGGCCTGCGGCAGTTCGGTGGCGGCGAACTGGTCGACAAGGAGGATGTCTTCGAATCGGGCGACTTCTGCCGGTGACCGAAAAACCACATTTTCGAGCGCCGCGTGGAGTTCACGGCCCTGGTCGAGGATTTGGGCATAGATTCGGCGCCGCGCAGCCCGATCAGGGGGCAACATGAACATCGAGAACAGAATGACACCATCCAAAGACGGAAGTTCTTCCATGACCGCATTCAGCATCATGAAACAGCCCGGCATGGCGTATTCCGTCGCCGACAACTTGAACGCCAGGTCATTGCGGACGGCGTAGTCCCGAATCACGAGGTTCTGGACCTGTTGGGGCATGCGTTCGTCGCGGATCGGCCGCGAGGCGATGTAGCCCCGGAAACCGCCGGTCATAGCCGTCATTCGAAGCCCCCGGAAGGGCGTAGTCCATTCCTAACCGCGTGGCTGGTCGCACCGTGATCGGTTCGAAGAACTCGCCCAAACGCTTGTCGGCATAAGGCGAAAACAAGCTCTTGAAACGGCAATTCATCGACCAACGGGTGTCGGCCTCGCGGTTGATTCGGTTGCCGTGCATCAGCGACTGCGCAAACAGCAGGATCTCGCCGAAACGGATATCGATCCACTCGACGTCGGGTTCGATCGCCTTAAAGAGGTCTTCTGCGCTTTTCGAGGCAAACTCTCGAAGTCGCGCACTCACCGCCCGGTCCGGCCCCGGCGGCAACAGATACATCGATTTGGTCCGGTGGCAGTCGACAAGCGGCAGCCAGACGACGATCTCGAACGGCGAATCGCCGCTCCAGACATCGGCGTGAACCGGTAACAGGGACGAATCGTCGTTGGGCAGTTGGATCGACAAGTTCACCCGCCGCTGCATCGCCAACTCGTTGCCCACAAGAGATTCCAGGCTCCGTCGGGCTAGGCTGAAATAGGCCTCGCGCATCCACGGCGCGGCATTGACCGTGTTGTAGACGTCTAGGCGGAGCGCGTTGAGGTCGGCGACCTCGACCCGTTCATGGATATTGTTGAGGAAAACGTCTCCAGGGCCCCGATCGCCGACACCCAGGTGTCGCGCCGCCTGGTCGGCAACCGCGTCGCGGATCTTCTCTAGCGCGCTCATGTCGTCGATCGACTTAATAACATAGCCATCGGTGAGAAATCGCTGGCCCAGCGCGGCATCTTCAGCGCGAAGGAACCCCCGCGGAAATGCCGTGTCGGAGGCGTCCGAATCGGTCGGAACGGCTGAGGCAGCCTTGTCGTTCATGGTCCTGCGGGCTCGCTACTGGAAATCACCGCCAACACTGCCCCAACATGGTTAAAGGGCGCTTAACGGAGCCTTCCGGCCAGCCCCTGCCCCCTTTGGCGCCCCCATTTTTACCCGGCGCGACTAGTCGCGGTCAGGTCCTTTTGCCGCCACCGGCACGGTGCCATAGCCAGGCTCCAACGACGCAGGCGGCTGATACTCTTCCTCGACCGCGTCGTCCTCGTCTCCGGTTATATCCGGGGCCGTCGACTGGGCTTCCGGCTCCTCGGGCGACGCCGAGCCGGTCGAGCCGCTTTCCGCGGCCGTTGCCCCCTCTTGGGTGTCCGCTGGCTCATCATCACCTGCCGCGTCGTCGTCGGCGTCCGGATCGAATTCCGGCGCCTCTTCGTCCTCGGCCTGCTGTTTCTCGCCCCGGCTTGCAGCCGCCTGTTCTTCGGCATCCCGCACAAGCTCCTCAGGCGGTTCAGCGCTTAGAAGGCCTGCGGCCTTGAGTTCGTCCACACCCGGTAGATCGTCGAGATCGCTCAGCCCAAAATGCTCCAAGAACTCCTGCGTGGTGCCGTAGGTCAGCGGACGACCCGGCGTTGGTTTGCGGCCCCGCAATCGGACCCACCCGCTTTCCATCAGGACATCGAGCGTCCCTTTACTCAAACCGACGCCCCGGACCTCCTCGATCTCGGCGCGGGTGATCGGCTGGTGATAGGCGATGATCGACAAGGTTTCGACCGCGGCGCGGCTCAGGCGGCGTTGCACCGTCTTTTCGCGTTCCATCAGGAAGGCAAGATCGGGCGCGGTCCGGAAGGCCCAACCCCCCGCGACCTGCTTCAGGACAATCCCACGTTCGGCGTAGATTTCCGTTAAATCGGCCATCAACGCCGCGACATCCGTGCCGTCCGGCAGACGGGCCACCAAGCTCGCCTCGTCGAGCGGCTCAACAGCCGCGAAGAGCAATGCCTCGGCCATGCGGATTAATTGGGATTCGTCACTCATACGCTCACCTTACTGGTTGGTCTCTGCATTGCTGGGAACCTCGGTCGCGCCCATCATGTAGATGGGGCCGAACGCCTCGCCCTGCCGGAGACGCATTTCGCCACGCTTCACTAACTCCAATGAGGCCGCGAAGGTCGCGGCGACGGCGGAACGCCGTTCGGCAGGCGATCGGAGCGAGTCCGGCAGAAAACTCTCAAGCCTTTGCCAGGTCGGCATTTTGCCCAGAACCCGTTCTAAACGGCGCACAGCCTCTTCGATCGTGTGGATGACGACAGTGCGCATGGTCAACGGCTGCGCCTTGCCGCGCAATTTGAAGTCGCCATAGGCCTTCAGCATTTCGAATAGCGAGACCTGATAGACCGATTTTCGAATGACGCGAATGCCCTCGGGCGCACCGCGCTTGAAGACATCGCGCCCCAGTCGATCCCGTGCCATCAGTTTGGCCGAGACATCGCGCATCGCCTGCAAGCGCTGCAGCTGGAACGCCAACCGCGCCGCCATTTCGGGCCCCGACAGTTCGTCGTCGCCGTTTTCTTCCGGGGGCAGCAGCAACCGCGACTTGAGGTACGCCAGCCACGCCGCCATGACGAGGTAATCCGCGGCGACCTCTAGCTTGATCCCGCGGATCTGATCGATGAAGGCAAGATATTGCTCGGCCAATTGCAGAATCGAGATTTTCGCGACGTCCACTTTCTGGCCCCGTGCGAGGACCAAAAGGACATCGAGCGGCCCTTCATAGCCGTCGAGATCAACGACCAGCGGCTGGGCTTCTTCGGCCCGCGCGGCGACCTCGTCGAGGCCCTTGTCAAATGCGTCTGAGGGGTGCAATGGCAGCCTATATATGTCCGGTAGCGATGGTGACCACATTATATAGTGTGTCGATGACGGGCAAAATAATAGTTCCAAACAGGCTGAATTGACCGCCCCAAGCCTCGAAAAGCGCCGGAAGTCCTAGCATCACCAAGAGCAAAATGAAGAACCCATAGCGCTCCAGGCGGGCCAACGGTCGTGCCAGGGGTGCCGGCAACAGGCCCACAGCGACGCGGCCCCCATCCAAAGGCGGAATCGGCAGCATATTGAACACGGCCAACAGCAGATTCACGAAGATGCCGTTCTGCAACGTGCGCTCTAGCCAAGCCTCGGGCCCGGTTGGAAAAAACGCAGTGAAATGGAGCAATAAGCTCGCGCCGACCGCGAGAACGATGTTGGCGAGTGGCCCCGCCGCCGCGACCAGCACCATGTCGCGCCTGGGATGGCGCAGCTTCCGGAAATAGACCGGCACGGGCTTGGCCCATCCGAAAATGAACGGGGCCCGACCTAGAACGAGCAGCGCCGGCAAAACGATGGTTCCGAATAGATCGATATGGCGAAGCGGGTTGAAGGACACTCGACCCTTCTCGTAGGCGGTATTGTCGCCCAGCTTCCAGGCCACCCAACCATGCGCGGCCTCATGCAGCGTGATGCCCAACAAGACGGGCAGCACGAAGGTCGAGACCAGCCAATAATTGATATCTCCGAACACACCTAGGCCTTAGCACGCGCGTGGGGTGGTGCGAAGTGACGAAAGGTCGGTTCGCCACTGCGGTAATGTGCGGTCATTCCGCCGGCACCTTATCCACAGAAAAGTCACACCGCAGGGTCACTTCATTTCCCCGTATTGCCGCGAAGTTGGCATATATTGGTCAGTTCCCCTTTGTTTCCGTGAGTGCCTGTGGCCACCAAGAAATCCGCTAAAAACAGCCGAAAACGCGATCTGCCCGATCCGTTGAAGACGATTTCGATCCGGGGCGCCCGCGAGCACAATCTCAAAGGCGTGGACGTCGATATTCCGCGCGATCGCTTGGTGGTGATGACCGGCTTATCGGGGTCGGGCAAATCCTCGCTCGCGTTCGACACGATCTATGCCGAGGGACAGCGGCGCTACGTCGAAAGCCTTTCGGCCTATGCGCGTCAGTTTTTGGAACTGATGCAGAAGCCCGAGGTCGAACACATCGAGGGCCTGTCGCCGGCCATTTCCATCGAGCAAAAGACGACCTCGCGCAATCCGCGCTCCACCGTCGGCACGGTCACCGAGATATACGACTACATGCGGCTGTTGTTTGCGCGGGTCGGCATCCCCTACTCGCCTGCCACGGGCTTGCCGATCGAAAGCCAAACGGTCAGCCAGATGTGCGACCGGATCGCCGCGATGCCGGAGGGGACGCGGTTGTTCCTACTCGCCCCCATCGTGCGCGGCCGTAAGGGCGAATACCGCAAAGAGTTCGCCGATCTGATGAAACGCGGTTTCACCCGCGTGAAGGTCGACGGCGAGGTCTACGAAATCGACGAAGTGCCGGCGCTCAACAAAAAGCTGAAGCACGATATCGAAGTGGTCGTCGACCGGGTCGTCGTCAATCCGGACCTCGGCAATCGAATAGCGGATTCGATCGAGACCTGCCTGCGCGAGGCCGATGGCCTTGCGATCGCCGAGAACGCCGACACCGGCGAACAAACGATCTTTTCCTCGAAATTCGCCTGTCCGGTCTCGGGCTTCACCATCGAAGAAATCGAACCCAGGCTGTTTTCGTTCAACAACCCCTTTGGCGCGTGCGCC
Source organism: Alphaproteobacteria bacterium (assembly GCA_038141965.1). GTDB lineage: Bacteria > Pseudomonadota > Alphaproteobacteria > SHVP01 > SHVP01 > CALJDF01. The sequence goes on from JAYQJC010000002.1 coordinate 800,500, forward strand.
TCGTGCGACGGGCTTGGTACAGAAATATTCTTCGACCCCGATCTTGTCGTCCCCGACGCCACCAAGTCGTTGAAGGACGGGGCCATTGCGCCGTGGTCGCGGTCGTCGACCCCCTCGCCCTATTACGCGCAGACACTGCAATCCATCGCGCGCCACTACAAATTCTCGTTCAACGATGCGTGGGAAGACATCCCGGAGCATGCCCGTGAGGTGATCTTGTTCGGGTCGGGCGAGGACACGATCAAAATGTCCTACGACGACGGCACCCGGAACTATCAAACCACCAAACCGTTCGAAGGCGTCATTCCGAATCTGGATCGCCGTTGGCGTGAAACCGACTCAAGCTGGATTCGCGACGACATGGCGCGCTTTCAAAACGAAACGCAATGCGACGCGTGTGACGGGTGGCGTCTCAAACCCGAAGCCCTGGCGGTCAAGATCGGCGGCAAGCACATCGGCGAGATCAGCCAGATGGCCATCGCCCAGGCCGACCATTGGTTCGGCACGCTGTCCCACCAATTGACCGACAAGCAAAACGAAATCGCCGAACGCATCTTGCGGGAAATCAACGAACGCCTCGGCTTCTTGGTCAACGTCGGGCTCGAATACCTCAATCTGAGTCGCAATTCGGGCACCCTGTCGGGCGGCGAAAGCCAACGCATTCGCTTGGCCTCCCAGATCGGCTCCGGTCTCACCGGCGTGCTTTACGTCTTGGACGAACCGTCCATCGGGCTGCATCAACGCGACAACCGACGATTGCTTGATACCTTGGTCAACCTGCGCGACCTCGGCAACACGGTGATCGTTGTCGAGCATGACGAAGAGGCGATCTGCGCGGCCGATCATGTCATCGACATGGGCCCCGGCGCTGGTGTCCACGGCGGTCGTGTCGTGGCCGAGGGCACACCCGATCAAGTCATGCACACCGCCGAGAGCTTGACTGGGCAATACCTCACCGGCAAACGCGAGGTGCCAATGCCGGCTGTGCGGCGCGGCGGCAAGCGCGACCAGAAAATTAGGGTTCGTGGTGCCCGCGGCAACAACCTGCAGGACGTCGACATCGACGTCCCCCTCGGCGCGTTTGTCTGCGTCACCGGCGTGTCCGGCGGCGGCAAATCGACGTTGATCATCGAGACGTTGTATCGAGCGATCGCGCGCGCATTGAATAACGCCCGAACCTCACCGGCCGAACACGACAAGATCGACGGCATCGAATTCCTCGACAAGATTGTCGACATCGACCAATCGCCCATCGGGCGCACGCCCCGCTCCAATCCGGCAACCTACACCGGCGCCTTCACGCCCATTCGCGACTGGTTCGCCGGCCTGCCGGAAAGCGGCGCGCGCGGCTACAAGCCCGGTCGCTTTTCGTTCAACGTGAAAGGCGGCCGCTGCGAAGCGTGCCAGGGCGACGGCGTCGTCAAGATCGAGATGCACTTTCTGCCCGACGTCTATGTGCAATGCGATGTCTGCCATGGACGCCGCTACAACCGCGAGACCCTGGAAATCAAGTTCAAGGACAAGTCGATCGCCGACGTTCTCGACATGACGGTCGACGAAGCCGCCGAATTCTTCTCCGCCGTCCCGGTGATCCGCGAAAAAATGGTGACCCTGCAGCGCGTTGGTCTGGGCTATATCCATGTCGGCCAGCAAGCGACCACGCTGTCGGGTGGCGAGGCGCAACGGGTCAAGCTTGCGAAAGAACTGTCGCGCCGGGCCACCGGACAAACGCTCTATATCCTCGACGAACCGACGACGGGGCTCCATTTCGAAGACGTACGCAAACTGCTCGAAGTGCTGCACGCCCTCGTCGAACAGGGCAACACCGTGTTGGTGATCGAACACAATTTGGAGGTCATCAAGACCGCCGATTGGATCATCGATCTCGGCCCAGAAGGCGGCGACAAAGGTGGCCGCATCGTGGCCGTCGGCACACCGGAAACGGTCGCCGAAACCGACGGCAGTTACACCGGCGAATACCTCGCCGAAGTTTTCAAGCGCAGCCCGCCGGCCCAACCACCAGCGACAGATTTGCTCGACGGATCGGACACCGACCCGCCGGTCAAACGAACGGGCACAAAAAAACCAGCGGCCAAGAAGAAGGCCGCGAAGCGGACAGCCAAAAAGAAAGCAGCCCGCACCAAATCCACGCCCAAGCGCGCGGCCGCCACGCGCTCAACGCGGATCAAGCGCAAAAGAAAATGAACCCCCGTGTGGCGGGCGACCGCTACGTGTCTTGGGTTTCGAGCGTCCCGTCGGCGTGGCGGGCAAATCGGGTCGCCTCGCGCGGGTGGGTCGGTCCGTCGTCTGGCCACTGCCAACCGCCAAACTGGTCCCGCCGATAGTCGGCGAATGCCTGATGGATCTCCGCTTCGGTATTCATCACGAACGGGCCATACTGCGCGACCGGCTCGCCAATCGGTCTGCCTTGCAACAGTAAAAACTCGGCGTCGCCCGATCCGTTCTCCAGTAACACGTCTACGCCGGGGTCAAGGGTCGCCGCCTGTCCGGCCGCAATCGCCTCGCCCGCAACCTGCACCGTGCCGCCCTCGAAGACATACAGCCGGCGATTGGCGCCGGCCATGCCTGCCGGCAGCGTCCAACGCGCGTTGCCCGCCATTTTGATCATCCAGATCGCCACGCCATTTGCCGGATCCGCGGCCCATGAATCGGGCGGCGGTGCCGGTGGCGTCGCGCCACTTGGCAGGGCACCTGCATAACTCGCGATCGTTGTCCTATTGCCTGCTTCGTCGTCCGATGTTTCGAACGGAATGGTGTCACCCCAAATCATTTTGAAATGCGGTTCCACCATCTTGCGGTTCCCCGGCAGATTGAGCCAGATCTGAAACAACTCCGTCGGGTTTTCTTTGTCTCGGTGGCGCAGCGGGAACATTTCGGAATGCACAATGCCGCGCCCGGCCGTCATCCACTGCAGGTCGCCTTCGCCGAACCGCGCGCTCGCCCCGACCGAGTCGGCATGATCGATGAACCCTCGCCGGACGACCGTCACCGTCTCGAACCCGCGATGAGGGTGTTGCGGAAAACCCGGGACCGTTGAGCCGTGATACATGCTCCAACCGTCTTTCCCGCTAAAGTCCTGCCCGATCATCCGACCGTTAAGGGGCGTGATAGGGCCCATGCTGTCGTCACCGGCCGGATAGGCATCGTCGTGATGCATGCAAAACAAGAACGGATCCATGGTCTGCCATGGCGTCGTCAACGGACTGATATCAAGGATCGGGCTCTTGGACATGGGGCCTCAGCGGTTAGCAATTCCAGTGACAACAATTAGGTCGAAATCCCTCGCGCACAAGCGTGTGCCGCTTTAAATCTCGTTCACTTCTTGCCGAATAAGGCGGTACTGCACACGCATCTGCGAATACTGGCAATAAAGATTCAATAGATCGCGGGCGGGGTTCATCAGCTTCTCGTAGCCTGTCACAAAGGCAACGATGGTCCCCACCTGCGTTTCGCCGCGAATGACCAACCACCCCCCAACGACCAGAACGCTTAGTGGGCCCAAATGCCCCAGCGCGTTGTTGATCACTTTGAGCAGGTGTTTTACGAAAACGATTCGCACCCGATAGTTGTGAATATCCTCGATGAACGGATCGTAGTGCGCCGTGAGCCGCTCTTCGTCGAGTTTATCGAAGTCGTCGTGGGTCATGTCGCGCGAAAGCGCACGTACGCGTTCGATGCGCTGTGCGGAATATCGATTGATGACCTACTGCATGATCGGCGTGAGGATCAGCGACAGCACGAAGAACGCGAACGCAACAATGGCCACCAGCGGTTCGATGAACAGCATGTACCCGAACACCGAGACGAAGATCCCGATCTTTAGCAGCGGATCCGCGACCGACTGCGCGACGAACCCACCCAACTTCTCGGCTTCGGCCGCCATCATGGAGACCTTGGCCCCTTCGTTTGAGTCGTCGTCGGTATCCAGGGTCCGCACAATCCAAAAGCGCAAACGGCGGATGACACCTTCGGCCACGCGTCCGAGGTAGTAGCCCCGGATCCACTTGAGGCTGCCATTGACGACAATGAAGACAAGGTAGGCGCCCCCGAGCGCCAGGACGAGACCGAAATCACTTGCCTCAACAGCGCCGTTAACAATACGTCGCTGCAATTCCAACGGCACCGCTGATAACGGAAAGACCATCAGCGTCAGAAGGACCAACCGCATCTGTTGCGTCGCGCTGACACGCCAGACGTAACCGAGAAGCCCGCCAGGGAGTACCTTGAGTGGACGGCGCTTTACGGGCGGAAGCGCCGCAACGAACAGCCGGCCGACCATAGTATCATGCAGGGCACCCCTCTCGGACTTTGAGTGCGTCTCAGGATTACCTTTTGTCATGAGAATTTTTCACGCGTGGTTCACCGTCACGGACAAGGGGCGCGCGGTCACTGCCCAATTCTGGGTGCCTACTCGCGACGCCATTGAAACGCTCGGATGAGCGTGCTCGCCAAATAGATTGCCATACCGAGTAGGCCAATAGCCGGCCCCGCCAACCTAATATCGGAGTTTTGACTGAGCTGACCGGATAGGACGGCAACGACTAGTCCAAGAGCAAACAGACCAAGGCCCCACCAACGCATGCGCCGCACCAATTTTGAAGGACCGGCGATGGGCGGTGCTGTCGGCGGTTCCGGCATGCCGGGTGGTTTTGGCGGCTCGTTCATGATGCAAAGCTAGGCAGCGCAAGCCGATGGGGCAACCACGTCGCAGACGTGCGCTAGTCAAAGACGCGTGCGACATCCTCCACAGTGGGGATCGGACCGGCCTTCAGCCAAACAAACAGCCATTGAAAAATCGCTGCCGGCGCCACGACAAGCCACCAAGGCAACAGCACCTCACCAAACGCCATAAGCCAAAGACCCGCACCCCCCGCGGCCACCGCGCCCGCGCAGAAAATCCAGGCCTCCGCCGCGTTAGACGGGGCCGCAGCAAAACCCTGGCGTCGCCCCGCCATGACACCGAACGGCAATAGCAAGACAGCGCCGACCAGGAGAACAAGTGCAAGCCGTCCCTCCACCCCCAATGCGAGATCGGCCACGGCAAAACCCAGCATGACGATCGGCGTGGCGGCTAGCCACCAACGCCGATCTCGGGTCAGGGTTTTCCAGTCGGGCGGGTGCGTTGGCGATTGAACCACGAGCGGTTCCTGTATCCCATGGGAAACGACGCCATTTGACCCTTGTGGCCAAGCATCGAAAAGCCCATGAGGTCCAGCTAGGCTCCGCGCCGATTACAAAGAATGGATGAAAGCCCATGTCTCGCTGGCTAGCCTATTCCGGACCCCGTCTCTCGCTGAACATGCTTCTGTTCGAGCCGGAAAACTCGTTGATCCGTCAGTCGCTGTCCGCAGCGAACTCCGTGGTGCCCACCAACGGCGATGGTTTCGGCCTGGGCTGGTATGACGAATACCCCGAGCCCGGCCTCTTTCGCGACACGGTGCCGGCCTGGAACGACACCAACCTAAAGAGCGTGGCGCGACATATTCGCTCTGGCTTGTTCTTTGCCCACATTCGCGCCTCGACCGGCACCTCGACCAGCCGCGACAACTGCCACCCCTTCATCCACGGGCACGCGATGTTCATGCATAACGGCGCTGTCGGTGGATACGGTAAAATTCGTCGCGATCTCGAACACCTGATCCCGACCGATCTTTATCATGCCCGCCAAGGTACGACGGATACCGAAGCGTTTTTCTTGTTGGCTCTCGGCCACGGCCTCTTGGAAGATCCCGCAGCCGCGTTGGCCCGCACGACGGCGCTGATCGAGGACCTCATGGCGGCGCAAGCAGTGACCGAACCGCTTCAGGCTGCGGTCGCCTTTTCGGACGGCAAAACCATCACCGCGTTACGCTATTCCAGTGATCGGCAATCGCCGAGCATGTACTACCGCGCCAGCGGCGACCTCTACATGCGCGATGGACAGATTCACTTTGCCGACGGGGAAGATACGACATTGATTCTATCCGAACCGCTTGAAAAGCCCGACGACAATTGGACCGAGGTTCCCGAGGGGTCGGTCTTCACGGCGCAGGGCAGCAAGACAAGCGTCACGCCTTTCCAGCCTGTTTACTCGCCCACCCCGGCCGCCTAACCCGACCCGTTCATCGATCAGTCGAAGACGTTCGCAATCCTGTCCAAAACAGGTTCCGGCCCGGCATGTAACCACAAGTTGGCGAAGGTGATACCGCAGCCCGGGAGCATCATGAGCCACCAACGCTCCCAACCGGATCCCGCCACCACGTTCATCCCTACAATCCCGCCCGCAAAGGCGATCGCCATAGCTATGCGCAATAGCGCATCAATCCCAGGCGACAGACGCGCCGACCGGTGTCGACGCCACATGCGATTGATCTGAACGACGGCGTAGACCAGGGGAATCGCCGCTATCCAATTCGGGCCGCCACGCAATGCCTCGCTGAGCAAAGCAGCAACGACCAGTGCACCCAACGCAACAATAAGCACACGCTGACCCGGCGTCTGTGTAAACAGCGTTGTACGCCAGACGTTACGGCGGATCGCCGGTGGTGCTGCATGATCTGATACGAAGCGCCCGAGAAGAAAGTCGTCGAACAGCCCGTTGAGCACCTCATCAAATGTGCGCATCTGACCCGGCGCGCGCCAATGCCCGAGGGCGACGACCGAAATCCAAACCACCAGCCCAGCCAGAACAGCACACACACAAAGCAAAATGACCAAGTAGAGGTCGACCGGCCATGTCGCGTTGCCGACCATCGCGACACCCATCGCCGAGATCACCAGGAGGATGCCGAGAAGTGTTGCAGCGAGATTCATCGCGCGGTCGAGCCTCAGTTGAAGACGTCCACTACTCGAGCGCTTGGCTGATCCGAGTCCGACCTCAGCCGTGTTCTAACCTCACTCACGATGCCTGGCATCGCCGCCAGGTTTTGCAATGCCGCGACATGCGATAAGGATAGCGCATGAGCCCGAACCCTCCCATTCATGTCATCGGCGGCGGCCTCGCCGGGAGCGAGGCGGCGTGGCAAATCGCTCAAGCCGGCGTCCCGGTGGTCATCCACGAAATGCGGCCGGTGCGCGGCACCGAAGCCCACCAAACCGATTCCCTTGCAGAGCTGGTGTGCTCGAATTCCTTTCGGTCGGACGATCCGGAAAAGAACGCGGTCGGGCTCCTCCACGAAGAAATGCGCCGCTGCGGGTCGCTCATCATGAAGGCCGGGGACGCCCACCGTGTTCCGGCAGGTAGCGCGCTCGCTGTTGATCGCCATGGTTTCTCGGCCGCCGTCCAGGCCGCGCTGGAAGACCATCCACTCGTGACCATCGACCGCGCCGAGGTCGCCGGGCTGCCGCCGGAGACCTGGGACAGCGTCATCGTCGCGACGGGTCCCCTCACCTCACCCGCGCTCAGCGAGGCCATCAGCCAACTCACCGACGAGGACTCGTTGGCGTTCTTCGATGCCATCGCGCCAATCGTGGCGAAGGACAGCGTCGACATGAATGTCGCTTGGTTCCAATCCCGGTACGACAAATCTGCACCAGGCGGCGACGGCAAGGATTACCTCAACTGCCCGATGACCAAGGCCCAGTACGAGGCCTTCATCGCCGGCTTGATCGAGGGCGAGAAGACCGATTTCAAGGAATGGGAGAGAGACACGCCGTACTTCGAAGGCTGCCTCCCCATCGAGGTCATGGCGGAACGCGGCCCCGAGACCCTGCGCTACGGCCCGATGAAACCGGTTGGCCTGACCAACCCGCATCAACCAGACGAAAAACCTTACGCGGTCGTTCAATTGCGCCAGGACAATGCGCTGGGCACCCTCTACAACATGGTCGGTTTCCAAACCAAGCTGAAGCACGGCGCGCAGAAAGCGTTGTTCGCCACGATCCCCGGGCTGGAGAACGCGACCTTCGTGCGCCTGGGCGGCATTCACCGCAATACGTTCTTGAACTCGCCTCAACTGCTCGATTTGCGCCTTCGGCTGAAGGCGATGCCGAGCCTGCGCTTTGCCGGCCAGATCACGGGCGTCGAGGGTTATATCGAAAGTGCCGCCATCGGACTCCTTGCGGGCCGCTTTGCCGCCACCGAACGCCTCGGTCACGCGATGGACACGCCGCCGACGACGACGGCACTTGGCGCGCTGTTGAACCACATCACGCTGGGCGCGGACGCGGCGACGTTCCAGCCGATGAACGTCAACTTCGGTTTGTTCCCGCCGCTGGAGACCCGCACCAAACGAAAGGAGCGCAAGCCGGCCTACGCGCGCCGTGCGCTCCACGACCTCGACACCTGGCTTGGCGGGGTCAAAGAGGCCGCGGAGTGACGGCAATCGCCATTCGCACCGCCCGCGCCAATGAAGCACAGGCGCTAAGCGATCTTGCGATGCGTTTCAAAGCGCACTGGGGCTATGGCGATACGTTTCTCGCGGCCTGCCGCGACGAACTGACGGTCACCGCCGCAATGATTGCGGCCGGTGACGTGCGCGTTGCCGAAGGCGACGGCACCCTTCGGGGACTCCACCGTCTTTCCGTCTCCAAAAACGAAGCCTGCGTAGAGCTGCTTTACGTCGACCCCACCGCGATCGGGTCTGGGGTCGGGCGACGCCTGTGGCACGACCACGTGCAGCGCGCCGTTGCGGCCGGGGCGACGCGCCTCCTAATCGAAGCCGACCCACACGCCGAAGGGTTCTGCGTTCGCATGGGCGCGGTGCGCACGGGATCGTGTCCCTCGGGCAGCATCCCCGGGCGTATGCTGCCGCTTCTCGAATTGAACCTCGGAGCAACCCCGTGACGCTGACATTTTGGGACGAGCGCTTCGAGGGCGCCGACTACCGATACGGCACCCAACCCAATCCGTTCCTCGCGGCCCAGGCCGGCCGCATCAAACGCGGCGGACGCGCCTTGTCGGTGGGCGACGGCGAAGGGCGCAACGCCGTGTGGTTGGCCGAACAAGGGTTTGCGGCAACCTCCCAAGACGGATCGAAAGTGGCCCAAGAAAAGGCCCGCCGCATGGCGGAAGAACGCGGGGTGCCGCTCGAGACCGTATTTTCCGATCTGACCAAATGGTAATGGCCCCGCGAGGCCTTCGACGGCGTGGTCTGCGTGTTCGTGCATTTCCGGCCTGACACTCGGCAAACGATGCATCGCAACATGCTGGCCGCCCTCAAACCCGGCGGTGTGCTGATGATGGAAGTGTTTCACACCGACCAACTCGCCCTGAAAACCGGCGGGCCGCCTATATTGGAGATGCTCTACGACGCGGCAATGCTGCGCGGGGACTTTGGCGCGGCCGAGATCGTGTTGCTCGAAGAAACGCGCTCCTTCATTCCACAAGACTCGTTCCAGAAGGGCGAGGCCGCCCTGGTCCGCCTGGTCGCGCGTCGCCGATGAGATTGACGACCGTTGGAGCCCTGGCGGCGGCCACGACGATGTTGATCTGGTCGGGCCCGATCCTCGCCCAGACGCCGCCTCTCGATGCCGCAACGTTGCTGAGCCACTGCACCGCCGAAAATCTGCCGCCACGCGAAGCCTGCGCCACCTTCATTCTGCAATCGGTAGATCGCCATCGCGCAACGCCGGACCCGGTGTTTTGCCTGCCCGCCAGCGCCATTCTGGGCGATCTGCGGGCGCGGTTCATTGCCTGGGGCCAAACCCAGCCACGGGACACGCTGGCCGTGCCCGCTGACGACGGGCTCGCGACCGCGCTGGCGGAGGCCTTTCCCTGCCCGCTGACGCAATCCGGCTAGTTTTTTCGAAGGGCTGTCGAAATGGCATGCCGCCGTTCGTCTATCCCATGAGACAGCGACATCAACACCTCCTAGAAGGGATTAGAGATGAAGTATATCCTATTGATTTATAGCGATAGTCCTGACGAGCCAGTGCCTGGAACCGAAGCCCATGGCAAGTATTTCCAGGCATTTGGGACCTTCACCGGAAACCTCGCCAAGAGCGGCAAAATGGCCGGGGGCGATGCCCTCGAACCGGTTTCCACGGCAACCTCTGTGCGGGTACGTGGTGGTAAGACGGTCACGACCGATGGCCCATTCGCCGAGACCAAGGAGCAACTCGGCGGCTTCTACGTTGTCGATGCCGACAACCTCGACGAGGCCATCGAATGGGCCGCGAAGATCCCGACCGCAGAATTCGGGATCATCGAGGTTCGACCGTTGATGGTCTTTGACAACATGTAGAGACCGGCGTGGTCGACGATTGCGGGGCGGCAAGACCGCTGCTGCCCCGCATCGACCATGGTACCCTCGGCCGGCTATGGCCGACACAAGCCCCACTCCTGCACGCCGCGCCGTCGAAATTGTCATTCGCGAAGAATGGGGTCGGGTTCTCGCGACCCTGGTTGGGCTGGTGCGAGATTTCACCCTCGCCGAAGATGCCCTCCAGGATGCGGTTTTGGTCACCGTGGACATCTGGGATCGCCGTGGCATCCCAGACAACCCACGCGCGTGGCTCATCCAAACCGCTCGACACAAGGCGATCGACCGCTTGCGCCGTGGCGTGCGGTTCGAAGCCAAGCGCAACGAACTCAAGGTGCTGGCTGAACTCGATGCAGCAACCCATACCGCGCAAACCGAAGACGAAGACATACACGACGAACGCCTGCCGCTTATCTTCACCTGCTGTCACCCCGCGCTTGCAGACGAAGCCCGCGTGGCGCTCACTTTACGCACGCTGGGCGGCCTCACGACGTACGAAATCGCCCGTGCCTTTCTCGTCCCCGAGCCGACGATGGCGCAACGCTTGGTCCGCGCCCAGCGCAAGATCAAGAAGGCTGGGATCCCCTATCGGGTGCCGCCACCGGACCTCTGGCCCGAACGCCTCGATTCTGTCCTGGCGGTCCTCTACCTGATTTTCAACGAAGGCCACGCCGCGACGTCCGGCGAGAACGTCACGCGCGCCGATCTTTGCCATGAGGCACTTCGCCTGACGGAAAACCTGGCCCTCTTGGCCCCGGATGAGCCGGAAATCCAGGGCTTGTTGGCGTTGATGCTGTTTCACGAAGCGCGCCGGGAGACGCGGACAGATGGATCTGGTGTTCTCGTCGCCCTCGAAGATCAAGACCGAGGGTCATGGGACCAGGCGCTGATCGCGCGGGGTGACGAGGTCATTCGGAAAGCACTGAAACAAAGCGCCCCGAGCCCCGGGCGCTATCAACTCCAGGCCGCGATCAGCGGGTTGCACGCGACCGCACCCACATTCGCGGCAACGGATTGGGAAGAAATCCTGATGCTGTACGGCCGCCTCCATCAACTCCAACCCACTCCGATCATTCGCCTGAACGCGATCGCCGCCGCTTCGTTTCGCTATGGTCCCGAGGCAGCGCTCGAGTCATTGAATGAACTGGTCACCGAAACGGATTTAGCAACCTATCAGCCCTACCATGCGACGCTCGCCGACCTGTTGCGGCGAGCCGGTCGTTTGCCGGCGGCGCGCGATGCATATCGCACGGCGATCACCTTTACCGATAACGTTGCCGAGCGGCAGTTTCTTGAGCGCTGCCTCGCCACCCTCACCGAAGCCGCATGAGCATCCCTATGAACCCTGACGACCTCGAAGACCAAGTCTCCCTCGCCGTTCGGGTGCCGGGCACCCCCGAAGCCGCCTATCGTCTTTTCGTGGAGAACTTTGGCGATTGGTGGCCCGCGGAATACACGTTCTGCGGCGAGGCGCTGGACCGTATCGTCATCGAAGGCACCGATGGCGGGCGTTGCTACGAACGGGCGCGCGATGGCCGCGAGATCGTTTGGGGCAATGTCACGCTAGCCGAAGCGCCACGCGCGGTGGTCTTCACCTGGCTGATTACACCGGACCGACAAATCGAAACCGACCCGGACCGCGGCAGCGAAGTGGCTGTCGCCTTTCAACCCGACGGTGGCGATACAAACGTTTTATTGGTTCACAGCGGCTTGTCTAACCATGGCGAGGGTTGGGCGGGCTATCGTGACGCCATGGCCTCGGAACAGGGCTGGCCCTATTGCCTGGAGCATTTCCGCGCCGCCGCCGGGGGTTAAGGCCTAATCGAGAAGCGCGGCGAGTTCGGCTTGCGCCGCTTTGATATCGACCGCCTGAGGTTCGAGGACGAGAAACGACGCCCGCGCCCAGCGGATGGCCGCCTGATCGCTCAAGGGCGGCAACGCCGCCGCGACCTCCTGCATGGCTGGGAGATCGCCGTCGCAATGCAACACGACGTCACAACCGGCCGCCATGCTAGCCTGCGCGCGCGTCGCGTAGTTTCCATCTAGCGCCTTCATGTTCGATGAAATATCGTCGCTCATCAGCAGGCCGTCGAACCCGATCTTGCCGCGAATAACGTCGTCGATGATTCGCTTGGAGGTCGTCGCAGGGTGCGTGGGGTCGAGCGCGCTATAGAGCACGTGCGCCGTCATCGCGAGGGGGAAGTCGCGCAAGGCTTGAAACGGCGCAAAATCCTGTTCCAACTCGGCTGCCGTTGCCTCTACGACGGGCAACTCCGCATGGCTATCGGCCCGCGCACGCCCGTGGCCCGGAATGTGTTTGACGACCGGTAAAACCCCCGCCGAGATCAAGCCGTCAGCAAACCTCCGTCCCAACGCCGCGATCGCGTCGGGGTCGGTGTGAAACGCGCGGTCGCCGATGATGTCGTGGCTGCCACGAACCGGCACGTCGAGCACCGGCGCGCAATCGACGTTGATCCCGCTCGCCGCCAGTTCGGCACCAATGAGTTGTCCGTTCAGCAAAGCGGCGCGGCGGGCGTTTTCTGGGTCGCTGTCCCACAAGGCGCCAAACGGTCTTGCAGGCGGCGGGTGCCGCCAGTGCGGCCCTTGCAGCCGCGCGACACGACCGCCTTCTTGGTCGATCAAGACAGGCGTGTCGCGTCGACCGGTCAGCCCTCGCAGATCATCGCATAGCGCCTGCACTTGGTCGGGTGTCTCGCAATTTCGCGCAAACAGAATGAACCCGAACGGCGCGACGTCGGTAAAGAACACGCGCTCGCTTTCTGACAGGGTCGGGCCGCTGAGGCCAAAGATCGCCGGTGCCGTCATACGACGTCAGCGCGTTCCGCTTCGGTTTGGTAAGAGAGCGACCTTTATGGGTTCACGACCAAGCAAGCTTGGTTCCGGGTACGCAGCGTCGCGCATGCATTCTCGGCAGCGCCGCGGCTGGTGTAAGGACCCGCCTGAAGCCGGTGAAAGACCCCTCGTTCCCCGAGGTCGACTTGAACCACGGTGGACTCCATCGAGCCAAGCAAATCCTCATGTCGCGTTTTGAGGGTTTCCCAACCGGACACCGCGGCGGTCGGCGTGCGATAAGCCGCCAACTGCACCCGGAAGGCTCCCGATGCAGCCGGCGCCGGCGCCGGAGACGCCGGTTGCGGGGTGGCCTGCGCCGGTGGCGGTGGGGCCGCCGCGGTTTGCGGCGCAGGAGGCGTGATTGGTGTTGGTGCCGCGGCAGGAGCCTCGGTCGTTTCGTTTGTTGCCGGAATCGGCGGCGGGGGTGGCACGGCAGCCGGCGCAGACGCGACCGCAGCTGGTGGGCGTACCGCAGTCACCGGACTGTCGTCCCGAATGACCGGCGGAGGCGGCAGTTGAGTGGTTTCGACCGCTTGCGCGGCGGGGGTGTCTGTTTCGACGATGCGCGGCGGTGGGGCGGCGGGTTGTTCCGGCGCGGGCGCCAGCGTGACGGGCCCTTCGATTGCGTCGTCCTCTTCGACATTCTGGAGAACCAATTTGTCCTGGTGCGGCACTTGAAGACCGCCCGGTTCGGTCGGTGCCTCTTTGACCGGCGTCGGATCGGCACGCACGACCGGCGGCACTTGTTCCAACGCGTTCTGCTGGCCGACCTCGAAGCCCCACCAGAAGGCGCCGCCCATCAGCACTGCGGCCATTGCGGCTGCTGCAAGGAAACTGCTGTAGCGCGAACGCGAATGCGCGCGCCGGTTTTCGTCTTCTTCCGCGGATTCACGGAGCGGCGGGATATCGATCCCGCCATCTTCGTTCGCGGCCGTACCTGGGCTGGCAAACGGCGGCGGACCTGGTGTGCGCCGCGGGGGAATCTCGAATGTGTCGTCGTCGTCAGCCATCATCAACGCATCTCCTCAACCGGTTCCACCCCGAGTACACCGAGGCCGGAAGCAATGACCGCGGCCACGCCTTGAAGCAAGGCGAGCCGCGCTCGCGTCAATTCTGGGTTTTCCTCAATCAGGAATCGAAGTTCTGGTGCTTCGGTGCCCTGATTCCACAACGCATGAAACGCTGCCGCCAAATCATACAGGAAATACGCGACTCTGTGTGGTTCATGTGCACGCGCCGCGTTTTCGACCACGCTCGGCCATAGCGCCATCTGTCGGATGACCGCCAACTCCGCGGAATGACTCAAGTTTTCAAGCGCAGCCGTTGCGAGCGAGTTGTCCCCAACATCGATGTCCGGAGCCTCTTGGCTGGCGCGACGCATGACCGATCGTACCCGGGCATGGGCGTATTGAACGTAGAAGACCGGGTTGTCCTTGGATTGCTCGGTCACCTTTTCGAAATCGAAGTCGAGCGGCGATTCGGGCTTTTGGGTCAGCATCATGAACCGCGTGACGTCCCGCCCAACTTCGTCGACGACCTCGCGGAGCGTGACGAAATCGCCGGACCGCTTCGACATCTTCACGGGCTCGCCGCCCCGCATGAGTTTCACCAAGTTGGTGATCCGCACGTCGAGTTCGGCTTTGCCGTCCGACAATGCGGCGACCGCCGCTTTCATGCGCTTTATGTAGCCCCCATGGTCAGCGCCCCAGACGTCAACCATGTGGTTGAAACCCCGCGCAATCTTGTCGCGGTGATAAGCAATATCGGCGGCAAAATAGGTCCAGGCGCCATCGGATTTCTGGAGGGGTCGGTCGGTATCGTCACCGAACTGCGTGGCACGAAACAGGGTTTGCTCGCGCGGTTCCCAGTCTTCAGGTTCCTTGCCTTTGGGGGGCGCAAGAACGCCTTTGTAGGTCAGACCCTTGTCGGCGAACGCAGCGAGCGCCTCGTCGATTTTCGCCGCGTCATGCAACGCCTTTTCCGAAAAGAACACGTCGTGACGAATGCCCAAGGCGGCCAAATCCTCGCGGATCAACACCATCATGGCGTCCGCCGCCGCGGCCCGGAACGGCTCGAGCCACGTCGATTCGTCCGCCGCGACCCATTTGTCGCCGTCGCGCTGCGCAATCTCCTTAGCCACGGGCACCAAATAGTCGCCGGGATACCAACCCTCGGGAATGGTGATCGCCTCGCCCAGCACTTCGCGGTAACGCAAGTGCAGCGATCGCGCCAAGGTCTGCACCTGCGCCCCGGCATCGTTGATGTAGTACTCGCGCGTGACCGCGTATCCGGCCTTTGCCAGCACATTAGCGAGGGCATCGCCGACCACCGCGCCGCGGCAATGGCCGACATGCATCGGCCCGGTCGGGTTGGCCGAAACATATTCGACGTTGACCTTCTCTCCCGCCCCGACCTTGGACGTGCCGTAATCCTCGCCCGCGGTAAGAATGGTGCGCAATTCGTTGTGCCAAGCGGCGGGTGCCAGGCGCAGATTGATGAACCCGGGGCCAGCGATCTCGATTGATGCAACCGACTCCAACGCCTCGATGTGTGGCCCGATCTGGGCAGCCAGGTCGCGCGGCTTCATGCCCGCGGGCTTTGCAAGGACCATCGCGACGTTTGTTGCGAGATCGCCGTGTTCCGGGTTACGCGGCAGTTCGACCACGACGTTGGAGGTATCCAAGCCCGGCGGCACGACGCCACCGGTGCCGAGTTGGGCCAGGATATCGTCAATCTGGTCCTTGAGGGTCGAAAGCAACGTCACGGCAGATCCGGGTATGGAGGCATTTGCGCGGGTTCTAGCGCGTCTGATTCCGCTTGGCCAGCGGTGTGATCACGCTTGGGCCGTCAGCTTCTTGTGTTCGTGCAAGGCATAGCGATCGGTCATGCCCGCAATATAGTCCGCAACCAGGCGCGCCCGCGCCGCCGCGTCGGGGGCCGCCGCAAGCCGAGGGTGCCATTCGCCCGGCAAGGCCGACTGATGGGCGATGAGGTGATCAAAAAGATCCTCCACCACTTTACGCGCTTGTGCCGTCATTTCGTTGACGCGGGTATGGCGATACATGTTTTCAAAAAGGAAGGCTTTGAGGGCGCGATCGGCCTCCGCCAACCCCTCGGAGAAGGCCACTACCGCATGACCCAGGCCACGAACATCATCGGCCGAGGCCGGATCTGCAGCCGCTAACCGGCGTTTCGATTCATCCAACAAGTCGACGACCATCGCGTCGATCACGCGACGGGTGACTTCGTTGACAGCACGCGATTGCTCTAGATCGGCATAGCGACTCAGCACATTATCGACGGCCGTGGTCGCCAACGGGATGCCCCGCAAATCTTCGAGTTGAAAAAGCCCGGCGCGCACGCCGTCGTCGATATCATGCGCGTTGTAGGCGATGTCGTCCGCCATCGCGGCCACCTGCGCTTCAACACTGGGAAAGGTCTCCAACCCCAAATCGAAGGCGGCGTTGAACGCGAGAATCGTTCCGTCGACGGGATCGTCTTTTTGGGCATGCGGCCCCGTCAACGGGCCGTTGTGTTTGACCACGCCTTCAAGCGTTTCCCACGTCAGGTTCAGCCCGTCGAACTCGGCATAGCGATGCTCAAGGTCGGTCAGCACCCGCAGCGTCTGGGCGTTGTGATCGAACCCCCCGTAGGGCGCCATCGCGGCTGCCAACGCATCCTCTCCGGCGTGGCCGAACGGGGTGTGGCCGAGGTCATGGGCGAGTGCCAACGCCTCGGCCAAGTCTTCGTCAAGCGCAAGGCTCCGCGCGATCGTGCGGGCCACCTGCGCCACCTCGATCGAGTGGGTCAGGCGCGTTCGGTAGTAGTCTCCCTCGTGATAAACAAAGACCTGGGTCTTGTGTTTGAGGCGCCGAAACGCCCCGGCATGGATCACCCGGTCGCGGTCGCGCTGGAATGCGCTCCGCATACCGCTTTCGGCCTCGGGGTGCTGCCGCCCTCGGCTTTGCAGGGGGTCGCAGGCGTAGGGGGCAAGCGGCAGGCGGGCGGACATCGGCGGACCCTAGCCCTCGGATTTGGGGGCCGCAACGCCCACTTGCGATTGACTCGCAATACATTTGCCCTACATAGGGTGGGTATGACCGATCAAGCTCAGATGCTCTCGTTATCCGATAGCGCCGTGAAACGGGTGTCCTTTCTGATGAGCCAGGAAGGCAATCCCGAAGTGATGCTGCGAGTCGTTGTCGACGGCGGCGGCTGCGCCGGGTTTCGGTACGGCTTTTCGTTCGACGACAGCAAAACCGACGACGATGTCCTGATCGAGCAAGACGGCGTGAAAGTGGTCACCGACAATATGTCGCTGATGTACCTCGCCGGCGCGCAGATCGATTTCGTCGAAGACATGATCGGTGCGGCGTTTTCGATCAAGAACCCAAATGCCGCCTCGACCTGTTCGTGCGGCACCAGCTTCTCGGTTGCTTAGACCATTTATTTGGGACGTTCGTAACGCGCGACCTTCAGGTCCCGATCGATGGTGAAGCGCATCGCCGGCCCTTCCAACACCGCCTGATACCAATCGGCTAACGCAGGCCTCCCCTCCCGCCATTCGTAGCTGGCATCGATCCCGTTGAGAATCGCGCCGAACGCCGGCACGCGATAATCAAGCCGCGACAACCCGCCTGCGGTGCAAATGTGCCCGATGTGAAAGCCCTCATAGGCCGCGGCGTCGCGCTCCATTTGATCCAACGCACGCACGATCTTAAGCCACTGCCGCTCGACGGTATCGGCGCGACGTTCGTCGGTCTCACGCCAACTTTCGAGGTCAAGCGCGACGGCGGCTTCGAACACGCCCTCTCCCAGCATCATCTGGCGCAATGCGGTAAAGCGCCGACGGCCGGTCGCGGGAAACATCTTGGGCCCCTCGTGCAGCGAATCGAAGTACTCGCAAATCACCGGCCCGCCATAGAGCGCGTCGCCATCGTCCAGCACGAGCGTGGGCACCTTGTTGAGCGGGTTATCGCGCCACAGGTCGGTATCGGCATCGAACGGGCCGGTCCGCACATACGCGAGCTGGTCCGTAATCCCGGCCACGGCAGCCGCCACCAAGAACTTGTGGATGTAGTCCGGATTCGGTGTAAAGCGCAATTTCATCATGGTCGGTGGCCTCCTTCGCCCGATGGTTGCCGCGCCACCCGGACGCCTTTGCGGGCGGGATGGAACATGGTATCTCGGTCGTTCTCTAACGCCACGCACCCTCTTGGTCGGACCCAATGAAAATCGTCACCTGGAACGTCAATTCGATCAAAGTGCGTGTGACGCACGTCTGCGACTACCTCCGTGCCCATGCGCCTGATGTGGTGTTGCTGCAAGAAACCAAGATCACCGACGAGAAATTTCCCGCCTTGGAAATCGAAGACCTCGGCTACAACGTCGCGCTGCACGGGCAGAAGACCTACAACGGCGTCGCCATCCTGTCGAAGCACCCGATGGAGGATGTCAGCCGCGGGCTGCCCGGCCTTCCCGAGGACGAACAGTCGCGCTACATCGAGGCCACGATCGAGGGGCTACGATCGGATCGCTTTATTTGCCGAACGGCAATCCGCTGGGCACCGAAAAGTTCGACTACAAACTGAAGTGGATGGGGCATTTACGCGATCACGCCCGCGCCATGTTGCAAGACGATCTCGACTTCGCGCTGGGTGGTGATTGGAACATCGCGCCGGAAGATCAAGACCTCTACGATCCCGGCGCGTTTCTTGATGACGCCATTTCTCAATCCGAATCGCGCGCGCTATGGCGCGAGATCAACTATTTGGGCCTCACCGAGTCCTTCCGCGCGCTGCACCCCGACCTACCCGAAGCCTGGAGCTACTTCGACTACCAACGCGGCGCATGGGAGAAAAAGCACGGCATCCGCATCGACCACATCCTGCTGTCACCACGTGTCGCGGATCGCCTCACCGAGGCCGGCATCGACCGCGACGAACGCGGGCGCAAACAACCCTCAGATCATGTCCCGGTGTGGTGCGTGCTGGCGGACTAGAACGACCCGTTTGGTAGCACGCTCTGGGCGGACCAACTACTCGGCGTCTTTGCCCGACGCCGGCGCGCCCTCAATAGCCGCGATCATGTTGGGAAGCTCAGGCAACGCACTGAGATCCCAAATGCCGTTGTTCATCTGATCGACAAATTCGCCGCATCGTTCGGCTTCGCGGCCTTCCCATTGTCCCAACCGAGCCTCGACAAGACGCAGCGCACCGTTTTGAACCGCGCTCTGCCCGCGTGTACCGCTCAGGCCGGTTTCTTGAGAGATGCGAATAACCTTTTCCATGAGTTGCTCATGCCGATCGTTCCAAGACTTAACGGCGGCCTCCCAATCCGCATCGTTTTCGAACGCATCGAACTGCTGCTGGCAGGCGGCGGGCGTTGTGACGATGGCGTAGCCTGCGGTCATTAGGATCTTCGCGGCTTCGAATTCAGTGCGGGAGTAGTTGCGGAGGTCGGGTGCCACATCGAGCGATGTCCCGCCGCCGCGCATTTGCCAGACGCCGATTGCGGCGATGATAATGACCACGACGACCCAATTGCGCCGCGGCATCCCGTAGGCACGTTTCCGCCGATCTTCGGGCTTAAGGCGACGTTGCCAACGGTCGTTCACAGCTTAGCTCGCGCGGCGCACAGGCCCGAGAAGGCGGCGGCGCCCTGCCCCTTCGGCATACTCGCGGACGAAATAGCTCAGCGCCTGGCTGGATGATGTGAACATTCGGCCGTCGTCGTCGGTCACGAACGCCCGCCGCATTTGCGCGAGAACCGGGTGACGTTTGATGCTTGAGGCGAAATACGCGACGACCGAGTCGCCCGGGTCCAATTCACGCGGCCAAGCGCCCGCGTCGTGTAACAACGGTTCGCGCATGGTCACCCGGGGTCGGCCCAGCCGCCCCATCAATCCGATTTCGGACACAACCACCGGTTCGACACCCGCGTTGACAATCAGGAGACATAACCCCGAACGATCCAGCGCATGGCCTGGAATGTGACGCATCTCATTCGGGCCGTCTCCCAATGCGATCGCTTCGCTACCGACCGGTGTGGCCAGCTTCGGCACGATGTGCAGACGCGCACCAAGCGTGATCCGCGGTATCGCGTTGAGGATGGTTTGCGCAATCGCAACCATGGCGGCGCGCTTCCTTAGAGGTCCGCGTAAACGTGGGTTTCGGCCGCGGCACCGGGGTGCGTCACCGCACCTTTTTCGGCCGTTCCAACGAGCTGCGCATACTTCCACAACGCGCCGGATTGATAGTTCGTTTCGCGCGGTTGCCATTCCTTACGCCGGGCCGCGAGTTCATCGTCACTGAGATCGACATCAAGGGTCCCGTTCACGGCATCGATGGTGATCATGTCGCCATCCTTCAGAAGCCCGATGGGTCCGCCCACCGCTGCCTCCGGTCCGACGTGGCCGATGCAGAAACCGCGCGTGCCGCCGGAGAACCGTCCGTCGGTAATGAGCGCGACTTCATCGCCCACACCCTGTCCGTAGAGGGCCGCCGTGGTCGCCAGCATTTCGCGCATCCCCGGCCCGCCACGCGGTCCTTCGTAGCGGATTACCAACACCTCGCCGTCTTTGTATTGCTTCATTTGCACCGCGGCGAAGCACTCGTCTTCGGAATCGAACACCCGCGCTGGGCCGGTGAACTGAAGCCGCTTCATACCTGCGACCTTCACGATTGCGCCCTCCGGCGCGAGATTGCCGCGCAAACCAACCACGCCACCGGTCGGCGATAGCGCCCGAGAGACCGGGTAGATCACGTCTTGGTCTTCCGGGAACACGACACCCTCAAGGTTTTCGGCGATGGTCTTTCCCGTGACGGTGATGCAGTCGCCATGCAAGTGGCCGCTGTCGAGCAATGCCTTCATCAAAACCGGCACGCCACCAACTTCGAACATGTCTTTGGCGACGTACTTCCCGCCTGGCTTCATGTCCGCGATGTAAGGCGTGCGTTTGAAAATCTCGGCAACGTCATGAAGGTCGAATTCGATCCCGCATTCATGGGCGATCGCCGGCAGATGAAGTCCGGCGTTTGTCGACCCACCCGAGGCGGCGACGACGGTTGCGGCGTTCTCCAACGCCCGACGGGTCACGATATCGCGCGGCCGCAGGTTCGATTGAATCAGGTCCATCACCTGGCGGCCCGACGCGACGGCGTACTCGTCACGCGTCTCGTAGGGCGCCGGCGCGCCGGCAGACCCCGGCAACGCAAGACCGATCGCCTCCGACACGGTGGCCATCGTGTTGGCGGTGAACTGACCGCCACACGATCCAGCGGAGGGACAAGCGACGCATTCGAGTTCATGGAGATATTCGTCGTCGACTTTTCCGGCTTGGTGCATACCCACGGCTTCAAAAACGTCGACCACCGTGACGTCTTTGCCGCGGAAACGACCCGGCAGGATGGACCCGCCATACATGAAAACGCTGGGTACATTGAGACGAACCATCGCCATCATTAGGCCCGGCAGCGATTTGTCGCAGCCGGCCAAGCCGACGATGGCGTCATAACAGTGGCCACGCACGGTGAGTTCGGTTGAATCGGCAATCACCTCGCGGCTGACCAGCGACGAGCGCATGCCTTCATGGCCCATAGCGATGCCGTCGGTCACGGTGATGGTTGTGAACTCGCGCGGGGTGCCCCCACCCTCTTTCACGCCGACCTTGACCGACTGCGCTTGGCGCGACAGCGAGATGTTGCACGGTGCGGCCTCGTTCCACGTCGTCACGACGCCGACAAAGGGTCTGTCGATATCGTCTTGTTCCAGGCCCATGGCGTAGTAGTACGAGCGATGCGGCGCTCGCGCGGCGCCAACCGTGACGTGCCGGCTCGGCAGTTTGCTTTTATCGAATTTACGCGCGTCCATAGTTTTAATCCTCCCGCTCGTGGTTCCTGGGTCAGACCAACCGCCGACGCCTCGCGGCCCGAGGAACGCCGTGGTTTCGTTATCGTCTCGATTTTGAGCTCAGGCCCAGACCTGAGCAGGTTTCTCTTAGCACACGTTGGCAGCCGATACCCAGCAACAAGCGTCAATCACCCATCACCCTCGGCAATCGAAACCAAAAACGCGCCCCGCCAGAGGGTGCATCCTCATATCCCATCGAGCCACCGTGGTGCTCGACCAGCGACTTGCAGATGCTGAGCCCGAGGCCCGTGCCACCGCGCGCCCGGGTATCGGATGACTCTACCTGGACGAATTTCTCGAAAATCGAGTTGCGATATTCAGGCGGGACGCCCGGCCCATGGTCCGACACCGAGATTGCGATTTGGTCACTATCTTGGGACGCGATGACATCGATTTTCCCCTGCGACGGTGAAAATTTGATCGCATTCGACAATAGATTTGTCATGACTTGCATCAACTGGTCGAGATCACCCATGACCTTTGCACCGCGGGAGTTATCAACGACGTCGATCGATAAATCGTTCTTTTCGGCAAGCCCGCGGTTTGCATCCGCCGCGGTTTCTAGGAGTTGCGCAACTTGGATCGCAACGTGCGTCCCAACAATTCTGCCGGACTCGATTTTCTGAACGTCAAGAACATCGCCGATGAGGCGAACCAATCGTTCGGCGTTGTTGTTCGCGATTTCGATGAGTTCCTTGACCTTCTGTGGTACATGTCCGGCCATGCCCGACGCAATTAGGCCCAGGGCGCCGCTAATCGACGTCAGCGGCGTGCGCAGTTCGTGACTCACCGTTGATACGAACTCGTCCTTCAGGCGGGCCATTGTCTCCCTGTCAGTCACGTCAATGACCGAAACCTGTAGCGCGGGCGCGCCCTCCCATTCGATAAAGCCGAGGCGGCTTTCGACGAAAAAGAACTCACCGTTTCGCCGCACGGCTTGCTGGACAACCGCTTCGGGTGTGCTGGGATCGTCCTGTCGCTTGCGGGCGCGCGACGCCACATCGCGCCATTGATGTTCAGGGAACAGCAGCAGCAGAGAATCTAAGGCCAGCACTTCGTCTACACCCTCATAACCGAAGATGTCGGCGAACGCTTGGTTGGCAAAAATGGGTCGCAAGTCGCGGTGGATACAAACGCCCTGTAACGACCCTTCCACCAAGCTTCGGAACTTGCCCTCACTTTCGCGAAGCGCTTCTTCAGCCCGTTTGATGTCGGTGATGTCGGTGTGAAAGACGACAAACCCGACACCCTCAACGACATGTTCGTAGACCTGAATCCAGCGGCCCTCGGCCATCATTACGAACGGCGCACCAGGGTTGCGGTGCATGGCCATACGTTCGTTGACGTAATCGTTCTCGCGCCCGTGCGCCGCAGCAACAATGCCGGCATCCACGGCACTGCGAACGATTTCTTCGAACGGTGTTCCTGGGACATAAGCGTTCGCGTTGGCCCCCGCGACCGCGAGCGCCTTTTTGTTGCAGCGAACCAAGCGGTCGTCGCTATCGAAGAGCAAAACCCCGACCGGCATGTTGTCAATGAAGTCAAAAACCTGCGCGCCGGAAATCGATTGGAGAAACCCCGATTCAGCGCCGAGCAATCGAAGGACCTCGGTGTCGTTACCGAACCCAGCCCCAGTTCTTCGCTCGGTGCTGCTTCCCATTTCGTCGACGCCACTTTCCCAACGGGAACAGCTGCCGCATCCGAGGCGACATGCCTCAGGCGCCAAGCCTCTGCTGGGCCCCAGGTAATCGCCACCTCCATAATTCTTAGGGGGTTCAATATGTTATAGTATAATTCTAACAACCTATCGGAGCTTGTAAATCCCAAGACCTTTGTGTCTTTTGGTGAGGAGCATCACTGAAGAGCGCGGCCCGATGTCCGATACTCCGCCGAAATTGCCCGTGATATTGTGACCGCCCCACGCGACCGAGGAACCGCTCAGCAATGGCCGAATTCGTTAAGAAAAGTTTCCCTAAAGGGACCGTGTTGTTCAAAGAAGGCGACAAAGGCGACGAAGCATTTTTGATCGTCACCGGAAAAATCCAGCTGCGGAAGAACGTGCTGTCTGAATACCCTCAAATGCTTTCTACGGTCGGGCCGGGCGATGTGGTGGGCGAGATGGCGCTGATCGACAACCGCCCTCGGTCAGCGGAAGCGATGGTGTCCGAAGACGCTGAGGTTTTCGTGATCCCGCGCGACGACTTCACCGCGCGTCTCGCCAAAATGAACCCGGTGATGCGCCGAATTCTTCAGATCATGGTGCAACGCGTGCGCTCGATGACCGACGAATTCATGCGACGCAAAGCGAGTACGAAATGGGGCGAGAACTGGAAAGGGAAGTAACGCCCTCCCCTTCCCGCGCTAATGGTCAAGTTTTGCGCCGGTAAGGTCGGCTTCGGAAAGATCAGCGGCCCCGAGATGTGCCTCGGCAAAGTCGGCATTGGCAAACGTCGTCCGTCGCTGCTGACCCGTTTCCGCCCCGTCCGCGCCGCGGAGGGCGATCGGCACCGCGATCACTCCATCCAACCGGGCTGCGCGAAGGACGCCTTCCGAGACGTCCGCCCCGGAAAGGTCCGCCCGGGTCAGATCGGCCGCCGTGAGATTGGCCTCGCGCAAATCCGCCAGAACCAACGTCCCGTGGGTGAAGTTTGCTCCGGCCAAATTCGCGCCGCGCAAATTGGCGCCGGATAGATAGCATTCGGAGAGATTTGCTTCGGCCAGTGGCTGACCCGACAAATCCGCGCGGGCACCCCTGGCGCCGTTCGATTCGACCCAGATCGCGTGATCACGCAACATCGCCTGGAGGTCTGCGGGAAGTTTGGCGATGCCCATAGCCGATCCGAGCCCCTGCAAGTGAGGACCGTCGAGATCGGCTTCCGCGAGGATGGCGCCACGCACGTCGGTGTTGCGGAGCAACGCATCGTTCAGGCGGGCTTTCGACAGGTCGGCGCCTGTAAGGTTGGCCTCTTGGAGGCGCGCGGACTCGAAGTTCACGCCACTGAGGTCGGCCCCGCGAAGGTTCGTTCGCATCATTGTGGCGAACGAGGCATCAACCTTCTTAAGCGAAGAGTACTGCATATTTACTTCGGACAACTTGGCACGCTTGAGCTTTGCATAGTCGAGCGTTGCCGACGTGAGATCGGTGTTGGGCGTGTCTTTGGGGCGTGTATCCAGCGTGCCGGGCCGAAGGTCGGCGGCGGACAGGTTGGCAAAACTCATCCTAGCACCGCCAAAACGCGCACCCCGGAGGTCGGCTTTTTCGAAGTTGGCTTCGGTCACGTCCGCCCCTTCGAAGTTGGCGCCAAACAGATCGGCATGCGAAAAATCGGCACCGGCAAGCTCCAGCGCCAGAAAAGTCGATCCCAGCGAGCGACGCCCCGCGGAGGTTCAGGTATGCGTATTTGAGCTTTGCAAAATCGCCCTCACGAAGATCGGCCCGGCTGCCGCCGGCCATCCCGTTGACGAAAAGCTCGTGTTTCTTGATGGTTTCGGTGAATTCTTGCGGTTTCATTGGCCCCCCAATACAGACCGTTGCGCGAAATCGCGGTGCATTATGTCCCTAGTAGTTCAACTAAATACCAAGCGTCCGAAGGTTCAACTTGAGCTGGTATTAACGCATGCGGGCTCGGTCACCCCCTGTGATCAAGGTCACACGGTGCGGCCATTGAGGCCCTCGCCGACGGGCCGCCAATGAGTTGGCCGGTTGCTATCCATTTGTTCGCGGCGGTGCCCGCGTTGGCCGTGGGTTTGCTGACCCTGACGCTCAAGAAGGGAACCGCCCTCCACAAAGGGACTGGGCCGGACCTGGGTCGCGCTCATGATCGTCACGGCGGGTTCCCGTTTTGGATTCAGAGCCTCAATCCAGGCATTATTCGTGGATCCATCTCTTGGCGATTTGGACCCTCTTTGCGTTGGTGATGGCTGTCAAGGCGATCCGGTGGCGGCGGGATCGGCCCAGTCACATCGGGTGGATGGTGGGCACGTATGCCGGGCTGTTGATCGCCGGCGGCCTTGCGTTCCTGCCCGATCGACTGCTTTGGCGGGTCTTCTTCGGCTGAGACAACCCGCCCGGCTCAGGGCTTCGGGTGACGAACGATGTCGGCGAGAACGTGATCGACCGCGTGCATGGAAAAACGATGGTCGGCGTGGCTGGTATCGACATAGATATCCCAGCCTGCGCCCAAGGGCATGGCCGCCGCACTGACCGAGTCAGCATAAGTCTGCCAATCAAGGCCTGAGTAGCAGCACCCGTCGAATTGGTTGAGGACTTGGACTTGTCGCCGCCCGACACCGGCTGCACCCAAGACATACATGTCGAGGTAGTTTGCGGCGGCCAACATCGGCGGGTACGTCTCCTGCCACGTCGACCAATTGCGGTATTTGCGCAAATAGAGCGGGTAGCTGCCCGCCACCGGATAGGACAGGCGCACGCGAGGGTCCATCGCGGCGTAGACCGTGATCGCCCAACCGCCACCCGAGAACCCCACGCCGATCACATCGTCGTAAGCCCCTCCCTCAAGGAGCGTGTTCAGACCCGCCGCGATCGGATCGAAATAGATCCGCAAGGGATTCGGTTCGACGAGAAATTTGAGATGTTGATGGTCGATGAAGGTAATGCGGCCCGCACCCGGCACGACGAGGTCGGGTTGCCGGTCTATGATCCACATCGAGAACGCGAGGACCCCGTACCCTTCGGCCAAAAAACGTTGCAGGACATCGGCGTTGCGATGAAAGCGCCCGGTGTTGCCCTCGTGGTAGACCACCAACTTACCGTTGGGGTTCGTGGGAACGAGGTGAAAGGCACGCGAAACGAAACCGGGTGGCGTTTCGTGAACCAAGCGATCGATCCGGGCAACCTCGGGCATGGGCGAAAAGACGGGGTCTCTGAAGCCCACGTCGACAGTCGTCGGCCGCAAGTCTGTGGGTAGGCCGCTTTCGCCCCAAATCGCACGCAGCAACTTGGCGCGCGCGGTCCACACATCGGTCTGCGTTCGAACGCGAATGAGTGCCGCAGCATCGACCTCTTTGAATTCGGGATAGGTTTCGAGGAAGCGGAAACGATGGCCCGGTCGGAAATGTTTGGATCGGGTGACCCGTACCCAGTCGCGCGCCGCCTCGTAGCTTGGTTCGTCGACCTGGCGTAGCACCTCGCTCCCGGCCCAGGTCAAGACAAGCAACACAATCAGCGTGAGGAACGCATACCAAAGTGTCTTGATCAGTCGCCAAAGTCCACGCATCGCCGCAGCCTACAGACTTGCGTTGCCAGGAGGTAGGCCTAAGCGACAGGCTGGCGCAAAGCGGCGGGGCGCTACAAATACGCGACATGGAGCACACGCGCGCCGGGCGGCATTTGGCGCAACATGGGCGCGTTGCGGCGGCGGTCTCAGGCCGAGGCCACGGTTTATGCGCGGCACGGCAAGCTGCTGGCGTTCGACGAAGTCGGTCTGCCATGGGCGATCGACCCGCAGACCTTGGCCACGACGAGCCGGTACCAGATCGGCGCACCGTCGGACCGACCGGCTTTCAAGACGCGCGCCAAACTCGATCCGCTGAACGGCGATTGGACCGTGTTGGGCCACGACTATGTCGAGCCGTTGAAACTGCGCATCTTGGTCGAGAACAGCCAAGAGTTGACCGATACCGAATTGAACATGCGCCTGCCGCGGGCGAGCTATTTCCGCGACTTCTTTTCGACCCCGAACTATGTGGTCGTCGGCCGTCGATCAGTTGAGATCAAGACGATGCGTCCGACGCTCGGGATCGCGCCGCTGCTCGATGCGGTGCGCTGGAAACCGTCCTTGAGCAATCTTGTGGTGGTGATCCCCAAGAGCGGCAATGAGCCGTTCGCGGTCGAGGCGCCGGCGTCGTGGTGCTTTCACACGATCAATGCCTGCGAATCCAAAGGCGAACTCGTTGCGGATTTCATCGGGTACGACTCCCCCGAGTGTTTGTTGGGCAAGGACCCCGCGTTGGGGGCGATCATGCGCGGCACCGTTCGACGGCTACGAGATCAAGGCACGGTACGGCGCTGGCGGATCGATCTGAACAAGCGCACGTTGCGCGAAGAAATCATTGATTCGGGCGCCCACGAATACCCGACGATCGACCCCCTGCGCTCGGGCCTGCCCTATCGCAACGCCTATATCGGCACCCAGAGGCCGGGCGAATGGTGGACCAGCGGCACGGTGCGGCTTGACATGGAAAGCGGTACCCGCGACGCCTTTGAGGGGCGCGCAACTCAACAGATGGGCGAACCGGTGTTCGTGCCGCGCCAAGGCGGTGGCACCGACGAAGGCTGGCTGCTGGTCGAATCGCTGGATGGCCGGGCGGGCGTGTCATCCCTTCTGGTGTTCGATGCCGGCCAGGTGGCGAGCGGCCCGATTGCCGAAGCGACTTTGCAACACCACATGCCATTCAGCGTGCACGGCGCTTGGGTGCCGGAGCAGTAAGCGGACCATCCGACGGTTTCGGTTTAGACTGGGACCATAACAACCGAACTTTGGCTGCTGACCGGTGCGATCGTGCTGGCGTTGGTGCAGGTGTCGTTGGCGACGTTTTGGGCGCAAGCGCAACTCGGCAACTGGCGCGTCGGGCCGCGCGACGACCCTCGTGCGTTAACCGGTACGGCCGGGCGGTTAGATCGGGCTTACAAGAACCTCCTTGAGACGTTGCCGTGGTTTGCGGCGTTCGTGTTGCTGTTGCACGTGACCGAGAGTGGCGGGCAGCTCTCGCTCATCGGGGCGCACTTGTACCTCTGGGGCCGGGTAGGGTATGCGCCCGCGTATGTCACCGGTATCCCGTGGTTTCGCACGACGTTCTGGTGGGCCTCGATGATCGGCATCGTGCTGCTGTTGGTTGAGGTGGTGTTTTAGGGCCCTACTTCGCATCATCAAGCGACCAGCCCGGCGTGTTGCGGCGGACGCTGCCGAAGTTCTGCGTGCAGCCACAGGGAACCACCGATTTCGCTCTCACTGGTAGGGGGTGAAGTGTGAAAGACCAATCATGTCACCGTGCGGCGTCATGCCGAGCATGGCCAGTGTTTTCCGGTTCTGATCGGTCCCGATATCAACAAAGACATCATCGATGGACGTGACGCAATATCCAATTCCACGGTGGTCTTGAAGCTGGCGCATCGCTGGATGGCCGGGCGGGCGTTCAGGGTCTGGTGTTCGATGCCGGCCAGGTGGCGACTGCCATGATGCCGAAGCGATTTTGCAGGACCATGTCCCTGGAGCGATCGGCGCTCGTGCCGAAAGGACCAAAAGCGCGGTTAGACCAAAACGTCTCTCCGAACTTTGGCCCTGACCGGTCGCGATCGACTGGCGCTGGTGCAGGTGTCGTTTGCGACGTTTTGGGCGCAAGCGCAACTGCGGCTCTGGCGCGTGGGGTGCCTGTCGAGAAAGCAAAAACCGGTACGGGCGGGCGGTTAGATCGGGCTTACAAGTCCCTGCTGGAAAGCTGTGGACCTCCGGCGCTGGTGTTGCTGTTGCGCGACCATGAATGCCGGCGACCAACGCAGCGAGACAAAAGCGACCGATTCTGGATCCTGGGATAACGCAATCGCGAATTCACCGGTATCCCCATTCGTTTGTCGACGTTCTGGTGGGCCTCGATGATCGGCCGTGCTGCTGTTGGCCAGGTACGGTCGGCTGCGCGTCGCAGCGCGGCTCATGGACATGTGCAAGGTGATTAATCCGCCCGCGCTACCACGGCACCGTCGAGCCATCATGGCCGCGGAATTGGCCGGTGTCGGCGAGTGTGAGGGCGTTGATGGTCGGGACGCACGCGGCGATGGCCTCGTCGACCGACAGGCGCGCCTTGGGGCCGCCGAGGTCGGTGCGCACCCAGCCCGGGCCGAGCATGACGACGGCGATGCCGCGCGGTTGCAGCTCCCACGCCATGCAGCGCGAGACCATGTTGAGCGCCGACTTGGTCGAGCGGTATTGGTGGAGTTCGCCCTTGTAGTTGTCGGGGTCGGCTTTGGTTTTGCCGGCGATGGACGAGGTGCGCGACGAGACGTTGACGATGAGTTTCTTGTCGCCGCGTTCGACGTGACCCGCGAAGGCCTCGCACATTTTCATCACGCCCATGACGTTGGTGTGGAACGCGAGCTCCCACGCGGCGTAATCGGTGTGCCCGAACTTTTGCGGGTGGGCACCTTGCATGGCCGCATTGTTGAGCAGGATGTCGATGGGCTCGGCAATGGTGGTGGCGAGGGCGTCGATCGATCCGTGGTCGGTGACGTCGAGCGCATGGATCTGCACGTCTTGCGTCTGCGCGAGCGCGGTGAGGTCGGTTGCGGCCTCCGGCGTGCGGCAGGCGGCGAGGACGCGCCAGCCGTCTGCGGCGTAGCGTTGGGCGAAGCCGAGGCCGAGGCCCTTGTTCGCGCCGGTGATCAGGATGGTGGGCATGGGGCTTTCTTTGGCCATTGCGCTCGCGCGGCGCCTCAGGATGGCGGTGATTGTTCTGGACATCGTTTAGCACAGGCACGCCTTTCCGCACCAGCTGCGATCACCTCCTCCCCTGTTTGGAGGGCGCGGATTGGGGACGGGGTTGGTGGCGCCGTGCGTTTTGTTGGCGGCGACCCGCCCCTGCCCTTCCCCCTGACGCGCAGGCGGAGGCGGATGGTGGGGCCGTCTCGGCGTGGTCTCCTCCGAAGGACGGAACAAAGCCAAGGGCGCAGTTTTCCTGCGGTTTTCGGACCGATACCTTGAAATTACCAAACGAAGCCAAATTATCTCCTTTATTTTCAGCTACTTAACGTTTTCGGGCGACGAACGAAGCCAGAACTGTGTGTCTTTTCAAGGGCTTAGATTTTGTCGATTTCAGGTGTCTTACTGTCTTGGCTCGACCGTCGCGGGGGTCCGGTGACAGGTGACCACGGCAATGCGGCATGCCAAGGGCGGGACGGAGATCGTGATCACGGGGACCGGGAATTGTGATTGTTCGAGGCGCGGGGCGCGCGCCCTGGGGGTGGCGGTCTTGTTCGTGACGGTGGCAGGCCCTTCATCACGGGTGAGGCGCGCGGCGCCTCACCCTGCTCAGGATGACATTGGTTGGTGTGGGCGATGGGGTGCCGCCGCCCCCTGCTTGGGAGGGGGAGGATTGAGGTGGGGGTTGGTGGTGTTGTGCGTGATGTTGGCGGCGACCCTCCCGATGAATGCCTCTCCCCTGGCGTGCATCGGGGGGAGGAGGATGGCGGCGACGGTGGTGCGGTGCGCGCGGCGTCCGCGGAAGAATGCGGACGCCTTGCGACGGATCGTTTGTTGTGGTGGCAGGCCCTTCGAGACGCGCGCGATGCGCGCGCCTCAGGATGACGTTTCTTTTACGGCAGGTTGGGGCCGCGCCTCAGGATGACGTTTCTTTTTAGGCGGGTTGGGGCCGCGCCTCGGATGACGTTTCGTTTGGTGTGGGCTGGTGCGGAGTGCACCCCTAGTACAGAAACATCGGGGCGCCGAGGACGTGTTGGGGGTTGGGGCGGTAGGCCTGGGCATCGTACAGGCGGGGGATGTCGACGCGTTTTTCGCCGGAGATGCACGTCGCGACGGGGACCGTGGTGTAGCGGCCGCCTTGTAACGACAGCATGATGCCGCCGGCGCCGTCGGCGATTTGTTCCAGCGCCAAGTGGCCGAAGGTGACGGCGACCATGCGGTCGAGCGAATCGGGCGCGCCGGAGCGCATGAGGTAGCCCAGGCTTTGGTTGATGATCTCGACCCCGGTGCGGGCCTTGAGTTCGGCGCCGATGACTTGGCCGATGCCGCCCAGCTTGAGGTGGCCATAGGCGTCGGCCTCGCCGCCTTCGACGCGGGCGCCGCCTTCGAGCGTGGCGCCTTCGCTGACCACCACAACGGCGTAGTGACTGGGGTTGTCGATGCGATCTTGGCGCACCAACTTCGCAAGCCGGTCGATATCGACCGGGACTTTGGAGATCAACGTGCGGTCGGCATCGGCGAGGTAGCCTGCGATGAGCGCCGTTTCGCCAGAATGACGGCCGAACAACTCGATGACCGCGATGCGTTCGTGGGAGCCCGCCGGGGTGCGCAAGGCTTGGATGAATTCGACCGAGCGCGTTACGGCGGTGGAAAAGCCGATGCAGTAATCGGTGCCGAACACGTCGTTGTCCATCGTTTTGGGGATGGCGACGACGCGCACGCCTTCTTGCGCGAGGCGCGCGGCATAGGACAGCGTATCGTCGCCGCCGATCGCGATCAGGCAATCGATGCCGAGCCAGTTCAGCGCCTCCACGACATGGGCGGTGCAATCGGTGGTGCCGGTGGTGGCGTCGGGGGTAAAGCGGTCCTCCAGATGCGGCGGCACATCGTCGGCGGCCACGCGCCCGGGGTTGGTGCGCGAGGTGTGCAACACGGCCTTGATGCACGGGTTGAGGCCGGTACGTCGCCGTGCCGCCGGCGCGATCGATCGTCAACCGGTGCGCTGAGAATCAAGTGCTGAGGCACTTCAAGTTTGGTTGCAGAGGACGACGCGGCCGTAGGCCACTCCTCCAGGGTGCGGTGTTGAGGTGTGTGTGGCGTCCTTGCGGACCATAGTGACGTGCTCATGACAAGATCGCCATTGGCCCCCCTCAAGTTGAGCAGGCCCTTCGTCTCGGATTGCTTTCGCTTCGCGAAAGTAATCCGGCTCAGGATGACAGTGGTGGGTGGGGTGTGGGCGTGCGGGGTTAGCCCTTGCTTGCTTCAACCGCTCTAGCGCCGCCGCCAGTTTGTCGCGGGTTTGGGTGTGGTCGGCGCGTCTTGTGTGTTGTTCTTCAATGACGTGCGGGGGGCTTTAGAGACGAAGGCGTCGTTGGCGAGTTTTTTGTCGACTTTGGCGATTTCGCTGTCGGACTTTTGGATTTCTTTTTCGAGGCGGGTGCGTTCGGCGGTGATGTCGATGACGCCCGCCAAAGGCAGCGCGACAGTGGCTTCGTCGATGACGACTTGGACGGCGCCGTCGGGGGATTGATCGGCGAGGTCGATGGACTCAAGGCGGGCCAAGCGGGTGATGAGATCGGCGTGGGTGGCGAGGCGGCGTTGGGTTTCGGGGTGTGCGCCGACGAGTTTGGCATCCATCTTGGCGCCCGCCGGGACGTTCATTTCGGCGCGCACGCTGCGGATCTCGGACACCAATCTAATGACCCAATCCATTTCGAGGGCGGCGTCTTTGTCCATCGGCAAGGCGGACGCATCGGGCCAGGCGCGGACGATGAGGTCTTGGGTGTCGGGGATGGGCGAATCGTGGCGCAGTTTGTCCCACAGCTCTTCGGTCACGTACGGCATGAAGGGGTGCAACAGGTGCAGGATTTGGCTGAGCGTCCAGGCGGCGCAGGCGCGGGTTTCTTCGGCGGCGAGTTCGTCGTCGCCCAACAACACGGGCTTGATCAGCTCGACATACCAATCGCAGAAGGTGTGCCAGGTGAAGTGGTAGGCGGCGTCGGCGGCCTCGTTGAACTTGTAGGCTTGGATGGCTTCGGTGATGGCGCCGGCGGCCTTGGCGGTTTCGCCGACGATCCATTTGTTGACGGTTTGGCGCACTGATGTGGGCTCGAAGTCCGGGCGCAGCAGGCAGGCGTTCATTTCGCAAAAGCGTGACGCGTTCCACAGCTTGGTGGCGAAGTTGCGATAGCCTTCGACGCGGGTTTTGGCGAGCTTGATATCGCGGCCCTGCGCGGCCATCGCGCTGAGGGTGAAGCGCAGCGCATCGGCGCCGTATTCGTCGACGAGGTCCAGCGGGTTGATGACGTTGCCCTTGGACTTGGACATCTTCGCGCCCTTTTCGTCGCGGACGAGCGCGTGGACGTAGACCGTGTGAAACGGCACCTCGCCCATGAAGTGCAGGCCCATCATGATCATCCGGGCGACCCAGAAGAAGATGATGTCGAAGCCGGTGACGAGCGTATCGGTGGGGTAGTAGCGGTCTAGTTCGGGGTTTTGTCGGGCCAACCCAATGTGGAGAACGGCCAGAGGGCCGAGGAGAACCAGGTGTCGAGCACGTCCTCGTCGCGGGTGAGCGGGGTTTCCTTGCCGTAGTGGAGTTTGGCGGCGTTGAGGGCGGCGTCTTCGTCCATCTCGACGAAGATGTGGCCGTCGGGGCCGTACCACGCCGGGATTTGATGGCCCCACCAGAGCTGGCGCGAAATGCACCAGGGCTGGATGTTGCGCATCCACGAGAAGTAGGTGTTCTCCCACTGGCGCGGGACGAACGTGATGTTACCGCGCTCGACCGCCTCGATGGCGGGCTTGGCCAAGGTTTCGGCATCGACGTACCACTGATCGGTGAGCCAGGGTTCGATGACGACGCCGGAGCGATCCCCATAAGGAACCGTGTGGGTGATGTCGTCTATCTTTTCCAGAAGGCCTTGGGCTTCGAGGTGCGCGAGGACCTCTTTGCGCGCGGCCAGGCGTTCCAGACCGCGGTACGCTTCAGGCACCTGATCGTTGAGGTGGGCGTGCTGATCGAAAATGTTGATCAGGTCGAGCTTATGGCGGCGGCCGACCTCGAAGTCGTTGAAGTCGTGTCCTGGCGTGATCTTGACCGCGCCGGAGCCCTGTTCGGGGTCGGCGTATTCATCGGCGACGATGGGAATCAAGCGCCCGACCAAGGGTAGGACCACGTTCTTGCCGACGAGGTCTTTGTAGCGTTCGTCCTCGGGGTGCACCGCGACGGCGGTATCGCCCAGCATGGTTTCGGGCCGCGTGGTCGCGACGGTGATGTAGCGGCCCTCTTCGTTTTCGATGGGGTATTTGATGTGCCAGAGGTGGCCTTGGGCGTCGCGGTTCTCGACCTCGAGATCGGAGATCGCGGTGAGCAGCTTGGGGTCCCAATTGACGAGGCGCTGGTCTTTGTAGATCAGGTTTTGCTTGTAGAGCTCGACGAAGACTTTGGTGACGGCGCGGCTGAGGCCGTCGTCCATCGTGAAGCGTTCGCGTTCCCAATCGGCCGAGGCGCCCAGGCGGCGGAGCTGATTGAAAATGGTGCCGCCGGAATCTTCTTTCCATTGCCAGACGCGGTCGACGAACTTGCTGCGGCCCAGCGCGTGGCGATCGGTGCCTTGTTCGTCGAGCTGGCGTTCGACCACCATTTGCGTGGCGATGCCGGCGTGATCCATGCCCGGCTGCCACAGCGCATCGCGGCCGCGCATACGCTCGAAGCGGATGAGCACGTCCTGCAGCGTGTTGTTGAGCGCGTGGCCCATGTGCAGCGAGCCCGTGACGTTGGGCGGCGGGATGACGATGGTGTAGGGCTTGCCGGTGTTGGTGCGCCCGGCGGCGAACGCGCCCTCTTCTTCCCAGCGCTGGTAATGCGGGCCTTCGATCTCTTCGGGCTTATAGGTTTTGGCGAGCGGCATGGGGCGCGGTATTCCGTTCCGGATGAGTGGGCGGTCCGGGGGTTATAACGCGGCGCAGCGTGCGGGCAAAGGCGCCCTTCGTGACGCGGCCAAGGGCCGCGCCTCAGGATGACGGGTTTTGGTGGCAGGCCCTTCGTCACGCCCTGCTCGCGCCTTTGGCGCGATCACGGCGGCTCAGGATGACGTTTTTCTGGGTGTGAATATTTGTTGATTGAGAGCGCGTCTCCTCCCCCTGCTGGGAGGGGGCGAAAGATGGGTGGGGTGGCTTGCGGTACGCAAGGCAGCCGCGAAAGACGCGGCCGCCATGCGACAGAGATATTCGTGCAATCGAGATATTAACGCGCGTCGGTGGCGCCGCACTGAATCCCGCGGCCAGCGCACTCGGCCTCGTCAGGGGGTTCCCCTATCGTGCTGGCCAGCTCGAAGATGGCGTCGGGAACCACCATCGAGAAGGTGGCGCCTTGCGTCTCGTTCCTATGGCGGACGCGGGCGTGGCGGATCTCTTTAGGGGCGTCGAGGACGTAGACGGTATGCGCGATGTCGGCGCCATCGAGACGGGCGTAGAAGTCCGCACGGGCGGCGCGCTGAATGAGGCCGAGCTCGAGGATGACGTCGGTGCCGGTATCGATCAGACCTTGAGCGATCTTCCATATCTGTTCGATACAGCGATCTTTGCGCTCGACGTACCACGGCATGATGTCCCCGTCCGGCCGGCCGGGCCCGAACAGTGTCGCCATCCAATCATCAAGAGCGAGATGGGGTGCCGCGTGCGCTTTACTGAGTTGGGCAGCAAAAGTCGATTTGCCGGCCCCCACGGGGCCTTCGATGAGGTGAACGTGCGCCATCGATGTGTCCGCTGGTTCTGGAGGGTGGCGGAGCGTATCAGCGGGTACGGGTTGGTGGCGACCCCCTCCCTACCCTCCCCCTGACGCGCAGGGGGAGGAGGATGGGTGGTGCGCCTTGCGTCCTTCGGACCATTCGACGGGCTCATGGCAGGTGCCGACCGGAGGTCGCGCCTCAGGATGCGCGAAAGGGTTGGCGCCTACTCGTCTTTGTCGTCGCGGTCTTGGCGATCGTGGCGCGCGCCGCTGCGGTGGGAGATGTCGCGGTGGCGCTTGGGACGGAGTTCTTCGCCCGACAGAATGCCGTCGTCGTTGCGGTCCATGCGCGCGACCATGTTGGCGTAGGGGTCGTTGAATTCTTCGGTGGTGACGATGCCGTCGCCGTCGTCGTCATGGCGTTGGAAGGCATCGACCATCCGTTCGCGGAAGGCATCCAACCACAGGGCTTCGTATTCCTGCAGGTTCAGGGTGCCGTTGCCGTCGGTGTCGAACTTGGCAAGGCGTTCGGCGCGGAAGCCGTCGATTTCGGCTTGGGTGAGTTGACCGTCGCCGTTGGTATCAAAGGTTTCCAACAGGTTCGTGCCACCGCCATGTGCGGCGTGATGGCCGCGCATGCCGTGCGGCCCGGCGGCGAGCGCGGGCGCGGGCGCGGTAATGGCGACGAAGCAAGCGGCGGAGAGAAGCGTGAGAGAGATTTTTTTCATGTGGGTTCTCCGAGAGGGGTTTGTCCAAGTCTCGGGAACACACACGCGCGGGAAGGGATAACACCGTCGCAACGAATCGCGATTCGATGAGAATCGCGAAGGCGTGCAGCGCGCTCACGTGTCGTTCAGGGCTTTGATGTCGTCGGCGGCGCGGCGCAGGATGTCGCGCACCTTGTCGGCGCGGTCGGGGTCGCTGGAACGGACCGAGGAACGTACGGCGGTACGCATCAGACGGAAGGCGGGCTTGAGGACTTCGAGCGCGTCGGGGTGCATCGCATCGCCCCAGTTGCCCCATTCGTCGTCTTGGGCGCGTTGCCAGATTTCTTTGATGCGATCGGCGTTTTCGGCCACGCGGGCGCGGCCTGCATCCGTGAGTTGGTAGATGCGTTTGCTGTCTTCTTCTTGCGAGGTGACCAGGCCTTCGTCCTGCAGTTGTTGCAGCGTGGGATAGATGGTGCCGGCCGAGGGGCGCGCGAGGCCGCCGGATTTTTCCTCGATCGCGGTCATCAGGTCGTAGCCGTGGCGCGGGCCTTCTTCGAGAAGCGACAGCAATGCGAGCGGGGTATCCCCGCTGCCGAAGAATTTGCCGGCCATGGCCCAGGGGCCGAAACGGTGCATGTGGCGGCGCATATGGTGCGCGCGGCGTCGGTGTCTCCAGTTCATGGGAGTCCCTTTGTGATTGGCGATACATCAAAGATATATTGGCCGATATGTTTTTTAAGACCCTAGCGGGCAAATATCACCAAGTCCCGTCCCCAACGACGCGGCATGAGGTCGCCCCCGGACCTTCGAGACCGGCACACGCCATCCCTCACCGCGCAAACTGCGGTATTTCCGGGCTCCCTAATACCGGAGGCAGCAGCATGGCCAGCGACGGCAAGTTTTGGAATTCAATCGCGGAGAAATACGCGAAGTCTCCGGTAAGCGACCAAGCGTCGTACGAGAAGAAACTTGCGGTAACGCGGGACTACATGACGCCCGATATGGAGGTGCTGGAGATCGGGTGCGGCACCGGCACGACAGCGATCCACCATGCGCCTGCGGTGAAGCATATCCGCGCCACCGATATCGCACCGGCTATGCTCGACATCGCGCGCGGCAAGGCCGCGGCCGCGGGGATCACCAACATCAATTTTGAGGTGTGCGCGATCGACGACCTGGAGGTGCCCGAGGGCAGCGTGGACATGGTGATGGCGCATTCGATCCTGCACCTTGTTGACGATCGCGACGCCGTCCTCGCCAAGTTATTTCGCATGCTCAAGCCGGGCGGCGTGTTGGTGAGCAGTACCGGGTGCATTGGTGACCGCGCGATCGCACGCGTTCTCGTTCCTCTGATCGCGCCGATCGGACGGATGGTGGGCAAGTTCCCCGACACGCTGCGCATCTTTACCGGCAAACAGCTTGTCGAGAGCATCACGCGGGCAGGTTTTACGATCGACCACGAATGGCGCCCCGGCCCCACCAAGGCGATGTTCATCGTCGCGAAGAAGCCTTAGACGGACGGCCTGCCGGCGGTCGTTGTTGGGACCGCCGAAGGGAATTGGGTGCGTGTAGAAAGAGCGGTTTTTGCCCGGGCGGCAGCCTCCTCCGCGCCGCGGCGCGGCACGACCTCCCCTCGGCGAGGGGGCAGAGTGACCCACCCACTAGGAAGCGAGGCTCAGGCCGACGAAGCGAGGCCCGGTCTTTAGAGCGTTAGCGAGGGGTCGTTACTTTTCGGCGCCGTTGGCGATTTTGGCGATTTCTTTTTCGACGATGCGTTCGACGACCGAGGGAAGGTTCTTGTCGAGCCAGGCCTTGAGCATGGGGCGCAAAAGTTCTTTGACGAGATCTTCGAGGGTGCGGTTGGGATCGCCGAGCGGTTGACCGCGCACCGCGGTCGCCGCGCTGGAAAGATGCGCGAAAGCGCTGGCGGCGGCACTGGTCGTGGCATCGTGCAACAGGCTGTCGTGATGGACGGCAGGTTCGACCGCTTCGTCGAGCGCGGCCTGGAACGCATCCGCGGTGGGCGCAGGCGCCGGCGCGGGTGGCGGCTCGGGTTCCGGTTCCGGTTCCGGTTCGTGCAAGGGGTTGCCGTCATCGTCGAGTTCGATGACCGAGCCGTCGTCTTGCACCATGTTGGTCAGATCGAGCGCGTCGTCGTCGATCGGCGCCTCGTCTTCTTCCTCGGGCTTTTCGTCCTCGATGTCTTCTTCGACGGCGGCAAGCGGGACCGGTTCGTCCTCAGGCTCGTCGTCCTCGAAGTCGGGTTCGTCATCTAGTTCGGGTTCCGGCTCGGGCTCTTCTTCGGCCTCGGGTTCTTCGGCGACATCGGGCAGTTCGTCGATGTCGAAATCCTCGTCGTCGTCATCGGCGACGGCCTCGACTTCTTCTTCAGCGTCGGGCTCGGGCGCGGCCTCGGCAGCAGCCTCCCCGCCTTCGTTGTCTTCGGAAATGATCCGGCGAATCGACGAGAGGATTTCCTCCATCGTCGGTTCTTGCTCGGTGGTCAGATCGCTCATTACCGCCAGGTCACCGGTTCAAAAAGGGGCCGCCAAGCGGTAAAACTACGCGAGATATGCCTAAAAATCTAGCTTTAGGGGCCAAATATTGATTTTTTGTTAATTCCACCCCCCACCGATAGGGCAAGCGGGCCTGCTAGGGCAAGCGGAAAACACCCCCAGCCCCCGGTTTTTTTCGGAATCGTGGGCCTTTGCCGGGGCCGTCACCCGCCGAAACACGCGCCGACACCCCGTGCGAGCACCGCGGGGGCGCGTGTTTGGGGCGCAAAAACTCTCAGAAAACAGGACTTTGGCAGGGAATCAGCGGTCTCCGAGAATGTCACGGCCGAAGAGCTTGTTGCGCACGGCTTGGTAGTTGGCGGTCGGATCGTAAGCCGCCACCGGAAGGCCGAGTTGCTCGGCCGACAAGCGGCCAAGCGCGACGCGAAGATCGAAACCGGCGACGAATTCGTCGCGTTCCGACCGCACCAAAGCGACTTGGGCGTTGAGCAATTCTTGTTCGGCGTCGAGGACATCGAGGACGGTGCGGGCGCCGACCTCGGCCTCTTGCTCCACGCCATCGAGCGCAACTTCGGCGGCGCGCACTTGATCGACGTTGGCGCGGATTTGTTCGGTCGCCGAGTTCAATGTGGCCCACGCTTGGGTCACGCTTTCGACCACGGCGCGGCGTTGGGTTTCGATATCGATGCGGCGCTGGCTGTTGGTCTGTTTGGCTTGGCGGATTTGGGAGTATTCCGAGCCCGACTGGTAAAGCGGCACGGTGACGGTCGCAGTGACGGACGCGCTGTCGAGGCGGTCGTTGAAACTGCTGGTGTCGTAGCCGCGCGACAGGGCGCTGGTCAGATTGACCGACGGCAAGAACACGCCGTTGGCGACCTCGACGGCGGCGCGCGAGGCTTCTTCGCTACGCACAGCCTGACGGACCAATGGGTTTTCTTCGAGCGCGATGCGCCGCGCGTCCTCGACGCTTTCGGGCAACGCGCCGAGCGCCGGCACGCGCGACAGATCGGCGGGTTCTAGACCGATGACCCGGCGGAAAGTGGCGCGGCTGGATTCGAGCACGCCTTGTGCGGCGACCAACGAACTGATGGCGCCGGAAACGCGCGCTTCGGCCTGGGCGACGTCGGTGCGGGTGAGTTCGCCGACCTCGAAACGGTCGCGCGTGGCGTCGAGTTGGCGGTTCAAGCGATCGAGGTTGGCCTGGTTCAGCTCGACCACGGCTTGGTCGCGCAACACATCCATGTAGGCGCGCACGGTCGATTGCAGCACACCTTGTTCGGTTTGGCGTAAGGCTTGGCGCGCCGCTTCGACATTGGCTTCGGCCTGGGCGACGCCGTTGACGGTGTGACCGCCGCGATAGAGCGGTTGGCTGAGCCGCACGGTGGCGCTACGCGGTTTGGTGTCGGAGGAACCTGTCGAGTTGCCGTCCGAGTGGGTCAACCCGGCATCGCCGGACAACGTCACCGTGGGACGCCAGCCGCTGAGCGCTTGGGATACGGTTTCGTCGGTGGCCCGCAAGGACGCGCGTTGCGATTGCAGGGTCGGGTTGTTTTGGTAGGCCATGACAAGCGCTTCTTCGAGCGTTTGGGCCGATGCGGTTGAGACCGTCACTAGGCCGACCGCCGCAGCGACGACGCCTGCACGAATGGCCATGTTGTGTTTCCCCTCTTTGCCGACCCAGGTCCTTCGTACACGTCGCGCGGACCGCTTGTCCGTCGCTACCGTAGGGTCAACCTCGACCGCCTGGCCGCCCGATACAGATAAGCGCAAACGCACGGGGTTCAACCGGAGGGCCAAAAGGGCGCTATTGAAAGGCGAAAACTTTGGGCCGGGCAAAGCCCGGCAAGGGCGGCACCGACGCGTCAAACAACGGGCGGTGGCCGAAGACGCCATTGCTTTCGGAATACAGCATCGCTTTGCCGGTCGGACCGGACTGTTCGACGCAGGCCAGACGACCGCCCGGGGCAAGCTGTTCGAGCAACGTTGCCGGCACGTCTTCGACGCCGCCGTCGATCAGGATGGCGGCAAACGGACCTTGGTCGACGCGGCCTTCGGCCATCGGCCCTTCGATGACCGCGACGTTGTCGATATCGACCTTGGCTAGGTTGTCGCCCGCGGCGGCGGCCAAGTCGGCATCGCTTTCGACCGCGACGACGGTGCCGGCGAGGCGCGCCATCACGGCAGCGGCGTAACCGGTGGCGATGCCGACACAAAGAACGAGATCGCCGGATTTGATGGCCAGCGCATCGATCAGGCGCGCCAGGACCATCGGCTCCATCAAGAACCGGCCCGGCGCAATTTCGAGGTCTTCGTCGACATAGGCGACGCCGGCGAGCGACTTGGGCGCAAACGCTTCGCGCGGAATGCTGCCCATGGCATCGAGGATGCGTTGATCGTTGACCCGGTTGGGCTCTAGTTGGCTGAGCACCATGTTGCGGCGCGCGGCGGCGTAATCGGTCATCGGTCCAAAGTGTCCCAAACCCTTGTGCTGCGCCGGTTATACGGTTCTGGGGGGCGAAAGACAACCAGCCGCCCTCGGCACTATAGTCGGCCTATTCCGACTGCGAATCGCCCGCAATACGGCGCGCGCGATTATGCGAGGATAAGGCCATGAGCCAGCCGGTGTTGATCGCGTTCGTGTCGCATGACGGGCAAACCGCGCGGATCGCGCATCGGATCGGCGCCCGCCTTGCGGCCGGGCATGTGGCGGTGGACGTGGTCGATCTGCGCAGCCAAGCGTGCTCGCCCGACGGGGTGCGGGCGGTGATCCTGGGCGCGCCGGTGCGCTATGGCCGCCACAGCAAGGCGTTGCGGGGTTGGGTTCGGCACCACCGCGTGGCGTTGAATGCGCTGCCCAGCGCCTTTTTCTCGGTCAGCTTGGTGGCCGCCTCGACCCGGGCCGAAGACCGGGGCACGGCGGGGGACTTGATGGCGGGGTTCCTGCACGCCACGGGCTGGACGCCTGGGCTGACCCATAGTTTTGCCGGGGCGCTGCGCTACCGGCAGTACAACCCATTGCTGCGCCTGGTGATGCGGCGGATCGCGCGGCGCAGCGGCGGCGATACCGATACCTCGGTCGATCACGACTATACCGATTGGGCCGCGGTCGACGCCTTTGCCGACGGCTGTGCGGCGCTGATCTCGGCGGCACCGATGCCGGGCAAGCCTTGACCCGCCGCGGGGCCAAACCTATACACGCGCCCGAGGCCGGGTGGCGGAGTGGCTACGCAGAGGACTGCAAATCCTTGTACACCGGTTCGATTCCGGTCCCGGCCTCCAACCTCCCCTGCCCGTCATGACCGAGCGCCATCCCGATTCGTTCATACGCCGCCACCGGCGCTTGTTGCTGCTGGCGGTGATCGCCGTCGTTGTGGCGGTGGCCTGGTTCGGTGGGCCGGGTTGAAAAGCCGTCACGGCCGCCAACATCTGAGAACGACCGCGGCCGATCGGGCCGCCCGAAGCAGCAGCGGGGCACGACTGAGATGAGCGATACCGTTCTGGTGACCGGCGTGAGCGGGTTTATTGCGAAATACGTCGCCGCAGCGCTGTTGGCAAAAGGCTACGCGGTGCGCGGCACCGTACGCACGATGGCGCGCGCGGAGGCGGTGCGCGAGAGCATCGGGCGGATTGGCGCCGATCCCGCAGGGCTGACATTTTGCGAAGCCGATTTGCTGGATGACGCCGGATGGGATCAGGCGCTGGACGGGGTGCGCTACGTGCAGCACATCGCCTCGCCGTTTCCGATGGCGCAACCGAAGGATCGCGAGGCGCTGGTGCCGGCGGCGCGCGACGGCGCATTGCGGGTACTACAACGCGCAACGGCGGCGGAACGCATCGTCATGACATCGTCCATGGTGGCGATGATGTATCGCGCCAATCGACCGCAGAACGTCCAGGTGAGAGAAGACGATTGGACCGATCCCGAGTGGGACAAGTTGTCGGCCTATATCGTGTCCAAGACGCGGGCCGAGCGCGCGGCGTGGGACGCGATGGGCCAGAACAAAGCGCGCTTGGTCGCGGTGAACCCCGGCTTCGTGATGGGCCCGGCGCCGGATACCGATTCCGCGACATCGCTCGACCTGGTCAAAATGTTGCTGACCGGGGCCTACCCTGCGTTGCCGAAAATCGCCTTTCCGTGCGTCGACGTGCGCGACGTGGCCGATCTGCATGTGGCGGCGATGACCACCCCCGAGGTGGGCGGGCGGCGTTTGATGGGCGCCGGCGAAACGCTGACGCTGCGCGACATGGGGGCCATTTTGCGGGAGGCCTGTCCCGAGCGGGCGCGCAAGATTCCGAAACGCTCGTTACCGATCTGGGTCACGCGGCTGACCGCGATGGCCGATCCCAACATTCGCGCCGTGCTGCCCGACCTCGGGGTGCAACCCCACGCACAAAGCGTCTACGTGACCGACCTAACCGGCGTGTCGTTCCGGCCCGCCAAGGAAAGCGTGGCGGACGCGGGACGCTCGTTGATCGCGCTGGGCGCGGCGTAACCCCGCCAACAAAAAAAAGGGCGCCCGGAGGCGCCCTTTCTCGTTGCGTTGGTGGTTTCCCTAGCGGGAAGACACCTCGAACGTCTCGTACGGAATCTGCAAGAGATGGTGCGAGAAGTTCTTGATCCGCGGGTTGTAGCCCATCAGCTCATCGAACTCGACGAGGAAAACGATGGGGGCTTTTTCCATCGTGATCTTGCCGAGTTCGCGAAGGATTCCCCGACGTTTTTCCGGGTCGAACTCTTCGTTGGCTGCTTTGATCATCGGCATATCGCCTTCGTCGCAGAAGTAGGGCGCCTTACCACCGTGCTTTTTGCACGAGGCAAAGACGTTCCACACCCGCGCCGCATCCATGGTTGCGGTCAGATCGAAGCCGATGCCGAAGCCTTCGTAGGGCCAGTCACCCTTGAGCCAATGCTCGAGCCATTGCCCGGTGCCCGCGAACTGCTGGGCGATGAGCGTGGCGTCGACGCCAAGCTGACGGATGTCTTGGATGGCCGCTTCGTAGGCGTTCTTGAAGGCCTCGTCGTTGACGATGGCGCGAACCTCGAACTTGAGGCCCTTGCCGTCCGGGTACCC
This sequence comes from Alphaproteobacteria bacterium, assembly GCA_038141965.1. Lineage (GTDB taxonomy): Bacteria > Pseudomonadota > Alphaproteobacteria > SHVP01 > SHVP01 > CALJDF01. Next base: position 844,926 of record JAYQJC010000002.1, read on the forward strand.
GGCCTCGGCCAGCAAGGCCTTGGCTTTGTCAGGGTTGTACGGATAGCCCTTAAGCGCGGGGTTGTATCCGTTGATGCCCGGGAATGCCGGCTGCGTCGACGGACGAGCGTATTTGCCCAAGAACAACGCCTCGGCGATGCCCTTTTTGTCGACCGCGTAGTTGAGCGCCTGACGCACGCGAACGTCGCCCATCGGCCCTTCAACCGGTTTGCCGTTGCGATAGGACACGATCGTGATGCCCATCGTCCGAGTGGACGGACGCGCAAACACTTTCATCCCTGCCGCTTCGACGGCCGCAGCTTCGTCGGCCGACATCGCGGTGTTGATGTCGATCTGACCAGAGACCAACGCCTGGGTCCGCGACGGCGCTTCCGGCAGAACCTTGAGCGAGATCTTGGTGACGTCCTTGATCGGCCGGTTGGCCTTCGGGTTTGGCACGGCCACCGCATCTTCTTCGGTGAAGGTGATCATGTACGGACCACTGCCGACCGGCTCTTTGGTGATGCCGGCAACGCCACGATCGGCGAAATCCTTCGGCGCGATGACGGCGGGGTCCCGCATGTTCATCGGCAGAATGGGATTCGGCGCGTGCGTGATCACATCGAGCGTATGGTCGTCGACCACCTCGACGGCCTTGACGAAGTTTTTCATCGTCTTGGATTGCGAGAACACACCGCCTTCGTCGGTCCACCAGAAATCGAAGGTGGCCTTGGCGGCTTGCGCGGTGACCGGCTCGCCGTTCGAGAAGACGTGGCCTTCTTGCAGCTTGAAGCGCCAGCGCGTGGGTTCGACGTTTTCCCAGCTCGTTGCGAGCAACGGACCGGGGGTGCCGTCTTCGTTCAATTTGGTGAGGGTTTCGAAAACCGGCGCCCAGGCGAAAACACCCGGCGTACAGTTACACCCAGAATAGGGGTTACCCTTCCCGGCGCCGAACATGCGAACGGCGACCTTGACTTCCTCCGACGATGCGGTTTGCGGCAAGATCACCGACAAACTCAACACCGCTGCCCCTGCGAGGCGCAGTACGTGTTTTTTGAGTAGGTTCATTCTTTCAGTCCCAGTTGTTTAGACCACCCTGTTAAGGCCCGGCACCATAACCCACGGCACCGGGGTTGTCTGGTTCATTATGACAGTCTGGTCGGGTCTGCGCGATGCCCGAAGGGATTCGGAGAATATCGTGATCGGCGCAGATTCGCCTGAAATCAGGGCCCTATTTTCGGGCGATGACCCATATCGCGTGCACAATCCCGGGGATATACACCAATAACGTCAACACGATATTGAGCCAGAAATGCAGGCCCAGGCCGACTTGGAGGAAGACCCCCACCGGCGGCAGAAAGATGGCGAAAACGATTCGGATGAGGTCGAAGAGCATAGCTAAATCCCCTGGAGGTCCCCACAGGCCGAGGTATCGGTTCCGGTGAAATCGGCACCCGCCAATAGGGCGCCGGCAAAGATCGGCGTTTTCATCCGCCCGGTGACCCCGCCACCGGCGGCTTTGATGGGTACCGCATCCAGCAGGGCGTTGCGGAAGGACACGGCGCGCAGATCCGCGCCGATAAACGTCGCACCGGAGGCGTCGGCGTCGTCGAATGTCGCTTTGGCCAACAACGCACCACTGAAATCGCACAGCACGAGGCGGCACCCGGAAAAATCAGCCCCGGTAAGGTCGGCATCGACGAAGGTCATGCCGCTGAGATCCCGACCGGTGAATTTCATGCCTTTGAGAAGGCGTCGGGACAAATCGCCACGGGAGCCGGCGTCGCCCGAGGAGGCGACCCAGGCAACGTGGTCTTCCACAACGGTTTCAACCTGACGCGTTTCAGCGGCTCGTTCGTCGGCAAACACCGGCGCGCCTTCGAGATCGCTCTCGGCGCGGTCGACGCCATCTAGGCGCGCGCCGTCAAGTTTGGCGCCTTGGAACGTCGCCCTTTTGACGCGGGCATTGGTGAGATCGGCGTTTTGCAAATTCGCATCGACCAAGATCGCGCCGCCGAGTTGGGCATCGCGCAGGTCGGCCCCGCTAAGGTCGGCCTCCGAGAAATCGACGTGACTGAGATCGCCGCCGGCAAGATGGGCGTCCTTGAGGTTGGCGCCGACCAAGCTGGAGCCTTCGAGGTTCACGCTGTTGAGTTGCGCGCCCACCAGTTTGGCAGCGTCGAAGCGGCACCGCGCGATGTTGGACACCTTGGCGCCTTAGGCTTCACCGGTTTCGTAGTTGATCGCGGTACCGCCACGGAGGTCGGCGTCGGTTAGGTCCGCGCCGTCGAGTAGCGCGCCGTAGAGGCTGACGCCGCGGAGGTTGGCGCCGGTGAGGTCGCTATCGGAGAGGTTGGCGTTGCCCAGGTTGGCGCCGAAGAAGTCGGTGCGCACGAGATTTGCGGCGGCAAACGATGCCCCTTCGCAGTCGGCCCGGACGAATTTCGCTTCGCGGAGCACGCGTTTGGAGAAATCGACGCCGCGCAATTCGTTGCCGGTGAAATCGCCGGGCTTCCCGCCGCGACCTGCGGCCCAACCCATATGTGCCTCAACGGCGGCGAGAGTCTTTTGATCCAATGCTTCGTTCTTTCCGTGTGTACCCCCAGCACGACCGGGGCGCAGACTAGCCGGATCACAAGCCGTTGTCCTGCCTCGTCTTGCGATTTCGGCGCAGCCAATCGGTGTAGACTGGTGCCATGATTCGTCTTCGCCCCGGCGCCTATGAAGATGCCGCCGCCCTCGCCCGAGTCCATGTCGCGACGTGGCGCGACGCCTATGCCGGGATCCTGCCGACCGACATGCTGGTGAGCATGTCGGAGGACCGCCAGACGCGATATTGGCGCGCCGCGCTGATGCGCCGCCGAGCCAACGAGGCCATCACCGTCGCAACGGTCGACGAGGCACTGGTCGGGTTCGGCACCTGCGGCCCGGCGCGCGGCAGCGATGCCACGCGGACAGGCGAAGTGCAGATGCTTTATGTCGCGCACGACTATCAAGAGCTTGGCTTGGGTCGGGCCCTGCTGCGCGCTTTGTTTGCCGCGCTGCGGCGACATCGCATGGAGCGCGCGATCATCTGGGTTGTCGCGCAGAATCCGGCACGCTTTTTCTACGAAGCGATGGGCTGGGTCGTGCAGACCGAACGAACCGAAAGATTGTGGAACACCGATGTCACGACCTTGGGCTACGTGTGGGAAGATATAGACGCGACGATCCAAGCCTTGGATGAGCGCATTGCACGGTTGGGCCGCTAAGTCATGACCGAGTTCTTGCAGGCCCACGAACCGACAATTCGGTTGGTTTTTTTTGTCGGCGTGTTGGTGGTGATGGCACTTTGGGAAGCGGTGGCCCCGCGGCGCAGCGATGTCACGCGGCTTGTCCGCTGGACCAGCAATCTGGGGATCGTCGTGGTCAATACCGTGGCGGTGCGCTTGGTGATTCCCGCCGCCGCGGTGGGCTTCGCGGCTTGGGCCGAGACGCAAGGTTGGGGGCTCTTCAACGCGGTGGCGGTGCCTTTTTGGGTGGCCTTTGTCGTCTCGCTCGCGGTGCTCGATTTCGCGATCTACATCCAGCACGTGATGTTCCATGCGGTGCCCGCACTATGGCGGCTGCACCGGATGCATCACGCCGATCTCGGGTTCGACGTGACGACGGGCCTGCGCTTTCATCCGATCGAGATTTTGCTGTCGATGGGGTTCAAGATCGCCGTGCTGGCCGCTTTGGGCGCACCGGCGGTCGCGGTGTTGGTGTTCGAGGTCGTGCTCAATGCGACCGCGATGTTCAACCACGGCAACGTACGCATGCCGCGCCGCCTCGATGCGCTGCTGCGCCTGTTCGTCGTGACACCGGATATGCACCGGGTGCATCACTCGATCGTGCCGGCCGAAACCAACAGCAACTTCGGGTTCAACATTCCGTGGTGGGATCGGTTGTTCGGGACCTACCGGGCGCAGCCGGCGGCGGGCCACGACGGCATGACGATCGGCAACGAACAGATCCGCACCACGCGCGATCAGTGGCTCGACAAAATGCTGGTGCAACCCGCGATCGGGCCCGCATCGGGATACCCGATCAACCGCGGCGACGCATCGGACTAGCCGCCGTAGAACACCTTTTCGCCGAGGTCCTTCATTTCGAGGACCGCTTCGTCGGGCCGCCCTTCGATCTCGGACGATAGACCGGCGTGCGTGACCTCGCCCACGAAAATGTGGTGGTCGCCTTGTTCGACTACCTCGACAATTTTGCATTCCACCCACGCCGGGGCGTTCAATAGGACCGGCGCGCCGTTGTCGCCGCTGCGATAGGGCTCGCCGTTGATGGTGTCGCCGTCGCGCTGGGCCGGCTTGAAGAACGCAAAGGCCGGCCCCTGCTGGCCCTTGCCCAAAATGTTGAGCGCAAAGTGCCCGGCCGCGCGGCTGAGCCCGTAGGCGCCGGAGTCGGTTTTGACGCCCACCGCCACCAAGGGCGGGCTGAACGAGGTTTGCGTCACCCAGTTGACGGTGGCGGCCGCGAGCTCGCCGTCGTTTTCGGCGGTCATCACATAGAGCCCGTAGGGGATCATCCTGAGTGCGGTTTTCTTGCTGTCGTCGTCTATGGTGGACCTCCTCCCTCGTTCAAAAGCGGTTTATGCCCGGTGGGACGCGAGCCCCGAAACCCTAGGAAAGCTGCGCCCCGGCGTCCGGGTTAAGGGAATCTTTACCCTCTTCGTTAACCATAGTCCGAAGCATGGTTAATAACGATGGCGGGTCGCAGGGAGATCCGCCGGGGGCCTTAGAAAAAGGCCCTGCGGAGGAGAAACCGATAGGCGAAACGCTCGGACTGACGACCCCCACCTATTCCCGCAACGCCCGCCATACCCCCCAGGCGGCGCTGCAAACCCAAGAAGACCATAGCGCGATCGCGGGCCACACCGGTCCCCTTGCCCCGCCGCCGGCGGTGATCCTGGCGGGGGCGCTGGCGAAAATGAACCTGTTCGCGGACCGTCCGCGCCGGGTCGAACCGGTGCACGGCAGCGCCGTCGGATTGCTGGTTTAGGCCCAAGGCAGCGTCCTGCTTGCATCCGCCCCAGGCGAGGGGCACGATTCGTCCGGTTCGCGTTTTCAGGGGATACCGCATGTTCGTAAGACCGTTGTTGCTCGGCGCCATCGTCGGCGTCTTCGTGTTCGCCATGGCGCCACGTCATGCCGACGCCGCGTTGATGGACGGCAAAAATTTGCTCAATGCCTGCACGCAACCCTCGGGCTCGGCCCGGCGCAGCATTTGTTTGGGCTATGTTGCGGCGATCGCCGATGCCCTGGCCGAAGAAGGCATCGGCAGGCGCAAGGCCTGTTTCGGCAAAGCCAAACTATCAGCCATGCGCGACGCGGTCGTGGCGCATTTGCAAAAACAGCAAGAGAATACCGCCTCCGAACCGGCCAGCGATGCGGTCACGGTGGCGCTGGTAAACCAGTTTTCCTGCCGCTAGCTATTTATTGATCCGCTTCGCGGTCCATTTCCCGCGGCAGGTTTCGATGTCGACGGTGGCGTCGAACTTGCCGGCGGCGGTCTCGCCATCGACTTGACCGGTGCCGGTGCCGATGACGTACGCGTTTTCGCCCTGCACCTTGATTTCGCCGGTCGGCGATACGGTGCCGGTGATCGGGATGACCCCGACAAGGCCGTGGAACAGTTCGCCGGTGATCTTGCCCTGTACGACATTCGAATTGCGCCATTGCACGCCGTCGCATTGGCCGTTGCCGCCGCGCATGCGCAACTTGAACTTCCATTTGCCGTCGAAACGATCCAGCGCAAGGCTTTGCCCGGCGGGGGCCGCGCGAAAGGCCAAGCCCCGCGCCGCGCCATCGGCCGCAAATTCATCGAGCGCATAGAGCCCGATGACCTCGGGTTGGCGCGATAGAACGCCTTGTTCGGCGCCCGGCGTCACCACGGCTTTGACGAACAACTTGACGGTATCGAGCGCGAACTTGCCGGCAACCACCCCCATCCGCCAGTCGCCGTCGTTGAGGTAGCGACTCGCCCCCGCAAAGCCTTCCGGCGAGGATCTCTTGTCGGAGAGTTTGACCTCGAACTTGGCGCTGGGCGAAATGCGGTCGAGCAGAAAGACCACGATGGCGTAGTCACGGTCGCCCGCGACGACATGGTGGGGTCGGTCCCAACTAACGGCATGTTGTCGGGCAAAGTTAAACAGCGCAGCGTGGCCTTCGGGGACCGGCCCCGATGCACCAGTCAACGCATCGGCAGGCAAGACGAACATCGCGCTTCGGGGTTGTTCGAGAAAGTGGGTGGCGACGGTGAGGTCGGCGACTTCGAGCGTTTGCCCCGCAACGGCGTAACTCCCCTCGAACAGGACAGCGGCTTTGCGGCCCAGCGCGTCGTCGAATTCGAGCAGCCCGGAAATCAGTCGGGCGGCATCGGTGTCGCCGCCGTCATAGCGAAACAGCGAGGCGGCACGCCAAGTAAAGCCGCTATAGACCGCGCCGTCGGGCGCGGGACCGACCGCGGCGGCGAACCGCACCGTGGCGACCGGCTTGGCGCCGCCTTGCAAACGGTCGACAATCGCCGCGACGACGGCTTGGGCATCGCGGGGCATCGCATTGAACGAGTCGAAGACCCGCGCGGGCAGCGTTTGCGCTTGACCGGCAACCGGCCACAACACAACCAAAATAAAGAGAACGGCGAACACGGAACGCATGGTCTGACCTCTTTCTCTATTCGGTGGCGAGGTTTCTGAACCCACCTGTAGCCGCGGGAGTCGTGGCCGCGACCGGGCCTTGGGGTCCGGTGAGAATGTCGTTGGCCAATTCGGTGAGGACGTCGACCAAGCCGTCGCGGTCGCCGGCGGCCACCAAGTCGGCAAGCCGGCCGGCGTTTTCTTCGTAGGTTTCGAAAATGACATCGCGGGACACACCCAGCAGGTCGGCGATTTCGTCGAAGATGTCGTCACGTTCATCGATCACGATGATCGTCGTGGTCGGCGGCGGCGCGACAGGCGTGGCCGGGGGCGCCTTATCCGCCGGGCCGGTCGTGATGCCGGTGCCAAGGAGCGACGGGCCTGCGGGTGCAGGAATGGCATTGCTGTTGCTCCCGACAAGCGGCGCGGCAGCGCTCGCCGGTGTCGCCGGCCCGGTTGCGGGCGCGGCCGAGGCAGCCGGCGGACCAATTCCAGCAGCACCGACCCCGCCGATGGGGTGCCTTGGTCGGCGGTAATCGGATTGAACCCGCCGGGCGCTGCGCCGGCCCCCTGCGCGTCCGGCGACGCCGTCGGGGCGTTGATCGCGTAGGAGGCATCGTCGGGCGGGGTCGGACTATCCGGACCGGACACCGTGTAGGAGCCGGTACTGGAAATCGTCGGCCCGGGCGGGGCGTCGACCCCATAGCTGCCGACCGGTCCGGCCTGGAAGCCCGGCACATTGTAACCCGGCCCCGTCACGCCGGAGACCCATTCGCCGCCGAGACCCTGGGCGGCTCGCCCGCTCCCGCCGCTGCGGCTTGCAAGGCTGCGCGAGGTCTGTTCGCTCGATCCGGATTTTCCCGCGGTGGGTCCCTCCGACAATCCGGGAATGGCCAACGCGCGAGCACGACTGGGACTCGTCACACCGCCACTGCCGCCGCCACCGGCGGAAATCGATCCGGGATCGCTGCCGCCGGCACCGCCGAACGAAACACTGAAATCGATTCCCACACTGGGCGCGGTGACGCTGACCGACCCGCCGCCGTCCGCACCGATGTCGACCTCGACGCTGCCGCCGTCGGGCAGCGAATAGCTTTGACCTTGGGCGGCGAGCGGCACCAGGAGACAAGCCGCAAGAAACACCGCACCGTGTTTCGTTTTCATCCGGAGACCTCCGCTCACGGATTGCATGCCGTTGCGGTTAGGATAGGTGAACCACGGAAGGCGTCCAATCACGAAACCCTTCGACATGCGGCAGTTTCAGGAAACGCTCACGGTGCGCGCGTCGCGCCCGGGCTTGCGCGACATTACGCAAGAGTTGGCGGCCTGCGCGGCGAAGAGCGGTATTACGACAGGGCTGCTGACGCTGTTCATCCACCATACGTCGGCGTCCCTAACGATTCAGGAAAACGCCGACCCCGAGGTGCTGCGCGATCTGGAAGATTTCTTTGCCGCGCTGGCCCCGGAAAGTGCCACACGCTACCGCCACACGGCGGAGGGGGCGGACGACATGCCGGCGCACCTGCGCACCGCCCTCACCCACACCAGTCTGAACGTGCCGATGCGCAACGGCGCAATGGCGCTGGGCACCTGGCAAGGGATTTACCTGTTCGAACACCGGCAACGGCCGCAAACGCGGCAGATCACGGTGCATATCGTGGGCAATTGAACCAGAAGACGCCGGCGGGGAAAAACGCGCCTCGCCTCGGCATAGGGCGCGGCAAGGGAAACAGAGGGGGATCACGGTCATGGCGACATTCCGGGAAATGCGCAAGGCAATGCACCGTCGTTGGCTGATCGCAATGGGGGCCACGCTCGTTCTCGCCGCCTGCGGTGGCGGTGGCGGTGGCGGTGGCGGTGGCGGCGGCGGCGGTGGCGGTGGCGGCGGCACGACCACCTTCGACACAGCGGAGTTTCAAGCCAACTATGGTTTGTCCAAGATCGGCGCGCTGACGGCTTATAACAACAGCGGCACCGGATCGGGCATTACAGTCGCGGTCGTCGACACCGGCATCGACGTCAACAACACCGAATTCTCGGGCGCGATCGCGTCGGCGAGCACGGACATCGTCACCAACAACAAGACGTTTTTGCAGGATCCTTCGACGTCCGGGCACGGCACGGCCGTGGCCGGAGTGATCGGGGCGCGACGCAACTCAGCGGGGACGCACGGCGTGGCCTTCAACAGCACGATCCTCGCGATTCGCACCGACACCGTTGGTTCGTGCTTCACGAGTTGCACGTTTACCGAAAACAACGTCGCGAACGCGATCAACCATGCGGTCAACAACGGTGCCCGGGTCATCAACCTCAGCCTGGGTGGTTCGTCGGCACCGGGCGCAACGCTCCAGAACGCGCTGCAAAACGCGGTGAACAATAATGTTGCCGTCGTCGCCGCGGCGGGCAACTCGGGCGCCGCGCAGGCACTATTCCTCGCGCGACTCGCGAATTGCACCGGCGGGGGTGGGGTCTGCAATGGATTCAACGCCCAGGGCAAGATGATCGCCGTCGGCGCGACCGATCAATCGAATGCGATTGCCTCATTCAGCAACCGCGCGGGCGATACCGCGACGGGCTTTCTGGTGGCGCCCGGCGTCAGCATCGTGACGACCAACCTGCTATCGCTTGGCGGCGGCACGCGTACCGTGAACGGCACGTCGTTTGCCGCGCCGCATGTCGCGGGTGCGCTTGCCGTGGTGATGCAACGCTTTCCGACGATGACGACCGCGCAGGCCGTGTCGTTGCTGTTCACCAGCGCCACCGACTTGGGGGCGAACGGGACCGACACGACGTTCGGTCGCGGCCTTCTCAACCTCGCCGGCGCTTTTCAGTCGCAAGGGCTAACGTCGTTGCCGACCGGGAACAAGATCGGCGACAGCAGCGAGGACTTGCGGGCCAGCGCCCTCACGTTGGGACCGGCCTTCGGCAATGCATTGCAGAGCAACGCATTTCTTAGCCAAGCGATCGTGCTCGACGCGTTCGATCGGCCCTTCGGCACCGACCTGCGCAACGTGGTCCAAAACGCGACGGTCGATCCCGGCGTTGCAGGCTTCATCGCCGCGCCGGAGGGGGATGTGCGGCGGATCGCCGCCGGGTCGTCGGGTTCCTTGGCGCTGTCGATGGGCCCCGCCGTTCAAAGCCGCGAAGATCTGTTGGACTTCGGCAACGTGGCCCCGCCGCGCGATAGCCAGACCGTGCAGTCGGCGTTCTATCAAGGACAGATCGGCACCGATGTCGGTGTTTCGCTCGCGCTCAATGCGTCGAGCGCCGAACTGTTCGGCGACGTGGCGCGCTTTGCCGGCGCGTCGAGCCCGTTTGTCGGGCTCGAATTCGTCAACGCGCCGCAGCTTTCGCTGGTCGGCAAAGGCGACGGCGGTGGGGCCAGCTACCGGCTCGATGGGCGCACGCGGCTCAGCCTCGGCTTCATGGAAACCGCGGCCGACCCCTTTACCGATCAGAGCGGCGATAGCTTGATCCAAGCCTCGTTGACGCACGGCTTGTCGTTCGGCCCGGTGCTGCGGGTCGGCGTCGGCTTTGCCCATGAGAACGCGGCGATGTTCAACTCGACCTCAAGCGGGGCGTTCGGCGCGATGGGCGATAGCGAAAGCACGTTTGTGACCTTCGGGGCGTCGGTGCCGGTGACGGCGTCGCTCGCGGCCCACGGCAGCTATACCGCCGCCCAAGCCGATGTGCTGTATGCCAACGAGGGATATCTCAACAATTGGAGCCCGGTGCTGGCGAATGCGTTTTCGTTCGGGCTGACGCAGTCTGATCTCTTCCAGCGCGGCGATCGGGCCGGGCTGGCGGTTTACCAGCCGCTGCGGGTGTACGGCGCACAGGCCGACCTGACGATCCCGGTGGGCACCGAGCCCGTGCCCGGTGGCGCGATCCACTATCAAAGCGCGCGCGTCGACGTGACACCGACGGGACGCGAGATCGATCTGCAAATGGCGTATCGTTGGCACCCGACCCGCACGCTCAACGCCGCGACCTACGGCGTGATGATGGTGAACCCCGGCCACGACAACGGCGCCAAACCGGCCTTTGGTGCAGGGATAAGATTATGGCTCGATTTCTAAACTTGGTTGGTATGGCGGCGCTTGCCGCGACGCTGGTGGCGTGCGGGAACGAGTCCATGAGTGGCGAAACCGGCAGAAAAAACGGCGCCGCCCCGGCCACGTCCGCCACCGAGGTACCCGAAGGGGCCATCGCCGTGGGCGACGATATCTACATGGTACCGATCGCCAAGGACGACGCGGGCTGCATGATGTATCGCATGTTTTCGCCCACCAAAGCGGTCGTGCAGGCGATCCACTACCGCACCGCGGACGATCGGTTCGTGATGGATCAGGACGAAGCGGCCTGTTCGGAATGACGCGACTTGGACTGCGCGGCGATAGACGCGCTGAAGATCGCGTAGGCGAGCGGCGACGGGACTGGGTCAGCGCGACCCTATCGACGTGACTCGGTCGCATGCCGCACGGTAGATCGCGGCAGATCATCGCCTGCCGTTCGCACCAAGGTGGGCGCACCCTAGCGGGCGGCGATCTGAAAACCGGCGGGCGTTTTACGCAGTTTGATCGGCCAAGCGCCTTTGATGCCGCGCGCGGCGAAGTCGCGCTTGGCCGCGGCCAAGTCGGCGTCGGCGTAGGGACCGGCCACCACGCGGTGTTGCACGCGGCCCTTGACCGATGCCGTGACGACCGCGAGGTCGTTGTCACCGAGGCGTCGGACGTGCGCGGCCGCACGGTCGCCATCGCGAAAGCTGCCAATCACAAGGTGGCGCATGTTTTCGGCATGCGCCGTCGGGTTCGGCGTGGGTGCTGCCTTGGGTTTCGCCGCGATGTCTGACCGGGGTTCGGCGATCGTCGTCGGGGTGGGCGATGGATCGAAGGGCTCGGTGATGGCGACGTCGTGGGTGCGGGTCTCGCGCGCAAGAAGGGGCGCCGGCTCTGGCGATGGCGCGCGTGTTGGCGCGTCCGCCAACACGGCTGACTCGGGATCAACGGACTTTTCAAGCGGCGCCGGCAATGCGATCGGGGCAAGCGAGGCGACCTGAACCGGTTGTATCGGCAGGGGTTCGTGCGCCGGCACGCGGTCGAGCGGGGCCGGCACGGCGGTGATCTCCTCGGGCCAGGGCGTGCCGGTGGCATCGGTCGGCCCGGCCGCCACGACCATGGCGCCGTCGGGCGCGGCGATCTCGGTTTGGCAGATCTGTTCGCCGCGGGTCGCGCGGAACATGATGCAGTCGCGCTGGAGACCGAGGACAAGGCATGGTCGGGCAACGTCTTGCCGGTTTGCACCAAGCTCACCCCGCTGAGCGCCAGCGAGGCCACGGTGATCGCCGGCGGGGCGATACAGGCCGGCAGGGTGAGGCAAAACGCGAGGACGATGATCTTCTTCATAAACCCAAGGCCTTGTGTCGAAATGCGTGCAACGAGCCAGATGTTGAATCATTGCGAGTCCGGCGTCCAGAAATTTTTTCATTTTGATTCAGATCGTTACCGGGAGACTCTAAGAAACGAGTCACGTCAGGAGGGCTAGACCCCTGTGACTCAGAGTTTCCTAGAGGCATTGATTGATGCAGGCGCTGCCCCTGCTGGACGCCAGGCCGCCCCTGCCCCATTGTGGCGCGCCCTGCCCCAGCAATTGGCCAAAAATGAGCACCGACCAAGACCGATCCGACATCACCGGCCAATTTCAGATCTGGGGCGCAACGGTCCTGATCGCGACCTCGTTTCCGGTCGGTCAAGCGATCGCCCAGGGGCTCGACCCGGCCGTCTTGACCTTCCTCCGTTTCGTCATCGCCGCCGCGCTGTTCGCGCCGGTGATTGCCTGGCGCTACGGGCTGGAGTGGCCGGGATGGTCGGCCCTAGCGGGCTATGCCGGGATCAGCTTGTGCATGACCGGGTTTTCTGGGCGATGTTCGAGGCGCTGCGTTTCACCACGGCCCTGAACACCGGCACGATCTTCGTGCTGATCCCGTCGTTGGCGGCGGTCTACAGCTATTTCCTGCTGGGCGATCGGTTGGGGCGATACAAACTGACCGCGTTGGCGTTGGGGGTGATCGGCGCGGTGTGGGTGATTTTCCGCGGCGACCTCGACCGGCTGTTGGGGCTGCAATTCAACCGCGGCGATTTGATCTTCCTTGCCGGGTGTTTCTTGATGGCGGGCTACGGGCCGCTGGTAAAGAAACTGCACCGGCAGGAACCGCCGGCGGTGATTTCGTTCTGGTCGGTGGCGACCGGCTGCGTTTGGTTGGCGCTGTTTTCCAACACCAAACTGTTCGAGACGAACTGGACCGCGATCGATGCCGGCGTGTGGACCGGCATTATCTATCTCGCGGTGATGACCACGATTTTGAGCACGTTCTTGTTTCAGGCCGCGGCGATCAAATTGGGGCCCAATCGGGTGGCGGCCTATTACTACCTCAACCCGTTGCTGGTGGTGGTGATCGACTTCGTCGTCGGCAAGGGCCTGCCGCCGTTGCGCATCGTGCCCGGCGTGGTGATCGCCTTGGCGGCGACGTTCGTGCTGGCCCGCGCCGCGCGGCGCTAACCGCCCGCGCCTTTTTTGGTCGGCCCCGCCCAGTGGGCTTTGCGGGTTTCCTCGACGTCCGAATAGATGATCGTGGCGAGCTTGGGATTGCCCATCGCCGATTCGGGTTCCGGGCAGATCACGTCGAGCACGGTGGGCTTGTCGGTCCGCGCTAAGGCCTCCTTGAGCGCAGGCCCGAGGTCGCCGGGCGCGGTGACGCGAACGCCGTGACAGCCGTAGCCTTCGGCGATCTTATCGTAACGAACGTCGCCGAAGCTCGCATTGATGGTGCGCCCGATTTGGCGCGGCTGGTCGTGGTGTTCGTTGCCCCACACGCCGTTGTTGGCGACGACGGTGACGAATCGGTTGAGCCCGGCGAGCACCGCACCGTTGTATTCCGACGGATAGAACCCGAACGAGCCGTCGCCAGTAACCAACATGACGGGACGCGGCGCGGTCCCGGTCTCGGCGGCGATTTCGCGCGCCCCGGCGGCAAGACCGAGTGCGAGCGGCGCGCCCATGCCCATCGACCCCAACGGAAAATGGTCGGCGTAGCCGCCTTCGCGTTGAATGCGCATGACGCCGAACATCCAGGTCAGGATCGAGGCGCCGTCGTTGACGAAGATCGTCTCGGGCGGCATCTGCGCCATGATCTCGCGCCCGATTTGATAGGGATGGATCGGCCCGGTGGTCTCGCGCCCTAGCGCATCGATCGCCGCGCAGCGTTCGGCGAGGGCGTCTTTGAGCCACGCCGGATCGCGCCGGTAGTCTTGCGCATCGAGCGCGTCGGCCAGCGCATCGCCAACAAGCGCCGCATCGGCCACCATCCCGACATCGACCGGGCGATTGCGGCCGATTTCGTCGGCATGTACATCGACCTGGATCATGGCGGCGGCGGGATCGAACCGCGGCGCAAGACCGTAGCCGAAGCGCTTGCCCATGCGCGCACCGAGCCACACGACGAGATCGGCATGCTTGGCCGCAGTTTGAGCCAACGGCCACGACCAGCCCAGGGCGTCGTCTTCGGGCACCAGTCCGCGGGCCATCGCGTTGGTCAGGACCGGGATGCCGCGCGCCGTCAGACGGCGTAGCGCCGGACCCGCGCCGGCATGGGCGGCCCCGGTGCCCGCAATGACAAGCAGCCGTTTGGCCGCCGCGATGAGATCGAGACTGCGCGAAAGGTCCGCCGCCGCGGGCGCGGGCTTAGGCGGTGAGACGACCGGAGTATCGAGGTCGGCGCCGGGCTCGACCGTTGCGGCGAGGAAGTCCTTCGGGAAGGCCAGCACAACCGGGCCGGGCCGCCCCGACAGCGCGCGACGACACGCGGCATCGAGATATTCGCCCAGCCGTTCCGGGCCATGGACGGTGCGCGCCCACTTGGTGATGCTGCGCACCAGCGCGAGTTCGTCGTGGTCGACTTGGTGTTCGGGTTCGGTCCAGGTGTCGAGTTCCCGCCCGACCAGAATCACCACCGGCGAACAGGCTTCGAAGGCTGATGAAATGCCGGTGATGGCGTTGGGCATCCCTTGATCGACGTTGATCATCGCGATCCCGACCTTGCCGGTGATGCGGCTGTAGCCGTCGGCGGCGCCCACCGTGGCGGATTCGTGTCGGCTGGGCACGACCGCCACCTGGTTCTTGTCGAGTTCGTCCAACAAAACCGCTTGGGAGGCGCCGGCCAACGCAAACACGGTGTGCACGCCGTAGCGGTCGAGCACCCGCGCCATCACTTTAGCGCCGGTCAGGCGGTTGGTATCGGCGTTCATTGTCGGCGCCCTTGGGCGGCGCGGCGCGCGGTGGCGCTAACGATGGGCGCCGAAAATGATGCCGCGCCCGAGATTGGAGAGCTCGGGGTCATCCTTGACCGCAGGGAACGCGGGGTTGCCGTCTTGGCCGATCGTCATCCATACGGCCGTGACGTTTTGCGTCGGGAAGCCGGCGTCGCGCATCAGGTCTTTCGGCTTCATGTCGTGCAACTTGCCCCAGAACGGCTCGGCGTTATAGCGCGTGTCCCAGTCGTGCATGAACTGGTCGTGCAGGTTGAGGCCGATATCGAATTGCGGGTCGGCATGCATGGTGACGCCGCCGGGGGCGAGCAACCGGTTGGCCTCTTTGAGGATGTTCTTGGTCGCTTGGGTCGCGGTTTCGTGCAGCAGGCCATGCGACAAGACGAGGTCGAAATGCCCGTCGGGGAAGTTCGTGCCTTCCGCACTTTGCTGCATGAAGTGAATCTTTTTGCCGAAATACTCGGCGCGGGCATGGGCGTAGCGCAAGCTCGGGGCGCCGACATCGATCGCATAGATCTCGGCATCGGGGAAGGCGTTGGCGTACGGCAAGGTCGAGCCGCCGATGGTGCAGCCCATGTCGAGAATGCGCTTGGGTTTAAGATCGGGATAGCGCTGTTTGATGTAGGCGATGGTGGCGCGGCCCTGGTATTCGAGAAACAGACCGAACTTGTTGTCCGGCTGGTCGTCGATGGCATGCGCGCCGCGCCCCAACAGACCGGCCACGTAGTAATAGGCACCACGGTCGTAGATCGCGCCGGCAAAGACATCGTCGTCGGTGAGATCAGTATGATAGCCGCCCGGCATGCAATGGATGTCGATCTCGCCGTTATAGCGCGGCACTTTGAGATCGGGATCGAGCGTGAGGGTGCCGAGCGGTTTCTTGACCTGCGACGAGGCGATGAGGTCGGGCAATTGGCGTTCGACCGTGTTGCCGACTCCGTCCCACAGCATTTCTTGGATTGTGCGCGCCATCGCGCTCCACAGTTTGGTGGAGGGCTCGCGCTCCATCAGCTTGCGCACTTCGTGATGCGTTTCTGGGGCGCGGCCGTTTTCTTTCTTGAAGCGCGGCAGCGCCCTTTTCTCATAGACCGCAGCGTCGACGGGATAGACGTCTTCTTCCATGTGGATCTTAAGGTCGACAACGAAGTGTTCGCGCGCGAGCTCGTCGTGCGCGGCCTGCGGCATCATCGGATGAGCAAAAGGTTGTTTCATGGCTGACCTCCCCGCGTGAGAGGCAAGCTTACGACCGTCCGGTGACGGGGTCCAATAACCGCAGAATGCTTAGGGAATTGAGATGCACACCTTGCCGAAATGGCGGCCCGCCATGAGGTGCTCGTAGGCCGCTTGGGTCTCGGTCATGGGAAAGACCCGGTCGATGACGGGCTTGGTGCCGTGCAGGTCCATGGCGCGCAGCATGGTGGCCAAGCCCTCGGTGGTGCCGACGGTGACGCCTTGCAAGCGATTGTTGCGCGAGCCCACGAGCGGCACGAGCAGGTCCGAGCGCGCGCCGGCCAGGACGCCGACGAGGCTGACCATGCCGCCGGGGCGGATGGCGCGCAGGGTTTGCTTCATGGTGCCGGCGCCGCCGACCTCCATGACATGATCGACGCCGCGACCGCCGGTGAGGTCGAGGGCGGTTTTGCCCCAATCGGCATCGTCGATGTAGTTGATGAGGTGATCGGCACCGAGGTCGCGCACGCGCTCGAGCTTTTCGTTGCTGGACGAAGTGGCGATCACTTCGGCGCCGGCCAACTTGGCGAACTGCAAGGCGAACAACGAGACGCCGCCGGTGCCTTGGACGAGGACGATGTCGCCCGGCTGCGTCGCGCCCAAGGTGACGATGCCGGTCCACGCGGTGAGCCCGGCGCAGGGCGCGCTGGCGGCTTCGACGTCGGTGAGGCTATCGGGTGTGTGCACCAATCCGGTCTCTTTGAAGACGCGGAGTTCGCACAAGGTGCCGTCTTGGGCGCGGCCCAAATCGTCGTCGAGGAGCTCTTGGGTGGGCTCGCCGCCGACCCAGCTTTGGAAAAAGCTGACGGTGACACGGTCGCCCGGTTTGAACCGGGTCACCCCCTCGCCCACCTCGACGACCTCGCCCGCGCCGTCGGACAGCGGGATGAGCCCGGACTTCTTTTGGCGCGAGCCGTAGCCGCCGGTGGTGACCAAGGTATCGCGGTAGTTCAGCGCAGCGGCGCGCAAGCGCACCAGCACCGTCCCCGGACCCGGCGTGGGGTCGGGTTGGTCGACCAATTCGAGACTGGAGGGACCGCCGATATCTTTGAGAACGACCGCTTTCATTTCGCGCCTGCCTTGCTTCTTTTCGTGACCGAGCGCGGAGCATAGAGGTCGGGCGCGAGCGGCAACAGACCCCCTCCCCCGTTCGCTTTTGGTCTGCGGTGCGCTAGGGTCGCGGCCATGACCCAGACCCCGGAACGCCGCCTGCCGTTGGAGGGCGCGAGTAACTTTCGCGACCTTGGCGGGTACGAGACCGAAGATGGCCGCCGCGTCCGGTGGCGCAAGGTGTTCCGTTCGGGCGCGATGGACCGGCTGAGCGATGCCGACCTCGCGCTGTTGAGCGAGATCGGCCTGCGCACGATTTGCGATTTGCGGCACCCGGAAGAACAAGCCTTGTACCCCACGCGCTTGGCGCCCCAGGCGCCGGCGACGATTCACAGCCTGCCGATCCGGCCGCGCGTGAAAGGCAACTACCGCGAACGAATCGATGCCGGCGACCCGGCGGCCGGCGACCTCGCGCGCGATTATATGACCGAGGCCTATCGGTGTTATGTGCGCGATCATGCCGAGGCCTATCGCGGATTGATGCAGCAATTGGCCGATCCGGCGAACCATCCCTTGGTGTTCCATTGTGCGGCCGGCAAGGACCGCACCGGGTTCGCCGCCGCACTGATCTTGATGACGCTGGGGGTGCCGGAGGACGTGATCTTCGAGGATTACTTGGCGACCAACAACTACTGGACCGAAGGTGGTTTGCGCGTGCAGCAAGATATTCCCGAAGCGGCCCGGCAGCATCTGATTGCAGCCAACGACGTCTATTTGCGCGCCGCGATCGACACGTTGCACGAGATTCACGACACGTTGGACGCTTATTTGTCGGGCGGGTTGAACCTGGACGACGAGACCGTCGCGTCGCTGCGCGATCTGCTGCTCGAATAAAAAAAAGGGCGCCCGAAGGCGCCCTTTTAGATGGTCTAGGCGACAGGTCTTCTAGAAGTCCATGTCGCCCATGTCGGCACCCGGCGTCATGGGCGCGTTGTCTTTTTTCTCGGGCTTGTCGGTCACACCGGCTTCGGTGGTGATCAACAGGCTGGAGACCGACGCAGCGTCTTCGAGCGCGGTGCGCACGACCTTGGCCGGATCCATGATGCCGGCCTTGATCAGGTCGCCGTAGACTTCCTTCTGGGCATCGAAGCCGAAGGTGCGGCTCTTCTGGTCCATCAGCTTGCCGACGACCACGCCACCGTTGATGCCGGCGTTTTCGGCGATCTGCGTCACCGGGGCCTGGAGGGCCTTGCGGATGATGTCGACGCCGATCTTCTGGTCGTCGTTGGCAACCTTGAGGTTATCGAGCGCGCGACTGGCGAAAAGAAGCGTCGTCCCGCCACCGGCCACGACACCTTCCTCGACCGCCGAACGGGTCGAGTTGAGGGCGTCTTCGACGCGGTCCTTGCGCTCTTTCACTTCGATCTCGGTTGCACCACCGACATGCACAACGGCCACGCCGCCGGACAGTTTCGCGAGACGCTCTTGCAGCTTTTCTTTGTCGTAGTCCGAGGTGGTTTCCTCGATCTGCGCGCGGATCTGGCTGCAGCGGCCCTCGATGTCGGCTTTCTTGCCGGCACCATCGACCACCGTGGTCTCTTCTTTGGTGATGTTGATGCGCTTGGCGGTGCCCAGCATATCGAGGGTCACGTTCTCAAGCTTGATGCCGAGGTCCTCGGAAATCACGGTGCCTGCGGTCAGGATCGCGATGTCTTCGAGCATCGCCTTGCGACGATCGCCGAAGCCGGGCGCTTTCACTGCGGCAACCTTGAGGCCGCCACGCAGCTTGTTGACCACGAGGGTGGCCAGGGCTTCGCCTTCGACATCTTCGGCGATGATCACCAGCGGACGGCCGGATTTCGCGACCGCCTCGAGCACCGGCAACATGGCCTGGAGGTTCGAAAGCTTTTTCTCGTTGATCAGGATGTACGGGTCTTCGAGATCGACCGTCATCTTTTCGGCATTGGTCACGAAGTACGGCGACAGATAACCGCGGTCGAACTGCATGCCTTCGACGACATCAAGTTCGGTGGCGAAGCCTTTGGCCTCTTCCACGGTGATGACGCCTTCTTCGCCGACCTTGTCCATGGCCTCGGCGAGGATCTCGCCGATTTCGCGTTCGCCGTTGGCCGAAATGGTGCCGACCTGGGCGATCTCGTCGTGGCCTTTGATCTTCTTGGCGGCCGACTTGATGTCGGCAACCGCGGCCGCAACGGCGAGATCGACGCCCCGCTTGAGGTCCATCGGGTTGGCGCCGGCCGAAACGGCCTTGTTGCCTTCGCGCACGATGGCCTGGGCCAGCACGGTGGCGGTGGTAGTGCCGTCACCGGCTTCGTCGTTGGTGCGCTGGGCCACGTCTTTGACGAGCTGCGCACCCATGTTTTCGAACTTGTCGGTCAGTTCGACTTCTTTGGCGACCGTGACACCGTCTTTGGTGATCCGCGGCGCGCCGAAGGATTTGTCGATGACGACGTTGCGGCCCTTGGGGCCAAGGGTGACTTTCACCGCATTGGCGAGGACATCGACGCCTTTGAGCATCCGCTCGCGGGCATCGGTGCCGAATTTGACTTGTTTAGCCATTGAGATCGTTTCCTTCTTATTCGCTCGTTTGGGCTACGCGGCTTTCTTCTTCGAGGAAGACTTGCCTTCGATGATGCCCATGACATCGCTCTCTTTGATGATGACGAGGTCTTCGCCCTCGATCGTGACATCGGTGCCGGCGTATTTGCCGAACAGAACGCGATCGCCTGCTTTGACCTCGGGGGCGATGATTTCACCCTTGTCGTTGCGGGCGCCGGGGCCGACGGCAACGATTTCGCCCTCCATGGGCTTTTCCTTGGCGGTGTCGGGAATGATGATCCCACCGGCGGTGCGTTCCTCCTCGGCCGAACGGCGGACGAGAACACGGTCGTGTAAAGGCCTGAATTTCATAGTTTTTTTCTCCCTACCTGCAGCTAGCAGTGTTCCGGCAAGAGTGCTTAGCACTCAACAGTCCGGAGTGCCAGATAACTCAGCGCGGGATTTAGGAGAGCCTCGACCGCCTGTCAAGACGGGGGCGGTCGGAAAATTCGCCGAAATTTGCGATTTCGCCTCACGAGACCGCCTGCCGCGCGTCCTAGTCGAGGTATTTGGGCTGGCTGCGGTCGGTTTGGGCGGCGGGGTTCATCACCCGGATCGGCTTGCCCGCGAGATAGGCCAGGATGTTCTCGACGGTATCGGGAATGAAGACCCGGTAGGTCGCCTCGGTGGCATAACCGATGTGGGGGGTGAGCAGCGTGTTGGGCGCGCGGCGCAAGGGATGGTCGCCGGGCAGCGGTTCTTGGTCGTAGACATCCAGCGCGGCGCCGCCGATCCAGCCCTCTTTGAGGGCCTGGAGGAGCGCGGATTCGTTGATCAGGGGGCCGCGCGAGGTGTTGACCAGGATGGCGTCCTTTTTCATGCGCCGCAGATCGTCGGCACCGAGGAGATCGCGCGTTTCGTCGCTGAGCACCATGTGGACGGTGACGACATCGCTTTGCGCAAGCAGGTCTTCTTTACTGGCCAAGGTCGCACCGGCCTCGGCGGCGCGGGCTTGGGTCATGTTGGGGCTCCAGGCGATGACGTTCATGCCGAACGCGGCACCGACGCGCGCAACCGGCGTGCCCAGGCGGCCCAAGCCGATCACCCCCAGCGTCAGGTACTTAAGATCGCGGCCCATCGTGGATTGCCAGCGCGCGGCGCGCATATTGGCGTCTTCGACGTGGATGTGGCGGGTGAGCCCGAGAATGAGCGCCCAGGTGACCTCGGCCGTGGCGAGGCCGGGATCGGGCACGCCGGTGCCGCACACTTTGATGCCGAGGTCCTGCGCGGCCTGGACGTCGATCGCCGCGTTGGTCGGCGCGGTGGAGCACAACAGTTTGAGATTGGGCAGGCGTTCGAAGACAGCGCGGTCGAAGCGCGTGCGCTCGCGCATGCAGCACACGATTTCATAGGGCGCGAGACGGGCACCCAGGGCATCGGCATTGTCGGCATGACTGCCGTAGACCGTCACGGCGCAATCGTCCGGCAATTGCGCCCAATCGGCGTAGTCGAGAACGTTGCCGACGTAATCGTCGATGATCGCGATCTTGGGCATGGCTTAGAACGCGACGGTGTCGCCGTTGTAGCGTTTGAACTGGCCGGACTCTTCGAGCGTCCACGCCGCGATGAGTTTGCGCATTCCGGCGATGGAATCGATCGTTCGACGCCGGCACCCTCCCCGCCCATGTCGGTTTTGACATGACCGGGGCAGAACACCATCACCGTGACGCCCTTGTCGCGCAGCACCTGCGCCAGCGTGGTGAAGGCTTTGGTGACGCCCGCCTTGGCCGCGGCATAGGCAAAGACCGGCGCTTGCATTTCGACGTTCGAGCCGACGGTGGACGAGATCACCGCGACTTTCTTTTGGTCGCCCTGCAGGACGTTGTCGAAAAAAGCCTCGGTCACCTTAAAGGGTGCCTGGGTGTTGGTGCGCAACACGCGATCCCAGGCGTCGTAATCCATCGTGCCGAAGCTTTGCCGCGCGATGTCGGCCCGGACAGGCCCGATGATGCCCGCATTGTTGATCAATACATCGACCGGGCGGCCCGCGTATTTGGCCGCCACCGCATCGATCGCGGCGAAGTCCGTGACGTCGAGGGCATCGACCGTGATGCGGCCGTCGGCCTTGGCGGCTTCGGCGTTGAGGTTGTCGGCGGTGGCGGGGTCGCGGCAGAAGGCCAAGACGGTCCAGCCGTCGGCGGCGTATTGCTGGACGAATTCGAGCCCAAGGCCACGGTTGGCCCCGGTGATCATGACGCTCGGCATGGTGTCCCCCTTTGCGATCTGTCCGGTGCGAACCGCGATTATGGGTGAGCCCAGGGGGCGGCGGAAGGCCCGCGCCCACGGGGCCGGTTTGGGCTGGCGAAGCCGCAGCACATTTGCTATAGCACCGCCAGCGATCCCCGGTAGCTCAGTTGGTAGAGCAAGCGGCTGTTAACCGCTTTGTCGCAGGTTCGAGTCCTGCCCGGGGAGCCATATTTTTCAAGGGTTTACAGCTTTCGAGCGCGACCCTTGATGATTCAAGTCACCAATAAGTCACCAATCTCAGGTCATTTCCTTTGACCCGCCGTTGCGACATTTCCCACACCTGCACCTGTTTTTTTTGATCAGGGGGTCGCGGGTTCAGATCCTGCACCCGGCACCAGGTTTTCTGCGAGTTTCTTAAGAGGTTGTCCGTCTGCGAGGCCCTTTTGGTCTCCGTATGGTCTCCAACTTGGCCATTTCGGGCCGTCTTTTAACCGCCCGCTAACTCGCCTCTGGCTGCTGCCAAGTCTGCCAAATTTGCCAAATTTTGTCGCTCGCAACGTGATCGCAGACGGAACCCGCTCTGCGCGCGCACCATCCCGCCATGTCAGGTTCTAAAACCCTAGGCGCCATCACAGCTCGGTCCCTCCATGTCCGATGCTCGAAGTGTAACCAACGGTCCGTTCATCAGGTATCGGACCTTCTGGCCAAATATGGGCCCGCGACCGCTTTACCCGACCTTCTGGGCTTGCTGAGCCAGGACTGCCCTAAGCGGAATAACGTAAGTCTCTATGATCGCTGTGGGGTCAGTTACGCTAGCACCCCTGACTAGAGGAGCCGGAGTAAGTCCGCGCTGGACTGAAATCGCCATCGGAATAACATTGCATCCATGAGACTTGCCCCGGTCCTGATTGTCTTATGCCTGCTTCTACCGCTGCCTGCAGTGGCGGGAGACAAGCAAGTGACCTGCCCCAGATCAGTGGTCCAGTTTCTATGAGAGAGCCCGGACGGTTTGAGGGTAAGGCGATTTGGCCATAGGCGGCAAGATCGTGACCGGTGCGGGCGGTCTGTAGCCCAGAGAACTGTGCGGCCTGATGGTGTTGTAATTCCGGCGCCAACGCTCGATCAGTACCTTCGCCTCTTGCAACGTGTAGAAGATCTCGCCGTTGAGCATCTCGTCCCTGAGCTTGCCGTTGAAGCTCTCGTTGTAACCGTTCTCCCATTGGCTGCCCGGTTCGATGAACAATGTCTTCACGCCAACCCGCGGCAGCCATTCCCGCACCGCGATCGCGGTGAACTCACTGCCATTGTCGGAACGGATGTGATCCGGTGGGCCATGCCGGGCAAACAGGTCTGCCAGAACATGCAGGACATCGTCATGACGCAGGCTGCGCGCAACCTCGATCGCCAGGCACTCGCGGGTAAACTCATCGATCACGGTGAGCAAGCGGATCGTTCGACCGTCATGCGTGCGATCCTGTACGAAGTCATAGGCCCAGACATGGTTGCGCCTGACCGGTCGCAGACGGATGCACGATCCGTCGTTGAGCCATAGCCGCAGCCATAGCGGCCATACTTGGATGCCAGCGTAACGATCGCAGCCGTCAGGGCCGCTTCGTCATCACGCAGGGTCGGACGCAGACGTTGCGTCGAACGATGTTGGCCAATCACCTGGCACGCCCGACGCTGCGATACGTCGAGCCGGACCTGTATGTGATCAACCGCATCCCGGCGGCGTGCGGGGCTTAGAAGTTTCCCTCGGCAACTTCCTTCAGGATCAGCTTGTCCAGCGTCAGATCGGAGACCGCCCGTCTGAGCCGGGCATTCTCCTTCTCCAAGTCCCTCAGGCGCTTCGCCTGGTCGACCTTCAGGCCGCCATACTCGCGACGCCAGCGATAGTAGCTCTGCTCCGATACCCCAACGCACGGCAGATCACGCCGATCTTCTCGCCCTGCGACAGCCGAACCTCGGCTTCACGCAGCTTCCCGATAATCTCTTCTGGTGTGTAACGTTTCCGGCTCATCTCTTCCTCCTTGCAAGGTCAGATTAGCCGGACTCTCTCATTCATCCTGGACCAGTTTTCGGGGCGCAGGTCAGGTCCACACCGGACTTTTTAGGCTGAGCTTCGCAAAACATGATCTCGATTTCCGGTCCTCAACGGATTGCGGAAGTGCTGAAATGTAGTGATAAACGGTGAAAAGTGACCCTTTGCAGCCCAAGCCACCATCGCGAACACCGACCCTCAGGTCATATGCCGAATTCCTCGACAAAAATAGCCCGCAGTCTGTTGAGCGCGAGATTCACAAGGGCATAGGGTTTGCTATCACAATACACTCGGCCACGAAGTATCATCGGAATATTGTCCGTCATCGCAATATCGCCTTTTAGCTCAATAGTCACCTGATAAAGACCGTGCTCGGGAACAAGCCGTCCTTGCTCATCCTTCCTTGTCGGGACCTCGCCACCATTTACAGATGCCAACAAAGGCTCTTCCAAATAGCCCAGCGGCACAGATTGCAGATCTTTAATGACGCCCTTCATTATCGGATATTCACTGGCTTCTGGATAGAATTCGGCTGCCCCCCTTTTGGCAGTAGGGAACGGTCCCGGTCGTCGACAAATGCTCTTAACTGTGGCGGACCATCGCCAATGATCAGAAAAAGAGGGGTTTCTTGATCGACCCAGATGCCCTGTCGCAACTCAGGGTCGATGTCGGTTACCTGACCGTTGAAAGGTGCTGAAACGAAAAGCCGCCTTCGCTGCGCTAACAAGCCCTCTAACGCGGAGGCTTGCTGGGCCCTCTCCTCAGCTAAAATGCCTTGCTGGCGCGCAGCCACTTGAGACCCGCCCGTCTGACGTAAAAGCAACTCCGTAATTGATAGACGTCGACGCGTCTGTTCGATCTGGTGATCAAGGTCCGGATCCTCCAGTTTCATCACCGTGGTCTTGGCTTTGACGGGACCTGCCTTCAATGGGTGCTCCGTTACCATTGCCGGAGTTGGTGCGTGGACCCAAAGCCGCTCCGACGGCGTCATTACGGCCGGCAATGCCATTCGGTAACTTTGTGGATACAGTGCAAATAGGAACAACAAAACGATCATTGCCATCGTAATCCATGCGCGAGGTTGGCCTAACCAGACCTTCCGCGCCTTTATCACGGATCGAAATTCCTTCAAAACAGGACTGGCCACTAACAACCAGATTTCGAGCACGGCAACAATCGAGCCAAGTACTTTGCCGAACATCAGATAGGCGATCACGGCGAGACCTAGGTAAACAACCGCTCGGACGCACCAAGTCAACCACGCAAATCCAATCAGAAAGCTACTCAGCCGGGAATCCACGGTTTCAGGTGCAGGAGCTGGCCAGCCAAACAAAAGGCATCGCAACGCCCAACGTCCCATGGCGAAGCTGCGCGATTGCAGGTTTCTAAGTCCGGTCAGGTCGGAAAGGATGTAGTAACCGTCAAATCGCAAGAACGGGTTGAGGTTGATGGCGAGGGTTGCAAGCCAACTTGTCGTGGCGATAACGAAAAAAGCACTTCGCATGGGGCCGTCAGGCAAAATCAACCAGCCCCAAGTGGCGATTGCCGCGAGTGCGGTCTCGGCAAGCATACCTCCGGACGAAACCAATACACGATCTCGGCGTCGCAGTAGCCGCCACGTGTCACTCACGTCCGTATAGGCCAATGGAGCACCTAAAATGAACGCTATTCCCATGGCCGGCACTCGCGCCCCTAAATGTTTGGCTGACAGCGCATGCCCTAACTCGTGAACAACTTTTGAGAAAACCACTGCCGCGACCAAGACCAGCAACCCTTGCAAGTTGACGAAATCGGAAAACGTCTGAATGAAACTGTCCCAGCGGCGGGCAATCATCAAAATTCCGCTAATGCCCAAAATGCCGATGGCACTCCAGAACCAAGGCCGGAAAAGAAAGCCCAGGTTATCTGCCAAAACGCCCAAAACCTTGTCTGAACGTAACAAACGCAATCGAAAAAAGACCAAAACCAAGAGCAACTTCTGAATTCGGTCCCAACCGCTCAGCTGTCTTGAATTTGCTGGTGATCGCCGTTGATTCAAAAGTTGGGTTTCACTGAGGAATTTTATGAAATGCAGAATTTCCGCCGTTGTGACGCGGTATGGCGTTTCCTTTGAAATTGCCTCAGTTATGACTTGTGCTTTTCCAAGGCGCCAACGAGACAGGATTTCGAAGGCTAGGGGCCTAAGTTCCAGGTATCGATTGCGTAAAGGATCGAAAATCACCCATACCGCTTCACCACGCGGATCCTGCGAGCGCCCGATAACCCGAAGGTCTCTTCGAAGCGACGGCAACACCGCATCCGCTGGAACACCCTGAACCATTTGCCCTCCTTGAGTTATATCCCCAAGAATTGTCGTAACGCGGAAAGCGGCCGTCGAAGCAGCGCATACGCCAATGGTACGCGTTCGCCCTCGAGTCTCGCTGTTCCACGCGCCCCTAGTATCACCTTTTCATCGACCTCAAGCAGGCGTGCCCGATACCTATAAGCCATCGTTCCGGAAGGTGTGGGGCGGGCCTGAACTCCGACAACCGAGAGGATTGCACCAATGGGAGCGGAAGGGTCCATATCCATGAACAAAGCTACATCGCCTCCTTGTTCCAGCGGGATTAGGGCCCGGGCAGGCAAATCGATCTTGACCTCCAACGCCGATGGATCGGCAAGCGTCATCAACCGCTGCCCTGCCTTGACAGGTACCCCTTGCCAATTGAAACGATGATCATACAAGACAACGCCAGCCCGTGGAGCCAGAAGCCTATGTCTGCCCAGCTTCTCCTCTGAGTTCTGCAACTCCTGACGCTGCAATTCCACTTTTGATTCCCAAACCGCCAGCTTCGACTTGCTCTCGCGATCAAGAAACGCCTCATGTCGGTATCTCTCTAATTCCGCTGTCGTCACGGCAAGAGATTGCCTAGCGATGTTCCGTTTCATCTCAAGTTCGGTTGCGTCCATGGCAATTAAGAGATCACCCTTCCGCACGGAAGTATAAGGTGGGACCAAAATTTCCGTTACGATGCCATCGAATGGCGCGGTAATGGGGAAAGGGTTTTGCGTGACGATTTCCGCAGGAGCTAAAGCGGTCAAAGGGACTCGCCAAAAGGACCCAATAAGAACCAGCGCGATGAGCGTCAGAGCGACCGCTTTCGATTTACCGCCCCTGAATACCCGTACCCAAGAACGATCGTCGAGAGCAACGAGAGAATGCCCATAACACTCGCCAAGAGGTTCAGCGATCAACCTGTCGCGGTCCGTGTATGGCTCTTCACGAAAAAGCAACAGCACGCCCGCGACACCGCCATCGGGATGGGCTAACGGAAGCCAAAGGACGTTGGTTGGCAGGCCCGATGAGAAATCCTCAGGCGCAGCTAGAGCCGAAGTTGTTGTGATGTGGACCCCTTGTTCGTTGGCTCCATCGACTTTATCGCGAAACCAATCGGCGATGGCACTATGATCCTCGACGCTGGAGACATCCGTTGCGGCAACCATTTTCCAGGAACCAGCCTTTGGCCTGAATAGCGCGGCCAATTGATGGCCATGCACTCTCGCTGTCTCATTGACCAGATAGTAATGAAGGTCCGTCCTGTTACGGCGTAGGCGAATGTCCCGTTCCACCATCAAGGCGGTGGTCAGCTGCTTCAATCGGCTGTCTACACCATTGAATAATGGATTACCGGCTTCATTCATCATTGGTCTTTGTGTTAAAAAGCACTCTTCCACCCATGCCGGAGCGCAATTTCGAAGCACTAACCGTCAACTTTCCTTCAATCTTCACCGTTTGGCTTGCCGCGTCGATCACCGCCCCAATTCGCTCAACCGTTCCGGCATACGATGTGTCTGACTTATGCGGCATGAACTGGAACGATTTCCCTGTCTCCATCCAAGAGAGCCACAATGCGGGAGCAATGATTTCAACGCGCAAGGTTCCTGGGCGTCCGATTCTTAGCAACGGAGTCATGACTTCGACGCTTTCAAATCTCTCAACATCTCGTTCCAGAACAAAACCGTCAAAGGGGGCAATAATCACACAGCGGCGGAGCCTCGCATTGGCGACGCTTAAATTAGCTTGGGCTTCTTCCAAAGCGGCCTCCGCCAAGGCCAAATCAAGCGACCCTGCAGCCCCTAGTCGGTCCAGACGCTTCGCATTTTGCAGCTGTGCTTCCGCTCCCTTTGTGGTCGCCCTCGCCACGACTTGCTCCGCCTCCAGGATATCGCAGTTAAAGCCGGCCAAGTGTTTTCCAGCGGCAAAACTGTCACCTTCGTCAAAGGGTAAGGTTTTGATGCGTCCCGCCATTTCGGCAGATAACACGGTCTCGTCGGCCGCTCGAACAATCGCATGAGCCGAAAATTCCGATGCCGGATCTTGAGCAACCGCGATCGACACCGTCAAAGGTAGGGCAGAGACGATGATGGCAAGACGCCCACGCATATCGGTCTATTGTTGCGCTAGTTTGGGTGTTGCTGCGGGGCTGTTTTGGCGAAATAAATTGACGATCGATGCAAGAATATTCGGCTTTTTGCCAGTCACGCCTTTTTCGGCTTCGTTAGAAATTTCCGTCTTTGATTGGTTCGGGCGCGACGTCTCAACGAAATACTGCCGCTTGAACATACCGTTGTCGATCCACTCGGTTTCGGATTTTTCAAGTTCGGCCGCCAAAACCTCAATTTTTCGCGTGTTCGGCAGATCATCGAAAATATTTACACCGGACGAGTACATCAGGCGGCCAAGCGCATTCTGCACGTTTGCGTATTGTTCATCACGTCGCAATCCGGACACCAAGCTGTCGAGCTCCACCTTGATCAGCTGCAACTCACCCATATTACGGGCGTCCGATTGGCTCCGTTGCAACTTTTCGATTTGCTCATTGAGATCGGCCAAATTGTTGATCGTGTAATAAGTGGTCACCGCTTCATCGTAATCCAAATAAGCGATATTAACCTGAGCCATAACTGCCATACCCAATGTTTGACGGCGCAAGGAACTGACTTTTTCCTGTTTTTCAGAAATCTCTAGTTCATCCCAACCACGGACGAAATTGAGCAGGTTCCACGAAACCTTTAGCCCAAATTCATTCCAGTTCTGATGCAGCAAGAATTTGTTACTGTCGAAATTAGACGACAATGATAGTTCCAACCCTGGAAACATCCGTGCTATGGATTTTTTAACCTCGACCTGTGCTATTCTCTCATTGTATCCGGCCTCCAACATCTCAGGCCGGGACTGCAGGGCAATCAATGAAAGTCTTTCAGCACTTGCGCCGACATCCCTTGCAGGTCGCGGGATCGCTTTTGGTACCATCAGTTCGTATTTAGTCGATGGTACAATGTTCATCAGTTTCGCGAGTTCCAATTTGGAACTCAGTAGATTTTTACGGATACCCCTGAGTTGCAGAAGCTTGTCATAAAGCTCCCGTTTGTAGGAAAGCGTTTCCAGCGGATTCTGTAACCTACTCGACTGAACTTGATCGGCTGTATCAATGGCCTTCTGCACGCGCTTCAACATAGCGCTTACATCGCCAAGCAGTCGCTGAGCGGCAACAGCACGCCAATAGGCACTTCGCACATCTTGAAGTAGTTGCCGGACCACGCGTCTATGGCGTTCTTGAGCCATTAAATTTTGGTTCGAGGTCTGTATCAAATTGTAGTAGCTGACACCAAAATCGAGAATATTCCATGTGAATCGCAGATCGGCCGTCTGGCGCGTGCTTTCGGTGGAACTCGAGGTCTCGAGAGATTCGCTGCCAGTTGTAATCGACACACTATTTGAAGCCTGTACGTCATCGCGATGTGTGATCCCAGCACTAGCCACGGATTGTGGCAGAAAATTCCAATACCCTGCTGCGAGACGATCCGCAGTAATATCCTGCTCCAAAGCATCTAGACGGGTATCAAAATTGAAAATCAATGCACGCGCCATGGCCTCATAGAGAGAGATTTTTCCGCCTTCCAGTTTTTGTCGATGCACCGCGTTTAACGTGTCAGACATTAATTGTTGCCGTTCACCAACACTTAGCGGTTCAGTGACTACCGAACACCCAACAAGGGAAACAGTAGCTACAGCAAGGATTGCGGTTTTCTGCAGCGGATTAGTCATAACAACTTCAACAGAGCTGGGCTTCGAAAAACCATTCGCCTGTCATCTCCGATCAAGCATTCAAGAATGCGATTGACCAGGCCTCCTTTGCCATTAAGTCAATGGCGAGTTGGTCGGCGAAGGCTTGCATCTGTATAGGATGCCCCTCTTGTCCATTTGGATATTTCTCGGCGTCAAGTGAGGCCAGGAACTCTCTCATCCAATCTATCGATGCCTGATCGTTTTCAGGTGCAGACTCTGGGGTGGGTTGCCCTTCATTTGGGCCACCGGCACTCGGCGCTTCATTTTGCTTGGCTACAGGAGCAACGGTAATAATCGCATCGATCTCTTCGCCATCCAGGCGCTTCATCTTAATTTTCACCTGATACGTAGAGTCGTCTCCCTCCGGCCGCTCACCCGTCAAGACCATGGTCTCCTCCCCATCGGCGTTGATTTTCATCCATGGTGGAAGCCCCCTTCAACAGCAATGGTCACCTTACCATTGCCGCTGTTGTCCTTTGCCGAAATGACATAGCTTTGGATCGCTGCCGAACCGTCTTCGCCTGTCCCACTCTGCGTGTTTCCGGCTACCACCGTTTCCGTATTGGAAATAATGGTGGACGTCGCGGTTACGGACACCGCAACGTCTTGCACCGTTTGTTCAGAAGCTCCCGCCCCGCCGAAAACCAGAGTTGTCGGCGCCGCCACTGCCGGAACGGCAACAACGGGTGGGCCCGCAACCGGTGTTGGCGCCGGAGGCGCTGGAGGAGGTGCCACAGGGGCCGGCGGCGCGAGGGTTGTGATAACCGGTGTCGGCGCAAAAGCCGGCGGAGGCGGAGGCGGCGGCGGTGCTGCCACCGTAGGTGGCGGAACAAACGCCGGCGTCTCATCCTTATCCGTAACCGTTACGGTAATAGTTTGCACGGTCGTGCCACCGTTGCCATCTGAGACCGTCACCTGGACAATATAGGTGTTATTGGCGCCGTCATCTGTCGGGTTCTCATAGTCCGGAGCCGTCTTGAAAGTCAGCGCTCCAGTGTTCGGATCAATATTGAATTTATTTTGGTCCGCTCCACCAGTGATGCTGAAAGAGAGCGTGTCGTTCTCTGGGTCGGTCGCGGTAACCGTGGTGACTGTTGTTTTGCCTTCTTCAACACTGATCTCCGCAGTTGAGCCGCCACCATTGGACTTTATGTCCGGAGCATCATTCACAGCCGTGACGTTCATACTGATTGTATAGCTAGAAGAGGAGTAGGTGGCGCCGTCGTGGACCTGGAACTGGAACGTGGTGTAGGGCGAGCCCGACGCTCCAGATGCCGGGTTGAACCGCAACTTGCCTCCATCGATGTCCGCCTTGGTGATCTCCTGATTGAGCGTCACGTCCGTCCAGTTGGTGCCGTCGAAGTACTGAAGCGCTCCTGCCGTCTCCAAGGTGGTGATCTTGACCTTGCTCAGCGTGTCCCCATCCGGGTCCGAGAAGCCGAAGTCCGACGCCTGCAACACCTTCGCCGTGTCCTCCGTCGTCGTCAGTGTCTCGTCCGCTCCCGTCGGCGCGTCGTTGACGCGGGCAACGCTGATCGTCGATGTGTCCGTACCCGCCGAGCCGTTCTTGTCGGTGACCGTGAAGGTCACCGTCCGTGACGTGGTGTCCGGGTTCTCAGATGTATTGTTGAAGGTGATCGAGCGGCTCAGCTCCTGCACAATGGCGTTGGTGGCATTGGAGTTGAAGTTGACCGTCAGTTTCGAGCTGCCCGATACCGTCCCGTCATTCGCCGTGCCGCTGCTCTCCGAGATCGTTCCGATCACCGTGGTCGTGCCGCCGCTCGTATAGGACAGGTTGCCACTCGAGATCGAGAAGTTGCCGCTCGTGGCAATCGCCAGCTGGTCATTCGACGTGCCGTTGGCCGTGATCTGAACCTCAAGTTTAGCGTTGGTATCCCAATCCGGAATCACCATCGCTATCGCTCGCCGTCGCCGATCCGTCGATAGCCGTCGCACCATCACCTTCCGTGAAGCTCAAGTTCCCAACCGTCACACTCGAGCATCACTCACAGCCGTGACGTTCATAGTGATTGTATAGCTAGAAGAGGAGTAGGTGGTGCCGTCGTGGACCTGGAACTGGAACGTGGTGTAGGGCGAGCCCGACGCTCCAGATGCCGGGTTGAACCGCAACTTGCCTCCATCGATGTCCGCCTTGGTGATCTCCTGATTGAGCGTCACGTCCGTCCAGTTGGTGCCGTCGAAGTACTGAAGCGCTCCTGCCGTCTCCAAGGTGGTGATCTTGACCTTGCTCAGCGTGTCCCCATCCGGGTCCGAGAAGCCGAAGTCCGACGCCTGCAACACCTTCGCCGTGTCCTCCGTCGTCGTCAGTGTCTCGTCCGCTCCCGTCGGCGCGTCGTTGACGCGGGCAACGCTGATCGTCGATGTGTCCGTACCCGCCGAGCCGTTCTTGTCGGTGACCGTGAAGGTCACCGTCCGTGACGTGGTGTCCGGGTTCTCAGATGTATTGTTGAAGGTGATCGAGCGGCTCAGCTCCTGCACAATGGCGTTGGTGGCATTGGAGTTGAAGTTGACCGTCAGTTTCGAGCTGCCCGATACCGTCCCGTCATTCGCCGTGCCGCTGCTCTCCGAGATCGTTCCGATCACCGTGGTCGTGCCGCCGCTCGTATAGGACAGGTTGCCACTCGAGATCGAGAAGTTGCCGCTCGTGGCAATCGCCAGCTGGTCATTCGACGTGCCGTTGGCCGTGATCTGAACCTCAAGTTTAGCGTTGGTATCCCAATCCGAATCACCATCGCTATCGCTCGCCGTCGCCGATCCGTCGATAGCCGTCGCACCATCACCTTCCGTGAAGCTCAAGTTCCCAACCGTCACACTCGGAGCATCATTCACAGCCGTGACGTTCATAGTGATTGTATAGCTAGAAGAGGAGTAGGTGGTGCCGTCGTGGACCTGGAACTGGAACGTGGTGTAGGGCGAGCCCGACGCTCCAGATGCCGGGTTGAACCGCAACTTGCCTCCATCGATGTCCGCCTTGGTGATCTCCTGATTGAGCGTCACGTCCGTCCAGTTGGTGCCGTCGAAGTACTGAAGCGCTCCTGCCGTCTCCAAGGTGGTGATCTTGACCTTGCTCAGCGTGTCCCCATCCGGGTCCGAGAAGCCGAAGTCCGACGCCTGCAACACCTTCGCCGTGTCCTCCGTCGTCGTCAGTGTCTCGTCCGCTCCCGTCGGCGCGTCGTTGACGCGGGCAACGCTGATCGTCGATGTGTCCGTACCCGCCGAGCCGTTCTTGTCGGTGGCCCTGAAGGTCACCGTCCGTGACGTGGTGTCCGGGTTCTCAGATGTATTGTTGAAGGTGATCGAGCGGCTCAGCTCCTGCACAATGGCGTTGGTGGCATTGGAGTTGAAGTTGACCGTCAGTTTCGAGCTGCCCGATACCGTCCCGTCATTCGCCGTGCCGCTGCTCTCCGTGATCGTTCCGATCACCGTGGTCGTGCCGCCGCTCGTATAGGACAGGTTGCCACTCGAGATCGAGAAGTTGCCGCTCGTGGCAATCGCCAGCTGGTCATTCGACGTGCCGTTGGCCGTGATCTGAACCTCAAGTTTAGCGTTGGTATCCCAATCCGAATCACCATCGCTATCGCTCGCCGTCGCCGATCCGTCGATAGCCGTCGCACCATCACCTTCCGTGAAGCTCAAGTTCCCAACCGTCACACTCGGAGCATCACTCACAGCCGTGACGTTCATAGTGATTGTATAGCTAGAAGAGGAGTAGGTGGTGCCGTCGTGGACCTGGAACTGGAACGTGGTGTAGGGCGAGCCCGACGCTCCAGATGCCGGGTTGAACCGCAACTTGCCTCCATCGATGTCCGCCTTGGTGATCTCCTGATTGAGCGTCACGTCCGTCCAGTTGGTGCCGTCGAAGTACTGAAGCGCTCCTGCCGTCTCCAAGGTGGTGATCTTGACCTTGCTCAGCGTGTCCCCATCCGGGTCCGAGAAGCCGAAGTCCGACGCCTGCAACACCTTCGCCGTGTCCTCCGTCGTCGTCAGTGTCTCGTCCGCTCCCGTCGGCGCGTCGTTGACGCGGGCAACGCTGATCGTCGATGTGTCCGTACCCGCCGAGCCGTTCTTGTCGGTGACCGTGAAGGTCACCGTCCGTGACGTGGTGTCCGGGTTCTCAGATGTATTGTTGAAGGTGATCGAGCGGCTCAGCTCCTGCACAATGGCGTTGGTGGCATTGGAGTTGAAGTTGACCGTCAGTTTCGAGCTGCCCGATACCGTCCCGTCATTCGCCGTGCCGCTGCTCTCCGAGATCGTTCCGATCACCGTGGTCGTGCCGCCGCTCGTATAGGACAGGTTGCCACTCGAGATCGAGAAGTTGCCGCTCGTGGCAATCGCCAGCTGGTCATTCGACGTGCCGTTGGCCGTGATCTGAACCTCAAGTTTAGCGTTGGTATCCCAATCCGAATCACCATCGCTATCGCTCGCCGTCGCCGATCCGTCGATAGCCGTCGCACCATCACCTTCCGTGAAGCTCAAGTTCCCAACCGTCACACTCGGAGCATTTCCGCTACCCGATGACAGATTTTCGGGATTGCCGAGAGAACCAGTAACGAACAGACCGAGAGATTCATAGGTAGCCGTTAGATCTGCCGTTTTGTCGTTGATGCCACCCATATCACCATTAAGCGCATTGTCGTTCTGTGCCGTTGCAAAAACAAATCGCAAGCTGGTGCCCTTGTCGATCCCACTCCCCCCATTGAGGGACGAAATCAACGCACCACCACCGCCAGTGATTTTCTTACCGTTGACCGTCGAGAAAAAGTTGTCGGCATTCACCTTGAAGGTGAGAAAATAATCAGCATTGCCATCGCTATCGGCATCCCCGGCTCCACCATCAACATCAGCAACCTTCTTCATCATGTGTGAAGTGCTGCTACTGCTGATGAAATCGCCGCCGCTGGTTTCGCTTACAGTAATCGTTTCGTTACTTATCAGGGCAGTTGTCTGTGACGGACTACTATCAAGTTCGGTAGTCGAAGGTGACGTGTTCGCACCGGAGCCCCCATTATAGATGTTTATCGAAAAACCTTGGGAAGTACCGATTGCCATCAAAAAGGCGTCAAGGTCCCCGTCGCTGTCAACGTCCATTCCCATCCAGGCATAACCGTTGAACTTGTCATTGTTGTCCAGCGACTGGTCTGTCCTCAAACGAATATAAAGTTCATCGTCAGATGTGTCTCCAGCAGTCCCTTGATCATCGTACTTCATGTACAGCATGGCATTGCTACCATCGCCAGTAAGATCAATCGCTGCTTGCGCCTGGATGTCCTGCCCCGGGTCGAAGGTCGTTCCCTTCAAAACCTCTGAGAAATTAGAACTTGCAGCATCCATAGCCGTCGTCAGGACAGAATCGAAATAGCCCTCGCCATCCAGAAACGCAGTGGTGATTTCGCCGATTTGAACTTCCAGGTCCCAATCGCCACCTAGCGCCGTAGCCCCCGTCAAATCAATGGACGCCGCTACGTCAGCCCCACTCAATCGCGCGAGAGAGTCAACAAAACCTTGGCCATCTCCGTTGGCTGCGACGTTGCAGCCATAAAGCAGAATGTCTGCATCGACCGTCAAGTATTGTGCCCATTTGCCGATTTCATCGCTCTCCGCCTCCAGGTCGACGGCCGTCACCGAGCGGTCGCCAAACTGCAATTGGCCTTCGCCGCCATGGGTGATCAGGTGGATCGATTCGACCGAACCTGCTTCTTCGAGTATCACCGAAATGGCGGCAAAAGGATCGCCACCATCGGGCAGTGCAACGACCACCATGTCGTCAGAGAGGTTGGCGAGTAGTTCATCGAGCCCACTCACCGTTCGATCATAAATGATAAGTTGCGCGGGGTTTTTGACAGCGCCATCCGAGAATGCTGCTGTCAACGTGGAGACATTGGCGTCAAAACTAGCTTCAGAAATTTTGGCATTATCCGCCAGGTCCCTGTCGGACCCGCTGCCTGCCTCAGAGACCATATTATCGATAGTGAATGCTGCGGCCCCGTCGAACACAAGCCGCTGCTCCAACAGCGTCATTCCACTGCCAGTCAACCAATTCACTTTCATGTTTATGTCCCGCTCGTCCCCCACTGACTGGTCCGATATAAATGTTAGTGCATCATTCTTTTGACTTCCACAGGGATGATGCTTTCCGGTGCTGGTGGCCTGTATCCGAGGGCTGAGTGTGGGCGCTTGTGCACCGCAAGCTGTCAAGTATAAGCTGAACGGTTTTCATGGTGATTGGGTCAGACAGCGGTTTTTAGGTGCCGAACATCTTCCAACACCTGCCGGAAATTAGGTGACGGGGCAACGCACATGGTTCCATACGCTTCCACAAAGGGGAGCCAGATTTTGATCAAGGGGCTGCGCCGACGGGCGCGGCCCCTTTTTCGTTTATCCCGATCAGTTCCCCGGCCCCTGCTCCGGCACATCGGTGATCAGCATCGCGCCGGGGGCGTGGGTGATGCAGAGGGGGGGCTTGGCCGCCTGCACGGCCGCTTGGGGGGTGACGCCGCAGGCCCAGAAGACGGGGACGTGATCGTCTTCCAGCACGGGCGGGTCGCCCCAGTCGGGTTTGGCGAGGTTTGCAATGCCGATGGCGGCGGGGTCGCCGATGTGAATCGGGGCGCCGTGCGCGTGCGGAAAGCGCGCGGTGATCACCGCAGCGCGAATGGAGTCGGGCCCAGGCATGGGACGCATCGAGACGACCATGGGGCCGCGGAACGGGCCGGCGGGTTGCGTCTCGATCGAGGTGCGGTACATCGCGACGGTTTTGTTGTCGTCGATATGCGTAAGGCGAATGCCTTCGGCCATCAGCGCTTGTTCGAAGGTGAAGGAACAGCCGAGCACGAAGGCGACCAAATCGTCGCGCCACAAGTCGGTGATGTCGGGCGTTTGCCCCTCCAACCGGCCGTCGCGGTAGCTGTTGTACAGCGGCACATCACGGCGAATGTCGATGTCATCGCCCAACGTGCGCAGCATCGGATCGCCGGTATCGGACACTCCGACCAACGGGCACGGCTTGGGGTTGCGCTGGCAGAAGCGAAAGAAATCGAGCGCGTAGTCAGCCGGTAGGATCGCGAGGTTGCCTTGCAGGTGGCCCAATCCGATGCCGGCCGTGTGGCCTTGATACGCGCCCGACCGGATCGCCTGGCGCACGTCGGGCATGGGCGCCCGGCGTAGGCCCTCGAAAAGGTTGTTGTCGTCCGCGAGGGTGGTGCTGGTCATGGGGTCTCCTGGCGCACTTTGCGGTTTCGAAGATTGCGCGTTGGGGACGAAATGTCCACGCGGCCACTTGCGCACGCCCATGTTGGTCGAGGGGTTGCGTGATGGGGCGCCTTGGACCTACCCATAGAAGCAGGACCGAACGCTCTTCCCGTGACCTTCGCAAAAGTACCGGTATATGAAGGAAATTTGTTTACTGAAGTCGACCCTCCTCGCGCTGTGTTTGATGACGGTCACGCTGCCCGCCGCAGCCCAAGGCGAACTGGTGTTCATGAACGAGTTGGTGGTGCGGGACGGGTTGTTCTTCAAGGCGCACACCCGCGTTCCCTTCACCGGCACGGTGCGCGGGCGGGGGCAGATCGTGGACGGATTACGCGAGGGGGCGTGGATTTTTTTCGACGACAACGGACAGCGGTTGTCGGAAGGAACCTTCACGGACGGCAAGGAAAACGGGCCGTGGGTGTTCTTTCACCCCAACGGGCAAATGGCCTCGAAGGGTGGGTTTAAGAACGGGGCGAGCGACGGACGGTGGATGTTTTTCAATCCCGACGGCACTGAAGATATCGCGCGCTCGGGCACCTATCGCGCGGGCGCGCGGGTCGACTAAGGCGGTTCGGCCGCCGCTCCAGGCGCGACGAGGTCTGCGGTGTGCTACAACCCAGCGGTGCCCATCTCGGACATCGTTTGTGACCACCGACCCCGAACAAATTTTGCATGACGTCTTCGGCTTCCAAGGCTTTCGGCCGGGGCAGCGCGAGATCGTCGATAAATTGCTGGCCAGGAACAACGTGCTGGCCGTGATGCCGACGGGCGCGGGCAAGTCGCTGTGCTATCAGGTCCCGGCGTTGATCCAAGACGGCTTGACGGTGGTGGTCTCGCCATTGGTTGCGCTGATCGACGATCAGGTCGCCGCGTTGCAGGCCAATGGCGTAGCGGCGGCGCGCATTCACTCCGGACGATCGCGCGAGGACAACGTGGCCGACTGGCGGCGGGTGGACAGCGGCGAAGCCCGACTGGTCTACATGTCACCCGAACGATTGATGACGCCGCGCATGTTGAGCGCGTTGCAACGCTGTCGGCCCCGGTTGTTCGTGGTCGACGAGGCGCATTGCGTTTCCAAGTGGGGCACGAACTTTCGGCCCGAGTACGGCGCGCTGGATGTGCTGAAGGTGCAGTTTCCCGACGCGACGGTCGCGGGGTTTACCGCGACGGCCGACACCGCGACGCAACGCGACGTGGCCGACAAGTTGTTCGGCGGGTACGGCGATATCATCGTGCATGGGTTCGACCGGCCCAACCTGTGGCTGGGGGTGACGCCGAAAACGAAGTGGCGCGACCAACTGCGTGGCTTTTTGAAGGACCGTCAGGGCCAGAGCGGCATCGTCTATTGTTTGTCGCGTAAACTGACCGAAGAGGTCGCCGGATTGTTGCGCGGCGACGGCGTGAACGCCCTGCCCTATCACGCTGGGCTCTCGCCCGAGGTGCGCCAAGAGAACCAAGAAACCTTTATGGCCGAAGACGGCGTGGTGATGGTGGCGACCATTGCGTTCGGCATGGGCATCGACAAGCCCGATATCCGGTTCGTCTTTCATCTCAATTTGCCGGGTAGCATGGAAGCCTATTACCAAGAGGTTGGCCGTGCGGGCCGCGATGGGGCGGCGGCGGACGTCTTTATGATCTACGGGCTGGACGACGTGCGGATGCGCCGACAGTTCATCGAACAAGACGGCGACGATACCGACCACAAACGGCGCGAGCACAAACGCCTGGATTCGTTGCTCGCGTATTGCGAAGCCTCGCAATGCCGTCGGGTGACGCTGCTGTCCTATTTCGGCGAGACCCCCGAGCCGTGCGGCAATTGCGACAATTGCCAAGACCCGCCCAAGATGGTGGACGGCACCGAGGAAGCGCAAATGCTGTTCTCGGCCGTGCGGCGCACCGGCGAACGGTTCGGCGCTGTGCACGTGATCGACGTGCTGATGGGCAAGACCAACGAACGGATCGGCAAATTAGGGCACGACACGCTGCCGACGTTCGGTGTGGGCAAGGATCGACCCAAGACGTTCTGGCAGGCCTTCGTGCGCCAGGCCGTGGCCGGCGGTTATTTGCAGATCGATATCGAACGATTCGGCGGATTGCGCCTCAGCTATCGCGGGCGCCGGGTGCTGAAAGGCGAAGAGACGTTTGCTTACCACGAGGCGGCGGGCTTCACGTTGGCCAAGTCCGCACGCAAGAAGAAAGCCGCCCCTGCCGACCTGGATGACGTCGATACCGATCTTTATGCGGCGCTGAAGGCGCTACGGCGCGACCTTGCCCAGGCCCGCAAGGTCCCGGCCTATGTGATTTTTGCCGACAAGACCTTGCAGCATATGTGCGAACTAAAGCCCACAACGTTGGACGAAATGGCCAAGGTCAACGGCGTGGGCCCTGCCAAGCTGAAAAAATTCGGCGCGGCC
Organism: Alphaproteobacteria bacterium; assembly: GCA_038141965.1. Classification (GTDB taxonomy): domain Bacteria; phylum Pseudomonadota; class Alphaproteobacteria; order SHVP01; family SHVP01; genus CALJDF01. The sequence continues at coordinate 884,815 of JAYQJC010000002.1, forward strand.
TTTCTGGAAGTCCTGGCCAAGGGACCGCCGATCACCGTCGAGCCCGACGGGGCGTGACAGGCCATGCCCGCATCGCTATAAGACGGCGCGTGAACCACGCACCCGCGAGCACCTACTTTACGGGGTATCCGGCGCCTTTGGCGGCGGGAAGGGTTCGTAAGGGCTGAGCACAGGTCCATCGACATTCCCGAGCCGCCAGACACCTGGCGGCTTTTTTGTTGCCGTCTGGGCTGGACAACAAAAGGAAACGACCATGACGACCGCGACCGACGACTTACGCATTCGAGACATCAGCGCGCTGAGTACGCCCGATGCCGTGATGCAAGAAGTGCCCGCCGCGCCCAAGGCCATGCAGACCGTGGCCGACGCACGCCGCGCGGTGCAGGACATCCTGCATGGCCGCGATCATCGCGTTGCGGTGGTGGTCGGCCCGTGCTCGATCCACGATCCCAAATCGGCGATGGAATACGCCGAGCGGTTGGTCGCGCTGCGCCGCACGTTGGGCGACCGGCTGGAACTGATCATGCGGGTTTATTTCGAAAAGCCCCGCACGACGGTGGGCTGGAAGGGCCTGATCAACGATCCCGATCTCGACGACAGTTTTCAGATCAACAAGGGCTTGCGTCTGGCGCGCCGCTTGTTGGCCGACATCAACGGGCTGGGCTTGCCGGCGGGCGCGGAGTTTCTAGATACGACGACGCCGCAGTACTTCGCCGACCTTGTCGCGTGGGCGGCGATCGGCGCGCGTACCACCGAAAGTCAAATCCATCGTGAAATGGCATCGGGGCTGTCGTGCCCGGTCGGGTTCAAGAACGGTACGTCGGGCGATGTGAAGATTGCGGTGGACGCGGTGAAGTCTGCATCGAACCCGCATCATTTCCTTGCCGTGACCAAAAACGGCGAGTGCGCCATTGCCGAGACCACCGGCAACGAAGACTGCCACATCATTTTGCGCGGTGGTGCGGCGCCGAACTATGACGCGGCCAGCGTTGCGGCGGCGTGCGAGAAGGCCGATGCTTCAGGCATTGCGCCGATGGTGATGATCGATGCGAGCCACGCCAATAGCGGCAAGAAGCCGGAGAACCAGCCCGCCGTGATCGACGACATCGCCGCCCAGATCAGGGGCGGCGAACGGCGCATTTTCGGCGTGATGATCGAAAGCCATTTGGTTGGCGGGCGCCAAGACCAGACCCCCGGGCAAGAACTGACCTATGGGCAGAGCATCACCGACGGGTGCTTGGACTGGGACCGGACGGTGGCGTGTTTGGAAACGCTCGCCGAGGCGGTTGCCGCCCGCAAATAGCGGCGACTGGTGTTAGCGCTGCGCCCTGAGTTGGAGCAGCGGATCGATCAAGCGGCCGATCGGACCGAGCAGCTTGAGCGGTGCGTCGGTAACGGCGAGGCAGTAGCAGACGCCACCCTCGGTAGCGACGGGCTGATGACGCACATTGGGGTCGGCTTCGGCGAAGTCGCCCTTGTCGTAGACGTCATCCGAGTCATTGAACGCGCCGGCGAGAACAACGGTGTATTCCTCGCCGCGATGGGTATGGAACGGCACGGCGGCACCCGGTTGAATGCGCAAAAGCTTGGCCCCGTATCCAGCCTCCTTGGTCTCTAACGTATATTCAGCAACGCCCCGCGCAACCCGTCGCCAGGGAAGGTTCGAGAGATCGTCCGGTAGGCGCTGCGCCAATGCCTGGGGGAGATCGCCGCCACCAGCAGTCGAATTTGCCGGCGCGGTATCGTCAAGGTTGGACAAGGCGCGGCCGAGCGCTGCTTCGGTATCCAGCGCCACCGGCACAACGTCGTCGAGCACGACACCCCCAATCACCTCGAGCTTCTGCACCGCGACGCGGCACGCCGAGCAAGACGACAGGTGCACCGCCAACGCAAGCGCGACCGGTTCCGACACTCCGCCGGCGGCATATTCTTCAAGCATTTCGAGACTGGGGTGATGTTGACTAGACATTTACTGCTCCAATCGCTGACGCAACGTCGCAAGCGCCAAGCGGATACGCGACTTAACCGTACCGAGCGGCAGGCCGGTCTCGGCGGCAATGGTACGATGGGGTTTGTCTTCTAAGAACGACATTCTGAGAACGTCGGCTTGTTCGACCGGCAGTTCGTTCATCAAAGCCCTGGTCCGCCGGAAAGTCGCACTTATTTCCGCGCTGTTTTCGTGCGTGGGCTGCATGATCCAGTCGTCTTCTTCGGGTGGATCGGCTTCAGGCCGATTGCGGCGGCGGAAGAGATCGATCCGCTTATTACGGCAAATGGTGAAAATCCACGTCGTCGCCGAGGCGCGGGCCGGATCATAGGTGGGCGCTGCACGCCATACCGCCAACATCGTGTCCTGGACGAGTTCTTCCGCCATGGCCGGATCGGGCGCAGTTTTCAACGCGAATCCTTTGATGCGCGGCGCAAAATGGCGGAACAATGTAGCGAAAGCGTCGCGATCGCGCTTTTCCGCAATGCGTACGATCAGCGCCGAAAATTCCGCCTCGTCGTGATCCATGATGCGACGCATTCCTGTGCGACCATGTAGAGGTGCCCCGGCAGCCGGAACCCCGCTTCCCTCAAGAACCGTAGCCAACGCCACGACTAGTTCGCCAGCCCAAAAGGAGCACTGGATGCGACCTGATGACCCTCTTTGAGGAAAAAAATGGACAGTTGGCCAAGTTCAATCCCGAACTTGGTCACGCGTGCGCGGTTAATCAAGACGCCATTTTCTTGAAGCCATAGCCAATCATTGAGACGCACACGGAGGCTGCGGTCGCCGAGCGGCAAATCCATCACGTAGGTCCAGTTAAAGGCGTTTCCCTCCGCGCCGCCGGTCGCCACCCCGATCACATCGTCGGCCCGACCTTCGTAGGAGCCGTCGGCCCGCTTCGTCACGGTCCAGACCCGACGGTCCTCGCGTCCACTGGCGTAAACGAAGTCTTCTTCGAGAACGAGGGTGGGGTCATTCCAAGTGCCCCGGATATCTACCGTGAACTGAGCCCGCAAATTGCCAAAACGATCTTCAAAGACGCCCCACGCCCGCGTGTCCCCGGTGAAGAACTCCTCAATCACCAGCTTTGGTTCGGTGTCTTGAAAGGCGTTTAGGTTCATCGTGCCACACGATGCGAGGAAAACGGTCGAAACGATCAGGATAAGTGCACGCATGTTGCGATATGCTCTCGGTGGGGCGGTGCTCGCGCCCAGAGGCGCGAACACCTTTCCGACCTATTGCGGAGGCAGGACCACGCGATCAATCACGTGAATGACGCCATTCGATGCTTCGATGTCAGCGGCGATTACAGTCGCGCCGTTGATCATCACGCCGCCCGACATGGCATCGACCGAGAGTTCGCCGCCTTGCAGGGTTTCGACGCTGAGTTTCTTTCCGACGACATCACCCGACATCACTTTTCCGGGGACGACATGGTAGGTCAGGATCGCGACCAGTTTCTCGCGGTTTTCAGGCTTAAGCAGATCCTCAACCGTGCCCTCGGGCAATTTGGCGAAAGCCTCGTCGGTCGGGGCAAAAACGGTGAACGGACCCGGAGCGGACAACGCATCGCCCAACCCCGCAGCCTGCACCGCGGCAACCAGTGTTTTGAACTGACCCGCATCAACGGCCGTCTCAACCAAATTGGATGCATTCGCAGCGACTGCCGAAACAAAAGTACCGGCTGCTATCACACCTGCAGCAAGGAAGTTTTTTAGTCTCAAGGGAGGTCTCCTAGGTAAAGGTTGCGCGTTTCACCGTTGAAACGATGTAACCAGGGATACGAGCGCCCCTCGCCGATGGATCACCGAGGGGCGAAAAAAGTCATGTCGCCGGGACGGTCGAACCTATTTCGAAAAAAAGCGCCGAAGTGGAAAAAGTGGTGATCCAAACCGAGCGACCCCACGTAACCGTAAATGTTCGCGCTGCAATGCGGACAGCGAAGAGCGAAGCGGCAATCCCTGAACCCCAAACCGCGTCGCCTAGCTCCCCGAGGCGCCCGTTTTAGCGGGCGCCTCCTCGGCCAAAAGGTGAGATCAGACATCGTCCTCCCCCGACTCGTCTGATCTCGCCGGCCGAAAAAGCGTTCCGCGACAAAAGGCCGTTCGCGCCGAGACAGGTTATAGTGACGGCCCCTTTTTTCGTGGAGACCCTGCCCGATGACATCCGAGGGAATTGCGCAAACCTTACGCGCCGCCGACCTGGCCTTGCCTGCCGATGAGATGAAAACCTTCGAAGAGGGCGTAGCAATCCTCAAGGCGTTGATCGCGCGCTTGGACGACGCACCACCAACAGGTTCTTCTCAGGACGACGCGTCGTGAGCGACCTCCTCGCCTATCTTTCGATCGCCGAAGCGGCGGCGCAAATCAAAGCGGGGACGCTGTCGCCGGTTGATCTAACCGAGGCAATGATTGCACGGCGCGGCACGATCGACGGCGCATTAGGTAGTTTCGTGACGCCCACGGATGAAGTGGCACGCAGCGCTGCCAAGGCGGCGGAAACCGAAATTGCGGCGGGGCGTTATCGAGGGCCGTTGCACGGCATCCCGGTGGCGTTGAAAGAAGCGTTCGATACCGCCGGCATTCGCACCACGGTGGGCTCGAAACTGCTGCGCGACCGGGTGCCGGAGGCCGATGCCACCGCATGGGCGCGATTGCGCGATGCGGGTGCGGTGTTGCTGGGCAAGTTGGAGACCACCGAATTTTGTTATGGCGGACCGTCGGACGACAGCATGTTCGCGCCGGCGCGCAACCCGTGGAACGCCGAATGCTATGCGGGGGGCTCGTCGAGCGGCGCCGGTGTATCCCTGGCCAGCGGGCTCGCGCTGGGCGCGCTCGGGACCGATACCGGTGGGTCGATCCGCCTACCCGCGGCCTATTGCGGGATCACCGGGTTGATGCCGTCCAATGGCCTGGTGAGCCGGGCCGGGGTGTTTCCCCTATCGGCGACATTGGATCATGTCGGGCCGATGGCGCGTAGCGTGGAAGATTGCGCGATCCTGTTGAACGTGTTGGCCGGGTACGATGCGGCGGACCCCGGCAGCGTCGAGCGGACCGCCATGGATAACACGGCCGATCTAGGCGCCGGCCCGAAAGGACTTCGTGTCGGTCTGGCGCGAGCGCTGGCCGGCGAGGAGGCGGTTTCGGCGGACGGCATTGCGGCCTATCACGCCGCGGCGGAAACCTATCGCGCGTTAGGTGCGGATGTCCGCGAGGTCGACCTGCCGAGCCTGACGGATTTCGCGACGGCACAGATCGTCATCACCTTGGTCGAGGGCTATGCCATCCATGAAAAGGATTTGCAGGCGCGGCGGGCCGAGTACAGCTATCACAGCCGCATGCGGCTTTCGTTGGGGCCGTTCATTCGCGCGGTCGATTACGTACGCGCACTGCGGCTACGCGACAAACTTATTGCCGATTACAACGCGGCGATGGCGGATGTCGACGTGGTTCTGGCGCCCGGTGCGCCGGGGGCGGCGCCCAAGGCCGCCGGCGTGGGCGCGTTTCAGTTTTTCAGCAAGCCGTTGGTGACGATGGCGGCCAATGTGTTGGGCGTGCCCGCGCTGGGCTTTCCGGCGGGCATGTCGGAGGACGGGTTACCGCTAGCGGTGCAGTTGATGAGCAAACAGTTCGACGATGCGGTGGTGTTGCGCGCAGGCGCAGCCTTTCAAGCCGCAACGGACTGGCATAAGGCGCGTCCGCCGGTGGGCTGACGCGGCCTAGTCGAGTTGTAGGACCATCGCTTTGAGATAGCGGCTTTGCGGCAGCATGGGGTGCGCCGGATGATCTGCACCCGCCTCGGCAACGCGGAGCACCCTGCCCTTGCGGCCCGCCAAGGCCAACGCATGGGCGACCTCGTCTTCGAAAGCATCGCGTTCGACCAGGTGCGAACAGGAGGCCGCAAACAAAAAGCCACCCGGGGCGACGCGGCCGGCGCAAAGCTTGAACAGTTTGCGATAGCCCTTGAGGCCGGTGGCGAGGCTCTTGCGCGACTTTACAAACGCCGGGGGATCGCACACCACGATGTCAAAACGTTCGCCCGCTGTCGCCAAAGTCTCGAGCGCGCTGGGCAAGGTGGCGTTCTCGAAAGTGCAAATATCGCCGACGCCGTTGCGCGCGGCCGACTCGCGGGCCAGAGCGAGGGTGGCGTCGGCGCGATCGATGCCGAGAACCGAGGTTGCACCCGATTTTGCGGCGAGAATGCCGAAGCCACCGAGGTAGCAGTAGAGATCCAATACGCGTGCGCCCTTGGCAAGCGAGGCGACGAACGCGTGGTTGTCGCGTTGATCGTAGAACCAACCGGTTTTTTGCCCCGTGCCGATGGGTGCGAGGAAGGTGGTGCCGTTTTCTTGCACCTCCAACGGATCGTCCGACAGGGAGCCGATGGTTTCTTCGTAACGGTCGAGGCGTTCGAGATCGCGCACCGGCGAATCGTTTCTCAAGACGATGGCGCGCGGGCTCAATACGTCTTGTAAGGCGTCAGTGATCGCGGCGCGGTGGCGTTCGGCGCCGGCGGTGTTGAGCTGGCACACCACGACATCGCCGTAGCGGTCGATGACGATGCCGGGCAGCCCGTCCGCTTCGGCGTGGATCAGCCGGTAGTAGGGCACGGAATAGAGCCGGTCGCGCAACGTCAACGCGTTGCTGAGTCGTGCGGCAACGTAAGCGGTATCGAAGGCTTGCGCCGGATCGTCCGCGATGACGCGCGCGGCAATCAGGCTGTGCGGGTTGAAGTAGGCCGCCCCGACCGGTTTGCCGGATTGTTCCTGCAAGCGCACCATCGTGCCGGGCGGGATCGCCTTGGCTGCCGCACTCATCTCGATTTCGTTGGAGAAGACCCACGGGCTGCCGCGACGCACCCTTTTGGGGCGGGTGACGAGGACGATGGGTGCGGCTTCTTCGGTCGGGGTTTCTTCTTCGGCAGCGTCGGTCATGCCCACATCGTTTCGCACACATCGACCCGTTCGCCGTCGGGCCCGAAAAAACAAAAGGCGCGGGCGCCGTTGTAAGGCGGGGCCGCGATCGCGCGTGGCTCGGCGATGATTTGCGCGTGGGCGGACTTATGAACCGCCGCGACCACGCTGTCGAGGTCGGTGGTGGTGAAGGTGGCGAGGCAGGTGCCACCATCGAACTGGGTGGGGGTAAGCGGGTCGGGATCGATGTAGGCGCCGTCGATGCCGTGGATCTCGACGGCGCCAAGGCCCGGCCCCGGCGCATCGCCCTTGAGGATATCGAGATGATAGGTCGGGCCCGGCGGGATGCCCCAAGCATCGTGCATGGGGCCATCGGTGGATTGGGATTCGAGCAACGGGATCAGGTGGAGGTCGTGTTCGTAAAAGGTGCGGCACCTGGTGTAGTCCGGCGATGTGACGGGAATTTCGAAGATATGGCCGACCCGCGCGCTGGCGGCATGGAAGGCGCGGTTTTTGGGCTGAGTCACCGCCATCGTCAACGTGACATGGGTGCCGCCGGGCAGTCTTGCACTGAACGCGCGATGGATGTTGCTGCCCGAGGCGGTGAAGTCGAAGTTCTTGGGTGCTTCGAACGGGGCCGTGTCGGGATGGTCGGCCATGGCGGCGTAAAGGCCGTCGATGTCCTCCATCACGACGATTTCGAAGCCGCCCCAGCGGGCGGCACGCGGTTGTGGTCGGGCACGTTCGGGGCCGCCCACCAAGCGCAGCATGCCGCGATCCGCGCCCGGGGAGCGTAAGACGATAAAGCGGTCCCCTGCACTGCCGGGCACAATGCCCCACAGAGTTTCGAGGTCGGGATCGATCGACCCCTCGGCCAGCGTTTCCCAATCCCAGACCTCGGTCAGGAAATCCGCGAAACGCCGCGGCGCGGGGCACGCGACGGTCATGCCCGCGAGCGCGGTGAGCAGCGGTTTCATCGCCGCTAAAAACGCTCCATCAGCGCGCCGTAGCCACCGACACGGTCGTTGATGTTGTTGACGCGCAAAGCATGCCAGTAGGTGGCGACGTTGACGCAAATGACCGGGCGTTCGAGCCATGCCTCGGCAATCGCGGCGAAACGCCCCATCGGCAGGTTCGCGCCGAATTGGATGATCGCGTCGGCGCCCTCGTCCACAAGCTTTTCGAGCCCCTCGCGTAATTCGGTGCGCGTGGCATGGGCGATCACCACCGGGCCGCCGCATTTGAGATGCACCATACTGCTGACGTCGTAGCCGATGTCGTCCATGAATTTTTGGATGTGCTGTTGGGCGGTCGGCATGTAGGGCGTGAGGAGCCCGACCTTGCCGGTGACGCCATGCGCTTTCAGGGCCGCCGGCAACGCATCGGCGGCAAGCGTGACGCCCAGGCCACCCGAGCGTTCGACCATGCGGGCTTTAACCTTTTGCGCGGCTTCCAGACCGCCTTCCCAAATGCTTTCCGCGGAAATGCCGAGGATCATGTGATCGGGCTTGCACGTCATGACGCGATCGACGGCTTCTTCGAGGGCGACATCGATGCGCCGGATCAGCTCGTCGAAATCGGCGTCGTTGGTGACGGGATCATCGGGAATGTGCATGCGGCCGACATGGTTGGTCACGCCTAGCGGGCGCAGGTCGTCGTATTCCGGTTGCACGATGGTGTTGGTCGAGGGAGTGACCACCCCGAATTTCATCCGTGTTGCGAGTCCGTCGCCCATATTTTGTTCCCTCCCCTTAGGTCCAGGTTTTTCTGGCCGGTGATTTGATCTCGATGAGGACACAGTCTTCCAGAGCTTCGCTCATGTGCCAAACGCCTTGTGGGTGGCGCCACACGTCGCCGGGTTCGCACATGAAGGTCTCGTCGCCGATGTGCATGCGCAACTTGCCCTCCAGCAACGTCGCCACCGACTCGTGGTCTTCGTGAACCTGCCAGGGATCGGTGATGCCTCTCATCTTCCAGGCTTTGAAGACCAGCATGTTGTCGGTGACCATCAGAACTTTGAGATAGAGACCTTCGGGTTCCTTGACGCCTTCGACGGATTCGATCTTGACGCGTTCAAGGTCGGCGTCGGTCGTGAAAAGCGCCTCGGTCGGCGTCATCCGGCGGTCTTCTGCCATGGCGGCCCCTTTTTGCGTGATGCCCGCTTTGAGCCATGTTAGCGCGTATCCGACACAAGATGTTGCCTTGGGATCGGAATTTGCCCTAGAGGTTGTGGGTCATTAACGAGCAAAAAGGAGGTGATCCATTGTCTAGCGAAATTTGTGGCGATATCCGCCAGTTCGGGACGACGGCGATGGGGGAACCTTCGGCGTCGTAAGAGAATTGGATGAATCGTCCATGGGCGCCTAGCGCCTATTCTCGCGGGGGCGGTCCTAAGGGCCGCCCTTTCGCGTTTCGGGCTAGTAGCTTTTGGGCATGCCCAAGACGCGCTCGGCGATGTAGCACAGCAAGAGTTGCTGGCTGACCGGCGCGATGCGCGCGATCATCACTTCGCGCAGCAAGCGTTCGACCACGAATTCTTTGGCATAGCCGTAACCGCCATGGGTGAGGACAGCGCGCTCGCAGGCGCGGTAGGCGACCTCGGCGGCGAGGTATTTCGCGGCGTTGGCTTCGGCGCCGCAGGGCTGGCCGGCGTCGTAGAGCTGAGCGGCTTTGAGCATCAACAGATCGGCGGCCTCGAGTTCGGCCCAGCTTTCCGCAAGGGGGTGCTGGATGGCTTGGTTTTGACCGATGGCACGCCCGAAGACGATGCGTTCGCCCGCGTATTGCGCGGCGCGCTGGATCGCGTAGCGTGCGATGCCGATGGCTTCGGCGGCGACCAAAATGCGTTCGGGGTTGAGGCCATGCAGGAGATAGCGAAAGCCGGCGCCCTCCTCCCCTATGCGATCCTCGGCGGGGACGGGCAAGCCATCAATAAACACTTCGTTGGAGTCGACGGCCTTGCGGCCCATCTTGTCGATCTCGCGCACGGTGACGTAGTCGCGGTCGAGCGCGGTGTAGAACAGCGAGAGGCCATCGGTGGATTTGGTGACGTCTTCACGCGGCGTGGTGCGGGCCAGCAGCAAAATGTGCGAGGCCGATTGGGCATTGGTCGTCCACACCTTGCGGCCATTGACGATGTAGGTATCGCCGTCGCGCACGGCTTTGGTTTTGAGGCTACCGGTATCGAGCCCGGCGTCGGGTTCGGTGACGCCGAAACAGGCACGGTGGGTGCCGTCGATGATGGGCGGCAGCATGCGGGCGCGCTGGTCGTCGGTGCCGAACACCACGACCGGGTTGAGGCCGAAAATGTTGAGGTGGATCGACGAGGCCGCGGCAAAGGCGCCGGGGCCGCCGGCGACGGTCTGCATCATCAGGGCTGCTTCGGTGATGCCGAGACCGGCGCCACCTTGGGCTTCGGGCATCGCAATGCCGAGCCAGCCGTCGGCGGCCATGGCGTCGGCGAATTCCGCCGGATAGCCGCCCTCGCGATCGCGGGCGAGCCAGTAGGTTTCGTCGAAGCGGGCCGCGATGCGCGCGACGGCGTCTTGGAGCGCGCGTTGGTCGTCGCTGAGGAGGAAATCCATGCGTGATGGCGCCTAGCGGCGTTTGGCTTTCTTCCGCACAGCCTTTTTGGCGGGCTTGCGTTTGGGTACCGTTTTCTTGGCGGGTTGGCGTTTGGTCGTTTTGGCCTTTTTGGCGGCTTTCTTTTTGGTCGCTTTCTTGGGTTTGCCCTTGGCGGCTTCGCGCCTTTCGTAGTTGGCGGCGGCGCGCAGCATGGCGTGGATCATCCCGGACTTTTCGACCAGGGGCGACGGGAAGGCTTGGCGCGAGTGGGTGTGGCCAAGGCCGATCATGGTCTCGACCATCTTGTAGGTCAGCGGGCCCGGGTTCACGACGGGGACCGGCAGGTTTTCGTTCAGCCAAGTGCCGGCCTGATGCATCGTGGTGGAGCCCAGCAAGATGACGTCGGCACCCTTGGCCATGGCGCGTTCGGCCGCGGCCTTCATCAGCGGGAACATGTCTTCTTCTTTACCGGTCATCAGCTTGGAAACGTCGGTCTTGCCGCCGCCGATCGGTTCGGCGGCCGCCATGAACTGCGACAGGTTGCGCTGTTCGGCCCATTGCCAGTGGTTGAAGCAGCCGGCTTCGTTCATCGCGAGAATGCCGAAGCGCGTGCCCAGCATGAGGGCGTAGAGCATGGCGGTGCGCCCCGGCGCAACGACCGGGATATCGAGGACGCTACGCAAGGCGCCAGCGGCGGAGTCCGAGGTCGCATCGATGACGACGGCGTCGTAGCCCTCTTCTTGCGCGGTGAGGCCCGCTTCGAAGCAGCCCGCGTCCATCAAGAACCAATCGTGGTCGCTCATGAAGCTGGTACAGCTCGCGCGCACCGGGCGGAAATCGAAATCGATGTCAGGGCCGAGCTTGACCGACTTGAGTTGCAGTTTGCGGTTGGCCACCCCTTCGTCGTCGAGGGGGAACGGGACGATCACGAGGCCTTTGGGCATGGGACGTTCCTTTTGGTGGGGCGCTAGTCGAGCAAGCGGGCTTCTTCGACGTGGCGGCGGACCGATCGGGCGAACCAGTCGAAGTGTTCGGGGCCGAAGGTCATGTGGCCGACGACGTTGACGCCTTCGGACATGCCGCACATATAGCTGAACTCTTTCGAGCACATGAACAGTGGCAGGCAGGATCGTTCGAAGTCGTCGATGGGCCGGACTTCTTCGTAGCCTGCCATGAAAGCATCAGCGAGGGCGGGCACCATGCGCGTATCCCCTTTGCCGAGGAAGTAGCTGTTGGCCCACTTGAGGCTCATGCAATCGTGCATGAGATGCGATTCGCCGCAGGTATCGAAATCGAGAATGGTGAAGTTGTCGTCGTCGGTGACGAAGACGTTCTTGACGTGCACGTCGCCGTGGATCGGCCCGTAGGGCACGCCGGCGGCATAGGCCTCTTCGAGTTTGCCCGGTAAAACCTCGGCAATTTGTTGATAGAGCTTGAGGTCGTCGGGGCGTTCTTCGAGGCGCGCCGCGAGGTGCGGAAATTTGCGGCGGATTTCACCGGGGAAATCGATGGGGCGACCCGTCCTGCCCTTGAAGTCGGCGCCGGCGAGATGAACTTGGGCGATGGCCCCGCCGATGCGTCGCGCCACCGGTTCGCTGGGGTCGGCGTAGAACTGATTGCCCTCGGCCCATTCGAACAAACAGACGCGGCGGCTACCCTCCGGCGCATCGATGCCGAACGACAATTCGCCCGAGGTGTCGGGCACCGCAGCGATCACGGGAACACCTTTTTTCTTCAGGTGGGCGAGATATTCCAGCTCCCACGTCACCTTGTCGGCGGTGTGCTTGTCGGCCCGCCAGACGCGCGCGGCGAAGCGGTCGGTGCCGGATTTGACGAGATAGACGTCGTTCATGCCGCGCGTGATGAGTTCGCAGCGGAACGGTGCGGGCAAATCCCAGCGCCGGCGGATCTCTTCGCCGAGCGCTTCGTTGTCGACCACCGAGTGGCGAATTGGAAACATGACCCCTCCCCGTCTTTTACCCATCTTACCCCGTTAGCGGGCGAACCCTAGGGCGTCGGGCCTCATGGAATGTCGGCAGGAAAAACGTGGACGTTGTCGGGGCCGAGCGGCAGGTCGTGGCTCGCCACCACCGCCGTTGCCGGCAATGCGCCATAGAGATGCGGGAACAGCGCGCCGCCGCGGGAGGGTTCCCACTTCAACGCATCGCCCAATGCTTCGGGATCCACGACGAGGAGGACAAGGCCGTCCTGGCCGGCGCGGTGACGCGCCACGCTTTCGCGGAGTTGTTCGGCGGCTGAGAAATGAATGAAGCCGTCGCGGGTATCGTCGGCCGACCCGGTGTACTGGCCGGTTGTTTCGGCGGCGTGCCAGTCGGCGGCCTTGCAGACATGGTAAATCACCAGGCGTGTTCTCCCTACTAGGCCGCGCAAGGTGCGGCGCGACATAGACTAGAGAAGGCCGGGCCGTTGTCGATGAATTCTTGGCGGGCGGCGAATTGCGCTAACCTAGAACGGCAATTTTCGATCAAGCGCGCACGATCATCTGTGCCGGAGGTTTCGATGGCCCAGCATGACGTTGTTCCAACCGACGATTGGCTAAACGCCCGCAAGACGCTGCTGCAGAAAGAGAAAGCGTTCACGCGGGCGCGCGATGCGCTGAGTGCGGCACGGCGGGCGTTGCCGTGGCGCAAAGTGGACAAGGACTACGTTTTCGACGGCCCCGACGGCAAACAAAGCCTGGCCGAGTTGTTCGCGGGACGCAGCCAGTTGCTGGTCTTTCACTTCATGTTCGACCCGACGTGGGACGAAGGCTGCAAGAGCTGTTCATTTATTGCCGATCATTACGACCCGGCGGTCGTGCACCTCGCGCAGCGCGACGTGACGTTGGTGACGGTGTCCAAGGCGCCATTGGACAAACTACAGGCCTTTCGGGATCGCATGGGTTGGTCGTTCAAGTGGGTGTCGTCGTTCGAGAACGACTTCAACCGCGACTTCGGTGTGTCGTTTACCCAAACCGAGATCGAGAGCGGCAGGGCGCATTACAATTATGCCAACAACGGCTTTCCGACCACCGAGGCGCCGGGCCTGAGCGTTTTCGCGAAGGGCGATGAGGGACAGGTGTTCCACACCTATTCAAGCTATGGCCGCGGGCTCGATATGTTTCTCACGGCCTATCACTATCTCGATGTTGTGCCGAAGGGACGTGACGAGGACGCCCTGCCCTACTCCATGAGTTGGCTCCGGCTGCACGACTCTTACGGGAATTAAGGCGTTAGGCGTAGAGCGCGGCGATTTCGTCTTCGTAGGCTTGGGTGATTTTGGCGCGACGAATTTTCATCGTGGCGGTGACCTCGCCGTCGTCGTGATCGAGTTCTTTGGTCAGAAGGTGGAACTTCTTGATCTGTTCGACGTTGGCGAGGCGTTTGTTTTCTCGGTCGACTTCGCGCTGGATCAAAGCGCCCACGTCGGGATGCTCCACAAGCGCGCGGAACGTGGTGTAGGCCAGCCCTTTGCCGTCGGCCCAATTGGCGACCATGTCGAAATCGATCTGAATGAGCGCTGTGACGAACCGGCGCCCATCCGCCACGACGATGCATTCTTTGATATAGGGGCTCGCCTTCATGGTGTTTTCGATCAGGCTGGGGGTAAGGTTCTTGCCGCCGGCGGTGATCGCCACATCTTTCTTGCGATCAATGATCGAGACCGAGCCGTCGGGATACATCTCGGCAATATCGCCGGTGTGGAGCCAGCCGTCCAGTAGGGCCTCGCGGGTGGCTTCTTCGTTGCGGTAGTAGCCCGCGAACACGCAACCGCCGCGAATAAGCAGCTCGCCGTCAGCGGCGGTTTTCATCTCGATGCCCTCGAGCGGAGCGCCGATGCGACCCTCGAGCTTCTGCTCGCGCCGTTGAATGGCGCAGGCACCGGCGGTTTCGGTCATGCCGAAACCTTCCATCAGCGGCACGCCCAAGCCGCGGAAGAACTTGAGGGTTTCGATTGCGACCGGCGCCGCGCCGGACACGGCAATCTTGCAGCGGGTGAGACCGAGCGCGTTGCGCAACGGGCGGTAGGCCAGCGGCTCCCAAAGCGCACGGCGCAAGCGGTCGCCGAGGCTGTAGTCGGTCTTCCAAGGATCGTCGAAACGGTGCGCGTCTCGCAAGGCGAGGCCGAGAACGAGCTTTTGGAGGGGCCCGGCGGTGCGGGCGCGGATCAGTACCTCGCCGCGCATCTTTTCCCAGATGCGCGGCACGCCGAGGAAGATCGTCGGCGCGATTTCACGCAGGTCCGACTGCACGGTACGCAGGCTTTCGCCGAAACTCACGGCGTAGCCCCCGTTCATCGCGAGGAAGACCGAGAATAGCTGCTCGGCGACGTGACAAAGCGGCAAGTAAGAGACCGCCGAGTCGTTCTCGGTTTGGCCGATATTCTTGGCTGACGCTTCGCCCACGAAGGCGATGTTGCGGAACGTGATGAGCGCGGCTTTGGGTAAGCCGGTCGAACCCGAGGTACCGACGATGAGCGCCACGTCGTCGGGATCATGCGCAAGTAGCGCGCGGTCCAGATAGTCCGGATCGCGTCGCGCGGCGTCGGCGCCGCGTGACATTACATCGGCGTAGGCGACGAGATCGTCGTCGTCATACCCCACGAGGCCTTTGTTTTCGATGAAAATGATGTGGTGAAGGTTGGGCAACCGGTCCTTGATTTCGAGGACTTTGTCGACTTGCTCTTGGTCCTCGCAGATCACGGCTTTGGCTTCGACAAGATCGAGAACGTGCAGAATTTCCGGCGCCGGCGAGGTCGGATAAACACCGGCGGTCACGATGCCCGCCATGTGCATACCCAACTCGGCGATTAGCCATTCCTGGCGATTTTCCGATAGGACCGCGATGTGATCACCGCGCTGATAGCCCAGCGCGACCAAGCCTTGGGCAAAATGGCCGACGGCGCGTTCGTAGTCAGACCACGTGAGTTCGTTCCAAATCCCGAAACGCTTTTGCCGCAACGCCAGCGTGTTCGGTTTGTTGCGGGCATGCGTTCGGAGGAGACGCGGCAACGTCCAGACCTCCGGGGCGATCTCGGTATCGACGTCGATTTGCTCGGCAACGGCCATTTTCTTGAACCCTAACTCAGCCAGCGCTTGCGACGCTTGTAGTGTTTGACGTCGCGGAACGATCTGCTCTCTGCCCCACCGACACCGAGGTAGAATTCGCGCACGTCATCGTCTTCGCGCAGCTTATCGACGTCGCCTTCGATCACCACCCGACCGTTCTCCAGGATATAGCCGTAGTGGGCATGCGAAAACGCGACGTTGGCGTTTTGCTCGACCAACAGGATGGTGGCACCGCGTTCTTCGTTGATGCGCGAGATCGTGTCGAAAATTTCCAGCACGAGTTTGGGTGCAAGGCCGAGCGAGGGTTCGTCAAGCAACACGATCTCGGGCTGGCCGATGAGTGCGCGGCCGAGCGCCAACATTTGCTGTTCGCCGCCGGACAGATAGCCCGCGAGCTGAGTGCGGCGTTCCTTAAGGCGGGGAAACAAATCGTAGATGTCGTCGAAATCGGCATGGGCGTTTTACGCCCGGTCAGGGCATAGGACGCGGCGACGAGATTGTCCTGAACGGTGAGGTCGGCAAAAATCCGTCGCCCCTCGCGCACGTGCCCCATGCCGCGGCGCACCAAGGTGTGGGGTTCGTCGCGCAGCACCGAACGTCCGCCGAAGGTGATGTCGCCGTCGGTGACCTCGCCATATTCGAGCGGCAGCAGACCGGAGATCGCTTTGAGGGCGGTTGTTTTGCCGGCGCCGTTCGACCCGAGCAGCGCGACGACCTTGCCTTCGGGCACGTCGAAGGATAGGCCGCGCAGCGCCTGCACCACGCGGTGATAGTAGACCTCTATGTTATTGACGCTCAGCACGCGTCCCCCTTGGGTAACGGCGGCGCCCAGGCGCCGCCGCATGTCCCCCTGTTTACGTGACGATCCAGTCGGAGATCGGCAGGAACAGTTTGTTATCCGCCCCATAGGCATAAACCCGACCCTGCGGCACCGCATGGTTCACCACCGTAACGGGTTGGCCCATATAGCCGCCGGAGTCCCAGTCTTTGATCGCGGCCAATGCAGCAACCAGGTTGTCGGCATTGACCTCTTTGTCGGCGTTGACCGTGGCCTCGATCGCGTTCTTGGCCAGTTCGTGGCTGAACATCGGTTGCAGCGACCAGGTCACGACGTAGCCCGGGAACTTGTCGCCGTACTTTTGCTTTTTGAAGGCAAAGAATTTCGAGTAGGAGGCGGAGTCCTTTGCTTCGTAGAAGTAGCGATACGGCAGCACGCCGGCGTAGCCGTCGAGGATCGGGCCGGCCTTTGCGGTTACGCCGTCGGCGATGACCTTTTCCATGCCCCAGAACGTGCCGAGGAACTTGGTGCCCATCTTAAAGGCGCGTGCGGTGCCGATGATTTCGGGCCACACGCCGGTGACGTAGCCGTGCAGGATGACGAAGTCCGGGTCGGCACGACGGAGTTGGGCGACGTGGGTTTGCACCTCGGCACCCGCCGGTTTGGTGATTTCCTCGTGCACGACCTTGAGGCCGAGCGCGGCGGCCGACTTGCGGCCATGTTCGATCGGGTCACGCCCGAACTCGGTATCCGAATAGACGAAGGCGACCGTGCTGCCACCGTTGTCTTTCACGTGCTTGAGAAGGATGTCGAACATCGAGTTGTAGGTCGGCCCGGCGATGTACTGGTACGGGTGGGTCGACGGGTCGGCGAGTTCGGATGCGAACGACGTGCCGCCACAAAGGACTGGCGTGCGCGTTAGTTCCGGGGTAACGAGTTTCATGAAGCCGGTCGAATCGCCGTTGTAGTAGATCGGGCGTTCGTCCGCCGACATCGCTTTTTTGAAGTTAGCGAGCGAATTGGCCGGGTTGTAGCCGGAGTCTTCGTGAACGATTTCGACCGGACGTCCCGCGATGCCGCCCATGTCGTTGGTCATCTCCGCCCAATCGAGCAAATCCTTGAGCGCGGTGGTGCCGGCCTGGGCAAACGGCCCGGTCAGCGGCGACGAACCGGCGAAGACCCACTTTTTGGATTGCGCCCGCACGATCGAGGGCATGCCCATGACGGATGTCGCGGCGACGGCCGCCGTCCCTTTCAGAACCGTTCTGCGATCCACTTTCATTGTGCTTCTCCCTATCTATTTAGTTGATGAACTGGCTACGGTGAAAACGGCCATAGGTTTATGTAGCGCCAAAACCGCGTCCAAATTGCGGCCAAGCCCATCGGTTCGAAGATCATAAACCCAATAATCAACAGCCCATATGTGATTGTGTTCGCGGGCGCGGTGTACTCCACGATTGTCGGGCTAAACGGCGTGAGAAAGCCGAAAATCCACTTCAGGAATTCGGGGATCAGGATCACGAAAACCGCGCCGAACACCGGTCCCAACGTGCGGGCCGAACCGCCGACGACCAGGGCCGCAAGAAAGATGATGGAGAGTTGCAGCTCGAACTGCGTCGGGAGCAGCGCCAGGAAGTTGTAGGCCCACAGCGAACCTGCGAGACCGGCGTATGCCGAACCCAGCGCGAAGGCGAGCAGTTTGTAGCGGGTCAACCCAACGCCGATGATCTCGGCCGAGTAATCCGAATCGCGAATGGCGATGAAGGCACGCCCGACACGGGTACGAAACAGGTTCTGCGCGAACAACACCGCGAGAATCGCGATCGGGACGATCAGGGCATACTTCTGCGCATCGCTGACCAGTTCGATGCCGAAGATCGAAGCCGGCGCCAATGTAATCCCGCTGTCGCCCCGCGTGACGGAGGTCCAGTGTTCGATGACAAAGATAATGATGAAGCTGGCGGCCAAGGTCGCGATGGTGAGGTAAAGGCCGCGGATACGTAATGACGGCAGGCCGAACATCAGACCAACTACCGCCGTCACGACGACTGCGACGGGGATTGCCGCCCAGAACGGGAGGCCCAACCAGTTGGCGAAGATCGCGGTGGCATAGGCGCCGACTCCGACCAGCGCACCGTGACCTAGCGAGATGAGACCAGTATAGCCAGTAAGGATGTTGAGCCCGGTAATCGCGACGGTGTAAATCGCAACTTGGGTGGCAAGAAACACGATGAAGCTGTTGGCGGCAAACGGCAGCACGATGAGCGCCACAAGGAGCGCGGCGAAGCCGAAGCGCACCGGCCAGGCACGAAAGATCGCCTCGTCCGCGGCATAGGTTGATTTGTAATCGCCGATCAGCATCTACACGCGCTCGACATCGCGGGTACCGAGAAGGCCATAAGGGCGGATCAAAATGATCACCAAGACAACGACGTAGGGGACGATCTCTTTGAAGTTGCCGCCGAGGAAATGGTTGGCCATGGCTTCAAGCCATCCCACCAAGAAGGCCGCGAGAAGCACGCCGATCACCGAATCCATGCCGCCGAGGATGACGACGGCAATCACGCTGAGGCCGACGGCCCCGAGCGAGGGCGTGAGGCTGTTGAGGGGCGCTAACAAGATACCGGCCAGAGCCCCCGTCCCCGCCGCAATCATCCAAGTGGTGGAAAAGACGCGCGGGACGTTGATGCCCATGGCGTAGGCGGTGGACTGATCGGAGGCGGTCGCGCGAATCGCGACTCCGGCTTTGGATTTAAGGAACAGGGCGGCGATGGTCGCAAAGACGATGATGGCGATGAGGAAGCTCGCGAACATCTGTCGGTTGATCGCGATCCCGCCGAC
Organism: Alphaproteobacteria bacterium; assembly: GCA_038141965.1. GTDB lineage: Bacteria > Pseudomonadota > Alphaproteobacteria > SHVP01 > SHVP01 > CALJDF01. Next base: position 903,968 of record JAYQJC010000002.1, read on the forward strand.
GAAGTCGATGCTGAGACCGACAAGTGCCGGGGGATAGAACGCATTGGTCGACCAGATGATCGCCGCGGCGCCCTCGAGGACCGAGATCAAGCCGATGGTGACCATGATCATCGCCAACGGGTTTTGGCCGAGCATGGGGCGCATGACGACCCGCTCGATCACCGCACCGAACAGCGCAGCGGCTGCGAGGGTCAGCGGTAGGGCGATGATGTAGATGGCCCATGTTCCAAGACCGAGACCGCCGAGAGCTAGGGTGATGGTGTGATAAAAGTAGGCGCCGATCATCATCACGGTGCCATGGGCGAAGTTGAACACCTTGGTGGCGCGGAAAACGAACACGATGCCGACGGCGATGAGCGCGTAGACGCCGCCCGTCATGAGACCGGTCAGGCTGTCTTCGAGAATGAAGGCGAGTTCCATCAGGCCACGTCCTGCTCGGCGCCCAGGTAGGCTTCGATGACCGCGGGGTTTTGCTGTACCTCGTGTGGTGCGCCCTCGGCGATCTTTTCGCCGAAGTTCAACACCACGACATGATCCGAGATGTCCATCACCATCGACATATCGTGTTCGACCAACAGAATGGTGACGCCCCACTCCTCTTGCAGATCGAGGATGAAGCGCGCCATGTCTTCGGTTTCTTCGCGGTTCATCCCCGCCACGGGTTCGTCGAGCAACAAGAGCTTGGGGCGCATCGCCAAGGCACGACCGAGCTCGACGCGTTTTTGCAGGCCGTAGGGCAGCATGGCCACGGGCGTCTTGCGAATATGATCGATCTCAAGAAAGTCGATGATCTTACGTTCGATTTCAGCGCGCAATTCGGTTTCCTCGCGCCGGGCCGGGCCCCAAAAGACGCCCGCTTCGAGCACGCCGGTTTTGAGATGGGTGTGAGCGCCCAGCTTGATGTTATCGAGCACGCTCATGCCCGGAAACAGTGAGATGTTTTGGAACGTGCGGGCGATGCCAAGGGCGGCGCGTTTGTGGGTTTTCAATCGGGTGAATTCGGTACCGTCAAAGATCAGACGACCTGAGTCCGGTTGGTGAAACCCGGAGACGACATTGAAGAGGCTGGTTTTGCCTGCGCCATTCGGGCCGATCAGAGAGGTGATGCAGCCGCGCCGGACATCAAGCGATACGACTTTGAGCGCCGAGACGCCGCCGAAGCTTAGTTCGATGCCCTCAACCCGAAGCAGCGCCGTCGCCTCCGACGTCACGATCGCTCCCTAACCTCCTCGCCCCGCGTGCGGCTCGCCGCACGGCATTGTCTCGCGGACATGATAGCGACAAATAACGTGGGCGACGACCACGCGAATGCTGGCGTTTGGGGCGATGTCAGTCCAAGCCGGCGATGAAACCATCAAGGATCGCCGCCAACCCGGCGGGTTTATCGAGCGACACGTGATGGTCGGACCCGGCCACCGTCGCGATCTCCGCTTGGGGGATATAGCCCGCCAACCTGGGATGCGTCTCCGGTTCGGTGATGTCCGAGTGCTCGCCCCGCACCAAGAGCGTCGGACATGCGATCTTGAGCGCCTCGATATCGAAGGCGGCGCGGCTCTCGGCAGTTTCGGGTTGTTCGAAATGGCGGTACTCGACCCGGCCGTCGCCGAGTTCACGGAAGGAATGCAGCGCATAGTGGTCTTTCGCGGCTTCGTCCCATAGGTCGCTGCGGTCCAAGGCCGCGCGACCGTCCGCCATTGAATCGTAAATCCGCTTGCGCGGCGCGAAATTCAAATTGGTGTTGATCCAAATACCGGCATCGACGACGGCGATGCCGGCGACACGCGCGGTTCGTGCCGCGGCCATCGTCAACGCCATGTAGCCGCCCGTAGCGGTGCCAACCACGATAGCGCGCTCGATCGATAGGGCATCGAGAAACGCCCACATGTCGGACGCGAGGCTTTCGATTTGGTAGCCGGTCGGTGTCGCATCGCTGAGGCCATGACCACGCTGATCCGGCGCGATGAAACGACGGTGGGTGAGTTCGCTGGCATCGACCACGAAGTCCCAGGCGCGCGCATTCGATTTGCTGCCGTGGAGAAAAAGAACGGGCACGCCCTCACCCGGCCAATCGAGGTAGTGCAACGACAGATCAGGCGCAATCGAGACCCGGCCCTCCGTGGCCGGGCGTCGAAAGGTCGGCGGCGTGATCATCCTAAGCCTCGTCAATGATGGTGTTGCGCAGGATGCCGATGTTCGAGATGTCGATTTCGATGATGTCGCCGGCTTTCATCCAGACAGGCGGCGTGCGGCCCGCGCCGACACCGCCGGTCGTGCCGGTGGCGACGACGGTTCCCGGCACCAGTGGCGCGATTTGCGAGAGGTATTCGATCAGCGTCGGGATATCGAACAACAGATCGTCCGTTGTGGCCTGTTGCATCACCTCGCCGTTGAGGCGCGTTGTCAGCGTCAGCGCGGTCGGATCGGGAATATCGTCGGCAGTGACCATCCACGGCCCCATCGCGCCGGAATGAAAGAAGGTCTTGCCCGGCATGAACTGGGTGGTGTGGCGCTGGTAATCCCGGATCGAACCGTCGTTGAAGCAGGCATAGCCCGCGATGTGGTCGAGGGCGTTCTTGGCCGCGATGTGGCGGCCGGCGCGCCCGACGACAAACGCCAGTTCACCTTCGAAATCATATTTGTCGGAGACCTTGGGCCGGACCATCGGTTGTTCGTGGCCGACTTGCGAATCGGCGTAGCGCGCGAACAGCATCGGGTATTCAGGCGTGTCGCGGCCCATTTCCTCGATGTGGCTTTTGTAGTTCAGGCCCACGCAGATGACCTTGGGCGGATTGACGATCGTGGGCAGATGCTCGACCTCCTGCAGCGGGGCCTCGGCGGTCTTGCCGGCGCCAGCACGCACGAGATCATCGAAGCCACCGTCGGCCAGCGCCGCACCAAGGTCGGGCCAACGATCGGCGAACTGACGGCCTAAATCGGCAACACCGTCATCCAGGGCGACACCGTAGGTGTCGTTTCCGTTGTAGCGGTAGCTGATCAGCTTCATCGTGTCCGTCCCCGGTTCAAATGTGTCTCGCAAGTGCGTATATAGCATTCACAACCTGCCAGGGCATGGCGCTTGGAAACAAGCGCACCCGAGCAGCCTTCGAATTCAACCAGAGAGAAAGACTTTGGAAATGCAAAGAAAATCACGGCGGTTGCTCGGCGCCGCCCTTGGCGGTGTCGCCCTCGGGGTCACCAGTCTCGTTGCTTTGCCCGCTGTCACCGAAGCCGCCGAAGTGCGCCTTGGCGTGAACGACATCGGGCGTCACGGCAATCCGTTTTCCGGGCGCGGCAATCCGGGCACGTTCCTCTGGAACGCGTTGTTCGACCCGCACACCCTGCCGGACGATTCAGGCTCGCCCCGCCCGGTTCTTTCCACGGGCTGGAAAGTGGTGAACCCGACGACATGGGAATTCACCACGCGCGAAGGTGTGAAGTTTTCCAACGGCGAAGCCTTCAACGCTCAAGCCGCCGCGGCGACGCTGGAATGGATGGCAAGCGAAGCCGGTCAGGCCTCCGTTGTCGGCCGCGAATTCCGTGGTGTGGCAAAGGTCGAAGTCGTGAACGACAGCACGTTGCGCATCGTGACCAAAGCGCCCGACCCCTTGCTCGTCAACAAACTGGCTATGCTGTACATGGTGGCGCCGAAAGCTTGGGCCGACCGGGGCCCGGATGAGTTCAACGCCGACCCTGTCGGAACCGGTCCCTTTGCCAAGGAGTCCTTCAACGGTGAAGCCCTAACCCTCACGCGTAACGCCACGTCTTGGCGACTCGGCAAAGTCGACAAGGTGGCGCTGCTGGGTTTGCCCGAGCAGGCCTCGCGCCTCCAAGCCCTACTGTCGAACCAGATCGATGTCGCCTTCGGCATGGGCCCCGACAACATCGGCCAGATGGAAGGGTCCGGGATCGATGTCTTGGTCACCCCGGCGCCGCAGGTCATGTCTTTAATGATGCGCACTGAGGTCGAAGGTGATTCGCCTCTGAAAGACCGCCGCGTTCGCCAAGCCCTGAATTACGCTGTCGACAAGGAATCGATGGCGCGCGACCTTCTGCTGGGTCAGGGCAAAGCCGCAGGACAGTCGGGCACGCCGGCTTCGTTCGGCTATCATCCGACGCTTCAGCCGTACCCGTACGATCCGGCCAAAGCCAAAGCGCTTCTCGCGGAGGCGGGATACGCCGATGGCTTCCCGATGAAGATCGAAGTCATCACCGGATCGTTCCCCAGTGACGCCGACATCTACCAAAAGGCTGCGCAGGACCTGACCGCGGTGGGTATCGACGTCGAGATGGAACGGGTGAATTTTCCGGACTGGTTGAAGAAATTCCTCAACAACACTTGGGCGGGCGACGCCTTTGGGTCGTCCTGGAATTCAGCGCCGTACATGGACTCGTTCCGGGCGTACAGCTACCAGACGTGTGCAAAGCGTAACCCGCACTTCTGTGACGCCGACCAGACCCCGCTTTATGACAAGGTCAGCGTTGAGATGGATCCGGCGAAGCGTGAGGCACTTCTTCTCAAGCTTCACGAAGTCACGAAGGAAGTCGCCCCGGCGATTTTCCTGGTCGAACAAATCGATGTGACCGGCGTGAACAAACGTATCGACGGGTTCCGTTACGTCAATCGGAACATCGACTATAGCGCGATTGCCGCCAACTAGGCGGACTCAGCAACAAAGACCACGGGGCGCCGGACCAACCGGCGCCCCGTTTTTTGTGTGGCCACCCGACTGCCGAAAATGTTCAAATAAGTTTTGCTCGTTTGCGAGGCTCTATGGCTGAACACCACGATGTCGCTGCCGGTCGCTTGGACAAGGCTGCTTACGCCCAAGGTTTCAACGTCGACGCAAAAACGCCGCTCGACCAGCGGCGCGCCCTGATCGAAGCCAGTCGGTGCTACTTTTGCTACGACGCACCGTGCGTGGAGGCTTGCCCGACGAGCATCGATATCCCGTCGTTCATTCGCAAGATCTCGACCCATAACATTCGCGGCGCCGCGCTCGATATTCTGGAGCCGAACATCTTCGGCGGTGCCTGCGCGCGGGTTTGCCCCGTCGAGGAGCTTTGCGAGGAAGCGTGCGTGCGCGACGCGCAGGAAACCAAACCGGTGGCCATCGGGTTGCTGCAACGATTCGCCACCGACCGTTTTTTCGAGACCGGCGAACAGCCCTTTTCGCGCGCCGAGGCGAGCGGCAAACGCATCGCCGTGGTCGGCGCGGGCCCGGCAGGGCTGTCATGCGCCCATCGCCTCGCCCGGTTGGGGCACGATGTGGTGGTCTACGACGCGCGCGGCAAAGCCGGTGGGCTGAACGAGTACGGGATCGCCGCGTATAAAGTCGTCGAGGACTTCGCCCAGAAGGAAGTCGCCTTCATCATGTCGGTCGGCGGCATCACGCTGGAAACCGGCAAGGCCCTGGGCAAAGACATCACCCTGGACGACCTGCGGCGCGATTACGACGCGGTCTTTTTGGCCATGGGACAAGCTGGGGTGCGCGCCGTCGGTGCGGACGGCGAAGATCTCACCGGTGTCGAACCGGCGGTCGACTTCATTGCACGCCTGCGCCAGTCCCCCGACCTCGCCGCCCTGCCCGTCGGGCGTCGCGTCATTGTGATCGGCGGCGGCAATACCGCGATCGATGCCGCGATCCAGAGCAAGCGGTTGGGCGCCGAGGATGTGACGCTGGTCTATCGCCGTGGCCCTGAAGAGATGGGCGCAACCGATCACGAGCAGGAGTTCGCCCAGACCGAAGGCGTCAAGATCAAGCACTGGGCCAAGCCGGTGCGGTTCGTTGGCGATAACGGGGCGCTGACCGGCGTCGAGTTCGAATACACCCGCCTGGCCGGCGGCAAGCTTGAAGGCACCGGCGAGACGTTTGTCGTGCCCGCGGATATGGCGCTAACCGCCGTAGGTCAGGTGCTGGTCGAAGACCCGGTCAAAGACGGAGCGAAGGAAACGCAGAACATTTCCGGTGGCCGAATCGTGATCGACGATCAGGGGCGTACCTCCCTCCAAGGGGTTTACGCCGGCGGCGACTGCGTGGAAGGCAACGACCTGACGGTGCAAGCCGTTGAGGATGGCAAAACGGCTGCGGGCGCGATCGACGCCGATTTGCGCGGCTGAACGAGGAAGGAACAGGATATGGCGGACTTACGCACCAACTTTGCGGGGATCAAATCGCCCAACCCGTTTTGGCTGGCCTCCGGGCCGCCCACCGACAAGGCCTACAACGTCGAACGCGCCTTCGAGGCCGGTTGGGGCGGTGTGGTGTGGAAGACGGTCGGCGAGCCGGTCGTCAACGTATCCTCGCGCTATGGCGCGAATGCCTATAACGGCACCCGCGTGGCTGGGTTCACCAACATCGAACTGATCAGCGATCGGCCGGTCGAGGTGAACTTGGAAGAAATTCGCGCCGTGAAAAAGCGCTGGCCCGATCGGGCGGTCGTCGTGTCGCTGATGGTGCCGTGCGAAGAAGCGGCGTGGAAGAACATCCTGCCCGCGGTCGAAGACACCGGCTGTGACGGGATCGAACTCAACTTCGGCTGCCCGCATGGCATGTCCGAACGCGGCATGGGCGCCGCAGTCGGCCAGGTGCCGGAATACGTCACCATGGTGACAGAATGGGCCAAGGCCTATTCCGACATGCCAGTGATCGTAAAGCTGACGCCCAACGTCAACGACGTGCTGTATCCCGCCCGCGCCGCCGTCGAGGGAAACACCGACGCGGTCTCGTTGATCAACACGGTGGCGTCCGTCATCGGGGTCGATCTCGACACCATGTCGCCCCTGCCCGAAGTCAACGGTAAGGGCAGCCACGGCGGCTATTGCGGACCAGCGGTGAAGCCGATTGCGTTGCGCATGATAGGCGACATCGCGCGGGAGTTCGGCTCTAACCTGCCGATTTCAGGGATCGGCGGCATCGCCACATGGCGCGACGCCGCCGAGCACATCGCCATGGGCTCGGGCACCGTGCAGGTCTGTACGGCGGCTATGCACCAAGGGTTCAAGATCGTCGAGGATATGGCGGACGGATTGTCCAACTGGATGGACTCGAAGGGTTACAAAACGATCGAGGATTTCAGGGGACAGGCGATCGAGAACTACGTGCGGTGGGAAAATCTCGACATGAACTACGAGATCGTCGCCCGCATCGATCAGAACGCCTGCATCAAGTGCGGACTGTGCCACATCGCCTGCGAAGATACCGCGCACCAAGCGATCACAGCGCGCAGCAACGGCGAGCGGCGTTACGAGGTGGTCGACAAAGAGTGCGTCGGCTGCAACTTGTGCATGCTGGTGTGTCCGGTGGAAAATTGCATCACCATGAAAAAGGTCGACAACGGCAAACCTTATCTGTCGTGGATCGACGATCCCCGTAACCCGGCCAACCAACAAGCCGCAGAATAAAGCCTCTCGACCGACCTGGGCGCGTTTCACGCCCAGGTGATTCCGTGTGACGACGCCCCTCCCCTATAAGGGGGCAGTTTTGCATTTTTGCCACGGAGTCCCGCATCCGCTTGTTTACCCTCGCGGCCGCGCTGGTCATCGGTCTGACGACCCTCGCCGGCCCCCTCGCCGCGCAAGACCGCCTTTCGCTCGATGCCGCCACCAAGGCGCAACTGGTCTCCGCCGTGAAGCTGCGGCCCGGTGGACCCGATTTGAATGCGCTAGGGCAACGACCGGTTCTGGTGACATTTTTCGCAAGCTGGTGTCCGCCCTGCGCTGCGGAGTTCGCACAATTGGCGGAGTTCATCGCCGAAGAAGGCGAGACGGAAGTCGATATCATTGCGGTCAAGTGGATCGAAGGCCTGACCGGTCGGTCGAATGCGCGCTTGGCCCGCATGATCAACCGCATTCATCCGAGCATTGCCGTGATCGAAGGTAGCGACGCCCTGGACGATCGCTTTGGGGGCGTCTTCAGTGTGCCGGCGGTCTATTTGTTCGATCCCACCGGCGCCGAAGTGTTCCGTCTGGGTGGCGATCGCGGGCCGCATGGGCGTCATTTTCTCCGCAAGCAGCAACTGAAGGCCGTGCTGGGCAAGATCGGTTAGCCGTTACGCGGCGCGACGCATTTCCTGACCATTGTGGACGTCGAGCCCGAGCTCGAGGATGGAATGCACGATTTCCGGCAGCCGCGCGCCTTCTCGCCGGGCGGTCTCCTCCAAACGGACCAAAACGGATTCCGGCAATCGGATATTTAGGACAGTAAGGTCGTCAGCTTGTCTGTTGATAGGCATAAACTCTCACGGTTGAGGGGTGCGCCAAAACGACGACGCGACTTCGGGCAGATATACCGCCCAACCGAGACAGTTTCGTGACGGCCTGCCGGGAGCCTACCGACTGAGCGGGATGGAGGCCCTACTACTGACCGCGATGGCCGCGAGGCAATCGAGCGGTGGATCGGCTACGCACTGGGCAACGCCGTTAAGCAACGCCTCGCCGACGCGGGCGCACTCGAAGGGTCGCAATTGAAACGACCGAAGAACGGATTTCTCGCGGGCCAGCGCGCCGAACGGCACCACCATGCGCGCGATGTTCACACCGGCCTGATCGAACAACACCATATCGGCCGCTAGATCATCGATGCCCGATTCCGTGCGGTTGGTGACGCGCCAATCGAAGCGGCACGCCTCGCCTTGTTGATCGACACGATTGAGTTCTACCGACAGTTTCTGATCTTGTGCGTATGCGGCGCCGCTGAGGCCAACGAATAAGCCGACGGCAACGCCGAGCATTATCAACCCGAGTCTCAAACCAAATCCCCCAACTTAGTCCCTGGTTCAAGAGCCTATGGGCGTTGCGGTCAGTGTCAAGCGGACCGTGGCTAAAAGCTGCCGCGCGGGCGCGCGCCAAGGACGCTGCCCCCGACGTGCTGACCCTGCGGCAACTCTGCCCCTTCAGGAAAGGGACGTGCATGGCCGAAGCGAAAAACGGGATCGTGCGCCAACGAGATATCGCAAACACGCGACCAGATTTCTTCGCGCAGAAATACTTGGTCGGCCCAGCGTCCGCCGTAATGTGCAAGGCGCGGCGCGATCAGAGGTTCGAGCGCGGGCAAAATGCCCGCAACGCCGCCCCACATACCGGCCAAGATCAGTTCCAAATGCGCGGGGCTGTCACGCATGATGTGAAACGCACTGCCTTCGCTAATCCAGTCAGCCACCGCGGCCGCCTCTCGCCGATTGAGCCGGGCTTCGCAATCGCGGCACAGAAATCGATCGATGTCGGGATCGTTGGCGGCTTCGAAACGCCAGAACGCCCCGCGCACGGGTTGCTCTGGCGTGGAACGCCGCACGATCTGGGCCGCATGCGCCTCGAGGGCTTGGATGACACCGCCGGGCACCGTCGCATCGACGTAGAACCGAGCCGTCCAACCGGGGTAGATGTCTGCAATGAGACGCGCGTTTTCGAGCGCGCCGGTGAGATACTCCTCGCCCTCGCCCCACAACGAGAACGCAATGATGTTGCGCTCGGGTCGGTCGGCGCGAAACGGCGGCACCGTTACCTCTTTGGGCGCGATGGGCACGACGTCACGGGCACGCGATTGTTCGTCCTTAAGCGCGAGCGCCCGGCCCTTCGGCCAGGGCCGCGTCATGCCGCCCCAACCGATACAAGACGGTCGCAAGGTTGGCGGACGCGGTCGCATCGTTGGGCGCGAGGGTGGCAGCGGTTTCGAGCGCGGGTAAGGCCTCGGCGTCCCGTCCGATCTCTCGAAGCGCACCACCGAGGTTCTGATGAAACGCCGCTTCGTCGGGGCGCAACGCAATCCCCTGGCGCATGAGGTCGATCCCCTCATCGTGCCGACCGCGCTGGAAACCGATCACGCCCAAGAAATGCGTGCTCGGCGGGTGGTCTGGCTTGGCTGCGAGAATCTGTTGGAAGATCGATTCGGCGTTGTCGTGGTCGCCCCGGCGCAAAGCCGCCAAGCCGGCATCGAAGGCCTGCGCCAACGTCATAGTCTGTTTAGCCACGAAGACCCCGTGACCGCGGATTATGCGCTGCGCGCACTGACGACCACGCTGCTATTCCGCAGCAAGGCGAGACTGTTTCACCGCGGCGACCGGTGCGGGTAGCTCGAAACAGAAGGTCGCACCGCCGCCTTTGGTCGGTACAAACGCAATCCGCCCGCCGTGACGGTCGATGATGAGTTTGGACAGATGAAGACCGAGGCCGGTTCCTTTGTGTTTGCGGGCTGTCGAAGCATCGGCCTGCGAAAACCGATCAAATAGATGCGGTCGAAAATCGGGCGGCACCCCGGGACCCTGGTCGACAACCAACACCCGAACCGTGTCGCCTCGCGGATCCGCCGCGAGGCGAACTTCGCTCCCTCGTGGCGAAAACTTGATCGCATTGGAGATCAGGTTTCCCAACACCTGGAGGAGTTGGTCCCGGTCCCCCATCACCTCGACTTCGAGGTTGGCGTCGCGAACCAAAAGCCTCACCCCTTCGCTGTGTGCGAAGCCGATCGCTTGATCGACCGCTTGGCGCATCAACGAGATGATGTTCAGCGCCTCTGGGTCGAACTTCATCTCGCCGGCTTCGATTCGCTCGATATCCAGAATGTCGTTGATCAGACGCACCAGTCGGTCGCTGTTCGTCGCCGCAATCTTCACGACGTCCCGTGCCGAAGCAGGGAGGTCGCCGATCATCCCGGATTCGAGCAGGTCCAAGGCGCCTTTGATCGAGGTCAGCGGCGTGCGTAGTTCGTGCCTGACCGTGGAGATGAACTCGTTCTTCATCTCGTCGATCTTGCGTTTCTCGCTGACGTCCTAGACCGACAACTGGAAAGCATCTTCGCCACCCCACTTGACCAGCTGGGCGTAGGTCTCGACCCAAAACTCGGTGCCGTCCTTCTTCAGGGCCGGGTGAACCACCGCGCGCGCGACGCCCGGCCGACCGACCTCTTTCGATCGCGCGATAACAGCGTCGCGCGTGGCCTCCGGGAGGAGGTCGGACATCGGTCCGTGCGCCAGTGCGTCGTTGACGGAGTCGAAGCCGAACATCTTGGCGAAGGTTTCGTTGCAATAGAAGGGAACGCAGTTTCGTTGGATGCAAATACCCTGGACAGAGCCTTCCGCCAGCGCACGGAATTTGGCCTCGTTGTCGCGCGCGCGAAGTTCGGCCTTGTGTGCGCGATCGAGTGCACCGACGAGAAGAAATGAGATCGGTACACTGACGACGAAGGGTACGATAAAGATCAAGGCGCCGAAGAACGGTCGCTCGGCATAGCTCGGTTGATCTAGGACGATGAACCCGATCATCGCGAAGAAATTGACCGTCAACATGAGGATTGCGCTGACCGCCAAAACAATCGGCCACACGCCGATGCGCGCCGTGAGGCGCGTCATGCCACGAGTCAGCCGACCGCCGATCGCTTGGTTCTCATTTGTCTGGGGTTTCGTCAATTTCAGCCCCAACTTGGCTGCGCCATGCAGCGCCTTTGGTCCGATACCCTCGCCGTTGTCGGCAAAAAGGTAAAGGGCGGTCCCCCTCCAGGGCCAGCGGGGGGACCGCCTTACAAAAAGTTACCAAGCTCGTCGTACTTAAGAGCCTGATAATCCCATATGGGGCCGGGTCCGCCTGTGACGCCCGTCACGTTTGGGCCCCTTTGGCGGCCATGTTTCCCATTAAATCTGGCGGGACGGTGCATCCGCCGAGCTAGGGACGGTCTGCTGGGGTGACCAATCGATCGGCCTGCCCGGTTTCGAGATAGCGCACGACGTTGGTGGCGGCGTGGCGCGCGGCATCGATGAAATATCCCACCGTAATGCCCGAATTGAGCGGGGAGCCCAGAACGTTAGGTAGCTCGACGAAAGGGCGTTCCTCCGCAAATTTGCCGTCCCGGTAGGGTTCGCCCCACCAGGTATCGAGGCAGGCCCAAAACGTCGGCGTTGCCTTGAGATGGGCAAACAAATCGGCCTCTTCGATCACGCCCCCGCGGGCGACATTGACCAAGATGGCGTCGTCCTTTGCCTGGGCGAGCGCCGCAGCGTTGATGAGCCCCTTGGTCTGTGCGTTCAGGCCGCACGAAAGGACCACCACATCGGCCCGCGCGATGGCGGTATGGAGATCGTCGAGGGTGCCGATGAAATCGGTGGGGGCGTCGGTGCGGCCGCTGCGGTTCAGCGCTTCGACCCGCACGCCAAACGCCCGCATCAGGTTTGCCGTCGCCTTACCGATCCCGCCATATCCGATGATAAGGCAGGTATCGCCCTTGAGTTCGCGCATACGTTTCCACTGCCGCCATTCGCCCTGCTGCATCGAGGTGTGATTGCCGAGGAAATCTTTCTTGGCGGCCAGTACCATCCCGACGATGTGCTCCGCCATCTGTGGAGCAAACGCGCCGCCGTTATGGGCGATCTTGGCATCGGCGGGGAGATCGTCGAACGGCAATTGATCCACACCAGCGATCATGGTCTGCACCAATTTGCCGGCGAACATGGTTGGATCGAGTTGTTTTGCGGGATCGGCTGAGAAGCCGCGCACCAGGAGTGCCTTGGCTTCGGCAATCGCCTTGTTCCGCGTCGCGTCGTCGAGCGTCGGCAGAAACACGAGGTCGGACTTGTCTCCGAGAACCTCGATGAAGACGTCGCGGACGGCGTCCTCTTCCGGTTCAAACGCGATAGCTACGAGCGGCAACGACATGACATGTCCCTTGTGTCCAGGTTTGGTATTCGGGGTTTGCCGACCGACGGCCCGCCTCTTAGGCCGATGGTGGAATTAGAGTCGGCGTCGCCGAGAAGTTGATAGCGATCGAAATGCGGATGTCTTTTCCAAGATAGGGCTTCACCGCATGGCTGACATAGGACGGGAAGATAACGAGCATGCCGGCTTGCGGCGAGATCGCTTCGCTGGCGCCGCCGGAGTGCCCGCCCGGGAAATTGTACGCCAGCAACGGCGCGTGCATGGCTGGGGCGACGCCGCGCGGATCGGCGAATTCGAGCGCACCACCGAGCGTCGGGTCCTCGCCGATCCCGCCATCGGCGACATAATAAACCGCGGACCAGAAACAGCCGGCATGGGTGTGAAACTCGTTGCCGTTGCCTTCGCGGTTCACGTTGGCCCACGCGTTGAGGTGCCAATCGACCTTGACCGGTTGACCGTCACGCCCAGCGGTCAGCCGGTCGGCCAATGCGCGTGCGTGCCCCAAAAGGGTTTGCGCAGCCGGGCCGCCCCAGGTCAGAAACTCGGTGTCGGACTGCCAGCCACCAAGATTGCTGTGCTGGGTCGAGGGGTGCGATTTTTCGTGATCTAGGATGATGGTTTGAAGCGCACCGTTAAGGGACTCGCTGTCGGGCAGTTTCGTCACCAAAACGGGCGTCGGAAAAAGGCCGTTGACCTGGACTGGCTGTTTGGACGTGTCGTTCATCCCTGGAGTTTAGGCCCCTTGGCAGGGTGACGACAGGGGAATGGCCAGTGGCGATTGTTATAGTGCGCCATGACCCAGCCAAGCCCCTTCCCCAACCACCTGCTTGATGCGTCGGCGCGGCAGCGGTTCGGCCAGCGCCGCAATGGGCCGGCGATCGCGCATCTGGCGGCACACCTCGCGGTGCTGGGCGGGACCGGTAGCCTCGTGTGGCTATCGCGCGGCACGGGATGGGTGGTGCCAAGTTTGCTGATCCACGGGATCGTGCTGATTTTCTTGTTTGCCCCGCTGCACGAGACGATCCACGACACGGCCTTTCGCACGAAAGCGCTGAACCGGTGGGTCGCGGCGGTGTTGGGGACGGCGCTGCTCTTGCCCGCCGATAACTTTCGCCATTTTCACGCGGCACACCACCGCCTGACCAACGTGCCGGGCGATCCGGAACTGGACGAGCAGCAACGTGAGACGATGGGCGACTACCTTCTGCATCTCACAGGATGGCCACTATGGCGCGAACGCGTGACGAGTTTGGTGCGTCTCGCTTGGGGCCGCGGCGTCGAGTCGTTTGTGCCTCCTTATCGGCGGCGTGCCATCGTCCGGGAGGCCCGCGTCACGCTGGGAGTTTATCTCTCCCTCGGCGCGGCAAGTTGGCTTTTGGGCTGGAGCGCTGCGCTGTTGTGGCTCTGGGTGATCCCGATGTTGGTCGGTCAGCCGTTTTTGCGGGTGTTCTTGTTGGCCGAGCACGGCGGCCGGCCGCAAGTGCCCGATATGCTGCGCAACAGCCGGACGACCAGCAGCACCGCTTTGGTGCGCGCCTTGGCATGGAACATGCCCTACCACAGCGAACACCATGCGTTTCCCTGGGTGCCGTTTCACGCTTTGCCCGCGGTGCATGCGCGGATCAAACCGAACCTTATCGAGGTGGCGCCGAGTTACGCCGGGACCTTGATGGCGTTATTGCGGGCCGCGCGTTAGAGCAACTTGGCGTCGTCGACGTGGCGACGCACGCTTTCGGCAAACCAATCGAAGCCCGGGAAATGGAATGCAACATGGCCGATCGCATTCACCGCCCGGGAAAAGCCGCACAGGTATTGGAACTCTTTGCCGACCAAGAACAGCGGGATGTGACGACGTTCGAGGTCCGAGAGCGGTCTGACGGTCTCGTAGCCTTCGAGAAACACATCCCAAAGCTTCATCGGTAGGTCGTTCTTTTCGATCGACCAACGATAGCTCATCAGTTCTTGCACGAAGTAGTCGAGGCCGCAGGCATCGAAATCCATGATCGTGACGTCGTCGCCCTCGCGCACGAAAGCGTTGTGAATGTGGAAGTCGCCGTGAATGGCGCCTGACGGGACGTCGTCTGCGGCTTTGACTTCGCGATAGCCACTGGTGACCGCATCGGCCACCTCGCGGTAATAGGCGATGTCGTCAGGGCGATGCGCGGCGAGTTTTTCGAGGTAGGGAAACGAACTGGTGATGCCGGCCTCGCGGTCGATCAAGCGTCCCTTTTTGGTTTCCGACCACGCGGCCGACAGCGTGTGGATGTGGCCAAAGATGACACCCATCTTGCGCGAAACGGTTTCGCTGGGCTTCGAGGAAAACGCACTGCCTTCGACAAAGGCGAACAAGGCGACCGGACGTTCGCCCTCGGGGCCCGCGACCATCATATGACCCGAGCCGTCGGTGCCACGCTGCGGGACCGGGAGGGGTACGCCGCCCGCATCGAGATGCAGCATGAAGTTCATTTGGTAATCGACTTTGTCGACCGGCGTCAGACCAGGCCGCCAGACCTGAGCGACGTATTTCGCACCCGCCGCGCGGACGAAATAGAAGTCGTTCATGCCGCGGTGGAGGAGTTCGCAATTGAACGGCTGACCCAAGCCGTAGTGCGCGCGAATGGCCTCACCCAACGCGACCGCGTCGAGAATGGTGTGGGCGGCCGGTACAATGTGCTGGTTCATAAATCCTCCCGAAGCGATGCATCCTAACGAGCGACGGCGGTACGACCTAGTGCCAGCACTTTGACGGCAGACTCGTGCGAGGCCCAGCCCTAGGCTGCGGCAAATAACTCGGAGCACCGCCATGACCGACGCCCCTGCCCGCTTTCTCAATTTGCAGACCTGCGTGTACCACATGCCCGACCTCGACAAGGCCAAGGCTTGGTATACCGAGGTACTGGGTGCGCCGCCCTATTTTGACGAAGCGTTCCATGTCGGCTTTAGCGTGGCGGGGTATGAGCTCGGGCTGATGCCGGGGGCAGCGCCTGATGCGCCTGAGAAGCCGCGGGTGTGGTGTTATTTCGGCGTGGCGGATGCGCAAGCCGAATATGACCGGCTTATCGGGTTGGGCGGGACCGCCCTCGAACCGCCGCACGATGTCGGCGAAGGGATCGTGGTCGCGACAGTGCGCGATCCGTTCGGCACTCCGTTTGGGGTAATCAAGAACGCGCACTTCACGAAATAGCGTCGCCCGCCACACCGGCTGCGCGGTGTTCGGCCCGCCGATGGACCAAAAGCAGCAGCACCAGGGCAACGCTGACCACGACCATCATCCATAGCGCGCCGTCGAAGCCACCGGTGAGATCAGACACGATGCCGATCGACAGCGGGCCGAGCACACCGCCAATTTCGGCCGCCGAAAAGAATAAGCCGCCTGCGGCGCCCATGTGACCGGCATCGACGCCCCGTGTTTCCATCAGCACCAACAACGTGATCGCCATGAGCGAGCCGCGCCCAAGACCTTGCAAAACCAACGAACCGACGATGCTGGGCATGTAGGGGCTGAATAGCAGCACCGCACCGACACCGATGCTGGCGAACAAGATGAGCAAGATGCCGAAACGTCTTGGCGGGGTGGCGAATCGGGGGACGACCAACGAGCCGATAATCCCCACGGCCACCGGGACCGAGGCCCATAGGCCTGCTTCGACGGGCGCCATCCCTCCATAGCGCAACACCTCGGGCAGCCAATTGCCAAACCCGTGGAAGAAGAAAAAGATACCGATGCTCATCGCCAGGACGATCAAGACCGAAGGGATGCGCAACAACGCGCCGAATACGGCGATCTGATCGCCCATCGAGCCGGTGTTTTTCGTGGCGGCCTCGACCGATCTGTTGGTCGGGTGCGAAGCCAGGACGAACCAAGCGACGCCGGCGACGAAGATAATGACGGCATAGACCATCAACGCGGCGCGCCAGTCGTTATCGACCGCCGGCATCAACACCCAGTAGGTGAGCGACAACGACAGGACGCTGCCCAACGCCGGTCCGGTGATGTAGATGCCCATCGCCATGCCGCGTTCGCGGCCGCGAAACCACTGCGCAATCGCCTTTGGCGCGCCGATGGAAATGAGCGGCCCACCGATCCCGAAGATGCCGACCGCAAGGAACATCATGAGGGCGTCGGGCGCGACGGCGCGCAACGCCCCGGAGGCGCCCATCAGGACGGCGGCCAGGAACAACGCCCACTTCAGCCCGGCACGATCGACAAACGCGCCGCACGGAATGGCGACCACGATATAGACCAGCGGCCAGGCGCCCAAGATGCTACCCATCACGGTGTTGGAAATCGCGAGATCGGTGCTGATCGTGGCGACGAGTGGGGCCATCGAGGCCGCCAGCAAACCGAACGAAAAATAGATCAGCCATACCCCGCCCAACATCGCCCATCGGAACGGATGCTCGTACGGCGTGATGCTGGGAGCGGAATCGGTGGCGGCCATCACGCTAGGGTCTATGAAACCGCAGGTGTCGGCAATGCGCGCATCGTCGCGCGCCGATGGAAAGCCAAGAGAATGATCAACGTTACGCTGACGCCGGCCAACACATAGAGGGGCGCGGCAAAGGAACCGGTGGCATCGAACAGCACACCGAACGAAAGCGGACCGAACAGCCCGCCTATTTCGGACGCGGTAAAGAACAAACCCCCTGCCGCCCCCATCTGATGGCTGGCGACGCCGCGCGTTTCCATCAGCGTCATCAGCGCCACGGCCATCAAGCCGCCGCGCGCGATGCCGTGAACCACGAAAGAACCGCCGAGGAATGCCGTTTGCGCGGACAGCAAAAACAGCGCACCGAGCCCCATGCACACGAACAGCAACAAAAGAAACGCCGAGCGGCGCTCGGGCGTCGCTAACCGTGGGATGATCAATGCCGCAACCACGCCCACCGCGATCGGCGCCGAGGCCCATAACCCGGCCGGACCGGCAGCGAGCCCATGCGAGATGAGAATTTCGGGCAGCCAGTTGGTGGTGGCGTCGTAGAAATAGAACATGCCCATGCTCATCAGCAGCATGAGGACGACGGCGGGGATCTTCAGCAGATAACCGAACACGGCGATCTGTTCGCGGATCGTGCCCCGGCCCGCGGGGTCAACGCCGCTATCGACCGCATGGAAAGCGGCGCGCGTCGACAACATCCACCAATAGAGCCCGCCTGCGACCGTGAAAACCGCATAAATCATCAGCACCCAACGCCAATTGTTCCCCGTGAGCGGCATCAGCAGCGTGTTGGAACTGGCGAGCGCAGCGATACTGCCGAGCGAGGGGCCGGTGAAATAGATCCCCATGGCGAGGCCGCGCTGTGGGCCGGTGAACCACTTGACGATGGCCTTGGGCGTGGTGATCGACAACAGCGGGCCGCCAATCCCGAACAACGCGACGGCGAAGAACATGCTCCAGAAGTCGATCGCCAGGCCACGCGTGATCGCGGAGACCGACATGATCGCCACCGCGATGAGGAGCGAGCGCTTGGCGCCCAAACGATCGACCGCCGCGCCGCATGGGATTGAGGCGAAGACGTAGAGCATCGGCCAGGCCGCGAGGATCGTGCCCATTGCCGAATAACTGAGCCCGAGGTCCGCCGCGACGGGCCCGACCAGCGGCGCGAGGCCGTTGATCTGCAAACCGAAGGAGAAATAGATCAGCCAGATGCCACTCAGTACGACCCAACGATAGGGGCTGTCCGGCGCCGCGGGCTGCGGCGTTTCCGCTACGGTCGTCATGTGGAGCTACTAGAAAAGACCTAACGCCCCGATGTGGCGGCGGGTGCGGTCGCCGAACCAGTTCAGGTCGGGATTGAGCAGCGGCGTGTGGCCGACCGCATTTACGTTGCCGGCAAAGCCGATCAGGAAGCGGAGTTCTTTGGCGGCATAGAACAACGGCATCAGTTCGCGTTCGCCATCCGTAAACGGGCGTTCGCGTTCGTAGCCTGCAACGAAGGCTTCGTTGATCGCTTCGTCGATGTTGCCGATGTAGTGATTGGCCCAGACGAAGCTGTTGATCTCGGCGGCCCAATGGTCGACGCCGCAATTGTCGAAGTCAAGCAACACGATGTCGTCGTTTTCGATGAAGGCGTTGTAGATATGGAAATCGCCGTGGCTTGGACCTTTGGGCGCGGCCGATTCAGGCAATGCCTCAAGCGCCCCGGCGATGGCGTCGACCGCCTTGGCGTACCAGTCGCTATCGCCGTCGCGATGCGCGACCATGCGTTGCAAGGCCGGTAAGCCCCGACGCAGTTGACCGGCACTATCGATGGCGCGTCCCCGGTTCGGCGCAAAGCCCTGGGCGGTGAGATGCAGGCGGCCGAACATCGCGCCGAGGCGTTCCGCCATGCCGGTGTTGAGATTGTCTGCAAACGGCGCCCCGGCCGCCCACTGGAACAACGAGAGATGCCGCCGACCTTCCGGCGCGTCGAGCGGGATATAGAGCGCGCCGTCGCACGTTGGGAGCGGTGCAGGGACCGGCACGCCGGCTTCGTCGAGGAACTTCAGGAATTGCGTTTCGTAATCGACATCGGCTTCGCTGCGAAAACCCGCGCGCCACACACGGCTGGCGAACGTCTTGCCGCCCGATCGGATCAAATAGACGTCGTTCATCCCACGGGTCAGCAGCTCGCACTGAACGGGCTGCGGTAGGTCGTAGGCTTCAATAATTCGGTCGCGCAGTGAGGGTGAATCGAGGATCGAATGCGCGATCGGCAAGACCTGGGTGGACATGAACATTCCTAACAAGGCATCGGGAGAAGTGCGGCGATCAGTCTAAGACGCTGATCCCCGCATCACCACAACCGACCACGCTATGCGATGGATGCCGGGTTTGAGTGGACAAAGTCGGCGACTCCCGCCTATTTCTGGTGCCACCCTGCCCCACCGACCCGCGGAGACCACCATGCGGTTGAGCCCCAGTGATACCGACGCCCTTTTGATCATCGATGTGCAGAAGGATTTTTGTCCTGGCGGCATGCTCGCGGTTGAGGGCGGGCATGACGTAGTGCCGGTCATCAATCGGCTGCAGGATCACTTTGCCAACATCGTGCTGACGCAGGATTGGCATCCGGCCGATCACACGTCGTTTGCCAGCGGACACGCAAAGAAGAAACCCTTCGATACCGTGACCGTCACCTACGGCGACCAAACGTTGTGGCCCGACCATTGCGTGCAGGGCACGCCCGGCGCCGAGTTTCATCCCGACCTCAATAGCGACCAGGCGCAACTGGTGATTCGGAAGGGGTTTCGGACTACGGTGGACTCTATTCGGCTTTCTTCGAGAACGACCGCACGACGCCGACCGGTTTGGTGGGGTACCTGCGCGAACGCGGGATCGATCGGGTGTTTTTGACCGGCCTTGCGACCGACGTGTGTGTGCGCTTTAGCGCGATGGACGCGCGCAACCACGGGTTCGACACGGTGTTGATCTTGGACGGCTGCCGCGGCCTGGGTGAAAAGACCGTCAATGAGGCACTAACGGCAATGAAAGAAGCCGGGGTGCGGGTGATTGAGTCTTTTGCCGTAACCGGGTTGGCGGTATGACCGACCTCATCACGCTGGCGGAGATCCAAACCGCGCATGATCAACTGCCCGACATCATTCGGCGCACACCTGTTGTGCCGCTCGCACGCGAGGCGGCCGAGGTGGGCCACGAGGCGCTGTTTCTAAAATTGGAGAACCTGCAGGTGACGGGCGCCTACAAGGTGCGGGCGGCGTTCAACATGATCCGGGTCTTGGGGCCGGAAAACCTCAAGCATGGATTGGTGCTGACGTCGTCGGGCAATTTCGCGCAAGCCTTTGCGCTGGCAGGACGGATGTTCGGGGTACCGATCGTCGTTGTGATGATGGACCGCACTAGTCCGTTCAAGGTTGAGGCGGCGCGCGGTTATGGGGCGGAGGTCGTATTCTGCGGCGATGACGCCTTAGCGCGCCAACCCACCGCCGAACGGCTCGCGGCCGACCGTGGCATGACGGTGATCGACACGTGGGAAGAACGCCCGATCCCGGCCGGACATGGCAGCATCGGGTTGGAGCTGCTGGATCAGGTGCCGGATGTCGAATGCGTGCTTGCCCCGTCAGCAGTAGCGGACTGATTGCCGGGGTTGCCACTGCCATCAAGGAAAGCGCGCCTCATGTTGCTGTGATTGGGGTGCAGCCCGAACGCGCGAATGCGGCCTATGTGTCGCGCCAGCAAGGCGCGCCGACAGCCATCAATTATTGGGACAGCATGGCGGATGGATTATCGGCGGTGCGGCCCGGCGCGTTTCCGTTCGCCCATGTGCAGCGCTATGTCGATGACATCGTGTTGGTGAGCGAAGACGACATAGCGGCAGCATTTCGCACACTATTGTTTCGCGGCAAGGTGTTGGGCGAACCGGCCGGTGTTGTGGCGGCGGCAGGATTCTTGTCGGGCAAAGTGGCGCAGGATCGAAAGACCGTGGCCTTGGTGACCGGCGGCAACGTCGTGCCGGAAGTGGCCCAACGACTGTTGGCGGACGCCTAGCCTTATTTCTTTTTCTTGGCGGCGGCTTTGCGGAATTGCGGTTTGCGCTTGGCGCGAAAAGCGCGTTCCCCTTCCCGCCCCTCGGGCGAATCGTAGTATAGGCGGACCGCGATGTTGCCGAGGTTGGAGAGCCCCCGAATGGATTCGGTTTCGGCGTTGAACGCCCGTTTGCCCAGCGCAATCGCGGTCGGACTCATTTGCAGGATTTCGTCGCACCAACGGCGCACCTCGGCGTCGAGTTGGGCGTCGGGCACGACCGCGTTCACGAGACCCATCTCCATCGCCTCTCGCGCGGAATACTGACGGCACAGAAACCAAATCTCTTTGGCTTTTTTCTGGCCGACGTGGCGGGCCAGCAGGTTGGTGCCGAACCCAGGATCGATCGAGCCCATCTTGGGGCCGACTTGGCCGAACACCGCGCTCTCCCCCGCGATCGTCAAGTCGCAAATCGTGGCCAGAACATTCCCGCCGCCGATGCACCAGCCGCGTACCTTGGCGATCACCGGCTTGGGGGCATCGCGCATGATGGCGTGAAGTTCTTCGACCGGCAGACCGATGGTGCCGCGCCCATCATAAGCGCCATCGTGCGCACCTTGATCGCCGCCCGACGAGAACGCCTTGGTGCCCGCGCCGGTGAGCACGATGACGCCGATATCGTCGTTCCATGCCGCCTTGTTGAAGGCATCGACCATTTCTTCGCAGGTCTGACCGCGAAAGGCGTTGTGCACGCGCGGCCGGTTGATGGTGATCGTCGCGACGTTCTTGCGGACAGCGTATTTGATGTCTTTGTAGGCCACGTCAGGTCTGTCCCTCCCAATAGGGTTTGCGCAGGTCCGCCTTCATGACTTTGCCCGCCGGATTGCGCGGCAGTTCGTCGCGCACCTCGATGGCCGCGATGCGCTGATGTTTGCCCAATTGCTCGTTGGCCCAAGTGCGCATCGCGTCGAGGTCAGGCGTGACCCCAGGTGTGGGAACGATCAAGGCCAACGGCGTCTCGCCCCAACGTTCGTGCGGGATGCCGATGACGCAGAGATCGTAGACATCCGCGTGCGCACCGAGGACGCGCTCGATATCGGCGGGGAACACGTTGTAACCGCCGGACACGATCATGTCCTTCTTGCGATCGAGCAAATAGAGGAAGCCGTCGTCATCGAGGCGGCCGATATCGCCGGAACGCAAGAATGTCCGGCCGGACTCGGGGTCACGCCAAATCGCGGCTTCGGTTTGGTCGGGATTGTTGTGATAGCCCTTCATCAAGATCGGGCTATAGCCGACGATTTCACCGGCCTCGCCTTGCGGCAGTTCGGCACCGGCATCGTCGATGATGCGGATATCGTTGCCGAGCATGGGGCGCCCCACCGACACGATTTTTTCGGGCAGGTCTTCGGGCCGGACGATGGTCGCGAAACCTTCGGTCAGGCCGTAGACCTCGTAGTAACCGCACGGAAACTTGTCGAGCATGCGGCGCTTGATGCCCTCGCGCATGTGAGAACCCACGGTGGCGAGGGTCTTCAGCGACGAGAGGTCACAGGAGTCGGCGGCGGGTGAGTCGAGAATCGCTTGATACTGTGCGGGCACCATGACGGTGGCGGTGCCGTGCCACTTATCGACCAACCGGCACCATTCTTCCGCCTCGAACTTGGGCATGATCACGCTGGTCGCGCCGAACAGAAAGGCGCATAGCAGGAGCGTCCAGGCGGTGTTCGAGTGCAGTGCCGTTGTGACGATGAACACCGAATCCGTATTGAAGTGCTGCTCCGCGCTCATCAGGTAGGCGTGATTAATGCGGCAATAGTGGGTGAGGACGATCCCTTTGGGGACACCGGTGGTGCCCGAGGAATAGATCAAACACGCATCGTCGTCGGGTTGGTTGACGATGGGCGGCGCGGTATCGCCGGCGGCGCGACGCCAATCGTCCAGCGCGCGCCATTTGGGCGGTGCGGCGCCAATCGCGATGTAGGCATCGGCGGCGACGTCGAGTTGGTCGCGGATCGACTCGATACGCTCGAGGTAGGCGTCACTGACGATCAACACCTTGGCGGCGCAATCCTTGATCATCGTCGCTAGGCTGTCGGCGGTCACGATGGTGGGAAGCGACGCGACGGCCGCACCGGCCTTGAGGGTCCCGAAATAGGCCGCGATGGCCTCGTTGCTGTTGTCGGCGAGAATGCCGACTTTGTCGCCTCGCCCGACACCCATGCCGCGTAACGCGTTGGCGATCTGGTTCTGTTGCCGGTCGAAGGCGCCCCAACTCAAAACGACGTCGTTGCAGACCAACGCAGGTTTGTCGGGATGGCGCGCCGCGTGCAGCGCCATATGTTCAGGCACAAGGATGGTTGGAATATCAAATCGGGCCATGGCAGGGCGCAGTGTTACGGCGCATCACGCAACGTGCAACCCCGCGCCTTGCATCGCTTCGCCCGCCGCCGACTAGGCCCGGACTAAGAAACCTTCGCATCTACACGCCCCGGGCATAGGATTATGCCCGACGGGGCATACCGCCCTCTTGGGAGGAACCAATGAAACGATTGTTTAGACGTGCGAGCGCGACCGCCCTCGCCGCCTCAGTTGCTTTTGGTGTTTTGGGAACCGTTCAGTTTGCGCAAGCGCAAGACAAGGTATTACGCGTGGCGCATTACGGGTTCAACCCGCAAAAAGGCCGCTTCGAAATGGCGTTCGGGGCGCA
The DNA here is from genome assembly GCA_038141965.1 of Alphaproteobacteria bacterium. Lineage (GTDB taxonomy): Bacteria > Pseudomonadota > Alphaproteobacteria > SHVP01 > SHVP01 > CALJDF01. The sequence goes on from JAYQJC010000002.1 coordinate 927,783, forward strand.
GTCGACGTTACCGCTGATGGCCTTCGCCGACAGCATGACCTATCTCAATCCGAACGGATCGGTTGATCCGGGCCTAGCGACATCGTGGGAAGCCAAAGACGATACGACTTGGGTGTTCAAGATTCGTCAAGGCGTGAAGTTCCATAACGGTGCGCCGATGACCGCCGAACAGGTCGTAAAAAACGTCGAGTTTCTGGTGAACGACGATGCAGGCAAGACGAGCATCTCGTCGCGCTTCCTGGGCCTAGCGGGCGCCAAGAAGATCGACGCCAATACCGTCGAGATCACCACGAAAAAACCCAATCCAATTCTCGATCGTTGGTTCGCGCTATTCCGGATCATGGACGCCGACTATCAGAAAGATGTCGGAATCGAAGGATTCACGCTGAAACCGATCGGCACCGGCCCGTTCAAGGTCACGAGTTGGACGGGCGAAGCGATGGCGGCCGAGAAATTTGCCGATGCGTGGCGACCGGCCAAAGTCGACCGGCTCGAAATCACCGCCCTGACCGAGGTGGCCGCGCGCGTGGCGGCCTTCAGTCCGGCCAGGTCGATATCGCGTGGTTGGTAAGCCCCGACGACATTGCCCGGCTCGATAGCGCCGGGAAGAAGGTACAGATCACCCAGAACTTCGAAGTGGTCTCGTTTAAGTTCAACACCATTCCGGAGCGCACGACGGCCGACAATTCGCCGATCTTGGACCGGCGCGTCCGGCAGGCGATCAACTACGCAATCAATCGCGATCAATACGTCAAGGAAGTGCTGGGCGGGCTCTACGTGACGGCGGGACAGTCGGCGGCCAGCACGGTTGCCGGACACCAGGACGACATCAAGCCCTACCCGTACGATCCGGAGCGGGCCAAGAAGCTACTGGCCGAAGCCGGCTACGGCGATGGCTTGAACTTGGTGATGGAACTAATTCCGACGTCGACGGACTACACCAACACCTCGCAGTTCATCGCCACCAGCTTGCAGCGGGTCGGGATCAATCTCGAACTGCGGCAAATAGCGTTGGCCGATCTGTTGGGCAAGTTGCGCGGTCAGAAACCGTGGGACGGACACATGTGGATGGGCCTGGTCGAGTCCTTCCCGACGGGCGATGTGATGCGGCCGTTTGCGACAGACTCGTGCGCGTTCTTCGGCGCGTTCATCTGTGACAAGGAGATCCAGCCGACGATCGATGCCGCGAACACCGAGTTCGATCCGGCCAAACGGGCCGAATTGGTGCGCAAAGTCGTGAAGCACTATCACGACGAGGCGTTGATTTCGTACATGTACGAACGCACCGTCATCGACGGGCTGGCGTCCAACGTGAAGAACTACCGTCTGTTCAATCGTGCGGTGAATTGGCACGAAATCGAACTCGGCGGCTAACGTCGTTATCCCGGGGGCCTTGCGCCCTCGGGACCCCTTCTTGGAGTGCTAGAGACGTATCGCCATGAAGTCGTTGAGCGAGCGCCCCTCGACCTCTTCGAACTTCTCGTCGCGTCGCACCAACTTCTCCATGCGGTCGAGACGGAAGTTGCGAAAATCGTCGCGTGTTTCACACCATGCGACCAGCGTCCAAGCATAGCCCCAATAGAACAAGCCAAGCGGATGCACGGTGCGGCTCGTGGTTTCGCCGTCGGCACGGGTGTAGCGGAAATCGAGCTTGTAGCGATCGTTAACGGCGCGGCGCGTGATGGCGAGGTTCGAGGTCACCGCGGTGTCGGGCATGATCCGCGGCGCGAACAGCGCACTTTCGACGATGTTGACGCGCAAGGGTTCCGGTAGCACGGCCTCGATTTTGGTCAGCGCGCTATGCGCGGCCGAGGCAAGATCGGGATCGGCCCAGCTTTGCACGATGCTAGACCCGAGTATGAGCGCCTCTATTTCCTCGGCGTTAAACATCAGCGGCGGCAGGTCGAACTTGCGGTCGAGCGTGTAACCGACGCCGGCTTCGCCGGTGATCGGGACACCGGTCACGATCAAGTCGCTGACATCGCGATAAATCGTGCGCTCCGAGACCTCGAGCTCGTCGGCAAGCTGCGCTGCGGTCATGAAACGACGCGCGCGTAGCATCTGGATGATTTCGAATAGACGGTCGGCGCGGCGCATGCGAGCTCATCTGTTGCGGGGCGGGCCAGAGGGGCGCATCAGCGAGAATGCTAGTGCGCCTATCTGGTCGCGTCGAATGGCGCCGGCTTAGGAGCCTGCGCCTTCGCCTTGGTACAGGGCGATCGTGGCGCCAGCGGGGTCTTGCAGGACCACAAAACTGCCAACCGGGATATCGACCCGGGGTTGGACGATTTTGGCGCCCAGCGATTCAGCCTTTTTGGTCGAAGCGTCGAGATCGTCGACCCAGAGATACGGCAACCAATGCGCGGCCCCACCGTTCGCCGCGGTGATGCCGGCGAAAGGTTCGGCGCCGTTGGTGACCATGGTGTAGGTCGCGCCGTCCATTTCCATGTCCGAAAACTGCCAGCCCATCAGATCGCCGTAGAACGACTTGGCTTTGTCCGGGCTGCTCGGGTGCAACTCCATATATGCAAAGGGGTTTGTCATGAGGGTGTCTCCTATCGAGGGTTGTTGCGTTGATGCCCCATGACCATAGCCACCCCCTCCTGACACCCTGGTGTCAGGAGACATTGGGTGCACCGTATTTTTCTTTGTCCGGGAGATCGGTGTGTCCGTCGGTTAGGATGAACCAGCGCGGCGGCATGCAGGCGCGTTCCGGGGAGGAAACTGGTCATGGCAGCGTTCGATCTCATCATTCGCGGCGGCACGGTTGTCGACGGCAGCGGGGGCGATCCCTTTGACGCTGATGTCGGTGTGCGCGACGGCAAGATCGCAGCGGTCGGCAAGGTCGACGATCGCGGGACCGAAGAGATCGATGCCAAGGGTCATCTTGTCACCCCCGGCTTCATCGACATCCACACCCATTTCGATGCGCAAGTGTTGTGGGACACGCATATGACGCCGTGTTCGGAACATGGCGTCACGACGACTTTGATGGGCAATTGCGGTGTCGGCTTTGCGCCATGTAAGCCCGAACACCGCGACGTGATGGTCGATGTGATGGACGGCGTCGAAGACATCCCGGCCGAAGTTCTTAAAGAAGGATTACCGTGGACCTGGGAGAGCTTTCCCGAGTTCATGGATACGTTGGCAACACGCCAAGTCGATTCCGATTTCGGCACCTTTGTGCCGCATGTGCCGATCCGCGTGTTCGTAATGGGCGCGCGCGGTGTTCGACGCGAACCCGCCTCGCCCGCCGATATCAAACAGATGGCGGCGCTGCTTGACGAGGGGCTTGATGCCGGGGGTTTGGCTTTACCACCTCGCGTACCACCGGGCACCGATCGCGAAGCGGCGATGTCATTCCTTGCACGACGGCGGACGAAGACGAACTGCTCGCGATGGCACGGGTGATGGAGCGCAAGGGGCGTGGGCATTTCATGTCGGCCTCGGAGTTCAAGTGGACCGATGGGGTGTCGTCCGAGTTCAACATGTTGCGACGGATTGCCGAGGCGACGGGACGGCCCGTCCACTTTCCGTTGTTGCAGGCACCCGATGCGCCGGATCGTTGGCGGGATGTTGCCGATGGCGCCGCCGAGGCGGCAAAGAGCGGGGCGACGATGATCGGCCAGGTGGTGCCGCGGCCGGTCGGCGTTCTGTTTGGCCTGGAAATGACCAACAATCCGTTCACCACGTGTCCCTCGTATCAGGCCATCGCACACCTGCCGCTGGAGGAGCGGGTCGCGGCGCTACGCAATGCCGACTTGCGGGCGCGGTTGCTGGAAGAAGAGCCCGGCAGCCCGGAGGATCGCGTGGTGATGATGTCGCGCAGCGCCGATCTGCTCTATCGCATGGGCGATCCGCCGAATTACTCGCCGCCGATGGAAGAACGATTGGACCACATCGCCGAATGCCAGGGCACAAGCCCGCTGGCCGTGGCGTATGACGTGATGATGGAGCATGACGGGCATGGCGTGCTGTATTTGCCGGCGCGCAATTTTGCCCTCAACAACCTCGATACCTGCTTGGATATGTTGAAGCGGCGCGAGGTCGAAATCGGGCTGGGCGACGCCGGCGCGCATGTCGGGCGTATCTGCGACAGCAGTATGCCGACGTTTTTGCTGACCTATTGGGCGCGCGACCGCGAAGGCGAGCGGCTGCCGCTGCCTTGGATCGTGAAAGCGCTGACGGGAGATCATGCCCGAACCATGGGAATGGCCGACCGCGGGCTGCTCAAATCCGGCCTAAAGGCCGACATCAACGTGATCGACCATGACCGGCTGCGGCTCCACGCGGCGCGGGCGACCCATGATTTGCCCACGGGGGCGATGCGGCTTTCGCAAAAAGCCGACGGGTATATAGCCACCGTAGTGTCGGGCAAGATCACGCGGCGGGACGGCGACTGGACCGGTGCCCTGCCGGGCCGATTGGTGCGGGCCGGCGCCGCCTAGGTCGCGCGGTCTTGTCACGCCGGTGTCCCGCGTTACTGTTGGGCAAAACAACAGCATGAGGGCGCCATGATTCTTCCCGCCGCGGACAAAACCTTCGAGCTTTCCGTGCCCGTCCTCGTGATCGGCGCAGGCGCCTGCGGTATCAGCGCCGCGCTCACCGCCAAAGAAAACGGTGCCGAGGTGATGCTGCTCGAGCGCGACGACACCCCGAGCGGCTCTTCGGCGCTGTCGACCTGTTTGATCCCCGCGGCCGGCACCAAACTTCAAGCGGCCGCTGGCGTCGAGGATTCGGTCGAGACCTTTGCCGAAGACTTGATCGCCAAGGCCAAAAACAAGAACGACCCCGAGATGGCGTATTGGGTTGCCGCGGCCAGCGGACCGACCGTCGATTGGCTGGTCGATACCGTGGGCCTGCCGTTATCGTTGGTGACCGGGTTCAAGTATCCGGGCCACAGCGTGTACCGGATGCACGGCTCGCCCAACCGCACCGGGACGGAATTGATGGCGGTGCTGAACGATGCGATCGGGCGCGAAGAAATCGACCTCGCGACCTCGGCACCGGTGACCGATTTGTTTGCCGACGAGGCCACCGGTCGGGTGACCGGCGTGCGCATCACCCGGCCCGACGGGGCGACCGAAGATATCGGGTGCGATGCGTTGATCCTGGCCTGCAACGGGTATGGCGGAAACCCCGACATGGTGAAGGAATACGTCAGAGAAATGGCGGACGCGTGGTACTTCGGTCATACCGGGAACAAAGGCGAGGCGATCCATTGGGGCGCGGCGCTGGGCGGCGCCGTGGCCGACATGGGCGGCTATCAAGGCCATGGCGCGGTAACGCAACCCCACGGCACGCTGTTGTTCTGGGGCCTGCTGACCGAGGGCGGGTTCCAGGTGAATATCAACGGCGAACGATTTTCCAATGAAGTGCGCGGCTATTCGGAACAAGCCGTCGAGGTGATCGGCCAACCGGACAACATCGCGTGGGAAATTTGGGACGAAGCCGGGCACAAGCTGGGCCTCGACTTCCAGGACTACCGCAACGGCATGGAAATGGGGGCGCATAAATCCGCCGACACCGTTGAGGGGATTGCCGAGCAGACCGGGATACCGCTCGACGCGTTGCAAAAGACTTTTGACGACGTCGCGGCGTTTCACGCCGGCACCAAAGAGGACCCATGGGACCGCGATTGGTCGAAATCCAAACCGCTGGCGCCGCCCTATCATTTCGCCAAGATCACCGGCGCGCTGTTCCACACCCAAGGTGGCCTTGTGGTGAACGACAAGACGCAAGTGCTACGTGAGGACGGCACGCCGCTGCCCAACGTGTTTGCAGGTGGCGGGGCCGCGCGTGGGCTGTCCGGGCCCTCGCGGTGGGGATATCTGTCCGGCAACGGTTTGCTGACGGCCACGGTGCTGGGCCGTATCGCCGGGCGCGAGGCGGCCAAGATGGTGACGAGCTAACCCGCCCTCTTCCCTGTGCTAGACTGAACGCCGAACAAGGAGCCGCCATGCCCGTAAAGCCCGCCGCCGGAAAAACCTTCGAGTACACCGTGCCTGTCGTTGTCGTGGGCGCCGGCGCCGCGGGCATGACGGCCGCATTAGCCGCGCGCGACGGCGGGGCCGATGTGTTGTTGTTGGAGCGGGACCACACACCGCGCGGCTCGACTGCGATGTCGCAAGGCAATATCGCGGCGGCCGGCACCAAGAGCCAGGCTGCGGCCGGGATCGACGATTCAGGCAAAAAATTCGGCGACGACATTGTCGCGTTGGCGCGCGGCGAAACCGATCATGACCTCGCCTATGTATTCGCCGAAGCGTCGGGGCCGACGGTCGATTGGTTGACGGAAAAGCACAACATCCCGCTCGAAGTCGATCCCGATTGGGGCGCCAAGTTGGGGCATTCGCGCTCGCGCATCCATGCGACACCGAGCAAGACCGGCACGGAACTCATGAGTTGCTTGATGAATGCCTGCGAGGTGGCGGGCGTCGATCTCATCACCGACGCACATGTCGTCGATGTGTTCGCGGATGACGACGGCACGGTGCGTGGCGTGCGTTTCGAGCGGCCCGACGGGTCGGACGAAGAGGTCGGCTGCGGCGCGCTGGTTCTGACGACCTGCGGCTTTGGCGCCAACCGCGAGATGATCAAGAAATTCATCCCCGAGATGGGTGATGCGCTCTACCACGGTCACGAAGGCAACGAAGGCGAAGGCATTCAGTGGGGCATGGAACTCGGTGCCGCAACCGCCGACATGACGGCGTTTCAAGGCTTGGGCGCGTTGGCCGAACCGTCCCGCGTGTTGATCCATTACAATGCCATTCTGAGCGGCGGCATCGTCGTCAATGTAAACGGCGAACGGTTTACCGACGAGACTAATGACATTTCCGGCATGGGTCGCAAAGTCACCGCGCAGCCCAAACATTACGTGTGGTTCATTTTCGATCAAAAACGCCAGGACTTCGTGCGGAAGTACGAAGAACACAAAGAGGCGATGGAGGTGGGCGCGGTCAAAAAGGCCGATAGCGTTGAAGAGCTCTCGAAGATCACCAACGTGCCGGCCGCGGCATTGCAAAAGACCTTGGATGGCGTCACCGCGATGCAAAACGGCAAAGGTGAGGATCCGCACGGGCGCGACTTCGCCAGCGAAGAACCCCTAGAGGGCCCACCGTGGTATGCCGTGAAATCGGTGGGCGCTCTGTTTCACACCCAAGGCGGATTGGTGATCGACGGCCATGCCCACGTCCAGCGCGAAAGTGGCGGTGCGCTCCCCAATTTGTTTGCCGCCGGGGGCACGGCGCGGTCGACCTCCGGGCCGTCGGACTGGGGCTATATTCCAGCCGCCGGTTTGTTCACCGCCACGACCCAAGGCCGCCTTGCCGGGGAAGCTGCGGCGCAGCTCGTGACCGGCGCGAAAAGCAGCGTCGCGGCCGAGTAACGCCCCCCTACCCCCTCGGCTTTTTCTGCTCGACTTTTTCGGTGGGGCCATCGGCTTCGATCCAGGCGCCAAAGCCGCCACCAATGTGGGCGATGGGCGCTAGGCCCATGTCTTGGAGTTGCTTGGTGGCGAGCGCGGAGCGCCAGCCGGATTTGCAATAGAGAACGAATTTCTTCCCGCTGGCGAAGACGTCGCGGTGGTAGGGACTGTCGGGATCGACCCAGAATTCGAGCATGCCGCGCGGGGCGTGAACGGCGCCGGGGATCTTGCCCTCGTGCCACAACTCGCGGATATCGCGGATATCCACCAGGGTCACGGTGTCGTCACCCACCAAATCCAGGGCATCTTTGGCCTCAATTGTCTCAATGGCGGCATTGGCCTCGTCGACCAATTGCTTATAGCCTTTCTTCATACTAAGTGTTCTCCGTTCCGGTCGGCCCCCACAGTAGCCGATCCATCCAACGAGACCACAGCAACGCGAAGGAAGGTCCCCGTGACCGCCAGAAGAGCCCGTTTCAACGTCGGACAGATCGTTTCCCACCGCCGAGCAGGGTATCGCGGCGTTGTCTATGACGTCGATCCGTCGTTCAGCCTGGACGACGCGTGGTACGACGAAATGGCCCGCTCGCGCCCGCCCAAAGACAAGCCGTGGTATAGTGTGCTGGTCGACGGCGGCGAGCATACGACCTATGTCGCCGAGCGCCACCTCGAGCGTTGCGACGACGACACAGACATCCACAACCCCTTGGTTGAGGACCTGTTCGCCGAACTCCGCGACGGCTCTTACGTGCCGCGCGACCGCCACAACTGATCATTCGTTTTCATCGGGAGGAAGAACATGCGTCTTAAGGACAAGACCGCGCTCGTCACGGGTGCGGCATCGGGGATCGGCAAAGCCACCGCGGAACGGTTTGCCGAAGAAGGGGCGATCATCGTCTGCGCCGACAAGAACGGCGACGGCGCCGCGGCCACCGCGAAGGGAATCAACGACAGCGGCGGTAAAGCTTTTGCCGAAATGCTGGATGTCACCAAGTCCGCACAAGTCCAAGACGTCATCGCGAAAGCGATCGAGCATACCGGGGGCCTCGACATTCTGGTCAACAACGCCGGGATCACCATCGTCGGCAGCGTCGAACAACTTACCGAGGAGCAATGGGACACCGAGATGGACATCAATCTGAAGTCCATCTACCTGATGTCGAACGCGATCTGGGGCCATATGAAGGGCCGCAAGGGGGGGGTCATCCTCAACACCGCGTCGATCGCGGCCCAGACGGGTATCGCGCAGGACGCGGCCTATTGCGCCTCGAAGGCGGGTGTCTTGATGCTGACCAAATGCATGGCCAAGGACGGCGCGGGCGACCGCATCCGGGTCAATTGCGTGTGTCCCGGCTTCATCGACACGCCAATGATCCAAGGCTATTTCGACGATCAGGACGACCCCGCCGCGGCACGCGATTTCGCGACGGGTCTGCACCCCTTGGGTCGTCTAGGCCTGCCGCGCGACATCGCCAACGGCTTCCTTTATCTCGCAAGCGACGACGCGGAATGGGTGACCGGCGAGGCCTTGACCGTGGACGGCGGCCTCATGGCTGCCCTGCCCTAGGCACCTTGCGGCGGGCGGGGTGCGCCCCTAAGTTCGAAGGCCACCCCGCTGCAAAATCGCAAGGTCGCCATGAACGTTCGCAAAGGCTTTCTCGATACCGTCGGCAACACGCCACTGATCCGTCTCAATCGCTTGTCGGACGCGACGGGCTGCGAAATTCTGGGTAAGGCCGAGTTCCTCAACCCTGGTGGGTCGGTGAAGGATCGCGCGGCGCTCGCGATCATCGAAGATGCCGAAGCCAGCGGCGCGCTGAAACCCGGCGGCACCATCGTCGAAGGCACGGCCGGCAATACCGGGATCGGTCTCGCTTTGGTGGGCAATGCCAAGGGCTACAAAACGATTATCGTCATTCCCGAGACGCAGAGCCAAGAGAAGATGGACATGCTCAAGCTGTGCAGTGTCGATCTGCGCCCGGTGCCGGCCAAGCCCTACAAGGATCCCGGCAACTACGTGAAGGTTTCCGGACGTACCGCGGACGAATTGAACGAAAAAGCCCCGGGTAGCGCGATTTGGGCCAACCAGTTCGACAACGTCGCCAACCGGCAGGGGCACTTTCGCACCACCGGGCCGGAGATTTGGCGCCAGACCGACGGCAAGGTCGACGGTTTCATTTGTGCGGTCGGCACCGGCGGGACGTTGGCCGGCGTGGGGATGTATCTCAAAGAACAAAACGCCGATGTGAAGATCGGTTTGGCCGATCCGATGGGCGCGGCGCTGTACAACTACTACGCCAACGGGGAGCTCAAGTCCGAGGGCTCGTCGATCACCGAGGGTATCGGCCAGGGCCGCATTACCAAGAACCTCGAAGGCGCGCCCATCGACCTGCCCTATCAAATCCCCGACCCCGAGGCACTGCAGATCGTCTACGACCTGATCGAGCAAGAAGGCTTGGTGTTGGGCGGTTCCAGCGGAATCAACGTCGCGGGTGCGGTGCGCATGGCCAAGGACCTGGGGCCCGGCCACACCATCGTCACGGTGTTGTGCGACTTCGGTACGCGCTACCAAAGCAAAATGTTCAACCCCGCCTTCCTGAACGAAAAGGGCCTGCCGGTGCCGCACTGGCTGGCATAGCACCATGACCGAACAGCTTTTTGCGCAAGACGCCTATCTCAAGGAATGCGCCGCAACGGTGACGGCGGTGCATGAGACCGGCGTCGAGTTGGACCAGACCGTGTTCTATGCCCAAGGTGGTGGGCAGCCCGGCGATACCGGCACGTTGACGCTTGAGGACGGCACCGCACTCGAGGTGACCAATGCGGTGAAGGGTGAAGGCCCGGGCAGCATTGTGCATATGCTGGCCGAAGGGATCACGCCGCCCGGGGTGGGTGCGAAACTGACGGCGGCGATCGATTGGGAACGGCGGCACAAGCTGATGCGGATGCATACGTGCATGCATTTGCTGTCGGCCATCCTGCCTTACCCCGTCACCGGCGGCTCGGTCGGCGATGCCAAGGGACGGCTTGATTTCGATATTCCCGAGGCGACGCTCGATAAGGAAGAGATCAACACCAAACTTGCCGCGTTGATCGCCGAGGACCACCCGGTGACCGATACCTGGATCACCGATGCCGAGTTGGATGCGCAACCCGATCTTGTAAAGACCATGGCGGTGAAGCCACCGCGTGGCGCCGGCAAAGTGCGTCTGTTACGCATCGGCGACAATGTCGACCTGCAGCCCTGCGGCGGTACGCACGTGAAAAGCACCGGCGAGATCGGCGCGGTCGAGGTCGGCAAGATCGAGAAAAAGGCCGCCAGAACCGACGCGTGAACTTGCGCTTTGCCTAGCACCGCCGTGGCGCACATGGCGTGCCCCAACAAAGGAACTTGACCATGCCCTACGCCAACCCCGATGCCCTTGTCGAAACGGACTGGCTGGCCGACAACCTCGATGCCGTGAAGGTATTGGACGGCTCGTGGTATTTGCCCGCGCAGAAACGCGATCCGGTCGCCGAGTATCACGCCGGGCACATTCCGGGCGCGCAGTTCTTCCCTATCGATGAGATCGCCGACCCGAATTCGGATTTGCCGCACATGCTTCCCTCGGCCGAAGACTTCGGAAAGGCGATCGGGGCCATGGGCATCACCAATTCCGACCGAATCGTCGTGTACGACGGCATCGGCTTGCAGAGCGCAGCGCGGGTGTGGTGGGAATTCCGTGCCTTCCGCCATTACGATGTTGCCGTCCTCAACGGCGGGTTGCCCAAATGGAAAGCGGAGGGGCGCCCACTGGAAACGACGGTGCCGCAACCCGAACGGGCGACGTTCGGGGCCAAGCTCGACAACGGCGCGGGGCGCACCATCGAACAGCTGTTGGCCAACACCGAAAGCCATGCCGAGCAGGTTCTCGACGTGCGGCCCAGGGGGCGCTATGACGGCACCGATATCGAACCGCGGCCGGGCGTGCGTTCCGGTCGCATCCCTGGAGCCAAACACTTGGTCTACACCGATATCTTGAATGACGATCGGACACTGAAAGATGCCGAAGCCGTACGCGCAGCACTTGATGGCGCCGGGATCGATTTGAACGGCCCCGTGGTGACCAGCTGCGGTTCGGGCATTACCGCCTCGGCCATGGCGCTCGGCTTGCATTTGATCGGCCACGATCAGTGGGCGGTCTACGACGGCTCGTGGACCGAATGGGGCGGCCGCACCGACACACCCATCGAAACCTAAACGCCCGCAATGACCGGGGTCGACCTCTATGGGCTCGCCGCGGTCAGCGGGATGTTGTTGTTCTATGCCCTGGAGGGGCGCCACGCCGGGTTCGTTCTGGCCTTCGCCAGGGCGTGTACGGCGGCCTCGATCTACGGGTTCCTAATCGGCGCTTGGCCGTTCGGCATCGTCGAGGCCGTCTGGGCCTTGGTGGCGCTGAACCGGTGGCGACGGCGGCGCGCAGGGGCCTGAACTAGCGCGGTCCTGCGCCCGGTGCTATGAGTGCCGGATCATGAAAGAAGATACAAAAATCGTCCGCGCGGGACGTCATCCGGCGCAACACGGCGGCGCCGTGAATACGCCGGTCTATCACGTCTCGACCGTTCTCGTGGACACGCTCGAGGAACTCGAAGGCCTCAGCAAACGCAAGCCGCCCCAGATGGCTTATGGCCGACGCGGCACACCGACGGTCTATGCCTTCGAAGAAGCGGTCAGCGAGCTTGAAGGTGGCGCGGGGTGCGTCAGCTTTCCTTCCGGTCTTGCGGCGATTTCCGGCGCGCTACTGACCTATGCGGAAACCGGCGCGCACTTTCTTGTTTCCGATAGCGCCTATGGGCCGACACGGCGGCTATGCGACAACCTGCTCAAGCGCCTCGGCGTGACGACCGAGTATTACGACCCACTGATCGGTGGCGATATCACAAAACTCATGCGCGACAACACCAAGGTGGTGTTCACCGAATCACCGGGCTCGTTGACGTTCGAGGTGCAAGACATCCCGGCCATCGCGGCGGCGGCCCACGAAGGCGGTGCCAAGGTGCTGATGGACAACACCTGGGCCTCGCCGATTTACTTCAAGCCGTTCGAGCATGGCGTCGATCTGTCGATCCAAGCTGCGACCAAATACATCGTCGGCCATTCCGATGCGATGTTGGGCACCGTCACCGCCAACGACGCCTGCCTGCAGGCCCTGCAGGACACCTCGTACGGTTTGGGCTACGCCGCCGGGCCGGACGACCTTTATCTCGGGACGCGGGGCATTCGCACCATCGGTGTGCGCTTGCGCCAGCATATGGAGTCCGGTCTCAAAGTGGCGCGCTGGCTGCAAGAACGGCCCGAGGTGGTGCGCGTGATCCACCCGGCCCTGCCCGACGATCCCGGCCACGCGTTGTGGAAGCGCGACTTCACCGGCGCTTGCGGGCTGTTCGCCTTCGTGGTCGACAGACACGCCACGCCCGGCGCTCGAGGCCATGGTCAATCATTTCGAGCATTTTGGGATGGGTGCGTCGTGGGGCGGCTACGAAAGCCTATGCATGCCGACCTCGCCCGAAAAGATGCGCACCGCGACAACCTGGGAACCGGGCGGCCAAACCATGCGCATCCACGTCGGCCTCGAAGATGTCGACGACCTGATCGCCGACCTTGCGGCTGCCTTCGAACGGCGCAACGCGGCGATGTAAGGGCGATTTGGGCCGGCCCTGTTCCCGGGCGTATGGTCCTAGGTTATTTCACGTAGAGTGACGCCATGACCGATTCTGCTGCCGACCAATTGCTCGCCGAAACCAAGTTCGATGAAAACGGGCTTGTGCCTGCAATCGCGCAGCAACACGACACCGGCGAGGTGTTGATGATGGCGTGGATGAATGCCGACGCCATTCGCGAAACGCTGGCGTCAGGGCGGGTGTGTTACTGGTCGCGCTCGCGCGGGGCGTTGTGGAAGAAGGGCGAGACTTCAGGCCAAATCCAGACGCTCAGGGAAATGCGCCTGGACTGCGACGGCGATACCATCTTGATGCTGGTCGACCAAACAGGGGTCGCCTGTCATACCGGACGGCGCAACTGTTTCTATCGCGCGGTGCGGGGCGATGCGTTCGTTGAAATTGCCAACGTTGAGACCGACCCCAAAACCTTGTATCGCAACGGCGCTTAAACCAACGTCCTACCCCGTGCGTTTGCCCCCGTGCGCCATGAGGTAGCCGCCGACGTGGTGGGTGTAGTTGCCCGCGCCGTCATCGCTGCGCACATGGACCGGGATCATGTCCATGATCACCTCGTTATGGCCAAAACCGGCGTCTTGCATGATTTTGCGCAAGTCCATGTCGTGCAATGTCCCGATAAAGGGTTCGGCGTTGTAATGCGTGTCCCAATCGGTGAGGTATTGGTCGAACGGATCCTTGTCGCCGAACGGCGGCACTTCGAGATGGAGGGCCATCCCGCCGGGACGTAGGAGGCGTCGGGACTCGGCCATGATGTTCCGCATCGCCTTGGACGAGGTTTCATGAAGGGCGATGTGCGAGACGATCAGATCGAAGGATTGATCGGGGTAATCGGTGCGCTCCGCGTTTTGTTGAGAGAAATGCACCGTCTTGCCGAGCGAAACCGCGCGTGCATGCGCGTAACGCAACATCGGCGCACCAACGTCGATGGCATGCACGTCTGCATCTGGAAAGGCGTCGACATACGGCAGCGTCGAGTGACCCACCGCACACCCCATATCGAGTATACGCGACGGTTTGAAGTCGGGATAGGTAGCCTGGAGATGGCCCAATAAAGTGGCCCCGCACGACTCGTTGTAAGCCCCCATGCCGCCCATCATGTAGAGATAGACGCCCCGGTCGTATAGCGCACCGGCAGAAACATCATCGGCTGCGACATCGGTCGTGTAGTTGCCGGGCATGCAGTGAATATCGACCGCCGTTACGTAGCGCGGGAGGGGCAATTCCGGATCGAGGCGTAGCGTGCCATTGCCCTTCTTGTTCTCGTTTGCGCGCAGGTGGAGATCGTCGAAATCACGATCGATGGTTGCACCGACCGATTCCCACATCATCTCTTGCGTGGTGCGCATGAACGCGCTCCAGAACTGGTGATAGGGTTGCGCCACCATCGCTTTGCGCACTTCCCCTCGCGACTTGGGTGCGCGACCGTGTTCACGCTCGAACGCTTTCTTCGCGGCACCCTCGTAGACCACCTTGTTGCCGGCGGTCACGGTCCCTGTGACGTGCTCGCGCAAACTCTTGGTGAATATCTGCCGCGTTTCCTCGTCGTGTGTGGATTGCGGCAACATCGCGTGCTGGGCTTGTGAAGACATCATGACACCCCTCAGTTGTCTTACGCCGTTAGTATGTCAGAAACCGGCCCATCAGCTCGAACTTCCCTGGCAGGCCGGGAAAACCAGCGCTAGACTGGGAAAAATCCTGGGGAGGACAACAAGATGATTCCAAAAGACCACCGCGAATTTTACGAACTCGACATGGCGACGGGATGGGAGACGCCCGAGGGCTATCCGGAGGGCATCAAGCAAAAGATCCTATCCGGCTCGCTGGACGAGAAGAACAAGACAGGCAGTCGGACGCGCGTGCTGACCATTGCGCCGGGCACGTACACGATCGAGCCGTTCGAGCACGAATACTGGGAAGAGGTATTTCTTTTTCAAGGCGACCTGCGCGTCGGCAACGATGCACAGGGTAAAGGCGGAGAGACGTTTAAGGCCCTGACCTATGCGGTACGTCCGCCGGGATCGCCCCATGGACCGGTCGCCAGCGACAACGGCTGCACGGTGTTTGAAATCCACTATTTCGATCCGGACGACCGTCCGGCCTAACCGACAACAAACGGAGAAGACCATGAACGGACCCGCCGATCGCATCATGACGCCGATGGACGTGCTCTATCGCGCCAGCAAAGACATCCCCGAAGAGGAGATCCACGCCGTCGAAGGCGCCGTCGAGCAAGGCGAGCTTAGCGTTAAGGTGCTGATGGTTACCGAGAACATGCTGGTGCTGCGGGCGTGGCGTGGCAAAGGCTTGATCGATCCGATTCACCAACATGACGACCACGAATCCGTCGCGACATTGGTATCGGGCAAACTGAAAATGCAGATCGGCGACGAAGAATTCATCGCCGGCCCGGGCGATGTTTGGCGCCATCCGCCGGGTGTGCCGCACTTCTCGGAAGCGTTGGAAGAGTGCGTCCAGATCGAGATCAAATCGCCAGCCCGCAAGACCTGGACTTAGGCAAACTTTAAGCGCGGCCGCTTCGGCGGCCGCATGGTTGCGCGGAGCGTTATATATGGCGGTATATTACGCTTTATGAGGGTCTTTTCGTATCTGGTGCTGGTCGCGATCGGCCTGGGCGGCTTGGGGCTTTTCGCGAACCACACGCAAGCCCAGTCCGTTCTGGTGTTTGCCGCCGCCAGTGCCGAACCCGCGGTGCGTGCCGCGAGTGAGGGGTTTACGCGGGATACCGGTATCGTCGTCACCGTTTCGAGCACCGCGACCTCGGCCTTGGCGCAACAAATCGTGCGGGGCGCGCCGGCGCAGCTCGTGGTCACGGCCCACCCCCGCTGGATGACCTACCTAATAGAACAAGGTGCAGTCGCGGCCACGCCGCGTTTTACACTGCTTGGCAACGACCTCGTGTTGGTTGCGCCGGAGGGCAGCAGCACGTCGATTGACGTCGCAGACCCTTCGGCGGTGGCCGGCGCTTTGGGACCGGACGGTCGTCTTGCCCTGGGCGACCCCGATCACGTCCCGGCCGGAATCTACGCCAAACAAGCTCTGATCACGCTCGGCGCGTGGGACGGCGTCGCATCGCGCCTCGCACCGGCGGGTAGTGTGGTCGCCGCACTTGCCTTCGTTTCTCGCGGCGAAGCGCCACTCGGTATTGTCTACCGCACCGACGCCGCGCTCAGCGATGACGTGCGGATCGTCGGCACCTTTCCGGCGGATAGCCACGATGCGGTGCGCTACGACATTGCCCTCGTCGGTGCGGCGCCAACCGACGCCGCGCGTGCCCTCCTCCGCCACCTCACCTCTTCTGTCGCGCGCCCGACGTTCGAGCGCTTCGGCTTTCGTTTCCTGCCTAGGTCGTGACCATGCTCTCGCCCCTTGAAATCGAAGTTATCGCGCTGTCGCTCCGGGTGGCGTTTTGGGCCGGTCCTGTTCAGCTTGCCGCTGGCGATCGCGGCGGCCTGGATCCTGGCGCGGACAACCTTCCCCGGCAAAGTGATTGTCGATGGCGCGCTTCACTTGCCGTTGGTGGTGCCGCCCGTTGTCGTGGGCTTTACGCTGTTGGTTCTGTTCGGCCGCCAAGGTGCGATCGGGGCATTTCTTTACGAGACCGTCGGCATTTCGTTCGCCTTCGACTGGAAGGGCGCGGCCCTGGCGGCGGGCGTCATGGCGTTCCCGTTGATGGTACGCGCGATCCGGTTGTCGATCGAGGCGATCGATCAGCGCCTCGAAACCGCGGCACGTACTTTGGGCGCAAGCCCGCTTCGGGTTTTTGCAACGATCACTCTGCCGTTGGCGTTACCTGGAATATTGGCCGGCACCGTGTTGGCGTTTGCGCGATCGTTGGGGAGTTCGGCGCCACGATCACCTTCGCCTCGAATATTCCCGGAGAGACCCGGACGCTGCCGCTTGCCATCTTTAGCTTGACGCAAACACCTGGTGCGCAGGACGCCATTTTGCGCCTGGTCCTGATTTCGATCGCGATCGCGCTGGCGGCGCTGATCGTCTCCGAAATGTTGAGCCGACGCGTGACGGCGCGCATCCGGGGGGATGCGGCATGATCAGCGTGGCGGTCCAAAAGAGAGACGGCGATTTCGAACTCGACGCACGATTCGAGTCCGGCCCCGGCGTGACGGCGCTGTTTGGCGTATCGGGCGCCGGCAAAACTTCGATCGTCAACGCCATCGCCGGCCTCGTTCGACCCGACGCGGGCCGGATTACCGTTGGCGACGTGACCCTGTTCGATTCCGCCACACGCGTGTTCGTGGCGCCCGAACGTCGCGGCGTCGGTTACGTCTTTCAAGAAGATCGACTGTTTCCGCACCTCACCGTGCGCCGCAACTTACGTTACGGTAGCCGACGAAACGGTGGCGGACGCGATGCACCGGACTTTGACGCAATCGTTAATTTGTTGGCTCTCGAACGGCTGCTCGAGCGCTTACCGCACCATTTGTCCGGCGGCGAAAAGCAGCGCGTCGCGATCGGGCGGGCGGTTCTATCCCGCCCGCGCCTGTTGCTCATGGACGAGCCCCTGGCGAATTTGGACGCGGCGCGGCGTGAGGAAATATTGCCGTTCCTGGAAAAGATGTGCCGCGATCTCGCGGTGCCGATCATCTATGTCAGCCATGCAATCGACGAGATCACCCGCTTGGCGGATACCTTGGTCGTCGTCGACGCGGGAAAGACGTTGGCGGTCGGGGCGGTATCCGAGGTCACGACCCGTTTGGACATCGCGCCCCTTACCGACCGACGCGATGCGGGCACGGTGCTGGACGGTCAAATCGAAAGCCACGATCCGACCTACCATTTGACGACGGTCTCGTTTCCGGGCGGACAACTGGTCGTCCCCGCCATTGGAGGAATCATCGGCGAGAAACTAAGGCTCAGAATTCAAGCGCGCGACGTCGCGATCGCGACTAGCACGCCTAGCCAGATCAGTACGCTGAACTGTCTACCGGGTGTGATTACCGAAGTCGGCATCCCACGCCACGCCCATCAAGACATCTTGGTCGATGTGGGCGTGCCGATCGTGGCACGACTGACATTGCGTTCGGTAGCCGATCTCGGCCTTGCGCCGGGCCGGCACGTGACCGCGCTGATTAAATCGGTCGCCGTCGACCGGAATGCGGCGTCGCTCGACTAGGAGCCGGTCGCGACGCAGTCGCGCTCGCCGAGGGTCTCGGTGCAGGTTACGGTCGGGGGCGGCGGCTCGGCGGGGGGCGGCGGCACCTGGAAGAATTTCCCAACCTCGCCCGGCTGGGCGCACCAAAAGGCCCGCTCGGGCGGCGCGCCGAATTCCGAACCGCAGGAGAAAGACGTCCCGCAGCCGCCAAGCGCGAGGAATAGTCCAACGAAAAAAAGACGCCGCGGGCGTTTCCGCATAGCGCGCTCCACTGATACCGGTGACATTCGGATCAGCCTACCCGGACGCGGTTAAGGACGCGTTAAGAACCCCGCGTCGCAGGGACGTCAGTCGTCGTCGTAGGCCTGGAGCGGGATCACTTTGTCGATCACAAAACCCTTGTCGGCGGGGTAGCGGATTTCGACTTTACGCCGTGCCTCGCCGGCGTCGGCGGCTTCCACTTCCTGATAGTGGTTTTCGGCCCAGTCGTCGCTCAGGTCTTTGTGGCTTTCGTTTCGTTCCACCAGTTTGCGAACAAGGCGGTTGTAAACCACCACTTCAAAACGATTTTTCTCTTTGCGCAACGGTATGGCCCCCAGCCGATCAGTGGACACCCACGGTGCCCCCCTATCGACTTTAACGCCCATGCTAGGCCCAATTCTCGGGGTCACCAAATATGCCGCCCGGCGGCGTCGCCGAGCCACGACCTACCCCATGAGAGGGCAAATCACGGAATAGCTACAAAATCTGGTAGAGCCACCCCCACCCTCATGCTACATTCTGTGCTTGTATGAGGCAGCGAGAGATCAAACTCGCCGTCAACGGGAAATGGTGGACCTGAGTTCAACCAGGTGCAAGTCATCGCAGACCATCCAATCGGTACCGTTTTGACGCGCCAGTCGCGTCGTGGCCGCAGAATTCTGCTGGTTTCGGCGCTCCTGTTGGCCGTGGGCGGCTGTAATGCGATCGGCGGGGCCTTTTCATCGGTCAGCAGCTCGGTCAAAGGCGCGGTGTTTCCAGGTGGCGACGAACAAAACAGCGGTCGTTCCAATACCACCGCTCAAGCGGCGCCCGCACCGGCCGCGAGCACCAATGCCCCCGCACCCTTAGGCAGCGGGACCTCGGACGAACGTATCGAGCGCCTGGAGCAAGAGGTGACCGCGTTGCGCGCCGAACTGGCGCAACTCAAGCCCAGCATCGAACGCCTGGTTGGGATCGAAGGCGACATTCGGGTCTTGCTGACACAGTTGTCGCGGTTGACCGGCCCCGACGGGGCCGCAACGGCGACGACACCGAGCGATACGGCCGCCGCCGAAACCGACACCGGTTCGGAAGGTGCACCGGCACAGGCCCCCGCCCCTAACCCGCCGGCGCTCCAGCCGGTCGAACAAACCCAGCCCGCACCGGCGCCAGGTCAGCCGCAATCGCTGCGCCCGCTACAACCTGTGCAAGCCGCACCGGCACAGGCGCCGCCGCACCCGCGCCGGCTGCGCCGACGCAGCTCACCTCGATTTCTCCGTCGGTGGCACCGGCCGAACAGGTCAGCGTTCATCTCGCCTCATTCCGGGGACAGGATAGTGCGCGGCAAGGGTGGCGCGAATTGCAGGCAACCACAGCGATCTCTTAGGTGGGCTCGATTATCGGATCAGCCCGGTCCAGCTCTCCGGGGGTCGAGGCACCTTCTACCGGGTGAAGGCAGGCCCCTTCACCGACACGGCAAGTGCCGAAGAAATCTGCCGATTGATGAAATCGCGTAATGCCTATTGCGTGCTGTCGGACTTCACCGGCAACAAATAACCCTTAGAGACGCGCGCGGGTCACGCGACAGGTCTGTCCGTCGGCGATAAGACGGGCGCAGACCGATAGCGCATTGATTTCCGTAAACGGACCGACCAGCAACGGACGCTTATCGGCAACCGGGTCGGCACTTTGAAGCGGACGGGCACTTTGCAAAACGTCGGGGTAAAGACGGCGCATCAACTGCCAGCCTGCATCGACGCCGGTTTGCGATCCGTACTCGCCAAGGCGGACCGCAACGACCGTCTCGGCCGGGGTGTCAGACACGGCATCGGCGGTTTCTTCGATTGCCGGCAATGGTGCTTTCTCCACAGGCCACACCGGCTCGGCCGCAACCACAGGCCCGATGGGACGTAGACCGGGTAGTGGTGCGGGTGCTTTCGTATCCGCAGCCGCCATCGGTGTGTCCGTCACGATCGGTTTTGCGTCGCAGCGCGGGACGCTGCTGCCAAGTTGTACGCACAACGCCTCACTTCCTTCCCGCGTCAACGGGCCGACCTGCAATACCTCGGGGTCAACGCCGGATTGACGGTCCGCGCCTTCTAAGTCCGCCGCATAGAGCCGGCGCAATAACGACCACGCGATATCGGCGCGATCCGCTGTGGGATAGCGGCCGAGGTCGATGATGACTGGAACATCCGTAGAGAAATCGATCGGCCCCTCCGTGGCGGTCGGGGCATTTATTTCACCGGATACAGCTTCAATCGAAGACGGCAACAGAACCGGCGGCTCGGGAACATAAGGAAACCCGACAACGTCGCATGAAATATTGGTTGCCTTGAGCCGTGCGCAAACCGTCTCAGCGGCAGCAGGCGAAAGGCGGCCTAGTGTAAGGTCGAAGGGTCCAGCCTGCTGGTCGAGCGGTGTCTCAAGCGCAAGGCTCCCTAAGAGTTCCGGATAAAGCTCACGGTAAATCGCCACCGAAGCGCGGGCGCTTTCCGGGGTGGGGAATAGCCCCAACCGAACTGCCGCTAACTTTAGATCGGCCGGTGGCGGCAGCGTCAGACCGGGTCGGCCGGTCACAATTTGAACTCCCAAGATCGGATCGGCTTCGGGGGTAACCGGCACCGGAATCCGACGCGGCGCGGGGACGACTAGCCCTTGAGTCGCAACGTTTTCGGGAGAGAGCTGGATCGTATAGTCACCGGGAAACACATTCACAAAGAGGAAGAAACCATCGAAGAGCGTTTGATCGGTGCTGACCACTTCGCCCTGGCTGTTTCGCAACTCGACCGTCACCCCCGGAAGCGGTGATAGTTCGGCGCCTTCATCGAGGAGCGCGACGACCGACCCCTCGATCTCGGTTGTGAGCGCAACCGGGAAATCGATGGTATTTGTCCGACCCGGACGCGGTAACACCGACCGCCCTGTAACCAACGGCGCGAGGAATGGATCCGGCAACGAACCCGGCCGAACGCGAACATCAGTTAATAGGTACGGCGGCAGTCGCTTGACGAACGCAATTCCCTCTTCGTTGGTATCATCCGACTTGTTCGCTTGTACCGCCTCGACCCGAACATCCGGCAACAACTCCTCGCCCGGATCGAGCTGGCGGTTCAGGTTCTCGTCGCGAAAGACACGGGCAGCAACCGCGCCGCCACCGGTAAAGGTCGACCCTGCAGTCTCCACGCGCCCAGAGAAAGGTTCTCGACCCGCGGCAAACGAAAGGCTCAACAATGCGAAGAACTGGTTGTTCGAATCGTATGTCAACGTGGGACTCAGGATGAAGCGATCGAACCGATAGCTTCCGCCTAAGCTATAGGCCTTACGTTGCGACAATAGGAAGCGCTGATATCCAAGTCGGGCTTGCGATCTATTGTTGATCGTCCAATTGATGTCGCCATCAACTCGCTGCAATTGACGCGTCTCGATCAGACGGTAGCTGGCGCCAAGCCGAAAGTTGACGGGAGACACAAAAACGGAGTTCTGCACCGTTCCGGTAAGGGAACGCTGCTGGTTCGCCGAGGGAAGATCTAAGCGGGCCCATTCCAATGTATTCGACAATCGAAAGCGACCGAGCCCTGTACTGTTGCTTAGTCGAGCACTATCCGAAACCGTACCGGTCTCGGAGACAATCCGGCTCGCTGACGCAGTATAGGGAAGCTCGAAGGCGCCGATGATCGGGATATCCCCGGAAGCCGATACACTAAACCCGTTGGCGTTGGACGGACCCGAAGCCTGCGTGGTCTCGAATCGCAATCCAACTGACTGGCCACCATACGATGTCCGGTATTCAGCAGTCGCATTCCACCCCGAATCAAATGATGTGGTTGTACCTAGACTCGCCACACCGTCAAACAAAGGCGAACTCACTGCCGCATCGAGACTACCAGTGCTCGGCCTACCGGTATCAACAAAGGAAAGACTGGCAGATGCGGATACTCCGTTCGAAAAACTGCGCTGCACATTGACCGCGCTTGCGAGCGGTCCCGGCTCCTGCGAAACCGGCTCAAGTGGAATCAGAGGTTCGCCGGGTTTGAATATTGCAGCCGAATATGTCGGCAAATTCGTTAACCTGCCGACCGACGTGACGGTTCGTGACGCCCGTTCCTCACGGATCTCGCCTTGTGTTCCGTAAAAGACGAGACGGAACTCGTTCTCCCCCAACACCAAAGGTACGTCACGAAATTCGTAACGGCCGTCTTCCCCTACGGTTTGGAGATCCTGCAAAATTCCGTTGCGGTATAGCTCGATGTCAGTTCCCGGTTGTTCGATACCGACGAAGTCAGTCGTCGTCCCAAGATTTTGAATTCCAGTTGTGTTATTTGTGATGAACCCCCCGATTCCCGTGCCTCCAACGGGCAGGCCCGGCGCAATGACATCACCCACCTCGACGCGAGTTGCCTGAAGCGGCCCTAGGAAGCCACCAGTCGGGTCCTCGCGACGGAGGGTTAGCCGCGCTGAATTGAAAAGGTCATCTCGATTCCCACTCAGGAAGAATTCACCGGTTGCTAGCCCAAGATCCCCACGGCCGACAACTGAATAGTTCTGTGTTGTCCGGAGCTCCTGACCCGGCACATCAAGCAAGGAAGACTGAAGACGCACGTCTGCAAAAGGCCAGTCGATTGCGCGGTACGGATCGTCGATGCGCGGCAGCGATGGTTCGTTTCGCCGTGCTCGACGCACGCCGGCGATCCGTCGCTGCCGCTCAAGCCTTTGTTGTAACGGAATCGGTGTTTCAGGAACTACGCTGACGACAAGGTCTCGAAAATCAACATCCAAGCGCACACTGAACCAAATCGCGAATACATCGCTGTGAACAAGGATCGAGTCATCCAGACGTCGTACATCGTTGGCGACAACTTCAATTGTTTCTCCCTCGATCGTCACGATCCCCGCATTGAGGTCAAGTGCGAAGGTGTTCTCTGGATTGATGAAGAAACCAGAAGCTGTGCCGCTCGGGGCATCGACGTCGATCGCGAACTCAAGGAGTTCAACGGCTTCCCCAAGGTCGACTAGAATTCCGTCGCCCTGTTTGACCCCAAACAGAGACTGGAGGAACCGTCGGTTGTCGATCCGGACCTCGAAAATCAGTTCTTCGCCATCCGGTATTCCTGATTCATCGTCTGCAAGCGTCAGAGCCGAAACTGTTGTTTCCGCTTCTACCTCGACGAGTGGAGCCTCGAGTAAAGGGGCGCGGAGTCGCCTGACAAATTCAGTCGCAAGGTTCTTGCGAACCTCGTCTTGCGTTTCCTTGGTATCGGTGATGGCCAACAAACGTCGGGCCAAGTCAGCCTCGGGGCCAGTGACCGGGGCTAGGTTCGTTGATGGCACCGCCGGCTGAATCGTATCGGCGGGAATGAGGGGCGCCGAACTGACTGGAGGAACAAGCGGCCTGGTGTCAGCAATCACCGGAGCGTCGCTTTCCGGCGAAGCATCCCCTGCTCCAGCCGAAGGGCCAGCTTCTTGTCCGTCAGGAAGTCGTTTGAGAAATTCCTCGAGTAGTGGGGTTAGGTCGCTGGTCTGTTGAGCAATCGCAGTCTCGGCGCCAAGCGACAAGCCGGAAATCGAGACGCCCACCGCCGCAACAAGACGCTGGAGGTATGAAAGGCACACGGTGTTTGCCTCCGGACCAATCCTCCCTAATTACTGATCTGGAAGCTTTGGTCGAACCAAGTGCGTCCGGCGTATTCGTCAGCGCCGACAAACGCCACTCTTAGGATCCCTGGTGGTATTTGCTGCTGATTGAGCAAAACGGTAGCCAGGCGCGATTGCACATCGGGATAGACCGCTACGTTCTGGAGCAATCCAATTTGCGACTCCGGCGAGTTCGGGTTCTGTCTCCAGTAAATGCGCAATCGCCCGTAGGCACTGAAGTTGCCCTCTTGAGCTAGTTGAACCTTCAGACCCAGGCGGTTCAGTTCATCGACACTCAGCGCCGCACCGGACAAACTGACGCCGGGTCGGCCGCCGCCGTGACGAATCATAATCGGAATTGCAAAGCCAAGATTCATGAAGACCTGAATCGCCGCTCCGCCGCTCCCACTCTGTCGGGCAGCGCTTCGTTGGCGTTCGTCGATAACCACAAAGGCGAGATGGGACCGGTATTCACCGGTCGGAAGATCGGCTGGGCGTCGCAACGCAAGCCGAACCTGTTGCCGTTCACCCGGACCGAGCGTCACTTGGCGCGGACTGAACCGCACATAGGGACTCGCAATCCGCATCTCAGGTGTCGGGTCGGCTACATCAACATACTGGCCGTCTACGGTTGCGGTCTTCTCCTGCCACTCCAGCCTATAAGTTGCTGCGGTATCGCTTTGATTGGTAACTATCACCGTGGCTGATCGCTCGCGACCTTCGAAAATGACCCGCAAGGGACTAATGAGAAGTTGGGCGCTGGCCTGCTGACCGATCGCGACCGCAAAGAGACCGCTGAACGTCAGGAGGCGAAGCCAGGGGAGAAAGCTCTGAAGAGGGAAAAGCGACATGTCGATGCCCGGTTCTTTAGGAAAGAATCTGGCTTTCTCTAATAAAGACCCATGGTTAACGGATTGCTAATCTCGCCGCAAGAGGGCCGATTCAACAATTCAATAGTTCACGATAAGGGAAGCTGTGCCAGCGTATTGACGGTCGTCATAGGGCGTGCCGTCGCCGGACGTCTCGAGCGTTCCGCCGATGAATATGGTTACGCTGCCTGTTGGATCGGTCGAAATGTTGGGCGAATAGACGAAACCGACGTTGAACTTCTTGCCTGTGCCCTGGCCGTCTTCTGAGAGTTCGATCGGTTGAATACTCAGTGACAGAGCGGTGGAGGGCTGAAATCCTGTCGCCAGGAACTCGGCACGCTGCGGCGCCGATATCACAAGAATGTTTGCGGTTTCTGAATAGGTTCCGTTCAGGTTCAGGACCAATCGTTCCTTGGCATTGTTCGATCGCATGGCAATCGTGCCGAAACTGAATTGCTGTTGAAGCGTGATGATCTGAGCGCTTGCAGAGCTTGCTAAAACCAAACCGATTGCCAAGGCGAATCCGACCCGAGTCGGAATCCCTAACCAATTTCTGTTGGCATTCTCCATCGGCGCTAGATTAAGGCGAGTTGGTTAACGAAACAAAAATGGGTGCCGCGATACGCCAAAGGCCGTGCGCACGAAAAACCCCGCGACCGAAAAGCGGCCGCGGGGCTGTTCAGTAGTGCTGATGGCAAAAGAACTAGAACGCAAATGTAACGCTAAACGTGCCCGTATAAGTGCCATCAGAGTAGCCGTTGTCTTCGGCACCACCGGAGGTTTGCTGCCGTGTGGTTAAGGTGCCGCCCACGTTGACCGTCAACGCACCTGACGCATCCGTCGTGCAGTTAAAGCCTGCACATACCGCCGCTACGTCAAAGTTGAACTGAGTTTCGCCGGTCACTGCCGGATCAACCAGCTGAATGGTCGAACCCTGGGTCACGGTGAAAAGCGTACTCGGTGGCGCCGCGGTAATGGCAATCACACCCGGGGTCGGGTTACCGACGACCAGAATACGCGCCGTCCCGTTTCCGTTGGTTGCCGTTGCCGTTCCCGAATTGCCCGCAAGGACGAGCGTGGCTTGGGTGTTTGCGCCGGTGGGATCCGCGATCGCGGCAATCGTTCCCATCGAGAGGGCGTCGTCATGCCCACGGTGAAAGTGTTCTGCACGGTAACCGCAGCGGAGTAGTTTACCGTTTGGCTTTGTGCCAGTGCGGCGTCTGATAGACCCACAAAAAAAGCGCCCACCGCAATAGCGGCGACCGCTTTGGCCTTTAGTCTCGAAGACAGACCATAAAACATTTAAAATCCTAAGCTGATTCGGACGCGGAAGAGATTTCCCAAATCTGCCGCGCTGAACCGTTCAAGAAAAAGTTCACTCCCACGAGCCGGCAATCGACTCGCGGGAGCGCACTTAAGACCTAGACCAGTAGATTAGAACGCCAACGTAACAGAGTACGTACCGGTGTAGGTGCCGTCCGAGTAACCATTGTCTTCGGCACCACCAGAGGTCTGTGCACGCGTCGACAAAGTCCCACCAACGTTGATGGTCAATGCACCAGCTGCATCGGTTGTGCAGTTGAACCCTGCGCAAACGGCCGCCGGCGTGAAGTCGAACGTGGTCTCACCAGCAACGGCCGGGTCAACCAACTGAATTGTCGATCCCTGAGTCACGGTGAACAGCGTGCTCGGCGGTGCGGCAGTGACAGAAAGCACACCCGGCGTTGCGGTGGTGATTCCCAAAATCCGAGCCGTGCCGTTGCCATTCGTGGTGGTCGAAGTACCCGAGTTGCCGGCCAAGACCAAGGTGGCCTGGGTGTTGGCACTGGTCGGGTCCGCAACCGCGGCGATCGTGCCGAGGTTGAGAGCGGTGGTCTCGCCGACGGTGAAGGTATTCTGGACGGTCACCGAAGCGGTGTAGTTAACCGTCTGGCTTTGAGCGTTCGCGTCTTGCGTACCAAAAGCCACAACAGCGAGCGCGGCAACAGCGGCGATCGCCAAATGGTGAAGTTTCAAAAATTTCGTCATTCTACTCATCCTACTTTCGTTGTTCCTCGTTAGGCTGCCTTTAGTCGAGGGATTCTCTTGGTGATATCTGTCGCCGCCTGGCGGGGTAGCTTCAGTTCGAACACCCATCTTTCTGACGAGCCCCGATCACCGTGAGAATTTCTTCTCGGACGTCCCTTTCGGTCTGCCCTCCTTACAACGGCTCTACCGCCGGTAGATGTGTCAATGATCACACTCCGGCAGCTTCGCCGCCAATTACGGTGGCCCCGTTTCCTGCCGTTCCGCCGACAACACCGCTCTGTGAACGGAATTGACATGGAACGCCCCTCCAGACGCCACTCTTCCGGTAGTCAGGGAGCAAGTTTCGGGCCAACTGGAAACCCGCACATTCTTGCCCGCAAAAGTTGCTGAAATCCGAAATATCCTTGGATTCCCCTGAGTCGCAGCGAGGGCGTTCATGGTTAACAACAGTGAATGCGGTAGATCATTCCCACCCTCGGCATCTTTTACCCGGCAAAACTTGCCGGGGATGCATCGGAGGGCAGATTCTTCCGATGACGGAACGCTGCACATCTGCGCACCCCCGCCCGATCGTCGCGCTATTCATCAAATCCGATCCAATTGCAACGCAATGCCGGATCGGGACGCCAAACCTGTCCCACTGCGATACGATTGCGCTGATGCCGCCTGCCCGTAACATTGCCGCCTCGCTCCAGCGCTGGACCTTTCTGGTCCCGTTGGGCCTTGCCTACCTGATCGGCATCGTGACCTGGCAAAGCTGGGAATTCTTCCTGGTGATGTCGATCCTGGCCCTTGGGCCGGCGGTGTTCGGGTGTGCCGACCCGGTCGGCGAATTGGTCGACTATATCGGGCGCGAACGCCGCCGGCGCGAGCAGGCCCAATCGCGGCACCAGACGGTCGAACAACACGCGGTAAATTTTCTGCGCCTACTACCGGACCAAAGCGCCGAGGAACTCAGGATCATGGCGCAATGTCTGATTCGGGGGCGCAACGGGTTCAATCGCGATCCGGGCGACCCGGTCGCCCTGAAGTTGGCCGAACGCGGCCTTGCCTATGCCGAACCCGGGTTCACGCCGGCGGGGTTTCCATTCTACTTCACCGACCGCACCTGGGTTTTGATGAACGAACTGCGCGACGAGGTATTCGCCGCGCATGACCGCATCGGCGATCGTGTCCTCACGCCCGAACCAGTGCCGCGCCCACGCTTTCACCTCCTGTGGTTCATCCACGACCTGGTGTTCATCATCCTGAAAGGCCCAGTGCTTTTTCTCGTCATTTTGACGGGTGGCGCTTTTGCCTGGTTCGCCTGGGTTGCTGCGATGGCGGTCGTGATCGTCGCCCTTGTTTCCACCGGGTATGCCGTGCGCTGGCTTTTAGGTTTCTGACGCCCTTAAGCAAGCGGCAGAATTGACGTAGGGTCTCCCCTCACCTCTTCGAGACCCTGCCCATGACACGATCACCTGCTTCGACGGCCCTCAAGCGCTTTACGGTGTTGGACCTAACCCGCGCCCGCGCCGGGCCCACGGCCGCCCGCATGCTGGCCGATTGGGGCGCCGACGTGATCAAGATCGAGGCCCCGCTCACCGCCAAAGCGCGCGACCCCATGGCCGAGGATCGGCGCGATCCGGATTTTACCAATCTACATCGCAACAAGCGTACGCTCTCAATTGACCTCAAAAAGCCCGAGGGCGTGGCGCTGTTCAAGAAGCTCGCCACCACCGCGGACGTCGTGCTGGAGAATTACAGCCCGGCGGTCAAAGAGCGTCTCGGCATAAGTTATGAGGATTTGCGTCCGCTGAACCCGCGCCTGGTTTACGGCTCGATTTCGGGGTTCGGTCAGGACGGCCCCTATCGCGACCGGCCCGGCGTCGATCAAATCGCGCAAGGCATGGGTGGCCTGATGTCGATTACCGGATTGCCGGGCCAGGGGCCGGTCCGGGTCGGCATTCCGATTTCCGATCTGTGCGCCGGGATCTTGTTGGGCTACGGCGTTTTGGCGGCGCTGCACGAACGGGAGGAGTCCGGCGAGGGGCAATGGGTCCACACCTCGTTGCTGGAGGCAATGATCCACATGTTGGACTTCCAAGCCGCGCGCTGGTTGATCGACGAGGATGTGCCGGGCCAAGCGGGCAACGATCATCCGACCCACGCACCGATGGGTGTGTTCACCGCGCAAGACGGCGAACTGAACATCGGTGTGACGGGCCGACTGATTTGGGAACGCTTTTGCGCCGCGATCGATGCCGCGGACCTCGTGGACGATCCACGCTATCGGACCTCAAGCGAGCGTTGGCAGCTACGCGACGAACTGCGCACCGCGATCAACGCAAAGCTAGCGACCAATACCGTGGCCCACTGGGTCGCCATCCTCAACGATGCGGGCGTGCCCAGCGGCCCGATCAATACGATCGACAAGGTCTTTGCCGAACCGCAGGTCCAACACCTCGGCATTGCGCAAAAACCGGCCAACGGCGACCCCGTAACGTTGGTCGGGCAAGCAATCCACATGTCGCGCACCCCAAGCCACGTTCAGTCCGCACCCCACCGCCATGGCCAGGACACCGACACCATTTTGGAAAGCTACGGCTACTCCGCCGCAGACATCGAAGCACTACGCGTCAAGGACGTCATCGCATGACAGACAAGATTCTTACCGAGAGAAAAGGCGCGGTCGGGTGGATCGTGTTCAACAACCCGGCGCGGCACAACGCCGTCTCTCTGGAGATGTGGCAAGGCGCCGACGATGCGCTGCGCGAGTTCCAAGCCGACGATGGGGTGCGCCTGATCGCCATCACGGGGGCCGGCGAGAAGTCGTTTATTTCCGGCGCCGATATTTCGAAGTTCGAGGACGAGCGCGCCCAGGCCGAAGCCGTTGCCAAATACGACAAAGTGTCGACAGGGTTTGTCGAAGCGCTCGCCACCACGGAGAAGCCGACGCTGGCGCGGATCAACGGCTACTGTCTAGGCGGGGGCCTCAACGTCGCGCTCTGTTGTGACTTACGTATTGCCGCCGAAGGCTCTCAGTTCGGCATTCCGGCCGCCAAACTTGGTCTGGGGTACAGCTACAAGAACTTCCGCCGTTTGGTCGATGTCGTCGGCTTGGCGAATGCCCGCGAAATCACGTTTATCGGCGAACGCATCGGCACGACGCGCGCCTATGAGATGGGGTTGCTCAACCGAGTGGTGGCTCGGGCAACGCTCGACGAAATGGTCACCAGCATGACCGAAACCATCGCCGCGAACGCACCGTTGACCGTCCGCGCGTTCAAAATCAATGCCTTGGAGCACGCCAAGGACCCCGCCGACCGGGACATTCAGCGCACGCGCGATGCCGTGAAAGCGTGCTTCGACAGCGCCGATTACATCGAGGGCCGCCGCGCCTTCATGGATAAACGCAAGCCCGCGTTCAAAGGCCAATAGCCATGACGTATTCGCCGCAAACGCCTCACCCTGGGTTTGTCGCCGCCCGTGCGGATTTCTTGGACGGCAGCGACACGCCGCGAGACTTCCTCGAACGCGGTCTTGCCATCCTCGAGACGCGGGACGGCGACGTTCGTGCCTTCGTGACGACAAGGCTTGAGGCGGCGCGTGTGGATGCCGATGCGGCGACTGAACGCTACAAGGGCGGACGGCCGCTTTCTCTCCTCGATGGCTGCCCGCTCGCCGTCAAAGACATGATCCAAACCGGCGATCTGCCGACGCAAATGGGCAGCCCGCTGTTCGAAGGATGGCAGGCGCCCGTGGATGCGGCCTGCGTGCATGCCCTGCGCCACGCCGGTGCGGTGGTCGTCGGCAAGACGGTCACGACCGAGTTCGCGGCCGGGCACACCAACGAAACCCGCAATCCGCACGACCTCGAACGGACTCCTGGGGGCTCTTCGTCGGGCTCGGGCGCCGCGGTAGGTGCTGGCATGGTCCCGTTGGCGTTGGGGACGCAAACCCGCGGCAGCGTCATTCGTCCTGCGGCCTTTAATGGCGCAGTTGGGTTCAAACCGGCGCTCGACGGCATTCACATGGGTGGCGTCCATCCGCTTTCGCCCACGCTCGACCATGTCGGCATCATCGGCGCGGCGCTGGCGGACGTTTGGGCTGCGGCGCACATCATGGCTGGCGTCCCGGGTGGCGTCTCCGGCCACCACGCGTTGAAGGGCACGCAAGAGCGGACCGCCAAGCACACCGCCAAAGCGGCTTGCCCTCCTCCCCTTCGCCGAGTGGAACGATGCCGGACCTGCCACGCTTTCGGCGATGAACGACGCGTTGCAGAAAATCCGCGACGCCGGTTGCGAGATCGTCCACCCCGACGACCACACACCGTTGGCGTCGCTGCAGGACAAGCTTCTGCCGATGATTGATCAAGATTCGTTCGACATCTTTGCCTACGAAATGCAGTGGCCGTTCTCGGCTTACGCGCCGGACCGCTTGAACCCGCGCCTGCAAGATTTGTTGGAGCGCGGTCGTGCGGTGACCGAAGCGCAATATCATACCGCCCTCGCCCACCGCGATGCGCTGCGCGCGCTGACCCAAGACTTCGCTTATCGCTTCGATGGCTTTATCACCCTGGCCTCGACGGGCCCCGCGCCCCTTGGTCACGAAGAAACCGGCAGCCGGCACTATCAGGTGCCGTGGTCGTATCTCGGACTGCCGTGCTTCACGTTACCCGTGATGGCCGCCGACGGGTTGCCGTTGGGCTTGCAACTGATGGGATACCAGACGGGCACAACGGACCTCGCCGCATATTCCCGCTGGGTGATGGAAACGATCCTGATATGACCCAGTTGTCGGCCTCACCCCTGGCCCATGCTTTGAACGACTTGTCGGAAGAATCCCTTACGTCTATCGCACGCGCAAGCCGTTGATTTCGCCAGCCTAGACTGCGTATTCGACGCCGAGGTCGTCGAGCCAGCCGAGCATGGCATCCCATTCCATGGTGTCGTTGCGCGAAGACGGGAAGCCCGCAAACTGTTGCGCGGTATGTTCCTGCACCTCCTCGGTGGGGAGACGGATCTTGGCGCCGGTTTGCATCGCCAGCAGTTGCGAACGACAGGCGATTTCGAGGTTGTCGCACATGGCATAGGCCGTGCCGACCGTCGGCGCGGCAACTAAGACGCCATGGTTGCGCAGCATCATCGCGTTGTGCGGACCAAGGTCGCGCTTGAGGCCTTCCTTTTCGGCTTCGTCCAACGCGACGCCCTCGTATTCGTGATAGCCCATCCGGTTGTGAAACTGGAGGGCGTGCTGGCTCATCGGCAATAGGCCGACTTCGAGCGAGGACACCGCGATACCCGCATCGGTGTGATGATGCAGGACGCAGCCGACATCCTCGCGTCCTTCGAGCACCGCACTGTGAATGATCGAGCCCGCCGGGTTTACCGGTTCGTCGTCGGGATCGACTCGGTCGCCGTTCTTGTCGAGCTCAACCAACGACGACGCCGTCACGCGATTGAACAGGAGCTTGTCGGGCTTGAGCAGGAAGTGGCCATCCGTGCCCGGCACTCGCACCGAAAGGTGCGTGTTGATGCCGTCGGTCCAGCCTTTTTGCTCGAACAACTGGTAGCAAGCGGCCAGATCGACTCGCGCTTTCCAGACTTCTGGCGAGGTGTCGTTACGGCGCGCGCGCGCATAGACTTCATTTGCAGTGGTCACAGCATCCTCCCGAGTTGGTTGCCGGGATCATACCGGGCCCGCTGGGGCGCCGTCACGTTGTGCCATGACCCGCTGCCCTCATGGCGGGCAGTCTGGAGTCTTAGTTGGTTTGGACGGGGTCGTCGCCGGGTCCGACGGGGCCCACGGTATCGATCTCCGTAAGGCTGGGCAGTTCGCCGCGGGCGTTGCGGGCGGCCTCGTAATACTGGCTTTTGCGGCGCGCCGAATTGAGGAAGGCCATCGTCCGCCGGCCGTTGCCCGACCCTAGAAATTCGGTGACCCGACTGCGCATTTTGGCTTTGTCGGCATCATTCATGTTGGCCGCGAGTTGCGGCAGGATCGCCATCGCCAGGTGCGTCGAGCGCATGCGGTCGGCTTCGGTCATTTCCATCTCGATCGAGGTCATGTTGAACGGCGCCATCGGATGCCCCTGCAGAGCCGCCAAACGAAACCAAGTATAGGCGCGGGCTAGATCGCGATCGTCACCTTCGGCGTTCACGTAGAGTGCGCCGAGGTTGACCATGGAGTTCGGATTGCCGCGCTCGGCGGCGTCGCGATACCAATTGCGCGCTTCTGAGAAGTCCTTTTCGACGCCCCACCCTTTTTCATAAAGGAAGCCCAAAGAGTGCTGGGCCCAAATGTTGCCCTCTTCGGCCAACGGACGCCAGTGGTCCGCCGCCTCGGCATAAGCACCGCGTTTAAACGCTGCCTGTCCGTCGGCGAAGTCGGCTGCAGCCGGCAACGCGAAGGCCAAGGCCAAGGCAATGACCACGGCGGTTCCTAGTACGATCGTCTTGAGAATTCTGATGTCTACCATTTGATCCCCTCCCCAGGAGATTACCCTCGGGGAAGGAGTCTGGACGCCTATGGTTAAGAACCGGTTAAAGCGACCTCCGTCGGCCTAACTTGCTGCACCGAATACCTTTTTTAGGATGTCGGTGGTTCGTTTTATGGGCTGATCGCGAATAGCGGCCTCTTCTCTGGCGAGATAGAGAAAAATACCGTCCAACGCGCGATCGAGAACATGGTTGCTCAAATCCGCTTTGACGTCGGGCACAAACGGAATGTCTTTGTAACGCGCGATGGTTTGGTCATAGGCCCGTACCGCGCCGACCTGCTGCAATGTCTGGTCGACCACCGGACGAATGGTATCTCGCAGGGGGTCGGACATCGTCCGTCGGAAATACTGCGTCGCGGCATCTTTTGGACCTTTGTAGATCGCCTGCACGTCTTCGAGGGACATCTGGGTAATCGCGTCCCAAAACAACTGTTTGGCCTGCGGCGCCGCCGCTTCGGCAGCACGGTTCAGTTTCAGCTCGAGATCATCGACCATCGACGACAAACCGATTCGCGACAAGGCACGCTGCACCGACTGCATATTTTCCGGCAACGGAATATGAATTTCGGGATCGGCATTGAACCCATCGGCGGTCCCGACCTGCGCCACCACCCGCTCGCTGCCGACTTTAAGCGCGTCGCGAAGCCCGGCGGCGATCTCGCCAAGCGTCAGCGCGCTGCCGTCGGTTTCGTCATTGCCGCCCGGCAGCGCGGGTACGGATCGGGTGATCGAGTCGAGTGCGCCACGACCGCGCTTGAGGAGATCGCTCGCTTGGGCATAGGCCTGCAGCGGCGTCCCAACGAGCGCGATGAGACTGAGAATCAGCGCCAATTGCTGGGTCGTTTTCAAGGAAAGCCTCTCTTTGATTTGGGTTGGTGCCATAGCCCCACCGGTTTGCCGTCCGCTATAATAAGCCCGTACAGAACATTGTCCGAAAGCAATGACCGTGAGCGACAAAGCCGAGCCCGTTATCGCCCGCTACAAGCCGTATTACGAAGAACTTGAGGGCGGCAAGACCTATTTGTGGTGCGCGTGCGGGCGCAGCAAGACACAACCGCACTGCGACGGTTCGCACCGCGGGACCGGGATCATGCCGGTCAAGTACCGGGCTAAAGAGGACGGCGAGGAGGTTCTTTTTTGCGGCTGCAAGCGCACGGCCGACCAACCGTTCTGCGACGGCGCGCATAACAACCTCAAAGGTACCTACGACACCGACGATCCCAACGCCCCCGAATACGCGAACATTCCAGTGGGGCCGACCGAAGCTGACGCCAAGGCGCGACTCGACGGTGGCTGCTTTGTCTGTTCGGTGCCGCAGGTCGCGACTACTACCCAAGGGACACTATCGTGGGGGCCGATCATCACCTCGCGGGACGGGGCGAACCACCAATCGCAGTTTTATTTTTGCGCCGAACAAGGCACCGCCCCCGTCACCGGATTCGGCGACCGCCATGTCGTCCTTTTGGTGACCGAGGGTGACGGCGATGTCGATATCGGCAGCCACCGCTTTGAGGTCGGGCCCAATACCGGGGTCTATGTCCGACCCGGCGAACTTTTTCAACTCCATGCGAGGTCGGCCCTCAAGGTTTTCGTTTCCGTCGGACCGTTGGCCGACGCACCGGAATGGCACGAGGAGATGACGGACACCTTCGATTCGGCGCACCCGCAACGCACCGTTGGGATCGACGAAAACAAGCGGCACTCCATGGCCGATCGGTTCTTCCAAATGTTGGTCGACAAATCCGTGGGTTCGGACCTTGTCACGCAGTTCATCGGCGAAATCCCGCAGTCGAAAGCAGTGCCACACCGGCACCTTTACGAAGAATCCCTTGTGGTCATCAAAGGCAAAGGGTTCATGTGGACCGAGACCGGCAAGGCGGCCGTCAACACCGGCGATGTTATCTTCCTGCCGCGCAAGCAGGTTCATAGCCTGGAGTGCACCGACCCCGGCGGGATGTTCGTCGCGGGCGTGATCTATCCCGGCGATAATCCCTCGGTGAACTACTGATCAGAACGGCAGGCCCAACCGGTCGGCGACAAAGATCAACAATTTAATCACGCCATAGGCGGCAAGTCCGAACGCGGCGGCAAAGAAAAAGACCAGGCCGTGTCGGCGCAACGTACCGAGGATGCCCGGGTGGGTATCGTTTTGCGGTTCAGGTGCCAAAGCTCTGGCGCAGCGCCGCACAAGCACGGTCCATAAACGCGCGCCCCTCGTCGATCGCACCGCCCATCGACACGAACCCATGGATTTGGCCGGTATAGTCGATGTAGTCGACCGGCACGCCGGCGGCTTTGAGTTTGTCGGCGTAGGCCGCCCCTTCGTCGCGCAGGGGATCGAAACCGGCCGTACAGATGATTGCCGGTGGTAGGCCGTCGAATGTCGAAGCGCGAAGCGGCGAGGCGCGCGGGTCGTCCCGCTCGGTCGGATCGTTGAGGTAGAGGTCGATGAACCACGCCATCGAATCGTAAGTCAGAAAATACCCTTCGGCGCGCGTGCGATAGGTCTCGGTGTCTTGATAGGTGTCCGTTACCGGGTAAATCAGAACTTGAAAGACGATTTTCATCCCGGCCTCGCGGGCCTGCTGGGTGACCACCGCGGCAAGATGCCCACCCGCTGAATCGCCGCCGACTGCAATTCGCCTGGGATCGATGTTCAACATGGAGGCGCGGTCGAATGCCCATTGCAAGGCCGCAAAGCTATCTTCGGACGCGGCCGGAAACTTATGCTCCGGCGCCAAGCGGTAGTCTGGCACCAACACCGCGCAACCCGCCCCGGCGGCGAAATAAGACGCCTCGCGAATGTGGCTTTCGAGGTGGCCCAAGACCCACCCGCCGCCATGGTAGTAGACAAGAAGCGGTAGCGGATCGGGGCCAGCGTCGCGCGGCACGATCAGCAGGGCATCCATGGCGCCGCCCGGACCGGGAATTTTTAGTTTGTCGATACGGTCGACCGGCGCCAACGGAACGCCATAGGCCTTGGGAATCTCGTCCAATGCGGCGCGCGCCTCAGCGACCGGCATTTCGTTGAGCGGCGGGCCGCCGGCCTCTTCTGCGGCGTCGAGGATGGCTTGGGCTTGGGGATGGACGCGCGACACGGGATACTCCTGGCGAGATGAAAAACGATCCACAGCCTACCCCGCGCCTAGACGATTCCCAAGCGACAGTGGCGCGGAAGGGAGACCGCAATGACCAAACCACGACTGGGTTTTATCGGCCTAGGAGATATGGGGATGCCGATGGCACGACATCTCCTGGAAGCCGAATACGCAGTGCAAGTGTGGGCGCGGCGCCCGGCCAAAATTGCGCCGCTCATGGATGCCGGCGCGGTGCTATGCGAGACGCCCCGCGACCTCGCCGCCCAAAGCGATATCGTCCTGCTTTGCGTGTTCGATGCCGCGGCGGTCGACGACGTGGTATTCGGCCCCGATGGCGTGGCAACCGGTGGCAGTGAAGGCAAACTACTGATCGACCATACGACCAGTCATCCGCAACGAAGCCGCGAGATGGCCGCGCGCCTTATGACGGACACCGGCATGGGGTGGGTCGACGCGCCGGTGTCGGGCGGCACCAAGGGCGCACAAGCCGGCGCGCTGATCGTGATGGCCGGCGGCAGGGAAGCCGATGTCGCCCACGCTCGAACCATAACCGCGCCCTATACCAAACGGTTTACCCACATGGGGCCGGTCGGCGCGGGGCAGGCGAGCAAGGTGTGCAACCAGATCATCATCGGCGCGACGGTGGCGGTGTGGGCCGAGGCGCTCAACTTCGCGCACGCCTTCGGCGTCAATGCGGGCGCCCTGCCGGACTGTCTCGCCGGGGGATGGGCGGATTCGGCTGTCGCACAAGATCACGCCCGCCGCATGGCGCGGCTGGCCGACGATCCGGTCGGACCTGGCTTGATGCAAAAGGACATGGATGCCGCGCTCGATATGGCGCGACTCACCGGCGCGCCCATGCCGGTAACCGCGCAAGTCGCCGAGCTTTACCGCTTGGTCGCGGCACGTACCGGGGAACGCGGGCAAGCCGACCTCATTCGGCTCTATACTGACGTGCCCTTTGTCGAGGATTGATCGTCGCCCAGGAGATCCGCATGAACATCGCCACCAAAGCCGCCCTACGCGACCTGATCGGAGACGCCCACCCCATTACGGTCG
Organism: Alphaproteobacteria bacterium; assembly: GCA_038141965.1. Taxonomy (GTDB): domain Bacteria; phylum Pseudomonadota; class Alphaproteobacteria; order SHVP01; family SHVP01; genus CALJDF01. The sequence goes on from JAYQJC010000002.1 coordinate 965,467, forward strand.
ACAAAGAAATGGACTACCTGGACAAACATGCTCGGCACTTCATCGAACTCTCGCCTTTTTTGTGCCTCGGAACGACGAACGGTGCGGGTCAGGCCGACGTGAGCCCGCGCGGCGATCCTGCCGGGTTCGTTAAGGTGGTGGATGAACGTACGTTGTTGATCCCCGAACGGCCGGGCAATCGGCGCGCGGATTCCATGTTGAACGTGATGGCCGAACCGGTCGTCGGGTTGATCTTCTTCGTCCCCGGCATCGAGGAGACCTTGCGCGTTTCCGGGCGGGCGACCGTCATCGACGACGCCACGCAGTTGGCCGACCTCGCGGTCCAAGGCAAAGCGCCCAAGCTCGGCATTCGAGTCGAGGTCGAACGCGTTTTTTTCCACTGCGCCAAGGCGATCAAGCGCTCCCGCCTATGGGACCCAGCGGCGCAGGTACCACGCGACGCCTTTCCCACGCCCGGCGAAGTGATCCGCGACCAGCGCCGTCCCCAGGATTCGGCCGAGGCACTCGATGCACTGGTGATCGAAGACCAGAAAAACAATCTGTATTGATCGCGCCCACGCCCGCCACCTGATTGAATGCGCTCAACCAGGAGGCAAACATGAACGTCGGCGGCGTCCTGGATGCATTACATCGACGAGCCGTCTTTCGTCTGACCCCGACACCCCGAGGAGGAGGAACAACCTCGTCATGTTGAGCGATTGGGAACCGCCGAAAACGTTTTCGACCTACCGGCACCTTCAGGTCAAACGCCTCGCCGGTGCGATCGGCGCCGAGATTTCGAACATCGATGTGGCGGTCGACCTGACCGACGACGTCGTCGCCGAAATCACAACCGCGCTCGACGAACACCACGTCGTCTTCTTCCGCGACCAGTCCCTGACGCCCGCGCGACAGGCGGCGTTCGCCGCCCGCTTCGGCCCGCTCATCCCCTACCCCATGGTCAAGGGGCTTGCCGGCACCGATGCCGTCGTGCCCGTCGTCAAGAACGCCGACGAGCGGGTGAACTTCGGCGGCCTGTGGCACGCCGATACAACTTATCTCGACGAGCCGCCGATGGGCGCCATGGTCTATGCCGTCGAGCTACCGCCCTACGGCGGCGACACGCTGTTCGCCAACATGCACCTCGCCTACGAGACGCTGTCGCCGCGCCTGCGGGAATTTCTCGAAACGCTGACCGTGATCCAGAACTCGGGCCGGGCCGAAGTTTCCAAGACCCGCGAGGACTCGATCCGCGTCGACGGCGGCCAGGCCCGGCAGTTCGTCGCCGAACACCCGGCCGTCATCACCCACCCGCGCACCGGGCGCAAGGCGCTCTACGTCAACTCGGCGCACAGCGAGCGCTTCAAGGAACTGACCCACGAGGAAAGCCAGCCGCTCTTGCAGTTCCTGCTCCAGCACCTGACGCGCCCCGAGTTTACCTGCCGCTTCGTCTGGACGCCGGGCGCGCTCGCGTTCTGGGACAACTACGCGAGCCAGCACAATCCGATCAACGACTACCACGGCTTCAACCGCGTGATGCACCGCGTCACCATCGCCGGCGACAAACCGCAGCGCTAACCAACGGAGACGACTCAATTGAAAGTATCGTTTATCTATCTCGACTTTCCCTTCTGGCGCGCCGAAATCGGCCGCATCGCCCTGCACCTTGGGAACATTGATTTCGTCGACCGGCGAATCAGCCGCGACGAGTTCCTTGAGGCCAAGGAAACGGGAACGCTGCCCGACGGCACGATCATCCCCTACCGGCAGATCCCCTGCCTGGTCGTGGACGGTCAAAGCATCGCTCAGACCGGCGGCATCAGCCGGATCTGCGGCAAGCTCTCCGGTTTCTACCCCACGGACAACCTGGTCGAGGCCGCGCTGGTCGATCAGGTGATCGACATGGCGACCGATATCACCGTACTGCTCGGCCCGGCCAACGCAGAGAAGGACGAAGCGAAGAAAAAGCAGATGCGGCTCGACCTCGCCGCCGGCCCGCTACCCCGCAAAATCGGCTTCCTCGAAGAGCAGCTAACGCGCACCGAGGGCGACTGGTTCGTCGGCAACCGCCTGACGATCGCCGACATCGCCATGTGGCGCCTGTTCGGCTGGCTCACGTCGGGCACCATCGACCACCTGCCGACCGACCTGCTCGCGCCCTTTCCCAATGTGCGCCGCGTCTGCCGCCAGGTGAACGATCACCCCGGCGTCGCCGACTGGGTGCGCCGCACCTATCCCAAGGACTACGCGGCAGGGAACTTCTAGGGCGCCGCCGGCACCGTCGACACCAGCAAGCCGCCGCCCGTTCCGCATTGGTCGAGAATTGGTGCGCCCTGCAGGATTCGAACCTGCGACCTACGGCTTAGAAGGCCGTTGCTCTATCCAGCTGAGCTAAGGGCGCCTAGCCCTTCAATTAGCATGAACCGCTGCTCGCCACCAAAATACCGCATCCCGCGCAGGGCGGCGGCGCCCGACCGTGACACCCTTCGCCCTTCGACACGAATGGCGCCGCCACCCGGCTCGGGATGAGGGGTTGCGGCAGATCTTGACGCCAAGAGGACGGTCGCTACTTGACCGCGCCGAAGACGTTGTAGGCGCCGAATCCTTTCCCTTCGCCGCGGTCCGCGCGGGAGACGTAAGCGCTGGGGGCCGAGTCCTCGAAGTAGGTCTTGGGATCGAACCCGGCGTCGACGGAGATCGCCTTCCAGTCCTCGTCTTGCATGGTGCCGAGGTAGGGCTCGGCGTTGAAATGGGCGTTCCACTCGACGAAATATTTGCTGTAGAGATCGCCGCGGCCCAGCGCATCGGCGTGCAACATGATCCCGCCTTTACGGAGGAGCCGGTAGCATTCTTTGACGATCGCCCGCGATGCCTTTACCGAGGTTTCGTGGAACATCAGATGGCTGGTGATCAGATCGAAATGGCCGTCCGGGAAATCGGTGTGTTCGGCGTTTTGTTGGCTGAAATGCACTTTCTTGCCTAACGCCTCGGCGCGGTGATGGGCATAGCGTACGCACGGGGCCGCGACGTCGATCGCATAGACCTCGGCACCCGGGAAGTGATCGGCATAGGGCACGCTGGAATGGCCGACCGTGCAGCCCATGTCGAGGACGCGCTTGGGTTTGAAATCAGGGAAGCGTTCTTTGAACCACGTCCCGGTCGAGACGCCCATGTCGTCGTTGTTCGGCCCGGCTTGGCCCATGAAATAGAGATGAATCGTGCGGTCGTATTCGGCGCCGGCGACCATGTCGCCTTTGTCGGTGACGTCGGTGTGGTAGGCGCCGGGTTTGGAGTGGATGTCGACGGCGGTGTGATAGCGCGGCATCTTAAGATCGGGATTAAGCTTTAGCGTGCCGAGCTTACCGCTGTATTTTTCCGCCTTGCGTTCGAGATCGGGCAATTGGCGTTCGATGCTGGGCCGCACCGTGTCGTAGAGCATTTCCTGGCTGGTACGCAGCATCGAGCTCCAGATTTGGTTGAAGGGCTCTTTACCCAGCTCTTCCCGAATCTCGCGGCGCGTTTCGATGTCGCGGCCGTGTTCCTTGCGGAACCGGTCCTGAACCGGACCGCGGTAGAGCTTTTCGTTGCCCGGCATCACGTCTTGCGCGATGTGAACCTTCAGGCTGCGCACGAAGTGTTGGCGCGACTGCTCGTCGTGCCACGCGTTCGGAAACATGGCATGTGTTTCGTTGACCGGCATGAACCCCTCCTGACCGTCAGACGGTCGAAGGCTAGCCTTGTGGGCTTGCGCGGCGCAAGGCCGCGGCTAGATCAAACGGTCCGACTTGAAATTATCGGCGTAGCTTTTAGGCCGAATGCGGCGGGTTTTCGGTTCCACAACCAGGTAGGGAATGCCCTCTTTCTCGGCAAACGCCACCGCCTCTTCTTTGGTGTCGAACTTGAGCGAGAGTTGTTGGCGCATGTCGGCCGAGCTGGTCCAGCCCATTAGCGGTTCGATTTCCCGCGGTTCGGCCGGTTCGTACTCCAAGCGCCAGCGCCGGACATTGGCGCGGCCGGATTGCATGGCGTTCTTAGGCGGCTGGAAAATACGCGCGGTCATAAAATCACCTCTTGGTTGCTCGGCAATAAAGCGCCTGATGCCGGGAAATTCAAGCCTTGCGGCTGGCCAGCGCGGGGGCCGCGTTGTACCAATCTGGGAACGCCAACCGGATCCGAGGACCCGTGGTCGCCCTATCCCGCGAAGCCACCTACGCCATGATCGCCGCCGCCGTCGTTATCGTGATCGGCACCCTGATCGGGTTTCGCTATGCGACGATCAATCCCTGCGAAATGCTGCGCCAAGATCTGCTGCGTGGGGCGGAAGCGCGCGGTGAAAGCCTGGCGGCGACCGAATTGTTGTTCCAAGCCAAGCGCGACAAGCTGAACGTGGCCACCTGCATCGCGGCCTATATCTCGACAACACCCTCGACCTATATCCGGAAACTCTAGCGCACCGATGGCTGCTCGCATCCCGGTCGCCGGATGGCGCAGGCGGGCCGTCGACGCATCCGGAGGCTAGAGTTCGCCAAACATCGAAACGGGAGAACGCCATGTGTGCAGCACGAACCTATGATTATGCGCGGCTCGGCCCGCCGAAAGGCGCCAAGGTCGTTGTCGCGGGCGGCTGCGGCGGGATCGGCTCGGCGATCGTCGTGGGCTGCGTCGCGACCGGGCTCGAGACCTACGTGCTCGACATGCAGGAGACCTACGACGCCAAGCCCTGCCCGGACGGCGTGACCTTTGTGGCGATGGACGCGCACGAAGAAGAGTCGGTCAAAGACGCCATTGCCGAGATCGGCGGCAAGACCGGTGGCGTGTTGGACGCGGTCATCAACCTTGTCGGCGCCGGCAACGGGCCCGCGCCGATTACCGAACTGGAAACCTGGAGTTGGGACGAGGTGATCAGCCGCAACCTGCGCTCGGCCTTTCTGATCTGCAAATACGCCATGCCCCTGCTGCATGCGAGCGGTGACGGCGCCGTGGTCAACACGGCATCGGGCGTCGCCTATCGCGGTGTGAAGGGCGTCGGGTCGTACGCCGCCGCCAAAGGCGGTCTGATCAGCATGACCAAAACGCTGGCGGTCGAAAACGCGCCCACCGTGCGGTGCAACGTGATCGCGCCGGGCGGGGTGACCAACAAGGTCAAGGTCGTCGACGGCGAGGTCATCGGCCCGATGGGACTCAAAACCGGGGTGACGACCGCGACGATCCCACTGGGGCGTTTCGCCGATCCCGAGGATATCGTGCCAGCCGCGTTGTTCTTGGCGGGGCCGTCCTCGGCCTATATGACCGCGCAGGTGTTGCAGCTATCGGGTGGGTTGGTGCAACCCTAACCGAGTTCCGCACCTTTCGTTTCGTCCCAAAACATGGCTTCGATCTTGTGGCCATCTAGGTCACGCACGAAGGCGGCGTAGTAGGCATCGCCGTATTGCGGACGCGGACCAGGCTTCCCGTCGTCGGTCGCACCGAGCTCCATTGCGGCCGCGTAAAACGCGTCGACCGCGGCTTGGTCGGGGGCGATGAACGCGACATGTACGCCATTAGCGGTTTCCGGCCTGCCGCCATCGAACGGCGTCTGCACCCAAAACTCCGGAAAGGCTTTGCCATAGGCTGCCGCGCCGGGGAACGACATCACGCGCTTGCAGCCCAGCGGGGCGAGGACCTTGTCGTAGAACGCCGCGGCGCGATCTACATCATTCGAGCCAACGGATACGTGAGACAAAATGCTCGGGTTATCGTCTGTCATGGTGGGCCTTCCCTGCTGAAGTGAAGGCCGGAATCCTAACTCGCGCGACGGCGCGGACCACGTCATTTCGTGCCATCAATTTGACAGCGACGGGCGCCGCGAGGGTGCGGGTTAGCGCCCGACGGCGTAACCTTGCATCCCGCGTGGATTGGCTCCGGCGCGGATCATGCCGTTGTGTTGCGTGACTGCCGAGAGACGCCCTTCGGACCAAGGATCGGTGGCTTCGACCAAATGGCCACGACGGTCGAGGTCCTGGAGCGTGGCGTCGGCGAAGCGGCTTTCCAGCACCAAGCGTCCGGGCACCGCGGCGCGCGGATAGAACGAACTTGGGAAATGTTCGGAATGGAAGGACGGCGCGTCGATCATTTCCTGCAGATTCATCCCATGATGCACGTGGCGCAAGAACGCGATCAGCTGCCATTGATCCTGTTGGTCGCCACCCGGCGTGCCGAGCGCCATATAGGGCGCATCGCCGCGCATCACCATGGTCGGGGTAAGCGTTGTGCGCGGGCGTTTGCGCGGCGCCAATGAGCCGGGCAAGCCATCTTCGAGCCAAAACATTTGCGCGCGCGATGTCATCGGGAAGCCAAGAGCCGGCACCACGGGCGAGCTTTGCAGCCAGCCGCCCGACGGCGTTGCCGAAACCATGTTGCCCCAGCGGTCGATCACATCGATGTGGCAGGTATCGCCGCGCGTCTCACCCGGTTTGGCGACGGTGGGCTCCCCTGCCCCAGGCGCGGCCTTGGCATTCGCCGCCCCTACGCCCATGCGCACGTTGCGGCCGTCGACCGAACCCGGCCGCAATTCCATTGACGCCGTGCCCTCGACCAGTTTGCGGCGCGCGTCGTTGTAGGCAGGCGACAACAAACCGTCGACCGGAACATCGGTGAAGTTGGGATCGCCGTAATAAGCCTCTCGATCCGCAAAAGCGAGCTTGGCGCACTCAACGACGGTGTGAACGAAGTCCGCACCGAGCGGGTCCATCGCGCCAACATCGAATCCTTTGAGCAACGCAAGTTGTTGCAAGAACACCGGCGCTTGCGCCCACGGCCCGGTCTTAAGAACGGTGTAGCCGTGGTAATCGAACGCCACGGGTTCTTCGTAGGTCGCTTCCCAGGCCGCTATATCGTCTTGGGTGAGAAGCCCGGCGTGGCGTTCGCCCGAAGTGTCCATCGCCTCGGTGCCTTGCGCGTAGGCGGCAATTTCCTCGGCGACGAAACCTTCGCGCCAAATCTTGCGTGCAGCCTCGATCTGTTCGTCGCGCCCTTTGCCGCCGGCCTCGGCCTCGCGGATCAACCGCGTCCAGGTCTCGGCGATGGCTTTGTTGGCAAACAAGGTTCCCGGTGCCGGCGCCGCACCGCCCGGCATAAAGATGGCGGCCGAGCTTTGCCATTCGTTGCGGAACAAGTCGGCGACGCCGTTGATCGTGTCGGTGACCCCGGGATGAACAGGCACGCCGTTCGCGGCGTAGCCTTGCGCGATCTCGAACACCTCGGCCAAGGTCATGGTGCCGTAGTCGCGCAGCATGATCATCCAGGCATCGAATGCTCCCGGCACCACGGCGGATAACAACCCCGTGCCCGGCACCATATCGAGCCCGAGCGACGCGAAATGCTCCAGCGTCGCGGCAGCGGGCGCCACGCCCTGGCCGCAGATCACCCGCGCTCGGCTTTCCTTGGCCGAATAAAGGAGGATCGGCACCTCGCCGCCCGGTCCGTTGAGATGCGGCTCTGCAACCTGCAACACCATGCCGCCCGCGACCGCCGCGTCGAACGCGTTGCCGCCGCGTTCCAACATCGCCATCGCCGCCGAAGAGGCAAGCCAATGGGTCGAGGCGCAGGCCCCGAAGGTGCCTTGAATCTCGGGTCGAGTGGTGAACATGGCGGGTCTCCGGTTGGCTGGGATCCTGCTGTCCTACCACGCCGCTCGGACCCATGCCACGCGGCTTGCGCGATACAGCGGGATCGTTAGGATCGCCCTATGCGCACGATGCGATTGATGCTCATTTTGCTCCTTGGCACCTTTGCCCTGGCCGCCTGCCAAAACTCGCCGGACTGGACCGTCGGCAAACGCCAGCTCGGCTACGGCTTCAAAATCCCGCACTGACCTTCGTGCCGGGGTTCACCGCTGATCCCGCGTGCCTGCCGGACAGCCCCGGCGCCTACCTCATTCTTCTCGACCTGATCGCGCCCATGGGGCTCCCGCCTCGCTTCGGCGATGGGCGGTTGGCTCCCGGTTTGTAAGTTTATGCCGGCAGCGCGCGCGGCCCAGGAGGGATCCGGGCCCGCGCCGGGCGTCACCTCCGCGGAGACGGCGCGCGGCGGTGGCATATTGACTGGCTCACTGCGGCCGCCTCATCCCGGCGGGCGCTGCCGTTGACGATGCGCGGCGAATGCGCGGCGGTTCAGACCTTGGCGCGCGATAACGCCTTTGCGATACCGGTTCCGGGATTCGGAAACAGCGATTGCCCGACCTGCGATGCCCACCTGCTTCGGTGGCAGGGCAAGGGCTCTGGGGATGCGGCGACGCGCGCGATCTTGGCCGCGCTCTTTCAAGTTTGAGGGTGGTCGGGGAGACTGGATTCGAACCAGCGACCCTCTGCTCCCAAAGCAGATGCGCTACCAGGCTGCGCTACTCCCCGTCCCGGGCTTTCTAGGGTCTTCGCCGATTTGGCGCAACGCCAAACCGCGCGTGATGGGGCCATCATGGGGTGGGTGCGAACCGGTTCTGGGGATGAATGCCCCGTCATACCCGTGCATTTCCGAGATATCCGAGATTCCTAAGCGTTTTCGCCGCCCTGTGAGCGCGGCGCCGTGTAGGTTGGGATGCCGGTTCGGCGCGGGATTGCGGCGGCAACATGGTCGTCGCGAAACCGATTTCGCCGCGCTCGCTTTATTCGCGTTTGCAGTGGGCTGCGGAAAACGAACCGGCCTTTATCGAGAGTGAGAGCTATTGCGGCCCCGATCGTCGCTTCAAGGTCGAAGGACCTCCCGCGGAGGGTGGCCGCCGCGCGGACGATACCAAAGACCCAGAGACCAAAGATGACGCAAAGGACGCGCAGGAATAGGTCGGCCCCATGAGCACGAGCAACGCCCGTAGAATAGAAAAAACCAGCCGTTTCGCCGTAATGGCCCGTCGGCCCGGTGGGGTCTCGCGCGACCAAGCGCTGGCGCGCGCCGAAGCAACGATCGACAAGCAAAAAGACAACTACTTGGAATGGGTGGCCCGAGACTTGAGCACCTTGGAGTCCCATGTCAACGCGATCCACCAAAACGAAGGGGCCCGCGACGAAGATATGGAAGCGGCCTATTCCAAGACCGCACAAATTAGAGACCTCGGCGCGACCTTCGGTTTCCCGCTCACAACGGAGGTCGCGGACAGCCTGTGCGAGCTGCTTCACCGCATGCGGCACGCCCAGATGTACGGGCGCGGTGCGCTGCAAACCCATCTTGAGGCGCTTAAGCTGGTGTGCACCGACGCCTTTAAGGGCAAACAACCCAACGACGAGAAGCCCCTGCTCGACGGTTTGGGACACGTGTTGGCGAAGTACCCGCCGGTGACGGGCGATGGCGATTAGTCGACCGCGCGTCGTCACCTGGCGATGACCGAGCCCCCGGCGACACCGGTCCGGCGCGCGTTTGTCGACGGCCGCTTCGGGCAGATCCATCTGCGCCGGGCCGGCCCCTCGGAGAGCAAACGTCCGCCCCTCCTTTGCTTTCATCAAAGCCCCAACGCGGGCAGTAACTTCACGTTGTTCCTGGGTGAAATGGGCCGAGACCGGCTCGCTGTGGCGCCGGACACGCCGGGGTTTGGCGAATCCGACGCGCCACCCAAGCCGCCGGAGATCATCGACTACGCGGGCGCGATGGCCGATACGATCGATGCGTTGGGCCTAGAAGGGCCGATCGACCTCCTGGGCTACCATACCGGCGTTCTGATCGCGGCCGAGCTTGCATTGCTGCGCCCAGCACAGATTCGCCGGCTCGTCCTGATCGGGATTCCGGTCTTCAACGAAGACGAACGTGCCGCATTCGAGAAAACGCCCTGGCCGGTGCCGTTCAAAGAAGACGGCTCAAGCCTTGTCGAAGAGTGGAATCGGCTGCTGCACTGGCGCGGTCCGGGGGTCGAACTGCCGACGGTGCGGCGGTTTTTCACCGAGAAACAGCGCGCCGGCGAGCGCGGTTGGTGGGGCGCGCGTGCGGTGTTTCGCCACGATACACGAAGCGTCTTGCCTCGGCTCGACCAACCCATCTTGGCGGTACGGGCGCGCGACGATTTGTGGGACTCGATGCCCCGCGCCGAAGATCTGATCAACCCGGTCGCATGGATCGACCTGCCGGACTATGGGCATGGCATGTTCGATGTCATCCCCGACGAGCTTGCGGTAATGACCCGCGATTTTCTCGATCGCGATTAGCGTTTAAGCGCGACCTATTTGCGCGCGTAGGTGATGTGCTGGAGATTGCCCACGGCAGGGTGCGCATGCGCCTCGCGCAAGGCATCGATGTCGAGTTCCTTGACTTGTTTTTGGGCAAAGCCAGCGTCGACCGCGATCTGACCATGGTCCAGGTCCATGAGCTTGGCGATGAACGGTTCGGCGTTGTAATGCGTGCTCCAGTCCATCGAGAACTGATCTACGGTATCCCCGATGAACGATCCCGGCGCGATGTCTTGGTGCACCATGATTCCACCCGGCGCGAGCAACCGATGCGCTTCGTCGAAGATCGCCGGCATCGCTTTTGACGAGGTTTCATGAAACATCAGATGCGACACGACCAGGTCGAAATGCCCGTCCGGAAAGTTCGTGGCTTCGGCGTTTTGTTGGCTGTAGTGCACCGGCTTGCCGAGCCCTTCCGCCCGCGCGTGGGCGTAGCGCAAGACCGGCGCGCCCACGTCGATCGCATGCACCTCGGCGCCGCGATAGGCATCGACGTACGGCAGGGTCGAATGGCCGACCGTGCACCCCATATCAAGAATTCGTTTGGGCGTAAACTTGGGATGCTGTTGCTTCAACCACGCGATAATTGAGCGACCCGCCGAATCGTTTAAGCCCCCGCCGGCGTGCATGAAGAACATCCAAATCACGTCGTCGTACAACGCGCCAGCGAATACGTCGTCGTCGGTCAGGTCGGTGTGATAGGCGCCGGGCTGGATGTGAATATCGACAGCCGTGTGATAACGCGGGATTTCGAGATCGGGATCGAGCATCAACGATCCCAGCTTGCGGTTGCTGTCGCGATACTTCTTGGCCTTGGCGATGAGGTCATCGAGGTGTTTTTCGATTTTCTCGCCGTAGGTGTCCCACATGATCTCCTGATTGATCCGCCGCAGGGAACTGCCCATCTGCCAATAGGGATCGTCCTGCATGATCCGGGCGACCTCGCGGCGCTTGATGGGATCGCGGCCATGATCCTTGCGGAACTGGTCGGCGTATTTTTCATCCCAGGTCTTGCGGGTGCCGGGCCACAGGTCGGCCAAGAGATGAAACCGCAACGAATGGGTGTATTCCTGCCGGGCGGCCTCGTCAGCCGTCGGCGGCGCGATCATGTCGTGAAAGGTTTGCCGGGTATGGGACTCGGTCATGGCGTCATCCTCCGGGTTTAGGCGGCGGCCATGGGAGGGCCGAACGCCCGAAATCTCTGGCCAGAGTATAGCGCTTTGTCCCCACATCGGATGACCTTTCGACGGGCCGTGCCTGCAACATGCGTACAGACGCCAAACCCGCGGAAAGACTAGGGTCCAGCGATGCGTCGTCCGATCTCCGACCCCGCCCCCCTTTCCTTCCTGATCGAGCACAAACTGCGCATGTTCGTTTGGTGTATCAAATGCCACCATCATGCCGAGGTCAACGCGACATTGTTGGTGGAGAAACTAGGGTCGGATTTCCCGATTCCGCGGGTTGCCCGCCACATGAAATGCAGCCGGTGTGGCCATCGCGAGGTGACGGTGAACCCCAACTGGAACGACGAAGATGTTCCAGGGCGGCCCAAGTCGATGCGCTATCCCCCGTTACTCATATAGGCGCTGCAAAATGCTATAGTTGGGCGATGGCCCGCCCGCTCACCGAGTTCATTCAATCCCAATGGCTGCCCTGGCAGCCCGAACCGCTATGGCCGCACCTAGCGGGTGTCAGCCATCGTGTGTTGAGCCGGGATGAGGCGAGCGACGCAGTGACGGCGTTGCTACGGTTTCCGCCGGGCTGGGTGGCCAACGCGGCACCGGCCTGCACCCTGCATGAAGAACTCTATGCCCTCGACGGCGCGGTAAGCGTCAACAGCGTGTTCTTCCCCGCCGATTATTATGGATTTCTGCCAGCCGGGTTTCCTCGGCAACGCAGTACCGCACCTCAGGGGTGCGTCGCGTTGGCTTATTACACACCCGCTGCGGCGCAACACGAAGCGGATTACGATCACAGTCGGTGGGTGCCGCGCACGGACGTCTTTTCGGCTATTTGGCCGGCGGCCGAACCGCGACACGGCCTCGACCTCGCCACACACCACGCCCGTGCGCGCGTATTGTGGACCGACCCCGACGACGGTGCGCAGACGTTGATCGTCGGCTACCCGCCGGTATGGCATGCCGCGACAATCGAAACGCAAGATACCGACGCCGAGCATTACCTCTTGGCCGGCGACTGCACGATCAGCGGGCGCGGTACGATGACCCCTGGCGGATATATCTGGCGCCCCAAAGGAAGCACACGTGCACCGATGTCATCGCGGACCGGCACGGTGTTCTTGATCCGAACGCACGGTGGCCCCCTCGCCCTGACCGCGACGGGAACCGGACCGGTTGACGCCGCAGCCGTGCTGGATTGTGCCATTCCGCCCGAGACCGCGGTCCGCTTTTCGGACGGTCCTTATGCCGCAAAGGGTGCCGCATGAGAGATTGGATCGAATTCATCCATGCCCCCGATATGCCGTGGGACGAGGCGCCGTTAGGGCCGGGACGCGCCGATGTCGCGCATAAACTTCTTAGTCGCGACGAGACGAGCGGCGGGACGAGTTCCGTCGTGCGCTATCCAGCGGGCTGGCGGCGTGAGGGACGCGAGTCGCTATCGGTCGAAGAGGAAATTTACGTGCTGGAAGGCGCGTTGGATATCGGCGGCGAAACCTTCGGCCCCGGCGATTTCACCTGCCTACCGAAGAACTATCCCCGGGAGAACGCGCAGAGCGAACACGGCGCGGTGGTGCTGACGTTCTTTGCCGGTGTGCCCGAGACCACCGACGAAACCGACTTCGACGCCCGCGCGCATGTCCCGCGGCAGTCGCTTTACGACGACGGTTGGGATGTCGACTACGCCGGGGTCAACAGCCCGGAAATCGCCGGATCGGGGTCGCGCAAGAAACTATTGCGCACCGATCCCGTGACGGGCGATCAGACCTGGCTGATGGGCGTCATCCCGTCCTATCGCGAGAAACTCGTCGAAAGTCACCCCGTGGTGCAGGAGTGCTACATCATCTGGGGCGAGATGTCGGGCAACACCGGGCTTCTCGTCGAAGGCTCCTACTTCTGGCGGCCCGAAGAGATTTTGCACGGGCCCTACGGCACCAAGACCGGGGCGGTCATCCTGAGCCGCACCGAGGGTGGCAGTTTGACGGTAGATTACTACGACCTTGACGAGCCGTTCCGCCACGACCCGCCGCACCGCGTGGCCGTCCCCGAAGAGCTCGTCGTCTACGCCCAACCCAAACGCCCGACCCCGCGCTACTAGCCCGACGCGGGTGGACAACCCGGCCCCTACACGGCACGGTCGCTCTTCATGCAACGCCGATAGGTTTCACGCCCCATGACCGACGACCGCCGCAACACGCGCGTTCTCCCGCCACGCATCTTGATGGGTCCAGGCCCATCCGACGTCAGCCCGCGCGTGTTGGCCGCGGGCGCCAAACCCACGATCGGTCACCTCGACCCCGAGTTTCAGATCTTGATGGACGCCATCAAGGGTCAGCTTAAACGCGTTTTCCGCACCCAAAACGACGTGACGTTTCCGGTCTCCGGTCCGGGGTCGGTCGGGATGGAAGCTTGTTTCGTCAATCTGATCGAACCGGGCGACACGGTGGTCGTTTGCCAAAACGGTGTGTTCGGTGGGCGGATGAAAGAAAATGTCGAACGCTGCGGTGCGACGGTCGTCGCCGTCGATGACGACATGGGAAAACCCGTCGATCCGGACAAATTACGCGCCGCCCTCAAAGACCACCCCGACGCAAAGGCGGTGGCGTTCGTTCATGCCGAAACCTCGACCGGTGTCGCCTCCGACGCCGCCACTCTGTGCGCGATTGCGCGCGACGCCGGGTGTCTCACCATTGTGGACGCCGTCACCTCCTTGGCGGGCATCCCGGTAGAGGTCGACGCATGGGGCGCCGATGCGGTTTATTCGGGCACCCAGAAATGCATCTCTTGCCCGCCGGGCCTCTCGCCGATCACGTTCAGCCCACGCGCTATCGAGGCCGTCAAGACCCGTAAGACGAAGGTGCAAAGCTGGTTCCTCGACCTCAACCTCGTGCTGGCCTATTGGGACGGCGACGGTGGCCGGTCCTACCACCACACGGCGCCGGTGAATGCGCTTTATGGTCTCAACGAGGCGCTGGCGATCGTCGAGGAAGAGGGCCTGGAGGCTGCCTGGGCGCGTCATGCAAAGACCCACAGTGCGTTGCGCGCCGGGCTCGACGCGATGGGCATCCAGTTCCTGGTCGACCCGGCCCATCGCTTGCCGCAACTCAATACGGTCTTCATCCCCGAAGGGCTCGACGATGCCGCGACGCGGGGCGCGCTATTGCGCGACCATGGCATCGAAATCGGCGCTGGCCTGGGCCCCTTTGCGGGCAAGATTTGGCGGATCGGTCTGATGGGCGAATCGAGCCGCATCAACAATGTGCTCGTCTTGCTCGCCGCGCTGGAGAAAACGATGCGCGCCGCGGGGCTTGATGTCCCCGCCAGCGGCGTCGAGGCGGCTGCAGCCGCCTAGGCGGGCAAGCCCGTCCGCGACGACTTGTCGCCAGCGTCCCAGGCCGCGCGAAAGTCGTCGTCATGGAAACGAAACGATGGACGGTCGATAAACCGCTCGAACCACGCGGCGAGGTTGGGACGCCCGACCCGCCAGTCATCGTCGCTGTGTGATGTCGCGCGCTGCCGGTCGAGGTAGATCAGCGCGCACGCGATCGAAATCAGCCCGATCGTAAACCCCGCGAAGGTCGGCGCCTCTTCCTCGAGGGTGTCCAGGCATCGGTTCATGGTCGCGGTATGCCGGTCCAAGGCCTCCTGGAAGAGGACCTCTTGGGGCCGGTTCGTTTCGACGACCCTGAGGACCGCGGTGTCGAACAAGCCGTCACCGAGCGCGAGTTGACGGAGCGCCGTCCAACGCGCTTCGCCATGCGGTGGAAACATCTTGGGACCGTCATGGAGCGAATCAAAATACTCGTAAATTGCCGGACCGCCGTAGAGCGGGCTTTCGTCGTCGCGGACCAGCGTCGGCACTTTGCTTAAGGGGTTTGCCGCAATATGGGCCGGATCCCGGTCGAACGGGTTGGTCGGGATCCGTTCGATCCGGTCGTAGATCCCGGCCTCGATGGCCACGACTTGAACCTTATGGATGAGGTTCGGAATCGGAGTATAGAAGAGCTTCATGGGACCTCTCGTGGATGCAGCCTAGGTGCGACAGCATAGCGCACCTTTGTGGGACCTTGACTTGAGTCAACCGAACGGGTCATGGGTATGTCTAAGATACGCGCCAACTGGGAAGTCTGAATGGTCGATGTCGCTCAACCAAGTCGTGCGCCGCGCGTCAACAAGATTGCTATGACGGATCCATGGCAATGGCTCGCGTTGGGCTGGCAAGACTTATGGGCCAATCCCGGCATCAGCTTGGGCTATGGCGCTTTGGTGCTCGTCCTAAGCTATGCGCTCACGGCGGGACTGTTCTTTTTCGACACACTGTTCCTGGTGTTCCCCCTGGCGGCCGGTTTCATGCAATTGGCGCCGATCCTGGCCATCGGCCTCTACGAAGCCAGCCGGCGGCGCGAACAGGGCGAAGAGGTTGGCTCGCTCGCCACCTTTATCGTGCGCCCGCGATCACCCCTCCAACTGGCCTATTTCGGCTTTGCGCTCGGGTTCATTTTGATGGCGTGGGTCTACCTGGCGTTCTTCATCTTCGCAATCTTCTACGGGATCGGCGTCCCCCCGCTTGCCGAGTTCATCCCAAGCTTGATTCTGACCATCAAAGGCGTTGCGTTCCTGGTCGTTGGGACCGCCGTGGGCGCGGTCTTAGCATTCACCGTCTTCGCGATCAGCGCGGTCGCGGTGCCCTACCTGTTGGACAAAGACGCCGACGTGGCGACCTTCCGATAAACCAACCTACCCTTTCTGGATGGCGAGCGCGCGAATATCTGGCGCCGGGCTTAGGGGCGCCCCCGTGCCGGCCGCCAGGTCATCTAAAGATAGGCCTTCGAGGATTTCCCGCACCACGAAGGCGCCCTCGGCGATGTCGACGACGGCCAGATCGGTATAGATGCGCGAGACCACCCCACGCCCCGTTAGCGGATAGCTGCAGGTATCGACCAACTTGGGGGCGCCGTCCTTGGTCGTGTGCTTGGTTAGGACGACGACCCGCTTGGCCCCGGCCACAAGATCCATCGCGCCACCGATCGCCGGAATCGCGTCCGGCGCGCCGGTCGACCAGTTGGCAAGGTCACCGTTGGCGGCGACCTGGAAGGCGCCCAACACGCATAGATCGATGTGGCCGCCGCAATCATCGCGAACAGATCGGCGTGGTGGAACAGCGCGGCGCCTGCCCGCAGGGTGATGGGCTTCTTGCCGGCATTGATCAGTTCGTCGTCGGCTTCGTTGGGCCCCGCGGTCGGGCCGACGCCCAGCAGGCCGTTCTCGGAGTGCAGAACGATTTCCCGACCGTGCGGCACATGATCGGCCACCAACTCGGGCAACCCGATGCCGAGATTGACGTAGGCGCCTTCGGGAATGTCTTGCGCCGCACGCCAGGCGATCTGTGCGCCGTTGAGACCTTTCGGCGGCGCGCTCATGGGTACCCCTGCTCGTCTTGGACCGCTGCGCGTTCGCTCATCGGGTTCGGCACTTGGACGACCGCGTTCACGAAAATGCCGGGAGTTACTACGACCTCCGGGTCGATGTCGCCGAGGGCCACAATGTTGCGGACTTGAACGATCGTGTGGCGCGCCGCCATGCACATGATCGGCCCAAAGTTCCGCGCCGCCAATCGGTAGGTCAGGTTGCCCCAGCGGTCGGCTGTCTGCGCTTTGACCAACGCGATGTCGGCGTGAAGGGGCGTCTCGAAGACATAGTCCTCATCGTCGATGGTGCGGACCTCCTTGCCGTCGGCCACGGGCGTCCCCACCGAGGTCTTGGTGTAGAAGCCGCCGATCCCGGCACCCGCGGCGCGAATCCGTTCCGCCAACGTACCCTGCGGCACGGTTTCCAGGTCGACTTTGCCGGCGCGGTACATGTCTTCGAATACGACGGAATGGCTCGATCGCGGGTAGGAGCAAATGACCTTGCCCACTGCGCCGGCTTTTAGAAGCGCGGCCAAGCCAATGAGGCCGTTGCCGGCGTTGTTGTTAACCACCGTTAGATCGCGCACCCCTTTGTCGATGAGGGCATGGATCAGTTCGGTCGGCGATCCGGCATCGCCAAAGCCACCGATCATGACGACATGCCCGTCTTCAACCGCCGCGACGGCGGATCCGACATCGGGAACAATCTTTTCGATCATGCTGCGGCCCGTTCGGTGATCATCATGGGGTGCCCGCGGGTGGTTGCGCCCGCCACCTTAGCAACTAACATCGGCGGCCGAGCAAGGGGAGTGGTGCATGCAACTGTTCTATACGCCGTTGTCGGGATACGTACACCGGGTCGAGATCGTCGCCCGAGAAGCAGGGGTTTGGGATGACCTGACCCTCGTGCCGACCAATCCGTTCGAGAGCCCCGACGCGCTGGTGGCGGCCAACCCGTTGAGCAAGGTGCCGACCCTAATCCGCGATGACGGGGTGCCGATGTTCGGCGGGCCGGTGATCTACGAATACTTGGATTCGCTCCACGACGGTCCGCGGCTTTATCCGCAGGATCCCGCGGCGCGCTGGGACGCGCTGCGCCTTTTCGGGCTCTCCGAGGGCATGTTCGACGCCGCCGACCTGCGGGTTGTCGAATTACGGCGACCGGATGGCGAGAAATCACCGTTCTGGATCGACCGCTACCAGGCCGCGGTGGATCGCTGTCTGGACCGCTTGGAACAAGAAGCCGCTTCGTTTGACGAATTCCACATCGGCCTCGTGTCGATTTCCGGCGCGCTGTTGTGGTTCGACTGGCAACGCAAACACCGGGGCAACCAAGTCGATTGGCGCCCGGGTCGCCCCACCCTCGCCGCGTGGATCGAGACGGTCGTGGAACGGCCGTCCTACAAGGCCGGTCTGGCCGCAAACCCCGAATAGGCCCTCGGCTTAAATCGCGCGGGCCGCCTCTTCGCCTTCGCGGATCGCGTCGCTGACCCGGCGCGGGGCCAGGGCATCGCCGATCAGGTGAATGTCGAGGCCGTCGTTACGCGCCGGCAGGATAGTGTGAAAGAGTTCATCCTCGGCCACGGCGCCCATCACCATCACGACGCCGCCGATGTTTTCGAAGACCTCGGTCTCGTCGGTGCACACATCGCGCGTGATCACTTGGTCGGCGGTGATTTCCGTGACCTCGCGATCGACGTGGAAGCGGACGCCTAAGCGGCGCAGCATGCTGTGCGCCTTGCCCCAATCGCGCGACGAGGCGAGGTCGGGCGAAGGTTGACCAAGCTGTGTGAGAAACGCAACCTCGTGGCCCGCCGTCGCGAGCAATTCGGACACGACGGCGCCTTGCCGGCCGCCAATCGAATCAACCACAGCAACGCGCTTGCCCAGCTTGGGCCGGGCCTCGAGATAGGCGGTGTAGGAATAGACGTGGGGCAGATCCGCACCGGGCAATGCCGCGCCGTTCCAACGCTCGGGGCGCAAAGGCGACCAGCCATGGGCGACCCCTTGCGCGCCGGTGGCCACGATGACCGATTCGAACCCTTCGGCCTGCAAGTACGCCGCATCGACCTTATGATTGAGGACGACGTTGGCATCGGTGCGCTCGAGTTCGGCCGACAACCAGGTAATGATCCCGGAAAGCTCTTGGCGTGAGGGGACGGTGGACCACCACGCCGCCTGCCCGCCCACTTGCGCGCGGGCATCGAACAGCGAGACCTGATGGCCGCGCTGGCTGGCGGTCAACGCGGCCTGGAGGCCCGCCGGGCCGGCGCCGACGACCGCGACCTTCTTGGGCTTGGCGGCCTTTTTCAGCGTGCCGACGCCGAACGTCGTTTCGGCCCCGGCGGCGGGATTGTGAATGCAGGCAATCGGTGCTTGGGCGGCGATGGACGACAGGCACCAGTTGGCCCCAACGCAGGGGCGTACGCGCTTGGCGTCGCCGCGCTCGGCCTTTGCCACCCATTCGGGATCGGCAATGAGCGCGCGCGCCAGGGCGACAAAATCGCAATCGCCCGCGGCGAGGTGCTTTTCCGCCTCGTCGGGCGTGACGATCCGGCCGGCGCCCACGACCGGGAGCGACACCGCGTCTTTTAGCCGGCGGGTGGCGGACATCTGATAGCCGTGATCCACCGGCGCCGTCGGATAGATCAGCATGCGGTTGAGATAGGTGCCGTGCGAGGTCCCGATGTAGTCGATCTTGCCGGTGGCCTCGAAGGCACGCGCAATATCGGCCCACTCGTCGGGGCCGAGCCCGCCGTCGTGTCCATCGTCGCTATTCATGCGCACGCCGACGATCAGATCGGGGCCGGCTTCTTCGCGGGTGGCATCGAGAATCTCGAGGACGATGCGCAACCGGTTTTTCAGACTGCCGCCGTAGTTGTCGGTGCGATGGTTGGTCGCAGGCGAGAGGAACTGGTTGAGCAAATAACCGTGCGACATGCCATGGACTTCGATGCCGTCGAGGCCGCCCTCGCGGGCGTGACGCGCGGACAACCGGTAGCCCTCGATGATCTCTTTGATGTCTTCGGCCGACATCACATGCGGCATTTCCCGGTAGACCGCACAGGGCACCGACGACGGCGCCCACACCGGCACGCCGCTGGTCACGGAGTTGGTTTGGCGCCCGCGGTGCCAAGGTTGCGCCAAAATCTTGGTGCCATAGGGGTGCACCGCATCGGCGATCTTTTGGTACTGGGGAATCATCCGCGGATCGAACGCGAAGGCCTTGCCCTTGTAGGGCTGCGTCGTTTCGTGCACCGCCATCGCTTCCATGGTGATGATACCGACGCCGCCCTTGGCGCGTTCGACGTAATAGGAAACGTGTTCGTCGGTGAACAGATGATCGCGCACGAGAAGCGTCGCATGGGCCGACATCCAGACGCGATTCTTGATCGTGTGCCCCCCGATTTTGTGCGGCGACAGGAGGTGCGGGTAGGCTGCGTTCTCGGTCATGGGGCGATCCTTATAGTGGAACTTTGTTGGACCCTTCCGGGATGCGGATACAGGCGGCGCGCTGTGCCCCATCGCCGATGTCGACCATCGGCGGCAACGCGGTTCGGCAGTCGTCGCGAACCAACGGGCACCGCGTCGAAAACGGACAGCCCGGCGGCATATCGATCGGGCTTGGAATTTCGCCCTCTAGTAAATGGCGGTGCAATTGGGTACGCGGGTCGGCCGGCAAGTGGGCCGACAGCAACGTTTGCGTATACGGATGGGCCGGCTCGTCGAATACCTTGGCCATCGGACCGGACTCGATGATGTGACCAAGGTAGAGCACCAAGATGTGGTCGCTGACGAGCCGCACGGTCCCGAGATCGTGCGAGATGAACAGCATCGCTGCGCCGGTTTTCTCGCGCAGCTCTTGCAGCAAATCGAGAATGCCGGCGCGTACAGAGAGATCGAGGGAACTCGTCGGTTCGTCCAGGACGATCAGGCCAGGATCTGTTGCGATGGCCCGTGCAATACAGACGCGCTGCAACTGACCGCCGGACAACTCGCCCGGAAAACGGGAGAGCAAATCTGTATTGAGGCGCACGCTGCGCGCGATTTCCTCTACGCGATCCGAGCGTTCGCTATCGGACAGCTTGGAGTGCAACAACAGCGGTTCTTGGATGATGCGTTTGACGCGCATGCGCGGATTGAGCGCGCTCCACGGGTCCTGGAAGACCATTTGCAGGTCGGCGCGGAGCGCTCGTACGGCGCGATCGCGTAGCGGGGCAATATCGCGCCCGCGGAAGGTGACGGAGCCTTGGGTCGGCTTGAGCAAGCGCACGACCATGCGCCCGATCGTGGATTTACCGGAACCACTTTCGCCCACCATGCCGACGGTGCTGCCGGCGTGCATCTCGAAGCTAACGCCATTGACCGCGCGGACGGTCTGGGCCGTGCGCGGGGTGACGAAGTGCTTGGTGAGGTTTTCGGCGCGCAGCAAGGGTTCGGTCATGAGGGCCACCCCTCGCGAACGGCATCCATCCGGGCGCACATCGCGAAATGTCCGTCGCCGACCTGGTCCAGCGACAGCGGTTTGTTGCAACTGTCGTCCGCAAAACGGCAACGTTCGACGTAATGACAGCCCGGCGGCAGGTTGTAGAGGTTCGGCGGGGCGCCGCCGCCGAGAATTTTCTGCTTGGTCTCGCGCAAACGCTCAGGCGTCGAAGCGATCAACGTACGGGTATAGGGGTGTGCCGGATTATCGAACACCGTTTCGACCGCGCCGGTTTCCACGATGCGGCCGGCAAACATGACGGCCATACGGTCGCAGTAGTGCGCAACGATCCCCAGATCATGGGTAATCACCATCGCGGCAACGTTTCTGGTTTCGACGAGGTCGCGCAGCAGATCGAGGATTTGGGCCTGCACCGTCACGTCGAGACCGGTGGTCGGCTCGTCGGCAATGATGAGCTTGGGTTCGTTCATCAACGCCATCGCGATAAGAACACGTTGCGCCATACCACCCGACAATTCATGCGGCCACGCCCGCATCCGTTCCTCGGGCGCGGGAATACCCACCGCCCCTAACATCTCGATGGCCCGTTTCCGGGCCGCCGAGTCGCTTGTATCGGTATGCGCGGTATGGACGCGAACTAACTGTTCGCCGATGCGCGTCAACGGATCGAGCGACGAGCGCGGGTTCTGCACCACCATCGCAATCTCGCTACCGCGTAGCTTATTCATATCTTCGGTCTCGAGATCGCGCAGATTGCGGCCGTCGAATTCGACGGCACCGCCCACCACCTGGGCCGGCGGCTTTAGCAAATCCATCACCGAATAAGCGGTCAAAGACTTGCCGGCGCCGGTCTCGCCGACGAGGCCGAGCACTTCGCCGCGCGAAACCTCGAACGAGACACCATTGAGCGCTGTCGCAATCCGGATTTCGTTGTCCAGATTGCGCGAGATGAAATGCGTGTGCAGATCACGAACCTGCAGCAGACTCACTTGCCGCCACTCCTGCGCTTGGGATCGAGGAGATCCTGCAAACCGTCACCAAACATATTGAGCCCCAGCACCATGAGAATGAGCGCGACGCCCGGGAAGATGCCGACCCACCACTGACCGTTGACCATGAACTCCGCACCCTGGCGGATCATCGCGCCCCACTCGGGCGTTGGCGGCTGAATGCCGATGCCGAGGAAGGCCAACGTCGCACTGATGCGCACCGCCCATGCCGCCCGTACCGCGGGTTGAGCCATGGCGCCTTGAATGGCGTTGGGTAGGAGGTGAACGAACAAGATGCGCCACGTCGGGTTGCCGACAATGAGACCTGATTCGACAAACGAACTGGAGCGCAACGCCAACACCTCGGCACGCACGACGCGGACAAAGATGGGCGCATCGAGTACGCCGATGACCAACACGACGTTGAGTAACGACGGTCCCGCCGCGGCGACGACCGCCAGTGCCAGGATAATCGACGGAAACACACGGAATGCATCGACCACGCGCATGATGGCTTCGTCGATATTGCCGCCTTTGTAGCCCGAGTAGAGACCGATCGGGATGCCGATCGCGAGCGCGATGATGACGACAGGGATCGCAATGCCGAAGGCAAATCGCGATCCGAAGATCACCCGCGAGAGCACGTCCATGCCGTTGCCGTCGGTGCCGAACCAATGCTCGGCCGACGGTCCTTGGAGGATCAAGTTCGGATTGGCCGCGATCGGGTCGTAGGGCATGAGGAGCGGTGCCAGCAACGCCAACAATCCGAAGAACAGGATAATGACGAAGCCAATGATCGAGGTCGGGCTGCGCCGACTGATCCCGACGATTTTGCCCCAAATCTTCTCGGGAATGCTGCGCGATCGCGGTGCGCCGCTTAATGCAAGGTCTGCCATTACTCTGCCGCCGCCCTGGGTTCGAGAATGAGAACAAGCAAGTCAACGATGATAAAGACCACCAAAGAGAACAGCGCCAGGAACAAGACGTAGCCCTGCACCGCCGCGAAGTCCCCGCGAATGATGGCGTTCAGGCCGTACTGCCCTACCCCGCCCCACGCGAAGACGAACTCGATCAACGACACGCTGCCGACCAAACCGGTCAGTTCGGTACCGATAAAGGTGGTAACCGGCGTGCTGCTGTTTTTCAGCACGATGCGGCGAACTTTTTCGGACGGCAGACCCGAGGCGCGGGCAAACCGCACGAAGTCGCTACTGATGATTTCGAGCGCAATGGCGCGGGTGTGCTTGACGATGGGGGCAGCCGAAATGATCGCCACCGCAATAATCGGCAGGATGAGTTGCGCGAATGCCGAGCGCGCGACCTCTAAGTCGCCGGCCAACAAGCCGTCGATCAGGTAACTCCCGGTGACCGTTGGGGGTGGCGAGATGAGCAGGCTGATGCGTCCCATCCCCGGTGGCGACCAGCCCAGCAGGAAAAAGAAGACGAACAGCAGCAGTAGCGCGAGGAAATAGGTCGGGATCGAAAACCCGAGCAGCGATATGCCGCGGCTGATGTGGTCGAACCACTTTTCGTGTCGGAAGGCGGCGCGCAGCCCCACGGGCACGCCGATGATCGATCCAAGCGCGACCCCCCATAAGAGGAGCTCGAGCGTGATCGGAATGCGTTCGAGAATGTCGAGGGTGACGGAGCGATTGCTGATCCAGGACTTGCCGATGTCGCCTTGCACGACATTGCCAAGGAACAACCAGAATTGGGTGAACAAGGGCTTGTCGAGGCCGAGTTCACTGCGGACGATTTCGATTTCTTCGGTGGTAGCCGTCGGACCGGCCAAAAGCCCGACCGGGTCCTGCCCGCCGAGCCGGATCAGCATGAAGGTGAAGAACAGAATGCCGATGAGCAACGGGATGGCTAATACCAGCCGCCGCATGAGCATGGCGCGCAGTGTCACGAGTTCACCTGTCCCCTAGAAGGCTTGAGGCCCCGGGTTGCCCCGAGGCCTCAAATCCATCGTTAGACCTACTCGGATACGAGGTCGGCCCAGCGTTCGTGCTCGTCCGGGTAGTAGACCCAGCCCGAGATCTTGTTCGACATCGCTTCCATGGTGTCGGGATAAACCGTCATGATCCATGGCGCATCTTCGACCCAAATCTTCTGCGCTTGGGTCATCAGTTCGATGCGTTTGTCGCGATCGAGCTCTTCCTTGGCCGCGTCGACCAAGCGGTCAAGTTCAGGGTTGTTGTACCCCGCACGGTTCGAGACGCCCTTGGAATGGGCGATCAAGAACATCGTGTAGACCGGATCCAAAACGATCGGGCCGTCTTCAAACGTGAAGAACGGCATGTCTTGCTTAGCGGGTGCACCGCGCGACCGCATGTCCGAGTCGGTGATCCGCTTCGGCGTGATCTTGAGACCGATCTTATTGAGTTGATCGGCGATCTGAATGGCCATCGTTTCCTGCCACGGCGTCAGGCCGGAATAGAAAACCTCTGCCTCAAAGCCGTCCGCATAACCGGCTTCGGCCAACAGCTTCTTCGCCATGTCGGTGTTGTAGTCGTAGGTGTAGAACTGATCGGTGTAGCCATCGACGATCGGCGGCACGACGGATTTGGCAATCGTGCCGGTGCCTTCGAAGACGCCGTTCTTGATAGCGTTCTTGTCGATCGCG
This sequence comes from Alphaproteobacteria bacterium, assembly GCA_038141965.1. GTDB lineage: Bacteria > Pseudomonadota > Alphaproteobacteria > SHVP01 > SHVP01 > CALJDF01. The sequence goes on from JAYQJC010000002.1 coordinate 990,278, forward strand.
TAGTTCAGTGCGCGACGAACCCGAACATCGTCAAAAGGTTTGAACTTCGGGTTCATCCGGATGCTGGAGATCGAACGACCGACAACGGCTTCGACTTTGACGTTGGGATCTTTCTGGAGCTGGACCGCTTGCCGAATGCTCGGACGATCGATCCACTGGACCTGTCCGGCCTTCAGCAACGTGACGCGGCTCGCCTCGGAAGGCACCGCGCGCCACACGACACGATCGAAGTGCGGCTTGGGGCCGAAGTAGTTCGGGTTAAGCGTGAAGGTCGCTTGCTCGCCGGCGCGGAGGCTTTCGAGCTGGTAGGTGCCGAAACCGGCAGTGTGCGTTTCAAGATACTTCAAGCCCCACGGATCTTCCGAGGTGGCTTGTTCTTTCATCACCGTCGAATCGTAAATGCCCGGCACGTAGAGCGTGATAGCATTCAAGAAAATAGCACTCGAGGCCGACAGGGTGAAGTCGACTTCGTAACGGGACTTGGCTTTGACGTCCGTTACGTTCGAGACGCGCGCAATGAAGTTACCGGTACGCTTTTGCGCGAACGACTTGGCCCAGCTCCACTCGACATCGGCGGCGGTGAGCTCGTTGCCGGCGGGGCTCTTGATGCCTTCGCGCAGCTTCATGGTGACGGTCTTGCCGCCGTTGGACACGGTCCAACCCTCGGCGTAGTGGCCTTCGACGCGGCTGGCGTCGAGAAGCGGCCGTCCGTCACGGGTGATCTTGGGGTATTTCGTCAGACCTTCGTAGGTCTGAACGACGACATGCTGCGTGAACGGCCGCAGTGCGTCTCCATCGAACCCTTCCGGGGTTCCTGGCGCCGCCAACACCAGCGTTTCCGCCGATGCCGCGCCGCCTGCGAGCGCGGTAAGGGCTGCCGCCCCGACGACGCCCAAAAGCGATTTACGATATTTCATTGCTTGGTAGCCTCCTTAAATTTCTTTGTCCGAACCTTTTACCACTGTGCAACCTGGGTTTGAAAGGCCCTGCAACCTATCGACCGGGCGTCCGAATCAGCGACCAACCGTCACTGAGCCACGCCCCTGCCGACCGTCGTCGGCGCCGCTACCGCCGTCTTGGGCCACGGCTTCCGCCTCGGCGTCGATGACGGATCGGGCAGCGGAGGTCGCCGCCAGTTTCTGACGTTCGGTGAGATCGCCGACCTTGACGTCGTCGGCTAGGCGGACCGTCACTTCTTTGTGGGCGAAGTGGATGCCTTCTTTGGCGAAGAGTTCTTGGATCGACTCGTAGACGATTTTTCGGACGGCGAATTGTTTGCCGGGCTTGGTCATGAATTTCACGCGAATGATCATCGCGCTGTCTTCCATTTTGTAGACGCCCTGGCTTTTGAGCGGCTCCATGAACTCATGCCCGATCACTGGATGCTCCAACAGGCGCTGCCCCAGTTTCTTGACCAGCTTGCGGACCTTCTCGACGTCGGTGTCGTAGGTGACGCGCAGCGGCAACTTGGTCATGACCCAATCGCGAGAGTAGTTGGTGAGCTGGGTCACCTCGCCAAACGGAATGGTGTGCAGCGCGCCGAGGTGATGGCGCAGTTGGAACGAACGCACCGAAATCTTTTCAACAGTGCCGCGTGTCGAATTGATCTCGACGTATTCGCCCTTGCGGAAGGCGTCATCCAGCAAAAAGAACGCGCCGGAGAATACATCGCGGATCAAGGTCTGTGCGCCAAACCCGACCGCGATCCCGACGACGCCGGCACCGGCGAAGATCGGTCCGATATCGAATCCAAGCGTGGAGAGCACGACCATGGCGGCGATCGAGAACAGCAGGGCGACCATCACATAGCGCATGATCGGCAACAACGTGGCCATGCGGGTGGCGCCGGCACCTCCGCCCTCGCCGCCGAGTTCGATTTCCTCGTCGGGCTCGGGCACACCGCCTTCTTGCTCCATGCGGTGATCGATAAAGGCGCTGAGGGCGCGATAGCCGAGCCAACACAGCACCCCGACCAGCGCGATGTTCAGTACGGCGCCGAGAGGATTGCCCTCGCCGCCGGGATCGAACCCCCAAAGCCGACCAAGCTCGCCCAGGGCGACTGCGGCGATAATCGCCAGTGCCGCGTTTTCAAAGAACCGCCGGAACACCGGATGGTGCTCGAAGCTGTCCTCGGTCGGTTCACTTGTATCCGTGCCCTCGGCGTCGCCGTCCGGTGATGGCGCTTCGGCTTCGAGACGCGCGCGTTCGGCGGCCGCACGTTCCTGCAAGCGGCGAACGCGGCGGCGATAGAACCACTGGATGCCCATCAAGACGATGCCGTAGGCCACCATCGAGGCGAACAGAATGATGAACGGTGCAACGATGACCAACGCGGGCGCCGGTTGATCCAACGCCAATCGAAAGACAAATGCGACGAAGGCGAACGCGGAGTACAGCAGCAAGACCCCTGGCACAAAACGCGCGAGGTTGGTTCGCAAACGGTACATCGTGGCACCCGAATCGCGCGGCGCAAAAATATGCTGCATCGTCTTGCCGTTCTTCAGGATGAAGATCGCAAAGACAACGATCAGAATCGCCGCAGAGCAGATTTGCAGGAAGCGCACGTTCTCGTCCGTCAGAGTCGCCGTGCCGGCCTCGCCGCCCGAGAGGTAGAGAAAACGCGCGGCCGCGCCGAAAATCAGGAAGACGGACACCGCCACGCCCCAATCGCGGTTCAGGCGTACGGCCTCGTCGTCACTCAGGTTGACGAGACGATGGGTCGGGGCGTCGTAGGCAAACAGGTTCCACGCGACCGCGCGTCTCATCACGCGGTACATCGCATAGGCGAAAGCGAGCTCGAAAATCAGTTGCCGCGATGCCTCTAGGCCCGGATCGAAGACGATCGCCACCGCCATGATCAACAAGAACACGACCACGGCGTAGAACAGCGCGAGGAAGACGCGGAACAACAGGTACTTAGCTTTGTCCGCGGTCGTTTCCGGGTTGGGATCGTACATGTATCGAAAATAGTCTCGCCCCGCTCTTTGAATGCGCGTGATGGCGAACCACCCGACCAGGAACCCGAGCGCCGCAACCGCGAGGGCCCAGACGATCCACACATATCCGCCGTCCGGGCTGGCACGCTTGAGGGTTTCCTGAATGTTGGGCCAAAGCGTGGGACCGCTCAGCACGATATCGCGGATCCGCGCGCGGGCTTTGAGGAATTGCTCCGTGCGTAGCGCGCTCTCGTCCGCATTGGCGGGTACTTCATCGCCGCCGCCGGGCGTGACCACGATGACGGTCGACCCGTCCTTGCGCGCCTCCTCCAACAGCGCATCCAACCCCTTTGTCGGGACGGACTTGGAGGCGCCGGTGCCCGGCAGAAGTTGGGCTTCCGCTTGGGGTGCGAAAGCGGCCGCCGCCACGGCGAGAAACGTAGCCATCAATAGAAGACAAACGGAGGCTGTTAAGGAGCGGAGCATGCGCAAAGTCCGATCAGAACTCATAAAAAGGCGGCGGTACGTTGGTCGAGGCGGTGGCCACCGAACGGCATCTAGCCGAGAACGGAGGCTACCCTATCTCGCCAGGGGAACGCGAAGCGGCTCGACGATTTCTTCGAGGATGTTGGTCAGCCTATATGTATGACTAATTGTGCGACCGAGGGTGGGGTCGGCCATCTCGAACCGCCATTCCCCGCCAAAGCCGAGAGACTTATCGACGCTGACGTATGTGCCCGAGAACAACATGTAGCGTGGCGGCAGGTCGGGAATACGCTCGGCAAGTTTCGCCAACATGTCGTCAGGATGCATAAAGGTCTTCACGCCGACATCTTGGTAGGGCCTGTCGTCCGCCCAACTGCGCATCACAAGATCGTCCCAATGGTCGCGCAGGGCGGCCAACGGCCATAGGCGGGGCGCCAAGACATTGGGGTACGCCTGCTTGCTCCACACGATGCTGGTGCGCTCGAGTAGTCGGTCGGTGTGGTCGCTGCCGACACCGATCAATAGTTCGCCTTCGTCGTGAAGAATGACGATTTCGACTTCGCCCGAGGTCTGGTCGTTGTGGATGAAAATCTCATCGTCGGTGACGACGTTGTGCGGCGAGATCGGGTAGACCCGCGGGGCGGGGATATCGAAGGCGATCCCGACGCCGACCTTGGCGACTTCTTCTTGGTGGGCGATCGCATCATCGGGATTACGGGTGGCGGAACCGAAGTTGTACATCCGGTCGAGCGCGATTTCGCGGTTTTTGATCTTGCCGTCGGCGTGCTCGACCTCAAGGCGTAGCGTCATTGTCCAAACTCCAATCGATCGAGCGCCAAGGGATCAACACCCGGACCGCGGTGGCGCTGCCACAGCCAGAGTCTTTTTAGATTTCGTGGATCGTCTGGATCGTCCTCATAAGCCAGCCGGCCGTGCAGCGACGATCGGTTATTGCTGATCAAAACGTCGCCGGTGTCCATCCGCACCTGGGTTACCAAGGCCGGGTCTTCCAACAATTCGTCGAGAAGGTCGAGCGCTTCGGTTTGCAAAGGGGTGAGCGGCGTGCCCGCGAGCTTCATCCCAGGCTCGACCATCACCCGCGCGTAGTGCACATGAAGCACGTCGCCTGCGACTTGGAAGATCGGCTTAACGATGGTGGCGGGCCCATCGGGCCAGGTGTGCAGCTTGGGCGGCAAGAAATGAAACGGCTGATAGAGCAGCGGCAACAAATCGGGACGCCGCGCCTTATAGGCCTCATGCAGGGCATAGGCGGAGATGATCGTACTGTCGCCGCCGGTTTTGGCCTGTCGGTAGCAGGCCAAAAAAACATAGTCCGGCGGGCGTGGCTCAAGGCAGCCGTTGTCGGTATGGGGCCGCGACAAAGCGGTGGTCGCGCCGATCCGAGTCGGATCTTTGTAGGTGCCATGATGGTTGGTGACCGTGAATATGCGACGGTCCTTGCGCAGACCTTGTCGCACCGGGCGCCCGAAATAGTTGCCGACGCCCCAGGTCGCGATCTCGGCGTCGCTTTCGTTGAGCGCGTCGATGCCCAGGCCACGCAAGATGACGAAGCCCGGTCCGTCGTCGAGTCGCGTCCAGACCGACGCCACCGAATCGATGAGTGCCGGCAGGCGAATGTCTTCTTGTTCGACATCGTCCAGTTCCAGCCCGTGACGCCGCACGCCGGCGACCGCGTCTTTGAGCTGTCCGGCCACGTCAGGCGCAACCTCGACAAGGTACTGCGCCTCATTGATGGCGGCCGGTGGCTGCGACCAACGCCCCGGCGCCTCGCCGGTGAACATTTTCGGTTCGGGCCAGGCGGCGGTGTCGATGTTGCGTTCGAGTAGCATCCCCTTCCCCCTTAAGCGCTTAACTCAGTAGCGGGCGGAAGATCCAAGATCAAATCCGCCGCCTTCTCGGCGATCATGATGGTGGGGGCATTGGTGTTGCCGCTGGTGATCGACGGCATGATCGAGGCATCGGCGACACGTAGGTTCTCAACTCCGTGCACTTTTAGATCGGGGGCAACGACACTGTCGTCGGTGCGGCCCATCTTGCACGTGCCCACCGGATGGAATGAGGTCGTGGCATTGGCGGCGATCCACTCGTCGATGGATGCGTCGTCTGTAATCGTCTCGCCCGGGGCGATTTCTCCGGAACGGTAGGGATCGAACGGCGTTTGCAGGGCGATTTCCCGAATGCGGCGGAGCGTTTGGCGGAGCACGAAACGATCGCTTTCGGCGGAAAGGTACTTCGGATCGATGGCGGGTTTGGACTCCGGGTCCGGCGACGTCAGCCACAACCGGCCACGGCTTTCGGGGCGAAGCTGATAGGCGTGGATCGAAAAACCCTCTTTGTCCGAGCGCTGCCACGGGTTCTCGACGACGAGACTCGGGATCATCGTCATCTTGATGTTGGGCAGGTCGAGAGCTGCGTCCGAACGGGTGATCGTGCAACAGCGCAGCGGCAATGCCGATCCCGGTCCGGTGCCAAAAGATAAGCCCGCGCGACAGAAATTGCGGCACGGTCGAAGCGAAGATGGCGGCGCAAGCTGTCGGGTTGCGCGCATTCGTAGGCGACATATACCCCGACATGATCTTGCAGGTTCTCTCCGACGCTGGGCAGATCGTGCGCGACCTTGATCCCAAGGCGTTGCAGATCGCTGCCGTTGCCGATCCCGGAGTGCATAAGCAGTGCGGGGCTGTTTACGGCACCCCCGCACAAGATGACGTCGGCGGCGGCATGCGCTTCGATCTCGCGTTCGCCCCACCGATAGGCGACGCCAACCGCTTTGCGTCCCTCGAGCAGAATGCGCGTGGTGCGCGCGTTGGTGACGACGGTCAGGTTGGGGCGCTTGATCGCCGGGCGCAGGAAAGCGGACGCGGTGCTGTGCCGGCGCCCGTTGCGCATCGTGAAGTCGTGTACGCCGCAGCCTTCGAACTGCGCGCCGTTGAAGTCTTCGTTCCACGTCATGCCGGCGGCCTGACAGGCGTTGAGGTAGGCATCTTCCAAAACGCTGCCCGAAGTGGCGCGTTGGACGGCGAGCGGACCGCCGACCCCGTGATAGTCGTCGCCTTGCGCATGATGGTCTTCGGAGCGTTTGAAATAGGGCAGCACGTCTTGGTAGGACCACCCGTCGCAGCCGTCTTGGCGCCACCCGTCGTAGTCCGAGGATTGACCGCGGATGTAGACCATCCCGTTGATCGACGAGGAGCCGCCGAGCACTTTGCCGCGCGGCCAATGAACCCGACGTCCGCCCATATGCTCTTGCGGTTCGGTGTCGTAGCCCCAGTTGAGCGAGGGCATGGTGTAGAGAATGCGCGTCAGCAGCGGCACGCGGATCATCGGATTGCGATCCGCGCCGCCGGCCTCGAGCAACAACACTTTATGGCGCGGGTTTTCGCTTAACCGATTGGCGAGCACACACCCTGCCGACCCGGCACCGACGATGATGAAATCGTAGGTCATAGCGCGCGGGCCGCTTCGTGGCCTTCGTAGATCGCTTCGAGCGCGGTGCGGGGCGACATCGCGTCGCCCACGATATGCAAGCGCGCCGCATTGCCGCGCAGCATCGGCGCGAGAGCGTCGTTCGGCTGCCCTGAGGTGGGCGCGATGACAGCATCGAAGGCGCCGAGGTCTACTACCTCGTCGATGCTGAGGTCGCGGGCGACGAGTTGGCCATCGAGGAAGGACTCCGGCGCGTGGAGGCCGAGGGTACGGACGCCTTTTTCTTTGAGTCGGCGTTTGAGGGCGAAGCCGCCATACATGCCGATCGTCCACGCCGGGGCGCCGGTCGGGACCAGCAAGGTCACGCGCTTGCCGAGGCCGGCGAGGTATTCGGCGACCGATGCCGTGGTCCATGTGCCGAGGGTATCGACCAGCGCCACGTCATCGCCAACGGCAGCGGGATCGGCGACGGCTTGGTCGAGCGAAATGCCGCCGCCGCCGCCAGGGAATGCGGCACCGGGTTGCGTGGCACCGGTGGCGAGAATGACGTCGTCGGCGCCGAAGGCGTCGATCTCTGCCGCATCGGCAGCCTTGTTGAGCACCACCGTGACGCCGGTTTCGGCGCAACGTCGTTGGAGACCGTCCAACAGTTTCTTGAATTCTTGGCGTAGCGGAATCGCACGGGTGGCGTTGAGGCGGCCGCCAAGTTGCGCACCCTGTTCCCACAACGTGACGTCGTGGCCGTTGGCGGCGGCGACCGAGGCCGCTTTCATGCCGGCCGGACCGCCGCCGATGACTAAGACCTTGCGCGGTGTGGCGCGGGCTGCAGGTTGCGCCTCCCCTTCCCGTCCGGCCATCGGGTTGACCAGACAGGTAATCGGCAAATTGAGCGCCAGCATGCTGGCGCAGCCTTGATTGCAGGCGATGCACCGGGTGGTTTGATCGTCCGCGCCCCGTTCGGCTTTGCCGACCACGTCGGGGTCGGCGATATGGGCGCGCGCCATCCCCACCATGTCGGTCATGTCGTCGGCCAAAACGGTTTCGGCGTCGGCGACGTCGCGGTACTGGCAAGCCGTCATGACGACGGGGGCGAAGGAACATCGCGCAGCACATCGCGAAGTCGTTGCGTGATGGGTCGGAAGGTGCCGACCGGAAAGTTCATGTCCGCCATTTGCGTGGAGACGGTGTAGCTGCCGTGATAGGCCGAATGCGAAATGTTGACGAAGTCGACTTTGGCCGCGGTCAGAAGCTGCGGGACGATTCGGCACATATCGTCGATGTCCAAACCGCCGGGCAGAAATTCATCCCCGCTGACTCGAATTCCTACCACGACATCGTTGCCCACGGCAGCGCGCACGGCCTGCAAAATTTCCCGGGCGAAGCGCAGGCGGTTGGCTTCGCTGCCGCCATAAGCATCATCACGCTTGTTGCTGGCGGGCGACATGAATTGTTGTACGAGATGACCGTGCGCCATTTGGATCTCGACACCGGCAAGACCGGCTTTGACGAGGTTGGTGGCCACATCGGCATGCGCCTGAACGACCTCTTCGATTTCACTGATCGTCATCGGATGCGGCGGCGGCGCGCTGGCAGACCAGGGAATGGCCGAGGCGCTCCACGACGGCATCCGCGCGAAGTTGCCGTCGATGTGCCGGCCCAGGTGAATCACCTGGCCGAGCATGTGCGCCCCTTCGTCGCGAACGGCTCTCGCGACCTCGGCAAGTTTGGGAATGCCACGGGGGTCGTAACCGTTGATCCCTTGGCTGCGACCGAGCGAACTTTTATGAACGCGCATCGCCTCGAAGATGATCAGCGACGCGCCGCCACGGGCGCGGGCGCGATGGTATGCGACGTGCCGGTCGGTCGGCATGTTGTCGAGACCGAAATTCGTGGTGTAGGCCGGCACGAAGATCCGATTGCGCAGCGTGATGCTGCCCAATTGAAGCGGGCGGAAAACATGCGGATATCGCGGATGAGTCACAACGCCCCCAGTGTGTCGCGGCGGCGCATGGTTGCCAATTCGCGCGCATAGTTCAATGCTCGACGGAACCGACGAACGGCAGGCGTACTGACAAACGGAGAACGGCAGCGATGGGCGACCGAGAAACGATCACGATCCCGCATATGGCGTCGGGGCGCTTTGCCCCTTACGGCCCGCCGCCTTGGTACTTCGAGGGCTATAGCGCGTCGGTGGTGCTGACGTTCGATCCGGATGCGGTGCGGGACCTGATCCCTGCGCCGTTGACGCTGACCGGCAGCCCGGTGTGCCGACTGAGCATCCACGACATGATGTGCGACTACGGATTGGGTGAGCGGTTTCCGCAAGACCATCCCGACCAAGCGCATTTCGGCGAAGCGGTGATCGGCTTCATGGTGGAATGCGACGGGGTGGTCGGCCATTGGGCGCCGTATCTGTGGTGTACCACCGACGCCGAACTGGCCGTGGGGCGCGAGCTTTACGGCTGGCAGCAGCGGCTGGGCGAGATGGAATTGACGCGGCCGCCGTTGCGGCGCGATTGGCGCAGCGGCGATCGGGTGACGGGCCTGGTGACGCGCGGTCGTCGGGCGGTATTCGATTTGTCGGTCACGTTGGAGCGCAACGAAGATTTGCCGGCCGAGATCGACGGGTTGACGGTGTCGCTCGACCCCAAGGCGACCAATCATCACTACACCGAGACCGTTCTGGCGCATCCGACGACGCGCGCCATCACGCGACGGCTGGTGAGCAGTTCGATGGACGACGTGCAGGTGTCGTCGCTGTGGTCCGGCGCCGGGCGGATCAACGTCCAGGCACCAGAGCTTGCCTTCCTGAAGGACTCGCGGGTGCTGGGCGGGCGGTGGCACGAATTGTCGTGGCGCAAGCCCTGGCCCAATCGTCTGGTGGGCGAAAGCACGGCGCAGCCTTCAACACCCTGACGGGTGTTGCCGACCGGGAGCGAGCTAACCTTCACCCTCGACGAAATGATCGATGAGCTTTGCGCCGGTTTTTTCGAAGTAATGCCAGTTCACCCGACCGCCAAGAACCTTTGCGTCTTGCAATCCGTCAAGCTCCGGCGCCGTGAACTTCACCGTTGCCGGGCCGTGCCAAAAGTCGCCGACTTTGAACTCTCCCATCTCAGCCACGGTGACGTGAACATCCGTGACGCCGGGTTCCCACATTCGCGGAAGCATGCGGCAGGCAAAGAAGTCGGGGTGTTCGGCGGCTAGGCCGGCGGCGGGCAAATCGCCCTCGGCTTCCAACGAGACATTCATTTCGTATACGGCGCGGTTGTACCGCGAGACCACGACCGCCGCATGACATCCGGCGGACCAGCCGTTTATCGGCGGATTGGTTTGGCTGATCTCGCCGTAACGCATAGGCCATCCTAGGCCCTCTCGCGCCTCGGCCATTTCGGCGTCGTTGTAGGTCCAGCAGTAAGGATCGTAGTGCCCGACGCGACCCTCGTATTCCACTTCGCAAGCAACCACGGCTTCGTGAAACTGCGAGAGGTTGGGGTTGCGGTACGCCCATTCGAGGTCGCGCCCGAATGTGCATGTCATGTAGTGAGACGTAAGCCGGACCAAACCACTGTGAGGACTGAACCCATTCGGCAGCACGTTGCAGATCCAGTCCAACTCGTCGAGCTGAAGAAACACGGTGACGCTATTGCCTTGGAAGGTCCAAGGAATGCCGTGCCATAGCGCATGGTTTCCGGTGCGGTCGCGCGGCTGCGAATATCCTTTAAGCCCCGTCGTCTTCATGGCGTCCCCTTCCTCCCCTGATCGATTCCATTGCCAAAGCGAATGTTCCCGGGTTCACGCCGCTTTGGCAATAAGCCCGGGAGAAATTCGACATCCGGAAAGGTCGACTGGCGCCTAGCGCCGGAGGTAATTCTCGCCGCTCGCGGTCACACCGATCTTTCCGACGACGCGAGCCAAGCCGGCGGCGTCGGACTCAATGCTGGCCTCGACCTTGGCAACACGGGCCTTGGGGTTGGGACGCCGGCGCCGTTTTTTGGCAACGGGTTGCGCCCGTTTTTCGGCATCGGTTTTTGCGGGGTTCGCAGCACCGGCGTCTTGGGTGTTGGCGGTCTCGGCGTTTTGCCGATTCTTGCGGGTTTGCGACGGACGACGGCGGTTCGGCTTGTGGGCGTTCCTGGGCTGCGCTTTGCGGGGCGTCGGCGGCGTTTCCGGCAAACGCACTTTAGAGGTTGTCCCCTCGGGCGCCGGCACCGTGTTGAGGGCGTAACCGACGAGGCGCTCGATATCGCGCAGCAACGGTTTTTCGGTGCGATCGCACAACGCGATGGCGACGCCACTTTTACCGGCGCGCGCGGTGCGCCCGATGCGATGGACGTACGATTCACGCACATGTGGCAGGTCGTAGTTCACCACATGCGAGACATCGTCGATATCGATGCCACGCGCCGCGATGTCGGTGGCGACCAACACGTTGATGCGGCCGTTTCGGAAATCGGCCAGCGTGCGCTCGCGCGCACCTTGACTCTTGTTGCCGTGGATCGCGGCCGCGGTGATGCCGTTCTTCTCCAAATGCTTAGTGACCTTGTCGGCACCGCGCTTGGTACGCGTAAAGACGATCGTGCGATCGACCGCGGCGTCCTTCAAAATATCGACCAACGCGCGGCGTTTAGACATGGTATCGACGTGCATCACGCTTTGATCGATCTTTTCGATCGGGCGCGAGACCGGCGCGACGGCAACCTCGGTCGGTTTTCGTAGAAAGTCGTGCGCGAGTTTGCGGATTTTCTTGGGCATGGTGGCCGACAGCAACACGGTTTGACGCTTGGCCGGCACCTTGGCCAAGATTTTACGAATCGCCGGCACGAAACCGAGATCGAGCATTTGGTCGGCCTCGTCGAGCACGACGTTCGTGGTGCCGTTCAGTTGGATCACGCCTTGCGACATGTGATCGAGAAGCCGGCCCGGGGTGGCGACGATGAAGTCGATCCCAGGCGCAACGGCTTTTATTTGCGGACCGGGACGCACGCCGCCGACGACGACCGCGACGGTGGCGCGGGCATGCTTGCCGTAGGTGCGAATGCTGTCCGCGATTTGTTGCGCAAGTTCGCGGGTCGGCGCGAGAATAAGCGCGCGACAGCCCTTGCGATTGGGCCCAGACGGTTGATCGATCATCTGCTGCAACAGCGGCAGCACGAACGCGGCGGTTTTGCCGGTGCCGGTTTGCGCGGTACCGAGGACATCTTCCTTGGCCAACATGGCGGGAATGACGCGGGTTTGAATGGGTGTCGGGGTGGTGTAACCCTCGGCCGTGACGGCACGAAGGAGGTCCTCGGCGAGGCCGAGGTCTTTAAATTGAGTCAATTGAACGCTTTCAGATATCCGTCGCGCGCCACGCATCATTGCTTGGCGTCGTTTGACGGGTCGTTTTAGGGGGGAAGCTCGCGTAGACCAGCTGCCGGGGTCAGGTGCCTTAACGGCATTCTTGTTTGGGCGGCTCTAAAGTCTCGGGCTACCGCAAGAAGCACAGACCGCCAACGATGCTTTCGCTATCTACGCGCGGCTGTGATGGGCGCATTAACCATGCCCCGGGTGGAATAGCAACGGAATTCGGACGGCGGGCTTGGCGTGGGCGACCGCGCGCCACCGCACGGAGGCCTGCCGAAACAAAGCCAAGGGGCGCAGTTTTCCTAAGGTTTGGCGCGAAAAGCGCTGTTTTACCAAACGAACCCAAACTTTCTCATTTATTTCAATCACTTAGTGATTTTGGGGCGCAAACGAAGCCAAATTTTTGGTTGTTTCCAGAGATTTAGATTTTGGCGGCTTGATCGGTGTCCATGGCGGTTTTTGGTGTGTCGGTGGTCCAAGGATAGGTGGTCATAGAAATGCGGCGCGGCTAGGGCGGGACACAGATCGTGATGACGGGGACAGAGATTGTGATCCGTCGAGACACGGCCGCTGACGCGGTGGCGTTGCGGGGGAGTTGTGTACTCTGCATGCACAAAATCTGAGGAGAGTGGCATGAAACACATCGTCAACACGACCATCGAACGCCCCGATGCGGACTTGGTGGCGCGGGCGCGCGATACGCGGGCATGCGCGGCGGGCGAGGCGCTGGGGTGGAGCCAGTCAATCGACAACGCCATCCGACCGCTGCGCCGGGAGTGGCGGTTCGCCGGACCGGCGGTCACCGTACTACCGGAGAACCCGGTCGATACTTTGACCGGTCGCGCGGCGATCGAGCAGGTGCAGCCGGGCGACGTTATCGTGATCAACACCGGAGGACGCATGGACGCCGCCTGCTGGGGCCCCACCATGGCTTGGGGCGCCAAGGAAGCGGGTGCCGCAGGAGCGGTCGTCGACGGCGCGGTGCTGACCACCGAGTTGTTGATCGACCACGAAGGCTTGCCGGTGTTTTGTCGCGGCTCGACCACCGGTCATGCCGGCGGCACTCAACCGGGTTCGATCAACGTGCCGATCGTTTGCGGCGGGGTCATCGTCAACCCCGGCGACATCGTGCTGGCCGACGAGGACGGCGTGGTCGTTATTCCGCGCGGGCGCGCCGCAGACATCCTCGACGCCGCCGGTCAGGGACGACGCGACGCCTATCCGCCGGTCGGTCGCAAAAAGGCATTCGACGCGCGCGGTTACGCCGACACGCTGAAAGGGTTCGATAGCGTCGATTGGCGCTGAGACCCTTTCGAGACGCGGCCCGATGGGCCGCGCTGTGGTTGAGAAACCGCTCTTACTCGGTGACGACATTCATGTGGATGCGTGTCCCGCCGCCTCCACCGGGATGCGGTCGTTTCTTTGCTAGGGCGTCTCGGCGGGTAACGGATCGCGGCCCAAGATGAGGTCGGCGGCTTTTTCGCCGATCATGATGGCGGGGGCATTGGTGTTGCCGCTGGTGATGGCCGGCATGATCGAGGCGTCGGCGATGCGCAAGGCGCTGACGCCGTTCACGCGGAGTTCGGGATCGACAACGGCGCGCGGATCGCTGCCCATGCGGCAAGTGCCGACGGGGTGATAGGACGTGGTGGCGTTGGCGCGAATCCAATCATCGAGGTCGTCGTCGCTTTGGACGGCGGCACCCGGCGCGATCTCATCGCCGCGATAGGGATCGAAGCTGGACTGATGCGCGAGCGCGCGGGCGAGCTGGACGCCGCGCCGCAGGGTCACGAGGTCTTCGGGATCGGACAGGTAGTTTGCGGTGATCACCGGTTTGTCGTTGGGGTTGGCCGAGCGCAGCGCGATGCTTCCCCGACTGGCCGGGCGCATTTGATAAACATGAATGAGGAAACCGTGCGTCGGCTTGAACGCGACGATGCGGTTGAGCAGACCCGGCACGAGGGTGATCTGCACGTCGGGCACCGCCAGGTCGTCGCGGGTTTTGAGGAAGGCGCACCCTTGGATGGGGATTTGCGCGCCGGGCCCGCGACGCAGCAGTACCGCCTTGAGATAGGCCGCCACCGCGTTGTCGGGCCGCATCAGGTGATTGAGGCTGACGGGCTGGGTGCAATGGAACGAGGTGTAGGCGCCGAGGTGGTCTTGCAGGTTGGCGCCGACCTCGGGCGCATCGACACGAGGCGCGATGCCAAGCGCTTTCAGGTCGCCGGCAGGGCCGATCCCCGAGTGCATGAGAAGCGTGGGCGTGTTGACCGCGCCGCCGGAAAGGACGATCTCGCGCCGGGCGTACACGGTGTGGGTTTCGCCGGCACTTTCGTAGGTCACGCCGTGGGCGCGTGCGCCGTCGAATACGACACGGCGCGCGGTGGCTTGCGTTCTGATGGTGAGGTTTTTGCGCCCGCGGATCGGCTTGAGATAGGCCACGGCCGCGCTTTGACGACGCGCCTCGGCGATGGCGAAGTCGTGAATGCCGAACCCTTCTTGAGTATGGCCGTTGAAGTCTTCGGTTTCCGGAAAACCGGCCTCGGCGCCGGCGGCGAGGAAGGCCTCGTTCAGCGCGCCTTCGCGTTTGGCTTGGTTGATGCGCAACGGGCCGTCGTTGCCGCGGTAGGGCGAGCGCTTGGTGTCGTGGGCTTCCATGCGCTTGAAGTAGGGCAACACCTCGCGATAGGACCACCCGGCGGCGCCCATTTGGCGCCAAGCGTCGTAGTCGGTGGGATGACCGCGGACGAAGGTCATGCCGTTGATCGAGGACGAACCGCCCAGCAGTTTGCCGCGCGGCCAATGGATGCGCCGCCCGGCGAGGCCCTGTTCGGCGCCGGTGTCGTAGCCCCAGTTGATCGACGGCATGGTGAACAACAGGCGCGTCATGAAGGGGATCGGTACGAATGGGTGGTGCCGGTCCGTGCGACCGGCTTCGAGCAACAAGACCGAGTGGCGGGAATCTTCCGAAAGGCGGTGCGCCACGGCGCAGCCTGCCGACCCCGCACCGACGACGATGAAATCAAAAGTGTCCACTGGCCCGACCTTCTGTTGCGCGGCCCTATGATGACGCACGCCGAAATATCGATACAATCCTTAGGCTGAGCCGCGCCGAAAAGAAACCCAGGGAGCCGACGATGAAAGAGCCTGGCGCTCACGACATGCTACCGCGCGCCACGCGCGACGAGCGCGCCGGGCAAGGTTTCATCGCCGGCGGCGAAAGCGGCCGCGCGATGCCGTTTAGCGCGAACCAGCGTTAGATCTGGGCAAAGACTTGCGCCAGACGTGACAACGAGGACGCAGCAAAAGCCGATCGACATCGCTACAATCGGCCCGATGAGTGGGGCATGACGCATATTTTCCGCCAAGGCGATGTCGATTTTTCGGTCGGCTACAAGGTGCAGACGACCTGGGGATTCCAGGAGGGGCTGACCTTTGTGCTGGAAGGACTGGGCGCGACGCTGTTTTTCGTCGCGCTGCTGGCGGGCCACCTTGTCGGGATGGCGCTGGGCGTGGTGGTGCTCGGCGCCTCGGGCGTACTCCTGATGATGCACCTGGGGCGGCCCAAGAACATGATCTACGTGATGGCCAATTTTCGTCATTCGTGGATGAGCCGTGGGGCTGTGCTGATCCCTACGTTCATCGGGTTGGGCGCGTTGGTGGTCGTTGCCGACCTGGCCGGTGCACCGCTCACCGGCGGCGTGCGCATCGCCGCACTGGTCGTATTCCTGCTGCTAACGCTGTTCACGGCGATGAAATCGGGCCTTGTACTGAGCACGTTTCCGGCAATCGCGTTTTGGAACGGCGGGTTGTTACCGGTGATCTTCGGCCTGAGCGGATTGAGTGCGGGCGTCGCGATCTTCGGCGCCTTTGACGATTTCGTCACAGCACTATGGAGTTGGGTGGGACCGGCGCTGACTGCGGCGCTCTTGGTCACGCTGGCGATCCATTTGATCACGATGCGCAATGCCGGTCGGGCCGCGAAGGTCTCGATGGGCTTGATCGGGGCGCGGCATGCCCTGCCCTTTTACGGCGGTGCGGTGGGCGTCGGTCTGGCACTGCCCCTTGTGTTGGGCATCTATGCGGCGATCGTCCCCGGTGAGGCGACAACGTGGCTTTGGATCGTGATCGCGGTGGCGCGACTGGCCGGCGACATCTTGCTGCGCGACGTTCTGCTGAAGGTCGGCGTGTTCGACAAAGTGCGCTGACGGCGCGAAAGGCAACCCACGCAATGCAATCAGAGAAGATTGAAAAACAAGGCGACACGTTGACCAGCACGCCGACGGTCTGCTTGGGCTGCTACAACAGTTGCGGCGTTAAGGTGCAGAGCGTGAACGGCAAGGTCGTCGACGTGATCGGCGACAAGGAAGCGGTGAATTCGCGCGGCTATATCTGCGCCAAGGGACGCGCGCGGTTTCTCGACCTCTACGATCCCGAGCGGGTGCTGTATCCGCTGAAGCGCGGCAATCCCGAAAAAGGCATCGGGGTCGATCCGCAGTGGCAGCGTATTTCGTGGGAAGAAGCGTTCGACGTGATCATTCCCAAACTCAAAGCGGTGCGCGAGAAAGACCCGCGCGGATTGGTGATTTCGCATTTCGATCTGCCGGCCTACGGCATCAGCAATGCGTTCGGCGCCGCATTCGGCACCAACAACATGACATGGAACCGGGCCGACTATTGCGGCGCGGCGCCGCATTGGGTTCATCTGATCACCAACGCCTCGTTCAACGGCGAGATCGACTTCAAGGAATGCAAGTACATCCTGCTGTGGGGCACGCAGTTAGGGCACCTTGCGGAGACCATTCCCCTGCTGTCGGCGGACGAAATGGCGGAAGCGCGCCGCAAGGGCGCCAAGCTGGTGGTGATCGATCCGTTTTGCACCAATACGGCCGCGAAGGCCGACGAGTGGGTGCCGATCAAGCCCGGCACCGACGGCGCGATGGCGTTGGCGATGGCCAACATCATGATCAACGATCTTGGCTTGTACGATCGCGACTTTCTCGCCCGGCGGACCAATGCGGTTTATTTGGTCA
Organism: Alphaproteobacteria bacterium; assembly: GCA_038141965.1. GTDB lineage: Bacteria > Pseudomonadota > Alphaproteobacteria > SHVP01 > SHVP01 > CALJDF01. The sequence goes on from JAYQJC010000002.1 coordinate 1,007,526, forward strand.
AGGCCGACGGGCATTTCATGCGTGACGCCGCGACCGGCAAGCCGATGGTGTGGGACGGCGCCGCGAGCGCGCCAGGGTCGTTCGATGCGGTGGACCCGGGCAACGCCGCACTGGCCGGGACGTTCGAGGTCGACGGCGAGACCTGCCGCACGGCCTTTACTGCCCTGGCCGACCACTTGCGGCAATTCGATGCGGCCTGGGCCGAGAAGATCACCACCGTGCCGGCGGCGATCATGCGGCGGCTCGCCGAAGAGTTCGCGACCGCAGCGCGGATCGGCGCGACGGTCGAGATCGACGGGCAAACGCTGCCCTTCCGACCCGCAGCGGTGCATTTCAAGCGCGGCTCGGGCGCGCACAAGGGTGGCGCGCTCAGTAGTTTTGCGATTCACATGCTGAACATCTTGGTCGGCAACCTCGATGTTCCGGGTGGGCAACGGGGTGTCAACCCGCTGGGCCCGTTTTGGCAACCCGATGTCGACGACGACGGCATGATCATCGTCGCCCAGCACATCGCGAAATACTTCAAGCCCTACCCGGCGCGTAAAGCGACGCCGCCCGAGAGCCTCGATCTGCACGAACTGCTGCCGGTGTCGTTGTTTACCCGCGGGCTTTACCCCTTGGGGATCGACAACCCGAAAAAGTTCGGCCTGCCCTATAAGCCCGAAGTGCTGCTGATCGGGCGGACCAACCCGATGATGAACAGCCACAACGCCGAGGCGATGGGCGAGACGCTGAAGAAGTTCGATCTACAGGTCTCGTTCGCCACGTTCATCGACGAGACGGCCGAGTTTGCCGACATCATTCTGCCCGACGCGCACGACTTCGAACGATGGGACTTGTTTCCGGCGAACGACCCTTATGCCTTCATCGCACCGGGGCCGGGCCAATGGTATTGGCACATGCGCCAACCTTCGCTGGAAGGTCCGGGCGAAACGCGGGCGTGGACCGAGGTCTATATCGACATCATGGAGCGGCTGGGGCTGATCGAGGAGTTCAATCACGCCGGGGCGGCGACGTGGAAGATCAGCGAAAAGCATCAGCTCGATCCGGGCAAACGGCACGCGGTCAAAGACATTGCCGAACGTCAGGCCAAGACGCTGATCGGCGACGACTTCACGTTCGACGACGTGGCGCGCACGTCGTGCTTGATCACGCGAGACAAAACGATCGAAGAGGCGTTTCCCGGCGCCTTTGTCGCCGGACGCTTGCCGATCTATCTCGAGTTTCTGATCGACGCCGGGAAAGACTTGGCCGGTGTGGTCAAGGAAATGGGTTTGGAGTGGGACTTGCGGCCCTACCAGCCGTTGGTGACCTACATTCCGTGCCTGGAACACGAGCATGCCGAAGACGGTTACGACCTGTTGATCGTCAATTTCAAGCTGCCGTTCATGAACCAAAGCGTGTCGCAGCAAAACATTTGGCTGGACGAGATCGGACGCGCCAATCCCTATACCTACAACGTGATGATGCACCCCAGTGCGGCGGCGCGAAAAGGGCTGAAGGACGGCGACCGGGTGTTGGTCAGATCGCACCACGGCAAGGACGAAGGCACGTTGAAGGTAACCGAGATCGTGCACCCCGAATGTCTGGGCATTCCCGGCATGCTGGGCCATTGGGCGCGCAACCTGCATGTCGCGGCCAAGAAAGGCACGTCGTTCAATACGCTGTTGCCGCCGCCGAGCATCGACCGCATCGATACGTTGAGCGGTCAGGTCGATACCTGCGCCCGCGTGCGCGTCACGAAATTGAGTTAGGAAGCGACGCCATGGCGAAATACGGCATGATCATCGACCTGCAGAAGTGCATCGGGTGCAACGCCTGCACGGTGGCCTGCAAGGTCGAGCACAACACGCCGAACGACATTCACTACACGCAAGTGTTGGAATACGAGAGCGGCGAGTTTCCGAATGCGTCGCGGACTTTTTTACCAACGCTGTGCAATCACTGCGAAAACCCGCCGTGCGTGCCGGTGTGCCCGACCAAGGCAAGCTATGTGCGCGAGGACGGGATCGTGCTGATCGACCACGACCGCTGCATCGGGTGCGGCGCCTGCATCCTCGCCTGCCCCTACGACCAGCGCACCAAGGTGGAGGACGAACGTACGGTGTTCCCCGACGGCCTGACCGCATTCATGAACAACGCCCATGCCGCCCCGCCCAAGGGCGTCGCGACCAAATGCGACTTTTGCTATCACCGCGTCGATCGCGGCGACGTGCCGGCCTGCGTCGAAACATGCCCGACCCGCGCGCGCATTTTCGGCGCCTGGAACGAAGGCGAGACGCCGCTGCGCGAACACCTCGCCGGTCACAACCCGCAAGGCTTGTTGCCCGAGAAAGGCACCGAGCCGAACGTGGTTTACATCGACTGAGCGCGGAGACTGCGTTGATCAAAGCCGCTCGCTACGCCCGCTATGGCGTCCCCGAAGACGTCATCGAGGTCGTCGAGATTCCCGACGAATCGCCGGACAAAGGCCAGGCCCTGCTCGATGTCGAGGCGGTTTCGATCTGGCCGCACGATCTCTATTCGATGCAGAATCTCAAGGGCTTCGAGGAACGCCTGCCGCACATCCCCGGCAACAAGTGCATCGGCACCGTGGGCGCGCTCGGTGCGGGCGTCACCCATCTGAAGGAAGGCGATAGGGTCAACGTCACCCACATCGCGCCCGGGACCTGGCGCGAACGCGTCTGCCTCGATGCCGAAAACCTGCGCCGCGTGCCCGCGAACGCCGACGTCGCCCAGCTTTCGCTGCTCGGCAACATGCTCACCTCGTACTACGCCTTCGAGGACATCGTACCGCTTAAGAAGGGCGACTGGATCATCCAGAACGGCGCCAACTCGTCGTGCGGCCAGTTCATCATTCAGATGGCGAAGCTGCGCGGCATTCACACCGTCAACGTCGTGCGTCGACCTGAGATCGTGCCCTACCTGCGCGAAATCGGCGGCGACGTCGTCCTGGTTGACGGCCCGGACCTCGCACGCGATGTCACCGAGGCGACAAACGATGCGCCCATCCCGCTCGCGATCGACCTCGCTGCCGGCGATGCCACGCAACGCCTCGCCGACTGCGTCGCCCAGGACGGCACCGTCGCCTGCTACGGCCTGATGAGCGACGAGTCGGCTAAGATCATGGTGAGCGATCTCATGCTGAAGAGCATCCGCCTCGTCGGCTACTTCATGGGCCATTCGCGCCGCAACCGCAGTCACGAAGAGTTCGGTCGCGTACACGACGACCTCGCCGACCTCGTCGCCGACGGCGTCCTGTTCGCGCAGATCGCCGCCGAATATCCCCTCGACGCGGTCAAGGCGGCCGTGATCCACCAGGCAAAAGAGTCGACCGAACGGCCGGGCAAGATCATCCTGCGCCCCAACGCGACCGCCGAAAACACGTAGCGTTGCGATACAACTCGACGACGCAACCTTTACGAACTGGCGCCGGTGCACGCAGTGTGCTTTTTACGACCTGTCATTCCAACACAAGGACCTAACCCGTGACCGCGATCTCGATCTTAGACCTAGCCCGTGTGCGCGAAGGGGGCGATGCGCGGGGCGCGTTGGAGCAGGCGCGCGATGTGGCGGCGCATGCGGAAAAATGGGGATACACCCGGTTTTGGGTGGCCGAGCATCACAACATGCCGGGGATCGCCTCGGCGGCGACCTCGGTGGTGATCGGGTTCATTGCGGGAGGCAGCAAGACCATTCGGGTCGGCGCCGGCGGGATCATGCTGCCCAACCACTCGCCGATGGTGATCGCGGAACAGTTCGGCACCTTGGCGCAGCTTTATCCCGGGCGGATCGACCTGGGGCTGGGCCGGGCGCCGGGGACCGATCAACTCACGTTACAGGCGCTGCGGCGCGGGCCAGAGGCGGCCGAGCATTTTCCACGCGACGTGTTGGAACTGCAGCACTATTTCGCGCCCGCCCAGGACGACCAGCGAATTCAAGCCGTGCCGGCTGCCGGCATGCAGGTCCCGTTGTGGGTGTTGGGGTCGAGCAACTTCGGCGCGATGCTGGGAGGCGAGCTGGGCCTGCCCTATGCATTCGCCTCGCACTTCGCGCCGGACTATTTGCTGCCTGCGCTGGAAATCTACCGCGAGCGCTTTAAGCCCTCGGCCCAGTTGGCCGCGCCCTATGCGGCGGTCGGGGTCAACATCATCGCCGCGGATAGCGACGCCGAAGCCCGTCGGCTGGCCACCACGCAGCAAATGTCGGTGGTGAATATCTTTCGCGGGCAGCGCGGGCTCAGCCAACCGCCGATCGACGATATCGACAGCTATTGGTCGGATATGGAAAAGATTCAAGCGCAGCGTTGGCTGGCACGCTCCATCGTCGGCGCGCCGGCGACGATTAGTGCCGGGGTGAAAGACCTTGTGGCGGAAACCGGCGCCAACGAGTTGATCATCGTCTCGGACGTGTTCGACCACGCTGCGCGGCTGCGGTCTTTCGAACTGATTGCCGAGGCGGTTGGCGCCACGACGGGTTGACCAAGCTGCCAGGCGAAGCGGCATACTGGTTCCCCACATAACGGAGGCATGCCGTGTCATTGACGATTTACCAGGGTCAGCTTGATATCGTTCTGCCTGACGGCAGTCGCCACGACTACGAGCGGTTCATCATCACGCGCAACCCGGACGGCAGCCGCACCATGCGCACGGTGACGAAGTCGCCCAAGGGCGACCTGCTGCGCGACGTCAATCAGATGGTCCGCGCCGACTGGCGTCCGATCGAGGCAATGGGCCGCCTCTTCTTCAAAGGCGAGGCACAAGGCACGGTGCTGCGCCGAGTCGTTGGCGACCGATTGTTGTCCTACGTATGGGCCGGCGACGGCGAGATCGATCACGCCACCTTCGACGCACCGCCCCACATGACGTTGGGGTTTCATCCGGTGATGCACGAGGCCTGGAAAATGTGCTTCGTCGAACGCACGCATCACGAACCGCAACCGGTCTACATTCATACCGTTTCGCATACCTGGAACGGTCGCGCGCTCAGCCATGGCGGCGCGACCGAGAACACTGCGGTATTCGAAGGCGAGGAGACGCGCGTGACCCAGATGGGACGCTTCGATTGCGCGCGCTTTCTGTGGCACACCCAATTCGGCTTTGGACTACGCATCTGGACGACCGGGCCGGACATGGTTTTGGTCCGTGTGGAAGTCGACGGCGGCGACCGCGACGGGACCTATTACGATCTGGCGACCTTGACGGAAACTGAGGTCCACTGATCAGATGGCAGGGAGAGGCACGGTGAACGACACGCGGGAAGGCGGGCGCATCCTGGTCGACAATTTGGTCGCGCAGGGCGTCAACATGATCTTCCAGGTGCCGGGCGAAAGCTTTCTGCCGGTACTCGACGCGCTGGGCGAGGCGCCGCTACGCACCATTACCTGCCGCCACGAATCGGGGGCGGCGAACATGGCCGAAGCCTACGGCAAGCTGACCGGACGACCGGGGGTATGCATCGTGACCCGCGGCCCCGGCGAGTGCCACGCCGCGGTCGGCGTACATACCGCGCGACAAGACTCGACCCCGATGGTTTTGCTGGTCGGCCAAGTCGACCGTCCCCTTCGCGGGCGCGAAGCGTTTCAAGAGGTCGACTTGCACGGTTTGTTCGGCTGGACGGCGAAGGCCGTCACCGAAGTCGACGACGCGGCGGCGCTACCGGACGCGATCGCCGAAGCCTGGCGCATGGCGATGACGGGCCGACCCGGTCCGGTGGTGATCGGATTGCCCGAAGACATGCTGACCGACAGGGTGTCGGTGGCCGACGCGGCGCGCGTCGAGAAAGACGTGGTGGCCGCGGACGCCGCCGACGTCGACGCGGCGCTGGCCGCGCTGGCCGGAGCTTCGCGGCCGCTGGTGATCGCCGGGGGGAGCCGATGGTCGCAAGAGACGAACAACGCGTTGGCGGCGTTCGCCGCGGCGTGGGCGCTGCCGGTATGCGTGAGCTTTCGGCGCCAAGATCATCTCGACAACACGCATGATTCTTACGTGGGCGACCTTTCCTTTGCGCCCGATCCTGCGCTGTCCCAGGCGGTACGGGAAGCCGACCTTATTCTGGCGCTGGGGACCCGGTTGGGTGATTTGACCACCGGCGGGTTCGAGAGCATCGCGCCACCGAACGCGACCCAAACGCTGATCCATGTTTTTCCGGACCGCGACGAGATGGCGCGCAACTTTACCCCCGACGTCGCGGTGATCGCCGACCCGGGGGCTTTTTTGACCAGTGCGTTGAAACATACCGCCCCGGCAACGCCAACCTGGCGCACTTGGACCGACGAACGGCGCGCGGCCTACACGGCGACGCTGGATGCGGTGCCCTGCCCTGGCGCGCTCGACATGAACGCGGTCATCGCCGCGTTACGGGAACGGCTGGAACTTGACGACATCATCACGACAGACGCCGGCAACTTCGCCCAGTGGGTGCAGCGGTTCTATCCGTTTCGCCGCCACCGCACCCAGATTGCGCCGACTGGCGGCGCGATGGGCTATGGCGTGCCGGCGGGAGTCGCCGCCGGGCTGATCCACCCCACACGGCGCGTCGTGACGTTTGCGGGCGATGGCGGCTTTATGATGACGGGCAACGAGTTGGCGACGGCCGCGCAATACGGGGTGCGAACCGTTTTCGTGGTCGTGAACAACGGTATGTTCGGCACGATCCGGGCGCATCAGGAACGCCGTTATCCGGCGCGCCCGCACGGGACCGATCTGCAGAACCCCGATTTCACCGCCCTGGGCCAATCGTTCGGCCTTTTCGCGCAGCGGGTAGCGCGGACCGACGAGATTGCCGCGGCGTTCGACGCGGCGTTGGCGCATGACGGACCGGCGTTGATCGAGCTGATACTCGACGCGGAGGCGGCCTCGACGAATGCCTCGCTGACGCAGATCCGCGAAAAAGCTCTAGCGGGCTAACCCCTTACGACCTTGTTCCGGCCGTCGCGTTTGGCGGCGTATAGGGCTTCGTCGGCGCGGCCCAAGACTTCGCGCGCCTCGTTGGGGCCTGCGGGGTCTGGCGGCGCTTCGGCGACTCCTAGCGAGCAGGTCACCGGTATTTGAGCGCCGTTGACGGCGGTCTTTGTCGTTTCGATTTGACTCCGAATGCGTTCGGCGAGCGACTTGGCTTGCGCGCCCGGTGTTTCCGGAAGAATAAGCATGAACTCCTCGCCACCAAACCGACCGACGAGATCGATGTCCTTTCGGACGTTCTTCGCCAATACGTGTGCCACCGATTTCAGCACGGCGTCGCCCGCTTCGTGACCGTAGGTGTCGTTCACCGACTTGAAGTGGTCGAGGTCGGCCAACACGACCGATAGAGTCGCGCCACTCCGTTGCTGGCGTCTAAATTCGCGTTCAAGGGTGGTGTCCAAAGCACGCCGGTTCGCAAGTCCCGTGAGGTCGTCGACCACGGCGAGCTTCTCGAGGTCGTTGGTCAATCGCTCTAGACCGAGGCTCACCAGCGCGAAAGACTTGCCGGTGAAGAAAAGCATGACCGCGATGAAGGCGGTCGCCTGCACCGCGCCCGCCGACATGAAATCGGGCACAGGCCCCAGCGCGAAGGTCATTGCAGCACGGGCAACGAGATAAGCGCCGAACAACGAGAAGACCGAAAACGCCAAACGGGTTGCCGGCGACAGGCGCGGCTGGCTGTTCCAGAGGTGGACGGCAACCAGGAGAGACTGGGCGCCCATGATGAGGCTGATGGCGACGATTCTGAGGCGTACGTCGGGCGCAACGAACGTGGTGATCCAAAAGACGACGGCGGTGCCGAGGAAGACAGTAGCGGCAAGGACGATCCAGCGTCGGTTGAGCTTGAGCCCGCGGACCTGATCGAGGGCGGCGAGGCAGAACGGCGTCCCTGTGGCGATCAACGCGTTGGCGAGGACGATGCTGACCACCTCGCCGAATTGCCCGCGAAAAGCGAGAAGCAAGAACCCGGCGCCTTCGAAGAGAAGGGAGAGGCCGACCCATTCCAGTCCGATGAAGCGGCGCTATCCGCGGCCGACGGCGAACAAACCGATCGCAAAAGTAAACGCTACGGCCACCGACATGACCGACAGGGTCCGTATGTCGAGGTTCATACCGACCCTCTCATACCTGTAACAACCAAACCACAGCCCCTATATCGCGTCGCACCAAAACGTCGGCCCCTGTGCCAAAATACCCAATCGGCCCGGCCCGAACCAGGGAGGCTTCGAATTCGGCAGGAGACGCGGCTTTGGCGCTAGGCGAAGCGGCGATAGAAGGCCGCCGAGAGGCCGCCGAGCATGACCCAGAAAATCGCACTGACGGCGATCGAGGCGGCGACGAAATGTCCGGCAATCTCCGGCGGGACCGGGCCGCCGATGTCGGCGGGGCGCGGGGCGCCCACCAGGTGCGGGATCACCATCACGACCGCACCTAAAATTTTCCACGGCACGCGCGGCATGAGCAGCATGAGGCCCATGCCGATCGCGGCGGCCACGACGGCAAAGACCCACCACAGCTGCCGCGCGGCTAGATCTGCCGTCAGGGTGCCCGGGACCTCGGGCGGCAATCCCAGACCGGGCGCCAAGGTAAAGACGACGAAGCCGCCCGCGCCCCAAAGAATGCCGATGCCGATCGACACCGGCCCGCCCCGAAGCGCGTAACCGGCCACGATCAAGAGGGCGAAGCCGACACCGACCAAGCAATTCGCCAAGGCGGTAAAAAGCGCGCGCTGAATGCCGTCGCGCGGACTCCAGGCCGATTCGTCTTCGGCATGCGTATGAGGCTCGGCGACTTGATGGCCCAGGACAACCGGCGCGCCGGTGAACACGGTGGGCTGTATCGCTGGGTCCGGCGATCGGGCGCCATGGTGGTGCCCCTCGCCCTCGAACGCCTCGGCTTGCAGAATGATCGGGGTGGTCGTCACGCTTTGGACGACTGAGATGAGGACGCCAGCCAGCAAACCGGCGACGATCGCCGAAAAAAAGACGCGCTGAAACAAGAACTAGCCGATCAGTGGCAGGGGAACACGTTGGCGTGCCGCGAGTCGTGTGCCGCGTTGTGCAGCACCTCGGGCCCGGCGAACCCGCTGCCGGCGATCAGCACGATCCCCAACAGGACGGCCGCGAATACCGCGTAAAGCGCGCCCGCACGTTCGGCCTTGTCCGCAGATAGGGCTGAGACCGCTGTGGGATGAGATGCGGTATTCATTGTCGTCTCCGTTACGTGCCAATACGGTCGATGGTAGCGCCTGAGCGTTTCCTTGGTCAAACCAACAGCGGAGCTCTTGCGTCTCAGACGCATTAGAACTTGCCGTTGTTGTTCTTCCATTCGTCCCGAGGGGCGATTTCTTCGGTTGTGTCCCAGTGCTCCACGAGCTTGCCGTCGGCAACGCGAAAAAGGTCATAGAAGGCGGCATGGGCGCCGCCGACGCGACCCTCGCTGACGGAAAGGACGAAGTTGCCCTCGGCCAAGACGCGATGGATGTGCCGATAGTCGATATGGCGGTCGCTGCCCTCCGGTACCTCTAAGGCGGCGCGTAGCGTCGATACGTCGTCGGTTAGGCGTGGGTTGTGTTCGGCATAGTGGGTTGTATCGACATAGTCGGCGAGCCGGTCGCAGGCCCCCGCAATCAACACGTTCTCAACAAATGCCCGAACTAGCGCCCGGTTGTTTTCGGTCCGATCGAGATCGACGCTTTCAGTGGGTCCGTCGACCATGGACCGACCCGATCGATTCGGCCCTTGGCGCGCCTGGATGTTGTCCCAATGTTCGACAGCCCGACCGTCTTCAAAGCGGAATATCTCAAAGCCGATATTGCGCCGCGCGAAGTCGTATTCGGTATGGGCAAAAACGAAATCGCCATCCTCGAAAGCGCGCACGATATTGACGCGCGGTGACGTCGTGGAAAGACGTTTGAGAAGCCGTGCGACCCTGAGGAACTTGTCCTGCGGGTCCGCAACTTGTTGCAGCGCGCCGGCGGCGCCGCGCTGGCGGCACCCAAACTTCTCGAAATGGGCGATTTTCGAATCGACCCCGAATCGCGTGTGATGCGATGCCGACGACAACGAAATCAGCGTAACCCGCGGCGAATACGAAATGGCGACGGCCTTGGCCAAGGCCCCGAACCGGGTTCTCAGCCGCGGGCAACTCCAAGACGTTGTTGCCGCGTTCGACTCGGATGCGTCGCCGCGGTCGATCAATGTATTGATCGCCCGGTTAAGCAAAAAATTAGGCCTCGCCATCAAGGACGGGCCCATTCAAACCGTTCCGGGTGTGGGGTATCGGCTTAGGCGTTGAGAAAGGGGCGGCCAAACCGGCCGCCCCTTCTCGACATCGGAAACGCCGGGGAGGGACCTACGGGATCGAGATCGCGAAGGTCAACGTTTCCGAATAGTCAGTCGCCTGGCCGAGATTGGCAGCCTTACCGTCGTAGGAGATGCTCGCGTCGTAATCGTCGCCACCGACCTGGGCGCGGGCCGTCGTGCCGACGAACTGACCGGTTTCACCCGAGAAGGACACTTGAACCGAATTGCGAAGCAGCGAGAACGACAGATCGTCGGTCGAGGTCGCGCTGTAGAAGCAAAGGCCATTGGAGGCCGAGCAATCGCCGTCGGTTTGATTCTGGGACGTGACGCTGACGTTGTAGCCACCCGGGTTGTTCGATTCGGCTTTGACCGAAGCGACCTATTGGCCGGTAACCTGACCGGTCAAGTCGAGACCAGTAGCTTGGGCCGTCGGGGTCACTGTAATAGCCAGGATCTGCTGCACCGTACCGGTGAGGGTGAGCTGCGCGGTGGTCGCGGCGAGGGCCGGGCCCCCGATCAGCAGGGAAGCTGCAATCGCGGCTCCGGTGAGACGTTGACAACGTGCGGTGAATTTCACGACCTTCTCCTATTCCGTGCGCGTCTCTGTCTGCGCCGAGGAGAAGATGCGCCCTGGCGATCAATGCCCCGCGAACCACTTGTTAACGGGATGTTGCAGCGCAGGATTTGTGGTGCGGCGGGGTCTCTAGAGGGGCACTAAACGGCTAATCTCTAAGAGTTTTGGCGGCCTTCCAATATCGTAAAAAAAAGATCCAACGAGGTTGGAAAAGCGCTTGATCGACGACTTATCGCCCGCGGAAGGGCAACAATCGTCGTTGGGAACCGGCCGATCTCGGGCTAGAGCCTAAATTCCTGCCGGTGCCCGAAGCCCTGGGTATTGTCGACAAGGCGGATGGTGCGGGGGCGAAGGCGGAAAAAGGTGCTGGCGGCGAAGCCTGCGGCGATCTTTGTTTCCGAATCGGTTTGCGGGGCGTCGAGAAGCCGACCCACAGCCGGGAATTTCTTACGGTATTGCGCGCGAATGGCGCCTTTTTCGTCGTCGGCGATCGGTTCGGCTTGGGCTGCAATTTGCAAACCGCGGATCATCTGCCAATCGTCGAGATCGGTGGCAACGGTCGCCGCGACCTCGGGATTGGCCAACAGATCGCGGACGTGGCGGGTGGTGCGACTAGAAAGGAAATAGAGATGCAATGCCGAATCGTGAGCGTAGAAAAGCGTGGCCGCCCAGGGGCCTTCCGGCCCCTGCGTGGCAAGCGTGAGAGTCGCGTAAGAGTCGAGAAACGCACCCACAGCGGCGGTGTCCTCGGGGCTCATGCCTCGGCGGAATCGGCGTTGTTGGCCTTGGCGCCACGCCACCGCTTCAGCATGCTGGTGTCGATGTCGAAGAGGTCGAGCACGCGGCCGACGGAATGATTGATGACGTCGTCGAGGGTTTCGGGCCGGTTGTACAACGCCGGAACCGGCGGTGCGATGACCGCGCCGAGCATGGCGGCCTCGTAAAGCAATTTGCAGTGGCCGGCATGGAGCGGCGTTTCGCGCGGCATCAAGACTAGGCGGCGTTGCTCCTTAAGCACCACGTCGGCGGCCCGGGTGAGCAGGTTGTCGGAATAGGAATGGACGATGGCCGAAAGTGCCTTCATCGAACACGGAGCGACGATCATTCCTGCCGTTTTGTAGGAGCCGCTTGAGATCGTCGCGGCCAGATCTCGAACATTGTGAACTTCATCTGCCATTGCTTCGATCTTGGGCACGGTCCAGTCGGTTTCGATGGCAGTGTTCATCTTAGCCACCGCGCTCATGACGAGATGGGTCTCAACCGCGGCCACGTCGCGGAGAACCTCTAAGAAACGTATGCATAGATTACACCGCTGGCACCAGAAATTCCGATGATTAGTCGCATGCCGCTCATTGTGCGCGCCCGATCTCAAGTTTGTCCATATAGTCAGCGTGGAGTCCGAATGCCTCCGAACCGCATCACCGGTTCATAGACGCCGACTTTGAAAATCACGACGCGGAAGGCATAGAAACCGCCGAGCAAACCCACCGCCGCAACGATCCGCATCGGGAGGCTGTCGCCGCCGAGACCGAGGACGACCAGGGGCAACGCGATGCCCACCCCGACGACGACGCCGAGGTAAGCCGGAGCGTAACGCCCGCGCACCAAAAGTCGCGCGGAAAGTTTCGCCCCGGGGGTGCCGTTGTAGGCGGCGTGAAGCAGGCTTGCATGCAACACCAGGAGTGCGCCGGCGAGCCCAAGGGTCGCAGCAGGCAGAACCGCAAGCGGCGCATGAACCAACCCTGCCCCGACCCCTTCGAGTACCAACATCAGCGCCGCGCCGCCGGCCAGCGCATAGAGAAGACTCGCGATCGGCATGAGGGCCGTGCTCCAAATCGCGATCGCCGTCGAGTGCGACATGGCAAAGCCCTGGTACGTCATCACCACCAGCGCCGCGAGAAAGGCGACCACCCGCCACACGTCGCCGAGCGGAACAAGGCCGTCGGTGGCCAGGGCGCCGGCATAAAGGACACCGGCGCCGGAAAAGAACACGATGCCGATCAGTCCGCGGCTGGTCCACGACCGGTCAGGCCGGAGAATGGCGCGCCACGATTTGTTCGGCACCCCCATATGGGTGAGGTGAAACCACGGTTTGCCGATCCCGGTGATCAGCAAGCCCATGATCAGGACCGGCCACGACGGATACAGCATCGCTAAGACGAACAACCCGGCGCCGAGCTCGCCGAAGAAGAACGCGCTCGCCATCGAGACGTCCCAATGGCGCTGGAAGCGGTAGCCGAGGCGAAAGGAGTCGCCCACCATGGCGGGGCCGGTCATGCGCGGCCTCCGGCGGAGGGACGACGGGCAAGCCTAGTAGTCAATGTAGAAAACCTTGGGCCGCGTGTTTTTTTCCGGCAGCGGCTGTGCGCCGTTGCGCGTGCGGATGAGCCGACTGGGGGCGCTCTCGGCGTCGTCGAGATCGCCGAAGATGCGGGCTTCGGTGGGACAGACCGCGACGCAGGCCGGCGACAATCCCTTGTCGACCCGGCGCGAGCAGAAATCGCATTTGACGACGGTACCGGCGCGCCAACGATCGGACTTGTCGGGATCGGCATCTCTCGCGGGCGCTTTGGCGCCGCCGACGAGACCGCGGTTTTCTTTGGGCTGTTCGATCATCGAGCGTGCATCGTAGGGGCACGCGACCGCGCAAGCGCTGCACCCGATGCAACGATCCTGGTCGACCATGACGATCCCGTCCTCGCGGGTGTAGGTGGCGCCGCTGGGACACGCCTTTTCGCACGGCGCGTCTTCGCAATGGTTGCACAAGGTCGGGACGTAGGCTCGGCTAACCTCGGGAAAGGTGCCGACCTCTTCGACGAAGGTGCGAGTGAAGAAAATCGAATCGGGCAGTTCGTTTTCGGTTTTGCACGCCACGACGCAGGCGTTGCACCCGATGCACCGGGCGAGACTGAATACCATTCCCCAACGCGCCATGACCCTACTCCCTATTGCGCCCGCGCGTCGCGACCGCGCGCAAGTTTTAGGCGCACGCGCGCCACCGTTTCCATAGTCCCGCCCAGCATGCCGGTATGAGCAAGATCGATCGGCAGATGGGCGTTCTGCAACGTGCCTTTGCCGTCAGCAACCGGGTGCTTGGTAAAGCGCCCAAAGCCGCCCGAAATCGCCGCGGTCTCGGGATGGATCCCCTCGGTCAAGCCGACCACGCCACGCTCGCGCGCATAAAGCGATTCGATCCACACCACGTCCCCGTCGCGCAGGCCCTTGGTCTTTGCAGTTTGGGCGTTGATAACGACTTTCATCAGATGGGGGTCGCGTTCCGAGAGCGACATCAGAAGCGGGTTGGTCGCGGTATCGCCATAGGTCGTCATGTAGGACTTGTAGGAAATGACGTAGAAGTCGTAATCGTCTTCGGCGTGAACCGGGCTCGCTTGCCAGAACGGTACGCCCCGATAAGGCGAGGTATCGATCTCGAGCCCGTGGCGTTCGGCAATCCGATATTCGTCAAGGTTGCGCTTCAGTTCGTCGCCCGCCGCTTTGATCGAGTTGAAGTAAAGCGGCAAGCGGGCGTCGCGGTACATCCGATACTTCTCACCCGGCGCCACCGGGCGCAGGTCGTTGCCGTGCACTTGATACCACGCGAGATCGCGTTCGCCGCCCGAATGACAGCGCGCTTGGTGGTCGAGCACCTCGGCGTAGCTGTACTTGCGATCGAGCGCGAGCGCGTGGGGCGGGCTGAGTCCGAGCGTGCGGTTGAGGGCCGCGTTGAAGCCATTCTCGCCGAACAAAAAGCCGGCGCGGTCGGCCAGTTCGATCAGGATGTCCATGCCGTCGCGCGTGTCGTAGCGCGGTTCGACCACGGGCTGGCCAACCTGGAGCCCGCGCATGTCGTAGGTCCAGTTGATCAGGTTGAAGCGTTCGAGATAGGTGCTTTCGGGCAGCACCACGTCGGCGTAATCGGTGCTTTCGTCGAGATAGATGTTGATGCTGACGACAAGGTCGAGCTGTTTGAGGGCGCGCGCGACGACGTCGTGGTGGCCCGCATTGGTGAACGGATTGCTGTGATAGATCAGCAGCATCTCGGGCGTATAGTCGAAGCCGTACTTTTCGGGCTCCAGCATGGTGAGCGGGACGAGGTGGCCCATGTCGCAGGCGAGCGGGCCGTAGTCGCGGAGTTCAAGGCTTTTGGGCGGATAGGAGAACTCGGTATAGAGATGCCAACCGGTGGCGTGCGGACGCACGATGCCGTCCGCCCCCTTGACATCAGTTGCGGGGCGCCCCCGAAGCGACGCGAGTCCATGCTCTTGGCGATTAAGCCGCCGTGCACGCCGAGCGCGCCCATCAAGACCATCACGGTTTCCTGCGCCATCATCGCGAGCGTGCCGTTGGTGTGCGCCTGCAGGCCGCGATAGGACAGGAGACAGGCGGGCCTGAAGTGGATAGTCGACACCGTCGATCGTGACCGTGGCGCCGACCGAGGCGGCGGCGGCAAACTCGCCCGCCAGACGGCGGATCGTGGCAGCCGGGATATCGCACACCGTTTCGGCCCATTCGGGCGTGTTGTCGCGGGTCTCGTCCATGAGATGCTGGAACGACGGGACGCAGTCGACCCCGTCGACTTTATAGGTCCCCTCCAGCGCCGGTTGACCGAGGTCGGGATCGTCGAACGGACGGGCGCGACCGGCGGTCTCGTCGAAGACCAAAGGCTTGCCGGTGTCGGGGTCGGTGACGAAGTTGCGATCGGGGCCGAGCAAATACGGCGCGTTGGTGCCGTCGCGCAGCCACGCGGCGTCGTAGCTTTTGTCTTCGTGCACCAGGACATGGATGAACCCGAGCAGGAAGGCAAGATCGGTCGCGGGCTTGATCGGAAGCCACTCGTCGGCCTTGCCGGCGGCAACCGATAGGCGCGGGTCGACCACCACCAACTTGAGGCCGTCTTCGCGCGCGTCCGCGAGTTCGCGCGCCGCGCGGACGAAGGATTGGTTCGCACCGAAGCCGTATTCCGATCCCAGCAGGATCAGGTAGCGGCAATGCGTCAGATCGGGGAACTCGACCAGCGCGCCGTGCGTAATCATGCCGACGAAATGGTTGGGGTTGGCGCATTGGTTGCTGACGCCGCTGAAGCTAAACCCGGTATTGGCGGTGCCGAACGCGCTGCCCCAGGCGCTGCTTTGGACGTACTTTTCGTAAGGCCATAGCGAGGCGATCAATTTGTTGGGGTTGTCGGCGTGGATCGCGCGCAGCTTGTCGGCGACAAGATCGAGCGCTTCGTCCCAACTGGCTTCGCGAAACTTGGGATCGACGCGGCGGCCCTTTTCGGGATTGGTGCGGATCAGCGGCGTCTTGATCCGTTGCGGGTCGTAGAACTTGGCGAGCCCGGCAAGCCCGCGGGCGCACAGATGCCCTTGGGTATTGGGGTCGTCCTGGTCGCCTCGGATCCGCACCGGATTGCCGTCGACGACCTCGACCCGGATGCCACAGGCGTTGAAGCATTGCTGGCAATGGCTGCGGACCCATTGCCCGTTGCCGGTTTCATGAAACTCAGTGTCGGCGGCGTCGCTCATGCGGTCTTCCGTTCAGCCCGACCGTACCTGGCCGAGGTTGCCGATTATGACCGAAGCAGTCGCCGGGAGGTACCGGGGCCGGCGTCCGGAACCCGGTGGCGGATCCGCCGATCTGTCGCCAAGGTCGAACCCGCCGCATTACGGCCATCGGCAAGGGCGTTTTTGCTTTCGCCTGAGGTGAAGGTGTGATCGGTTTCGCCGGGGTTGCAGTGACCGACGACTTTCGGGTTACGACCGGCGATGGGGATGCGATCGAAAATCTCTACGCCGTCCGAAATGCTGGGTGTCCGTTCAGGCGTTGCGGGGCGGATCCCTGACGTATCTTCTCGGAGGACGGCAGGACCACCCGCAGTATCTGGCCGACCATCGCCAGATTGGCGAAACCGACCTCACGTTATGCTGATGTCGCACCCAACATCGAACCTTGTTAGAAAGATGCGCCATATGAAGGGGCACGCTATGTCGACGGATCAACCATGCGCTTAGCCAGTTGTTTCAATCATGCCGATTTTCGTCGGCTGGCAGAGCGGCGGTTGCCGGGGCCGATCTTCAACTACATTGACGGTGCGGCCGACGACGAGGTCACGCTGCGTCGCAACACAGAAAGTTTCGAGGCCTGCGATCTCGTGCCCAACGTTCTGCGGGGCGTCGAAGAGGTCGACCTTTCGGTGCGGGTCATGGGACAGGACTTGGCCGTACCATTCTATTGTTCCCCCACCGCGTTGCAGCGCCTGTTTCATCATCGCGGCGAGAACGCGGTCGCCGCGGCGTCGGAACGATTCGGCACCATGTTCGGCGTCTCGTCGCTCGGCACCGTCAGCCTTGAAGAGGTGCGTACCAAACACGCAACGCCGCAGGCCTATCAGTTCTACTTCCACAAAGACCGGGGCCTGAATCGCGCGATGCTCGAACGGGCCAAAAACGCCGGCGTCGACGTGATGATGATGACCGTGGACACCATTACGGGCGGCAATCGCGAACGCGACCTGAGGACCGGTTTTTCCATCCCCTTTCGCCTAACGATACCTGGGATGGCGCAATTCGCACTCAAACCGGCCTGGGCATTCAACCACTTCACTCATGAAGGTTTCCGGTTGCCGCAACTTGAGGAACACGTCGACACCAGCCAAAGCCTCGTTTCGATCAGCCGTTACTTCTCCGAGATGCTGGACCAGACCATGAATTGGGATGACGTCGCGGAGATGGTGAAATTTTGGGACGGGCAGTTCTGCCTGAAGGGCGTGATGTCCGTCGAAGACGCCAAAGCGCGCGGTCGATATCGGCTGCACCGGCATCATTCTCTCGAATCACGGCGGCCGACAGCTCGACGGCTCGCGCGCGGCATTCGACCAGCTTGCCGAGGTCGTGGATGCCGTGGGCGATCGGATCGACGTCATGATGGACGGCGGCGTCCAGCGGGGCACGCATGTGTTGAAGGCCCTGTCGCTTGGCGCCAAGGCCGTTGGGATCGGGCGCTACTACCTCTTTCCGCTGGCGGCCGCCGGTCAAGCGGGGGTAGAGCGCGCGCTTTCCCTCATGCGCGCCGAGGTCGAACGCGGCATGAAACTAATGGGGTGCACCTCGATCGACCGGCTTTCTCGCGCAGCAATTTGGCTCGCCGCCGCGTCTGACTCCCTTATGAAGGCCAGAATGCGGTCGACCGTCGCCAGTGTCGGCGAGCGCCCGCGGCGTAAATTCAGCATCACAGAGGGGTCTCCTGCCGACTGGCGCCCGAATTCCGTGGGCTTGAAGCCGGTGCGCTCGAGGAACTCCTCGACGGTCGAATGAAATTGTTCGGTCAGCGTCTTCATGATAGGAATAATCAAATCGAATGCTTCCTATTTCGTCAATTTGAAAAGTTTGTTAATTTCCCATCATTCAGATGCAAAGGAATGAGGACATGGATCTCGACCCCGTAAGGCTGAAGGTCCTCAAGCTGGTGAAGGATCGGAAGCCGGCGACCGATATGAAAGCCGCGTCGATCGCCATGGGCCGCAATGCGGCCTACCTGCATCAGTTCGTCTATCGCGGCACGCCGAAAGTGCTCTCCGAGGACGATCGCGAGGCGCTCGCGGAACATTTGGGCTGCAAGGCCGAGGATCTAAAGCACAAGAAGGTGCCGCCCCGCAAACCCCGCAGGAAGGCAGCGCCGAAGGAGGGGCGCGTCGAACCGAGCATCGTCGCGACGGCGCCGGAAGGCTATATGGCGATCCCCGAGATCGACGTCCGTGCTTCGGCGGGACCTGGCGCGCTGAATCAAGGCCTCGAGGAAACCAAGGAGATGTGGTTCTTCCCGGATCCTGTGATCCGGCACGAGTTCCGCGCGCGCCCCGCCGATTTGCGCATGATCACCATTGACGGGGACTCGATGGAGCGCCTACTCGCCAG
Organism: Alphaproteobacteria bacterium; assembly: GCA_038141965.1. GTDB lineage: Bacteria > Pseudomonadota > Alphaproteobacteria > SHVP01 > SHVP01 > CALJDF01. The sequence continues at coordinate 1,026,277 of JAYQJC010000002.1, forward strand.
CGGCGACAGAATCCTGATCGACACCAGCCAGCGTGTGCCCGTACCGCCCGGAATATTCGTGATCTGGGATGGGATGGGCCTGGTCGCCAAACGCATCGAGCACGAGCCGAACTCGGAGCCGCCCAAAGTGGTCATCAAGTCGGTCAATCCCGAATACGACACCTACGAGCGTGACGCAGAGGAAGTCCACATCATCGGCCGCGTTGTCTGGACCTCGAGGCGGCTGTGACCGGGGAATTTAAAGTCGGGCTTGTCGCCCTGGTGGGCCTTGTCCTGGCTGTTCACGCTGGATCGGTTAAAGCTGACAAAGCCGGCGACATGCAGCCGATCCGCCATTTCTCCATCGATAGGACCGAAGTGACCATCGGGCAATTCGCCCGATCTGCCGCCGCGACAGGTTTCGTGACAAAGGCCGAGCGCGCCGGTGGTGGCCTCGTCTTTGCCACGGGTTGGGAACAGAAATCGGGCTGGACCTGGCGATCGCCTTATGGCCGTCCGGGTCAGGACGATGAGCCGGCGGCGCACGTTACATTCGACGAGGCGCAGGCCTATTGCCGCTGGGCCGGCAAACGCCTGCCGAGCGAACGGGAGTGGATCGAGGCCGCCTATACGGAGAGGCGGCCGGCGCCATCCCCGCCTTTCAAGCGTGGCCGAACCTACCCCTATCCAACGGGGGACAGCCCCGAAGGCGCCAACTGCCTCGAAGATTGCGGCAAGACGCCCGCGATCGACTATTCCGCCGTCCTCGACCGTGGGCGCGGACATGCGAAAGCCCGCACGACCCGTCCTGGCGTCAACGGGCTCTACGACATGGGCGCCAATGTCTGGGAGTGGATCGATACGGACGATCAGGCTCAGAAGGGCACGCGTGGCGGCTCCTGGTGGTACGGCGCGGCCCAGATGCGTGCGGATTACGACGCCTCTAAGCCGCGGAACATGGCCGTGGTCTATATCGGCTTTCGATGCGTGAAGGACATCAGGTGAGGAAAATGCGGAGAGTGAGGTCTGGTTATCTCGGTTTCGCCAAGTGGATCGGCACGGCGACAGGCGTCGCTGGCGCCGTTCTGATCGCGCTCAACATTGGCGCCGTCGCCGCGGGATTCGCGCTGTTCCTGATATCCTCCGTGCTCTGGAGCGCCGTCGGCTGGCTCCACCGCGAGCCGAAACTGGTCGTACTCCAGGGCGCGTTCACCGCGATCAACCTGCTCGGTATTTATCGGTGGGCGAACTTCTAAGGAAATGGGGCAGGAAAAACCATGAGGACCAAGGATGACGCCTGAGCAAGCGCTCCGCGAGAAGCTGCGCAAGATCGAGGCCCTGTTCGCCGGCGCCGCGACCCAGGGCGAGCGCGTTGCCGCGGGTGCGGCGGCGGAGCGTATCCGCGACCGCCTCGGCCTCGCTGCGGGCAAGGAGAAGGAGATCGAGATGAAGTTCTCGATCTCCGACGTTTGGTCGCGACAGTTGTTCGTCGCGCTCTGCCGGCGTTATGGGATCCGCCCGTTCCGTTACCGCCGGATGCACCGACAAAGCATCATCATCAGGGCGCCCAAGAGCTTCGTAGAGCAGGTGTTGTGGCCCGAGTTCGATGAGCTGAGCGCCGCGCTGACAACCTACCTCTCCGAGATCACCGAGAAAGTCATTCGAGAGGAAGTGCACGGTGAGACAGGCGAAGCCGATGAAGTCGACGAGCCACGACGGATCGGTCGATGACTTGGCGCCGCCTCATATTTGCGCTTGCGGTGGCAAGTTCGGCCATCGGGACTGCTACCGCGCAGTCGCCGATCGTCGGCGTCGCCAGCGTCATCGATGGCGACACGCTCGATATCCACGGCCAGCGCATCCGGCTGCACGGGATTGATGCGCCCGAAAGCGGCCAATTCTGTGAGAAGGACGGCAAACGGTACCGTTGCGGCCAGCAGGCTGCTCTGGCGCTTTCCGACAAGACCGGGCAAGCGACGATCCCATGCGCGCAGCGCGATATCGATCGCTACAAGCGGATTGTCGCCGTGTGCAGCCTCGGTAACGTAGACCTCAACGCCTGGATGGTTCGCCAGGGTTGGGCCATCGCCTACTGTCAATACTCGCGGGACTACGTCGACCACGAAAGCGCTGCCCAGGCGGAGAAAACCGGTATATGGGCTGGCCGCTTCATCAACCCTTCGAGATGGCGCCGCGGAGACCGGCTAGCGGTGGAATCGGCGAAAGAGCCGGCGGCAACTTCCTGCCAAATCAAGGGAAACATCAGCCGGAGCGGCGAGCGCACCTATCATGTACCCGGCGGAAGGGATTATGGCCCGACACGAATTGATGAAAGCAAGGGTGAGCGATGGTTCTGTTCCGAGGACGAAGCCCGAAAAGCCGGTTGGCGGAGGCCTCGCCAATGAGGAAGCCCGGCCTGAGATTCGTTGCCGCTTTGATCGTTCTCCTTTCCGGCTGCACGGGCCGCCCTGATGGAGTCGAGCCAGTCAGCCCATTCGATATCAATCGCTATCAGGGCATCTGGTACGAGATCATGCGTCTCGACCATAGCTTCGAGCGCGGCCTGACCAATGTGACGGCGACTTACGACCTGCGAGAAGACGGCACGGTGGGCGTTCTAAACCGCGGTTTCAATCGCGATAAGTGCCGATGGAAGGAAGCCCACGGCACCGCCGAATTCCAGGGCGAGAAGACCGTCGCCAGCCTCTCTGTCACATTCTTCTGGCCCTTCGCCGGCGGCTACCACGTGTTCGCGCTCGACCAGCAGAATTACGGCTACGCCCTCGTCGCGGGCCCGTCGCTCGACTACCTCTGGATTCTGGCGAGACGACCCGACCTGCCGGTCGAAATTAGGAACAAACTCGTTGGCAAGGCGCGTGAGCGCGGGTTTCCGGTCGACGACCTGATCCTGGTCGACCACAGTCGCGAAGTGTGCTCGTACGCAAAATGAACCTTGGGTCAACTAAGCGACAATAATCTATGCCTCGCTCTGGCTGCTCAACCAAACCTAACGATAGAAACCAAGCTCAGAAACCACGAGGTCGGCGTAGAACGCGCGCCCAATAGCGACCAGACCTATCCGGCGGAGCCGCGTTGTATCCAAGAGGGTTTCCAGCCGATAGGGAACAAAGGTCGCGAAGGGAAGATTGATCGTCTCCCAGTCAGACCCTGCGGTGAAATGAGCCCGGTAGGACTGCCAAGGCCGGATATTGTCCGGTGTACGAAGATGAATTGAATATTTCTCGCCATTCCCGCGGACGAAGATACGCACTCCGGTGAACGCGGACGCGTCAATGGTTTCTCCCGAGGGGGCCAAATCGAGCGCCGCCTGGATGAAGCCGCCGTCATTCTCCAGACGAACATCGCCGGTCATGCGCAGACTGGGGCGGCCATCTATCACGCCGTGAGATTCGGTGGCCTCTGATATCCCGCCCATGACTTGGTCGCTGACTCCACGCCACCGGGTGCCCAGCTTGGAGACGAGGCCGTCATCGGTAAAGTCGTCGATTAGCATAGCGCCACTCGGCTCTAAGACCTCGAAATTGCGCAAGGAGATCGCGCTGAACAGCCCCACATTGACGATCCTTCATAGAGCGGCTTATTCTCGAGGAAGATGGGCTTCAGATCAAACTCTGGAAAGCGTTTAGACGGCGCACCGCTCAAACCAGAAAAACTGCGAGCCTGCCGATCCTTTTGGCAAGCCGCGCCAGCGGCAGGCATTGCCGCACTGGGCTTAAGACAGCCGCAAGATATGGGCGATCCACCACGGTCGATGATGTAGTCGTGCTGCTGACCAATCCCATGAACTGATCCAAACGACCGATCGGCACGTAGAAGATATGATCGCCAACACAGGGAGCCTATCATGTTCTACTCCATTCGCAGACTTGTCGTGTATTGCTGGGATTTTGTATTCAACCATGAGGTAAGCCCGCTTCGTAATATTCCTGATGTCGCCATGCGTCACTATGTTTTGCAGGCCCTAGGTCTGATGTGGGCCGTAGCCTTTGCGGTGGCGGCTGGAAGTTATACGTTCTTAGCCGTTAGCGTGATCGGCCATACCGTTCTAATCGCGGCCGCGGCAATCACGGTAACGACCTGGACGGCTGCTACCGCTAGGCCTGACCTATTTGTCCGCGGCTCTAACCGTTAGAAAACTTAATGTCCTAAAAGGACGCTTAACAAACAATTATCGCCCTTTCGCCGTCCCGCGAGGTCGCGTCGGGGGTGTTTTAAGCAGGGAGAACACAGAATGTCTGCTAAGTTTGAGAAATTGATGAATGGAGTTGATGGCGGTTTGTCCCTCCTCCAGGTTTTGGCAGAGAACAGCTTCGACTCGGTGCTGATCACCGATGCATCTGCGGAAGGTAAGATTACCTATGCTAACAAGGCTTTCAAGAAATTATCGGGCTACGACCCGTCGGAGGTTATCGGCAAGACGCCTCGAATTCTTCAGGGCCCGGGAACGGATTCCAAGGTAATTGCAAGGCTTTCCGAAGCACTGAAGTCGGGAAGAAAATTTGAAGGCAAAGCGATCAACTACAAGAAAGATGGGACACCCTTCATTATGTACTGGCGTGTGCTTCCGATCAAAGTGGAGAAGAAAATAACCGCTTGGGTTGCTATCCAGCGCGAGGGCTCGGTCATCTGAGCGATCGCCTCGCACAGAACACGGTTTGGGTGATCGGAAGCCGGTCGACTTCTAAACGAGTGCAGAAGGGGCTTAGAGCGGCGCTTCTTGCAAGTAACTATCTGTCCAAAGGAAACGGCTGGAACCCGCGAGCCCATCCGCCTTGGTTGAATTGTATCGCCACCCAGGCGTAGGCGGGTGATACCATTGGCTCTGAGATAACAGGTTCATCATGCGTGTATTGATTATCGGCGCTAGCAAGGGGATTGGGTTAGAAACGACCCGCCAAGCCCTCGATGCTGGTCACGATGTGCGCGCCTTGGCTCGATCCGCTACTGCGATTGCGATCTCAAATCCTAGCCTCGAGAAAATGCGGGGCAACGCGTTGAAAACCGAGGATGTAGAGGCGGCTCTTGTCAGGATGGGCGTCGTGATCCAGACCCTCGGCGTTGGATTAGGAGAATTGTTCCGGCCTGTTCACCTGTTCTCGGACGCGACCCGTGTACTGATTGCGGCGATGAAAAGACAAGATATCAAACGTCTAATCTGTGTGACCGGTTTTGGAGCTGGCGATAGCCGCGCGAGCATCAGCTGCCTGCAGCGTCTGCCGTTCCAGATCGTCTTCGGCCGCGCTTATGACGATAAGAGTTTGCAAGAGCAACTGATCAAGGAAAGTGAACTTGATTGGACGATCGCGAGGCCTGGAGTTTTGACCAGTGGACCGCGGACCGGTCAATACCAAATTCTTTCCGAGGCATCTCAGTGGCGCAACGGAATCATCTCGCGCGCGGATGTCGCCGAGTTCCTCGTTCGACAGATTGGAGATCAGACGTACATCCATAAAGCTCCAGTTCTGATTAACTGACGATTTATTTTTAGGAGATCAGCGTGGAGTCAGAGCTTCCGAAATTGACGGTGTATTTTGATGGCTCCTGTTCCCTGTGTCGGGCAGAGATCGGATACTATCGGCGCGAGGACCAAGACCGCGCTCTTTGTTTTGTCGACATTTCTGAAACCAGCGCCGCTCCTCCGAAAGGAATTACCCAAGAGCGTGCAATGAAGCGCTTCCATGTTCGCGCAAGTGATGGGCGCGTTCTTTCCGGCGCGGCAGCATTCGTAGAGGTTTGGACTCGTTTGCCCAGATGGCGCTGGGCAGCGCGCGCCGCATCACTGCCGGGAGCCATCATTGCCCTGGAGTGGGGCTACAGGCTTTTTCTCCCGGTTCGACCGTTCATCTCCCGTTTCTTTGGGCGAGTTCTGCGACTTCATGCCGTCATTGGCGGAATCAAGCGCCTGTGACGGGGCAATTCGAATCCGAAGGCATACCGGCTGCCGGGGTTGACCTTGGGTCGTTTCCCCAGGCCGGCGTGGCGGTCGTTTTCGGTGCGAGCGGCGGTATTGGAAGGGCATTGGTCGAAGCCATCAAGGCCGCGGAACAGTTTAAGCATGTAGTCTCGTTCAGCCGCAGCACTTCACCAGCGATAGACCTTCTGGACGAAGACAGTCTCGCACGTGCCGTGGCGTTCGCCGCCGATCAGGGTGAGCTTCGTCTGGTGATCGATGCAACGGGATTTCTGCATGATGAGCGCCAAGAACCCGAGAAGAGCTGGCGGCAACTCGATGCGACCAATCTCGCGCGCGCCTTTGCGCTGAATGCGATCGGACCCGCGCTCATCATGAAGCATGTACTGCCGCGGTTGCCGCGGTCGGACAAAGCCGTCTTTGCAACGCTTTCCGCCAGGGTTGGAAGCATCGAGGACAATCGTCTAGGTGGATGGTATTCCTACCGGGCTTCGAAAGCCGCTCTCAACCAACTGGTTCGGACAGCGGCTGTTGAATTGACACGTCGATCTCCGGACGCACTTTGCACCGCCTTGCATCCCGGGACGGTTGCCACGGCGCTATCCGCTCCGTTCGCGACGACTGGGTTGGAGGTTCATTCTCCAGCTGTGGCGGCTCGACATCTGCTCGCCGTTATCGATCAACTCACGGCGGATGCCAACGGCGGGTTTTTCGACTGGCGCGGCCAGCCAGTGCCTTGGTGATCCCATGGCTGGGATGCGTCGCAAGACTGATCTACCGGCTAAACTCTGTGTGGTTTGCGGTCGGCCCTTCGTCTGGCGCAAGAAATGGGCGCGCGACTGGGTGAACGTGAAATACTGCTCGGCGCGCTGCCGCGCTGCGACACCCCGCCCTGTGTCCGAACGTAAACTCGCCTCGTCATGAATGTTCTAAGAATTATTCTCGGCGACCAGCTGTCTCTGGACCTGTCCGCGCTGGACGCCCTCGATCCACGCCGTGACGTTGTCCTGATGATGGAGGTGATGGAAGAAAACACCTACGTCGGGCATCACAAGCAGAAAATATTACTGGTGCTGGCGGCGATGCGCCATTTCGCCGAGACGCTTCGCGAGCGCGGCCTCACTGTCGACTATGTAGGCCTCGACGAGTCTGACAATACCGGCAGCTTCACAACCGAGATCCAACGCGCGGTGGCGCGGCATCGCCCGAGCCGCATTGTGGTGACCGAACCTTCGGAATGGCGCGTCCAGGCGATGGCCAAAAGCTGGGAAGCTCTCACCGGCGTACCCGTCAAAATCCGTTCCGATCGTCGCTTTTTCGCGAGCCGTACGAGGTTCGCTGCCTGGGCCAATGGCCGACGCAGCTGGCGAATGGAGCATTTCTACCGCGAAATGCGTCGAGAACATCACATTCTGATGGATGGCGATCAGCCAGAGGGCGGGACATGGAATTTTGATTCGGAAAATCGCAAAAGCTTGCCAGCCGACGCGTCCCTTCCAGAACGACTTCGCTTTGCGCCGGACTCCACGACACGTGAGGTCATGGCGCTCGTCGCACAGCGCTTCGGCGAGCATTTTGGCACACTCGATACATTCAGTTGGCCGGTGACCCGTGCCCAGGCACTGGAGGCATTGCAGGATTTCATAGCCAATGCCCTGCCGTGGTTCGGCGATTACCAAGACGCTATGAAGGCGGGCGAGACCTTTCTCTACCATTCTCTACTTGCGCCATCCCTAAATCTCGGCCTGCTGTCACCGCGTGAAGTTTGCTCCGCGGTCGAAGATGCCTGGCGCGCAGGCCGGGTACCGATCAACGCCGCCGAGGGTTTCATTCGTCAGATATTGGGCTGGCGGGAATATGTCCGCGGGGTCTATTGGACGATGATGCCAAATTATGCCGATGCCAATGCGTTAGGCGTAAGCCGGCCCCTGCCGGGATTCTACTGGACCGGCGAAACTGATATGCGATGCCTAAGCGAAGCAATCAAAAGCACCCGCGAGACCGCATACTCTCACCATATTCAGCGGCTGATGATAACGGGAAACTTCGCGTTGCTTGCGGGCAGTAGCTCCAAGGGAGATCGAACGCTGGTATCTCGCTGTTTACGCCGACGCTTTCGAGTGGGTCGAGATGCCGAATACGCTTGGCATGGCCGTATTCGCCGACGGTGGCAAGATGGCATCCAAACCTTACGCTTCGTCAGGCGCTTACATCAATCGCATGTCAGATTTCTGCAAAGGTTGTGCCTACGACGTAAAGAAGAAGACTGGGTCGAAGGCATGTCCTTTCAATTACCTGTATTGGGCGTTCTTGATTCAAAACCAATCTCATCTTGATAAAAATCCCCGCATGGCGATGCCTTATCGCACACTTGCGAAATGGTCCTCGGAGAAAAAGGCGAGTTACTTAAATGAAGCGGGGACCTTTCTTGAATTCCTCACCAACAGGCATTCGTCACAAGATGGAACCCAAGAGGAATGAGGTGGCTTAGCAAATGACAACTCTCCTCTGGTTCCGCCGTGACCTCCGTCTTGCCGATAACCCGGCCCTCGATGCGGCCGTCGCGATCGGGCGCCCGGTCATACCAGTCTACATTTGTGATGACGCTGACGCTGGCGAATGGTCGCCGGGTGGCGCCTCACGCTGGTGGCTCCACGGCTCTTTGTCCGCTCTATCCTCTGAGATCGAAGCACGCGGTAACAGGCTCATCCTGAAGACCGGCCCTGCAGAAGCCGTCATCAACGAGCTTATATCTGAAACGGGCGCTACGAGCGTTTATTGGAATCGGCGTTATGAGCCATGGGCAACGCGGCGAGATGAAAAAATAAAAACAGCGCTGAAGGGTAAGGGCATAGAGGCGCGCAGCTTCAACGCTGGCCTGCTCCGAGAACCCTGGGCGGTTACCACGCAAAAAGGTGAGCCATACAAGGTCTTCACACCTTTCTGGAAAGCGTTACGCGCAAGCGGAGAGCCTGATCAGCCATAGCCTTCGCCCCAGCGGATCCCGGCGCCGAACGATTTTGCCAAGAGTGACGATCTGAACTCGTGGGGTTTGCTCCCGACAAAACCAGACTGGGCAGGCGGCTTGCGCGATGCATGGACACCGGGCGAGGACGCGGCACAATCGCGTTTGCATGACTTCACCGACGCTGCGGTTTTCGACTACCAGGACAAACGAAACCTGCCTGGGATTTCCGGCACCTCGCGTCTCTCACCTCATTTGCATTTTGGTGAAATCGGGCCACGCCAGATATGGCATGCGGTCGTCGCCAGTGCACTTGCTCAAACTGGCAGTCCGATGCCGCGGGGCGTCGAGACCTACCTCTCTGAAATCGCCTGGCGCGAGTTCTCTTATCACCTGCTTTTTCATTTTCCGGAACTGCCGTTGAAACCGCTCCGCGAGGATTTTTCCAATTTCCCGTGGGTAAATGATCCTGACGCTCTGTCCGCCTGGCAGCGCGGAGCGACCGGTTATCCAATCGTCGATGCCGGCATGCGTGAATTGTGGACCACCGGCTGGATGCACAACCGCGTACGCATGATTGTTGCCTCTTTTCTGATCAAAGATCTACTGATCGATTGGCAAACCGGTGAGCATTGGTTCTGGGATACGCTTGTTGATGCCGATCTCGCGAGCAATGCGGCGAGCTGGCAATGGGTCGCAGGCTGCGGCGCTGATGCGGCACCCTATTTCCGTGTTTTCAATCCCACCATCCAAGGAACGAAGTTCGATCCCGATGGCAGTTATGTTCGGAGGTGGGTGCCAGAAATATCCAGGTTGCCGGACCGATTGATCCACGCGCCTTGGACGGCCAAACCGATTGAACTAGCGGACGCCGGGATTGAGCTCGGTAAAGACTATCCAGCCCCCATCATCGATCACGCGATGGCGAGAAACCGGGCGCTGGAAAAATACAAGCTGCTCCAGGCAGGGTAAAATGGCGACTGATTACGCATAATTCCCCTCCCTCTTGCTTCCACAGTGCTTCCACAGGTGCGATGACGTGATTGTCGCCAGAATCAAAAACCCATAACTAATTGAAGTTACGGGCTTATTTGGTTGCGGGGGTAGGATTTGAACCTACGACCTTCAGGTTATGAGTGAGTTCACACCCGAAAAAACAACCAAGGCAATTCAATGACTTAGCAGCCAAGCCACGAAAAACGAGGCCGTGCTTGCGGTTGAATCGTACAAGCGACTACGGGCGATTGCAATAACATGCTGGCGACTGCGAGCATTTTCGTGAATATTTTGTGAATTGAGCCTGACGGTCGCAGTCGTCTTCCGGCTTCACCCCGCAGCATAAGCTCTGCAGGTCTTTAGCCCGTCGCGGCACCTGCCTGGCCCAGCGGGAATCGAGCATCTGGTCGTGGGCCTCCTGCCAGTCGCCCGACCGGATCGCGGCCAAGGCTTTCCTAAACTGCATCACGCCCCCGACCCCGACATTGAACGCCCAGGACAGCATCGCCCGCTGCCGCGTTGAGAACATGTTCATTCTCAAGAAGATGATGATGGCTGCAGTGAACGAGGTTGCAGGAAGGCTGATCCCGATAGACCTGTATGATGATTATCTTCCGACGGATGATGATGGGAATAAGGTCAAAGCTGTCTACCTCAAGTCTGTGCAACCACAGACGACTGAGTACAAGCTTGGTCTTGAGTACTGGACGAAGACTAGAGCAGGTCAAATATCATGATCATGAACATCAGGATCACAAGGTTCCAAGGGTAGGCAGCTACACCATTACCCGCACCTATTTATATGGTTGAGAGACTGTTCCCCCAATGTTGGATAATCATAGAAAACATAATATTTTCAATGGCTTAGCTAACATCACATATAGCTAAATAGATAGTGCCTGTAAGGTCTACAGAGGCCTACAAAATGGTTTCTTCAATGGTTGGAAGAAATGTTGGGACTGTCTTTTAGACGACTCTAGGGAGTCTAAAAACAGGCTTAACGCTGACTCTCGATGGTACGTATGCGTCGCTTCAGCAGGTAGACCCACATTGCCGCAAGTCCCATGGACAGCGGCCACGCTATGCAGAACAGCCAAACATTGATCTCTTCGTAAGTGATGCCAAGCAAGGCAGCAGAGTCGTATAGACCATACACTGCGAGGTCATATAGCCAATCTATCCAAGATATGCCGCTGTTTGCCATGCCTTAGGAATAGCTGGGACATGTGGCGAAACTGTTGCGGTACAGACCTGTCTCAACAATCTTTGCAATCATTGCGCACACATTCGCGAGCAAGTGATTGTCCTCGTTTCCAAAGAGCTGGCGGCGCGGCTTTTTTATCTGTTCGATAAATTCTTTATTGGAAATGGACCAGTTTTCGTCAGGCTAAAGTTCGCACACTGGCCCTCACCTGGGAATTACAGCGGCGAGCTTACTACCTCTAAATGGAGTAAGTCACAAAGACAAATAGGCTAGTCGACGCGTCCTCTAAATTTATAGTTTGATATTTTATCCTACCTAACTGTCATAACGACTGAAAAGGGCCCGCTCGCAAAAGCCTCCAAATCGTCGGTGTTATTAAAAGACACTGTCATTCCAGTAGAAACATTAAAAGCCATATCGATACTTCGCGTATTCTCAGTAATCTCTACCGGCGTAGCGAAGGTTTGGATCCCTACGAGCCGGACGGCCTGTGTTTCCTCGCCAGTAGCCAAAAGAAACCCGGAAGCCTTGGTAATATATGCGGGGATAGGCGCCACGGTAAAGGTGTACGGCCCAACGCCACCAAAATTTTCAAGCACGTCAGTAGTGGTGCCTATCTCGGCCGCAGTCGGTGCAGTATTACGACACTTGGACGCATTGCCGACCCTACCAGTAGCGCGAGACGTGGTAAGGGTCCAACAAAAGGTTCCCGTAGTACTCGGATCCTCAGCACTTGTAACGCTTTCCATTTGCTGAGAATGCCTAATACGAAAGCCATTACCCATAAGGATATAGCCATGGGTGTAGACCCCTGGTGAGGGTCTTGTTGCGGCGCCAGGTATCGTTGTGGATTGCCCCAGCTTTACTTCAACTAACTCACCTGTAGACGAGGCAAGAATAATGTCGCAACCGGAAAGAACTATAGCTGCCGTAGTCGTGGGGGAGTTGGAGCCCTTCGGCACAAGTGCATTTCATACATCTGAATGCCATAGAAGTCAGGCGTTCGCGAGCAGGCGGTGCCACCGTCCAGCTGATCGTTATCAAATGTACCGTCCCCGTTCTCTGCATTGCAGGCCGGGTCAACCTGGGCAAAAGCCTGCTCAGGTAGAGCCAAAAACAGCAGCGCAACAGCCGCGAAGATAAGTGGAGAGGTGAACTTAATCTTAAACACCGGAGAAAAATTCACACTAGACCCCACTTACCGTAGCTGAGAACTGGACTTGCTTAACGATGATATTTGAGCGCCGCACTTTGTCGAGACGATGGTCTTTCATCGATCCAAACCGGAAGGCAACGTCATCAACAATCAGAGGATTAGGGCCAGATATCTTATGACCTAAATTCAGTTTGTAAGACAACTTAAAGAAGTCGGTGTCCTGACGTGCATCGAAACTAGTTCGGCCAGCCTCTATCACCAGACCGTCTATCGTGGGGACGTCAAGCCGCAGGCTATAAACCTCTCCCTTTAAGTCGTCGTAGATTGCGTCTGCCTTGTCCCACTGGAATTTCTTCGCGAATACTTTAGCCCAAGGCAAGTACGGCACTTGCGCACCAACTTCTACGTCGTGGCCGCCAAGCGCCTTCTCAACCGCCCCATCGCGGCCCGCCTTGAAGCCTGTTCTGCCCTGATAAATGTTTGAATTAAATTCGAACGCGGTGGAGCGTACCTCCAAGCCAAAACTTGTCCGCCCGTGATCGTAGGGAAATTCGCGATCGTAAAACGTGTTGAGCCCAAAAAGTATACCCTCACCGGCAGACAGATGCCGCAGGCCCAAGCCCATATTCGCGGTATAACGCTTTCCGCCATCATGAATGAAAAATGACCCTTGGGTGAACACCGTATTTCTCAGGTCACCACTTTCGTATAACGGTTGAACAGTTAGAACGCTTCCCTCGGGCTTGCTCAAGTCCTCTAACTTTAATTCTAATTCGGTACGCGCAAAGAAGGTTGAGACCAAGCTTTCTGTCTTTTCCGCAACCTTGTCCGCAACCTTGCTGGTGGCTGCCTTGACAGCCGCATCCTTTGCGTGATTTTCGGCATTTGCTGCGAAACTCAAACTCGCGACCAAAGCCCCTGCGAAAAGCGGTGATAACCTAATGTAACGCATTTCTGACACGACTGCGCGCCCCTCAAGACTAGTTTCCGTTCGGTAGCTGACATGCGGGATACCGGCCCGACTAAGGACGCTTGTCACCTTTGTGACTACATGGCGCCACTCAGTGTCAGCCCGCTCAAACACTGCGGAACCCTCTCTCATATCGCCTCCGGTATGCCGACTATCAGACCGTCTAGAAAAGCCTGATCGCCGCTCGTCTAGCTGTCCCCTAAGCCGTACAGGGTCACACCAAGGAGAAGCAGTTTCATCGAAGCCAGAATGGACAGATAGGTCT
>JAYQJC010000003.1:0-315087 GCA_038141965.1 Alphaproteobacteria bacterium
CGGCGTGCCACCGCCCGCTTTCGGCCAAAGAGATGGCGGACAGCACGAGTTTGGGCAGCCGATGGCGTTTTTCGGCTTCGCGCGTTTGAGCCCGGCAAATCTGGCCGACTTCTGGCGCGAATGTGCTCTCGCTCGCAACCACAGGCGTGCCGGTGGCGAGCGCAAACCCAAGGACTGCAAGGAAAACTGGGATTAAGCGATGGGGCATCATCGGATTCTCCGTGACGAGGTACGAAGAAAAATGCGAACCGCGTGCCAACCAAGCTATGTGGCTAAAATGCCACTAGTGTCGCAAATCTGCGGCAGTCCGGATTATTCGTTTGGGCCGTTTTACGAGTAGCCACTATATGTAGTGGTGCGGCATCGCAGTCTCATGCCTTCGATGCCGAATACCCTTTCTGGGTATTTCCTCCCTAAACTCGGGCCCTCCTGAAAAGGTGGGCCCCTTTTTCGTCACGGCTATTGCGCGGCATCGGCGTAAACCTGGGCCGGTGCACGAAGCAGGCTGGGGTCGATGGCATTCAACCCCGCCATCAAATCGGCGAGGTTATCGATCAAGGCCGCCATTTTGGGCGCCCGCGAAATTGTCGCCTCGTCCATGTAAAGCCCCCGATTGATCTCGATCTGCACGGCATGAATGCCGGCGCCGGGCCTACCGTAATTCTGGGTGACGAAACCGCCGGCATAGGGGTCGTTGCGCGCGACCGAATAGCCCAGATCGTTCAAGCGGCGTTCCAAGAGGTCGACAATGGCAGGATCACAACTCGTGCCGAAGCGGTCGCCCAGGACGAAATCGCAGCGCCGTCGCCCAGTGTCGCCTTCGACCGCCGAGCCCATCGAAGGCATCGAATGACAGTCCACCAAGACGACGGCGCCGAACTGCGCGCGGGTGGCGACGAGGAGCTGCTTGATCATGGCGTGATAGGGGAAATAGAGCCGATCGATTCGCTGCTCTACTTCGCGAAAATCGAGCTTCTTGCGGTAGATTTCCGCCCCGTTGCTGACCACGCGCGCAATCGTGCCGAGGCCAACCGACACGCGGGCGGAGCGAGAATTGACGAAACTGGGCAGCGAGCCCCTGAACATCGTCGGGTCGAGCTCATAAGGTTCGCGGTTTGGGTCGAGATAGGCGCGCGGGAACCGGGCTCGTATCAGCGGCGCTCCAAGCCTCGGCGCATCTTGGAAGAGCTCGTGTACGAAACAATCCTCGGAGCGCCGAATCGCGGTGGCGTCGAGCCGCGATTGGGCCAGGAATTCGTCCGAATAGTCGTCGCCCGAATGCGGCGATGCGAACACAAACGGCAAGGTTTGTGGGTTCGGCTTTGTCAGCACATAAGCCTCGTTTTCGAGGCTTTCGGGTGGTGCAGTCATCCGGGAAGACTAGCCTCTTTGAGCACGTCAAGGCAGTTCAATTGAGGAATGCGACGCGCGGGGCTTGAAACCATCGGACAAATGCCGCTAAGTGTGGCGCCGCGCGGGCGCGTAGCTCAGTGGGAGAGCACTACGTTGACATCGTAGGGGTCGCTGGTTCAATCCCAGCCGCGCCCACCACGCTTCAAATTACCGAGACGACAGCTTGTGTTGGGCGGCATAGGTGTCGGTGGCCTTGATCAAAGCCTTGAGCGTGCCGGGTTCGCTATAGGCATGCCCGGCATCGTCGATGACGGCCAGCGTCGCCTTGGGCCAAACCCCGGCAAGATCCCACGCCGACTTGACGGGGCAAACCATGTCGTAGCGCCCCTGGACGATCGTGGCGGGAATGTCTCGGTACCGTCCTGCTTGTTCCAGCAGATACCCGTCGGTTTCGAAGAACCCTTTGTTCAGAAAGTAGTGGCACTCGATCCGGGCGAAGGCATCGGCAAAGGTGTCGTCTCCCGCTTGGCGGATTTTTGCCGGATCGGCCAACAGCGTCGAGGTCGACCCCTCCCAAATGCTCCACGCCATTGCCGCGCCCCGGCGTACTTCCGCGTCGGGACTGGTCAGCCGTTTGTAATAGGCGCTCACCATGTCGCGCCGCTCTTCCGGTGGAATAGGGGCGAGATACGCCGCCCATTCCTCAGGGAAGAAACGGCCGGCCCCGTCTTGGTAGAACCAGTCGATCTCGTCCTGGCGCAACAGGAATATCCCGCGCAGCACCATTTCCGAGACATTGGCCGGATGGCGCACCGCGTAGGCGAGCGACAACGTGCTGCCCCACGACCCGCCGAACAACAGCCACTGGTCGACCCCAAGGTGCTCGCGCAAACGCTCCATATCGGCGACAAGGTCCCAGGTCGTGTTCTCGCGTAGCTCGGCATGGGGCGTGCTTTGCCCGCACCCTCTTTGATCGAATAGGACGATCCGATACCTTTCTGGATCGAACAGTTGCCGGTGCTCGGGTTCGATCCCGCCACCGGGACCACCATGGACGAAAAGCGCCGGCTTGCCGTCCGGATTGCCGCATTCCTCGAAGTAAACACGATGCAGATCGGACACCTGAAGATGACCCGTTCGATAAGGCTCAATCGGCGGATAGGGGGTTGGCTCGCGATGCATCGAGGACGCGTACGCAGTCCGCGGATCGCTGTCAACGGCGCGCGGTGATGGCACCGCGGATCAAAAGCGGTCTTTGGGTGCAGTCGCAAGTGCGCCTATGCGATATCCGGTTCCAGGGGATTGCCGTGTCGCATCGGGGCGATCCCGATGCCGGGGGCATTCTCCTCAAGCTACTGCGTAATGGGCAAATGTGTCTGCTGCTACGGCGCATCACGGCCGAAGACGGCGATCAAGCCTGGATGGTCGTCGGGGGCACCGAAGAAATCAGCGAAGAAGACGCGGCCGGCTATGTCGAACGCGAGATCAAATGGGATCGCGACCTATGGGTGGTCGAGATCGAAGACTATGATGAACGCTACGAGCTCGACGGGCCGGTGACCGTCTGACGCCCTTTTGCAAAAAGGACCGAGATGGGCAAGCAGAAGATCGTTGCAGGGACCAGCGGTTTCGACAAACCGTGGAAAGGCTCGTTCTACCCGGAAGACATCAAGAAGCCGGAAATGCTCGCGTACTACGCCGCGCGGCTGCCGACGGTCGAGATTAACAATACGTTTTATCGGTTGCCTAAAACGGAGGTGCTGGAGAACTGGTTCGACCAAACCCCTAAGGGATTCCAGTTCGCAATTAAGGCCTCGCGGCGCATCACTCATATCAAGCGCTTAAACGACGTCGAGGACGCCACGCAGTACCTGATGGAAACGACCGCGGGCCTGAAACAAAAACTCGGCCCGGTCCTGTTTCAGCTGCCGCCGAACGCTAAGAAGAACACCGAGCGTCTCAAGACTTTCCTCGGCACGTTGCCGGTCGATCGCCGCGTGACGTTCGAATTTCGCCACCCCTCTTGGTTTGAGCCCGACGCGCTTGGCGCTTTGCGGGACCACGGGGCCGCGCTCTGCATCGCCGATACCGATGACGACCTTCACGTACCATTGGAAGCGACGACGGATTGGGGCTACCTGCGACTTCGCAAGGAGACCTATACCGCTAGGAGTCTTCAGAAGTGGGTCACGCAAATCGCCGCGCAGCCCTGGCGCGATACCTACGTCTATTGCAAAGGCGAAGAAGCAGGGTATGGCCCACGCTGGGCCGCCCAATTGATGGCGCTCGGCGCGAAAAAAGACGGCAAATAGCCACCAATGCCCCGTATTGCGGAAAATGGCCGGAATTCGAGGGCGCGACGGCCCCGGTTGACTTGCCGCCGATCGGTCCATATTTTGCGCGCCTCACGCTAAATGGACGGATGCTATGAAGGTTCTAAGGTCACTGAAATCAGCGAAAACGCGCGACCGCGATAACCGCGTCGTTCGCCGCAAAGGCCGCATTTACGTCATCAACAAGCGCAAACCGCGATTCAAGGCGCGCCAAGGTTAACCGCCGCCGACTCGCGAAAAACAGGGCGCCAATAGGCGCCCTTTTTGTTTGCCTCTAGTAGCGCCCCTCTCGGCGACCTGCAGCCCCATCGCTAGGCTTTGGGGATCCGCGCGACCCGCAGAATGTTGGTCGCCCCCGGGGTGCCAAACGGCACGCCTGCGGTGACCACGAGTTGATCGTCGGGCCCAGCGATGCCGTCCTGGACCGCAAGCCGGCACGCTCGTTCCACCATATCGCCGAAATCTCGGGTATCGCGCGTGTGGACGCTATGCGCGCCCCACAACAGCGCAAGCCGTCGGGCCGTGCCTCGACGCGTTGTCAGGACAATGACCGGGACTGTGGGGCGTTGTCGCGCGGCGCGCAACGCAGTTGAACCTGTGGTTGTGTAGGTCACGATCGCCGCCGCGCCGATGGTTTCGGCGACTTGTTTGGCCGCCGCGCTTATGGCATCGGCCGTGGTGTTTTCGACTTCGGGGTGCCATGACGAACGGATAACGACATAAGTCGGTTCGGTCTCGGTTTGGCGGATGATCCGGTCCATCATTGCGACGGCTTCGCGTGGATGCGCGCCGACTGCGGATTCTGCCGACAGCATGACGGCATCCGCACCGTCGTAGACCGCCGTTGCGACATCGGAGACCTCGGCGCGGGTTGGCGTGGCCGATTCGATCATCGATTCGAGCATTTGCGTAGCCACGACAACCGGCTTTCCTTGGTCGCGGGCGGTCGCGACGATCTTCTTTTGGAGGCCGGGGACCAGTTCAAGCGGCAGTTCCACGCCAAGGTCGCCGCGGGCTACCATGATCCCGTCGGACAGGTTGGTGATTTCGTCGAGCCAATTGATGGCCGACGGCTTTTCGATCTTGGCCATGAGCCCGGCCCGACCGGCGATGATCTTGTGGGCGTCCGCGACATCGTCCGGTGTTTGAACGAAAGATAGCGCGACCCAATCCACCGCGGACGACATCGCAAAGTCGAGATCGCGCCGGTCCTTGTCCGTCATTGCGCGGATCGGCAGCACGGTGCCTGGGACGTTGACGCCCTTGGCGGCACTCAACTCTCCGCCCGATTGCACTTCGCAAACCATGTAGTCGGCGCCAACCGTTTGCGTGATCAGTCGAACCCGCCCGTCGTTCAAGAGAATCTCGGCACCCTCGGCGATCGCACCGAATAGCTCGGGATGGGGCAACTGGACGCGATCCGCATTCCCCGGTGTGGGGTCGCTATCGAGCCGAAACGTCTGGCCGGTTTCGACAGTGACGCCGGCCTCGGCGAAGCTGCCGATCCGAATCTTTGGCCCCTGCAGGTCGACGAGAATCCCGATCGGTCGTCCAAGTTCGTGCTCGATCTCGCGGATCAACGCGATCAGCTTTGCGTGATCGTCCTTCTTGCCGTGGCTCATGTTCAGCCGAATCGCATCGACGCCGCCGACGATAATTGCCTCGATAATCTCTTTGGAAGAGGTTGCGGGCCCCAGCGTGGCTAGAATTTTGGTGTTTCGACCGCGGAACATGGTGCCATCCTAGCCGGGTCCGCATTGGGACGACAGCGAACCCCGAAACAGTTTGGTCCCACTTGCAGTGGGTCATATCCTGAGCGCATGAAAAGGCTCTGTATATCGATCCTCGCGAGCATGCTGGTGTTTGGTGCTGCAGCATCGGCGCGTCAGGACGATAGCCGCCTCGATGATCTCTTTATGCGGCTGCAAACAACCGCTGATGCCCAAGAGGCGGAATTGATTGAAGGGTTGATCTGGACGCTCTGGTTCCAGTCCGGCGACCCCGACACCGATCGCCTCCTCGCGTCGGGCAACGACGCGATGGGGGCAGGTCGATATGACGAGGCACTTGCGCGTTTTTCCCGCGTGATTGAGCGGGACCCGACGTTTGCAGAAGGATGGAACCGGCGCGCGACGCTCCACTATCTTATGGGTAACTTCGATGCGTCGGTCCGCGACATCCAGGAGACCTTGGCGCGCGAGCCACGCCACTTTGGCGCGTTGTCGGGTTTGGGCCTCATCAATACCGCCCTAGAGCGATGGGACAGCGCCGTGAAGGCTT
Source organism: Alphaproteobacteria bacterium (assembly GCA_038141965.1). Classification (GTDB taxonomy): domain Bacteria; phylum Pseudomonadota; class Alphaproteobacteria; order SHVP01; family SHVP01; genus CALJDF01. The sequence continues at coordinate 5,967 of JAYQJC010000003.1, forward strand.
ACGAGGAAGCGCTGCGCGTCAACCCGTTTCTATCAGGTGCAGGGTCGAATATCGAAGATCTTAGAAAGAAACTGGAACAGGACATCTAACCATGTCGCTCGCGTTGCAAGAGCCCGCTGAATCTCCCGCCGCAATATCGGCGCCGAATTTCGACCTCAGCGAAGAGCATCGACAATTGCTCGATGAGATCACCCGAAACGCACGGGCCCGGTTTGGATCGGATGTCATGCAGCGGGACCTCGAGGGACGATGGCCCGAAGACGGTTTTGCTCAGCTGGCCGAAATGGGTGTGTTGGGGGCGAGCGTCCCGACGCAATATGGCGGGGCGGGGCTAGATCTCTTTTCGGCCGGGTTGGTCGGTCAAGCCATCGGTCGCGTTGATCCGTCGGTGTCCACGTCGTGGCAAAGCCACGACAATTTGTGCGTCAACAACCTCTACCAAAACGGCAACGAGTTTCAGCGCCGCAAATATCTGCCCGGTTTGACCGACGGCTCGATGGTTGGCGCGATCGGCATGACCGAACCGAACGCAGGCTCGGATGCATTGGGCGGCATGGCGACCACGGCCGTGCGCGACGGGGACGCCTACGTTCTGAACGGCAGCAAGACGTTCATCACCAACGGACCGATTGCCGACATCGCGCTGGTCTACGCCAAGACCGCGCCGGAATTGGGAAAAAAGGGTATCTCGGCCTTTATCGTGGAGCGTGCCTTCGATGGGTTTTCGTCTAGCCCGCCGTTCGACAAAATGGGCATCCGGGCGAGTCCGACCGGTGCGCTCTATTTCGACGACTGTCGGGTCCCGGTAGAGAATTTGGTCGGCGAGGAAAACCAGGGGATCGCCGTCATGATGTCGGGCCTGGATATCGAACGGGCGTTCTGCTCGATGATGGTTCTAGGCATGTCGGAACGGGCCGTTGACCTATCAGTGGAATACGCGGGCTCGCGCCAGCAGTTCGGGCAACCGATCGGGAATTTCCAAATGGTTCAATCAAAGCTTGCCGAGATGTATGTCGCGCTCGAAACGATGCGCGGGCTGGTCTATCGCGCGCTGGCGATGGCCAATTCAGTCGGGGCGGGCGAGGGCGGCCGGGGCGAGATTCACAAACTCTCGGCGGCGGCCTTCATGTATGCGGGCGAAGCCTGCATGCGGATTTGCGACGAAGCCGTGCAAATCCATGGCGGCAACGGTTTCATGCGCGAGACCGAGGTGAACCAGCTTTACCGGTCCGCGAAAATTCAGGAGATCGGAGGAGGCACCAAAGAAATTCGCCGCCTCATTATTGCGCGCGAGATGCTGGCCGCTCGGAGTTGATCTCAAGCGGTCGACATCTAGTTTCTCTGAGCGAAAGCGCTGCGAGGAACCCGAGGACCATGAGCACCGGAAAAATCATGAAAGCCTGTCGATAGGCGGTCTCGCCGTAAATCCGCGCACCCTCGACGAGAGTCCCGTCCCACCCCAAGTCCAATAGCCAACCAACAAGCGGAAGCGAAGCTGCCGACGCGGCCATGCCCGCCATGTTGATCAGCCCCATCGCGACGCCGGTTGCGGTCGGCGAATTGCTTTCCTTCGTCACCGCGAAGTTGATGATGACCGCACCGCTCGCAATGCCTTGGATGAAGAGCAGGACCTGCAGTCCCAGAAGGGGAACCGGCAACATCAGAGTCACAAGCCATGTAATGGCCAACAGTCCAGCACCGGTCGCCATGACCGGCTTGCGTCGCTGGATTCGGTCCGACAACCAACCGGCGACCGGGCCTCCCAGACCCCAACCGACCAGCACCAGCGAAATCGTCGCCCCGGCGGTGGTCTTGCTCACGCCATAGACCTCTTGGACAAACGGAACGCCGAACAGTCCCGCAAAGGCGGCCATCGGCGTCACCAAGGATCCGGTAAAGAGTGCGACCTTCCAGGTCTGGGCGCTGCGCAATACTGAGGCGAGCCCGCGCAGCACCGAGTCTGCAGTTCGCGGTTCGCTATGCATGGGTTTGTCCCGGACGAACGGCACCATCAACACCACGATCAGCGCCATCAGAAGGCCCGACCAGAGCATTGCAGAGCGCCACCCTGCCGCGTCGATAAGGGCGGCCAATGGCGCCTGCCCGAGTACGGCGCCGACGAGACCGATAAGGAGGGAAAGACCGGTCACGGCCGCAAAGCGGTTGGCCGGCAGCCACATGACCGCAAGCGCGAGGGTGCCGACCCAAGCCACGCCCGCCCCGGCGCCGACCAAAAGGCGACCCGTTGCCGCGAGGCCCAGGGTGGGTGCGAGCGCGAACAAGAGACTGCCGACGGCGCACAGTGCGCCCGATGCCAGAAGGACGCGCCGGACGCCAAAACGGTCGATCATCATCCCGATCGGTATCTGTAGCAGCGCGTAGGGATAGAAGTAGTAAGCCGAGAGGTTGCCCAAGCCCGCGGCGTTGGCATCGAAGGCCCGCATCAATTCGCTGGTCATGACGCTCGGCGCCACGCGTTGAAAATAGGCGTAGCCGTAGAACGCGGCGGCCAGGCCCCAAATCAACCAGGGCAGTGGCGTGTGTGTCAGCCGGTTGCTCATGGCGTTGCTCCGGCGCGCTCCCACCGCTCGCGGGCAAGGAGGATTCCCGCCAATACCGCAATGCCGCCGATCGCTTGCTGCGCGCGTAATCCCTCGTTCAAAAGCAACCAGGCAAGCAGCGTCGCTGCCACGGGCTGCACCAACAGCGTTAGCGACGAAAACGACGCCGCAAGGTGCGCGAGTGCAAACGCGATCAGGCTCTGACCAACCGTATGGGAGACGACCGCAAGGCCAACGAGGATGAGCCAACCGGCCAGCGTCGTGGCAATCAAGGACTCGCCCGAGGCGAGGGCGACGAAGAGAAGGATGGGCGTTGCCACCAAGCCGGACCACATCATGATGTCGAGGGTGCCGACTGACCGGCGCAGCATCTTCACACAAATGAGATACCCGGCGTAAAAGACGGCGGTCAGTAGTCCGAGGGCGTCACCCAACACACTTCCATGCCCGCCGAAGCTTGCGCCCACGACCAAAGCCGTCCCGACGATGGCCACGACGAGGCCGATGATGACGCGTCGTCCGAATGTCTCTCCAAGAAGGCCCCATGCCGCCAGCGCAACGAAGATCGGCGCCGCGTTGGCAAACAACGTGGCGTTAGCGACCGTCGTCAGCCGGATCGACCAATGCCAGACCGCTAGGTCACCGGCAAAAAAGGCTCCCGCAAGACCTAGCAGGACATAGGTTCGGGTGGTTTTAGCGCGCTCGTTCGATCGCTTGCCGCCGCTGGGCCACACCAAGAAAGCGCCGACGAAGAAGGGAAGGGAGAGCAGCATCCGGTGGAACGCGGTGGCCGCGGGGCCGACTTCACTGATCTTGACGAAGATCGGGGCAAAGGCGATCGCCATCGCCCCGACAAGAAGAGCCGCCAGCCCCAGCCCGGGGCGTATCGACGCCAAATCGTTGTTCATTCCCGGCTCGCGCCCCAAACATGGTCGATCAACAGCAACCGCCCCGGTATAACTGCGCGATGGATCAGGTTTCCGCAAGCGCAACCGCAGCCGCATTCGAAGTGGTCAATCCCGGTGGTGCCGCGCGGGCGGTGTTGACGTGTGATCACGCCGGGAATCAGGTCCCCGCTGCCTTCGACAGCCTGGGTCTCTCGCCCGATAGGTTGGATGAGCATATAGCATGGGATATCGGGGGCGCCGAACTTACCCGTGGGCTTGCAGCCCAGCTCGATGCGCCGGCGGTCTTGGCAACGCAATCCCGGCTCTTGATCGACCCTAACCGCAAGCTTGGGAGCGCGGATTCGATTTTGCGAGTCAGCGACGGTGTGGAAATCCCGGGCAATCAAAACGTGACACCCGACGAAGCAAATATGCGCGCGGCGCTGTCCTTTTGGCCCTATCACCACGAGGTGGAAAAGGCGCTACACCTATCCGAGCACAAGAAAGGCTTGGTTGCCTATCTCGCGTTCCACACCTTCACGCCGACAATGGCCGGTGCGCCGCGGCCATGGGACATTGGCGTGCTGTACGGCAGCGACGATCGCATGGCCCGACCGCTGCTCGCCGCCCTCAGGCAGGTGGGCGGCATTTGTGTTGGCGATAACGAACCCTATTCGGCGGCGCACCCGCCTGGTTATGGGGTTGAAGCATATGGCACGTCGGCGGGCCGGCCCCACGTCATGGTGGAGGTGCGGCAAGATCTGCTAACAACAGCTGAAGGCGTCGAGCGCTGGACCGAAATCTTGACCTCCGCCTTGGCCGCTATTCTGAGCGACGAATCCCTTTTCCGTTTGCAGTTCTTTCGATGATCAAAGATCCGCCACTGACGATCGGGATCGAAGAAGAGTATCTGCTTGTCGATACTGAGACGCGCAATCTTGCGACCGATCCGCCGCCTGAAATGATGGCGATTCTCGAAAAACGCATTGCCGGTCGTGTCGCACCGGAGTTTCTGAAGGCGCAAGTCGAGGTTGAGACCGGCGTACACCAGACGATTGCGTCGGCGCGCGATGAGTTGACGGGTCTGCGCCAGGCGATTGCGGAAGCTGCCTCGCAATTCGGTCTAGCGCCGGTCGCGGCAGGTTCGCATCCTTTTGCTCTGTGGGGCGAACAAGAGCATGTCGACAAAGATCGCTACAACGCCCTTGCCCGGGATCTCCAAGCCGTGGCGCGGCGTCTCCTCATTTGCGGGATGCACGTTCATATCGGCATCGATGACGACGACCTGCGAATCGATCTGATGAACCAAGCAGCCTATTTCCTGCCGCACCTCTTGGCGCTCAGTACGTCCTCGCCGTTCTGGCAAGGTGAGGAAACGGGCCTGATGTCCTACCGCACCAGCGTCTTCGATGGTTTGCCGCGAACCGGGTTGCCCGAGCAGTTTTCGAGCTATAGCGAATACCGCCGATTGGTCGAGGCCATGGTCGGGGCCGGCGTCGTCGAAGATGCCACGCGCATCTGGTGGGATTTGAGACCCAGTGCGCGCTTCCCAACCTTGGAAATGCGATCGACAGACGTTTGCACGTCTTTGGACGATGCAGTGGCCATTGCCGCGCTGTTCCAGTGCCTCATCAGCATGTTGGTCCGACTCCGGAAGGATAACCAACGCTGGCGCGTCTACCCCGTTAGCTTGGTCAACGAAAACAGATGGTTGGCGCAGCGCTACGGCATCACCAAAGGGCTAGTGGATCTGGGCAAAGGCGCGATCGTTCCCTATATCGATTTGTTGAGCGAAATCCTGGACCTCGTGGCGGAAGACGCCGATCGATTGGGATGTGCCAAGGAAATTGCCCATGCCCGCGCGATCGTCGAGCGTGGCACCAGTGCGACATGGCAAATCGAGGCCTTTCGGACCGCCAAGGACAATGGTGCGGACGACGACAAAGCGCTGAACGCCGTCGTCGACATGCTGATCGAACGAACAGCCGTCGCGCCTAGATGAAATCGTTTAGGAAGGAGAAGCCAAATGGCAAGCACGGACAAAGCAACTGAGATCGAGGCCGCCGCATTCCGTCGGTTACTTCAACACCTGCGCGATCATCCTGAGGTGCAGAACATCGAGCTGATGGGCCTCGCAGATTTTTGCCGGAATTGCCTGGCCAAATGGTATGTCGCTGCGGCGGAAGAGCAGGGTACGTCGATCGACTATGACGGTGCGCGCGAGATCGTCTACGGCATGCCCTACAGCGAGTGGAAGGCCAAACACCAAACCGAAGCGACGCCTGAGCAACTCGCAAAATTCGAAGCCCATAAGGCCGCCGAGGAAGCGTCGGGCTCTTAACGACACCCTAGAAGCATGAGCAAGAGAGAACGTAAAGAATGTCAGATTCAACAGTTGCAGCCGACCAATTGCGCTCGTTCGTGGAACGCATCGAGCGGTTAGAGGAAGAAAAAGCGGCGCTATCGTCGGACGTCCGCGAGGTCTATGCAGAGCTCAAGGCAACCGGTTTCGACCCCAAGACCGTTCGGCAGATCGTGCGGCTGCGAAAGCTGGATACGAACGAGCTCCAAGAGCAAGAAGCGCTTCTCGATACCTACAAGTCGGCGCTCGGGATGGCGTAGACGCAGCCGTGCGTCTCTTCGTCTTCTTTCTTTGCGTAGGCGTTGCGATGGTCGCGGCCATTGTATTGGCGGTTCTCTACACGACCCGCGTCGACGACGTTGACGTAAGCCTAGCCGGGATCATCGCGATGATCGTCGGCATCGCGGTGACCTTTCTTGTTGGCGGTGGCCTTATGTTTCTCGTTTTCCTAAGTGGACGACGCGATCAAGGCGGGGATACCTAGCGGGCGACCGCCTAAAACTTCTCCACCCACGGGCGTAGGTCCAATTCTTGGGTCCAGGCGCTGCGGTGCTGGCTGTGTAACTGGAAATAGCTTTCTGCGATCGCGTCGGGATCCAACATCGCATCGGGTGCGCGTTCCGCCGCAAGGTGTGCCTGCTTCGGCGTGTGAATCTGGCCGTCTATATTAGCGTAGGCGACGTGAATCCCTTTCGGGCCAAGTTCTCGGGCCATGCTCTGCGCCAGGGCCCGTAGCCCGAATTTGCCGATTGCAAATCCGGCAAAACCAGAGCTGCCCCGCATGCCCGACGTCGCGCCGGTAAAGAGAATGGTCCCCTCGCCCTGCGGCACCATGCGTTTGGCGGCCTCGCGACCGAGGAGGAATCCGCCAAGGCACGAGACCTTCCATGCGTTCATGACGTCATCGGTCTTGAGGTCGAGAATGCTTCCTTTGACACGCCCGCTGGCGTTGTAGACCGCAACCTCCAACGGCCCGAGGTCGGTCACCGTCTTCTCGACCAAATGCACGACGGCCGCCTCGTCCGTGGCGTCGGTCGGTATCGCGATGGCCTTGCCGCCAGCCTGTTTGATTTCGTCGACCAATGGGTCCAGGTGATCTGCGCTTCGCGCACCGACCGCGATGGCATAGCCGGCCTTGGCAAACCGCCGGGCGACCGAGGCGCCGGTACTCGGGCCGAGACCCAATACGATGCAGCTTTTGTTCGTCATCTTTCCTCGCGATGTTGGGTGTGCAGCTACTCTGCTGCTTGTGGTCGTCCCGGGAGATCGTTCAATGCGGACAAGAGCACGTCGCGTCGCTGGTATGCCGCATCAATGCTCTCGCTCTTGATCGGTCCGAAGCCGCGGATGTCGTTGGGCAGTTCGGCAAGTGCGATGGCGGTGGCATGGGTTCTAGGAGAAAGCTTCGTCGCCAACAGACCAATCATGTTCTCGTAGTCGTGGATCAACTGGCGCTCGCGCCGCCGCTCTTTCTGGTACCCGAACGGATCGAAAGGCGTGCCGCGTAGGCGTTTTAGCGCCGCCAACATACAGAGACTCTTGAAGAGCCACGGCCCGAACGTCAATTTCTTGGGTCGACCGGTCGTTTCGTCGGGACGTGCAAGAAGCGGTGGGGCCAGATGCAGGTTTACCCGATAAGGCCCGACGAACTGCTGATCGAGAGCACGCCGAAATTCGGCGGTGCTGAACAGGCGCGCGACCTCGTATTCATCCTTGTATGCCATCAGTTTGAAAAGACCCTTGGCAACCGCCGTGGCGAAGCCGGTTTCTCCAGGCATCTTTTCCGCCTCTGCCGCTTGGGCCCGTCTGACGACCAGTCGGTAGCGTTCGGCGTACGCATGATCTTGGTAGGCGGTCAGGAAATCCGCGCGCCTTTCGACAATGGAGTGGGCCGTTTCCGCAAGTGGCGGCGCTTCGGCGTGGCGGTCCAGGGCCACCACGCCAGGGTCTGCGGCGGTCAGTCGGCCGAGCGCGAAGGCGCGTTTGTTGGTGTCGACCGAAACGCCGTTGAGTTCGATGGCGCGGATCAATGACTGCAACGAAACCGGGATGTCGCCGCGTTGGAAGGCAAGACCCAAGAGGAACATGTTCGTCGTGATAGAATCGCCAAAGAACCGTGTTCCAATGGCCGTCGCATCGACGAATTGGGTATGGGAATCGCCGGCGGCGAGGGTGATTTCGGCCCGCAACCGATCCGCCTGTAAATCGAAATCGCGGTCCAGGGTAAAATCGGCGGTCGGTGTTTCGTGGCTATTGATCAGCGCGCGAGTGCGGCCGTTTTCGATGGTTGCGATAACGTCCGGGCTCGCGGCAACGACGAGGTCGACACCGAGAATAAGGTCAGCGGCGCCGACATCGATCCGAACCGCGTTTAGGTCTTCCGGGCGTTCGGCGATGCGAACGTGGCTCGTCACTGCACCGCCCTTTTGCGCTAGCCCGGTTTGATCGATGACGGTGACGCCCTTGCCGTCGAGGTGGGCCGCCATGCCGATCAGGGCGCCAATCGTGATAACACCCGTCCCGCCCACACCGGTGATCACAATGCCCGCAGGTTTCTCAAGAACCGATGGAGTCGGTGGGGCAAGCGATGAGACCCGTTCAAGTTCCGGTAAAGCGCGTTCGTCTTGGCGTAGGGTGCCGCCGTGGATCGTCACGAAACTTGGGCAAAATCCGTCGAGACACGAGAAGTCTTTGTTGCACGATGATTGATCGATCGCCCGCTTACGACCGAACTCGGTTTCTACCGGCACGACAGAAAGGCAGTTGGATTGCACCGAGCAGTCGCCGCAGCCTTCGCAGACCAATTCGTTGATGAAGACCCGCTTGGCAGGGTCGGGGAACGTGCCGCGTTTGCGTCGCCGGCGTTTCTCGGCCGCGCAGGTTTGATCGTAGATCATCACGCTGACGCCCGGCACCGCGCGCAACTCGCGCTGTATCGGGTCGAGGTGATCTCGGTGATGAATCGTGGTGCCGTGGGGGAAAGCGGCCGGGCTCGCGTATTTCTCCGGCTCGTCGGATACCACGGCAATGCGCTCGACGCCTTCCGCGGACACTAGGCTCGCCATGCGTTCGACGCTGGGGTTTCCATCCGGTGCCTGGCCACCGGTCATCGCAACGGCGTCGTTGTAGAGAATCTTGTATGTGATGTTCACCCCGGCGGCGACGGCTTGCCGAATGGCCAAGCTTCCGGAGTGAACAAAAGTGCCGTCCCCGATATTGGCGAACACATGTTCGGTCCGCGTAAACGGCGCCTGTCCGACCCAGGCGGCACCCTCGCCACCCATTTGGCTGAACGTTGCGGTTTGACGGTCCATCGACATCGCCATGTAGTGACACCCGATCCCGGCGAGGGCTCGGCTTCCCGAGGGAATTTTGGTAGATCGATTGTGCGGGCAGCCCGAACAAAAATACGGCGATCGAATGTTCACCGGCACCTGATTGCGCCGTTGTTCGCCACGCGCAGCAAGGTAATCCAAGCGGTCGCGGATCGGCCCACTTCTGGTCATCCGAAGGATCCGATTGCCGATCAGAGTGGCGACCTCGCTCGGCGTCAGAATGCCGGCGGTGCAAAGCACCCGGCGCCCCTCTTCATCGAATTTGCCAATCACGCGTGGACGCTGTGCCCCGGGAAGATCGTAAAGCTGTGCTTTAACTTGATCTTCCAGAAGCGGGCGCTTTTCCTCGACGACAAGGATTTCCTCAAGGCCACGCGCAAAAGCTCTAAGTCCGTCGCCATCGAGCGGCCAACTCATCCCAATCTTGAAAACGCGAATGCCGAGCGCGGCGGCTTGCCTGTCATCGACGCCCAGGCTTTCTAGCGCCTGCCGGACATCGAGATAGGCCTTGCCGGTCGTGATGATTCCCAGTCTTGGCTGCGGCGAGTCGATAACGATCCGATCGAAACTATTGGCCCGGGCGAATGCCTTGATCGCGTAGCGCTTGTAGTCGTGGAGACGCGCCTCTTGTTCAAGAGGCGTGTCCGGCCACCGAATGTTGAGGCCCCCTGGCGGCATGTCGAAGTCGGTCGGGGTCTTGATGTCGAGGCGGTGCGGGTCCACCAGAACGCTCGCCGAGCTTTCGACGGTATCGCCAACGGCGGTAAAACCGACCCAGGTCCCGGCGTAACGCGACATCGCCCAACCCAGCAATCCAAAGTCGATGTAGTCCTGAACGCTTGCCGGATTGATGACCGGCAACATCGCGGCGACGAGGCCGTGGTCGCTTTGGTGTGCAAGTGTCGAGGAAACGGCTCCGTGGTCGTCGCCGGCAAGCACCAAGACACCCCCGTTCGGCGCAGTGCCGGCAGATGTGCCGTGCTTGATCGCGTCAAGCGCGCGGTCCAAGCCCGGGCCCTTGCCGTACCAGATCGCGAATACCCCGTCGTAGAGTGCACCCTCGAACAAGTTGGTCTGCTGCGTTCCCCACACGGCCGTGGCGGCAAGTTCCTCGTTGATCCCGGGCTGGAAGTGGATGTGATGCGCGTCGAGGTGCTTCTTGGCACGCCACAGATTGAGGTCGTAAACGCCCAGCGGCGATCCTCGATAGCCGGAAATGAAGCCCGCGGTGTTGAGATTGGCGCTTAGGTCGCGTTGGCGCTGCATCATGGGCAGACGGATGAGCGCTTGAGTGCCGGTCAAATAGACCCGGCCAGATTCAACCGTGTATTTGTCGTCGAGGGTTGGTGCGACCGTCATCGAATCCGCTTCCACCCAATTTAGGTAAGGACTATTGACTGTTCTTGCAATAGGTTGTCCATCTTCAGATTGTACCGGGGCGCAGGTGACAAGGCCCGCACGGTCACGTGATTTCGCGGAACGGTGGCGCTAAGGTGCGCGCCTCAATGAGGACAAGAAGTTTGGTATGGCAATTGTCGTTACAGGTGCGGCTGGGTTTATAGGCTTCCACGTCTGTCAAAGGCTGCTCGCGCGGGGCGAGCAGGTGATCGGCGTCGATTCGGTCAATGACTACTACGATCCGGCCTTGAAAGAGGCGCGACTTGCCCAGTTATCCGGCGAGAAAGCTTTCACTTTTCACCGTGCCGATATCGCGCACCATGAATGCTTTGACGCGTTGCAGCGCTACGATGTCGTGGGGATCGTGCATTTAGCGGCACAAGCGGGTGTTCGCTATTCGATCGACCACCCCTTCGCCTACGTCGAATCCAATCTCATCGGACACATGCAGGTGCTGGAGTATGCGCGGTCGCTAACCGATTTGAAGAATCTTGTTTATGCGAGTTCGAGTTCGGTTTACGGCGGGAACACCAAGTTGCCGTTCTCCGTCGATGATCGCGTCGATCAGCCGATCTCGCTCTACGCGGCGACGAAGCGCGCTGATGAAGCCTTAAGCTACTCCTACAGCCACCTCTACCGGATACCTCAAATAGGCCTGCGTTTCTTTACGGTTTACGGCCCCTGGGGTCGGCCGGATATGGCGCTCTATCTTTTCACCCGTGCGATCGTCAACGACGAACCCATACGCGTGTTTAATAATGGGGACATGTCGCGAGACTTTACGTTTATCGACGACATCGTCTCTGGCGTAGTGGCGGCGCTCGACCGCCCGCCCGTCGATGACGGCGACGCGCCGCACCGGGTCTACAATCTCGGCAACAACAGGCCAGAGCAATTGCTTGATTTGATCGAAACGCTCGAGACCGCACTGGGCAAGAAAGCCGAAAAGATTCTGGAACCCATGCAGCCGGGTGATGTGAAATCGACTTTTGCGGATATCGAGGCGAGTCGGCGCGATCTCGGCTTCGAGCCCACCGTGCCGATGTCCGAAGGAGTACCGAAATTCGTGGAGTGGTACCGCGCCTATCATGGTTGATGGTGGCCAAGCAGTCCCCAGCGAACCGGCGATCGCGCTGGATATCATCAGCCAATTCGCCGCCGAGATTCCGTTTCTCAAGGCGATCTCGGCGTCGATCGAAAAATTGGAGCGTGGACGGTGCCGGTTATCGGCGCCATGGCAGGACCACTTGGTCGGCGACACCTCGACCGGCATCTTGCATGGTGGCGTCATTACCACGTTGCTGGATTCAGCCTCCGGGACCGCGGTCTTTTCCGTCATACCGCGCGTCATGCAAATCGCTACGCTGGACTTGCGGATCGACTATTTGAGACCGGCGATGCCAAACGCTGACGTTTTCGCGGAAGCCGATTGTTACCGGCTCAGCAAAAACGTCGCTTTCGTTCGTGGGCGCGCCTTTCAGGATACCGACCGGGAAATCGCCAGCAGTCTGGCCACGTTCATGCTCGAATCGAGTTCATTGTAGCGTGATGGAACAACGCCAAATCGACCAACTCCGCGACGCCAAGAATCGCAGCGCGCCACAAGACGTGGTGCGCGCCATTCCCTATCTCGAGTTTCTTGGGGTCACCGTGGAGGAAGAGCCCGGCGGCGTTCTCATCTGCCATCTTCCCTTTCAAGACAAGCTCGTTGGAAACCCGACCCTTCCGGCGATCCACGGTGGCGTTATCGGCGGGCTGTTGGAGAGCGTGGCGCTTCTCCAACTCATTTGGTCTCTCGACGCCCCGACACTGCCGCGTACGGTCAATACGTCGATCGACTACCTACGCAGCGGTTGGGCCAAAGATACCTTCGCCCGAGGACGAATCACCAAACAGGGTCGCCGCGTTGCCAACGTTCGCGCCGAGGCATGGCAAGACGATCCGGAAAGGCCGATCGCCGCGGCCCACGGGCACTTTCTTTTAGGCTAGGCGGGTTGGTTTGACCGAAAAAGACCCGAGCTACGCCTTACCTAAGTGGGACCTCAGCGATCTCTATGCCGGACCGGACGCTGCGGCGATCGAAGATGATCTAAGCACCGCCGCCGCCGCCGCCAAGGCGTTTGAGGAACGCAATCGAGGCAAGGTCGCAACCCTTTCGCCAGACGGTTTTGCCGAAGCCATCGCGCGTTACGAAAAGATTCAAGAGACCTTGGGGCGTCTTGCCAGCTACGCCCAACTCCTTCATGCCGTCGATTTGACTGACCCTGATATCTCGAAGTTCGCCCAGGACATTCGGGAACGGCTCAATGCCATTTCAATAGACCTGATTTTCTTCACACTGGAGATTAATCGTCTCGACGAGACAAAGGTCGCGGCTCTGTTGACCGGAGAGGCTGCGAAATACGAGCCTTGGATCGAAACCGTGCGGGCGCACCGTGAGCACGAACTTGCCGACGAGGTCGAAAAACTGTTTCACGAAAAGGCGGTAACGAGCTCCAGTGGCTGGTCCCGCCTTTTCGACGAAACCCTTGCCGCGTCGCGCTATCGGATCGGTGACGATACGCTCACGCTTGAAGAAACCCTTAATCTCCTGTCCGACCCGAATCGTGAGCGACGGCGGCGCGCCGCGGAGTCGCTGACAGCGACGTTCGATAACAATGGGTCGCTATTCGCATTAATCACCAACGTTCTAGCGAAAGATAAAGAGATCGAGGATCGGTGGCGGCAGTTTTCCGAACCTCCTGATTCGCGCCATCTCGCGAACCTCGTCGAGCCCGAAGTCGTCGATGCATTGGAGACGGCTGTCGTTGAATCCTATGGGCGCACCGCCCATCGCTACTACGCCCTCAAAGCCCGGTGGCTGGGCCTGGAAAAACTGGAGCATTTCGACCGCAACGCGCCGTTGCCCCAGGCCGATGAGCACCCGATCGGGTGGGACGACGCCCGGACCATCGTGCTGGACGCCTACGGGCGTTTTTCGGGCGACCTTCGAGAGATCGGGACGAGGTTCTTCGACAACCCGTGGATCGACGCGGCTCCCCGGCCCGGTAAGGCGCCCGGGGCCTTTGCCCATCCGACCGTGCCCTCGGCGCATCCCTATTTGCTGCTCAACTACCAAGGCAAGGTGCGGGACGTGATGACGTTGGCCCACGAACTCGGACACGGTGTGCATCAGGTCCTCGCGGGTCATAACGGCACACTTATGGCGGATACACCTCTCACCTTGGCCGAGACGGCGTCGGTGTTTGGCGAGCAATTGGTGTTTCGGTCGATGCTCGAGACTCAAACCGATCCGACACGGCGCAAGCACATGCTTGCGTCCAAAGTCGAGGACATGATCAATACCGTGGTCCGCCAAATCTCGTTCTACCGCTTCGAAAAAGCGGTCCACAGCGCGCGGCGTGACGGCGAACTGACGCTGGCGCAGTTAGGCGACCTGTGGCTTGAGTCGCAAACCGAAAGCCTGGGGCCCGCGATCCATTTGGGCCCCGAATACCGAAACTACTGGACCTACATTCCTCATTTCATCCACGCCCCCTTCTATGTCTACGCATACGCTTTTGGGGACTGCCTTGTGAATGCGCTGTACGCCGTGTACCAGACGGCCGAGGCGGGGTTTCAAGAGCGCTACCTCGACATGCTGCGCGCGGGGGGCACCAAGCGGCACCGCGATCTTCTATTGCCCTTCGGATTGGATGCATCTGAGCCGGCGTTCTGGCATCGTGGCCTTGATCTTATTTCTGGGTTCATTGACGACTTGGAGGAGATGGACGCCGCATGATCGAGAAAGGCTCGACGGAGTATGCAATCCTGGTTGCGCTGTGCGATATGCCGCGCCCCGTACGAGGGATGTCCGAAGCCATGTTGCTCCGAAACTATCGATCGTCGCGAGCGATTCGCGCGCTCTCCGAACAGGGTTTGATCAAGCGGCGCGGCTGGCATGACGGGCCGGGCGGGATTTGGGTGCCGACCAGCGAGGGCGAGGCCATGGTTCTTGAGAAAGAACCGGGTCGGTAATGCGTTAGGTCAATTTTGTGCGCGGCGGGAGTCTGCTATAAGACCCTCGCCAGAATGTTAAGGAGCGGCCATGGCTGACGAGCAACAGATTGATCTGCCCCAGAAACAGCAAACTTGGGCTGGATTTACGCGTTTGGTGCAATGGTCATGCGGGCTCAGTGTCGTGACGCTGGGCCTCATGGCAATCTTTCTTCTTTAGGTGGCCAGGCCAAGCGTGGCGGCACCGGCCACACCCGGACCTACCGGTTAGATCGCACCCAGGATGAAAGCGCTTGTCATAAAGGAGCGTCAGGCCCACGAGAAACGGGTCGCGGCGACTCCCGAGACAGCAAAGAAATTTGCCGCGCTGGGCGTTCAACTCGTGGTCGAGGCCGGTGCGGGCCTTAACGCGAACATCCCCGATAAAGCCTACCGCGACGCGGGCGCTGAGGTTGTCGACGATATCGCATCGGTGACCGACGTCGACCTATTACTTGCCGTTCAGCGACCCGCAGGCAACGGCGCGGACCCCGTTCAGTGTCTAAAGAAAAGTGGCGTGCTCGTCGGCATGCTTGCGCCGACGGCGGAACCGGATCGCGTACAGGCTTTTGCCGATCGCGGGGTCACCGCGTTCTCGCTTGAATTCCTACCTCGGATCACCCGGGCGCAAAGCATGGATGTGCTCTCGTCCCAATCGAATCTTGCCGGCTACAAGGCGGTATTGGACGCGGCCGACGTCTACGACCGTGTGATGCCGATGATGATGACGGCCGCTGGTACTGTGGCGCCGGCAAAGGTCTTTGTCCTCGGGGCCGGCGTTGCCGGACTCCAGGCCATCGCGACGGCCCGCCGCCTCGGCGCGATCGTGTCGGCGACCGACGTGCGTCCTGTCGCTAAGGAACAAGTCGAATCGCTGGGCGCGAAGTTCGTCATGGTCGAATCGGCAGAGCAAGAAGACGCTGAAACCGAAGGCGGATATGCGCGCGAAATGAGCGCCGAATACCAAGAAAAACAGCAAGAACTGGTGCGCACGACGTTGGAAAAATCCGATATCGCGATCTGCACGGCACTGATTCCCGGTCGTAAGGCGCCCACGCTGATCAATGCGGAGACGGTGCGGCGTATGCGTCCGGGCGCCGTCATCGTCGACCTTGCTGTAGAGCAGGGGGGTAACTGCGAACTCTCGGTGCTGGGTGAAGTAACCGATGTCGATGGGGTCAAGATCGTCGGTCATGCGAACGTCCCCAGCCGGCTCGCGGCGGATGCGTCGGCCTTGTACGCCAAGAACATCCTTAATTTTGTGACGCCGTTGGTCGATGCGGAGTCCAAGGCGCTCAAAATCGATTGGGAGGATGAGATCATCACAGCCACCGCGCTGACGCGGGACGGCAAGGTCGTTCATCCTTCGCTGACTGGGGAGATTGCGTGATGGAAGCCGCCGTCATCGACCCGTTTGTGTTTCGTTTGGCGATCTTCGTGCTCGCCATTTTTGTGGGCTACTACGTCGTTTGGAGCGTCACGCCGGCGCTTCACACGCCGCTGATGTCCGTCACCAATGCCATCTCAAGTGTGATCATCGTCGGCGCCCTGATCGCGGCCGGTCCGGAAGATCTCAGCATCGCCAAGATCTTCGGATTCGCCGCAATCATCCTGGCGGCGGTCAATATATTTGGCGGGTTCGTGGTGACCCAGCGCATGCTTCAAATGTTTAGAAAGAAGAAATAGCGTGGCTGCCAACCTGTCCGCGCTCGCCTACCTGATCTCCGGGGTGCTGTTCATCATGGCGCTCCGCGGGCTTTCGTCGCCCGAAACGGCCCGGCGCGGCAATTTCTTCGGCATTGCCGGCATGGTCATTGCGATCGTCACGACCATCCTCAATCCGAACGTTCTCGGCTTCGACCTCATCATCCTCGGCTTGGGTATCGGTGCGGTCATCGGCACTGTCATCGCCCTGCGCATTCAAATGACGGCGATGCCGCAGTTGGTGGCGGCATTTCACAGTCTTGTCGGTTTGGCGGCCGTTCTGGTCGCCGCGGCTGCGTTGTATGCCCCTGAATCCTACGGCATTGGCATAGCTGGCCAGATCAAGACGGCCAGCCTCATCGAGATGTCGCTCGGCGCGGCTGTCGGCGCCATCACCTTCTCGGGGTCGATTGTTGCTTTTGCGAAGCTGCAGGGATTGGTCACCGGCGACCCACTGGTCTTTCCGGGGCAGCACCTGCTCAACCTTCTGATCGGACTGGTCATCCTGGCGATCGGGGTGGTTTTCGTCCTGAACGAATCGATTCCCTTGTTCTGGCTGCTGGTCGCCCTTTCGTTCGTGATCGGCTTCATGATTATCCTTCCCATCGGTGGCGCCGACATGCCGGTCGTCGTATCGATGTTGAATTCGTATTCCGGTTGGGCTGCCGCAGGTATTGGGTTCACGCTGGAAAACACGGCGCTGATCATCACTGGTGCGTTGGTCGGCTCCTCCGGCGCGATCCTTAGTTACATCATGTGTCGCGCAATGAACCGGTCGTTCGTCAGCGTGATTCTTGGTGGTTTTGGCGGCGAGGCTGCAGCATCGTCCGGCGCTGGCCATGGCGACAAATCGGTCCGCGCCGGAAGCGCCGAAGACGCGGCCTTCATTATGAAGAATGCAGGGTCGGTCATCATCGTGCCGGGGTATGGCCTCGCCGTCGCACAAGCCCAGCACGTGGTGCGTGAGATGGCAGACAAACTCAAAGAAGAGGGCGTCACGGTCCGCTACGCAGTGCACCCAGTTGCGGGTCGGATGCCGGGGCACATGAACGTCCTCCTAGCTGAAGCCAACGTGCCCTACGACGAAGTTTTCGAGCTTGATGAAATCAACAGCGATTTCTCGACCACCGATGTTGCCTTTGTCATCGGGGCGAACGATGTGACGAACCCAGCGGCGAAGACCGATCCGCAAAGCCCGATCTACGGCATGCCGATTTTGGATGTCGAGAATTCAAGCACCGTCTTGTTCGTCAAACGATCGTTGTCACCCGGCTATGCCGGCGCCGACAACGAAGTCTTCTATCGCGACAACACCATGATGTTGTTCGGCGATGCCAAAGAGATGGTGGAAGGCGTCATTCGCGCTCTCTAGGCGCAAAAAAAGCCGCGCAAGGCGGCTTTTCAGCAATTCGGAATCAAATCCCGCCGGCTAGACTTCGCGCTGGGCCCGCTTGCGCGCCAATTTGCGCGCGCGCCGTACGGCTTCGGCCTTTTCGCGGGCACGCTTTTCCGAGGGCTTTTCGTAGAAGTTCCGGAGCTTCATTTCCCGGAAAATACCTTCGCGCTGCATCTTTTTCTTCAGAGCGCGAAGCGCTTGATCAACGTTGTTGTCGCGGACGTGAACTTGCAAAGGGGTCTCCAAAATTTCTGTCGATGACGTCCGAAAGAAGGTCCCGAACGTTCGAGGCGCGGTGGATACCATATGGAATTGCCGATGTACAGCCCGGCACGCCGTTCGAAAGAGCAGGAATGGCCTGTTTTTTCGCCGTTTTCGGGCCTTTACCGATCTATACGTGGTGGACCATGATGCGCCATGGCTATCCTAAAAATCGCGAAAATGGGGCATCCGGTGCTATTGCAACGTGCCGCCGAGATCGACGACCCGACCGCGCCGCCGGTCCAAGCCCTGATCGGCGATATGCTTGAAACCATGCTCGATGCCGACGGACTGGGTCTCGCGGCGCCGCAGGTTCACGTGCCCCAACGTCTCGTGATTTTTCACGTTCCGAACGATGACGGCGATTTCGACGACCCGCGGGTCCTCATTAACCCGGTGATCACGCCGCAGTCTCCCGATCTCGTCCTCGGCTGGGAGGGCTGCCTGTCTGTTCCCGGGCTTCGGGGCAATGTGCCGCGCTATCACGCGATCCGCTACACCGGCATCGACGCTCGAGGACGACCTGTGGACGTTGTCGCGGAGGGAATGCATGCTCGGGTGGTTCAACACGAGTGTGACCACCTTGATGGTCGGTTATATCCGACCCGAATGACCGATCTGACGGACTTGATCTTCGAATCCGAGTGGCGCCACCACCTTCGCCATGATCAAGACCCTTCGGATCACGATGGCGACGAGGAAGCCGACGTTGACTGATCAACGCCAAAAAGACGCCCTGCTGAACGCGGTACTGGGGCATGTCCCGTTCGACGGCTGGTCCACTGCCGCGTTCGCCGCCGGCACAAAAGACCTCGATCTGACGGCCGAACGCGCACGCCTCCTGTTTCCGCGGGGCCTTGCCGATTTGGCGCAGTACTTTGGCGATTCGGTTGCGGCGCAGCTCGAGGCCGAACTTGAGGGATTGGCGGCGCGCGAACCTTCCATACGACGCAGGATCGCGCTCGGGGTTCGGCACTTGATCTTGCTGCTAGCGCCGCACCGCGAGGCCGTTCGCCGGCTGCCACCGCCGCATAACCCTGCCGCCGCGCTCTACCGGATCACCGATGTGATTTGGCGCGCCGCCGGCGATCAGTCGACCGACTACAACTTCTACACCAAGCGGGGGCTTCTCGCGGGCGTTGTAACGGCAACCTATCTTTACTGGCTCGACGACGAATCCGACGACTTTGCCGATACCTGGGCTTTCCTCGATCGCCGGATCGAAGACGTCCTTCGCATTCAAATGATTCGTGGTCGACTGGAGAAGGCCGGCAAGCGTCTCGGCGTGCCGCTGGACGCATGGCGCAAATCGCCCCTCGGTCGGATTATTCGGGCGCAGGCGCGATAGGCGACAATGTGGTCACGTGGCCCATCTTGCGGCCCGGACGCACTGCCGTCTTGCCGTATAGATGAAGCTTGCTGAGCGGGTCGTCGAGCTGCGCGCGCCAGGCATCCGCCTCGTTGCCGATAAGATTGGTCATGACGGCATCGAACGCCCGTGCAGTGCTGCCAAAAGGAAGCCCGCAGATAGCGCGAATATGCTGTTCGAACTGATCCGTCGCGCACACATCGATCGTCCAGTGACCGGAATTGTGGACCCGCGGAGCGATCTCGTTCACTAGAACGGACCCTTCTTTGGTTACGAACATTTCCACCGCCCCGACGCCGACGTAATTCAGCGCCGCGGCGAGCCGCTGGGCGATGTCTCTTGCCGTCTCCAGCGCGCCCCCGGCAATGCGGGCCGGCACGCGGCTCTCACGCAAAATCCCGTCGCGATGGGTGTTTTCGGGGACATCGAAAGTCGCCAACGCGCCGCTTCTGTCGCGCGCAAAGATCACCGACACCTCGACCGCGAAGTCGACGAATCCCTCCAAGATGCACTCGCCCGCCCCTAAGGTCATCCAGGCAGAATCGAGTTCGCTGGCGGAGCGCACCGTGCTTTGCCCCTTGCCGTCATAGCCCATCTGGCGGGTCTTCAAGATCCCCGGCAGTCCCGCTGTTTCGATGGCCACGTCGAAGTCCTCGGCAGACGAGATCGGCGCAAACGGCGCGGTCGGGATGCCCAGCGAGTTGCATAACTGTTTTTCGAGCAATCGGTCTTGGGTCACGACTAGCGCCTTAGCCGATGGGCAGACCCCTACCGTTCGCTGAAGGGTTTCGACCGTGCCGGCGGGAATGTTTTCGAACTCGAAGGTGGCGACATCGACGGCGCTGGCGAAGGCCCCAAGCGCCGCGGCGTCGTCATAGGCGGCGACGGTGGTGTTCGACGCGACCAAAGAGGCCGGTGAATCGGGTTCCGGGCAATAAACGTGGGTCCGATAGCCAAGATGAGCGGCGGCGAGGCACAGCATACGACCCAGCTGTCCGCCGCCCAGGATACCGATCGTGGCGCCGGGCGGGATCGGTTCGAAGGTTGCCACTTAATTCCTGTCGGGCGTTTCCGCCACGGCGTTGGTTTGGTCTTCGCGCCAGCTCTTCAATGCGGTTTTGACGGCCTCGTCGTTCAGCGCAACCACCGCCGCGGCCAACAACGCGGCATTGATCGCGCCAGGTCGGCCGATCGCCAATGTGCCCACCGGAATGCCCGGCGGCATCTGAACGATCGACAGAAGGCTATCCATGCCGCTCAGTGCCTTGCTTTCGACAGGGACGCCGAAAACCGGCAATAGAGTCATCGAGGCGCTCATGCCGGGCAGATGGGCGGCGCCCCCTGCCCCGGCGATGATCGCCACCAATCCCCGTGATTCGGCCTCGCGTGCATAGTCCACCATGCGCTGCGGCGTCCTGTGGGCCGAGACAATGCGGACCTCGTGCGCCACGCCAAGGGCTTCCAGGGTCTCCACGCAGTGGCGCATGGTC
The DNA here is from genome assembly GCA_038141965.1 of Alphaproteobacteria bacterium. Classification (GTDB taxonomy): domain Bacteria; phylum Pseudomonadota; class Alphaproteobacteria; order SHVP01; family SHVP01; genus CALJDF01. The sequence goes on from JAYQJC010000003.1 coordinate 26,765, forward strand.
TCCCAATCGGACTGACTGCCCATTATGACGCCGATTTTTGGGGCCCCTGCCATGGTGGTTCACTCCTCGGAAAGCGGCGGATTATAGGGATGTCGGCAACGTGTTCAAACTGATCGGGGGCGCGGTAACCCGCTGTTAACCATGACCGGGTCTAATCATGAGGCCCCTAAAACTGGCTGATTCTCTATCCAGGTCGCCTGTGGTAGGGTGCGCGCCAAGAAGGCCGATATTCTGTTAGTTGTATGAAAATAACGCCGACCGGTCCTGTGGGGACGACACCGGTTCGCCGCGCCAGACGAACATCCGGCGTGACGAAGGCCTCGTCTGTTCAGGCCGCCGACGCCTATTCCTCCACCTCGGCGCCGCGCGAGATCGACGACAACGTTTCGGTCATGGGGATTCCGCAGGCCGAGATTACGCCCAAGGTTCGCGATGCCCTCATGAACCTCATGGCCGAGGTCGAGCAAATGCGGCGCGAGCTGCATATCGCCCGCGAAAGATTGGCCAATCTCGAACGCCTTGCCGATCGCGACCCGTTGATTCCGATCGCCAACCGGCGCGCCTTCGTGCGTGAAATGACTCGCAATATGTCGCTCGCCGAACGGTATGGCACGCCGTCTTCGGTGGTTTATATCGACGTCAACGATTTCAAAGAGATCAACGACACGCACGGGCACTCAGCCGGCGACGAGGCGCTCAAGCATGTTGCCGACATTCTACTCTCCAGCGTTCGTGAATCGGACATTGTGGGCCGGTTAGGCGGTGACGAATTCGGGGTCATTCTGGATCGTACCGACCAATCGATGGCGCGAGAAAAAGCCGACGGCCTCGCTCATCAGATCATGCAAACGCCGATGAACTATCAAGGTCGTCCTGTTGCCGTTCACGTAGCGGTGGGCGTCTACACCTTTACCGGAACTGAAGATGTCGGTCATGCGCTCGCGGCGGCGGATCGCGACATGTATGCGCAGAAAAAACGGATGAAATCCGACGGTGCCGCTTAGGCAATAATGTCCGGGTAAAGCTGGTCTTCCAGCGCCGTGATCTGGTCTTTGAGAATAAGCTTCCGCTTCTTCAATCTTTGCAGCTTCAGCGTGTCGTACGGTTGCCGTTCCAGCAGCGACTCCAGCGCGGAATCGAGGTCGCTATGCTCGGTACGCAAGGCGACAAGTTTCTCCTCAAGCGATCCTTCAGCCATGCGACATTTTACCATGTCGTTCGGAAAAGTTGTCCATGTCTGATACCGAGCCGCTCTGGGACTTTGCCGTGCGGGTCTATGCCCGTGCCGGCGTCGAAAACACCTGCCTCGCACTGCAGGACGACTGGCATGCAGACGTTCCGGTCGTCTTCTATCTGTTGTGGGCGGGCCTGCAGGGCCGCCGCCTATCGACCGCAGACATCGAGGCGACGGTCGCCCGGGTCGAGGCATGGCAAACCCGCGTGGTCGGACCGATCCGGCAATTGCGTCGGGCCTTGCGGGCGGCGGGCGATATGGCCTCGGCGTTGGTTGGGGACATGAAGGCCGTTCGCGATGACCTGAAGCAGGTCGAACTCGATGCGGAACGTCGCGAATTAGAATTCCTCTCATCGATAACGGTTGGCAGTCGCGGTGAACCCGGCGAAACAACGACAAAGGCCAACCTCATCACCTATCTGGATTTTCTCGGCGTGCCCGCCGACTTGCGGGAGGCCCATCTGCATTTGGTTGACGCTGCGACCGACTAACGTGCCCGAAAAGGTTCTTAATAGGGGAGCATTCCGTTATCATTTTCTTGATCCAACGGAGGTGCACATGAACGATTTGGCAGCGGTTGATCTCGATGGACTGAAGGCCAAACACCACGAACTAGATGCCGTCATCTGGAAGGAAGAGCAGCGACCCGTCCCGGACGAGGCGCGGATCGCGATCCTTAAAAAGGAAAAGCTCCACCTCAAAGATCGCATCGCGCTCTTAGAGAAAGAAGACGCCTAAAGATTGCGGGCGATTTCCCGCAACTTGAACTTTTGAATCTTCCCGGTCGACGTCTTCGGTAGATCCGTAAAGACGACGGTTTTTGGCGCTTTGAAGTGCGCCATGCGATCGCGGCAGAAATCGATGATTTCCTGCTCCGTCGCCGATTGACCTGGCCGCAACGCAACGAAGGCGCAGGGCGTCTCGCCCCACTTTTCATCCGGTCGCGCGACCACGGCGGCTTCTTGCACCGCCGGGTGTCCGTAGATGGCGTTCTCGACTTCGATGGTCGAAATGTTCTCGCCGCCCGAAATGATGATGTCTTTCGAACGATCTTTCAGTTCGAGATAGCCGTCTTCGTGCATCACGCCGAGGTCGCCGGAATGAAACCATCCGCCGCGGAACGCCTCTTCGGTTGCGGTGGGGTTCTTGAGATAGCCCTTCATCACGACATTGCCGCGAAAAAATACCTCGCCCAAGGTTTCGCCGTCCGAGGGGACCGGCACAAGCGTTTCGGGGTCCGCCACCATGGTGTCTTCGAGGACTTGATAGGGCACGCCTTGACGCGATTTCATTGCGGCGCGTTCCTCCAACGTCAGCGCATCCCACTCGGTGTGCCATTCGCTGACCACGGCGGGTCCGTAGGTTTCCGTCAAACCGTAGAGATGCGTTACGTGAAAGCCCGATTCTTCCATTTTGCCGATCACCGCGGCCGGGGGCGGCGCGGCAGCTGTCGCTATTTCGATGGTGCGCCCGAATCCCGGATGATCCGCCGCGGCAGAAGCAATCATGTTCATCACGATCGGGGCGCCACATAGATGGGTAACACCGTGTTTGCCGATCGCATCGAAAATCGCGTCGGCTTCGACCCGGCGCAGGCATACATGGGTCCCGACATTGATGCTCAGCGACCAGGTGAAACACCATCCGTTGCAATGAAACATCGGCAGCGTCCACAAATAGACCGGGTGCGCCGGCATGTTCCAGGCCAGCGTGTTCCCTGTCGCCAGCAGATAAGCGCCACGATGGTGGTAGACCACCCCCTTGGGATTGCCAGTCGTGCCCGAGGTGTAGTTGAGCGAGATCGCATCCCACTCATCCGCCGGCAAGGACCAAGAAAACTCCGGATCGCCGGTGGCGATAAACGTTTCGTAATCGGTGTTGCCGATAAGGTCGCCACCCACAGCCAGTGCGTCGTCGATATCGATTACCAAGGGTTTGACGGCCGCCTGCGCCAGCGCATCTTTGATTGTCGGACTGAACTCGCGATCGGTAAGCAGGACCTTGGCCTCGCCATGGTCGAGCGTGAAGGCGATCGTCGGTGCATCGAGCCGCACATTGAGCGTGTTCAGCACCGCACCGATCATCGGCACGCCGTAATGTGCTTCTAGCATTGCGGGTGCATTGGGCGACATGATGGCGACCGTATCGCCTTTGCCGATTCCGGCGCGTTCGAGCGCGCTGCCCAATTGCCGGCACCGCCGGTAGAAGTCGCGATAGGTCGTGCGTTGGTCACCGTGGACAATCGCGATGTGGTCGGGAAAGACGGTTGCGGCGCGGCGCAGGAACGACAGCGGACTCAAGGGCGTGTAGTTCGCCGCGTTGCGGTCAAGTCCCGCGTCGTATTTGTTTTGCGTCATATCGGACATGTTTCCACCCTATCGGTCGGGAACACTAGTGATCTGTGGTTTCGCGATCAACGTCGCGGCGTTGCCAAATCCACCGCCAGCCACGATCATGCGGCGCGAAGATAGGGAGCGACATGACAACCAATTATCCCCAGATTTATATGCGGCGTGGCGCGCCGACCCGGAGGGCTATTGGGCCGAGCAGGCCGAGGCAATCGATTGGTACAAGACGTGGGATCGTGTCCTAGACGACGACAACCCGCCTTTCTACCGCTGGTTTCCCGGCGGCTTGGTCAATACCTGCCATAATGCCGTCGATCGCCATGTGGACGCAGGCCGCGGCGACCAATTGGCGCTCATTCACGATTCGCCGATTACGAGTTCGGTCGCCAAGCTGACCTATCGCGACCTGCGTGATCGGGTGGCGCGCTTCGCCGGCGCCCTGGTTTCGCTCGGCGTTGCCAAGGGCGACCGGGTTATCATCTACATGCCGGCCGTCCCGGAGGCCGTCGTCGCCATGCTGGCTTGCGCTCGCATTGGGGCGGTTCACTCCGTTGTGTTTGGCGGTTTTGCGGCCAAAGAACTGGCCACTCGCATTGACGATTGCACCCCGAAAGTCATCGTGTCCGCCAGTTGCGGGATCGAGCCAAACCGCGTCGTTGCCTACAAGCCTTTGCTCGACGAAGCGGTACGGTTGGCCGCTCACGAGCCGACCAATGTGGTGGTCTTCCAGCGCGAACAGTGCGTCGCGTCGATGCAAGCCGGTCGCGATCTCGATTGGGCCGAGTTGATGGCCAAGGCATCTGCAGTGGATTGCGTGCCGGTGCGGGCCAACGATCCACTCTATATCCTCTACACGTCGGGCTCGACCGGGCGGCCCAAAGGCGTAGTGCGCGACAACGCCGGCCACATGGTGGCGCTGAAGTGGAGCATGTCGGGGGTTTACGGTGTCGCGCCGGGCGAATGTTTTTGGGCCGCGTCCGATGTCGGATGGGTCGTCGGCCATTCCTACATCGTTTATGCGCCGTTGTTGCATGGGTGCACGACGATCTTGTTCGAGGGCAAACCTGTCGGCACCCCGGACGCCGGTGTCTACTGGCGGGTCATATCCGAACACAAAGTCGCAGCGCTGTTCACCGCGCCGACATCGTTTCGCGCCATTCGTCGCGAAGACCCGGACGGTGCGTTGATCCAAGACTACGATCTGTCGGGGTTTCGAACACTGTTTCTCGCCGGCGAGCGAGCTGACCCGGACACCGTCCAATGGGCCGAGCAAAAGCTCAAGAAACCGGTCATCGATCATTGGTGGCAGACCGAAACCGCGTGGGCCATGGCGGCCAACTGCGTCGGCCTCGGCACCCTTCCGGTGAAATACGGATCCCCGACCAAGCCGACCCCCGGCAATGACATCGACATTCTCGGCCCGGACGGAACTCCCGTGCCGGCGGGAACGGACGGTGCCATCGCGGTCAAGCTCCCGTTGCCGCCGGCGAGTTTGTTGACCCTGTGGAAGAACGACGAAGGTTTTATCAACGCCTACATGCGAAAGTTCCCGGGCTACTACGAAACGGGCGATGCTGGGCACTTTGACGAGGACGGCTACCTCTACATCATGAGCCGGACCGACGATGTGATTAACGTGGCCGGGCACCGGCTCTCGACAGGCGCGATCGAAGAGGTCGTGGCGACCCATCCGGACGTTGCCGAGTGCGCCGTGATCGGAATCAAGGATTCGTTGAAAGGCCAGATCCCGATCGGGTTTCTCGTCCTCAATGCCGGTGCGGGAATTGCGCCCGAGGACCTGTCGGCGGCCGTCGTTCAAGAGGTACGGAACAAGATCGGTCCCGTCGCTGCGTTCAAAACGGCGCTGGTCGTCAGCCAATTACCCAAGACCCGAAGCGGCAAGATCCTCCGCGGCACCATGCGAAGGATCGCCGATCGGGAAGATTGGGCGATGCCGGCGACGATCGAGGATCCGGCGACGTTGGAGACGATTGCGGCGGCGCTGCGCAGCGCCGGCTTCGACCTCTAGCTTAGCTCCCCGACCCCGAACCCTCGCCGTCACTCTCGGGCGGAGTCAGGCCAGCGCGCGCTAAAGCGGCGCCGAGCGCGGTATCGGGCAGATCTTCCGGTGCCGGTTCATTTTCGGCCGGCGTTTCCGGGGCCGCTGGCGCTGGTTCTTCTGCAGCAGGTTTTGGCGCCTCTTCAGCGGCCGGCGGGGCTGCCTCGGCCTGGACTGCGGCTTCCGCCGCCGCTTTTTCGCGGGCTGCTTTTGCCGCGGCGCGACGCTCCCGATCTTCTTTGCGCTGCAGTCGTTTCGCAGCCGCCTGTACCGCCGAATCGAGTTCGGTCTGGGTGCACATGCCCAGGCTGACCGGATCTTGCGGTTTGAGGTTCGGCGTGTTCCAGTGGGTCCGGTCACGCACCGACACGACCGTCGGTTTGGTGGTGCCGACCATTTTGCACACTTGCGCGTCGGTCAGTTCCGGGTGGTACTTGATCAGCCAGGCAATCGCGTCGGGCCGGTTCTGGCGCTTGGAAAGCGGCGTGTATTTCGGTCCGGAACTGCGTTGTTGCAGGTCGATCTCGGGCTCCAACATCACAAGGCGTCCGGTGCTGTCGGCTTCGCAGCGGTCGATTTCCTCACGGGTGAGTTCGGCATTCGCGATCGGGTCGCGGCCGACGATGCCGACGGCAACCTCGCCATCGGCGATACCCTGAACTTCGAGCGCGTGGAGACCACAGAAATCGGCAATTTGGTCAAAACTGAGCGACGTATTGTCAACCAGCCAGACCGCTGTGGCCTTAGGCATTAGCGGATGAGGCATTTCGAAACCCTTTGCGGTCGCCCGGTTGGGCGCCCGTCCGAATATTGTGTTGCTTTTCAGTAGGTAGGACGCGGCTTACGCCTAATATAGGGGGTAATGGAGCCGACGCAAACCAGCCGATTTTCGGCCAAAACCGGCCGCTTACACGGTCAGCAGGATCTTTCCCATATGGGCGCTGGATTCCATTAACGCATGGGCGTCGGCGGCCTTAGAGAGCGGAAACCGCGAATCGATAATGGGTCGTATCGTGCCCGTGTCCAACAGCGGCCACGCCGTCTTGCGCAGGTGGTCCGCGATCCTTCCTTTGGCTTCGACGGACTGCGGACGCAGGGTCGAGCCCATGATCCTGAGCCGGTGCCGCATCACGCGATTGAAATCGACCTCGGCCTTGGAGCCTTTGAGAAAGGCGATGAAGACCAAGCGCCCCTCGGGCGCCAGCAGGCGGATGTTCTTGGCGATGTAGTCGCCGGCGACCATGTCCAAGATGACGTCGATGCCCTTTTTGTTGGTCTCGGCCTTCAGCACGGCTTCGAAATCTTCTTCGCGGTAATTGATCGCCTTGGCTGCGCCGAGGTCTTCGCAAAGCGCACATTTCTCGGCCGATCCGGCGGTGGCATAGACCGTGGCGCCTAGGTTTTTGGCAAGCTGGATTGCGGTCGTTCCTATGCCTGACGAACCGCCATGGACCAATAGCGTCTCTCCCGCTTGAAGAGCGGCGCGGTCGAAGACATTCGTCCAGACGGTGAAGAACGTCTCCGGCAAGGCCGCCGCATCCGCGATCTCCATCCCCTTGGGGATTGGCAAGGCCTGTTCCACCGGTGCGAGGCAGTATTCGGCGTACCCGCCACCGGCTACCAGGGCGCAAACCGGATCTCCCTCTTCCCAAGACGTAACGCCGTCGCCGACGGCCGCTACCGTGCCGGATACTTCTAGACCTGGAATATCGGGCGCGCCCGGTGGTGGCGGGTAGGCGCCTTTACGCTGGAAGACATCCGGGCGATTGATGCCGGCACTGACCACCTTGATCAGAATCTCTCCTTGCCCCGGCTTCGGGACCGGTCGAGACACCGGTTTCAACACCTCCGGACCACCGGGCTCTGTAATGTCGATGGCGGTCATCGTTTCGGGCAGGGGCATCAGATAGATCCTTGGGTTGGAGGGTGCTTTGTCGTCGCAAATGTGGCTCGATGGTCTAGTCGCGCCACCGAGGTCTAGTATGATCCGGCCCGAACTGACAAGACCAATGGGGAGGTGGAGCGATGGATACCGACGATCTTGAGCCGCCGAAGCCAAAGCATGTTGCGCCCAAGCTTGAAGAAATGTCGATTGAGGACCTCGAGGAGTATATCGCCGAACTTGAAGCCACGATCGGGCGGGCCCGCGAGGTTATTCGGGGCAAAGAAATAGCCAGGGGTGCGGCAGATTCCGTTTTTAAGTCATGAGGGTTGAGTGAGTAGCGTGACGCCGAAAGAGGAAGTCCGAGCCAACTACAAGCACTTTCTCGAAATACCGACGCGCTGGATGGACAACGACGTCTATCAGCATGTCAACAACGTCAACTATTACTCGTACTTCGATACCGTTGTGAACGAGTATCTGCTCCGTGAGGGCGTTCTGGACTACGAATCCGGCGACGTGATCGGTTTCGTCGTCGAGACCAGTTGCCAGTATCACCGACCGCTCCAGTTCCCGGACGTCATCGATGCCGGGGTTCGCGTCACGAAAATCGGCAACTCGAGTGTTCGCTATGAGGTTGGATTGTTTCGCCGGGGCGACGAAGCCGTTGCCGCGACGGGGCATTTTATCCACGTCTACGTCAAACGACCCGAGTTGCGGCCCACGCCGCTGCCCGATGCCTTGCGCGCGGCGCTGACGAAGATATTGGTCTAAGAAAAACGGGGCACCGAAAAGGTGCCCCGTTTGACCAGTCTCGTCAGATTGATGGTCTAGGCCGCAGCGCGATCCTGCTCGATAACGGTCGGACCGCTTTGCCCGTTGCCGATTTCGATCTTGCGCGGTTTGCGCGCTTCGGGGATTTCCCGAACCAGCTCAACCGACAGCAGGCCGTTGCTCAGCGAGGCACCGGTCACGCGCACCGTGTCGGCAAGTTCGAATCGCCGCTCGAAGGCGCGCCGCGCGATGCCGCGATGCAGATAGGTCTTGCCGGATTCTTCGTCGTGCGCCTTGCCGCGGATCAGAAGGACATTTTCCTGCTGGGTTACGTCAAGTTCGCTGTCGTCGAAGCCCGCGACCGCCATCGTGATCCGATAGTCGTCTTCGCCGGTTTTTTCAATGTTGTAGGGCGGATAGGTCAGGCTCGCTTCATCCATTCGGCTGACGGTGTCGAGAAGCCGGTCGACGCGATCGAAGCCGACAGAAGAGCGAAGAAGGGGGGAAAGAAATTGTGCACGCATAGTCACATCCTCCATGGAAGCAATGTGTTGCAATAACCTTGGCTCGCCGTTTCGGCCGAACCTCGGCGGTTTCACTGGACCCCAAATGGGCATCCGGTACGCCCGACAATTTGGGGGCATGATTTGGCGGATCAAGACCCCGAGGCAAAAAAAACGCCGCCCGAAGGCGGCGTTGAATCTGCCGAATTCTGCGGCTACTTGATGCCGAAGCCCTCGAATCGCTTATTGAACTTGGCGACCTGACCGCCCGAATCGACGAGGCGTTGGTTGCCCCCGGTCCAGGCCGGGTGCGATTTGGGGTCGATATCCAAGGTCATCCGGTCGCCCGCGGCGCCCCAGGTCGACCGAGTGGTGAATTCCGTGCCATCCGTCATCACCACGGTAATCTCGTGGTAGTCGGGGTGAATTTCCTGCTTCATCTGTATGCCTCCGCGCGAAGGCCGGGCTTATACCAGACCCAGCGCCGATTGGGCAACCTGGGTGCGGCCTTGTGTATTGTTGGGCCCCGCCACGTCGCCTATGTTCAATGGGCGAAGCGACTGATTGATAAGGAAAAAACGTGGCGCGACGGGCAAGCACCTATGGCGGCTCGATCGGCAGCGGTCCCGAGGATCGGCCGGTCAGCCGGGATTTGAGCCAACTTCGGCCGGTTCTAGAGTTCGCGCTCCCCTATTGGCGCGTCGCGGCTTTGGCCGGCGTCGCCCTCATTGCGGCGGCGGCCGGCACGCTGGGAATCGGTCGCGTCCTGCAACTGCTGATCGACAACTTCGACTCGATCGCCGACGTCAACCGCACCTTCCTGCTGTTGCTGGGGGTCGTGGCGGTGATCGCGGTGGGCACGTTCGGCCGCTACTACCTCGTGATGTGGCTGGGCGAGCGTGTCGTCGCAGATTTGCGCAGTGCCGTCTATCACCGCGTGATCGGTCTCAGCCCGGCCTTCTTCGAGAAGAACAAGACCGGCGAAATTCTTTCCCGCATTACGACCGACACGACCCTCATTCAATCGATCGTCGGGGCCAGCGCGTCGATGGCGCTGCGCAACATTCTGTTGCTGGTCGGCGGCCTGATCATGTTGATCGTGACGAGCCCTAAGCTCTCCGGCCTCATCATCCTCGCGGTGCCGATCATCGTCTTGCCGCTCGTGGTTTTCGGTCGGCGGGTACGTCGGCTGTCGCGCCGCACTCAGGACCGAATTGCGGTGGTCAGCGCGGCCGCTGACGAAAGCATCAACGAGGTGCGCACCGTCCAAGCGTTCGTCCACGAAGACATCGAACGCCAACGATTTAGCGAAAAGGTCGAGGGGGCGCTTCGGGCCGCCATCGATCAGATCCGGGCAAGGGCCTTCCTTACGCTTTCGGTCATCATGCTGGTGTTCGGGTCGATCGTCGGCGTCCTGTGGATCGGTGCGGTTGAGGTGCTGAACGGTGGGATGTCGAGTGGCGACCTCGGCGCGTTCGTGTTCTACGCCATTGTCACCGCCGGATCGGTCGCGGCGTTGTCCGAGGTCTATGGCGATGTGCAGAAGGCCGCCGGCGCAGCCGAGCGGTTGTCGGAATTGCTCAACACCGAGTCCGACATCAAAGCGCCTGTCGCGCCGCTTGCTCTGCCGGAACCCACCCAGGGGGCGGTTGCGCTTCACGACGTGACGTTTCGCTATCCCATGCGGCCCGATATCGATGCGTTGTCGGACTTCGCGCTCGATGTGGCGGCAGGTGAGACGGTGGCGCTGGTCGGGCCTTCGGGTGCCGGCAAAACCACCGTGTTTCAGCTCTTGCTGCGGTTCTACGATCCGACAGAAGGCCACTTGACGTTTGATGGTGTTGATTTGGTGCGGCTCGACCCGCAGGTGCTGCGCGGTCGCATCGGGTTGGTATCCCAGGACCCGGTCATTTTTGGCGCCGATGCCTGGGACAACATTCGGTACGGTCGACCGGACGCCACCGATGACGAAGTGCGTGCGGCCGCCGATGCGGCCTCCGCCACGGAGTTCCTCGATCGATTGCCGGACGGCTTTGCGACGCAACTCGGCGAGCGCGGGGTGACATTGTCCGGCGGCCAGAAACAGCGTATCGCAATTGCTCGCGCGTTATTGCGCAATCCGGCGCTGCTTCTCCTCGACGAAGCGACAAGTGCGCTTGACGCCGAAAGCGAACGGGCCGTCCAAACAGCCCTCGAAGGCTTGATGAAGGGCCGCACCACGATCGTCATCGCGCACCGCCTCGCCACGGTGCAGAAGGCCGACAGAATCGTTGTCGTCGATGGTGGTCGGGTGGTTGCCGAGGGTAGCCATGACGAACTCATGCAGCAGGGCGGCCTCTATGCGCGCCTCGCCAAGCTGCAGTTCAACGCGGGTGGATTGCGGGAAGTCTCCGCCGGCTAACGCTCGGTCAGTTTCATTTCGATCCGCCGATTGCGGCGAAACGCGATTTCGTCGTTGCCTTCGTCCAGCGGGTGATACTGGCCGAATCCTGCGGCCGCGAGGCGGCGCGCCGGGATGCCTGCTTCGATGAGGAACTTCACCACGTTGGTCGCGCGTGCCGCGGACAACTCCCAATTCGACGGGAACTGGGGCGAGTTGATCGGCACCGAATCGGTGTGGCCGTCGACGCGCAATATCCAATTGATGTCTTCGGGAATGCGGGGCGTGATTTCCGACAGCGTGTCGGCGAGGGCGCGTAGCCGGGTGCGACCCTCGTCACCGAGTTCGGCCGATCCCGACGAGAACAGGACCTCCGACTGAAAGACAAATCGGTCGCCGACGATTTGGACGTCGCGCCGGTCGCCCAAGACCTCCCGCAGACGCCCGAAGAATTCGGAACGGTAACGCGACAGCTCCTCCACTTTCTGGGCCAGCGCTTGGTTGAGACGACGACCGAGGTCCGAAATCACCACTTGCTGCTCTTCGTCGCGCGACTCGGCCTGGTCGAGGGCCGCTTGTAACGCCGCGAGTTGCTGGCGCAGCAGCGATATCTGCTGGTTCAAAAGCGATACTCTTGCCTTCGCTTCGGTCGACAGTTCTTGCTCTTCCTCAAGGGCGGATTCACGGGCCAAATAGAGCGCCTGTACTTCCGCAAGCCGAATTTCCCGCTCGCGAACCTCTTCCTGCGCCAACAACGTCCGCTCCTCTTCGGTGGCCAGGCGGGCCTGTAGTTCGCGTTGGGTGTTTCGCAAGGTGCCGACGATTTGCCGGGTTTCTTCGAGCGCCCCTTCCAGTTCCGCCGATTGGGCTTGCAGGGCTTCGGCGTCTTGTTTGGATGTATCTAGCGCGGCAGCGAGCTCGCCGACGCGTGCCTCAAGCTCGGCGCGCACCGTACGCAGCGCGTCGATGTCCCGCTGCAGGCGCTCCAAGTCGGATAGCTGCGCCCGGATCGTTTCGCGATCTCGGTCGAGGGTCTCGTTGGCCGCCGCCAAATCGCTCTGTGTTGCAGCAAGTTCGCGCTCGGCGTTCTCGGCCCGCCGGGTCAAAAGGGCGACGGCTTCATCCAGCCGCGCCGTTTCCGAACGAAGGTCGGATATTTCTACGACCAGATTGTCACGCTCTTCGTTGGCGCTTTGAAGCGAGGCCGAGAGTTGCGCCACGTTCAGGCGCAAGTCGGCATTGCCTTGCCGTTCCAGCGCCAGCAGTTCGGTGAGTTCGTTGACCTGTGTCGTCAGGCGTTGCAACGCTTCGTCGCGGCCCGACAACGCCTGGGTCAGGAAAACCTGCGCCAGGACGAAGACCACGAGCAGAAAGATGATGACGACCAGCAGCGCGGCCATCGCGTCGACAAATCCCGGCCAATAATCCTGACTCCGCGTGCGTACCCGGGTAGCCATGTCTGTAGTCGGCTAGTCGTGCCGCTTGTCGAGCGACGCCGCGATCGTGCGAGACAGAAGTTTCAACTCGCTGCGGATTTCGGAAACCAGTTGCTCCTGACCTCGAGTGGTGGCATCGAGCAACTGGCTGAGGTAGACATCCATGTTTCGCAGGTGGGTCTCGGCGGTCTTGCCGCCACCACCGCCGTCCGCCAACCGCTGCAACACCGGTTTCATTTCCATCTGGCTCTCGGCGAGCTTGACCATCAGATCCTGTTCCGAGCGCATCTGGTCGGTCAGTGTCGCCAGACGCTCGGAAAGATTGACGAGCGCCTGGTTAGTGCTGTGGCGTCCCCCTTCCGCCGTGCTCATCGTGCGCTGGAGGTTGTCCAGGCTTTCGGCCGTCTGCTCAAGCAATGCCTGTACATAAGCCGGAACCGATTGATCGCCCTCGGCAATCCCGGCGCCGCTCGAGAGGCGGGTAACGCTGGATAGCCACTCCTCCAACTCGTTGTAGAACCGGTTTTGCGCCTGACCGGTTTGCAGATCGAGGAAGCCCAGAACAAGCGATCCGCCAAGCCCGAACAACGACGACGAAAACGCCGTGCCCATGCCGCTTAAGGGCGCTTCCAGACCCTGCCGCAAGCTGTCGAATTGCGCGCTGAAATCGCCGCCATCGACCGTCAATGTCGAAATGGTGTCGCCGACCGCGGCTATGGTTTGCAATAACCCCCAAAAGGTGCCGAGAAGACCCAAAAACACCAATAGGCCGATCATGTAGCGCGAGATGTCGCGCGACTCGTCAAGCCGCGAGGAAATTCCGTCGAGTAGGGAGCGCATTCCCAGGGTCGACAATTGCATGCGGCGACTGGTTCGATCGCCCAGCATCGTCGCCATGGGTCCCAGGAGGGACGGCGGCTCCTGTACCGACAGACCGGGCTCGCTGCGGCGGAAGGTCTCGATCCACTGCACCTCCGGTCGCAACATAAGGACCTGCCGGAAGGAATAAACGATGCCGAGCAGAAGGACGGCGAGGATCAAGCCGTTGATCGCCGGATTGGCGCGGAAGGCGGTCTCAAGGGGGCCGATGATCACCAGCAAGACCGCGGCGGCGATCACTAGGAAGAGGATCATCCTCGTCAAAAACGTGCGGGTTCCGGTCATGGTGTGTCTTGGTCGCTCCCCTTAGGTGCGCGGCACCGCACGGTATTCAGGTCATTGCGTCAGCAATATGACGTCCACCCGATCGTTGGGACCGCCGTCGCTCGGCGCCCCAAGGGCGCGAACATCGATTCGGGTGCTCCGGACGCCGTTCTCAATCAGGTAGGAACGAACCGCGAGCGCGCGGGAAAGCGATTCGCGTCGGGCCGCGCTGGGACGATCGCTCGTTCCACTCGCAAATGCCTTTAGCTGAACGCGTTGTTCGTTGGCGGCCAACGCCGCGGCCATTTGCCTCAATCGTTGCTGGGCGTCGTGGCTCAGTTGGGTCGACGACCCTTCAAACAACAAGCGCAGCGCTTGGCCCTCGGCGGGCAGGTTCGCTGGCGGCAAGGCGGCTGTCTGCCGTGGTGCGGCGGGTGCCGGCGCGGTGACCCGGGGCGGCACAGCGGGTGGGGGCGTGGTCTCACGGGCGACGGGCGGCGCAGGTGGCGGCGCTGGCGGGGTTACGCGTGCCGGCGCCGCGGTCGCGGTTTCTTGCGGTCGCGGTGCGGCGGGTGCGACTGGCGGTGGCGGAGCCGGCGCGCGAACAACGGGCGCGACCGGCGCGGCAACGGAAGGGCGCGACGCGACTGGCGCCGTGGCGGGTGCGGGACGGTTTCTCGGCGTAGGTATCGCGCGGGCGACGCCGGCCGGTGCTCGAAGAACAACCGCTTGGCCGGCATCCTCGCCTGGATGGCGAAGGGCTCGTTGGTTGCCGCGGCCGTCGAGGTCCCGCAAGGCATCAAGGTTGACCTCGACACTCGACTGGCCGCTGCCGCCGATGATCACGGTTTCCTGGCCCATGACGGTGCCGGAGAACGCGACAAGCCCAAGGACGGTTGTGACTACGAGCCGCGAAGATGCTCGGGTGAGGCGTGCGCCCAGTCGCTGGTCGGTCATCGAAATTCTCTCCCTACCAATGCTCGCGGCCTTCTTGGGCACCGCTTCGCAACGTCGCACCTTAACTTAGCGGTGCGCGCTTGGACAACTGGCTCAAAGGCCTGTTTCCGGCCAGTCCGGTAGCTTTGCGGCGTTCTTGAGGAGGCCGAGCAGGGGCTGGTGAAGGTCCGGATTGGTGGCCAACACCGCGCCGGAGTCCAGCATCGTCCCGCGACCAGCGAGATCGGTGACGAACCCACCGGCCTCGCGGACAAGAACGAGCCCTGCCGCGATGTCCCAGGCGTGAAGATCCGTTTCCCAATACCCGTCATAGCGGCCCGCGGCGACATAGGCGAGATCGAGTGCTGCGGACCCGAACCGGCGGATAGCGGAAACTTTGTCGCTGACCATCGCCAATTGCTTCATGAATGGCATGATGGTCTCGGCGCCCCGGATCGTTGGAATGCCGGTTGCGATTACCGATTCGGCGAGCGTACGCCTCGCCGAGACACGCAACCGCTGGTCGTTGAGGTAGGCCCCGGCGCCTTTCTCGGCAGCGAAGGCTTCGTCTCGCAGCGGGTCGTAGATCAGGCCCGCCACGATTTCTTTGCCGCGCTGGTGGGCGATCGAAATCGCAAAATGCGGCAAGCCGTGCAGGAAATTCGTCGTACCGTCGAGCGGATCGATGATCCACCGATTGTCGCTGTCGCTGCCGTGAATTTCGACGCCTTCTTCGGTCAGAAAACCCCACCCCGGTCGCGCTTTTCCAAGATGATCGCGCAGCGCACGATCTGCCTTGCGGTCGGCGGAACTCACAAAGTCGGCCGGGCCTTTGATGGAGACTTGTAGTTTCTCGACTTCGCCGTAGTCGCGAACGAGTTGACGACCAACGCGCTTCGCCGCGCCGGACATGACGTTGAGAACTGGCGACCGAGGCCCGGCCATCGGCGGCTAGTCGGCTCGTTTGAGGTAGGTTCCGTCCACGGTATTGACGATGATCCGCGTCCCGGTTTCGACAAACGGCGGCACCATCACGCGCATCCCGTTGTCCATCTGCGCAGGTTTGTAGGACGACGAGGCGGTTTGTCCTTTGACGACTGGTTCGGCCTCGACGACCTCGAGGATCACCGTTGCCGGCAGTTGAATGCCGACGGGCGTCCCTTCGACGCTGTTCAGCGTGACCATCATCCCGTCCTGCAGATAGCCGGCGTCGTCGCCCAGCATGTCGGCATTCATCGCGATCTGCTCGTATGATTCCGGATCCATGAAGGTGTAGCTGTCGCCGTCGGCGAACAGGTATTGGACCTCTCGCTCTTCGGTATTCAGCTTTTCAACGGTGTCGGCCGTTCGCCAGCGCTGGTTGGTCTTCACCCCGCTGGCCAAATCGCGCATCTCGACGGCGATAAACGCCCCGCCCTTACCGGGTTGAATCAGCTGGATCTTGATGACCGCCATCTGACGACCGTCGTGTTCGATCACCATGCCGGGTCGTATCTGGTTGGCGTTGATCTTCATATCGGGCTCGGGGTCTGAATGAGGGCGCGGAAACTACCAGCTTGACTATGCCGAGGCAAACGGTGGGCTTTCCTCAGGTTCGTCTTCATAGGCATGGCCGCAGCCCCGGCGATCGCGTACCTGGTAGCCCCCGTCCCCCGTATCGGTGACCCGCGCAGGAGCAGCGGGTACCTTCCCATGGCCACCTGGAATATCCAGCACATAGGTCGGCTGACACAGTCCCGAGACATCGCCGCGCAGACCATCGACTAGCGCGCGTCCGCGCTTCAGGCTCGGTCGAAAGTGCTGCGTCCCTGGGGCGCGGTCGGGGTGATGCAGGTAGTAGGGTTTGACCCGGTTGCGGACCAGCGCGCGGAACAAAGCCTCAAGCGTCGCGGCATCGTCGTTCACCCCTTTAACAGTACCGACTGAGACAGAACCGGGATGCCGGCATTGACAAGGCGACCGATCGCCTTGATCGCGGCAGGCGAAAGTTCGTGGGGGTGGTTACAATGAACGATCACATAGACCGCTTTGTCAGCTGCTAGCGCGGTAACCAAATGATCGTTAACCCGCGCCGGGTCCACGATCGGCACCCGCGTGTGGATGCGCACCACGCCGAGGTGGTCGACCGAATCCAATTGACGAATCACGTCCCCCATGCGGCGGGGCGACAGCAGGAACGGATCGCCGCCGGTCAGGATCACTTCCCAAATCTCCTTGTGGCTGCGCACGTAAGCCAGGGCGGTCTCGATTTGGTCTTGCGAGAGCGGTGGCTCCGAAGTGCCCACACGGTTGCGACGAAAGCAATATCGGCAATAGACCGGACAAGTGTGAAGCAGTTTCAACAACACGCGGTCACGGTAGCGGTGAACGAGGCCCGGCACCGGGCTAAACGCCTCATCGCCGATCGGGTCTGGGTCTTCTCTCGGCGCTTCAGCGAGTTCGGCCGACGTGGGCACGAATTGTCGGGCGAGGGGGTCGGCGGGATTGTCGAGGTCGATCAGTTCGTGCACCGTTGGGCTCACCGAGACGGCATAGCGTGCCGCCACCTTTTCGATCCCACGCCGGGCCGCCGGTGCGATTAATTGGGCCTCGGCCAGGGCTTGGGCGGTGCGAAGCGTCTTTTGAATGGGCGTCGGCGGGGCCATGTCGGTTCCCTTTGTATGGGCTTTGGTCTGCTAGACTTCGTCGCGATATAGCGGGTTTTTCGAAGCAGTGAAAAGTAGCGACAGAACGCCGCCCTGGCGGCCGGACCAATTTGTGCGTCGTGCGCCCTACCTGCGGGCTCGCACGGCCATTCTCGTCGCGCTGCGGTCGTGGTTCGCGCGCCACGACTTCGTCGAGGTCGATACCCCAGCGTTGCAGGTGTCGCCGGGGCTGGAACCCCACCTTCGCGCCTTTGCGACCACTCTCGAGGAGCCGTTCGATCAAGGTGTGCGCCCGATGTTTCTTCACACCTCGCCCGAATACGCGATGAAGAAACTTCTGGTCGCCGGCGTACCGCGGCTATTTCAGATCGCGCATGTCTGGCGCAACGAGGCGCGGTCGTCCATCCATCATCCCGAGTTTACGGTGATCGAATGGTATGCCGCGGGTCAGGGCCAAGAGGCCCTCGCGGCGCAATGTGAGGCCTTGGTGCGGGCCGCTCTTGCCGCCGTGCCGTCACGGCTATCCACCGGGCGGTTCCGGTTTGGGGGGAAAGTGGCTGATCCCGCCGGTGCGTTTGAACAGCTCACCGTGGCGCAAGCCTTCGAACGTTATGCCGATGTCGACATCCTGGGTACGCTGGATGCTCGCGGCGAGCCCGATGCTGCCGCCCTCCGTGCCCAGTGCGTCGCGACGGGGATTGCCGTCGAAGAGACCGACACGTGGGAAGACATGTTCTTTCGTGTCTTCGTGAATCGGGTCGAGGAAAACTTGGGGGTTGGACGACCGACGCTATTGATCGAGTGGCCGGCGCCGCTCGCCGCCTTAGCGCGGATCGATCCGACCGAGCCCCGAATTGCGCAACGGGTCGAGCTGTATGTTGCCGGCCTCGAACTCGGCAATGGCTTTGTCGAACTCACCGATGCGGTCGAGCAACGGCGTCGCTTCGAAGCGGACCTCGCGATCAAGCGATCGACCGGCGCCCCCACCTATCCCGTCGACGAAGATTTTCTCGCCGCGCTGGCCCATGGGTTGCCGCCATCCGCCGGGATGGCGATGGGGTTCGATCGGTTGGTCATGGCGGCGACCGGTGCCGCCGCGATCGAGGATGTCCTCTGGCTACCCGTCGCCCAGCCCTAACCCGAAGCGTCGGCGATCGCTTTGTTGATGGCGCGCACCCCCGCCGTTGGCCCTTCGGGGTGGTCCCACACCGCTGAAACCACGGCCAAGAAGTCGGCCCCGGCTCCGACCAACGGGGCGCAATTTTCGGCTGTGATGCCGCCGATAGCCACACAGGGGATTTCAAAGATCTCGCTCCACCATTCCAGGAGGTCGAGTTCGGCGCGGAACTTCGGCGGTTTTGTCGCGGTATCGAAAAAGGCCCCGAAGGCGACATAGTCGGCACCCCGTTCCGCTGCCTCCATCGCGAGGTGGCGCGTGTTGTGGCATGTCACGCCGACGACGGCGTTCTCACCGACGATATTTCGGGCCTCTTCGTAGGTCGCATCGGACTGGCCGATGTGGACCCCATCCGCGCCCGCCTTGGCGGCGAGGTCGGGACGGTCATTGATCAACAAAGCGGTCTCGGTCGCTTGCGTGATCGGTAAAAGTGCTTCGGCGACACGGAGAACCGTTTCGTCGGGGACGTCTTTCAGGCGCAGTTGCAAGCATGCGACGCCACCGTCGGCCAGTACCGCTTTGACCTGATCGACGAACCCAGCGTCGACCTGCGGCGGGCTGATTAGATAGAGGCGACAGCCGGATTCGGCTGCGCTATCGGCCTCAGGCGGCAAGCTCGCGCTCAAGTCCGGCGTCGTAGGTCCCGGCGTGTGCCAAACCGTTCATGCGGGCACGGTGCAGGAACGCGCGCTGGGCGGTGGCCACGTTTTCGGGCGACCCTTTCCACGCCTTAAGTGCGGATTGCTGCAGCGCGCGACCGTAGCTGAAGGTGAGTTCCCAAGGTTGCGGGCCTTTGGCGTTCATCGCGTTAAGGTGCGCGGTGGCTTCCTCTTCGGACTGCCCGCCGGACAGGAATGCAATCCCCGGCACGGCGCTTGGCACATGTCTGCGCAACGCAGCAAGCGTACGATCCGCGACTTCGGCGATATCGGCTTGCTGGGCGCAGGCGTTGCCGGCCACAACCATATTGGGCTTAAGCACGGTGCCCTCCAGTCGCACGTTGTGCTGGAAGAGCTGGTCGTAGACAGAGGCCAGGGTCCGTTCCGTGGCGTCTTGGCAGACATCGATCGAATGGTCGCCGTCCATCAAGACCTCGGGTTCAACGATTGGCACCAGACCGGTTTCTTGTGCGATGGCGGCGTACCGCGCCAATGCGTGGGCGTTCGCCTCGATCGCCACATCCGGGGTGTGTCCGTTGACGATCTTGATGACCGCCCGCCATTTGGTGAATCGGGCGCCGAGACTAACGTATTCCTCGCACCGGCCACGCAGACCATCGAGCCCCTCGGTAATCGGATAGTCGGGCGAGCCGGCCAACGGAAACACGCTCTTGTCGACCTTGATTCCAGGCAGTGTGCCCTGTGCCTCAAGAAGTTTGGTAAAGGGCGTGCCGTCGGCCGCGCTTTGGCGCAGGGTCTCGTCGAACAAGATCGCGCCGCTGATGAAATCGCCTGCACCATCGGTCGTGAACAGAAGCTCACGATAGGCGCGGCGATTGTCCTCGGTGTTCTC
The DNA here is from genome assembly GCA_038141965.1 of Alphaproteobacteria bacterium. Lineage (GTDB taxonomy): Bacteria > Pseudomonadota > Alphaproteobacteria > SHVP01 > SHVP01 > CALJDF01. The sequence continues at coordinate 46,794 of JAYQJC010000003.1, forward strand.
GACATCGATGCTCGCCAAACGTTTGGCGATCGTCCCGGTGCTTTCGTCCGCCGCCAAGATCCCCTTGCCGGGGGCAACCATTTTTTGGGCGATGACGTCGAGGTCGGTGCTGCTCATGGGTCCCAGTGCTCCTTCGGGTCTCGAGTTAGTTCGGTGTGGGTATGGATAATGGAGGTCGAACGGCGTCTTCGGAGACGCGCGCCGTCAAGAGATCGACCGTCTTTGGTCGCGTGCGGTGGAGGCGGCCGCCGAGTTGGTCCGCCATGTCTTGGAGTTTTGGGTGCATGTCGGCGGGTCCTGAGAAGACGAGGTGACGCCACCCGCAACGCAGGGCGCGCATCGCAATGCCTGCATCCCCGCCGCAGTCGATCATCGCGTCGCAATCTGCGTCGGGAAAGCGCGCGCGACCGCCACGAACCATTTCGAAGTAGATTTCCGGACCTGCACTAGCGGCCCCGTTCGGCGGGGTAACGAGGATCACCGTTTCGACACCGTCAGGCGCTGCGGCAAGCGCCGCCTCAACGTGACGTTGGCTGTGAAAGGTAAAGCCGGTGGCCACCGCTTATCCCAATTTGCCGATCGCGGTGGCCGTATCGACCATACGATTAGAGAAACCCCATTCGTTGTCGTACCACGACAAGACGCGGCACAGCTTGCCGCCCATGACTTGGGTTTGGGTGAGGTCGAAGGTGGAACTTGCCGGATTGTGGTTGAAGTCGATCGAGACCAACGGTTCGTTATTGGTGACGAGGATGCCCTTCATCTTGCCACCCGCAGCCCGTTTGATCGCGGCGTGAATCTCGTCCACCGACGTCTTCCGTTTCGACGTGAAATGAAAATCGATCATGGAAACATTGATGGTCGGCACCCGTACTGCAGTGCCGTCCAATCGGCCCTGCAGTTCCGGTAAGACCAGCCCGACCGCTTTGGCCGCGCCGGTCGAGGTCGGGATCATCGATTGCGCCGCTGCGCGCGACCGGCGCAGGTCCTTGTGCAGCGTGTCGTGCACCGGCTGATCGCCTGTGTAGGCATGCACGGTGGTCATGAAGCCTTGGTCGATGCCGACGGCGTCGTTCAGCACCTTGGCCACTGGCGCGAGGCAGTTCGTCGTGCACGACGCATTGGAGATAATGGACATCCCTTTGCGCAGGCTCGCGTGGTTGACGCCGTAGACGACGGTAAGGTCTGCGCCCGTTGCCGGAGCCGAAATCAACACGCGCTTTGCGCCTGCTGCAACGTGCGCCTCGGCCTGCTCGCGCTTGGTGAAAATGCCCGTGCATTCCAGAACCAAATCGACTTTGAGCTTGCCCCACGGCAGGTCGGCCGGGTTGCGCTCGGCGAACACCGCAATCTTACCGTTGCCGATGTCCATGCCGTCCTTGGTGGTCTTCACGGTGCCCTGGAAAGGACCGTGGACCGTGTCGTGGCGCAGCAGGTGCGCGTTGGCATCGACCGGCCCGAGGTCGTTGATCGCGACGACCTTCAGGTCTTTGCGTTTGGATTCATGAATGGCGCGCAGAACCAGTCGTCCGATTCGCCCAAACCCGTTGATTGCGACACGTGTTGCCATTCGTTCTACCTCTTAGCGTTTGTTCAACTGCGCGATCACCCGATCGGCAACCGCCTTCGGCGTGATCCCAAAATGCTCAAAAAGTTCCCCGGCAGGTGCCGATTCGCCGAACGTGTCCATCCCGACGAAAATCCCGTCTTCACCGATGAACTGCTCCCACCCGAGGCTGGTTCCCGCCTCCACGGCGACCCGAAGCGTTGCCCGGTCCAAGATAGTCTCGCGGTAATCCGACGGTTGGGCACGGAACAATTCCCACGACGGGACCGAAACCACGCGTGCCGGATGTCCAGCCGCCGCGAGAAGGTCGCGCGCATCAAGCGCCACCGCGACTTCGGAGCCGCTCGCAAAAAGGGTCACGGCAGTATCGCCCACGGCGGGTGCCACTTCGTAAGCGCCGCGCCGGCAGAGATTGTTATCGGTATGCACGGTGCGGATCGGCCGCAGGCCTTGGCGCGTCAGCGCCAGGACCGACGGACCCTCGGTCCGTTCGATGGCGATTTGCCAACACTCTGCCGTTTCGATCGCATCGGCGGGGCGCATCGTGACCACGTTGGGCATCGCGCGCACGCTCGCTAGGTGTTCGACCGGCTGATGGGTCGGGCCGTCTTCGCCGAGGCCGATGGAGTCGTGGGTCATCACATAAACGACGCGCTGCTTCATCAGTGCCGACAACCGCAGTGCCGGGCGAAGGTAGTCGGTGAACACGAAGAACGTCCCGCCGTAGGGGATCAATCCACCGTGCAACGCGATGCCGTTCATCGCGGCGGCCATACCGTGTTCGCGCACACCGTAATGAAGGTAGCGACCGCTGAAGTCGTCCGGAGTGACCACCGCCATATTTTTGGTCTTGGTGTTGTTCGACCCCGTCAGGTCGGCCGATCCGCCGATGGTGTTCTCCAGGGCCGCATTCACTATCTCCAACGCTTCTTGCGAGGATTTGCGCGTTGCCCATGTCGGTTGCTCGTCCGCAAGGCGTTTCTTGTAGGCGTTGACGGCATCGCCCAGCGGCGAGACGTCGCCCTCGAAGGCAGCGTCCCACGCGGCGCGGCTATCGGCATGGAGGTTCCGATAGCGTTGCGTCCACGCCAGCGCCAACCCGCGACTGCGGCCAGGAACGGCGCGCCACGCATCCAGGATGTCCGTCGGCACATCGAAGGGCGGGTGCGGCCAATCCAGTTCTTTGCGTGTGGCGGCGATTTCTTCGGCCCCCAACGGCGAACCATGTGTCGCCGCCGTGCCCTGTTTGTTGGGCGCGCCGAACCCGATCACCGTCTTGCACGCGACGAGAGAGGGCCGCGGGTCGTTCGCGGCGGCCGTCAGCGCCCGTTCGATGTCGTCCGGGTCGTGCCCGTCGGCGCGTTCGACGTGCCAACCTGAGGCCGCAAAGCGGGCGATCTGGTCGTCGTTCACCGCGAGATCGGTGGGGCCGTCGATCGAAATACTGTTGTCGTCGAACAAAACGTTGAGCCGACCGAGTTTGAAATGACCGGCCATCGAGACAGCTTCGTGGCTGACGCCCTCCATCAGGCAACCGTCGCCGGCAATGACCCATGTTTTGTGATCGACCATTTCGTTGCCGAACCGCGCGTTCAGCAGCCGCTCCGCCAGCGCCATACCCACGGCGGTCGCGAGGCCTTGTCCCAAAGGACCGGTGGTCGTTTCGATGCCCGGCGCCGCCCCGAACTCGGGGTGGCCGGGGGTTCGACTGCCGATCTGGCGAAAGCGCTTGATCTCGTCCAGCGTCATGTCGGGATAGCCGGTCAGGTAGAGCAGGCTATAAAGCAGCATCGAGCCGTGCCCGGCCGACAGCACAAAGCGATCGCGATCCGGCCAATCGGGCCATTCGGGGTCGAATTTCAGAAACTTGGTGAATAGGACGGTCGCGACGTCGGCCATCCCCATCGGCATCCCTGGATGGCCGCTATTTGCCGCCTCCACCGCATCCATCGACAGGGCGCGGACGGCGTTGGCCATATCGCGCACTTGCGGTCCGGAAGTCGCATCGGTGCGCTCGGCAGGAGACGTATTTTGCGTTTTTTCAGTCACGGAGCCGCCCGGCTGGCGTTTGCAGGCGAGGCGCAAGATGCAGCGCGCAACCATGCCCGTCAACCGGCAACCTCGGTCGATCTCATTGGCCTGTCGCGAGCCCTCGGTGTTGTTGACGCCCGCGCCCGGCGGCGCCTATCCTGATAAGTGAAAAGCGCGCGCGAAGCGCCGGAAAAGAAACGCTAAAGACACCCAACAGGAAAGCAGGTACGCGGAAATGGCCGAGCGCGAGTCTGCGAAGACACGGTTAGAGGATGCTGTCGCTCGTTTGGAAACGGCGATCACCGGCGTCACCGAAAACCCCAAGACCACCGAATTGGAGAAGCAACGCGGCCAATTGACCGCGGAACTGACCTCTTTGAAGACCGAGCACAAGGGAGTCACCGAGCAACTTCAGTCGCTGCAGGATGATTACAAGGCGCTCGAAAAGGTCGTCGATCAGGTGACCGACCGCCTCGACACAACGATCAACCGCTTACGGTCGGTGCTGGAGGCCTAACGCCGCATGGCTGTCGTCGATGTGATGGTGAACGGCCGGACCTACCCGGTTGCGTGTGACGATGGGCAAGAAGACCACCTGATCGACCTCGCGCACTACATCGACAAACGGGTTGCCGAGTTGGCCAAAACGATGGGCCAAGTCGGCGACGCACGCCTCATTCTGATGGCTTCCTTGCTGATCGCCGACGAGCTGTCCGAAGCGGTCGAATCGACCGAAACGCTCAAACAGACCCTTGAAGAGCGGCAGGTTGAAGACGATAGCGCGACCGAAGAGACCTTTGCGACGCTGGCGAGCCGCATCGAAGACATTGCCGCTCGCCTGGAGAGCGGCTAATTTCAACGCGCGGGCGGGTTCTGCTCGGCTCGATCGGCTACGTATCCCTGGGGCCAATACCGTTTTCTCCGGGAGCTGTCTCTGCCGGGACTGTGGTCCTGGTACCGCGGCACCCACCTGCTTCGGCAGGCCACAGAGGAGCGATTCAACCGGACGACCGTAGCGGTCTCGCCCCACTCACCTATCGTCATGACTGACCGGGACGCCCTGAGGCGCCAAGCCCGTCGGCGACGCATCGGGGCTTCGGTAAATCGTGACGCCTTGGCTGCCGCGGTCTGCGACCATTTCCTGAACGCCGTGCCCCACGCCGATCATGCCGTCGTGGCGGGCTACTGGCCGGTTGGGAGTGAACTCGATGATCGACCGCTCCTCGCCGCCCTACGAACGCGCAACAAGACGATTTGTTTGCCCTGTGTCGTGGATGACCATGCGCCTTTGGTCTTTCGGGCCTGGGTGACCGAAGACGCTCTTGTCCCAGACCGTTTCGATATTCCGAGCCCCCCAGAAACCGCGCCCCAGGTTATGCCGAGCCTGGTTGTCGTCCCGCTCTTGCTGTTTGATGGAGCCGGGCACCGGCTTGGGTCCGGGAAAGGCTTTTACGACCGGACGCTGGCTCGGCTCCGGCAGACGTCGTCAATTTTGGCGGTTGGGGTTGGCTATGCCGCCCAGCGCACGGCCGGCTTGCAGCCGTTGCCCACCGACCAGCGGTTGGATGGCGTCGTGACCGAAAAAGGAGCGGAGTGGTTCTAGGATGAAAACGTTGTTTCTTGGCGATGTCGTCGGCCGCGCCGGTCGCGATGCGGTGGTCGCGCATGTGCCCGCCTTGCGCGAAAAGCTGTCGCTCGACCTGGTGGTCGTCAATGGCGAGAACGCCGCGGGCGGTTTCGGGATCACGCCGGAAATCTGCAAAGCCTTCTACGACGCCGGCGTCGATATCCTCACCGGCGGCAATCATAGTTGGGACCAGCAGCAGATCGTCGGGTACATCGACGGCGACACCCGCCTGTTACGACCGCTGAACATCGCGCCGGATGCCCCCGGTCGCGGCGCCCAGGTCTATGCGCTTGCCGGCCGCCAGGTCATGGTGGTCAACGTGCAAGGCCAGGTGTTCATGGAGCCTAACGACAATCCGTTCCGGGCCGTCGATCGGGTTTTGGAAGGGGTTCGCCTCGGGACCACGGTGCAGTTCGTCCTTGTCGATTTTCATGCCGAAGCCACCAGCGAAAAGATGGCGATGGGGCATTTTCTCGATGGGCGGGTCAGCGCGGTCTTCGGCTCCCACCAGCAGGTGCCGACGGCCGACACGATGATTCTATCCGGCGGAACGGCCTACCAAACAGATGCCGGGATGTGCGGCGACTACGATTCCGTTATCGGCATGGACCGAGCCGTTCCGCTGGACCGGTTTACCGGCCGTGTGACCAAGGCCCGAATGACCCCGGCCCTGGGCGACGCCACGCTGTGCGGCGTGGTGGTCGAGACCGACGACACGACAGGGCTAGCCACGGCAGTCGCACCGCTGCGGATGGGTGGTCGGCTTGCCCCGACGATGCCGTCCTAAGCCGGTTCTCGCCGCAATATCGCCATAAAACACCGGTACGCCAGCGTTTGGGACGCGGCGTAGGCTGCCCAATCCACAATATCTGGTATAAACCGGGTATCGTCTTACCAGCATTAGAGTGGCATCCCCGACCATGGCCGGTCATTCCCAATTCAAGAACATCATGCACCGAAAGGGCGCGCAGGACGCCAAGCGCGCCAAGGTCTTTGCAAAACTAATCCGCGAGCTGACGGTGGCGGCCCGGTCCGGGCAACCGGACCCGGCGACCAATCCAAGGCTGCGCACCGCGGTGGCGGCAGCCAACGCCGCCAATTTGCCCAAGGATACGATGGACCGTGCCATCAAGCGCGGCGCCGGTGAAACCGACGGAGAAAGTTTCGAAGAGATTAGGTACGAGGGCTATGGCCCCGGCGGCGTGGCCGTCATCGTCGAGGCGCTTACCGACAATCGAAACCGCACCGCCAGCGAGGTGCGCAGCGCTTTCACGAAAAACGGAGGATCGCTCGGCGAAACGAACTCGGTGTCGTTTCAGTTCAATCGCGTCGGCTCCATTCGTTATCCGGTTGCCGCGGGATCCCCCGACGACGTTCTCGAAACGGCGATCGAGGTCGGTGCCGACGAGGTCGAGTCGGACAACGAGGTTCATGAATTTCTTTGCGCGCCGGATGCCTTTCACGAGGTGCGTGAGGCTCTTCAATCCAAGCTCGGCGATCCGCAATCGGCGGAAATGATCTGGCGTCCGATTAACACGGTGCCGGTCGACGACGAAGGCGCCGCCAGCACCTTGTTCAAATTGATCGAAGCCTTAGACGACAGCGACGACGTGCAGACCGTGTCGGCGAACTTCGAGGTTAGCGACGCCGTTCTCGAAAGCATCGGTAGTTAGGCGGCGCTGTGAAATTGCTCGGGCTCGATCCAGGACTCCGCGCAACGGGTTGGGGCGTCGTGTCGTTTGAGGGCGATCATTTGCGGCACGTTGCCAACGGTACGATCCGCACCCCGTCGAGCGCGCCCCTCGCAGAACGCCTGTTCGCGTTGTTTCGCAATCTGGTCGACGTGATCGAAGCACAATCGCCCGATTCGGCGGCGGTCGAGGAAACCTTCGTCAACAAGAACCCGCAAAGCACGCTTAAGCTCGGTCAAGCCCGCGGGGTGACGCTTTTGGCGCCGGCAACCCTCGGCATTCCAGTCAGCGAGTACGCCGCCAACTTGGTCAAGAAAACCGTGGTCGGCGTCGGGCATGCCGACAAAAACCAAATCAACGTCATGGTTTCGCACCTGTTGCCAGGCGTGAAAATCGATAGCGCCGACTCGGCCGATGCCCTGGCCGTCGCCATTTGCCATGGCCACCACATGCCGGCGGCGAATCGGTTGCGGCAAGCCGTTGCGGAGCCCGTCCGTTGATCGCCAAGCTGAAAGGCATCGTCGATTCGGTCGGCACCGATCGTGTCGTCCTCGACGTGAACGGCGTCGGGTACGTCGCGTTTTGTCCGGCCAGGACGCTACAAGAGCTCCCGCCACCGGGGGGCGCAGCAACCCTCCTCATCGACACCCACGTCCGCGAAGACCACATCCATCTCTACGGATTTTCGGACTCGCTGGAACGCGATTGGTTTCGCTTGCTGCAAAGCGTTCAGGGCGTTGGCGCCAGAGTTGCGATTGCCATTCTTTCGGTCTTGAGCCCTGCGCAGCTCGCCGAGGCGATCGCCGCCCAAGACAAAGCGCCCGTCACCCAAGCGCCGGGCGTCGGCGCCAAACTCGCCCAACGCATCGTCGCTGAACTCAAAGACAAAGTGCCGTCGCTGGTCGAGGTGTTGTCGGTCGGCGGCGCGGGCGGGGCCGAAGAAACCCGTACCGCACGCGGCTTGATGAGCGATGCCGCGGCTGACGCGGTTTCCGCTCTGGTGAACCTGGGCTACCGGCGGGTCGAGGCCTTCACCGCGGTCGCCGCGGTCGCCAAGCAAGAAAAGGGCGCGCTCGAGGTTGAATCGCTCATTCGTAGTGCCTTGCGCGAACTTGCCCAAACGGGCACGGCGGCATGAGCGAGGCAACGGAACGTCTGGTGGCGGCCGAGGAGGACGGTGACGATGTCCTCGGCCCCGGCATTCGCCCGGTTTCGTTGGATGATTTTGTCGGCCAGCGACAGGTCTGCACCAACCTGCGGGTCTTTGTCGAAGCCGCCCGCGCGCGCAGCGAAGCCCTCGATCATGTCCTGCTCGTCGGTCCGCCCGGTCTCGGCAAAACCACGCTGGCGCAGATCGTCGCCCGCGAACTCGGCGTCAGCTTTCGCGCGACTGCCGGCCCGGTGATCGCGCGTTCGGGCGATCTCGCGGCGCTGCTCACCAACCTTCAGCCGCATGACGTGCTGTTCATCGACGAGATTCACCGCCTTAGCCCGGCGGTCGAAGAAATTCTCTACCCGGCGATGGAAGATTTTCATCTCGACCTCATCATCGGCGAAGGACCGGCCGCACGCTCGGTGCGCATTGACCTGCCGCCTTTTACGTTGGTCGGCGCGACCACGCGCTCGGGCTTGCTGACTACGCCGCTGCGCGAGCGCTTCGGCATTCCGCTGCGGCTGAATTTTTACGACACCGAAGACCTGGTCCAGATCGTCAGTCGGGGCGCGCGCATCTTGAATGTGCCGCTGACCGACGAGGGCGCGCTCGAGGTCGCCCGCCGGTCGCGGGGCACGCCGCGCATTGCCGGCCGTTTACTAAGACGGGTACGCGATTTTGCCGCCGTCGCCGGCCACAACGAAATCGGCAAAGACATCGCGTCCGATGCGCTCAGCCGGCTCGAAGTCGACCAATGCGGTCTGGATGCGATGGATCGGCGCTATCTGTCTTGCATCGCCGAATCGTTTGGCGGCGGACCGGTCGGCATTGAAACCATGGCCGCCGCGCTGTCCGAACCACGTGACGCACTCGAAGAAATTATCGAACCGTTCTTGATCCAAGAAGGGTTTCTCCAACGCACGCCGCGGGGTCGGCAGTTGACGGCCGCCGCCTTCACCCATCTCGGGCTCAACGCGCCCGCCGCACCCACCCAGCAGCTCGAGATGCCGGTGGCCGAGGACGGCGACGATGACTGATGTGGCAACCGAAAATACACCATCCGCGGGCGCATCGACGACGACGGCATCCACCACTTGCCGGTGCGGGTCTACTACGAAGACACCGACGCCGCCGGGATCGCCTATTACGCCAATTATCTCAAGTTCATCGAACGCGCGCGCACCGACATGATGCGGCTGCTCGGCGTCACCCATTCGAAGATGGCGCAGACCGACGGCTTGTCGTTCATCGTCCGTAGTTGCGCGGTCAAGTATCGGCGCCCGGCGCGCCTGGACGATGCGCTGGATGTACGCACCCGCGTGATGCGCATCCGTGGGCCGGTGCTCGATGTCTTGCAAGACGTTTACCGCGACGACGATCTGTTGGTGGCGACCGAACTTCGGATTGCCTGCATGGACGGGACCGGCCGCGTGCAGTCACTGCCTCCTCCCATTCGCACCGCATTTGCGCGGATCGCGCAACCCGCGCACTAGCTAAGGAGAACCATGGAACAACAAGCTGTTGAAGCGGCGGCAATCGCCGGGTCGGTCTCGGGCGATCTGTCCATTCTATCGCTCGTCGCGCGCGCCGACTTTATCGTCAAGCTCGTGCTTGTTTTGCTGCTGGGCTCGTCGATTTGGTCTTGGGCGATCATCTTCGACAAGGTCCGTCGCATTCGCCGCGTGTCGGCCAAAGCGAGCGAGTTCGAGGAGGTCTTTTGGTCGGGCGGATCGCTCGAGGATCTTTACGACCGGATCGGCACCAAGGCCGATCACCCCATGGCGATCTTGTTTGCCTCGGCGATGCGCGAGTGGCGCCGGTCCGGTGCGCATGGGCTGGTCGAAAGCGATCGCTTGAGCACCGGCGTTCAGGAACGAATCGGCCAGGTGATGCGGTTGACGATTTCCCGCGAACTCGACCGGCTCGAACGCTACCTCGGCTTTCTCGCCACGGTCGGTTCGACGGCGCCCTTCATCGGCCTGTTCGGCACGGTGTGGGGCATCATGAACAGCTTTCAGTCCATTGCGGTCAGCAAAAACACCAGCCTCGCCGTCGTCGCGCCTGGGATCGCCGAAGCCCTATTCGCAACGGCGTTCGGTTTGGTTGCCGCGATCCCGGCTGTTGTCGCCTACAACAAGTTTTCCAGCGACCTCAATCGCTTCTCTGGGCGGCTTGAAGGGTTCGCCGGCGAGTTCTCCGCCATCCTGTCGCGCCAACTCGACGAACGGACCGACTGATGGCCGCTTTTCTGATGGAACGATCGAAGACCAACGGGCGCGGCGGCCATCGACCGATGGCAGAAATCAACGTGACGCCGTTCGTCGATGTCATGTTGGTGCTGCTCGTCGTCTTCATGGTAACCGCGCCGCTTCTGACCGTGGGCGTTTCCGTGGAGCTGCCGGAGACCGCCGCCGCACCCATTCCCGGCCAGGACGAACCTTTGGCGGTGAGCATCGACTCAAGCGGGCGCGTCTATATCCAAGATTCGGAAGTCAGCATGGAGACGCTTATTCCCCGGCTCGAAGCGATCACGTCGAACAATCCCGATGCGCGCATTTTTGTGCGTGGGGATAAGTCGATCGACTACGGCCGTGTCATGGAAGTCATGGGTGTCCTTAACGGCGCGGGCTTCAATCGGGTCGCGCTGATCACCGAACGGCTGCAAGGAAAGTAGGGATCGGTGCGCGGGGCGATCGGCATATCGGTGGCTTTCCACCTCGCGCTCGCGACCGCCGCATGGACCGGGTTGCCCACGTTGTTCCAAGACACGATTCAGGAAGAGACGCCGATCATCGTCGAACTGGTAGCGATCGCCGAAGAGACTCGCGCGGCGCCGGAAACGCCGCAAGAAGCGCCGAAACCAGAACCCGAAGCGGCAAAACCTGAGCCCGTAAAGGCCGAGCCCAAGCCACCGCCCCCGCCGCCTCCCGCGGCCAAACCCGCACCGCCCGCGCCTGAGAAAGTCGCGGCGTTACCGCCCCCGCCGAAGCCTGCCCCCAAACCCGAGGCGGCGCCGCCGCCACCTCCGGAAACGCGGGTGGCGCCCGAACCACCCGAGCAGCGCCGGACCAAAATTCGCCCCAAGACCAAGCCGGAGCCGCCGAAAAAAACGCCGCGCTTTGACGCCAGTCGGATCGCCGTTCTCATCGACAAGACACGCAAGGACGAAGCGCCGGAAACCGAGCCGGACGAGGCGCCAAAGAAATTTCTGCAGCCGCCTCCCGTGGATGATTCGCCCGTGCAGCGCGCGGCCATCGGTAATCGCCTGACGATCAGCGAAGTCGATGCCATCCGCTACCAGATCGAGCAATGCTGGAACGTGCCGGCCGGTGCGCGGGACGCACGCGACCTCGTGATCAAGATCCGGATCAACCTCAAACCGGATGGATCGCTCAAGGGGCCGCCTGTTATTTTGGATCGCGACCGGATGGATGACGGATTTTTCCGCGCTGCGGCCGAAAGTGCCCGTCGCGCGGTGCAGCGCTGCACGCCGCTCAAGAACCTGCCCACCTCGAAGTACGATCGGTGGCAAGAAATCACGTTGACGTTCAACCCGCGAGAAATGCTCGGCGGCTAAAGGTGAAGGAATTGAAATGACGATCGTGACGCGTTTTCCGGCTGCGGTTCTTGCCCTTTTTGCGGCAACGCTTTTTGCGGTGCAGTTCTCCGCAAACCCGGCGCAGGCGCAACTGCAGATCGATATTACCCGTGGCAACGTCGATCCGTTGCCCATTGCGATCGGCGATCTCAACGGGACCACGCCGGACACGACGCAAGTGGGCCGAGATATTTCCGGCGTCATTGCCGCAAACCTCGAACGATCGGGGTTGTTCCGCGCGATCGAGCGCGCAGCCTTCATCGAAGATCCGACGCAGATCACCTTGCGGCCTCGGTTCGGAGATTGGCGACTCATCAACGCGCAAGCGCTCGTCACGGGCGGGGCGGTCGAAGAGGCCGACGGTCGTCTTCGCGTCGAGTTTCGTTTGTGGGATACCTTCGCCGAGCAACAGATGACGGGTTTGGTCTACGTCACCAATCCAGAGAATTGGCGACGCATTGCCCATCTGATCTCCGATGCGATTTACAAGCGCTTGACGGGCGAAGACGGCTACTTCGATACCCGAATCGTTTACATCTCCGAAACCGGCGCCGCTGACAAACGCATCAAGCGCCTGGCATTGATGGATCAAGACGGTGCCGGCCATCGTTTCCTGACCGACGGCAAAGACCTCGTGCTCACGCCACGCTTTTCGCCGACCCGCCAAGAGATCACCTACCTCAGTTATTTCGGCGATCGACCGCGGGTCTACATCTACAATATCGATACCGGCCAACAGGAAATCCTCGGCGACTTCCCCGGCATGACGTTCGCCCCGCGGTTTTCGCCCGACGGCAATCGCGTGATCATGAGTCTGGCCGTCGACGGCAATTCGGACATCTACACGATGGATGTCCGCACCCGTCGGGTGGAACAACTCACCCGAAACCCCGCGATCGACACCTCGCCGTCTTTCGCACCGGACGGCTCTCGGATCACCTTCAACTCCGACCGCAGCGGCACCCAGCAGATCTATGTGATGGGTGCCGACGGGGATGGACAAAAGCGCATCAGTTTCGGCGACGGGCGCTATGCCACGCCGGTTTGGTCGCCGCGCGGCGACCTCATCGCCTTTACCAAGTTTCGCCGAGGTCGCTTTCACATTGGCGTCATGAGGCCCGATGGGACCGGCGAACGCCTGCTGACGGAGAGCTTCTTGGACGAAGCGCCGACATGGGCCCCCAACGGTCGGGTGATCATGTTCTTTCGCCAACAACCGCGCCGCGATGACGGTTCCGGCGGCGAAGTCGCCCTCTGGTCGGTCGATTTGACCGGTTTCAACGAGCGCCGCGTGGTCACGCCGCTCGACGGATCCGACCCGGCCTGGTCCCCCTTGTTTTCCGAAAGTCGCTAAAAACTCCTCTAAACCCCTAGGGCGACACGAAAAAAAGGCCCTGGCCCCTAGACATTGGTCGGGCCGGGCCTTACTTTCGGCCACGCGTTAGGGGCTTATTTTTGGGCCGATGCCTATTGCCGGTGACTCGGTTGATTGGGTGTCGCTATGATGCGCCTGCTCGGCCTACAGATTTGGGGCGTTGAGCTATGTCGCTACGGAGAGATCAATGCGCTTGAAGTTTACTACAATGATTGCCGCACTATTCGTCGTTGCCGCCTGTGCAACAGCCGCTGAGGAAGACAGCGCGGCGAGCGGCAGCGGGGGCGCGTCCCAGGGGGCAGCGTCCACAACGGTTCAACAGTCCTCCGGATCCGCGCAGGCCTCTCGCCAAGCACCCGAGGTCACGCCGGGCAGCCAGCAAGACTTGGTGGCCAATATCGGCGACCGGGTGTTCTTTGACTTCGACAAGTTCGATCTGCTGCCGGCCAGCCGGTCGACCCTGGAACTGCAGGCCGCATGGTTGAAGCGGTTCCCGAACATCAACATCACGGTCGAAGGCCATGCCGACGAACGTGGAACGCGCGAGTACAACTTGGCGCTGGGTGAGCGCCGAGCGAATTCCGTGAAAGACTTCCTCGTGTCGCAGGGCATCGACCCGCGCCGGGTGCGGACGATCAGCTACGGCAAAGAACGTCCCGTCGCCTTGGGCTCGAACGAGGCGGCATGGTCGCAGAACCGTCGGGGCGTTACCGTCGTCAACTAGCGCTTCGGCTGCGAACTAACCTGAAACGCCCGCTCGGTATTACCGGCGGGCGTTTTCGATTCTGCTACGGACCCATCTTCCGCCACAATTGCGGTGTTGTATGGTGGCTTCCGAATTTCGGGAGTGTTGATATGGCGAGATTGGCAGCAAAAAGGTGGCTTATTGTAGGGCTGGTCGTGGCCGCCTTGCCGATGGCGACCGCCCAGGCGCAGCAAGGCCGCGATGCCGCCATCGCCCAGCGCCTCAGCGATATCGAGCGCACTCTTCAGGATCTCCAACGGGCCGTCTATCGGGGCGAAACCCCGCCGGCGCAACGCGCCGAACCGTCCTCGGCGGAACTTCGGGCCGCCGGTATTGCGCCCGAGGCCGTGACCCAGCGTCTCGTCTCCAACGAACAGCGTATGTCCGACATCGAGGCGGAGCTACGCCGCCTGACGGGGGCGATCGAAACCGCCGTTCATGATGTCGACGTCATGCGAACCCGCGTCGACAAGTTGGTTGCGGATGTCGATTTCCGGCTTTCCGCGCTCGAACAAGCGATCCAGACCAATCCGGCGGCGGCCCAAGCGGCAGCCCCCTTGCCTGGCGAGCAGGGCGTCGCCCGCGCTCCAGAAACGGCGCTACCGCCACAGCAGCAACAGGCAGCCGTTGTCCCGGAGCAGACCCTGCCGGACGGCTCGCCCACGGAACAGTACGAACACGCGCTTTCTTTGCTGATGATCACGGCGAAGTACGACACGGCCGAGCAAGCATTCAAGACGTTCCTCGATGAAAATGCCGACCATCCCCTTGCCGCCAATGCGCAATATTGGTTGGGCGAGACCTTCTACGTGCGGAAGAACTATGCCGAAGCCGCTGCGGCCTTTATCGAGGGCTACACGCGGTATCCCGACGGCTCGAAGGCGGCCGACAATCTCCTCAAGCTCGGCATGTCGCTGGCCGCGCTCGACAACAAAGAGGATGCCTGCGCGTCGTTCGGTGAACTCTATGCGCGGTTTCCCAGCGCCGATCCCCGTTTGCTCCGCCAGGCCGACCAGCAAAAAGAAAAACTGAGCTGTCCCTAGGCGGCCCCATGGCCGTTACCATCTCTGACTCCGCGGTCTGCGCCGATCTCCAGCAACGCTTCGACGCCGCGATGGATCGTTTCGCGCCGTTCGAAAACCGACCGCACCTCGCGGTGGCGGTTTCGGGCGGCCCCGACAGCTTGGCGCTTGCGGTGCTCGCAAAACACTGGGTCGATGCGCGGTTTGGCCGGCTCACGGCGCTGATCGTCGACCACGGGCTCCGTCCGGAATCCAGCGACGAAGCGCGCCAGGTGCACGCACAGTTACGAACTCGGGGGATCGCGGCGGAGGTGCTGACTTGGCTGGGCGACAAACCCGCAGGCGGGGTCCAAGCTGCCGCACGAACCGCGCGTTACCGGTTGCTGGGGCATTGGTGCCGGGAGCACGGCGTCCTTCACCTGCTCGCCGGACACCACGCCGACGATCAACAGGAAACCATCGCCATGCGGCGGGCACGGCGGAGCGGTGCCGTGGGCCTGGCGGGCATGTCCGCGATCGTCGAGGGCGAAGGAGGACGCCTTCTCAGGCCGCTCCTTGGTCTGCGCCGTGCCGATTTACGTGCCTTTCTGGCGATCCAAGGCATTTCTTGGATCGATGACCCGAGCAACCGAGACGAACGATTCGAACGGACCCGACTACGTCGCGCGCCGGCTCCCGCGCGCGGTTCGGTCGCGGTCGGGGATGCGGCACGGCGCCGTCAAGCGCACGAACGTCGCGTGCTGAGCGTCCTCGCTCGCGCCGCTTCGCTTCATCCGTTCGGGTTTTGTACGCTCGATGTCGATGCGCTGCAGACGGAAACGGCGGAAATCGCGTCTGGCGCGCTTGCCCGCGTCGTGGCCTGGGTCGGCGGCCGATCCTATCCGCCGGGCCCGACGCCACCGACCGGTTGCGCGCCCGTATCCTCGATCAAGCACCGGGCCGGTCCGCGACCCTCGCCGGCTGCCTCGTTGCCCGGCGTCGCGGCACCCTGGAGATCACGCGCGAACCGGGTCGTTTGCCGCCCAGTACCCCGCTCTCCAGCCGCAGCGCAATGTGGGATGGCCGATTCTGGGTAACGGTGCCCGGCACAGAAAACGCCCCGCCCGCACGCGAGATCGGGCCGCTGGGTCGCCAGGGGTGGGTTGGCGTTCAATCGCATGTCGCGCCGGACCTTGTGGTAGGGGTGCCAACAGCGGCGATTTGGGCGTTGCCGGCGTTGTGGATCGAGGGCGTTCCGGTGGGGGTTCCCCAATTGTTGATCAAATGCCCGGCAACCGTTCTGTTTTCTGCCGTTTTTCGACCCCGGTGCACGTTGTTTTCACCGACCTTTGCGGTTGCTTAACCGGCGATGTTCACTATGTAATTGAGGCAGTGGCGGGGCCGGATTGGTGCCGCGTGTTTTTTTGGTCTAGGGAAAGCGGCAGTGAACAATCTCGGACGAAATTTAGCCCTGTGGGCGATCATCGCGTTGCTCATTGTCGCGCTGTTCCAACTGATGAACAGCGGCAGTACCTCGCGCAATGATCAGCCCGATGTGGCCTTTTCCCAGTTCATTGCCGAAGTCGAAGCGGGCGATGTTCGTGAGGTCAATATCAAGGGCCACGAAATCGTCGGAACGCGGCATGACGGGACGCAGTTCAAATCCTTTGCGCCGGATGATCCCGACTTGGTGCGCCGCCTGACGGACCGCGGCGTCGTTATCCACGCCGAACCGGCGACCAAAGACACCCCGCTGCTTGTCCAGCTTTTGATTTCGTGGGTCCCGTTCATCCTTCTCATCGGCGTATGGATTTTCTTCATGCGGCAGATGCAGTCGGGCGGCGGCAAGGCGATGGGCTTCGGCAAATCCCGCGCCCGCTTGCTGACCGAACGGCATGGCCGGGTCACCTTCGAGGACGTGGCGGGAATCGACGAAGCAAAAGAAGAACTCGAAGAAATCGTTGAGTTTCTAAAAGACCCGCAAAAATTCCAGCGGCTCGGCGGCAAAATTCCCAAGGGCGCGTTGCTCGTGGGGCCACCGGGTACCGGTAAGACGTTGCTGGCGCGGGCCATTGCCGGCGAAGCCAACGTGCCGTTCTTCACCATCTCGGGGTCCGATTTCGTCGAAATGTTCGTCGGCGTCGGCGCCAGCCGGGTGCGCGACATGTTCGAGCAGGCCAAGAAAAATGCGCCCTGCATCATCTTCATCGACGAAATCGATGCCGTCGGTCGCCATCGCGGTGCCGGTCTCGGCGGGGGGAACGACGAGCGCGAGCAAACGCTCAACCAGCTCCTCGTCGAAATGGACGGCTTCGAAACCAACGACGGCGTGATTCTCATCGCCGCGACCAACCGGCCGGATGTCCTTGATCCCGCGTTGCTTCGTCCTGGTCGTTTCGACCGTCAGGTCGTTGTGCCGAACCCGGATATCCTGGGCCGCGAGAAAATTCTCAAAGTGCATATGAAAAAGGTCCCGCTGGGCCCGGACGTGGTGGCCCGCACCATCGCCCGCGGTACGCCTGGTTTCTCCGGCGCGGACTTGGCCAACCTCGTCAACGAGGCTGCGCTTCTGGCGGCCCGTAAGGGACGGCGCGTTGTCACGATGCAAGAGTTCGAGGACGCCAAAGACAAAGTCATGATGGGCGCCGAACGCCGCTCAATGGTTATGACGGACGAAGAGAAGCGCCTGACCGCCTACCACGAAGCCGGTCACGCTTTGGTGGGCGTGAACTGCCCCGCGTCCGATCCGATTCACAAAGCGACGATCATCCCGCGCGGGCGCGCGCTGGGTCTCGTGCAACGTTTGCCCGAACAGGACAAATACTCGCAATCCCGCGAATACCTTGATGACGCGCTGGCGATCGCCTTTGGCGGCCGTCTTGCAGAAGAGCTGATTTTCGGCGCGGAAAAAGTCACGACCGGCGCTTCCAGCGATATCCAACAGGCCACGGCATTGGCCCGTCGCATGGTCACCGAGTGGGGGATGAGCGATCGTCTGGGCCCGCTTCGTTACATGGATAACGAAGAAGAGGTTTTCCTCGGCCATTCCGTCACCCAACGGAAAAACGTCTCCGAGGCTACGGCACAGATCATCGACGAAGAAATTCGTCAGATCGTCGATACCGCAAACGAGCGGGCGCGCAAGATCCTGACCGACAATCTCGACGGTTTGCACACGCTCGCGAACGGCTTGCTCGAATACGAGACCCTGACCGGCGATGAAATCGCAGCGCTGCTCCGCGGCGAGACAATCACGCGCGTCGATCCCGAAGAGTCGAGCGACCAGGGCGGCGGCGCGAGTAGCTCGCCGATCCCCACCACCGGCACCAAAGACCGCGGCCGTGACGACCCCGGGTTTGATCCGGCACCGCAACCGGAATCGTGACCGACGGATCACCGTCCGACCTGAATCACCCCGCGCTTGCGCGGGGTTTTTCGTCGCCCGACACGATGCGCCTTGTCCCTGAGGGGCTGGTTGGTGGCCCCGCGGCGCGCACCGCAGTCAATGACGGGACGGCTCTATGGTTGGCTGGCGGACCACTGGCCTTTACGCGCGTTCGGCTGCTGTGGCGTCCTGAAACCGGGCCCGCCGACGAGATCGGGTTTGGTTTGAACGACCTGCGCGTTTGGGCCGATCGAACCGACAGCGCGCCGATGCTCGATGCCGCGTTGGCCCGCCTCACCGGTCCACGCCCCGACATCCTGAACTTCGATCATTCCCGACCGAAAATCGTCGGCGTGCTCAACGTGACGCCGGACAGTTTCTCTGACGGCGGCCAGTTCGAAAGCGCCGACGCCGCGATCAACCACGGCATCTCCATGATCGACGACGGCGCCGACATGATCGATATCGGCGGCGAATCGACCCGGCCCGGTGCCGACCCGGTATCGCCGGAAACCCAGTGTCGCCGCGTTTTGCCTGTCATCGACGCCCTCGCAGGACGGATTCCGATATCGGTGGATACCCGCAGCGCGCAGGTCATGCGGCGGGCGGTCGCCACCGGGGCATCCGTCGTCAACGATGTCTCGGCGTTGTCGGCCGATCCCGAGGCGCTGAAGGCGGCTGCCGACCTCGCCTGTCCGGTGATCCTCATGCACAGCTTGCGTGCGCCAAAGACCATGCAAGTGGCGCCCAGCTACCGGGATGTTCGGCTTGATATCGCCGACTATCTCGACGGGCGGCTCGCAGCGTGCGAGGCCCACGGCATTTCGCGAGATCGGATCGTGGTCGACCCGGGAATCGGCTTTGGCCAGAACGATGCTCACATCGCACTTCTGCTCCGCGATCTAGCGGTTCTCCATGGTCTGGGCTGCGCCGTGATGCTCGGCGCCTCGCGCAAAAGCTTCATCGGCCGGATCGACCGAGACGGACCGGCAGTCGCGCGTCTCGGTGGGTCCGTTGCCGCGGCGTCCCTGGGCCTGGCGCGAGGCGTGCAGTTCCTCCGCGTACATGATGTGGCCCAAACCCGACAAGCGGTCGCGGTTTGGTCTCACGTCGAAGGTCGTTGAAACACTTCGCAGCAAGTATTGACGGAGCCAGGCGAGACTTCGGTGCCGGGATGTGATTCCATGCAGCCATCAATTGCGGTGAAAGCACCATGACGCGCAAATATTTTGGGACCGACGGCATCCGCGGGACCGCCAACCAAGAACCGATGACGGCCGAAACGGCTCTCAAGCTGGGGATGGCCGCCGGACGCGAGTTCTACCGGGGTGACCACCGCCACCGCGTTCTGATTGGCAAAGACACGCGGTTGTCGGGCTACATGCTCGAACCCGCGCTCACGGCGGGCTTTACCTCGGTCGGTATGGACGTGATCCTGGTCGGCCCGATGCCGACGCCCGCGGTCGCCATGTTGACGCGTAGCCTGCGCGCCGACCTTGGTGTCATGTTGTCGGCCTCGCATAACCCTTTCCAAGACAACGGAATCAAGCTGTTCGGGCCGGACGGATTCAAACTCTCCGACGCCGATGAGATTCGTATCGAAAAACGCTTCGAGTCCGATCCCGAATTGGCCCAGGCCGCCCACCTCGGTCGCGCGCAACGGCTTGAAGACGCCGGCGGTCGTTACATCGAATTCATCAAGAGCACCTATTCGAGCGAGCGCACGCTGGACGACCTCAAGGTCTTGATCGATTGCGCCAACGGTGCGGCCTACAAGGTCGCCCCGACGGTGCTTTGGGAACTGGGCGCCGAGGTGATTCCCATTGGCGTGAATCCTGACGGCACCAACATCAACGAAGGGTGTGGCTCGACCAATCCGGCGGTGCTTTGCGAACAGGTTGTTGCGCACGGTGCCGATATCGGGATTGCCCTCGACGGCGACGCTGACCGTCTCGTCATCGCCGACGAAGCGGGCCATGTTTTGGATGGCGATCAGGTCATGGCCATGATCGCCCAGCGGTGGCACAAAACCGGCCGGCTGCGCGGCGATGCGCTGGTTGCAACGGTCATGTCCAACCTCGGGCTAGAGATATTCCTGCGCGAACGTGGCTTGGCGCTCCATCGTGTCCAAGTGGGCGATCGCTATGTCTTGGAACATATGCGGGCAAACGGGTTCAACCTCGGCGGCGAACAATCCGGCCACATCATCATTTCCGATCACGCCACCACGGGCGACGGCTTGCTCGCGGCGCTGCAGGTTCTTGCTCTCGTCGCCGACGAGGCGCGTCCGGTCAGCGAAGTCGGCCGCCTTTTCGAGCCCGTACCTCAGGTGCTGAAGAATGTCCGCGTCCAGGGCGATGTGCCGCTGGAGTGTGACGACGTGCAACGCGCGATCGCCGACGCCGAACAGCGCTTGGGCGACAAGGGGCGTGTTCTGGTGCGAAAATCCGGGACCGAGCCGCTGGTTCGAGTAATGGCGGAAGGCTTCGACTCGGCGCTCGTCACCCAAGTCGTCGACGATCTGAGCGCCGCGGTCGAACAAGCCGCTCCATAGGTCTCGCAGGATCATGAAAGGGCGCGTTCTTGTTGTCGCCGGATCGGATTCCGGGGGCGGGGCCGGCATTCAAGCCGATATCAAGACGATCACGGCGCTCGACGCCTATGCGATGACGGCGATTACGGCGCTCACCGCCCAGGACACCAATGGCGTCTCCGGGATCCATGACGTCCCGCCGAGTTTCGTCGCTCAACAGATAGACATTGTGCTGGCTGATCTCGGCGCCGACGCCATAAAAACCGGGATGCTTCATACGCCTGACGTGATCGGGTCCGTCGTCGACGCCTTTGCTGCGGCCAAGACCAAGGCCCCTCTGGTTGTGGATCCGGTCATGATGGCCAAAAGCGGTGATTCGTTGATCTCGACTGCGGCGACCGCCACGCTCACCGAGCGTCTGATCCCGATCGCGACGGTGCTCACGCCGAACTTGCCGGAGGCGTCGATCTTGGTCGGGCGGCCCATTACGTCGATCTCTGACATGACGGCTGCGCGCGACGACCTCCTGGCGCTGGGGGCCAAGTACGTCTTGCTGAAGGGCGGGCATCTGACCGGCGATCGGGTGCGCGATCTGTTATTCGGCCCGGGTGAAACCCAGGTGTTCGAGTCGCCTCGCATCGACTCCAAACACACCCACGGCACCGGGTGCACGCTCGCCTCCGCCATTGCGGCCGGTTTGGCGCAAGGGCTCAGGGTTGACGCGTCGATCGCGCGCGCGCGGGATTACGTGATGGCGGCCATCCGCACCGCGCCGGGCTACGGCGCTGGCCATGGTCCGATGAACCACAGCCACACCGTCTCCGACGTTTAGTCGCGCGACTAGCTGATGTCTTGCTCGCCCGGAATATGACCGAAGGCCGACGCCGGCACGAATTCAAACGACCCGGCTCCTGGCGGCTGCCAGTAGAGCTCCAGCGTAGAGGTGGTCTTTTTCTCGTAGTAGATCACGCGGATCGGATACCAGCCTGCTTTGTCTGCCACGACTTCCAGGTTGGGTGAGAACAGATCGGGGGTCACGAAGGGCGAATCGTAGATCATGGTATCGCCGATCCACAAACGCACCCCGTCGTTGTGCTGCACCGAGAACATGTACGTTCCCGGTTGATCGATCTTGATATAGCCCTGGATGAACGCACCGACGAGATCGTCGTTCTTGTTCGTCAAGACCGGGCCCGCGCCCACGTTGTAGTTGAGCATCGGTAGCGGGTCGCCCGGGATCTTCTTCATCCACGTTGCGGCATTGATCACTTCGTCGATGTGGTTAAACCGATCTTGGACGTAATAAACGCTCAGTCCGGGCTTGATCGCCCCGTCGGCGGGCTGGGGGCTGGCTGCCATGATGGCTTCGGCAGCATGACCGGCCGGCGCATAGATAACGCCGACCAGCGCCGTCGCCGCGATAGCCGCGGCAAGCGATAGTGAACGCAGCATGACCAAATTCCTCCTCAAACTCGTCCGGGGATGATTCCACTGAGGTCCCGCGAAGACAACTACGATTCTGTGGCTAATTCGCGGCATCGCGTTGACATTCTCGTGCCGGGCCCATATATCCGCGGCGGGCCACGACCCCCCAACGGGTTGCGCTATTCTGGAAGGAATAGAGACATGACGACACCTCAGCGCCCCGCGCGCCGCCCGGCGAATCCGCTTTTTTCTTCCGGGCCCTGTACCAAGAGACCTGGTTGGTCGGTCGACGTCCTTAACGAGGCGTGCCTCGGTCGATCCCACCGATCCAAGGTCGGCAAAGCCCGTCTCAAGGCGGTTCTCGACCAATCCCGCACCTTGCTCGGCTTGCCGGACGATTATCGCATCGCGATCGTCCCAGCGTCTGATACCGGCGCCGTCGAAATGGCGCTCTGGTCCCTCCTGGGGCCCCGTGAGGTCGATGTGCTGGCTTGGGAAAGCTTCGGCCAGGGCTGGGTCACTGACATCACCAAGCAACTCAAACTCGACGGCGTTCGGACCCTGAAGGCCGATTATGGTGCGTTGCCGGACCTTGGCGATGTCGATTTCTCGCGCGATGTCGTCTTTACGTGGAACGGCACGACCTCCGGGGTCTGCGTCCCCGATGGCGACTGGATTGCCGACGATCGTGAGGGGTTGACGATTTGCGATGCCACCTCGGCCGTGTTCGCGTTCGACCTGCCGTGGGACAAAGCTCGATGTCACGACTTACTCCTGGCAAAAGGTCCTCGGCGGCGAAGCGGCGCACGGCATGCTGATCTTGTCCCCCCGTGCCGTGGCGCGCCTTGAGAGTCACCAGCCAACTTGGCCGATGCCCAAGGTCTTCCGCATGACAAAGGGCGGCAAACTCGACGAAGCGCTGTTCACCGGAGCGACGATCAATACGCCCTCCATGCTCTGCGTCGAAGATGCGTTGGACGCCCTGCAATGGGTGGCCTCGATTGGCGGATTGCCCGAGATGGTGGCCCGGGCGCGGCGCAACCTCGGTGTCCTGGAGTCCTGGGTGGCGGCAACGCCCTGGGTCGATTTTCTCGCTGAAGATGCCGCAACGCGGTCGCCCACATCGGTGTGCCTCAAGATCGTCGATCCCTGGTTCGCCGGGCTCGATGCCGATGCCCAGGCCGCTGCGGCAAAAAAAATCGGCGCGGCGCTCGAGGCCGAAGGCGTGGGGCTCGACGTCGACGCCTATCGCGATGCGCCGCCCGGCCTGCGCATTTGGTGCGGCGGCACGGTCGAACACACCGACCTTGAATCGCTGACCCCTTGGCTCGATTGGGCCTTCGAAACCGTAAAAATCGTCAGACGCTTAGCCCGCGGGAGAACGCGCCCCATGCCCAAAGTATTGATCTCCGACAAACTCAGCGCGGAAGCAGCCCGCATCTTCAAAGAGCGGGGTGTCGAGGTTGACGAGAAAGTCGGCATGACGCCCGACGAACTCATCGCCTGTATCGGTGACTACGACGGCCTGGCGGTTCGCTCGTCCACCAAGGTGACCGAAAAAGTTCTAGCCGCGGCGACGCAGCTCAAAGTCATCGGGCGCGCCGGGATCGGCGTCGACAATATTGATGTCCCGGCGGCCACGGGCCGCGGCGTCATCGTGATGAATACCCCGTTCGGCAACTCGATTACGACGGCTGAACACGCGATCGCCATGATGTTTTCGTTGGCACGGCAAATTCCCACCGCCGACGCGTCGACCCACGCCGGCAAGTGGGAAAAATCGCGCTTCATGGGGGTTGAGGTTTACGGCAAAACCCTCGGCCTCATCGGGTGCGGCAACATCGGTTCGATCGTCGCGGATCGCGCGCTGGGACTGAAGATGAAGGTCGTGGCTTACGATCCGTATCTTTCGCCGGAACGGGCCGAAGATATCGGTGTCGAGAAAGTCGAACTCGACGATTTGTTCGCGCGCGCCGACTTCATCACCCTCCACACACCGCTCACCGAAGCCACGCGCAATATCATCGACAAAGACGCGATGGCCAAAATGCGGGACGGCGTGCGGATCATTAACTGCGCGCGTGGCGGTCTGGTGGTCGAAGAAGACCTCAAGGCGGCTATCGAATCGGGCAAGGTCGCCGGCGCTGCCATGGATGTCTTCAGCGAAGAACCGGCGAAGGACAACATCTTGTTCGGCGTGGACGGAATCATCGCGACACCCCATCTCGGCGCGTCCACCAACGAAGCACAGGAAAACGTCGCCATTCAGGTGGCCGAGCAAATGGCCGACTATCTTACGGTCGGGGCGGTCACCAATGCGCTCAACATGCCGTCGATTAGTGCCGAGGACGCGCCCAAACTCCGGCCTTACCTCAAATTGGCGCAGCAGGTCGGTAGCTTCTTGGGGCAGCTCGTGGACTCAGGGATGAAGCGGGTGCGGATCGACTACGAAGGTCAGGTCGCCCAACTGAACACCAAACCGCTGACTGCGGTGGTCCTCGAGGGCTTGCTGCAGCCGCAAATGGACAGCGTGAATATGGTGAATGCGCCGGTGATCGCCCGCGAGCGTGATATCGACGTCACCGAAGCGACCAACGAACGCAGTGCCGAATACCATTCGTTGATCCGCCTTACCGTCGAAGGTGACGGCAACGACAAGGTCGTCGCCGGAACGCTGTTTGCCGATACCAACCCGCGGATCGTCCATGTCAACGGGATCGACATCGAGGCCGAACTGGCGCCCAACACCTTGTTCGTCACGAACGACGATCTGCCGGGCTTCATCGGTCGGCTCGGGACGGAGTTGGGGGAATCGGGGGTCAATATCGCGACTTTCCATCTCGGTCGAAAGGCCGCCGGTGGCGAAGCGATGTCGATGATCGCCACCGATGAACCGGTCAGCGATGAGGTATTGAAGAAGATCCTCGCGCTGCCGCTCGTGAACGCGGCAAAATCGCTGCGATTCGACTAGACCCACAGCCCGGACAAACGGTCGGGCACCGAGTAGAATTCAGCCCGACATGACATCGGACCCCAGCAACGGCCTTCTGCCGGCAGGCCTCTCGGACGATCTGCCCCCTGAGGCGGACATCGAGGCCGAAACCGTCAATATCTTGATGGCGACCTTTCGGGCGCACGGCTATGCGCGCGTAAAGCCCCCACTGATCGAGTTCGAGGAAAGCCTGCTCGACGGTCCCGGCGCGGCGCTGGCACAGCAAATGTTTCGGGTCATGGACCCCCAATCCCAGCGCATGCTGGGCGTGCGCGCCGATATGACGGGGCAGGTCGCCCGAATCGCGGCAACCCGGCTGGGCGCACGCCCGCGGCCGTTACGTTTGTCCTATTCGGGCCAGGTCCTCCGCACGCGCGGCAGCCAGCTGCGGCCGGAACGCCAGTTCTCCCAAGCCGGGTTCGAACTCATCGGGTCCGACAGCTTGGAGGCCGATGCCGAAGCGATCCTGTTGGCCGCAGAGGCGCTGCAACGCGCCGGTGCCAAAGATTTGTCGATCGATCTCACCGTGCCGCACTTGGTTGGCGTTTTGGCGGCTGATGCCGGGATCGAGGGAGCGCAACTCGATGCGCTCCGTGATGCGCTCGATCGAAAGGACGCGGCAGCCCTTTCGGCCGTTGCGAGCGCTGGGCGCATCGATTTCCAAAGTCTCCTCGGGATGAACGGGCCAGTCGACAAGGCAGTGGCGGCGCTCGAATCGATGTCGCTTTCGCCCAAAGCGGCCCAGATCGTCGCGTCGGTCGCGGCCCTGGTCGCGCTTACCAGGCCGCATTTGGGCGATCTATTGCTGACACTCGATCCCACCGAGTACCGCGGGTTCGAGTATCACACGGGGATCAGTTTTTCGATCTTCGCGCGCGGCGTGCGCGGCGAACTCGGCCGTGGCGGGCGTTATATCTTGCCGAACGAAGAGCCGGCGACCGGGTTCTCGGTCTATCTCGATTCGCTGCGGCGCGCCTTGCCGGCGCAAAAGAACGGCGCGTGCGTTTTCGTCGCGGCGTCCCACGGTTTCGACACGATCAAATCGTTGCATGACGAGGGATGGCGCACCGTGCGGGGGCTCGACGACGACGCCGACCCGACGGCCGAGGCTCTCCGTCTTGGCTGCACGCATGTCTTTGCGGATGGATCCGTTCAGCCGATCGATAACGACACCAAAAAGAGCGAACAAAGCGAATGACGAATGTTGCGGTGGTCGGCTCCCAGTGGGGGGACGAGGGTAAGGGAAAGATCGTCGATTGGTTGTCCGAACGCGCCGATGTCGTGGTTCGGTTTCAGGGTGGGCACAACGCGGGTCATACCCTGGTCGTCGACGGTGTCGTCTACAAGCTGAGTTTGCTCCCCTCCGGCGTCGTCCGTGGCGGCAAGTACTCCATCATCGGCAACGGCGTTGTGGTTGACCCTTGGGCGTTGCTCAAGGAGATCGACACGCTGCGCGATCAAGGCGTCGAGATTACCCCGGACAACCTCGCGATCGCCGAAAATGCCACGCTGATTCTATCGCTGCACCGCGAGTTGGACGCCTCGCGCGAAGACTCTAATTCGGGCATGAACATCGGCACCACCCGCCGTGGTATCGGGCCGGCTTACGAAGACAAAGTCGGTCGGCGCGCGGTTCGGGTTTGCGACTTGGCCGATCCGGAAATTCTCGACGAAAAGGGCAGGGCGCTATCGGTCCATCACAACGCGCTCCGGGCGGGCTTCGGTCGTCCTTCGATCGATGAAGCGGAAATCCGCGCCGCGCTGGCGGAGGTTGCCCCGAAAATCCTTCCCTTTGCTAAGCCGGTTTGGTCGCAACTCGAGTCCTACCGCGCAGCCGGCAAACGCATTTTGTTTGAGGGCGCGCAAGGGACCTTGCTGGACAACGACCACGGCACGTACCCGTTCGTCACCTCGTCCAATACGATGGCCGGCCAGGTCGCTGTCGGGGCCGGGGTGGGGCCGGGTGCGGTTGGGTATGTCCTGGGGATTACGAAGGCCTACACGACACGGGTCGGCGAGGGGCCGTTTCCATCCGAGCTTTTGGACGATACCGGCCAAACCCTGGGCGAGCGTGGCAACGAATTCGGCACCGTTACGGGGCGGGCCCGGCGTTGCGGCTGGTTCGACGCGGTTCTTGTGCGCCAAGCCGTCAAGACCGGCGGGATCGACGGGATCGCCCTCACCAAGCTCGATATCCTGGACGGGTTGCCGGAAATTCGTATTTGCGTGGGGTATCGCCTCAACGGCGAAGAACTCAAGCACCTGCCGGCCAGCATGAGTGCCCAGGCCGCCGTCGAGCCGATCTACGAAACGCTTGAGGGTTGGCAAGAATCGACCCAAGGCGCCAGAACCTGGGCCGCGCTGCCCGCGACCGCGATCAAGTACATCCGTCGTGTCGAAGAACTAATAGAAGCCCCGGTTGCGCTGTTGTCGACGAGCCCCGAACGGGAAGACACCATCCTGGTGCACGACCCGTTTCGCGACTAGCCCGCGCGTTTTAGCTCGGCAGCGCCTGCGTGGAGATGTGCTGTTCGATCGCTGCGTTGCGCATCGCTTTTTGCAGCTTCTCGAAGGCACGAACTTCAATCTGCCGCACCCGTTCGCGACTGATGTCGTAGGTCTGCGACAATTCTTCCAAGGTCGAGGGTTCCTCTTTCAAACGTCGCTCGGTCAGAATGTGCTGCTCGCGATCGTTAAGCGTGGTCATCGCCTCTTTCAACAATTCGCGCCGGCTCTCCAACTCTTCGGACTCCGCCAGCACCGCTTCTTGGCTGGGTGCGTCGTCTTCAAGCCAGTCCATCCATTCGCCGTCGCCGTCGATACGCATCGGCGCGTTGAGGGAATGATCGGCCGCCGACAGACGGCGGTTCATGTTGACCACCTCGGTCTCGGAAACCTTGAGCCGGGTAGCAATTTCTTTGACGTTGTCCGGGTGGAGGTCGCCTTCTTCCAGCGCGTTGATCTGGCCTTTGATCTTACGCAGGTTGAAGAACAGTTTCTTCTGCGCCGCGGTCGTGCCCATTTTGACCAGCGACCACGAACGCAGGATGTATTCCTGGATCGAGGCGCGGATCCACCACATCGCGTAGGTTGCCAAGCGGAACCCGCGATCGGGATCGAAGCGTTTGACCGCCTGCATCATCCCGACGTTTCCTTCTGAAATAAGTTCGCTGACGGGCAGGCCATAGCCGCGATAGCCCATCGCGATTTTGGCCACTAGGCGTAAATGACTGGTGACAAGCTGGTGTGCCGCGTCCGAGTCTTCATGTTCACGCCAGCGTTTGGCGAGCATGAACTCTTGGTCGGGCTCTAACATCGGAATTTGCGAATGGCCTGCAGATAGGAAGACAAGCTTCCTTCTGTCGAAACGCTCGGAATGGTCGCCGTACGTGCGGTCATCGTGCCTCTCATGCTAGGTCCGCGCCGCTCCAAGGTGCGCGGATGCTTTTCTATTAAATAGGCGTTCTATACCCGAGTTCAAGGGTGGGTTATTGATTTTCCCGGTCCTGCAGCCAGGCCAATAAGTTATTGAAATCATGAGGAAGTTTGCTCTCGAACTCGAGCCACGCGTGGGTCAGGGGGTGGCGGAAACCCAGAAATCCGGCATGCAGCGCCTGCCGCGCGATTGGGGGCTTCGTGGATCGCGCGCGACCGTAGACCCGGTCGCCGATGATCGGGCATCCGGCATGGCTCAGGTGGACGCGTATTTGATGGGTCCGCCCGGTCGCCAACCGGCATTCGATCAATGCGGCATCGCGGCCGAACCGGCGCAACGTTTTGTACCGAGTAAGCGCCGTTTTGCCGCGCCGCTCGGCAACCACCGCCATCTTTTTGCGATTGCGGGTGCTCCTGCCGATGGCGCCCTCAAACGTGCCCTCGGTCGGGTTCGGCACGCCCCAAACCACAGCCCGGTACGCGCGACCGATCGAATGATCGGCAAATTGTTTGGCCAACAAGGTGTGGGCGGCATCGTTCTTCGCCGCGATCAACAGACCGCTGGTGTCTTTGTCGAGGCGGTGCACGATGCCGGGACGACGCACCCCACCGATCCCCGAAAGACTGGCGCCGCAGTGGGCGATCAGGGCGTTGACCAACGTACGATCGGGATTGCCCGCTGCGGGATGCACCACCAACCCGGCCGGCTTGTCGATCACGATGACGTCGTCGTCCTCGAACACGACCACCAGGTCCATGGCTTGGCCCTGGGGCACGGGATCGCTGGGCGCTGGGACCGTCAGATCGATGCATTGGTCGACCCGGACTTTCGCCGCCGGATCGACCGCCGTCGTCCCATCGACCGTCACGGCCTGATCAACGATGAGCGCCTTCAGCCGCGACCGCGAGATATCGGGACAGGATCGCGCCAAGAACTGATCCAGCCGTAGACCGGCATCGGCGTCGGACACAACAAGCTTGCGTTGCTCGCTCGATTCGGAAATGGTCTCAGCCGTCTTTTCGGGCGTCATGACAACTCGGAGCTTTGTGGAAACGTGCAGGCACTAAAGGCTCTCGTGATTTTGATGGGCGTGATGATCGTCGCCGCACTCGGCGTGATTGTCGTCACGATCATAAACCGCACGCAGGACGCCGCGCAGCGCAGCGGGCCTTACGAAAAAGAAATATCCCTCCCGGCCGGCGAAATCTCGATATGACGAGCAGGCCCGGCGAGGTCACGCTGCGCTATCGCCTTCCCGACGGCACCGAGCAGCTCATCGTCATCGACACCGATCGCGGAAGGCTGCGCGGCATTCTGGGTATTGCTCGGCCGTGATCGTCGAAATGCCGACCCCGGTGATGCAGCAGGTCGAGGCCTGCGCCCTGGCGCGATTTCCCGACGAAGCCTGCGGATTGTTGGTCGGTCGGCGCGCCAACGACAGCGTGACCGTGTCGCGGGCCCACGAAAGCCGAAACATCGCCGCCGAACCGCGCACCGCCTTCGAAGTCGACCCGGGCTTGCGCCTGCGCCTGCAACGCGAGGTTACGGGAGGAGGGTGCGGAGATCGTCGGGATCTTTCATTCCCATCCTTCCGGTGACCGAGACCCTCGGCGACCGATCGGGCGGCGATTTGGGAACCCGATCTACTTTGGTTGATCACGGCGGTCGAGGATGGGACGGTCGGCGAATCGCGCATCTACGCCGCCGACGATACCGATCCCGCGACCTTTCGCCGCCTGGATATGAAACGCGCCTAAATGGATTTCCGCAGCGATAACGTCACCGGTGTCTGTCCGGAAATCATGGCCGCCATAGCGGCGGCCAACGACGGCTCGGCCGCGGCCTATGGCGAAGACGCCTGGACCGCACAGGTGCAGACCGCATTCAACGATCTGTTCGAGCGCGAGGTGACCGTCTTTCCCGTGGCCACCGGAACCGCCGCCAACGCACTATCCCTGGCCAGCGTCGCACCGGTCTACGGTGCGATTTATGCGCACGCCGCGGCCCACATCACGGTCGACGAATGCAATGCGCCCGAGTTCTATACCGGCGGCGCCAAGGTCGTGCCGGTGCCGGGGGCGGACGGCAAGATGAGCGCACAAGGCATTGGCGCCTTGCTGGCCAACGCGACGCCGCACGGTCACCACAATGCGCAACCGGCTGCCGTCTCGCTCAGCCAAGCAACCGAAGTCGGCACCGTCTACGCCGTGGACGAGGTGGCCGCGATCAGTGCGGCGTGTCGCGAACACGGCGTTTCGCTTCATGTGGATGGCGCACGCATCGCCAATGCCGTGGTTCACTTGGGGTGTTCGTTCGCCGATATCACCTGGCGCGCCGGGGTCGATGTCCTGTCGTTTGGCGCCACCAAGAACGGTGCGATGGCGGCCGAGGCGGTCGTGTTCTTCAACCCCGATCTCGCGGCGCGGATGCCGTACCTACGCAAACGCGCCGGCCATTTGTTTTCGAAAATGCGGTTCCTCTCGGCGCAACTCGAAGCCTATGTGCGCGACGATGTCTGGCGGCGCAATGCGGCCCACGCGAACGCCGCCGCCGCGCGCTTGGTCGATGGCATCTCCGGCCTGCCGGGCGTCGCCTTGCGCCACCCGCTCCAGGCCAACGAAATCTTCGTGCAGCTCCCTGCGCCGGTGATCGCCGGGCTACAAGCCGACGGCTTCCATTTCCACCCCTGGGGCAATCCGACCGACAACGTCGTACGGCTGGTCACCGGATTTTCGACCGCGATGGCCGATATCGATCGGTTCGTCATGCGCGCAACCGAACTCAGCACCTAGACCGCGTCCTAATAAGCCGCATACTTTCGAAGCTTGGTGCCGGGGAGGGCGGCCATGATCCTGACCATCGTCGCGCTACCGCCACAAGCCTACGGCGCCGCCGCCAAAGCGCGGCAACTCTTCGACGACGTCGCGCCGCGCTTTCAGGCCATCCCCGGTTTGCGCACCAAATACTTCGTACGCGGCGCCCAGTGCGGTGGCATCTACATTTGGGACGATCGCGTCGCAGCCGAAAACTATTTCACGCCGGCTTGGTCCGCGCGCATGGAACAAACCTACGGCGCGACACCGGAGGTCACCTATCTCGACGTCCCTTGCGTCGTCGACAACGACACCGGCGCGATCGCGTTTCCGGACTAAGCCGATCGAACAAGAGAAAAAGGGAGAGAAAAAATGACGGTCAAACGGGGTTTCGTCGATATCGCCGAAGGGCAGGTGCACTACCGCTACAAAGGCGCAGCAGAGGATGTCCCGCTGCTGATGATGCATCCCGGCCCGACCTCGGCCCATGCCATCGTCCCGCTGATCGAGCGGCTCGGCGAAAAGCGTCAGGTCTTGGCCCCCGACCTCCTCGGCATGGGCGACTCGGCGGCACCTGCGCACGAGAAGACCGACATGACGTATTTCGCCGACGCCGCTTTGCGCACGGCCGATGCGCTCGGCCTCGAAACTTTCGACCTCTGGGGCTCGATGACCGGCGCCCACTGCGCCATCGAAATGGCGATCGCCAAGCCCGATCGGGTGCGCCGTCTCTATGTCGAAATGCTCCTGGACTACGACGAGGAAATGGAAAAGGCGCTGCAGCAAGGTCACGCGCCCAAAATCACCGTCGATCAAATCGGCAGCCAGCTCAACTTGCTATGGCATCTCGCGCGCGACCAGCACCTATTCTTTCCCTGGTTCACGCGCGATGCGGCCCATGCCCGCGCGGGTGGCCTCCCGTCGGCCGAACAGCTCCATGAAAAAACCGTCGAGCTTCTCAAGGCCTGCCGCACCTACCACACCGCCCTCAACGCCGCCTTGCATCACAAAAGCGGCGAGCGTCTGGCCAAGGTCACGGTACCGGTCATCGGGCCGGAATGGTTCAAGGAGTACTTGCCCAGCGCCACCGCGCGCGGCGATTTCTGCGTCGGCCCCTCGACCTCGCCCGCCGAACAGATCGATAAATCCGCCGCCGAGATTCTGCGCCACCTGGGGTAGGCCCGGCGCCTGTCTTGACTCCAGCCGGGCCGCGTCGCAATTTGGCGCCAGCCCGCTGGCTTTGTCCCCATCGTCTAGCGGTTAGGACGCTGGCCTCTCACGCCGGAAACAGGGGTTCGATTCCCCTTGGGGACGCCAAGCCGGGTGCCTAGACGCACCCGCCATGATCCACGCGGCGTGCCCTCATCCCGATCATAAATGCGGACCAACGTCTCTGGCGAAACGCCCAGGTGATAGTAGGCGTGAATCTTGAGCCACCGGCCGACGATGGCGAGCGGGTGACGTCCGACGAAGCGGCGTGACGAGGTTACTAGCGGCGGAGCCTCAATGCAGGTTGTGGGCCCCGCGCGTTCAAGCCGCCGCACGAAATCGTAATCTTCCATCAGCGGGATCGGCTTGATGCCACCGAGGCGGTCGTACACCGACCGCCGCACGAAGATGCCCGAATCGCCGTAATAGAATCCGCGCCGGCGTAGCCACGCATAGAACCCGTTCAGCCACGCGCTAAAGCCGTCCCCGCCGTCGAACAGCAAACGAAAGTTGCCGCCCAGCAGGGCGGCGTCGGCATTCAGCGCGCGGTCGATCGCCTCCAGCGCCCCGGGTGGCAACGTGGTGTCGGCATGGAGAAATAACAGGACATCACCTGTGGCATGCGCTGCGCCGACCGCGAGTTGCTGGCCGCGTCCCGGCGGGGATCGCAAGATGGTGACGCCCAGCGCGCGCACGATGTCAGTTGTGGCGTCCGTGCTGCCGCCGTCGATCACGATGGCCTCAAACACGGCGTCTTGGTCCTTCAGCGCGGCCAGCAGTGCGGGCAAGCGATCTGCTTCGTCGAGAACAGGGATAATGACGGAAATCATGCGTGAAATGCCGCGATCTCGTCCGGCTCGATCAACCCGAGGCGCACCAGGTCGCGATTCTGCCGCGCCCAACGCTTGGCGAAGACCGGGCGGCGGACCCTCACGTAAAACCCGGTCATGTCACGACGGTCTGCTGTACAGCCGCGCTACAGGTCTTGCACCCAGTGGTAAATCGCACGTCTTTCGGTCGCATCGATCGCGCGTAGGTGTTCGCGCAAGTAGAGCCGGCCAAAGGCAAGGTGGCGCGCTTCGTCGCGCACGATGCCGCTGTTGATGGCGGCCAGGCGTGGACAGGCAAACAATCGTGGTGCGGACTGCAAGGTCCGGATGGCTTCGGATTCGAGCACCGTATTCACCGCCACCATCGGCCCGTGCCAAGTCCCGGACCACGCCGCGATCCTATCTTGCGCGCGCGCCAATCCAGGATCGACCGCCGAGACGCCGCCCAAGTCCTCGAGGTAGTCGCGGTACAACGCGGCGTGCCGGGCCTCGTCGGCGATTTGCTTTTCAAGAAAATCTTGCGCGCGGGGATCGTCGATCTGGCGCACCAATCGTACGCAGACCGCCTGGGTCGCACGCTCACCGTGATAGAGCTGGCTGACAATATGGCGAAAAAACCGTCGCGTGAGCCACTGCGGCACGTGGGGCGCTCGCTCGTCATACGCCGTCGCGCTGTGCTGGGCGCGCGATATCGCGGCGATAAGGCCGTCGACACGATCATTGAGGGCGCGGGGTGAAGCAACCATGGACCCGAGGACCCTAGCACTTGCATGGTGCGCGAAGCGCCGATCACGCGCGCGGTCACACTGATGTGTCTGGTGGTGACCTCGCCGGCGAACCATCCGGCCCAATCGGACACCGACCGGCGCGGCATTCACCTCAGGCCCGCCAACGATTAAAGTCTCCAACACAACAACGTTCCGCGCTGTCCGGCGCGTCAAAGGGGAGAACAAGAGCATGAAGATCGACGGCGCGACCGCGCTTGTAACCGGAGCCGGCGGCGGGATTGGCCGCCGCATTATCGAAACGCTACAGGCGCGTGGCGCGAAAAGATCTACGCCGCCGATCTCCCCGGCGCCGATCTATCGGGTCTCGGCGACGGCGTGGAGACACTGGCGCTCGACGTCACCGACGAAGCGGCGGTGGCGAAGGCGGCCGAAGCGGCCGGCGACGTCACGCTGCTGATCAATTCGGCCGGGGTCTTCGGTCTCGCCGGTCTAATCGCCGCGCCCGACCTCAGCGCGGCGCGGCGCGAAATGGACGTGAATTTTTGGGGCGGGCTCATCATGTGTCGGGCTTTTGCTCCGGTGCTGCGCCGCAACGGCGGCGGCGCCATCGTCAACGTGCTGTCCGAAGCCGCCCGCGTCTGCGTGCCGTTCGCCGGATCCTACTGTGCGTCAAAATCGGCCGCTTGGATCATGACGCAAGGCGTGCGCGCCGAACTTGCCGCGCAGGGCACCCACGTGATGGCTGCGTTCCCGGCCTCCACCGACACCCCGATGGTCAGCATGTTGGAGATGGACGACTTGCTCGATCCGGCCTATGTCGCGAACACCATGATCGATGCGCTCGAACAAGACCTCGAGGACATCTCGATCGGCGAACATGCGCTCCATATGGAACGTCTGATGTTCAGCGACTACAAAGCGCTGGAAAAAGAATCGGCCGCGATCCTGCCCGGCGCCACGGCGGTCGCCGATATCGACGACTGATCCGGCAGGGCGGTTAGTAGACCAATTCGTCGCTGCCGCCTTCGTCGGCGATCACGACCTCGCCCTTGTCGGAAAGCTCTTTCGTCAGGGTGACGATCTTGCCCTGTGCCTCTTCGACATCGCGTAAGCGCACCGGGCCCATCGCTTCCATGTCTTCGCGCAAGATCTTGCCCGCGCGTTCGGACATGTTGCTTAGGAACAAATCCTTCAGCGAATCCGACGCGCCCTTCAGCGCCGTCGCCAGATCGCCCTTATCCACCGTGCGCAGCAACACCTGAACCCCGTTCGGATCCAGCCGCACCAAATCTTCGAACGTGAACATCAACGACTTGATCTTCTCCGCGCTGTCCCGATTGCGCTCTTCCAACGCCGACATGAACCGACCCTCGGTCGAACGATCGAAGTTGTTGAAGATCTCGGCCATCATCTCGTGACTGTCGCGCTTGCTGGTTCGCGCCAGGTTGGCCATGAACTCCGTCCGCAGCGTGTCTTCGATCTGCGCCAGAACCTCTTTCTTCACCGGCTCCGCCGTCAATATCCGCATCACCACCTCGGTCGACAGCTCTTCCGGCAGCTCGCCCAGCACCCGCGCCGCATGGTCCGGCTTGATCTTGCTCATCACCACCGCGATCGTCTGCGGGTATTCGTTCTTGAGATAGGTCGCCAGCGTCTCCTCGTTCACGTTGGCGAGCTTTTCCCACATCGTGCGCCCGGCCGGGCCACGGATATCTTCCATGATGTCGCCCAAGCGTTCCTCGTCGAGGAACTTGGACAGCAGCCGCTCGGTGCCCTCGAAGCTGCCGACCAACGAGCCGCCGCCCGAGAAGGCGTTGACGAACTCGCGGAACAGTTCTTCGACCACGGCCGAGCCGATGCTGCCCAACGTGGCCATGGCCGAGGAAATCTCTTTGATCTCCTCATCGTTCATCTTGGCGAACATGGTCCCGGCGCGTTCCTCGCCGACCGCCATCAGGATGATCGCGGCCTTTTGCGGACCGCCCATGTTGCGCAGCGCCAGCCGCGCCTGGGTCCGGTTCTTGGCCTCTTTATGCGCGCGCGCCTGTTCGCCGGTCGTGCCACCGGCAATCTCTACTTCTTCTTCGTCCGGCATCGCCATAGCAGTCATTCCT
The DNA here is from genome assembly GCA_038141965.1 of Alphaproteobacteria bacterium. GTDB lineage: Bacteria > Pseudomonadota > Alphaproteobacteria > SHVP01 > SHVP01 > CALJDF01. The sequence goes on from JAYQJC010000003.1 coordinate 83,047, forward strand.
TGCCCACGAGATTGGGCGCTTTACGCAATCCTGGCGGGTATCTTGCAAATCTCTGTCCAGGCAAACCGCGACGAAGAGCCCGGAATTCTGCCAATCCCAAGCCGAAGGGCCGCTCATTGGCAAGGGTTCGGTGTCTCACTAGGCAATTCTCGCCTATCTTCGAGGCGTCACCAGCAACGCCGAATGATTCGCCCACGTGAACCTGGACCTGCCGTTCGTCATTGCCCACCGCGGCGCCAGTGGGCGCGCGCCCGAGAATACGCAGGCCGCCGTTAAGGCCGCGCAGGCACTGGGCTGTCGCTGGGTGGAGATCGATGTTCAACTCTCGGCCGACGGCATCCCGGTGGTGATTCACGATCACACGCTGGACCGCACGACGAACGGCCACGGACCGGTCAACGCTCTGACGGCGCAGGACCTCGCGTCCCTCGACGCCGGACGTTGGTTTGCGCCGCAGTTCTCGGATGAACGGGTTCCCAACCTGGACGCGATCTTGCAAACCTGTCGCGCGTTGCACCTCGGCCTCAATATCGAGGTCAAACCCGCGCCGGACAGCGACGAGGAAACCGCGACCGCCGTCGCGGACCTCGTGGACGGCGCTGCCCAGCCCTTGTTGCTGAGTAGCTTCTCACGCCCGTCGCTGAGCAAACTACATGCGCTCGTGCCGCACGCGCCCCTCGGCGCGCTGTTCCGCGCGCCGCCCCATGAAGATGACGTCATCGCGCTCGGGGTCCCCGTCGCGAGCGTGCATATCGCCGCGCGCCGACTTCATCGTCGGGATGTCGTTCGTTTGTCGGCCGCAGGATACCGGGTTTTGGCCTACACGGTGAACGACCGCGGAGGAGGCGCGCCGCCTACAAGGTTGGGGCGTATCGGCAATCTTCTCCGACGTTCCTGACCGGATCCTGGACGGGCTTGCAAGACTAGAACCGCGTTGCCCTGGGCCTCGGCGCGGCGTAGTTTTTTCCCGCCATGCCATCGATGCGGACCCTCGTCAAACTGATCGGACTGTAGTTGGTGGGGTTGGCGTTGATTTTCGTCGGGCTTCGCGTGGTCACCTATGTTGACGAGGTCGGCCGCACCCTCGCTGCGCCGGGAACATGGGTCGCGGTGGCGCTGTCGGCGTTCCTCTACGGGTTGTTGAGTCTTTTGTTGGTCCTCGGATGGCGCATCATCTTGGGTGGCCTGGGCTCGGGCGGGACGGTCACTTATCGCGATTCGTTCGAGGTGTATGGGCGCTCGCAAATCGCCAAATACCTGCCCGGCAACGTCTTTCACTTTTTCGGGCGCCAACTTCTCGGGCGCGACAAAGACTGGCGCCAAGCCTCGATCGCGGTTGCCTCGGTGATCGAAACCTTGTTGCTCGGCTCTAGCGCGGCGGCGTTGGTCTTGCTGTTGGGCCTCGTTAGCCGTCCGGCGATTTTCGATATCGTCCCACCCCTCGTGCTCGCCGCCGGCGTTGCGATCGCTGTCGGCGGGCCGTTCTTTCTATTGCGCTACGGCGTAAGATGGTCGGCGCTTCGTCGTCTCGGCTTCGTCGCCGACGCGCACGACTTGGGCCACGGTCCCAGCGTGTGGCTGGGCTTTGCGACCTACATCGTGTTTTTTTTGGCGACTGCGGGCGTCTATTGGCTGTTGATCGATTTGACGATCGGTGGCTCGTCGATCGATCTCTTGCCCGGCATTGCCACGGCATTCGTTTCGGGTTGGCTGTTGGGCAATATGACGCCCAGCGCTCCGGGGGGATCGGCGTGCGCGAAGCCGTCATGTTGCCGCAGCTGTCGATCTTGCTCGGCGAGCCCCAAGCGGCGGTCATCGTGATCATGTTCCGCCTTGTCACCATTGGGGGCGACGTACTGTTTTTTCTTGCCGCGACGGCGATGGCCGCCCAGCGGGTACGACGGCGGGCGCCGTGATCCGCTTCATCTACGACGGCCTGCCGCGCTACTGGGGTCACGTGATCCGTGTGCTGCGGTCAGGCCTGCGATCGATCGGCGTTCTCGGTTGGCTCGAGCGCCGTCGTCATAACCCAGCACTGTTCTACCTCCGATGTCTTTTCTGCTTCCACGATATCGAGGACATGGCGCATCTCGATGTTCCGTTCTGGTGTTTTCGCGCGGCATCGCGGGTCGATGAATTCTTGCGCGCCCGCGGCGGCCAGGCCCGTGTGTTCGAATACGGCTCCGGCGCCAGTTCGTTGTGGCTGGCGCGGCGTGCGGGCCACGTCACCAGCGTCGACCACGACCCGCGCTGGACCGGTATCGTCGCCGGTCTGGCGCGTGATGTCTCCAACCTCGATCTCCTGACCCGTCCGCCCACCCCGCACGACGTTGAAGCGGCCTACCGCTCCGGCGATCCTCTGTGGCGCGGGCACGGGTTTGAGGCCTACGTCAACGCGATTGCCGAGACGGATGGTCCCTTCGATCTGATTGCGATCGATGGGCGGTGCCGGGCCGATTGTTTGACGGTGGCGCTGCACTACCTCAAACCCGACGGCCTGATCGTGTTCGACAACGCTTATCGGCCCCGCTATCGCGAGGCGATCGACCGTTCAGGACTACAGATACGGCGCTACCGCGGCGCGGTGCCGGGGTTGCCTTTTCCGGAAGGAACCATGCTGCTTGCGGGCGACGCCGCCGCTAAATGGCTTCGGTAAGATAGCGGCGCGGCAAGGCCGCTACCGGTCTAGCCCTGGAAGAGCGAAAGAATAATGCCCGGCGAGGCGTTGGCGATCGACAACGACTGAACGCCCAACTGCTGTTGAACCTGCAGCGCCGTCAAACTGGCGGCCTCTTCGGCCATGTCGGCGTCAACCAAGTTGCCCAGGCCCGCCGTCAAGATATCGATAAGTGACGTCGTAAATTCGGTTTGCACCTCGATCCGATTGGCCGTCGAACCGAGCGACGCCAATTTGTCGGACACGTTGGTGATCGCGGAGTCGATCGAGGTCAGCGCCGTCGATGCCCCGGCGCTGGTCGTCAGGTCCACAGACGCGATCCCCAACGTCGAGGTATCCATGCTCTGGGCGCTGACCGTGATGATGCTGCCGTCGACCGTACTCAGGACGCTCGTTGTGGTCGCGCCCGAGGCAATGAGGTTGACCGCGTTGAACTCGGCGGTCGCGACGATGGTCGAAATCTGATCGCGCAGGGCCCGAAAATCGCTATCCAAGGCTGTGCGGGAAGCGGAGTCGAGCCCCGGCTTGGTTGGCCTGGACGGTCTTGGCCTTCATCTCGATCAGAAGGTCGGCGATCGCTTTGCCGGCCGAGATCGCGACATTGATGGTGGCTTCGCCGTTGGCTAATGCGGTCTTAACGGCTTTCGTGCCGGCAATGTCACCGCGCAGACGTTGGGCGATTTGAAAGGTTGCCGCGTCGTCTTTGGGGCCATTGACCTTGAGGCCTGTCGTGATGCGCAATTGGGTGGTCTGCAGCCGCTTGTTTGTCGCGTTCAGCTGCTCCAAAGCCGTCATCGCGCCGACGTTCGTAAGGATCGAAAGGCCTTGTACCATGGCGTCCACTCATTCCATTCGAATGCACCGTTGGGCCACGCGGCGTTCTGCTCAGGTCGCAACCCAACGGCGATAATTCTGGACGCAAGAGAGTTAAGAAGCGGTAAACGACGTTGGACGTGCCCGTCGCGGGCCGTGGTCTGGCCTAAGCGTTGGAGCGCCGGGCATCCCAGGCTGCAACGACCTTCTCGCTATCGACGACCTCGCCGAAATAAAGGTCCATCGTTTCAAGCGATGCCGCTTTGAGGTGTTGATGGCGACCGCGAGAGGCGACGCCGTCGCGCGGGATCACGATCCGGTAATCCCGCATTTGACCGTCGCGCACCGTGGATTCGACGCAGGTCTGCGTTGCCGTCCCTGTGACGACAAGCGTGCGAATATGATTGGTGCGCAACAGCGTCTCCAAGCGGGTGTCGACAAAGCCGCTATAGCGATGCTTGGTGACGATCTGCTCGTCGGCCCGGGGCGCAAGTTCATCCAGCTGGGCCGCGCCCCATGTCCCCGGTTGGGTCAGCCGACATGACCTTCTGTTTTTCGCTGACCAGGCCGCGATGGCCGCTCGCGCGGGCTGCCTCCAGGTTCGTCCCTTGGACATGGACGACGAGCGCACCGGACGACCGCGCCGCCGCCAAAAGCGTCGCGATCGCCTCAACCGCCGGGGGGAAATCGTCGAGGTCCTCGCCGGCTTTGCCCATCACGCCGTCGCGGTGACAAAAGTCGTTCTGCATGTCGACGATCACCAGGGCGGTGTGTCGGGGGTCGACCAGGGCGTCGAAGTCTGGCGGGGCCTTGGCGGCTTTCTCGGCCGGCGCCCAGTTGCGCGGCCCGTCGGGGTCGGCGTCGGCCCAGATCGACAATATATCGTCGACCGTCGGCGTCTCGCCGAACAGGCGGCCGATATCGCCGAGCGCTTCGGCATGGCGGTCGGGCGAGGAGTAGGCGGCATCGCGCGGAACCACCACGAAGTAGTTGCGAAAAAAGGCGTCGCGCACCGTCGACTCGACGCAAACGTCGGTGCTGGTCCCGGTCACGACGATGTTCTCGATCGCGTTGCTGCGCAGATATAGATCGATCGGTGAATCCCAAAACGCGCTATAGCGATGTTTGGTGACGATAATTTCGTTGTCGGCCTCTTGGGGCCGAAGCGCGCCGTACCAATCCGCCCCGAACGTCCCCGCCAGACAGCTGCCCGACGTTCGACCGGGCCGGTTCAGAACCTCGGCCATCGGCGCGCCCATCACGATGTCGTCGTAATGGGCGCGCACCCACAGGATCAGCATGTGTTGTTGCCGGGCCTGATCGACCAAGGCTTCGATCCGCGCGGCGACGCTCGGCATGCGTGAAAGATCCGCCCCGCGTTGGCCGAGAAACCTTCGTCGTGGCAGAAATCGTTCTGCATATCGATCACGACCAAAGCTGTGGTGCGCGGATCGACTTTTTCCGCCAGTGGACGCTGGCGTGCTTTGGCAGGGTCGGGCGTGGCGGCGGTCATTCCTCGGCTTCGGCGGTTTCGGCGTCTTCGTTCTCGCCGAAGGCCTGGTCGTACTCCGTGATTTCGTCCTTCTTCTTGGGCTCGAGGATCGTGCCGACCAGATTCGCGCCCTCGAGGTTGACGTCTTGCATCACCGTGCGAAACAAATCCGCGCCCTCAAGGTCGGCGCCGCTCAAATCGGTTTTGCGCAGCTGTCCGGTTTTTTCGCCGTCGGGTCCGGTGAGTTCGATGGGGCTGAGATCGGCGTAGGTCAAAACGCACTCTTTTGCCGTCACCCCTTTTAGATTGGCGCCGCGCATGGTCGCCCGTCGGAAATTGGTGCCGTTCAAGGTGGCGTTCGCCATATCGATCAACTCGATCATGCCATCCGATAGGTCCGCACCCGACAGGTTGCAGCCTTTGAGATTGGCACCGCTCAAATAGACGTGGCGCAGATCTTCGTGGCTCAGGTCGTGGCCGGAAAGGTCGGCGCGCGTCCCTTCTTCGCCGTCCGAGTCGACCCACAGCGCGTGGTCGCGCAACGCTTGCTGCACGTCCACGGCCAGGCGCGCGGTGCCGTACGACAACTTGGCGTCGGTCAGGATCAGCCAGGGTCAGGTCCACGCCGGACAGCAGCGCGCCTTGCATGTTGGCGCCTTGAATGCGCGCCTGATCCAAGTTTGCGTTGGCAAGATTGGCGCCGGTCAGGTTGGCGTTCTTGAGCTGGGCCGACGATAGATTGGCGCCGCTGAGATCGGCGCCGGTCAAGTCCACTTCGTCCATACCCACACGCGTCAAGTTGGCGTTCTTGACGCTTGCCCGCGCCATTTTGGCGCGCTTGAGTTTCGTTTCCTCAAGGTTCGCCTCGTCCAGGTTGGCGTTCGTCAGGTCGACGGCGTCGCCGCGCGTTTCGTTGGCGTCGATCATGGTGCCGGCGCGAAGGTCCGTTTCGAACAGGTTCGCGCGCTGCATCTTGGCGCCGTGCAGAACTGCGCCGCGCAGGTCGGCTCGTGACAAGTTGGCGCCGCGCAGGTCGGCAAACGAAAGGTCGGCACAGAAAAGGTCGGCGAAACTCAGATCGGCGTCGGTTAGAACGCAATGGCTCAGGTCCGCGCCCGCTAAATTCGCGCTCTGCAGGACGATTTTCGGCAGTTTGAGGCCGCGGAGCTGCGCATTCTTGAGTGTCGCTCGCTGACCCAGATTGAAGCGACCGGCCACGAAATGGTGGTGCTTCTTCAGGATGTCGACGAGTTCTTCTGGGGTCATGGGCTCTCCGCATGCATCAACCATGCCGCACCAATTCCCCAAAACCGGTGCGTCGCAGACACAAATACTGCGTCGGAGCCTACGGGCGACCGGGGTTGTCGGTCAAATGGTGACCGATATCTAGATTTGCCGGGTCGGCGCGCGGGGCGCTAGAGCACTTGCTGCGGGCGCACGCCGTCCGCGCCCTGATTCACCAAGAACGCTTCGGCGCGTTCCATGAAGTCCGATACCAAGTGCGCGAAGCGCGCGGGCTGATCGGTTTCGAGGCTATGGGCGGCGTCATAAACGTAGATCAAGTGCGATCGTGGGATTTCGCGCTTGAGAAGCTGAACCGCTTCTTCCGGAACCCGCCCGTCGCTGGTGCCGTGCATGATCATCGTCAGACACTCGATCTTGCCAAGCTGTCCGGCGAGGTCGGCATCGAAACTGGTGTCGCCGTGATAATGGGCCAGCATGGCGCGGTTTTGGGCCAGCATCTCTTCGGACTTGGTTTCGGCCGGCACCCGTTCGGGGTAGGCGTACATCTCTTGTTTGCGCGTTTCCGGGTCTGAACTCGGCGCCGGGACCGTCTCGGGTCGAAATCCTGTCGGGTTCTCCAAACAAAGCTGCCCGACTTTGTCGGGGTGGCGCACCGCGACCCAGGCGCCGAGCCAGCCGCCGAACGAAAGCCCGATGATGTCGGCCGCCTCGCCGATCTCCTTATCGATGAAATCAGCCACGAGGTCGGCCAGGGTTTCCATCGAATCGACGCCGTCGATCGTTGCGGTTCCGTCGAACCCGGGAAGTACCGGCATATCGAGGGTGACGTTTTCTCCCAGCGCTTCGAGGCCCGGGTTGGGGCGTACGCCGCCAGCGCCGTGAAGGTGGATGAGGGGACGACCGGTGCCGCCGGTGAGATATTTGAGTGGTCCTTTGGCGAGCTTGCTGGTCTTTTCGTTGAACATGGGTCCTCCCTGTGGGCGTTTCTATTCTGCAGCTTGAGCGGGGTCGGTGCCTTCGCCCAGCGGTCGTACCGCCGGGAACACGACGTCGCGCAGGTAGTCGAGTGTCCGGGTCACGTGATGATCGGCGATGTTGCCGATTTTCACGCTCAGGTTCATGCGGCCGTTGCCGAGTTCGCTATGAATGCGGCGAATTTGATCGATCGCCATTTCAGGCGTGCCGCAGACGATCAAGCCGCGCTCGACACGTTCGTCGAAAGAAACTTCGCGCTGAACGGCGGTCTTTCTGGCGAACTTTTCGGCTGCGCCGGGGTCTTTGAAATAGCGGGTCTTCTGGACCACCAGTTGCTGCGCCGTCCGAATGCCGCCACCGAGAACGCCAAAGAAATACTTCTGGCCGTTCTGGAGGATTTCTTTGGCCTCTTCGTAGGTCGGCGCGATGCAACAGTTCATCCCGATCATCACGTCGTCTGCGGTCGGCGACCAGCCGCACTCCTTGGCGCGGTCGCGGTAGACCTTGATCTGATTGCGGGCGGAGTCGAAATCGGCGATGCGCAGGAAGCCCGCCGAGGCGCCGACCTCCGCAGCCAGTCGGGCCGAAGCATCGCTGGACGCAGACATCAGGATTCGCGGGTAGGGCTTTTGCACCGGGCGCGGCCAAATCGAGACCGCACGGAACTGATAGAATTCGCCTTCCCAGCCGAACGGTTCGGGCGAGGCCCAAGCTTTCTTGATCAACGCGATCGCTTCGTGCATTCGCCCGTAGCTCTCGTCGGGCGAGACGTTGTAGGCGACATATTCATGCGGGATGCCGCGCATGAAACCGGCGATCAAACGCCCGCCGCTCATCACGTCGAGCATTGCGTATTCTTCCGCAATACGGATCGGATTGGTGATCGGCACGATATTGCCGGACTGGAGAATGCCGACGCGGCTTGTCCGATTGGCGACAACCGCACCCACGAGATTGGGATTGGGCATCATGCCGTACGGACTGAAGTGATGCTCGTTCGATCCGATCCAGTCGAAACCCGCCTGTTCGGCGTAAATTTTGTCCTCGATATAGCGGTCGAACATCTCGACGCCCTTTTCGGCGTCGAACTGCTTGTTCGGCACCGGCCAATCCTGACCGGCGTCCGTCACGCCCGTGTAGGGCATGTGATGGGTATACGAGAACCGCATGGTCCTGGCTCGGGGTCGTCGTGCTCTTACTCGGCGGCCTGGGCGGGATCGTCGGATTCGCCGAGATGCCGGGTTGCCGGAAACACGATATCGCGCAAATAGTCTTGCGTGCGTGTGACATGCTCGTCCGAGATGTTGCCGATCTTGATCGACAAGCCCAGCCGATTGTTGTTCAGCTCCTTGTGCAGCCGCGTGATCTGCTCGTCAGCCATTTCAGGGGTGCCACAGATCATCAGACCCATCTCGACGCGTTCGTCGAACGAGCGCTTTTTCATGCCGGACCGCATGTTGACGAATTTGGTCTTCAGCTTGTCTGCTTCTTCCGAAGTGCCGTAAAAGCGCGTCTTCTGAACGACCAAATTCTGAGCGGTGCGAATGCCGCCGCCGAGAACGCCGAAGAAATATTCCTGACCTTCTTCGAGGATCTTCTTGGCTTCCTCGTAGGTCGGGGCGATGCAGCAATTGAGGCCGACCATGATGTGATCGTTGGTCGGCTCCCAGCCCTCTTCGCGCGAGAATTGTTTGAAGCGCGCGATGTTGGCGCGCCCGTCGTCCATGTCGGTCAGCGCGAGAATGCCCGCGACTGCGCGATGTTTCGCGGCAAGACGGGTCGAGCGTTCGCTCGTCGCCGACATCACCATTTCGGGGAACGGCTGCTGCACCGGCTTGGGCCAAATAGAGACCGCGCGGTACTGATAGAATTCGCCTTCCCAGCCAAACGGCTCGGGTTCCGACCAAGCCTTTTTGATCAGCGCCATGGCTTCTTCCATGCGCGCATAAGATTCGTCAGGCGAGACGTTGTAGGCCACGTATTCGTGGGGAATGCCGCGCATAAAGCCGGCAACCAACCGACCGCCGCTCATGACGTCGAGCATGGCGTATTCTTCGGCCACGCGGATCGGGTTCACGATAGGCACGATGTTGCCCGATTGAAGGATCCCTGCCTTCTTGGTCCGGTTGGCGACCACCGCGCCGACCAAGTTCGGGTTCGGCATCAAGCCGTACGGGCTCATGTGGTGTTCGTTACAGCCGATCCAGTCGAACCCGGTTTGTTCGGCATAGACCTTGTCGTCGATATAGCGATTGAATAGGTCGACGCCGACTTGCGGGTCGAACTGTTTATTGGGGACCGGCCAGTCCTGCCCGGAGCGTTCGACGCCGGTGTACGGCATGTGATGGGTGTAGGAATACTTCACTGGCTCAATCCTCCGCAGATGGCGCGCCTGCCGCGCGATTTTCGGCGATGCTAGCACTTGGCGGCGGGTCGGTCAGAGCAGCCTAGGGCCTGTTCGCGGTGCGGTCGCTACAGTGCGCCCAGCCGTTTGATCGCGAGGTGCAACACTTCTGGATAGTAGGATTTTGCAGGTTGCAGGCGCACCAAGGCTTCGTCGGTGGTCGGCGCGCGCTCCTCCAGCAGCCGGTCGATGGCGTCGATGACCGTCGCGGCCGCTTCGTCCGCGGCATCCGACCGGGTGTTGCTGTCGTCGCTCACGGCAACGGTGAACGGAAAAGCGGTCACCGGCCGCAGGTGCGCATCGACCTCGAACGTCACCGACGACCCGCTATCGCCCAACGACACTTCATAGTCGGTGTCGTTGGCTCGTACCGCCGTATCGCGCACGAGCAAAAGAAAAAACGAGGCCAGGACATCGGCCGCCGCACGCGCCTGCGCCAGTTGCTGGACCGCGAACCCGATGTGGACCGGCGTGCTCGTCGCCAAGCCACCGAATTCGATCTCGATATCCGCGGACCCCTTGGTTTGGCCCTGGAGCCAGGCAACATCGGCGGTCGTGGTAACGGTGATTTCTGGACTCATGAACTCCCCCAAAAACGACTTTAGGGCTATTTGGTCGCCATCGGCCAGCCGGAAGTCGGACTTTGCGCCGGTGCGGCTGTATCCGCGCGTTAACCCTGTTTTGCCGGGAGAAGGGCGGAACGGCTGACCCCCGACGCACGTTGCCGTGAACAAAGGGTCACGACCGAGCGAGGGATGATGAGGCGGCTTGCGTGGGGTAGGTACCTAGCGAATAATGAGGCAGGTCATTTCAGGTAGTTCGTAATGCTTACGATTTTTGGTCTCGTTGTCGTGTTTGTCGGAGTCTTCGGCGCGTATGTCCTGTCAGGCGGCAAGCTCGTCATCATCCTCCACGCACTTCCCTTCGAAGGCATGATGATTGGCTGTGCGGCTGTCGGGTCGTTTCTTGTTTCCAACGGTGGCTCCGTTGCGGGCAAGGGGCTCAAGGGCATTGGCCGCACCATCAAAGGCTCGAAGTGGAAAAAGCAGGACTACCAAGATTCGCTCAGCTTGCTCTTTGCGATCTCGAAAATGGTGCGCACCAAGGGGCCGATCTCGCTCGAAGCGCATATTGAGAATCCCGAAGAAAGTGCGCTCTTCACGGAATACCCCAAGATTCTCGGCGACCACTTCGCGGTGGAAATGATCACCGACTATCTTCGCATGACAACCATGAACTTCGACGATGTTCATCAGATCGAAGAAATCATGGAAAAGGAGATCGAGAAGCATCACCAAGAAGAAATCAAAGCGTCCGACGCCCTCCAGGGCATGGCCGACGCCCTGCCGGCGCTCGGCATCGTCGCCGCCGTGCTCGGCGTCATCAAAACCATGGCGAGCATTTCCGAACCACCCGAAATCCTCGGCTTTCTAATCGGCGGCGCGCTGGTCGGAACCTTCCTTGGCGTGTTGTTTGCCTACGGTGTCGTTGGCCCGCTGGCCTCACGCCTCAAGGGCGTCATCGACGAGGATGCCAACCTCTACAAGGTTATCCGCGACGTGATGGTCGCCCATCTGTACGGCAACTCGCCGCAAATCTCGGTCGAGATTGGCCGCCAAGCCGTCCCCAGCAAGCTCAAGCCGAGCTTCTACGAACTCGAAGAAGCGCTCGCCGAGATCCCCGTCACCTAGGGCCAACCGGCCTAGCGGTCGCGCAAGCTCAAAATGTAGGCAATGAGGTCGTCGACCTCGTCGTCGGTGAACACGAAGTTGGGCATCACGGGATGCGGCGTGTCCTGCAAAAAGACGCGAATCCGAAAGGCCGTGGTGTCCTGACGATTGGCGATCGCGGCAAACGCCGGCACGACATCGATCGCGGGCCGTTCTTGATCTTCGGCCACAACGTGGCAGCCCGCGCATAACTCCAGCGCAAGGCGTTTCCCCTCCACGGGATTCCCGTCAGCCCTTTGCTGCGCCGCGGCGCTGGTTGCAACCACCAAGGCGGCGCCGAACAATCCGAAAAAAATCCATCTACGCATATCGTTATCCTGGCGCGCCGCAACGACGGGGGCGTTGATTCGGTTCAAGCGCCCTCTTGGCCTTGCGAACCGACCGGCGCGAGGTCGGCCGCCAACGTGGTCAGTGCTGCCTCGCTCAGGGTTTCTTCGTACATCAATTGTTGTGCCGATTTTTCCAACAATGACCGGTTTCGTTCAAGGATCGTGCGCGCGGCCTCGTACCCGGCGGCCAGGATCGCTTTCACGGCTTCGTCGATCTCGCGGGCAGTTTCTTCGCTGAACTGGCGTTCCAGATAGGTCTGCCGCTCGTTCGTCCCCAGCAGGGGCGTCCGGTCGGTTTCGTATGCCACGTTCCCCAGCGCTTCCTCCATCCCGTAGCGCGTCGCCATGCTGCGGGCGATGTCGGTCGCTTTGGCGAGGTCGTCCGCGGCGCCCGTGGACAGCTTGTCGAAGATCAGTCGTTCCGCCGCGCGTCCGCCAAGCAGCACCGTCACCTTGTTGGAGAGTTCCTCGCGGGTCATGAGATAGCGATCTTCGGTCGGTCTTTGGATCGTATAGCCCAACGAGCCGATGCCGCGCGGAATGATCGATACTTTATGGACTTTGTCCGTGCCGGGCAGGCTCAGTGCGACAAGCGCATGACCCATCTCGTGATGGGCGACGATTTCCTTTTCCTTGGGATTGAGAAGGCGGTTCTTCTTTTCCAAGCCGGCGACGATCCGTTCGATCGCGCGGGAAAAATCATCCGCCGTCACCGAGGCGCCCTGGCGTCGTGTCGCCAGAAGGGCTGCCTCGTTTACCAGGTTCGCAAGATCGGCACCGGTAAACCCGGTAGTAAGTTCCGCAATTTCCTCGATCGAAATATCGGGATCAAGGTGAACTTTCTTAATATGCACGCCAAGGATCTGTGCGCGCCCGATCTTGTCAGGCCGATCGACCAGGATTTGCCGATCGAATCGTCCGGCCCGTAGCAAAGCGGGGTCGAGAATTTCCGGCCGATTCGTCGCGGCCAACAGCACGACGCCCTGGGTGGGATCGAAACCGTCCAGCTCGGCCAGCAACTGGTTCAAGGTTTGCTCGCGTTCGTCGTGCCCGCCGCCGGCCACAAAGGCGCCGCGGGCGCGGCCCAGGGCGTCTAGTTCGTCGATGAAGATGATCGCTGGCGCGGCCTGCCGCGCTTTCTCGAACAGGTCGCGCACCCGCGCCGCGCCGACGCCGACGAACATCTCGATGAATTCGGACCCACTGATGGAAAAGAACGGCACGCTTGCCTCGCCGGCGACCGCGCGGGCCAGCAAGGTCTTGCCGGTCCCAGGCGGGCCGACCAACAGAATGCCCTTCGGGATGCGCGCGCCGAGCCGTCCATAACTGTCGGGCGCCCGCAGGAACGAGACGATTTCCTGTAGTTCGCCTTTCGCTTCGTCGACGCCCGCGACATCCTCGAACGTCACGCTGGTGTCTTTTTCGACGTATACCTTGGCGTTGCTTTTACCGATCGTTGTCAGCCCGCCAAATCCCTGGCGATCTGCGATGCGGCGGAACATGAACATCCAGATCACAAAGAAGAGCCCGATCGGAATGATCCACGACAAGATGTCGCGCACCAGGCTGCGGTCGCTGGCGCCGGTAAAGGTTACGCCGCTTCCTGCCAGTTCTTCGGCGAGCGCCGGGTCGACCCGAGTCGTGACGAATCGCGTCTTGCCGTCTTCCGGTTCGGAAAACATGCCGGTGATTCGCGCCGGGCCCACCTTGAGATCGGTGACGCGACCGGACTCGACGAGTTCTTGAAACGCGCTGTAGGGGATTGTCTCAACGGTCTGGCTTTGCTGCCACCAGGCCTGAAGGATCAGAATCGCGGCAAAGGCGATCACGAAGTACCACAGGTGAAACTGGGTCTTTTTTTCCACTGCTAGTGCCCCAACGTGTTGCGAACGAGGGTTTCAATTTGCCGCTGCACATCGACGGGTTGATCCAAAACCGCTTCCCCCAATGCCCGCAGGCGCGTGCGCGCGTCATAAAGCTGATCCATCAGGTCGAGGACGACCGCGATGCCTTCTTCGTTCACGGCGAGGTCGTCGCGCATCTCGCAGATCAATTGAACCCGGGCGACGTCGACGGCGCGGTACTCCATCTTGTTCCCCCGGCGCGCCGGCTGCACCCAGCCGCGGGCGCACCATGTAGCCAGGTCGTCTTGGGTGAGTTGCCGGATCATGGCGATGATTTCATCTTCGGTCATGACGCCTGTTCCATGGCTTTGCGAACGTCGTACGGATGCGCCGTCGACCAAGTCTCCACGAAGGCGGCAAGGTCTTTGTCGACCGTGTCCGGCAACATCACCTGCAAGGTAACGTAAAGATCGCCTGCGCCGTCACCACGGCGGTCGGGCACGCCCTTGCCGCGCAGCCGCAGTCTTCGGCCGGTGTTGCTTCCTGGCGGTATCGTCAGCGAAACCGAACCCGTGGGTGTGGGCACGTCGACCTTCCCGCCTTTTATCGCTTCGCCGAGCGTGATCGGCAGATCCAAGAACAGGTTCTTGCCCTCGCGTCGGAACAAGCGGTGCGGGGCCACCGTGATCGTGATCAGCGCATCCCCCGCGGGGCCGCCCTGGACGCCGGGTTGCCCCTTGCCGCGTAGCCGCAAGATTTGCCCATCCATGGCGCCCAGCGGAATGGTGATATCGAGCGCCTTTCCGTCCGGCATCGTGACGCGCTTTTTGGCGCCGTTGACCGCTTCGAGGGAGTCCACGTTCATCTGATATTGGACGTGCGCGCCCGCGCGCGGGCCATGCCCGCCGGGCTGCGTTCGTTCGCCGAACACGTTGGCGAAAAAGTCCCCGAGGTCTTCGAAGTCTTCCGGCGCGCCGCCTTGGCGAAACGTGTAGTGTCGCGCCCCCTGACCCCCACCGTCGGCGAAGTCGCGGTAGTACTGCCGGGTCGGCCGCTCTTGGCCGCTGGCATCAATCTCGCCACGGTCGAACTTGCTGCGTTTCTCGGCGTCGCCCAGGAGATCGCAGGCGCCTTGAACCTCTTTGAACCGGGCTTCGGCGGCCGCGTCGCCCGGGTTCAAATCGGGATGATACTTTTTCGCCAACGCACGATAGGCGGTGCGAATGTCCTCTTCGCGCGCACCTTTCTTGATGCCTAAAACGTCGTAGGGGTCCCTGGTTGCCATATCTCGTCCACAGCGGACGCTGGTTGGCAGCGCCCGAAATCGGTCAACGACAAAATGTCACCCAAGAAGTGGCGCGGCGATGATTGGAATCAAGACCCTGGTACCTCCATGGCGTGCATCCTGGGGCATATCGGCCAAACCCCTTGGGACCCAACGGCCAAACGGAATAAATGGCTTATGCGAACCGTTTGCTAAGAAACCGAAAGGAACAACGCGCATGCATAGAAGTGTCCTTGCGTTCATCCTGGCCGGCACTTTGCTCGGCGCGAACGTCGCGCACGCCGGCATGGGGACCAAGGTATCGTCGCGTTACGATCCTGTCGAAGCAGCCAACGTCGCGTGGGCCGGCCTGCCGACGGTCATTCTTGGTCAAGTTAGCGCGGGGGCGGGTGCTGACAGCATCCGCGCGCTTCTTCGGGCTCCGGGTTGGCTCGGCGCGGCCACCTTTGAATCCGCGACGTCGGGCACGTCGGATGCCCGTCTTGTCATCGTTTTCAACCCAACCAACGCGGCGGCGGCCAAGCGGGACATTTGTCGCGACGTTGCTGCGCTGGGTCTGGACCAGCCGGGGTCGCGCCTCGTGATCCGGGCGGCGTTTTGTATCGACGACAAAATTGTGACGCGGGTGACGGCGGCCGAGCGACCGCTCAATGGCCCCGATGATCCGCGTCTCGCCAAGTTGATGCGCCGGGTGGTCGAGCAGCTCTTCCCGCGGACCAGCCGGACGCAGTTCGATTCGCCTGGTCTTTAGCGCGCGCCCTCGGCCGAGGCGCGCCGCAAGCGAGGGAGTTCGATTCCCTTCAGCAATGCGGCAACGAAGAATGCGATACCGGTGCCCAGGACCCACCATGTCGGGCGAATCATGAACGAGAAATCGAGATTGGCCTGCAGGATGCGCAACGGGTCGACGCCGGTCGCACTCGCGTACCACACAACTTCCATGGCCGCGGTCAGCACCGCGACGCCAACGGCGATCGCCAGAAGCGAAGGCGGCGCTAGGTTGACCTTCATGCGCTTGGCCAACCGATAGGTCATCAGCAAGACAAAGATGCCCGCCATGATGGTGGCCTCGCTGACGTCGATCTTCGATTGGATGAAGAAATGGGCCAGACCCAGGATTGCAATGACGTACACGCCCTTGTGCAGCAACGTCCATTTCTTGCCGAGTTTACGGATGGCGCCGTCGGTCGAGGTGGCAGCCAACATGGCCAATCCCAGAACACCGGCAAACCCGATCGTCAGATAGAAGCGCACCGCAATCTCGCTCGCCACACGCCCGAGGTCGAATTTTTGATCCACCACGTAAAGCGCAAGATGGATAAGCGCATAGCCGAAGGCGGCGACGCCCAGCATCCGGCGTACGTGGATCAATCGGCGCCACTCGGCGATCCGGCGCAAAGGCGTCACCGCGAGGGTGATCAGCAGGAACCGAATGGTCCACTCGCCGGTTTCATGCGTCGCGGCCTCGATCGGCTTTGCGCCCATCGAACCGGTCGCCAAGGCGTAGGCTATATAAAGTCCCGGTGCCAGCACGCCGACGAAAACAGCTAGTTTGAAAAACGAGAGGTGGCCGCTTCGATCGTTCCAGGGAATCACACGCTAATCCTTCGCTCGGTGGGTATCCCCAGGATATGGGCGGCAGGCCGCTGGTACGGAATCAAAGGGCCGAGACCCCGCGGGAGACTTGCGTGAGAACTAACTGGTGGCCGCCTGATAGGCCGCGACCAAAGGTTCGTGGCTCGGCGGCTGCTCGGGAAAAACCAAAATGTCCGCCGGGATCGTGACCCAGGGCTGTGCGCTGCGGGTCCAGATGTGCGCCACTGGTCGGAGCCAGCTCGTATCGTCCAACGAGCCGGGCTTGATGTTCATGACATCAGGTCGTTGCGAGCGCGCGTGGAACAACCGCGAGCCGCAATCGGGGCAATAGGTGCATACCACATGATTGTCGTTCCGCGCGGGGCGCTCGAAGACGCGAGGTTGCCCTTGGGTGATATCGACATCGGCGCGGGTAACCGTCATCGACATCCCAAAAGCACTGGATGACTGTTTCTGACACTCGGTGCAGTGGCAGATGTAAAGCGTAAGTGATTCGGTGCGCAGTTCGTATCGAATCGCGCCGCACTGACAGCCGCCTGCATAGGGTGCTGGCATGTTTTTCCCTTTCTAGAAACGCCCGCCGCTAAACCGCCCGATGAGCGGCGTTCCGGACAGCAATGTAATCAGGTGAGCGATCATCAAGACCGCCAAGACCAGCGCGGCGAATTGGATGCCGCCGTACGGTAGCAGAGTCACGTCGCCGAGCTCGCGCGGGCGGCGGTGCAGATACAACGCCGCGACGAAGGCGACGACGGAAGCACCCAGTACGATCAGCGTTGCGGTCAGTCCCATGGCGCTATTCTACTTGGGATGTCGATGCGGTGCGCTCAAGTCTTCGTCACGCCGCGTGCGTTGCCCGTCCGTCGGCTTCGCCCTAGCATACGGATCCTGGGAGGAAACCGATGGACGCTGCCAACGTAGAGGACCGCACGCGCGCGCTTGCCGAATGGGTCGCGGGCCTGACGGTCGCCGACCTCGGCGATGCCGACCGAGCTCAGCTCGACAAACTCATCCTCGACCACCTCGGCGTGTGCTATCGCGGCGCCTTTTTGCCGTGGGGAGAAGCATTGCAGCGCTACGCGCAACCTTATGCGGGGAACGGCAGCGCGGTGGTGTTCGGCAGCAACCTCAAGGTCATTCCGGCCGTCGCGGCGTTGGTCAACGC
The DNA here is from genome assembly GCA_038141965.1 of Alphaproteobacteria bacterium. Lineage (GTDB taxonomy): Bacteria > Pseudomonadota > Alphaproteobacteria > SHVP01 > SHVP01 > CALJDF01. The sequence continues at coordinate 100,602 of JAYQJC010000003.1, forward strand.
CACCTGCGCGCACGGCCTAGAGCACGACGACACCCACGACGAAGGCATGAGCCACCCCGGTGCCATCGTCATCGCGGTGGCTCTCGCCATCGCCAGTGAAAAAGGCCTGACCGGGCAAGACATTCATCCGGCGATCGTCGCCGGCTATGAAGTCATGGCGCGCGCCGGCATGGCCTGCGGTCCCGACATCATGCACCACGGCTTTCATCCCACGGCGTTGTTCGGTGGCTTCGGTGCGGCGACCGCGGCAGCCAAGCTGTTCGGGTTGTCCGCGCAGTCGATTGTCGAAACCTGGGGCCTCATGCTGTCGATGGCCGGGGGCTCGATGCAATTCTCGCAAGACCCCCATGGCACCGTCGTCAAACGCCTCCACGGCGGTTACGGCGCGCATAACGGCACGATGGCCGCCCAACTTGCCGCGCTTGGCATTGCCGGGCCGTCGCAAGCTTTCGATGGCACCTACGGCTTGTGCAACTTGTTCTCGGGGTCGCCGAACCCGGATCGCCTGAGGCGGCCGGCCGACGCGCCTTACGAAATCCATCGGATCAGCTTCAAGCCGTACCCGTCCTGCCGCTTGTTCCATTCGACGATCGATGCGCTGCGCGAGGTCACCGATGGTTTTGCCGCGGCGAACGACGATATCGAAAAGATCGTTGTCGGTGGCCCGGCCGTCTTCGAAACCCAGCACATGATGTACCGGCCGACCTCGATGATGGCCGCGCAATATAGCCTGCCGTTCGTCGTCGGCGCGGCGCTCGTCGCCGGCCCCTATACCGAACAGGTCTTCGCCGACGACAATCTCGGCGACGCGCAGGTGCTGGCGATCGGCGATCGCGTCAGCGCGGTCACCGACGACAAACTCGAAAAGGCATTTCCGGCCCATTTCGGCAGTTGGGTCGAAGTCACGTTCAAGGGTGGCGAAACCCGGCAAAAAGAAGTGATGGATTCCTACGGCACGCCGGCCAATCCGATGGATGCCGCGGCCCTTCTCGAAAAGTTCACCGGCCTTGTCACCGGCGCCACACCGGATTTTCCGGTCGCGCAGGTCGATGCGCTGGTGCGCGGCCTTTCCGACGATACCGATGTTTCACATCTCACGGGGTTATTCGCCCAATGACGCCACTTCACTACCTCTCCATTACTGAACTGCAAGAGGCCTATCGCAAGGGCAGCTATTCCCCGGTCGAGGTCACCCAAGTCGCGCTCGAACGCATCGCGGCGCTCGACCCGCAACTCAAAGCCTTCATCACGGTCACCGCCGAAACCGCACTGCGCCAAGCCCGCCGCGCCGAGGTCGAAATGGCGGGCGGCAATTTCCGCGGACCGCTGCACGGGGTGCCGATCGCCTTGAAGGATCTGTGCGACACCAAGGGGATCGCCACCACCGGTGGCTCGATGGCGCTGAAGGACCGCGTTCCCCGAACATGACGCGACCGTCGTCACCCGGCTGGCCGACGCGGGCGCGGTGCTGCTCGGCAAACTTGCGATGACAGAAGGCGCGTTTATCGAACACGCGCCGGGCATGCCGACCCCGGTCAATCCCTGGGGGGCCAACTGCATGACCGGCCTATCGTCGTCCGGGCCCGGGGTCGCGATGGCAGCCGGCCTTGCCTATGCCTCGCTCGGCTCGGACACCGGCGGCTCGATCCGTTTCCCCTCGGCGCTGTGCGGGGTCACCGGTCTCAAACCGACCTGGGGCCGGGTCAGTCGGCACGGCATTTTGGCACTGGCCGATACCCTCGACCACGTCGGGCCGATGACGCGCTCGGTGGCCGATGCCGCCGCGATGCTCAACGCCATTGCCGGGCACGATCCGAACGATCCGACCTCGTTGATCGATCGTGTGCCGGATTACGTCGCGCGGCTCGAACGCTCGGTCAAAGGCGTGCGTATCGGTGTCGACGAAGCCTATTGCGGCAACGGCGTCGATCCCGAGTTGCGCGATTCGGTGATCGGCTCGGTCGCGGTCTTTCAAAAGCTCGGCGCCGAAGTCAAACGCATTGAAATGCCGCCGATGAAAGACTTCGTGCCGAACTTCTCGGATCTCGTCTCGATCGAAGCGGCGGTCGCCCATGCCGATACCTTGCTTCCCCACAAAGAAAAGCTCGGCGCGGTCTATCGCGAGGTGCTCGAACGCGGCAGCACGCTCACCGGACGGCATTACGCGCAACTGAAGATCGCCGGTCTGGCCTTCGCCGGCCGCTTGCGTGGCTTGTTCGAAGAGGTCGACCTGATCTTGTGCCCATCCTGGCCGACGCCGGCGGTCGAGATCACCGAAAACGCGCTCGGCGACATCGAGGATCAAGGCGATCTGTTGCGCTTCACCGGTCCCTACAACCTCACCGGCAGCCCGACGTTGTCGATCCCCTCGGGCTTTAATGCGGCGGGCATGCCGCTCGGCCTGCAACTCGTGTCGCGGCATCTCGAAGAAGAACTGCTCTGCCGCGTGGGCCACGCCTTCCAGCAAGAAACCGATTGGCATCGCCGGTTCCCGCCGGTCTAGCCGGCTAAACGACATGCGCCGCTGGAGTCGCAGCCCGGTTCTCCTCGGCCTTCTCGCTGCCGCATGGATTGGCTTGTTGGTCGCCGCGCGCTTCGGCGCTTGGGAGGCCGCGCAGACCGTCGTGACGATTTTGCTTGCGGTGCTCGGTGCGATCACCGTCCTGGGCTTTCTTCATCGCTGGGGCGACACCCAAGACGCGGTGGTGGAACGCGATTTCGAACGCGCCCGCATGGCTGAAGAAGTCGATAAGATCCTCGAAGAAGAAGAGAAGACCCAGGCCGCCGCCCCGCCCGAGGACCGCGCGCAACAATAGGCCTGCGGCGGGCAGGGACTTAAACCACTCCCCCTCTTCTTGGCGCGAGAGTAGGGTGGGGCAAAATCGCCATTTCTACCGCAAGGACACCGCGCGCATGATCGACCTCTACTACTGGCCGACCCCCAACGGTCGCAAAGTCTCCATCATGATGGAAGAAACCGGGTTGCCGCATAAGCTGATCCCCCTCGACATCACCAAGGGCGAGCAGTTCGAGCCCGACTTCCTCAAGATCAGCCCCAACAACAAGGTCCCTGCCATTGTCGATAGCGAAGGGCCCAACAACCAACCGCTCGCGTTGTTCGAATCCGGCACCATCTTGGAATACCTCGCGGGCAAATCAGGCAAGCTGATGCCCAAGAACGCGCGCGGTATGTGGATCACGCGCCAATGGGTAATGTTCCAGATGGCGAACTTCGGACCGATGTGGGGCCAGCACGGCCACTTCACCCACTACGCGCCGGAAAAGGTGCCCTACGCGATCGAGCGTTACACCCGCGAGGCCCTACGCCTGCTCGACGTCCTCAACTTCCGCCTCAAAGAGGTCGAATACCTCGCGGGCGACGAATACACCATCGCCGATATTGCGACCTATCCGTGGGCCGTGACCTACGAACGTCGTGACATCGACATCTCGGAATATCCCCACGTCGAACGCTGGCTCACCGCGGTCGGCGAACGCGACGCGGTGCAACGCGGCATGACTTGGCTCAGCGAATCGGACCAACGCGACAACCCCAGCAAGGAACATCTGGAGTCCTATTTCGGCAACAAGCAGTACGAACGCCGCAGCTAGGTCCGTGTGCCCGCCGCGGGCGGGACGGGCTAGCTAAGCCGACCGCCGGTACACCCGGAACGCCATTGTCGCGAACATCACCATCACCACGGTGAAGATCAGCAGCAGGCCGGAGTTGATCCACACCGCGCTTTCGTCGGTGCCCAGCACCGCGTGACGCGCGGCGCTCACCGCCCAGTTCACCGGGTTGAACTTGGACGCCGTCTGCATCCATTCCGGCATCAGTTGCGCCGACATGAACGTGGCCGATAGAAACGCAAGCGGCAGGCCGAAGAAGTTGACCACCGCGATCATCGTCTCCACAACGGTGAAGATCAGCTCGCGCCGGGTCAGCAGCGCGATGCCCGTCGACATCGCCGCGAATCCGGCCGTGACCAACGCCGCGGCCAGCAGTACGCCGATCGTGCCGGCGACGCTCGGCCAGCCCGCGCCCAACGCCAGCGCCAACAGCAGCACGATAATCGACTGCACGATCACGGTGATCGACGCGTGGAGAACCCGCGCCGCGATCACCGCCGCCCGGTGTACCGGCGTCGCCAACATGCGGTCGACCACGTTGTGGTGCAGATCGTCGATCAACCCCATGCCCGACCACGCACCGCCGAACATGGCGGTCATGATCAGCACGCCGGGGGCGAGGAATTCGATGTAGCTGCCGGTTTCGAAACCCGGCAAGTCGACCACGCGGCGAAACAGTTGGCCGAACAGCGTCAACCAAATCACCGGCTGGATCAGCGCCATGGCGATCCAAATCGGCAGGCGGATGGTCGCGCGCAGGTGGCGCAGCATCAGATGCCACGTGTCGGCGAGGAAATAGATCATGGCTTGCCTCCCGCGGCGGGCGCATCCCCGGCGTCGTAATGGTGTCCGGTGTGTTTGAGATAGACGTCGTCGAGCGACGCACGGCCCACCGTCATCGTGTGCGCCGCAATGCCCGCTTGGCTCAAGGCAGCGGCGACCACCGGCACGGCGGTGGCGCCGTCGCGCACCCGCACCGTCATCAACGCGCCGTCGGGGATCGCCTCGTTCACGCCGTCGACCGGGGTAAGAATCGTCACATGCTCTGGCGGCAGCTTCGCCGACGTCGACCGTGATGGTGTCGCCGGCAATGTCCGCTTTGAGCGAATCCGGCGTGCCCTCCACCACGACCCGCCCGTGATCGACGATCGACAAGCGGTCGCACAACGTATCGGCCTCTTCCAAATAGTGCGTGGTCAGCAATACCGTCACGTTGCGTTCGGTGCGCAGCCGCTTCAGGTCGAGCCATAGCGCGCGCCGCGTTTCGGGATCCAGTCCAGTGGTCGGCTCGTCCAGAAACAGCACCTTGGGTTCGTTGACCAACCCCATGGCGATTTCCAACCGCCGCTTCATCCCGCCGGAATAGGTGTTGACCAGTTTGTCCGCGGCCTCGCTCAGGTTGACCCAGTTCAGCATCTCGGCCACCCGGTCGCGCAGGATATGGCTGGAAACACGCAACATCTGCGCCTGTAGGGTTAGGTTCTCGCGCCCGGTCGCCCAGCGGTCGACCCCGGTCGATTGCGCGACATAGCCGATGGCGCGGCGCACCGCGGCGGGATCGCGCATCACGTCGTGCCCGGCAATCTCGGCCCGTCCGCCATCGGCCCGGGTCAGCGTGGACAAGATGCGCACCGTCGTGCTTTTGCCCGCGCCGTTGGGGCCCAGCAGCCCGAAAATCTCGCCCTGTTCGACGCGAAAGGACACGCCCTGCAGCGCCTTCACGCCGCCCTTGTAGGTCTTGGTCAGGTTCTCGACGAGAATCGCGTCGCTCATGACTGGTATTCCTATGCCCTGGGGCGCTAATATTTTATAAGATGTGTATCTTAGGCTCTAAGATACTAACTCTCTAAGGAGGTCGCTCACCGGTGTCAAGGCCGAAAAATGCTAGCGAACGCGAGGCCCTGTTGGCCGATCTTGGGTTGGCGATGCGCCGTTCCGGGACTCAGGGCTCGCTCCTCAGCAATGCCGTTGCGGCACGGATCGGCATTTCGGCCAACGACTTCGAATGCCTCGACATAGTCAATCTGGAGGGCGCCGTCACCCCAGGTCATCTCGCCGAGGCGACGGGCCTCACCACCGGCGCCATCACCGGCGTCATCGACCGGCTGGAAAATGCCGGTTTCGTCCGCCGCGATGCCGATCCCACCGATCGCCGCCGTATCCTGGTCCGCCCCATCGCCGAGAATACCCAAGTCATCGGCGCCTACTACCAGTCGCTGCAAAAACGTTTGTTCGCGTTGCTCGACGATTTGGCGACCCCCGACCTCGCGCGGCTGCTTGCGCTCTACAACAACGTCAACGAGATGTTTGCCGACGAGATTCGCGACCTCAAAGATCGCAACACCCCGCCACCAAAAAAAATACCGCGCCAAGCCGACTAAGGGAGACCCCGCATGAGCCTCGTCATTCACCAAGGCCTGATGGACATCATCGAACCCGACGGCACGCGCAGCGACTACGAACGTTGGACCATCACCCGCAACGTCGACGGCAGCGCCGCCATGCGCGCCCTGACGCGCTCGCCCAAGGGCGATTTGCTGCGCGACGTGAATCATCTCGATGGGCCGGATTGGCGCCCGATCGAAGCGTTCGGGCGTCTGTTCTTCCACGGCGAACGCGGCGGCTCGATCGTACGCCGCATCATCGGCGATAAGATGCATTCCTGGGTCTGGAACGGCGACGACGACATGGACTACGCCGTCTTCGACGCACCGCCCAAGATGACCGTGGGCTTGCACCCGATCCAACACGAAGCCTGGAAGATGAACTTCATCGACCGCAACGCGATCGGCGAATTCCAACCCCTGCTGACCCACACGGTCTCCAACACCTGGAACGGCCGCTCGATCGGTCACGGCCAAAAGCTCGAAAGCAAGGTGCGCTACGACGGCCTTGAAAACGTCACCGTGCCCGCCGGCACCTTCGAATGCGAACGCTTCACCTGGGATACGCCGTTCGGCAAGGAACTCCACATCTGGTGCCACGGCCCCGAACGTTTCCTCGTCAAAGAAACCGTCGCCAAAGGCGACAAACAAGGCACGGTCTACGAGCTGGTGACTTACGAGAAGAAGGCGGTGGGGTAGGGGCCTACCACTCCACCCCGGACCCGCCGCCGCTGTCTTCGACAACGGTGCTGGCCAGCACCCATTCGTCGACTTCCATGTAGCGCGGCGCCAAGAACCGGTAGGTCTTGTCGATCAGTTTGAGGCATTCGGCGGAGCGTTTGATCACCGCGAAATCCCATTCGCGCAACAAATCGTCCCACACCAACATGCGTTGCCACAGATCGTCGCGGGTTTGGCGCAAGGCGACGATGCGGGTTTCGACATCGCGGAGCGCCCCCATCACGTCGGCGTGGTCGGCATCCACGGTTTGAAACCTGTTGTGCCATTCTTCGATGCCGGTCTCGAGCAAGGCGCGGCATCGCTCGACCCGCTCGGCCTCCATGCGGTCGCTGCGATATTTGCCTTCGAGCTCGGTCAGCTTGGCTTTGAGTTTGACGATCTTGGCAAAGCGTTCGCGCACCGCTTCGACATAGGCCCATTCCGCGGCCAGGCGTTCGATGTACTGCACGACCTGTTCGCGCCCCGCCGCCCCTTCGAGGCCTAGTTCCTGCGCCGCTTGATCGAACGCCTCGTTGACCTCTTCTTTGAAGGTGTCGTCGTTCGCCATGTATTCCAGCATTTTGGCGTCGGTCACGTCGAACCCGGCGCCGGTGATCCAGCCCATCAACTGTCCGGCCAGTTTGGAATAAGCGATGTGGGTATGGCGCGGCTCGACCTGCCACGACGCTTCGCCGGTGCGCAGCTCGGCCGGGATCGTATCGCCGATCATCAAGGCTTTGACGAACCGCAAGCCCGCCGCGACCCAATCCAGCATCGCGCCGTCGGGATGATCGTCGAGCTTAAACTCCCGCTTGATCCCCGGCAGGTTCAGCACCACCGGGTTGTCGGACATGCGGAAATACATTCCCGGCCGCTCGGTTTCCGGCGATATGCGAAAATAGGGGTTCTCCATCGACGTGAAGAACTTGTGCTGAAACGCGACCTTTTCGGGCGGATCGCCCGCGGGTCGCAACGGCGCGTCGTTCATACCAGGCGCACTCGAAACTCCTCCATAGAGGGGCTTCTCTTAGCACAATTGCCGGGGGGCGACCTCCCGGCCCCCGGGGTGGCATGCTCAGCCGGTTTGGCGCCGTTCCGTATTCTGCGTGGCGCAGGCGTCATCCGGTGTTGCGATCGGCGGGGCGCGCATCGCTAGGTTGTCGCCGTCGCCGTGCGGCATGTCGAGCCGCCAGGCGAGACAGCGTTCGACATTGCCGTCCGGCACATGGGGTGTCGGTATCCTCTCGACCACTCCCTCATTGGTGGGCGGCGAGCGACGACACGGAGGCGTCGCCCGACTTGCCGACAGCTTCCGTCAGTGCCGATTCGAGCGTGGCGATCAACAGGTCGCGCAACTCGAGGATGTCTTCGTCGTCCGCCATTTTGCCGCCCGTGACGCGCTTCATCTCGTTCTCGAAACGGGGCAGTCGAAGTGCGTGGAGTTTCAGCGCATCGCTGCAAAACAGCTGTCCGATATAGAGATTGGAATGGTCCCACAACCACTGCAGTGTGGACTTGAACGAGGGATCGTCCTCGCAGTCTTCGGCGCCGCGCAGCACTTCCAAACTGGCGTGGAGAAAGCGCACCGCGTCGTTGCGTCGGGCCATTTTATCGCCGCTACTGCGCATCGCGATCCTCGGCCCACACCCAGCGGCCGCCGTCGTCGAGGCAGGCCACATTCGTGAACGACTGTTGCGCCTCCTCGAACCATAGATCCTCGCTATAGTCGCGGCAGTAGTAGCCCTGTGAGGTCAGGAACGTGCGCAGGGGCGTGAACGCGCCGCGCATTGGCGTTGCGTCGTTGGACCAAGCGAACGTGTCGCCCTCGTGGCCGTTCATCAAGCGCATGATGTTGCGCAGGGTGGACGCCGAAATGGCTGATATGGAGCCCGAACTGCGCTCCTTGCTCTTGCTGGTCAGCGTCGAGGGATTGAGTTACCGCGAGGCGGCCGAGGTAACGGGCGTCCCGGTCGGCACCGTGATGAGCCGCCTCAACCGGGCGCGAACGCAACTCGCCGACCGTGTCGGCGTCGAGCGCAAACAGAAAAACACGACGGGGAACCGCTGAGATGAAAGACGAAGACGTGACCTTCGACGATGAAATCCTGATGGCCTACGCCGACGGTCAGGTGACCGCCGGTCAGGCCGACGCGATCGAGGCGGCGATGGAGAGCGACGAAATAGTGCGCCGCAAGGTGCTTGCCTTCGTGCGTACTACCAATCGCCTGCGCGCCGCGTACCAACCGATTGCCGAGGAGGCGGCGCCCGAACACCTCGTTGCTGCGGTTCGTGCCGCCGCAGAGAGACGGGGCTTGGTCCATCAACCTCCTCGGCAGGCTCCATCACGCACGTTCTGGCGCATGGCGGCCGGCTTCGTGCTGGCGGCCGTGATCGGCGCCGGTGCCGGCGTATGGGGCTCGAGTGCTTTCGACGAAACGTCGCAGGTCGCCGACGTCGACACGTTCCGCGGCGTTTACCAAGCCGCTGTCGACCGTGCCCTCGAAGGCTTGCCCAACGGCCGGACGCTGTCGGTAATGTTTGCCAACGGCACGGACGCCGCTCTCAAGCCCGTATCGACCTACCTCAACGACGTCGGCGAGTTCTGCCGCGAGTTCGAGGCCCGGTTCGTGCAGCCGCGGGGCGTGCGCACCGTCGTCAGCGTCGCCTGCCGCCAAAACGTCGGTAGCTGGCGTATCGACGGCGCATTTCTTGGCGCCGAACCGGCCCAAGACGTCTTCAAGGTCGGCTTCACCCGTTAGGCCGCACGCGGTATTGCCGCGCACGTCGCACTGGCCCACCATGCGGTGCCATGAGCACCGTCGATTTCGGCAAGACCGCGAAGGACTACGGCACCCACCGCGCAGGCTTTCCACCGCATCTCGTCGAGCGCCTGCAGGCGTTCGGCGTCGGTACACCGGGCCAGACGATTCTCGATCTCGGCACCGGGACGGGCGCGCTTGCCCGCCTGTTGGCCCAGGCTGGTGCCGACGTCACCGGTCTGGACCCCGCATCCGCCATGCTCGACCAAGCCCGCGTCCTAGACGAGGACGCCGGTGTTCGCGTCGACTACCGCGTCGGTCGCGCCGAGGCGACGGGCCTGCCCGCCGCTTTCTTCGACGCCGTCACCGCCGGTCAATGTTGGCACTGGTTCGACCGCGCCGCCGCGGCGGCCGAGGTGCGCCGCTTGCTCAAACCCGGTGGCCGCGTCGCGATCTGTCATTTCGACTGGTTGCCGCTCCCAGGCAACGTCGTGGCCGCCACCGAAGCTTTGATCCTCGAACACAACCCGTCATGGGACCTCGGCGGCGGCGACGGCACGCACCCCGCGTGGTTCGCCGACCTTGCGGGGGCCGACTTCACCGATCTCGAATCCTTTTCGTTCGATGTCGCGGTGCCCTACGGCCACGCCGATTGGCGCGGCCGCATCCGGGCCAGCGCCGGCGTCGCCGCCAGTCTTACGCCCGACAAGGTAGAGGCTTTTGATGCCGCGCACGCGGCGCTGTTGGCGAAGACGTTTCCCGAGGATCCCCTTGCGGTACCGCACCGCGTGTGGGCGCTGGTGGGCCGCAAGCCGGATTAGCCCGACCGTTTGTCGGACGGTTTAGCCGACCGTGGCCTCGCCTTGCATGCACAAATGGCCCTGATCGTTGGCGGCCCATAGGGTCCAGGTGTCGTTGTCGCCGTCCTTCGGTGCCCCGTTCACCGTGAACGGCGCGGTATCGAAAAGCGGTGCGACGGCGCGGAACGAAAACGTGGCAAGTTTATCGTCGGGCCGTTCGCGGCGGCACAGGTCCATCAGCAATGTCCCGATCAACGGGCCGTGCACGACAAGGCCGGGATAACCCTCTTCGTTCATCGCGTAGGTCCGGTCGTAGTGAATGCGATGCCCGTTGAACGTCACCGCCGAATACTTGAACAGCATCACCGGGTCGGGATCGATCGTGCGTTGCCATTGCGCATTGGTCGGCGCGGGCTTGGGTGGCGGCGGCGTGTTGGCGCCGCCTTTCGGCGCCTCGCGATAGACGATGTCGTTGTTCTGCACCATGCCGACGCCGCGCGGGCCGGCAAAGGTTTCCTTGACGCTGACGAACAAAAGTTTGCCGGTCTTGCCCTCTTTGGGCGTGACCGAGGAGATTTCTTGGGTCCGCGTCAGCGTCTCGCCGATCCGGATGTCGCCGACGAAATCCATGTGCGACCCGGCAAACATGCGCCGCGGCAGCCCGGCCGGGTCGGGCATGAAGCCGCCACGTTTGGGGTGCCCGTCCGGGCCGACCTCGCGCATCGGCACATGGGGATGGAAATAGCACCAGTGTGCGCCGGGCGGCAGGGCATCGCCCGCTTGCGGGGTGTGGTCGTAATCCAGCGCGTCGTAGAAGCCCCATACCGGGGCCACCGTCACGTCGTCGCGCCGCTCGTCACGCCGTCCGATCCACTTGCTGACATCCAAATCCGCATCGCTCATGCCGCTATCGTCCTTCTCTTATTCGTTCCAGGCTTGCGCCCTTTTCAGGTGTCGGTGATACCCCGGCGCATCCTCTCGATAAAGCGCCCTGCCGCTCCCGCGCAAAAATCGGCGCAAAATGGCGGTTCAGCCGTTCTTCACCCGCCGTGACTCTTTTGTGAAATCGGATCGCTATATGGCAAGGTGCCCAAAAGCGTAGGATTCTGAGCGTATGACCCGTCGCGTCCTTGTCATCGAAGACAGCCAAGACATCGCCGATCTCATCGCGTTGCACCTCAAGGACGAGGATTGCGACGTCACGGTGGTCGGCGACGGCGTGGCCGGGCTGCACAAGGCCCGCGCCGGTGGTTTCGACCTGATCATCCTCGATCTCATGTTGCCGGGGATGGAGGGTCTCGAGCTGTGCCGCCGTCTGCGCGCCGAATCCAATTTCACCCCGATCCTGATGGTCACCGCCAAGTCGGCCGAGGTCGACCGCGTCCTGGGGCTGGAGACCGGTGCCGACGATTACCTCACCAAACCGTTTTCCATTCGCGAATTGCTGGCCCGCGTGAAAGCGATTTTTCGCCGCCGCGAATCCTGGTCCCAAACCGACGAAGAAAACGAAGTCATCACCGCCGGCGACATCGTCATCGAACGCGCCCAGCGCAGCGTCACGGTGGCCGGCCGCGCCGTCGATCTCACCGCGCGCGAGTTCGATCTTCTCGTCCAATTCGCCAAGAACCTGGGCCGCGTCTACACCCGCGCGCAATTGCTCGATCTCGTGTGGGGCTACGGCCACGACGGCTACGAGCACACGGTCAACAGCCACATCAATCGCCTGCGCGGCAAGGTCGAGGCCGACCCGCACAAACCCGACCACATCCTCACCGGGAGGGGTGTGGGCTACAAATTCAACGACCGGACGGCGAGCGACGAACCCGCGCCGGCGTCGGTCCAAGCCTAGCCATGCTGCGCACCCTCAACGCCAAACTGATCGCTGCGCTGCTGGTCGTCATCGCTTTGTTGGCTGCGACCTATTTGGTTCTCACCATCAGCTTCACGCGGTTGCACTTCGAAGAGGTGAACCAAAAGCTGCACTTCGCGCTCGCCCAAAGCCTGGTCGATCACAGCACGCTATTGCCGGGCGGCGATGTCGATCTCCAGGCGTTCAAATCGGTGTTCCAAAACCTGATGGTCGTGAACCCGGCCATCGAGCTGTACCTCACCGACACCCAAGGCCGCTTGCTTGCTTTCTCGGCGCCCGAAGGGGCGGTCAAACGCGACCGCATCGATCTCGCGCCGATCCGCGCCTTTCTCGAGGGTAGCCGCAGCCTGCCCATCCGTGGCACCGACCCCCGCGACCTCAGCGGCAACAAGGTCTTCTCGGTCGCGCCGATCAGCGGCGAGGGCGATGCGATGGTCGGCTATCTCTACGTCGTCCTCGGCGGCCAGCTTTACGACTCGGTCGAAAGGATGTTCGAGGGCAGCCTCATGTTGCGCATCGTTACCGGCATCGCGATCGTCGGATTGGTGCTGGCGGCGCTCGCCGGCGTGCTGTCGTTCCGCGCCATCACGTCCCGTCTGCGGCGCTTGACGGGCGAGGTCGATCGCTTCCGACGCGGCGCCTTTGCTGCGCCGTTACCCGCACAAAACTGGCGCGCCGGGCCCGGCGCCGACGAGATCGATCAACTCGGCCTGACGTTCGAAGAAATGTCCGCCCGCATCACCGAGCAAATCCAAAAGCTCCACGACTCGGATCAAAGCCGCCGCGAACTGATCGCCAACGTCAGCCACGACTTGCGCACCCCGCTTGCCTCGCTCCAGGGCTATCTCGAAACCCTGTTGATGAAACAAGACGCGCTCGACCGCGACGAAAAGGAAAAATACCTCCGCCTCGCGCTCAACCACAGCAGTCGTTTGGGGCGCTTGATCAAGGAACTTTTCGAGCTCGCGACCCTGGACAATACCGATACCGCCCCTGCGTTCTAGCCGTTCTCCCTGGCCGAACTGGCCCAGGACGTGACGCAAAAATTCGCGCTCCAGGCCGAACAAAAGTCGCTCGCGCTGGAAACCGATATCCCGCACGACGCGCCGTTCGTCTCGGGCGACATCGGCCTGATTGAACGGGTGTTGGAAAACCTCATCGAAAACGCGATCAAATACACGCCCGACGGCGGCCGCGTGCGCATCGCGCTCACCCCGCACGGCGAAGCCCTGACCGCCGAGATTGCCGACACCGGGGTCGGTATCCCCGAGGCCGACCTGCCGCGCATTTTCGAGCGCTTCTACCGCGTCGAGAGTCACCGGCCCGACGACGTCGAAGGCACCGGTCTCGGCCTGGCCATTACCCGCCGAATCCTGCAGCTCCACGGCGTCGCCATCGACGTCAAAAGCCGCCTCGGCGAAGGCACTCGCTTCACCTTCGACCTCCCGCTCGCCCGCGCCTAGGCCCTCTCCCAAACGTCACGCGCCGGGATTCTTTTGTGATCTTCGCGTGAGGCTTGCGTGAGGCGGCTCCGGCACTCTTGAGGCTGAGCAATCCCGCTCCTCCCAGGATCCAGGAGACTAGCTATGAACAAGTTCGTATCCGCTACCCTCGCCGCCACCATCGCCGCTGGCGCGTTTGCCGGCACAGCCTCGATCGCCGCTGCCGACGGCATGAAGAAAGACGGTTCTTTCCAGATCGCCGCCGAAATGAAAGACAAAAAGATGGGCAAAGACGCGGCCATGAAGAAAGACGAAATGGCCAAGGACGCCATGGAAAAAGGCAAGAAGATGAAAGACGACCACATGGCCAAAGACGACAAGATGAAGAAGGAGATGAAGAACTAGTTTTTCGGTCTCCTTCGTCCGAATCCGAAGGCCCCGCCCTAGGCGGGGCCTTTTGTTTGTCCGCTGTCTTGCTGGATGCCCGCCGCGATAACTGCGACAATCCCGGCCCCGAGGAGGTATTCGATGCAGGCGACGGCGGCGGTTTTACGCGATCCCAAAGGACCTTTCGCGATCGAGCCGATCGAGATCGGCGATTTGCGCCCCGACGAGATCGTCGTCCGCATCGTCGCCAGCGGAATTTGCCACACCGATATCAAGTTTCGCGACACGGTTCCCAAGCCCGTCGTGCTGGGTCACGAAGGCGCAGGGATCGTCGAAAAGGTCGGCACCGGGGTCACGCGGGTGGCCGTCGGCGATCCTGTCGTCCTGACTTTCGGCTTTTGCGGCAAATGCCCGTCTTGCGAATCCGGGGCGCCAGCGCAGTGCGCCGATCATCACGCGCTGCAGTTCAAGGGCGCGCGCTTGGACGGCACCACGGCGCTCAGCCAGAACGGCGCGCCCTTGCATGGCGCCTTCTTCCAGCAATCCTCTTTCGCCACGCACGCCGTCGCGACCGAGCGTAACGCGATCCCGGTACCCGCCAATGCGCCGCTCGACATGTTGGGCCCTTTGGGGTGCGGGATTCAAACCGGGGCGGGCGCCATTCTCAATTCCTCAAGGTCGCGCCCGGCAGCAAGGTTGCGGTCTTTGGTGCCGGTGCGGTCGGCCTCAGTGCCGTGATGGCGGCCGTGGCCGCGGGGGCTGCGCAAATTATCGCGGTCGACGTCGTCCCGTCGCGCTTGGACCTCGCGCGTGAGCTCGGCGCCCATCACGTCATCGATGCCCGCGACGGCGACGTCGCCGAGCGCGTCCGCGAAGCATCGGGCGGCGGCGTTCACTATTCGCTGGAAACCGCCGCTGTGGAATCGTCCTTCGCCGCCGCCATCGCCAGCCTGACCCAACGCGGGGTCTGCGGCTTTGTCGCGTCGCCGGTCGGCCGCGGCACCACGCCGATCGTGCCCTTCGACATGCTGATCAACGGCAAAACCCTGTGCGGGGTCGTCCAAGGGTCCAGCGTACCCCAGGTCTTCATCCCGCAACTGGTCGACATGATCGCGGCGGGTCGCTTTCCGTTGGAACGATTGGTGTCGTGGTACGATTTCGCCGACATCAATCAGGCGGTCGCGGATGCCGAATCCGGCGCCGCGATCAAACCCATTCTTCGGATGAACTAACCGCGATGCGCGTTCTACTTCAAAGATCCTGCGTGGGTGCCGGCTCGCCTGGACCGCGCCGTTTGTCGCCGTTCTTATGGCGGCCTGTGCGACCCCGCCGCCGGCAACCAACGTGACGGTCGCCTTGGCCGAATCGCCCGAACTTACCCTCCGCGTGGTCAACACCCACGAGGAAGCCATTCGCCTAACCGGTCCCGGCGGCCAGACCTTCGACGTGCTGGCCGGCGAAGCGGTCGATTTGCGGTTTGTCGTGGTCGCGGTTGCTGACTTCCAGGAATCCTTCTTCCGTCCCTGGCTCGTCCCGGCCGGACCGATCGTCCAAAAATCGTCGAGCTGGACGAACCCGGCTTAATGTCGGTCCGCGGCCTCGACGTGGAAATCCAATTCATTGCGCCGGACAGCGCCACCGAAACGATCCGTGCCACCGCGCGCCGGTGCCCAGGGGCAGGCTGGCGGGCGGCGGGCGTCGTCGAGACCGATTTCGTCGTGCGCACGGCTTCGGCATCGGCTGCGCCGATCCCGTTCTGTCCGGGCGCCGGCGCTTAAGCCACGAACAAAAACACCACCGTCGCCACCAACAAAAGCCCCATCGCGCCGTTGAAGATGCGGTGCGCGCGCGGCGAGGTCAGCAAACGCCCGATGCCGACGCCGAACGCAGTCCAAATGATCACCGCCGGCACCGCCACCACGGCAAACGTCGCGGCCAAAATGCCGGCGGCCACCGCGGCGCTGATATCGGTCGGCATGAACGTCGATGCCGCGCCCGCCGTGATCGTCCATGCCTTGGGGTTGGCGAATTGAAACCCGAAGGCCGCCAAAAACGACAACGGTCGTCCTGGCGCCAGGTTGCTGTTGCCGGGCGCCGCCGTCGCAATCCGCCACGCGAGATAAAGCAAGAACGCGGCGCCCGCGATCTTGATTGCCAGTTGCAGCGCGGGAGAGCGACAAAAATCGCACCCAACCCCAGCGCCACCACGAAAAGCAGCGCGCTCGCGCCGATCACCACGCCGAACATATGCTGCGTCGATTGACGCAGCCCGAAATTGGCGCCCGATGCGGCCAGCATCACGTTGTTCGGTCCCGGCGTCATCGACCCGGCGAAGGTAAAGACCGCCATCGGCGCAACGACCGAAACAAAAACATCCATGGCTGACTTGCCCGCTTCTAGGTCTGCAGGCGGAACCAGGTGCCGTCGCTAGCGCCGACGATATGACCGCAGGTCGGTCCGGGAAAATGCGCTGGCATGATCAGCACGTCGGTGCCCGCATAGCTGTCGACAAAGGTCTTGCGCGTGGCGGCCGAGGCGACGCGATCGACGCAGAACACCGCACTCCAATCGGGCCGCGCGACCTGAACCCCGAAATGCATCAGGTCGCCGGTCAAAATCGCTTCGGCGCCGTTCGAGCGCAGCCGCACGCAATAGTGGCCCGGCGTATGACCGGGGGTCGGCAGGATCGTCACCGTGTCGTCGATCGAAAAGTCATCGCCGATCATCACCGCTTGACCGGCCTCGACGATCGGCAGCACCGAGTCGCGAAACGCGTTGTGGCTGTGATCGTCTGGCGGCGTGGCCTCGTAATGGTCGTAATCGGCCTTGGAGAAAACGTATTTGGCGTTCGGAAAGGTCGGCACCCAGCGGCCGTCCAACAGTCGCGTGTTCCAGCCGACATGGTCGGCATGCAGATGCGTACACATCACATAATCGACTTCTTCGGGCGCCACGCCCATGGAGATCATCTGGTCGAGATAAGGCCCGCTGCGGTGATGCCAGATTTCCGACCACGGGCGTTCCTTGTCGTTGCCGATACAGGTATCGACCAAGATCGTGTGGTGGGGCGTGCGTACGATAAAGGTGTGGAACGACAGCAACAGCGTGTCGGCGGCAAAGTCGTAGAGGTGGGGCGCCAGCCACGCGCGGTTCGCCGCAAAGACCGTCAGGCTCGGCGTCGGGTAGCCCGGTCATGGTGTCGAACGGGTGGATGTCCTCGATCAACTTCGAGACGACGATGTCGCCGATCATTTGTGGCTTCATGGGCGTGTCCAAATCTCTTTCCACCCCGATCTCAGGGCAGGGTCAACTATAGGCGATGAATGCGGTATCTGCCGTCGTGACGGGGTCACACGGGCAAGAGCCAAAAAGTCCGGGCATTTCCGTTTTAGCTGCCAGCGTCTAGCAATTTGGGCAAACCCCCATAAGATATCGTTCGAATGCTGCCTCTGGAGGAGCCGGCAAACGAACAACGGGAGGATGAGATGCGTGGGATTCTTAGGGCGTCATTAACCGCGGTCGCTTCAGCAGCGGTCTTGCTGTCGGCCGGAAATGTGGGCGCTCAGTCGACAGACAATACAATACGATTTGCGACGGCGAGTATTGCGCCTTCGCTTTGGACGACCTGAGCAGGGTACGGCATCGCCGAGCGTCTACACGCTCTGGCCGATGTACGATTCTCTGACCCGTGTGAGCCCTCAAGGCGATGTCTCTGGTTTGCTGGCGTCGAGTTGGAAGAATATTGATGCGTCGACTTGGGAGGTGACGCTCAAGCGAGGCGTGAAATTTCACGACGGCACGGAACTCACCTCAAAACAGGTTGTCGACCAGTTCACCTACCTCGTAAGCAACGAGGAAGCAGCAGGGACGGTCGCCTTTTCGACCAACCAACGCCAGGCTTTCGTTCAGACAGCCGAAGCCGTTGGGGATTACACCATCCGGTTTACAACGACCCAACCCAACCCCGAATTGCCGCGTCAGCTCGCTGGTTTTTGGATACCCGAAACCGGGACGCGTGACGATTTGGGGACGGATGTATTCTCCAAGGAGCCGGTCGGCACCGGACCGTACATGAAGCCGGTTTTCACCGGCGGTGTCGATGGTTTCATCGAACTGGTCGCTTTAGACGACGCATAGCGCAAACCCAATATTCCGAACTTGCGCATTCAAGCGATCCGAGAAGCCGCGAAGCGTGTCACGAGTATCCTCTCCGATGAAATTGATATCGCCCAGGGTGTCCCGTTCGACGATCAAGTGCCCAGCTCGAGGGCAGGGGGGCATCGCGTTGATATCGCCTCAAGGCCTTCGGCGATGGGCTGGCGTTTTATGTCGGTGAGACAAAACAGTCCGTTTCACGACAAGCGTGTCCGACAGGCCGCCAACTATGCGATTGACCGGCAATCCATTGCCGACGACTTGCTTGGTGGAACGACAGTACCGGCCGGTCAGTGCGCCACCCGCTTTACTTTTGGGTACAACCCGCAAGTCAAGCCGTACCCGTACGACCCCGGCAAAGCCAAGCAGCTTCTAGCTGAAGCAGGTTTTCCCGATGGTTTCGAAACGGAGATCATGGTTATTCCCGGCGCTTTCCCGGCGGATGCCGAGATCTACCAGTTTGCCGCACAACAACTCGGGGCGGTTGGTATTCGGGCCAAACTCACCAGATTACCTTTGCCCAGTGGCTCGACATGTGGTTCGCCAAAAGAAGGGGCCAGAAGGTGGTTTGGGTTTCTCGGATATCTTCCAAAACTCCTGCCACAACTTCCGGCGATCGCGACGTTTGCTTATCCGAATCTTTCGTGCAAGAAAGATCCGGGGTCGCATTGCGATGCGGCGGAGACGGCAAAGCTTGACGAAGCAATGGGCGAGTTCGACGTCGAAAAACGTCGCAAGTTGGTTCAAGAACTGATGGTATTCAACAACGAAAACGCGCCGAACCTGTTCTTCGTCGAACTCACCGATCATGACGGGCCTGAACAAGCGGGTCAGCGGGTTCAGCAACGTGCATTCAGCGCTTCAATTTCCATGAAATTACGCTGAACTAAGACCTCGGCAACCGCCGATCAGGGCCGTTCGGGCAACCGAGCGGCCCTTTTTCTTTAGCGAGGGCGTAAGCCGTCGAGCATAAGATCGACGATGCGCGCGATTTCTGCCTCGTCGTCCCAGGTCTGCATGGGCAGGACCTCGGTCCGCAGAACGTAATAGCCGACAAAGAGCGAGATCACGCTGCGCAGAAAAAGGCCGGCTCGACCGGACGAATTTGTCCGTTCGCAATGTAGGGCTGAAGCACGCGATCCGCGGCTTGTTGAAGCGCCGCCGGGAAAACTCGGCCACTGCTTCCCGTAGCTCGGCATGAAACCGCATCTCCTGAATAAGAATGCGCACCAGCGGCGCAAACCGGTCGGCGAAGGCAAGGCGATTGCCAAGAATGGCGCGCATGAACGTGCGCAAATCGCCGCCAGCCCGTTCGGTTTCGGTCTTCAGTTCTTCGGTCACCAGTGGCACCAAACTGCGCGAAAACAACGGACGGACCAGACGGACGAGCAAGTCTTTTTGGTTTCGAAATGCCGGAAGATGGTGCCCTCCGCCACCCCGGCGCGGCGCGCGATAGTGTTGGTCGCGGTGGCGGCATACCCGTTCTCGGCAAAGCAGTGAATCGCGGCTTCGACGATCCGACGCTTTTTGTCGGTCATCGCGCCTTCTTCCTGTTCGAACGCCGCGATGATGGCGTCGATCGCGCCGCCGAGGCTGCCGTTGTTCGGCGGAACCTCGGCGGTCGGTTTCGTAGCAGGCATAGGGTACCTAGGTTGCTGTTTGACCGTTGGGCCGCATACGCACATGAACCCACGTGCCGACCCAGATCAAGCCTGCGCCGATCAGCAAGGTGACAAATCCGTGCCGATCGGCACCGCGCCGTCCGGACCGCCGATCAAGATCGTCCGATAGCCGACGACCAATTCGTGCAGCGGCAGGACATCGCCCAGCCAGCCGATCCAGGTCATGGCGCTTCTGGCGGCGCTTGCGCGCCGGACACGGCGGTTTGGTAGAACACCACCGGTAGGGCGATCAAGATGGCCGGGAGTTCGACCACGCTAAACACCCCGCCGATCACCAACATGATCGCGGTGGTGGCCAGCCAGGCCATCAACCAAAGCCCGAAAAAATCGCTCCAAAGAGCCGTGGTGCCGGCCACGATGAAGGCAAGGGACAAACTCGCGATGGCGGCCACGGCGATCGGCAAGACGGTGCGCAGCATGGCTACCGGCACCAACGCGCCGGGTTCCCGTTCGCCGCGGGTCGCGACGAACAGCATCAGGCCTGAGATGAAACTCGCGATCCACGTGGCGAACGCCATCACGAAGGGCGCAAACAGCGCGTTGGCATTGCGCGCGGTGTGCAGGGTTTCGACCTGGACCGCGACGGGTAAGTCACCGGTCGGAAAGCCGCCTTGGGCAAATGCCAGGCGTGCGCCACTCACCGCGGCGGAGAAAGCGGCCTGAACCTGGCCACCAAGACTAGCGCCGATTTGGGTTTCGGAGATACTCAGATGCTCGGTATGCAGCACCTTGACGGTGATATCGCCGCCGCCGATGGCAGCCTTGGAAAAATCGTCCGGGACGATGATCGCCGCCGCAATATCGCCGCGGTCGATGGCTAAGGTGGCCGTCGGTTCGTCGTCGAGTTCGACCACGGCAAACGGCAAACTTGAGCGCAGTCCATTGATGATCCCGTCGAGGCCCTGGATAGGCGCGCCGGGGACCCCGGCATCGAGATTGACCACCCCCAGCGTGATGGATTGCGCGACCCGACCGGCGTCCAGCGGGGCGGTCATATTGAAGAGCGAAAAGATGATCATGATCGCGATCGGCGCGACGATCGCAGGCCGAAAGGTCGGGTTTTCGCGGATGCGGCGGAGCGTGTCGGACATCGAATCTCTCCCGGGCATGTATGAGTAATGTGAGTAATGACCCTTGCCGATTGTCAACCCGTGGCAAACCAATAGTGCGACCGGACACAGCGTCCCGTTCGCCGAATTGGGCAAAATACGAGGTTTTCTGCGGGAGTTGGCTTTGTTTCGGGCAGGTACTCTTGTCGCAGGAGGTA
The DNA here is from genome assembly GCA_038141965.1 of Alphaproteobacteria bacterium. Taxonomy (GTDB): domain Bacteria; phylum Pseudomonadota; class Alphaproteobacteria; order SHVP01; family SHVP01; genus CALJDF01. The sequence continues at coordinate 121,698 of JAYQJC010000003.1, forward strand.
GGTGGGACGAGCCGTGTCCCGACGCCCGCGGATCAAAGAAATCGTAGATTTCTGCGGGTCTTGGGTTTGTTTCGGCGGATGATTTGTCTTTCACGAGGTAAAAATGGCTCGGGGTTGGCCCATCCATTAGCCCCCGGACGGGTCGTCGGTATCGTGGTTGGCCTGACGGTCACACGGTCCGCGTTGACGGTCGAGGGGTCCCTTCGGTGTCGACGGTTCGTCCACCACGTCCAGATAGCCCCAACGGCGACAGAGATCACGGCCTATGACGGCTTGATGGCCGCCGCCGCCGCGGGTGACGCGGACCGGATCCGGCGCTTGTTGCCGACCGGCGCCAATATCGATGAGCGGGACGCGCGCGGGCGCACCCCTTTGATGGTCGCCATTTACGGACGCCATCACGACGCGGCGAAAACGCTGATCGCATTGGATGCCGATGATGCCGCGCTCGACAATCAGCGCTACGATGCATCACCATCGCCAGCGTCATCGACGATCCGGTGTCCTTGCGCCTGTTGATCGAGGCCGGGGCCGATGCCGGTCTGATGACCAGCCCGTACGATGGCACGGCGCTCATTGCTGCGGCACACCTCGGCCATGTCGCGGTGGTTCGCGAACTCATCGCGGCAGGGGCGCCCTTGGACCACGTCAACAACCTGGGATGGACCGCGCTGATCGAGGCGATTGTGCTTGGCGACGGCGGAGCCGCCCATACCGCCGTCGTGCGCGACTTGATCGAGGCGGGCGCTGATCTCAATTTGCCGGACAGGCGCGGCGTGACCCCCTCGGGCTGGCGCGTGCGCGTGGCTATGACGCGATGGCGCGTCTCCTCGAAGCCGCCGGCGCCGCCGAGTAACGAGTAAGAAGTCAGTCCTCAGACCATTCGGCCAGCTCGTAGGTCGATTGGTAGATCGGATAGGCGATCTTGATCGGCAGGATGTCCGGTCCGACGCACCAGAGCTCTTCGTTGGCGGGGTGGGGATCGCCCAGAATGAACGCGAAGTGGTCGGCCTCGAACGTGCCCGCAGGCACGGTCACCGATTCGACGCCGTAATACTCGATCGTCCGGTCGTGACACGCCAACATCGGTCCCGACCCGCCGTCGGGTTGTGGCGATGACATCATGATATTCGTCATGGTCTGCCGCTTCGGCCCGGTCTTGTCGAACTGCGAGAGGTGCCACATGTCGCAGATGATCGGATGCGCCCCGAAAGACGGCGGCCGGTGGCCGGCATCGATGCGCTGGCGCAGTCGTCCTTCGTTGACGGTATAGCCTTCGCATTCCGCGCCGGCGTCGTCGAAGCGGAACCACGACGAGCCGACGAACCGATCGGCCAGAGTCAATCGAACGAAGGCATCTTGAGGTTCCCAATCGGGGCCGACGTTGTAGGTCACGTCGCGCAGCAAGTCGTGATCGTCCATCTCGCACATGGCGCGAAAGCCGCGGCTGCCGTCCTGGTGTTTGGTCACCGTGAACCACTCGCGCCCGGTTTCTTCGCCGTTGCGCAAATAGAGAATCTTGCCGCGCGTCGTTGTGTGTTGCATGGCCTTATAAAATCCGCATTTCGGTGTTCAAACTGGTCAACGGTTCGAAGCCATCCTCGGTCACCCGAAGCGTGTCTTCGATGTGCATCGAGCCCCAGCCGTATTCCTGATAGGGCATGTCGAAATTCAACACCATGTCCTTTTCGATCGTGAAGTCCGGCACCGCGCCCAACCCGTCGGGTCCGATCGGGAATGGGATGATCGGTATGCTCCAGGCCCACGGTATGCGCCACGCTGTGATTGAAAGACGGGAAGCCTTCTTTGCGCATCACCTCCATCACGGTCTTAACGATGTCCGAGCCCTTCAATCCGGGCTTCATCATGTCGCACGCCGTTTGCCAGCCGATCTGCATGGCCCGGTTGCGCTTGACCGTTTCGGCTATCCGGCTCGCCGATAAAGATCGTCCGTCCGAGATCGCCGTGATAGCGCTTGTAGGTCCCCAGGGCATCGACCAGAAAGGGCTCGCCCTTGACGACCTTGCCCTGGCGCATGCCCGGCACCATGCCGAACAAGATGCAAATCCCTTCGCCGTCTTGCTGGGCCATATCGACCTTGTATACGCGCTCCAGGTCTTCGGCGGTCGCGCCTTCGCCCACCGCGGCGATGGCTTTTTCGACCGCGTGTTCGTTTTTCTGTGCGGCTTGGCGCAGCAGGTCGATTTCATCGGCGCTTTTGACCATCCGAATCTCTCGAAAAACGTTGGTCGCATCGATTCCCGTCACGTCTTCCAGTCCCATCGCATTGATCCAGCCAATCAGGCGTGGATCGTCAAAACCAAGCCGCGCTTTCTCCAATCCGGCATCGCTCAACGCGCGTTTGAGGCCCAGCGCCGGGGTCCGTTCCAGATAGTCGACCCGCGAGCGTGCCGCTGTGACCCAGTTCTGTTCGCGGTCGCTCAGATGAGCTTCATCGCCAATCAGAAAGACGCTGAGGGGATCCAGTTTTTCCTCGTCCGACGAAACATTCGCGGCGGTGGGCGAGGCGCGGCCCGTCACGCCGACAACATTCTCGATCCAGGTGCCTTCTTCGGCGAGACGTCCGTTTTCGGTCATCCCCATCACCAGTGCGGCCGGGGCATCTTCGCGGCGCGGCAGAACCGCAAAGGTCGTAAACGTGCGCTCCACCATCAAGGTGTGCGACCAAAAATCCGACAGGTAATAAATATTCTGTCGCGTCGCCGCGACCAGGCCATCAAGGCCATGGCGATCCATCACGTCGTACGCGCGCGGTTTGTTCACCAACATCGACGGTTTCTCCCTAGACCCTTTGGTCAATGCGACCATCCGGTAACGAAGTGTCCAACGATGCGCCCTTACCGGCAACCCACTTCGGCATCACGGGGCAGGAGGGTCGCGCTGCCATGGACGAACCAACTCACTCGCGGAACACCGGAAAGATGTTCCGGAGCCCCTGTTTATCGTGCCAATGGTGCCTATATGGCGGACTGTGAAGGTTCTCATTGTCGTTTTTCTCGCGCTGGGTGCGCTGTGGGGCGGGTCGGCGCACGCGCAGATCGTTGGTCCCGCGGTTGTACAACCTGATGCCTCGCTGATCGTAAACGGACGTCGCCTAGTGCTGGCCGATATCGAGATCACGCCGGCAGGCCGAGTCTGCGACACCAAAATTCTGCCCGCCTTCTGCGGTACACCTGCGGCCATCGCCCTGCGGACCAAAATCGTGCACTTCTTGTCGTGCCGCTTGCGCGTGGATTTGCCCGATCGTGCGGCCGCGGTGTGTCGCCACGGTGCGCTCTACCCCCAGGCGGGCGAAGATCTCGGGGCGTTCCTGATTGCCGAGGGGTGGGCCACCGCCACGCCGACGGCGTCGCCGCTGTACCACACGATGCAAACCATCGCGCGGTCCAACGGTCGCGGCGCCTGGGGCGTCCGCCTCGATCAACTGATCAATCCGCCGCTGCATTAGCGCGGCTTGCCCCTGGCCTGCCCGCATGCGAGGAAAGGGCCGATAGAGGAGGCAGCGCATGGACATGTCGTATCGGCGCCTTGGCGCCAGTGGATTGATGGTTTCACCCCTTTGTCTGGGCACCATGATGTTCGGTGCGCAAACCGATGCCTCCGAGGCGGGGCGCATTGTGGACGCAGCACGGGACGCCGGGGTCAACTTCCTCGACACCGCCAACGTCTACAACAAGGGCGAATCCGAGCGCGTGACCGGCCAACTGGTGGCGGGAGATCGCGACAAATGGGTCGTCGCGACGAAACTGTCCAATCCATTCGGGCGCGGCCCCAACCAGCGCGGCAGCGGTCGCAAGGCCATAATCCAAGCGGTCAACGACAGTTTGGACCGCCTCGCGATGGATTACGTCGACATCATGTATCTTCATGTCGACGACTACGACACGCCGCTCGACGAGACCGTCAGCGCGCTCGCGCACGTCATCGCGGAAGGCAAGGTGCATTACCTCGGCGTGTCCAATTTTCCGTCGTGGCGGATCGCTGAGATCGTCCACCTTTGCGTCGAAGCGGGTATCCAGCCGCCGATCGTCTGCCAACCCAACTACAACGCCGTGAGCCGATCCGCAGAAGTAGAGATCATGCCGGCTTGCGCGCATTTCGGTCTTGGCGTCGCGAATTATTCGCCCCTGGCCCGCGGCATTCTGACCGGCAAGTACGGCACCGACGGCGCGCCTGATCCCTCGACACGCGCCGGCCGCAACGACCCGCGCATGATGGAATCCGAATGGCGGCCCGAGTCGCTGGCGATCGCCGAGAAGATGGTGGCGCGGGCGAAAGAGCGGGGCATGACGCCGGTGCAGTTTGCAGTGCTTTGGTGCCTCAACAACGCCATCCTGACCTCGGTGATTGCGGGGCCGCGCACGCTTGAACAGTGGCAGGACTATCTTGGGATCGCCGACCTCGACTGGCACGAAGACGACGAGGCTTTCGTCGATTCGCTTGTCGCACCCGGCTCCATGTCGACGCATGGTTTTGTCGACCCGAAATATCCCGTAACGGGCCGGGAGCCGCTGGTCGACTAAGTCGTCCGTGCGAACGTCTCGCTGCGCGCCAGCGCCCAGTACTTTCGAAACATCGGGTTGTCGGTACCAGCCAGTAGTTCGCCTTCGGCCAACAAGGGATAAGCCTCGTTGGCCGGAATGACATCGCCGGTCTTTTGCCGCACCTGGAGCATGCTAGGTTTGACGGCAGCGGGACTATCTAATCCGGCTGCCGAAACGACATCGGCCAACGCCTCCAAAGTATTGCGATGAAACGCGGCGACCCGCTTCGCTTTATCCTCGACCACCAGAGCGCGTTGACGAACCGGGTCTTGCGTCGCGATCCCGACCGGGCAGCGGTTGGTGTGACAGGCCTGGGCTTGAATGCACCCCAACGCGAACATGAACCCCCGCGCCGAGTTGCACCAGTCGGCGCCCAGACCCATAGCCCACACGATATCGAATGCGGTGATCACCTTCCCCGCCGCGCCGATCCTAACGCGATCGCGTAACCCCGCACCGATCAAGGCGTTATGCACGAAGGTCAACCCCTCGACCAAAGGGGTGCCCACCCGATTGAGGAATTCCAAGGGAGCCGCCCCCGTACCGCCCTCTTTCCCGTCCACCACGATGTAATCCGGCGTGATACCGGTCTCGACCATCGCTTTGACGAGCCCCAAGAATTCCCAGGGGTGTCCGATGCACAATTTGAAACCGACCGGCTTGCCGCCCGACAACTCACGCAGCTGTTGAATAAAAGCGACGAATTCGAGGGGTGTGGAGAATGCACTGTGCCCCGGCGGTGAAATACATGTCACCCCGATCGGGATGCCGCGTGCTTCAGAAATTTCGCGGGTGACCTTAGCGCCAGGCAGGACGCCACCGTGCCCGGGTTTGGCGCCTTGCGACAGCTTGACCTCGATCATCTTGACCTGATTGTCCGCCGCTTGATCCGCGAACCGTTTGGGATCGAATCTCCCCTCGGCGGTTCGACACCCAAAATAACCCGAGGCGATCTGCCAAATGAGATCACCGCCACCCTCACGGTGGTATCGGCTGATCGACCCTTCGCCGGTGTCGTGGGCGAAGTTGCCCAGCTTGGCGCCGGTATTCAGCGCGCGAATGGCGTTCGCACCAAGCGACCCGAAACTCATCGCCGAAATATTGTAGATCGATGCGTTATAGGGGCTGGCGCAGTCAGGCCCACCGATCGAAACGCGAAAATCATGATGCGGCGCTGTTTTGGGTCGCAGCGAATGGGTGATCCAGGAGAACCCGGCGTCATAAACATCGAGTTCGGTCCCAAAAGGAACGGAGTCGACCTCGTCCTTGGCGCGCTGATAGACGAGCGAGCGTTTCTCGCGGCTGAAGGGTACTGCGTCGAGGTCGCTTTCGACGAGGTATTGACGTATCTCCGGCCGGATGCCTTCGAACAACCAACGCAAGTGACCGAGGATCGGATAGTTGCGCAACAAACTATGCCGACGTTGCGACAAGTCCCAAAGACCAAGCAGGAACAACGCCCCGAAGGCTGCAGCAGGGACCCAACTCAAGGGAAAGGTGAAGGCCGCAAAGAATATCGACGCCAGCATCAAGAATGCCGCAACCAACAAGGTCAGATATCGTGTCATGGCGCTACTCTACGGATCGCTCAGCATGTCAGGGTGCCGGTCATAACGGTGACAGCTTTGCCGCCAAGCTTTACACGATCGCCATTCGTTTCAACCCGCGAGAACCCCGCCACGTCGTGAGGCTTGGCGTGCAAGCATCTGCGTCTTGCCCAGTCTGTCGCCCCAAAAGGGTGTGAGGATGCAATGCGTCGATCCGGTAACGGGTCTTCGTCGATTCGATGGACCGGTGCGAAGAATCGCGACACGAAGTCATAGGGCGCGTCACCCGGTGCGGTCACCAAGACACCGCGTTCGGCAAACGGGAGAAGGGCGCGAAAATCCGGATCGAGGTCGCAAATGGCCTGGGCCGACGAGAATTCGACGACGATATCCCATGTGCTGCGCCACACCGCCGTTGGTATTGCCCCAAGGGCGTCGGCTAGGCCGTTCGGTTCTGCAGTGGGCTCGGTCGGCAAGGCCGGAAAGTCCATGATGATCCAATCGTTCTCCCGCACGCATGTCAGCAAGCCCGACCGCGTGTGAAAACGTGCCGGCGCGTCTTGATCCAGTATCGCGAGGTCCCATAGGAAGTGGGCGGACGCCAAGGTCGCATGGCCGCACAAATCGACTACAGCGCCTGGCGTAAACCAACGGAGCGACCAATCGCCTTCGTCGCCGCGTGTGACAAAAGCAGTTTCGGACAGCTTCATCTCGCGCGCGACGTCTTGCATCCATTCGGTCTTGGCCGGGCGGTCTAGTAGGCACACCGCTGCGGGATTACCGCCGAACGCCGCATCGGTGAAGGCGTCGATCTGATGGATGACGACGTCATGTGGCGCTTTCTCTGCAACGGTTCGCAGCAGCGCCACCAACGTCGTCGTGTCCTGCGAGGCCGCGCAATAGACGATTGCCGACCAAGAATGTCGGGAACGCACTCACCTGCACTTGCTCATAAGCCTGTTGCAACAATGCCTGATGCGTTTCGGCATAGGTGCCGTCGCGCAGCGCATCGTGAAAGGCGGTCTCGTCGAGCCCGATTTCTTTCGCGAGTGAGGTCAAAACATCGATGTCGCCGATGTCTTGGCTCTCACGAAAGAACGCGGTGAACATGCGATGGGTGTATTCGTGGCTGAGCCCGTTGGCCTCGGCGAAAAGGTGCCCTTCAAAAGCCAGGCGTGAATAGGGCTGCGGCGAGACGTCAGGGAGTTTGATCTCGATCCCCATCTGCGCCGCCAAAGGATAGACCGAGTTGGCCCACCCGGTTTGCAGGTAGTCGTCCTCGGGGCGCAGAGTTGGCGTCGGTTCGGGCCGTAGTTCGAACGGCATCCACCGAACGTCAACGTCGACCCCACTCTCCTGGATCGCTTTGGCCAGTGGTTCTTCGGCCAAAAAGCAATAGGGACACACGTAGTCGGACCAAACGTAAACAGGAACGGGCATGAAGCCTCCGGGTATCTGAGGTCACCAGGGTAAGGCCCGCCCTCAGTCTTGCAAGAAGTCTTCTTCCAGGCTCTCGACTGATTCTGCGTCGATCACGCGGCGTGCGGTGTCGTAGTCGAACCCAGCGCGCGCGACCGCCGCCAAATCGCGGTCTCGGTATTCCTCTCGGGCGCGTTGTCGATAAGGGCCGAGGCGTCGGCGTCTAACGTAGCGTAGGGCTGCCGTCCGATCTGGTGCTTGGTGTTCCGTGGCAAGGGTAGCGAGGGCGGCATCGATATCCTCGGATGCGACGCCCTTGTTGCGTAGTTCGAGCGCCATCCGTCGTTGCGATCGCCCTTGTCGAAACATGGTTTGAACGCGGGCTTCCGCATAGGTGCGGTCATCCAACAGGCCGCTCTTTTGGAAATCTTCGACAATGGCGTCGATCCAACTCGCGGCTTCGTCGCGGTCTGTCTCGTGGTGGCGTTCGGCGCGCCGGACACGGCGGGTCAAGACCTCCCGCAAGTTTTCCGAAGAGGACGCATAACGTTGAAGGTAGTAGAGCGCGGCATTGCGGAGTGACGTGGGCGTGACTTTGCGTGGCTGCCGACGCTTCCGCTGAGTCGCTTGGTTTTGCTCGGTCATCGAAAAGAAAAGGGCTCGGCAACGGTCTGCCGAGCCCAGGGTCTCCGAGAACGCGACCGGTGTCTACGTGCCGCGCTTGGTGAACAGATAGAGAATGATTGCCAGCGCGATCAGACCGACGAGGCCGTTCGATCCAAGACTGGCGATGAGAGCGGTGAGATTGCCGATGATATCCGTCGGCAGAAAAGCAACGTCACCGCCGAAGATGATCTGAACGACGATCCCGAGGGCGATCAGTCCGATCCCCAGTTCGGTGAGCCGATAGATCCAGTTCTTAAGAATGTCGACGTATTGAAGCATGGTACCCCGCTAGCCTCAGTTCTTTGGAAGTAAAGGGAAATAAACAGACTGCCGATTACTGACCAAATACTGGCGGCACAAAGAATAGGGCTCAATTGCGCACAGAATGGTAGGCAGCGCGATCAGACAGAGTCAACCGTGAACCCCCTATATATGGTGTTGCGTCGAGCCAAATTCACAAAATGCTGTGGATAAGTTGCCGCAGGGCCTGGTCTGTATTTGGGCCGGCGTTCCGTCCATGATTTGGCGCCCACGGTGACATTTGGTGGATTTCGGTATGAACGACGAACAGGCCGTTTTGACGGCGAACCAGGCTTTCTATGACGCGTTTGAGGCGGGGGATGCGACGTGCGATGGCGGCGGTATGGTCGATCGGTCCCCATGTGACCTGTACCCATCCTGGCTGGACGGCGCTCTCGGGGCGCGAGATGGTGTTGGAGAGTTGGGCTGGAATTCTGGAAGGGAGCGGCGGACGGGTGGCTTGCCTAGACCCAACAGCACATGTGATGGGCGACGCCGCCTTCGTGACCTGTGGCGAATCAGTGGGCAACAACCTTTTGGCGGCGACAAACTTCTTTATTCGCGAGGATGGTCGCTGGCGACTGGTCCACCATCACGCGTCGCCGGTGGCGCGCGCTTATGTGAAGGAGGGGCCGCAAGCCGGCGACCCCGTTCACTAAGCCGGTTAGGCGGCCCGTATTTTTTCCGATACGTCGTCTAGTTCGGGCAGACCGAGCGCCGCGTTGGTCTCGTCGAGCGAGGCCATGCGATCCAGCCAACTCCGCGAATCGCCGGTTTCGCGCAACATCGCCATGAACTGCGAAAGCTGGCGCACCATGATCCGGGTCATACTGGATGGGAAGATCACGATCTTGTAGCCGAGCGCTTCGAGCTCGTCCGCCGACATCAGAGGCGTCTTGCCGGTTTCCGACATATTGACCATATGCGGGCCCGGCAGTTCGGTCGTCTGACGCTTCATCTCTTCCGGCGACTCGATTGCGTCCATGAACAAGACGTCGGCGCCGGCCTCCTTGTAGATTTTGAGGCGGCGCATGGCTTCTTCCATGCCGAGCGGGGCGCGCGCATCGGTCCGCGCGATGATCTTGAAGTCGGGAGAAGTGCGGCCCGCCACGGCGGCGCGGATGCGTTCCGCGGCCTTTTCGACCGGCTCAATAATCTTGCCTTCCATGTGCCCGCATTTTTTGGGCCAGGTCTGATCTTCGAATTGCGCCGCACCGGCGCCAAGCGCCTCCAGCCCACGAACCGTGCGAATGACGTTGGCGACGTCGCCGTAGCCGGTATCGCAATCGACGATCAGGGGGATCGAGGTCACCGAGCGGATCGCCCGCACGTTGGCTTCGACTTCGTTGAATGCGATGAGGCCGACATCGGGGACGCCATAGACCGCTGCAGCGGTCGCATAGCCCGATACGTAGCCCGCCTGGAACCCTGCGAGTTCCGCGAGCCGAAGTTCCAGGGCGGTACCGCCCCCGGGGACAACGACGATGCCGTCACCGGCCAATAGCTGCGAGAGTGTCTTGCCGCTCATTTTTCTTGCCTTTCTCTAACCGTCCGACCAGGGCGACGGTTGTTTCGGAATTTCCTGCCCGTCGACGGCAATCGCGTCGACCTTTTCGTTATAGAAGCACAGGAGGTCTTTGATCTTCGGAATCTCCGGGATCGGATCCGGGTAGTACCACACGATGTCCTCGTAGGTCTTCCCTCCGACCTCGACATTGAAATAGTTCGCGACCCCTTTGTAGGGGCAGGCCGTTTGGGTATCTGACCGGGTTAGTGTGCCGCTGACGTCCTTCTTGGGGATGTAGTACCGGGTCGGCAGACCCGTTTCGAATAAAAAGACGGCATTGGTGGTATCGGCAACGATTGTGCCGCCGAGTGTGACCGTTACGCGGCGCGAAGAAGCGATGGTGTCGATCCGCTTATAGGGGTCGCGCGGGTGTACGAATATCTCTTCGTCCTCTTCGAACCACTGGTCCATGCGGTTCCAATAGAACGCGACCAAGCCTTTCAATCCGGGCTGTATCGGGAGCGGGTCTTCGTAGCCCCAAACCGCGTTCTCCGCTTCGCGGTCGCCGACGCGAACGGTCCAATAGGACGCATCGCCCTTATGCGGGCAGTGCGTCGAATGTTCGGTCTTTTCGAGCAAGTCCATGCGGACATCAGCCACCGGAAAGTAGTAGATCGGTAGATGGCCATCTTCGTGCAACAGCTGCATGCTGCTCGAGTCCGCGATGGTTTCGCCGTTGAACATCACCCGGACCCGGCGCGGACTTGGCTCTAAAATAACGGCGTGCGCGCTTCCTTGTCGGTCGGCGTGGGCGACCTGCAAACCTTTGATGCGTTTGTTGGCTGGCGATTCAGCGAGTGCCATGGTCCCTAGCCTTTGTGCGTTGGATTAGGTTCGCATCATAAGCAGCCGCTTGTGGGCCGCCAAATTGTGCGCGGCGGCCATTGCCCGACCTGCGAGGGCTTCATAGGTTACGGCGTCATAAACTGCGGCATACACAATGGGGTGAGCGCCAATGCATGAGTCGATTAAAGATAAGGTTGTGGTCATCACCGGGGGTGGTCGCGGGCTGGGGCGCGCGATGGCGCTGGGCCTGGCTGAGGCCGGTGCCAAGGTGGCAATCACCGCGGCGCGCGAGGGTGGAGAACTCCAAAAAACCGCGGCGGACTGTGCGGCCATCGGCGGTGATGACTGCGTACTTAGCGCTACAAGCCGATGTGACCAAGGTCGATGATTGCGAACGGGTCATGCAGGACGCTAAAGAAAAATGGGGCCATCTGCATGTCGTGGTGAACAACGCGGGCCGCGGTATGACTTATGTCGACGAAGATTTCGTGAAGAAACGGCCGGCGTTCTGGTCCATTCCTGACGAGACCTGGGGCATGATGATCGACACCAACATCAACGGTGTCTTCAATATGGCCAAGGCTGCCGTGCCGCACCTTCAGGCGGAAGGATGGGGGCGCATCGTCAATGTATCGACCAGTCTGATTACCATGCAGCGGCGTGGCTATGCGCCCTATGGCACATCGAAATGGGCGGTCGAAGGTCTGACCATGATCATGGCCCAGGACCTTGAGGATACCGACATCACGGTGAATGCGTTGTTGCCGGGTGGTGCGACCGATACGGCGATGATCCCCGGCAAGGTGGGTGACAAATCGCGGGCTGGCGCGGACGGCAACTTGTTCGAGCCGGTGATTATGGTGCCCCCCATTCAGTACTTGGTTTCGGATCTTACCAATGGGCGCCGCGGCGACCGGTATGTCGCCAAGCTTTGGGATCTCGATCTCCCGCCGGAAGAAGCGGCGGCCGACAAAGTGCGCTTTCCCATCAAACGCGATCGTCAATACTAAGGGAGGCTCGTCGTGGCATCCGATCCTTACGCCAAGATCGCCGATACCGATCCCGAAGTTGTGCGCACGATCGCTGACCGGCTTGAGGTGCGTGCGGCGCATCCCGACCAACGCGCGATGCTCGACACCTATCTGGGCGACATCGATTGGCCGACAGATGCGCAGGTGGTCGAAATCGGTTGTGGCACCGGTCCGGTGGCGCGCGTCCTCGCGGCGCTTGATGCGCCGTCGTCGGTGCTTGGTTTGGATCCGTCAGCGATCTTGATTGAACGCGCGCGAGAAATCGCGCCGGATGATCCGAAGCTTTCGTTCGAGGTCGGCGATGCCCGGAACCTTGCTTTCGGCGACGGGACGTTTCGATGTGGTCGTTCTCCACACCTGCGCTGTGCCATATCCCCGAACCGCAAAGCGCCCTCGCAGAAGCGTATCGGGTTCTAAATCCCGGCGGGTGGATAGCGATCTTTGACGGTGACTATGCGTCGGCAACCGTTGCGTTGGCCGAACATGATCCGCTGCAGGCTTGCTCGCGCGCGGTGACCGAACACAATGTTATGGATCGCTGGATCGTGCGGCGGCTGCCTGAAATGGCGAAAGCCGCAGGGTTTGAGATCCAGCGTTTTCGCAGCCACGGTTACGCCGAGGTTGTCGATCCCGCTTATATGCTGGGGCACGCCGAGCGTGGGGCGGAGGAGCTCGCGGCGCAGGGGGTCATCGGCGAGGATCTCGCAAATGCGCTGAAGGCTGAAGCGCGGCGCCGGGCGGCGGATGGCGCGTTCTTCGGCCATATCGCCTATGCCAGTCTGGTCGCGCGAAAGCTCTAGAGAATTTTGCTCTTATCTTTGTAGGACTTGAACTCGAGATAGTTTCCAGCCGGGTCCGCGACGAACATATTGCCCACCGTGCCGATATCCGGATGGTCCTTAACGGTCGGCTTGATCCGAAAGTCGACGTTCTTGGCGCGTAGGTCGTCGGCCAAGTCGGCCCAGTCTTCCCAATCCATGATCAGCCCAAAGTGCTTGTAAGGCTCGACGGACGAATCGGCTTTACTCGGATCCACTTCATCGGGTGCTTCGATCAAGACCATCTGCGCGCCGAAAAAATTGATCACCGCGTAGCTCTTGCCACCGGTGTCGGTGCGCTCTTTGCAGCCCAACGTGCTGATGTAGAAATCGCGTGCCGTCGAGAGATCGTCGACGGCAAAGGCAACATGGAATATCGGATCCTGCATCGGTTCCTCCCCGTTTCGCTCGAGCCTAGGCGTGCGCAGCGGCGTCATCAACCGAACAGGGTTTGACCGGCTACCGACCCGAGCGCTCTAATGGCCGTATGCTTGGACCCCACGACCTCGGCGGCCGAGATTTCGGCTCTATCGACCGGACCGACCATAAGCGCAGCATGCGGGACCAACGGGTCGATGCGATGCAATACACGCTGAGGGATCGCGGTTATTGGTCGGTCGACGAAGTTCGGCGGGCGATCGAATCGCTGCCGAACCGGGATTATCTATCGTTCGCGTATTACCAGAAATGGCTCGCCGCCCTTCGCCTGCTGGCAATCGAAAAGGGACTGTTGAGCGAGGCCGAGATCGAAGGTCGCATTGCGCAACTGCGTGCGCAGCCTACCCGCCGTTGAGGTGCGAAAAGACATCCAATCCGCCGTCCCAGATCATGCGCACGGCGACGATTAAGATGACGATGAGCCCGACATAGGCGATCCACCTGAAGCGGTCGAGCAGCTTGGCGATCACGACCGCCGCCGCTCCCATCAAGGCGACCGATAGGATCAAACCCAGCGCAAGAATTCGCGGGTGATCGTGGGCCGCGCCGGCCACGGCCAGAACGTTGTCGAGTGACATCGAGACATCTGCGGCGATGATTTGAATCGTGGCCTGGCCGAACGTTTTCGCGGGCGCATCGGCTGTCGGCGCGCCTTCCAGGACGAGCTCGCCCTCGTGTTCGGCGGCCCGGCTGCTGGCATGCAATTCACGCCATAACTTCCACGACACCCAGAGAAGCAATATTCCGCCGGCGAGCAAAAGGCCAATGATCGCCATAAGTTGGCTGGCGATCAGCGCGAACCCAATGCGCAAAATGGTCGCCGCGGCGATGCCGACCAAGATCACCTTGCCGCGCTGCGATGCGGGCAGTCCGTTTGCGGCCATGCCCACCGCGATCGCGTTGTCGCCGGCTAGAACGATGTCGATCAGGATGACGCTTGTCAGCGCCGTGATCGCATCAAGAGAAACGTCGAACAACCAAAACCTCTTCTGGGTTGCACCGTTTTAGCATGGGTGTCGTTGGCATGCCGCAGCCAATGAGACCGCGTCAAACAATTGACGTTTCCGCCGTGAACCCCTGTAATGCACCGTATGCCAGGACCTCATGATTTAGGCGGAAAAGACTTCGGCCCAATTGACCAACGCGATCACGAACGCACCGATTGGGACAATCGCGTAGATGCGGTGCTCAAGCTGATGCTGGACGGGCGCCGGTTTCGCGTTGACGAATTGCGTCGGGCGATCGAGTCGCTACCCGAGAAAGACTACATGTCGTTCAGTTACTATCAGAAATGGCTGGCGGCGATCCGCATTCTGATCGTCGAGAAGGGCATGTTATCCGAGGACGAGATTGCTACCCGCTTGGCCCAGCTACGTGAGAAGGCGGCAGGATGAGTGCGACCTTCAAAGTCGGGCAACGAGTCCTCGTCAAAGACGGTGACCCCCCGGGACACATCCGCACGCCGTTTTTCTTGCGCGGCAAACCAGGCGTCATCGAGTCCATTCATGGCGAATTCCGCAATCCCGAAGAATTGGCCTACGGCAAGGAAGGCCTGCCGAAAAAGCCGCTTTATTTTGTGCGGTTCCTCCAAAAAGACGTTTGGCCCGACTACCGCGGGGCTGCCGCCGATACCGTCTGTGCGGACATCTACGAACATTGGCTCGACGCCGACTAGCGAGGACTCATGGCCCATCACCACGATCACGACCACGACGACCACGCGCCGATCGAAGAAGGTAGAGCGCCAACGCAATTCGACCTTCTTGAGCAGGCGATCCGCGAACTGTTGATCGAGAAGAACATCTTTTCGGCGGACGACCTTCGTCGCCAGGTCGATAAGACCGACAGTGTCAGCCCGGCGGACGGCGCTAAGGTTGTCGCCAAGGGCCTGGGTCGATCCCGCGTTCAAGGCCCAACTCCTGGCCGATCCAAAAACCGCTATTGAGGCGCTAGGGTTATGACGTGGGCCCGGCGCCGAATCTCGTCGTCCTCGAGAACACCGACACGCTGCACCATGTGGTGGTTTGTACGTTGTGCTCGTGCTATCCGCGGGTTCTTCTGGGTCCGCCGCCGGATTGGTACAAGAGCAAGGAATATCGCGGTCGCGTGGTGATCGATCCCCGTGGTGTGCTGGATGAATTCGGCACCCAGCTAGACGATACGGTCGAGATCAAGGTCGTCGATTCGACCGCCGACATGCGTTACCTCGTCTTGCCACCCCGCCCCGCTGGGACCGAGGGGATGAGCGAAGAGCAGCTCGCCGCCTTGGTTACCCGCGACTGTATGGTGGGCGTGACCTTCCCCGACACGCCCGTCAACTAGGCGTCCATCATGGAAAGCGGTGACGTCCGCGTGCGTGCGGGCGATGGCGCCGAAATGTCGGCGTTGTTTAGTGCGGCTTCGAACGACGCGGCACCTGGTGTTTTGATCCTTCACGAAATATTTGGGATGACCGATTTCATCCGGTCGCGCTTGCCGTTGTTCAACGCACAGGGCTACGCGGCGATGGCACCCGACCTCTATCACCGGATCAATCCTGGGGCGTCATTCGATTACGCAGGGGAGGATTGGGAGCGTGCCTTTGCCACACGCAATGCCCTCGATGACGACCTTGCGATGGAGGATATCGGGCTCTGCATTGCGGCGCTCGCCGCGCACCCCCGGTGCAATGGGACGGTCGTTGTTGTCGGCTACTGTCTTGGCGGCCTTCTCGCCTTCTTGTCGGCAGCGCGTTTGCCCGCTGCCGGTAACATTTGCTTTCACGGCGTGCGTCTAGAACAGCACCTCGCGGAGGCTGCCAATATTCGCACCCCCTTCCAAATTCATTTCCCCAGCCTCGATAAGTACGCGCCGCCGGAAATTGTCGCCCGCGTCAAAAACGCCCTGCCGAAGGATGGTGACATTGAATGCTACGACTATCCCGGCGCCGACCACGGGTTTTCGCGCGAGGGACAGCCTGTCTACGATCTCAAAACGACCGAGCAAGCCCATGCGGCCATGTTCAAGTTCATCGACCGCGTCACGCGACAAGGAGAAAGCCCGTGATCCCAGATCCCGCAACGATCGATTTCAACCGACTGGGCCCGGCGCCCGATGCCCGCGTTATCGTTGCCGGCGGGTGCGGCGGCATCGGCCGCGCGGTGGTGAATGCCTGCGTCGCGAGCGGTGTAAGAACGACGGTGCTTGACCTTAAGGCGTCGCACGATCGCCATCCCTCGCCAAACGAGGCGGATTTTGTCGCCATTGACGCGCACAGCGATGCGTCGGTCCAAGAGGCGTTCGAGCGCGTGCGCGAGGCCGGCGAGATCGATGCGCTGATCAATCTCGTGGGGTACCGAGACGATCTCATCCCCGTGGCCGAGCGCGATACGGAGACCTGGGACGATGTCGTTTCCGGCAACCTGCGTTCGGCGTTTCTTATTTGTCGCTACGCGTTGCCGCACATGGCAGAAGGCAGTGCAATGGTGAATGTTGCGTCGGGCCTCGCAGTGCGGGTGCTGCCTGGATATGCCCCGTATTCGGCATCAAAAGCAGGTGTCATTGCGCTCACGAAGGGAATCGCGGTCGAAAATGCCCCACGCGTTCGTGCTAATGCGGTGGCCCCCGGCGCGGTGAAAACAGCGTTCTTGGCGGGCGGCACGGGTCGTGTTGATGCCGAGGATGGCGATTGGGATGCCCAGTTCAGCGGCTATATCAACGTGACGCCATTGGGCCGATTGGCCGTTGCCGAAGACATTGTCGGCCCCATTCTTTTCCTCGCAGGTCCAGCGTCTTGCTTCATGACCGGCCAAGTCCTCTACGTGAACGGCGGAGGGTTGACGCCATAACGGTGTTTGTAAGCCACTGTTTTTTAGTAGTTTTTTCGGTGAAAGAACCCCGCCGAATGAAACGCGGGTCACGCCAAAGATAAACCGATCGCCGGTCTGTTGGGGACTAACGCCGTCACGCCGAACAACTTCCTGTTCATGGTTGTGGCAAGTGTTGGCATCCGTCGGAGTCGTTCGCGGACAATCGAATCAACCAAGATCGCGCAATGAAACGCCGAGTCCAAGTTACGAACTTCTTTGATCGCCATGACTCGACTATTGCGCCAAGGACTCGTGTCGCACGGCTTCTTAGTGAGTCCTTTGCGCAATTTCTTTTTTGCAGTGACTATTGAACGAAAATTTTGTACGATCCCGCGGACTTGCACGTAGTTTTGTCAGGCTCGTGTGAAGAAACTTGTCTTTATTAAGGACCATATTGGAGGGTTCTAATGGCGAAAGTCGCAGCCCTGGCAGCTAAAAGGAAATCCGCTAAGCGGAAACCTGCTGCCAAGAAGAAGACCGCAGCCCGGAAAAAACCGGCGGCTAAAAAGCCAGCGGCACGGAGGAAAACTCGGAAAGCGGCAGCCAAAAAGACAGCTAAGCGGAAGGCCCCAAAGAAGAAGGCTGCCAAAAAGAAGGCCGCTAAGAAAAAGGTAGCCAAGAGAAAAACCGCAAAGCGGAAAGCGCCTAAGCGCAAAGCCGCGAAGCGCAAGACAGCTAAGCGCAAAGCCGCGAAGCGCAAGGCCACCAAGAAGGCCGCCAAACGGAAAGCACCGAAGCGCAAAGCCGCCAAGAAAAAGGATGCCAAGCGCAAGGCGCCAAAGAGAAAAGCCGCCCGGAAGGCGCCAAAGCGTAAGGCGCGCCGGAAAGCAAAAAAAAAAGTAGGTAAGTCTACGACGCTGCCCGCGGCGCCCTCCGATATTGTCGTTTACGACAGATTCGGGCGGCGGCGCGGTAGCAACTGAGCTATCGCAGCACGGCTGCGACAAAGGGCGGTCCCTAGGGCCGCCCTTGTTTTTTGAGCGGCTCTCGTCAGAAGCGGCGCACCATGAATACGCCGGCGATCAGAAGGGCGATGCCGGCGGCCCGGCCGAGCGTCACGGGCTGGCTTTGCAGTCCCAGGAGGCCGAAGTGGTCCATCGCTACTGACGCCACCAGCTGCCCGGCCAAAACACCCGCGAGGAGCGCTGTGACGCCGATTCGCGGCGCGACAAACAACGATGTAAAGACGAAGAACGCGCCCGCTAAGCCGCCGCCGACCCAGTAGTACCAGGGCAGGGGGCCGATGTTTCCGATTTGCGGGAGGGGGATTCGCAGTGCCGTCGCGAGTGCGGCGAGGCCGATCAGACCGACGATGAAGTTGATCATCGCTGCACTGAGGGGGTGCCCAAGGCTTCGGCCGACGGCGGCGTTCAAGACGGCTTGGATCGGCAACAGTGCGCCGGCGATCGCGGCTTGGGCGACGAGGATATTGCTCAACATGGAAAACTCGCTTTGCGGGCGGGGTTGTGGACGTTGGCTAGGGCATAGCAGACACTAAAGGGGTGGCCCATGGTTTCAGTGAGGCATCCCGATGATTCCGGTTGACTTATTTTGGTCGTTCCGCAGCCCCTATTGTTACTTGGCGTTGCAACGTCTGCAGGCGATGCAGGAAGGGTTCGATATCCAGTTGCACCTGCGCGTGGTGATGCCCCTTGCGGTGCGTGATCCCGACTATTTCGAGTCGCTGCCGAAGGCGCGGGGCGCCTACAACGCGATGGACGCACAGCGCACAGCCGATTTTTTGGGCGTGCCTTTCGCGCGCCCTCAGCCCGATCCCGTGGTGTTCGAAACCGACCGGCCGCGACCGACAAAAGACCAGCACTATATTTACCGCCTGTCCCGGCTCGGGGCCTTGGCCAGCGAGGCGGGCAAGGGCATGGCGTTCATCGGCGCCGTCGCGCCCATGATGTGGGGTGGAGCCGTTGTGGGTTGGGATCAGGGAACGCACCTCGCCGATGCAGTTGCTGCGGTAGGTCTCGACTTGTCCGAAATGGACCAAAAAATCTCGGCCCAGCCCGCCAAATACGATGACCTCATTACGGCCAACGAGCGACGGCTCGCCGATGTCGGTCACTGGGGGGTTCCTACCCTGGCCGTCGAAGGAGAGGCTTTTTTTGGTCAGGATCGCCTGGACGTTCTGGTCTGGCGCTTGGAAAAATTGGGTGCGCGGCGGTCTTGATCGGCCTAGTAGGCTTGGGCTGGACCGGCCCGCTACCCATGCACTACGCTTTCCCAACACGCAAAGGAGTGATCCCATGACTGCACGGAACGCGGAAAGCTGGCGGACGCTGCCTGAAGTGCCCGAGACCCATGTCGTCAGCGGCGCTGTCTATACCGACCCTGCGATCTTCGCCGACGAAAAGAAGCGTGTGTTTGAGCGCTGCTGGCATCTTGCTTGCCACGAAAGCGAACTCGCGAACCCTTTCGATTTCCGGACCTTCGACTACGTTGGGACACCTCTGATTGCGATCCGCGGACGGGACGGTGTGATTCGGACGTTCATGAACGTGTGTTCCCACCGTGGCGCGAAGATCATTCATGAGCCGGCGGGAAACGCCGAGCGTTTAACCTGTTTCTATCATCTCTGGAGTTATGACGATCGCGGCGCGTGCGTCGATATCCCGCGGCCCGAGGCTTACCAATCGGCCGGCTTGTCGAAAGACGATTGCGGGCTCTTCGAGGTCCGCACGGAGACCTACCTGGGGTTGGTGTTCATCAACCTGGACGATCAAGCATCACCGGTGACCGAGTATATCGGTGAAGCCCTGGAGCCCTTCGAGGCGTCCTTAGGTTCGGGGGAACTCGAAGTCTTCCACTACAACCGTTCGATCCTGCACGCGAACTGGAAGGCCTGGCAGGAAACCAATTTGGATCTATATCACGAGTGGATGCACGTTCTTCTGCGTCGTACCCAGATGACGGCGGCGAGCATGGACAGCCGGGTGGTCAAGGCGTTCAAGCATGGTCACACCATGGGTAGCGGTCTCAAGGCGGCCTACGACAAGTACAAAGGGATGGCCTCGCGCGATTCGGAGATGGCCCTTCCAGGACTCGCGCCCGACGACTTCTTCTTCGTCGATCTATGGCCGAATGCGGCATTGCTCGCGCGCGGCACCGCGATCCGGATCGATGTCGTCACGCCGATCGACGAAAAAACCATGTTGGTTGAGTGGCGGGGGCTTGGTCGCAAAGGCGATTCGCCCGAGGTCGTCCGCACCCGCATGAAGCACCACAATCAATACTGGGGCCCGCTTGGCCGCAACGTGCCCGAGGATGCGTTCGCCGCCGAGGCCTGCGAAGCGGGTTTTCGAAATGGCGCCGCCGTCTATCAGGTCTTGGCGCGGGAAGAGAACGGCAAAGGCCAAGACGACGGCATGATGCGCGCGTGGTACGCCGAATGGGCGCGTCGCATGGAGCGCTCACCGGCGGATCCACAGCGGTCGGCGGCGGCTAAATAGCAATCCCGGATTTCCCAGATGACTTCGCGGTTTACGCGTCACGAAGCCAAGTTAATATCGCGTAGTCAATGAGTTAAGCGCGACGGAGCCTATGTTCGATGGCGAACGCAACGGGTGAAGCAAAATCAAGTCCGTTGCGGCTGGAGTTTGACCGGTCGGTTCGCCTGTTGTTTCGCGGCTCGGCGATCAGTTCCGATGGTGGTCTGCTGGTCTATCGCGAGTTGGACGACGCGCTCGGCCTGACCGATCTGGCCGCCACTCTGTTGACCGACGACCGCACCGGCAAGAATGGCCGGCACTCATTCGCCGGTCTGCTGCGGCAGGCAATCTTCTCGCGGCTGGCTGGTTATGAGGATGTCAACGATGCCGACCGTCTCTGCCGTGATCCTGTCATGCGCCATCTGGTCGGTGGACGAGCGGTGAAGCACGGTGCTGCTTCAACCTCCGCCATGGGGCGGTTCGAGACGAACACCTTGGCCCAGCCAGAGAACCTGGCGGCTTTGTCCGACCTTTGTGGTCATTGGATCGACGCAGTGCATGAGCAACGTCCACCAAAAGTCATCGGCCTGGACATGGACAGTTCCGAAAGCCCGGTGCATGGCGATCAGGAAGGCGCGATGTGGAACGGTCACTTCCAGTCCAAGTGCCTGCATCCGCTGTTCGTGTTCAACCAGTTCGGCGACCTGGAGCGCTGCGCCTTGCGTCCAGGCAACGTGCTCAGCGCCGATGGCTGGGAGGATCTGCTCCGGCCCGTGCTGGCGCGCTACACAGCAGAGATAAAGCCGTCGATCATCCGTCGCCGCTTCCGGGCCGATGCGGCGTTCGCCATTCCGGCCCTGTTCGACCTGCTGGAGGCGGAAGGCTGGGACTATACCGTCCGCATCAAGAGCAACCCCAAGCTGCATGAGCAGGTGGCGTTTCTCACCGGGCGTCCACCCGGTCGCCCTCCGAACCACGTCGTGCGCCGCTACACCAGCTTTCACTATCGCGCCAAAAGCTGGTCAAAGGCTCGACGCATCGTCGCCAAGATCGAGTTCCATCCAGGCGAACTGTTCCCGGCTGTAGGCTTCCTGGTTACCAACCGCAGCCTGCCGAACGAGCGGGTGTTCGCCTTCTACAACGACCGCGGCACTGCAGAGCAGCACATCAAGGAGGGTAAGTACGCCCTGAAGTGGACCCGGCTCTCCTGCATGCGGTTCGCCGCCAATGCCGTCCGGCTCCAACTGCATGCCCTGGCCTACAATCTGGCCAACTTCCTGCGCACCATCGCGACGCCGGAGGCTTTCGCCTCCTGGTCACTGACCTCGCTGCGGGGAGCGGCTGATCAAAACCGGCACAAGGTTGATCAAGCACGCGCGCTATGCAGTGTTCCAGATGGCAGAGGCCGGTTTACCGAGGTCTATCTTCAACGGAATCCTGGCTCTGATCAACGGCCTGCGCGGGCCGCCAGCAATAAAGGCTGCTACGTAATGACAGCCACCCCGACAAAACTTGGAAGCGAGGCTGAGACTGGCTGGAGCAAGGCGCAAAACGCCGCGATTTTGGCCTTTTGCAGCAAAATTGCGGGCTTTACGCGCTCAGGAAGCCGGAACACCACCCCAGGCTCACGATTGGACGTTGAATCAGCATTGAACGACGGGATTCTCAGCTATAATCTGCGCGATCTGGTGGCATCGACTGCCGGAGGCCCCTTCGTCCGAAGACGAAATGCTCAATGTCACTGCTCCGTTTCTGCATTCGGCATTGGCGGAGGACCGCCTCACCGCAATGACGTACGAACAGTTCCAGGAAATCTGCAGTAATGACTGCCCGCCGGTTCGCCGATCGCGATAAAGCGCCTGACCTCGACCCGCGGGAATACGTCAGCGGCGAGGTCTACCGCGACGAGGGGCTTTTTCAAGCCGAACTTGATCAAGTGCTGGGTAAGGTGTGGCACTTCGCCTGTCACGAAAGTGAAATCGCCGGCGCTGGCGACTACCGAACCTTCCAACATGCGACACAGCCGCTTTTTGTAATCCGGGGTGAGGACGGCGCGGTGCGGTGCTTTTTCAACGTGTGTTCCCACCGCGGCGCGCGTCTGTTGGGCGACGTTGCGGGGACGGCATCGCGCCTGACCTGTTTTTATCATTTGTGGACCTACGATACGTGCGGTCGCTGCGTCGACATTCCCCGTGAAGAAGCTTACGCCGCGACCGGTGTCGAGAAGGCGACCCTAGGTTTGCGCGAAGTACGGACCGAGACTAGGTCAGGGCTCGTCTTCGTCACCCTGGATGACGCCGCGCCGCCGCTGGACGACTTCTTGGGCGACTCCATTGAGATATTCGACGACGTATTCGGCGATCCCTCGGTTGAGTACGAGGTCTTTCATTTCCATCGCGGCACGGTCGAGGCGAACTGGAAAGCATGGCAAGAGACGATCGTAGACCTCTATCACGAGTTCATGCACGTGGTGCTGCGCACGACCCAGATGACGGCGGCGCCCATGACCGAGCGTGATATGCGGACCTACCCAGGGGGCCATCTCGCGATCGGCGGGCTCAAGGCGGACTATCACAATTACAAAGCCTATGGTGCGCGCGAGGACTCCAAGGCTTTTCCCGGACTGACGGTGGACGACGCGCGCTTTACCCCGTTGTTTCCCGACACGACCATCATCACCCGCGGCACGGTGATGCGGATCGACACGGTCACGCCGATCGATGCGCATCGCACGATCGTCGAATCACGCGGCCTTGGCATCAAGGGAGAGCCAGAGGCCGATCGACGCATGCGCATACAGCACTACAACGACTACTGGGGGCCGTTTGGGCGCAATGTGCCGGAAGACGCCTTTGCCGCAGAGGCTTGCGAGAAAGCGTTCGGTTCGGGGGCGGCGCGGTACCAAATCATCGCCCGCGACGAAGAGGGGCAGGGCCAAGACGACCTAATGCTACGCGCCTACTACAAGGCGTGGAGCGACATGACGGGGCACCCATCACATAATCCGAAAAACCAATGAGTGAGCGAGATGTCGTCCGATCAAGCCATCCGAGAAGTGGTCTACAGAACCTGCACAGCCCTCGACGCCGAGGACTTTGACGCCTTCATGGCTCTATGCGCGCCTGATCTCGATTATCGCGTGACGGCCTTTAGTCCCGAGATTCGCAAGGAAATGACTTGGCTCGACCAGGACTACGACGGCATGCGGGCGCTATTGGACATGGTGCCGCAACACCTCAAACGGCTGGGAACTTTAAAACGCCACGTGTCGATCTACTTTGTGGAAGACGACGCAAGGGCCAAGACGGCGGCGATAACCAGTTCGTTTATTGTGACCCACACCGATCCCGAGGGACGCTCGCAACTCTTTGTTGCCGGCACGTATTTCGACGAGGTCGACTACAGCGGTGACCGCCCCCTCCTCAAGAAGCGTAAGGCCCACCTGGAGACGCGTGATCTAGGCATTGGCTCGCACATTCCGATCTAAACGGCCAGGTAATGAAAATTGAGATCACCGGTCGCGACCGATTGGCGAAATTTGATTGTCCGGACGACCAGGAGATTCTGTTTGCCGGCTTGGCGGCGGGACTGGGTCTACCCTACGAATGCGGTACCGGGACCTGCGCAAGTTGCAAGGCGACCTTGGAGTCCGGGTCCGTCGATCCCGGCTGGACGGAGGCACCGGCGCGTCGCCACGTCTCCGACGAGAAAAAAGAAATCCTTATGTGCCAAGCCCGCCCGCGGGAAGATTGTCGTGTCGCCATCCGCGGCAAGCTTCAGGAGCCGAGTGCGCATCTGCCGCAGCTTGCGACCGGTGTGATCGAAGCGGTCACCCCGCTCAATCACAATGTTCTTCGCCTTGTGATCCGACCCGATAGGGCCATTCCCTATGACGCCGGGCAGTTCATGTTGGTCGATGTGCCCGATGTGCCGGGCTATCGCGGTTGGTCGATGGCGGGATTCGGTGCGACCGGTGAGACGCTGACGTTTACCGTCAAACTGATGCCGGGTGGATCGGTGTCGAGTTGGCTCTCGGATGCGGATCGTAGCGGGGTGCCGGTTACGTTGTTCGGCCCGTTGGGCAAAGCCTCTTACCAACCGGAACGTGACACGGCCGATCTTATCTGCGTGGCAGGAGGGTCCGGTCTGGCGCCGATTCTGTCGATCCTCGACCGGGCTGCTGAGGCCGGTCATTTTGCGCGACATCGTGCCGATGTCTTTTTTGGTGTTCGCGCCTTTGAGGACCTTTACGAGATGGATCGGCTGCGCGCGATCGCCAACGCATATCCGGATCACGTGTCCCTGACGTTGGCGTTCTCGGACGAACGCCCGAGTGCCACCGAACAAGAATCGTTGGCACCGGCCGCGGTTGCGGAAGGGTTCGTCCACGACGTGATGGGTGCGGCGATGATGGGGAAGTTTGAGGGCGTCCTTGCCTATCTGGCGGGGCCACCCCAAATGGTCGAGGCGGCGATGCGGTTGTTGGTCTTACAAGGTAAGGTGCCGCCGGCGCGCATCCGCTATGACAAATTCAGTTAGGGAGTACCCAGCGTAATGAGTGATTGGAAACGGGTCTGTGCGATCGGCGATTTGGTCGAGAATGAACTTAAGGAGTTCGAAGTCGACGGCACCAAAATTGTTGTCGCGAAAACCGGTAGCGAGACCTACGTCTATCCGCTGCGCTGCCCCCACATGGACGAACCGCTTTCGACCGGCATGTGCGACGGCGCGACGGTGACCTGTTCGTTCCATCTCTGGCAGTGGGACATGCGCACTGGAGAGGCTTCCGGTGAGGCGGAGATCGATCTCCTGCTCTATCCCTCCAAAGAAGAAGACGGTGTTCTGTTCATCGACCTCGCGAAAGAACTCAACTACGACTGATCCGGCATCGCGATTTGAATTCGCGTATCCAGTCGCTTTTCCAAGTCGATGAAGTTGAGGTCGTCTTCGGCCACGCTTTCGCGAACCAAAATGATGAAGTCGCTGCGCGCGTCGAGCGGAAAGGGCGTCCAGTGCCAAGTGCCGGGATGCAAGTTCACGCCCATGCTGCCGTCAAGAGCGAACGCGCGTACCTCGTCTAACTTTGGAACCGCCGCTGGATCGTCGGCGTCGTAAGGCGGGGCGACGGCGATCACGCTGCGCGCGCCGTTCAGTGGCACAAAGGTCTGTGTCCCTTTGAGATGGCGTTCAAACCAGGAAAACGCCAGCGCGCGTTTTTTAGGCCGTAGGTACCCAAGACGCATGGCCTCGCGCGAGATCGTTGCGATGCCGCCCCAGTAATCCAGCACGTCAAAATCGTCGAGCCGGTCGTCGTCGACTTCGTCGGACATTCTTGCGTAGCCCATCGAAAGCAAGTCGCGGTTATCCAACCCGCCGTCGCCTGGCGCGAGGACATCGCCGAAGAGGGCAAAGGTATCTTGCGCCAGAGGTTCGCTGGTGACCTCTCTGATGGTGACGGGCATGGGGTGTCTCCGTTTGGTTGAATTCTCGCGACGCACTCTAGCGCAGAAATGCGGTCATTTTTCTTGACTTGGGGGAAGGTTGTGGGAGAGTCGCCCACCGTCGAGCGAAAAGCGGCAGAAAAGTCGCGCGCCGACGTCGTATTGCGGGACCCGCAAGGGTTCGGCCGGGGAATTGGGAGGCGAAATGGTCTGGCGATTTATCGCGAAAAGGGTGGCGATTGCGGTCTTGCAATTGATCGGCATTTCGCTCGTCGTATTCTTTTTGATCCGCGGTTTGGACGCGGACCCCGTGGCACGCATTGTCGGGCTGAATGCAACCGAAGAAGCCGTGAAGCAGGCCACCGAGTCGTTGGGACTTCACGAACACCAACTCCAGCAACTCGGAAACTACTTGGGGATTTTTTCGTCCTCCGGTAATCCCGGTATCGTGCAAGGAACCCTCGGCGAGTCGTGGGTGACGGGTTCGCCGATCCTTGAAGAGGTCACGCGGTTTCTTCCCATTACGCTTGAACTCATCACCTACGCCCTCATCATTGCGTTCTTGCTGGCGATGCCACTGGCATGTCGAGCGGCACGCGGCCTGGAGGTGCCGCGGATCGCTTTACCTTCGTCTGGGGATTGTTCGCGGGCTCCCAGCCAGAATTCTGGTGGGGCCTGATGTTCGTATTCGTCTTCTTCTTTGTCTTCCAGCAGGCCGGTTGGCCATCTGCGCCGGCACCACTCGGACGGCTCAATCCCTTCCTGACCGCGCCTGATCCGATTACCGGGTTCATCATGATCGATTCGCTGCTTCGCGGCCGGTTCGACGTGTGGATCGACGCGGGCAAGCACTTGATGCTGCCGGTGTTTACGCTGGTCTTCGTGGTGTCTGGACCGATCGTGAAGATGGTCCGTCAGAACATGCTGCGTGTGCTGCGCTCGGACTACATTCTATCTATGCCCGCAGCGCCGGTCTGCCGCGGAAAAAGGTCGCCCGTTATGCGCTTCGTGCGGCACTTGCGCCGGCGATGACGCTCACGGCAATCATCTACGGGTTCCTGCTCGGTGGAGCGGTGCCGGTGGAACTGATTTATTCGCTGGGTGGTATCGGGGAATACTCGATCCGTTCCATTCTCAATCTCGATTTTCCCGCCATTCAAGGAACCGTTCTGGTGATCGCAATGGTGTCGTTGGTGATTTACCTCGCCATCGACATCTTGCATGCCTTCCTTGATCCGCGGATTGCGTTCTAGGTCAGATCAGATGAACGAGCCAAACAATCCGCAGGGGCACATCGAAACACCCGAAGACATCGATCAACACGTCGAACCGCTCATGGTCGTCGAGACCGTGCCGACGAAGCGTCGTCAAATCGATCTGGTTAAAAAGTTCAAAGAGGAAAAGCTTTTCGCCTTTGGCGTGATCATCGTTTTCCTCTCAATCTTCTTGGCGTTCTTTGGGCCGGTCATCGCGCCTTATGATCCAAACTTTGCCACCGGAAATGTATCTGTCGGGCCGCCTAACATTTTGAATTGGCCCGGTTTGTTTATCGATACGGTGTTCCTAGGTGCGGACCCGCCCCATTGGTTCGGCACCGACAACTCCGGGCTTGATATCTTCTCGCGCACGATCTCCGCGCCGCGGACGGACTTGCAGATTGCTCTGATCGCCGCGCTGCTTTCTATGGTGATCGGCACGACGCTGGGCCTGTTGGCCGGATTCTTCCGCCACTTCACAACCGAAATCCTGATGCGGATTTCCGATCTGCTTCAAGCCTTCCCGGTGTTCATCACGGCGATGATCCTGGTGGCGCTTTCCGGTCGCAGCACGGTGAACATCGTCATCGCGCTCACGATCGTTTACTTGCCGATTTTCATCCGCCTGACGCGGGCCGAGGTGTTGGGACAAATGCCGCGCGGGTATGTCGAGGCGGCCCGTGCGGTCGGCAACTCCGAGTTCAAGGTGGCGTTTAAACATGTCTTGCCGAACTCGCTGGTGCCTTCGCTGATCCAGCTTTCGACGACGGTCGGTTTTGCCATTCTCTTGACATCCGGCCTCAGCTTCGTTGGAGCGGGCGTCCGGCCGCCGACGGCGGAATGGGGCCTCATGATTGCGCTCGGTGCGCCGCAGATCATCCTCGGCGAGTGGTGGCAATCGATCTTTCCCGGTGTAGCGATCTCGCTCACCATCTTTGGCTATGCCGCTGTTGGGCACGGCCTTGAAGAAGATTACCGGTAGGAATGACCATGGTCGCTGAAACAAACGAGTCAACGGTCGCCGGGTCGTCATCCGGAAACATCCTCGAAGTGAATAACCTGTCCGTCCGCTTTCCCATCGTGGAAGGCCCGGACGTGTTCGCCGTACGCGACTTCAATCTGGCGGTGAAGCCAGGTGAATTCGTCGGTCTGATGGGCGAGCCCGGTTGCGGCAAATCGACCGCGGCGATGGCGTTCCTCGGCCTCGTGCGTCCCCCGGGGGTCATCGAGACGGGCCAGGTCAATTTCGTCGGTGACGACATTCTCAAGATGGACGAAGAAACCGTGCGCCAAATGCGTGGGCGCGATATCGGCATGATCGTCCAAAACCCGCGCTACTCGCTTCATCCGATGATGCGGGTGGGAGACCAGATCGCCAACGTCTATCGCGCGCATAACGACGTCGGCAAACGCGAAGCATGGGATCACGCGGTCAGCATGTTGCGCATGGTCGGGATCAACGACCCCGAACGGCGCGTCAAAGCCTATGCGCACGAGCTGTCGAGCGGCATGGCGCAACGCGTGCTCATCGCGATTGCGCTGAGTTCCCAGCCGAAATTGCTGATCGCCGACGAACCGACGTCGGGTCTCGACGTGACCATTCAGGCGCAGTTCCTCGATCAGATGTGGGATAGCTGCCGCCAGACCAATTCCGCCGTGGTGCTTGTCACGCAGGACTTGGGCATCGTCGCCAACTATTGCGACCGTGTCGTCATCATGCACGAGGGGACGATCGTCGAAGACGCGGACGTCTATACCTTCTTCAAATCGCCCCAGCATGAGTACAGTCAACGAATCCTTCAGCTGCAGCGCGAGGCGCAAGAGGCGGGCGAGTCGGTGCTCGGCAAGATCGATCGGACAGCGCCGCCAATTCTCGAAGTTAAAGACCTGAGCAAACTGTTCCCGATCCGAGGATCGGATTCGAAGGTTCATGCCGCCGAACATGTTGATTTTGAACTACGGCCCGGCGAATGCTTGGGCCTGGTCGGTGAGTCTGGATCCGGCAAGACCACGATCGGTCGCTGCGTCTTGCGGCTCGTCGAGCCCACGCAGGGTGAAATTCTCTTCCAAGAGAAAAACCTCGCCGATATTCGGTCCAACGAATTCCGCAAATTCCGCGGCGATCTTCAGATCGTTTTCCAAGATCCGTTGGATTCGCTGAACCCGCGTTGGACCGTTCATCAGGTGTTGAGCGAACCCCTCAAGTTGCACACGAACTTGTCGCCCGAGGAAAAAGAGCAGCGCATCACCGAATTGCTGACTCTCGTCGGGTTAGAGCCTTCCATGAGATTCGCGCTGCCGCGCGAAATGAGCGCCGGTCGGCAGCAACGTGCGTCGATTGCTCGCGCAATCGCTTCCAACCCAGACTTTATCGTGCTCGATGAACCGACGTCGGCGCTGACGCCGGAAACTACGGCTGAAATCATCCAGTTGCTGATGGATCTTTCGGCCAAACTGGGCATTGCCTATCTGTTCATTTCGCACGACCTGACGACGGTGAAATACATCTGCCACCGGGTCGTCGTCTTGTACCTCGGTCAGATTGTCGAGGTAGGCACCAAGGATCAGGTGTTCAACAACCCGCGCCATCCTTATTCGCGTGCGTTGCTGTCGTCGCATCTGTTCCCCGGCACCGCCAATCGTCGTGTCGACCGCGAGGTGCGTGAGACGCTCGAGGGTGAAATTCCCAGCCCGATTACCGAGAATCTGCCGAAAGGCTGCTATCTCTACGGTCGTTGTCCGTCCCAGGTGGACAAGTGTCGCGACATGCCGCAGGAGTTGACCAAACTCGACGACGGTCGCAGCCTGCGGTGTTGGCGGGTGGCCGAGGGCGATCTGCCCGACGAACCTGCCCCCCACTAACCGCTAGGTCGGAAGCGCCATGACGTCCTACGACTTCATCGTTGTGGGGGCTGGCTCGGCCGGGTGCGTTCTGGCCAATCGGCTTTCCGAAGACCCTAGGAACCGAGTTCTCCTTCTTGAGGCGGGCGGGCGCGATCTCAATCCGATGATCCACATTCCGTTGCTCTGCGGCGTTCTCTATCCGTCGAAGATGAGTAACTGGTTCTACAATTCCGAGCCCGATCCCAACCTAAACGACCGCGAGATTTTCATTCCCCGGGGCAAAACCTTGGGTGGGTCGTCGTCGATTAACGGCATGGTCTACATTCGCGGCCATGCGCGGGATTACGACCTGTGGCGTCAGTCGGGGTGCGAAGGCTGGTCTTACGGCGACGTGCTGCCGTATTTTCGTCGTTCTGAGCAGCATCTTGATCGCGAAGACGACTTCCACGGCGATGACGGTGAGGTCCGAGTCGGCCGTGGCACGATGAAAAATCCGCTTTTCGACGCCTTCGTTGAAGCGGGACAAGCCGCAGGCTACCCCTTTACCGATGATTTCAATGGGGCCGAACAAGAGGGCTTCGGCCGCTACGACTTTACGATCGCGAACGGGCGCCGCCAAAGCACCGCTGTTGCATTCCTGCGCCCAGCCAAGAAACGGCCAAACCTCGACATTGTCACCCCCGCGCACACGACCCGGATCTTGTTCGAGGGCCGACGCGCGGTCGGCGTCGAATACGAGCGGACCGGCGAACGCGTTCAGGCCCAGGCGTGTCGCGAAGTCGTGCTCAGCGCCGGCGCGATCAATTCGCCCGCTATTCTTCAGTTGTCCGGCATCGGCCGGTCAGAGGACTTGGCGGACATTGGCGTGCCGGTGGTGGCAGAGAGTAAAGGCGTGGGCCAGAACCTGCAGGACCATGTTGCGGTCTATGTGCAGCACTTGTGCACCCAGCCCATTACCTTCCTCAGTATGTTCAAGCCCCATGTTGCGCCCTTCGCGTTGCTCCAGGCGGCGCTGTTTGGCACCGGGCCCGCCGCAGGATTTCCACTGGAGGCGGGCGGTTTTGTCAGAACCCGGCCCGAGCTGGATATGCCGGATATCCAGTTCCATTTCCTACCGGGGTTGGGCCCCGATATGGGCGGCCTGCATACCCACGGGTTCTTTTCCAACATTTGCTGTTTGCGTCCCGAAAGCCGTGGCTGGGTGCGTGCCCGCTCCACGGATCCCAAGGCACCGCCTGCTATCCACACCAATTTCCTCTCGGCGCCCAACGACATCCAAACCATTCGCGATGGCGTGAAGATTTTGCGCAAGGTTTTCGCTCAAAAGGAATTCGATGCGCTGCGCGGCGACGAACAGACACCCGGGCCGGATGTAACGACCGACGATCAAATCGACGCGTGGATTCGGGAGACGGCGCAAACGATCTATCACCCCGTGGGGACCTGCAAGATGGGCACCGACGATCTTTCGGTCGTTGATCCTCAACTCCGAGTTCGTGGCGTCGAGGGGCTGCGTGTCGCCGATGCATCGATCATGCCCACGCTAGTTGGCGGCAACACGAATGCCCCTTCGATCATGATCGGTGAGAAGGCCAGCGATCTCATCCTTGGCAAGCCGGGACCGGTCGCCTAGCGCCCAGGCTGGCCACGCGGCCCGTCCCATCTATAATCGCGGGCAAGGTGTTCCAAAGCACCACCCGATGATGAACAAGGTCAGACGCATGGCGTCTTGGGGAGGATTAAATGGCGATCAAGAAAAAGAAAACAGCGAAGTCAAAGGCTACGAAAAAGCCTGCGCGCAAGGCAGCGCGCAAACCCAAGGTCAAGGCCGCGCGTAAAGCTGCGCCGAAAAAGGCCAAGAAGAAGGTTGCCAAGTGGCGCCCCGCCTCGAAAAAAGCGCGGCGCAAGGCGGCGCCAACTAAAGCGCGCACCCTCATCGTGCTGTTCAACTTGCGTCGTGGCGTGAAGCCGGCGGCCTACGAAAGATGGGCGAAACAAATTGACGTACCGATTGCCGGCGGGCTCAAATCGGTGAAGGATTTCAAAGTGTTCCGCGCGGAAGGCATCTTCGGGTCCAAAAAGAAGCCGCCCTACAAGTATTTCGAAATTCTCCACGTGACCGGCTTGGATGCGCTGGTCGGTGATATCGGGAAGGAACCGCGGATGCAGAAGGTCGCAGCCGATTTCCAAAAATACGCCGACAACCCGATCTTTATCGTGACCGAAAAATTCGCCGGCTAGGCGAATGTCGGATCGTCACCGCGGCAAAACGGCCGTCGTCACCGGCGGTGCCAATGGTATCGGGCGGGGTATTGTCGAGCGCCTGCATGCCGATGGCGCCAACGTCGTCATCGCCGATATCGACATGTCCGCAGCGGCATCGCTGGCCGACACGCTCGGGGCCAATGCACTGGCCATCGAAACGGACGTTCGGGACGAAGCCGCGCTGACATCTTGTGTAACCCAGGCGGTCGAGCAATTCGGCGACCTAGGCATCATGGTCAACAACGCGGGCTACATCATGTTTTCGCCGATCGTCGAGACGGCGGCGGACGATTGGCGGCGCATGATGGATGTCAACATCAACGGTATCTTCCTCGGCACCAAAGTGGGTGCGCAGCAGATGATTGCCCAAGGCAAGGGTGGGATCATCGTCAACGCCTCCTCCGGCGGTGGTCGCAAGGGTGTGCCGAATTTTGCCCACTACTGTGCGACCAAGGCTGCCATCATCATGATGAGCCAGGCGGCCGCAGGCGAGCTCGCGCCGCATCGCATTCGGGTCAATTGTTACACTCCCGGTCATGTCGAGACCCCGATGATGAGCGGTCTTCTGGACAAGATCGCCGGGGCGCAAGACATGAGCCGGGATGATGCCTATCAGGCGCTCAAGGACGAAGTGCCTTGGGGCCGTTGGGGCAAAGTTGAAGATGTCGCCGCCGCGGTTTCGTGGTTGGCCTGCGACGATGCGGAATACATCACTGGCCAGTGCATCGCCATGAACGGCGGGCAGCTGCCGTGGTGATCGAGGAATAGGGAGGCGAAAATGTACGCACTTGACGGCAAAGTTGCACTGGTGACCGGCGCCGGACGTCACCGCGGCTTGGGCGAAGCGATGGCCAAGCGCCTCGCGACCGAAGGCGCCAAGGTCGTGATCACCGACATCGGTGCCGAGAAAGGCGCACAGTTTGCCGCTGAACACATCGGCACGACCGCGGAAATGGACGAAATCGCCGCCGAGATCAAACAGGCCGGCGGGGAAGCTACGCCGCACATTTGCGATGTCCTGGACGAAGACCAAGTGGCCGGCGCCGTGAAGAAGGCGGTGGATACCTACGGTAGTCTCGACATCATGATCAACAATGCCGGCATCGGGTACTTGATGACCGACATTCTCAATCTCGAACAGAAGGACTGGGATGCTGTCCTCAACGTGAATTTGCGTGGGGTGTTCTTTGGCATCAAACATGCGGCCGAGCAGATGATCGCGCAGGGCAACGGCGGCTCGATCATCAATATTGCCTCCCAAGCGGCGAAACGCGGGTTTGCCGGTGCGGCGGCCTACGTGTCGTCGAAGCACGGTGTCGTCGGCCTCACCAGGACGGCAGCGCTAGAGTTCGGTCCCCATAACATTCGGGTCAATTCGATCTGTCCCAACCACGTCACGACGGGGCTGGGCGCCTGGCAAAACGAGCACTTCAGTGCGGCGGGCGGGCAGAGCGAAGACGATTACATGTCCGCGATGGAATCGCGCATTCCGCTCGGTCGGGTCGGGCTGACCAGCGATATCGCCTCGACGGCGGCCTTTTTGTGCTCGGACCAAGCGCCGTATATCACGGGACAGAATCTTGACGTCTCCGGCGGCGAGGAGATGCACTAAGGATGTACGATCTCAACGGCAAGGTGGCGGTCGTCACCGGCGCAGGCCGGAATGGCGGGATTGGTGAAGCCGTGGCGCGTCGGTTTGTCGCCGAGGGCGCCAAGGTCGTCCTGACCGATATCGGGGCGCCCAAGGGCGAACGGTTCGGGGCCGAACACATTGGCACCGCGGCCGAACTCCAGTCGATCGTCGACGATATCAACGCTGGTGGCGGTCAAGCCATGGCCACGGTATGCGATGTCCGTGACGAATCGCAAGTGCAGGGCGCGATCGAAACCGCCGTCAAAGAATTCGGCGCCTTGGACATCATGGTGAACAACGCGGGCGTTGGGTACATCATGAACTCGACTCTCAAGCTGACCCAGGAGGACTGGGATGCGGTGCTAGAGGTCAACTTGCGTGGCGCCTTTTTCGGGATCAAACACGCGGCTAAGCAGATGATTGCGCAGGGCGCCGGCGGGCGGATCATCTCGATCGCGTCCCAAGCGGCAAAACGCGGCTTTCCCGATCTTGCGGCGTATGTTTCCTCGAAGCACGCTTTGGTCGGCCTCACCCGCACCGCCGCGCTCGAATTCGCCGGCCACAACATCACGGTCAATACGGTGTGCCCGAACCACATCACGACAGGATTGGGCGCGCGCCAAAACGAGTTTCGCGCCAAGTCTCTTGGGCATCACGGTGGAGGAATTGCTGGCCACGCGTGCCCAGCAAATACCCTTGGGCCGTGTTGGCAAGACCAGCGATATTGCTTCGACGTGCGCCTATCTGTGTTCGTCTGAGGCGGATTACATCACCGGACAGAATCTCGACGTCTCCGGTGGTCAAGAGATGCACTAGAGAGGCCCCATGAGCGAAATTCTTGCGGTCCGCGAATACATCAAACAAACGGCGCCACCCGCCGACGCGACGCGGGAGGAAATTCGACGACTCCGCGAAGACGTGACGAGCCGCCGTCCGATCGCCGAGGGGGTCAGTTTCGCGAGGATCGATATGGGCGGGGTCGCCGCCGAGCGATTGACGACGGCCGATGCAGATACCAGTCGCGCGATCGTACATCTGCACGGGGGTGGGTACGTTTTCGGTTCGCCGACGACCCATCGCACGATCGGGGCCTATCTCGCGGCTGAGGCCAAGGTGCCGGTCTATATGGTCGATTACCGCCTCGCGCCAAAACACCCCTGTCCTGCGGCGCTTGATGACGCGCTGGCCTCTTTCGATTGGCTTGAAAGCGAGGGTTTGCCCGCGTCAGCTATTGCGGTGAGTGGCGATTCCGCAGGCGGTGGCCTCGCGCTATCTCTCAGCTTGACCCGGGCCGAACGCAACCAGGCGTTGCCGGCATCGCTGTTATTGCAGTCGCCGTGGACCGATTTGAGTTGTTCGTTCGATACCTACGACATGCTTGACGGCGTCGATCCCACCGCGACGCGCGAACGCTTGCTGGGGATGGCGAAATTGTACGTTGGCGACGATGGCGACCTTCGGGCGCCGATGGTATCGCCATGTTTTGCCGATTTGACGGGCATGCCGCCGATGCTGATCCAAGTCGGCGGCAGCGAGGCGATGATGGGAGATTCCATCGCCCTCTATGGTCAAGCCAAACGCCATGGCGCGGAGGCTGATCTCGAAGTGTGGCCTGAGATGATCCACGTCTGGCATCAATACACCGACATGCTGGAGGACGCCCGTCGCGCGCTATCGCGCGCGGTCCAGTATGCCCGACAACATTGGACTGCGGCTGCACAAGTGGCCGGCGAGTAGGGAGCGCAACGCGTGAGTACAAAAGTCATGAAGTGGCCCGGCAATGCCAAGATTGCTTTGTCGGTCGTCGTCAACGTCGAAGAAGGAGCCGAAGGCAACATTCTCGATGGCGACAAGGGGATGGAACCGGTTGATGAACTCGGGGTCTTCGTCCGGGGGCCGTTGCGCAACTTCGGCAACGAATCGAATTACCAATTCGGCATCAAGGCGGGGTTTCCGCGCGTTGCTAAGCTGCTCGACAAATACGACATCAAGGCGACCTGGACGACCTGCGCACTGGCGCTCGAACGGGCGCCGCAGATCGGCGACTACATTCGCGACCGCGGTCACGAGGCGTGTTCGCACGGGTGGCGCTGGCAAGCCCAGCACCG
Organism: Alphaproteobacteria bacterium; assembly: GCA_038141965.1. GTDB lineage: Bacteria > Pseudomonadota > Alphaproteobacteria > SHVP01 > SHVP01 > CALJDF01. The sequence continues at coordinate 157,667 of JAYQJC010000003.1, forward strand.
CATGGACGAAGATCAAGAGCGCGACTACATCCGCAAAGCGGTGACGTCGATCGAGAAAACCACCGGAACGCGGCCCTACGGATGGTTGTCACGGTACCTGCATACGGAGAACACACGACGGCTGCTCGCCGAAGAAGGCTTCACCTACCACATGGACGATTTTTCGGACGACGTGCCGTTCTGGGAGGATGTTGCCGGCAACCCGTTCATCATCATGCCCTACGCCGTCGACTCGAATGATATGAAGTTCTGGACCGACCCCGCGCTTACGCCGGATCAATGGTTGAAGTATGCGACGGATACCTTCGATTGGCTTTACGAGGAAGGTGCCGCGGGCGAACCCAAGATCATGTCGTTGGGCCTGCATTTGCGGATCATCGGACGCCCAGGCCGAATCGGCGCGTTCGAGGCCTTTTTGAAACATGTACGTGCGCGCGAGGATGTTTGGATCGCCACGCGGTTGGAGATGGCGCAGTCCTTCGCCGAGCAATACCCCGCCGGTGCGGCGTGACGACCGAAACGGTTACCACCGCTGCCCAAGCGTGGGATCCCTTCGTCAAAGTCCTCGCGGACGGCCTTGTCGCGCCGGGACCCGAAGCAGCCCTTCGTGTGGTGACGGCCTGTGTCGCGGACCTCTTGGGCGACAAGACGGCCCACCTCAAGCCTGGTGGGCTCAAAGAAGGGGAAACCCAATACACCGTTGCCGCGACGGTGATGATCGCGCCCGACCGCAAACACAATGTGTTCGTGGGTCAAAGCGGTTTTCCGTCGGAACAGATACACATGCAGATCGACATCGAGCATGGCCATCCCGGTCGCGTTGTCCGGGAAAAAGAACCTTTATTGCTTGCCAACACCGATGAGCATGCCGACTTTCAGCAGATCCTCAAAACTTCGCGCATGGGGTCGTCGCTATACGTGCCGATGTTTTGGCAAGGCGAAATGTTCGGCCAGCTGATTGCCGGATCGCAAGCGCGCTATAGCTATCGGCCGGTCGATCTTGAATTAATGTGTCGCTTTGCAGATGTCGCGAGCTTGTTGTGGCATGCCCATGATGGCCCTGACCAACTGGCGCAAATTATCGCTTCCTAGAGCGCTAGCGTCCTACCGCACGGTTCAGCACCATCGAGTAGCGAAAGCGGCTCGCTGGGTGCACGTTTACTGCTACCGCGAGCACTGATCCATCGCCGCTGAGATATCGCCGGATCACGCGGAGACCCGGTTGGCCGGCGGCAATTTGGAGTTTCTCCGCCATGCGCCCGGTGATCAGCGTCGCATTGATGTCTTGTTCGACTTGGTCGACCGTCTGGTCGAACAACTCTTCGATCAAGCGGTAGACCGGCACCGTCTTGTTGTCCAGGTGATCCTCAACCGCGCGGAATCGCGGGTTAATGTAGATATCGGTCCACGCGATGGGGGTCGTCTGACGCCCGATCGTATGGCGCCGCCCGCTTACATGGAGCCACCCCGAGCCAACAGCGCTGCCGATCATCTGGGCGGTTCGTGCGCCCGCCTTTTCATGCCGCACCCGGTCGACCGTCAGCACGGTGTCCTTGGCGTACTGCATCAATTCGTCGAGCGATCCCATCGATTGGGCGTAGGACACCTGCGGTTCGGTGGCGCGTACCACAGACCCTGAACCTTGCCGGCGTTCGATCATGCCCAGTTTGGTCAGGCGACACAGAGCCTGACGCACGGTATAGCGGCTGGCGCCAAAGGCCTCGCACAATGCGGCCTCGGTGGGCAGGCCCGCCCCGACCGGGTAGTCGTCCCGATGAATCGCGGCCTGCAGTTGCTCGGCAATATCGGCCGCCGTCACGCCCGCAGATCCGTCCACGGGAAACGGCGGATTCCCTGATGATTCGGCGTTACTGAGGCGGTTTTTTTCGATCATGACGGTCATGCAGCAAAAATTTGTTCGAACAAATCTTGCATTTCGGGCTGGGATAGGTCAATAGTCTGTCCAGCTAACACACTGTTTCTGGGAGGAACTGATGGTCGTCGTTGCCAAAGAAGTCGGAGAAAAGCGGTATCGCGAATCTGCGGGCCGTTACCTAGAGGAGTTTGAAGTGGGCGCGGTGTACGAACATCGCCCAGGTCGGACGATTACGGAGTCCGACAACACGTGGTTCACGCTCCTGACCATGAACCAGCACCCGATGCATTTCGATAAGGAATTCGCCAAAGATAGCGAGTTCGGTCGGTGCCTCGTCGCCAGCCCTCTGACGGTCGGGATCGCCGTTGGTCAGAGCGTCGCCGACACCTCGGGCAAGGCCATTGCGAATTTGGGGTGGTCGGACATCAAACTCCCAGCGCCCCTATTCGTTGGCGACACGATGTATTCAGAATCCGAGGTCCTTGCGGTTCGTGAGTCGAAGTCTCGTCCCAATCAAGGTATCGTCACCATCAAAACCATCGGCAAAAATCAGGACGGCGTGGTCGTCATTTCTTTCGAACGCTCGATGCTGATCCCCAAGCGGGGCCACGCGGTCGACGATTAGAAGGACCGTCAAGCCGAATAACATGCCATCCAATGCAGATACGGAGGAAATCAAGATGAGCGCTGCTGAACAAATCGAAGAAGAAGGCCTCACGGCCGAAGAAGAGAGCCAAATTTTCGACACGATCGACAAATGGCTCGAACGGGACGTGCGGCCTGTGGTCAAAAAGTTCGATCATGCCGACGAGTATCCCTACGAGATCGTCGAACAGATGAAAGAGATGGGGCTTTTTGGGGCCATCATCGAGCAGCGCTACGGTGGTTTGGGCATGTCGGCCTCGACCTACACCAAGGTGGTCATCAGAATCACTGAGGTCTGGATGGCGCTGACCGGCATCTTCAACTCGCACCTCATCATGGCGACGCTGGTGCAGCGGTTCGGGACCGAGGAGCAAAAGCAACATTTCTTGCCGCGGTTCGCCACCGGCGAGTTGCGCGGGGGCCTCGGCCTTACCGAACCGAACGCCGGGACAGACCTTCAGGGGATCCGCACTCGCGCCGACAAAGACGGCGACAACTACATCATCAACGGCGGCAAGACCTGGATCACCAACGGGATCGAAGGTACCTGTTATGCCCTGCTCACCAAGACGGACACGCAGGTCACGCCGGCCCACAAGGGAATGAGCTTCTTCATCGTCGAAAAGGGCGATGGTTTCACGGTGTCGCGTCGTCTCGAAAAACTCGGGTACAAGTCGATCGACTCCGCCGAGTTGGTCTTCGAGGACTTCAAAGTCCCGGCGTCCAATTTGGTTGGCTGCGTCGAGGGGCAAGGCTTCTACCAAGCCGCCGGTGGTCTAGAGATCGGCCGGATCAACGTCGCCGCACGTGGGGTTGGCCTCGCCAGTGCTGCCCTCAAAGACGCGACGCGTTACGCCCAGGAACGCGAGACCTTCGGCAAGCCCATCGCGAAGCACCAAGCCATCCAGCTTAAGCTCGGCGATATGGCCACCAAGGTCGAAGCGGCTCGGTTGCTTGTCGAGAATGCGGCCCAGGCCTACGACCGTGGCGAACGCTGCGACATGGAGGCCGGGATGGCGAAGTATTTTGCTTCCGAGACCGCCGTCGAGGTGTCACTTGAGTGCATGCGCATTCACGGTGGGTACGGTTACTCCAAAGAGTTCGATGTTGAGCGCTACTATCGTGACGCACCGCTGATGACCATCGGCGAGGGCACCAACGAGATGCAGCGCATCATCATCGCCAAACAGCTGATTGCGCGTAATCCTGCCTAAGTCCTGAATGCCCGGCTTCGGCCGGGCATTTCTCTTTCCTCAGTCTTGCGGAGTAAACCATGAGTCGTCCTCTCGAAGGGGTGCGCATCATTACGGTCGAGCATTATGGCGCGGGGCCATTCGGTACTGGCCATCTCGCGGCGATGGGTGCCGATATCATCAAAATCGAAAACCCCCGTGCGAAGGGCGATTCGTCGCGTCACGTGACGCCGCATCTGTTGGGCGAAAACGATAGCCAATTCTTTCAGACGCTGAACCAAAGCAAACGCAGCTTGACCCTCGACCTCAAGCAACCCGAGGGCCAAGAGATCCTGCGCCGATTGGCCAAAACGGCCGACGGCATGATGAACAACCTACGCGGGGATCAGCCGGCCAAACTAAAGATCACTTACGAACACATGAAAGATGTGAATCCGGCGCTGGTTTGCGCGCACTTGTCGGCCTACGGCCGCGAGGGGTCACGCGCGACATGGCCGGGCTATGACTACCTCATGCAAGCCGAGACAGGGTTCATGACCATCACCGGCGAGCCCGAGGGCCCGCCGACCCGCATGGGTTTGTCGATCGTCGACTGGATGACGGGTACGACGACGGTGCTCGCGCTGATTTCGGCCATTCTCAAAGCCCGTGACACCGGCGACCGGTTGTGACATCGATTGCACGCTGTTTGATACGGCGCTTTATCAAATGACCTACCCTGCGACTTGGTATCTGAACGAAGGCGATGTCACGCCGCGCTTGCCGCGCTCAGCACATCCCTCGTTGGTCCCCAGTCAGCTCTACACAGCTAAGGACGGTTGGATATTCCTGATGGGCCTTACGCCCAAATTTTGGAAGATCATTTGCGAGAAGACGAACCGGATGGACCTCTTCGATCATGCGGACTACGTGGATTTCCCGGCGCGCAAAAAGAACGCGGTCGCGCTCAATGAGATCCTCGATGCGGTCTTTTCCGAAAAGAACGTGCAGGAATGGGTCGATATCTTTGCCGGTTTCGTCCCGATCGGCCCGGTCTATGACCTTGCCGATGCGATGGAGAACGATTTCGTCAAAGAACGCGAGATGATCCACAGCTTCGACCATCCGGTCAAAGGTCAGGTGCGCGTGGTGGCCAATCCCGATCAAAATCGACGGCAACCGCATGCCGACGACGCGCGCGCCGGGCTTGGGCGAAAATACCGACGATATCCTTCGGGAAATCGGCTACGGCGACGACGACATTGCTTCACTTCGTGACAAAGGCGCCGTCTAGCCGCGCTATATCAAAGTTAAGGGGAGAGACATGAAACTCGAAGGGCTCAAAGTACTGGACCTATCACTGTTTTTGCCGGGGCCTGCGGTCTCGTTGATGATGGCGGACCACGGCGCCGAAGTGATCAAGATCGAAAACCCCAAGGCGCCGGAGCCGACGCGGTTCAAGCAGTTCTTTCCCTGGGTTCAAGGCGATTGGACCGTCATGTTCCGCACGACACAACGCGGCAAAAAGGGGCTCACGCTGAACCTCAAGGATCCCGCGGCCAAAGAGATTCTGATGAAACTCGTCAAAGAAGCCGACGTGTTTTTGGAATCATTCCGCCCCGGCGTGATGAAGCGGCTGGGGATCGACTACGAAACCCTGCGTGCGGTCAATCCCGGGATCGTCTATTGCTCGATGTCGGCCTTCGGTCAGGACGGACCCTGGCGTGATCGTCCGGCCCACGACACCGCAGCTGTCGCGGCGTCGGGTGTCCTGAGTCTGCGCCGTTCCTGAAGGCGATTCCGGTCCCGCGATTTTGGGCGTCGCGATTCCGACATGCTGTCGTCGCACCTGGCGTTTGGCGGCATCATGATGGCGCTGTACCGTCGTCAGCAGACCGGTGAGGGTGATTACGTCGACATCAGCATGTTCGAATCGATGCTCAACGCGTCACCAAACATCCTCGGCCCGGTCTTTGCCGGTGGGCAGGCGCCCGAGCGCCTCAAAGAACGCACGCACGGCGGCAATGCGATGCTGAATATCTATCAGCTGAAGGACGGTAGCTACCTCGCGCTAGGAGGTGGCGAGCATAAGTTCGTCGAAGAGTTGTTCAACGGATTGGAACGTCCGGAATTCATCGAGCCCGTTACCGGCCCGGCCGGCGAAGGTCATTGGCCCGCCATCGAGTTCCTGCGCGAGGCGTTTCGCACCAAGTCGCGGGCCGAGTGGGAAGCGTGGTTCGAAGGTCGCGACATTTGTTGGATGCCGGTGATGGATCTCGAAGAGGCGTGGGATACGCCTCATGTGTGGGAGCGGGAGATGCGGATCAAAGACCCGCAGGGCAACGACCACATGGGGATTCCCATCAAGTTCAAGAACGAACCGGGTCGGGTGAACTTCGATCTGCCGAAGCATGGCGAGCACTCGGCCGAGATTCTCGAAGGCTTGGGCTACAGCGCCGACGACGTCGCCGCGCTCAAGGACTCGGGCGCGATCTGACCCTGCACCCCAGGGGTGCGGCGTGACCGGCCGAGAGTCCACTGTTGGGACTCTCGGGAAGACCACACTTCTGTTTGCTGCCGTGCTGGCGCCGTTTCAGGCGGCGTCGATTTCTCCGGCAATTCCGGAGCTCCTGGCGCACTTTGCCGACCATCCCAACGCGGCCTACCTCTCGCGTCTTGTTCTGGTCATGCCGTCGATTGGGATCGCTATTTCGGCGCCGTTGGCGGGGGCCGTTATCGATCGTTTCGGGCGACGTCGGTTCCTCCTTGGCGCGATCTTCGCCTATGCCATTCTGGGCGCATCAGGCGGGTTCGTAGACGACCTCGAAGTCCTTCTTTTCACGCGCTTGCTCTTGGGGTTCGCGGCTGGCGGGGCGATGACAGCCACCGTGACCCTGATGGGCGATTATTTCGACGGTCCCGAGCGCCAGAAATTCTTGGGTCAACGTACCGCCTTCGTGAATTTCAGCGCCATCGCGATCAACATCAGCGGTGGGCTTCTGGCGTCGATCGACTGGCGGGTGCCGTTCTTTGTCTTTTTGGCTGCGCTTATCTTGGTGCCGCTCAGTGCCAGGTCGCTGCCTGAGCCGGTGGTGACGGCGGAAGCCAAGGCGGCGCCGCGGCTTCGTTTTCGCGAGTGGCCGTTGGCGTTTATCGCACTGGTCTACGCGATGTTGTTCTTGGTCAATATCGCGTTCTTCTTCGTGCCGACGCAGATCCCGTTCTACGTCCGATCTCTCGGCTACGAGGGGGCTCAAATCGGCGGGTTCGCATTATCGGCCTCATCGCTGGGCATTGCATTGGGATCTTTGCTCTACCACCCCATTCGCTCGCGGGTCCGCGCGGCTTCAAGCACGTTCGTTCCCGCCGCGGCGCTCGTGGTCGTCGGATTCGGGGTCGTGTCCTTCGGCGACACCTTGTGGCTGGTGATGCCCGGCTTGTTGCTCGCCGGTCTGGGCTTTGGCGTCGTCAACGTCAACGGCATCGTCTGGGCGATGGAGGGGACTCCCGCGCCCATTCGCGGCCGTGTCATCGGCGGCCTTACGGCCTCGATGATGCTGGGGCACTTTTGTTCGCCGCTGGTCAGCCAACCCATTGCTCAAGCCTGGGGTCTATCGGCCGTTTATATCTTCGGTGTCGGATTGCTCGGTGCGATCGGGATCGGGTTCACCGTTAACGCGCTGCGACCGCGACCCGCACGCTAGCCGGCCAACGCTTTGCGTTTGGCCGCCGCGCGACGTTTTTGCGCCTCGCGTTTGTCTTTTAGGCTCGTGATCGGTCCTTTCAACTCCACGATGTTGCCGTCCGGATCGATAATATCGATTGCCTTCCCGCTCCCGTCCGCGCCGTAAAGTTTGCGGGTCTCACCGGCCTTAACCTTGTGCTTTTTCATATGGGCGCGAATGCGCTTTTCGTTGAAGGCCTCAAGGTTCAGCGCGAAGTGATGCATGTTGCGGCCCTTCATCGCCGATTCGCGCGCTTTCTTGCCCTTGCCGACCGGCTTCGTCACGCGTCGTCCTGGTGCCAGTTGCAAGTCCAAGAGGCTGCGGCCGGCGCGCATCTGCACGAGATTGATGCGATCCACGGTGCGCTCGACCCACATGCCGAGAACCTCGGCATAGAACTTCGTCGCGCGATCGAGGTCGGAGACCAATAGAACGACGTGGTCGATCCGGTTGGTTGCAATCGGGTGTTTTGCCTTGGCCATCAGCGTTTCCTCAGGGCGGGAACTTCATCACGCGCGGCGCGCAGTTCGTCTCTGAACTGGGGCGCTGCGGCGATCTCAATCAACTGCTCGGCTTTTTCGGGCAGCGTCTTATTGCGCAAATCCGCGATCCCGTTTTCGGTGATCACGAATTCCACGTCCGAGCGCGCAATCGAGACGGACGTGCCGGGTGCCAACGCCGGCACGATACGCGAGGTTTTGCCGTCCGACGTTGTCGACACCAGCGCGACAATGGCGCGACCGCCCTTCGAACGTTTGGCGCCGCGCAGGAAATCGACCAGGCCGCCGGCGGCGCTCACTTGGTTGCCCTTGATCATCTCCGCGTTGGCTTGGCCCAAGATATCAAGTTCGATGGAGGAGTTGATCGCCACAAGGTTGTCGATCTCGCCCAGCACGTTGATGTCGTGCGTAAAAGTCGCGGGATGGAACGTCACCCGGGGGTCGTCGGCGGCAAAATCGTAGAGTGCCTGACTGCCTACGGCGACGCCGGTCTGGATCGCCGAATACACGCCGCCCGTTTTCGCCATAGCGCCGGATTCGGCCAGGGCCATCAACGGATCGCATATCATGCCGCCATGCATGCGCAGATTCTTGCGATCGGTCAGCGGCTCCAAAACGGTCGCCTGAATTTTGCCGATGCCGATCTGGATGGTGTCGTTGTCCCCGATCAAGCTGGCGACGTTCGCACCGACGGCGCGCAGGGCGTCGTTCTCGGCGCCGAGGTCGTACTCCAACAATTCAAACGGCTCTTCAACCACATAATCAAGCGCATCGTAGGCGACGGTCGGGGCGCCCGGCGGGGCGGGCATCGTCGGGTTGACGTGGGCCACTAGTGTCTTGGCATAGCCGATGATCGAGGGTGGAAAGTCCGCGGCAAGCCCGAAGCTGCATTGGCCGTTTTCGTCCGGCGGCGAGACCTGCAGCAACGCGATGTCGAGTGGAATGCTGCGCAAATATGGCGTGATGTCCGAATAGTGCATCGGCAGGAAATCGACCTTCCCGGCCGCAAAGGACTTACGCAAGGCCGGAGTGACGAAGAACGAGGTGGCTCGCGCGTCATCGTGGAGGGCCGCGTAGTCGACCTGGTTGACCCCGGGGATCCAGACGCCGATGAAGCGAAGGCCTGCACAGGCCTCACATTTTCCTGTAGCACTTTGGCGAAGAGCAGCGATTCGCCGGCGCAGTTCGGCATGTAGACCGACATTCCGGGTTTCAGAAGGCTCGGGAGGTCTTCAGGGGACAATGATTTGGGCATGCGGTCCTGGCATCGATTGAGTTTGCAAGCCCCTATGTTACCATCCCGGTGCCTCACGTCGATCCGACCCACGGGCCATTTCATGAGTGATCAAAGTCTGACTGAGCAGCTCATCGCGCTGCTCCACCGCCCCATTACGCAGGACGATCGCAACCGCGCGTCGCTGCACGTCCTCGATTGGATCGGGTGCGCCGTGATCGGCGCCACCACACCGCCCGGCGAAGTGATGAAAGATTACGGCCGCTACGAACCGGGCGGGTCGTGCAAGGCCATCGGTGTCGGCGATACGCGGGCCGAGACGGCTGCCTTCGTCAACGGCGCCTTCGGCAACGTCCTCGAGATGGACGATATTCACCGCACCTCGGTGCTGCATCCGGGCCCGGTGGTAATCCCGGCGGCACTCGCAACGGCGCAAGCATCGGGGGCCGAAACGCGAGAATTCCTCGATGGATTGATCCGGGGCTACGAGGTGGTGGTGCGGATCGGCGCCTCGGTAGGGCTGGGGCATTACAAGTACTTCCACAACACCGCGACCTGCGGCCCTTTCGGCACGGCGGCCGCGGCGGGGAGTGTGCTGGGCCTCGATGACGACCAGCTCGCCGATGCGCTGGGCAACGCCGGTACGCTCGCAGGCGGTCTCTGGCAGCTGCGCAACGAAGACGTCATGTCCAAGCAATTGCACAATGCCCATGCGGCCCGGTCCGGCCTGGTTGCCGCTTACCTCGCCCAACGCGGCCTAACGGGCCCGCGCCAGATTCTCGAAGGACCCCAGGGGTTCTATGCGGCGATGTGTCCGGACGCCGATCCGGCGGTCCTTACGGCGCAACCGGACGCGCCGTGGATGGTTTACGACACCAGCTTCAAACCTTGGCCGGCATGTCGTCACGCCCATGCGGCAATCGACGCGACATTGCTGTTGCGGGACCGGATCGCCGATCCCGACGCCATCGAGCGCATTGTCGTGCGCACCTACGACGATGCGGTGGCCTTTTGCGACCGGCCTGACCCCAAGAACATCGTCGACGCCAAGTTCAGCCTGCAACACGCCGCCGCTGTGGTGTTACGCCAAGGCAAGCCAACGCTGCCGTCGTTCGAACCCAAGGTTTTCGGGCGTGCCGATATGGCATCGATTCGAGAAAAAGTCACCGTCGAAGCTGCGCCCGATTACAGCGCCGCGTTTCCCGCCCATTACGGGGCCGAGATCGAGGTTTGGGGCCGCGATGGGTTGCACGAAAAGGCGGCGGTCACCGATGCGCTGGGCGATCCGGGCAACCCGGTGGGCGACGAAACGGTGATTGCCAAGGCCCGCGAGCTGATGACCGTGGCAGGTTTGCCCGCAGCTAAGGCAGAGGCCATAGTGGAAAAAACACTGGCCCTGGGTCGCGGCGGCACGATCGATGCCGTTACCGAGCTGCTGCCCTAGGTCGTCCAAACGGGGAGGAACGCGATGTCTGCAGCGCAGGAGATTGGCGACGAGGTCAATCCGGTCGAAACATTGGCGGCGCATGTCGTCCGAACCCGCTTCGAAGATCTACCGCAAGAGGCGGTCGACGCCGCCAAGACTTTTATTCTCGATTCGATCGGGGTCGGGGTTGCCGGCTCGGATGGGCCATGGGCGCGCGAACTGATCGAGACGGTGGGGAAGTGGGGCGCCGGCGACGAGTCCCGCGTGTTTGTCCACGGCGTGCGGTTGCCGGCGTCGTCGGCCGCCATCGTCAACGCCTATCAAATCCATTGCCTCGAATACGATTGCGTCAACGAAGACGCCGTGATTCATCCGATGGCGACGATCCTCGGGGCGGTTTCGGCCGAAGCGGATCGCGCCGGGGGCTACAGCGGCAAGGACCTTATTCTCGCCGTAGCGCTGGGGGTCGATGCGTCTTGCGTGCTGGGGGTGTCTTCGCGTGCGCCGATGCGTTTCTTCCGCCCCTCGACCGCTGGTGCGTTCGGCGCTACCGCAGCAGTGGCGAAATTGCGGGGCCTCGACGAAGCCACGCTGATCAATGCCTTTGGCGCCACCTACGGACAGATTTCCGGCACGCTTGCGCCGCATCGCGAAGGCTCGCCGGTGCTCGGGATGCAAATCGGGTTCTGTGCCCGCGGCGCGATCTCGGCCTGCGACCTCGCGCAGGCAGGATTGATCGGGCCGCATGAAGTGATCACCGGGATGTATGGCTATCTGCCGATGTACGAGGGCGATTACGACCACGTTGCGGCCTTCGAATCGCTCGGCAAGACCTGGCAGATCACGCGGGTTTCGCACAAACCTTTCCCGTCGGGCCGCCTCACCCATGGGGTTGTCGACGGCATTCAGCAATTGCGCAAACGCGAGGATCTGAAGCCCGAAGAGGTCGAGCGCATGGTTGCGTTGGTGCCGCCGTTGGCCCATCGGTTGACCGGTCGCCCCGACATCCCCGATCCGGAACCGAACTACGCCAAACTGTGCATTCCGTTCGTAGCGGCGACGGCGTTGCTGGAGGGTACGGTCGACGTGCATCACTTCAAAGGCGAGTGGCTGCGCAACCCCAAGGTCCATGAGATCGCCGCCAATGTCGAGCCGGTCGAAGACAGCAACCCCGACACCAATGCGGTGGCGCCCCAAAAACTTGAGGTCTATCTCAAGGATGGGCGCAAGCTCGAGGTCGATATGCCGCAGATCTTCGGCCACCCGGAAAATCCGCTCAGCCACAAACAGAATGTCGCAAAATTCAAACGCGCCTGGGCGTCGGCCGCAAAACCGTTGAGCGAGGAAAGCGCCGATCGGATGATCGACGCCGTGACCAACCTCGAGGGCGTTGACGACGTCCGCTCCTTAATCGATCTCACCATCGCCTGAGGCCAACCAACATGACGAACCCGAGCTATTTCAAGGCGCTCGACTACGAGCGCATGGTCCGTGAATACCCCATCGGGGACGATTTTGCGGCGTTGATGAAATCGATGAGCCGTGACGAACTGCACGCGTTGCAAGAGAAACGGCTTTTGAAGCTGATCGATCGTGGTTGGCAAATCCCGTTCTACAAACGGCTGTGGTCGGCCGCGGGGATGGAACCGGGCGACATAAAAAAACTCGAAGACAGCAACAAGATCCCGACCTATTCCAAAGCCGAGTTGATGCAGAGCATCGAGGAATTCCCGCCTTTCGGCGATTTCCACGGCATGGAGACCTACGATAAGAACCAGCGACCGCCGGTGGTCTTTCACACCACTTCGGGCACGACCGGCACGCCGCAAAACCTGTTCTTCGGGCCGTGGTCGCGCGAACTGCAGAACGTCATGTTGGCGCGCGCTTATCACGTGCAAGGCATCGGGCCCGACGACGTGGTTCATTCGGTGTACGGCCACGGCATGATCAACGGCGGTCACTACGTCCGCGAAACATTCGTTCACTACAGCCCGGCGCTTTACCTCTCCGCCGGCACCGGCAACGAAACCCGGTCGGTTCAACAAGTGCAGAACATGGCCCGGTTCGGGGTCACGGTGATCGTCGGTTTCGCCGATTACATCGTTAAACTGGCCCAGGTCGCGCGTGACGAGGGGCTCGTCCCCGGCAAGGATATCCCGGTCCGCATGATCGTCGGTCACATGGGCCGCGAAAGCCGCGAATCGATTTCCGAAGCCTGGGGCGGTGCCGAGATTTACGACCTCTATGGCGTCGGCGATACTGGCATCGTGGCGTTCGAGGCCGCCGACCGCGAGGGCATGTACGTCCACGAAGACGCCTATCTTCTCGATTTGACCGATCCCGATACCGGCCAGCCCGTCCCCGACGGTCGGGAAGGCAACATGATCATTACGGTGTTGTTCAAAGACGACATCTATCCGGTCATCCGTTTCGACACCAAAGACGTCACGGCGTTCGAGACCAAGCCGTCAGATCTCGGCTACAGCTTCAGGCGCATCCGCGGCTTTCTTGGGCGGAGCGACAACATGGTTAAGCTGCGTGGCATCAATCTCTATCCGATCGCGATCGGGGCGATCGCCAACGAGCATGATGCGACAACGGGCGAATACATCTGTCGTGCGGACCGCGATGCCGAGGGGCGCGACGAAATGACCATCACGGTCGAGGTCAAGGACCCGAGCGACGAGACGGTCCGCAATGAAATCGCGGCCGAACTCAAGACCCGGCTTGGGATCGGAATCAACGTCGAGTTGGCGGCCGGTGGCGAAACGGCCGATCTGACCCAGGTCGAGAAACGCCAGAAGGCGGTGCGCCTGATCGACAACCGCTTCAAGTAAGCGCGGTCGTGGCCGACATCGATCTGTTCTCGCGTGACCTCACCGGGTGGTCCGACGCCCTGGTGGCAGGTGAGATCACCGCGACGGCCCTAACCGACGCTTGTCTTGCGCGAATCGAGCGCCACGACGCGACACTCAAGGTGATGACAACCCTCACCGCCGAAGCCGCACGCCGGGAGGCGGCGGCCTCAGACGAACGCCATGCGGCGGGCAAAAGGATCGGCCCGATCGACGGTATCCCCGTCGCGTTGAAAGACAACGTCGATCTCGCCGGGACGCCGGCAACCGCGGGCATGGCCTCGCGCGCGCACCTCGTGTCCGATGCGGATGCCGTGGTGACAACGCGGTTGCGCGACGCCGGTGCGGTGATCCTCGGCAAGGTCAATATGCACGAGGCAGCGCTGGGCGCCACCAACGACAACCCGCTCTACGGCAAGACTTTCAATCCGCACCGGGCGAACTACACGCCGGGCGGATCTAGCGGTGGTTCGGGCGCCGCGGTTGCGGCAGGATTTTGCCTCGCGGCGCTGGGCACCGATACGTTGGGTTCGGTGCGCATCCCGGCGGCCTATTGCGGGGTCAGTGGTATCAAGCCGACACGCGGCCTCGTCTCGCCGCGCGGTGTGGTCCCGCTATCGTGGACGTTCGATCACGTCGGGCCGCTGGCACCGTCGGTGCGCGACCTTGGTTTGTTGATGAATGTCTTGGCCGGGTTCGATCCGCAATGCGCCGAATCGGTGGCCGCGCCGGACCCCGATCAGAAGTTTCGATCCCGGCGATCCGAAGAGACTCTCCGGCGTCCGCCTGGGTCGGCTCGAGGGGCTGGAAGACGCCGGAATCGCGCCCGAGATTGCCGACGGGTTCGGCCGTGCTGTCGCGTTGCTTGCGGACCTTGGCGCCGAAATCACGTCGGTTCGCCTCGACGGTCATGACTACAGCGAATTGCGCCGCGCCGGTCTGATCATCTCCGAGGTCGAGGGCGCGGTGGTCCATGCCGACGATTTGGCTCAATCGTCCCGAACAACTCTCCGAAACGTTTCGGGGGATGCTCAACTACGGCGCATCGCTCCCCGCGACGCGGGTCGTCAAAGCGCAACGCGATATTGCCGGCGCACAAGTGCGTGTTCGCCAAGCCTTCGCGGATCTCGATGCCTTTGGTGATGCCGACGGCGCTGCAAACGGCTTTCGATTTCTCGGCCCCGGTGCCGGACAATCAAGCCGATCTAACAGCCTTGGCCAACCTAACCGATCGCCCCGCCGTGTCGGTGCCGATGGGCTTTTCGCCGGCTGGTCTCCCCATGGGCCTCCAGTTCCTCGGGCATGCGTTTGGCGAAGCGGCGATCTTGCGTTACGCGCGAACCTACGAACTGGCCGCCGATCTCGATATGCGCCCGCGGCGCTCGACGAGCTCGAGTTTAGGAATACGTAAACTTTGCTTTGCGCTTTTCCATGAAAGCGGAACGTCCCTCGACATAATCTTCACCTCGAAAGGCGTCATCGAACATCTTCAGGGTTTCTTCGGTATCGGTCGGGGTGCCGTCGAGGATCATCCGCACGATCTTTTTGGTGGCGCGCACGGTGAACTGGCTACTCGCCGCGATGGTGGCGCAATAGTCTCGAGTCGTCGTTTCGATCTCGGCCGGCGTCAAAAGGCGGTCGATCAAACCGATTTGCAACGCTTCGGGCGCGTCGACGAGACGTCCGGTGTAGAGCATGTCCATCGCCCGCGCCGGGCCGATTTTGTCGACCACGAGCTTGGTGTCATCAAGGCTGTAGACCAGACCGAGTTTTGCCGGCGGGATGCCGAAACGGGCTGTTTCGTCGGCAAAGCGCAGGTCGCACGCGACGGCGATGCCGCAGCCACCGCCGACGCAGGGCCCTTGGATCATCGCGATGGTTGGCTTGGGAAAACGGGCGAGTTGCTTTTCCGCCAACTGGACGATTCGGTTGTAGATCTGCGAGGACTCAGGCGTCGCGTGCACGGCCTCGAACTCGCTGATGTCAGCGCCGGCCGCAAAAGCGCGTTCATCGACACCCCGCACCACCACGACACAAACGGACTTATCGTTGGCGGCATCCTCCAAAAGGTCCGGCATCGCCGCCCACATGGCTTTGGACAGCGCATTGCGCTTGGACGGTTGATTGAGAACCAACCAGCCGATGGGGCCGTCTTTTTCGAGGTAGATCGCCGGTTTGTCGCTCATGAATGCCTCCCGCTCCTGCGGCACGCATCTACCCATGCGCTTGCGCGTCTTGTCAACGTGGCCGCCTTTCGCTGTACTGAAGCCAAAGCAGGAGGACACCATGAACGATCAAGTGAGCTTTACTCGTCTCGATGAAGCCACCGCCGAAGACTTTACGATCATGCACCACCATATGGCGGCCGAGCATGCGCAACTCGCCGATCGCGTCCTGGCGTTGCTGCGCGGACTCGGTGGGCAATGTCCGGGCCTCAAGGTCGACCGGCTTGAACATTCGCTGCAGACCGCTACGCGGGCCCACGCCGATGGGGCGGACGAGGAAACGGTTGTCTGCGCCTTGGTCCATGACATCGGCGACGAACTGGCGCCGGATAACCATGGCGCTTTCGTCAGCGAAATCATGCGGCCCTTCGTGTCGGAGCAGAACTACAACATCCTGCGCTACCACCCCGAGTTCCAGGGCTACTTTTTCTTCGATAAAATCGGCGCCGATCCCAACATGCGGGACCGTCACCGCGGTAAGCCGTGGTTCGATGCCGCGCACGAGTTTTGCGAAAAGTGGGACATGCCGGCCTTCGACCCGGACTACGAAAGCAAGCCGCTCGAGTTTTTCGAGCCCATGCTGCGTAAGGTCTTCGCCCGCAAGCCCAGCCACAATGGCGTCGTGATTCCCTAAGCGCTGTCCTTTATCGGGACTCCTTGTGAAATCAAGGGCTTGCGGAACCCCTAGAACTGCCTCTGCTTGGGCGGCCAGCGGGTAGTTATTCCAAGCGTACTTGGAAGGGGAACGGGTCGCCTCTCTCAGTGTTCACACCGGCCTGGCCAGTATTCTGGTATTGGCCTGTTCCCGACGCCGCCAGGCCGGCGTGCTTCCCGCCATCGAGCCGGTTGCATCATGCTGCGGGCGGCGGTATGCCACACGCCTCACAGAACGGGGGGCGTCGCATGGCCGATCACGAAGGTTATTTCATCGAGGATCTCACCATCGGTATGGCCGAAGAGGTGAGTAACGCCGTTACCGAGGCGATGATCGAACAATTCGCGGGCGTGTCGGGCGACGATAATCCGATCCACCTGGACGAAGACTATGCCGCCGGTACCATGTTCAAGGGCCGCATCGCCCACGGCATGTTGGGGGCAAGCTTTATTTCCGCCGTGATCGGCACCCGTTTGCCGGGGCCCGGGGCGGTTTACATGAGCCAATCTCTGAAGTTCCGCGCCCCGGTGCGGATCGGCGATGTCGTTGTCACGCGGGCCGAGATCGCCGATATCAACGCAGAGAAAAAGCGCGTCACTTTGCGCACGACCTGCACGGTCAACGGGAAGGCCGTCATCGAAGGCGAGGCACTCGTGATGGTGCCCTCCCGCGCCTAACGGTTTTCTCGATATGAAGGTCGTTCGGCGCTTCGATGCCCTGCCGTCGGCACTGCGCGGTGGATCCTTTGCGATCGGAAATTTCGATGGCTTGCACCATGGCCATCGCGCCGTCATCGAAAAGGCAAAACAAGTCGCCCAGGCTTCCGGCGGACCTTGTGGCGTGATTACGTTCGAGCCCCACCCGCGCCACTACTTTAGTCCCGACGACCCGCCGTTTCGTCTGACACCGTTCGAACGCAAACAATCCATCCTCGAAAGCTGGGGGCTTGATTGCATGGTGGCGGTACCGTTCGACGCCACACTTGCCGCGACCTCAGCGGAATCCTTTGTCGAAAAGGGTCTGGTCGGCGGGCTCGGGGTTGGACATGTGGTGGTGGGACACGATTTTGCCTTTGGACATAAGCGGCGCGGGAACACAGCGTTTCTCAAGGAACAGGCCGATGTATTCGGCTTCGGCGTGACCGTCGTCGAGGCGCACCTTGCGGCCAGTGGCGCGCTCTATTCGTCGCGGGCCATTCGTGAGCTTTTGCAAAGCGGGCGGCCGCGTGACGCGGCCGAGGCCTTGGGCCGGTGGTGGGCGGTTGACGGCACCGTGCAACATGGCGACGCGCGCGGGCGAGATTTGGGCTTTCCCACCGCCAATCTTGAAATGGGGGCCCATCTTCAACCCTCGCATGGGATCTACGCGGTGCGGGCCGGGATCACCGAGGTCGCAGGAACGACTTGGTACGATGGTGCGGCCAACCTAGGTCTGAGGCCGACCTTCGACGGGCGAACCGTTCTTCTGGAGGTTCACCTACTGGATTTTTCCGGCGATCTTTACGGCAAGACGATGGATGTCTCGTTCGTCGAGTACCTTCGGCCCGAAGAGCGTTTCGCCGATATCGACGGGTTGATCGCCCAAATGCATGCCGATTGCGGTCGGGCTCGCGAAATTCTAGCGGCGCCGGATTACGCGCCGACCCGTTTCGAGGCTGGCGTGCCGGCGCCAGCGCGCGAAGAGCCGCTGCCCTAGCGCGCAAGGCATCTCGACAGGGTGCGGAGCCCCTGGTACAAAATCCGCCATGTCCAGGCAAAATCGGCAACTGATTCCGCGAATTATCACCCCGGCGCTCTAGTCGAGGCCGGTCCGCGTCTGCCGTTTCTTACCCTAACTGGAATCCATTCTTCTGATGTCTAAAGACTATAAATCGACCGTCTTCCTGCCCGAGACGGATTTTCCGATGCGTGCCGGCTTGCCGAAACGGGAGCCCGCATTCCTCGAGCGCTGGGCCGAGATGAAGCTCTACGAACGCTTGCGCGAACAAAGCAAGGGCCGCGAGAAATTTATCCTGCACGACGGCCCACCCTACGCGAACGGCCACCTCCACATGGGGACCGCGTTGAACAAGGTGCTCAAGGACGTGGTCAATCGCTCGCAGCAAATGATGGGCAAGGACGCGAACTACGTGCCGGGCTGGGATTGCCACGGTCTGCCGATCGAATGGCAAGTCGAACAGCAATATCGCAAGGCTGGGAAAAACAAAGACGAAGTCCCTGTCGCGCAGTTCCGTCAAGAGTGCCGGGAATTCGCCGAGAAGTGGATCGGCGTTCAGGCCGACGAGTTCAAACGTCTGGGCGTCGTCGGCGATTGGGACCACTATTATTCGACGATGGCCTTCAAAGCCGAGGCCCAGATCGCCCGCGAGATCTGCAAGTTCCTGATGAACGGTGGGCTCTACAAGGGCTCCAAGCCCGTGATGTGGTCTGTCGTCGAACAAACCGCGTTGGCCGAGGCGGAGGTCGAGTACCACGACCATACCTCGACCACCGTCATGGTCCGCTTTGCCGTTGCCGTCAGTGGCGGAAAGCCCGATTTGGACGGCACGAGCATTGTCATCTGGACGACGACGCCCTGGACCTTACCGGGCAACCGTGCGATCGCCTTTGGCGCCGACATCGACTATGTCGTGGCCGAGGTTGGCGCTGTCGCCGACGGCAGCACGGCGGTACCGGGCGAAAAAATCGTTATCGCGGCGGCACTTGCCGATGCCGTTCAGGCCGAGGCGGGTATCACGGACTGGACCCTCTCGACGCCCTTTCCGGGACGCGACCTCCAAGGCGTGGTTGCGCGACATCCGTTCGCTAATCAAGGGTACGACTTTCCGGTCCCCGCCCTTGCCGGCGACTTCGTGCTGACCGATCAAGGCACCGGGTTTGTCCATATCGCGCCGGGCCATGGCGCGGACGATTACGACCTTGGGCAAAAACACGGTATCGCCGTGCCTGAAACGGTGAACGCCCATGGCGTGTATGTCGACGATGTCCCGCTCTTCGCCGGACACAAGATATTGCACCCCAGCGGCAAAGAAGGCGACGCCAACCGGGTCGTGATCGAGGCGCTGGAAACCCATGGCGGCTTGTTCGCGACCGGATCCTTAGTGCACCAATATCCCCATTCGTGGCGGTCCAAGGCACCGGTGATCTTCCGCAATACGCCGCAGTGGTTCATCAGCATGTCGACCAACGACCTGCGTGCCAAAGCCCTAAAGGCGATCGACGAAGTCCGTTGGGTTCCCGAGCCAAGGTCGAAACCGTATCCGTTCGATGATCGAGCATCGCCCGGAATGGGTGATCTCGCGCCAGCGCGCCTGGGGCGTGCCCATCACCGTCTTCGTCAACCGCAAGACGGGTGAGCCGCTGCGCGACGAACGCGTCAACGAACGGATCGCGGCGGCTTTCGAGGAACGCGGCGCCGATGCCTGGTTCCTCGACGAGGATGGCGCTGGATTCTTGGGCGACGACCACGATCCGGCGGACTACGAAAAAGTCACCGATATCGTCGACGTGTGGTTCGACTCCGGTTCGACCCACAGTTTTGTCCTCGAGCAACGGCCCGATTTGCAGTGGCCGGCATCGCTCTACCTCGAGGGCTCGGACCAGCATCGCGGTTGGTTCCATTCTTCGTTGCTCGAGTCGTGCGGAACGCGCGGGCGGGCGCCTTACGAATCGGTCCTGACCCACGGCTTCGTCATGGACGGCGATGGCCGGAAGATGTCCAAGTCGCTCGGTAATGTCGTAAGCCCGCTCGACATCGCGAACCAAAGCGGGGCCGACATTTTGCGTCTCTGGGTCGTCGGATCGGACTACACCGACGACTTGCGCATTGGCGACGAAATCGTCAAGCGGCAGGTCGATGCCTATCGCAAGCTGCGCAACACGATGCGCTACATGCTGGGCAACCTCGCGGGCTTCGACGAGCACGAGCGCTTGCCGATGGAAGAGATGCCGGACCTGGAGCGCTGGGTATTGCATCGGTTGTGGGAACTCGACCGCCATGTGCGCCAATGCTGCGATGTCTTCGATTTCCACGACATGTACGTGCAGCTCTACAACTTCTGCACTAATGACTTGTCGGCGTTCTACTTCGACATTCGCAAGGACTCGTTCTATTGCGACGCGGCCGACTCGATCGAACGGCGCGCGGCGCGCACGGTGCTCGATCAGTTGTTTCGCTGCCTGACGACGTGGTTTGCGCCGTTTATCTGCTTCACCGCGGAAGAGGCTTGGCTCGCACGGTATCCCGAGGACGAAAGCGTACATTTGCAGACCTTCCCGGCGATCCCGGCCGAGTGGCAAAACGATACGCTCGCCGACAAATGGGAAAAGGTCCGGCGGCTCCGTCGGGTCGTGACCGGCGCTCTGGAAATCGAGCGTCGAGAAAAGCGAATCGGATCGTCCCTGCAAGCGGCACCGACGGTTCATGCCGATCAACACACCGTCGCGGCGTGCGCCGATATCGATCTCGCACAGCTGTGTATTACGTCGGCACTTTCGCTTGGGGCCGAGGCGCCGCCGACGGACGCCTATCGCCTGGACGAGGTGCCCGGCATCGCCGTGGTGCCGGCGATGGCTGAAGGTGGGAAGTGCCAGCGTTGCTGGAAGGTTCTGCCCGAAGTCGCCGTCGAACCCGAGGCCGGTAAGGACTTGTGCGGTCGCTGTTCGGATGCCGTCGCCCGCTTGGACGAGCAAGTCGCCTGATGCTGCGCCTGGGGTTGCCCGTGGCTGCCGTCGTAGTCGTGGTCGATCAAATCACCAAGCTCTGGATACTCGGCGCGATCGACCCCGGCACCGGCGTTATCGTCACCGGCTTCTTCAATCTGGTCCTGACCTTCAACCCCGGGATCAGCTTCAGCCTGTTCCAGAGCCCGACCTGGGGGCGTTGGGTTTTCAGTGTCCTCGCCATCATTATCGCGATTGGTCTCATTGTCTGGATGCGCCGCGCGGAGACACGGTGGCTCGCCTTGGCGCTAGGCGGCGTCATTGGCGGGGCGCTCGGCAATACAGCCGATCGGATCATCCATGGAGCCGTCGTGGACTTCCTCGACTTCCATGTGGCGGGGTATCATTGGCCGGCGTTCAATGCCGCCGACTCGGCAATAGTCGTCGGCGTCGTTATGATCTTGGCAGAGGGCCTGATCTTCCGATCGCGGAAAACGGCCGATGGAGATGACCATAAGTAGTCTTAGATCACACATTGTCGGGGCAACGCTTCTCGCCGGCGCCGTGGCTCTGGCGGCCTGTTCGAACGCCAGTCGCACGCTGGGCCTTGATCCCGAGCCGCCAGACGAATTCACCGTTGTCAGCAAAGCGCCCTTGACCATTCCGCCTGACTTCAACTTGCGCCCCCACAACCCGGTGCGCCCCACGACCCCAAGAGCAGAACCCGACGACCCGCGCCCAAGCCGCCCTGGTGGGCGACGCCCAGGCCGCGCCTAGCGCGACGCGCACCCCGGGGAAGTGGCCTGCTGCAGGTGGCGCGTGCTCAGGATGCCGATCCCGATATTCGCAACGTCCTGAACGCGGAAACCACCCAACTGGCCGAGCGTGAAGGCGGATTTGTGGACCGCTTGCTCGATCGCGTTCGTCCCGAAAGTGACGACGCCGAGGTGGTCAATCCCACCGAGGAGGAGCGTCGACTTCGCCAGCAAGACTCCGCTGCCAATACGGGCGCAAGCGAGCAGGAAACGCCTATCATTCGCCGCAAGAGTCGATCGATCCTGTCCGGGGTGTTTTAGCCTCGGCCTGACTATCATGTGACCGTTCGTGCCCTACTGACCCCTTGCAACGTGCCGGTTGGCATGACTATCTAGGGATATGTTGAGCCTTTTTCGCCGCCAACACCTGCGGAACCGTCGCGGCCTCGGTGTCCTTCTTATCGCTGCCGTGGCGTTGCTCTTCGCCCGAGACCCAGCCGCTGCCGGGCTGTTCGATCCCAAAACGTTTGTCCTCGATAACGGGCTCCAAGTTGTCTTGATCGAAGACCGCCGGGCGCCGGTGGTCACTCAGATGATCTGGTACCGTGCCGGGTCGGCCGACGAACCGATCGGCAAGTCCGGGATTGCCCATTTTCTCGAGCATCTCATGTTCAAGGGCACGCGGGATGTGCCGGCAGGTGAATTTTCAGAGGTCGTGACGCGCAACGGTGGTCGGGAGAACGCTTTCACCTCATATGATTACACCGGCTATTTCCAAACCGTGGCGGCGGACCGGTTGGAAACCGTGATGCGGCTTGAGGCCGATCGCATGACCAACCTCACCTTGACCGAGGCGCAGGTGCTTGCCGAACGCAAGGTCATCTTGGAAGAGCGCAGTTCGCGGGTCGATAACACGCCGAACGGGTTGTTCTTCGAACAAATGAATGCGGCGCAGTACATCGCTTACCCATATAGGATTCCCGTGATCGGTTGGGAGAACGAAATTCGCGAATTGACCCTGGACGATGCTCTTGACTGGTACCGGACTTACTACACGCCAAACAACGCAATCCTGATCGTTGCCGGCGACGTCACGCTCGAAGAGCTGAAACCCCTCGCTGAAAAAGTACTACGGCGTGATCCCACAACGGGCCCAGCCAGCGCGCGAACAGACCGAAGGAGCCGCCGCAGCTCGCCGCGCGGCGCCTTGAGATGTTCCATCCCCAGGTCACCCAGGATACGTGGCGCCGCTCCTATTTGGCGCCGAGTTACCAGTGGGGCGAGACCCAGCACGCCTTACCGCTTCAACTGCTCGCCCAAATCCTGGGTGGCCGGTCGACCAGCCGGCTGTATCGCGACATGGTGATCGACAATCCGATCGCCGTGAGGGCGAGCGCGTTCTATTCGGCAACCGATGTTGGGCCCAGTCAGTTCTTCCTGTTTGCGGTGCCACGCGGCGACGCGACGTTGGACGATGTCGAAATGCGGATGGAAGCGCTAATCGAAGACGTGGTCGACAACGGGATTACCCAGGACGAACTCGACCGTACCAAGCGGTTCCTGCTGGCTCAGGTGATCTACGCGCGAGACAATGTTCAAGGTGCGGCCCGGATTTTCGGTGAAGCGCTGACCAATGGGCGCAGTATTGAAGATGTCGAAAGCTGGCCCGATCGCGTCAAGGCGGTCACCCTCGAAGAGGTCAATGCCGCGGCTCGATATGTTTCGAGAAGCGCCGGTCGGTGACCGGCATTCTCCGAACGCGGCAGCCAAGCTGATGGTGTGAGACCGATGAAGGACTGTGGTGCGCAACGCCTTCCTGTTGGTTGTGTTGAGTGTGTGGTGGTCCACCGACCCGCGTGGGGGCCACGGAAATTCAAGAGGTGCGATTCCAGGCGGGATCACGGCTTGGCTGGTCGAAGAGCCCTCGATCCCGATGCTGGCGGTCGAGGTCTATTTCCGCGGCGGGGCGTCGCTCGATCCCGTCGGCAAGGAAGGTCTGGCGAACCTCTTGTCCGGTCTCCTTGACGAGGGCGCGGGCGATCTCGATTCGCAGGCCTTCCAGGCACGGCTGGAAGAACTGGCGATTTCTTTGTCCTATACCGCCGGTCGTGACGGGTTCAGCGGTAGCCTACGGACCCTTACCGAAAATACCGTCGAGGCCTTTCGTCTATTGCGGCTTTCGTTGACGCAGCCGCGCTTCGACCCCGAGCCGGTCGAACGGATTCGATCCCAGGTTATTACCGGCATTCGATCGCGTGCCCAGAACCCCAATACAATTGCCGGCCGGACTCTTTTCAAGAAAATCTATCCCGATCACCCTTACGGGCGCCCAACCCGTGGCATACCTGACTCGGTCGCTGCGGTCTCCGTCGAAGACCTTCGTACCTTCGTTGGCCGAAGGTTCGCGAAAGAGAATCTTATCGTGGGCGTGGTGGGTGATATTTCGGCATCACGCCTTGCGAACTTGCTCGATGAGACCTTTGGCGATCTACCTGCGACGGCGGCGAACGGGATCGTTGTGCCTGAGGTCGTTCCTGCCGCCAGGGGCGGCGTTGAAGTCATCAGACAACCTATCCCGCAAAGCGTCCTGATCTGGGCCATGCCGGGGATCAAGCGAAACGATCCGGACTATTTCGCGGCGGCGCTCATGAACCGGGTCTTGGGGGGTGGCAGTTTTACGTCGCGCCTTTACGCAGAGATACGGGAAAAACGCGGCCTCGCCTACTCGGTCTACAGCGCGGTAGTGCCCTATGAGCATTCCGGTCTGGTCCTGGGCGGTGTCGGCACCCAGAACGGCCAACTCGCCGAATCGCTTTCGCTAATCCGCGATGAAATCGACAAAATCGCCCGCGAGGGTATTACCGCCGCTGAACTGGAGGCGGCCAAGACCTATACCACCGGCGCTTTTCCTCTCAGCCTGACCAGCAACGCCCGGATCGCAAATATGTTGGTGACCCTCCAGGTATTGGACCTTGGTATCGACTATCTCGATCGCCGCGCCGGCTTGGTAAACCAAGTGACGCTCAACGATGTCAAAAGGGTTGCCCGCCGGCTGCTGGACGTCGATGCGATGTCGGTCGTTGTCGTCGGCGACCCCGAGGGCGTTGAAACCACGCCTTAGGTCCAGTGGTCGTTGGACCGGCGTTTCTGCTCTGCTAGTTTGGCGCCACCCATGCGCCCACCCTTCGTTCACGCCACGCGCCACTGCTATGCCGACTCCATTGGGTCGGCCGGGTTGACCTCTTTGGCGCTCGTCAATGACCTCGAGCGCGCGACGACCCGCTTGGAGACGCTCCGCGAGGCGGCGGGGGACGACGCCACGTTCGATTGTATCGGCGCCGCCCATTCGGAGGATGATCTCGCCGACTTGAAACGCATTGCGGAGGACTTTCGCCGCCGGTTCGATGATGTCGTATTGCTGGGGATCGGCGGGTCGAGTTTGGCGGCCAAGGCGCTTGCGACGGCGTTGCCGGGGCGAGGGTGCCGACTCCATGTGATGGCGAACCTCCAACCTGGTCGCCTCGAAGAAGTTTTGGAGCGCGTCGATCTCAAGCGCACAGGTTTCCTGTTTATCTCCAAGTCGGGGTCGACGGTCGAGGTCATGGCGCAGGCCTTGGTTGTGTTGCCACGTCTTGAAGCGGCGATTGGGCGCCCCGCGCTTGCGGATCGCGTGCTGGGCATTGCGGTCCCGGGAGACCACCCGTTGCGCGCACTCGCCCTGTCCTGGGGCTTTCCCGTTCTGGATCATCCGTCGACGGTGGCAGGGCGGTACTCCGTCCTGACGTTGGTGGGCATGTTGCCGGCCTTGATCCTTGGCCTCGACGTTGCGGCAATCCGGCAGGGGGCGGCGGTGGCTTTGGGCGGTTCTGACGCCGCAGAGGCCGCCGCTTTGGTGGCGGGATACTACCGTGCCGGACGGCCCATCTCCGTTATGTTGGCCTATGACGAGCGTTTGAGATGGTTCACCCAGTGGTATGCCCAGCTTTGGGCCGAGAGCCTGGGAAAGGACGGACGAGGTATGACGCCGGTCACCGCGCTCGGACCGGTGGATCAACATAGTCAGTTGCAGCTTTATCTCGATGGTCCCGCCGACAAAGTCTTCACCGTTCTCCTGCCGTCGTCGCAAGGGACGGGTCTAACGGTTGCACCGGAACAGGTCGCCGAAATCGCCGCGCTCGACTATCTGGGCGGGCGGTCGACGGGCGACATTGTGGCGGCTTCGGCACGCGCGACGGTGGAGACATTGGTGGCGCACAAGCGGCCCGTTCGGGTCATCACGCTGTCCGCCGTCGACGAGGCTGCGATGGGCGGGTTGTTTATGCACTTCATGCTTGAGACCATTCTTGACTGCGGATCTTCTTGGGGTGAACCCGTTCGACCAACCGGCTGTTGACGAAGGCAAGGTGCGCGCCCGCGAATATCTCAGGACGGGGCGGGTCGCCCTCGAGTTATGACGATCCGTCGACTGCCCGAAGGCACCGTCAACCGCATTGCGGCGGGCGAGGTCGTCGAGCGTCCGGCAAGCGTCGTCAAGGAACTTGTCGAGAACGCGATTGACGCCGGCGCCACGCAGATCGATGTTGCCATCGCGGGGGCCGGTCGAGACCAAATCATCATTACCGACAACGGCCATGGCATGGCGCGGGACGAGCTGGCGCTTGCGGTCGAGCGGCATGCCACCTCGAAGCTGCCCGAGGACGATCTGGTGCGGATCGCGCATCTGGGTTTTCGTGGCGAAGCGCTGCCGTCGATCGGATCGGTCAGCCGCATGACTATTACCAGTCGCGCCCGAGGGGCGGACGAAGCTTGGCAATTGCATGTCGATGCCGGGCGATTGGGTGATCTCCAGCCCGACTCTCTTCCCGGTGGAACCCGGATCGAAATACGAGACCTTTTCTTCGCCACCCCAGCGCGCTTGAAGTTCCTCAAAACCGATCGGTCCGAAACGACGGCGATCACCGAAACCACAAAGCGTTTGGCGATGGCGAACCCGACCATTGGGTTCAGCTTGCGTGAGGCGGCGCGAGAGATTCTTCAGCTACGCCGCGGCCACCGGTGAGGCGGCTGCGCGCGACCGCCTTGCCGCCGTCATGGGGCGCGATTTCGTCGACAACAGCGTGTCCGGTTGAGGCCGAGCGCGAGGGAATCAGCCTGACAGGGTTCGCCGGGTTGCCGACGATGAACCGGGGCAATGCCCAGGCGCAATATCTGTTCGTCAACGGACGACCGGTGCGGGACCGGTTGTTCACCGGTGCCCTGCGTGGCGCCTATCAGGACTTGATGGCGCGGCACCGACACCCGGTGGTGGCGTTGTTCCTTTCCGTGCCGCCTGAGGCGGTGGATGTGAATGTCCATCCCGCGAAGGCGGAAGTCCGATTTCGCGACGAGCCGTTGGTGCGCGGGTTGATCGTTTCGACGGTACGCCGCGCCCTGGCAGGGGCCGGACATCGCGCCTCTTCGACGGTTGCTGCGGAGGCGGCGGCGGCATTTCGACCGGGCGGGCAGGGCGCGTTCTATGGCGCCCGTCCCGAGGGAACGTCGCGGACCGGGCTGGCCGAGGCGGCCAGCGCGTTTCAGCATCAGGCGCCGCCTGGATGCCGGCCCGGGGCGAGGAGCCCGACGGATTCGCCCCGGCGGCCCGGCCGGCGGAGGTTGGATTGGGGGAGGCGCCCGAAGCGTCCTACCCGCTTGGCGCAGCGGTGGGGCAGCTACACCAGACGTATATCGTGGCCCAGACCGCCGACGGCTTGATCGTTGTCGATCAGCATGCCGCACATGAGCGCTTGGTCTATGAGCGCATGAAGAAGGCGCTACAGAACGGCGTCGCGCGGCAGGGCATGTTGATCCCCGAAGTGGTGGAGATGGACGAGGCGGCCGTGGGCCGGGTGTTGGATCGCGCGGACGAGCTGGCCGAACTGGGTTTGGTGATCGATCAGTTCGGCGCTGGCGCGGTGGTGGTGCGCGAACAACCCGCGCTGCTGGGCGAGGTCGATATTCAAGGTTTGGTGCGCGACCTTGCGGATGACCTGGCCGAGTTGGACGACACGACAGCATTGACCGAACGGCTCAACGATGTGTGCAGCACCATGGCTTGCCATGGGTCGGTTCGGGCGGGGAGACGGATGACGGCGGCCGAGATGAACGCGCTTCTGCGCGAGATGGAAGTCACGCCGAACTCCGGGCAGTGCAATCATGGCCGCCCGACCTATGTCGAACTGCAGCTGCCTGATATTGAGCGGCTGTTCGGGCGGCGTTGAGCGACTAGGCCGGACCGGTCGGCCCACGCACACACAACACCCGCGCCGCGCCATAGCGCCGATCGTCGATCGCGTCAAAGCCTTCCGGCAGGGTGATTTCTTCGTCTCGCCCGACTTCGATCACGATGATCGCGCCGGGGGTGATCCAACCGCCTTGATTGAGCGCGTCGAGCGCGGGCGTCGTGAGGCCCGACCGATAGGGCGCGTCCATCAGAACGAGCCCGGCGGGAGTGCGGCCCGCGCCGGGTTGCGTTGCGTCGCGGCGGACGACGGTGGTGGTATTGCCGGCGCCGAGGTGTTCGGCGTTGCGTTTGATGAGGCGCGCCGTGGCGGCGTCGTTTTCGATGAAGACACCCGCAGTGCGCCGCGCGAGAGCGCTTCGAACCCCAGGGCGCCGGTGCCGAAAAAGACATCGAGGACCTGCAAGATCCGGTCAACGGTGCACCGCTGTCGGCGATCAGGCCGTGGGTGAGTTTGTTGAAGATCGCCTCGCGCACGCGTTCGGCGGTGGGGCGCAAGGCATTGCCCGGGAGCGGTTTCGAGTTTGCGACCCCTGTAGACGCCGGAAATGATCCGCAGCACTAGCGGCCCTGGCCCAATTGTTCGCGCAGCACCTTGTGCGGCACCGGTTCGACCGTCGCCGGCTTTGAGGTTGCCGAGCTGGAAGGGACCGTAAGCAAGCCTAATGAGGCGCGAGACGGGCCAGCCCAGGTATTCCATCACGCGACGATTTCGCGGTTCTTGCCTTCACGGAAGGAGACGGTGAGCCACGCATTGCTGCCTTGCTGCTTGTCGACGGAGGCGACAATCGAGTCGTATCCAACGCCTTCGATGGTGACGCCACGCTTGAGGGGATCGAGCTTGGCCTGGTCGACCCGGCCATAGACGCGCACGCGGTAGCGCCGGGTCCAACCGGTCGCGGGGAGTTCGAGCTTGCGCGCAAGATCGCCGTCGTTGGTGAGCAGCAAAAGTCCTTCTGAGTTGAGGTCGAGTCTTCCGACGGTGAGCACGCGCGGCAAGTTCTTGGGCAGATGATCAAAGATCGTGTCGCGACCCAACTCGTCGCGGTTGGTGGTCACGAGGCCAGGCGGTTTGTGATAGCGCCACAGGCGGGTCTCTTGTGCCGCAGGCAACGGCCTGCCGTCGACCATGACCTTGTTGTCTTTGGTGACGGTGAACGCGGGCGTGGTGAGAAGGACGCCGTCGACGGCCACCCGGCCTTGTTCGATCCAGCGTTCGGCTTCGCGGACGCGAGCAAATCCGGCGCGGGCGATGCGCTTGGCGATGCGTTCGCCGGCGGTGCCGCTTCTGACGTGCTCATTGGGCGGCCGCGATGAAGGCGCGGAAGATTTTCGCGTCGCCTTCGCTGATGTCGTATTCCGGGTGCCATTGAACACCCAAGGCAAAACCGGTGGGCGGGGATCGATGCCCTCGACCACGCCGTCCGGTGCGACGGCGTTGATCACGACGGCCTCGCCGTCATGCGCGGCGGCCTGGTGGTGCGCGCTGTTGACCGGCAGTTCGTCGGCGCCAACGATCCGGTGCAGCAAGGTATCGGGGGTGACTGCAACGGTATGGCCGGGTTCGTCGCGCGGGTTGGGTTGTTCGTGGGCAAGCGCATTCGGTACCGCATCGGGAATGTGCTGCACCAACGTGCCGCCCAGGATGACGTGCAAGAGCTGCTGGCCGCCGCAAATGCCCAGCACCGGCTTGTCGCGCGCCAGCATGGCTTTGGTGATGTCGGCCTCGAACGCCGTGCGTTCGTCTTTGGTTTTGACGGTGGCGTGGCGTTCGGTGGCGCCGAACAGCGCCGGGTCGACATCGAAGTTGCCGCCGGAGACCACCAAACCGTCCAACAGATCGGCGTAGCGTTCGGCGGCCCCGGCATCGTGCGGCAGCATCACCACGGTGCCGCCCGCGTTGGTCACCGCGCTGCAATAGTTTTGGCGCAAGGCGAACCAGGGCTTGTTGGAATAGGCGCCGGGCTCTTCGGAATCGACCGTAATGCCGATCAGGGGAGATTTGCTCATGGCGCGGACACTAAGGCCGCCTTTCGCGGCGTGCAATTGCTGCCGAGGCTTGACCGCCGGGCGGGGCACGGCCCAAGGTCGTGGGCATGACAGGCAAGTGGCGAAACCCCCATGGCCCAAGCGTTGGCCGAGGCCGAAGCGGCCGCGCGCGCCGGCGAGGTGCCGGTGGGGGCGGTGCTGGTCGACGCCAAGGGCGCGGTGATCGCCGCCGCCGGCAACCGCACGCGGAGCGACAACGATCCACGGCCCACGCCGAAATGGTGGTGATCGGGCACGGCGGCGGCGAAGTTGGGGGTGGAGCGGCTGAACGACTGCGATCTTTACGTGACGCTGGAGCCCTGCCCGATGTGCGCCCAGGCGATCAGCTTTGCCCGGCTGCGACGGCTGTATTACGGCGCGGCCGACGCCAAGGGCGGCGGGGTGGAAAACGGCCCGCGCATCTTTGCCCAAAGCACCTGCCACCATGCGCCCGAAACCTACGGCGGTTTGGACGAATCGCGGGCGGCGGCCTTGCTGAAAGAGTTTTTCAAGCGTCGGCGATAGCGCGGTCATTTTGCGGGGCGTCAATGCGCCTTGCCCGAGAATTCCTGATACAAACAGCAGGTCTGCCCTACAAAGAGAGTTTCCATGGTTGTCGAACATCCGGAAAAAACCAAACAACTGTTGCCCAAGCTGCATGCCTTTATGGATACGCATGTCTATCCGGCGGAAAGCGTCTATGCGGCGCAGCTCGACGAAGAGCGTTGGCGGGTGCCGCCGATCATGGAGGCGCTGAAAGAAAAAGCGAAAGCCGAAGGCTTGTGGAACCTGTTCCTGCCCGACGAAGAGCTGGCGCTGGGGCTGACCAATTTGGAATACGCGCCGTTGTGCGAGGTGATGGGGCGGGTGCCGTTCGCGCCGGAGGTCTTCAACTGCAATGCGCCCGATACCGGCAACATGGAACTGCTGGCCAACTACGCCAACGACGCGCAAAAGGCGGAATGGTTGACGCCGTTGCTGGAGGGCAAGATTCGGTCGGCGTTTTGCATGACCGAACCCGATGTCGCGTCTTCGGACGCGACCAACGTCGAAACCTCGATTATCCGCGATGGCGACGACTACGTGATCAACGGGCGCAAGTGGTGGATCACCAATGCGGCGCATCCCGATTGCACGATCTTCATCGTGATGGGCAAGACCGATCCCACCGCACCCCGCCACAAGCAGCAATCGCAAATCTTGGTGCCGCGCGATACGGACGGCGTGACCATCGTGCGCAAGTAGGGCCTGTTCGGGTTCGACGATGCGCCGCATGGCCACTGCGAAGTGACGTTCGAGAACGTGCGCGTGCCCGCGACCAATTTAATCCTGGGCGAGGGCGCGGCTTCGAGATCGCCCAAGGCCGCCTGGGGCCGGGGCGCATTCATCACTGCATGCGTCAGATCGGGGTGGCCGAACGGGCGCTGGAAACGATGTGTCGCCGGGTGACTACGCGGGTCGCGTTTGGGAAACCTTTGGCCGAACAAGGCGCGTTGCGCCAACAGATCGCGCAAAGCCGGATCGAGATTGAGCAAGCGCGGCTGTTGGTGCTGAAGACCGCCTGGATGATCGACCAGGTCGGCGCCAAAGATGCGCGCAACGAGATCGGCATGATCAAGGTCGCGGTGCCGATGATGACCCAGACCATTCTCGATCGCGCGATGCAGGTGCACGGCGCCGGGGGCTTCTCGGAAGACTATGGCTTGGCCTATGCCTGGGCCTGGGCGCGTGCGCTGCGCATGGCGGATGGGCCCGATGAAGTCCACGCCGAAGGCATCGCCAAACGCGAGTTGCGGCAGTACACGAACGGTTAGCGCGCGCCGACCGACCGCCTCTCCCTGCTTGCAGGGGGAGGATTGAGGAGGGGGTTGGTCCACGGCGTGCGGGTTCTAGCGTGAACCCCCTCCCGGCCCTCCCCCCTCGGTGAGGGGGAGGAGAGTGGACTCGGGCGGCATCGGTGCGCTTCCCAATCGTTAGTCGCCGATCTTTTCGGCCTGGGCCCAGGCGAGCGTCGCGAGGGGGCGGACGAGGGCGCCCATGCGGGCGGCTTCGGGGTTGGCGGCGGTGCCGTCGCGCACGCGGCCCATGATGCCTTGCAGGATGGCCGCCATGCGAAACAGGTTATAGGCCATGTAGAACTCCCAATCGGGCAGCGCGTCGCGGCCGGTGCGCTTGGCGTAGGCCGCGGTGTAGGCGGCCTCGTTGGGAATACCCAAGCTCTCGATATCCACTTCGCGCAAACCGCGGAACTCGTCGGGCGAGACCCGCCAGGCCATGACGTGATAGGCGAAGTCGGCCAGCGGGTTGCCCAAGGTCGCGATCTCCCAATCCAAGACGCCGATGACGCGCGGTTCGGTGGGATGGAAGATCAGATTGTCCAAGCGGTAGTCGCCGTGCACGAGCGTCGTTTCGTCGTGCGCGGGTAGGTGCGCGGGCAACCACTCCATCAAGCGTTCCATGGCGTCGATGGTCTCGGTTTCGCTGGCCTTGTATTGCTTGGACCAGCGCCCGATCTGGCGCGCGACGTAGCCGCCCTCGCGCCCGAAATCGCCCAAGCCGACGGCTTTGTAATCGACGGTGTGCAAGGCGGCGATGACCTCGTTCATCGCATCGAACATTGCCGCGCGTTCTCCGGTAGACGTCACTTCCGGCAGGCGCGGGTCGAACAGGAGGCGGCCGTCGAGGAAATCCATCACGTAGAACATCGTCCCAACGATGCTTTCGTCCTCGCACAACAAATAGGTGCGCGGCACCGGCACGCCGGTTTCGGCCAGCGCATGCATGATGCGGTATTCGCGATCCACGGCATGGGCCGAGGGCAACAGCGTGCCGGGCGGCTTGCGCCGCAAGACGTAGGACGCACCGGGTGTCGTGAGCCGGTAGGTCGGGTTGGACTGACCGCCCTTGAACTCGGCCACCGTCATCGGCCCGGCGAACCCATCGAGGTTGGCGGCCAACCAGTCTTCAAGGCGGCGTTCGTCGAACTGGTGCGCGGGCAATACGTCAGGGTTTTCGGTCATGACCGACGCCCTTGGAGTACGAAATTACCAAACGAAGCCAAAAAATCTTTTTGAATCAATGCTTGCTCTCTTTTGGGTGACAAACGAAGCCAAAAAACGGTGCTGGCGTAAGGCGTTGGTTGAACAATGGCGTAGTGCGTGTGGGCAATAGAGTTTGTGTCCAATGGTGACGCGTTGATTCTACCCGTTTATGCGCGGTGCGCAGAATCACGTTCTCTGTCCCCACCACCCTTCGTCCTTCGGGACGCATCGCTGCGCGATGCCCTCAGGATGAGCAGTCCTTGTGTGGGACGGGATGCCAATCAGTGAGATCGGCCCAGAAATCGTCTAGCCTTTCCATAGGGACCGGGGTGATCGGAACGTTTGTTGGGGGCCTTGATGATGAGTATCGGGCGGATTTGGTTCGTTGCGCTTCTGGGGATGGGCGCTGTTTTGCTTGCGGCGTGTGGGGAGACGCCTGAGGATGCGATTGAGCGGGCCGAGGCGGGCTATGTCTCGATGGACCGCGATGCGCGGCAGTCGGTGATCGACGACCTGCAGGAAGCGCTCGACAGTGAGGCGGATATCACATCGGCAGAGCGCGGTCGCGCGACGGCTTGGCTGGGCTTGTTGCTTGTACGGCATGGCCGATGGGAAGACGCCCGCACGCTTTTGGCGGACTTCGACGCTACCGCGGATCAGCTGCTTGCGGCAGGCGACCCTGTCCCTGTCGTGCGTGGATTGGGCGCGCTAGGAGGTGCGTTGGTCGGTTTGCAGCGGGATTTCGATGCCGGGCCGCCGCTGATACGGGCGCTGGAGATAGCCGAAGATCGGAAATTGATGACCGACCTGGTGGTGATCGACCCGCTGATCGAAATGGCTTGGTTGACGTACCTTCCCGGTATCGGCGACAAAAAAGGGCGTACGCGGTCCGAAGCGAAGGCCGCGGCCGAGGCGATGTTGGCGCAAGCCGAGGTGATCGCGCACGCCGATGGAGGCACGGACGATCCGCGGCTCGGGATCATCGACCTAATTCGCGCGAACATTCTTGTTGGCGCACCCCTGGACCCTGGGCTAAGTCCTGAAACCCTTGATAGCCTCGCACGGGATGCGGCAACTCTCCTTGAGCTTGGCCTCTCCCGATTGCCTTCCGATCATCCTTCCCGCGTCGCTGCGTTGGTGATGCTTGCCGAACTTAACCTGGGCGTCTGCGACGTCGAATCTATGGAGCGTTTGTCGCAAGAGGCGGTCGAGGTTGCGAAAACGATCTACGGCGACCGCGCCGACTGCACCTACCGGGCGCGAGAGAAGTACGGCGAATTTGTCCGGTATGCCGGTGACGACGTGCGCGGACGGCAAATGATTCTCGACGCGCGGAAAATTCACTTCGAAGACGGCGGGACGAGCTTGCAGGACCCTTCCGAATGGGAAGTGTCGTCCTTCGGGTGCATTGAGTGACCGAGCCGCTGGTGTTGGCGGTCCTTCGGGACGCATCGCTGCGCGATGCGCCTCAGGATGAGCAATCTTGATGTGGGGTGAGTGGCGTTAGCGGTCGAGGGCGCGCCAGCCGATGTCGCGGCGGCAGAAGCCGTCGGGCCATTCGATGAGGTCTGCGGCGGCGTAGGCGTTTTGTTGGGCGGCGGCGATGGTGGGGCCCAACGCGGTGACGCCGAGGACGCGGCCGCCGGTGGCGATGGTGTTGCCGTCCTTGGTGGCGGTGCCGGCGTGGAAGACGGTGACGTCGGACTGGGCATCGGCGGCATCGAGGTTCTTGATGACGCTGCCTTTGTCGTAAGCGCCGGGATAGCCGTTGGCGGCCATCACGACGCATAGGGCGGCCGCTTCTTTCCAGCGCAGTTCGATGGCCTCGAGACTGCCGTCGGCGCAGGCCATCAGTGCGGGCACGAGATCCGAGTCGAGACGCGACATCAGCACCTGGCATTCGGGATCGCCGAAGCGGACGTTGTATTCGATCAACTTGGGGCCCTCGGCGGTGATCATTAGGCCGGCGTACAAGACGCCCTGGTAGGCGCGGCCCTCGGCGGTCATCGCGGCGACGGTGGGGCGGATGATCTCGTCCATGACGCGGGTCGCCATGGCGTCGTCGAGCACGGGGCGGGCGAGTAAGCGCCCATGCCGCCGGTGTTGGGGCCTTCGTCGCCGTCGCCGACGCGCTTGTGGTCTTGTGCGCCCGCCAGCGGCAGTACATGGGTGCCGTCGCACAGCGCGAAGAAGCTCGCCTCCTCGCCGACCATGAATTCTTCGATGACCAACTCGGCCCCGGCCTCGCCGAACTGACCCCCCAAGATATCGTCGACCGCGGCATGCGCGTCCGACACCGTCTCGGCAATGATGACGCCTTTGCCGGCGGCCAAGCCGTCGGCCTTGACCACGACGGGCGCGCCGGTGCGGGCGATGAATTCCTTGGCGGCGATGGCTTCGGTGAACCGGCCATAGGCGGCGGTGGGGACGCCGTATTGGGCGCACAGGTCTTTCATGAAGCCCTTGGAGCCTTCGAGGATCGCGGCGGCAGCGCTGGGGCCGAACACTTTGATGCCGGCTTCGGCGAGCGCATCGGCGAGCCCGGCCACCAAGGGGCCCTCGGGGCCGACGACGACGAAATCGATGGCGTGATCGCGGCACGTGGCCAAGAGGCCGGGGGTGTCGTCGACGCTGGTGGGAAGGCAGGTGGCCACTTGGGCGATGCCGGCGTTGCCCGGCGCGCAAAAGAGCTGATCAGTGAGGGGCGAGCGGGCGATGGCCCAACACAGCGCATGTTCGCGCGCGCCCGATCCGACGACGAGGATGTTCATGCTGGCATGGCTTTCTCTTCTCCACATGCATCGAACTGAACGCCTTGTGGCGTTGTGCCGATCTTATCTTCCTCCCCCTGCGGGCAGGGGGAGGGCAGGGAGGGGGTTGGTGGCAAAGGGGCAAAGACGGTTGCGCGGGTAGCGACCCCCTCCCACCCATCGGCTACGCCGCTGGGCGACCTCCCCCTGAAAGCAGGGGGAGGAGTTTGGACAGCGCGGGTGGGCAAAGATGGCATCGCGTTGGGTGCTGGCGGGGGCAGGGTCGCGAGAGGGTTGGTGGTTGGGAGGGACCTTTGTACCATGCCCGCTCAGCCATGACAGACCTCCTCGACACCGCCCCCGACGCCGCGCCCAACGTGCCCGAATATTCGGTGGGCGAGATCGCGGGCGCACTGAAGCGCCAGATCGAGGACTCGTTCGGGCGGGTACGGGTCAAGGGCGAGATCAGCCGGATCTACCGGGCGGCGTCGGGCCATGCCTATTTGACGCTGAAGGATTCGGACGCGGTGCTGGAAGGGATTTGCTTCCGCAATTCGTGGGCGCGGTTGAAGTTCCAGCCAGAAGAAGGGCTGGAGGTGGTGGTCACCGGCAAGCTGACCACGTTCGCCAAGAAATCGCAGTACCAGATCATCATCGAATCGGTGGCCCCGGCCGGCGTCGGCGCGCTGATGGCGCTGTTGGAAGAGCGGCGCAAGAAGCTGCACGCCGAGGGGCTGTTCGACGCGGCGCGCAAGAAACCCATTCCTTATTTGCCCGAGGTCATCGGCGTGGTGACCTCGCCCACCGGTGCGGTGATTCGCGACATTCTGCATCGGCTGCGCGATCGTTTTCCGCGCCATGTGTTGATTTGGCCTGTGTTGGTGCAGGGCGATACGGCGGCGGAAAAAATCGCGGGCGCCATTCGCGGGTTCAACGCGATCGACGGAACCGGCGCAGTGCCGCGCCCCGACGTGCTGATCGTGGCGCGCGGCGGCGGCTCGATCGAAGATTTGTGGTGCTTCAACGAAGAAGCCGTGGTGCGCGCGACGGCCGAAAGCGACATTCCGCTGATCTCGGCGGTCGGGCACGAAACCGATACGACGCTGATCGACTATGCCTCGGACAAGCGCGCGCCGACCCCGACGGCGGCAGCCGAAATGGCGGTGCCGGTGCGTTCGGAACTGGCCTACGACGTCAGCAATTTGCAGCAGCGTTTGCTGGGCGGGTTGAACCGGCGGATGCGCGAAGCAAGGGCCGAGCTGCACGCGGCGAAGCGCGGTTTGCGCGATCCGCGCGATGCGCTGGGCTTGGCGACGCAACGCTTGGATGACGTTTCGTTACGGCTCGACCGGGCCTTGGGCGCGGGGCTCGAGCGCCGACGCGGGGCCTTGCGCGAAGCAGCGGGCGGCTTGCGGCCCAGCGTGTTGCGCGAGCGCAGCGCGGCGGCACGGACCCGGACCGCGACGGCGGCGCGTGGGTTGGTGCGAGCGCTGGCGAGCGACGTGCGGCACCATCGCACGACGTTCGATCATGTGGCGGGGCGGCTGCAGGCGCGCTTGGTGGTCGAGACATTGTCGGCGGCGCGCGCGCGCACGACCCGCACGGGCGCGGCATTGGATCGCGACGTCGCGCACCGCCTGGACGAAGCCAAGGAGGCGTTGGAAGCGCAGGTGCGCTTGTTGCGCACGTTGTCCTATCAAAACGTATTGGAGCGCGGCTTTGCGTTGGTGCGAGATGCGGATCGCGCGCGGCCCATCAAACGGGTGGCGGAGACCGGTGCGGGCGAGGCGGTGGTGATCGAGTTCGCCGACGGCTCTGTCGGCGCCACGGTGAGCGACGCGGCGCCTTCAAAAAAGGAAACGCCCAAGCCACGCAAAACGGCGCGGCGCGGCAAAACGCCGGATGGCGGACAAGGAGATTTGTTCTAATGCACGGACCCCGAGGTGGTGGCGAAGCCAAACTGAAATATCATTCCGGCAGTTTCGACGTGATCGTGCCGGGCAGCTATGTCGTGTGCGCGGTGACGGGCGCGCAAATCACGTTGCAGGATTTGCGCTATTGGGATTGGGACGTGCAAGAGGCCTACGCGACGGCCGACATTTCCTTCAAGCGATCCGAAGAATTGCGCAAGCAGCGGAAATAGCGATGCGCGGGTTGGTCGGCCTTGTCGTCCTGTTGTTATGGGCGACGCCGGTAGCGGCAACCGAGGTCGTGCTGGACGGCGCGTTCGTGCAAGGCGGTTTGATCCGCGGGGTGGCGGCGCCGGACGCCGATGTGTTCTTGGATGATCGGGCCTTGCGCGTTTCGCCCGAAGGCAGATTCGTGTTCGGGTTCGGGCGCGATGATGAGGGGCCTGTGACCTTGCGGGTACGTTTTGGCGATGGCCGAGAAGAGGTACGTACCTTGGAGGTCGCCAAGCGCACCTACGACGTGCAGCGCATCGACGGATTGCCGCCGCGCCAAGTCACGCCCAATGCCGAGGACCTTGCCCATATCCGGCGCAACAATGCCGAGATCGGCGCGGCGCGGGCCAAGGATTTCGCCGAGACCTGGTTTGCGCAAGACTTCATCTGGCCCGCGCGGGGCCGCATTTCGGGCGTCTATGGCTCGCAGCGCATTTTGAACGGCCAGCCCCGGCGGCCGCACTACGGCATCGATATCGCCGCACCGAACGGCACGCCGGTGGTGGCGCCCGCGGCCGGCCGCGTGACCGTGGCGGCGACCGATCACTACTACACCGGCGGCACCATCGTGCTGGACCACGGGCATGGCGTATCGTCGGCGTTTTTGCACATGGATACGGTGACGGTGGCGGTGGGCGATGTCGTGGCTCAAGGCGCGCCCTTGGGCACCGTCGGTGCGGGTGGGCGGGCGACCGGCCCGCATCTCGATTGGCGGATCAACTGGTTCAAAGTGCGGGTCGATCCCGCGACCATCGTCGGGGCGATGACGCCCTAATCCATCCACCTGCGATGCAGCCACATCCAGTGGGGTGGGTTGGCGCGGATGGCGTCTTCTAGGAATGTGTTGATGGTGCCCATGAGGGCGCGCACGTCGGCGGTCGCATCGCCGGTGCGGGGGTGCTCGAGCGGGGGATGAATCGTGACCTCGAAATGGGCACCTTGGGTGCGGCGGACGGCGCAGGGCACCAGGGGAGGTCGTACTTGAGGGCGAGTTGGGCGATGGCCGGCGCGGTCATCGCGGGGTGGCCGAAGAACGGCACCTCGATGCCGCCGTTGTGTTTTTGATCGACCAGCATGCCGAGATGGCCGCCGTCTTTGATCAGGCGCACCATTTGTCGCGCGCCGGGCGTGCCTTTGGGGACATGGGTATGGGTGATGGCGCCGCGGGCGCGCAGGATCATCTGATCGACGTGCGGGTTATTGGCGGCGCGGTAGACCAGCGAGATGTCGCAGCCGCGTTGCGCCACGGCGAGCGGCATGATTTCCCAATTGGCGATATGGCCCGAGAAGAAGATCCCGGCGCGGCCGTCGTCGCGCAGCGCATCGATGTGCTCGGCGCCGCGCACGGTGACGCGGGGCCCGCTGTAGCACTCGATCTTGGTGAGGTTGGGGTATTCGAACGCCGTGCGGCCCAGGTTGTCCCACATCGCGCGCATCGCGGTCGCGACCTCGGTCTCGGTCGCGTCGGGGAAGGCGCGGGCATAGTGCCGCGCGGCACGGCGGGTCAGCGCGAGGCGCGGGCCCAGGGTGCGCGCGACCGCGCCGCCGAGGGCGGAGGCGGCATCGACCGAAAGCAGACGGCACAGCGCGATGAGCGCGGAGACGCCGAGGCCTTCTATTGCGTGGCGTACCCGGCGGGTGGGCGGGCGGTGGTCGGTGTCGGTCATGGACACGCGGTGG
Organism: Alphaproteobacteria bacterium; assembly: GCA_038141965.1. Lineage (GTDB taxonomy): Bacteria > Pseudomonadota > Alphaproteobacteria > SHVP01 > SHVP01 > CALJDF01. The sequence continues at coordinate 197,355 of JAYQJC010000003.1, forward strand.
GCTTCGGCGACGATTCGGGCTGGGCGCGGTACTCCCCTCCTCGGTCCTCCCCTCAGAGAGGGAGAGGAGGAAAGACAGTGCGGTGATCGGAGTTCAGTCATCGAGCACCGGGGAGAGCAGGGTGTCGAGCGCTTTGGAATCGTCGAACTGCAGGGCGACGTGGAGAACCTCGACCATGTGGCGCGCATCGGGCGGCAGGCGGACGGCGTCTTTTTCGGTGGTCACGAGTTTGGCGTCGCGCGCCACGGCGGCATCGAGCAGGACCATCATGTCGTCTGGGGTGAAGACGTGATGATCGGGAAAGCCGTAGGTCTCGACCACGCGGATGCCCATCGCGCGCAAGGTATTGAAGAACTTGGCGGGCCGGCCGATCCCGGCAAAGGCGATGACGGGGTGGTCGACGAAAACCGCGGCCTCGGGCGTGGGTTCAAGCCGGGCGGGAAAGACCGGGACGCGTTCGATGCCGGGCGGCGGCGGGCCGGCGGCGTCGCCCCCGGGATCGACGATGTAGATCACCGCGGTGGCGCGGGCCAGCGCGTCGGCGGGGCGTTCGCGTAAGGGGCCGGCGGGCAGCAGGTGCCCGTTGCCCAGACCGAAACCGCCGTCGACCACCAGGAAGGACAGATCCTGCGCGAGATCGGGGTTTTGATAGCCGTCGTCCATCACCACGATGTCGGCCCCCGCCGCCACCGCGAAGCGCGCGGTCTCGACCCGGTCGGCGCCGACCCAGGTGGGCGCAACGCGGGCCAGCAGAACCGCTTCGTCGCCGACTTCGCGGGCGCTGTGGTTGGGATCGACCCGCAAGGGGCCCGTGGCGCTGCCGCCGTAGCCGCGGGAGAGGATGTGCGGGTTGCGGCCATGAGCTTTGAGGTGACGCGCCACGGCGAGGGTCGCGGGCGTCTTGCCGGCGCCGCCCACGGTGATGTTGCCCAAACAGATGACCGGGACCGGTGGGCGTACCGCGTTGGCGGTGGCGCGCCGGATGCGGCCCGCGATCCCGTAGAGCGCGCCGAGCGGGCTGAGTAAGGTGGGCATCACGATATACCCGGGCGACCAGAAAGCAGGCGCGCGCATCAGGCCGATGCCGGTGCGGGTTCGGGGGCCGGATCGCCGGGCGGGACCGGCTCGCGACCGCACGCCTGGTCGGCAGTTTCGGTCATGCGGATCATGTCGGCTTCGAGCGTGGCGCGCGCGGTCTCGCAGGCTGCGGCATCAGCGTCGCGCGCCACCGTCATCGGCGTGCCCCAAAGCACCACCGCGCGGGTGAACGGGCGGGGCAGGCAAAACCGGTCCCAAGTGTTGAGCACGCGGTGGCCGCGGGTCGACAAGGTGACCGGCACGATGGGCAGGCCGGTGAGGCGTGCCACGTCGATCACCCCACGGGAGGCGCGCATACGCGGGCCACGCGGGCCGTCGGGGGTGAAGCCCAAGCATTCGCCCGACCGGGCCGCCTTGACCATGCTGCGCACGGCGGCGGCCCCGCCGCGCTTGGACGAGCCGCGCACCGTGCCGATGCCGACATGGCCGACGGTGCGGGCGATTAGCTCGCCGTCGGCGTGTTGCGAGATCAGCATGTTCATCGGCACCTTGCGCCGCCAATGGGCGCCGATCAGCAACAGCCGGCCGTGCCAAAAGGCGAGCACGAAGGGTGGGCCGTCGCGCCAAAGCGCGGCGGCGGTGTCCTCGCCGATGAGTTCCCACCGCGTGGTGTAGCGCACGAGCAGGAGATAGCCCGCGGCGAGCCCACCGATCAGGGCTTGGACGAACGGCTTTCGGGTCAGACGTTTGAGCACGGGCGGCGCTTAGGCCTGGGCGCGGGCGGGTGCGTCCGGAGAATCGGGTTGTCCCTGCAATGCGTAAAGTTTGGCGTAGAGCCCCCCGCGGGCGAGCAAATCGTTGTGGGTGCCGTCCGCCACGATGGCGCCGTCGTCCAGCACGATAATCCGATCGGCGTCGATCACGGTGGACAGCCGATGCGCGACGACGAGCGTGGTGCGCCCGGTGCTGAGCCGTTTGAGGGCGTCTTGCACCTGGCGTTCGGAATCGGCGTCGAGCGCCGAAGTGGCTTCGTCCAGCAACAGGATGGGCGCGTCTTTCAGAACGGCGCGCGCGATGGCGATGCGTTGGCGTTGCCCGCCCGAGAGTTTGAGGCCGGATTCGCCGACCGGGGTGTGATAGCCCTGCGGCAGGTCGGAAATGAAGTCGTGCGCGGCGGCCGCCATGGCGGCGGCTTCGATCTCGTCGTCCGAGGCGCCGGGCCGACCGTAGGCGATGTTGGCGCGGACGGTGTCGTTGAACAGGGTCGATTCTGACTGACCAGCCCGATGGCGGCGCGCAAGCTGGCTTGGGTCACAGTTTTGACGTCTTGGCCGTCGATGGTCACGCGGCCGTATTCGGTATCGTAAAAGCGCGGGATGAGATTGAGTGCGGTCGATTTGCCCGCACCCGACGGCCCGACCAGCGCGACGGTCTGGCCCGCCGGCACGTCGAACGAGATGTCGCGCAACGCGGGCGCGCCGTCGCTATAGGCATGGGTGACCGCTTCAAAACGCACCGCACCGCCGGTGACCTCCAGCGGCTTTGCGTCAGGCGCATCTTGGATGGTGGGTTCGGAATCGAGCATCGCGAAGATGCGTTGCGCCGCGGCGAGGCCTTCTTGCAAGGCGCTATTGAGGTTGGCGATCGAGCGCAAGGGTTGGTAGGCGAGGCCCAGCGCGGTGATGAAGGTAAAGAACTCGCCCGCGGTCATGCGGTTTTGCACATCGCCGATGCCGGCGGCGTAGAACACGACGGCTGCCGCGGCGATGCCGCCCAGCACTTCGATGGCCGGGGTGGCGGCGGCGCGGGCGCGGATCACTTTGAACATGGCCGCGAGGCGGTGCTCGTTGGATTGCCGGGCGCGTTCGGTCTCGTGCGCCTCCATGCCATAGGCTTTGATGTGGCGGGCGCCGGCAAAGGTCTCGCCCAGCAGTGCGCTGAACGCGCCGGTGCGTTCTTGGTTTTGCGTCGAGGCCTTGCGCATGCGTTTGCCGAGCGTGCGGATCGGCAGAATGGCGAGCGGGAAGACCACGGTGGCGATGAAGGCGAGCTTCCAGTCGGTCCAGAACAACACGCCCACCAGGAAGATCAGCGTGAGCGAGTCCTTCGAGATGCCGGTGAGGGCCTTGTTGAGGGCTTCGCGCAGTAGGTTGGCGTCGTTGAGGAAGTTCGAGATCAGTCCGCCGGTGGCGGTGGAATGAAAGAACGCGATGTCGGCGCGAATGATGTGGGCGAACAGCGCGTTTTGCACATCGGCGATGATGCGCTGGCCGAACACGCCCATCAGATACGACTGCACATAGGTGGCGGCGGCTTTGACCACGGCGATGCCGATGAAGATCAACGGCACCACGATCATCCCGGTGGCGTCGCGATCGACGAATACGAGATCCGTAAGGGGCTGCATGATGCGGGCATAGGCCGCCGTGGTGGCGGCAACGACCGCCATCGCGATCATCGCGACCGTCAGTTTGCGCCAATGCTTGCCGATATAGCCGCGAAAGAGCCGGGCCAGGAGGGCCTTGGTCGTGCCCTTCGGGGCCGGGGCTGGTGGTGGTCAATGCAACTCCCGTGGTCGTTGCGGCGGGCTGGAATCCGGGCCAAACCTCTAGTCTTGCCGCCCTGGCGGGACCCCGGGGGCGCCGCTCAAGACGGTGGGGGTGGCCGTACTGGGATCGCCTTCGCTGGCGGGGGCGTTGGCTCTTGGAAAAAACGCACGGACCTGACCGCGTCAACAATCCTTGTAGTTCTTTTGCACACAATTGCGGGCCAGCGATTGTGCTTTTGAAATGTCGGCAGATGTCATGTGTTCTGTGACGAGGTCTCCGTTTTTCTTGGCGCCTTCATTGCCGAGAGACGCCGCAATATTCCACCACATGTGGGCATAGATGTTGTCCTGGGTAACGCCGGAACCGTTGTAGTACATCGCGCCGAGGTTGGACTGAGCAAGGGCGTGTCCCTGTTCAGCGGCGAGGCGGTACCACCTAACCGCTTCTCTATCGTCCTCAATGACGCCTTCACCCTTGTCGTACATAAAGCCGAGGTTGTTCTGCCCGTCGGCGTTTCCCTGTTCAACCGCGAGGCGGAACCACTTGACTGCTTCTCTATCGTCCCCAATGACGCCTTCACCCTTGTCGTATATCGCGCCGAGGTTGAACTGTGCGACGGCGTGTCCCTGTTCAGCCGCGAGGCGGAACCACTTGACCGCTTCTCGATCGTCTTCAACGACGCCTTCACCCTTGTCGTACATCGCGCCGAGGTTGGACTGAGCACGGGCAAATCCTTGTTCAGCGGCGAGGCGGTACTACCTAACCGCTTCTCTATCGTCTTTAACGACGCCTTCACCGACGTCGTACATCGCACCGAGGATGTACTGAGCCACGGCATCTCCCTGTTCAGCCAAGGGCTTCCACTCGCGGAAAGCAGTTGCAAAGCCGCCTTTACGTGCGGCGTCAAGACCCTTCTGGTAATCAGCGGCGGCACCAATCCCAACACTGGCGACACCGACAACCAGGCTTAGGCAGACCGTGGCAATAGGCATTTTCATCGGGCAATCTTCGACGAATGGCCGCACTTCAACAACCCATCTGCGGCGGGCTGACTGGCTAGACCGGCGAATATTTCTCCGCACCAGTCTGGGTGGCACCGCCTGCCTTGCCGCTCCGGCATGCGCTGATTAACGTGGCCGCCATGGATATGCCCCAGACGGTTTTATCGACGTGTCCGCACGATTGTCCGAGCCAGTGTGCGCTGGAGATCGAGCGGTTGGATGAACAGACGATCGGGCGGGTGCGCGGGGCCAAGACCCAGCGCTATACCGACGGCGTGGTGTGCGCCAAGGTCGCGCGCTATGCCGAGCGGGTGCATCACCCGGATCGGCTGACGACGCCGCTGCTCAAACAAGCCGGGGGCGGGTTTGCCCCGATCGGCTGGGACGATGCGCTCGACCTTGTCGCCGAGAAGTTTGTGCAGGCGACGCAATCGTTGGGCAGCGAAGCGGTGTGGCCATACTACTACGCGGGCACGATGGGTCGGGTGCAGCGCGACGGCATCAACCGGTTGCGCCACGTCATGCGCTATTCCGGCATGAAAAAGACGATTTGCACCGGCACGGTGCATCCCGGTTGGAAGGCCGGGGTCGGTGCGTTCATGGGCGCAAGCCCTTACGAGATGGCCGAGGCCGACATGGTCATCCTGTGGGGCACCAATGCGGTGGCGACGCAAGTCAACGTGATGAACCACGTCTCGCGGGCACGCAAGAACCGCGGCGCTAAGCTGATCGTGGTCGATCCCTATCGCAACGGTTCGGCGGAAGTGGCGGATCAGCATATTTGCCTGCGGCCCGGCACCGACGGCGCGTTGGCGGTGGCGATGATGCACGTGCTGTTTGCCGAGGGTTATGCCGATCGCGACTACGTGGCGCGCTACACCGACGTGCCGGACAAACTGGAAGAACACCTCAAGACGCGGACGCCCGAATGGGCGGCGCGCATCACCGGGTTGAGCGTCGAAGAGATCGTCGGGTTCGCCCGGGCCTACGGGGCGACCGAGCGGGCGTTCATTCGGGTGGGATACGGCTTTTCGCGCTCGCGTAACGGGGCGGCCAACGTGCATGCGGTGTCGTGCCTGCCCAGCGTGACCGGCAAATGGCTGGTGCCGGGCGGCGGCGCGTTCTTCAGCAATTCCGATATCTACCATCTCGATTCGACGTTGATCGAAGGCCTGGATGCGATCGATCCGTCGGTGCGGACCTTGGACATGTCGCGCATCGGCCCGGTGCTGACCGGTGACAAACGCGATCTCGGCGACGGTCCGCCGGTGACGGCGATGCTGATCCAAAGCACCAACCCGGTCGTGGTGGCGCCCGAGCACAATTTGGTGCGCCAGGGTTTTGCCCGCGACGATTTGTTCGTGTGCGTGCACGAGCAGTTCATGACCGAAACGGCCGAGGCGGCGGATCTGGTGTTGCCGGCGACGACGTTCCTGGAACATGACGATTTTTACATCGGCGGGGGGCATTCGTATTTGCAGCTAGGGTTGCAGGCCATCGCGCCGTTGGCCGAGGCGCGTTCCAACCACGAAGTTTTGCAAGGCATCGCCGCGCGCGTCGGCGCCGAGCATCCCGGTTTCGGGATGACCGCGCGCGAGCTGGTCGATGCGACGTTGCGGGCCTCGGGTTGGCCCGAAGCGGCGGCGTGGGACGACAATTGGATCGACTGCATGCCCGATTTCGATACCGCGCATTTCGTCAACGGCTTTCCCCACGACGACGGCAAGTTTCACTTTGCGCCGCGCTGGGCGGACTTGGGCCCCGATGCCGCGGTGATGCCGCCGTTGCCGGATCATCAAGAGGTGATCGAAGAGATCGACGATGCGCATCCGTTGCGCATGGTGACCGCCCCGGCGCGGAGCTATCTCAACTCGTCGTTCACCGAAACGCCGACCTCGACCAAGCGCGAAGGGCGGCCCAAGGTGATGATCCATCCCGACACCGCCGCCGGCCTCGGCGTGACCGACGAGGCGTTGGTGGTGCTGGGCAACAAACGCGGCGAAGTGAAGGTGCATGCGCAGCTCTTCGACGGCGTGCAGCCCGACGTGGTGGTCGTCGAAGGGATTTGGCCCAACAAGGCGTTTGTCGACAGCATCGGGATCAACGCGCTGACGGGGGCGGATTCGCCGCCGCCCAACGGCGGGGCCGCGTTCCACGACACCGCGGTCTGGTTGAAAACGGCCTGAGGCGCAAACTTGTTTGCGGACACCGTTCTTTCCGCTACCTCTGACTTTTCTCCGGTCGTCGATGCGCTGCGAGCTTTGGAACCGAGAATTCGAGCCTCTCAACGATTTGTTCTTGGCCGTGACGTAGTCGCAGCCGCTTACAACGTAAGCCAAGTGATGCCTTCGTCCGTCATCTCTGCGCTAAATCTGTGCCGATCACCATTCAGGAATACTTGGATTGAGTACGCTGGTGCTGACAAGCCGGGCTTAGCGGACCCTGGAACACGAGTTCCCGCCCGGGTAGGCCTTTTGATTGAGGCAACATCGGACGCATGTGACCAGTTGCTTGTTTTCCCCTTTGGAGCACGTATCTGCATCCTCGATCGAAGTTGGAGTGGCAATGGTTCTGGACTTTAGCCCCGACAAGTCATTGTCGAATGTGGATCTGCTCGCAGATCAGAAGCAGGGGATGTCTGCCGCATCGCTGGTCGCGGAATACAATAGTCGGGGCGACGAACGGAGTAAGCGCATTATTTCTAGCAAGGATGAGATAGAGGCCCAGCTTGAGTTGGATGGCAGGATATACTTGGCGCCCTCACCAGCCTTTGCGCCAATTGGCGACGCTCTAGTAAGGCGTGGCGGGCCTGGGGTAGCGAAGGAGTTGCTGGAGGCCGGGGAGCAAGATGCTAGGTCAGAACTAGGACTCCTTGTCGCCACGCTCTTGCTTTTGAACTCGCGTAATGGCGTCGAGCGGTCAAAGGCAAAACTAGAGAAACTCAATAAGCGCCGCAAAAAGCGGTCCCAACTTCCACTACTAGATCATTGGACTCTCACTATGCGCCTTGGCAAGGCAAGGCGCTTTGACGGCAGTCGACGCTTGAGTGATCGAGAAACACGGGCCCACTTGGTGCGAGGCCACTTCCAGGTTCGTGCGAGCGGAGTGTACTGGTGGTCGCCACATGTGCGTGGAAACAAGGCTCTGGGATTTGTTTCCAAGGATTACGCCGTCAAGAACTAGCCAGGCATGCGGCGCATTCTGATCGTTCACAACCCGACCGCCGGCAAGCGGCGCACCGCGCTGTTGGACGGCGTGGTGGCGGCGCTGGGTGCGCGCGGGGTGCCGGTTGAGGTGGTCGCGACCGAAGGGCCGAGACATGCGACGAATCTCGCGCACGCCGCCGAGGCCGATGTGGTGGTCGCAGCAGGCGGCGATGGCACGATCAACGAGGTGGTGCATGGGTTGATGACGCGGGCTGGCGCACGGCCCGCCTTTGCCACCTTGCCGTTGGGGACAATCAACGTGTTGGCGCTGGAACTCGGATTGCCTGGCGAGGCCGCGGGGTTGGCGGAGGTGCTGGCGGACGGGCCGTTGATCCCGGTGATGGTGGGCCGTGCCAATGGGCGGCACTTTTTGTTGACGGCGGGGGCAGGTGCCGACGCGGCGGCCGTGAAGTTTCTCTCGCCGGGGCTGAAGAAACTGCTGGGTCAGACCGCCTATTACATCGCGTTAGTGAGGGCGTTGATTGCCGAGGGCAACACGGTGTTCGATGTCGAGATCGACGGCGCGACGCACCGGGTCTCGTCGGTGATCGTCACCAATGCGGCGCGCTATGCCGGGGACAAGGTCGTCGCGCCCGAGGCGCGGCTGACGGGGCGCGATCTTCATGTGCTGATCGGGTTGCGGCATGGGCGGTGGAACCTGATGCGCTACGGCGCGGCCTATATGCGCGGCACGCTCTACACGTTGCCGGACGTGCGGATCGTGCCGGTGCAACGGATGCGCATTGCCGCGCCCGCGGGCAAGCCGGTGCAGCTTGACGGCGACAACCAGTTGACGACGCCGGTGGAGATTGAGGTGGTGGATGACGCGTTGATGGTGGCATCACCCCCGCGACGCACTGAACATCTCCTCTCCCTGGTGAGGGGAGGATGAAGGTGGGGGTAAAGGGCCGCCGCGCGCGTTAGCTCTTTAGCCCAGCAACCAACACGTCGTGTAGTTCTTTGCCAGCGCACAGGACGTTGTCGTGGTGGACGTGGGGGCGGTTGTAGGTGAGGGGGGTGCTGTCGACGTTGGTGACCGCGCCGCCGGCTTCTTCGACGATGAGGTGGGCGGCGGCGATGTCCCATTCGCTTTTGTTGGTCGTGGTGATGGTGGCGTCGTACCGGCCGTCGGCGACGACGACCATGCGGTAGGCCATCGAGTTGACGAAGTGGAACTCGGCGCCGTCGGCGACCTCGGGCCAGCCGTGGGTGCGGAAGGTCTGCTTGGCGGCGAGGAGGCGCGCGCGTGTCGGGTCGGTGTTCCCCGAGACGTGGATCGGCGTGCCGTTGAGGCGCGCACCGCCGCCTTTGACGGCCTCGAACATTTCATCTTGGGCGGGACTGAACACGGCCCCCAACACCGGGTGGCCGTCGATCACCAACGCGGCGGATACCGCAAATTGCGGGGAGCCGCGTAGGAAGGCGCGGGTGCCGTCGATCGGATCGACGATCCAGACGCGGTTCTTGGCGAGGCGGTCGGGGGTATCTTCGGTTTCCTCCGACAGCCAGCCGTCGTCGGGCCGCGCACCGGTGAGTTGTTCGCGCAGCAATGTGTCGACGGCAAGGTCGGCTTCGCTGACCGGGTTGTCGGGCGATTTGTCCCAGGAGTCGACATCGGTGCGGAAATACTTGAGCGCCAGTGCGCCCGCCTCGCGGACGGCTTCGAGCAGCAACAGGTGGTCGGGGCCGAGGTCGTCTTGGGGGGCGGGCGTTGCCGTCACGCGCCGGCCACGGTGAGGCCTTCGAGGCGGATCGTCGGCGCGTTGGCACCGTAGCGGAACTCGAGGTTATTCGCGGGCGTCATGTTGAGGAACATGTCCTTGAGGTTGCCCGCGATGGTGAGTTCGCTGACCGGAAAGGCGATCTCGCCGTTCTCGATCCAGTAGCCGGCGGCGCCGCGGCTGTAATCGCCGGTCACCGCGTTGACGCCGAAGCCGATCAGTTCGGTGACGTAGAGGCCCGAGGCGATGTCGGCCATCAGGGCTTCGGGCGTTTGCGCGCCGGGTTCCATAAAGAGGTTCGAGCGGCTGGGCGAGGGCGGGGAAGATGCGCCGCGGCTGGCATGGCCGGTGGATTTGAGACCGAGTTGATGGCCGGTCGCGGTATCCAAGAGCCACGTGGTGAGGCGGCCGTCTTCGATCAGGTTCATGCGGCGATTGGCGACGCCTTCGCCGTCGAAGGGGCGCGACGCGAGACCGGTTTTGATGTGCGGGTCGTCGACGATGACGATGCCCTCGGCGAACACTTTTTCGTCCATCTTATCGCGCAAGAAACTGGTGCCGCGCGCGACGGCCGCGCCGTTGATCGCGCTCGCCAGATGTCCGAGCAGGCCGTTGGAAACGCGCGGGTCGAACACGACCGGCACCGCACCGGATTTGACCTTGCGCGGGTTGAGGCGCTTGACCGCGCGTTCGCCGGCCTGTCGGCCGATGGTGGCGGGATCGTCGAGATCCTTGAGGAAGCGCACCGAGGAATAGTCGTAGTCGCGCTCCATTGCGGTGCCTTCGCCGGCGATGACCGAGGCCGAGACCGAATGCGAGGTGCCGCTATAGGCCGCGGCAAAGCCACCCGATGTGGCGAGCGCCACCGTGCTGCGGCCCCAGCTTGCATCGGCGCCTTCGGAGTTGGTCACGCCCGGCACGGCGCGCGCGGCGTCTTCGGCCTCCGCGCTGCGCTCGTAAAGTTCCTCGGGGTCGGGCTCGTAGGGGTCCATCAGGTCGAGATCGGGCCAGGAGGAGGCGATGAGGTCGGGGTCGGCGAGGCCGATATGGGGATCTTCCGGCGCGATCTTGGCCATCGCGACGGCGCGAGTGACGAGTTCCTCGACCGCGGCCTCGGAACGGTCGGTCGAGGAGACGATGGCCTGACGCTGGCCCAGCATGACGCGCAGGCCGAGATCGACCGATTCGGCGCGTTCCAGGTCTTCGCGTTTGCCGAGCCGTTGCGAAACGCCGAGGGAAATGCTTTCGGCGGCGATGGCGTCGGCGGTATCGGCGCCCGCCTTGATGGCGCGGGCGACGAGGTCGCTCAGGAACGAAAGGGTGCGCGCCTCGGCGTCGCGAGATTGGGTCATGAGCGCTGATTCTCCTGGGTTCGAGCGTCTCGGTTATATAAGTCTGATGGCGCGCGCGCCAACCCACCGCTTTGTGAGCCCGATGCCCGAGCTATTTGCCGAGGCCTTTAACCTCTCGTTCCTATACGCGGCAGTGGTTTTCGCCATCGCGGGCGTGATGCACGGCTATACCGGGGGGTTCGGTTCGGGGCTGTTTGCGGTGCCGTTGCTGGCCTTGTTGTTCGGCCCGGTGGGGGGCATTGCGGTGGGCAGCCTGACCTCGTTGCTGGGCTCGGCGCAAATGGTGCCGGCGGCGATGCGCCTGGTGTCGTGGCGCCATATGGCGCCCCTGATGATCGCGCAAATGGTCATGGTGCCGGTCGGCGCGGCGCTGCTGGTGTCGCTGGATGCCACCTTGGTGCGTCGGATCATCGGGGTGCTGGTGCTGCTCTCGGGCGTGCTGTTGGCGACGGGCTGGACCTACCACGGTCGCCGCGGGCCGATGATGCGGGCAACGGCGGGTGGCATCGCCGGGTTCATGGGCGGTATTGCCGGGATCACCGGCCCGGTGCTGGTGGCGTATTTCCTGTCAGCCCCCGAACGGCCCGAGATCCAACGCGCGCGCATCGTACTGGCGGTATTCGCCGGGCTGATCGTGGTGCAGGTGTCGTTGCTGGTTGCCGGCGGCGCTGGGGCGGTAAGCATTACCCGCGCGCTGGCCTTGGCACCGATGTTCATGGCGGCGACATGGTTCGGGGCGCGGTTGTTTGCCCGCGCGCCGCTGACCTGGTTCCGCAAAGTTTCCCTGGTGATGTTGTTCGGGTCGGGGGCCGCGGCGTTGTTGATCTGACGACGTGCCACGGATTCGCCTTGTTGGCATCCCACTCGCGCCCCATTCCTCTGACACGCTGTTGTCCTTCGCCTCACCACGCAGGGAGACAGCACCGTGGAAAGATCACCCCTAGGTTTCAAATCACTTCGCCCGCGCGGCGGGACCGAACCGAGTACGCCTGACGGCGACACGACGCGACAAAGCACCGGACTGCCGGAAAAACCCAAACCGGGCTGGTGGCCGGACGAGCCGACCGCGGCGGTGGCGCCGGGGGAGGACGCCAACCTGCATGTCGGCCGTGGTTTGCGGTTGAAGGGCGAGGTGAGTTCGTGCGATCGACTGACGGTCGAGGGCGATGTCGAGGCGACGATCGCCGCGCGCGTGCTGGAGATTTCGGCAAGCGGTCAGGTCAAAGGCAGCGCCGAGGTCGAGGCCGCCGAAATCGACGGGCGTTTTGACGGCCAGTTGACGGTGCGGGGATGCCTGAGCGTACGCCGGTCGGGCCAGGTGACCGGGACCGTCATTTACGATGCGCTGGAGGTCGAGAAGGGTGGCTGCGTGACCGGCGATTTGACCCGAACGGCTAGCACCGAGGACGCGTCGATGCCGGTGGGCGCGTTGGCGTCGCCTGACACGGTGGTCGAGGACGAGGCGCGCGCGGATTGATCCGCGCGACCCGGCACCATTCGGACCGGCGGTGATGCGGGTTTAAGCCGCAGCGGGCTGATAGGTGACGCTGATCTCGGCCTGCGCGGCGGCGAAGTCTTTGGCGGCGCGTTCGTCGGCGACCTCGAAGGCATCGAAACCGCACCGCGCCATGAACGCCATTTGATCGCGTTGCACGTCGCCGGTGGCGCGCAATTCGCCGCGATAGCCGAAGCGTTCGCGCAACAGCCGGGCCGCCGAATAGGGCCGTCCGTCGGTGAAGGCGGGGAAGTCGAGCGCAATCAGATCGAAGCGATGGACATCGGGGCCAAGCGGCTCGACCGCATCATCGGGATTGAGGGTCAGCCCCAGCGGCACACCGCGGGCGATAAGCGCGTCGCGATCGGCTTGCCATGTCGCGAGGTCGACGCGCACGCCGTCGCCATTTAGCCAAGGGTCTTCGACGAGAGCGCCGTCCTTAAGCAGCGGCATAGAGTGTCTCCTTAAAGGGGGCAGGACCGACCCGCCGGTAGGTTGCGATAAAGCTTTCGCCGGGCGATCTGATCTCGCGATAGGCGTGGGTGATCTGTTCGACGGCATCGACGATGCCCTCGGCCGAAAACGATTTGCCGACGACCTCGCCCAATGTTGCGTCGGTGCCGGGGTCGCCGCCGAGGGTGAGTTGGTAGAACTCCTCGCCGTTCTTTTCGAGGCCGAGAATGCCGATATTGCCGACATGGTGGTGGCCGCAGGCGTTGATGCAGCCCGAGATCTTGATCCCCAACGTGCCGAGGTCTTCTTGCAAGCCGGCATCAGCCAAGCGGTTGCTGATCGCTTGGGCGATGGGAATCGATCGCGCGGTGGCGAGCGAGCAATAGTCCAATCCGGGACATGAAATGATGTCGCCCGCCAGCCCGACGTTGGGCGTGGCAAGGCCGAGCCCGTCGAGCGCCTGCCACAACTCGTAAAGCGCGCTCTCTTCGACGTGGGGCAAGACGAGGTTTTGCGTGTGCGTGACGCGGATTTCGTCGAAGCTGTAGCGCGCCGCGAGGTCGGCCACGGCATCCATTTGATCAGCGGTCGCGTCGCCCGGAATGCCGCCGGTCGGTTTCAGCGATATATCGACGATGGCGTAGCCCGGATGTTTGTGCGGCTTGGTGTTGACCTTGAGCCAACGATTGAACGCAGGATCGATGCGTTCTTTGGCGGCCCGCAACGCGTTCGGGGCATCGAGGTCGAGAAACGGCGGCGGGTGAAAGTGACGGCGGATGCGGGTGATCTCTTCTGCCGGTAACGCCAGCGGCCCGTCCTTGATGGACTGCCATTCCTCTTCGACCATGGCGGTAAACGCGTCCGCGCCGAGTTCGTGGACCAGGATTTTGATGCGGGCTTTGTATTTGTTGTCGCGGCGTCCGAGCCGGTTGTAGACGCGCAAGATCGCTTCGAGATAACTGAGCAGGTCGCGCTCGGGCAGGAAATCGCGGATCGTCTTGGCGAGCATCGGGGTGCGCCCTTGGCCGCCGCCGACCATCACCTCGAAGCCGCGCGCATCGCCCTGGAGATGCAATCGAACGCCGATGTCGTGAACCTTGAGCGCGGCCCGGTCGGTCGGGCTTGCCGTGACGGCGATCTTGAACTTGCGCGGCAGGAACGAAAATTCCGGGTGCAGCGTCGACCATTGGCGAATGATCTCGGCATAGATGCGCGAATCGTCGACCTCGTCTGCCGTCGCGCCGGCATAGTGATCGGCGGTGACGTTGCGGATGACGTTGCCGCTGGTCTGAATGGCGTGCATGTCGACGTCGGCAAGCTCGTCCAGCAGGTCGGGCGTTTGTTCGAGATCGATCCAGTTGTATTGGATGTTCTGTCGGGTGGTGAAGTGGCCGTATCCGCGGTCGTAGCGCCGTGCGATGTCGGCCAGTTTGTGCATCTGGGCCGACGACAACGTGCCGTAGGGAATCGCGACCCGCAGCATGTAGGCGTGCAGTTGCAGATAGAGCCCGTTCATCAGCCGCAGCGGGCGAAAGTCGTCCTCGCTGAGGTCGCCGGCCAGGCGGCGGTTCACCTGATCGCGAAACTGCGTCACCCGCTCGCGCACCAAGGTGCGGTCGGCGGCGTTGTAGTGGTAGGTGGCGGCCACTAGAGGGCCGGGGTCGAGGTGGCGGGTTGAACCGTCGGACCCGTCGCGCGGATCAGTTCGCGCAGGCGCTGGGGGCGGGGCGCGGCGCTGGCCGCGGTGACGTCGATCAAATAGGGACCGACGATCCGGCTTTCGATGACGGCCCCTTCGGCGCGCTGCAACAGGTCTTGCGCGGAGGGTTTGTCCTTGGCGATCTCGGCTTCGCTCAGCGCGCCGACCCATTGGCCGCTGGGGGCGAGATAAACAACGCGTCCGTTATCGAGGCGGTTGGCGGAAACGACTTGGGTGGCCATGGCGTTCTCCTTTAGACGGCGGCTTGCAGCGCTTCGACCGGTCGGTCGGCATCTGCAGCGGCCAGGGTGACGGCCCCGACGATGAGAAGTGCGGGACTGGTGATGTCATTGCCGGACACAAGACGGGCAAGCCCGCGCAGGGTTCCGGAGACGATGCGTTGTTGATCGGTGGTGCCGTTTTCGACGACGGAAACCGGGGTGGCGGGGTCGCGGCCGGCGTCGATCAGGCGCCTCGCGATGACCTCGGCCTGGGCGATGCCCATGTAGATGGCGAGCGTTTGACCGAACGAGGCGAGCGCGCGCCAATCCAAATCGGGTTCGCCGTCCTGGGCGTGTCCGGTGACGAACGTGACGGCGGTGGCGTGGTCGCGGTGGGTCAGCGGGATTTGCGCGGCGGCGGCGCAGCCGGCCGCTGCCGTGATACCGGGGACGACAACGACGTCAATTCCGCGGGCCGTGAGATGGGCGACTTCTTCGCCGCCTCGGCCGAAGATGAAGGGATCGCCGCCCTTGAGACGGACGACGCGCTCGCCCGCTTGGGCGCGGCGCGCGAGCAAGGCGTTGATTTCGCGTTGCGGCATCGTCGGGTTGCCGGGCGTTTTGCCGACGAACACGCGCTCGGCATCGCGCCGGGCAAAGTCCAAAACCTCGGCACTCACCAATCGGTCGTAGAACACGACATCGGCGCGCTGGAGGGCCTGGAGCGCCTTGAGGGTGAGAAGTTCCGGATCGCCCGGGCCGGCGCCGACGATATGTACGATGCCGCGCGGGGGTGCGATGGGGCGGTTGATTGTCGAGATCATGCGCTCGCGGGCTTCGGCCTCGTCGCCGCGCAAGAACCGCGTCCGCGATCGGGCCGTTGAACAGGCCGTCCCACAACGCACGGCGCGATCCAAAGTCGCTGACGGCACTTTTGACCGCGTCGCGAAAACTGCCTGCGAAGGCGGCGAGGCGTCCGAGGCGGCGCGGCAGTTCGGCCTCGAGTTTCATGCGCAGTTGGCGCGCGAGAACCGGGGCGGTGCCGGCGCTGGAGATGGCGATGGTCACCGGGTCGCGGTCGACGATGGCCGGGGTGATGAAGGTCGACAATGCGGGTCGGTCGACCGCGTTGACCGGAATGCCTTCGGCCCGGGCCGCGGCGGCAACGCGGGCATCCTCTAGGGCGTCGCCGGTAGCGCTGTAGATCAGGGCGTAATGGGGTGCATCCGCTTGGCGGAAGGGTCGGTCGAGGACTCGTGCCGCGTCGTCTTGGGGCAGTTCGACGTCCGGCACGTCCCGGTTGGTGATTCGGGTGACCTGGGCGCCGGCCTCCTGCAGCAGGCGTGCCTTGGCGGCGGCCATCGTGCCGGCGCCGACGACCAGCGTGGGCCGACCCTGCAGCGAAAGAAAGATCGGGAAGGTCTTCATCGCTTTTCCGCCGGTGCGCCCGAGGCGCCCTCCTAAAACACAGTATGAAAGGAATTTATGAACTAAATCACATTAGTCAATTGGATATTCATATATTTTACATAGTAAAAAGTGTTTAAATCGAAGCCTCGCCCTAGGAAGAGGGAGGCACTAGGGTCGCCCGCGTGCTGCGCCCCAATTCCTTGTTCTTCATTCTGTTCGTTGGTGGGTTGCTGGCCTTTGGGCCGCTGACCTTGGAGATGTACGTCCCGGCCTTGCCGCTGGTGGCGGAGGCGTTCGGGGTCGGTGCGGGGCCGGCGCAACTCACGGTGAGCGTCTACCTCGCGGGGTTCGCCATCGGGCAGTTGGTGTCGGGGCCGTTGGTCGACGTGTTCGGGCGGCGGCCCTTGTTGCTGGGCGGCATGGTGCTGATCGCAGCCGCGAGTGCGATGTGCATCGTCGCGCCGTCGATCGAATCCCTGACGGTTGCGCGCTTTGTGCAGGCCCTGGCGGTGTCGGTCGGCCAAGTCGCGGGCCGGGCGGTGATCCGCGATGCCCACGATCCGGCGGGCACCGCGCGCATGTTGGCCTTCACGATGGTGGTGATCGGGTTGACCTCGGCGATCACCCCGGTGGCGGGCGGCTTCTTGGCGGTGTGGCTGGGCTGGGAGGTCGTCTTCGCGCTGCATGTCGTGCTGGCGCTGATCTTCTTCGTGCTGATATGGCGACGCTTTGCCGAAACGATCCCGGTGCGCGAAACGTTGTCGCGCCAAGTCACGATTACCCGGCGCGGGATCGTGCGCCTCGTCGCCGACCGCACGTTTCTGTCTTACACCGCGAGCATCTGTTTCATGTTCGGCAGCATGTTCACGTTCATTTCGGCGGGCGCATTCATGTTCGTTGAGGTGTTGGGGATGGCACCCGCGCATTTCGGGTTCGT
The DNA here is from genome assembly GCA_038141965.1 of Alphaproteobacteria bacterium. Classification (GTDB taxonomy): domain Bacteria; phylum Pseudomonadota; class Alphaproteobacteria; order SHVP01; family SHVP01; genus CALJDF01. Next base: position 214,437 of record JAYQJC010000003.1, read on the forward strand.
GTTCACCGCCATTTCCGGCAGCCTCGCGCTCGGTTCGTTCCTAGCGGGATCGTTGGCGCGCCGGGTCGATCGGCGGCGGATTTTTGTCGTAGCGGCGGTGGCTGTGGCGGCGATCAGCGTGGCGATGGCGGGGATCGGTTGGGCCGGCGGTGCCTCGATCGCGGTGTTGATCGTGTTGTTGGGCGCGATCGGGTTTGCCATGGGGTTCGTGGTCGCGCTCGGAATGGCGGGCGCGTTGGCGCCGCACCCCGAGGTGGCGGGCACCGCCTCGGCGCTGATCGGGTTTTCGCAAGGCACGTTCGCCGCGGGCATGAGTGCCGCGGCGGGGTTGTTGTTCGACGGGACCGTGATGTCGGTGTTGTTGCCGATGGCGGTGCTGGCGGTCGGGGTGCCGCTCTCGTTCTGGCTGCTGGCGCCGCGACGACAGCCGTACGCCTAATCGGGCCGGCGGCGGCTCATATGGTTTGGGTCCAAAAGGCGACGGGTTCTTCGCGGCCGCGCAGTTGGCGGGGTTCGCCCTTGGTGAGGCCTTCGGCGAGCGACGGATCGTGGAGGCGCTGGTAGAGCGCGTCGCTGACGACGAGGTCTTGGCCGACCTCGCGGGTGAGGCGTTCGAGGCGGCTGGCGACGTTCACGGTATCGCCGATGACGGTGTATTCGAGGCGTTCGTTGCTGCCGATGTCGCCCAGCACGACATCGCCGTAATGTAAGCCGATGCCGAGGCGTACCGGCGGGCCGGTGCCTGCCGCGTTGAATTGCGCGAGGTCGCGCAAGATCGCTTTGGCGCAGGCCAGCGCACGGTCGGCGTCGTCATCGGCCGTGCGCGGGGTGCCGAACGTCGCCATCACGCCGTCGCCGAGATATTTGTCGAGCGTGCCGTTGTGCGCGAACACATGACGGGCGGCGATGCCATGGACGTCGCGCAGCAACGTGAGGACATCGTCCGGGCTGCGACCCTCGGCCAGTTCGGTAAAGCCGACGATGTCGGCAAACATGATGGCGATGTCTTGGCGGCGGCCGGCGCGCAAGGGTTCGTCGTGGTTGGACAGCTCGGCCACGATGTTGGGCGAAAAGAACCGCGCGAGGTTGCCGCGCGCGCGCTCCGACGTTGCGCTGTCGTACACCAGCTTGCGCACCCGCCACACGAAGGCGGCGAGCCCCACCGAGACGACAATGAAGAGAAACGCGGCCTGCGCATGGACGCCGAGGTCGACCCGGCGGTAATCTGCGAGATAGTCGATCCGCTCGTCGGGGGTCATGGTGAGGAGCGGCGTCGGGTCGCTGAGCACGTAGGATCCCGGTTGTTGGAGAATCCAAAAGACACCGACCCACCAGGCCGCCGCGCCGACCACACCGGTCCAGACCACGACCCAGGGGCTGTAGGTGAATGCCGCCGCGGCGAGGAAGATGTACATGTAGGTTTGGTTGCCGAACCAAAGTTGGGCGCTGACCGGCACGAAGGGTTCGACGAACGGCGGCGGGACGACGACGATCCAAACGATCAGGCACACGTCGAGCGCGGAAAACAGGTAGGACCATACCGCGCTGTGGTCGCCCGCCCTGGCGATGCGGTAGTGCAGCCAACTGGAGATCAGGAACAATAGGCTGATGCCGTAGTAGTACGGCAGCAGCGTGTTCGGCGTGACGATGAACGGTAGGAATGCGAACACCGCGACGACCAAGACGACGCGCACCCGGAACGATAGACGGCGGGCGTAAAGTTCTTCGTCCGCAAAGGCGGTATCGATGGGGTCGGTTTTGGGGAGCGTGTCGGCCATGCGGGTCTGCGTCGTTTATGTGGTGACGGCGCGGTGCATAAACCAGTCTACCAGATCGGTTTGCCGGTGCCCGGCAGACCGAGGCGGGGCCATTTTTCGGTGACGGTCTCGATCACTTCGTCGCTCATGCGGATCTTGGTGCCCCATTCGCGCTTGGTCTCGGGCGGCAGTTTGTTGGTGGCATCGAGCCCGATCTTGGACCCTAGGCCGGATTCGGGTGAGGCGAAGTCGAGGTAATCGATCGGGGTGTTTTCGATGACGGTGATGTCGCGCGCCGGATCCATCCGGGTCGAGATCGCCCACATCACGTCTTTCCAGTCGCGCGCGTCGATATCGTCTTCCACCACGATGACCCACTTGGTGTACATGAACTGGCGCAAGTAGGACCACACCGCCAGCATCACGCGCTTGGCGTGGCCGGGGTAGGCCTTTTTCATCGAGACCACGGCGATGCGGTAGCTGCAGCCTTCGGGCGGCAGCCAGAAGTCGACGATCTCGGGGAACTGCTGTTGCAGCAGCGGCACGAACACTTCGTTGAGCGCTTCGCCCAGCACGCTGGGCTCGTCCGGCGGGCGGCCGGTGAAGGTGGAAAGATACACGGGGTCGCGGCGCATGGTGACGGCCGAGACTTTGAACACGGGGAAGCGTTCGACCGCGTTGTAATAGCCGGTGTGATCGCCATAAGGCCCCTCGTCGCCCGTAGTCGATCCAGGGAGGACGTGGCCTTCGATGACGATCTCGGCTTCGGACGGGACTTTGAGCGGGACCGAGACGCAGTCCGCGAGGCCGAGTTTCTTGCCGCGCAGCAATCCGGCGAACTGATATTCGGACAAGGTTTCCGGCACCGGGGGGACGGCGGCGATGACGGTGCCGGGATCGGCGCCGATGACGGCGGCGACCGGCATGGGTTCGCCCGGGTGTTCGCGTTGCCAGCGGGCGAAATGCTGCGCGCCGCCGCGATGGGCGAGCCAGCGCATCAGCGTGGTGTCGCGTCCGGTGACTTGCATGCGGTAGATGCCGAGATTGAATTTCTCGTCGGCGCCTTGCGTGACCACGAGCGGCCAGGTGATGAGCGGGGCGGGTTCGCCGGGCCAGCACATTTGGATCGGCAGTTTGCCGAGGTCGATGTCGTCGCCGGTCCACACCACGTCTTGGCACGGCGCGTGGGTGGCGGCGGCGGGCTTCATCGCCATGACGGTCTTGACCATCGGCAACATGGCGACGGCCTCGCGCCAGCCGCCCGGCGGTTCGGGTTGGCGCAAGAACGCGAGCGTTTCGCCGACGGCGCGCAAGTCTTCGGGCTTGCGGCCGATGCCGGCGGCGACGCGCGCCACGGTGCCGAACAGGTTGGTGAGGACCGGCATCGCGGCGGGGGTGCCCTCGGCATCCACCGGGTTTTCGAACAGGACGGCGGGACCACCTTCGGCCAACAGCCGGGTTTGGATCTCGGTCATCTCGAGATGCGTCGAGACCGGTTCGCGCACGCGCACCAGATCGCCCCGGGAGTCGAGGTGCTGGATAAAGTCGCGGAGCGTGGCAAAGGACATGCGCGGTTGTGGTCCCGTTGACGGTTTGGCCCTCGCGGGCGTGACGGTTTGGCCCCGAAGGGGCAGCGCATGGTATATCACCGAAAATCGATCAACCGGAGTGACGCCGTGAGCCGCTTTGCCGAAGCCGACCCCAAGACCCTGACCGACGCGCAACGCGTGGTGCACGACGCGATGGTGGCGGGCCCGCGGGGTGCCGTGGTGGGGCCTTTTCATCCGCTGTTGCGCAGCCCCGAATTGTGCGCCCGGGCACAGTCGCTGGGGGCTTATTTGCGCTTTGATTCCGCCTTGCCGCCACGGTTGTCGGAGTTGGCGATCTTGGTGACGGCGCGGTTTTGGTCGGCGCAGTTCGAATGGCACGAACATGCCAAGTTCGCCGCCAAGGGCGGGCTAAGCGATGCGATCATCGAAGCCATCCGGGTGGGCGACGATCCGCGCGCGTCGATGCAGGCCGACGAAAAAGCGGTCTACGATTTTGCCAACGCGCTGCACCGCGATCACGTCGTGGACGATGCGACCTACGCCGAGGCCACGGCGCAATTGGGCGAGACCGGCGTGACCGATCTCGTGGGGCTTTGCGGCTATTACACGCTGATCAGCATGGTGCTGAACACGTTCGAGGTGCCGGTGCCCGGCGGGGCCAAGCCGCTCGATTGACCGTGGCGCACACCTCGCGCAAATCCTGTACAACACCGGCCTGACAAGGGCATGAGGCAAGACATGACAGAACCGAGCGACGCCGAACGGCTGGTCCGCGCCAAGAGTTATCCCTACGACGTGCCGAGTACGAGCTACATCTTGTTTCAGGGCGCGCCGGTGCCGCTGAAACGGATGAATCCGCCCGACGACACCGCTGAGCGGATTCCGGTGTTGGCCTATGGCTCGAACGCCTCGCCCCAGCAATTGGTGAACAAGTATCCCGACCTGGGCGAAGAAGAAGGCATTCCGGTGCTGAAGACCGCGCTGACCGGGTTCGACGTGGTCTATTCGGCGCGCTTTTCGAGTTACGGGGCGATCCCCGCGATGCTGGCGCCCTCGCCCGGCACGCGGTTGACGACGTATGTCACGTGGTTGACCGAGGAACAGCTCGAGGTCATGCACGACACCGAGTTGGGACCGGACCGCGACGGCACGGCCTATACCTTCGGCAAGCTGACCGGCATCCTGGCGATGATCGATGCGATCGGCCTGCGCGAAGAGGTCTATATGTACCAAAGTGCCGCGCCGGCGATGGGACACGACGGCGCGCTGGTCGGCTACAGCGAAGTCGAGGCGCGCGAGCGCAACTTTCAGACCTACGGGCACGAGCGCGTGCTGCAGGCCGCCCACGAAGGCATCGCGCCCGACATGACGCTGGAAGCGTTCTTGCTCGAAGCCGCGACCAACCCCGAGGCACGGGCGGCGTACACCGCGCGGCTCCACAAGAACGGGGTGAAGGTCAAGCTCAAGGGCTACAAGCAGTTGCTGCCGACGCTGCAGTAACGCCCTCGCTTTGAGGCGCCCTTCGAGACGGTGCTCTTGGCGCCTCCTCAGGATGACGATATCGGCGCGGGGCTTTAGGGCCTCCTCCACCTGCTTGGCAGGGGGAGGACTGAGGAGGGGGTTGGTGGCGATAGGAATCTGTTGGGTGAGAACCCCTCCCGACCTCCCCTCAGACAGGGGGAGGAGTGATGAGTGCACGAACGCGCGGTGCGCGCGGCGTCCGCGGAAGAATGCGGACGCCTTGCGGTGCGTCGGCGGGCCCTTCGGGACGGCGCCTTTGGCGCCTCCTCAGGATGACATCTTAGAAGTGCGGCGTTGGGGGTTAGGCCAGGACGCTGCCGATGACGATCGCCAAGAACACCAACGCCCCGGTGTGGTGGTTGCTGCGGAACTTGGCGAGGCAGTCGTCGGGGGAGTCGATCTTGAGGGTGCGGGCTTGCCAGGCGAGATGCAACGCGGCGAGGCCGAGTTGGGGATAGAACAGCCAGTGGAGCCCGGCCGTTGCGCCGGCGGCGGCGATCAGGATCGTGGTCGCGGCGTAGGCGACAAAAAGAAAGGGCCGGGTACGGGGGCCGAGCCAGCGGGCGCTGGATTTGACGCCGACAAGGGCGTCGTCCTCGGTGTCTTGGTGGGCGTAGATCGTGTCGTAGCCCAAGGTCCAGAAGATGCCGCCGACATACAGCAATAAAGGGGCGGCGGAGAGACCGCCGGTGATGGCGGCCCAGCCCAGCAGGGCGCCGTAGTTGAAGGCGAGGCCGAGCCACAGTTGCGGCCACCACGTGATGCGCTTCATGAACGGGTAGGCCGCGATCAAGGCGAGCGAGGCGACGCCGAGCCAGATCGCGAACGTGTTGAACGTGATCAAGACGGCGAATCCGATGAGCGCTTGGAGGATCAACCAGGCGACGGCGGCACGCACGCCGACAGCACCTGACGGAATAGGCCGTCCGCGGGTGCGTTCGACTTGCGCGTCGATGTCGCGATCGACGACGTCGTTATAGGTGCAGCCGGCGCCACGCATGGCGAGCGCGCCGATGCCGAACAACACCAACAAGAACAGATCGGGCAGGCCGAACCAGGGCCGGGTGTCGGGCGCGTCTGCGGTGAGTGCCGCGGCCAGCGCGATGGCCCACCAACCGGGCCACACCAAAAGCCAGGTGCCGATCGGGCGGTCGAGGCGCGCCAGGCGCAGGTAGGGGCGCAAGCGCGCCGGGCTGCGGTCGACCCAGTGGCCGCGCACGGAATCGGGAAGGACGGTGTCGTCGGGCGAAGTCATTGCTATGGTTCTAGCATGGCTTCCCCGCACCCCGCGCCGTCCATCCGTCTTTATGTCCCGCATGATTTGGGCGCGGCCGCGACCGTGCCGTTGGACGAAAAACAGGCGCACTACCTCAAGAACGTGATGCGGCTGGGGCCGGGCGATGCGCTGTTGGTGTTCAACGGGCTCGACGGCGAGTGGCGCGCCACGGTCGAGGCGCTCGGACGCCGCGAGGGTGCGTTGCAGGTCGGCGAGCGGGCGCGGGCGCATGTCGACGAGCCCGATTTGTGGTTGGTCTTCACGCCGATCAAAAAGGCACGCCTCGATGTGACGATCGAGAAGGCGGCCGAGTTGGGCGCGTCGCGGCTGGTGCCGGTATTGAGCGCCCACACCAGCGTGCGCGATCTCAACCACTCCCGGGCGCAAGCCTTGGTGATCGAGGCGGCCGAGCAATGCGGGCGCATGACCGTGCCCGAGGTCGTGGCCGTCGAACCCTTGGCGGCGGTGTTGGATGCCTGGCCGGCGGACCGGCGCTTATTGTTTTGCGACGAGATCCGGTGCTGGCACCCCGATCGCGACCGCCATGGCAGGCGAAGCGCCGGGGTCGTGGGCGGGCTTGATAGGTCCCGAGGGCGGGTTCTCGGCCGACGAGCGCGCCATGATCGTGGCCAAGCCGTTTGCGGTGCCGGTTGCGCTGGGTCCGCGCGTGTTGCGTGCCGATACCGCGGCAATTGCCGCGCTGACGATGGTGCAGGCGCATCTCGGAGATTGGCGCTAGGCGCATGGCAGGGTTGCGGGACGGGTTTACCTGCTTTGCATTCCGAATCGAGGACGGCAATACTGCGGGCCAACAATCGATAACGACTTCGGAAGATCATCGATGATTGCGTGTGACACGCCCTGCCGGGCGGCCGACTAGCTATGTCGGCGCCACCGGCAGACGACCCCGGGATTCCGGTCGAGAACAAGCAACAGCTGGTCGACTTCATCGAATCGGGCTGCAAGCCGCCCGAGGATTGGCGCATTGGGACCGAGCACGAGAAATTCGCGTTCAACCTCAAGACCCTGCGCCCGCTGCCCTATGACGGCACCCCGGGGATTCGCGCGCTGTTGGACGGGCTGACGCGGTTCGGCTGGGAACCGCATCTCGAAAACGGCAACCCGATCGCGCTGACCATGGACGGGCAAAGCATCACGCTGGAGCCGGGCGGGCAGTTCGAGTTGTCGGGCGCGCCGCTGGAAAACATTCACGAGACCTGCATCGAGGTGAACACGCACCTTAAGCAAGTCAAAGAGATCGGGGCCGAAACCGGCTCGGGGATGCTGGGCCTGGGTTTTAACCCGAAGTGGCGGCGCGAGGATGTCCACGTCATGCCCAAAGGGCGTTACGGCATCATGATGGCCTACATGCCGACCAAGGGCTCGATGGGTCTCGACATGATGTTTCGCACCTGCACGGTGCAGGTGAACCTCGACTTTCAGTCCGAAGCCGACATGGTGAAGAAGTTTCGCGTCGGCCTGGCGTTGCAGCCGGTGGCGACCGCGCTGTTCGCCAACTCGCCGTTCACCGAAGGCAAGCCGAACGGGTTCTTGTCGCTGCGCAGTCATGTGTGGACCGACACCGATCCCGATCGTTGCGGCATTCTGCCGTTCGTGTTCGAGGACGGCATGAGCTTCGAGCGTTATGCCGATCACGTGCTCGATGTGCCGATGTATTTCATCTATCGCAACGGCACCTACCTCGATGCCTCGGGCCAAAGCTTTCGCGATTTCCTCGACGGCAAGCTGCCGGCGTTGCCGGGCGAAAAGCCGACCTTGCGCGACTGGGAAGACCACATGACGACGTTGTTCCCCGAAGTGCGCATGAAACGGTTCTTGGAATTCCGCGGCGCCGATAGCGGGCCGTGGGGCCGCATATGCGCGCTGCCGGCGTTATGGGTCGGGCTGACCTATTCCCAAAGCGCGCTCGATGCCGCGTGGGATTTGGTCAAAGACTTCACGCTGGAAGAGCATGAATACCTGCGCACCGAAGTGCCCAAGACGGCGCTGAAGACGCCGTTCAGCAATGGCACCGTGGGCGACCTTGCGGGCCGCGTGCTGGAAATCGCGCGAGGCGGATTGCGCGACCGCGCGCGGCTCGACGGGATGGGCACCGACGAAGGCGGGTTCCTCGATCCGCTGGATGACATCCAACGCAGCGGCAATGCCCCGGCCGAAGACTTGCTGGTGCGTTACGCCGGGGCTTGGGGCGGCAGCGTCGACCCCGTCTTCGAGGAAGAAGCCTACTAGAGCACTACTCGGCGGCGCTGGGGCGTTGCCAATATTCGGGACCCGCGTTGGGCGGGACGCGGGGGACGTTCGCCTCGTCGCGGAACGATTCGATGATGTGGGTGGCCAAGGCCTCGACGGCGGCGGAACGTTCGCGCGGCGTGCGCTCCAACGTCAGCACGATGTCGGGCAGTGGCGGGAAGCCGTCTTCCTCGTTCAGGGTGCGCATCCCGGATGTGAGCGCACTGCGGCCGATGGTGGTGACGGCGAGTCCCGCGTTGACCGCGGCGAACAATCCCATCAGCGAGGGCGAGACGTAGGCGATGCGGTGGTCGCGATCCATCTTGTCGACGGCTTGAATGGTCGATTCTCGGACCCGACAGGGGGCTGCGAAGAGGGCAAGCGGAAGAACGGGCTCGTCTTCGACGCGGTGCTCGCGCGGCGCGGCCCACACGACGGATTCTTTTTTGAGCGGCTGGCTTTCTTCGGTCAGCGCGCCGCAGGTGACGACCGCCAAATCGATTTCGCCGGCCAACAACGAATCGCGCAACCGGTCGGAGGTTTCACAGCGCAGGTCGACTTGCACACGCGGGTGCGAGCGTGCGAAGCGCGCGAGGATCGGCGGCATGAACACGCCGACGTAATCGTCGGGGATGCCGACCCGGACCGCGCCTTCCATTTCCGGTTCGCGGAGGGAGGACAAGGCGGCGTCCTGTAGTCGCAAGATGCGGCGCGCGTAATCGAGCAGGTCTTGGCCGGCCGGGGTGAGTGTGCTGGTGCGCCCGTCGCGGACGAACAGCGGGCGCTCGATTTGTTCTTCCAATCGTTTCATCTGCATCGAGATTGCCGATTGGGTGCGCCCGATCTGTTCGGCGGCGGCGGTGAACGAGCCGGTCTCGGCGATGGCGACGAGGGTGCGCAGGAGGTCGATATCAAGATTGCGGTGCATGATCCCGACATAAGCAATTCTGATTGGTGACTTCAAATCAATTCGTTTGATTGATGGTCGGGCCTGCCCCTTATTAGAGGCGCAAGAACCGGGTGGGTCTGCTGCCCGGTTTTCCCGAAAATCCGCAGAAATGTGGGCGAAAAAGGATAGACCGATGGCCGAGATTGCAATGGGCGAACTTACCCAAACCCGCCGGCACGAGCCCCGTCGGGGCACCATGGCGCGCCTCACCAAGGGCTTGGTGGTCTTGGCGCGGCGTTGGGCCAAAGCGCGTCGCGACCGGGCCGCCCTGGGTATGCTGGATTCGCGCGGGCGGCGCGATATCGGGGTGACGGCCGGCGAGGTGCGATCGGTGTCGCAAACCCCGTGGTGGCGCTGGCCACTAAACTAATGGCTCGCCCCTTCGCGTCTCCGGGCGGCTATGATGCCGCCCGTGAGCGAACCCGAGGATCCCAAAACCGACCCGCCGTCGTTGTTCGAGACGGCGATGGCCAAGATGCGCGGCATGAACCGGCGCTATCTCACCTACTTTATTGTGGGCGGGGTCGTGGTGGACGTGGCGATCGTCGCGCCGGGCTGTGGTGGTTGGGCGTGTTCGACCCCAATCCGTCGGCGGCGGCGCGCGATTCGCTCAGCGCCTGCGTGCAAGGCAGCCCCACCCAGGACGGCGCGACGATGATCGAGACCTGTCAGGACACGGTGGCGCGGGCCACCCAGTCGCCGGAGGCGCGGCGCGACCCGGCCAACACCGACATTGCCGAGCAGGCCTTGCGCCAGATTCAGGTGATCTGTCGCGTGGCGCTAGAACGGACCGCCCTGACGCGCTGTGTCGAGACGCCCGTGATCGAAGGCATCGTCCCTGATTTGGCGCTGCGGACGCGCGTCGAGGCGTTATTGCGGCTGGGCGATCATGCGCGCTTGCGCGACGAAGCCGGGCGTTTGATCCGCTACGGCGACGGGTTCGGGTATCTCGCGCGCGGTTTGGCGCATCACCAGACCGGGGACTATGCCTCGGCGCTGGCGGATTACCGCGAGGCGCTCAAACGCTTCCCCTACGATCCGACATTGCTCGACAATTTGGCGCGGGCCGAGGTCTCGGCGCCACCCTCTTAGCCCTTAAGGGTTTGTTCACCAAGACGGCCTAGCGTGCGCCACATGACAGAAACCCCGGTGCCCGATTACGTGGCCATGAGCTTTTATTCTGTGGGCCTTCCGCTTACTGCGCGGAGCCGCGTCCGCGAATGCGCCCACGACATGCAGCGCGTGTGTCGAGAGCATGGCGTGCGCACCTTTATGGCCGACAATCTTATTGCCGTGTCGCGCAATCTCGGCTTCACCCGCGATCGCACCTTCATGGAGGTTGCCGGGAACGCTTGCCAGCAACCCGAAGACCTTCACAAACTGTGGCGCCTACACGCGTATTGTTGGGCGATCTCGACCGCGTTGGGCCATGAGGGCGCGTTGGTCGAATGCGGGGTCTATGAGGGGCTCTATGCGGTGACCGCGCTCGGCACGTTGGGCACAGCTATTGCGCCGGATCGCGACTTCTACCTCTACGATACCTTCCAAGGGCTGGACAGTCGGTATGCCACCGAGACGGAAATGCGTCTGTCGGGGCCGACGTTCTCCGCCGACGGGCTGGAGGCACAAGTGCGCAAGCGTTTTGCGCCTTGGTCCAACGTGCATGTCGTCGCGGGCACCGTACCCGACGTCTTGGCCGATACCGCGCCCGAGAAAGTCGCGTTTCTGCATTTGGATATGAATTGCGCGGGGGCCGAGATCGCCGCACTTGAGTTCTTCTACGATCGAATCCCCGAGAACGGCGTGATCCTGCTGGACGATTTTGGGCGGTCGGAATACGAGCCCATGTTCGATGCCTACCAGGCGTGGTTTGGCGCGCGGAGCCAACGGATTTTGGAACTGCCGACGGGGCTGGGCCTCATCGTTAAGCGTATGCTGACCTCTTAACGGTCCACAAGAATATTGACCCTCTTTGCAACCCGATTTAGGGTCCGCGCCATGTTGATGATGTTTCAAGCGATGAACACCACCACCACGACCCGCAGCGGCGGGCCGTGGGGTTTTGACGTGCGCTAAGCACACATCGATAACCACCCCAGGCTCCGCCGGTATCCGGACGGGGCCTTTTTTGTGTCTGGTGCCCGTCTTCTCCCGGCCTTTGTGATGAGGAGAGAACGACATCGACGACCAAGATCATCGCGCAATCGCCAACCGCATGGACCTTTGGCATCAGCAAGAGGAAGCCGCGGGCATGGTGTTTTGGCACCCGCGCGGCTTTGCCCTGTTTCGCATCGTCGAAGAGACGATCCGGGCACGTATGCGCGGGCTCGGCTTTCGCGAAATTCGCACGCCGATGCTGCTGGACCGCAAATTGTGGGAACAAAGCGGCCATTGGGAAAAGTTCGGCGACAACATGTTCGCCTTCGAAGACGGGGATCAATCGCGGGCGCTGAAGCCGATGAGTTGTCCTGGGCACGTGCAGGTTTTCAACAAACGGGTGCGTTCGTTTCGCGATTTGCCGATCCGCTATAGCGAGTTCGGCATGTGTCATCGCGACGAGCCTTCGGGCGCGTTGATGGGGCTGATGCGCGGGCGCAGCTTTGTGCAAGACGATGCGCATATCTTTTGTGCCGAAGACCAAGTCGAAGACGAGGTCGCCCGGTTTTGCGGCCTGTTGCACAAGGTCTATGCCGATTTCGGGTTCGACGATGTGCAGGTGGCGTTCTCGACGCGGCCTGAGGTGCGGGCCGGCTCCGATGCCGCGTGGGATGCCGCCGAGGCGCGACTCGAAGCGGCGGCCAAAGCGGCCGGACTGGCCTACCGTGTCGATCCCGGCGAGGGCGCGTTTTACAGGCCGAAGCTCGATTTCCATTTGCGCGATAGTCGAGGCCGCGAATGGCAATGCGGGACGGTGCAGCTCGATATGGTGCTGCCCGAGCGCTTGAATGCGGCCTACATCGATGCCGGTGGCGACCGGGTGCGCCCGGTGATGATCCACCACGCGGTGTTGGGTAGCGTCGAGCGGTTCATCGGCATGCTGCTGGAACACCACGAGGGCAACCTGCCCCTGTGGCTCGCGCCCGATCAAATCGTGGTGGCGAGCATCACCGATGCGCAGGTCGCCTATGCCAAATCGTTGGTCGACCGTTTGGTGGCCGTGGGCTATCGCGCCGTCGCCGACGTGCGGCCCGAACGTCTCGCGCGCAAGGTCGTCGATGCGCGCGAAGCCGGGATTCCGCTGTTGGCGGCGGTGGGAGCGCGCGAGGCGGGGGGCGATCAGGTCACGCTGCGCCGCCGCGACGGTGCGCAAGAGGTGATGACGGTTGAGGCAGCGATCGCGGCGCTGCGAGATGAGGCGTTCCGCTAGCGGAGAGTCGCGCGCCGGGGGGCGGTCGTGGCATCGTGGGCCGACATAAATGGGAGTGAAGCCATGCGAGTGTTCTTGATTGCGTTCGTCGCAACGATGGTGGGGCTGTCGGGAGAGGTCCAAGCTGCGGAACCGGCGCGAATGATTTCGGTGAGCGGTCATGCCGAGGTCGAAGCGACGCCCGACCGCGCGCGCGTCAGTGCCGGTGTGGTCAGCCAAGCCCGGAGCGCCGGTGAGGCGGTCGATCAAAACAGCGTGGCGATGCGCGGTGTATTTACCGCCTTGCGCGCGGCCGGAGTCGCCGAGGCCGATATTCAAACCTCGGGATTTAACGTCTCGCCGGTGTTCGATCAGGTCGAGGGCCGCGGACAAGCGCGGCGCATCGTCGGCTACCGCGCAACCAACACCGTGACGGCCTTGGTGCGCGACACCGCAATCGTCGGCGACACGCTCGACGCGCTGATCAAGGGCGGCGCCAACTCGCTGAATGGCGTGACGTTCTTCGTTGCCCCGGACGAAGCCGTGCAAGATCGCTTGCGCATCGCGGCGGTCAAAGATGCGCAGCGCAAAGCCGCGATGATGGCCGAGGCCGCGGGCGCGCGGTTGGGCCGCGTGATGACGATTTCAGAAACCGGTCGCGGCGGCGGGCCCGCCCCGGCGCGCTTCCGGTCCGAAGCCTTGGCCAGCGTGCCGGTGGCGGCGGGCACCTCGACGCTGTCGATGGACCTCGCGGTGACGTTCGAGTTGCGTTAGGCCGTCAACCAACGCGATGACTCCTAACGCGATCGCCGATCAGCTCCGCGCGCTGGGCGTTACGCCCGGCGGGGTGTTGCAGGTGCATACGTCGTTTCGGGCGGTACGGCCCGTCGAGGGCGGGCCGGCGGGGTTGATCGAGGCGTTATTGGTGGCGGTGAGGCCGGACGGGACGGTCGTGATGCCGTCGTGGACCGGGGACGACGATCATGTTTTCGATCCGGCCGCGACGCCGGCGGACCCCGATCTCGGCGTGGTGGCGGATGCCTTTTGGCGGCAACCCGAAGCGCGGCGCAGCGATCATCCGTTTGCTTGGGCAGCCGTCGGGCCGCAGGCCGCCCACATCGTTGGTGCTGCGATGACTTTGCCGCCCCATAGCGCAAAAAGCGCGGTTGGGCGAGTGCATGATTTAGATGGCCAGGTGCTTTTGTTGGGTGTCGGGCACGACGCCGATACCAGCTTGCATCTTGCCGAGTTGATGGCCGGGGTGCTATCGCATTCCGCATCACATCACGGTCCTGAAGGACGGGGTGCCGACGCGGATCGATTACGGGGAGAACGATTCGTGCTGCGCGCGCTTTGCGTTGGCCGACGATTGGTTGCGCGCCGACGGATTGCAGCGCGAGGGACCGGTCGGGCACGCGACGGCGCGTTTGTTTCGGTCACGCGATGTGGTCGCGCTGGCCTGTGCGGCGCTTAAGGAAGACCCGTTGCTGTTTCTTCACGACCCCGCCGTGGGTTGCGCCGAGTGCGATGCGGCGCGGGCGTCGGTGGCGGCGGCCTAAGCCGCCGTGCCACCGACGGTAAGGCCGTCGACGCGGATGGTGGGCAGGCCGACGCCGACGGGGACGCCTTGGCCGTTCTTGCCGCAGGTGCCGATGCCAGGATCGAGGCCCATGTCGGTGCCGATGCCGCTGATCTTAGTCAGCACGTCGGGGCCGTTGCCGATCAGGGTGGCGCCTTTGACGGGCGCGGCGACCTTGCCGTCTTCGACCATGTAGGCCTCGGTACAGGAAAAGACGAACTTGCCCGAGGTGATGTCGACCTGGCCGCCGCCGAAGTTCACGGCATAAAGACCGTTTTTCACGCCGGTGAGAATTTCCGCGGGATCGCGATCGCCCGACAGCATGTAGGTGTTGGTCATGCGTGGCATCGGCATGTGCGCGTAGGACTGGCGGCGACCGTTGCCGGTGGGCGCCATGTTCATCAGCCGCGCGTTGAGCCGGTCGTGCAGGTAACCGGTGAGAATGCCGTCTTCGATCAGGACCGTGCGGTTGGTCGGCGTGCCTTCGTCATCGACGGTGAGCGAGCCGCGGCGATCCGTGAGCGTGCCGTCGTCGACGACGGTGACGCCCTTGGCGGCGACCTGTTCGCCCATCAAGCCGGCGAAGGCGGAGGTTTTTTTGCGATTGAAGTCGCCCTCGAGGCCATGGCCGATGGCTTCGTGCAACAAGATGCCGGGCCAGCCGGGGCCGAGTACGACCGTCATCTCGCCGGCGGGCGCATCGATGCTTTCGAGATTGACCAGGGCCTGGCGCAAGGCTTCGTCGACTTGGCCTTGCCAAGCCGCGGGATCGATATAGCCGAGGTAACCGGTGCGGCCGCCGGTGCCGTGCGAGCCGGTCTCCTGGCGGTCGCCGTCGCCGACCACGACCGAGACGTTGAGACGGACCAGGGGGCGGATGTCGCCGACCTGGTGGCCGTCGGCGCGGATCATGTGGACGACCTGCCACGATCCGGCGAGCGAGGCCGAGACCTGGCGCACGCGCGGGTCTTTGGCGCGGGCATAGGCGTCGATGTCTTGCATCAGCTTGATCTTGTCTTCGAACGGCACCTCGTTGAGCGGGTTGTCGTCGACATAGAGCGTGTTGTTGGTGCGCGCAGGACCTGCCGCGGCGGTGCCCACATTGCCGCCACGCACGGCTTGCACCGTGGAGACGGCGCGTTTGATGGCGTCCTCGGAAAGCTCGGCGGCATGGGCGTAGCCGGTGGAATCTTCGGAAACCGCGCGTAGGCCGAAACCTTGGTCGGTGTCGTAGGCCGCGGCTTTGAGCCGCCCGTCATCGAAGGAAAAGCTCTCGGACTGGCGGTATTCCAGGAAAATCTCGCCGTCATCCATGCCGTGCAGGGCCTCGCCGACGAGGCCTTCGACACGCTTTTCGTCGAGGCCGGTGCGGGTAAAAAAGAGTTCTTGGGGCGAAGGCTGGCTCATGCAACGGGGCTCCGGGTTTGAGGGTGACCCGGAATATAGGGAGTCCCAAGGCCCGGTGCGAACCAGGGCGGGACGGCCCCGCGACATAATGACGCGGAAAACGGCGGTTTTGGCCGTCGCGCGGGGCGATTCTCGGCCAAAACCAGATTAATTATGTAAAAACAATGTGTTAGCGCCGTGAGCGAGGAAAACGCGGCGGGATCGTCGCGGCGGGGCGTGCCCTGCGGCGATTGGTCCGTGGACGCATGCTGGCGCTGGGGCCGCGGGATGAAGTAAAACTGCGGCCTGTGCGGTCCTCTCGGGGGCCGTGCGCCACTCGGGAACGACCAGAAACGGGTCTACGGCATGTCGATTTCACGCATTGTTACCGCAGCGGTCGCGCTGCTTGCCACCTTTACACTGACGACGGGGGTGGCGCTGGCGCAGGCTTTTGAAGGCACCTCGGCGCCCTGGCAAATGGGCTTGCGCGAAGCGGCCTCGCCGACGATGGAGCGGATCAACGATTTCCATAACTTGTTGTTGGTCATCATCACCGTGATCGCGGCATTCGTGCTGCTGCTGATGGTCTACATCATGCTGCGCTTCCGGGCCTCGAAGAACCCGAACCCGAGCACCAACACCCACAACACGGCGCTGGAAGTCCTTTGGACGGTGATCCCGATCGTCATCCTGGTGGTGATCGCGGTGCCGTCGTTCCGGCTGTTGTATTTCTCCGACCGCGCGGTCGACGCCGAAATGACCATCAAGGCGATCGGCAATCAGTGGTTCTGGAGCTACGAATATCCCGATAGCGACAACCTGACGTTCGATGCCGTGATCGTCGAAGACGAGGATTTGGAAGATGGCCAAGTCCGGTTGCTCACCACCGACAACGACGTGGTGCTGCCGGTCAACACTAAGATCCGGATCCTGACGACGGCGACCGACGTGATTCATGCGTTGGCCCTGCCCAACCTCGGCATCAAGATGGACGCCGTGCCGGGCCGCATCAACGAGACCTGGGTCGAGATCGAAAAGGAAGGCGTTTATTACGGCATGTGCTCCGAGCTTTGCGGTTCGGGCCATGGCTTCATGCCGATCATGGTGCGTGCGGTCAGCAAGGCCGAGTACGCGAGATGGGTCGAGGAAGCCAAAGAAGAATTCGCCTACGAGGGCAAGCCCGGCGCGCCCAAGGATTTTGCCGCGGCCCGTGCCGAGAAAGCGCGCCAAATTGCAGCGCGCTTCGAGGAAACCGGCGAAGTCCCGACCGCCAACTAACAATTCAACCGACACTGCGCTCAACGCACCAAGAGGTCCGAGGTTATGAGTAACGCATCCGCCGAAGCCCACGACGATCATCACGCGCCGACCGGCTGGCGCCGTTGGGCCTATTCGACCAACCATAAAGATATCGGGACGATGTACCTGATCTACGCCATCATCTTTGGTTTGGTCGGTGGTCTTCTCTCGATCCTGATGCGGATGGAACTTGCCGCACCGGGAATGCAGTTCTTTGGCGACGACTATCAGCTATACAATGCGGTGGTCACCTCGCACGGATTGATCATGGTGTTCTTCATGATCATGCCGGCGTTTATCGGCGGGTTCGGCAACTGGTTCGTGCCGCTAATGATCGGCGCGCCGGATATGGCGTTTCCGCGTTTGAACAATATTTCTTTCTGGCTATTGATCCCCGCGGGGCTCTTGTTGGTGGCCTCGCTGTTCGTCGGCGAAGGCCCCGGCACCGGCTGGACGGTTTACGCACCGCTGTCGACTTCGGGGCATCCGAGTGCCGCGGTCGATCTGGCGATCTTTGCGCTGCATTTGGCAGGCGCCTCGTCGATCCTGGGTGCGGTCAACTTCATCACCACCATCTTCAACATGCGTGCACCGGGCATGACGCTGCTCAAAATGCCGTTGTTCGTCTGGTCGGTGCTGGTGACGGCGTTCTTGTTGCTGCTGTCGCTTCCGGTTCTGGCCGGTGCGATCACGATGCTGCTGACGGACCGTAACTTCGGGACGGCGTTCTTTGACGCGACCAATGGTGGCGATCCGATCCTGTACCAGCATCTGTTCTGGTTCTTTGGGCACCCCGAGGTTTACGTCTTGATCTTGCCGGCCTTTGGCGTGGTCAGTCACATCATCTCGACCTTCTCGCGCAAGCCGATCTTCGGCTATCTCGGGATGGCCTATGCCATGGTCGCGATCGGTGTGGTTGGCTTTATCGTCTGGGCGCATCACATGTATACGGCCGGGTTGGACGTCGATACGCGGGCGTATTTCGTCGCGGCGACGATGGTCATCGCGGTGCCGACCGGGATCAAGATCTTCTCGTGGCTCGCCACGATGTGGGGCGGGTCCATCAAGTTTACCGTGCCGATGATGTTCGCGTTGGCGTTCATCTTCTTGTTCACGGTGGGTGGCGTGACCGGCGTGGTGTTGTCCAATGCGGGCATGGATCTAGCGCTGCACGACACCTACTACGTGGTCGGCCATTTCCATTACGTGATGTCGTTGGGCGCGCTGTTCGGTATTTTCGCCGCTTTCTACTACTGGGCGCCCAAGATGTGGGGTCGGGTTTACAACGACACCTTGGCGAAGCTGCACTTCTGGCTCACCTTCATCGGCGTCAACCTGACCTTCTTCCCAATGCATTTCTCGGGGCTGGCCGGGATGCCGCGGCGTATTACGGATTACCCGGACGCGTTTGCGGGGTGGAACATGATCTCGTCGTTGGGGTCATACGTTTCGGGCATCGCCACCTTGGTGTTCCTGTGGATGCTGTTCGACATGTTGCTGCGCGGCAAAAAGGCCGAAGCCAACTACTGGGGTGAAGGCGCCACCACATTGGAGTGGACGCTACCTTCACCGCCGCCGTTCCACACCTTCGAGGAACTGCCGCGGATCAAATAGGCAGAGAACGACCGTGACCGATCTCAGCATCAGCCAAAACGACGGCGTCGCCGTAGCCGGCGTGCGCGACTATGTCGCGCTGCTCAAGCCGCGCGTGATGTCGCTGGTGGTGTTCACCGGTCTGGTTGGTTTGGTGGTGGCGCCGGGCGCGATCCATCCGGTGACTGCGGTGATCGCGCTGCTGGCGATCGCCTTGGGGGCAGGTGCCTCCGGTGCGATCAACATGTGGTACGACGCCGATATCGACGCCGTGATGAAACGCACGGCCCAACGCCCGATCCCGGCCGGTCGGGTCCAGCGCGCGGAAGCGCTGACATTCGGTGTGGTGATCGCACTCTTGTCGGTCATGGTCATGGGGTCGCTGGTCAATTGGTTGGCCGGCGGCTTGCTCGCACTGACGATCGGGTTCTACGTCTTCGTCTACACGATGTGGCTCAAGCGGCGGACGCCGCAGAACATCGTCATCGGCGGTGCCGCCGGGGCGTTGCCGCCGATGATCGGGTGGGCCGCGGTGACGGGCGAGATCTCGCTACTGCCGATCATGATGTTCGCGATCATCTTCTTTTGGACGCCGCCGCATTTTTGGGCCCTGGCGCTCTACCGCAGCGGCGACTACGCCAAGGCCGGGGTGCCGATGCTGCCGGTGGTGCAGGGCGACCGCGAGACGCGGCGCCAGATCCTGCTCTACAGCCTGTTGCTCGCCCCTCTGGCGGTGACGCCGTGGTTGCTGGGCGGGGCCAGCGCGTTCTACGGCGCGACGGTGGCCATTCTTGGCGCGGCGTTCGTCGCGCTGGCGGTCGGCGTATGGCGGCGCGACGAAGCGGCGGCGGCGGCTGACGGGCATCGCGCGGCGAAGCGGTTGTTCGGGTTTTCGATTCTGTATCTGTTTCTCGTTTTTGCGCTCTTGCTGGCGGACCATGCGCTCGGTTGGGCGCCGGGTGCGTAGCGAGCAAGGATGCCGCTCAGTGAGGAACACAAAAAACGCCGAGGCAAGAATTTTGCGCTCGGCGCCGCGTTGATCGCGTTCGTGGTTCTGGTGTTTCTCGGCGCCATGGCCCAGATGCGAGGAGGTTGAATTGGTCGATGAGAGCAAGCGACGGTTTACGGCGTTGATGCTCGGCGGGGTAGTCGTCGGCATGGGCGGTGCCGCGTATGCCGCGGTGCCGGCCTATCGACTGTTCTGCCAGGTCACCGGGTTCGGGGGCACGACCCAGCGCGCGAATTCGGTGCCTGCGGCGGCCAGCGATCGGGTGATCAAAGTGCAATTCGACGCCAACACCGACCCGGCATTGCCCTGGCGCTTTCGGCCCAAGCAGCGCGAGGTCGCGCTGAAGGTGGGCGAAGAGGGCTTGGCATTCTACGAGGCCGAGAACTTGAGTGACGGGCCGGTGATGGGCCAGGCCGGGTTCAACGTCTCGCCGGCCAAAGCGGGGCGTTATTTCAGCAAGATCCAATGTTTTTGCTTCAACGAGCAAGTCCTGGCGGCCGGCCAACGCGCCAATATGCCGGTGACGTTCTTCGTCGATCCGGAAATGCTCGCCGATCCCAATATGGACGACGTGACCACGATCACGCTGTCCTACACCTTCTTCCGCCAAGACATGACGGAGGAAGAGATTCGGAAGTTCCAGCTATCGTAGGCTGGCAATGAAACCAAAACGAACGACGTGAACTAACCGGTAACGGTTGAGACAGGAGTAAGGCTTATGGCCGACGCACACGCAAAAGGACACAGCTACCATCTCGTCGATCCGAGCCCATGGCCGATCGTCGGTGCACTTAGTGCGCTTGTGTTGACCGCAGGGTTCGTCATGTTCATGCGGGACGTGACGGTGTGGGTGCTCGTGATCGGTCTGGTCATGACCGGCTACACCATGATGATGTGGTGGCGCGACGTGACCCGCGAGGCCGAACACGAGGGGCACCACAGCGCGATCGTGCAGCTTGGGTTGCGCTACGGCATGATCCTGTTCATCGCCTCGGAGGTGATGTTCTTCGTCGCGTGGTTCTGGGCCTATTACAACGCGGCGCTGTTCCCGACCGAGGCGATGGGCGGCATGTGGCCGCCGGAAGGCATCATCACCTTCGATCCGTGGAGCCTTCCGTTCCTCAACACCCTCATTCTGCTGACGTCGTCGACCACGGTGACGTGGGCGCATCATGCGCTGCGCCATGGCGACTATCGCGGGCTCAAGCTTGGGCTGCTGATCACGGTGATCTTGGGCATTACGTTCTCGATCATCCAAGGTGTCGAATACGCGGAAGCCGCGTTCTCGTTTACCGGCGGTATCTACGGCTCGACCTTCTTCATGGCGACAGGGTTCCACGGCGCGCATGTGATCATCGGGACGATCTTCCTGATCGTCTGTCTGGTCCGTGCCCAACGCGGCCACTTCAAACCGAACCAGCACTTCGGTCTCGAAGCCGCCGCCTGGTATTGGCACTTCGTCGACGTGGTGTGGATCTTCCTGTTCGTCTCCATCTACTGGTGGGGTGCGGGCGATATTCTCCACTAAACCGCTGATTTGGGGATGACGGATCACGGCGGTGCGCCACCCGTCTCCCCGATCAAGGCCGGCCTGACCAGCCGTTGCCCGCGCTGCGGCGTGTGCAAGCTGTTCGCCGGGTTTCTCCAAGTCGCCGAGACCTGCACGCATTGCGGGTTGGAACTGAAGGCGGTCGATACCGGCGACGGTCCGGCCGTTTTCGTTGTCTTGTTCGTCGGCGCGTTGGTCGTGGCCGCGGCGTTGATCGTCGAGGTTTCCTATCAACCGCCGTTTTGGGTGCATGCCTTGCTTTGGATCCCACTCATCTTTGCGCTGTCGCTCGGCCTTCTGAGGCCGCTTAAGGCGGCGTTCTATGCCATCAACTATGCCCGACGCCCGGATTTGCGATGAGCTTTGAAGAACCCCAGGGTGCGCCCATCCCCTGGAACGAGTTTCGCCCGACGTTGGGCTCGACGATCGGGGCGATGTCGTCTTTGCCATTCTGGTCGGTCTGGGGAGCTGGCAATTGGTGCGGCTCGATTGGAAAACCGATCTGATCGCCGAGCGCACCGCGCGCCTCGAGGCGCCGCCCATCGCGCTGCCGACCGAGGATGCCGACCTAGAGGCCGTGATGTGGGCCCCGGTCCGGCTGACCGGGCGGTTCCTGCACGACAAGGAATTGCTCCTCGCGGCGCGGTCGCAACGCGGCAATGTCGGCTCGCACGTGCTCACCCCCTTCGTGCGCGACGAGGGGCCGGTGGTGCTGGTCAACCGCGGGTGGGTGCCGGACGACAAACGCGACCCTGCGGCCCGATCCGAGGGGCAGAGTCGAGGGCACCGTGACGGTCGTGGGCTTGGTGACGCCCGGGGCGGGGCGCAACGCGTTTACCCCCGACAACGATCCGGCGACGAACTTCTGGCTGTCGGTCGACTATCCAGCGATGAGGGCGGTGGTCGGGCGCGATTTGCAGTCCGTGGTGATCGATGCCGACGCCACGCCCAACCCCGGCGGTTTTCCGATCGGCGGGCAAACCCGGCTCGATATTCCCAACGATCATCTGCAATACGCGATTACGTGGTACCTGCTGGCCCTGACGTTGGTGGTGGTTTACGTCGCGTGGAACCGCAAGCGCATGCGCGAGCAGCAATCCTAGGGCGGGCTAGGCGGACGGCGGCCCCGTGCCGTAGAGTTCGCGCGCCATGAACGCGTATCAAGACTTAGAAACCCGCTTTCGCCGTCTCGGCGTATTGGGCGGCGTGGAGCAGGTACTGCACTGGGACCGTGCGGTGATGATGCCGCCGGGCGGGGCGACGGCGCGCTCGGACCAGCTTGCCGAGCTGTCGTTGCTGGAACACGACCTGATGACCGCGCCGGAAATGGCCGATCTGCTCGGGGCCGCGGCGGAGGGCGCGGGTGAGCTTATCGGCCTGGCAGTACGCCAACCTTGCGGAAATGCAGCGGCTGTGGCGCCATGCGACGGCGCTGCCGGGCGATTTGGTCACCGCCCTCAGCCACGCCAATTCGGCGTGCGAGATGATTTGGCGCGAGGCGCGCGGACGCAACGATTTCGCGGCCGTGGTGCCGGCGTTGGAAACCGTGGTGACGCTGGTGCGCGAAAAAGCGCAGGCCAAGGCGGCGGCGCTGGACCTCGGGCCCTATGACGCATTGTTGGACGCCTACGACCCCGGCATGCGGCGGGCCGAGATCGACGGTATCTTTGCCGACCTACGCGACGTTCTACCGGAGATGATCGGGCGGGTGATCGAGCGCCAGGCCGCAGGCCCCGCGTTGTTGGCGGTGACCGGCGATATCACCGTGGCGGCGCAACGTGCTTTGGGCGAACGCATCATGGCGGCGATCGGGTTCGATACCGATTTCGGCCGCCTGGACGTGAGCCCCCATCCGTTTTCCGCCGGGGTGCCGGACGATGTGCGGATCACCACGCGCTACAAAGACGATGCGTTTACCGAATCGCTGATGGGCGTGATCCACGAAACCGGTCATGCGCTATATGAACGCGGGCTGCCCGAGGCGTGGCGCTGGCAACCGGTGGGCATGGCGCGGGGCATGACGATCCATGAATCGCAATCGCTGCTGATGGAAATGCAGGCCTGCCGCAGTCCGGCCTTTGTCGCCTTCGCCGCGCCGATCATGCGCGAAACCTTCAAGGGCACTGGTCCGGCATGGGAGATCGAGAACCTGCTGCGGCTTTACCACAAGGTCGATCGCACGCCGATCCGGGTCGAGGCCGACGAGGTGACGTATCCCGCGCACATCTTGCTGCGCTACGACTTCGAGACCGCCATGGTGGCGGGCGACCTCGCGGTCGTCGATTTGCCGGGCGCGTGGCGTGAGGGGATGCGCACGCTTTTGGGGATCGAGGTGGCCGACGACAAGGACGGCTGTATGCAGGACATCCACTGGTATGGCGGCGACTTCGGCTATTTCCCGACCTACACGCTGGGCGCCCTCGCCGCGGCGCAGTTGTTTCGCGCGGCGTGCGATGCCGAGACCGGTGTGATGGAGGGGATCGGGCAGGGCGACTTCACGCCGTTGCTGACGTGGTTGCGCACACACGTGCACGAGAAGGGATCTTTGCTGGGCACCAATGAATTGCTGGCCGAGGCCACGGGGGCGCCGCTGGGCGTGGCGGCCTTTCGGGCGCACATCGAGGCGCGGTACCTCGCCTAGCGGTGTCGTTCAGTCGTAGAAATGTTTGGAGAGCTTGAGGCCCTGGCGCTGGTAGTTTGAGCCGATGCCTTGGCCGTAGACGCGGTCGGGGACTTGGGTCAGGGGTTCGTAGACCAATTGCGCGACGCTCTGGCCGTGTTCGAGCAGGAAGGGGACCTCGAAGGAGCGCACCTCGAGTACGGCGCGCGAGCCCGCACTGGCATCCTCCGAATAGCCGAAGCCGGGATCGAAGAAGCCCGCATAATGCACCCGGAACTCGCCCTTGAGCGGGTTGAAGGGCAGCATCTCGGCGGCGTGGTCGGGCGGCACGCGGACCTCTTCGCGGCTGACCAGGATATAGAAGGCGTTGGGGTCGAGGATCAGCGCGCCTTTAGGGGCGTAGACGGGTTCCCAGAACTCGGCCACGGGATAGCCGCCGACGCGGTCGACATCGACAAGGTCGGTATGGGCGCGCGCCTTGTAGCCGACGAGGCCGTCGCCGTCGCGGCCGCGCAGATCGACCGAAACCGGGACGTCGCGATCGATGGTACCGGCGGGGATTTCCTCACCGTCGGGCGCGTTCAGAAGTCCGACGCGATCATGCAGGCGCTGGGTCGCGGCGGCACTTGGGTTCGGCGAGCCGCGCCGCAAACGCGCTTGGACCAGACGCGAGCCCTGGCGGACTTTGATGCTGAAGGTGCTCGGCGAGACCTCGACGTAAAGCGGACCGGCGTAGCCTTCGGGGATGCGATCAAACTCGGTGGCGTAGTCCGTGATCAATCGGGTGAAGATGTCGAGCCGACCGGTCGAGCTTTTCGGGTTGGCCACGCCCGACAGGCCCTTTGCGCAATTTGACCGATTCCAGCAACGGCACGATGTAGACCCCGCCGCGTTCGAGCACGGCGTCCTTGGTGAGATCGATTTCGTGGGTGCCGAGGTCGGCGACCTTGCTTTGCACGGTGTGGTTCTTGCCCGGCAGGAAGCTGGCGCGCACGCGGTAGGCGACGGGCCCGAGGCGGAGATCCAGGCTGGCGGGTTGGACTTGTTCGGGGAGAACCGGCGGATCGGCACGCAGGGCGCCGCTGTCGATCAGGGCGTGAATTTCCTTGGAGGGGAGAATCCCTGTGTTATAGCGCCGCTCCGGCGCGTCGTCCGGGTCGCTTTCATCGGGGAAGAGTTCGTCGGTTTGCGCGCTCATGATGCTCTTTCCCGGCTTTGGTAGCAGACCGCTCAAGAGCCGACAACGACCCAGATTTATCCCCATCCGCCGCCAAACCGGCCGATTTATCCACAGAGAAACCGGTTGGTTTCCGGGTTTCGGCGGATTGCTACACAGAACCATCCACAGGCCCGCGCGGTTGCCTGGATAGGACCCGCTGGGTAGTCTGCGCCGCCTAGCGACGGGCTTTGGTTGGGAGTACCGGCCCTGAAATTTGTGAGTACACGCGGCGATGCGCCGGCGCTCGAATTGGACGAGGTCACGCTGGCGGGGCTGGCCCGTGACGGGGGCCTTTATGTGCCCGCCGAGTGGCCGGTATTCAGCGCCGACCAGATCGCGGCAATGGCCGGGTTGTCCTATGCCGACCTGGCCGTGGCGGTGATGACGCCGTTCGTCGCGGACACCATTGCGCCGCAGGATTTCAAGCGGCTGGTTGGCGATGCTTATGGCCATTTCGACCATCGTGCGGTCACACCGCTGCGCCAATCGGGGCCCGACGAATGGGTGTTGGAGTTGTTCCACGGGCCGACGCTGGCGTTCAAGGATTGCGCGCTGCAGTTGCTCGGGCCGTTGTTCGACCACTTGCTGCAACGCGACAATTCGCGGGTGACGATCGTGGGCGCGACGTCGGGCGACACAGGGTCGGCGGCGATCGAAGCCTGCCGCGATCGCGATGCGCTGGATATCTTCATTCTGTATCCGCATGGCCGGGTCTCGGAAATTCAGCGCCGGCAAATGACGACGGTGCCGTCATCGAATGTGCATTGCCTTGCGGTTGAGGGCACGTTCGACGATTGCCAGGCGCTGGTGAAGGGCATGTTCGACGATGCCGCGTTCCGCGACCGGCACAGGCTGGCGGCCGTCAACTCGATCAACTGGACGCGGATCATGGCCCAGGTGGTCTACTATTTTCATGCCGCCCTGGCGCTGGGCGCGCCGCAACGGTCGGTGGCGTTCTCGGTGCCGACCGGCAACTTCGGCGATATCTTCGCGGGCTATGTCGCCGCGCAAATGGGGTTGCCGGTGGCCTCGTTGTGCATCGCGACCAATCGCAACGATATCCTGGCGCGGTTCATGGCAAACGGCGATTACCAAGTGCATGACGTTATGCCGACCGCCAGCCCCAGCATGGATATCCAGGTTTCCAGCAACTTCGAGCGATTGCTGTTCGATCTGATGGGGCGCGACGGCACCGCAGTCGCGGGCCTGATGCGTGACCTCAAGACGACCGGGCATTTTTCGGTGAGCGAGAACGTGCTGGCCCAGGCGCGTGGTTTGTTTCGCGCCGGCACCGTGGATGAGCCCGGGACCCTTGCGGTGATCGCCGAGGAGTGGCGGCGCACCGGGGTGTTGGTCGACCCGCATACCGCGGTCGGGATCGGCGCGGGGCGCAATGATCGACCGGCCGGTGTGCCGTTGGTGCATTTGGCAACGGCGCATCCGGCGAAGTTTCCCGACGCCGTGGAAAAGGCGACCGGGGTGCGCCCGCCGTTGCCGGAGCGATTGGCGGATCTGAGGACGCGCAAAGAGCGGTTTGATGTCGTAACCAACGATCTGGCGACCGTGCAGGCGGTGATCGCCGACCGGGCGCGAGCCGCTTAGGGATGACGCATCCCCGGATCACACGGCTAAAGAACGGCCTACGCGTGGTCAGCGAAGATTCGCCGCACCTTGCCACGTCGTCGGTCGGCGTCTGGGTCGATGCCGGCGCGCGCAACGAGCAGCCCGAGCTGAACGGGATTTCGCACCTCATCGAACACATGGCCTTTAAGGGCACCAAGCGGCGCAACGCGCGCGAGATCGCCGAAGAGATCGAAGCGGTCGGCGGGCATCTCAATGCCTATACCTCCCGCGAGCAAACCGCGTTCTTTGCGCGGGTGCTGGAAGACGACGTGCCGCTGGCCGTCGATATCATCGGCGATCTGCTGCAGCATTCGGTGTTCGATCCCGAAGAGCTCGAGCGCGAGAAATCGGTCGTGATCCAGGAGATCGGCCAAGCCAACGACACGCCCGACGACATCATCTTCGATCATTTTCAGGAAGCGGCCTATCCCGACCAGGCGATCGGGCGCGCGATCCTCGGGACGCCGGAGGGCGTGTCAGGTTTTCAGCGCGACGATTTGCAGCGCTACATGGGCGAGCAGTATTACGCCGGACGCATGGTGCTGGCGGCGGCGGGCCGGGTCGATCACGACGCGCTGGTCGCCCTTGCCACCGAGCATCTCGGCGATTTGCCGACCGAGGGGCCTGATTTGGACGAGACGGCGCTTTATCGAGGCGGTCATTTCCTCCAAATGCGCGATCTCGAGCAAGTTCACCTTGTCGCGGGATTCGACAGCGTGGCCTATGACGATCCCGACTATTACACCGCGCAGGTCTATTCGATGCTGCTGGGCGGCGGGATGTCGTCACGTTTGTTTCAGGAAGTTCGCGAGAACCGCGGGCTGTGTTATTCGATCTATTCGTTCACCGCGTCTTACGTCGATGGCGGGATGTTCGGGATCTACGCCGGGACCGGTGAGGAAGAAGTCGGCGAATTGGTGCCGGCGATGGTCGACGAGATTCACAAGACATTCGAGGATCTGCCGGAGGCCGAGGTTGCGCGGGCGCGGACCCAATTGAAGGCCGGTCTGATGATGTCGCTGGAAAGTTCCTCGGCGCGGTGCGAACAATTCGCGCGCCAAACGCTGTTGTTCGATCGTCTGCTGTCCACCGAAGAGGTCATCGCCCGGATCGACGAGGTGGATGCCGAGGGCCTGAAACGCTTTGCCGCCCGGACGTTTGCGGGCGCCAAACCGACCGTGGCGGCGATGGGCCCAGCCGGTCAACTTGAAGACTACGAGGCATTTGCGGCAAGATTCGCCCTGAACTAGGCGGAATCATGAGCGCACTCCTACGCAATTTCACGTCCGGATCGGCACCGCCCGAGCTGGTCGGCGACCGCGTCTATCTACGGATGCCGCAGCTTTCGGACTATGTCGGGTGGGCCAGCGTGCGCCAGGAATCGCGCCCCTTTCTCGAACCATGGGAGCCCACGTGGTCGGCCGACGCGCTGACGCGGGCGGCTTTTCGCCGACGGTTGCGGCGTTATTCCCGCGAGGTGCGCGAGGATCAGGGGATCGCGTTCTTCATCTTCAGCAAAGAAGACGATCGAATTTTGGGCGGGATCACGCTGAGCCAGATTCGTCGTGGCGTCACGCAATCGACCTCGGTCGGCTACTGGATCGGCAAGCCCTATGCGCGGCAAGGCTACATGGCGGATGCCTTGCGGGTGATCGTCCGTTTCGTGTTCGAAGGTCTGCGTCTGCACCGGCTGGAAGCGGCATGCATTCCGACCAACCTGCCGAGCCAAGGCGTTCTAAAAAAGTGCGGCTTTCGCGAAGAGGGCTTGGCGCGCGAATACCTTTGCATCAACGGTGTGTGGCAGGATCATAAGTTGTTTGCCATCGTCTCGACCGATCCCTGGCGGCACAAGCCCGCCAAGCCACGTTTGGTCAAAACCGTCTGAGGTCAGGCGTGCCCGGCGTCGCCGGATAGAAACGAGACGTCGATCCCGAGCGAACCGACCGCGCGGTCCCACTTGGTGTCGATGTCGTCGTCGAAAATGATCGCATCGTTGGCCGGCACTTGCAGCCAGGCATTGGCCTGAACCTCGTCGTCCAACTGGCCGGGCCCCCAGCCGGCATAGCCCAGCGCCAGCAAACTATGGCGAGGCGTCGGGCTGCCCTGGGCGATCGCTTCGAGGATACCGACCGACGCGGTCAAGCCGACCTGCTCGTTGACCCTGAGTGTGCTGTCTTGGGTGTAGTCGGCGGAATGGAGGACGAAGCCGCGGCCGGTCTCCACCGGTCCGCCGAAATGAACCCTGATCTGGCGCGCTGGGGTACCGGTGTCGATATTCAGTTGCTCTAGCAGATCGGGAAAATCGATGTGGTCGACCAATTGGTTGACCACAAGGCCAAGCGCCCCGTCGTCGGAATGGGCGCACATATAAATGACCGAGCGGTCGAACCGGGGATCGGACATGCCCGGCATGGCGACCAGCAACTGTCCGGCGAGATAGGCTCCGTCATCCATCATGTTCGGCGCCTCCTCGTTTGTGTCACAACGGTATCGCAGGGTCTCACGACCTTATGACCCGCCCAACACGGGGCGATCCCTATATTGTAGGCACCGTTTAAGGCAAAACAACGGCGCCCCGTTCACATCAGATTGCCCTATGCCGCACTTCGATCTCGTTAATGTTCGGACCCGACTGACGGCGACGTTGCTTGGCGCTGCCGGCGTTCTTGTCGCGGCCGGGAGTGCTGTCGCGCAAGAAGCGAAGACGTCGTCGGGTTGGCTGGTGACCCATTTCAGTCAGGTGCGGATGATTGCCGCCACCGAGGGCGCTGCCGGCGACGGAACGCTGCGCATCGGGTTTCATGCCCGGCTCGATCCGGGTTGGCATCTGTATTGGCGCACACCCGGCGAGACCGGTTTGCCGACGCAATTCGATTTTGCCGCATCAAAGAATGTCCGTGATATCGCAATCGATTGGCCGGCGCCGACGCGGGCCTCGTTGTTGGGCTACAACGCCTGGGTCTATTCGGACGAGGTCGTGCTGCCCATGACCGTCTCGGTGGTCGACCCGACCAAACCGGTACGCATCGAGGCGGCTGGTGTTTATGCGATCTGCAAGGACATCTGCACGTTTCACAACGAAACCTTCGTGCTCGATTTGCCCGCGCCGTCGACCACCCAAACGCCCTACGCGCCGCTGATCGCGCGCTTCGATGCGCGTGTGCCGTCTCGGGAAAAAGGCGGGGCGTTGGATGTCGCGCGGATTTCGACCACGGCCGATCGGGTGACCTTGGAAGTGACCTCGGCCACGCCGCTGGGCGATATCGACGCCGCCGTGGAGGGGCCGATTGAGCTGGCGTTTGGCGCCCCGACGGTGACCTATGGCGCGGCGCGGCGTTCGGCGGTGATGGAAATACCCATGGAGCTTGTAGGGTCGAAACGGCCCAGCCGGATGGACTTGGTGGTGACGGTGATGGACGGCGATCGCGCGATCGAGCAGCGCCGGGTCCTATCGAGCGCCCCCTAAAAGCCTGGTCGCGGACGGGTTGAATCCCCGCCGGTGCGCCCCTAAATTACCGCCTGCCAGCCGGAAGACGCAGGACCGGCTCATCAAAAGAAGAGATATTTCAGAGGGCTCGCGGCTTGCGACCCCTATTTTTCGGAGGACGCAATGACGATCAAAGAAGGCGATAAGATTCCTGACGCTACCCTCATGACCATGACCGATAGCGGCCCCAAGCCGATGTCGACCAAGGAACTGTTCGACGGCAAGAAAGTCGCGCTGTTTTCGGTGCCGGGGGCCTTCACCCCGACCTGTTCGGCGCAGCATCTGCCGGGATTTGTCGACAATGCCGACGCGATCAAAGCGAAAGGCGTCGACACCATTGCCTGCATGGCCGTGAACGATGCGTTCGTGATGTCGGCGTGGGGCGCCGACCGCAACGTTGGCGACAAAGTGCTGATGCTGGGCGACGGCAATGCCGAACTGACCAAGGCGATGGGTCTTGAGCTCGACGCCAGCGGCTTCGGCTTGGGCACGCGCGGCCAGCGGTTCTCGATGATCGTCGACAACGGCGTCGTCAAGAACCTGAATGTCGAAGAAGGCGGTGCCTTCGAGAAGAGCAAGGCCGAGGTGATCCTCGAACAGCTTGGCTAAGACCCCTGGGGTCATAGCGAAAAGGGCGGGACAGGATCCCGCCCTTTTTATTTGTAGGCTTCCATGCCGGCGCGGGCGAGGGCGTCGGCGCGTTCGTTCTCGGGGTGGCCGTCATGGCCTTTCACCCAATACCACTCGACGGTGTGCCGGGTACGGGCATCGTCGAGGGCGCGCCAAAGGTCTTCGTTTTTGACCGGCTTTTTTGCGGCGGTTCGCCAGCCGTTTTTCTTCCATCGATCGATCCATTGGGTGATGCCGTCGCGCACGTAGGTGCTGTCGGTGTGGAGGCGCACGGTGTCGGCGGCCTTGACCGCGTTGAGCGCTTCGATGGCGGCGGTCAATTCCATGCGGTTGTTGGTGGTTTGCGCCGCGCCGCCGGTCAGTTCTTTTTCGTGTTCACCGGCCAGCAGCAAGACGCCCCAGCCGCCAGGGCCGGGATTGCCCGAGCAGGCACCATCGGTATAGGCGTCGACGATCACGCGGGCTTATTCCAACCCGTAGGCGCCGGGCCCGGTGACGCCGCGGTGGAAATGGAGCTTGCGCCAATATTCCAGCGGGTCTTTGGGTTGGACCAACGCGCCGGAGACTTGGTTGAGCCAATCGAAAAGCCGGGTCAGCAGGAACCGCATTGCGGCGCCGCGGGCGAGGAGCGGCAGTGCGGACAACTCCTCCGGCGTAATGGCGCGATGACGACGATAGGCGGTTAGAAGCGCCTTGGCCTTGGTGATGTTGAACGAGCCGTCGGCTTCGAAGCACCACGCGTTGAGACAGATCGCGATGTCGTAGGCGAAGAAATCGTTGCAGGCGAAGTAGAAGTCGATGAACCCGGAAAGTTTGCCTTCAAGGAATAGAACGTTGTCCGGAAACAGGTCGGCATGGATCACGCCGTTGGGCAGGTCGGTCGGCCAAGTTTTTTCGATATCGGTCAATTCGCGGGCGATGTTGTCGGCGAGGCCGGTTTCGATGGTGTCGGCATCGGCTTTGCAGCGCTCGAACAAAGGGCGCCAGTCGGCAACCGACAGCGCATTGCCACGCTGGCGCGCGAAGCCACCGCCGGCGACGTGCATCTGCGCTAATGCCGCGCCGAGCTGAGCGCAGTGGTCCGGCGTCGGGCGGCGGACCCAAAGACCTTCGATGAAACTGACAATGGCGGCGGGCTTACCCGCGATGCGTCGCAACGCTTCGCCGTCGCGGCCGTGAATCGGGGTCGGGCAGGGAAAGGTCCGATCCGCGAGGTGGTCCATAAGGCCCAGGAAGAACGGCAGGTCGCGCTCGGCCACGCGTTTTTCGTAGATCGTGAGGATGTAATGCGCGCGGTCGGTCTGGAGCAAGTAGTTGGAGTTTTCGACGCCCTCGGCGATGCCTTTGAGCGACACCACGTGGCCAATGTCGTAAGCCGCGATAAAGCTCGTCAGATCGTCGTCGGTGATTTCTGTATAGACGGCCATCGCGGTACGCGGTCAGTTCACGCGTCGAGCATGCGCGGTAGTTTGAAGGTCACGTTTTCGGTGGCGCCGGACACTTCTTGGATCGTGACGTCGAAGCGTTCCTCGAGGGCGCGGATCACTTCGGTGACGAGGATTTCGGGGGCCGATGCGCCGGCGCTGATGCCGAGGCGCGCCACCCCCTGCAACGAGGGCCAGTCGATTTCGCCGGCATCCTGGATCAACGTGGCCTGGTCGCAGCCTGCGCGTCGCGCGGTTTCGACGAGCCGTCGCGAGTTTGATGACGACGGGGCGCCCAAGACCAAGAAGTAGTCGCAGTCCGGGGCCATATTGCGCACGGCCTGCTGGCGGTTGGTCGTGGCATAGCAGATGTCTTCGTGGGCGGGGCCCATGATGGTCGGAAATCGCGCCTGGAGGGCGGCAATGATGTCGGCGGTTTCGTCGACCGACAGGGTGGTCTGGGTCGCGTAGGCGAGCGGTCGGTCGTCGGGGACCGAAACCGTGCGCACCTGGTCGACAGTTTCGACCAAGGTCATCGCACCGTCGGGCAATTGGCCCATGGTGCCGATGACCTCGGGGTGACCGGCATGACCGATGAGAACGACGTGACGCCCGGCGTCGTGGTGGCGTTGCGCGGCATGATGCACCTTGTGGACGAGCGGGCAGGTGGCATCGAGATAGAGCATGCTGCGGCCAAGGGCCTCGTCGACGACGCTGCGGGCGACGCCGTGGGCGGAAAATACGACCGGGGCGTCTTGCGGCACTTCGTCGAGTTCGGAGACGAAGATCGCGCCCGCGCTCTCCAGGTCGGCCACGACCCGGGCATTGTGGACGATTTGGTGGCGGACATAGACCGGCGGGCCGAAGCGCTCGAGGGCGCGCTCGACGATCAGAATCGCGCGATCGACCCCGGCACAAAAGCCGCGGGGACGCGCCATCAGAACGGTGAGGGGGGGTGCCGACATCGGGCCTAGGTATAGCCGAGTGATGCGCTCTTCGCGATGGGAGAAGTGGGCTTTATTGCGCGCGGCACAATGTCGCGAGCGGCACTGCTGGGGTAGGCCCCTCGCTTGTCACCCCTAGGGGCCTTCGATAGAGTGCCGCCACGCTGTTAATCCGTCAGGAGAGGTGGATGTCCGAGGCTGTTGTCGCCCAAGCCGGTCCCTACGCCGTCGATGTTGAGGCAGGGAAAGACTATTACTGGTGCCGCTGTGGCCGGAGCCAAAAACAGCCGTTCTGCGACGGCAGTCACAAGGATACCGGGTTCACCCCAGCGAGTTTCAAACCAGAAAAGACCGGCAAGGTCTATTTATGCGGCTGCAAACGCACCGGCAGCGAACCGATGTGCGACGGCTCCCACAAGGGACTATAGGCCTGATGACGGTGCGCGGTGGCCTGCGTCTGATCGCCGTTGCGGCGGTCGCGGGGATCGTGGCGGCCTGTTCGTCGGCACCGGCCCCGCCCTGTCCGGGCGTGTCGATCTGGGTGACGCGTCGGAAATCAGGTTGTTCGCGGCTGGCCGGGGCCAGGACCTGACCGATGTGGCCTATCGCGCCTCGATCGAGCGGGTGGCGGGCGGTTGCGACTATTCGCGGGCCGGCGATTCGGTGACCAACACCGTTGCGGCGCGCTTGGTAGCCACCCGAGGCCCGGCGGCGCAGGGCAACGAAGGGTCGTTCGTGTTCTTTGTCGCGGTCGTCGACAAGGAAGAAAACATCCTCGCGCGGGAACGCTTCGAATCGACCTTTACCTTTGACGCCAATCAGCGCCAAGCTGCGGCCATCGAAGAGATCGAACAGATCATCCCGATCCGAGCGGATTTGCGGGGGATCGACTACGACATTCTGGTGGGTTTCGAACTGACCCCCGAACAACTCGAATTCAACCGCCAAGAACGCCAGCGTCGTACCGGTCTTCCCCGTCTGCCGGGGCGCTAGGCCGCTTCTGACATCGCCGCGACGCGGGTCGATTTATCCACAGGCGCATGCGGTTGGGTTTATTGACTCGACCCCACCCCTCCCTATCATGCCTGGGCCGTCGCGCTGTTTTGCGGCGGGAATCAGTTGATCGCTGCGGGAGAGATCGGGTGTCGGGAGGACATCCGGCGCCGAAGGAGCAACCGCCTCGGAAACTCTCAGGCACCAGGACCGCAGCGTGATGAAACTCTGGAAAGCGGACACGCGGCACTAGCCGCTGGTTCCACCGAAGGGGCAAGCCGGGCCGCGACCCCGGTCAAATCTCTTCAGGTTCCGAGACAGAGGGGGCAGCAGGCCATGTCAGGCCTCGCGTTCCTGTTTGTTCGGAGTGTCCGTGAGCCAAGACCTAAATAAGAACCCCGCTATACGACCTACATGCCGAGTTGGGCGCGAAGTTCGTGCCCTTTGCCGGCTATGCCATGCCGGTTCAATACGCGGCGGGAATCCTGAAAGAGCACCTGCACACCCGGGAAGGCGCAGGGCTGTTCGACGTTTCGCACATGGGACAGGTTCGATTGACCGCGCCGGATGCCGCCGCGCAACTCGAAGGCCTGGTGCCGGGCGATATCACGGCCCTGGCTGCGGGCGAGATGCGCTACACGATGTTCACCAACGACCGTGGTGGCGTGCTGGACGATCTGATGGTGACACGGCGCGATGACGACGTCTTCCTGGTGGTCAACGCCGGCTGCAAAGACCAAGACATCGTGTTGCTGCGCGATGCGTTGGGGACCGCGGCAGTGGCCTATGACGAGGATCGTGCTTTGTTGGCCCTGCAGGGGCCGGGCGCGGTCGCGGCCTTGGCGCGCCATGCCTCGGACGTTGCCCGCCTTGCCTTCATGAACGCGGCTGCCGTTGAGATTGCCGGGGTGAAGGCGTGGGTGAGTCGGTCGGGCTATACCGGCGAGGACGGGTTCGAGATTTCCGTTGCCCATGACGATGCGGACGGTTTGGCGCGGACCCTGTTGGCCGAGCCCGAGGTCGAGGCCGTCGGCCTGGGGGCGCGCGATTCGTTGCGCCTTGAGGCGGGACTTTGTCTGTATGGCAATGACCTGACGCCTGAGATAACGCCGGTCGAGGCCGGACTGACCTGGACGATTTCCAAGCGCCGGCGCGCGGCCGGGGGGTTTCCCGGCGATGCCGTCATTCAAGCGCAGATTGCCGACGGACCGACCCGGCGCCGGGTGGGCATTCAGCCTAGTGGTCGCGCCCCGGCACGCGCCCATACGCCGGTGATGGTCGGCGAGACCTCGATTGGCGAGATTACGAGCGGCGGCTTTGGGCCGAGTGTCGGCGGTCCGGTGGCGATGGGTTACGTGGATCGCGCACACGCCAAGGCCGGCACCGAAATTGAGTTGGATATTCGAGGGAAACGGCATGCGGCCGCCGTTGTCAAAATGCCCTTCGCGCCGCACCGCTACGCAAAATAACCACCAGAGGCAGCTATGAGCGACGTTCGTTTTACTAAAGATCATGAATGGGTCCGCGTCGAAGGCGACACGGCCACGGTGGGGATCTCGGAATACGCCCAGGAGCAACTGGGCGACGTGGTGTTCGTCGAGCTGCCGACCGTGGGCGCCGATGTCGAGGCCGGCGGGGATGCGGCCGTCGTCGAATCGGTCAAAGCGGCCAGCGAGGTCTATGCGCCGATCGCGGGCAAGATCGTCGAGGTCAACGACGACCTCGAAGCGACGCCGGGTTTGGTCAACGAAAGCGCCGAAGACGAGGGCTGGTTCTGGCGGATGGAGATCAGCGATACCGACGAGCTGGAAGAACTGATGAGCGCCGGCGACTACAAAGCCTTTCTGGAGGGGCTCGACTAATGCGCTATTTGCCGCATACCGCGGAAGACCGCCGCGCCATGCTGCAGGTCATCGGCGTCGATAAGGTCGACGACTTGTTCGTCGACGTGCCGCGCTCGGCCGTGTTGGACGACTTGGTCGATTTGCCCCATCACGCCGGTGAGTTGGCTGTGGATCGCGCGTTGACGGCGATGGCGGGGAAAAACACGCCCGCGGGCAGCGTGCCGTTTTTCGTCGGTGCCGGGGCCTATCGTCATCACGTCCCCGCGGCCGTAGACCATTTGATTCAGCGTAGCGAGTTCCTGACGGCCTATACGCCGTATCAACCCGAGATCAGCCAGGGCACGCTGCAGGTTCTGTTCGAGTTCCAGACCCAGGTCGCGTTGTTGACCGGGATGGAGGTCGCCAACGCTTCGATGTACGACGGGGCGACGGCCTGCGCCGAAGCGGTGCTGATGGCCAATCGTGTGACGCGCCGGCGGCGCGCCGTGTTGTCGGGTGGCTTGCATCCGCAATATCGCAGCGTGGTGGAAACCCAGTCGAAGTTTCTCGACGGTGAGATCGTTGCCGGGGCGCCCGATGCCCAGGGCGACGAGGATCTTGCCAGCTTGATCGACGACGAGACCGCTTGCGTCGTGGTGCAAAATCCGACGTTCTTTGGCCATCTGCGCGATCTGCGCGACCTTGCGGCGACGTGCCATGCCAAGGGGGCGCTGTTGGTCGTCGCGGTCGGCGAGGCCGTATCGCTGGGCGCGGTGACGCCGCCCGGCGCGATGGGGGCCGATATCGTGGTGGCCGAGGGCCAATCGCTCGGCAACGCGCTGAACTTTGGCGGGCCCTATTTGGGCCTGTTTGCGGCGCGCGAGAAGTTTGTGCGGCAGATGCCGGGTCGGTTGTGCGGCGAGACCGTGGACATCGAGGGGCGGCGCGGCTATGTCCTGACGTTGTCGACGCGCGAGCAACATATTCGCCGCGAGAAGTCGACCAGCAACATCTGCACGAATTCCGGCCTGTGCTCGCTGGCCTTTACGATCCATCTGTCGCTGTTGGGCGAGGACGGTTTCAAGCATTTGGCGGCGCTGAACCATGCGCGGGCCTGCGAGACGGCCGAGCGGCTGGCGGCGATTCCCGGTGTCGAGGTACTGAACGAGAGCTTCTTCAACGAGTTCACGGTGCGCTTGTCGAAGCCGGCGGCCGAGGTGGTCGATGGGTTGGCGACGAAGGGTGTCCTGGCGGGCGTCCCGGTGTCGCGGTTGTTGCCCGGTGCCGGGCTGGACGATCTCATGCTGGTGGCGACGACCGAAACGACCGAGGCGGAGGATATCGCGGCGTTGGGCGAGGCCCTTGAGGGGGTGCTGTCATGAGTGCGCGCTCGCAGGCCCACTCTGCAGGTCGCGCCGCGGACACCGAAGCGCCCAATCAGATGACGACCCATTCCGGCCATCGCGGTCTGCAAATGGAAGAGCCGTTGATTTTCGAGATGGGCTCGACCGGCCGGACCGGGGTGGACCTTCCGCCGGTGCCCAAAGTTGCGAACAAACTAGGTGGGCTGGCGCGGCAGGGCGATATCGGCTTGCCGGCCTTGTCCGAGCCGCAAGTCGTGCGGCATTACGTTCGGGTATCGCAGAAGAACTATGCGATCGATGCCGGGCTTTATCCCTTGGGCTCGTGCACGATGAAGCACAACCCGCGCCTGAACGAAAAGGTTGCGCGTCTGCCGGGGTTCAGCGACGTCCATCCGTTGCAGCCGCAATCGACGGTGCAGGGCGCGCTGGAGGTGATCGACACTGTCGCTCACTGGCTGACCACATTGACTGGGTTGCCCGGAGTGGCGATGTCGCCGGCGGCCGGGGCGCATGGCGAGTTGACCGGCATGATGGCCATTCGCGCCGCGCACGAAGCGCGCGGTGAAGCGCGCAAGCGCATCTTGGTGCCGGATTCGGCGCACGGTACCAATCCCGCGACGGCCGTGTTGTGCGGCTATGCCGTCGATCCGGTACCGAGTTTGCCGAACGGACGCATCGATCTGGAGGCGCTCAAAGCCAAGCTCGACGACGACGTAGCCGCGATCATGCTGACCAACCCGAATACGTGCGGGTTGTTCGAGAACCAGATCATCGAAGTGGCCGAGGCGATCCATGCGGTGGGCGCCTATTTCTACTGCGACGGGGCCAATTTCAACGCGATCGTCGGCAAGGTGCGGCCCGGCGATCTCGGCATCGACGTGATGCATCTTAACTTGCACAAGACCTTTTCGACGCCGCATGGCGGCGGCGGGCCAGGATCGGGGCCGGTCGTGATGTCGGCGGAACTTACACCGTTTGCCCCGCTGCCCTATGTCGTCAAAGGCCCTGAGGGCTTGCGTCTTGTCGAAACCGAGGCCGATCAAGCGGCGGCGGGTGACGGCGGCCAGGCCTACGGTCGGATGCGGTCGTTTCATGGCCAGATGGGCATGTTCGTGCGTGCGTTGGCGTACATGATGAGCCATGGCGCGGATGGCTTGCGGTTGGTTGCCGAGGATTCCGTGCTGAACGCCAACTACGTGCTGGCGCGTCTTCAGGACGTGATGACCCCGGCTTATCCCGGCCCGTGTATGCACGAAGTGCTGTTCGATGACAGTTTTCTCAAAGATACCGGGGTCACGACGCTCGACTTCGCGAAGGCGATGATCGACGAGGGCTTTCACCCGATGACGGTGTATTTCCCTCTGATCGTGCATGGCGCGATGCTGACCGAGCCGACGGAATCCGAGTCCAAGGAATCGATGGACGTGTTTATCGACACGCTGCGAGGCTTGGCGGCGGACGCCAAAGCGGGCGATGCGGCGCGCTTTACCGGCGCGCCGTTCTTGGCGCCGCGCCGCCGTCTCGACGAGACCCAAGCCGCGCGTAAACCGCGGCTGCGTTGGACACCCGAGGCGCCGGCCGAAGCCGCGGAGTAGGGTTCAGCCTTCTTTGGTGTGGTCGATGACCGCGCCGCGCGGCGGGTAGTCGTTCTTGAGGATGTAATCGATGGCGCTGAGGACTTCGTCGAACTTGGGGCGGGCGAAGGGCATCGTTTGGATGCTTTGAAAAAACAGCGTCCCGTCGGGCCGGATGAGAAAAAGACCGGGTTCGACGAAGATGTCGAGTTCCGACACGCCGGCCGAAGTTTTGCCGCGGCCCTTGGTCAGGAACAGACCCCAGCGTCGGCAATCCTCGAAGGAAATCCCGTAGCCGACCGCGAGGCGATCGATCTCCCAATCCGCCACCGATTGCGTCGCGCGATCAACATCGTCGGTCGAGAAGGTTAGGACTTCGACGCCGCGTTCGTTGAACGCATCGAGCTTGTCTTGCAGGTCGCGCAGGTAGGTCTTGCAGATTGGGCAATGCAGGCCGCGATACACCACGACCATGTTGAAGTTTTCGG
Organism: Alphaproteobacteria bacterium; assembly: GCA_038141965.1. Lineage (GTDB taxonomy): Bacteria > Pseudomonadota > Alphaproteobacteria > SHVP01 > SHVP01 > CALJDF01. Next base: position 253,690 of record JAYQJC010000003.1, read on the forward strand.
GTTTGCGCTCGGACAGCCGCCACGTGCCGCCGCCCACAAGCGATAGTGAAAGGTCGGGAACCGGTTGGCCGGGCATCAGGGGCGTGATGGTGGACATGGGCGTCTCGCTTTCTGGGGGTTGCGTGGTTAGCCGTCGAGCCAATCGGAAATCAATTTGGCTTTGTCGCCGACCTTCGATCCCTCGGGCAATGCGCCGTCGGTGCAGTTTTGGACCGCGGCCATGGCCTCGTCTTTGTATTTGTACAGGGGATCGGTTGTTTCGTAGATCATCAGCACCGGTTGCGCGATCAACGCGAGTCGATCCTTCTTCGGGTAGCGGAACGCTGCGCGATAGGCGTGGTGATAGGTGGTGATCGACTTGAGCACCTCGACCACGACGTCGTTGAGCGCGTTGGGGTTGTCGATCGCCCCTTTGCGTTGGTGTTCGGCATCGCGCTTGTACCAGGGGAAGAAGAAGTTTTGGTCGCGCACGAAGTGCCACGCCCAGTTGAACTGGGTGCCTTCGTGGTCGGGCATGATCTCGGGCGTGTAGTTGGCGAGCATGTCGGCTTTTTCCTCTTCGGAATAAAGACCGACGCCGTCGATGATGACGCGTTTGACGCGTTCGGGTTGCTGGATCGCCAGTTCCATGGCGATCGAACCGCCGGTGTGGGTGCCGTAGATATCGACCTCGGGTACCCCCAGGGCATCGAGCTGACGCCCGACGGCGCCCGCGTAATAAGCGATGTCGGGAACGTCCATTTGCGCGGGACACGAATCGCCGTTGCCCAACGTGTCGGGGGCATAGAGCGGTTGGTCGCGCAATTGGCCGAGCTTGCCCATCAAGGGCTGCAGGTTATAGGCCGAGGCCGGCGAGGCGTGGATCAATACCAAGGGCCGCGCGCCGGAGGTGACATCGCCAACGGCCCGGTAATGCACCTGGCCCTCGTCGATGCGCACGAAGTCGCGGTCAATCTGCGTTGTCATGCGGTGCTCCCCTTTAAGCTGCCCAGCATAGCAAAAGGGCCGGGGATGAACCCGGCCCTTTTCGTAACTTTCCGGAGACCCCGGTCAGTGAACGTTTTTCTGGACCTCGCCGATGGCGTCGTCGATCAGGGCTTGGGCGCGCCCGTCATCGAGGTTTTCGGCGATCAGCTTTTGCGCTGCCGTCACCGCCACGTCGATGGCCGTGTTGCGGACATCCTGGATGGCTTGCGCCTCGGCGCGACCGATCTTTTCTTCGGCCAGACGGGTGCGCCGGGCGAGGCTTTCTTCGAGTTTGCGTTCGGCTTCGGCGCGCAGGGCGACCGCTTCTTCCTTGGCATGCTCGACGATTTCGTCGGCCTCTTTTTCGGCGTCGCGTCGTTTGCGCTGGTACTCGGCAAGGATGCCTTGCGCCTCTTCGCGGAGGCGACGGGCTTGGTCGAGTTCTTCGCGAATGGCTTCAGCCCGTGCATCCAGACCGGCGGTGACCCGCTTCCAGCCCATCTTGATGGCGACGGCCAGGAAGATGAAGAACGCCGCGTATTCCCAGAAGTAGATCGATTCGAAGATGGCCATCTAACGATCCTCCCCGAAAGCGCCGCTAACCGCCTTTTCGGCGGTCCCGGTGTCGACGTCGACCCCGATTAACTTAGCGGTGATCTCCTGGGCGGTCTCCTGGGCGACCGCACGAATGCCGGTGACGGCTTCGGCGCGAACCTCTTGGATCCGGGCATCCGCCTTCTTGAGGTCTTCGGCCAGCTTGGCCTCGAGTTCGGCACTACGCCGCTCTGAGTCCTTGGTGGCTTCGGCCTTGGCGGCAGCGGCCATTTCCTGCGCGCTTGCGCGGGCCGTAGCCAGCGCATCCTCGTAGGCTTTCAGCGCCTCCTCGGACTCGCGCTTGAGCTTTTCGGCCTCTTCGAGATCGTTGGCGATGCGATCCTGGCGGGATTCCAGGACATCGGCGATCCGCGGCAAAATCGCGTAGCGCAGCACGAGGTAGAGCACCCCGAAGGTGATCGCCAGCCAAAAAAGCTGGGATACGAAGGTATCGGCTTGCTCAAATTGCGGCATAGGAGACGCCCCTGCTTCGGCTTAGCTGAAGAGGATGATCAGCGCGATGAGCAGCGAGAACAGGCCCGTGGCTTCCGTCAACGCGAAGCCGAGCAGCGCGTTACCGAACATTTTCGGTGCGGCTGACGGGTTGCGGATACCGGCAGACACGTAGTTGCCAAAGATGATCCCGATGCCGACACCTGCGCCGGCCAGGCCAATGGCCGCGAGACCGGCACCGATCATTTTTGCTGCTTCGACTTCCATTTTATTCTTCCCTTTGCTTGGACTGTGACCGTGAGGTCGTAAGAAAACCGATTAGTGGTCGTGGAGATGGAGTGCGTCGTGAAGGTAAAGACAGGTCAGAACCGCAAACACATAGGCTTGCAGGAACGCGACGATCGTTTCGAGGCCGTACATCGCCGCGGTCACCGCGAGGGGGGCCAGCGCCGGTAGCACGAAAAATCCGCTAAGGCTCACGGCAAACCCGCTGAGCACAACCAGAAGCGTATGGCCGGCCATCATGTTGGCGAACAACCGCACCGACAGCGTAATCGGGCGGATGATGTAGGAAATCAGCTCAATCGGGACCAGGAGGGGGACGAGAAAAATCGGCAACCCCGCCGGCACGAACAGCGTCAAAAATCGCAAGCGGTGTTTGACGATACCGATGACGGTGACGCCGATGAACACCACCGCTGCCATCGCGAAAGTCACGATGATGTGGCTGGTGAACGTGAAGGTTTTGGGGATGAGCCCCTGCATGTTCGCGAACAGAATGAACATGAACAGCGTGAAGATGAAGGGAAAGTAAGGCTTGCCGCCATCACCCGCGTTGTCGCGCACCATATTGGCGACGAATTCGTAGGACAGTTCGGCGATGGATTGCAGCCGGCCCGGCACCATACTGCCGCGGCGCATCCCGACCGCCAGCAGAAGAATGATCGCCAGCGTCACGACCACCATCCACAGCGAGGAGTTGGTGAAAGAAAGATTTGTGCTGCCCGCCGAGATGTCGATCAGCGAGTGAATCTCGAACTGGTGAAGCGGGCTTTCTCCGGCTTCTGCGGCGTGCGCCGTCGAGATAAAGAGTCCCACGAATCGGCCTTTCTAATCTTTCGTGCCGTTGGGCGGCGAAATGCCGCCGGTTCTGTCGTCTTCGGCCGCCCGCTCAGCCATTTTAGTTACCCGATAGGCTGAACGGATGCCTGCTGCAAAACCGAGGATGACCCAAATAATGAGCATCCAAGGGCTCGTTCCCAGCCAACGATCGAGAAACCAGCCGATTGCGCCGCCACCGATGAAAGCCGCGATCATTTCGAGCGCGACACGCATTCCCAGGGCAAACGCTTTTGGATTCGCGTTCTTTGACTGAGCCTCGTTCGGCCGCCCATGACGGGAGGTCTCCCGAGCCTTCTTGAGTTTCGCGTCCAGTCCCTTCAGGGGGTCCGGCCCGTCGTGGTCGCTCATGGAGCTCCTCTCGCGGTGCCAAAAACCCCGAAAAACACCGGATTTCTGCCCAAGACCGCGCGCACCCTAATCTTTGGGTATGGCATAGTCAACCCTCGACGGAAGATAGCTAAGGGTCTTGAATTTAAAGAGAAAACGACCCCTGATGCGGGCCGGGAAAATGGCTTCAGCCGACCTCTCGCAACCCCTCGGCGCGGGCCAAATCGACCGACACCAATTGGGACACGCCACGCTCTTCCATGGTGACGCCATAGAGGCGGTCCATACGGGCCATGGTGATGCTGTTATGGGTGATAACCAGGAAGCGGGTGTCCAAATTGTGGGCGATATCGTCGACCAAATCGCAGAACCGCTCGACATTGCTTTCATCAAGCGGGGCGTCGACCTCGTCGAGCACGCACACGGGCGCCGGATTGGTACGGAATACCGCGAAAGAAGGCTCAGCGCCGTGAGGGCCTGCTCGCCGCCGGACAGAAGCGACATCTTCTGCTGCGGTTTGCCCGGCGGGCTGGCCATGATTTCCAGGCCGGCCTGTAGCGGATCGTCGGATTCGGTGAGCGCCAAGTGGGCGCGCCCGCCACCGAATAGTTTGACGAAGAGTTCCTTGAAGTGGGTGTTGACCTGTTCGAAGGACGCCAGCAGGCGTTCGCGACCCTCGCGGTTGAGGCTGGAGATGCCTTGGCGTAGGCGCGCGATGGCCTGGACCAGATCTTCGCGTTCGGTCTGTAGCGTGGTGATTTGTTCGCCGATTTCTTCGGATTCGATTTCGGCGCGCAGATTGACCGGCCCCATGCCGTCGCGTTCGCGCTTGATGCGGTCGATTTTGGCTTCGACCGCCGACGCGTCGGGCATCGGTTGATCTTCTTTGTGCTCGGCCTTGGCGAGAGCTTCTTGGGGGTCGCACTCAAGACGCTCGCGGATGGCGGCTGCAATGTCTTTTAGGTGCTGCGTGTTTTGCTCGACGGCGGATTCGAAGCGCACCCGGTTCTCGCGACCTTCGGCCAACGCCTCGCGCGCGGTTTGGCTTCGGCGTCGCGATCGGCGAGGACCTTTTCGGCCCGTGCCAAGGCGTCGGCGGCTTCGCGGCGTTCGGCCTCGGCATGTTCGATGCGGCTGATCAGATCGCGGCGTTTTTGTTCGAGTTGGGCCGGGACGTTTTCGAGCCGGGTGAGTTCGCCGTTGACCTCGTAGCGCCGTTCTTTGAGCGCGGCCATCTGGCTGGTCGCGCCCGCGACGCGGTTTTCGCTGATGGTGACTTCCGCGCCAATCGCGGACAGGCGTTCGGTGCGACTGGCCGCCACGTGCCGCAGTCGATTGACCTCGGAATCAGCCGCGGCGTGGGCGTTGCGCGTCGTGGAGACTTGCGAGCGGGCGGCATCGAGCCGTTGGTGGTTGGTCTCGGTCGGCGGGAGTTGGTCGCGTTCGTTGTTGGCTTCGGCTATGCGCGCGGTGGTTTCTTCGATGTCGGACCGCAGTTGGGCGGCGCCTTCGCGCAGCGACACGATGCGCGAGACGATCTCCGCGGTTTGGCGGGCGCGTTCGGCTTCGGCTTCGTGGGCTTCGTTGAGCGTGGCCTCGGCTTGGGCAGCGGCATCGCGGCACTGCGCGGCACGCTCACCTGTGCGGGCCGCGGCGGCATGGGCCTCGACGTGGCGGGCCTTGTGGGCGTCGTTGACGCGCCGCGCCTCTTTGAGTTTGTCGCGGAGTTCGGCCAAGCGGGTCCGTTGATTGAGCCGCGTGGTAGCCGGGGTGGTGGCGTCGGCGGCCGCGGTAAACCCATCCCAGCGCCACAACGCGCCCTCGCGGGTGACGAGCCGTTGACCGGGCGCGAGTTGGCCGGCGAGTTGCGCGCCGCGGTCGGCGGTTACGAGGCCGATCTGCGACAACCGTCGCGCCAGAACCGGCGGCGCTTTGACGTAGGTGCTGAGGGGCTCCGCGCCGTAGGGCAGCGTCGGGGCATTGATCATCGGCGCGAGTTGCCGCCAGTGGACCGGCGCACCGATATCGTCGGCAACATTGAGGTCGTCGCCTAGGGCCGCGCCAAGTGCCGCTTCGTAGCCCGGTTCGACGCTGACCGCATCGACGAGCGGCGGCCAAAGATCGTCTTCGCCGATCTTGAGGAGGCCCGCCAAGGCATTGGTCTCGGCGTCGAGCCGCGACACGTCGTTTTCGGTCGCGCGCAGGGTTTCGCGCGTCTGTTGTTCGGCGGCGTCGGCCTCCTTATGCGCCGTTTCGGCAGCGAGCAATTCGCGTCGCGCGCGGGCCGCGGCCTCGCGCAGCTCGGCCAACAGCGCCTCGGCTTCGTCCGAGGACTCGGCGTCGGGATTTTCAGCGGTGATCTGGGCAAGCTCGGCATCCATTTCCCGGAGCCGCGTATTGAGGCGTTCCAGTCGCCCGTTGCCGTCGGCCACAAGTTGGCCGAGATGGGTGCGCCGCGATTCGATCTCGACGGTTTCCTCGGTCAGCATTTGCAGCGCCTTTTCGGCTTCGCCGAGTTCGCCGGCGAGCGTCTCGCGGGTGGCGCTGGCGGCCTGCATTTCTTCGGCCTCGCCCGACTGGGCTTGTTCGATTTGGGCGCGTTCTTCGGCGAGCCGTTCGAGCTGGCTGCGCGCGTCGGTCAAGAGGGCCTGCTCGCGGGTGTGATCTTGTTCGATCTGGCGCAATCGTGCGCTCAGGCCCTCTTGTTGGGCCAGGGTACGCTTTTCTTCATCTTCGATGCGGTCGCGTTCCACGGCAAGCCGGTGCAGCGTGGCGGCGGCGGCGGCTTCGGTTTCGCGCAACGGCGGAATCTTCTCGGCCGCTTCGGTCTGGGCGCTCGAGGTTTGGGCGGCGGTGGCGGTGAGGTCGGCGACCCCGCGCTCGGCTTCGGCCAATTGTTGCTGCGCGGTTTCCAAGCTCGCGGCGGCTTCGACCCACCGCAGGTGGAACAACATCGCTTCGGCGCGGCGCAGATGGCCGGAAATATTGCGATAGCGATTGGCCTGGCGGGCCTGGCGCTTGAGCGCTTTGAGCTGCACCTCGAGGGTTTGAATGACGTCGTCGACGCGTTCGAGGTTGGTTTCGGCGGCGCGCAACCTGAGTTCCGCTTCGTGCCGGCGCGAGTGGAGGCCGCGAATGCCGGCGGCCTCTTCGAGCAGGCCGCGGCGTTCTTGCGGCTTGGCGTTGATGATTGCGCCGACCTTGCCCTGGCTGACCAGCGCTGTGGACTGCGCGCCCGCATTGGCATCGGCAAACAACAACTGGACGTCGCGCGCGCGCACGTCGTGGCCGTTGACGAGGTAGCGCGAGCCTTGTTCGCGCTCGATGCGACGCGAGACTTCGAGTTTTTCGTCTTCGTTGAACTGCGCCGGCGCGCTGCGGTCGGCGTTGTCGAGTTCGAGCTGGACCTCGGCGAGATTGCGGGCCGGCCGGTTGCTGGTGCCGCTGAAGATCACGTCGTCCATCTCGCCGCCACGCATCCGCTTGGCGGAGGTTTCGCCCATCACCCATCGAATGGCTTCGACAAGGTTGGATTTGCCGCAGCCATTGGGGCCGACCACGCCGGTCGTGCCGGGATCGATGATCAATTCGGTCGGGTCGACGAAGGATTTGAAGCCGGCAAGGCGAAGACGTGAAAAATGCATGCGTATGCGGACCGGGTGCTAGTTGATAAGGGGATCGATGACGCGGGAGAACTCTTCGAACGACATCCCGCCAGAAATGAGGCGCCCGTTGACCACGAAAGACGGGGTGGACTGGACGTCGAACTCGGATTCGCCTTGCTGGCGCGAGCGCAGCACGCTGGTGATGAGGTCTTCCTGGGCGAGGCAGGATTCCAAGCTCTCTTGATTCATCCCGCCGAGGCGGGCGAGTTTGCCGACCTGACCGATGGGGTCGGAATCTCTGGCCCAACGCCCTTGCTGTTGAAACAACATCTGGACGAGACCGTAGTACCGCTTGGGCCCGGCCTCGGCCATGCATTGCGTGACGACGGCGGCCTGCAACGCGACACCGTCAAGCGGGAAGTCGCGGAAGATGATCCGCACTTTCCCGGTGTCGACATAGGTCTTCATGATGTCGGGTAGGACATCGGTGTGGAAATTGGCGCAGTGCGGGCATGTCAGCGACATGTATTCGATGACGGTCACCGGCGCGTCTTCGGCCCCCATGGCCACTTCGCGCGGCTGGGTCTCCTGCGCCGACGCGCCAGCAACAAACAACGGCGCGATCAGCGCCACGAACATCACGACAAAAGCCCGACGGGCCACTTGAAATTGGGTCAAAACCCCCTCCACCTACAAGATGTTGAGTATATGGAGCGGCTTTGGGCCGCTCAAGCTGAGTCCATCCTGCCAGTGTGGCAAAACTGTGGATAACACAATGCCGTTATGGACAACGATCGCCGGGGCCTAGTCCCTCGCGGTCAAGGTTCGGCCCAAAGTGCGCAGGGCCTCGGCAAGGTCGGGGTTGCGCGTGCCGCTGACCTGCGCGGCGATGCGGGCTTCTTCTTCGGGGTGACGGCGCGCAGCGCGCGGCGCTCGGCGACCGTAGGGGTCGGCAGTGGGCCCTGGATGATCGTAATCCGCGCCACCGCTTGGTAGCCAAAGAAGGTGTTGATGCGATCGAGCACGATCGGGTGCAGGTGCTGCAGTTCGGTGGCAAAGCCCGACCCGGCCCGGACGACGAGCGTGGCGCCTTCGTTGCGGTCGCGGCCGAACTGCAGGCGTTCGGGGCAGCTATAGCGCGCCATCAACTCGCCGACGATGGCGGGCCATTGGGTAGAATCTCGCGCCGGGTGAACCCCGCTTGCGAAACGCCGCCTTGGTCACTGTCGCCAATGCGGCCCCGGCCGGGCGAGGGCGCCAGCTGCGTTTTTCGTGGGGGGCGTCGGGCATGGCCCATCATGGGCCAGCGGTTCCGTGGCGTCACCTATGTTGCGCGCCATGCTAACGTCACTGCCGTGACAGTAGCGTTTCCGACAACGGCCGACCCCGACGCGCTTTTGGCGCGCCTGCTGGCTTGGTACGACGGCGCCCGGCGCGAGTTGCCGTGGCGCGCCAAATCGGGCGAGGCGCCCGATCCCTATCGGGTTTGGTTGAGCGAAGTGATGTTGCAGCAAACCACCGTAGCGACGGTGGGCCCGCGGTTTACGCGGTTCGTCGAACGCTGGCCCGATGTCGCGTCGCTGGCGGCAGCGCCTCTGGACGACGTGCTGCACGAATGGCAGGGGCTCGGGTACTACGCCCGGGCGCGCAATCTGCATCACTGCGCGCGCGTCGTGGCGGCGGATCATGGCGGGGAGTTCCCGGCGGACGAAGCGGGCCTGCGCGCGCTGCCCGGCGTCGGTCCTTACACCGCAGCAGCCATCGCGGCGATCGCCTTCGATCGGCCCACCATTGCGGTGGACGGCAATGTGGAGCGAGTGATGGCGCGGTTTTGCGGCATCGAGACGCCGTTGCCGGCGGCGAAGAAGGTCCTGGCCGATGCCGCCCAAGTCTTTGCCCCCTCGCAGCGAGCCGGCGATGTTGTGCAGGCCCTGATGGAATTGGGCGCAACGGTATGTATGCCGCGCCGCCCGAAATGCGGCGGGTGTCCGTGGCGCGACGACTGCACCGGTTACGCGCGCGGCGACGCGGCGACGCTGCCGCGCCGGGCCCCGAAAAAAGCCCGGCCCGTGCGCTACGGCGTGGTGTTTTGGGCGGAGGATTCGGATGGCCGGGTGTTGCTGCGGAAGCGGGCCGACAAAGGGTTGCTGGCGGGCCTTTACGAGGTGCCGTCAACGCCATGGCGGGAGACGCCTATAAGTCTGGACGGCGCGGTGTCCGACGCGCCGGTAACGGCGGATTGGACGCCGGTCGCCGGCGAGGTGGTGCACGTGTTCACGCACTTCCGCCTTGTGCTGCAGGTCGTGCGGGGCCGCACCGATGCGGCCAACAAAGGCGACTGGGTCGCGCCGGCGGCGTTCGGCGACTACGCCTTGCCGACGGTGATGAAGAAAGTGGCGAAGCTGGTGGCGGCGGCGGCCGCTTAGATCAGTGCAGTTCGGCGCGGAGTTGCTGGCGCAGGATGTCGATCGGCACGGCTTTGCCCTCGGCATCGAAGTGCCAAAAGGTCCACCCGTTGCAGGCCGGGGCGCCTTGTACGGCGGCGCCGACTTTATGGATCGAGCCTTGGTGGGCGCCGGTGTGCCCGTCGGTGATCAAGCTGCCGTCGGCGCGGACCCGCGCATGGAAACGCCGGCGCGCGTCGAACAAAAGTTGACCGGGATCGAGTAGGCCGCGTTCGATGACCCGCCCGAACGGGATGCGCGGCTGGGCCCGCTTCGACTGCATGACCTTGAGGTCTTGCGGGCTCATCGGGGTGATGGTCTCGAGCCGTTCGTTGGCGACGTCGATGTAGCGTTGTTCGCGCTCGATGCCGATGAAACGGCGCCCGAGCTTTTTGGCAACGGCTGCTGTTGTGCCCGACCCCGAGAAGGGATCGACAACGATGTCGCCGACGTGCGTGCTGGCAAGAAGGACGCGGTAGAGGAGCGATTCGGGCTTTTGCGTAGCGTGCGCTTTTTCGCCGTTGATCTTGAGGCGCTCGCGCCCCGAGCAAATCGGCAACGACCAATCCGAGCGCATTTGCAGGTCGTCGTTGAGCGTTTTCATGGCGTGGTAGTTGAAGGTGTATTTCTTTTGATCGCGGCTCTTGGCGCACCACAAAAGCGTTTCATGCGCATTGGTGAAGCGTGTGCCCTTGAAGTTCGGCATCGGGTTGGTCTTGCGCCAAACGATGTCGTTGAGAAACCAGTAACCGAGATCCTGCATCGTGGCGCCGAGGCGGTAGATGTTGTGATAGCTGCCGATCACCCAGATCGCCCCGTTGTCTTTGAGAACCCGACGAGCTTCGGTGAGCCAGGCGCGCGAGAAGGTGTCGTAGGCGGCGAAACTCTCGAATTGGTCCCAGGCATCGTCGACCGCGTCGACCTTGCTGTTGTTGGGGCGGTGCAAAGCGCCTTCGAGCTGCAGGTTGTAGGGCGGGTCGGCGAAGATGAGGTCGACCGAGCGGTCGGGCAGGCTTGCCAACACCTCGATCGAATCGCCCCGCACGATCTGGTCGAGGGGAAGGGCCGAATCCGGGGTGCTGGCGGCGGTGCCGCGGGTGCGCTTTTTGCTGGCCATGACGCGGCATCCTGATCGAGCCGAGTCCGGCGGTCAAGCCACAAGATGTAGTGGATTCAGAGAGTTAGGCGAAGTTGTTCATGTGATGGCGGACGCAGGGGCGCGAAACTGCGGCGGTGGTGGGGCGTCGGGCCCAACAGCGTGAGGGCGAGTCGGTGGTGGGCGGTGGCGTAGCCACGGTTGGTTTCCCAGCGGTAGCCGGCATGTTCGGCCGCCAAGGCGGTCATCAGGCGGTCGCGGGTGACTTTGGCGACGATCGACGCGGCGGCGATCGAGAGCGATAACCCGTCGCCCCCCACCACAAGCCGCTCCGGGCAGGCCAGGCGGGCGGATCGATTGCCGTCGACCAGCGCGAGGTCGGGCAGGTGCCCCAGATGCCAGGCCAGCGCCGTGACGGCGCGGCGCATGGCGAGCAGCGAGGCCTGTAGGATGTTTATCCGGTCGACCTCGGCGACCGATCCTGTACCGATCCCCACCGTGGCGGTGCTGAGTATCTCGGCAAAAAGCCGTTCGCGCTCGGTCTCATTAAGGGTTTAGGAGTCGGCGATGCCCTCGGGGAGACGAGCCGGATCGAGCACCACCGCGGCGGCGATCACCGGACCGGCGAGCGGGCCGCGACCGGCCTCGTCCACCCCGGCGATGCAGGGGGCTGCGGCGTCGCGCTCAATATCCCAGGTCGGGCCCGTCTTTGTCCGGCGATGTGCCGAGGGCGTCACGTTCATGCGACGAAATCTAGCATGACCGCCGTGTTGCGCGCGGCGGCGGGCCACATGGGCCGCAAGAAATCTGTGGAAAACACATAAAATATGATGAATATAATATTATGGCAGGGAGATAACTTCCGCCCCACGGTGATTTGACTGGCGCGACCAGGTTTATAGATGATAATTATCATTCTATGAGATACGATGCGGCCCACAAGGCAAGGACACGCGCCCGAATTTTGGAGGCGGCCATGGCGTTGTTGGTGCGCGAGGGCCCGGCTGCCGTCACGGTGCATGGGGTTATGCGGGCTGCGGGACTAAGCCATGGCGGCTTTTACGCCCACTTCGAGTCCCAGGCGGCGCTGTTGGCGGCGGCGCTGGAGGGCGCCGCGGCGCGGACGCTGGAAGGTTTGTTCGGCGCGGCAGCCACTGAGACGCCGGTGGACGCGCGCGCGCTCATCGGTCGGTATCTTGGGCGCGCCCACCTCGAGGCCTCGGGCGGGTGCCCGTTACCGGCAAGCTGCGGCGGCCATCTCGACGGCCCGGCCGAAGACGCGCGACGCGACGCCGTCGCCCAATATCGAAACGCGTTTAACGCGATCGCCCCCGATGCTTCGAAGGCCGACGCGCTGCTGGCGTTGATGGTGGGCGGCGTTGCGGTGGCACGGGCGCGCGGTGGCGACGAGGGCGAGGCCGTGTTGCGTGCGTGTCGTCTCGCCGCCCGCGATCTTTTGTCCGTCGCGACCTAAATGAGCGAGAGTTGCGGGCTTGGCGCTTCGGGTCGGTGGAACAGATCGGTCCGCAGCGGGCTGAGTTTGCCGTCAAGGCCGTAGCGTCGGGTCGCGTTCTTGAAGCGTTGGGCGATCAGATCGGCGAAAGGCCCGTGGCCGCGCATGCGTGCGCCGAACGTCGCGTCGTAGTCTTTACCGCCCCGACTGTCTTGTATTTGGGCGATCACCTTTGCGGCGCGATCGGGCACGTTCGCGGTCAACCACTGTCGTGCGAGGTCCTTAATCTCGAGCGGTAGGCGCAGCATGATGTAGCCCGCCGCCTTGGCGCCGGCCTCGGCCGCCGCTTCGAGGATCGGTTCGATCTCGTGGTCGGTGAGGCCAGGGATGACGGGGGCCACCATCACGCCGGTGGGGATGCCGGCACTGCTCAGCAAGCGAATGGCTTCCAGTCTTTTTCGCGGTGTCGAAGCGCGCGGCTCCATTTTTCGTGCCAGACGGTGATCGAGCGTCGTGACGGACAGCATGACGTGGGAGAGGCCACGCCGCGCCATATCGGCCAAGACGTTGACGTCGCGCGTCACGCGCGCGCCCTTGGTGACGATGCCGACCGGATGGTTGAACGCCGACAGGACCTTGAGCACGTCGCGGGTGATCGCGTAGCGCTCTTCGATCGGCTGATAGGGATCGGTGTTGGTGCCGATCGCGATCATGCGGCATTTGTAACTGGGTTTGCGCAACGTAGCCGCCAGCAGCGCACCGGCGTTCGGTTTGGCGAACAACCGGGTCTCGAAGTCGAGCCCGGGCGAAAGGCCGAGGAAGGCATGGGTCGGGCGCGCGAAACAATAAAAGCACCCGTGTTCGCAACCGCGATAGGGATTGATCGAGCGATCGAAAGGGATGTCGGGCGAGGTGTTGCGGGCGAGAATCGTGCGGCTGGTGTCGCGCTCGACGCTGGTGCGCGTGGGCGGGGCGTCCTCGGCCCCGCCCCAGCCGTCGTCGTAGCCGAAATTGTCGTCGCGGGTAACGCGGCTCTCGGTTTCGAAGCGCCCCGAGACATTGCTGACGGCGCCGCGCCCGCGCCGCGCGTCGGGGTGGACGGCGACGGTCTGCGTCTGGGATTGCGGGAGGTTTTGGGGGCGCGGCGCCATGACGCGACTCTAGGGCGCGCTCGGAACAAAGCAAGAACATTGGTGCCATCATTTTGCCTACCGGGTTGCTTGTCGAGCGCCGGAGGCCCCGCCATAGTCCCGCGCGATGGCTCGCCCCGTGACCGACAATCCGATGACAAGCGCACCCGAACCGGATGCGCTGAAAAACCTCACGATCGTGGTGCCGGTTTTGAATGCGGGGGCGACCTTAGGGGCGACCTTGGCGGCGGTCGCCGAATCGGATGTCGTCGTCGTCGACGGCGGTTCGCAGGACGACAGCACGACGATCGCGGCGAATGCCGGCGCACGCGTCGTGACCGCGCCGCGCGGTCGGGGCCAGCAACTGGCTGCCGGTGCCGAGGCTGCGTCCGGGGTTTGGCTGTTGTTTCTCCATGGCGATACTCGGCTAGGGTCGGGTTGGCGAGAGGCGGTGCACTCGTTTGTGACCGATCCCGCGCATCGGACCAAGGCCGCGGTGTTTCGTTTTCAACTGGACGATGGGCGATGGCGTGCGCGCCTGATGGCTTGGGGCGTGGCGCGGCGCGGGCGGCTATTCGGATTGCCCTATGGCGACCAAGGGTTGCTCATCCACCGCGACCTCTATGAGACGGTGGGCGGCTTTAAGCCGCTGCCGCTGATGGAGGATGTCGATCTGGTTCGGCGTTTGGGTCGGTCGCGACTGGTGTTTTTGCCGGTCGATGCGGTGACGTCCGCGGCGCGGTATCGGCGTGACGGCTATGTCTTCCGGGCGGCTCGCAACCTGACTTGTCTCGCGTTGTATTTGATGGGGGCGAATGTCGGGTTGATCCGCCGGGTCTACGGCGCGTGACCTCGCCAGCGAGGCGTCACCTGATCGTTTTTGCGCGGGCGCCGCGGTACGGCGCGGTAAAGACCCGGCTTGCGGCCGAGGTTGGTGCCGGGGCGGCATGGCGGGCCTATCGCGCGATGACCGCGACGACGCTGAAGGAGGTGGCCGAGTCGCCATTTTGGACAACCCGGCTTGCAGTCACCCCGGCGGCGTATGCCACGCGCACGCGGTTTTGGCCGAACACCATCCCACAAGTGCCGCAGGCAGGTGGCGATCTCGGCCGACGCATGGCACATGCGCTTGCGGCGGCGTCGCGCGACGGTGCGGCCGTCCTCGTCGGCAGCGATATCCCGGATATCCGCGCGGCCCACGTTCGTGGCGCGCTCGATATGTTGAGGCACTGCGACCTGGTCTTCGGACCGGCGACCGACGGCGGCTTTTGGTTGGTCGGCGTACGCCACCGCGCGCCCGCCGCGGTGGTGCGGCGTCTATTCGACGGCGTACGTTGGTCGAGTGCGACGGCGTTGGCCGACACGCTGCGCAACCTACCGCGTGGGTGGCGGGTCGGGTACGCGGCGACCCTTAGCGATATCGATACCGCGGCCGACCTTGCCGCGTGGCGCGACCGGGCCTAGGGGCCGTCGGCGCGATAGACCGCATCGCGCGCGCGTTGCTCCAAGATGTCTTTGACCCATCCGTCGTAGCATTCCTGGTAGGCTGGTGTGCCTCCGGTATGGCCGAGTTGTTCACATCGCTTTTTGATCCACTTCTTGTCACGCGACGACAAGCGAATGGTTTGGCCACGCACTTTGATTTCCTGCGCGGTGGTGACCGCGGGCAGCAGGGTAGCAACGGGCAGTGCGGCCAGCGCCGCCAATACGGCGCGTCGGGGGACGGTCATGGCGTTTGCTCCATCGGGGACTGTTCACCCATAGATGGGGTTCATTGGAGCGTTGCGCAATCTATTGGGGAAGTAAGGAAAGGCGCGCCTAAGTCCGCAGCGTAAAATTTTCGGCGATGTAGGCGATCAGCGTATCTACGCTGGTCTCAACCGTGGCGCCCGAGGTGTCGACGACGAATTCCGGGTTTTCGGGCGCTTCGTAGGGCGCGTCGATGCCGGTGAAGTCGTCGATCTCGCCAGCGCGAGCTTTCTTGTATAGCCCCTTGGGGTCGCGCGCTTCGCAGGTGGCGAGATCGGTGGCGACGAATATTTCATGGAATGTGCCCTCGGCGGCGGCGCGCCGGGCGCGCTCGCGGTCCGATCGGTAGGGTGAGATAAAGGCGGTCAACGCAATGAACCCGGCCCGCGAGAAGAGTGCCGCGACTTCGCCGATCCGGCGGATGTTCTCCGACCGCTCTTCTGGGGAAAAGCCGAGATCGGCGTTGAGTCCGTGCCGAATGTTGTCACCGTCGAGGACGTAGACTTGATAGCCCCTTTCAAAGAGGCGCCGTTCGAGTTCCAGGGCCAGGGTGGACTTGCCCGAGCCGGAAAGGCCGGTGAGCCAGATCACGCCGCCGCGGTGGCCGGCGCGGCTCGCGCGCTCGTCGGCATCGACCCTATGTTCCACGCGCGCCACGTTTGTCGCCCGTTGCGTAATTGCACCGCGCTGGTCGGCGTAGCCTGCCATGCTGATCGTGCCGCCGCCGACGATGCGGTGGTTTTGGACCAAGGCAAAACGACCGGTGCGGGGCAAGTTATTGGCGTCGTCGAGCGCCAGAATGCGCCGTGCCCGGAGTACGACCTCAGCGACCTGGTGGCGCCCGACGCTCCCGCTGGCGCGATGATCGAGCGTTTCCGTATCGACGATGCTCGAGATTTCTTGGACCGTGACCGGGACTTCCAGCGTCGCAAGCTTCATTCGGTAGGTAGCGCCCAACGCAAGCGTTTCATCGGCGAGCCAAAACACCCGCGCGCGGAACACGTCCGTTTCGATCGGCGCTTCCGTTTCGTGGCTGATGAGGTCGCCCCGTTCGATGAAGAGATCATCATCAAGGGTTATCCCGATCGATGATCCGGCTTGCGCTGTACGCGGGGCTTCGGGTGTCTTCCAGCTCTCGATCGTGACAACGCGGGCCGTTTTGTTCGAGGGCGAAAACAGCAAGGCGTCGCCAATCGACAAAGCGCCCGATTCGATGCGTCCCGCAACGATCCGCCGATCGTCAAATTTGTACACATCCTGGACCGGCAGCCTGAGAGGCTTGGTCGTAGAAGACACGCTGGGGGCGAAGCTATCGAGCGCACCGGTCAGCGTCGGTCCTTGATACCACTGACAGCGGTCGCCGGCGGTTTTGATGTTGTCTCCGTCGCGCGCGCAAACGGGAAGAACGAACGACGGTTCCACACCGATCGAGATCGAGGTAGGCGGCAATGTCCTCGCTCACCTCGTCGAACCGCCGGCGTGAAAAGTCCACGGCGTCCATCTTGTTGACGACAACACAAACCTGCCGAATCCCCAATAGGTGCAATAGGTAGGCGTGACGGCGCGTTTCGCGCTGGACCCCTTCGGCGGCATCGATGACGAGAACTGCAGCGTCGGCGCTCGCCGCGCCGGTGATCATGTTCTTGATGAACTCGCGGTGTCCCGGCGCGTCGATGATCAGGTATTTCCGTTGCTTGGTGGAGAAGCGGATCTGTGTTGAGTCGATCGTGATCCCCTGGTCCCGTTCGGCCTGAAACGAGTCCATAACGAACGCCCATTCGAAGGGCATGCCGCGGCGGTCGCACATTGCTTTGACGGCCGCGACCTTGCCGTCGGGTAGGGACTGCGTGTCGTTGAGCAAGCGGCCGATAAGGGTCGACTTGCCATGGTCGACGTGACCGACGATGACGACGGCGAGGCTTTCGGCACCCGGTGTCACAGGTAGCCTTCCGTCCGCAGGCGTTCGAACGAATCCTCGGCCTCGTGATCCATGGCCCGCCCGCTTCGCTCGGCGACTGATGTCGATTCGAGCTCGGCGATGATCTCCTCGATCGTGGTCGCGGCGCTGGGCACGGGGTTGGTGATGTCCTGGTCGCCGAGGGAACGATAGCGCTCGCCGTCGCGCGCAAAATAGAGGTCCACCACAGGAATGTTCTCGCGCTGGATGTAGCGCCAGATGTCCAGTTCGGTCCATGCCAGCAGAGGGTGGACCCGCACATGGGTGCCAGGTGGGAAGTCGGTATTGAACTGTTCCCAGAACTCGGGCGGCTGGTCGCGCGCTCCCATTTCCCATCGACATCGCGAGGGCTGAAGACCCGCTCCTTGGCGCGCAAGCCTTCCTCGTCGCGGCGGATTCCGGCAATCAAGCCACGTAACCCAAGCTCTTCGGTCTTGGATCTGAGCCCAGCTGTTTTGCGCGCCGCCGAACGCGCAGCCGGGGGCAGTGTTGCGTCGATCGTGTCGAGTGGGGGCAATCGCCGGTGAGAAGGCGAAGGTCCCATTCTTGGGCAAAGCGTTCCCGAAAGGCGTACATCTCGGGAAACTTCTTGCCGGTGTCGATGTGGAGGACGGGGAAGGGCACGTGGCCAAAGAAAGCCTTTTTGGCCAGCCAGACCATGACGTTCGAGTCTTTGCCCAGCGACCACAGCATCGCGAACGGATCGATCTGATTGAACGCCTCGCGCAGAATAAAGATGCTGTTGGCTTCGAGGCGATCTAGGTGATCCAAAATCATGTGGGATTTGTCGCCGTCGAAAAAACGCTTTATCGCCCGGAGTGTCAAGTTGTTAGGGTTAGTTTTTACGACTTGGTGCGGCGTTCCGTTTCGGTGAGACGGTCGAAAAGCTCGACGAAGTTGCACGGCATGTACCGGTAGTCGAGCTGATACTGCAGGATCTCGTCCCAGCCATCCTTGCAGGCGCCGGGACTGCCGGGCAGAGCGAAGAGGTAGGTGCCGCCCGCAACGCCTGCAGTGGCGCGAGACTGGATGGTCGACGTGCCGATCTTTTGGAAGCTGACCATGCGGAACAACTCACCGAAGCCCTCGATCGGCTTTTCGTAAACCGCGGCAAAGGCTTCGGGCGTCACGTCGCGCCCGGTGACGCCGGTCCCGCCGGTGGAGATCACGACGTCGACCTCTTTATCGGCGATCCACGCGCGCAGTTGAGCTTCGATCTCGGTGCGATCGTCGGTAACGATCGCCCGGTCGGCCAACGTGTGCCCGGCGGCGGTCAAGCGATCGACCAAGGTTTGTCCGCTGCGGTCGTCCTCGAGCGTGCGCGTGTCGGAGACGGTCATTACGGCGATCCGTACCGGTACGAAGGTTCGGGATTCATCAATCGGCAAGGTAGTTCACCTCCGAAACAGCCGAACCCGACAAGGTGTTGAGCGGGCTCGACCCATCAAGCGCAAAGTAATACGGCCAGCGTCCGGCGGCGACCGCGTCGAGCGACGGGACCTCTTGGCCGAGGCGAATACGGTAGATCCAGAAGTTGCTGAGGACGCGTTCGATAAAAAGCCGCGTTTCGCGCGCCGGGATGCTTTCGATGAACAACAGCGGGTCATCGGGATGGTTCATACGGCGCAGCCACTTGTTCAAGTTGCCCGGTCCGCCGTTATAGGCGGCGGCCAACATGAACAAATTGCCCTGCACGAGGTTGTCGCCCATTAGCAGGTCAAGGTAGCGCTGGCCGAGATCGAGATTGAGTTGCGGGTTGTAGAGCTCGTTGAGGCGGTTGTCGCGCAAGGTGCGGTCTTTGGCGACGAAGCTGGCCGTGCGCGGCATCAATTGCATCAACCCCCGCGCACCGGCCGGGCTTTTTGCGTTGGTGTTGAACCGCGATTCCTGGCGAATGAAGGCGAAGACAAGCGCTCGGTCGATCGAATATCCCTTTTCAAGCTCCCAGGCCGGGAGGGGATAGACCGCCGCATCGTAGTAGCGACTGGCCGGATCGAGGGTCTTGATCCCAAGTTGGATAGCGGCACCGGGCAAGCCGAGGTGACCGGCGACGGCCAGCAAGACTTCGGCGTTTTGACTCGAGGCGCTGGGCACGAGTTGGCGAATTTCGCGTTCGGCGAGGTGTTGCTGACCGACCTGGGCCAGCGCAATCGCGCGCCGGACGCCCTCGTTCTCACGGACCATTTCGAATCTGGTCGAATCGAGCGGCGGCAAATCCCAGGTGATGGAGATGTCTTCGCCCAGCAGGCGCATCGACAAGAGCCCGTAGAACGTCCGGGGGTGCCGCGCGCCGAGCCGGAGCCAGCGGGTCACTTCTTCGGGGTGGTTGTTGATCAGATTGGCGCGGGCCGCCCAGAAGGCGCCCGCGGCAAGATTCCAGTCGGATGCCTTTGAGGCGAGCGCCAGCGCTCGAAGTGCTTTTCGGCATCTTCGTAGCGTCCGAGACGCCAGGCGGCGAGGCCGGCGGTCCAATCGGCGATGGCGACGTGTTCGCGGGACCGGTTAGCGGCGCGCGACGCGATCCGGAACGCCTTTTCGTCTTCGCCACGGAAGTACCAACGGGTCGCGATTTCCCACATCAAGTCGTCGGTTTCGGCGTCATCCAGCAGTTCGCGCGACTTTTTGCTGCGTAATTGCTGCTCGGTCTTGGTCAGAATGGTGCGTTGAATCTGACGCAGCATTTGTCGCTGCCAATTTCGCACCTGACGGCGTTCGGCGCGGGAGCGTTGGCGCGACGAGCGATAGGTGTTGCGCGGCGGCGGCGTGACCTCGATCGCTTCGCCGTCATCGTCGTCGGTTACCAGGCGGGATACCTTTGGCGCGACCGGACCGCGCGCGCCGGATGGTTTGCGCCGTTGCGCGAGCCGGTACACCCGATTGGCACCGGGATGGTCGCGATAGGTCCGCATCCAGTTGGCCAATTCGTTGAAGCTGGAGCGATAGGCCGTAGGGTGCATGTAGCGCTGGAACAATACATGCCCCATCAGCACGTCGTCGTTGATGCGCGCGATGATGCGATCGGCGGCACGCCACTCGCCGGACTGCTGAAGATCGAATGCCGTGCGATAGAGCACGACATCGTCGGGCGAAAGAATGTCGAACGGGGTCTGCGGCTGGTGGACCAGCTTCTCGGGGGCCGGCGGTTTGGTTGCGGGCAGAGGGCGCTCGGCGGCCTGAGCCGCATCGGGTGACGCTACGATGAGCGCGACCACGCAAATCGCTGCGCCGAGGATGTGGCCGGCAGATCGTGCCGTCATCCGAGTGACTCGAGCTTTTGTTGGATGGCCAGCATGTCTTTCCAGGCGTGTTTTTTGAGGGCGGGTTGGCGCAGCAGGTAGGCGGGGTGGTAGATCGCCATGACGGGGATGTCGCGCCAGGCCAGCCAGCGACCGCGCAGCCGTGTAATGCCTTCGGTCCGATCCAGCAAGGTTCCTGCGGCGGTGCCGCCGACGAAAACCAGCAGTTTGGGGGCGACCAGTTCGATATGGCGCTCGACAAAGGGCTGACAAAGAAGGATCTCCGCCGGGGTCGGTTTGCGATTGCCCGGCGGCCGCCAGGGCAGAATGTTGGTGATGTAGGCGCCGGTTCGGTCCTGCCCGATGGCCGCGAGCATGCGGTCCAGGAGCTGTCCACTGACGCCCACAAAGGGACGACCCTCGCGATCTTCGTCGGCGCCGGGGGCTTCGCCGATCAGCATCAAGGGTGCCGCAGGATTGCCGTCCCCGAACACCAGGGATTTTGCCGTGGCCTTGAGGGCGCAGCCGTCGAATTCGGCCAACGCGTGGCGCAGGGCGTCGAGATCGCGGCAGGCCGCTGCGGTCTCTCGCGCCGACTTGAGAACGCTGTCGGCGGTTTCCGTCGCGACGGCCGGCGCGCGGCCATTCGCCTGGTGCCGTTCGCCGGTCGGTTTTGGGTCCGACGGTTTGGGCATGTCGGCAAACCGGTTCCGTGGGATTTCGTCGACGGCCTCGTCGATCCCGGCATCGATTTGCCAGCGCAGCGCGGAAAGAGCTTGTTGCATCATGGTGGTGCTTTTAGCACGGTTCTGGAGTGCTGACTCCGTCGGTCGAAATCCCGCAGGTGTGGCCGAAATCGGCCCTAATTTGACCGCTCCCGACCAACACGGGCATAACGATAGGAACCGTCAACGAAGAGGCCATCATGACCGACGAAAACGTCGAGCGCGAATTCATGGAATACGATGTTGTGATCGTCGGCGGCGGACCTGCCGGCCTGTCCGCGGCGATCCGGCTAAAACAACTGGCGGCCGAAAAAGAAGCCGAGATCTCGGTCTGTGTTTTGGAAAAAGGCTCCGAGGTTGGGGCACATATCTTGTCCGGTGCGGTGCTGGACCCGATTGCGCTGAACGAATTGTTGCCCGATTGGGCCGACCGCGGCGCGCCGCTGAAAACCCCGGTGAAAAAGGACCGATTCGTCTTTCTTAGTGCGGGCGGTGGCAGCTTTTCTATTCCGCAGTTTCTTTTCCCGCCGTTGATGCACAACCATGGCAACTACGTCATCAGTCTGGGCAATTTCTGTCGCTGGCTCGCCGAACAAGCCGAGGCCTTGGAGGTCGACATCTTTCCAGGCTTTGCGGCGGTCGATGTTTTGCGCGACGACAGCGGTCGGGTGACGGGTGTGGTTACCGGCGATCTTGGGATCGGTCGCGACGGGAACCAGAAGGGCGGTTATCAGCCGGGCATCGAACTGCGTGGGAAGTTCACGTTGATCGGCGAAGGCGCGCGCGGGTCACTTGCCAAAAAGCTTATCGCCGACTTCGGCTTGGACAAGGGCAAGGAACCGCCGAAGTTCGGCATTGGTCTGAAGGAGCTCTGGGAGGTCGCGCCCGAGAAACATAAAGCTGGTTTAGTCGAACACACCGTCGGGTGGCCGCTGTCGAACGACACCGGCGGCGGTGGGTTTATCTATCACCTAGAAGACAACCAAGTCGCGATCGGCTTCGTCGTCCATTTGAATTACAGCAATCCGCATTTGTCGCCGTTTGACGAATTCCAGCGGTTTAAGACCCATGAGCGGGTGCGGCCATACCTAGAGGGAGGCAAACGTATCTCCTACGGCGCGCGGGTCATTACGGAAGGCGGATTACAGTCGATTCCCAAGCTTGTGTTTCCCGGCGGCGTTTTGTTGGGCTGCGCGGCAGGCATGGTGAACGTGCCCCGCATCAAAGGTACCCACAACGCAATGAAGTCGGGCATGCTGGCCGCCGAAACCGTCTTCGCGGCGCATCAATCCGAGAGCGCTGATCTCGACTCCTACCAAAGCGCGTGGGAGACCTCATGGGTGTTTCGCGACTTGCGCAGGGTGCGCAACGCCAAACCGTTGCTAAGTCGCTTCGGAACGTTGTTTGGTGCAGCGCTCGGTGTCGTAGACATGTGGATGAACACGTTGGGCATCGGCCTGCCCTTCACGCTGGGTCACGGCAAGGCCGATCATGAGACCTTGAAGGACGCAAACGCCTGCCCGGCGATCGATTACCCGAAACCCGACGGCGAGATCAGCTTCGACAAGTTGTCCTCGGTGTTCATTTCGAACACAAACCACGAGGAGGATCAGCCCGTGCATCTGGTGCTCGCCGATCCGAATATTCCCATCGCGCGAAATCTGCCGGCATTCGACGAGCCGGCGCAGCGCTATTGCCCGGCGGGGGTCTACGAGATCATTGAAGAGGGTGGCGAGAAGCGCTTCCAAATCAACGCCCAAAACTGCGTTCACTGTAAGACCTGCGACATTAAGGACCCCGCCCAGAACATCACCTGGACCGTTCCCGAAGGGGGTGGGGGGCCGAACTATCCCAATATGTGAGGCGGCGGCGATAGCGGAAAAATGATCCCGCCTTTCCTTCCGTCTGCTGACAAACTGGGCCGCCGCTGCCTAAGGTGGCGTGAGTTTTTGTGGCCCAAAGGGCCTTGGAAGGTTTGATGAACCAGCGTTTAACCACTGTCGCGTTCGCCGTTCTTGTCGCCGGATCCATTGCCGCGGGGTCTCTTGTGAGCGCGCAGGCGGCGAACGATTTGAACGACGATCAAATTGCGCCGGAACGGGCCGCTGATTCGGCCTTTGGAAGTTACCTCGCGGGGCTTTATGCCCGCGCAACCGGGGATAGCCGGTCGGCCGCCGACTTTTACGCCAAAGCGATTGCCGACGATCCGGGCAACACCGACATCCTACGCAAAGCGTTCCGGCTAACGCTTGCGGCCGGACGGGTCGATGAAGCGGTCGGGTTGGCCGGAGATATCGGTGCCGCCGAGCCCAACGACGGCCTAGCGCCGCTCGTATTGTCGATCGCGGCAATCCGCGAAGGCCGTTTCGACGATGCTTCAAAGTGGCTGGATGATGTGCCGCTGAGCGGCATGAACATCCTTGCTGCAGCCGGTTTCCAAAGCTTGGGTGCGGGTGGGCCGTGGCGACGGCGCGGATGCCGTCGACGAGTTGGAGGCGCTTCGTCGCAGCGAACAGTCCAAGACGTTTCGTCTGTTTCACCAGGCGCTGATCCACGATCTGATCGAAAAGCCGGCCGAAGCCGAGGCGGCGTATCGCGAACTTGTCGAAGATCGCAACACCCGCACGCTAGGTGCGGTCAAAGCGTTTGCGACATTTCTTCTGCGGGCCGGGCGACGCGACGAAGCGGTGGCGCTCGTCGATCAGTACCTCGAGCCCGAGTCCGGTAGTGCCCTCGTCGAGGATGCCCGCAATTTGCTGTCGCAAGACCCGCCGCCGCCGATGGTGGCGAGCGCCGCGCAGGGCGTTGCCGAGGCGCTGAACGGCGCGGCGCGATTCATGGCCCGCAACGGGGATCGGGAAACCGCGACGATCTACGCCCGTTTGGCGCTGCACTTGAGCCCAGGCATGGACGAGATCCGCGTGCTCATCGGCAACCTTGAAGAGAGCGCCCAGCAATGGGAGGCCGCGATCAAAACGTATCGGGCGGTCGACCGCGACACGCCGTTCGGGTGGAACGCCCAGTTGCGGATCGCGGCGACATTGCAGCGGCTGGATCGGACCAACGAAGCGCTGGCGATGCTGCGCGACCTTGCCGACGAACGCGATGATCGGACCGAGGCGTTGATCCAGTTGGCGGACTTGTTGCGTGGCGAAAAACGGTGGCGTGAAGCGGCGGCGGCCTACACACGGGCGATCGACCGCGCCGGTCCGCCCAGCGAAACGACCTGGGGCTTTTATTACTCGCGCGGCATTGCCTACGAACGTGCAAAGAAGTGGCCCGAGGCGGAGAAAGATTTTCTCCAGGCGTTGGAACTGCAACCCGATCAACCGCAAGTCCTGAACTACCTCGGCTATTCCTGGGTCGAACAAGGACTCAACCTCGACCGCGCGCGCGGTATGTTGGAACGCGCTGTCGATCTCCGCCCCCGCGACGGATACATCATCGACAGCTTGGGATGGGTGCTGTATCGGCTCGGCGACTACGAGGAGGCCGTGGTGCATCTCGAGCGGGCCGTCGGGTTGACGCCGACGGATCCGGTCATCAACGAGCATTTGGGCGACGCCTATTGGCGCGTTGGTCGCAAGCGCGAAGCCCGCTTTCAGTGGGAGCGCGCGTTGACGTTCGAGCCCGACGCGGAACTCGTGCCGGTGATTCAGCGCAAATTGCGCGACGGCCTGGAAGACATCTAACCATCGGCACCGACCGGTTCGGTCGACCCTTACTATGACAGTTCGCGAATTCGCCGCCGCCAAGGTCAATCTGTTCCTCCATGTCCTCGGGCGACGTCCCGACGGCTATCACGAACTCGATTCGCTGGTCGTATTTGCCTCGGTTGGGGATGACATCGAAATGACGATGCACCACGAACATGTCATCTCGGTCGAGGGGCCGTTTGCCGACGCGGTCCCGCACGATGAGAGCAATCTGGCGATGCAGGCGGCGCGGCAGCTGGGCGAAACGATGGGTCGCCCTGACGGGGTCCATATCCGTATCACCAAGAACCTGCCGGTGGCCGCGGGTCTCGGCGGGGGCTCCGCGGATGCGGCGGCGGTGCTGCGCGGCTTGGGACGGCTTTGGGAGGTCGGGCCGTCGATGGCGTTTCCGAGTGTGGCCCAAACGTTGGGGGCTGATGTGCCGGTTTGTCTGCACAGCCGTGCTGCACGGATCGGCGGGATCGGCGAGACGGTCGAACCGATCCAATCGAAACGCCGCTGGCCCTTGTGTTGGTGAACTGCGGGACCGCGCTTGCCACGCCCGACGTGTTTGCCGCCTGTTCAACCTATGGCGGGGCGGCGCCGGATCTCACGGACGCCGGCATCGCCGCCTGGGTGCGGGCCGGCCGCAACGATCTGGAAGGCCCGGCGATGTCGCTAGCCGACGGGGTGGCGGAGAGCCTAAAAGAGCTGCGCGGCCAAACCGGTTGCGAGGTCGCTCGGTTGAGCGGTAGTGGGGCGACCTGCTTTGGTTTGTTCACGGACATGACGGCGGCCCAAAAAGCGGCGGCGGCGTTGGGCGCGGCGCACCCCGATTGGTGGGTTGTCGCGGCGCACGCACGCTAAGAGAATGCCGCCCGTGTCGATAGCCGGGAAACTCTTTCATTTCGTCCGACCCGTGCGAGCTTGGGTGAAGCCCGCGTTTGGGCTGGGCGCCTTCTTGACGTTGGCGGCGTGTGCCGCCGGCGTACCGGGTGGCGGCGCCGATATTCAACGGACGTGGCGCGAGGCCTTGGTCGTGCTGCCGCCGGTGCAGGGCGGCGACACGCCCCTGGTGGCGCGCCAGTCACGCGATGCGGTTGCGCGCCACGTGCAACGGTTTCCCCGCGGCACGCGGTTTCCGACCGTCGTGTTCCTGCATGGCTGTACCGGGATCGGCAATCTGCCGTTCCTCGAAGAGCTGGCCCGCCAAGGATATGCCGTGGTCGCGCCGGATAGCTTTGCGCGCCGTTACCGGCCCTTGCAATGCGATCCCGAGACCTCGCGCGGCGGTCAAAACCTTTTTATCTATGATTTTCGAACGGCGGAATTGACCTATGCGCTGGAGCGGCTGCCGACGCTGCCCTGGGTCGATCTCGACAATCTCTTTTTGATCGGCGCGAGCGAGGGGCGGTGACGGCGGCGCTCTTCCGGGGCGATGTCTTCAACGCCCGGGTGATCGCGCAGTGGACCTGCACCGGCGCGCCGCTGGTCGCCGGCATCGACGCGCCACGCCGGACGCCGATCCTCGCGATCGTGCGCGAAGACGATCCGTACTACGCCCCCAGCAACACGCCCGGGCCAGCAGGGGCATTGCGGGGTTATCGGGAAGCTGCGTGAAGCCGAGGTTCGGCTGTCGCAGGGCGAGAAGATCGGCGTGATCTGCCGTGCGTTGGGGTATCGGAGCAGAGCTACTATCGCTGGCGTCGCGAGTATGGCGGCCTGAAGGTCGACCAGGCGAAGCGCCTGAGACTTGGGAAGGAGAATGCCCGGCTCAGACGGGCGGTCTCCGATCTGACGCTGGACAAGCTGATCCTGAAGGAAGTTGCCGAGGGAAACTTCTAAGCCCCGCCCGCCGCCGGGATGCGGTTGATCACATACAGGTCCGGCTCGACGTATCGCAGCGTCGGGCGTGCCAGGTGATTGGCCAACATCGTTCGACGCAACGTCTGCGTCCGACCCTGCGTGATGACGAAGCGGCCCTGACGGCTGCGATCGTTACGCTGGCATCAAGTATGGCCGCTATGGCTATCGACGGATCACAGCACTGCTGCGATCTGAGGGCTGGGACGTGAACGTCAAGCGTGTCTGGCGGATCTGGCGGCGTGAGGGGCTGAAGGTGCCAACGAAACAGCCGAAACGCGGGCGGCTATGGCTCAACGACGGATCGTGCATCCGTCTGCGACCGGTCAGGCGCAACCATGTCTGGGCCTATGACTTCGTACAGGATCGCACGCATGACGGTCGAACGATCCGCTTGCTCACCGTGATCGATGAGTTTACCCGCGAGTGCCTGGCGATCGAGGTTGCGCGCAGCCTGCGTCATGACGATGTCCTGCATGTTCTGGCAGACCTGTTTGCCCGGCATGGCCCACCGGATCACATCCGTTCCGACAATGGCAGTGAGTTCACCGCGATCGCGGTGCGGGAATGGCTGCCGCGGGTTGGCGTGAAGACATTGTTCATCGAACCGGGCAGCCAATGGGAGAACGGTTACAACGAGAGCTTCAACGGCAAGCTCAGGGACGAGATGCTCAACGGCGAGATCTTATACACGTTGCAAGAGGCGAAGGTACTGATCGAGCGTTGGCGCCGGCATTACAACACCATCAGGCCGCACAGTTCTCTGGGCTACAGACCGCCCGCACCGGTCACGATCTTGCCGCCTATGGCCAAATCGCCCTTACCCTCAAACCGTCCGGCTCTCTCACAGAAACTGGACCACTGATCTGGGGCAGGTCAATCGCAGAAACAAGGTTTTAGGCATTATGAAACTTGCGATCTTAACAACAAACACTCTGCACCACTCATACTTTGCAAAGTGTTTGATTGAAAGCTATGCGGCAACCAGCGTGTTCTGCGAGACCGACAGCCTGTCCGCGCCTTTTGAGACTGCGCATTCGTTTGAGAACGAGCGAGACGACTATGAAAACAACTTTGGTTTGAAGGTCGACGCGAGCAAATCTCAAACTTCGCCGCTGTTGAGACGTCTTCAAACATCAATGATCCTAAGATCGTCAATGCGCTCTGGCACTTGGCCCCAGACGTAACGATCGTATTCGGTACGCAAGCTGAAGAAAACCACCATCGCGGCATGCGGTCTCGTCCTCAACCTGCACGGGGGTGACCCGCAAGAATACCGTGGCTTGGACAGTCACCTTTGGGCAATTTATCACAAAGACTTTCAGGGTCTGAAAACCACTCTACACATTCTCAATGACAAGCTTGATGATGGCCCTATTATTGATGTGCGCGCGTTGAAACTAAATGCCGGGATGAGCATTAAGGAGCTTCGTGCAGCAAATACAAGAAAGTGTGTGTCAATCTAGCTCAATCGGCTTTGGCTCAGTTTGAGGATACGGGTGAGATCTCCCATTCGAGCCAGATGAGCCAAGGTCGGTATTACTCATTTATGCCAGCGGTGCTAAAGAAGATTGCGTAAATAAATTTCACAAAGCACACCGGATTTGCACGATGAAGTACAGTAAATACTTAAGTGATGGACACCTCGCGATCTTTCTGCTTCATGGCGTCCATGATGGCGTTGAAACTTCGGTTCGCAACTATAATCGCAAGCACATCCCAGCAAATTACTTCTCTGAATTTTTGCAAGACTTGTCCGAGAATGGTGGCATCACAACATCGATGGATGATGTTATAAAAGCCCGACAGAGCGAGAGTAGACTGCCTCCCAAAGCATTCGCGATTACCTTCGACGATGGTTTTGAGAATAACTTAACTGTTGCTGCACCCATACTTTCAAAACATAAGATTCCTGCAACCATTTACATCACGACGGACTTCATAGAATCTAATCGTATGTCTTGGATTGACAGAATAGAATTCGTTGTGGAACAGGTGGAGCAAGCAAATGGATCACTTCCGTGGGGCGAATTTTCATTCAAGACTACTAAAGAGCGCCGATCTTTCCTCAAGACATTCGGCATCATTTAAAGTCAAAAAATCAATCGATGGCGATCTTTTGGCAACCAAGATCCGAAATTTTCTTTGGTTTCGATGAAATTTGGTCAAGCGACCACCCTCTCGATCGAAAAATGACATGGAACCAGGTTAGGGACCTTTCATCAATCCCGGGGGATGACGATTGGCGGGCACACACACACACATGCTATAATGTCATATTTGGATGATACTGAACTTAAAACTGAAATTGACACCAGTTTGAGTTTGATTTCAAAGAGATGCAATTATGCAAATATAGTCCATTACGCTTATCCAGAAGGTCTGGCGCATCATTATAATGAAAAGGTAATTGAAACCCTAAAATCCCGCGGCATCCAGTGTTGTCCTTCCGCCATCCACGGAGTCAACGCTGCGGATAGACTTATTTAACCTGCGCCGTGTTATGACAGTATAACACCGTTCAGCTTGTTAATTAGATGATAGTTTCTTGCTTTATGGGCATACATTGAGGAGCTAAAAGCCCCCAATTAAGGGGGCTTTCTGTGTTCTAAGAAACGAGTTTCAGCTTTGGCTGCTGGTTTGAGGGCTTGTTCGGTGACATATTAGCGCTGGCATTCAGCACAGAACCGATAATATCTCTCCAACTCCCTTCAGCATTCTCAATCAGTGTCGTTAGCACTGCATCATTTGTAAGGGGCAAGCTGTTATTCATAAGAACCTGCTTGATGCGTGGCAAATAGTCAGCCGTGGCAGCTGCGTTGAAGTTGATCTCGTGACACCGGTTTCGCAGCCCATCATCAACCTCATGCAGATAGTTCGTCGTCGAAACGCAGACGATATTGCTGCGCTTGAGAGACGACTTCAGCTTGCGCTGCCCTTCTTTCGTTAGATTATCCACCTCGTCAAAGATGAAGTAATGATAAGGACTGAGGTTAGTGGGCATGAGGCTCCGAATGCTCTCGCAGCGTTTGATGATTGAATTGATCTTCTCCGAACTATCGCAGCCAACGAACTCGATGAATGGCTGCTCGCTACTGCCAGAAACAACCGCATCAAAGTCATTGCAGAAGATATTTGCGTAGGTCGTTTTACCCGTTCCAAACGTGCCGTAGAACAACAAACCAGTTTTGCCCGATAAAGGGAACGGTAGCTTCTGACTGAGGATGTTGTTGATAAGAGTCTCGCTCGTTTCATCAGCAAACACCATGTCAGCAGTGGTCTTGGGATCAGTGTTGTACATTGTGGCCTCCCTTAAGCAGCGATTGCGGTTTCAACAACAGGCACTTCAGCAACGCTCTCTGCTGCCTCAAGCGCCTTCTTGTTCTTATCGTCTGTGGCCTTCTCAGCGGCCTTCTGCTCCGCTTTTGCTTTTTTGCTGATTTTCTCAGACTGGGTGTAGAGATTTGAGAGCCGCATTGACGGCGGTTTTTGGCACCGATGTGATATTCGCCAATCTTGTTTTCAAGCAGACATGCTTCACTTCGACTTTACCTTGCGGGTTAACGAACCCGAAAAAGAAGAACCACCTGCCCCTTCGCTTCTTGACGTGCTTCCCGTTTCTTGGACCATTTGAGGCTAGAATTTTCCACTTATGCTCCCGTTTGGGAGAAGGAGGATTCAATGAAGGCATCGAGGTTTTCGGAAGCACAGATCGCGTTTGTTCTCAAGCAGGCGGAGGACAGTACGTCGGTTGGCGAGGTGTGCCGCAAGGCCGGCATTTCGGAGGCGACGTTCTATAACTGGCGCAAGAAGTACGCTGGCCTGATGCCCTCTTAGATGAAGCGGCTGAAGCAGTTCGAGGAGGAGAACGGCAAGCTCAAACGGCTTGTCGCCGACCTCAGCCTGGACAAGGCAATGCTGCAGGACGTGCTGTCAAAAAAGCTCTGAGGCCTGCTCGCCGCTGTGCGCTTGTTGATGAGGTTCGAGCCGACTGGCATGTCAGCATCCGTCGCGCCTGTGGCGTGCTGGGGGCCAGGAGATCTAGCTACCACTAAAAGCCCCGTCGCGACGATCAGGCCGTTCTGAAGGCGAAGATCAAGGAGATCGCCGAGACCCGGGTGCGCTATGGCTATCGGCGCATCCATGTCCTGTTGCGTCGGGAGGGCTGGTCGGTCAATCCGAAGCGCGTCTATCGCCTGTACCGGGAACAGGGCCTACAGCTGCGCAACAAGACGCCGAAGCGGCGGGTCAAGGCCAAGCTGCGCGAAGACCGCTCGGCGCCGGTGGGACCCAACGAGACTTGGGCTATGGACTTCGTTCACGATCAGCTGGCGACAGGTCGCAGGCTGCGGGTCTTGACCGTGATCGATACGTTCTCGCGCTACGCGCCGGCGATCGATCCGCGCTTCAGCTATCGCGGTGAAGACGTGGTCAACACACTCGAGAGGTGTGCAGGAAGACGGGCTATCCTAAGGCCATCCGCGTCGATCTAGGCTCGGAGTTCATCTCCCAGGATCTCGATCTCTGGGCCTACCAGCGAGACGTCACGCTCGACTTCTCACGGCCTGGCAAGCCGACGGACAACGCGTTCATCAGATCGTTCAACGGCAAGTTCCGGGCCGAGTGTCTGAACGCGCACTGGTTCATGAGCCTTGACGACGCCCGGTCGAAGATGGAGCAATGGCGTAGAGACTACAACGAGGTTCGACCACACAGCGCGATCGGCAACAACCCGCCGGTTGTACTGCAAACCTGCTCACGCGCATCCATAGCGCCGTGACCTTCAACCCGGAAAATTACCCAGCCGGGTGGTCCAACTTCGGGGAGCACTTCACCGGAAACGTTACACACCAGAAGAGATTATCGGGAAGCTGCGTGAAGCCGAGGTTCGGCTGTCGCAGGGCGAGAAGATCGGCGTGATCTGCCGTGCGTTGGGGTTATCGGAGCAGAGCTACTATCGCTGGCGTCGCGAGTATGGCGGCCTGAAGGTCGACCAGGCGAAGCGCCTGAGGGACTTGGAGAAGGAGAATGCCCGGCTCAGACGGGCGGCCTCCGATCTGACGCTGGACAAGCTGATCCTGAAGGAAGTTGCCGAGGGACACTTCTAAGCCCCGCCCGCCGCCGGGATGCGGTTGATCACATACAGGTCCGGCTCGACGTATCGCAGCGTCGGGCGTGCCAGGTGATTGGCCAACATCGTTCGACGCAACGTCTGCGTCCGACCCTGCGTGATGACGAAGCGGCCCTGACGGCTGCGATCGTTACGCTGGCATCCAAGTATGGCCGCTATGGCTATCGACGGATCACAGCACTGCTGCGATCTGAGGGCTGGGACGTGAACGTCAAGCGTGTCTGGCGGATCTGGCGGCGTGAGGGGCTGAAGGTGCCAACGAAACAGCCGAAACGCGGGCGGCTATGGCTCAACGACGGATCGTGCATCCGTCTGCGACCGGTCAGGCGCAACCATGTCTGGGCCTATGACTTCGTACAGGATCGCACGCATGACGGTCGAACGATCCGCTTGCTCACCATGATCGATGAGTTTACCCGCGAGTGCCTGGCGATCGAGGTTGCGCGCAGCCTGCGTCATGACGATGTCCTGCATGTTCTGGCAGACCTGTTTGCCCGGCATGGCCACCGGATCACATCCGTTCCGACAATGGCAGTGAGTTCACCGCGATCGCGGTGGTGGGAATGGCTGCCGCGGGTTGGCGTGAAGACATTGTTCATCGAACCGGGCAGCCAATGGGAGAACGGTTACAACGAGAGCTTCAACGGCAAGCTCAGGGACGAGATGCTCAACGGCGAGATCTTCTACACGTTGCAAGAGGCGAAGGTACTGATCGAGCGTTGGCGCCGGCATTACAACACCATCAGGCCGCACAGTTCTCTGGGCTACAGACCGCCCGCACCGGTCACGATCTTGCCGCCTATGGCCAAATCGCCTTACCCTCAAACCGTCCGGGCTCTCTCATAGAAACTGGACCACTGATCTGGGGCAGGTCATGCGGGGTATGTTGCGAAATTGCAACAGAAGCATGGGGATCGCGAGAGAAGCTCAGAAAACGCGCTTGAACGAACGGTTTGGCCCCACTAATGTCGCTTCTGGAATTTGCGGACGACTTTCTAAGAGCGACAAGGTCGTCGGCGCGGTTGATGGCGGTTGTAAAAAACACGCAAAAAGAATAGTTTGCTCAAAGGTTCTTAGGAGGTTCGCCGAACATGTTTATCAAGAAAACTCTAACGGCTCTTAGTGTCGTTGCTCTTGTCGCTGGTGCCCCGAGCATGGCCTTCGCCGCTGACGCGAACCTCGCAGGGCAGTCCCAGGTTTTTAAGACGGGTAAGGGCGCGGCTGCTGGCCAGCAGCAAGGCGGAGCCGCTGGCGCGGGTGCGGCTGGCGGTGTGACCGCCGGTGCTATTGCAGCAGGCGTGGCGGTTGCTGCGGCGATTGCCGTTGCCGTTGCCGCCGTTACCGATGACGATACGACGACGACGACAACGACGACAACTTCCGAATAGCGCTGCGGCTACTACGAACTAACCAGATCGTTAAGAGATCAAAAAGGGTGCGTCGGCCGCACCCCTTTTTTGTTCATGTTGCCGCAGGCTTTGCGATTTCAAGGACGATCGGCGGAAACCCGCGTGCAATCCACTGCGATGAACGCCAAACAAAACCGTCTGCTGGGTCAACCCAGTAACGGTTTTCAAAGACCAGTTCGTGGTCTTGCCCTTGCCCCTCTCCATGATCGCAATGGTGTCGAAGTCGATTTCCACAATCTTGATATTCTCGCGCCGAACTGTTGCGAACTCCGATTCGATCTCTAAGAGCAATCGGTTGCCGTCAGCAATTTCGAAATCGACAGTACGACGGTATGATTTAAGATTATTCGAAAGATGGAGACCCGCTGCAACAGGGTCGGTATCTTGCGAAAGCGTATCGCGCATGGTTTCGGGTAGCCCGGCCGTCTTAACAATCCGTCCGAAGCGGGTTACCAGCACCACCCCGTCGGCCGATAACCAGTGAAGGTCGTCGCCTTCTTGACGCCAGAGGATTAATAACCCCCTCGGCCCTTTCCCAATCTTTGCCGTTATGGACGCATATGGTAATTTGCCAACGCTATCTCGCGATATGCCGGGGTTGGGGTGGTCGCCGACGGTCAACCGGTAAGCTTCCACAAGAGTCTGTGCGAGGCGGTTCTCCCCGCACCCGGAGAGGGCTAGTGCAGCGCCACCGCTCAAGAACCACCTTCTGGAAACGGAGTTACTAGTATGGGTCATCGACTTCACTCGTTAGTACGAAGGGTGGAGCGCGCCTTAGTTGTTGGCATTATTGGCAGCGCCTTGGTCTCGCTGAGCGCCGCAGCGCAGATTGGGAACGATAATACCCTCGGGGCACTTATAGAAGGACTGCGGGGCCTAGAAGATGCCGGTGGCACATTCGGTGCCGGCTCAAACACTCTTGATGCCTTGCGCGACGAGGCACGCGATGAAGCTTCTCAGCGGACCAACGAGCAGGAAGGAAATATTGTCGCGCTCACCCCTTCAGAGAGGTTGCTGGCAGGCCAATTTTGCCGGGGTGAAATTGATTCGAATGACGGCCGGCTCCTTCTTATCGATGAGCGTTTCTCGAGCATTGAGCGCGATTTTTGTCAGCGTGCGGGTAGCTTGGTCAACCAGATCGGTTACAGGGTCTTCGAGGGTCGATTTGGCAATGAGGTTTTGGCAATCGGTGCTTTGGGAGAAAATTTCGTTTTGGGCCCAGGTGATGAGCTCGTCATTTCGTTCATCGGTGCTGAATCAAGTACGAATAGGGTAAAGGTCAATAAGGAGGGCGTTATTGCCCTGGCCAAGGTGCCGCCTGTGCCAGCCGCTGGACTGACGCTTGGAGAGTTCCGGCGGGAACTTGCGCAACGGGTCGAGGCCTCCTTCGTTGCGACAGAGTCATTTGCTACCGTCGGAAAGATCCGAGAGGTCGCAATATCGGTGACCGGCGAGGTAAGAAACCCCGGCCTGAAACGCATGACGGCATTATCATCGGTCGTTGATGCTTTGGGTGTCGCGGGGGGCGTCAAGAAGTCTGGTAGCCTCCGTCGTGTGAGATTGGAGCGCGGTAATCAGATTTTGTGGTTCGACCTTTACGACCTCTTATTTGATTCGGACTCTCTTCGGACGTTACAGTCCGCGAGGGAGATCGCATCGTCGTGCCGACAATTGGTCCGGTCGTCGCTATTGTCGGTGATGTGAGACGCCCTGCGATCTTGGAGCTGGAACAAGGTGGAGCTGCTTTGGACGTCGAGCAGCTAATTGCAGCTGGAGGCGGTGCGCTTCGACCGCGCGGCAATCGTGTTCTCCTATCCACATTCGGAGAGGACGGGGGCGAGATCATTTCGGAAGTTCCGGGCACATTCTTGCTTGGTGACGGCGACATGGTGATCTTGAAGCGAGGGCTGGACTCGGAAACCGGCGGTGTATTCCTCGCCGGGCATGCATCCGTTCCCGGCCGCCAGGCGCTATCGAGCCGACCCACGGTTGGATCGTTGATTGGGGTAGAGGCATCGATGTTGGGTGATGACCCCTACCTTCTATTTGGGGTTCTTCAAACGACTGATCCATCAACGAAGGCTCGACGATTTTTTGCTCTCAATTTGCTGAGTATCCTTTCCGGTTTAGAGGACTTTGAGCTGCGCGGAGGTGACACCCTGATTGCCCTGGGTAGGGAGGATATTTCTTTCCTTGGGTCCGAACACGTCCAACGCGTGATCCAGGGCGGGGCATTGGATATTACCCAGAATCGCAGGACACTGCGGGGTCTTCCGAACCAACAGTCTGGAAGCTCAATTATTGGTCAGCCTACATCGTTAGACGTGATTGCCCGCCTCGCAGGCGATGCTTCCAGACTCGAGGAACGGGCAGAAGAGATAGCCACAGATGAAACTGCAGAACTACTGTCTCCTTCACGCCCCTCAGACGTTTGTTCAAGCGTGGCAGAACTTGAGAAATTTGTCAGCGATTTTGGCCCGCAAGATTTCTGGGCGCGTCAGTCGGTGCCACTGAATCTCAGGAGTCACGGATCGCGATGGCGGTGGCGACTTGTGTCCGCCGGTATTCGAAAACCATGCAGGCCTCCTGCCTTTTGTACTTGAGCATGCAGCACTTTTGCTCGGCGAGGTGCGTCGGCCCGGGGTGTATCCGGTTGTTTCAAGCCCGCTCGCTGCGTTGATTTCGGTAGCTGGCGGCCTGACACAAGATGTCGATCTTACCCAGACTGAGGTCACAGATTTTGGGCCTGCAGGCGGTAGCTCCAATAGGCAGTTACTCAACCTTGATTCGGCCGGCATGAGGAACCTCGCCGTCCGGCCTGGCAGTATCGTTCGTTTCAACCCGATTGATTCAGATCGTGGCGTTGGGCACATGCTTGTCGAGGGCGAGGTTGGGAGACCAGGCAGGTATGAGATCCGGAGAGGGGAGAGGCTCTCGGAGTTGATTGCTCGAGCTGGCGGGTTGACGGTGCAGGCCTATCCGTTTGGAGCCATCTTTACTCGGGAGCGGGTACGCGAGGCAGAACAGGTCTCGCTCCGGCGGCTTTCGCGAGAACTCAGTTCAGCAGTGGCGGTAGCTGCAGCAAATGGGCGGACATCAGCCGAGGGGATTGCTGCATTTTCTAGACTGACAGATCAACTAACTGAAGTTCCGGCGACAGGGCGGGTCGTCATTGAGGCGGACCCGACGGTGCTGCAAGTTCGACCGGAGCTGGACATTGTGCTTGAAGCGGGTGATCGGTTGTTTGTCCCGAAACGACCGAACTCCGTACTCGTCACGGGCGACGTACTTAACCCTGGCGCTATGCAGTTTGTGACCGGGCGAAGCATTGACGAGTATGTGCGGCTCGCTGGAGGTTTTCAGCGGTCAGCGGATAACAATCGTATGTTCGTGGTATTTCCGAACGGTGCCGCTCAGCCCGTGTCCGTGAGCCCATTCAATTTAGTTCGTTGCAGGTGCCACCTGGGAGCTCGATCGTGGTGCCCAAAGATGCGACCCCGTTTGATTTGTTCACGATTACGCGTGAAGTCGCGTCAGTGGTCAGTCAGCTCGCATTAACCGCAGCTTCCCTCGTTGTAATTAGCGATAACTAGTTTGAGGGCCGTCACTGGCTGGCGTCAGCGGGCGTGCCGATATGCAGTCATATCGGTCATCCTCAGTGTCAGTCTCCCCACTTTCGCACAAATCAGCGATCACCAACCGTCAGCAACCGACTACGGTGGTATGGGGCTCATGCAAACTCGTACGGCGCGGTTCGCCAGCGACGGGCACTTCGAGGTTGGATATTCGGACGTATTTCCCTATGAACGCTATGCGCTGACCGTACAGGCGTTTTCCGTGGTTGGAAGGCACATTCCGATACACATCCATTGAGAACAGAAGCTTCTCTGGGGATGATTTTTTGGTCA
Organism: Alphaproteobacteria bacterium; assembly: GCA_038141965.1. Lineage (GTDB taxonomy): Bacteria > Pseudomonadota > Alphaproteobacteria > SHVP01 > SHVP01 > CALJDF01. The sequence goes on from JAYQJC010000003.1 coordinate 290,553, forward strand.
AGGTGGAACTTCATTTAAGGATCGTGCGATCGACGCCAAATTCTTGATTGTTCCGGAACGAAGGTGGCTTCCGCAAATCGCGGTCGGTTTTCAAGACGCCCTAGGCACCGGCCTGTTTTTCAGGAGAGTACCTGGTTGCCTCAAGAGATTTTTTGATCTTGATTTCACGGTAGGCTTTGGATGGGGATATACTGCGGGCCGGGGCACGATCAAGAATCCGTTGATCGCTTTTCTGACGGCTTCCGTGATCGCGGTGGCGGGGGAAGAGAAGGCGGCACATTTCTTCCGTCCGCTTGGTTTTCCGGCGAGAGGATCAGTCTTTTTGGTGGCGTTGAATACGCGACGCCTATTCGTGGCCTGTCCCTCAAGTTGGAATATGACCCCTCACAACTATGCGCAAGAACCTGTTGGAAACCGGCTGATCTCGACGTCTCGTCTCAACTATGGTGTGAACCTTCGCCCTTACAGCTATCTGGACATAGGTTTGGGTTGGGAAAGGGGACAAAGGTTAATGCTTAGGGGGTCAATTCGGACCAACCTCAACGATTCGGCAATCCCCAAATTTGATCCGCCTCCCGCGGCTCTCACGATCCGGCCAAAGTCCGTTAATCCCCCGAAACCATCATCAGATGTGCCTCCGCCAACGGCAACAAAACAGCGCCGAGCGTTCGAACCGTGGCTTGACGAGCGGATGCGGGCAGGCGGTGGCGCTAATTCCGGAGAGATCGCCGACGCCCTCGCCGTCTTGGGTTTCCCAGTTGCCTCGGTAAGCACAAATGCTAGGCGGACAACGGTGCGACTCTGGTCTGAAACCGATGAACCACGCGAGCTCGCACAATATGCCCTCGCCTACAATGACACTGACCCCGCGACGATCCTAGTGCTTTCACCTAGACGGGAGCGGGTATTTGAAGTTAACGATTTGGTCGCAACTACGGGCGTTGACTTCCTCTTTGCTGATCTCAGAGAGTTAGGCGCGTCAATTAGGGAGGTCCGCATAGATGGTCGTGATATGTTCGTTTTTGTGGAAGGTCACGTTGATGCCACGAGGCTACAGGGTTCGATCAGCCCGGAAATTGTTTTACCGCCATCGGTCGCGACACTAGCAATATTTCAAACCGTCGAAAGCGCCGAGCGGTTGCTCTTTCGGTTCGAGCGAGGTGCCATCACTTCGAATTTTGCGGCGCGGGAAACAAGCACCAACCCTAATTTAGTCGAAGAGCCTGTCGAACCCGCTATATTGAATCGTCCAGCAATTGCCGCAGCCGTCTTCGAGAATCTGACTTCAGAAGGGTTGCAGGCTGACAGAGTGCTAATTGATCAGCACGAAGTAACGGTCTTCCTAATGAGTGCGCGATTCCGTCAAACAGCACGAAACATCGGTAGAGCGGTACGCGTTACGGCAAACAGCGTTCCTGATGATGTGGAATTCATAACAATTGCTTTGGGTTCTAGCGCCGGGCGAACTGGCCAGAGTAACTGTTAGGCGCGATCACTTCGAAAGGCTTTGCTTGGGACAGGAAGTGCCGAGGAAGTTTTGTGACTGGACAGGTAAGCGGCCGCAGTCGGGAGAAAAGGGACAATCCACAACGTGAGCGCATACCCCAATTTTAAATACGGTATTGGACCCGGGCTCAAACAACACATCGGGAGTGGCGACCAATTCCTTCTGTACCAAAGCATTCGTTGTATCAGGAGGCGTGCAATTTACACCTGGACTCAGTCGATGGGGCTGTTGTGGTCGATCTCTACAACAACTTCGATCGCCTCAGCGCAATATCGAGACAAGCGTTCTCCCGAAGGTAAGGTCGGACATCCGATCCTATCTGCAAGAAGGGGAAAACAGTATCCTGCGCCTGCAGACCAACTACTACACAAGCCCGACACCTGACTTCTTCCTGCGGTTCTCGGCGGGGTATTTTTTGAAACAATGTATGGTGGCTTCGGTGGTGAATTCCTATATCGCCCATTTGGAGCTCGGTCGCTGCCGGTATCGACTTGAACTACGTCCGACAGAGATTTCGATCAGCTCTTTTTCGTTTCGTGATTACACAACCCTGACGGGGCATCTCAACCTTTATTACAATCTCCCGATCTATGACCTCCTAGCAGAAGCAAATATCGGTCAGTACCTCGCTGGCGATCGAGGGATTACGATAACGATGTCGCGCTTGTTCAAGAGTGGAATTCGTGCTGGCGTTCTTCACGGTGACTGATGTGCCGTTCGAGGTCTTTGGTGAAGGTAGCTTCGACAAGGGGGTTTTCTTGACGCTACCACTCGACCTCTTCTCAACAAGGTCTTCCACCAATTTCGGGCATCTTTGTTCGTCCACTGACGAAAGATGGTGGCCAGAAATTGGTGATCCGTCCGCTCGGCTTTATGTCGAGGGCCGACTTGGAAGAGGTGGCTCGAGATTGGGATCAATTACTCAACTAGTAGAATGACCGACAGTCCGCCACGACTTCTATTTGTTGTCAACGAGGCATTCTTCTTCTTCCTGTCTACAGAAGGTCGGTTGGTAGAAGCAAAGCCCGGGGTTTGAAGTTCACGTTGTGGTGCTCACGAGACCATGTATGGGCGCCCAAAATTTGAGAATGAGGAGTTAGCCGCATTAGGTTTCGAAGTTCATGAATTTGATCCTATCCCGGCGTGGCCAAAACCCGCTCGTAGAGGTCGTATCATTCATACAATTGCTCTCCATTCTGATGAGGGTACGACCGAGTGTCGTACATCTGCTCACAATGAAGCCAGTAATCTATGGCGGCCTCGCTGCTCGGGTGCTGAGAGTCCGAAAGGTTGTCTTCGGCATTACGGGATTGGGTCTTTGCCGGTGACCCGGGTTAGGTGGTCGTGTTAGGAGTCATCGTTAGGCTTCTGCTCTCCGTCGTTTTCAAGAACCCTCGCTGCGCGGTTATCCTTCAGAACACGGTAGATCGGTCAACTCTCTTAACGCTTGGCCTCGCAAGGTCTAATCAGATGCATCTCATACGGAGTTCAGGTGTTGACCTTGCTTCGTTTTCTTTTACTCCTGAGCGAAAGCAGACTCCTTCGATTGTTGTGCTGGCTTCTTGAGACTAATTTGGGAGAAGGGAGTTGGGGAATTTGTCGAGGCGGCAAGGTGGATAAGAGCGGCAGGCCACGATGTTCGTTTCGTTCTTGTTGGTGATACGCAGCCCTCAAACCCGCGCTCTGTTCCACTTTGTCACCATAGAAACGTGGGTTGAAAAAGGTGATATCGAGTGGTGGGGACGTCGTGAGGACATGGTTGGTGTTCTCGAACAAGCGACGGTAGTCTGCCTGCCTACGAGCTACGGCGAGGGGTGCCCAAAGTAATTTTGGAGGCCGCATCCCTAGGCCGAGCGCTTGTTGTCTCGGACGCGCCGGGGTGCCTGGAACTTGTTGAGAATGGTCAGTCAGGGCTCGTTGTCGCGACGGGCGATTCCGGTGCGTTGGCGAAAGCAATGTGAGGCTACTCGACGACGGAGACCTCCGTCGTCGACTCGTGAATGAGGCGAACAATCGGGTAAAGCGAGAGTTCAATGTGAAGCGCGTCGTTGATGAAACCTTGAGGTCTATGAGCCCCGTCTATGGAGCTGAAACCTCGTCGCGACCCGGGATTACTTTGGTCGATGCCACGAATCCCTTGCCGGAACAGACAGTACCATTACCAACATGAGAATGACGAGCGGCAGGTAGCCGGTTCGATAACGGACCGCCGGTTCCTGGATTCATCACGCCGAGCGGGTACGTTGCAAAAGCATCAAAAAAGTGCGAACGACGCTGTTACGGCTAGCGCAACGGAGGTGCGCGGCAGGTTCAAATAACGACAACGGCAAGGATAGTGACCATCAGGGCACTCTCTGCAAAGCTAGCGATCTGGCGCATCCGCCACGCAATGCTCTCGCCTGGTGTTGGGCCAATAGAAAGACACAAGCATTCCTTCGGGGCTTTTTCGCGAATACGTCGTACTTCTCGATCCCAAAAGGGCGGGCGAGTGCTGCGACCGCCAGCTAGCCCATCGAAGCCCGAATCACTGCTAAAGTGAGGGATGATAAGGAATGCCTGCTCATCGAGTTGATCTCGCGCGACGTAAAGAGAACTTAGGGACAATAAGCCAACCAGTAGAATCAGAAAGGTTCGTTGACGAACCCGAGGGCCAACAACCAAGGCGCCGAAGAGAAAAAGCAGTGCCGGAACGTATTATTCTTGAACACGACGACCACACCCGCAGCGAAACTCACGGAAGCGCGGCCATGAAAAGTCTTTTGTTAGGCGAACGATGTAAGCGCCGAGGATACCAATCGCCATGACCACAATCGCCTCTTTCCCCGCAATAGAAGACCAAATCGTAAACGAAAGGGGAGCATAAGGAAGAAGAGTACCAGCACCCTCGTCCTTGGTTCGAGGGCTCTGAGCAAAAGCACGATTCCGACAAATCCCAACGACTGAAACGCGATGTTTATCAGAACGGGATTACCACCCAACAAAAGGTTGAAGATGCCACCTATTAGAAGTGTCAGTTCCGTCGAGAACTTTCGTGGAACATTCAGAAGCAAATCGAATGTTTCTAAACTAAAGTTGAGGGCGCCGATCTGATATGTCGGCGTGTCGCCCAGTGGGGTGAGGCGCGAAACGACTACCTGCGCAATGACGCTATAGATGGCTCTATATACGAAGAGAAGGACATAAATGGTTCCCCATGAAATTCTCATGCTGCCCGCTGTAGCCCGGACTCTCGTCGAAAGAGCGCGATCAGGGTAAGTAGGGCGAACCCGCCAAAAACAGTCAGCGCAATTGGGATACCGAAAATGAGGTGCGTATTCGGGCTCGTTGGAGCTTCAGAGGTAAAGGTGGGTTCGATGATCTTCGCGGGCATAGGCTATGTCGCTATCGAGGAGCATAGCCTTGCGCTCGTCGGTTGTTAGCAGGCTGATAAATGCCTCACGGCCGTCGATTCTTTGAACAGTCCGCAGTTTCTCCCTCTACGTAGGCTCGACGTTTCTCAGACTCTGTCCGATCTTGATTGCGAAGCAAATCATCTGCTTCGAAGTAGACTAGTTCTAGGAGCTTGCGTGCTTGTTCTCTGTCGATATGGGTGGCAATCACTTCAACAAACGGATTTGCGGGATCGTTTTCGAACTTGATGAGGCCATCGAGGTATCCCGCGAGGCTGTCTAGACTTGGTGGGGACCACGGCTTCTGCTTCAGAATCTTTCGGATTCGCTCTTGGCGTTCGAAAGCCGGTCCGGAGGGAGTCCGCCAAGACTGACTCTTTTCATCCCAGCTTTCTGCAAACACATCTTGCATGAGCTGGTGTTTTTCTTGCAGCCTGCTGGCTAACGTACGGGAGCCTACAAGTAGTTTAAGGCGCTCAAAGGGCCCGGCGTCTCCGCCCCCGCCCCCGCCACTTCCGAGAGCGGAGAGGATAGAGGAGATTTGTGCTACTTGAGCGGCTTGGCCGCCCCGCCGGTTGCACGATTAACTTAGCTTCGTACACCGGAACAAAGTCTTGAAGACTGCGGTAACCAAAATAAGCGCCGAGTGCAACAAGGGGTATCGTGATCCAACTCCATTTCAGCCAAACAATGAATAGATAGCGCAAGTCGACGACGTCGGCGGTAACTATCGGGCGATTTGAACCTGTTTCTTGTGTGTCCATTTGTTGGCTTGCTTTGGCTTTTCTACCAGGGAGTGTATGGCTGCTCAAATATCAGTAGGTTTTTTGTTGGGCACCCAAGGTGCTAGAGAAATCAATGCGAGCGACCCAACGAGAATAAAAGATATTGCTGTCGTAGCTTGAATAAGTACGGAGTACGCGACCGCTTCAGTTGCGTCAATTCCATAGATCCCAAACGAAAGAATCGCCGCAACTTGGTAGATTCCAATATAACCTGGAGTCGACGGCAAAAGTGTCGAAAAGGTCAGGAGGACGGTGAATGTAAGCGCGGCTGTCGCCGGTAGGTCCCAGCCTACAGCGCGGATGACAAACCACATGCCGCCAATATCCACCAAGGCAATAGTGGCTGCCAGGCTGACTAATTTGAGGGGGTGACGGCCGACCTGATCGATTATGTCGATCAAGTGTAACAAAAGCCTTCCGATAATGCGGTTCAGCAGATAGCCCGCCTTCGCGGATTCGTTGCCAGATCTGATGGCCCGTATCCTCAATCCAACTATCACTAAGAGACCAACGACGCTTGCAACAAGAATGACCTGTGCTACTCGCCCCGCGCTTGCGTAGATTTCGGGAATTGGTACCATTACCAGTGCAATGACCATCAGCGAAGAGACTATGATGACGTCGGTTCCGCGGTCGACGACTGAACTGACAGTCGCTCGTGTGGCGTCGGAGGCGCCGCTGCAGATCAGCAATAGGACGCGGATTACCTCCCCTGCTCTCAAAGGCAGAATGAAATTGCAAAGGTATCCGACCGCTGTGGCTTTCCAAAACCTGGGCCAAACGTTCTTGCTTCCACTGTCCAATAGCCACCACCGCGCCGCTCGCAACGACATTCCAACAAGGATGGTAATGCTGCTCAGGATCAGCCAAACGGGATTCGCCGATCTTACAGTAGCCAATACCGAGTCCCAGTCGGTCAGGAGGGTGACGATGTAGACGAGTCCAACGGCAGTGGCTATACCAGATAATAGCCAAACGATACGCGACCCACTAACTAGCGACGGTCTATGGTTCAAGATGAAGATGCCGGTTCATCATGAAGGAAAATCATGTGTGGGTCGTTGTCGGGACACGTCCCGAATGTATCAAACAAGCGCCGGTCTACAAAGCTATGGCTGGTCGAAGGCCGGGCCGAGTCCACCTGATCGGTACCGGGCAACACCATGAGCTATTGGATGATGCTCTTAAAGTTCTCGATGTTCAGCTCGAGGATGGGTTTGAAACTATGAAACCGGGGCAGACCCTCCCAGATCTAATGGCCCGAATCATGTCAGAATTTGTGAAATTGGTGGACCGCATTGGTGCGCCGTGCTCGGTAATCGTGCAAGGAGACACGACTACCGCTGCGGCAGTGGCCGTCGCCGCTTTCCAACTGGGGATTGAGGTTATCCATAACGAGGCAGGGCTGAGAACTCACGATCTCGTCAATCCGTTCCCCGAGGAAGCTAACCGGCGACTAATCTCAACCGTCGCCTCGATGCATCTTGCGCCTACTCATCTAGCTAAAGCCAATTTAGAGAAGGAGGGCGTGCACGTATCGCAAATTCACGTCGTCGGCAATACTGGGATCGATAGTTTGTTTTGGGCGCTCAAACAAGACCCGAATCAAGCGGAATGGATAAAGAAAAGTACGGGGTCGTCTGATTATCGGACGTGCCTCCTGACTGCACATCGACGCGAAGCGGCAGGAAGGCCGTTCGAGTCGTTATTCGACGGACTTGCCGACTACCGGCAGGCGAATAGAGACTATCGATTTATTTATCCGACGCATCCGAATGAACTGGGAAGCATTGCGGCTCAGCGGGTTGCCGCAGACTTTCCTGACCAACTCGTTCTGCGGCCTCCACTGGACTACGTCTCGCTCGTCCATTTGATGAAAGGCTGCGAACTGATCCTCACCGACTCTGGTGGAATTCAAGAGGAAGCGGCCACACTAGGGATTCCCACAGTCGTTTGCCGGGAAAAAACGGAACGCCAAGAGGCGGTGGACCTGGGGATCTCCGTCTTGGCTGGGCTGGATCGAGATCGCGTGGGACGATCTCTGTCCTGGGCGGCGACTCGACGCAGTGAAACCGCCGATTGGACACACCGCCCCTACGGAGACGGTGCGGCGGCGGCTACGATTGCGGCGCTTGTTCTTGGCCGGATATCTGCTGCTTCCTGAAAAGGAAAACGTTGATATCGGATGCGAAAAGGCGTTGGACGGGTATCAGCACAACAAGGCCGGCCCAAATGATCCAAACGGACAAGCGACTAAGTGAAGCGTCGATTGAAAGGCGCTCACGCAGCCCTCGAACTTCGTAGAGAGGGAGGCGCGAACGTTGCTCGCATTCGAACTTCATTTCCGTCGCTAGAGCGACGAGCGATTTACTCGTAAAAAAGTCCGATGCGGAAAGGGCCAATCCTTAAGCCACAGACGCTCAATTGGAGCGAGGACTCCAAGTCGGGAGGCGACGTTAGCGACGCGATAGAGTAGACCGTCCGAGCTTGGGATGTTAATCATCAACACTCCGCCGTCTCGCAGAGAACGATGGCATGCACCCATCGCTCGGCGCGGATCATCAAGGTGCTCGAAAACATCGTTAAAGCAGATGGCGTTGAAATGCTGATCCTCTGCCATTGCTTCAGGAAAGGTTCCGTGGATGATCTCAAATCCCCTTGCTCGGGCTGCTGCAACAAATTCCTCGTCCGGCTCAAGTCCAACGACACTGAAACCAACCGACCTGGCTTCTTCGAGAAACCACCCGTAACTGCAGCCGATATCCAGAAGGGTACCCCTTCGTTGGTCGCTTAGGCCCGCCACCATTTTTTTAATAATTCTTCTGTAGATTCGACGGCGCATTCCCTCATGTGCGGCCTCATGCATTGAGCGGTCGAAAACACCATCTCCCGATAGTGCCGGAAAACGTGAGCGTTCGGTGCGGCAGGAGGAGCACCGGTATCGCCACGAGGGCCTGCAACGCTAAGGTTCGTCCCACAGACGGGGCATACAGTTTCAGGGTTCTTGCCCCGGGCAATCTGAGTAGTGGCTTCATTCATCCGACGACAATCTAAGTACGCAGATCATGCTAATCAAGTTGGGTTGGAGGGGCTTATTGGAAGTCTTGTCCTTCCATGATCGGTAGAGGATTGAGGTTACTCAATACCACCAACTGAGACTGATGGTGGGATATGTTCCCTTCCGTCTTGCCACCGTCAAGGGTACTTGGCATCGTTGTTAGTGCGTGGAGGTTACTTTTGAGGGTCTTGATTATTGTGGTTGCCGCTTGGGTGATCACCTTTGTGGTTGGCAGTCTTGTGCTTGTGCCGAACACCGACGACGTCTACTACGCTCTCCCCGCTGTCGGTCTAGCTAGCAATGGATACCTTGCGGTGCCGGTGGCCGCCGATCAGTCTTGGCCGGTCCAGTTCAACTTTCCAACGTATTCACTTTTTCAGGGAGTTGTTTTCAAAGTTCTCGAAGGGCTCGGCGTACCAGTCGTATTTGGGACCTATCGAGTTGGCCATATTCTAACTGTAGCGGCCCTTCTCATCGTGGCAGGCCTTTTTTAAACTGTGTTTCGCGCGCAGAAAATGCTAACCGATTCTACCTACCGGTTCTGTTTGCTGGGGCCCTGGGATTGCTGCCATTCGGTCAAGCGTGGCCGCTTTTTCGCCCAGAACCGTTGGGGCTTCTTTGTATTGTCGGAGGAACCTGGCTGCTGCTTCATCGGGGCAGGGGCTGGTTGGTTGCCTGCAATAATCGGAGGTGTGGTTCTCGGTGTCTCACCAACGCTACATCCCGTTTTCGCATTTGTTTCTGCATCTCTCGTTCTCGTTTTCGCCTACCGCCGGTTTTGCGATGGCAAGCCATGGCAATCATTGGGGTTGCTCGGGGTTTCGGCATTGCCACTAACCATTCTATTTGCTTATTTGATCGTCTTTCGAGCCGATTCTTTTCAGATCATTTTGGGCCAAACCCCGGCCGCCGCGGCCGCGCGCAGTCTTCTTCTTGGAGTGGTTTATCGCGCCATTCCAGTTCTTGACCAGGAGGTAGGTCTTCGGGCCATCACCAGTTTTGTGTTCTTTATGCCATGGCTAGTACTCCTGATCCTGTCGTCTCTTTTACTCGTGCGGCGTTTGGTGTGGAGGTGGCGCTTAAGCGAGACGTCGGGGAACGACGGGCCGTTTCTCGTGATCTTGGCTGCTTCTACGTTTTCGATGTTGGTCTTCATCGATTTTCTTTACGTACACTCTGTCCTCGCTGTGCTCATCCTGCTTTCGGTATTGGCACTGGAGCACCATAGAATTGGCTCATGTGTCGCCAGCTTTGCCAGCCATGACGCGTCGCCCGCTTCTTGTTCTTGTGGCATTGGCGCCTCTCGTTTGGCCAGGGTTCAATCTGGGAAAGCACTTCGTCAACGTGGGCGGCGCCTTCCTCTACCGCCCCATACGCTAGCGACTCTGCGCAATTTGGATAATCCGGGAGACCCAGTTTTCCTCGCTGTTGAGGAGCTGGTCCCCTTGATAATCGAAGAAATCCGTGCGCCGGGAAATCAAAGTACCTTTTGGCTCCTCCCGTCTGCAGGGCAGGTTCTTAATCGTGCCGAGGATCTCGCCTGGGACATGTGGTTCATTGAACGTTATGTCTTAGGCAAGGGTGGATACTGGTTGGTGAGGTCGAGCGATTTGCAGGGACAACGAGGGTGTGTGTCGATACCAAATACACCGCATGAGATAGGTCTTGAAGGTGTGACCGTCATTCAAAAGCATCGACGATTTGCGTTAATCCGAAGTGAAAACTCAACCAAGTTCTGTGGGTAGTTAGGTATGTCATCCGTCAGTCGCGTCGCCGTTGTACTTCCAGTCTATCGGGAAGGACGAAGTATCTATGACCTTTTGACACGCCTTGCCATGTCAAAAATGGAGAAAATTGAGGTTATTGTCTTCGATGATTGTAGCCATGACTCTACGTTGGAATTGATACAACGGGCAGCGACCGAAGTTCCCTCGCTTAACTGCAAAATCATTATGCACGATATTAATCGGGGCTTGGGGGGCACTAAACACCGGAATTGATCAACTTATGGCCCGGCCAAACGCCAATTTCACGGCTGTCATCACGATGGATGGCGATAACACTCATGACCCGACTCTTATTCCTGAGATGGTCAGGAGGATCGAGGCAGGTGCTGACATCGTCGTTGCATCGCGATTTCAGCGAGGTGCAAAAATAGTTGGCGTTCCGCGGCCCGTCAGTTCTTAAGCTATGGAGCCAGACTTACCTATACCTTGAGATGGCAGCTCAAGGGAGTTCGGGACTACACCTGTCTGTACCGAGCCTATTCGGGGCGGTCCATTGCCGCTGCATACAAATCGGCGGGCACTCCTTTTCTGAAGGAAAAAGATTTCGTCTCCAGCGCGGAGTTGCTTAGGAAAGTTGCTCGATTTGCGGAACGAATTGAGGAGGTCCCTATTTCTCTCAACTACTCGCGCAAGAGTGAGCCATCCAATATGAAGATCTTCAAGACGATTCTACGGACGGTTACTCATCTTCTGAGGGTGGGATAACCTCTCGTAGAGAGCGACGTGTAGTGCGCGATCATTTTTTCGAGGGAATAGTGTTGAGTGATCGCTATTCGGTTTTGTCGACCTATCGCCGCGCGTTTGTCTGGGCTGAGAGCCTTCATGCGCGATAACAGATGACTCAGTTCCAATGTGTCGCCGATTGAAAATATCATGTTTTCGTCATGTCCGTGGCCAACAATTTCGGCTGAGTCGCCCGCTGTCGTGGCAATGACCGGTAGCTCACATGCCATCGCTTCAGCAATAACAGTTGGGAAGCCTTCGCTTCTTGACGGCGAAACATAGACATCTATTGCGGACATCACCGCTGGAATATCGTCATGCTGTTCGATAAGCCTAACGCGATCGGCGAGTAAATGTTCTCGAATGACCTCGTGTAACTCGTCAGCAGTCGTAACGCCGCTACCCACGACGACAGCAAAAGCGCCCGGAAGGTTTGCAAGTGCGGAAAGGAGGACGCTCTGCGATTTTACGGAGTCAAAACGGCCGACACAGCCTGTGACAAACGTCCCTGGTGGAATACCCAGCGCCTCTCGAGTCTCCACTCTGGCCGATGCGCTGCGGCGAAATCTCTTGAGGTCAATTCCGTTGGGAATGACCTCGGGAGAGCTGGGGCGGTATCCGCGCCCAAGGTGAGAGTTCATCCCACTACGGGAATTGAAAACAATGGCGCTTGTTCGGAGTGACAACCTCGCCAATACCCGGAGGAGAATTGCATTCAGCCCATGGTCGTAGCGCCCGTCCATATCAGAACAACGGACATTCCATATTAGCGGCACAACGGAACGCCCAATAACCGTCGCCAATGTTCCCGCAAGGTCGGCGTGGTAAAGCCAAGTTTGGATGATATCAGGAGCTTCGGTGCGGATGACTCGGGCGAGCTGTGGGATACTGAGCAAACCTAGGGGGCCTTTGCGAAAAGGCAATGTCGTCAGGCTCGTGTGAGAAGCAATGGCGTTTGAGTAAAGGTCACCGCTACCTAGAGAAACAACGCCGTGCTCAATATTGCTGTGGCCGGGCGCGCCGACGAGACTGGCAAGGCAGGATTGAGCGCCTCCTGGTCCAAGGCCCGTAATGATGTGCAGGACACGCGTCATTCGTTGCAACGCGGACCTAGACCCGAATAGATTTCTGCCATTCGGGTCACCATGGCGTTGACAGAGAACTCTGACGCGATGCGCTCGGCGGCAGCCCGCCCGATCGCTTCTTGTTCCGCCTGCGACAGTTCGCTCACCCGCAACCACGCATCCGCCAACGCTTCGGGGTCGCGCGGTGGGACGACGAGATCTGGACGACCAATGACCAATCGGGTGTCTCCAGTGTCAGTTGCCACTGTAGGGCATCCTGCAGCCATACCCTCTGCAACGACATTAGGGAACCCCTCTCCATAAGCGGATGACAGCGTGTTGAGGTCGAGGCCGGCGTAGATCATTTCGATTGAGCGCTGAGGCGGGAGCACGATAAAGCGGTCGCGGATTTTGCTATGTTCGAGGAGGGTTGAGAGGCGGGGTGAGTTGCGATCGGCAACTAGGACGAAGCGGATATCGTCAGAGCGTTCGGCGGCGCGGGCTGCCGCGGCAAAAAACGTTTCGTGACTCTTTTTTGGATCGAGCCGGGCAACCATACCGATGAGGAAGGTAGTATTGTCAGCTCCCCAGCTGGCCCTCATCTTTGCTCGCTCGCTTCTGGCCTCTGCGAAGCGCGCGACATCGAAGCCATTCGCAACGACGAGGGAACTATGCGCTGGGTAGCCCCGGCTTAGGATAACGTCGCGGCCAGCTTTGGAGTTACATACGATGAGGTCGGGAACGCTCGCTAGCCGTCTCTCGAGCGCCGCACCGACGCGCCTGGCGAGAGAGTAATGCCGTAGTTCCATACTCGACGATCGTATTCCCCAGATCAGCCGTGTTGGCACCCAGGACAGACGTAGGGCGGCGGCTATGATGTTCGGTGAGTCGAGGAAGCTGTGGATGACATTCGGCTTGCAGGCCATCACCTGGCGACGCAAGCGCAAAAAAGCTTGCCGTATCGAGTGAACCCTTCTTGTCCAAAGAAATCACAGGAATCCCGGCTTGGGTTAAGGTATCGAGCAACGGCCCTCGTGGATAGAAGGTCATGACGCTGGGTGCGAACCGAGACCGGGCGAGGCGCGGGGCCACATGAACAGCCTGAACTTCCGCGCCGCCCATCTCAAGCGACCGCAGTATGATGGCTACTCGGCACGGCATGGCGTCAGGTGACTTGGCTGATGAGAGGGCATGACTTGGATTGAGTGGTTCCGATAAAACGACGACACCAAATCTCAAAGAAGATCAGACGCAAAAGCGAAACGGCATGATCATCGCGACCGTTCCGATGCTGGTCGACCATTCTTGCGATGGCAGAAGAATCGAAAAAACCCCGTGACCGGAAGGTTTCGTCAGTTAGGAGATCCAAATACTGACCCAGGTTACGTTCGTCGCGCAGCCACGCGCCATAGGGAAGGTTGAAGCCGACTTTGGGGCGGTAGACGAATTTGTGCGGGAATACGTTACCAGCGATCTTCTTGAAGACGCCTTTCGGTTCGCCACCTGGAAATCGTCCGCCGGGGGCGCCAGCGGTTTGCCATGGCGAAGAGTCGAGGGGTGCAATATGGTACCCGCGACTCGACGGACGCTGCCATGGACATGCGATCTTGACGCTCAAAGAGAGATTGAAGGTATGCGGTTTGGTCTACAGCTATCAATTGTCGCAACAAGTCAGGGAAACGAGATCTCATCGCTTCTAGCAATGGCAAGCCTCCTCCGTCGATGAGCAGCGCATCCGTGGCGTTGTTCGCGGGGCCGACGGTTGCTACGCGTTCCAGAAGGTCGACCGAGAGGAGCCGGCGCATTGTCTTCAGTTTCCCAACTGGTGGAACAAGTTGCGGCGGGAATCCCGTTCTTTGCAAACGATCGGCGAGTCGTACCGGCAGGCCGAACCGGTACCGCGAATATCCACTGAAAAGCTCGTCTGCGCCCTCACCAGTTAGGATCACTTTGGACGTTTCTTTGGCGTGTTGACAAAGAAGCATCAGGAAAACGCACGCGCCATGAATTATCGGCATGTCCATGTGCCAGGTAGCTTTGTCCAGGGCCGCTGCGAAATCACGGCCGTCGAGCTGTTGGTCGTGGTGCTCGGTCTTAAATCGATCGACGACATAATCTTGATACGGTTTTTCGCTGTCGGAGTTGTCGAGAGACACCGAGTAGGTTCGCAGGCGATGGTTTTTTTGCGCGAGATGCGCAACAAGGTAGCTTGAGTCCAGTCCGCCAGAGAGTTGCAGGTTGTACCCGACGTCGCTCCGTGTGTGACGATCAATGGATTCCGCGAGTTCTTGTGCCGTGACATTGGAATTCGGATCCTCGGGGGTCGTGCTAGTGAGCGATGCCGCAACATCGTGATACTGAGATTCGCGGGGCGGAGCATCGGCCTGAAAGGCTAGGAAGTGGCCAGCTGGGAGACGTTCGATTTGCTCAAAAATGGTCCGTCGTCCCGCAACATAACGGTAGGTCAACTGCTCATAGAGGGCATCGGTGCGAACTCCAGGTACGATTAATCGGAGCAGGGGCTTTATCTCGCTTGCGAGAACGACTCCCTCGGGAAGCCGAAGGAGGAACAAGGGTTTGATCCCGAGTTGATCCCGCGCGGCAATAGCGGCATTTCTTTCGCGGTCGATCAAGACGAAGGCGAACATTCCTTCAAATCGATCGAGGCAGGCAGAGCCCCACCGATCATAGGCTGCCATCACGACCTCCGTGTCGCCGGAGGTTTGAAATGAATATCCACCTTGCCGCAATTCTTCGCGCAATTCGACGTAGTTGTATATCTCTCCGTTGTAAGCGATGACGTAGCGACCGTCTGCGGACTCGAGCGGTTGAGGGCTGCCCGCCACGTCAATGACTGAAAGGCGGCGGTGGCCGAGCGCAAACCAGTCCCCGGTCGCAAAACCGCGTCCATCGGGGCCGCGATAGGCAATAGAGTCGGTAAGTTCCTCTAGTACCGAGCGGTCAACGCGGTATCCTGGAGTCGGGAAGACCGCTACAAGGCCACACATGCTAAACGGCAGATTGCCGACGGACGTCGATCGCGCGTGCGAGAATGTCGCGGAATCTAATGCAAAACTCTTGATGCGCGGATTCATCAGTCAGGTGATATCGATAAAGCCGTTGGCCTTCCTCCGCGATTTGGCGGGCGTGCGCGTAATTCTCTAACGCCTCGCCGATCACGTCATTGATATCTGTGAAGTCCCAGCGGAAAGCGAGATAGGTCTCGTCTGTGCGGTAGAAATTCGGATAGGTGTCGAGATGATCCATATTTGGTTTGCATAGGATTGCGCCTGCAAGAAGCGTCTCGAAGTCCCGCAGCGAGAACTCACCCCAACCGAATGGGGAAATCACGATCTTGCTGCGCCGCAGTTCTTTGCTGAACTGAAGTCGGTTGACACGTCCCTCGGGCACTCGATCACCCAACGCTTCGAGTGCCAGAATGCGATGGCGCGCGACAGTTTCGCGCGCGTATCGTGTGGTTATACGACACGATACGTCATGTGGGCGCGGCGTATTGGGGGCAGCGAAATGAAAAGGTGCACGGAGAAAAAGAGTGTGGGGAGGGTGCCGTAGAGCTGGGCGATCCTACTACCTACAAGGCCATAGTGCGCTAGTCCAAAATTCCAGGAAACCTGCAGTTTTGCCCTTTCCTCCGGGGCGGTAATCTGTTGCGAGATCTGCGGGGTGCTGTCGGTCGTTCCGTCGAGGCGATGATAGTAGTCGGTATGGATGCGGCCACCGTAATAAGCGTTCTGGTATTGGTCGCGATCCTTTAGCAGCATGTTCTTGAAGTAAACGTCAATTACCGGAAGAACTTCGGTTCGGATCGGGGCGGTGCTGTCGTAGTTATCGCAGTAAAAAACAGCCGGTCCTTGATTTCTAAACCGATCTAGCGCCTCAACGATTCCGACGGGATCGACGTTCCACCGCTCGCCGTAGTACTTGGCGTTGACAAGAAGGGCGTCACATTCCGCGATGGCGGGATCCTCGTGGGTGAAAACGCGGACGTAAATGCCGAGGGCTCGCAGCTGGCTGCGGTACAGCAGGAGCGGCGTCAGAAACCCGCGAACGTTTTGTGTCGTCATAGGGTTAGTGAGTACATGCACCGACATCGTGCGTGTCATGTCGCTCGCCTTAGGCCCAAGACGCTCGCCCATTCGGCCTCAACGTTGGTCTCGCGGGCAAAGACGGAGAACGCCGCTTTTCCTTCGCGCGCCTTCTCGGCCCGAAGCCTCTCATCGCCCATGAACGAGACTAGCGCGTCCGCCAGTGCATCGGTGCTGTCACTCGGTACGATCAATGCGTTTTCACCGTGAACTACAAAAGGTATCGATCGAGCGGCGCGATTCGTTGCTATGACAGGACATCCTGCGGCAAAGGCTTCCAATAGCGCATTGGACATCCCTTCGTAGCGTGAGGCCAGGACGAAGATGCCTGCACGAGCATAGAGAGGTTCCGTTCGGACGTCGCTTAGCCATTCCACGCGGTGGCCGAGTCGAAGCTCGCGAGCCAGCTCTCTAAGAGCGGCGCCCTGCTCTCCGGTGCCGACGATAATCAATCGCCAGGCTTTTCGGTTTGCTTCTGGGCCGAGCGCTCTTGCGAACGCCCGAAGCAGCACGTCGTATGCCTTTTGATGACTTAGCCGCCCTACAACCAGGACCGTATCCTCGCGTGCTTGATGGCTTTCCGAACGAGTCGGCAGCGGGTTGGGGAGGTACCACGTCCGGCCAAAGAGCTTGCTCAGAGCTTCAACGGCATCACGGGAGTTGGCGGTAACCCGGAAGGCGAGTGGATATGTCAGCCGGCGTAGCAGGCGCCAAGGCGCCGAGAGTGGCTGGCGCCACGGGTCATTCCGCTCGCTGACGACGATTTTGGTTCTGAGGCCCACAGTGGCGGCAAGGGTCAGTACGTTGGTCGCCGTCAGGAAGGAAACCACAGTCTTTGCGTTCAACGCCCGCAGAGAGGCCCGCAACACCCTTAGTCTCTGCAGGTTGGCCGCGATAGCGCTGACGAGCGACTTCGAGTCGCCGGTCACCCCGAGGGCGATTCGAGAAACACCGTCCGGAAGAGAATAAAAGTCTTGCGCTGTGTCAGCCAGCGTAACAACTGTCACGACATAGCCCATCCCGCTCAGCAAACGGCTCGCGTTGCAGACCACACGCTGAGTCCCGCCGGCGCGTAGGTCGGCGCAGACGAGGGCAATACTGTGCTCATCCTTGGGAATGCTCACGCTGGTCGGCGCGATGTTGCGAGATCGTCGAGAAGCCGCCATTCTCGGGCGATTCGAGTCGGCCAAGTCTCGAGCAGTCCCGACGCGACACGCCGCGAACCCAGGCGCAGCGCTTCCACGCGACCAGGGTCGCGGGCCAGAACTTCAAGCGAGCGGGCGAGGGCAGTGTGGTCGTCGATCGGTCCATAGCGAACCGCAGCGTCGGGCGGAATCAGCCGGTCGGTGGTCGTGTCGCAGGGGCGCTCTGGACGTGACTGAGGTAGAATAATGGCGCAGCCGGCCGCAATGGCCTCGAGCGTGGCGTTGCTCAGATTACCCATCTCGTTGATGGAAACATAGACATCGGCCAGGGCATAGGCTTGCAGAGCCTCGGCATGGGGCAGACTCCCCCGAAAAGCGACTCGGCCGACGGCTCCTGCGGCAGCCACGCGCTGTTTCAAGCGGGTCATCTCACTGCCGTCACCAACGATCGTAGCACGAATCGCTTCTTGCTTTTTTCAGCGGCTTCGAGCATCGCTTCAACAAACGTCATGCCTCCCCTTCATCGGTTCTAGCCGTCCGACAAAGATCACGTCGAGAATATCGTCCGGGGCCCTGCGACCGTCTTCGGCCGAGATTTCATCTACACCATTCAGCCACGAGTGCAAGGGCACGTTCTCCTCAAGGAGGCCCGATCCAATGCCGGCGTCGGTCCCGTCCTGTGTGCTGATGACAGCGGAGAAGGGGGAGCGCATCAGCATACGATCAAGGATGTGGATAGGCTTTCGCCCAGTGCGCAGTGCACGAAAATGCGGGCTGACACCCATGAAGCGATAGACGACCGGTCTTTTTGTCAATCGTGCGGCCAAGCCCGCAACCAAGAGGTTGCCGCGGTCGACGTATATCACGTCGGGTTTGAACCGGCGGATGAGCCGTAGCACCGTGATCGCCTGCAGCAACCGGCCTACCTGCTCGCCGATCCGCCGGCCGAGCCATCTGAGCGGCATGCGGCCGACCAGCATGGTGGTCATCGTCAAGCCGTCCAGATCAACCACACCGCGGCGGCTCGTCGAGCCCACCGACGAACCAGCCAGGAAACAGGCGACGGAGCGGGTGTCCCGTCGCGCCGCTTCTTCCAGCATGCGGCAGATCGCGGGTACACCACGCGGACGCCACACGCCGCTGGCGAACGATTCTGCCAGTCCTGAGTACTGGCTCAAGGCGAACAGGACGCGCTCACTAGGCTTTATTCCAGGTTTGCCGGAGTAACGACTCGGTCGCCAGAACGTAGAGCAGCAGAATTGAATGGTCGTGGCTCCCTTCAAAGTGCTCATCTACGGTAAGCCGTAGACCGTTCATGTCGAATAGGTCCGTGTCGGCCAAGACTTCCGATTGAGGCAGATCTTTCAGGTGGGATATGAGTTCTTCGCTTTCTGCGACGATCTCGCGTGTCGAAACCCAAGAGCGATCGGCACGGCGCGGCGGTACACGCGTCCGGATCGGGGTAACCCGACGGATCGCTTTGCGACCTAAAACGATCAAGGACTCGGAGAGCAGCCGGTATATCTGCTCCGACGTTTGTGTTTGCGTTGATGGCGTGCGCTAAGGAAGGGTTGAGGCGGCCGATTGCCGCTTTGTACACGCGCGAGTTGGCCTTCTGAGCGGGCGTCATTCGCATAGATAGGTCCAGCAGATCGTTCGACAGAGCGGGAAGAAGGCAAGTCGAGAACGATTGGAGTGATCTCACCATCGAATAGGAGTAATGCCGTGATAGCGGCTGCTGGTGCATTAACTCCCATCGGGCGTATCGATCGGGCGTGATAGCTGACGCTGCTGCGAATCCGACCCGTTTTTCGCGTGCAGCGCGTCAATAAGAGATTTACGCCTCGTGTCCTTGATCACGCTGGAGAGGTTCGAGGTGTTGAGGCGGTATTTGACGTGGTTCACGAAGTGCTCGGCCAAGTTTCCCTCGAGCCGGTCGAGACGGAAAGCAGTCGTCGGGCGTGATGTTATTCGGACGACTGATTTCGGCAGGTAGAGGCCCCCGAAAAGGACATCGAGATAGAGGCCGAGGGCATATTCGTCGGCCCGCGAACCGAGCTCCTCGTCATAGCCAATGAAGGTCGTGCCGCCAACAAAGTGCTCGCCATCCGACAAAAAGACCGAACGATCGATCACTCCGTCATGGGTTCGTTGCTTTCTCTCCAGGCAATCGAAGGGAACGTCAGCCATTCGGGCGAGGCGCTCGGCGACGCGCGCCTCGTTGTTGTAACTTGGACATACAGTGATGCAGACATCAGGCGCGTTGGCGGCCAGTAACGCGCGGGCATCAAGGCCACCACTCAGAAGTAGTCCAACCCGCCCACGGCCGGCATAGGCGGCCTTCGTTGCGCTCCGAAGGGCCGTTGCTAGTTGCTCCGCCGCTTCCGTGTCTGTCATCGGCGCCTTGAATGAGGGCTGCCAATAACGTCGGGATGACACGCCGGAACTGGTGAAGGTCAGGAGCGTTGCGGGTTCGCCAAGCTTGACGTTCTCGAAAGCGGTGTCGGTTCCGAAGTAGCGCCGGAAGTGCAGGAACTCGAAGATATTCGAAGCCGACGTTGTCAGTCGGGAGTCCGCTGCTGCGGCCTTCGCAACATCAATCAGATATTCGCCGGCAACGAGGCTCCCCGCGGTGCCGGCGTGGTATAGCTTGATTGAAAGAAACCGATCGGTCGCAACGCGGATGGTTGCGCCTTCTTTCGCTACGAGCAGGAACTGCCCATCTATCTTGGCCAACTGAGCTGGGTTGCGCAAACATGGTCCGATTTCTGCCGGCGCAAGGGGTCTGCCATCCAACAGAGGGCGACCGAGCGCAAATGCATCCTCCGTTGCCGGCCACCCCGACACGCTATCATGACCGATGTGCAGGAGAAGCCGTCCAAAAGCGTTCGGACTGGCTGCGTTCATGAAAGCCATACCTGAGTGCCTATTTGGTGAGGGCTCCGGCTGTCTCCACCGCGAGCCTGCCGCCTGCCATGCTGAGCACGGTGTCCGCAACGGCGAGTGGGCCGGCCTGATGGGTGACGATGAGAATCGTCATATGCTGCTTCAACTCTCTAAGCGTATTGAGGATCGCATCGCTGGTCGCAGGATCCAGTCCCGACGTAGGCTCATCGAGAATGAGCACGCGTGGTCGAACGGCGAGCGCGCGGGCGGGTGCGATCCGCTGCCGTTGTCCGCCGCTAAGGCGCCCGCCGCGCTCTCCCACAACGGTTCTGATGCCTTCGGGTAGACGTTCACAGAACTCCAGGGCCCCGGCCTGCCGCAGTGAGTCCTTGATGGTGGCTTCCGGAATTGTGTCGCCGAGGCTGACGTTTGTCAGGACCGAGTCGTTGAACAAGATGGTTTCCTGCGGAACGAACCCAATGCTACTGCGCCACGACCGACGCGACACCGCGCTCAAGGGTGTATCGTCGAGCGTTAGAATCCGTTGGTCGGCTCCGCAGGCGGAGGATCACGTCGACCAGTGTCGTCTTCCCGCTTCCGGATTCACCCACCAGAACGGAAATCGTATTGGCTTTCAGAACGCAGGAAACGTTGTGCAGGATTTCAGTCTCACCAATGGACACCGAAATATCGCGCAACGCGATGAACTGGAAACGCCGGGACTGCTCCGCCTTCCCTCAACTCCTTCAGCATATCGCGAGCCGTCCTCAATTCGGTCGAGAATGGCAGCCAGATATACGCCTCGGTTGCCGAAACATCGCTGTACAGAGACTGTGCCTGCGCCAAGTTGGTGAGCATGCGGTAGAACAAAGAACGCGACAACTGAAGCGTCTGATCAGGAGATGACCCGCTGACCGCAATCGAAAAGTAGAAGAACCCTGCGAGGAAAACGATGAAGAAAGGTTCGCGTAGCGACTGGAGCGCGGCGGCGACGGCGACACCACGCTCCAAGTGAAGGTTGAGATCCATGGTCTCGCGGATGAGGAGTGGTGCGACCAAACGTTCGCGCGACATTGCCTTGATCGGCTTGATGCTCATGACGACGTCGCCGAGAAGGCGAGACAGGCGTTCCTGACTTCTGCGCGCGCCGGCTCCAGCTGCGCGCCCGCGCCTCACGAAACCAGAAAAGACCAAGAAGATCGCGATGCTCGCGAACGTAGCCAGTCCGGCAAGGTAAGGCTCAACAAACGCCGCAGCAGCGAGATAAACAGGAATCTGAACGCCTCGCGCGACGAAGTTGAGGGCTGCACTCACGGTGCGAAGGGCCGCTGCCGTTTCCGCGCCGACAGCATTGATGATGGAGGCAGTCGACTGGTGGACAAAGTAATCCCACTGCGCACGGAGTCAGTGTGGCGATGAACTCGATGCGGCGCTTCGTTCCAAAGCGAATGACGAGGACGCCCGTTAGCCACTTGAAAACGAATGTGAGGCCCCCCTTGACCGAGAACGCAACAACGAGGGCGGTGAGAAGAACAATGAGCGATGGCTCCAGCCGGCTGAGTCCGATGATCTCAAGGGCAACCAGTTCCAGGCCCGTCGAGGGCCTCGACTCGTTGAGCAGTGTTCCAAGTATCGGTAGTGCGATACCGACACCTAGCACCTCGACAATGCTAGAGCCGCCTATCATCACAACAGCCAGGATGGCCCGGGAGGGCTCTAGCCGAAAGACCGTTGTTATCGCGCGGATTGTCGAGGACTTCATGCTTCGCAGCTGACCGTGATGGAATAGATCGTACTGAGGCGCTGTAGAGCCAAACGTATTGCTTGACCGGGAGGTTGCACGATCGGCCTTGTTCTTGGCAGGCGGCTACCCGCCCGCGGCCTACAGGTGGTGGTCTGGCAAGTGAACAAGGATGTCAGTCTACAGATTTGCGCGCAGACAATGAACTCCTGTTCTACATACTTGAAGAAGGAGTGGGCGGTCGTGCCAACCTCTTCGACTTCGAAGAATTCGCTGACAAGCTCGGCCAGCTTCTCTTTTTTGTCCGGGCACCAGGTCTGAAACGGAGGCTGGTTTTGGTTCGGGCCACGGTATTCGGAAAATAGTCATCGCCCAGGGTTTTTGGCGAATACTGCGAACGAACTTTCCGCGCCGTTCACGTCTACGATGATCCGCCCCAGGTTTCATGACTCGATGAAACTCGGCAAGGAGCGCGGAGGCTCGCTCCCTTACGCCCAGCAACGAGAACAAGCTAGCGCAAATCACGTAATCGAACTGGACATCAGCGAGGTCAAGCCGCGAGGCATCCTTGTTCACCGTTGAAAGGTGGCAGCGCGCAGACAACTCCGGCGTCCTGTCTACTTTTTCCTGCAGCCGCCTAATAGAGTGCGGGGAAGTGTCTAGCCCATAGACGGTGTGGCCGCACTCAAGCATATGGATGAGGTTTGCACCGAGGCCACACGCGTAGTCGAGCATTGTCCCCGGGCGGTGCTCAAAGTACACGAGCTCCAATCGGACGTAGTTGGTTGTTGGGTACTTCTTGTCTGAGCCGTCGGCGGCTTGTTTGTCGTACAGTTCAGCAACTGCCGGGTCTGCCAGCGCTAACATTGATCCTCCTGGAAGCTAATAGCCGAGAGATTTGTCGACAACGTTGAGTAGCGGTTCGTTTTCTATGAACCGCAATACGTTGGCGCGCACCAATTCGATCGCACGATCTCGATTGTGCTCGGAAAGTCCGGCAATGTGGGGCGTGATAACCACGTTCGCCATCGACCTCAGCGGATGATCTGCAGGCAACGGTTCAGGGTCAGTTACGTCAAGGCCGGCGCCGGAAAGCTGGCCGCGCGTCAAAGCCGCAGTTAGGGCATCGGTATTTACGGTCTTGCCCCTTGATACGTTCACGAAAAAGGCGCCTTCCTTTATCGCTTCGAACTCTGCGTTTCCAAAGAGCGGGTCGGACCGGCTCGTATGTGGAGAAGCGTTCATGACGATGTCGGATTGCTCGAGTACCGTCCGAAGTTCCTCCAGCTGGTCCGCCCGGCTGTGCTCAACATTGGGATGTAATCAGGGCCAACGGTTACGGTATTTGCGCCAAAGGCTCGAAGCCTTTCGACTATAAGAAGGCCGATTCCTCCAGGGCCGACGACTGTAGCGACCTTGTTCCGCAGTTCGATGGGCCGTGGCGCAGGTGCGATTAGGTGCCGACACCAGTGAAAAGCAACGTTTCGAGTCCAGCAGGGCGAGAGCGTGATCAGCGACCTCGGGCCTTGAAGATTATTCGACCGTTAGTCAATGTCATGGGGCTATTGACGACCGGTGAGATCCAGAAATTCTTCCACCCCCGCACCGCCGACGTGAAGCCATTGAAGCTTGTTCCCGTTCTTGCCAAGGAGTTCTTCGCTAAACAGAGACCGGGGACACCCAACTAAACCATGCACGCCCTCGACAGAGTCGAGAATTTCCGACTCGACGTCGGCGACGATGAACACGTCCACCTTGGGCCGATTGCCAACCTCCTCGGCAATTGCTTGGTACGCTTTGCGCACGGCTGGCGCCGCAACCAGTAGGATTCTGATGTGCTCGTTTGGTTCGAAGCGAGCGATGGGGGGCTGTATGGAAATTCCCCATTGGTTGATCCCTGTATCCTTGCCAAAATCGAAGCTGGCGCGAATTTCGCGGACGACTGCGGCCAGTTTCCTGTTCCCGGCGTGAGCCAGGCCCAAGTAATCTCTCATGAATCTTTCTCGCTGTTTTTTCCTTTTCACCCCAAAGGCGAACAATCCGCTCGTAACCCAAACTGAGAAAATCGCGTATTTGAGCAGGGGTATCATCTCGCGAGAGATCGAAAAGAAAGGCGCTCTGTTGAATCATTTCCCTTGCGTCATCGGCAGCGGCCGATGCGTCGGCGTGTCTAGGTACAACGTGGGACGATCGGACAAGATACACCACGCGGCCGTCGATGAAGCACCGCCGACCATGACAATGGAGGCAGATGGTAGGAAATGCAAGAGGTCGACTTTCTCCGCGATAGACCGAGATGTTAGAATGTTTGGCAAGCATGGCCTCGATGGGGCTCTCAAGCAAT
>JAYQJC010000004.1:0-12364 GCA_038141965.1 Alphaproteobacteria bacterium
GTGCAGGGAAGAACTGTATTGGGCGAAGCAACCATATGATCGGGTTCGAACGAATCGCTACGAATACCGCTACGTCTCAAGAATCGCGGGGCACAAACGGGCAGGGAGAATCTTCTTTGATGGGAAGTGGCGGAGAGAGAGGGATTCGAACCCTCGGTACGGGAAATCCCCGTACAACGGTTTAGCAAACCGCCGCCTTAAGCCACTCGGCCATCTCTCCTGAGCTGCGTTGTAGTTTGGGCTCCGGAGCCTGTCAAACCGCCCAGGTCAGTCCGTGGGCGCCGGGGGCGGTGTCTGTAAACCGCCACAAATCAAGCGGTTAGACGCCCGCTTCTTTCCCGAAGACGACGCCGCGCGAAGCGCGTAGACTCTGCATTCCAGGGCGAGCCGACTGGGGCGGTTCAATAATGAGCGATAAAATCTATCTCGTGTGCGAGCGCGTGTTCGCACAGCCACACTTGTCACGGCGCGAATCCTACAACGTGCTGAGCGCATTCGCCGACCGCGCAGAAGCCGAAGCCTGGGCCCAAGACATGCTGGGGCGCGAAAATCCCAACAGCAACGAGTATCCGGTCTACGAGCTTACCGTCGGGCAAGGTAGCGTCGAGGCGGTGCCGCCGATTGCCGTCGCGACCAACTGGGAACGGGGTCGTGCGGAGGACGTCATAAAGATGCACCGCTGGATCGACGACGAAGAATAATCTTTAGCGTGAAATGCCCGCCGCGATGCGGGCGCCCGTGAGGGCAACCAATTCATCGACCGTCGTCGCAAACACGCAGTGCGGGTGGCCAGCCGCCGCATAAACGACATCAAACCGGCGCAAACTATCGTCGATCGCCATCGGAATATCTGTCGGATGGCCGAGGGGCGCGACACGACCGATCGAGAACCCGGTCGCGGCCCGGACATCGTCCGGGTTCGCAATCTTGATCGAACCGGTACGTCCAAGCGCGGCGCGCAATTCCTCGGCCACGCATTTGCGATCGCCTGCGACCAGCGCCATGACGACCTCGTCGCCGCACTGGAAGGCGAGAGACTTGACGATGGCGCCGAGCGGACAGCCCAACGAAGACGCGGCGTCTTGCGCGGTACGCGCGGTATCGGCGAGTTCAACGACCTCGGCGCTAGATCCGGCTTGCGCCAGCGCATCGCGCACCCGTTGTACGGGCGCGCGCGTCAGCGCCGACAACAGGCCCGCCTTTAGGACGCGACCCGGCGTTTGCCGGCGTCGCGCTGGGTCTTGCCGTAAAGGCGTTCTTTCGCGGTTTTGTCCATCTTGATTTCTTCACCCGGCGCCTGGCGGTCGGCCAACACCTTGAGGCCACGCTGAACGGCCGGGCGCTTTTCGATCTCGAGGTACCAGCGTTGGAGGTGTTTGTAGTCGCCGAGCTTGACGCCTTGGAAATATGGAATGATCCACGGCCATACCGCCATGTCGGCGATCGAGTACTTGTCGTTGGCAAGGTACTCATGCCGCTTGAGCCGATTGTCGAGCACGTTGTACAGGCGACCGGCCTCGTTCGTGTAGCGCTTGAGTGCGTAGGGGATTTTCTCCGGGCAGTATTTGCGAAAGAAGTTCGCTTGGCCGAGCATCGGCCCGACCCCGCCCATTTGGAACATCAGCCACTGGATGACCTCGTAGCGCTCGCGCGTGCGCTTGGGCATGAACTTGCCCGTCTTCTCGGCGAGGTACATGAGGATCGCGCCGGATTCGAACACCGCAATCGGTTTGTTGCCCGGTCCCTTTTCGTCGACGATCGCCGGCATTTTGTTGTTGGGGCTGATCTTCAGAAACGACGGCTTGAATTGATCACCGCTGGTGATATCGATTCCGATCACCTTGTAATCGAGGCGCGTTTCTTCGAGCATCGTGTGGACTTTGATGCCGTTCGGCGTGGGCCAGGAGTAGCAACGAATCATGGTCAATCCTCCTAGCGGCGTTTGTACTGCGCAGGCCCGAAGAGCACTGCTTTGTTGGCCTTGGACATTGGGCCCGGCCGCCGCTGGTCGGCGAGGACCTGGAGCCCGCGCTGCACCGCCGGCCGCGCATCGATGACATCGTACCAACGCTTGAGGTAGCGGTAGTCTTCGAGTTTCTGCCCTTGGTTGGCATGCGAACGCAGCCACGGAAAAATAGCCATATCGGCAATGGAGTAGCGGTCGTTGGCGATGAACTTCGATTTCCGCAGTTGTCGATCGATCACGCCGTAAATCCGCGTGGCCTCATTGGTATACCGATCGTATGCGTACTGGATACGCTTGGGCGCATAGTTGCGGAAGTGATGGGCCTGTCCCAGCATCGGACCCACGCTCGCCATTTGGAACATCAGCCATTGAATGACTTGGTATTTTGCACGCGTCGCTTTGGGCAGGAACTTGCCCTCTTTTTCGGCGAGGTACATGAGTATGGCGCCCGACTCAAAAATCGAGATGGGTTTCCCACCAGGCCCTTTGCGATCGATGATTGCCGGCATCTTGTTGTTGGGGCTGATCCTTAGGAACGACGGCTTGAACTGATCGCCTTTGCCGATATTGATGGGTTTCACTTTGTAGGGCAGCTTGAGCTCTTCAAGCAGAATGTGAACCTTGTGCCCATTGGGCGTCGGCCACGTGTAAAGGTCGATCATGCCTAACTTCCTCAAATGGTCGGGCGACAGTTTACTTGGTTTCGGTTGCCGCTTGTCGCAGATAGTTCAAACCTTGGATGGCCCGACTGCCGTACCACGATACCATCTCGCCGTCGATGATGCGCATGGTCTTGCGGGGGAGCTTGTACTGTTCGCGGAACGCGGCGATGTGGTCATCGGTGAACTTGAACGGTTCGGTCGAAAACAGAACGGTGTCCACGCCCTCGAGAAGTTTCGGAGTGATTTGCACGGTGGGATAACGCAGGCGGGTATCGGTCGCGACCGTGCGCCAGCGAACGAGCTCCAACATGCGCGCGACATAGGTATTCGGCGACACCGTCATCCACGGGTCTTTCCAGATCAAGTAGAGAACGCGACGATCGGATAGGCGCGGCGCAAACGTCATGACCGATCGCAAAGCAATCTCGAAGTCTTGGCATAGAGCCTCGGCGCGTTCTGCGCGGTCGAAGATTCCACCCAGCATTCGGTACAAATCCAAGTTGTCGCGAGGCTGTAACGGGTGCGTGACGATGAGATTGGGCACGAATGTCCGAAATGCCTGGGCCAGTTCCTTGGTGTTCTCGTCGACATTGAGGATGACGTGGGTCGGTTTGAGCTCGCGCAAGCGCGCCATGTTGATTTTCTTGGTTCCGCCGACGCTGGGCAGCGCCTCGACCTTCGCTTCGGGATGCACGCAGAACTGGGTGCGCGCGACGGTGTAATCGCCAAGGTTCAGATCGAACAGCAGTTCGGTGATGCTCGGCACCAAGGAAACGATCCGCGCCTCGGCCGGATCGACTTGGGCATGGGCCTGTCCCATGACGTCGCGCGGGGTGGGTCGGCCCGCGTTCATTAGGCCTCCGGCTGACCGAGCTTTTGTTTCAACAGGTCGTTGACGATCTTCGGGTTTGCTTTGCCTTGCGACTGTTTCATCACCTGGCCGACGAAGAATCCGAGCAGCTTTTCTTTGCCGCCGCGATATTCTTCGACTTTGTCTTGATTGGCACCTAACACCGAATCGACAATGGCTTCGATCGCGCCGCTATCGGTCACCTGGCGCAGGCCTTTCTCTTCGACGATTTCCCCGGGTGCGCGCCCGGACTTGAACATATCCTCGAAAACATCTTTCGCGATCCGGCCCGAAATCGTGTCGTCGGCGATCAAGTCGATGAGCGCACCCAGATCGGTTGCCGCAACCGGTGAGTTCGCCACCTCCAAGCCAGCCTTGTTCAAGGCACCAAACAGATCACCCGTGATCCAATTCGCGGCGACTTTGGGATCGCGCCCGCTTGCGGCGGTCTCGAAATAGTCCGCCACTTCTTTCTCAGCCACTAAGACGCCCGCGTCATAGGGCGAAAGCCCGAGTTCATCGATGAATCGCGCTTTGCGATCATCGGGCAATTCCGGCAAAGAGGCAGCGATTTCGTCGACCCACGCCTGCTCGAATTCCAACGGCAGTAGGTCCGGATCGGGAAAATAGCGGTAGTCGTGCGCTTCTTCCTTGGAACGCATCGAGCGCGTTTCGTTTTTTCGCGAATCGAACAGCCGCGTTTCTTGGAGGATTTCGCCACCATCCTCCAGGATGTCGACTTGGCGCTGCGCCTCAACCTCGATCGCTTGTTGGACGAAGCGAACAGAGTTCACGTTTTTTATTTCGCAACGGGTCCCGTAGTCGTCGCCCGGACGGCGCACCGATACGTTGACGTCGGCCCGCATACTGCCCTCTTCCATATTGCCGTCGCAGGTTCCGAGGTAACGCAAGATCGATCGCATCTTGCGCAAATAGGCCCCTGCCTCTTCCGGCGAACGTAGGTCGGGCTCCGAAACGATCTCCATTAGGGCGACGCCGGACCGGTTGAGGTCGACGTAGGTGCGGTCGGGATGCATGTCGTGCACGCTTTTTCCGGCATCTTGCTCGAGATGCAGGCGGGTGATGCCGATCGCTCGCGAGGAACCATCCTCCATATCCAAGACCAACGTCCCCGCCCCGACGACCGGTTGCAGGTATTGGGAGATTTGATAGCCCTGGGGGAGGTCCGGATAGAAGTAGTTCTTGCGGTCGAATACCGAGTGCAAATTGATCTTGGCCTTCAACCCCAGTCCGGTACGCACCGCCTGCTCGACGCACACTTTATTGATGACAGGCAGCATGCCGGGCATCGCCGCGTCGACGAGACTAACCTGAGTATTCGGCGCGGCGCCGAATGCCGTGGCAGCGCCCGAGAACAGCTTCGAGTCGGACGAGACCTGAGCATGAACCTCAAGCCCGATGACCATTTCCCACGGACCGGTTGCCCCTTGAATGACGCCGCTCATGCCTGATCCCGCCACCACGGCATCGGACGATGATCGAACCCCGCCGCCCGTTCGAGCGACGCGCCGACTTGAAGCACGGTCTCTTCGTCGAACGCCCGCCCTACCACCTGGAGCCCAAGGGGCAGGCCACGCGCCGAAAGGCCGGCCGGGACGGACAGGGCCGGCAGCCCCGCCATGTTGGCGGGAACCGTGAGGATGTCGTTGAGATACATCGCGACCGGATCGTCGCTTTTTTCACCGATCCCAAAGGCGGACTCGGGCGTTGTCGGGGTCAGCAGCGCGTCGACGCGGTCCCATGTTTTCTTGAAGTCGTCGGCAATCAGTGTGCGAACCTTTTGCGCCTGCAAGTAATAAGCATCGTAGTAGCCGGCCGAAAGCACGTACGTGCCGATCAAGACCCGGCGCTTGACCTCGGCGCCGAACCCCGCCGCGCGAGTCGCTTCGTACATTTCGGTAAGATCGTCCCGGTCTTCACGAAATCCGTAGCGCACGCCGTCGTATCGCGCGAGGTTGGACGACGCTTCGGCGGGCGCGACGATGTAATAGGCCGGCAGGGCGTATTTCGTGTGCGGCAGACTGACCTCGACGATCTCGGCACCCGCGTCTTTAAGCCACGCGATGCCCTGGTCCCACAACGCGGCGATCTCAGCCGGCGTGCCGTCGATTCGGTACTCCGCCGGGACGCCAATACGGAGACCTTTGACGCTGCGGTCCAGCGCCGCTTCGTAGTCCGGCACCGCGACATCGACGGAAGTCGAGTCCTTTTGATCGTGTCCTGCCATCGCGCGCAGCATGATCGCTGAATCGCGGACCGTGCGGGTCATCGGCCCGGCTTGATCGAGGCTTGACGCAAACGCCACGATCCCCCACCGCGAGCATCGGCCATACGTCGGCTTCAACCCAACCGTGCCGGTGAATGCGGCGGGCTGGCGAATCGAGCCGCCGGTATCGGTGCCGGTTGCGCCCAGGCAGAGCGACGCCGCGACGGCGGCCGCCGACCCCCCGCTCGACTCACCGGGCACGAGGTCGAGGTTGTCGCCGTCGGCCCGCCAAGGGTTGCGCACCGGTCCGTAGTGGCTGGTTTCATTGGACGAGCCCATGGCGAATTCGTCCATGTTCGTCTTACCCAACATGACCGCCCCTTCGCGCCACATGTTAGCGGAGACCGTCGATTCATATGTCGGGCGGAAGCCGTTGAGAATATGGGACCCGGCGGTCGAGGCGATGCCTTCCGTGCAGAACAGATCCTTGATGGCGACCGGAATGCCCTCGAGGAGGCCACCCTCGCCTTTGGCAAGGCGCGAATCCGACTGCGCCGCATCGGCATGAGCACGATCTGCGGTTTCGACCACGAAGGCGTTGAGCGCTTTCGCCGACTCGATCGCGTTGAGGTGCGCCTCGGTAAGCTCCTGCGCCGAAATCTCGCGCGCGCGGAGTTTGTCGCGTGCCTCGGCAAGCGTGAGATCGGTCAAGCCCGAACTCATTCGACCACCTTGGGGACGACGAAATAGCCGTCGGTCGTTTCGGGTGCATTGGCCAAAACATCGTCGCGGCGATCGCCGTCGGTGACCTTGTCCTCGCGGTGATGCAGGGCGTGCCCAACCACACTGGTCATCGGCGCGACCCCTTCGGTATCGACCTCACCGAGCTGCTCGATCCAGGTCAGAATGCCCGAGAGTTCCGCGGCCATTGGCTCGAGATCCTCGTCCGGCAAGGAAATCCTTGCGAGCCGCGCAATGCGGGCGACGGTGGCTTTATCTAACGACATATGGCACGTTCTGGTAACACGCTTTGGCCGTCATTGAGGGCCGAAAAAGCGCAGAATTCCGGGCAAAATCGAGCGGACCCTAACACTCGTCATGTGTCCAGGCAAGACCAGCGATCTCGCACAACTCGCCCAGCAGATGCGGCCGGGTACCCGTCTGCTCGGCCTTGATGTCGGCGCAAAGACGGTCGGCGTGGCGGTCTCGGACGCTCGCCTGGGGATGGCGACCCCGGTCGAAACCATTAAGCGGAAAAAGCTCAAAGACGACGTCGCGGCGCTGACCCGCGTCATTGAGGATCGCGATATCGGCGGGCTTGTCATCGGCCTACCGATGAACATGGACGGCAGCGAAGGGCCGCGCTGCCAGTCGGTGCGCCAGTTTGCCGCCAACATCGCACCGTCGATCGACCTGCCGATGGTGTTTTGGGACGAGCGCCTATCGACCGTGGCGGTCGAACGGACCTTGATCGACCTTGACGTCTCGCGGCAACAGCGCGACGCGGTCGTCGATGCCCATGCCGCAGCCTTTATTCTGCAAGGTGCGCTGGACCGGCTTCAGACCATGGCGAAGGAAGCATAGGCATGGCCGAGACGTTTGCCGCCACGGTGCCCGTCTTCCTAGTGATCTTGCTGGGCGGCGGCTTGGCCTATCGCCAATACGTGCCCCCCGGCACGTGGGCACAGTTTCAAAAACTGAACTATTACGCCTTCATTCCGGCGCTTTTCCTATCGGGTTTAAGCCTCGCCGATTTTAGCGACGCCCCGCTCTTGCGTATTGTGGTGAACGTTGCCGCAACCCTTGGGGCGGCCAGCGCGGTGGTTTGGGTATGGCGGTCGCGGTCCCTGCAGGCCGCCAAGCTGGGCCCGCAGATTCTTGAAGCGTCGATCCGCGCCAATGTGCCCTACGGGATGGGGATCGCTTTGGCGCTTGGTGGGACGGAAGGACTGGCCTTGTTCTTGGTCGCGGCGGCGACCTACCTGCCGACCACGATTCTGGCGGGCGGTTTATTCAGCCATTACCTCGGACGCCAAGACATCGATCCCGAGGCCGAGCAGCAATATGCGCTGGCGTCGGCGTTCCGATTGCTGGCGACAAACCCGATCATTTGGGGCGCCGGGATCGGCATCGCCCTGAACGTCACCAACATCCCCTTGGTCAGCGGCATCGCGGCGATGGTGCAGGTTTTTGGCTACGCCGCGGTGCCGGTGGGCCTCCTTGGGGCGGGCGCGGCGCTCAGTACAGCCGCGGCGCAGAACGCCCTCGACGCCGCGCGGGGCGCCGCGCTGGGCAGCCTCGGGCTAAATCTCTTTGCTTTGCCGCTTGGCGCCGGGCTCCTGGCCTGGATATTGGATATGGAAGGGGCCGCGGCGGTGTCGGTGGTTTTGATCGCCACGTTACCTTGCGTGGTGCCCCGCTTTAGCGTCCTGGGCAACGAGGCGCAAAGCATCCTGCCCGGTATCGCGACCATGGCCACGTTGGGCTCAGCGGTGACGGTGCCGGTCGCGCTTTGGCTGCTCACATAGTTGTCGTCGCGGAAAGCGAAACTTATAGTGAAGCTTTAATGACATCACCCGCCGCGACGCCGTTCTCTCACCGCCACTTGCTGGGCATTGAGAACCTATCCGCGGACGAGATCACGGCGCTCCTCGACCTATCCGATACTTATGTCGACCTGAACCGTCGGCCCGAAAAGAAACTCGCGCGCCTGCGGGGACGGACGCAGATCAATCTGTTCTTCGAAACCTCGACCCGCACCAAGACATCGTTCGAGTTGGCCGGAAAGCGGTTGGGCGCAGATGTCATTAATATGTCCGTTGAGGGGTCGGCGATCAAAAAGGGCGAGACCCTGATCGATACGGCGATGACCCTGAACGCGATGCAGCCCGATGCGATGGTCATCCGCCATTCCGATAGCGGCGCTGCCGACTTGCTGTCGCAAAAGGTCAACGGGTCGGTGATCAACGCCGGCGACGGTAGCCACGCCCACCCGACCCAGGCACTCCTCGATGCGCTCACGATCCGGCGGCGCTTGGGTCGTTTGCACGGGCTGACGGTTGCGATTTGCGGCGACATCCTACACAGCCGCGTCGCGCGGTCGAACATTCAGCTTCTCGGTAAGATGGGTGCGTTGGTTCGTGTCGTTGCCCCCCCGACGTTGCTGCCGGTCGCGGTGGAACGACTGGGGGTTGAGGTGCACCACGATATGGTATCGGGACTAAAAAATGCCGATATCGTCATGATGCTGCGGCTTCAGTCCGAACGGATGAAAGGTGCCTTCGTACCCTCGATCCGAGAGTATTTTCGCTATTACGGCCTGGACCGCGACAAGCTCGCCCACGCCAAACCGGATGCATTGATTATGCATCCGGGCCCCATGAACCGCGGCGTCGAAATCGACACCGAAGTGGCCGACGACATCAATCGTAGCGCCATCCGCGAACAAGTTGAGATGGGTGTCGCCGTGCGTATGGCGTGCCTCGATGCGCTTGTCCATCGAACCATCGAACGACCGATTGAGGCGGCGGCGCCATGACGCACAAGGTCGCCTACACAAATGCGCGCTTGCTCGACCCGGCAAGCGGCACCGACGCGCAAGGCGAGGTATTGACGATCGGCGACGCCATCGCCGATGTCGGTCGTTTGTTCGCGGATGGGGTGCCGGACGACTGCACGGTGGTGGACTGCGCCGGAAACCGCTTGGCACCAGGCTTGATAGATATGATGGCCGCACTCGGTGAGCCGGGCCGCGAGCACAAGGAAACTATCGCGACCGGCACGAGGGCCGCCGCCGCTGGCGGCATCACGACGGTTGTGGCCTCGCCCGATACGCGGCCGATTATGGATGAGATTGCGTTGGTCGAGTTCCTAGAACGCCAAGCGCAAAAGTCAGGCATCGTTCGGGTTCTGCCGTCGGCGACCATTACCAGGAGTATGGCGGGTCAAGAGATGACCGAAATAGGTCTCCTCGCCGAAGCGGGCGCGGCGTTGTTCACGGATGGGTACCGGAGCGTCACCAACGCACAGGTGCTCCGGCGCGCGCTGTCCTATGCTTCGACGTTCGACGCTTTGATCGCACATCACACGGAGGTTCCCGAGCTGGTCGGCGACGGCGTCATGAACGACGGCGAAACGGCAACTCGGTTGGGGCTGAGTGGAAATCCTGCGGTGGCCGAGACCATCATGCTCGAACGCGACCTGCGCCTTGCCGAGCTCACGGGCGGCCGCTACCACGCGACGTCGATTTCGACGGCCGCGTCGGTCGACGCGATGCGGCGCGCGAAAGACAAAGGACTGCGCGTGACATGCGGCGTTGCGCCCTATCATTTCTCCCTGAACGAGAACGAGGTGGGTCACTACCGGACCTTTACCAAGGTAAGCCCCCCGCTGCGCAGCGAAACCGACCGCGAAGCGGTCGTGGCGGGCCTCGCCGACGGCACGATCGACGTGATCGCCAGCCACCATCGTCCTGAAGACCCCGAAGCGAAGCGCCTGCCGTTCGCGCAAGCGGCCTATGGCGCAGTGGGATTGGAAACGGCTTTTCTGATCGGCCTGGAACTTCACCACAAAGGACAGGTGCCGCTGCTCGACCTTTTGGCGAGGCACACGGTGGGACCAGCCGAAATCCTATCGTTGCCGCAGGGTCGCTTGGCGCAAGGCGCGCCGGCCGATTTGGTGATCTTCAACCCCGACACGCCCGCACGGATCGATGCCGCCGCTTTTCAGAGCAAATCTAAGAACACACCCTTCGATCAGCGTCCTATTCAAGGCAAAGTTCTGCGCACCGTCGTGGCCGGCGTGACCGTCTTTGAGGCGGCCTGACGATGCCTGATCCGATCGGCGACCTGAGTTTCGTCTGGCCCTTCTTTGTCGTTTTCTTAGCGGCTTATTTAGTCGGCTCTATTCCATTTGGTCTGATCCTGACCCGCATTGGGGGTGCGGGCGACCTTCGCAAAATCGGCTCGGGCAACATCGGGGCGACCAACGTGCTCCGCACGGGTCGACGCACGTTGGCGGCGGCAACGCTGATTTTGGATGCCGCGAAGGGCATCGCCCCGGTCCTTATTGCCGACTACTTCTTGTTTCGCGATCAAGCCGTTGTGGCCGGCGCCGGCGCGCTACTCGGACACATGCTGCCGATCTGGTTGATCACCTCCAGCCAACACGGCATTCGGTTCGCGTTACGTGAGGCGCTGCTGCTCGGGGTGGGTCTGGGCATCATGTTGCTTGGCAAAGGCGCGGTGAGCGTGGTCGGCGCGCTGCTTCTGATCTCTAGCACGATTTTCGCATGGGGCGGGCGCGGCGTCGCGACGGGCCTCGGCGTCTTGCTCGCGATCAACTTCCCGGTGGGCGTGATCGGGTGTGCGGGCTGGCTGATTCTGGCCCTGGTCTTTCGATATTCCTCCTTGGCGGGCATGGGCGCGTTCGTGGTGGCGGCCATTGGGGCGGCAATCCTCGCCGGCACGCCGGTCGGCGATACTTATTGGTCCGATCCCCAACGTGTCGAGTTCGCCGTGTTTGTGGCTGTGGTCGTGCTGATCCGCCATGCCGACAATATCCGGAGGCTCCTGACCGGGCATGAACCAAAGATCGGGAAAACCGCACCGGAAGGCGACGAATAAGGACGCCGGCACCGCACCCCAAGAGATCGTCGATCGGCTGCGGCTGATTCTTAGCCAGTCGGTCGGGCCTGTCACCTACCACGCCCTCCTAAACCGTTTCGGCGACGCCGGACGGGCGCTGCAATCCCTTCAGGATTTAGCGCGCCGGGGCGGTCGTCGGACGCCACTCCGACTCTGCAGCCAAAGTGCCGCCGAAGACGAACTCGCGGCGGCCGAGGGCCTCGGCGCGGTCGCAATCGATCACACGCATCCAAATTACCCGCCCGCCCTTGCCGCGATCCCGGACGCGCCACCCCTCCTCTATGCGCTGGGGCGCGTCGATCTTCTGCGGCGCGACATGGTGGGCATCGTCGGCGCCCGCAACGCCTCGGCATTGGGTGCGCGGTTCGCCGCAGACCTCGCATCCGACCTGGGACGCCACGACTTGGTCGTGGCGTCAGGCATGGCGCGCGGCATTGACGCGGCGGCCCATCGCGGCGCGCTCGAACAAGGAACGGTCGCGGTCGTCGCTGGCGGCTTGAATCACATCTACCCGCCCGATAACGAAGACCTGTTCCGACAGATCAGCGACACGGGCTGCGTGCTTTCCGAAATGCCCCCCGGAACGATCGCCCAAGCCCGCCATTTCCCGCGACGCAATCGGATCGTGTCGGGGGTATCGCGCGCGATTGTCGTGGTCGAGGGCGCCGCCCGGTCGGGCTCGCTCATCACCGCGCGCCTGGCCGGCGAACAAGGTCGTGACGTTCTGGCTGTGCCGGGCTCGCCACGCGATCCGCGGGCGCGTGGCCCCAACGCGTTGCTGCGCCAAGGCGCCGCGATTTGCGAAGATGTCGACGACGTCCTCGCCGCCCTCAGCCTGCCGCGACGATTCGTCGAACCCAGGGATGTCGAACCCCCGCAAGCGGGTGAGATCGATGACGGTCTTACTGACGATGCCCGACACATCATGCTCGAACGTCTCAGCGTCGTCCCCATCGACATCGACGAGCTCGCACGGCATTGCACGTTGTCGGCGACGGTGGTCAACACCACGCT
>JAYQJC010000005.1:0-885224 GCA_038141965.1 Alphaproteobacteria bacterium
CCGAAGCCGCGGCCGAGTTGGCCTTCGAATTGGCATTAGCAGAGGGCGAAGACGAAGAAGCGGCGCTCGAGATCGGCTGCGGAGGCTTTCCAGAACGCGTTGATCGACGAGAATGCGGCGGACTCTCTCATCGAGACAGCGGCGGGCGGCGACGACTTTGGCGGTCCGCTCGGCCCCGACGGCAGCACCGAAAGTGTCTTCGACTACGACCCGACCGCCGGCTTTGGCGGTGCGGACCCCGGCCCTGGGACCGCCGGTGGGGCGACTTTTAGCGCCCCTGGGGGGTTGTGCCGGAAGGCGAGACGCAGACGCAAGCGCCCTTCGATCCAGTGATCCGCGGTGGCGATGGTGCCGACACGTTGATAGGAACCGACGGCGCCGATGAATTCGTGGCGGGTGGTGGCGATGACGTCGTGAACGCGGGTGCCGGCGATTACATCGTCGATGCAGGCACTGGCAACGACACCGTGTATGGCGGTGCCGGCGATGACACAATTAATGGCGGCGCCGGTGACGACACGCTCTATGGCGACGGCGACGACGACACCATTTCCGGCGGCGACGGCAACGACACGATCTTCGGCAACGACGGCGACGACGAGATCGAAGGTGGCGATGGCAACGACATCGCGTTTGGCGGCGCCGGCTCCGACGATATCGACATGGGCGACGGCGATGATTTCATCGGCACGTCAGACGATGACGGTAGCGACGACAACTACGATGGCGGCGCGGGGAACGACACGGTGTCGTTTGCGACGGATGTCGAAGGCGTCACCGTCAATATGGACGAGGTCGACAACGACGAGTTCGACATCGATGCCAATACGGCCCGTGGCGACGATACTGGCGAAGACACTATTGAGGGGATCGAAAACGTTACGACCGGTTCTGGCGACGATGTCATTATCGGCCAGACTGGCGAAGCGAATGTGATTGATGCCGGCGCGGGCGATGACTTGGTCATCGGTGGCGAGAACGACGACCTTGTCGGTGGCGCCGGCGTCGACACTCTGCGCATTTCGATGACGCGCGACGAATTCGAAAGCCCTGAGTTCCAGGCTGAGGTCGCCGCCTACCGTGCGGATCCCGGCACGCCATTTCATTTCGACTCGATCAACATGGAGGTCGAGTCGTTCGAGCAGCTCCAGATTGAAGTCGACGGCACGATCATTGTCGCCGAGCCACCTACGCTGGAAGTCGGCGACGTTTTCGGCGCAGAGGATACAGCCATCCTGTTGGGCGTGGGCGCTTCGCTCAACGATACCGACGGCGCGGAATCCCTTGAGGTCGAGATCGGCGGTCTGCCCGAGGGATCGACGTTGCACTACATCGACGGTAACGGTGTGGCCCAATCGATCGAGATCACCGAGGGCGACGGCACGGTGATCATATCTGGGGAAACGCAGGCCGTGCTCGACACGCTTGCAGTCACGCCTCCGGAAGGAGACTCGAGCGACTTTGCAATTGAGGTGACGGCAACCGCGGTCGAACTCGACGGTTCGGTATCGTCGGTCTCGGACAGCTTCAACGTCATCGTCAATGGCATTCCCTCGGCGCTACCGGAAACTGTCTCAGGCGACGAGGATGCTGGCGTTTTGACCGGCAATCTCACCGACGACATCGGCGGCGACGGGACGATCGATCCCGACAGCGACGACCTCGCGTTCAGCATCGACGGCGTTACGCCGGATGCCAACGGCGACTACGTCGTTAGCTCGCCCGAAGGCACGCTGACCTTGCATGCCGATGGAAGTTACGAGTTCGCGATTGATTCATCGCTTCAGGGGCTGGACGACGGCGAAAGCGCCGTTGCCGAATTCACCTTCACCGCGACAGACAATGGCCAGCCCATTCTTTCGGACGGCAATACGCTGCCCGTTACCGTTACCGGATCCAACGACGGGCCGGTTGCCGAAGTCGCCCTCATCGAAGGAACCGAAGACAGCGGCGTTCTCACTGGCAATCTTGAAGCCTCCGACCTGGACGGCGAATCGCTCACCTTCGGCATTCAGGGCAGCACGCCTGATGCCAACGGAGTCACCACAGTCGATGTCGAAGGTAGCGTGGACGGATCGAAGGTCACGATCGGTCAATTGGTTGTTCAGCCGGACGGCAGCTATGCATTTACGCCCGACAACGATGCCCTTCAGGGTTTGAGCGTCGGCGACGCCGTCACGGCCAGCTTCGCATTTACGGCCAGCGACGGAACCGAGACCACTTCGGCGGTTTTGGAAATTACGCTGACGGGTACCGACGATGGGCTGGTCGCCCTGGCAGAAACGGTCGAGGGTGGCGAGGATGACGGCACGCTCACGGGCAACCTGGAGGCCACAGATGCCGATTCGGAAAGCCTCACGTTTGGTTTAGCCGCCGGCGAAGACGGCGAAGGTCAATACGGCACGCTGACGGTCAACCCGGACGGCTCGTACAGCTTCGATATTGCCGAAGCGGCACAGGGTCTGGACGACGGCGAGATCGGCAGTCGAGCCCTTCACCTACGAAGTGACCGATGGTGACGTGACCACCACCGAGACGGTCACGGTGACCATCACCGGTTCGAACGACGGCCCGGTGGCGAGCGCCGAGACGATCTCTGGCGGCGAAGACGCCGGCACGTTGACCGGCAACCTCGATGCCACGGATGTGGATGGCGACGACCTGACGTTCTCGCTGCAAGGCGACGGCGAAGGCCAGTACGGCAACCTGACGGTGAATGCCAATGGGGCGTATGTCTTCGCTATTGGCGCGGCGGCGCAGGGCCTGGACGACGGCGAGAGCGCGGTTGAGACCTTCACCTACGAAGTGACCGATGGTGATGTGACCACGACCGAGACGATTACGGTGACCATCACGGGCTCCAACGACGGCCCGGTGGCGAGCGCCGAGACGATCTCTGGCGGCGAAGACGCCGGCACGTTGACCGGCAACCTCGATGCCACGGATGTGGATGGCGACGACCTGACCTTCAGTCTGCAAGGCGACGGCGAAGGCCAGTACGGCAACCTGACGGTCAACCCGGACGGCTCCTACAGCTTCGACATTGCTGAGGCGGCGCAGGGTCTGGACGACGGCGAATCGGCAGTCGAGACCTTCACCTACGAAGTGACCGACGGCGACGTGACCACAACGCAGACGATCCAAATCACGGTCACCGGTTCCAATGATGCGCCGGTTGCCGAGGCCGAACTCGTCTCGGGCGAAGCCGACGAAGGCCAGCTGACCGGCAACCTCGACGCGACCGACATCGACGGCGACGACCTCACCTTCTCGCTGCAGGGCAGCGGCGAGGGTCAATACGGCGCCCTGACGGTCAACCCGGATGGCTCCTATACCTTCGACATTGGTGACGCGGCCCAGAACCTCGCTAGCGGTGAAAGCGTTGTCGAGACCTTCACCTACGAAGTAACCGATGGCGACGTGACGACCACGCAAACGATTTCGGTCACCGTCACCGGATCCAACAATGCGCCGGGGGCGACGCCGGAGTTCGTCTCGGGCCATGAAGATGACGGCGTCATCACAGGCAACTCGGGCCCGGGTGAGACAACAGTCACTGCGACCTTTGTTGGCGAGGAAGCTGGCTACAAGAACATCGTCGGCTCCTATCAAGTCGACGCCGACGGCAACATCACGGATGTCCAGTTTGTGTGGACCAACGCCAGCCTCCAGGGCAGCGGCGGGACCATGCAGTCGGGTGACCAGGAGTCGTTCGAGACCAGCGACACCGGCGAGTTTGGATTGTTCCTTGTCGCCGACGGCTATTCTCAGAACGGCGGGCTGGCCAACTTCGATTTGGAAAATGGTTCACTAGAATTCCGCAACTCGGACGGAACGCCAGCAACCGTTGAAAGCGTGAACCCACAGTTGTTCTACGTCGACCAGAGCGGTCAAGCCGTGCCGGTGAACGGTCCGACCTACCACTCAGCGTCCGCCGACCTGAACCCGGATGGCAAACTTCACACCTCACTTGAGACCGACGACGACGGAAACGTGACCATCGGTTGGGAAGACTTGCCAAGCCTAGGCGATCACGACTACGACGACGTCATCATGACGTTGAATCTCGGCGAGAGCGGCGGCGTGCTCCTCGATCCAGGCTACAGTGGCGGCGACGACACCGAGGTCGTGGTCGGGCAACTCGATGCGACCGATGCGGACGGCGACGACCTGACCTTCGACCTCGCCGATGGCGAGGACGGTGTCGGGGAATACGGCACCTTGGTGGTCAACCCCGACGGGACCTATGCCTTCACGCTTAATGCCAATGCTCAAACCTTGGACGACGGCGAAGAAGGCGTTGAGACCTTCACGTGGCAGGTGACGGACGGCGTAGCCGTGACGACGGAATCGATCACGATCACGGTCACCGGCTCGAATGACGGTCCGGTGGCTACCGCAGAAATCGTCTCGGGCGGCGAAGATGCGGGCACGCTGACCGGCAACCTCGACGCAACCGATGTCGAGGGTGACGACCTCACCTTCAGCCTCCAGGGCGACCCTACAGCTTCGACATCGGTGAGGCTGCGCAGAGCCTGGATGACGGCGATCGGCTGTCGAGACCTTCACCTACGAAGTGACCGACGGCGATGTGACCACGACCGAGACGGTCACGGTGACCATCACGGGCTCCAACGACGGTCCGGTGGCTTCTGCCGAGACGATTGCGGGCGGTGAAGACGCCGGCACGCTGACGGGCAACCTCGATGCCACCGACATCGACGGCGACGACCTGACGTTCTCGCTGCAGGGCGACGGCGAAGGCCAGTACGGCGACCTCACGGTCAACGCGAATGGCACCTACAGCTTCGCCATTGGTGCAGCAGCGCAGGCCCTCGACGATGGCGAAAGCGCGGTCGAGACCTTCACCTACGAAGTGACCGACGGCGATGTCACCACGACCGAGACCGTCACGGTCACGATCCATGGTTCCAACGACGGCCCGGTCGCCGAAGCCGAGACCGTTTCGGGTGGCGAAGACGCCGGCACCCTAACGGGCAACCTTGAGGCCACCGATATCGAAGGTGACGACCTCACGTTCTCCTTGCAGGGCAATGGTGAGGGTCAATACGGCGACCTGACCGTCAACGCCGATGGCTCCTACAGCTTCGACATCGGCAGTGCGGCGCAAGGTCTGGATGACGGCGAGAGCGCGGTCGAGGTCTTCACGTACGAAGTCACCGATGGCGACGTGGTCTCCACCAACACGGTGAGCGTGACGATCACGGGCTCCAACGACGGCCCCGTAGCGCAAGCCGAGACCGTCTCAGGTTCGGAAGACTCCGGCACGCTGACCGGTAACCTTGACGCCTTTGACGTCGACGGTGACGACCTCACCTTCTCGCTTCAGGGCTCCGGCGAAGGCACCTACGGGACGCTGAGCGTGAATGCAAACGGCTCCTACAGCTTCGCTATTGGCGACGCGGCACAGGCGCTTGAGGAAGGTGAGTCGGTCGTCGAGACCTTCACCTATGAAGTGACCGATGGTGACGAAACCTCAACCCAGTCCGTCTCTGTGACCATCACAGGCGCCAGTGAAGGCAACTTTATCGTCGGCACCGAATGCCACGACTATCTCGTGGGCACGAGCGGCGCAGACAACATCTCCGGCCTCGGCGGCAACGACTGGATTTGGGCTGATGATGGGGACGACATCGTCGACGGTGGCGATGGTCACGACGCCATCGGCGGCGGTAGCGGGAACGACATCCTCGATGGCGGCGAACGACATCATCGGCGGGCGGCGACGGACTACCTGACCGGTCAATACGACGCGGTATCTGGGGCGGCTCTAGCGGCAACGACACCCTGAACGGCGGTGAAGGGAACGACAAACTCTATGGCGGCGACGACAACGACACCATTAATGGCGGTGCCGGCGACGACGAGATCGAAGGTGGTTCGGGCGACGACGTGATTGAGGGCGGCTTCGGCGAAGACGAAATCGACGGCGGTTCCGGCAACGACATCATTTACGGTGACACCGCCAGCTATGACGGACCCGACTACAGTGCGGTCGTGAACGAACATGGTCCCGTTGCCTTCTGGCGGCTCGACGACACCGACGGGACAACCGCCATCGACGAGACCGGCAACCACGACGGCACCTACGAGGGCGGCGTCGAAATCGGTGAAGCGGGTGCTGTCGGAGACAGCGCCGGCGCGGCGGTCTTCGACGGTCGCAATGACCACGTCGAGATCCCTCACGATGCCGCCTTCGAAGCCGAATCCGGCACCGTGATGATGTGGGTGCGGCCCGATGACCTTGGTGGCGACCAAGGCTTGTTCTCCAAGGACTCCAAGAACTATGACGATGGCGGCCATCTGCATATCGAGCTGGACGGCAGCAAAGTCAAAGTTCGACTGCAGGGCCGGGAGAACGAGAACGAGAACTTCTCTAGTCACACCGTGGAGTCCCCAAGTGGCACCGCACAAGAGGGTCAGTGGATGCAGGTCGCCTTCACCTGGGGGGCAACCGGCATGGCGCTCTACGTGAACGGCACGTTGGTGGATAGCGACCCCTTCACGGGTGGAATCGAAAACAACCAAGAGCCCATCGTGATGGGCGCGTCACAAACCCACAGTGGCGACCAAAGCACCAACGGCCTCCGAGATTTCTTCGAAGGCGCCATGGATGAAGTAGCGTTCTTCGACACGGCCCTCAGCGATGAAGCGATTGCCGATACCTTTGCGGCCGGAAGTTGGAACCTCGGTAGCGATGACGAAATCGAAGCAGGAAGCGGCGACGACATCGTCTACGGTGGCGCTGGCGATGACGAAATCGAAGGTGAGTCCGGCGATGACGAATTGCACGGCGGTGCTGGAGAGGACGACATTGAAGGCGGTTCGGGTCACGACACCATCTACGGTGATGCAGGCGACGACAAAATCGACGGCGGCTCGGGTGACGACACCATCTACGGCGGTGAAGGCGACGACGAGATCGACGGTGACTCGGGTAACGACCTCATCGTCGGCGGCCTCGGCGACGACGAGATCGACGGCGGCCGTGGCGATGACATCATCATCGGCGGCGACGGCGCCGATATCCTAGATGGCGGCTCCGGCGAGAACATCTTCATGTACAACGCAGCCTCCGAGGGTGGTGACACCATCGTCGGCTTCGATAGCGACAAGGATATGTTCCAGTTCGACGGGGACGACTTCGGCGGCTTCGGCAACTACACCGTCCATAACGATGGGTCGGACTTCAAGATCATCGGCGAAGACGGCTCAGAGATCGGGTTCGATGACGATAGCAACACGTTGTTCTATCGCTCGGGCGACGATGCCGGCGAAGGCTACCAGACGATCGCAACGGTCAACGGCGACGATGTAACCTCGGACGACATCGAAAT
Organism: Alphaproteobacteria bacterium; assembly: GCA_038141965.1. GTDB lineage: Bacteria > Pseudomonadota > Alphaproteobacteria > SHVP01 > SHVP01 > CALJDF01. The sequence goes on from JAYQJC010000005.1 coordinate 7,359, forward strand.
CATCTCGCCCGACAACCTCGCCAACGAAAAGGCCCGCGAAATTCGCGGGCCTTTTTCTTGTTTCTCGAACGAGGATTGCGTCGGCTACGCCGCCTTTTTATGCAACCACCATCTCTTTTCGTTGACCGAATAGACCGGGCGGTAATGACGAATGCGCTCGGCATCGATCACTTGCTTGATTTGGTTGTCCAGGATCCAGGTCTTGCCGTCTAGATCCACTGCCAGAACCGCGTGGGCGACCTTCAGGTTCAGATCCTGCAAAACGACAATCCTCATCGAGGCGCGGTCCACGCCCAGCGCTGCAAGAGACATGAACTTCGCCACGGCGAAGTCTTCACAGTCGCCGAATCGCTTGAAGAACTGGGCTGGCGTCGCCCAATAGTCCTTTACGCTCCAATTGATCGGATCGACGATATATTTGGCCTGGTTCATGAAGGCGTTGACCTGCTTCAACTTCTCCAACGCCGGCTCGTTCTTGACCTTGTTGAGGAAGGCGACCCATGTCTTGTACTCGCACTTCTCTTCGGCGGTGACTTTGCATTCGCCCCGGTTCTGCCGCGCTTCTTCTTTGAATCGTTCCAGCGCTTCGGTCCATTTGGGGAACGGCGCAAGGCTATCTTTTTCGATCGCCACTGTGCCCCACAAATTGGCTTCGGCAGCATGCCCAACCTGGGACAGTGCGATAGCACCGCCGAGCAGGACCGCTACGGCCAAGCCGGGTCGGAGAATGCTCGAATATCGTGCCATGAGCCCAAGGCCCCCTGAGGATCAAATCTGCCCGCATAATACCGTCCTCTTCGGCTCCCAGGAATTCATCGTTGCGTGAAGCGACAAATTGGCCAATTGCCTCTCTCTGGGCGGTTTGCCATTGTCCATGGGGCTACCCATCCCATAGAGTCGAGCGCTGGATTCAGGCAACCGCGAGCACCTTCTCCTTGGTCGATATGCCCGAAGACGATGTCCCGCGGGGCGTCAACAAAAAGGTCGTCTTGGCAGGCCTCGGCCTCGCCGTTATTGCGATTCTCGGCATCTTCTTCGTTTTCCGATTCGTGGAGACCGAACGCCAGCGCGAAATGCAAGACTGGCAGATTCGTCTGGGAATCGTGGCGGATAGCCGGGCCGGCGCCATCAACGACTGGATCGAAGACCAGTTCGGTGTGGTTCGCAGCTTGGTCGAGAACGCCTCCTTGCAGCTTTACGTCACCGAACTCTCTTTGCTCGGCGAAGACGCCGATAGCGACGAACTGGGCGAAGCTGGCTACCTCCGCAACCTTCTGATTGCGACCGCGGAACGCGCAGAATTCACCGAACCCCTGACGGGACCCGAACTCAATGCCAATGTTGAACGGGTTGGGCTGGCCGGCATGGCCTTGCTTGACCCCAACGGCAAAGTCCTTGTCGCCACCCCCACGATGCCGCCCATCGTCGGGCCCATCAAAGAGTTCCTACAAGGGACCCCGCGCGGCGAACGTGGCTTGATGGACATGTATTTGGGCAACAGCGATCAACCGACGATGGGTTTCGTCATGCCGGTGTTCGGGATCCAAGCTGACGCCGGCGCGAGCGATGTGCTCGGGATGGTGATCGGCATCAAGATTGTCGGCGACGAGCTTTACGACCTATTGGAGCAACCCGGCGAAATCGAGGAGACGGCTGAAACGTATATTGTCCGCACCAATGGTCCCAACGTCGAGTTCCTCACTCCGCTGAAAGACGGCACCGAACCCCTACGCCGCGTCATGGCACTCGACACACCGAACCTGGCGCCCGCTTTCGTCATCGAAACAGCCGGCGGTTTCGGTATGAAGGTCGACTACAACAACGACGAAGTTCTGGCGACCGGGAGAACGTTGTCGGCGGCGCCCTGGGTACTCGTCCGCAAGGTAACGACGGCCGAGGCGCTTTCTGCGGCCGAATCGCGGCTGACCACGATGTTGGTCGTGTTCATTCTAGTGATCATCGTCACGCTTGTTGTAATCGTCGCCGTCTGGCGCCACGGCACATCGGTTCGTGCCGCAGCCTCTGCGGAGCGTTTCCGCATCGCCGCGGAGCGCTTTCAGAACCTAGGAAAGTTCCTACGCGTTGTCACCGACAGCCAACCGACCGAGATGATCGCGGTCACCGCCGAGGGCCAATACACATTCGCCAACAAAACCGCCGCCGACAACGCTGGCATGGATGTCGACGCGATCCTGAATACGACGATGGCCAACGTAATGGGCCCGGTCCGGGCCAAGACGTTCGAACGCGTCAACAAGGAAATCCTCGCGCGCTCCGAAGAGATCATCGAGAACCAGGAGCGGATCACCAACATCCATGAGTTCGACGACGAAAAAGGGCACCACCTGATCCGCACGACTCACTATCCGTTGCGCGGCGACCGCGATCATCCGCCTGCGGTCCTGATGATGATCGACGACATCACCGAACTCATGCAGGAGCGCGAACATCGCGAGCGTGTTTTCCGTGAACTCGTCGAAACGTTGGTCGATGTGGTCGGTCAGCGCGACCCCTATTGCGCGCATCACGCGTCGCGGGTCGGCGAGGTAGCGACGGCGATGGCCAAGGAGATGGAACTCGGCGCCAAAGACATCCGCACCATCGATATCGCCGCGCAGTTGATGAACCTCGGCAAAACCCGGGTGCGAGGCGAATGGCTGCGCCGCGAGGGCCCGTTAACCCCCGAAGAGATCGAGCGCGTGCGCACCGAAATCGAGAAGGGCGCCGACATGCTGTCCCACGTCGAGTTCGACGGCCCCGTGGTCGAGATCATCAGCCAGGTTCAAGAACACGCCGACGGAACCGGGCGCCCCAAAGGCCTTAAAGGCGACGAGATCGACCTCGCGGCCCGGATCATCGCCGTCGCCAATGTGTTCGTCGCGATGGTCAGCCCACGATCTTACCGCAAGCAAGGCAAGTCGTTCGACGAGGCCACCATCGAACTAATGCAGGAGCGCGACAAGCGTTACGACCGACGCGCCGTTTCAGCCTTGTTGCATGTGCTTGATAACCGTGAAGGACGCACCAAGTGGGCGAACTTTGCTGAAACGCCGGTACGGGAGACAGACGACAGACGGGATGGGGCCGAGGGCGTCGGACTAGACCGAAAGGGCGGCTGACGACGCAGGCTTTACGTCGAGTGCCAGGCCTCATTGAACGATCGATCGGGGCGACCGGCGAAACCTAGTCTAGGTCGCGCACCACCCGGATACCGATATTGTAGGAAAACAGGTCGGCGGGATGGCGGTCGCGATAGGTTGCCGCCATGAGCCTCGGGATGTAATACCAGCTTCCCGAGCGAATCACGCGACGTTCGCAATCGCCATCGGTTCTGGCGCGGGCAATCGTGGGCGCACCGTCGTGCGTTGGGTTCCAGCAGTCTTGCATCCACTCCCACACATTGCCGTTCATGTCATAGAGACCAAACGGGTTTGGCTTGAACGTACCGACCGGCGCATTTCCCTTGCCATCCCAGGGCGTTCCGCATTTTCTGCAATTGGCATTGTAGTCACCCGCCGTATCGCCCCAGAAGAAGTGGGTTTCGGTTCCGGCGCGGGCCGCGTACTCCCACTCGGCTTCGGTCGGCAAACGGTAGGGCTGTCCGGTCCGCTCGGTGAGAAAGCGCGCATAGTCGGTTGCATCTTGCCAGGTGATATTCATGATGGGTTGATTGCCGCGGCCCCACTCATGGTCGTCCGGGATTTGAGTGCATGTACCCGCCTCGACGCAGGCAAGCCATTGGTCCCAGGTGATCTCATAGCGGCTCATCGCGAAAGGCTTCAAGACGGCCACTGGGACGGCGGGCGCCTCGACGCTCTTGCCGTCGTCTCGCCCCATGGTGAAATTTCCCGCAGGAATAACGACCATCTCGGGGCACGCATCGCACTCCTTGAACGGCTTGCCCGTCTTCTCCGCCGCTTTGGCCAAGAGCGACCCGCCCGGCGTTTGCGCCGAAGCGGTCGACGCAACTCCGAGGAATAAAAGCAACGCAAGACCCAACAGCAGCGCCTGAACGCTATGTCCCGAACGCCTAACGGTCGAGGTCCCGCGTCCGATTGATGTCGTCATCCAAGTCAAAATCAAAAAACTCTCGGGCTTCGATCGTACGATCTTCTCGTGGTTCCGTTGCCTGATCGGCAGATAGGGACAGCTCCTGGTCGTCCGTGACCGCTGGTACGTCGGCGACGATATCGTCATCGTCCGCAGAATCGTCAAGGAACAGATCGCCACCCTCAGTAATATCTGTGTCATCGTCGAACAACGGACTCAAGCCGGCACCTTCATCCGCCTCGGGCTCCTCGTCATCGTCAATAATCGAAGCGAACGGATCGTCGCCCTCCTCATCTTCGAAGGGATCGTCGTCCGGTGCTGCAAAGGGATTACCGTCGGTTGCGCCACTGGGCGGCTGCGCAAAGGATTTGCGCCAGTCGAACCGACGCCCAGATCATCCCTCTGAAAGCAAACGGATCGTCGAAGTCGGCGCCGCATTGCTGGAGGCCACGATTTCGTCGCGAAGATCAAGGTTCGCGTATTGGCGGCACCAGTCAATCATCGATGGCGTCGCCTCGGCCGTCCGTGAGAAAACCGCGGCTTCGCTCAAGGTGCCCACATCAAGACGCCCAACCGCCAAAACCGTGCGGTACACGGTCGTCATCTCGTCGAATACCGCTGCAGCAAGGTTGATCTGCGCATCTGTGACTTCAGTTTCGGCATCGAGAACGCGCAAAGCCGTTTCCCTTCCGGCCGCCTGTAACGTCCGTCTCAGGTCGAGAACTTCCAACGCAATGGACAATGCGTTCTCCAACAAGAACCGTCGCTCACAGGTGGTCTGCAGCGCCTGCCACGAAAACCGAACCTCTTCTTCGATCTGGAGATTGCTCGACTGCACGGTGTGCAAGATCGCGGCATGGTCGAAAGCCGTTGCGGCGACATTCGATTGGATGGAGAACCCGGTAAACAAGTCCCAGGTCGCCTGCAGAAACACCGACATATCGCGCCGTACACCGGGTGTGTCGTTCACGTCACGTTCAAAATTGGCACGCCCCACGATGTCGAGCCTTGGGAATAGGTCCGACTGAGCGGCTAGTTGACGAGCTCGCGCGGCGTCCACCTGATTGTTCGTGCTCACGATAAGGGGATGGCCACGACGCGCCTGCTTCAGCGCGTCGTCAAGCGAACGCGGCAGCAAATCGATCGGCGCGAGAGGCGTCTCCATGTTGGCTACGTCAGGCATTTCGCCGAATAGCTGACGGTATCGGCTAAAAGAATCCTGCAAGCTGCCGTTAAAAATGACGCGCCGTTCGCGCGCCTGCTGCAAGCGCTGTCGCGCCAGCAATACATCGGAGGCTAGGCCCTGACCTGAGGCCGCACGCGTCGTCTCCAGCTCGAACTGCCGCTGGATGCGGGCCTCGTTTTCCTGCACCAATTGAATGAGTTCGGATTGGCGTAAAACATCGATATAGGCGCTCGCCCCTTGGAAGAGGACGCTCTGTTCGGTGTTCTCAAGGTTGTCGGCGGCAGCTGCCTTATCTTCGCTGGCACCTCGGCGGTCAAAGTTTTTGCGAAAACCATAGAACACGTTCTGCGTCAGATTGAGCGTTACCGACTCGCGAAGCTCCTTTGCCGGTTTGCCCCGCGAGACGCGCCGAGTCGGCGAATCGATTCGTTCGTAACCGTAGTCGCTCGTCAAACTCACCGTCGGCAGAAAGAACGCTTTTGTACCTCGCAGGCGCTGATCCGCCGAATTGACCCGCTCTACTTCCGTCTGAATCGCCGGATGGTCGTCCGCAAGCTGCGCCAACATCTCTTCAAGCGTAATTGCGCTTGCCGACTTGGCACCAATAACCGCCCCACCGAACGCGGCGATGGTAAACACGCTGGTTAGTGTGCGCCGACCAAGGAACACTCGAGCGAAACCCGTCTTATTTCTCAGGCGCTTAAGGCCCGTTTGTGATGAAGTGGGTTAAGATAACCCGACTTGGCGTCGACGGTCGACCCAGGCCGAGTCGGGCGCTGTCGGACCTCCGATAACCAATTGATAATTCAGCAATATTTGGCTTTGCCGCATTCTGGGTCGAAGCCTATGCTCGGGCCATGAGCGAACTCACGGGCGACGACGCCCCGGGGACCGCCAAACAGGAAGGCCCGAGATCAGCCGATGCGCCGACCAAGAAAAAGGGTCGGTCATTCTGGCGTCGCTTCATCCATTGGTGGGGCGGCGGTCGGTTTATTTCGCTCGTTATCTTATTCGTGCTCGGTTTGGTACAGGCCTCGGAGTTCACGCCCGGCGAGGACATCCTAAATAGGACCCGGGAGGCAACGCTTCTCCCGCTTCGCAACGCGTTGTTCGACTTCTACCAAACTCAGGTTCCGCGGGCGATTCCGGAGGGACACGCGCGGCCGGTAGTCATCGTCGATATCGACGAACCTAGTCTTGCGGAGGTCGGCCAATGGCCCTGGCCGCGCGACGACCTTGCCAAGATGGTGGCCTTCTTGATGAAGTCCGGCGCCCTTGCGATCGGGTTCGACGTCGTGTTTGCTGAACAGGATCGACTTTCACCCAATCTCGTCGGACAGCGAGCTGCAAGCCGCAATCTAAGCCCCGAAGCGCTCAATGAACTAAGAGCGCTACCAAGCAATGATGCGGTTTTTGCGGATGCGCTTCAGCAAAGCCGAGTTGTTCTCGGACAGGTTGCCAACAATCTGGAAAATGTCGCAAGAAAACTGCCAAAAGGGCCACCTATGGCGCGACGTGGTGAGCGCCCCGAAGCATTCATTCAACACGGATTTAGGAACGCGATCCGAAATTTTGAGGTGCTCGAATCGGCTACACCCGGCCTAGGCATGATCAATGTTGAACCCGACCCCGACGGGATCGTTCGGCGCGCGCCCGCACTGCTCCGAGTAGCTGTGGAACGGGAAAATGGAAAAATCCGCCAGAAAATCTATCCGTCGCTCGTTGTCGAGATGTACCGTGTTGCGACAGGCGACCCGCGGCGACCATTTTACGTGTCGTCCAATGCGCTCGGGATCAATGAGGTCGCACTGACCAAAGATTTCTCGATTCCGACGACCCGAGATGGTGACATTTGGGTCTACTACGCCAAGCCCGGGGAAACCACCGGCGACCTTTATGTTTCGGCAAAGGATGTACTCAACGAAACGCTTCCGGCAGAACGGTTTCAGAATAAGTTTGTTTTGGTTGGCACCTCCGCCGCCGGCCTGCGGGACATTCGTGCGACGCCGATCACCAACAACATGCCCGGCGTCGAGGTCCATGCCAATATGATCGAGACGATTTGGTTTCGGACACCGCTCGTCAGACCCAATAACGCACTCGACGCCGAACTGTTAGGTGTCATCATCGGCGGGCTCTTGCTGATCGCGTTCCTACCCATGATAGGCGCTGTGTGGTCTCTCGTTTTGGCTGGTGCCGTCGTCGCAGGGTTCGCCGCGTTTTCTTGGTTCTCCTTCGCTGGGCTGGAATGGTGGTTCCTGCAACTACCGGGCCGCGCACTAGTCGATTTTTCGTTCTTTGCGGTCACCATCATCCTTCTCTATTCGGTGCTGACTTTTTCGAGTTACTCGCGCACGGCAGCGGAACGCCGCCAGGTGCGCGGCGCCTTTTCGCAATACCTCTCGCCTGCCCTCGTCGAACAATTGGCCGACGATCCCGACCGCCTTCAACTGGGCGGCGAGATGCGGAGCATGACGTTTCTCTTCTGCGACATCCGCGGGTTTACGGCCATCTCTGAGACTTTCAAGACGGATCCGCAGGGGCTAACGAAGTTGATCAACAAGTTCCTGACGCCGATGACCGACATCATCATGGAGCGCCAGGGCACGATCGATAAGTACATGGGCGATTGCATCATGGCGTTCTGGAATGCACCCCTCGATGATCCCGCACATTACCGACACGCTTGCGAGTCGGCGCTTGCGATGTTCGAGTTCCTACCCAAACTCAACAATCAAATCGAAGAAGAAGCTAAAGCGGAGAACCGGCAATTCCACCCGATTCGGATCGGGATTGGGATCAATACCGGCGAGTGCGTCGTCGGCAACATGGGGTCAGAAAAGCGTTTCGACTACTCGGTTCTCGGCGACGCGGTCAATCTCGCGTCCCGTCTGGAAGGGCAGTCGAAGAACTACGGTGTCAACATCGTCATCGGTGAAGAAACCCAGGCGGATGTTCCAGACTTCGCGACGATCGAACTGGACCTGATCGCAGTAAAGGGCAAAGAAGAAGCTGTCCGGATCTATGCCTTGCTGGGAGACGCCACGATGAAAGCCGATCCGGCGTACCAGGCTTTGATCGAAAAACACGACGCATGCTGAAGATCTACCGCAGTCAGAAGTGGGACGACGCTGAAGCAATGTTGCCGGAATGCAACGAAGCGGCTCACAAAGCGGGCTCGACCTCAGCGTTCTATACGAGCTCTACAGCGAACGGATGGCGCTCTACAAATGGGATCCGCCGCCGAAGGAATGGGACGGCGTTTTCGTCGCCACGTCGAAATAACGTCTAGTGCTCACGAAAGCCTTCGGAACGCAGCTTGAGGACCGGGCGGATCAGAAACTCGGCGACCGATTGAGTGCCGGTTTTGATATCCACCGATGCGACCATCCCCGGCAGAATGGGAAATTCACTCTCGCTGGCGCCCAGGTAGTTCTTATCGGTTTCAACAACCACGCGATAAAACGAATTGCCCTTTTCATCGACGGTCGCGTCAGGTGCGATTTGTGATACGCGCCCGTCCAGCCCCCCGTATCTAACGAAATCGTAGGTCGACACCTTCACCAAAGCCAGCAGACCCTCTTCGATGAAACCGCGCTCTTTGGGATCAAGCTTTGCTTCTATAAGCAGCGCTTGGCCGGAGGGCACGATCTCCATGATGATCTCGCCGGGCTGAACGACACCGCCAAGCGTATTGATGTAAAGTTTCTTGATAACGCCATCGATCGGGCTGGTGATCACCGTTCGATCGGCTTGCCGCGTTGCCTGCTGCAGTTGCTCGCGCGCCCGCGCCAGCTCTTGGTCGATCTGACCAAGTTCGCTATTCGCCGAACTCTGGAATTTAAGCCGTTCCTCCTTGAGCCGTTCGCGAGCACCTTCAAGCGCAGCCCGCGTCCTAGGCACCGCCACGTCGATGACTTCGATCTGCCCCTTGAGCTTCTCGATCTCTTGTTCGATCTCTAGATGTTCGACGCGTGTGGTCAGTCCATCTTTAAGAAGCCCGGCTGAAATCCTGAACTTTTCGCCGAGTTGACCCAATTCGCGCTCAAGGGAAGCCTTCTGCGCCTGAAATTCTTTGACCTCGAGTTCTCGTTCGGTGACCTGTCCTTCGAGTCCGCGCAGGGTGCTCTCCAGTTCGCTCCGCCGACCGGCATATGTCCGGCGTTCGGAGTTGGCGATGTCGCGCTGGCGCTCGGCGATATCCAAGGGCAACCGAAGGTCGTCGCCGTTCGCCTCGGCTTCGAGCCGCACGCGTTTCAGCGTCAGGCCGTCGATCCGCGCCTGGACTTCCTCGCGGTTGAGGTTCTGGGCACCCAACACGAGTTGCAGAAGCTCTTGTCCCTCCGAGACCCGATCGCCCTCTTTGACGTTGATCGCCTGGACGATCCCGCCCTCAAGATGCTGCACCGTTTTGATCTGACCGGCCGGAACGACAATACCCTGGGCGACGGCGACCTGCTCAAGTTCGGTGAAGTAAGCCCACCCGATTCCACTGGTTAGCAAGAAAATCACGATGTATGCGAACACCCGCCAACCCGGCACCGGGTTTTTCTTGAGAAGATCGTCGAGTTTGGTCACGTCCGATTCCGTTCGGCTTGTTTACGCTGTGCGAGGCGCCGCCGAGCTGCAGCATCCAGGGTCGCGTCGGTGCTGCCTTGGGCGACGCGGCCTGGGGGATCGACTTTGGGTGCGGCCTTCGCAGGGACCGCCGGACGGGCACCTTGTTTGGCCGATTGTTTGGCTGCCGCAGCGACCGCCGGTTTGGCTGCCCCTGATTGGTCTTGGCGCTTACCCGCGGTCGAGACTTTTCGAACACGATTGGTCCCTGGTCTGAAGTTCCCGAACATTGCTGGGTGGGGTCTCGTCTCTCGGCGTCTGATTTTTCGGCCTTCGCAGATTTTGGCGGCGCAGTGGCAGCCTCCTCGCCAGCCATCTCGATTTCACGGCATCCCCGTCGTCGACGTTGGGCGCCGCAGACAACCTCGGGCGTTACCGGTTGCGCCGGACGCTTCGGTTTGGGCGCGGTTTTGGGCGCGGGTCGTGGCGGACTGGCCGGCTTTCGCCGACCTTCGCCGGCTTGACGTGGTTGTCGCGGTTTCTGTCACCCGGCGCTCCTTTGTTGGAGTCGCGCCCGCCTTGCGGGTTAGATCTGCGAGCACTTCTTGTGGCGGGCCGGCCTTCACTACCTTGCCCTTTTGCAATACCAAAATTTGGCCTGCGGACTGCAGCAGGTTCTGACTATGGGTAATAACGATTACGGTATGGTCTCGCGCCAAGGTTTGGAGCAGGCGCACCAACTCCGCCTCGCCCTCGCGATCCAAGTTGCTCGACGGTTCGTCCATCACCAGGATGGGGGGATCGGCCAAGAATGCGCGCGCGATAGCGAGCCGCTGTCGCAGCCCGCCGGGTAGCAAGCGGCCTGCTTCGCCAATATCGGTCGAATACCCATCGGGAAGATCGATCAAGAAGGGATGGACGCCCGCCATTTTTGCGGCGCGGACGACATCGTCATCGCTTGCCTCCGGATTGGCCTTGGCGATGTTTTCGCGAATCGAGCCGTTAAAAAGGAAGATTTCTTGCGGTACGTAGCCGAACCACTTCGCAAGTTCCTTACGGGTGAACTGAGAAATATCGGCGCCATCCAGGAGAACGCGCCCCTTTTGCGGTTTGTAAAGGCCGAGAATCAGCTTGATCAGAGTCGTCTTGCCCGATCCGTTCGGCCCCATCACCGCAATGAAGGAGTTAGGCCGAATCTGCAATTTGACGTCGTTGATCGTCGGTTGGGCGTCCTCACTATATGCAAACGACACGTTTTCCAGCGTGAGTTGGCCTTCGGGGCGACCAAGCTCGACGTCAACCTCTTGCCGATCGTCGGTGACAACGAAGACTTCACTCAAGCGCTTAACCGCCTGCCGGTAGGACGCGTAATTCCGCCATGATCCCACCAACTGATTGAAGGGCCCCAAAATCCGCCCCATCAGCATGTTGGCCGCGATGAGCGAGCCCATCGTCATGTCGTGATTGATGATCGCCAACGCCCCAACGGTCGTCATCGACACCGTCGTGATCATCGTCAGGGAAGCGCCGTAGTTGCCAAAGGTGTCGGATTTGCGACCGCGGTGCATGGAATCTTCGATCGTCGCGGCATGCTTATCTTCCCACAATGGGCGAATGGACTCTTCCAAGGCGAGGGCTTTGACGGTCGTTCGGCCCGCAATCATTTCCGCGACCATCGCATCGCGATCGTAACCCGTCTTGCGTTCCGCAGCGTTGGCGGCATTCAACGTCGCCGCCGAGCGCCAGGCCAGAATGATGAATGTCGGCAAGATAATCAGCGGCACCCAAAAGATCGGTGTCGCGATGATGGCGACGAGAACAAGGAACAAAATCGCAAATGGCAAATCGGTCAGCAGTACGGCCGACGGGCCCGACCGGGTGATACGCACGACCTCCACGTCACGAAACAACGCCGTCCAGAACGATGTAGCCCGATGCTCCAGCATCGGTAGGGGGACCGAGAGAATCTTGTTGAAAAGGCGATTGCCCAAGCTAACGTCGATGCGCAACGCGGTGCGCTGCATGAGCCGGCTGCGGGTTTGCTTTAGAATCAAGTCGAAAAACACCACGCAGATCATGCCGACGACGAGCCCCCACAGCGTGATAACCCCTTCCGAGTTGATCACTCGGTCGTAGGTCTGCATGGTGAAGATCGGCACCGCGAGCGCGAGCAAGTTGATGAACAACGACATAAAAAACACTTCGCGATAGCTCGCGCGAAGCGGCTTCAGGAGGTCCTTGAGCCAACCTTGCTTGCCTTCGTCTTCTTCAACGGGTTCAGACATCGTGTTATCTTTTCGGCCCAATACGCAGATTAACCGAAGAACTCTAGGCAAAAATGAGGCGAAATGACAGCGCCCGGCGGTTCACTGCCGCGTGCGCACGCCCAATCACGCCGACCCATATATACTGCGGGACCCGTCTACCGCGAAATACCGAGCGAAACACCAACGTGGAGAACCCATGAGCCCCGATTTGCTACGCACCCCGGAACAACGGTTCGCCGACCTGCCGGGCTATCCGTTTCAGCCGAACTACCTAGAAGATATCAAGGGGATCGAGGGGACACGCCTCCATTATGTGGATGAGGGGCCCGCCGACGCCAAGGAAGTGTTCCTTTGCCTACATGGGAACCCTTCCTGGTCCTATCTCTACCGCAAGATGATTCCGGTGTTCGTTGGCGCAGGTCACCGCGCCGTCGCACCGGACTTGCCGGGTTTCGGCAAATCCGACAAGCCGGCCAATGACGCGACTCATACGTTTTCTTATCACCGCGACGCCCTCCTGGCCTTTATCGACAAAATGAACCTCAAGAACATCACGCTTGTGTGTCAGGACTGGGGCGGCCTGTTGGGTTTTACGCTACCGATGGACATGTCGGATCGTTTCTCGCGGCTGCTTGTGATGAACACGGCGCTCGCAACCGGTGACGAGCCGCTTAGCAAAGGCTTTGTGGCTTGGCGCGATTGGTCGAACACGCAAGACGATCTCAATGTGCCCAAACTTTTCACACGCATGGCCCCTCACCTGAGCCAAGCCGAATACGATGCCTATGGCGCCCCCTTCCCCGACAAGACCTACAAAGGTGTGTTGCGCCGCTTCCCCAACATCGTCCCTGAAGCCCCTGACGACGACGGTGCCGCGGTGTCGCGCCAGGCCCGCGCCTTTTGGAAAAACGATTGGGCGGGTAAGACGTTCATGGCCATCGGCATGCAAGACCCCGTCATGGGTCCGGCAACGATGAACAAACTTCAAGAATTGATCCGCAATTGCCCGCCGCCCTATGAGGTCGCCGATGGCGGCCATATGATTCCTGAGTGGGGCGAGGACATCGCGAAGAAAGCGCTTGCGGCGTTCGGTTAAAGACCGCCACCGCGAGATCGATAATGCCAAATCCGCCCGATGGGTTCGGCGCCCGCGCGCCGGACGATAGCTTCAATAGTACGATGGGCCCGATCTATGCGAGTGAGTCGGGGCCACCATGGCGCCTTGGCCTCAGAGCCGCACCGAAACATCAGAACCCCCACGGCCTGGTGGATGGCGGCTTGATCATGGCGCTGACGGATCACGCCATCGGGTTCAATATCTTCCGCAGCGTCGAAGGTGGAACGTCCTTCGTCACGGTCAGCCTCAATGTCGACTTCGTTGCCGGCGGGCGCCTGGGCGAATGGATCGAGGCTGTCCCCGAGATTGTCCGTAAGACCCGGACATTGGTGTTTGCCAAGGCCCAGATCTTAGCCGAGGGCGACCGATTGATCGCAACGGCAAGCGGTGTCTGGAAGTTCGTCGAAACGCGAAAGGTTGCGGGTTAGCCCAGCAGCCCCTGCAGCTTCATCGCGATTCCCATACTGCCGTCAATTTTGAGTTTCCCCATCATGAACGCGGTGGTTGGATTGAGATCGCCATCGACAAGCTTCAAGAAATTTTCCAACGAGATGGAGATTGTGCAGTCAGCCTCGCGATCCTCGTTTGTCACGGTGTTCGGCGTACTTTCGCCGTCAAAAAAAATGATTCCGTCCTCGCCGAAGTCGAACTTAATCGTCGCGTCGATCCCACCATCATCGCCTACTCGGGCCCGAAGACCTTCGGTCACTTCATCTAAATCCATAGTATTCTCCTTGCCCGGATAGCGCGGCGCGCACCCCAAGGTAGCAAACCGAGCGACATCAAACTACGGCGAGGCAACGATATGACAGCCATTCTTCCAGACTGCACATGGTTGACGCTGCGGCAAGAAGGGTTTCATTTGACGATCACCCTCGATCGGCCTGATGCGCGAAATGCAATGAGCGCCGAGATGGCGTTGGAACTGACGGCTGTCTTCGATGCGCTATCGGAACACCGCGACATAGCCGCCATCATTCTACGTGGCGCCGGAAAACACTTCTGTGCCGGTGGTGACCTGAAGGACATGACCGACGCGATCGATCCACCGCCGCCAGGCGAGACTGATGTGCTCTATGAGGTCAATCGGCGTTTTGGCGACTTGCTGACCAAGGTCGACAACGCGCCGCAGGCGGTGATTTCAGTTGTGCAGGGCGCCGCGCGCGGTGGTGGATTCGGCCTCATTTGCGCGTCCGATGTCGTGATCGCGCAGGCAAATTCGACTTACGCCATGCCCGAAACGGGCTTCGGGTTGCCCGGCGCGCAAATTATTCCCTTTGTCACCAATCGGCTGGGCGCACATTACGCCCGCCGCCTCGTTGTGACCGGCGACGCCGTCGACGGAAAAGAAATGTATCGCGCCGGCTTGGTGTCACATCTCTGCGATGATGAAGCACAAGCCGAGACGGCCCTTCGAAACGTCTTGGATCAAATCAAGGGACGCTCGCCCACGGCGATCGCACAATCGAAATCGCTCATCGCCAAGGTCGGACAGACCCCACTTTCCCTATTGCTGGACGAAGGCGGCCGAATCGTTGCCAAAGGCACCCGCGACGGCGATGGCCGCGAAGGGCTCAACGCGTTCTTCGAAAAACGAAAACCGAGCTGGACCGAAAGATCAGGTTAGCAGCGAGCTAGTGAATTAGAACGCCGCTTCGTCAAACGTCATGAGCGGATCCGCACCCGACATGATCTTGGATAGAAGCGACGAGGTATCCGGCATCACCTTGGTCATGTAGTAACGCGCCAGTTTGATCTTGTTTTCGTGGAACGCCTTATCACCCTCCTCAGCTGCGATTTTCGCCATGCTGACCTTAGCCATGCGCGCCCACATGAAGCCAAGCGCAACTAGGCCGAACATCTTTAGATAATCAGACGACGCGGCGCCTGCCTGCATCGGGTCCTTGAGGCCATTCTCGGCAATCCATGCGGTTGCTTGTTGCAGTCGCGCGAACGACTTGGCCAGGTTCATCACGAGATCACCGAGATCCTTATCCTCGGCGTTTTCCTGAATGAACTGATCTACCGGATGGAAGAACTGGCGCAGTAGGCGGCCCGTGCCTTGCGGCAACTTACGCCCAACAAGGTCGAGCGCTTGAATCCCGCTGGTGCCTTCGTAGAGCTGCGTGATGCGCGCGTCGCGGACAAACTGTTCCATCCCGTGTTCTCGGATGTAGCCGTGTCCGCCAAAACACTGCAACGCGAGATTGACTGTTTCGAACCCGGTGTCGGTCAGGAAAGCTTTTACGACCGGCATAACCAAACCCACCAAGTCGTCGGCATCCTTGCGAACGGACTCGTCGGGATGCCGTTCCGAAAGATCGATATGCAGCGCCGTCCACATGGCAACGCGCGAGCACCTTCGTTGAAGGCACGGGCATTCAACAGCATCCGTCGGACATCAGGGATGCACGATGATCGGATCGGCTGCCTTATCCGGGTGGACCGCGCCGGCCAGCGAACGACCTTGTATCCGTTCCTTCGCATACGTTGCGGCGTTTTGGTAGGCAACCTCGGACAAACCCAAGCCCCTGAACGCCGACGCCCAGCCGCGCTTCGTTCATCATAACGAACATCGCGCGCATGCCTTTGTTGGGTTCGCCAATAAGGTAGCCGGTCGCCTCGTCATAATTCATGACGCAGGTTGCCGAGCCCTTAAGCCCCATCTTGTGTTCGATCGACCCACAGGTGACCCCGTTGCGGGCGCCGAGCGAGCCATCGTCGTTCACCAGAACCTTGGGCACGACAAACAGACTAATGCCACGAATACCTTCTGGCGCATCCGGCAGGCGCGCCAAGACAAGATGGATAATGTTTTCCGTCAGGTCGTGTTCACCCGCCGAGATAAAGATCTTTGTCCCGCTAATTTTGTAGCTGCCGTCGGTCTGTGGCTCGGCCTTGGTACGCAACAACCCAAGGTCCGTGCCGCAGTGCGGTTCGGTCAAGTTCATGGTCCCGCCCCACTCGCCACTTGCGAGTTTCGGCAGGTACAGCGCCTTTTGTTCCTCTGATCCCGTCTTTTTGATGGCTTGGTAGGCCCCGCGCGCCAGGCCAGGATAGGTCCCAAACGACATGTTGTCCGAGATGATCATTTCGGAGAACGCAACACCAAGGACATTGGGCAACCCCTGTCCGCCATGTTCCGGCTCGCAGGTCAACGCAGGCCACCCACCTTCGACGAAGGTTTGGTAGGCTTCTTTGAAACCTTTTGGCGTGGTCACACCATCGTTGGACCAATGGCATCCTTCTTCGTCGGCCGATTGGTTCAGTGGGTGGAGAACCTCTTGGGTCAGCCGCGCGCCTTCTTCGAGAATCGCATCGACGATGTCGCCGCTCGCCTCGGCAAATCCTGCAAGATTGTCGTAGCGACCGATCTCAAGGAAATCGTTGAGTAGGTATCGCATATCGGAAAGTGGCGCTTGATAGGTCGGCATGACGGGAGTCCTCGTGGATCAATTGCGAAGAGGCTTACCGGTCGAGAGCATGTGCTCGATGCGGTCAAGCGTCGGTGACATTCGGAACAGGCGCGCCATTGCTGCGCGCTCAAGCGAGAGAAAATCTTTCTCGGTGACAACTTCGGTAATGTCCGTATCGCCGCCCGATAGCACGGTCGAAAGTTCATGGGACACGGTGACGTCGTGGGGCGTCGCTTTGCCCGATTTCGCAAGATCGGAGACCGCCATATCCAGTGCGATACGTGCCGTCGGTCCAGGCAGGTTCAGTTCGATGTCTTGTTCCGGCGGCACATAGTTCTCTGCAAGCGTCAGAGCCTTCACCTTAGCATCGGATAGAACGCGACGCCGATTCATCGTGATCGCGTCAGTGTCGCGAAGGAACAAGAGGTCACGCGCCTCCGCCGCAGATTTGGAGACCTTGGCCAAGCCAATGGTTTGGAAGGCCTCGGCAACGGGCGGCATCGGGCCACCGGGACGCTTCTTTTTAGCGACGTTGCGCAAGACCATCTCCTTCGAACCACCCCAGCCCGGGATCAACCCAACACCGACTACACCGAGGCCCATATACAGTTCGGCATGGGCCTGAATGGCGTCGGCATGAAGGCAGATTTCGCAGCCGCCCCCTAACGCCATGCCGGCCGGCGCCGCCACGACCGGGAACGGTGCGTACTTCAGCGCCATATAGGCGTCTTGCCCTTCTTTGATGCTCATTTCGAGGACAGGCCACATCGCCGTGTTGGCCGCAAACAGGCCGAGCCCAACATTGGCGCCAACCGAAAAATTGTCGGCGTCGTTGTTGATGACCAGGGCCTTGAAGCCCTTCTTGTCGATTTTGGCAGCCTTCTTGACCATCTCGATCGTGCCGGAATCTATCGAGTTCATTTTGCTGTGAAACTCGAGACAGGCCACTCCGTCACCAAGGTCCCAGATGCTGGCTGATCCGTTACCGGCGATCCTTTCTTTGCCCCGCTTGACGTCGGCCAACATCCAAGCACCGTCGGCGACCTCGACATCGTGATAGGACCCGTCCAGGCCAAGGAACTGGCGCACCTTTCCTTCTTCGCGATAGAGAGGACGACCCGCAGCGGTTTTGATCAAGGCCGGCACTTCGAGTCCGTCTTTTTCCAACCTTTCGGCGAAATAGTCGGTCCCGAGCTGGTCGATTTGCTCGAACGGCCCGTACTTCCAGGCGTAGCCCGCTTTCATCGCGCTATCGACCGACACGATGTTGTCGGCGATCTCCGGGATCAGGTCGGCGGCGTACTTCAAGACGTTCGACAACACAGCCCAGGCGTATGAACCGCCCCGATCATCAAACTCGACCAAGGCCCGAAGACCTTTTCGTCCGGCCTCGACACTTCCCAAGGTGGCTTTGACAGTAGGGCGATACACGCCGGTCTTGAGGTCGATGCCTTCTTTCTTTTTGTCGGCGCCATTGCGGATCAGTCGGTAGAAGCCGCCCTTCCCTTGCGACCGGTGTAGCCGTCAGCGACCATCTTGTCGGTCAACGCGTTGAGAGGGTGATTGGTGTCGAACTGACCGTGGAATGCATCTGTCTTCGGGAGGAGCGAGGCCATCGAGCCCAAGACATGATCCTTTAGATCGATTCCCGTGAGATCCATCAGGCCAAAAATGCCCGTCTTGGGTATACCCATGGGCCGGCCCACGATGGCATCCGCTTCTTCAACCGTGAGGCCCAGGTCATAGGCCTGCTGGGTTGCCACCATGCTCCAAAAAATGCCCAACCGGTTTGCAATGAAACCGGGTGTGTCGTTGCAATCGATAACCTCTTTGCCAAGACGAATGTCACCGAATGCACGCAAAGTTTCAATTGCACCGGGCCGCGTCTTGGGTCCTGCGACGACTTCGAGAAGTCGCATGTAGCGCGGCGGATTGAAGAAATGGGTGACCGCAAAGTCGGCCGCAAACGTCTCCGGCATGCCCTCGAGCAAATTACCGAGCGGAATTGTCGAGGTATTGGAAGTCACGATGGCACCCTTCTTTCGATGGGCGTCGACCTTTTTGCAAACATCATGTTTGACGTCGACGTTTTCCAGAACGGCTTCGCAAATCCAGTCGCAGTCGCCAAGAAGCCCAAGGTCGTCTTCGAGATTACCTGGGGTAATGTTCTTCGCGTTTCGTCGATGCATGAGCGGCGCAGGACTCGTCTTGAGCATCTTGGCAATCGCGCCCTTCGCGACGGCACTTCGGTCCTCGGCGCCCTCCGGCACGATATCGAGAAGCACCACCGGAACCCCCGCATTGGCGATTTGCGCAGCGATGCCGGCGCCCATGACACCAGCACCCAACACCGCTACTTTCTTGATCTCACTCATCTTTCCACCCTGCCGCGATGCGGCCGTCTAATAACGTGTTTTCGTTTGTTAGGCCGCTTCAAGAACAGTCGCGATTCCTTGGCCACCACCGATGCATTGGGTCGCAAGACCAAGATTCTTGCCTTCCCGCTTCATCAGGCTCGCCACCTTTCCGGTGATCCGCGCGCCCGTGGCACCTAGCGGATGACCAAGCGCGATAGCACCGCCATCAAGGTTGACCTTTTCGATGTCCATCTCGGCTTTGTCGATCACGCCGAGCGCTTGAGCGGCGAATGCTTCGTTCAGTTCGATCACGTCGATGTCCTTAATCGTGACGCCGGCACGATCCAAAGCTTTCTGAGTCGCCCCAACCGGTCCCATGCCCATCGTCTCGGGCGCGCATCCGTAAACAGCGATACTTTTGATCCGGGCAATCGTGTCGAGACCATTCGCTTTGGCGTAGTCCTCGCTGCAGACCAGTACCGCAGAAGCACCATCGGTAAGGGGCGATGACGTCCCGGCCGTGACGGTGCCGTTCTCATCGAATGCGGGGTTCAGTCCGGCCAGCACCTCTGTGGTCGTCTCAGGGCGAATGCACCCGTCTTCTTCGACGCGAAGCTTGCCCTGTTCAATCGCGGCAATCTCCTCCTTGAGCTTGCCACTCTCGCGGGCGGCCGCCGCCTTGTTCTGGCTCAACACCGCGAATTCCTCTTGCCGGGCACGATCGATGTTGTACTTGCGCGCAACATTCTCCGCCGTCTCACCCATCGAGATGTACACCTCCGGGTGCTCTTCATAGAGTTTGGGGCTTGGCGAGGGGTTAAAACCGGCCATCGGCACCCGAGTCATCGACTCGATCCCCGCACAAACAAAAGCTTCACCGGCGTTCATCTGAATCGCACCGGCAGCCATATGGATCGATTGCATCGATGAACCGCAAAACCGGTTCACCGTGGTGCCGGCCACAGTGATGGGTAGGTCGGCGAGGAAATCGACGATCCGGGCGACATTGAAACCCTGTTCGCCTTCCGGAAAGGCACAGCCCATGATGAGGTCTTCGATGTCTTCAGGGTTGACCCCCGTGCGATCGATCAGCGCTTTCACAACCTGCCCGGCCATCTCGTCTGGCCGGACTTTGGCCAGGTCACCTTTGCGCGCAAGGTGGAACGGTGAGCGTCCGTAACCTGCAATCACGACATTCTTCATCGAGGTCTCTCCTTGTGAGCATGCCGCGGCTACCCGACCGCGCGCAGTAGATGACGATCCGCATCAATCGGCTTGTATTCGATTAATGCCTTAAAGTGGCGACCCACCCAGTCACGGCCCGGCCCGATTCCGCGGTCGGTCGTTTCAGGAAAGCGCTTGTCCATAAAGAGGCGCAAGACCAATGCCTTTCGCGCATCACCTTGCTCCAGGTCACGCATTGCTTCTTCAAGCAGCAATGCGCCACCCAGCGTATCGCTAAGCAGAACCATCAAGCGGTGCGCGTGCCGCTGTGCTTCCGTAGCATCGGTTTGCACATGGGCGACGGCGTCACGGCAGTCCTGCAACGCACTCCCTAGCCGTTGCGCGACATCGGCGAGCGATGCGGGGGCAGACCCCACGGCCGCGGCAACCCGTTCGGCCATCGCCTCGAAGCCCGGTGCTCGATTACCGATCATGCGCAAAACTTCGAGCGCCTGAATATTGGCGGGCCCTTCCCAAACGGTCAGCACCTGCGCGTCTCGCAGCAAGCGCGGCGTCACGTAGTCGTATGTATAAGCATTGCCGCCGATCAACTCGATGGCCGCGCGGGCCAAGACGTTCGCATCTTCGGCGGTTTGATACTTGGCCAGCGCGGTCGTCAATCGAAGCCACGCCCGCGCCGGGGTTTCGTCGTCCAGGTCGGTAACATGCGCGGCATCGAAAGCCCGCGCCGCCGCAAATGCCATTGCCGTTCCGGATTCCAAGCGCACCAACATCTCGAGAATCTCGTCCTGCATCATCGGATAGTTCAGGACGTTCTGGCCGAAAGCATCACGGTGGCTGAGATACGAAACCGCCTCTAGGAACGCGCGCCGACCCAATCCGGCACCCGCCACTGCATTGTGGATGCGACTGAACCCCAGCGCCTCCATCATCAATTTGAACCCGAGAGGCGGCGGTGCGACCTCGAGCGCCCAGGCATCCAGCAGGTCGACCTCGCCGGTCGGCACGCCGATGGTTCCCAACTTGTCCTTCAGGCGTCGAATCCGAAACGAATTCGGCGCTCCGTCGACGTGAGTCGGCACCGAGGTACAGCCCGAGCCCCTTGGAGCCGTCCGGCGCCCCAGGTGGCCGTGCCGTCGCCAACGCCAGTCCGCCGTTGGTGTTGCTGACAAACCACTTCAGGCCGGTGAGCCGCACATGGTCTTCTTCGGTCCGGGCGATCGTCGTTGTCGCGCCGACATCGCTACCGCCATGAAGTTCCGTGGCCCACGTCCCGCCGGTGAGTGCCTCGCCGTCCATCCGGACGAGCTCAGACAAATACCGATCGCGGATCTCTTTCGGCGCAAACCGGTCGAGGACATACGCAACCGTGCCAGTCATGGTCACCGGACAATGAAGGGAAACATCCGCCTGGGACAACAGATAACCGATCGCGAAGGTGATCGTGTACGGCGCGGGTGTCTCCTCATAGTTGAGGCCCACGGCGCCACGTTCGTAAACCTCGGCGGCGACCTGATCCCAAAGTGAATTATGTCTTATGTGATTCGTCAGTTGTCCGTGCCGATCGTAGGCTTCCAAGATCGGTGGCGCAGACCGATGAGTGTATTCAGCCTGGATATCGACAGCGCCCCCGACCCAGTCGCCGAATGCCTCCAAACGAGGTACCCACCGATCAAGTTCGTTGCCAAAGGACCGCGCGAGAACGCTCTGGAGATTGTTATCCAGATCGTAAAGGTTCTGCCCGCGGACCGTCGGGCTATAGGTCACTCGGCAGCCTCTTGCGCTTCAACGCCTTTCTCAGCGAGGAGGCTTTCGATCTGGCGGCAACCGTCCTGCAACTCGACCATCGCGGCATCGATATCTTCTCGCTGGGTCTCGAGCTCGCGCATACGACGGCGGGCTTTTTCGAGGGTAACCCGAAGTTGTTCGACCTGCCCATCGCCTAGGTCATATAGATCGAGCATCTCTTTGATTTCAGCCAAGCTGAACCCAAGCCGCTTTCCGCGCAGAATGAGAATCAGGCGACCACGGTCCCTATGGCTGAAGACACGCGTCGTCCCGACCCGCGTGGGATGAAGTAAATCTTTTGATTCGTAGAATCGCAGGGTGCGCGACGTCACGCGGAATTCCTTGGCGAGTCGCTGAATGGTGTAGGTATCTTCCATGGTTAAACCGTAGGTAACGTTAACGTTAACGTCAAGTTGGATAGCGCCGAGCCATTGGGTCAAAACGTAGGAATTGCTCCGAATTTCTGCGTGTTCAAATATCTTTGTTGGCTACCTTTCTTCGCTCCGGCCAGCCACGCTGAGACTGCCGCGGAAGATCATGTCAGGACTTAGGAGGTGCTTGCTATCCCGTTGGCTCTCATATGAAATATGCGGAAGGTCTAGGTTCGTGGCATACCTTGTGGTCGCGCAGCGTTTTTTCTCTAGGGCATTAAAGAACATGCATTTTTTAGTAACTCGGGCGTTGCGCCTGACCGCATTTTTGTTGGTCGGACTCATGCTTTCAGGCGGCGCGCTGGCCCAGCAGGCTGCGGTGTCGGACCCAGACCTCGATGCCGCTTATGACCAGGCGTTTCAAGAACTGTTTCGTGATCCGGGCAACCTCGATAAATCCTTTCGTTTTGCCGAGCTCGCCGTTCGGAAAGGCAACTTCGAAGCGGCGATCAGTGCCTTAGAGCGCATGCTCCTGATCAATCCCGATCTTCCCCGGGTTCGGCTGGAATTGGGCGTCCTCTATTTCCGGATTGGCTCCTACGCCATCGCGCGCAGCTACCTGACCCGGGTTCTCCAGAGCCCTGATGCACCGCAAGAAGTGCAGGATCGGGTGCAAGTCTTCCTTGCTGAAATCGACAGCCAGCTTACGCGAGGCAGCCTAAGCGGCTCGGTTTTCTTCGGCGCACGGTTTTCCGACAACGCGAACGCCGGCCCGAACAGCCCCAACGTCTTGGCGAATGGCAATGCCGCGACCCTTGACGACGAATTCACCAACAAATCGGACCGCAACTACTTCGTCTCGGCACAATTGGACCATAGCTACGACCTGCTCACGCAGCGAAGCGAGATCATTGAGAGTTCCGCCACGCTGTACGTGTCGGAACAAGACCGCCAGAAACAACTCGACATTGTTTTCTTAGAAGCCCAAACCGGGATCCGCGGGCCGTTCTTGCAAAACGCCCTCCCCGGCACAACGCTGAAGCCTTATGTGCTTGGCAACATGGTCTACCTCCAGGACTCTTGGTACCAGTTTACCGTCGGATTCGGCGCCAACATGGTTATCCCGTTCTCGCAACGGCTGCGGGCGACCCTCAACTTTGAACGAAAATCGGAGCATTTCCGGAACGACTCAAACCGGCTCAACGCGTCCCAACAAACCGGCGTCGAGAACTCGCTTCGGGCCAACGCGACCTATGTCCTGACCGAAACGCAACAGGTTGCTCTGCGCTTTTCTGCCGCGAGCCAAGAAGCCAAGGAAACGTTCAACGCCTTTCGCGAGTACCAGATCGGCACCAGTTTTACCCAATTGATTTCTCTTGAAGCGCTCGAAGACGGCCCGGCCAGCGTCACCGCCAGCATTACCCGTTCCCTGAGTCGGTACAATTCCCCGAACCCGACCGATTGACCCCAACCGCAAACGCCAGGACCAGGAATGGAACTGGTCGATCACTGGCGCCGTTCCGGTTTCTCAGAACTGGACGATCGTCGGCACTTTCCAGCGTTCCACCATCGATAGCAGCTTGCCAAATTTCGAGAACCACTCCGCAGCATTCACGCTAGGCGCATCGAGGCGCTTCTGACGAACAAAGGAGACCAGACCATGAGCGGCAACACGAGATTTGGGTTGGCCATACTTTGCGTCCTTTTCGGTTCGATTGCGGCGGAAGCCACCGCACAATCCGGTAATGAAATTGGTGTTGCCGCGGCGGTAAATCCGCAAGCGGAAGGCACGCCACCGGCAGCAGAATCGCGAACCCTTCAAGTTGGGGTCAACGTCCTTGCTGACGAGCGCATCGTGACCTCCGGCTGGTGGCCAGGCTCAGATGCTCTTCCTCGATGAGAGCGCCTTCACCGTAGGCCCTAATT
The DNA here is from genome assembly GCA_038141965.1 of Alphaproteobacteria bacterium. Lineage (GTDB taxonomy): Bacteria > Pseudomonadota > Alphaproteobacteria > SHVP01 > SHVP01 > CALJDF01. The sequence goes on from JAYQJC010000005.1 coordinate 31,579, forward strand.
CTGACGTGGTACTCGACGAGTTCGTGTTCGACCCGGACACAGGCACCGGGCGCATCGCACTAACGGCAGCCAAAGGCGTCTTTCGTCTCGTCGGTGGGAAGATCAGCAAACGCACCCCCGTCACGCTGAAGACGCCTACCGCCGTAATCGGCATCCGCGGAGGGATCGCCCTTGTTAACGTCGCACCAAACGGTGCCACGCAAGCGACGTTCTTGTTCGGCGATCAAATGACCGTCGGGACGGCCGGCGGTACGCAGGCGGTCTCCCGTCCTGGGTTTACGGTTTCAGCTGACGACCCGGACGCCCCACCGTCAAACCCTACCCCTGCAACGCCAGCACAACTGAACGCCGCCCTTGGCGGACTCGAAGGCAGCGCACCGCCACCGCCCGACGGCGGAGAAGGCGGCGGCGGCGAGGTGGCGGCGGCAAGGCGGCGGCGGAGAAGGCGGCGGCGGAGAAGCCGCCGGCGGCGGTCAAGTGCCAACGGATCAGAATGTCGCCGACTCCGGGATCGGCGAATTGGGATCGAGCAACAACCCAGATGCCCTCGCGGGCAGCCCGCCACCGCCCCCACCGACACTAACCGCCGGCGGCGCACCGGATAGCGGCGTAGACGCAACAACAGAAGCCCAGCAAAACAAACAACTCCAGAGCAGCGACAATCTCGGAACGAGCATTGCCGGCAATTTCGTAGGCCGTATCACCCACGCGACGCGCCTCGCCGGCCCGACCTCTCCTTTTGGTCTCGACCTTGAGCAAAGTGGCCTGGACAAACCGTTCCAAACCGCTTCGGTCTCGGGCGGCACGTTTACGGCGACCCTAAGTTCCTCCAGCACTTTCAGCGCGCCGCTAAGCTCTGGGACAACGACCGGCATCACGGCCTTAACGAACCCCTTTGGCAGCGGCACCCTGACGGGCACCAGCGTTCTCTTCCCCGACAACGAGTACATTCTCTATGAACTCACCGATAGCGGTGACGGGCATAGGGTTCTGGCTTTTGCGGGGATCCCGACGACGACGTTCCCCACATCCGGTGCGACATTCTATAAGGCCCGCGACGACTTTATCTTGGGCTCGAAGGTATTCGGTATCCCTGCCGCAGATGGCGGCAACCTCTCCATCACTCAAAACGGTGCCGATGCCGCTATTTACTGGGACACGTCGCAATCGGCGACGGCGCAGCGACCGTTTGCCGCTTTCTCGGGCGGCGTCACCGGTACAGGCGCATCGCAACAGATGGCCTTCTCCCTCTTCGTGGGACAAGTTTGTGAACGGATCGAACGGCGAGAGGATTGTCCAAGGAGGTTTTGGCGGCTTTTCGCTGCTCACCGGTGACGGCACCTCACCGCGTTTGTTCGACGGTGATTTCGGGTCCACCTGCAACTGCGACAACACGGTATCCACTGAAACCGAACACTACTTCTTCGGCAAGGATGAGCCCGACCACTTCATTATATCGAGTGGCGATGTCCCCAATTCTAGCGCCGTCGCGCCGTTCGAACGCCGGCGGGGAATTGAGACCGTTCAGACTTATCACCCGGCGATCAACTTCAACAGAACAACTGAGACGCTTGGCACCCGAAGCGCTCACCTGGCGTCCACCACAGGGACCAGTTTCAACCGTCAGCTTACGGGTTGGGTGGCCGGCGTCGGTGTTTCGGTGAACCAGTCCTCGGGCGCTTTGGCACCCTTTTCCTTCACCAGCAAAACCGTCGATCCGAATGGCGTGAAAATCCAGACGGACCCGAATTCGAACAAGGTGGCTGCGGCTTTCGACATGACGAAGTCGAGCGGTGGCGGTGATCTTCTATTTGTGACACTTGGCGACGACGACTCCTCGTTCGGGACGTCACCCGCAACGAACGGCCACAGCGCCTTTCTAGACGACAAAACATTCGGTGCGACCGTTGACTGCACAAGCGCCACCTGTGCCAGCACCGTGACCTTCAACAGCGTCACTGCCGCCGACGGGGCGCTTGCCATAGCGACGCTGGACAATGTTCCAGGACTGGACGGGACGTATGCGAACTGCAGTTACTGTTCTTGGGGATTGATTGCCGGCGAAATCGAGCCCAGTTCACCATCGACGTTTGAGAGGCTTTTGGGATTTTGGACGGCCGGCGCCGTTCAGGATTTCGCGCAAATACCGACCGACGGGGTCGGCCTCCTACGGCGGGCACATGGTCGCTTTCGTGGAACACAACGGCGCGCAATATATTGAGCACGGCAACGCTACCTTCAGCGTCAACTTCTCAGGAGTGAGCAGCAACGGCACACTGACGGTTACTAATTTTGACGGTGGCGGTTTGACTGGGTCCTTCAGCGCAATTGGCGCGAATTCTCCTGGACACTCGTTTATCGGTTCCGTGTCGGGGACCGGCGCCCTCTCCGGCGTGAGCGGCAGTCATGCAGGCTCGTTTTTCACCAACCAGGCGGGCAACGCAGTCGCCGGCGTCGGCGGCAAGGTTTTCGGTTCCGGAACGGTAGGCGGCAACCCATACCGTTTTGCCGGTGTCCACGTTCAAACCTGCTCGAGCGGCACCTGCCAGTAAGACCTGATCGTTAGGTCTAAACGGACTCAGCGCCGTAATAGAGCGTGACCGTATGGGTTGCTTCGGCGAAGAACAGCCAGCGCTCGATGACAATGCCCAGGTGGGCTGATACCGCCGCAATTACCGCTAGCGCCGTGAGAAGTGGACCGCTCAGACCCAGTCCGACGAGAAGCGCCAAAACCGGGACACCGAGTCCGACGACATAGGCGATCCGCCGCAACTTGTCGGCATGCTTTCGGGCAACGCGGTAACCCATCTCCTTCTGCAGATAGTTCGGCTCGGTATGCGGCGGATCGAGAGATCGGACGCGCGCACCCTTTTCCAGACCGACCGCAGAAGCCGCGGTCGCAACGGGGCTGCCGCCCGGATGGCTCGCCAGTATCGGGCCTTGACGGCGTAGGCGAGCACGAGGCCGACCAGCGCGAAAACCGAGACGACATCTATCGCCGATCCGGCGAGAGCAGCGACAGCGTTGAGAAGCAACGCACCACTCGCGAAGGAAAGCGTCAGGTAGCCATAGGGCACGTCGCCGCGACACCACTGGGGAATGGGCTTAAGGCTGGCGTAGATCATCGATGTCGAAAACACCGTCGCGGTACAAAGGACCACCGTCACGAGCGCAAGCACAATGATGATGGTGCCGGGGCTCTGGGGGTCGGCCACAACGAACAACCAACCCAGCGCGAAAAGGCCCGCCGGACCGTAGGTGCCGATCGCCAGTACGCCTTCGCGCGACAGCCAAGATGAACGCCATTGGGTCAACGCCCTAAGAAATCGTTCCGGATGGCCGAGATGCAGCAAAGACGAGAGCAAGCCGACAGAAACAAGGCCCAGCGCGATTACAAAAGCGGGCCACGAAAACCACGGATCAACAGGTAAGCGGCCGATGACGGCGAGAACCGACATCAAGAACAGCATGCCGTACCCCGCACCAGAGGAGACCGTAAAGAGGATGACCGAATAGGCCGGATGCACGGGTTGCTCCGAGAATGCTTATGAAAGAAGTCGATCGACCCACTGGAGGAACTTGCTCTCCACTGAGTCGGCGGTTGGCTCTAGGGCTGCCGGGTGCGATTTTTCCGGGCGCGGTGGCAAATACCGATTGACCGGTGCATAGCCCAGTTCAGGCATCAGCGGTTGACCGCCTCGGTTCGCAACCAGTCTGCTGACAGCAGAATCAGGATCCGCCAAATCCCCGAAATGGCGCGCGCTGACCGGGCAAGTCGACACACAAGCCGGCACCCGTTGCGCCTCATCGAGGTTTTCGTTGTAGATGCGGTCAATGCACAAGGTGCACTTCTTCATCACGCCTTCGTTCACGTCGTATTCGCGCGCACCATACGGGCAAGCCCAAGAACACAACTTGCACCCAATACACTTGTCTTCATCCACCAAAACGATTCCATCTTCTTCGCGCTTATAGGATGCGCCAGTCGGACAAACCGTCACGCAAAGTGCATTGTCGCAGTGCAAGCACGACCTCGGAAAGTGCACCGTTCTTCCGGCGCCATTCGCGTCTGCCTCAAAGCTGTGAACACGATTAAACCAGACGCCATCTGGTTCCGCCCCATACGGATCGGTGTCGCTGAGCGGCGCGGCGAAGCCGCCACTGTTCCATTCTTTGCAGTTAACGGCACAAGCATGACACCCAACACAGGTATCAAGGTCGATCACCAAACCAAGTTTTCGCGCGGGCGCTTTTGCTGGAAGGTCGGTCATGAACCCTCCCTAAATTCAGCGCCGTACCTCAAGACTGCCGGCGCACCGCGGACGGCGTTGCTCGGTAGCGGATCGAACTGCGGCCAGCTTTCCTCGGCATCGCTCGAAGCGGCCTTTTCGACACGCACGCGCAGATCGTACCAGGCCGCCTGACCGGTGACGGGGTCGGCATTGGCGTGCGCCTCATTGGGCAAAACGTCACCAATCAGGTGATTGAGCAGAAACCCGCGCGTCGCTTCATGGGCATCGGCGTCCAGTCCCCATGTGCCCCGCCGCTTGCCGATTGCGTTCCAGGTCCAGATCGTATCCGGATTGACCCCATCCATCAGCCGCGCTTGCCCGCGAATTCGACCTTTCTCGCTGGAAACCCAGACCCAGTCGTCATCGCTGATGTTCAATCGTGCCGCCAGAGAACGCGCGATATAAAGACGATTGCTGCCAAGGATTTGCCGTTGCCACGCATTCTGCGAGTCCCCCGCGTGGTACATCACCATAGGCCGCTGCGTGAGAGCATGGAGGGGATACGCCTCGCGATCGACCGCTTCTTCTTCGAACGGCATGTACCACATCGGCAATGGGTCGAAGTACCGCGCCACGCGATCCCGCTCGGTGACCGGCGGCTGAACCGACCCATGGCCTTGCGCCGCAAGCCGGAATTTCTGAAGCACCTCGGAATAGAGCTGAACGATGACGGGATCCGGCGTATCCAGAAAACCCATAGCCTCGCCATAGGCGCGATAAGCCTGGTTCACATTACGATAGTAGACGCCCTCGATCGGGATCGAATCGGTCCAAAAGCACCCGTTCTCGATATAGCGATCGAGTTGTTCGGCGTTCGGTGCGCCGACCCCCTTTGCGGCGCCATCGGCACCGCGCCAGCCGGCCAACATCCCGACGCCCGGCTTTCGCTCGTGCTTGAGCATGTAGTCGGGCAGTCCGCCGGGATATAGCGCATCGCCTTGTTCGTCGACCATACCGGGAAGGCCAAGACGGGTGCCGATATCCAACAACACATCCTGGAAGGGCCGGACATCACGGTCCGGTGTCAGAACAGGCTGCCGGATCGAGTCGGCCGGGCCATTGATCTCGGAGATCGGACGATCGAGCAACGAAATGCAGTCCCAGCGTTCCAGATAGGTTGTGTCCGGCAGCACTAGGTCGGCATAGGCCACCATCTCAGAATCAAACGCATCGGAATAAATGATATGTGGAATCTTGTATTCGCCCGTATCCGGATCCTTGTCCGTCAACATCCGCATCGTCTCGGTTGTATTCATCGACGAGTTCCAGCTCATGTTGGCCATGAACATGAACAGCGTATCGATCGGATAGGGGTCGCCCGCCCAGGCATTGCGAATAAGCATGTGCATCATGCCGTGGGCTGCTAGTGGGGCTTCCCATGAGAACGCTTTGTCGATTCGTTGCGGCGTGCCAACGTCGTCGACCAAAAGGTCCTCAGGGCTGCGCGGGAAACCCAACGGCGGGCCGGCTAACGGATCGCCAGGATTGGCGACAGGTCCGGTTGGGAGGACCGCTGGCGGGGCCGCTTTCTGGTAGGGCGGGCGGTAGCGCCAACCCCCTGGGCAATCGATGCTGCCGAGAACCGCCTGCAACACATGCAACGCACGGCAAGTATGAAACCCGTTGGAATGTGCGGAGATACCACGCATCGCGTGAAAACTGACGGGCCGGCCAATGATGTGATCATGTTCACGACCCGCGAAGTCGGTCCAAGGTTGATCAATTTTGATCTCTTCTTGGAATGCCGCTTGAGCCAATTCGGCTGCCAGCCGGCGGATTGTTTCCGCCGCAACCCCCGTGCGGTCCGCAACAGCTTCGGGAGCATAGGCCGGGTCAAGAAAGCGGCGCGCCATGAGGTCAAAAGCCGGCACGGCGCGGCGCCCGTCGGGTAGCGTCCGCGCCTCGATCAACGCCGGATTGGCGTTTTTGTCGAGGGCCGGCCCGAGGCCGCCGAGGGTTTTGTCCCAACACTGGGGATTGCCGGCCTCGTCCCGAACGAACAAGCCGTCGTCGGCGGCGCCATCATCCTGAATGACCAACCAGCCCGCGTTGGTGTACCGCGCGAGATAGTCGAAATCGACTTGATCGGCGAGTAAGAGCTCCCGGATAAGCGAGAAAACCAGCAATCCGTCGGTGCCTGGGCGAATGCCCACCCACTCGTCGGCGATTGCGGAATAGCCGGTGCGCACCGGATTGACCGAGACGAACTTGGCCCCGTTCGCCTTAACCTTGCCGAGCCCGATCTTGATCGGATTGGACGCATGATCCTCGGCCACGCCGAACATCATGAAATATCGCGTTTGGTCCCAGTCCGGCTCGCCGAACTCCCAAAACGATCCCCCCATCGTATAGAGACCGGCCGCCGCCATATTGACCGAACAGAACCCACCGTGGGCTGCATAATTGGGTGTACCGAATTGCGTTGCCCACCACCCCGTCAACGCCTGGCTTTGATCGCGACCGGTAAAAAAAGCGAGCTTTTTGGGGTCGGTTTCGCGGATTTTGCCAAGCCACGCGGTGGCAATCCCGAGCGCTTCCTCCCATTCGATTTCCACAAAATCGCCGCAGCCACGCTCGCCCACCCGCTTGAGCGGCTTCTTGAGCTTGGCCGGTGAATGCTGCTTCATGATTCCGGCCGCACCCTTGGCGCACAGGACGCCACGGTTGACCGGATGGTTCGGATTGCCCTCGATATAGCGCAGCGCGCCGTTCGTCAGATGCACCCGAATACCGCAGCGACAGGCGCACATGTAGCAGGTCGTTTCTTTGACCTCGTCAGAGATCGGCGGAGATGTATCGATGGGGGTCGGGCGCACAAAAACCTGAGATACTAGAAAGGCGAACGCGTCGGAAACGCGATGTCGGTAGGGTGGGCCCTTTTATTATGCGTCCCCCGAGCGCATAATCCAAATTCATCTTGTAGTTTCTCGTTGCCCCGCGTCCGGTGTAGGACGCCCGGCAGGCTTTGCCGATGCAAATCTATTTTCCGATCGCCGAGATCTCTCTGAACATCTTCCTGGTATTGGCGATGGGTGGGGGTGTCGGATTCTTGTCTGGCCTTTTTGGGGTTGGCGGCGGGTTCTTGATGACCCCCCTCCTTATCTTTATCGGCGTCCCGCCAGCTGTTGCCGTGGCGACCGAGGCCAATCAAATTGTTGCCGCGTCGGTCTCCGGCGTTATCGCTCATTGGCGCCGCAACAACGTCGACATCAAGATGGGAATGATATTGGTGATCGGCGGGTTCGTCGGGTCAACCGCAGGTTCGTTCCTGTTCAAGCTGCTGCGCGAGATCGGCCAAATTGACCTCGTGATTTCACTGTCCTTTGTCCTCTTCCTCGGGGTGGTGGGATCTTTGATGGTCGTAGAAAGCGTCCGGCTCATCATGCGCTCTCGCAAGGGCGGATATCGGAAGAAAGCGCACCAGCACTATTGGGCTCACGGCCTACCCTTCAAGATGCGTTTCCACAAATCCAAGCTCTACATCAGCGTTATTCCGCCGCTTCTGGTTGGGTTCTTTGTCGGTGTCTTGGCTGCGATTATGGGCGTGGGCGGTGGCTTCATCATGATCCCGGCGATGATCTATCTGTTGGGTATGCCGACCTCCGTCGTGGTCGGTACATCGCTCTTTCAAATCATTTTTGTGACTGCCAATGTCACGTTCTTCCACTCGATCAACACACAGACGGTGGATGTCGTTCTGGCTGTCCTCCTGCTCGCCGGCGCGGTTATCGGGGCGCAGTTCGGTGCCAGGGTCAGCGGGATGTTGGGGCGAACAGCTGCGCGCCCTATTGGGCGTGATCGTTCTCGCGGTCTGCGCGAAACTTCTTACCGACCTGGTATTCGAGCCGAGCGACCTATTCTCAATCGGCCGGGTGATCGAGGAATGAGCCGCGTCGCCGCACTCGTCCTCGCTTTCGGGCTGGCCGCCACCACGCCACAAGCAATTGCTCAATCGCTTGTCGCGGACATGTCGGAAAGCTCGATTTCCATCACATCGAATTTCACCGGCAAGGATATCCTCCTATTCGGCGCCGTCGACGGTCCAAGCGATGTCGTCGTCGTGGTTCAGGGCCCCCGCGAAGAGTTGGTCGTCCGACGGAAAGCCAAGATCAGCGGCATCTGGATGAACCGCCGGTCCGTGACATTTCAAAGTGTCCCCGCCTACTACGCAGTGGCGTCAAGTCGCCCGCTTGAAGACATCGCCCCGGGAACCGTTCGCGCCCAATATCGTATGGGCGGCGCCTTCCTCGACTTTGCGCTCGCCGCAGACACCCGCCACCTCGCCGGCGAAGAACTCTTGCAGTTTCGAGAGGCGATCCTTCGCAACAAGCGCCGTGAGTCGCTCTACTTCGAGGCCGAAAACAGCGTTCTGTTCCGCGAAAGACTGTTTCGCACCTCAATCGTATTTCCTGCCAGCGCACCCGAAGGTGATTATACGGTCAGAACATATTTGCTGCGTGACGGCCGTGTCATCGACGAACAGTCGACACCGCTTCAAATTCGTAAAGCAGGTATCGAACGCACGATTTTCGACTTGGCAAACCAACGACCCGCACTCTATGGGATCATCGCCGTCCTAATCGCACTGGCGAGCGGTTGGCTCGCCGCCGCTCTGTTCCGACGAACGTGACGCTAGGATTTCTTGCGAAGGGTGTAGGTGAAGACCCCGTCCGCTTCCGACCACGAGACCAGGTCATTCCCCGTGGTTTCGCAGAATGCTTGAAAGTCTTTTGCCGAGCCGGGATCGGTCGCGAGAACCTCAAGGACCGCACCCGGCGCCATTCCCTTTCAGAGCTTTCTTCGCGCGCAAGACCGGTAGCGGGCACTTGAGCCCTTTGAGGTCGAGGAGTTCTGCCATGTGTCGAGTCTAACCACGCGAATGGCAGGACAAAAGTCGCTAGACAGCGTTCTCGATAAACCAGCGGAGAAGGGCCAGCGCTTCGGGCGAATCCCACTCAGCACCCCCTTCAAGGCGACCAACTTCTTTGCCCTGCCGATCATAGACAACCGTGGTCGGCATGACGTTGACCCCCATCGCGCGGCTGGTCGACCCGCGCGGATCGAGGTAGAGATCGAGGTTATCGATCTCCAATCGTTTGGCAAAAGGCGCCGCAACCGCCTTGCCGCCGGTATCGATGTTGATCGCCACGACGGTGAAGTCGTGGCCGCCTAGGGTCGCCTGCAATCGATTGATCGACGGAAGTTCGCGAATGCATGGCGCGCACCAAGTGGCCCAAAAATTTACCATTACGACTTTGCCATTGAAATCGGCGAGGGAGACCTTGGCGCCGTCGCCCGAACGCCACTCGGTGTCCGGACCGGGACGTTCGTTGACGATAAAGTTCTGCACCTGACCTTCGATTCGCAAATCAGATCTATCGTCTCCACTAGGCAACCCCACTAGAAGGACAACCACCACGGCTGCGGCAAGAATGCCGGCTGCGGGAAAGGCGAGTTTCTTAATCGACACGGTTCGTCTTCCTACAAATCGCCCGCCAGCACATTTCGTCCTGACGCCTGCCGAAAAGTGTCGACGACCACACTTTCTTTCAGCAACTCGGGTAGCGTCAGGCCATTCGGGGCAACCGGTCCATAAACCACATTGAAGGGGATGCCGAACCGGTTGAAGCTCGCAAGGTAACGCGCGATGCCCTCATCGGGTTTGGTCCAATCCGCTCGCATGGCAACGACATCAGGGTCGGAGAGAAGCGCGCGGGACTCGCCTCGCGTTAGGACCAGCTTCTTGTTGACCTGGCAGGTAATACACCATTCAGCTGTCACGTCGACAAAAACGACCTTGCCCTCAGCGACCAGCCGGGGAATGGCTTCAGGCTCGAACGGTTGCCAGATCGACTCATCGACCACGGTGTCCTGCGACACCGCGCGCCCCAACTGAGGCGCGCCGAACGAGAGGGCCGCTAGCAAAACGACAGCGGCAGTCGCGACCGATCGCGCCCGAGTCGCCAACCGCGGCCGCGCAAACAAAACGGCGACCGCGAGCACCATCATACCGGCCAAGAAGTACGCCGCCTCGAGACTGACTTGAAAGGCGAGCACCGAAAGCAGCCACACGGCGGTGCCGACAAGGGCGAATGCCAGGACCTTCTTTACGACCAGCATCCACCTCCCGGGTTTCGGCAATTTCGTTGCCAAATGGGGGACGGCAGCGACGAAAAGAATGGCGTCGCCATGCCGATGCCCAATGCGAGGAAGATCGAAAAGATCTCGGCAGGTCCCCGCGCCAATGCGAAGCCAATTGCCGTACCCAAGAACGGCGCAGAGCATGGCGTCGCCAGAATGGTCGCAAAGACGCCACTTGCGAACGAACTACTCGCGCTATGGGGATTCTTGACCACGCCGCCCGCACCGCCGCCGATCCATGCCGGCAACCGAAGTTCGAACAGGCCCCACAAATTTGCTGCGAACAGGGTAATCAGGACCGTCATAACCACGATGAACAACGGCTGCTGGAACTGAATCCCCCAACCCACGGCGGCGCCCCCCGCGCGAAACCCGGCCAGAGCGCCGGCCAAGACGAGAAAAGCGAAAATGATCCCCGCAGCGGACGCAAGAAAGCTGCGCCGTACGGGGCCGCGTTCGCCGCCCCCGTGGCTGACTACGCCCAGCAACTTGATTGACAAGAACCGGCAAACGCATGGCATCACGTTCAGGATGAGCCCGCCCATTAGGGCCAAGGCAAGGATCACAGCGAACGGCAAGAACGCCGCCGCCTCCGCTTGACCAAGCGTCGTCGCCAACGACTGTTCCACGGCGCGCTCACCATCGACCAGTGTCAGTGTCAGATCGCTACCCAATAGAGCGGGACCGTCGTCACCCGCCAGCGCCGTTCGGGATACGGCGGCCTGCAAGACCGCGCGATGACCATTCTCGGACAGCCTGAATGTCGGAGCAGCCGAACGAGAAAATGTCCGGCCCTTCGACGTAGACGTCGGGCTCGGAAAACGGTGCATCTGACCGCGCCACGACCTGCAAGACCTGGCGGCCGTTGACGTTGATGACCTCGGCGCGCTCGACATTGAGGCCGCGACTGCCATCCCGTGGCGGAATTTTCGCGCGATAGGTGTTGATGAGTGGCGCGAATTCGGAAATTACCGGACCATCGGCACCCATGACCGGCAAATCCAACGCCATCGAAAGCGTATGGGGGACACAAATGTCCCGGCAGGTCAGAAAATTGACGGCAGCTCGAAGTTTGACCGCATCGCCGGTGCGGCTCTGCCGAGCGGAAATCGGTAGGACGAACTCATCTTTGTACCCGAATGTCTCTAGCTCGAAGATCTGGAATCGGTGGGGACGCGGCCACAGAAGGACGGCGTCGTCCAAGTTTTCGGAACCTGCCCAATCGATCGTCGTCGGGAACCCGGCGTCGCCAGGTGAGCGCCAGTACACCTCCCACCCCGGTGCGATCTGGTACTGCAACCCGAGAAGAAGGTCGCCTGTCGCATTCTGGGTTGCAGAGATCAACCGGGCGCGTCCCTGGTCGTAGGTGACCCAGGGCGACGCCGCTTCTTGCGCGCCAGCGCTCGGCGAAGGAAAATACGCCCACCAAACCGGCCGAGAGCAAGCGTGCCGCGAATCGCGCCAATCCGCGTGGCCGGCGAATGATGCTCGAAATGCGCTCCATCGATCTTTTTATAAGGGAAATCTGACAGACCGTCCCACGCTTCGCGCTTCACGCATCGGTCACATTCCTGTGCCGAAATGTTCCTTATCCCGTCTTTGAAAGACGCCAGAACGGCCTCAACGGCCTCTAGGTCAACCTGCCACGGTTCAAGGAATTTCTCGGCAAACCGCAGGTGCACCGATGAATCCACAAACAGTTGAAAGAGATCCGGATCGATATGCTGATTGCGCACCATACCCACCATGATCGCCATGGTTTCGCTCAGTTTTTTGGCTTGTTTATAGGGTCGATCAGGAGAGGTGAGCGCTTCGAAAATATCGGCGATCGCCATCATGCGCGCCGGTATCGACATGTCCTCCCGCTTCAGACCTCTGAGGATATCCCGAACCATCCATTTTTTCGTGGTGCCCGCCAGCATATTCCGGCACCCGGGCCAGTTCCGCAGGGAACGGCAGGTTGTCCAGCATGTCGATGGTGACCGCGATATGGTTGTTGATCATCTCACGCTCTTCCGGCAGCAAGTTGCCGCGGCGAATCGTCAGGTTGCGTAGTTCATCGTCGCTCAGCACCGATCGTTGCACGCCGCTCCCATCCATCCAAACCCGTGCTCTGCGATGTCCTTGATCCGAGCAACATCCTCATCTGGCATGTCCTCAACGCCGAGGTTCGACTGCATTACGACACGATAATCGTCCTCGATGGCCGCTAGTTCGGTTTCAAGCGCGGTTGAAACGATTGGGGGTCGACACCTTCTGTATGTGCGCGGCGAAGGAACCTGATTTCCGCATCGCGCCTAACGATCTCGAACCGCATTCGCACCGTCTCGATGCGGTCATAGAGCGTGTGGAGTTTCGTAGCTTTGTCGACAACGTATTCTGGCACCGTCACTTTGCCGCAGTCATGCAGCCACGACGCGATATGCAACTCGTATCGTTCCTCTTCCGTAAGATCGAAATCACCGAAAGGGTCCATCGGATTGATCGCAGGCGGCATCGGCGAAGAGATCCATGATGGCCGGCACTCTTTGGCAGTGTTCCCCGGTGAACGGTGATTTCTCATCGATTGCCGCGGCAATCAGTCGGATGAAGGAATCGAGAAGACGCCTCTGTGCCTCTAGGAGAAGTCGGTTTTCGAGTGCGACCGCCGCTTGCGACGCCAATGCTTCGGCGAGCGGTTCGATGGCGCTCGGAAATGCGACAACCTGGCCCTCTTCGTTTTGCGCATTGATAAGCTGCAACACGCCAATGACTTCGGCCCTACTGTCCTTCAGCGGCAAGGTCAGAAAAGAAACCGAGCGATACCCGTTTTCGGCATCGAACGCGCGCGTCCCCGAAAAATCGAATGTCGTCGCGCGCGATATGTCGGGAATATTCATCGTCCGCCCACTGAGCGCCACGTGGCTGACGACGGTCGCGTGGTTCTCGTTCCCCTGATCGTCGCGAAGCGGTATAGCCTCAAAGGTCGCCTTGACGCCCGTTGACCCACCAATAGCTGTGCCCAACGAGTTGGTCCGCACAATCGCGAAGTCGAGCTTGTCGTCTTCGGTGCGTAGATAAAGCGTACAGCCATCGGCGCTACAGAAATGCATTGCCTCGAGAAGGATCCGCTCGAACAGACGGTCGCGGTTACGCTCCGAAGAAAGCGCCGTTCCGATATCGATCAGCTTCTCGAGAAGCCCTGCTCGGTCATAGCCAGCCGGAACCCGCCGGACACGCTCGTCCATCAGGCAAATCCCCCTATCGGATTTCCCGCACTCTTCGCTGGCCAGAGGGGAGTTTACCCGGTATCGCTCGCGGCGTTTAGAAAAAAGGCGCCGCGCAACATGAGCGGCGCCTGAGGAGAGGATGAGTAATGAGAGAGGTTTACACGGTCAGATCGACGAATTGGCCGAGACCAGGCGGCGCAGATCGTTCATCGCTAGGCCGATCGAAAGTCCGTCCAGCATTTTGCTCGGCGGTTCCTCCGGTCTGATGACGGTTCTGGGACGTCAGAAGGTCGGCCGTTTGCCGAACTTCAGCAGCTGCCTTGAGTGGGCTATCGAGTCCGCCAGGCTGCGATGCTTGCTTGAGCATCGCAGTAGCCAACTCCAGGGCAGGCACGCTTTCCATCTAATCCAACCTCTTTTACGAGCAAACGCGGATGAATTCCGCAAACCCGTTCTAGCGAGAGAAAGGATAGGGCGTGGCCTGTTAAGGAATGGTAAACGCCGGAAAAGAGCTAATTTGCGGCTTTTCGGGCGATATCGTCGCTCGGGCGAACGTCGCGCGACCGGCTGTAGATCATTAGCGCGACAATCTGCAGTGCGGCAAGGAAGCCAAACATCGCCCGATAGGCGACCTCAGGCGTCTCCCCAGACTCCGTCATAAAACCCCCGATGAGCGCACCTGTCGCACCCTGGACGATGGCGGCGCCGAGGAACACCGAAGTGTTGTTGGTCGTCATCCCACGACCGACGAGGTGTTCAGGAAAAATGGCCCGACCGTGGGTCGTAATAATGACGGTGTAGCCACTGACGAAGCCGAACAGAACGAAGATGCTCGCGACGACCCACAAGGGAAGCCCTGGTAGTAGAGCCAATGCCAAGAGGAGCGTGATCGACACCACCACACCAAATACAACCAATCTCTTGCGCGTATCCAGAATGCGGTCGAGACGACCATAGATCAGATGCCCCAGGACTTGTCCCAACGTCATCAACAACAATACGTTGCCGCGCCCGACCGGGCCCAGGCCATGAACCTCGGCAAGATAGGGACCGCCCCAAAGGGCTGTGATCGCGAGAACGGCTGCATAGCCCACGGAATTGACCGCAACGATGTATTTCAGCTGCGGGTTACGTAGAACCTCACCGAGACCACGCACAACCTCCGCGAATCCTTCCGGTCGACGCGCGTAATACGCATGGCCCGGGGGCGCATCGCGAACGACGGCAAAGGCGATCACCCCAAAAATCGAGGTGACGCCGGCCATGAGAAAAAATGAGCTACGCCAGCCCACGACTTCCGAGACCGCGGCAAGCGGCGTTGTCGCCAGCAGCGCGCCCAACGTCCCCATCGCTACGAAAAACGATGCGACCGCGGCAAACCGATCCGGGGGGAACCACCTTGTGGCAACGACAAGCGAACCCATCAAGATGCTGGCCGTACCCATCCCCATCAACGCTCGCCCGATCGTCAGCCCGGTGGCCGTATTCGACAGGGCAAAAATCAACGCACCAGCAACAGCCAAGACCAGTAACGTCGGCACGACCCGACGTGGTCCGAAACGGTCCAGCAAGATGCCCACCGGGATCTGGAATAACGCAAACGAGAAAAAAAAGGCGCTGGAGAGACCGCCCATCGCTTCCGGTCCAAGGCCGGTCTCGGCCATGATGTCAGGCGCGATCACGCCCGTAGAAACGCGATAAAAGTGCGCCAACACATAGATCGCACAGAGGCCCGCGATGATCGGCAGCGCGCGGCGCAAATTCGACGGAGCCGGCGTCATCCCACGGGCGCTTTCTGTTCTGGCGCGAACGGCATCGCGACCGCTATTGGTCGCTTAGTCGAGCCCCAATGAACCGGGGTTCATCAATCGGGCCGGATCGACATAGTCCTTGATCGCTTCGAGGAGCGCGTACGTATCTGGGTTTCGACCCTCTTTATACCGATAGGCTTTTCCGATCTGGAAATGTACCGCGCCAAGTTCCTTGAACAGATCGGCGAGGCCCCCCCGGAGTTGCGTAACGGCATGGCGCGCTGCTTCGTCTTTGGGAAAGACCTTGAGCTTGGAGACGTAATCGTCCTCGAGATAGCGCTCGTGGTAAAGATGACGAGAGTCTTCCCAAAAGAACACCGGTTCCATCAAGAATGTTTGTTGCGCAACAGCGCACATCAGATAACCCCATTCGATGCCGTGGCGTTCGATCAATTCCGCTTGTTGCTCGAAATAATCATGCACCGATTGGATTAAGTTGGCCGCCCGAGAGTGCGGCACAAGCGCGTGAATTGGCACCCAACGTTGTCCTTCGGGACCCAGCATGCTGTTGGGCGGCACGAAGGGCGTCGATCGCATGATCTGCGGCAAGCTTGCCTGAATCTCCCGCCCTTTGGCGCCGGTACAAATGCGTTGGGCTTCGGCAACAACGGCCTCGCCGCTCTTCTTGTCATAGCCGTCAATCACGAGGTGAACGGAGTACTCGACGCCCTCGAACATGCGCCGCCCACCCACGGCAACCTTTGCAGCTCCTTTGACACCTTCGAGAAACGACTTGCCCGATCGCGCCACATTGGCCAATCGTTTGACATCGGTCAGCAAGCCTTCGCGCTTCAGACGCTGGCCCTGCAGATACGGATCGAACGCAAAGCACTCTGCCGCGAGACCACGACGCGAAACTTCAGACATTGCTGCCGTGACACCGTCGTAATCGTCGAAGGCAAACGATAGATACCGCGTCTCCGTAGGGAACGGGATGAGACGCAAAACCACCTTCGTTTTGAACCCCAGCGCGCCTGTATCGGATAGAAAAAGACCCGTTAGGTCGGGTCCATAGCTGCGAAAGAAAGGCGACGGATTGAAAGGAGTCGCCCACGACCCCGTCTTAAGAATACGTCCGTCGGCCAAAACGACCTCAAGACCGAGACAACTGTCAGCGGCCGTGCCATGAATGCCTGAACCGAAGAAAATGCTGTTCTGCGACATAGCGCCGCCAACGGTCGAATACATGCCGGAAAGCGCACCGAAATACGGCGCGCGCAGCCCCTTTTCCTTTAGTGCGTCGAATACCTGCATCCAGGTACAGCCACTCTCGACAACGGCATACATGTCCTCGGCATTGATCTCGACGATACGATTCAGCCGCTGCAAATCGGCGACAACCGACTTGGAGGTCACCGGTAAATAGCCGTCGGTGTAAGACAATCCGCCACCACGCGGGATGACAGCGTACCCTTCGCTGGTCGCCGCCTTGGCGGCTTCCGCGAGTTCTTCCGGTGTGCCGGGTTGGATGACAAACGCGGCAGGGTCCGCTTCACGGAAAACATCGCTGGAAAAGAACTGACGATCTGCAGGATCGGTCAGCACATGATCGTTGCCAAGGATTTGGCGCAGCCGGGCCTCAAGGGCCGCATCTGAGCGGTCAACGTCAGCGGCGTTGCTCATGAAAAACCTCTTTCTGGCAGATGGCGCGCTACCCCATGTTCGACGCAGGAACGCCGCCGACGCAAGCGAACCGCGACGCCCGGATGGAAGCTACAACACGCCTTTCTGCGCACGATCTCGCAACTCGGTCTTGAGAATCTTCCCGCCGGCATTTCGGGGCAAGACATCGAGGTAGGCGTAGCTCTTGGGAATTTTGTACTTCGCTAGATTTTTGCGGCAATAGGCATCGAGATCCGCGTCGGTCACTTCGCCGCTTGTCACGACGATCGCTTTGACGGCTTCGCCCCATTGCTCGTCCGGCACCCCGATCACGCTTGCTTCTGCAACCGCGGGATGCGCTATCAGAACTTCTTCGATCTCCCGGGGGAACACGTTGACCCCTCCGAAATGATCAGGTCCTTCTTGCGATCGACAAGATAGAGATAACCCTCATCATCGTGTCGACCCATGTCGCCCACTGTGCACCAGCCATCGTCGGTGAGGGCTTCAGCCGTTGCCTCAGGATTTTCCCAGTAGCCGTTAAACAACAGGGGGAGCGACAGAACAACTCTCCCGACGTCACCTTGGGCGACTTCAGCACCATTCTCGTCGCGCAATGAAACTTCGACGGTTGCGTAAGGCAGTCCCACACACTGTTTCTTGCGCAGTTGATCGGGCGGCCTCAGGCTCGTCACGAAACCACCTTCGGTCGATCCGTAGGTTTCGTGCAAAAGTCCTTCGCCAAAGTAGTCGACGATCTTTTCCTTGGTGTCCTGCAAGAGCGGTGCGGCATTCGAAATGATCGCGCGCAACGTATCCGGGCGATGTTTGTCGAGAATCTTCTTTTCCAGCGCGAACATCCGATGGAAATGCGTCGGCACGAAAAAGGTGTTCGTGAGGTTCATCTCGGAAATCTTGCGCAGCACGATTTCGGGATCGTACTTGGGCAATATCTCGCAAAATCCGCCAAAGAAGATCGGCGCCATCGCGAACGCAAACCCAGCACCGTGGAACAACGGCGCCAGCGCCAGCGCCCGGTCGTCGGGCCCATAACACCCAAATTCGATACCCATCGTGTAGAACGCCAGCGTGCGGGACCGGTGCGACAACAGGCATCCTTTGGGCTTGCCCGTGGTTCCGGAGGTATACGGAATGCAAAAGACATCCCATTCCTCCAGCGGCACTGCAGGGAAGTCGGGTTTAGCGGCGGCAATCCAGTCGTCGTAGTCTTTGCCAATGACGATGATCCGCTGGACGGTCTCAAGCTTGGCTGCGCGGGCGACATCCTCCACGCTTTCGTGGACGAACAGGACCTTCGCGCCTGAGTCATTGCAGATGTGTTCGACCTCGGGCGGGGTGACCGAGGGTGGCACCATCGCCGCCGCGACACCGGCATCCGCGAGCCCCCCGACAATCTCTAAGAATTCGATGCAATTGGGCGCGAAAAGCGCGGCGTGATCGCCCTTTTTGAGTCCCAGGTCATGGATTGCCGCCGTGGCGACACGATTAAACCGCTCCACGACCGTGGTGTAGGTAAATTCACGCGGGCCCTGCGCCAAGGCCACCTTGTTCGGCGTTCGCCGTGCGGAGGACCGGACGCCGGTCGAGAGGAGAATAGGCCGGTAGTTGTCAGGACGTTTGGATATCTGGCCCTCAAGCGACATTGCTGAGTTCGACCTTCCATGAGTCCAGAACCTCGTCGGTGGTCAGGACGCGAGCAAAAAAGAAACCCATGGTCATCAGCGCGACCTCGGAACGGTCGTCATCAACCTCACCCACCGCATCACTCACCACGAAGCAACGATAATCTCGCTGACACGCATCGCGGACCGTGGTCTCGACACACATATTCGTGGTCACGCCGCAAAACACGAGGCTTTTAACCTTCATGGCCGCCAAAACGGACTCAAGCTGCGTTGAATAGAACGCGCTTGGTCGGTTCTTTTGAATCACCGTGTCGCCGGGTTCAGGGTGAGGCTGTCGATAATCTCGGCATCCCAAGTGCCCAAAGCACACAACCCGACGTCCTTCAACGAGGGCATGATCTCATTGACGATGAAACCGCCATCCTTGAAATCTGGCTGATATACGAACTGGGTATAGATGACAGGCACGCCAGCTTGCCGCGCTGCCGCAACCATGGTCTTGCACCCCGGTTCAGCGGCCGCCAGTCGCTCCCAAGGAAAGCCGAGCTTTTCCATGCGGCCATCCGCACGGCAGTAGCTGTTCTGCATGTCCACGACGACGAGGGCGGTTTTGTCGCGTCCCAATTCCATTGTCATTTTATGTCCCCTCTAAGCCGCGTTGCTCAGCTCGACACCCCATTCGTCGAGCACGTCGTTGACGTTCATCACTCGGGCAAACAGGTACTCCATGGCCTTCAGCGCAGTCTGACCGCGAAAATCGTCAACCTCGCCCACGGCATCACGCACCACGAATGTGCGGAAGTCGCGCTGCGACGCGTCCCGGACGGTCGTCTCGACGCAGATGTTGGTCGTGACCCCGCAGACCACGACATTTTCGATGCCCTGCGACCGAAGATAGGACTCCAGTCGGGTCGAATAGAACGAGCTCGGTCGGTTCTTTTCGATAATGATGTCCGTATCTTCGGGCTTCATATCGGGATGAAGTTCGGCGTCCCACGTGCCGGCGACACAGAGGTTCACTTCTTTCAAGCCAGGCATGATCTCTTCGATTTGCACGCCACCGTCCCGAAAATCCGGCTCGTAGACATATTGGGTCCAGAACACCGGCACGTCAGCCTTGCGCGCGCCGGCGACAAGGCGTTGGACGCCGGGCGATGCGGCAGCGAGTTTCTCCCAATCGAACCCCGATTGAGCCATCGACCCCTTCGCGTCCAAGAAGCCGTTTTGCATATCCACAACGATGAGGGCGCAGTTTTCTTTTTGGAGTTCGATCGTCATCGTCTTCTCCCTGAGGGTTTCGGTCAGCGCGCCTTACGCTTTTTCGCCGCTTTACGCTTCGCTGGCGTGCGTTTCGCGGGCTTCGCCTTCGACGTCCGCTTTCGCACGGTCGCGCTCAACCGTCGCAAGGACTTCATCTTCGAGCGTTCGTCGAGTTTGAAAATGCGAATGGCGTTGTCGCGCATGACCTTTTGATAAGACTCAGGCCGGAAATTCAGATCGCCGACCTCTCGGACGGCGCGGATCGGGTCGATCACCGGCCAGTCCGTCCCGAACAAGAATTTATGCGATCCGTAGCTATTGGCGTAGTGCACCATTTGCTTGGGCCAGTGCTTGGGCGCGTAGGCATCGCCTGCGGTGTATACGTTCTCGTGCTTCCAGCACATGGAGATCATCTCGTCGATCCACGGCACGCCGAGATGGATGCCTAGCAGCTTCAGTTCCGGATAGAGGATCGCCACACGATCGAGGGTGATCGGTCTGGCCACGGACGGCAACCGACGATCCCGCTGGTACACCAAGTTGTGGCCGACCTGCATCATGATCGGGATATCAAGCTCGATGCATTTCGAGTAGATCGGGAAGACGTAGGGATGGTCGGGCGCCAAATCGAACCAGTGCGGGTAATAGTGGGCCCCGACAAAGCCGAGTTCGTTTACGGCGTATTCCAACTCGGCCAATTGCCGCATGCCCAGCGTCGGATCGACACCGGCTAAGCCTGAAAAGCGATCGGGGTAGCGCTGGCAGACTTGGTGAACGCGCTCGTAAGAGATGTGAAACGAGCCTTTGACGTTCATATCGCCCGCTCGCGTCGCAATCAGGAGCGCGTGTTCGATCCCGCCTCGTCCATCATGCGAAGATACTCAGGGACCCCGATGCCTTTGCGCATTTTGGGGCTCATCCGGACTTGCTTCTTGAAATGGTTGGCGATCCCGGTCTGATCGTTGCGGACTTCGACCGGCGTATAGAGATTGCAGACGATATCGATATGGCCTGACATGCCTTCCCCTTCCCTATGATGGCGTCCGGTTTTGCGTCCCCGAACCCGTTCGTTATTGTCCGGTTAATCTACCGACTGGCCCCGCGCCAAGCAACGCGTCTTCCTCTTGCCCCAACCGGTCGATATGACAGAATGCGGCCACTTTTCCCCGAGATTTGGACCATATGAGCGACCTGCGAACATTTCTCGATGACGAGGCGCCGCATGTTTGGCGACCGGAGGGCACCGTGTCGTTGGTCCAGGAGATCACCGCGCTTCAACAAGCCCTCGATGCGCGCCAGCAATACCCGGTCATCGAGATTGCTCAACCCCAGGGCGCCGACGGGACGACGAATCCTATTCCCGTGGTGTGCAACCTTACCGCAAGTCGCGAACTGACGGCGCGGGCGCTCGGCGTCCAGGACCACCGCGATTTCGCCGCGACATACGCGCAGCGCACAGCCAATCCGATCCTCCGATCAGCGTCAAACGAGATGACGCGCCGGTACAGCAGATCGTATTGCAAGGGGATGAGGCATCGCTTTTGGATCTTCCGGTCTTGACGCAGCATGCCCTCGACCCGGGGCCGTATCTCACCGCCGCCCACGCGACCACCTATGATCCCGACACCGGCGTCGACAACACCGCCATTCAACGTTGTTGGGTCAAAGCGCCGCGGCGGATGTCGTATTACCCCTACCCCGCCTCGCACAACACGCGGAACCTGCGCAAGTTTTGGGGCAAGGGCGAAGCCTGTCCCGTCGCGTTCTGGATCGGTCATCACCCCAAGGTGCTTCTCGGCACCCAAGCCAAACTCGCTTATCCGGAAAGCCATTGGTCGGCGTGCGGCGGCCTCCTCGGCGAGCCGCTGCGTTTGGTGCCGAGCATCACTCATGGCGATAAGATCATGGTGCCCAGCCGACGCCGAAATCGTCATCGAGGGCTGGGCCCCTGCCGATGTGTGGGAGGCCGACGGCCCATTTGGGGAATACACCGGCTATATGGGCGCTCAGGTGGCCGCGCCGGTTTGCGAGGTGACCTGCATCACGCGGCGCGAGAAGGCGATCTATCACGACTATGGGTCGGGCCACGCCGATATGTTGGTGCCCGACAACATGGTCATGGAAGGCAAGATCTACGGCATGATGAAACCGATCACCCCGTCGGTGCGACGTGTTCATGTGCCGGTATCAGGCCGTCGCTTCCACGCCTACGTATCGTTTGAAAACCCAGGGATCGGCGAAGTGCGCGACGCCTTGATGGCGGCGCTGGCCTATCGGCGGACCAAAGCAATCATCGCGGTCGACGAGGACATCGATTTGTTTTCGGACAGCGACATCATGTTTGCCCTGGCGACCCGCGTGCAGTGGGAACGCGACGTGATCACCGCGTCGGGATTGCAGGGCTCGCTGATGGACCCGTCGTTGGCGCGCGGCGCCAAGACCGTCCAAAAAGCCGGGATCGACGCCACCTTGGCGCCTTCGGAGATTCCGGGTGCGCCGCGACCCGTCGCCCCGCGCAATAGCGTCAGTCCAGATGCCCTCGACGCGGCCATCGCGCGCCTGACCGGACTCGACACCACCGGCTGGCCGGAGCTTTGAGATGAGCGACGAAAACACCATTCGGCTTCGCACTCATTCGCCCGCCGGTGAAAAACGCGGCAATACTTCCTGGGTCCAATGCGCCGCCTGCGAGGGCTGGTTCCATGCCACCGAAGACATTGTCAATCGTGCCGTAGTGACCCTTCATTGCAACCACTGCCACACCGAATTCCTACCCGCGGACGCGAAGAAAATCGTCCTCGCCTAGCTACCTCGTTCGCCAAATGAAGCTCTGCCGGATACCCTGGTGCGATGGGGAGAACTGGGTGACCGCATTAAAATTCTTTACACGCCGATGCCCGGACTGGTGCACCGGGTTGAAGTCGTCGCCCGCGAGCTGGGGATCTACGACACGATCACGTGGGAGCGCGCCATGCCCTATGATCGACCCAGCCATCTGACAGACCAGAACCCGTTGAGCAAGGTGCCAACCTTAATCACCGACGATGGAGTTGCCCTGTTCCCCGGCGCGGTGATCTACGAATATCTGGAATCACTCGCCGGACCGAAGCTCTACCCCACCGCGCCCGCCGAGCGCTGGCCCGCCATGCACCTACTCAGTCTCGGCGAAGGCCTGTGGGACATGACGGTGCAGTGGAACAACGAACGAAAGCGGCCCGAGGCCGAACAATCGCCCGAGCAACGCGCGCGCTACCTCGCGGCCATCGAGCGGGTGCTGGATCGCCTTGAAGTGCTCGCGCCATCGTTTTCTGGGTTTCACATCGGCCATATTGCCGTTGCCGGTTGTTTCAGTTTTTTCGACTTCCGCCGTGGCCGCGACCTCGAGACCAACGAGTTCGGCAGCGTGATGCCCGACTTCTACGAAGGCCGCCCGGCCCTGACCCGCTGGCTCGCCGAAGTGCGCAAACGCCCCTCTTTTGCACCGGCCGACTAGGAGAATAGACGCATGAGAAGAATCCTTGTCCTTGTCCCCTTTCCGATGACACCGGAAGAACTGGCCAATCGTCAGGCGCAATCCAAGGCGGTCAAACTCTCGCCCGATATCGAGATCGACTACCGCCCAGTACGCGCCGCGCCGCGCACGTATACAAGCCAGCAAGACTACGTCCTGGCCGATATGTCCTTGCTCGAAGCGGGCCGCTCGGCCCAAGAAGACGGCTATGGCGCGGTGTGCATCGACACCGTGAGCGACTCCGGCGTTTCGGCGCTGCGTTCGGTCCTCGACATTCCGGTCATCGGCCCCGGACGCACGATGTACACCACGGCGTTGATGCTGGGCGATCGCTTTTCGATGCTCTCGATGTGGCAGGACTGGTTCGGTCTCTACAAAAAGGTCCTGACCGAGATGAACCTGATGCACAAAGTCGCCTCGATGCGGGCCATCGACGTGACCCCCGACAATCGCAATCTCCTCGGCGGCAAGGAAGAGGAGATCTTTCCTCTACTGCTTGAGACGGCTACCAAGTGCATCGAAGAGGACGGCGCGGACGTGATCTGCCTCGGTTCGACAACCATGCATCAATCCGCCGCCTACCTTGCCGAACACCTGCCGGTGCCGGTCATCAACCCAGGGCCGCTTTCCTACAAGACCGCCGAAGCGATGATGTCGCTCGACCTGGCCCAAAGCCGCAAAACCTATCCTGCGCCTAAGGTCGATAAACGCAGCATGATCCACGCCATGCTCGATGCCGCCGCGACCGAACAAGCCGGCAAGCCCGTCGAGAAATTGGATTAGGGAGTATTAGATGCACAAAGCACTCGTCATCGTGCCGTTTGCCCTCGACGCCGAGGGTGTGGCCAACCGGAAATCGCAAACCAAGGCCGTCAAGTTGGGCCCCGACATTGAGTTCGACTTCAAGCCGGTGACCGCAGGGCCGACCAGTTTCATGAGCGCACATGACTGGGCCCTGATGGAGATGGCCATTTGGGAAGCCGGCATGAACGCGCAAGACGACGGCTACGACGCCGTCGTCGTCGACACGATGAGCGATTCCGGCATGGCGCCGCTGCGATCGATGCTCGATATCCCGGTCGTCTCGCCGGGTCGCACCTCGATGTTGTTCGCCCTGATGTTGGGCAATCGTTTCGGCATTCTCGCGCAATGGGACAAAGCCTTGACCCGCTACCGCAAGGCGACCGCCGAATACGGGCTCGCCGCCCAATGTGCGGCGGTGGATCATTTCGACGAACCACCCGATTTTGCGAACTTGCTCGACGGCAAAGAAGACAAAGTGTTTCCCAAGATGAAGGCGGCCTGCGAGCGGATGATGGACCAAGGTGCCGAAGTGATCTGTCTCGGCTCCACCACGATGCATCAGGCGGCCGCCTACCTCGCCAAAGAACTCCCCATTCCCGTGATCAACCCCGGCCCCCTGACCTACAAGTTGGTGGAGACCATGCTCGGTCTGGACCTCACGCATAGCCGCGCGGCGTTCCCGACGCCGCTGACGCCGAAACCGGAGATGGTCCACGCGATGTTGAAGGCGGCGGCCGAAGTCGAAAACAAATAACCGAGTCCGCCCGCCTGTGACGATCTATCTTCGTGCCGGCTTGCTCGGTGTTGTCTATTACACGGTCGGGTTTCTCGCGTTCTGGCTCGCCGCTGCGCCCTACTCGAAGAATCTGGGCGCCGACGCTTTTGCCGACGGTATTTGGGCCGAGCTCTTTCCCTATTGGGCGATCGGCCAGATCATTCTCACGTCGTGGGTTTGCTTCGCCGCACTATCGCTGCCGTTTGCACGACATCGTGCGCTGAGCGCCGGGGTGGGCGCGGGGTTGCTCAGCTTGGCCGGCCTTGTTTTCTTGGGCTTGAAAGATGTTGCCCGCGTGTGGCTCGACGTCATCGGTATTGTCGGCGGCATCGGCATCGGTCTCGCACTCGACCGGGTTGCACGGTCACGATCCATCGCACAGCCATCGGCGTGGCACCTTCTTTGGTTGTGGACTCCGGGCGCCGCTTTTTTGGCCAGTGCGTTCATGCTGATCAATAGCGTGATCCTTGCCTTTCTCGTCGAAGTCGTCACCGCCGAAGCCTTGTGGCTTATCGTGCCACTAGTCGGTGGCGCGTTACTCGTTGCGGGTTGGAAACGTCTCGCCGTCGCACGCTGTATTGTGAAGGGCCGGGCCACCCACGAATTGGTCGGCACGCTCATGGTGTTGGGCGGGGCGGCAGCGCCGGCACTCATTACCGGGTTCGTTTTCCGCAACTTGTTCCTGGACCAAATCGTCGGCCTCTAGGCCGCGAACTTTGTCAGGGTTTCCAACAAGAACCCAACTGCCGGTGGTCGGGTACCCCGCGCCCGCGTCACTGCACGCACACGGCGCGCCCAGGAAACGTTATCGATCTTGAGGATCGAGAACGCTTTGACAGCATCATCCGCATTGATCACGTCGCGCGGCAGCACCGCAAGAAAATCGCCCTCATCCAAAATCGACTTGATGAAAAGGTAGGAGTCCGACGCGATGGTCGGCTGTGGCGGCGTGAGTCCTTGGTCGGTGAACGAGCGGGCCCAGCCCGGCACGACCTCGGCAATATTGGACGCCACCACCCAGGGAAAGCTCATGAGATCACCCAAGAGAACTTTGCGCCGTCGCGCCAGAGCGTGGTCGCCGCCCACGACAACGGCGTAGGCATCCTCGGCCAACACCCGTTCGTCAAGGTCGGGGTCGGGCGATCCCGTACCGAAGCCGGTGACGACAACGTCGAGAACCCCATTGCGCAGGGCTTCGACGAGCATTTGGTGCGCCCGCCGGTGACCTCGATGCGCGAGTCCCGGTCGGTCTTTCGCCAACGCCGCAATCGCGCGCACCAATAAAGTGCTGCCCTGCACTTGCGGTGCCGCCCACCGCGATACGGCCCTGACCGGCACCTTGAAGCAACGCAATGTCGTCGCTGGCGTGTTGCACCTCGGCCAGCATGGCGCGCGCGTGACGCGCAAGCGATTCGCCGAAAACCGTCGGGGTCACGCCTTTCGGGCCACGATCGGCGAGGCGAACGCCAAGCTCGGCCTCGAGATTGGCCAGGCTCTTGGAGATTGCCGGGGTCGTGATTCGCAGGGATTCAGCGGCGCGACCGAGGTTGCCGAACTCGACCACCGCCAAAAACTGCCGCAACTGACGTATTTCCAAGACTTTCCTCGGAGTAAACAAATATTGAAAAATGGATAATGGAAGGAAAGGTTCAAACCTGTCAATTTCAGCTCCGACATTCAATCGGGCGCGCCGCCGTGCCCAAGCGGAGGAAAGCATGACCGACCAACTAATGCCCAAGGAAGAATTCTTCAAAGCGCTGCAAGCCGCGCGTTCGCCGGCCCATTCCAGCGGCCATCCCTTCAGCAATGCCTGGAAAGCCGGTGAGCTCACCAAGGACGACCTGGGGTTCTGGGCGATGCAAATGTACTACTACATCGAGGACGTTACGCGGATGTTCTCGGCGCTATTCACGCGCCTGCCCGATCTACCGGCCCGCCTGTTGATGCTTGAGAACCTCAACGGCGAAGAGTTCCCGGACCGGCATCCCGACCTTCTCCTAGATTTCGCCGAGGCCTGCGGCTACACCCGCGAGCGCGTCAAAGCCGGCTACCTCAATGGCGAAATTTTGCCGTCGTCCATGGCGATGCGGTCATGGATTTTCGAACTGGCGACCGTGCGTGAACTCTCGGACGCGGCCGCCGGCATCATGATCGCGCTGGAAGGACAGACCCCGACCGTTTATCCGCTCTACATCGAAGCCGGCCGCAAGATGGGCTTCACGGACGAGCAGCTCAAGTTCTTCCACGTCCACGTTGAGGCCGACGAAGGCCATGAAGAAGGTGGTTTGGAGATTTGCGCGAATTACGCCTATACGCGTGAATTGCAGGACCGGGCGATCGCGACAGTCACCAACGCTGCACGGATGCGCTACCAGATGCTGACGTCGATCTACGACGCCACCGTCGGCGCCCGCCAGCAAGCTGCCGAATAGCTTTGCGCTGGTACGAGGGTGAGGGAAAGGTCGCGCTGGTTACCGGCGCGACCGGCGGCATCGGCGGTGCCGCGGTCAAGCTGTTCCGTGACGCCGGTGCGTCTGTCGTCGCGACCGGACGCGATCAGCAACACGTTGAAGAAGTGTTCCGGAGCGACGACCACGTCCTCGCGATCGAGGCCGACTTCGCGAAGGAATACGACGCGCGCCGCGCGATCGCCAATACACTCGAACGCTACGGCCGGATCGACCACGTCGTCCACAGCGCCGGGGCGGTCGGCAAGGGGCGAATCGAGGAGACGAGCCTCGCCGACTGGCATCGCTTGATGGACATCAACCTGACTTCTGCGTTCCTGCTGTGCCGCGAAAGCTATCCGGCATTGAAGGAAAGCAAGGGCAACGTGGTTCTGCTGTCATCGAGCAACGGGATGCACGGCGGAACACCGGTTTCCGGCCTGCCCTACGCAATGGCCAAGGCTGGTGTGATCAACCTCACCCGTTACCTTGCCAAAGAATGGGCACCCGACGGCATTCGCGTGAATTGCGTGTCGCCCGGACCGGTCGACACGCCGATGCTCGATCGCTTGACCGAAGAGCAACACGAATGGACCAAGGCGGCGACGCTATTGGGTCGCTACGCCACTGCCGATGAATGCGCCGGTATGATCATCCATTTGTGCTCGGACTATGCGGGCTCGATGACCGGCACTGTCGCCAACGTATCGTCCGGCATGGTGTTGGACTAGGCGATGCCGTACACCCACCGCGACGCGTCGGAAATCACCGGATACCACGCCCACATCTATTACGACGCCGAAACCCGCGAAGTTGCCCGGCGCGTGCGCCTCGGGATCGAGGCACGGTTCGCTTGCGTTCTAGGGCGCTGGCATGACCGCCCGGTGGGGCCACATCCGAAATCGATGTACCAAGTTGCTTTCGAGCCCGAAGAATTCGCGAAGATCGTCCCGTGGCTCATGATCAACCGGCGCGGGCTCGACATTCTGGTCCACCCGAACACCGCCGACGCCGTTGCCGATCACGACGTCAACCCACTGTGGCTCGGCAACAAACTCGATCTCGACATCGAGTCGCTGCGCCGTTTCGTCATCGAAAACGCGAAGAAAATCGCCGCAGGCTGACCCTGGCGCCTTCGACGGAGTTCACCTCCATCGGCAGACGGCGCTCTAAATCGCGATGGTGAAGCCGCCGTCGACCGTGATGATCTGGCCGGTGACGTAACGCGCTTTATCCGAAACCAAGAACGAGGCGACATCCGCAATATCCTCGGGTGTGCCGATTCGCTTTAACGGAATACTGGGCGCAGCCGCGCGGAGCCCTTTCGCTCCCATCGAGTGAACCGGATCGAGCGCCTGTGCCGTCCAAATCAATCCCGGCGCAATCCCGTTGACCCGTATCTTATAGGGCGCCAATTCGACCGCCATGGCTCTCACCAACCCGGCAATCCCTGCTTTCGCGGCTGAATAGGGGATGTGATCGCCCCACCCAACGACGTGCCCGGCAATCGACGACAGACATACGATTGACCCCTTTTTCGCTTTGCGCATTTTCGGGCCGGCGGCACGCACCACACGCATCATGCCTTTGAGATCGATCTCGTGCGTAATATCCCACTCCTCGTCCTTCAGCGTGCGCAGCGGCATATGTTTGGCGATCCCCGCATTGTTGATAATGACATCAAGGGCGCCGCGGTATTTCTTCTCGACGGTCGCGACGACATCTTTGACGCATGCCGTATCGGCGACATCCATGTAGTGGAACTCGGCATCACCGCTGCGGTTGATTTTTCGCGCAATGGCCTTGCCTTCTTTTTCAAGAACGTCGGTCACGATGACCCGGTAACCTTCTTTGCCGAGAGCGATCGCCGTTGCGGCGCCAATGCCGATCCCGGCACCGGTTACCAATGCAATTGGCTTAGCCATATACTTCTCCTTTGATCGAGTTAACTAAAGACATCACCGCCATTGGGGCCCAGTGTTTGGCCCACGAAAAAACGCGACTCATCGCTCGCCAGAAACACGAAGGCTGGCACGATATCTTTGTCGACATCGCCAAAACGGTGTTTAGTTTGCTTGGCAAGAACCGTTTTCGGCTTCTCTGGCGGCACCTGCTCCACCATCGGCGTCCACGTTGCGCCTGGCGCAACGCAATTCACGTTGATGTTGCGCTCGCCGACCTCCAGGGCCCAGGTATGCGTCATCGCGATGATGCCGGCCTAGGCAGCGTTGTAATGCGTAAAGAGAGGTGTTCCTCCAAACGCAAACTGGGTCGAGACATTGATGATTTTGCCGTAGTCGCGCTCGTACATCTGCGGCAAGACATGTTTGGTACACAAGAACGTGCCGCGCAGGTGCACACCAACCATCCTGTCGAACATGTCCACAGACATGTCTTCGACTGGCGCACCTCGATCCGCATGACCGGCGTTGTTTACGAGAATATCAATTTGGCCGAACGTTTCGATCGCCTGATCGACCATCCCTTTGACCTGGGCCTCGTCGGACACGTCGGCCTTGACGACGATTGCGCGCCGCCCCGCCCCTTCGATGGCCTTCTGAACCTCCCAAATATCACGTTCTTCAGCCTTGCTCGGGAAGTTCAAAATGATATCGGCACCCTCGCCGGCATAGGCCTTGGCGACGCCGGCGCCAATCCCGCTGGACGACCCGGTGATCAGGGCAACCTTACCTTGGAGACGCTTGGTCACAGATCGCTCCTTAGAGCATCATATCGCCACCATTGGGGCTGATCGTCTGGCCCACCATATGGCTTGCCTCGTCTGACGCGAGGTAAACGAAAGCCGGAACGATTTGATCGACCCTAGCCAGGTCGCCTTTGGGAATCATCGCTTTGATCGCTTTGAGATGATCATCCTCAACCGCATCGAGGATCGGCGTGTAGGTGGCGCCCGGCGCGACGCAATTGGCATTGATATCACGATCACCGATCTCCCGTGACAGCGACCTGGTGAAGGCAATGATGCCCGCCTTGGCCGCACAGTAGTGACCAAGCCCCGCGGAGCCAAGATAGGCAAGCTGTGAGGCGTTGCTAACGATCTTGCCCGACCCTTGCTTATACATGTGCGGTAGCACGAAACGGGTGACAAGAAACACACTGCGCAGGTTCGTCGCGATCATCTCGTCCCACATCGCGACCGGCATTTTGTCGACCGGCGCGCCAGAAGCGATTCCGGCGTTGTTCACGAGAATATCGATATTGCCAAGACGCTTGAGCGACTCTTTCACAAGGCGACGAAC
Source organism: Alphaproteobacteria bacterium (assembly GCA_038141965.1). Lineage (GTDB taxonomy): Bacteria > Pseudomonadota > Alphaproteobacteria > SHVP01 > SHVP01 > CALJDF01. Next base: position 62,337 of record JAYQJC010000005.1, read on the forward strand.
CGGCGCTTCCTTGGAAACGTCGGCCTGCACGATGTAGGCCTTGCGACCAGCCTTGCGCACCGCCGTCGCGACCTTTTTGGCTGCGGCTTCCTGTTTCTTTGTCGGGAAGTTGATGACGACGTCAGCGCCTTCTTTTGCGAACGCAACCGCCACACCGGCGCCAATGCCGCTGGACGCGCCCGTGATCAGTGCCCTTTTGCCTCGTAATCTTCCGGCCATGTTCGTCTCCTGCCCGTCGTCTGATATTTGCCAGTGCTAAACAAAAAAAGAGGCCCCGCCGAAGCGGGGCACGACTGACGTGGTGGCGCCGAGGACCGCAGCCCTCGGCGCCAACGCCGTCTATTCGCTCAGGTCGTACCAGCGGATTGAGTTATCCGCGTGCCACTTGATCCCCTTTATCTTGGCGTTGAAAGCCCATTGGGTCTTCCATTCCAAGACAGGCAACCATGCAACATCCTTGGCAAGGATCTCCTGCGCCTCCGCGAGTTGAGCTGTCCGTTTTGCGGCATCACCCTCAATGAGGGCGCTGGCAAACAGTTCGTCAACACGAGGGTTGGAGTAGTTGACCATGGTGTTCAGGCCACCCTTCTCTTGCGACACGAAGAACAAGAGAAGACCGTACGCTGCATCCGGCGCAATCGGCTTTTCCTGGTCGTTGATTGCAAAGGGTAGATCCTTTTTGACCAATTGCCGGTCGCCGTAGGTCGTCTGCGGCAAAGGATCGAGTTGCACGTTGATCCCGATCTTGGCCAGGTTGGTCTTGATCAGGTTGGCAACCGGTCCGAGGGTCGATTCCTTTTCCGTGACATAGGCCATGTTGAAGGCACCCTCGAAAGCCTCAAGCCCCTTACCATCGGGATAGCCGGCTTCGGCGAGAAGCGCTCTCGCTTTGTCCAGGTCCTCGACGTATGTCGTCGAAGGTTCGTGGTAGTCGGTGTAGGAAGTCGGAATCTGCCCCACCCACTTCTTGGCACCGCCGAAATAGGCATCCCGGATAATTGCGTCGTAAGGAATCGCATATGCAATCGCCTGACGGACCTTCGGGTTGTCAAACGGCGGTGTCTTGAAGTTCATGTGGACGAAGAGGTTTTCGTTCCCCAAAACCCCAGCAACCTTCACGTTACGAACGCCACGTAGGCTGTTGAATTCCTTCGGCGTCACACGCTCGATAAGGCCGGCCTGGCCGGAGCGCAGAATGACCACCCGGTTCCCACTCTGCGGCACCTTGCGCAGGATGACCCGATCAAAGTGGGGTTTGCCGCGGTAGTAGTCCGGGTTCGCAGACACGGCGAACTCTTTGTCTTTTTCCCAACGATCGAGGCAATACGCACCGAAGCCGGGCGCATTTTCGTTGTCGTTGTATTTGTGACTCCATGGGATCGTCCGCAGTGGCGTTCGCCTCCATGGTTTCCTTGTCATAGATGTAGAGCCCGAAAATCGTCAGGACGTGCTGGAACAAGGCGTTCGGCGCCGACTGGCGAATCTTGACGGTGTATTGATCGACCTTCTGAACCTCATCACCGAGTTTCTTGGCGGCTTTAGCTTCATCGGAGTCGCCAAAGACGGCGGTGGTGAAGTTATCGATCGAACCCACGTTCGACAGGAACCAACCGATCGGGGCCGCACCCGAAACCGATTTCGCCCGAGCCATCGTGTACATCACGTCGTCGGCATCGAACGTCGCGCCGTTGCACCCTTTGACGCCGCGACGGAGGTTGAACGTCCAAGTCAGGGTCGCTTCATCGTAGCTCCACGATTCAGCCAAACGACCTTCGAACTGCGTGAAGTCGTGAACGATCACGCCCTCGTCGTTCATCCCCTTTTCTTTGTAGTAGATGAGCGGTTCGAGCAGGTTGTCGACGCCGGTCTGAGTCGCCGGAATGGCGATCGACGCCCCGTCGTAGTCGAGCCCCGCCGGCACATCTTCCGCCAAGACCAAAAGATCGGCTGCAAATGCCGACCCTGCGGTCAGGCTGAACGCCAACGCCGCCGAGCCAACAAGCCCAGTAATTCGGTTCATGAATAGTCCTCCCTAGCTTTTGATTGTCGACCTACCCGAGCGATGGGAGGCCAATTGGTTTGAATTAGTTCGCGGGTGAATAGTCGTACCAATGGATAGAGTTATCCGGATGCCAAGTGACGCCCTTGACCTGATCGCTGATGGCCCAGTTCGTCTTGAATTCAACAACCGGCACCACGGCGACATCAGCCATCAACGCGGCGAGTGAACGCATCAATGCCGATCTCATAATGGCGCCTCCCCAATGTCCGTTCATTTATCGTTTTAGGGACTCTCGCCGCCCCTGGGGGGCGCGTCAAGGAAAGCTTGCCGCACCGCGTTAGACATGGCCATGCCGCCGCGCGCCAGTAGGCCGCCCGCCTGAACCTGGACCTGCGGAATCCAGATTATTTCTGCGGGCGAACGTCCTACCCGCGCTCAGCGCCGAATAAGAACCATGCACCAGCACCGCCGAAATCACCCGCTTGAAACAAGCTTGTGCGCCCCTTGGCATATTCCTCACCCACGGCGCTGGGCTGCACCTTTGAGAAGCATTTCTTTTTGTCGAAACCTTGTTTTGCCGCAAAGGCGGCAAGATCCAAATCTTTCAGCGGCCCCCAGAAGGGTTCGTTGTTGTTGTAGGTATCCCAGTCGAGGATGAACTGATCGTAGGGGTCCATCCCTTCGAAGGTCGGAGTTTCGGCGTGAACCATCAGCCCACCCGGCTTTAGCAAGCGATGACACTCGGCGAAAATGTTGGCCAAGGCCTTGTGCGACGTCTCGTGCATCAGGATGTGCGAAACGATCAGATCGAAATGGGCGTCAGGAAAATCCGTCGCCTCGGCGTTCTGCTGCGAGAAATGAACCGCCTTCCCCATCGATTCGGCCCGGGCATGGGCATAGCGAACGAAGGGGCCCGCGATGTCGAGCGCATGGACTTCGGCATCCGGAAACGCGTCGACATAGGGCAACGTGCTGTGCCCGACCGAGCAGCCCATATCCAGTATGCGTTTCGGCGCAAATCCGGGCCGATTCTGACGAAGATAGGAGAGGATCGTGGCGCCCATGTCTTCGTTGTAAGCTCCCATCCGCCCCATCGAATACAGGAAGACGCCGGGATCAAAGACCGCCCCGGGCAGCACATCGTCGTCAATCAGCTCATTGTGATAGCCGCCGGGAATGCAATGAACGCTGACCGCCGAGACGTACCGCGGAATCTCGATATTCGGATTGGTACGGAGCGTTCCCTTGCGGGCCTTGCGTCGTGCTTGCTTGGCCCGATCAGCCAGGGTCTCAATCTGACGCAGGACAATCTCGCTCTGGGTGTCTTGTTTCATTTCTTGGCTGGTGCGCTGCAGCGAACTCCAGGCCTGATAGGTCGTATCGCGCGACATCGTCTTGCGGACGTCATGCCGATTGGCCGGATCGCGGCCCAACTCGCGCCGGATCGCAGGCTTTACCTGCTTGTCGTAGACGGTCCGCAGGTTGGCGGAAATGTTGTTGGCAAGATGGAGTTTTAGGCCCGACACGAACATCTGCCGTGCCGATTCGTCATGGGTATTGTCCGGCAGCATCGGGTGCTTGCCTTGTCGCTCCATCATGGCTTCGTACTCTCCGTCTCAAGGTGAAATTACCGCATTATAGGCTACGGACATCTTACGCCGTCAAACGGCCATACATATCGTTGCCTATGGGTATTGCCGTGTGTCAATCTGCGCAAGAGGATCGCGTTAGACGATCCAAGATAGGGAGAGACGATGAACGGGACTAGCGGCCTCGGAGCCACGCTAACGCGCATCGACGAGCTGCTGGACCGCACGCTCTACTATCTATCTTCATTGCTCCTGATCGCGATCGCCACGTCGGTGATGTACACCGTCTTGGCCCGCTACCTCTTTAATGCGGCGCCACTATGAGCCGAAGACGTACCGCGGGTCTTCTTCCTGTGGATGACGTACCTCGGCATTGCCGTCGCGACACGGCGCGGCCAGAACATTCGAGTGACATTCTTCATTGAGAAGTTGCCTTTGCGGGCCCGCTTCTATCTGGACGCCTTCATGCACGTCTGCGTCTTGGCGATGCTTATCGCGCTCCTCTGGTACGTCTGGCCCTGGATCGGGATTAATCTAGGTGGGACGATGTTGTCGACCGGTTGGTCGGAGGCGGTCAAGTGGTTCCCGCTACCGATCGGTTGCGCCCTGATGCTGATCTATCAGCTTCGCGTGCTGGTCAAAAGCTACCTCGAGTACAAGGCCGGCACCTATACGGGTGAGCCCAGCGATCTCAATCAAGCGGGAGGCGACTGATGCTCCTGGTCAGCATGCTCCTCATTCTGTTTGTTTTCTCGCTGATCGGGATGGAGATTGGCTGGGCCATCGGCTTTGCCGCTTTCGGCTATCTTGTCCTCTCCCAGTTCGAGCCCTTCGGCACGCCGATGGAGCTATTCCCCCAGATGATGGTTGCCGGGCTCGACGCGTTTATTCTGGTCGCGATCCCACTTTTCATCTTCGCCGGCGAATTGATGAACAAATCCGGCGTGACGCAGCGCATCGTCATTTTCGCCTCGGCTCTGGTCGGCCATATCCGTGGTGGCCTGGCGAATGTCGGCGTCGTAGCAAATTTCATAATGTCCGGCATTTCCGGATCCGCCCTCGCCGATGCGGCCGCCACCGGAACGGTGTTGGTCCCGGCCATGAAGGAACGCGGCTTCCCGACGGGGTTCTCGAGCGCGGTGATCGCCTCGGCGGCGACGGTCGGCCCGATCATCCCGCCGTCGATCTCTTTCGTCTTACTCGGCGCGATTATGGAGATTTCGGTCGGGCGCCTGTTCATGGGGGGTGTCGTACCGGGCTTCATCATGTTCGTGACGATGTTCGCACTGACCTACTGGATTAGCCGACGAAAGGGCTACCCCGTCGAGGAAAAGGCGACCTTCCAAGAGCAGCGGGTGTCGTTCATCGGCGCCTTTCTGCCGCTGCTTGCGCCGGCCTTTGTGGTCGGCAGCATCGTCGGCGGCATCGCGACCCCGACCGAAGCCGCAGCCATTGCGGTCTTCTTCACGTTGATCCTTGGCGTCTTCGTCTATCGCAACATGGGTTGGCGCGAGATCGTGGATTCGGCCGGCATCGCCGCAATTTCCTCGGCGGTCATCATGCTCACGGTGGCGACGTCTCAGATTTTCGCCTTCCTGGCCGTACGCGAGAAACTCGGCGTAATCCTGACCAACGCCATGCTCGGGGTGTCGGACAACGTCTACGTGTTGCTGCTGATGGCGAACATTCTGATGCTGTTCCTCGGGATGTTCATGGAAATCCTGCCGATCATGCTGATCTTGGCACCGATCCTGTTCCCACTATTTGCATCAATGGGTGTCAGTGACGTCCACTTCGGCGTTGTGATGGTTCTCAACCTCATGATCGGCATGATCACGCCGCCGATTGGACTCAACCTCTTCGTCCTGTCAGCCATCGCGAAGGTCGGGGTCATCGAGATTTTCCGCTACGCAGTTCCGTATTTCGTAGCCTTGCTAGGTGTTTTGGCCCTCATTACCTACGTACCACAGGTCACACTATTTCTTGCAGACCTCGTAATTCCTGTAAGATAGTGCAGAACAGCCGGCAAACCGGCACTTAAGGGAGGAGTTCCATATGACAGATTTCATGATTACCCGTCGCGATGCGATCAAGACGAGTGCAGGCGTGATCGCAGCCGGCACAGTAATGGGCGTACCCAGCGTGGCGCTGGCTGCGGACTTCAAGTACGGAACCGCCGCGGCGCCGTCTTCGATTTCGGCCCGTGCCGCAGTCGACTTTTTCAAAGCGGTGGCGGAACGTACCAACGGCGACGTTGTCTTTGAGGTCTTTGCCGGCAATCTCGGCATCGGCGAGAAGGACATGCTCGAAGGTGCCGCGATCGGGACCGTTGACGGGACCGGCACTGCCTACACCGGCACCCGCGAGTTCGACATTTTCTACTCGCCGTACTTCTTCCGTGACAGCGAGCACGCTTTCCGCGTCGCCAACGGGATCCTGAAGGAACAGACCACTAAAGTTGTGCTCGAACGCTACAAGGTCCATTTCCTCGGCGTCGGTCGTGCGGGTCCCTGGAACCTTTACCTTCGGAGGAAGATCGACGGCTTCGAAGACCTCGCAGGAATGAAAATCCGCGCATCCCAAATCGAAGGTCAGGTCAAAGGCCTGAACCACCTCGGCGCCGAGCCGACGGTCATTGCTTTCAACGAGCTCTACGGCGCGCTGCAGCAGGGCATCGTTGACGGAGCATCGACACTGGCGGCGCTGATGATCCCGCAGAAGTTCTACGAGGTAACCAAGTACATCGCGCAGAACGACTTCGGCCTCGGGCTGGACAAATTCTACATCAGCCAGCGGGTCTGGGATTCGTTCAGTAAAAAGAACCAGGACATCGTCCAGAGCACCTTCGAGGAGCTGGAACCCGAGCTTTACGCCAAACGCGTCGCTGACGAGCTCGGTCCGAGCTACGCCAAATGGGAAGAGCTGAACGGTAAAGGCACCGTCCTGAAGCTTGACGCATCGGCGGCGCAGAAAAAGATGGCGCCGCTCAACAAAGAGCTCGCAGACGATGTCTTCGGCCCGGGCACTTGGGACAAGATTGAGGCGGCGTAAAGACCGCGCTCGTTACGACCTTGGATGGGGCGCTCTTCGGAGCGCCCTCTTTTTTGCCTAACCACGATTACTGACGCTGGGCGCGGGACCGCTGGGATAGCCAGGGTTGGGCACGCAAATACACAAATGGCGGAATGGTTCGTCACCCAACACCCGCCATACCACCCGACACCCTCGCGGCAACAAATAGACCGAACCTTTCTTGGCGATAACCGTACCGGTCTCTTTCATTAGCGGCGGCAAATGGTAAGTCATCTCCGCGCGCCCCTTGGTGACGTAATGCACCTCGTCGTGGCTGAGCGTCCAAACGATATCGGGCCCCGGGTAGAAATCCTCAAAGTTGATCTGCGTGGACGGTTCGTTGATTCCGGTATTCACTGCGCGATAGCGCGATCCGTCGATAAACGGAAAAGTCTTGTCCGGCGCGGTATCGAGATCTGAATCGTCAACGTTGTACAATCCGAACCCGGACCATTTAATAGCCTCCATTGATCACTCCTCTTTGCGATTGGAAGATTCGATGCCGACCAAGCCAGACTTCACGGCCATGATCCTTCTAAGCTACACACCCCGGCCCGGGATCGACACCAAAGAATACGAGGCTTGGTTGAGGGCGGTAGACAACCCGTTCTTTAACCGCGTCCCGGGAATCGCCCGCTACACCAACTGGAAAATCACCGCAGCGGCGACACCGATGCCGTTTTCACATTTTGATTTCATGGGCGTGGACAGCGTCGAGGCGGCCACCGATGTTTGGCAACGTCAAGACGTCAAAGATTTCACCGCAGAGTGGCGGCGCCTCTGGGGAATGGGGCCCGACGCAAGCGACCTTTCGGTCAACGCCCATGTCTATTTATTCGAGAACGAAGGTGCCGAGGGCATGGCACGCACCGACTCCGTCGTTGTCACCACCGCCGAAGCCCCCGTCCCGGACGCTCCGCCCTCGGAGCGTTGGCAACTTATCCGCCCGTTGCGTGGCGAACCCCGCTTCCAACATCTACGGGTCCAGGTCGGGCCAGCGCCCGCGCCACTGCCGGCTGGCGCCATGACCGCCGTTCTTCTGGCCGGCCCCGACTAGGACTAATCGCGTTCGAGGGTCGCCAGAACGTAGCTCGAATCGTAAACCGGGTAGTGCATCTTCAGCATCACCCGATCTGCATCGTTCGTGCACCACATTTCTAGCCACAACGACCCATCGAGTTCCACGTAGCGCACGTGCTCAGCTTCGAACGTGCCTGCCGGCACCTCTATGGTCTCGACGCCGATGTATTCCGCCGTCATCGGCCACAGGCCCAGCATCGGACCCGAGGCCCCATTGGCCAGCGGCGAACAGCTTGGAATAGGTTCGATAAGCTGACGTCCTAGATCGGGGTTTTTCTCGATGTTGGTGCAGTGCCATACATCGGTCGACACCGCATGGGTGATAAAGGATTGCGGCGACGCGTCCAGGTCGAAGTGCTGCGAAATACGCCCCTCGTTAGCGGTAAAGCCCTCGCATTCCGCGCGGGTGCCGTCGAAGCGAAACCATGTCGAGCCAATCACCTCTTCGTTCTGCCGGACCCGGATGAAGCAATCGACAGGTCGGAAGGCTGTATCCACCGTGTAGACGACATCGCGCACGATCTCGGTATCGAATATTTCCGAGCGTGCCCGAATGGTCCGTTGCCCATCGGCATGCACCGTGACGGTGCAAGGCTCCTGTCCACGCTTGGTGCCATCTGCCGTCAGATAGTCGATGTCATAGCGCAATTCGCGGTGCTTCATCATGGTCCCTCCTAGACGTCGTAAACGATGCCTTGACGCTCCAACGCGCGCTTCATCGCGGGCCATTCCGTTTCCCCGCGCGGCCTGCCGATATTTTCAAACTGCTGAGCCGTTTTCTCGGCCGTTTCCGGCGTCGGCAAATGAAGCGGCTGGCCGGTTGCCTGCATCATCAGTTGGGCCTCGCAGGCTTTCTCAAGATCATCCATAACACAAAATGCCTCGCCGACTGTCCGACCGCCGACGATCACGCCATGGTTCCGCAAGAACATTGTCCGATGATTGCCCAAGCTGAGGGCGAGCCGTTCGCATTCATCATCGTCCTGTGTCGGAAACCCTTCATAGTCGTGGTAGGCCACCCGATTGTAGAACTGCAACGCGTGCTGGCTTACCGGCAGAAGGCCTTCTTTCAAGCCGGCAATTGCGATGCCCGGTATTGAATGGTGGTGAATCACGCAAGTGATATCCGAGCGAACATTGAGAACGGCGGCGTGAATGACATACCCCGCTGGATTCACATCGTAGGGGTGATCGGGGTCGGCTTTGTTCCCCTCGCGATCGATCCGGACCAAACTTGATGCGGTTACTTCATCGAACAGCAAGCCGACCGGTTTAAGTAGGAAGTCTCCGTCGCTGTCCGGCACGCGCGCAGAGATGTGGGTGTTGATCCGATCGACAATGCCGAATTCGCGGCATAGCCGGTAGCACGCCGCGAGGTCGCACCGCACCTGCCATTCGGCGTCGCTTACCTTGCCCTTGAGGTCGACATCCTGAACGTAGAAGTCGTCTTCTGTGGTCATGAGGCACCTCCCACCCTTCGACAAGCCAATATGCCTGCGACGTTAATCTGTAGACCCCGAGTTTGCCAGCGCGCCTAGCCCTCACCTAGAGTGCGTCAAATACGACGAGAAATAGGATAAGAAATGGCGAACGACAAAGCAGTACTGGGTCCCATCGTCGGCGCGACGGTTTTGGCCGCAGATCTAGATGCGGCCACGGCCCCCTATGTGGACTATCTCGGCTACCGCGTCATTGACCGGGGTACGACGTCGGCGGAGCAAGCTGCGGTGTGGAACGCCAGCGCCCATAGCGGCGCGGCCTACGCGGTTCTCGGACCGGAAAGCGGCGAACGGCAATGGATCCGATTCGTCGAGGCGGCCCCGGTACCCGGTTACAAGGCGATGACCACCTTTGGATGGCATTCAATAGAAATCCTCGTCTCCGATGTCGATTCGTTGCCGGCAAAACTACAGGGCTCACCCTTCAAACACCTCGCGGGCCCGGCCAACCTCGGCACCTCCTCGGCCATTCGCGCCATGCAGGTTCTTGGGCGGGCGGAAGAGGTGCTCTATCTCACGCAAACTCCGAGCGACGGCAGCTTGCCGCATCTACCCTCGGCAAAGTCCTTCGTCGATCGCATCTTCATCATGCCGCTCGGTACGCCCGACATGATGGCATCGCGGGATTGGTACATGGAAAAGTTCGCCAATGTCGGCGAAGGGATCCTTGCGCCGGACATCGAACTCGGCTTGGTCACCAACGCCATGGGTCTCCCCGAAGGCACAAAAATGGGCATCTGCACCGTCCGGTTGGCCGGCCAAACTCAAATCGAGATTGACGACTACCCCAGCGCGGCAAAAGACCGCCCCCGCAACGCCGATAGCCTCCCGCCCGGAATCGCCTCTGTGTCGTTCGCCACCGATTCGCTTGACAAAGTGGGCCTGCCGTTCGTCGGCGAGCCCCGCGCTTTGGCTGGGGCACCCTACGACGGAAAGCGCGTCGGTGTGATTACCGGGCTCGCCGGTGAACTCATTGAACTCGTGGAGGAGTAGTTGACCGAAGACTCGGCAACAGGTGGCGGCGGGCCGCCCCTCGGTCGACTATTGTCCGTCACAATTTCCGTGACGGATCTGCCCGACGTTGTCGAGGCCTATCGGACGTATTTGGGCTATCGCCTCTTGGAGACCGGTTACGTCCCAGCCGCGCTCGCCCAATCCTGGGCCGCACCGTTAAATGCCGACGCCCGCTTTGGCCTGATGACACCCCCGGGGAATACCTCGGTGTCCTTGCGTTTCGTGGAGGGATCGATTCCCGAGAAATACCGCCCGTTGCGTACGTTCGGTTGGGCCGCAGTCGAGATCGTCGTCGCAGACGTCGACGCGCTCAGTGCGACGCTCGCGGACTCCCCTTTTGAGACCATCAGCCCACCCGCAAACATCTCGTTTGGTAGTTGCGCCTTGCGCGCAATGACTGTTCGCGGGCCAGCGCGAGAGGTGTTGATCTTCACTCAAATCAACGGCGCCATCCCAGGATATGACCTTCCTCGCGCGACCGATCCCGTGGATCGACCGTTTATCGCTATTCTCGCCGCCGAAGAGATCGAAAGGCGAGGAACTTCTATCGCGACAAATTCTTGATCGCACCGGGCCCGCAGATCGACACGCCGATTCGCAGCTTGAGCGATGCCTTCGAACTGGCGCCCGAAGAGACGCACCGCATCACCACGATCGGAATCGCCGGACAAAGCTATGTCGAAATCGACCAATATCCCGATATGGCCGCCAAGCGGTTCGGCGACGGCGGATACCTCGTCCCGGGTATCGCGCTCGTCACGTTCGAAGGCCGTGGGCTGGACGATCTACCGCTCTATTGGCTCGGCGCCCCGAGCGCTTTCGACATCGCGCCATACGCATCTCGGCGCCAGGTTACTTTCTATGGGGCAGCGGGCGAGCTGATCGAATTGGTCGACGCCGGTTAGGCCCCTAATTGCGCGAGACAAGCCTCGGCGCAGGCATCGACGATCGCCGCGGTGTCCAACCCGTAAGTCCGATAAAGATCCGGAATATCTCCGGACTGGCCGAATTTGCTCACACCCAGCGGATGCACCCGTTGACCATTCACCGAACCGAGCCACGATAACGTCGCCGGGGCCCCGTCAAGCACGGTGACCAACGCTGCATTCGGCGCCAACTGATCGAGCAAATCTTTTATGTGGGCCTCGCCGGTTCGCGCACTTCCCCAATCCTTGTGCAACATATCCGGCGAGGTCACCGCCAAAAGACCGGCTCCTGGAATGTCTTCGACGACCTCTGCGTGCGCAGCCATCGCCTCTGGCGCCACGGCACCGGAGTACACGATGGCAAGCGGCGCGCCGGCCTGGGGCGCAACCTGCCAATAGGCACCCTTCACGATATCTTCCGCGAGATCGGACACGTCGCGCTCGGGCTGTTGGAGCGACCGGGTGGATAGCCGAAGATATATCGACCCGCCGTCCTCGGCCTGCATGTAGTCGAACCCCCACTTCATGATGACAGCGAGTTCGTCGGTAAACGCCGGATCGAACGAGGCGAGTTTGTCCTGCGCCATCCCGATCATGGGCGTCGCGATCGATTGGTGCGCCCCGCCCTCGGGCGCCAATGTCAGGCCGGACGGTGTTGCCACCAACATGAAACGCGCATCCTGGTAGCAGGCATAGTTCAGCGCATCGAGGCCACGCATGATGAACGGATCGTACAGCGTCCCCACCGGAAGCAACCGCTTGCCGAAAAGCGGCCCCGACAACCCGGCCGCGGCGAGAAACAAGAAAAGATTGTTCTCCGCAATCCCGAGCTCGATGTGTTGCCCGTTTTGCCCCATCGACCATTTCAGTGGCGACAACACGTTTTCTTCTTTGAAGACGTCGGCCCGGCCGAGCCGGTCGAAAATGCCACGCTGATTTATCCACGCCCCCAGGTTGGTCGATACCGACACGTCGGGCGAGGACGTAATGATGTGCTCCGCGAGATCTGAGTCGCTACGGCCCAGCTCGTTGAGGATTTTGCCGAACGCCTCTTGGGTCGAGGCCTGACCGCCCTTCTGCATCGGGAAATCTGCCGGAACCGCGATTTGCGGCGCCTTGTGATTGCGGTCCGCCAAACCCAGAAAAGGCGCGCCTTCAATGAACGATTGCAACGCATCGGTGTCGACATCAAGGCCGGCAAAAGGCTCCCACTCCGATCCTTCCGAAACGCCCATGCGGTCGCGAAACTGCGCCATTTGATCCGGTGTCATCAGACCGGCGTGATTGTCTTTGTGTCCGGCAAAAGGCATCCCCTTGCCCTTCACCGTATAGGCGATGAAGCAATTGGGGCGCTCTGGGTCGGCTTGTTTGAATCCTTCGAGGACGCACTCCATGTCGTGGCCCGCAAGGTCGGTCATCAGTTCGCCAAGCGAGTCGTTATCATGCTCGTCAAGCAGCGCCTTGATGCCCGACACATTGCCGATGTCGTTCAGCAAGTGCTCCCGAAATCCTTCGCCCCCCTTATAGGTCAGCGCCGAGTAAAGCGAGTTGGGGCATTCGTCGATCCACTTCTCCAGTGCATCACCGCCCGGTTTCGCATAGGCCGCTTCAAGCTTCTTGCCGTATTTGAGCGTAATGACGTTCCAATTGGTGGTCCGAAAGATGTCATCGAAGCGGCCGAACAAACGATCCGACACCGTGCTGTCTAAGCTCTGGCGGTTGTAGTCGATGATCCACCACAGGTTTCGCACGTCATGTTTCCAACCCTCCAGCATCGCTTCCCACACGTTACCTTCATCGAGTTCGGCGTCGCCCATCAGCGCGACCATACGTCCCGGCGGCTCGTCCGCGGGGAGCATCTTCCGGGTCAGCAAATAGTCTTGAATCATCGACGCAAATAGGGTCACCGCGACGCCAAGACCGACCGAGCCGGTCGAAAAATCGACCTGATCGACATCCTTGGTCCGCGACGGATAGGACTGCGCGCCGCCCAAAGCGCGGAAGTTCCGCAAGTTGTCGACCGTTTGGCGACCCATCAGATATTGAATGGCGTGATAGACCGGGCTCGCGTGAGGCTTAACCGCGACGCGATCAGTCGGCTGCAATTCATTGAAGTAGAGCGCCGTCAGTAGCGTGACCAGCGATGCCGAAGACGCCTGATGGCCGCCGACCTTCAACCCGTCCCGATTGGGGCGCACATGGTTGGCGTGATGAATCATCCACGACGACAACCAAAACGATTTTTTCTCAAGCGCTTTGAGACAGGCAAAATCGTCCGGCGCCAAACCGGCAATAGTGTTGGGATGCTGCGCTTTTGACTGGGCCATGAGGTCCTCCCCGCCGCGCAATGTAGCTGAGCCATGTTGCGCAATTATTGCAAATCATGCGCATATCGACAGATAATGCACAATATTATTGTCTATATTGGAAGAATAGCGCAATTCCATGGCTGAAACGCTTCTCGACGCGATCGATCAGCGCATCCTCCGGCAATTGCAGGGGCGGGCGCGGCAAACCAACGTCGAAATGGCCGACGCCGTGGGTCTTTCGCCGTCCGCCTGTCTCCGACGGGTACGGGAACTTGAAGACCGTGGCGTTATTGCTGGCTATGTCGCATTGGTATCGCCCGCCGCACTCGGTCTGGGCGTGTCCGTGATGTTGAACGTCACCCTTGAACGCCAAGTCGAAACCGCCCTGGAAGAGTTCGAACGCCGCATCGGCGAATGGCCCGAGGTCATGGAATGCTACTTAATGACGGGCGACGCTGATTACTTGTTGCGAGTCGTGGTCCCGGACCTGCCGGCCTACGAGAAATTTCTGATGCAACGACTGACCCGCGTACCCGGCATTGCCAGCATCAAATCATCCTTCTCGTTGAAACAGATCGTCCATCGAACCGCGCTACCCATGACCCACCTTGGTGCCGGCGGTTCATCGTGACAACCGACCTCGATCAAGTTCGGAAAGATTTTGAACGTGTCGCCGAACCTGCCTATCGCAAGAAGATTTCGGCACTCGTCCCGACCGGCGTGACCATCATTGGCGTTCGGGTACCGGCGGTTCGCAAACTCGCGCAGGGTTGGCACCATGCGAAAAAAGACGTCACACCCGAATTCGCCATGGGCCTTCTCGAAAGTGCCTTCAAGCGCCGCTGCCGCGAAGAACTGCTGTTTGCTGTTTTTGTCCTCGCGCGACTGAAACGAAAGCTCACGCCGACCCATCTCGAGTTGATTGAGCCCTTGATCGACAAGATCGAGGATTGGGAAGTTTGCGACCAACTTTCGATGAACGTGATTGGCGAAATCGTCGCCGGCGCGCCGGAAGAAGCGGCTCGCCTTCAGAAATGGGCCCAAAGCGAAAACATCTGGCGTCGGCGTGCGGCGATCGCCTCAACAACGGCTCTCAATCAAAAGGGTCGCCGACTCGCCGGACCGACACTTGAGGTCTGCCGGCAGGTGATGACCGAAAAAGACGCTGGGGTGAAGAATGCGGTCGGATGGGCACTACGCGAGGCCTCGAAAAGCGACCCCGAGGCCGTCTATCGTTTCTTGCTTGAGTGGAAGACAACGGCGGAGCGCCGCATCTTGAACGAGGGCTCCCAAAAACTTTCTGCCGACCAGCGCAAATCGATCCTGAGTTAGCCAAGTTTCGGGTTGCCGCCCAATCAGAAACGCTGATTGATCTCCAAGAAATGACCGTCCGGATCCCAAGCGGCCATCGAGCGCATCTTGATGGGCTGGCCGTCTCGCCCTTTGAGTTCTTGATCGTAGGGGGCCTTGTAGATTCGCGCGCCCAGCGCCTCTAACCGATCATGAACACCGTCACAGTCCTCGGTACCGATAACGAAAATTGTCGCACCCACCGACAAGGCTTCGGTCGCCGGAACCGGCGGAGCTGGCAATGGGGGATCGACCACCTGGAGCAACCCGATCATGCCGATGACCTCGTCCTCGCCCATGACCGTCGCGAAGCGCCCTTTGGCACCCGGCGCCAAGGGGATCGCATCACCCAACACCGTCTCCCGGTCCCAGCCGACGCGCAGGCCAATCCCGTCGCGGTAAAAGGCAATCGATTGATCGAGATCGCGTACAACAATTGTTGTCCGCCTTAGGATTGGCTGCATGACGCTACTCCGTTGAACCGCGGCGAGCTTATCATGACGGCATGTTTTCACGCTGCGGTCATGGGTGCGGGCTGCCGTTGAGCCTCTAGGAACGAGTGTCGACGATAACGCCAAAACGAAGGTAATTGCTCAATGAACATCCCTACCGTCGACGACCTTGTCGCCCGTGCCGAGGCGTTGGTCCCCTACCTCAAAGAAGAAGCCGCCGCGACCGAAAGCCGCCGCACCTTGTCGACCGAAACCATGGCCAAACTGCACGAGGCCGGGTTCTTTCGGTTTTTCGTCCGCGCGCCTACGGCGGGTACGAGATGGACTGGGGCACGCAGTATGCGTACTCCAAGGTTCTCGCCCACGGCTGCCCGTCAACAGCATGGATTGCCTCGGTCGTCGGCCAACATTCTTGCCATGTCGCGCGCTTTGCCAAAGAGGCCCAAGACGAGGTTTGGCCGGATGACTCGGATCTATTGATCGCCACCGGCTCCGTGCCCCGCGCCAACGTCAAGACGGAGCGCGTCGAAGGTGGCGTGAACATTTCGGGCTCGGTCGGCTTCGCCAGCGGCGTGGACCATTCGGGCTGGGCCATGGCGCTCTTCCCGATCGACGGCGTCGGGCATCAGGTATTGCTGCCGCGTTCGGACTATGAGATCGAAGACACATGGTTCGTTGCCGGCATGAAGGGCACGGGCACGAAAGATATCCACGTGCCGGGAACCTTTGTCCCCGATTATCGCATCATGCCGGCCGTCACGTTTAACGAGCAGAACCCCCCTGGCGCCGGTGTCCACGACAGCTACATCTATTCGATGGAGTTTGCGCCGGTGCAGGGATCGAGCCCGCTCGGGCCGTTGATCGGCACTGCCGAAGGCGCCCTCGCCCACTATATCGAGATGACCCGGTCCAAGAAGGGCGCGATCTTCGGCAACAAGGTGGCAGAAAGCTCTGCGGTGCAAATCAGGCTTTCGGAATCCGCTGCGGAGATCAATGCCGCCGATGTCGTGGCGCAAAAGGACTTCGTCTTCCTCCACGAGGCCGCTAAAGCCGGTCGGCGCCTGAACGACGAGGAACGCACCGCCATCGTGAGAAACCGTGGCCTCATTGCCAAACTTTGCATGCGCGCCACGCAGCGATTGGTGCAAATGATGGGCGCATCGGGCCTCACCGACGACAACCCGGTGCAACGCCACTTCAGAGATGTTCAAGGGATGGCGACCCAGATCGGCGTCGCATTTGACGTCAACATGCCACCGTGGGGGCGTTGGGCCCTAGGGCTCGACCCCGGTCCTGGATTACACGGCAGCGAGAAACTGCGCGTCTAGTTAGGCACTACTTGCGACGAGCCTGAACCAACATCGCAACGATCGCCGTTTCGCCAAGCGCCTTGCAGGCTTCAAGCCGATGCAAGCCCTCAATCAGGACATGACGGGCGCCGTCGCGCCGGACGTAGATCGCTTTCTTTTGTCCTCCTTCCAAAATGCTTGCCGCGAGGGCGTCTACCTTCTCGGGGTCAAGTGTTTTGCGTCGGGCAATGGGCACGTAAATCTCGTCGATCGGCACGCGAATTTCGTCCCGTTCCATAAATTCCTCCAGCCCACATAGCCCGCCGCTGAACCTCTTCCAATCCGCTGTGATCGCACGGTACGGGGTGAACGGTTTCCGACGCTTTCAGGGTTGGCGCGTAGGGACGCCGCTACTTGGGCGGTAAAGTGTCGGCGAAGGCTTCTGCTTTGTCGAGCCAAGCGTGAAGTTGTTTCGCCGTCCGGACACCTTCCTTCGCGACGTAGAGCATGCCGGTCATGGGTCGCCCTGTGAAATCCATTGGCCGCGCGTGTTTCTGCTTCACCGCTTTCGCGGCGGCCTCCGGGCCCAACCGAAGCATGAGGTCGTCTTTCATGATGCCGCAGGCCATGTTGCCGTGAAGCATAAATACAAGGCCGCCGAACATCTTGCGCTCGGTAACATCGCTGCGGCGCCCCAACGCCGAGCGTACTCGTTCCGCTAACTTTTCGTCATACGCCATGCCGCACCTCCGGGAGGATCATAGCGGTCGGCGGCGCCCCAATCCGCCGGCATTTTACTTGCTGACGATCATTACGGCCGCAACGTTGTCGCGCTCTTGCCGCGATAGCTTCACGCCTCGATCGCCGTCCAGAAGTAACCGTCGGGCGACTCGAACGACACCGCGCGGCGACCAAACTCGTCCACCGCCACCGCCGTGACCGCGGTGCCGCCACCTGCCGCAATTCGCGCACGCATGCCCTCAATGTCGTTCACGCGAAGAGAATTCCCGGTATAGCCAAGATGGCCGGGACGCGACAGATCGCGCCAGTCGGGTACCGGACGCCCTTTGTCCAACCGAATGATTTTCAATCTTCCGGATCGACGCTCGGCGGGCACGTTCGTCGATCGAGGATCGTCGAAATCCGTCGCGTGAAAGGTTTCGCCGTCCGCCAGGTCGAATATCCGGTTGGGCCCGATGTCCGGGGTGAAGGCGGTTGTCGAATCGTTCAAACGGACCATCCCAAGAACGTCATCGTAGAACGTGAGGCTCTTCTTGCTGTCGTCCTGCACCATCAGGCACTGATGGGTGAATTGGCTGGTCTGAAAAAGACAACGGGGATCAATATCGCCGTATTGCGGCAGTTCCCAACCGACGAACTCGATAAACACCTGACGGGTGTCGGGCCGCAGCGTCACCATTTCCCGCACGCCCGGCAACGCCTCGACAAAGGGTGCGCGGGCCGCTGGGGGCGTGAACCCGACAAAAAACGGCGGAACAACCCAAAGGTCTTCACCCGCCGCCTGAGCCGCCTCCGCATGGTCGTTGAGGCGCGCAATATTGAGTGTTTTCTGTCCCGTCCATCGTGTTCCAAGCCCGCGAATGGGCCGGGTGCCCAAGCCTTCGCCGACCGCACCATCCCAAACCATTAAACGCACCAGGCCATGATCGGCCTGTTGGTGGTAAAGCCGGATGGAGCGCAAACCCATATTGACGCCATAGAGCTTCTTGGCATCCGCCGCGTCTAGACGGCCTTCCGGGCCAACCCGGTACCCAAAGGATTGCCAATACCGAACCGCGGCCACCGGGTCGGTCACGGCATGAAAAGCCTCGTAGAGACCACCGACGATGCACGGGGTTGGCTGATGCTCTGTCATCCCTAGTCGGCCTAACTACGGAGCGCGCTTTCGATCGCAAGGCCTTGTGCCAATAGGCGCTCGTCCTGGCCACCGGGTGCACACACCATGAACCCCGTCGGCATGTTGTTGGTATTGGTTCCATTGGGCAGCGTGAGGGCACCGACGCCGAGGATATTGCCGAGATTGGTATTGCCCAACGCCAGCCAGTTTTGGGCGTTGTACACTTCCCAATCCGCCTCGAGGTCGGCGATCGGTGGCGCCGTATTCTTCGTCGTCGGCATCGCCAACAAGCCATTCGCGCCAAGCAGGTCGGCCAACGCAGCGCGCATCCGTGCGTAGCCCTCTTGCAGGCTCAGGACATCGTCGGCCGTGAGCGATTTTGCCTGGGTGAGGTCGTGCCAAATCCGGATATCCATTTTCTTGTAATCCGGCCCCTCCAGCACGTCGCGCAGCACGTGCCAGGCCTCGGCGCCGGCGAGGAGACCGTGTCGCTCCGTCAAACTCAGCGCCTCATCCAACAGGTCAACGGGTTCCCGTCGAACGCGCATTCCGGCGCGCGCCAACATTTCAATGGATTTGTCGAAATTGGCGGCGACGGCCTCCTCGGCGTCATCGAAGACGACATTGGTCGGCACCACCAACGTGATGTCGCTCGGGGCGGCGGCGTCCATGAGGACGGGCTTGCGACCCCGCATCACGCGTTCCAATAGGACGCAGTCCTCGACCGATCGCGCCAAAGGGCCAATCGTGTCCAGGGTCGGAGACAAAGCGGCTAGGCCTTGTTTGCCGATATGACCTTCAGAAGACTTGTATCCGACCAAACCGTTGAAGCATGCGGGCACACGAACCGATCCGCCGGTGTCGGTGCCGATACTGATTGGCGCCAGTCCCGCGGCAACGCTCACGCCCGAACCGCTGGAGGACCCGCCTGGCGCGCGCGGCGTCTTGGGGTCGTGCGGATTGATTGGCGTCCCGTAGTGCGGATTAAGCCCTAAGCCGGAGAAGGCGAACTCCGGTAGATTCACTTTGCCGAGCGCGACCATCCCGGCCGCCGCGCCGTGCGCCACCGCCGCGGCATCCACATCGGCTGGCGCCGCATTTCGATGGAGTGCCGAGCCGCTTGTCGTCGGCGTGCCGACCATGTCGAACAAGTCTTTCCAACTGATCGGAACGCCATCGAGCGGCCCCCGACTGTTGCCCTGTTTGATCCGCCCCGCCGCCGCTTCGAGCCTCGGCTTGCGCCCGGTCCGGGTCGTCAACGTAAAGACGGCCCGATCTGGATACGCCGCGATCCGATCGAGAAAGAACGCCGTGACCTCGACGGCATCGAGCGCGCCGCTTTGCAGGCCCCGACCGATATCCGCCGCTGTTGCTGTGCTTAGGTCCATGATTCCCCCAAACGGATGTCACCGCCCGCAAATGTTGCGTCTAGGCGTCCAGTACTTGCTGGATGCCCTGCATGTAACACATCAGCAACTCGTCCTGCCCGGTGAAGGCGTTAAATAGAATGCCGGTCGGCAGCCCTCCGCCGTCGACACCCGATGGCAACGTAAACCCGGGTAGATCGAAATAGTTGCCGATCATCGTGTTGCGCAATGCCGTCATGTTGGTGGCGTGGAACACGTCATCATCCGCGTCGAGCGGTGCGATCTCAGGCGCGGTGATGGCGACAGTGGGCATGACCAAGAAGGTCGGCCCTTCCATTTCCGCGCCGAGCTTGGCGTTTAGGGTACGCCGGGTCTCGGTAATTGCGATGTAGTCGGCGGCCGTTTGGTCGCGACCACGTTCGATCCGGGATACGACCCGGCGGTCCATTTTTCCTCCGTTAGGCCCGTCGACATGGTGGCCGAGATTGTAGAATGCCTCCGCGGTCGCCAGTGTTCCGTGCGCATCTGACGACTCAAGCATGGCGTCGAACACCTCAAAACGTCGCCGCTCGATGGACACGCCCGCCGCCGACAGCTTTGACAACATCGCTTCGAAGTTCGCGGCAACTGCGTCTTGCACTTCTTCAAACACGAGATTTTCCGGTACCACCAATTTCAGATCGGCGAGCCCGGCAGCACGCGGCACAACGACCAACTGTTGACGCAATGCCCGCTCCATCAACACGCAGTCCTCGACCGACTTACCTAGTGGACCAATGGTGTCGAGCGTCAGCGACAGCGGCTGAACTCGCTCCTTATTGATATGCCCTTGCGAAGATTTGTACCCGACCAAACCATTAAAGGCTGCCGGAATGCGGACCGAACCACCTGTGTCGGTGCCGATGGCGATCGGCGCCAAACCGGCAGCCACCGAGACCGCCGAACCCGAAGACGATCCGCCGGGCGCCCTTGGCGTCTCTCCGCTATGCGGATTGATCGGCGTCCCAAAATGGGGGTTCAGACCAAGGCCCGAAAACGCAAACTCGGTGAGGTTGACCTTGCCCAGTACGATCATACCGGCGGCAGCGCAATTCTTGACGATAGGCGCATCTTGCTCGGCGACCTCGCGATCGCGGAAGAGTTCTGATGCGCAGGTCGTTCGTCGCCCCTTTGATGTCGACGAGGTCCTTCCAAGCGACTGGAACCCCATCGAGCGGACCCAGCGGATGACCCTTGGCATAGCGCGCCGCACTCGCTTTGGCTTCCTCACGCGCCCGATCGGCCGTAACCGAGATGAACACGGATTTGTCTTCATGATCGGCAATGCGATCGATGAAGTGGTCGACCACTTCAACGGGGTCGGTTTTTTTGTCGCGCATCGCGCGGCCCAGTTGGGCGGCAGTCAGTGTACTGAGGTCCATGGCGCCGGGTTATACCACTTCAATTGCAGGCCGCGTGAGTCTCGTCATGCGGCGGCCGATTGATCATCGGCCAGCGCATTAAACGCGGCCAGCGAAGCCTCGATCGACCGTCGCTCGAGGCCCCGAACGATAAAAACGATCCGAGAACGACGATCGTCGTCCGGCCACCGCTTGAGATGGACCGGCGGGTGCACGACGTGTTGGACACCGTGAACGGCCACGGGCCCCGGCATACCCCGCACGTCCAACAACCCTTTGACGCGAAGGACGTCCTCGCCATGGGCCTGAAGCAACATGGTCAGCCAGATACCAAATGCGGTCCAATCGATCGGCCGATCGAAGGTCAGGCAAAACGCATGGATACTCGCGTCGTGCCGATTGGGGTCGTGCTCGTGATCATGCTGCGCGGAAAACGCTTCGGCGTCGATCCAATGGGCGACTTCCTTAGACTTCGCCTTGGGATCGTAGAGATCGTTGGTCAGAAG
This sequence comes from Alphaproteobacteria bacterium, assembly GCA_038141965.1. Classification (GTDB taxonomy): domain Bacteria; phylum Pseudomonadota; class Alphaproteobacteria; order SHVP01; family SHVP01; genus CALJDF01. The sequence goes on from JAYQJC010000005.1 coordinate 84,050, forward strand.
CTTTGCCGGCGCGACGTTTTCTTGAGCAAGGTACACAGGCGCCGCCGGATTGACCTGACGGAGCCGGGTGCGCAAGTCGCCCACATCGTCGTTCGCAATATCCGTTTTGGTCAGCACGATCCGGTCGGCGACGGCCGCTTGCTTGAGTGATTCCGGTTGTCGCTCGAGTTGACCCAACCCGTTCACCGCGTCGATGGTGGTGATGATATTGCCCAATCGGAAGTGATATCGGATGACCGGATCGGCCATCAGGGTGTAGATGATCGGCGCAGGATCGGCCAAACCTGTCGTCTCGACGACCAAGCGTTTGAAGCCGAACTCGCCCGTCGCACGGCGCTCCCAAAGGTCGCGCATCGACCTCGCAAGATCGTCGCGAATCGTACAGCACAGACAACCCGATTGGAGCATGACGATGTTCTCGTCGACCTGCTCCAACAAATGATGATCCAATCCGACTTCACCGAATTCGTTGATCAGAACGGCTGTATCCGCCGTATCCGGCGAGTCCAGCAATCGTTTGAGCAGCGTCGTCTTGCCCGAGCCGAGGAAGCCGGTGATGACGTTGACCGGCAAGTATCCAGCGTAGCGCGACATTACGCTTCGAGCGCGTCCACGACCTTGGGGTCCAGCGGATCGCACGGGCGCTTGATCATTTTTTCGGCAGTCGGCCATAGGGCCGCAAAATGATCGATGACCTCGCTGGCGCCGGTTCGGTTCGACAACACAAAGGACGAGCCCTCCCAATCCGTCAGCTTCAAACCGTATTGGGCAAGAATGCGATTGGTCAGCGAGATTTGATAAGCCCGCTCGCGCCGACGGGTTTCGGCACCGGCACGCTTTTTCAGCGCATCGTCCGAGTCCGTCCAATGCTCCCCGGCGCCGAGGATGCCGCAAAGTCCGCACATCGCGGTGACCTCCTGCGCCCGCCACGCGCCGAATGGGGCGCGGCGGGCCGATCTCAGCGATGCGTTATTATCTGCGCGTTTTTTCGCGCCGCCGGACTTCTTGCGCGGACTGCGTTTGAGAAAGTCTTTCGCGATTTCCTCAAAGGTCACGAACCGAACGCCCGGATGACGCGCGATATGTTCGTGCAAGCGCTCGTGCATCATCAGCACCTGCGGACGACCCGAGACGTCGGGATGAATCGTCATCGTGAAGACCGCGTAGTCGTACTCGCGATAGACCCAGTCGAACTGGTCGCGCCACATTTCCTCGATGTCCCGCGGATTGACGAAACCGTGGCTGTTCGGCGCTTTCTTGATGAACATCATCGGCGGCAGATCGTCCGTGTACCAACTCGCCGGAATCTCGACGAGATCGGTTTCTTTGCCGCGTTTTAGCGGGGTCATCCATTCATCGGGATGCTTGGAATAGTCGATCGGCGTCCACGAATCGCCGACCCGAACGTAATGCGGCTGGAAGTCGTGATGCATCAACGAGTGATCGTAAAGAATGCCGCGTTCCAGCAGCAGCTCATTGGTCACATTTGAAAACTCCCACCACGGCGCGACATAGCCGCGTGGCTTCTTGCCGGTGAGCTTCTTGATCAGATCGATACACTTGTCGAGAACGACCGTTTCCTGTTCCCGCGTCATCGCGATCGGGTTTTCATGGCTATAACCATGAACGCCGATCTCATGCCCCCGTTTGTGCACTTCCTTCATTTCCTTGGGAAAGGTCTCGATCGAATGCCCGGGAATGAACCACGTCGTCTTGATGCCCCAGCGATCGAACAAGTCCAACAGCCGCAAGCTGCCGACCTCGCCTGAGAACATGCCGCGCGAGATATCGAGCGGCGAATCCTCGCCACCGTAAGACCCCAGCCAGCCCGCCACCGCGTCAACGTCGACGCCGTAGGCAACAAAAATTTCTTTTGCCATGTCGGAATACCTCCCCGTCGTTTTTTGGCGAATTCTGGCCAAAGCCTAGCACGAAAAAGCGACAATAACCGCCACCTGCAAGCGGAAGATGGCCGTCTTCGCCTGTCGTGCGGCGATGGCAAAGGCCCTCGCATGCATCCCCCGCAGGCTTAGATTGTCAGCCAACGACAACAAACCGATCCGGGGAGGACGCCCATGTTCATCGACTACCGCGCCTATACGCTGAAAACCGGCACCGTGCCGCTTTTCCTAAAGCTGTTCGACGAAGAGGGCCGCGACGTTCAAAAACGTATCTTGGGAACTTCATCGGCATGTTCCGCCAAGAAGTCGGCAACCCCAACCAGATCATCCACATGTGGGGATACGACAGCTTGGACGAACGGCAACGCCGCCGCGCCGAATGCGCCGCCGACCCCGCCTTCCAGGCCTACGTCAAAAAAGCGCGCGAATTCATCGTCGCGCAAGACGTGCGCATTTTGGTGCCCGAAGCCGGCACCCCCGACCTCAGTAAACTTTAACGCCACGCTCTGCAACGCACCGAGCCCAACCAACACCGACGACATTAGGAGACCCAGACCATGAAGCTCGTCTTCACCCCCAATCCCGATTACATCCACAAAGTTCTCGTCACCGCCCACGAAGCCGGGGTGCTCGACAAGCTGCATATGGAACGGCAGGTGCCGTTCGACGAAGACACCGAGATCTGGAAATACAATCCGCTCGGCAAGGTACCTTCTTTCGTGAAGGACGACGGCAAGCCATTGTTCGGCGGTCTGCTGATTTGTGAATACTTGGATTCGTTCAACAAGACCGCACCGCTTTTTCCCAAAGACGACAGCCAATGGGATGTGCGCCGCCAGATGGTGACCAGCGATGGCGTGTTCGACGCCACCACGTTGATCCGCGTCGAAAGCTGGCGCGACAAATCGGTCTGGAACACCGATTACATGCTGCGCGAGCGACGCAAGATCATGCTGGCGCTCAAGCTCTTGAACGAAGATGCCAAGGAATGGTTGAAAGAGCCGTCGCGCTTTCATATCGCGCACGTCACGTCGGCCGGCAGCTTGTCCTACCTCAGCCTGCGCAACCCGATTACCGACTGCAAACTAGAACCCGGCGACGGCGATTGGGATTGGGAAAAAGAATTCCCCGTGCTGGCCGAATGGTACAACGGCATCCTGGAACGCCCGTCGATCAAACTGCGGCTGACCAAGGAAGATATCGTCAACTACCCTAAAGCCTAATCGAATGCCCACGGCGTAACATGGCGGTATGGTCGGGATTGATCCGTCCGGACACGACCAACGTTCGACATCGTCGTTACGCCGCGGGCGTGATTCGCCAATCGACGTCGAAGCGTGTACCCGACCGGGCAAACAGTTGCCAGATCGGGCACTTGGCGGGGATATCGTCGCGCAGCGCCGCCGCGTCGGCCGCCGCCGCCGACGTGTCGATCGCCACGGTCATTTCGATCAACGGAAACGGGACTTCCACGGGCGCGATTAAACGCGGGCCACGCGGGTCGAAGTGCGCCGTGGCTTCAACCTCCAGCCGCGTGACCTCAAACCCCTTCTGCTCGGCAAACCGCCGCGCCACAACGTTGATGCACCCTAGAAGCCCGGCCAGCGCCGCTTCGGTCGGCGCGACCCCCAGGTTCGTCCCGCCGCGCGTCGCGGGCTCATCGATCACCTGCTCCAGATCGCGCACCGTCATACGGAGACGCGAACGTGTCTCGCTCGTGCCGCGAACATCAAGCTGGTTCAGTGGTGGCGCTTCAGACGGCATGGGGCATTCGGGAGCAAACTGAGCACACAGACATTTGCCGGTTCTCGATCCCTGAATCTAGAAGGCGTCGGCCAGGTGCGTTCCATCTTGCGGAATATATGTATCTCGCACATCCGGTGGTCGCGTTTCGACTAACGCTTGATAGGTCGCAGAAAGGATCGCCGCGACGACGGCCGCGCCACCGAACATCAACGCCGCTGAAACCGCTCTGACGAGCCAATCGGTGGCAGACGGCACATCGGCAAGCAACGGCAAGCTCAATGCCAATGGCACCAGAATCCGTGACACGATGTAGAGCAAACCGAGTAGAAACGCGATGCGCCAGACGGCAGATGACGTGAGGCTCCAGCTATCCTTGATGGCCAAGGGCTTACCGACCGAAGCACTCGGAAAGACCATTGCAAGCCTCGCCCACACATAGCTCGCAACTAGGAGACCGACCAACTCGGCGAGGATGCCAAGCCACGTAGCAATGGCTCCCGCGATCGCAATAGGTATCCCGGCCACAACACCCACCAAAGTGAGCACAAGGGTCACTCGGAAAATTCCAGACAGGAATTCCAGTTGTGTCCGCGACCAAATCAAGGCGCGCCAAACCGGTGGGCTATGGCGACGATCAAGGAATCGCGCGTGCAAAACAGAGGCGAACCCCACCCACAGCAGAACCCATACAAAAAAGGCAACCAGACCCCGCAAAACAACAGAAAAGCTGTCGGGGCCACCGCTCGTCGGAAAGAGTTCCCACACCAGTGTGACGATTGTGACCGGGCCAATCATCGCCAGCAAAATGGCGCCAATGTTACGCCCGACCAGCGCTGCCGACCGACGCAATACCTTTCGTATCGATAGCTCGCCATTGCGCAACAGACTTTGATCGCGCGATTCAATCGTCGACGACGGCTCTGACATTGGACCCCAATCACTTCAGTCCCAATATGAACAGATTAGCGCAGTTTCTCGTCCCTTGATCCTACGCCAAATCCTTCGTCCAGCCGCCGTCCACGATGATCGAGCGGCCCGTCATGTAGCTGGCGAGATCGCTGGCCATAAAGATCACCGGGCGTGCCATTTCGATCGCGGCGGCGACGCGGCGCATGGGGATCTCCTTCATGAACTCTTTCTCAAACGCCTTGGGCGACAGCCCCGTGCCACGCGACAGGTTGGCCATCAGCTTGCCCCAATGTTCGGTTTGAGTTGGGCCGGGCTGCAGCGCGTTGATGAACACGCCGTCCTTCATAATCTCCTCGGACAAACCCTTGGTGAACGCGAGCAACGCGGCATTGGTCGTCGCGCCGGGCAGCAACCGCGGGTGCGGTTGGCGCCCGGTGTTACCCGCGACGTTGACGATGCGCCCGTATTTCTGACGCCGCATCGCCGGCAGAACCGCACGCACCATCCGCACCGCGCCCAGGAACTTGAGTTGCACGGCGCTGTCCCAGGTGTCGTCGGGCACCTCCCAGAACAAGCCACCCTGCGACGAGCCCGCCGAATTGATCAAGATGTCAATGCGATCGAATTCGCGCACCACCTGCTTGGCGACATGATCGGCCGTGCCGCGCTGGCCCATGTCGGCCGCGATGAACCCGACCTCGGTGCGATACCGTTTGGACAATCGCTTGGCCAATGCGTTGAGGTAACGCGGCGTGCGCGCCACCAGCACGACCTTGGCGCCCTCGTCGGCCAGGATTTCGGCGCATGCGGCACCGATCCCTTTCGACGCACCGGTCACGATCGCCACCTTATTCTTCAACCCTAAGATCCATGTCGCGTCCTTTTTCTGCTAGCGACGCACCCTTGCACCTTTTGCGCGTCAATCCGATGATACCGCCATGACCATGACAATGACGAACCTCCATGACCATGTCGGCGCCGAGGTAGCCGGGATCGACCTGTCGCATCCGGTCGACGATGCGACCTTTGCCGAGATCGAACAGGCGTTCTACCGGAAATCGGTCCTGGTGTTTCGCGGCCAAAACTTGTCGCCCGATGCCCAGATCTCTTTTTCGCGACGCTTCGGGCCGCTCGAGGTGCATATTCTCCACCAATACCAACTCGACGGACATCCCGAGATCTTGGTGCTGTCCAACAAGACCGACGCCGAGGGCAATCCGGTCGGACTTATCGATGCGGGCCGCTATTGGCACACCGACGTGTCGTTCACCGAAAAACCCAGCATGGGTTCGTTCCTCTATGCGGTCGAAGTCCCGCCCGAGGGCGGCGACACGCTTTTTGCCAGCCAGTTCGCCGCGTATGACACCCTGCCCGAGGACTGGAAATCACGCCTCGCCGGCCTCTACGCGCTGCACGGGCTCAACAAGACCACCGCCCCGAAATTCACCGACGCCCAACTCGCACTGGTCAAAGGCGTCGAACATCCGCTCATCCGCACCCATCCCAGAACCGGCCGCAAGGCCCTCTTTGGCGGGGTGTTCGTCGACAAGGTTTTGGGCGTAAGTGAGACCGAGTCCGACGAGATTCTCACTTTCCTACGGAAGCACTGGGCGCGCGAGGACTTCGTCTACCGCCACCGTTGGCAGGTCGGCGATCTCGTGATGTGGGACAATCGTAGCATCCTGCACCACGCCACGCCGTTCGATGGACAACACGTCCGACACATGCATCGCACGACGGTCGAAGGCGAAATACCCGTTTAGGACAAGCTGCTAACGCTACCTGAGCTGTGCGGCCGCGGCGGCGCAGCCGCCGCCGGCCCCATCAAGGAAATGCAAGTGCGAGTCCGTTGCGACCGACGGGACGATGCAGGTAAGGAGCGCCTCTTGCTGGCGATGGAGGCCATAAGTAAGGGCGCCGTTAGCGGCTGCGCTCGTCAGCAACGCCTCGATCTCTTGTGCCACCGCGGCGCTACAATCGACCGTGAGATACAACCCATCGCCGTATTTTTGGAAATCGGTATTGGCCGACACCATCCGCCGATAATGCGCCGGATCAAAACCGCCGACCCGGAGCCGGAATCGAAACAGCAGCCACAAAAAGACCGTCTGCACGAAAACGCGAACGCGCCGCGCAATCAACGAAGCGGTGCCGCGCTTGAGGCGACTCATGAGATCGACGCTGCCCTTCGGCCAACTCAGGTCCGGCCCCTGCGCCGGTACCGGGCTGATCCGATCTTCCTTGTTCAACGCCGCAAGCAAGCGTTTGATCGTCTCGACATAGGCCGCACTCGGCACGGCCCCTTCGGGTCGGGCGATGATCGATAGAATCTCGCCATTGCGCGAGCGTACCGCACCCCATTGGCACGAGAGGCCGGTGAGGTCGGGCTGCCCATCGTCCACAGCGGGTTCCAGACCCAGTCGGCCTGCCTTGAGCTCTTTTTCTACCCAGTTCATGCCGCCGCCGGTGAACATCGCGTAGTCGACGGCGGACGACGCGCTATAGCGGGCCACGCTTACGTCGAAACCCGCCGCGCGTATGTCCCGGACCGCAACGAGCGCAATGCGCAACTCAAGGCCCAATTCGGCACGTACCCAAACAGCGGTCCGCTGCATCGCCTCGCGCGCCACCGTCGCGACGTCACCCGGAATCGCGAACTGGGCGCCATCACCGCCAAAAGCAAAGGGAAAACGAGCTTGGTCCAACGCATTGAGCACGGCACTGATCGCTGCGGCCCCTGCCAGATTGACGGCCTTATAGCGCCGCGCCTCGATCGCTGCGGTCGATTGCACGACGTCCGTCACGCCAACCCACCAATCATCCGGCAGAGACCGATAGGCGCTTTGATCCACGACCTGGCTGAAATCGGCGACCGGCTGGATGTCGTCGTAAAGGGAAGCGGTCAAGTCGCGCGCCTCTGTTGGGTTGGGATCAACTCATCCTGTCCCCACATGCGCCTTTCGCCGCAATGCTGCAAGGGGTCGCGGGTTCGGTTGGTCGGGTTTAGCCTTTGGCCACCAAGTCGGCCGCCGCCTCCCAGCCAATCGGCCGAGGTTGGTCGCTGACATCAGGCCTGAACCTGACAGGTATCCCCAATCCGCCGGGCCCGAAAACCCACGCGCTGCACCGCCGCCGGCGAACAGATTGGGAAAGGGCTTGCCGTCCTTTTTCAACACCCGTGCCTCGGTATTCACCTCCAAGCCGCCCTGGGTATGAAACAGCGCGCCTTGGATCTTTGCGATGTAGTAGGGCGGCGCGAGCGGCGGATGCTTGGTGAAGTTGCGGCCGAACGAGTCTTCGCGCTTGCCCTCGCACATCTCCGTATTCTCGTCCATCGTCTGCTGCAGCACTGCTTCGTCGCAGCCGACCGTCTTGGCCAGTTTGGCAACCGTGTCGCATTTCTTGATCGCGTCGGCCTTCATTGCCTCTTGGTGGCTATGCATCTGGATCGCTACGTCCTGGCAGCGCTGATCCCAGATCGTCCACGCGACATGACCGGGCTGACGCACGACGTTGAGCGCTTGTTCGGAATAGCCGTGGTTCTCATCGGAGAAACGAACGCCGTCCTTGTTGACCTGAAACCCGCCCTCGGTAATCGAGGGCCAACCCAGGTGAATGTTGTGCGGTGTGATCACCGCGCCGTGGCCTTGAAACGCCCCCATATCCTTGATCGATGCCTGAAGCTGTTCGCCCCACAACACGGCGTCGCCTTGGTTGCCGTCGTGACCATGGTAGTGCGCATCGACAATCTCTGGGATGTACTTCTTGAGCAGTTCCTGATTCCCGCCGTAACCGTTGCAGGCGAGGATTAGCGCCTCGCATCCGACATCCTCGTGCTTGCCGTCGGGCCGCGTGATCCGCACGCCCCGCACCCGGCCGTCGTCGTCGGCAAAAAGGTCGGTGACGTGCGCCGAGGTCGCGATATCGATGCCTTCGTTCGCCACGGCCTGCAAGAACACCGTCAGCAGCTCGGCCCCGAACCGGCTTGGCGAGGCATGCATGTGGGGTACCGTGTGGCCCGGGTAGGTGAAGTCGGAAATACACGACAGCGGCAGCTTGTAACGATCAACCAACCAATCGACGGTTTTTGCCGATTCGTTCGCAACATGTCGCGCGAGTTCGTGATCGCACTGATCCTTGGCCTTCGCGAGAATGTCTTTGTAGAGAATGTCGGCTGAGTCTTTGATCCCGGCCGCTTCTTGCATTTTTCTGCCGCCATCTGGGATTTGAACACCTGAGAGTGAAGTATTGCCCCGCGGCTTGTCGTCACGTTCGAGAATCATGACCTCGACGCCCTTCTCGTGCGCCGCAAGGGCGGCGGTACAGCCGCACGCCCCGGCGCCGATAATCAAAACCGGAACCGTGACGTCGAATTTCTTGCCTTCTGCCGAAATGACACTGCCCATGACGTTCCTCCCCTGGCACTCTACGGCCTGAATTGACACGATTCCCCCTGAGGGCTAATCGGTCAACCAACGATACTGCCAATAAGGGACTGGGAGGAACCGATGGCGCGCAAGAAAAAACGAGTATTGGTGTTGGTGCCGTTTCCAATGAGCGGCGAGCACTTGGCGATGCGCGAGGCGCAGAGCAAACAAATCGACCTCGGCCCCGACCTCGAATTCAGCTACAAGCCGGTCAAATGGGCCGGCACCAATTTTGTCGGGCCCTACGACTACGTGGTGGGCGATTTCACCATGTTGGAGGCCGGCCTCCAGGCCCAAGAAGACGGCTTTGATGCCGTCTGTATCGACACCATGAGCGATTCCGGCGTCGCGGCCCTCCGTGCCGTGCTCGACATCCCGGTGATCGGCCCCGGCCGAACTACCATCCTCACCGCCATGATGCTCGGCAACAAGTTCGGCATGCTGGTGATGTGGGAGCGCTGGCTCGGCCTCTACAAAAAGGTCATGGACGAGCTTGGCGTGTGGGACAAGTACGCTGGCCATCAGTCCATCGGCATGGCGCCGGACCGGTTTAGCCTGTTGGGCGGCGAGGAACGCGTCGTCTTTCCCAAGCTCTTGAAGGCCGGCAAGAAACTGGTCGATGAGAACGGTGCTGACGTCATTATTCTTGGCTCGACCTCGATGCACCAAGCGCGCGATTTCTTAGCAGAGAAGCTTCCGGTGCCCGTGATCAGTCCGGGCCCCACCTCGTACGCCGCAGCACTGATGATGATCAACTTGCGCCTCTCGCAGAGCCGCAAATCGTACCCGGCCCCGGTCGGTCGCAGCGACGACTACATCCACGGCATGCTTGACGCTGCTGTAGCAGCAGCCAAGAAAGGGCCCAAGATCGTTGGCGCCGAAGGCGCAAAGAAAAAGAGCGCCAAAAGAAAGAGCGCTAAGAAACCCGCGGCAAAACGAAAGCCTGCGAAGAAAGTCGCAAAAAGAAAACCGGCGCGCCGTAGATAGGGAGGCTTCACTATGGCCAAAGCACTTGTCCTCGTTCCATTCGCAATGGATGAAGAGGGCGTCAACAACCGACGGCAACAAGTCAGCACAGTCCAACTCGGCCCGGATATCGAGTTTGACTTCCGGCCGGTCACGGCCGGTCCCGAGATGTACATGAGCCCGCACGACTTCGTGCTGATGGATCTCGCTATCTTCGAAGCGGGCATGTCGGCCCAAGACGACGGCTACGACGCCGTCTGCATCGACACCATGAGCGATTCGGGCCTCGATGCGCTGCGTTCCGTCCTCGACATCCCGGTCGTGTCGCCAGGCAAATTGTCGATGACCTTTGCGATGACGCTTGGGTCAAAATTCGGGATGCTCGCCCAATGGGAACCGGCGCTGATCCGCACCCAGAAGTTCGTGAAGGCGCTGGGCCTCGAATCGTTCTGCGCGGCGATCGAAAGCTACGACTCGCCACCCGACTACAAGAATCTGCTAGCCGGTAAAGAAGACAAAACCCTGCCCAAAATGAAGGCGGCGTGCGAACGGGCGATCGACAAAGGCGCCGACGTGATCTGTTTGGGCTCGACGACGATGTACCAGGCGGCGGAATATCTAAACGCCGAACTGCCCGTGCCGGTGATCAATCCCGGGCCGCTGACCTACAAAACCGTGGAAACATTGTTGGCGATGGGGATCAGCCACAGCCGGCGCCCCTATCCCAAACCGCTCAAGCCGCACCCGCAGATGATCCACGCCATGTTCAAGGCCGGCGCCGAGAACGCCGGCAAGTAAAACCACAGGGCGCTACTTCACGCCCTGCATCACGTAGAAGACCTCGCACCCAACCCGTGCGCCTTGGGGATGAGCATCGGTCTCAAAGGGCTTCGGACCCAGGGTCGTTTCGTCGCTCTCGGGGTGCTCGCTGCGCTCGAGATAGCCGCCCGTCGCCTCACGGAACCCCGCCTTACGCGCCAATGCCGCCGTGTCGGTCGAGTTGATCTTGGCCCAGAACGGCTCGGCGTTGTTTAGCGTCTGCCAGTCGTGAATCACCTGCTCGTAGAGATCCATATCTTTATAGGGCAGTCCCAATTCGAGATGGATCATCATCCCGCCGGGCCGTAACACGCGGTGGCATTCTTGAATAATGCGTTCCAGCGCGGGCGAAGAGGTCTCGTGAAACTCCAAGTGCGAGACGACGAGGTCGAAGTGACCGTCCGGAAAGTCGGTCGCTTCCGCATTTTGTTGCGAAAAGTGAATGCGACGGCCCAACCCTTCGGCCCGGGCGTGCCCGTAACGCAACAACGGCGCCGCCACATCCACTGCATAGACTTGCGCATTCGGAAAGTGCTTGGGGTAGGCGAGCGTCGCTTGCCCGATCGAACAGCCCATATCGAGAATGCGTTTCGGGCGGAAGTCCGGATAGTTGTGCCGGAGGTAAGAACATACCGTGCGGCCACGCGCATCATGCAGGGGCCCCTGGGTGCCACACACATTGATGAACGTGCCCCGATCGAAAATCGCACCAGCGCGAACATCGTCTTCGGTCACTTCCGAGGCATACCCGCCCGGCATTGCGTGAATGTCGACGGCAGACATATAACGCGGCATGGTCAACGACGGGTTTAGCTTGAGGCTGCCCCCGGTCTTGCTCGTGCGCTTTGCCGCCTGAATCAAATCGGGCAATTGCCGCGCAACGCTCTGCTCGACGCTATCCCACATGACTTCTTGGGCGAGTCGTGTCAGCGAACTCCACAATTGGTGGTAGGGGTCGCCGTCCATCGCGTCGCGAAGCTCCCCGCGGGTCTTCGGCGCCCGCCCTCTTGCACGTGAAAATTTCGGAATAGCGCGGGCATGCGCCGCATCGCGCGTTCCCGGCCCCACGTCGGTCGATATATGGGTCTTGAGCGTGAACGCGAATTCCTGTCTCGCGAGCTCATCGTGATTGGTTCGCGGCAACACGGCGTGGTCAGCTTGGTGCAACATGACACCCCCTTATTCTTGAAACCCCATGATAGCGCACTCTCGCGGGCCGCATGGCGTGGCAAATAATCACGTTGAATCAACAGCTTCCGAACCGTGATCCGATTAGGCCCGCAAACCTCGGTTTTTGAGTTGTCGTAGAGGACCCGTTGGCATGTAATTGAGTCACGGATGGGGACCCTTAGGGAGGCGTGCCTCAACCAGGAAAAAAGGGAGGTTTTATGTCCAACAAACGCTTCACGAGGCGCGATGCCTTGAAGACCGGCGCCGCAGCGGCGACCGCCGGTGCAGTGCTCACCGGCTTTCCGGCGCTCACGCGTTCGGCGCAGCAAAAGAAATTTTTGAAACCCATCGTTGCCGGCCTGAACGGCAAAGAAGGCGATCCGACCTACACCTCGGTCTCGGATGTGCCGCGCATTCTTCGCGAGAAATACGATATCGAAGTCGATTTCCAGATTCATCCCTCGTCTACGCTAGGCACGGATCTGTCGCAGCTCGATGCAGTACAGACCGGGTTCATCGACATCACCAGCAACGTGACCACGCAGTTCATGCGCTATGACCCGGCGTTCGCATTCCTCGATCTGCCCTACATTGTGACTGGGTGGGATCAGTATTTGCGTATCGCCAAGTCCGACGTTTGGAAGCAACAAGCCGCCCAGTTCGAAAAAGGCGTTGGGGTCAAAGTGCTTCCGCCAGTTGGTGCCGGTGGTTACCGGATGTTCTGGAACAACAAACGACCGCTCAAAACGCCGGCAGACGCCGCCGGCCTCAAGATGCGCTCAGTGACGTCGCCGATCGTGATTGAGTTGCTGCGGGCCTGGGGCACCAACCCAACACCGGTCCCATGGGTCGAAACCTACACGGCGCTCCAGCAAGGCGTTGCCGATGGCTTCCACGTCCAACCGATTTGGACCTTCAAGTTCAACATGTACGAAGTCTTGAAGTATGCCACCGAGGTGAAAGCGATCTTCGGCATCCAATTCCAGGTCATGAACATCAATACCTGGAACGCGATCCCAGAGAGCATCCAAGGCCCCATGATGCTGGCCTTCCAAGAAGCGGCCGAGGCCGCCAACATCCGCGACCGTGAGGCCGAGGACTTCTTCAAAGACGAGCTTCGCGGCGTGGGGATGGAGATGTACACCCCGACGGCATCCGAATTTGCCCAATGGCAAGAAAAAGGGCGTTCGGTGTGGGGCACGGCTGGCAAAGATATCGATCGTTCGGTGATCGATCAGACGGTTGCGCTGAGTTAGACCGCAGTCACCTTTCTCATGATCGGGCCGGCCTTTTAGGGCCGGCCCTTTTTTTTGACACCTCCGCGATAACGTCCCACGCTGGTGCGATCACCTCTTTTGGTGTCGAACAAACAAAAGAAGACAAGGGAGTGCGGAATGCCCCGTCCACACACATGTTTCATTCAGGCCCAGGCGTTGCCGTGGCGCAAAGGACTCTACGGCGGGGGACGCCCCGACGTGCGCAGCAAGGTCCTCAGCATCGATAAGAAAAAGGGCGATTCGACGTGCGTCCTGCGCTACCCCGAGAAATATCGCCGCCGCGGAAAAGAATTTGTCCGGGCCCACGAAGAGTTCTTCGTGCTCGACGGCGCCATCAAAATCAACGGCATCGAATACGGCAAACACTCCTACGCGTTCTTTCCTGCAGGCCATGTACGACGCGACGTTTCCAGTCGCGATGGGGCGGTCTTGCTAACGACGTTCGCGGCCCAACCCACCGTGGAACAAGGCGAACCGGAAAAAGGTCTGTACGACAAAAAACTCCTGATCGAACAGATCAACACGCTCGACATCCCTTGGGACCCGGGTCTTGTCGACCCGCAACTCCAGGCCGGCGTCGCCATCAAGCCGTTGCGAACCGACCCCTATACCGGCGAAACGTCCTTCATCTACAGTTCGGCCGCGCATCGCACCCCCCCCAAAGGCAAAAAGCCCCGCTGGACCCATTCGATGGTCGAGGAAATCTTCGTCCTTGATGGCGAATACGTTTTCGCCGACGCCGGCGTGATGGGTCCGGGCGGCTACGTCTGGTGGCGCGAACATGTCTATCAAGGCCCCTCTGGCTCCATCCCGGGCTTTAATCTTTGGGTCCGCACGGTCAACGGGCCAATGCACAACATCTTCGAAAAGAAAAAGCACCCCATGGTCTGGAACCCGAAATATCGACCCAAGTTACCGGCAGAGCTCAAACGTTACGCCAAGCCATACGTTCCAGCCGCTAAGTTTTGATCGCTCAGGTCAATGCGAACTGCGGTCGGGGATTGAGTGAACCGGCCAAATAGCCTCTAATCGAGCCAATCTCGGCCCCTGGGTCGGGGATAACATTTTTTGTAATGCCACGCCCTACGGCGGGGCAAAGGGAGGAAGATCAAGACATGAAGAAAACCATTTCGCGCCGTCAGGCGCTCAAGACGACGGGTGCTGCGGTCGCGGCTGGGAGCCGCGATTTCCGGCTTTCCGGCACTGACCCGCTCGGCCCAGGCCAAGAAATTCCTCAAGCCACTGGTGGCGGGCCTCAACGCCAAAGAGGGCGACCCGACCGATATTTCGGTTCGCCTGATTCCAAGCATTCTGGCAGAGAAGTACGACGTCGAACTCGACATTCAGATTCACCCGTCCTCGACCTTGGGCACGGATGTCTCTCAACTCGAAGCCGTCCAGACCGGCTTCATCGACATCACGTCGAACACCAGCTCGCAGTTCACCGTATTCGATGACGCCTTTTCGTTTGTCGATCTCCCCTACATCATTCCCGATTGGGATACCGGCGAACGGCTCTTCAAGTCGGACTTGTGGAAACAGCAATCGGCGCAGTTCGAAAAGAACGTGCCCGTCAAGGTGATGCCGCCAGTCGGCGCCGGTGGGCACCGCATGCTGTGGAACAACAAGCGGCCTCTACAGACCCCGGATGACGTCAAGGGCCTGAAGTTCCGCTCCACGCGTTCTGACCTTGTGATCGAACTTGTCCGCAACTGGGGCGGCAATCCGACGCCGATTCCCTGGGTCGAGACCTATACCGCGATCCAACAGGGCGTGGTCGACGGGTATCACGTGCAGGCCATCTGGACGTTCTTGTTCAAGATGCACGAGGTACTGAAATACGCGACCGAAGTGAATGCTTCGTTCGCCATTCAGTTCCAGGTCCTGAATGCCAACACTTGGAACTCGATGCCCGAAGACATCCAAAAACCCTTTGCGCTTGCCGCACAAGAAGCCGCCGATATCGCGAACCAAAAGGACCGCGAGCTGGAAGACTTCTACAAGGGCGAGCTTCGCAAGGCCGGCATGGAAATCTACACGCCGACCAAAAGCGAGTTCGCCAAGTGGCAAGAGGCCGGGCAAAAGGTCTGGACCAGCGCGGGCAAGGACGTACCGAAGTCGGTCGTCGACGCCGCGGTGGCGCTCCAAACCTCGAGCTAGCCGACAACACAGATGGGCGCTGGGCGGTCCCGAAAGTCCGGGACCGCCCTCCCTTTGTGAGACGCTAACCTTCGTCAAAAGTGGGGATTGCGATGGCGGGCTACGAAAAGCTGATCGTATGGCTTGACCGACTGTCTCGTTCGGCCGTGGTCGTGTTCGTGATCACCATTACCGTCGTCATGTTGGCGCAAGTCTTCTTCCGCTATGTGATCAACTCGTCACTGCAGTGGTCGGAAGAGATCAGCATTTGGGCGCTGATCTGGATGGTATTCATCGGCTCGGCGGTGATCATGCGTGACTGGGCGCATATCAACATTCCAACCTTTACCAATCTCATTCCCATCAAGGTCCGGCCGTACTTTCTGATTTTCTCGAAAGTCGCGACCATTCTCTTTCTTCTTGCGGTGATCTGGTTCGGCTTCAAGGTCTTCAACCAGAATTTTCACGCGCGGTCGCCAAGCCTCGGTCTATCGACCCGGTGGGCCAAACTCGCGATCCCGGTCGGCGCGGTTTTGATGGCGGTATTTGCCTTCAACGCGATGCTGCTCGATCTCATCAATCTGCGGCGTGGTAACGACGCGCATTTCGAAAACCAAGGCAACCCAGGGCTGGAGTAGGACTAGTCGATGGAAATCGTTGCGCCATACCTGCTGATCCCGTTTGGGGTTTTGCTGATCTTGGGGATACCGGTCGCATTCGCCCTGGGCCTCGCGTGCGTCATTTTCTTGTTTTTCTCAGGCACGACGATCCCGCCGCTGATCCTGATCACCGAGATGTTCACGGCGGTGAACCAGTTCGCGTTACTCGCCCTACCCATGTTCGTGCTCACCGGCGAACTGCTGAACCGTTGCGACATCACCGAGAAATTGGTCGAGGTCGCGCGGCTCATGGTCGGCTGGCTCAAAGGCGGATTGGCCCACGTAAACATCCTGACGTCGATGTTCTTTGCCGGCATCTCCGGATCGGTCCTCGCCGATGCGGCATCGCTCGGCCCCATCCTCATTCCCGCGATGATCCGCGAACGCTATCCCCCAGCATTCTCGGCGGCGGTCACCGCGGCAAGCGCCGTCATCGGCGCCATCATCCCGCCTAGCACGGTCGCGATCATTATCGGCGGCCAACTTCAAATCTCGATCGGCGGCCTATTTGCCGGCGGAATCATCCCGGGCATCTTGATCGGCGCGGCGCTTATGGTGACCGCCTACGTGATCAGCGCCCGGCGCGGCTATGGCGACATGCACGCGTTCGAAGGCGTCCTGCCCATCGCCAAGGGCGGCGCCAAAGCGGCGCCGGCGCTGCTGATTCCTTTCATCATCTTAGGCGGCATCCTTGGCGGTATCTTCACCCCGACCGAGGCAGGCGCCGTTGCCGTGATCTACACGCTGATCATCGGCACGTTCTACTACCGCACACTCGACATGAAAAACCTGATCGAGGCGATGATCGGGACCGCGAAGGTCACCGCGTCGGCCTTGGTCATCGTCTCCACGGCGATTGTGTTCAGCCGCATCCTGACCTTTTTCAGAATTCCTCAGGAAATTCTCGAACTTCTCATCGCGATCTCCGACAACCGGGTGATCATGGCGCTGATCTTGATTGGCTTCTTCCTGATCATGGGTACGTTCATGGATGCGCTGGCCAATATGATCATTCTCGGCCCTCTCCTGATGCCGGTCGCCATTGCCGAAGCCGGGTTAGGCATGACCGAAATTCAGTTCGGCCTATTTCTGATGATCAGTCTGCTTCTTGGCCTAATCACGCCGCCATTAGGGCTCCTCTTATTCATAACCGGGCCCATAGCGAAGGAATCGTTAGAGAAGGTCTCCCTTGCGGTCATCCCGTTCCTCGTAGCTGAGTTGGTCGTCTTGTTGCTGATCGTGTTCGTGCCGTCGATCACGATGGCCATTCCCCGCGCTCTGGGGCTCGGTGGTTAGCGCGACTTAGTCCGCGGTCAAGGCCGCAATGCCACCATCGACATTTAAACCGGCACCAGTGATGTAGCTGGCTTCGTCGCTCGCCAAGAACAGCATCGGGCGCGCGACCTCCAAGGGATCGCCATAGCGTTTGATCGGGACATGATCCGCGCCGGCTTGCCCATCGCCCCCCGCAAGCGGCTTCCGACCCGGCGGCTTGATCATCGGCGTGTCGATCGGACCCGGCAGAACCGCATTACACCGAATTTTCCAACCGGACTCGGCGCAATAGCGCGCAACGGACCGGGTGTATTGCAAGACCGCCGCTTTGCTGGCGCCGTAGGCGGTCCGAATGGGCCATCCCTTTTGCGCTGCGATCGAGGAGATATTGACGATCGCACCGCCGCTCGCCTGCATCACCGGAATCACCGTGCGGCAACCCAACAACGTCCCATCGGCGTTCACACGGTTTACCCGTCGCCAAATGTCGAGCCCGATCACATCGGGCGCTTGGGGAGGGGCGTCGTCGCCGCTGACGCCGTTGATCCCAGCGCAATTCAGCAAAATGTCGATCTGACCGGCCTGGGCCACAGTATCGCCGACGACAGCCTCCCAACGGGCTTCGTCCGTCACGTCGTGATGGAGAAACAACGCCTCGTCGCCACAATCCCTGTGCCAAGCATCGTCATCGACGAACTGGAGGTCGGTACCAACCACTTTGGCCCCTTCGGCAGCAAACAACCGCGCAGCCGCGCGACCGATCCCCGAGGCCGCTCCTGTAATGATCGCAACCTTTCCGTCCAGTCGCCCCATCAGGTCACCGCCAATCCGCCATCGACCGGCAAAGACGATCCGGTGATATAGGTCGAGTCGCCCCCGGCCAGAAACAGGATCGCCGCTGCCACTTCCTCGGGTTCGCCATACCGCCGCATCGGGACATGCGGCGCTTCCGCCTCACCTGGTCGGGGATCGCCGGTCATCGGCACGAACATCGGCGTGTGGATTCCGCCGGGATGGATCGAATTGCATCGGATGTTGTTTCCGGCCTTTGCGCAGTGCAACGCGATCGACTTGGTGATTTGCCAGATCGCCGGCTTGCTCGCGCCGTACGACACCGCTCCCGGGACGCCGACCCAACCCGCGATCGACGAGACGTTGACGATCGCGCCACCGCCGGAGGCGGCCATCGCCGGGATCGCCTGTTTACACCCCAGCAGGGTGCCTTCGACATTGACCGCATGAACCGCACGAAAATCGTCCATGCTGACGTTCTCGATGTCTTGGTTTTCGGGCACGCCCCCGCCGGGGGTATTGATCCCCGCGCAGTTCACCAAGATGTCCAGGCCCTCGTAGTCTTGGCCGGCCCGGATCAGAACGTTGCGCCACTCGCGCTCGCTCGCCACGTCATGGCGCACCGGAATGGCGCGCGCGGCGCTAGTGCCGAGCAAATCGTCGTCGATCGCCCGCACATCGGTGGCGATGACCTTGGCGCCCTCGCGAAGGAACAGGTCGACCGTCGCCGCACCGATCCCAGAAGCCGCACCGGTAACGATCGCCACCCGCCCCTCAAGGCGTTTGTTGGGCGTCGCTACCGAGCTGTCGTTGTTCGTCCATCTGCGTTCCATCGCTACAGATTGTAGCTGCGTTCTCCATGCGCCGTCAGGTCCAACCCTTCAGTTTCCGATTCGGGGTCAACCCGAAGCCCGACCAGGGCCCGGACGACGACAACGATGGCCACCGTCGCAATGGCCGACCACGCAACGGTGACGATCACCCCGATCAGTTGATCGACGAACTGGCTCACAATGCTCGCACCCGCCGGGAGCCCCAAACCGCCAAGCCCGGTGGCCGCGAACGGCGCCAACAGAAGGATACCTAGAATCCCGCCAACGCCGTGCACCGCAAATACATCCAACGAGTCGTCGATCTTGAGCCGTGTCTTAATCAGGCCGACGGCGTAATAGCACACGACCCCACCGGCCAGACCGATAACAAGGCCTCCGGCCGGACCAACGAACCCCGAGGCCGGTGTAATGGTCGCCAATCCAGCCACCATGCCCGTGACGATGCCCACCAAACTCGGACGCCCGAATTTGGTCCATTCGATCACGACCCAGACCAAGGAGGCCGTCGCCGCCGAGATATGCGTCACCAACATCGCCATGCCGGCACTGCTGTCGGCCGCCAGCGCACTCCCCGCGTTGAAGCCGAACCACCCGACCCACAGCATCGCCGCACCCATCATCGTCAAGCCGGGGTTGTGCGGCGGCGTCAGTTCGCGGGGAAACCCACGCCGACTCCCGAGAAAAACCGCGATGATCAATGCCGATGTGCCCGCTGTCGCGTGAACCACGAGGCCGCCGGCGAAATCGAGAACGCCAAGCGCGGCGAGGAACCCGCCGCCCCAAATCCAATGCGCAACCGGCGCATAGACCAGAATCAGCCACGCCCCACTGAACAGCAGAACATGGGCGAAGCGAATGCGTTCGACATAGGCGCCGACGATCAACGCCGGGGTGATGATCGCGAACGTCATTTGAAACATGAAGAAAACGGTTTCTGGGATGTCGCCCGCCAAAGCGTCGGCATCAACACCAGCGAGAAACGCTTTGCCGAACCCACCGATCCAGCCTTGCGCGCTCCCGCCGTCGCCGAATGCGAGACTGTAGCCGACGATAAGCCATAGGACCGAGGCGAGGCAGGCAATCGCAAAGCACTGCATGAGGACCGAAAGGACGTTCTGCGCACGAACCAGGCCGCCATAGAACAGCGCCAACCCTGGCAAGGTCATAAACAGCACCAGCGCCGTCGCGGTGAGGATCCAAGCCGTGTTGCCGCTGTTAAGGGCCGCGTCTTGGGCCATGGCGGAATGCGGGACCAGAACCGCGCCCGTTGCCAGAACCCCGAGCGCCAAACAATGCCGCGCCGTACCGTAGATGCCTTTCATCGTTGTCCTCCTCCATAGAGCCGCACGCCTTCGCGCAATTCCCAAGAGGACAATGCAGAGCCCGTACCAACATCGCGCCGTCGTTAAGCTATTGATATAACGTCTTTTCTATCCAAGAGCGGGGAGACAGGTGCCTGACGATTAGGCCGCCCGCCCAGTTCTTAGGCATTTCTTCATCGCCCCGACCGGGTCCTCATCGGCTACAGTGCATCGGACTTTTTTGACGATCTGACAAAAATAAGGAGGGATGGCATGAGCAACGTTCGGCCGATCATGCGGCAAATCGTCAAACACAACGGGGTCGTCTATTTGGCGGGTCAGGTCACGCGCAACGCCCCGGATGGCGATGTCGCGAGGCAAACCAAAGATATCCTCGACGCCATCGACAAACTTCTCGCCGAGGCCGGCACCGACAAAACCAAACTCCTCCAGGCGCAAATCTGGCTGACCGATATCGCCACGCAGTTCTCGGAGATGAACGCCGTGTGGAATGCCTGGGTCGACGAAGCCACCGCGCCGGCCCGTGCTTGCGTCGAGGCGCGACTCGCGTCACCCCAGTACAAAGTAGAAATCATGGTCACTGCCGCCGCATAGATAGCGGTCTGCGCCGCTACATGATCTGTTCGGGCGACGGCGCGGTTGTGCTCTTGTCCTCCAGGTCGAAAGCAAGACCCCAACGCGCTTTCTTGACGATCTGGCTGAAGAGATGAAGGAACGTCAGGATCGCCTCGTCGGATAACGTGAGGGCGACGTCCTTCCCCTCCTTGGGCACGAAGACGATCGAATGCGTACCGTTCGATATCGTCCCGGCCTTTAGTTTCACGACCAGGAGGGGCGCCTCGCCGAGCGGCAACGCCTTGGCCTTGTTGTCGTAGCTCTTCTTGAAGTCGGCGTTGGAAACAGCGGCCTGCCGCTTGAACGCGACCACGGATCGCTTTGCTTGGGGGGTCGCCTGGGCCGCGACTTCCGGCGCGGTCTCTAGGCGTCGAACAAGCAGTTCCCATAACAGCCGGCTGATCCGGCGGGTCAACCAAAGCCGAATTTCCGCGCCGTCGTGGGTATTGACCCGCAACAGCAGCCGATCCTGGTCGGTGTGATAGCTGAAATTGAACTGATGGAGTTTGGCCACGGCGCATTGGGTAGACCAAGGCGCCCGGCCTGCGTACGCCGGAGGACGCCGCGGCAATCGCGGTCATGAAACCCTCATCACCCTCACGTTCGAAGCGCTGGGCGACAAACAAAACATAAACCTCAAAAGCGACAGGGGTTGGAAAATATAGCGCGGTGGGATTAACGCGGGTTCTCGTCGCTCATATAGATCGTAACGGTCTGAAACTTGCCGTCCTTGAATCGAAAGACGTTGCAATTCGAGGCCCGCTCAACCCCATCGTCATGGCGAACACGTAGCGCGTTGAATTGGACCGCGACGGATTGGTTGGCAACGTCGACGACCGGGTTGAAGTCGCCATGCCAGATGGTTTTGAACCCAGCAAAAAAGTCGGTGAACATCCGCTTGATGTCCTGATCGCGGCCCTTATGGGTCAGCTGGTCGGTCTGGATCGTCATCGTGGCATCGGCGCGAAGCAGTCGATCGCGGGTTCGAGGCGCTTGAGGTCGACATTGCCGAAATAGTGATCGGTAACTGCGGCTAAGAGTTGCTCGGCATTGAGGTCGGCCATGACAGGCTCCACGCTGGAAGGTCGGCTGGTGCGGGTGGAGGGAATCGAACCCCCACTCCCTTAAGGGAACCAGATTTTGAGTCTGGCGCGTCTACCAATTCCGCCACACCCGCATTCGAGGCGCGCATGATAGCGGCGCGCGATGCCCGGTCAACATCGCCGACATTGCCCGGACTCAATCTGCCTGCTACACCGCCCCGGTGCTAAGACGTCTTTACGATTGGGTCATGGGTCTAGCGGGCCATCGCCATGCGGTGCCGGCGCTGGCGTTGGTGTCCTTCGCGGAAAGCTCGTTCTTTCCGATTCCGCCTGACGTGATGCTGATCCCGATGATCGTGGCCAATCGCGCCAAGGCTTGGCTGATCGCCACCGTATGCACGATATCCTCGGTTCTTGGCGGTATCGCGGGCTACGCCATCGGCTTCTTTCTGTGGGAATCGATCGGGCAAAGCGTGGTCGAGTTCTACGGCTACGGCCACCAGTTCGAAAAATTCCAGGGCTGGTATAACGATTACGGGTTGCTGATCGTGTTCATCGCGGGCATCACGCCTTTGCCCTACAAAGTGTTCACCATTGCCTCCGGCGTCACCGGCCTTCCCCTGGCGACCTTCGTCGCCGGGTCGGTGGTATCGCGCGGCCTGCGGTTTTTCATCGAGGCCACGTTGCTGTGGTGGATCGGCGAACCCATTCGCGATTTCGTCGAGAAGAATCTGCAATGGGTTGCGGCAGTCTTTGTCGTTTTGTTGGTTGGTGGCTTTGCCGTACTGAAATTGATCTAGACGATGCCGAAAATCACGTCAGCACGCGCCGCATTGTTCGTCATCTTGGCGAGTTGCATGGTGATCGGTGGGGCGCTGATCTTTCAGTATGGCTTCGGGCTGTATCCTTGCGCGCTTTGTTTTGCCCAACGCTGGCCCTATTACTTCGCAACCGGTCTCGCCGTTTTAGCGTTGAGCCTGACACACGATGCCAACGCGGCGTCGGCCATCGTCGGCATTCTTGTCGTGATCGCCCTCGTCTTCGTCGGCGGCGCCGTGCTCTCTACCTACCATGTCGGGATCGAACAGCAATGGTGGACGGGCACCAACGCGTGCGGCGGGGGTCTTCGCGCGCAGGGATTATCGCTGGACGAACTGCGCACGCGGCTTCTTGATCAGCCTATCGTGCGCTGCGATCGCCCGGCCTGGACGCTGTTCGGGATCTCCTTGGCCGGCTTCAACATCGCGCTTTCCGGGGGATTGGCGATGATCACCGACGATCATGGCGCGCCACATAGCGCGCCGCCGGATCGACGCCTAAGATGGCGCCATGACCGACGATCTACCTGCCCCCAAAAAGACTACCGGCGAGACCCGCCTTCCCGGCGACCCATCCGTTCCGGAGATGATCGAGCGCATCATCCGTGTCGACCAAGCGGGCGAATACGGCGCCAAGCGAATCTACGAAGGCCAACTCGCCGTTCTCGGCAAATCGTCCGCCGGCGACACCATCCGCCACATGGCCGAACAGGAGGCCGCGCACCTCAAGGACTTCGACGCGATGCTCAACGCACGTCGCGTCCGACCGACGGCGCTACAGCCGCTCTGGCACCTGGCCGGCTTCGCCCTTGGCGCCGGCACCGCCCTGATGGGCGAACGCGCGGCCATGGCGTGCACGGCGGCCGTCGAAGAGGCCATCGACGAGCATTACGCGCAACAAGCTGATTATCTTGGCGAAGACGAAAAAGAACTGCGCGATCTCATCGTCTCGGCCCGCGAAGACGAAATCGACCACCGTGACACCGCGCTTGAAGCCGGCGCCGAGCGCGCGGCGCTCTACGAACCCATGCGGCGGGCCATCAAATCGGGCACTAAATTGGCGATCTGGCTTAGCGAACGCGTCTGACGCAAAACCCTTAGGGCTCCAGTTCGGAGTCCCAATACAGAAAATCGTGCCAGCTTTCGTGCAAGTAGTTGGGTGGGAAGGCCCGCCCGTTCTTTTGCAGTTCGCTGACGGTGGGGCGGTGGGGTCGTTGACGCGGGTGCATCCCGCACTCGCCCTCAAGGTCGCCCGCCTTGGCAAGATTGCACGGCGAGCAGGCCGTCACCACGTTGGCCCAGGTCGTCCGCCCGCCTCGCGAGCGCGGAATCAAATGATCGAACGTCAGTTCGTGCGGCGAGCCGCAATACTGGCAACTGAAGTGGTCGCGCAGAAAAACATTGAAGCGGGTGAACGCGGGATGACGTGCTGGCGGCACATAGTTCTTGAGCGCCACGACGCTGGGCAGTTCTAGGCTGACGGTCGGCGAATGAACCTTGCGGTCGTACACCGAGACGATGTCAACACGGTCCATGAATACCGCTTTGATCGAATCCTGCCAGGGCCACAAGGACAATGGGAAGTAACTTAACGGCCGGTAATCGGCGTTAAGGACAAGGGACTGACAGGACTCAAGCGATGGCGTCACGTGGTTCCCCAATTGCACGAAAAACGTCGCAATCTAATCATAACCACATCCTGTGCCCCTCCTGATGTCAAGTCGCGGCGACAGATGACGGCCCCTGATACGTCACACGAGCCGAAAGACTTCTATCTCCACCTCACGGCCCCGCAGCGTATGTGTCCCCACAGATACGAACGAAAACTCGTCGCCCAATTGCGACCGCGTCGCATCGCTGATCAAAGCAACGACCTCGTCGTCCGGCGCGATCGTTTTGCAAAGCTGCTCCAAACGCGCCCCGATATTCACCGTATCGCCGACAATGGTGTAGTTGACCCGCCCGGGCGATCCGACGTTGCCGACCACGGCATCGCCGGAGTGAACACCGATCCTGACGCGTATAGGGCTCAGCCCAGCCGCCACGCGCGCTTGATTGCGGGCGCGAATGCGCGCGCCCATGGCCGACACGGCGCGTGCGGCACGGCGCGCATGGTCCGCTTGTTCATGCGGCGCGCCCCAGAACGCCATCATCGAATCGCCAATAAACTTGTCGATCGTACCGTCTTCGGCCTCGACCGCCGCGCTGATATCGCTGAAGTGCTCGTTCAGAAGCGCCGCAACGCGTTCGGCATCGAGCGTTTCGGACAGCGCTTTAAAACCGACGATATCCGTAAAGACGACTGTGATCGGTCGGGTCACCGACTGGACTCCACCGGTTTCATCCCGCTGTTCCATCAACCGCTTAACAAGCCGGCGCGGAACGTAGTTCTGAAACCAATGCAGACCATGGACCATGCTGTTGAAGGCGCGCGCTTGATCGTCGAGTTCGCGAATGCGCGACGGCGGTAGTTCATCCACGCTATCGAAACGCAAATCCGATATCGTATTCGCCGCGGCGGCAATCCGCTTAATCGGCTGGGCGATCCGACGGCCAAGAAAGACCGACGCGACCAAGGAAAGAACGAGCACACCCAATCCGGCGATCGTTGCGGTAAACAACCGCCGAATCTCGGCAGCGAACGTTGCAGCCGGCAGATAGAGGCCGATGTACCACGGCGTCTCACCCAGATTATCGACCCGCCGATAGAGATAAATGAATCGCTCGCCATCGACGATTTGAGCATGGCCGCCGGTCGCCGACGCCGTCGGCCGGGGACCGGGCAGCGGCACCACATCTTGGGGACCGGCACCACCTCCCCAAATCGCCGCCAAAACCGGATCCTTCACATCGTCGATCCGCGGCAGCAGCTGCGCATCACGCGCACCATCGTCCCGTAGGTCACGCATGAAGCCGTCGGTCAGCGACGGATGAGCTAAGACATGGTCTGGCCCGTAGAGAATGAACGCCTCGCTGCCGTTCTCCATCGCCAAGGTCTGAACGAATTGCGACAAGCGGGAGACCGAGACAACCGCAACCAGCAATCCAAGGTATTCGTCGTTGCGACGCACCGGCATGCGCAAATTGATAAACGTCGCGTTGAATTCATCCGGCGCCGGAATAAGTTCGCCCCAAAAAACGCCGCTCTTGTCGGCGTAATCTTGCGCCGCCCGAACAGCGAGAGGCCGCGTCGACAAGTTGTCCATGCTGGCGACCGGCCCGCCGCCCTGGCGACTCACGTTCAACACCTTCATGTCGTTGTAGATAAACCCCACGCCGAAAACCTGCGGCGCGCCGGCGAGTGCTCCGGAGAGCAAATCCGTCATCCGCCCGGTGTCGTCGGGATCAATGCCACCGAACGCGATGAGGTCATGCAGAAAGCGTACTTGCTCCACCGGCGGCTGGAGTTCCTGACCGACGCGCGACAACAAATTGGAGACCGTGTCGCTCGAGCGCCCTTGCAACAACGCAAACGTATTGCGCTGGGCCGATGTCAGCCCCAGGACCAGGACGCTAGCCACACCTATGAAAACCAACCCACCGATCGCGAGCGCGAGCGTCACGGTAATCGAGTATGTGCGACGTCCCGATGCGTTCCGATTGCTCATCCGAGCCTACGGTTCCAAATACCTGCGTTGTCCAAGCTGCGCGCCATAGATCAATTGTAACCTCTGCCTGCGTTCCTTGTCGTTAACACGCCCGCGAGGACATCGATCCGTCGACCTCGCTCGCACCCGCGCACAACGGCATACTAAGTCGCCATGACTGTACCGGTGCGCACACGATTTGCCCCCAGCCCCACCGGCCGCCTTCATCTCGGCCATGCGTTTTCCGCGCTGGTCGCAGCGCGCACGGCCGATCGCCTCGGTGGCGAAATGGTGCTGCGGATTGAAGATATCGACCAGAGCCGGTGTCGTCCCGAATTTGAAAAAGCAATCTACGAAGATTTGAGGTGGCTCGGCCTCACCTGGCCTACCCCTGTTCGCCGCCAATCCGAGCACTTCGCCGAGTATGCCGCCGCGCTTGCCCAACTCGATGACGCGCGTCTCCTTTATCCCTGCTTCTGCACGCGCGCAGAGATACGCGCCGAAATCGCGCGCAGCCCGTCCGCGCCCCACGGGCCCGATGGGCCGATTTACCCCGGAACATGCCGGCACTTATCCGAGGCCGACGTCGCCGCGCGAAAAGCCAGAGGCGCGCCCTTTGCCTTGCGCCTGGATTGCGCGAAAGCTCTTCAGCGCGTAGACATCGATCTCTTTTTCGACGACGTCACACACGGCCGCATCGCCGCCGATCCGACAAAGTTTGGCGACGTGGTGCTGGCCCGAAAGGACACCCCCACCAGCTATCACCTTGCGGTCGTGGTGGATGACCATCTGCAGGGCATTACCTGCGTGACCCGCGGGGAAGACCTCTTTGAGTCGACGCATATCCACCGCCTGCTGCAATACTTGCTCAGCTTGCCGACGCCTCACTATGCGCATCACCGTTTGATCGAAGATGCCGGCGGGCGACGTCTTGCAAAGCGCGATCAGGCCACAACCCTAAGCGACCTCCGTGCACAGGGGCTGACGCCGGACGATGTCCTTGCCCGGCTCCCGCCGCTGTCTTAGACGCCTATGGCGTCTCGATCCGTTCCCGGTAGCGCGTGAAGAAAAGTGACACCATGGTCAGCACACCCATCGCGCCGACAACGGATGCCATCGGCATCTGCGTTCCCGCTGGAAGGGTGCCGACGACGACCACGGCGCCGGACGCGATCAACATCGTCAAAAAGCCGTTGAGCGACGACGCAGCCCCGGCCTGACGCGGCGCCACGCTGACCGCCCCCTGCGCCGCACTGGGAAAGACCATCGCCAGCCCGAAAGCCACGATCGACATCGGTCCGACAATGGAGAAAACGGTCAAGTAGCCGCCCAAGCCCAAAGCAACCATCACCATGAGCGCCGACGAATACGAGGTTGGAGCCGTAGAGCATCATCCGCGAACCGCCCAACCTGACGGTGTATCGGCTGGCCACAAAGGCGCCCGCCAAATTGAACGTCGTGGGAATGAGCGAGTACCAGCCGTAGATGTCAGGCGGAATGTTCAGCAACTCGATCAAGATGAACGGCGCCGTCGCGACGTAAACGAAGATCGTCGCCATCGCGAAACCTGCGTTCAAGGTGTAGCCCATGAAAAGCGGCGATCGCATCAACTGCGGATAGACCATCAGCATCGTTAAGATGCCGCCGCTGTCGGCTCGGTCGCGACCCGGATGCGTTTCTTTCAGCAAAAGAACGAACAGCACCAACACCACGGCACCAACGACCGTGAGCACCCAAAAAATCGATTCCCACCCGAACGCAACCTGCAAATACCCGCCGAACACGGGCGCGAAGGCAGGCGCCACGCCCATCACCATCGCGACGAAGGCCATCAAGCGCGCCCCTTCGTCGCGATCGAAAAAGGTCCCGCATGATGGCGCGGGCGAGGACGGGCCCCGCGCAACCTCCCAAGGCCTGAACGGCGCGCGCGACAATCAGCATTTCGATCGAAACCGCCAGCGCCGACATCGCACTCCCGACGACATAGATCGCCAATCCGACAAAGATCGCCGGACGTCGACCGTGACGGTCAGACAGCGGACCGTAGAGCAACTGCCCAAACGAAAACGCAATCAAGTATGTGCTGAAGGTCAGTTGAACCTGGCCCATGGTGGCGCCGAAATGGGCCGCAATTGCCGGCATCGCTGGTGTGTAGATACCGATCGTGCTGTAGGCGACGGTCATCAGACAGACCATCAAGAAGATCAGCAGCGGCAGCCGCTCCTGCATCGCGCGACCTACCTCTTATTCGCCAGGAACTGGGGCGGACTGTCTTTTTCCGCGCCCGGGGCCGCCGATCATGGCGACAACAAATGCGCCGATCATCACCACCGATACGACCCAGACCATCGGCATGTGTGTGCCATCGGCCAACAGTCCGACGATGGAAATCGTGACGGCGGCGGTCAACATTTGAATGAAGCCATAAAGCGCCGATGCGGCGCCGGCGATCCGCGGGAAGACGCTCACCGATCCGGCGAGCGTGCTGGGAAACAAGATCGCCATGCCGAACGCCATAAACGCAAGAGGCCCGAACAGACTGTAGATGTCCAAAAAACCGAACAGGCCCAAGACCAGGAATAACGTGCCGCCGCCCCCAACGATCGTGACACCGATCGGCACCATGCGGTCGACGCCGACCCGATCGGTGATCCGGCTGGTCACCCAAGACCCCGCCATGTAGCCACCAATTCCGGATACCGACAGCCAACCGTAGAACGATGGCGAATACCCTAGGATTTCGATCACGACAAAAGGCGCCCCGACCATGAAGGCAAACATGGCGCCGAACACCAAAGAGCCCACGCTGACAAACCCCCAATAGGCGCGCGATCGCAACAGGAAGCCGTAATTGGTGATGAGGGTAATCGGGCGCTCGGCGGCATTGATTTCACGATGCTTGTTCGTTTCCGGCATTTTGAGCGCGACGAGAAAACCGCAAAGGCGAATGCCAGAACAACCACGAACGACGCACGCCAATCGAACCAGACCTCCAGATAGCCGCCCAACACCGGCGCAAACGCCGGCGCCAGCCCCATTGCGAGGGCGATGTAGGCCATCACCTTGGCGGTTTCTTCTCGCGAATAGAGATCGCGCATAATCGCACGCGCCACCACCGGACCGGAACACGCCCCGAGCGCCTGCAGCCCCCGTCCGACGATGACGAGATCGACCGACAGGAAGATGCTGGGCGACACGATGATCAGCACCGTCGTCAAGACGAAGATCGCCAGGCCGCCGAGCAATACCGAACGCCGCCCGAAGCGATCCGACAATGGTCCATAGATCAACTGACCCACGGCGAAAGACGCCATGTAGACGCTGATCGTCATTTGGACACTCGCCGCGTCGGTGCCGAAGAACTCGACCATCGAGGGCAGCGAGGGCGCGTAGATGTTGGTCGAGATATGGCCGGAAGCGATCAGGCCCGTCAAAAAGGCGATAACAAGGGCAGGGTGCCACGTCACGGTTTGCTGAAGTCCTTCCTGCCAGGTAGCATCGCCACCCGTGCAACCGCGAGGTGCGGCACAAGATGCCCATTCTACGGGTCGCGCGCGGCGCGGTATATGCGCGATCGTCCCTCTTATGTCGCCTGATCATGCGTGGTATGACGCCTGAGCATACGTAGCCGCCCCCGACCATTGGACACGAAGGTGCAATGAGTACGTTTTTCTTGGTTCTTTTCGCGATCAGTCTCGCAGCGGTCATTCTTTCGTTGTTCGCGGGCCTGTTCATCATGACCCGTCCGGGCGATGCTAATCGGCGACGGAGCAACTATCTCATGCGCGCCCGCATTGCGAGCCAGGTCTGCGCGGTCGGCTTTCTGGTTCTCTTCCTCGTCACCAAGTAAACGCCGATGGTCAAACTCACCCGTATCTACACCCGTGGCGGCGACAAGGGAGAGACCTCCCTGGTGAGTGGTGACCGCGTCGCGAAACACGATCAGCGAGTCGCCGCGTTCGGCACGGTCGACGAAACCAATGCCGCGATCGGTTTGGCGCGCCTCCATACGATCGGTGATGCCGACGCGATGCTGGCGAGAATCCAAGACGATCTGTTCGATTTAGGCGCCGATCTCGGCAATCCGTCGCCGGATATGTCGGAGGCGAGCCTGCGGATCATTGCTGCCCAAGTGACCCGCCTGGAGCAGGAAATCGACGCGATGAACGAGGCGTTGGCGCCCCTGACTTCTTTCGTCCTCCCAGGCGGAACGCCCGCCTCGGCCTACCTCCATCAGGCTCGCACGATTTGCCGCCGCGCCGAGCGCCTCGCGACGGCGCTGGCGACGGTCGAATCGGTCAATTCAGAGGCAATCCGGTATCTCAATCGGCTCTCGGACCTCCTTTTCGTGGCGGCCCGCTATCTCAACGATAAGGGGAACCGCGACATCCTCTGGCGGCCCGGCGCAAACCGCTAAAAGGCGCAAAACAGCGCCTCTCGCGACGGTCATTTTATTGACTTCGCACCTGCAAAATGCCTACGCTGCGGCGCACACAAGCCTGCGGCCGATGGTGACCCCGGCCCCCGCTGACGAACTG
The DNA here is from genome assembly GCA_038141965.1 of Alphaproteobacteria bacterium. Taxonomy (GTDB): domain Bacteria; phylum Pseudomonadota; class Alphaproteobacteria; order SHVP01; family SHVP01; genus CALJDF01. Next base: position 114,886 of record JAYQJC010000005.1, read on the forward strand.
ACCGGGTCAAAGCTGATAAAGGGAGCGCACCGACGATGAAAGTGCTCGTCGCGGTCAAACGCGTGGTCGACTACAACGTCAAGATCCGCGTGAAGTCCGATAATTCCGGCGTCGAACTCGCGAACGTCAAAATGTCGATGAACCCCTTCGACGAGATTGCCGTCGAAGAGGCCGTTCGCCTGAAAGAGGCCAACAAAGCAGAAGAAATCGTCGCGGTTTCGATGGGTCCGCAGCAGGCGCAAGAGACCATTCGCACTGCGCTTGCCATGGGTGCCGACCGCGGTGTCTTGGTCAAAACCGACGCCGAACTTCAACCCCTGGCGGTCGCCAAGGTGCTGAAGGCGATTATCGACGACGAAAAGCCGGATCTTGTGATTCTCGGCAAGCAAGCGATCGACGACGATAGCAACCAGACCGGCCAGATGCTCGCCGCGCTGTTGGGTTGGGCGCAAGGCACCTTCGCCTCGAAAATCGAGCTGGACGGCGACAAGGCCAACGTCACCCGCGAGATCGACGGCGGACTAGAAACTATCGCGCTCAAGATGCCGGTCGTCGTCACCACTGATCTTCGGCTGAACGAGCCGCGTTATGCGTCCTTGCCCAACATCATGAAGGCAAAGAAAAAGCCGATCGACGAAAAGACGCCGGAAGACTTTGGCGTCGACGTCGCACCGCGGCTTAAGACGCTCAAGGTTGAAGAGCCGGCGAAACGCGAAGCCGGCATCAAGGTCGAAACCGTCGCCGATTTGGTCGACAAACTCCGCAACGAGGCAAAGGTAATCTGATGTCTGTACTTGTCCTCGCAGAACACGACAACGACTCCGTTCGGCCCGCAACGCTCAGCGCGGTGACCGCGGCCAGTGAACTCGATAGCGACGTTCATGTTCTCGTCGCAGGCCACAACTGTGGCGGCGCGGCCGATGCCGCTGCCAAGATCGCCGGGGTGGCCAAAGTGCTGAAGGCCGACGACGCGGCCTATGCGAACGCCTTGGCCGAAAACTTGGCGCCACTAATGATTAGCATCGCCGGCAACTACGCAGCGCTCCTTGCCCCGGCGACCACGAGCGGCAAAAACGTCATGCCGCGTGTGGCCGCACTGCTCGATGTCGCGCAAATCTCCGACATCATGAAGATCGAATCGCCTGACACGTTCGTGCGCCCGATCTATGCCGGCAACGCATTGGCGACGGTTCAGTCGAGTGACGCCGTCAAAGTGATCACCGTTCGCGCGACCGGCTTTGACGCTGCCGCGGCCGAAGGCGGCAGCGCCGCCGTCGAAGATGTCGCAGCAGCCGAAACGTCAGACCTATCGGCGTTCGTGGGACAGGAATTGTCGACATCCGAGCGGCCCGAGCTGACCAGCGCGCGGGTCATCATCTCGGGTGGCCGCGGCATGCAGAACGGCGAAAACTTCGCGATGCTGGAAAAGGTCGCCGATCTCCTCGGCGCCGCCGTCGGAGCCAGCCGTGCCGCCGTCGATGCGGGCTTCGTGCCCAACGATTACCAAGTTGGGCAAACCGGCAAGATCGTCGCGCCCGAGCTTTATGTCGCAGTGGGCATTTCCGGCGCTATCCAACATCTCGCCGGGATGAAGGACAGCAAGGTCATCGTCGCCGTCAACAAAGACGAAGAAGCGCCAATCTTCCAGGTTGCCGACTACGGGATCGTGGGCGATCTCTTCAAGATCGTGCCGGAACTCGAAGAAGAATTGAAAAAGGCAAGCTAACAACATGAACGCGCCAGTGACGATTAAGGACGAGGCGGCGATGGTGGATATCAGAGAGATCGGCATCGTGGGCGCCGGTCAGATGGGGAGCGGAATCGCGCATGTCGCATCGCTCGCCGGCTATTCGGTCAAACTCATCGACATTAGCCAAGACCAACTCGACAAAGCCGTCGGGACCATTCAGCGCAATATGGATCGGCAGGTTAAGCGCGAGAAGATCAGCGCCGAAGACCGTGATTCCGCGATGGGTCGGATCGAGACCGGTATCGACTACGGCCCGTTGAAAGACGCCGACTTGGTTATAGAGGCCGCCACCGAAAGCGAAGACGTTAAGCGCAAGATTTTTGAGTCGCTTTGCCCGGCGCTACGTGCCGACGCCTTGATCGCGACCAACACGTCGTCGATCTCGATCACGCGTCTTGCCTCGACAACGGACCGACCTCACAAGTTCATCGGCCTGCACTTCATGAACCCGGTGCCGGTCATGGAACTGGTCGAGATCATCCGTGGCATTGCCACCGATGTGCAGACCTTCGATGCCGTTAAGGCCGTCGCCGTCGCCATGGGCAAAACACCCGCTGTTTCGGAAGATTTCCGGCCTTTATCGTCAATCGCATCCTACTGCCGATGGTCAACGAAGCGATCTACACGCTCTACGAAGGCGTGGGCTCGGTCGAAGCCATCGACACCAGCATGAAATTGGGCGCGCACCATCCCATGGGGCCGCTCGCGCTGGCTGACTTTATCGGCCTCGATACGTGTCTTGCGATCATGCAGGTGCTCTACGAAGGCCTCGCGGATTCGAAGTACCGGCCCTGTCCCCTGCTCGTCAAATACGTCGAAGCGGGTTGGCTGGGCCAAAAAACCGGCCGCGGTTTCTACGACTACGCCGGCGACGAACCCGTCCCGACCCGCTGAACACCTCTACAAACCGGTCTACCCCCGGCGGGTGCCAAGCGCCCTAGCCGCGATGACTCGCGCGCCTGTATGATGCGCGCACCACGCCCTATTCGAGCACCTGTCATGAACGCCAAGTCAGCCAAAGATCAGGACAACGCCGCGAACGCCCTTTGGGGTGGTCGCTTTGCGGCGGGCCCTGCGGCAATCATGGAAGAGATCAACGCGTCGATCGATGTCGATCGGCGGCTTTACAAGCAAGACCTTGCGGCCTCGCGAGCCCATTGCCGCATGCTGGTGTCCACCAAGATCGTCACAGCGGCCGACGGCGCGGCCATCATTGAGGGGCTTGATACGATCGAATCGGAAATCGACGCCGGGACGTTTTCGTTCAGCGCCCAGCTCGAAGACATTCACATGAATGTCGAAGCCCGGCTCAAGGAGCTGATTGGCGACGTTGCGGGTCGGCTGCACACCGCGCGGTCGCGCAACGACCAAGTGGCCACCGATTTCCGGCTCTGGGTGCGCGATGCGCTCGACACCCTCCATAGCGGCATCGGTGATCTACAGCGCAGTATCCTCGACCGGGCCGATGAGCACGCAGAAACCATCATGCCGGGCTTTACGCACCTGCAGACCGCACAACCGGTGACCTTCGGCCATCACCTGCTGGCCTACGCCGAGATGCTCGACCGGGACCGCGGCCGGATGCGAGATGCACGACAACGGCTCAACGAAGCCCCGCTCGGGGCGGGTGCGCTTGCCGGCACCTCGTTTCCCGTCGACCGGCACCAAACCGCCACTGATCTTGGCTTCGACCGGCCGGCAGGCAATTCGCTCGACGCGGTGTCGGACCGGGACTTCGCGGTCGAATTCCTAGCCGCTTGCGCCCTGACGTCGGTGCACTTGTCGCGACTGGCCGAGGAAATCGTTATTTGGATGAGTGCGCCCTTTCGCTTCGTCACCTTGTCGGACGCGTTCAGTACGGGATCATCAATGATGCCGCAGAAGCGCAACCCCGATGCGGCGGAGCTCGTGCGCGGCAAAACCGGTCGGATCATCGGCGATCTCAATGCGCTGCTGATCACCCTAAAGGGTTTGCCGCTGACCTATTTCAAGGACATGCAGGAAGACAAGGAGCCGGTCTTCGACGCATACGATGCGTTGGCCCTATCGGTCGCCGCCATGACGGGGATGATTCGGGACCTCACTGTGAATACGGCGGCCATGCGCGCGGCCGCCGCACAAGGTTTTTCGACCGCTACTGATCTTGCCGATTGGCTGGTGCGCGAGGCGGACGTGCCGTTTCGAGACGCCCATGACATCGCCGGTCGTGCGGTCCGCGCAGCCGAAGAAAAGAATCTAGCGAACCTTTCTGATTTGTCGCTTGACGACCTTCAGCGCATCGACGCGCGGCTGACAGCAGGCGCGCAAAATGTCTTGTCTGTCGAATCGTCGGTCGCCAGCCGGACCAGCTACGGTGGCACCGCGCCCACCCGCGTGCGCGAACAAATCGCGGTGTTTCGAAAGAGGGTATCGTGATGCGCTTTTTCGTCATTTTCGTCGTGGCCGTCGTCCTCGGTGCGGGCCTGTCCACCTGCGGCAAGAAGGGCGATTTGCAACCCCCGCCCGACCAGAAGGAAGAGCAGCGGTCCTGACCGCGCGGCTGTCTCGTGGATCATTTCACCTACAAGAATGGCGTTCTACACGCCGAGGATGTCCCCGTGCCGGCGCTTGCCGACGCCGTCGGCACCCCGTTCTATTGCTATTCCACGGCGACGCTACAACGTCACTACCGCGTCTTTGCCGATGCCCTGGCAGGCCTCGATGCAGGGATTTTTTTGCGGTAAAGGCCAACGACAACCTTGCCGTTATTCGCACGCTGGCTGACGAAGGGGCCGGCGCCGACGTCGTTTCCGAGGGCGAGATTCGCAAGGTGCGCGCCGCAGGCGTCGCCCCCGACAAGATCGTGTTCTCGGGGGTCGGCAAGACACGGACAGAGATGGCGTTTGCACTTGATGCTGGGATTCTCCAGTTCAACGTCGAATCGGAACCCGAACTTGACGCACTCAGCGAAGTCGCCGCTGCGCGCAACGCGGCCGTCGACATCGCCATCCGGATCAACCCGGACGTTGATGCCGGTACCCACGAGAAAATCTCGACCGGGCGCAAGGAGAACAAGTTCGGTATTCCGTGGCCCGAGGCGCGCGCCGCCTTTGCCAAGGCTGCCGACTTGCCGGGCCTCAACGTGCGCGGCGTCGCCATTCACATCGGGTCTCAGTTAACCCAACTCGCCCCCTTCGAGCGCGCCTTTACGATTGCGGTCGACGCGGTGCGGCAACTGCGCAGCGACGGTCATCAAATCGATCGCCTCGACCTGGGCGGTGGGCTCGGTATTCCCTATGGCGAGGCCGATCCACCCGCACCGGCCGACTATGGCGCCATGGTTAAGCGTGTCACCGCAGGGCTGGATTGCCGGCTCATGTTCGAACCAGGCCGCCTCATCGTCGCGAATGCCGGGATCCTCGTCACCCGCGTGATCTATGTGAAGCCCTCGCCCGACAAGACCTTTGTCATCACCGATGCGGCGATGAACGACCTCATCCGTCCGACCCTGTATGGCGCCCACCACGAGGTCGTCCCGGTCCTGCAGGCGCGCGCGGAGGGATCGCTCCAGACGGTCGACATTGTCGGCCCAGTGTGCGAAACGGGCGATATTCTCGCAGAAAACAGGGCATTTCCGGTGCCGCTCGCGGACGATTTACTCGTTCTGCGGTCAGCGGGCGCCTATGCTGCCGTGATGGCCTCGACTTATAATGCTCGTCCGTTGGTACCCGAGGTCATGGTCAGGGGCGCCACACATGCGATCGTCCGAGAACGGCAAACCTACGACGCGATGTTGGCGACAAATAAGCTTCCTGATTGGCTTTCGCCATAACTTCGAATTGCTGGGAGCAGCATGACGACTGAATCAAATCCAGCCATGCCGCGCCCTAACCCGCCCCCCGCCGTTGGATGGCGCTTGATCGCCGCGCTGGCGGCGCTTCTGTGGGAGCGTGTTTGGCCCAACCTTTGGCCGGCCCTTGCCATTGCCTTGATCTACCTCTCCCTGTCTTTGTTCGATATCTGGGCGGTGACGCCGGGTTGGCTCCATCTCGCTCTACTCGTCGTCTTCGGCCTCGGTGTGGTCGCCGCGCTGGGACACGGGATTTGGCGCATCGTGCTGCCGCTGCGAGAACAAGCCAAACGACGGCTCGAACAAGAAAGTGGCCTAAGGCACCGCCCCCTGACGACCATCGACGACCGCCTAGCCAGCGGTGACGGCGATGCGGCATCGCGCGCGCTTTGGGAAGAACACAACCGGAGGACGCAGCAAAGCCTCAAGCGCCTTCACGTGGGCTGGCCGCGGGCCGGTCTGGCCCGTGGCGCAGACCCCTGGGGATTGCGGATAGTGGTCGCCCTCTTGGTGGTGATCGCGTTGGCCGCCGCCCGCGACGATGCGCCCCGCCGTCTCGCGCTCGCATTTGTGCCCGATTTTGCAGGTCTCGGTAGCGCAAGCGATGTGACGATCGATGCCTGGATCGCACCGCCCGACTACACCGGTCACCCACCGATCTTCCTTCAGGTACAAGTCTCGGACGGCGCCCCGCAAGTCATCGACGTGCCCACCGGAAGTGTCCTCTTTGCGCGGGTACATGGCGGGCGCGGATTGCCGGATTTGCGCCTTGACGAAGACCTCACCCCGTTCACCGCCGTCGATCAGACCAACTTCGAGGTCGAGCACCCGTTGACCGCAGGGGAGACGATCCGATTCGAACAGCGCAGCCGCCCGATCGCAGAATGGACCATTGCCATCGTGCCGGACCGCCATCCGGTAATTCGATTCAATGACGAACCGGTGGCAACCGTGCGCCAGGCTCTGCGTTTGGACTTCTCCGCAGGCGACGACTACGGCGTCGCAACCGCCCGGGCGCATATCCGCCGCGCCGACAGCGATGAAACGATGGCCCCCGAGTTGCCATTACCGCAGCAAGACCGCACCGACGTGAACGAGACAAGCTTTCACGACCTAACGCCCCATCCGTGGGCGGGGCTCCCCGTAGTCGTCCACCTGGAAGCGGTCGACCAAGCGGAACAACACGGCACGAGCAGCGAAATTGAGATCATCCTGCCCGAGCGCGACTTCCAGCATCCGGTCGCCCGCGAAATCGTCGAACAGCGCCGGGTCTTGGCCTTGGCGCCCGATCGGCGCGACCGAGTGGCCCAAAGCTTGAGCCGGCTTTCAGCGCGTCCTGGTGCCTTTAACGAGGATGTCGCTGCGTTTCTGTCGCTCCGCAGCGCCGTCTGGCAGCTACGGAACGTCGCGCCCTCGCCCGAGGGCGATGCCGAGATCAGCGGATTGCTTTGGCAAACCGCACTGCGCATCGAAGACGGCAACCTGTCCCTGGCCGAACAGGAACTCCGCGCCGCGCAGGACCGGTTGATGGAGGCCCTGGCAGACCCCAATGCGACCGATGCGGAAGTCAATCAGCGCATCCAAGAAGTGCGCGATGCGCTGGAGAAATTCCTCCAGGCCCTGGCCGAACGTGCGCTCCAGAACCAACAATCCGCAGAGAACGGTGAAATACCGCCGGGCGAACTTCTGGAACAAGACCAGCTGCAGCAGCTTCTCGACCAAGCACAGCGATTGAGCGAGTCCGGCGCCCGCGATGCGGCGCGCGATCTTCTGTCGCAACTCCGCGAACTATTGGAGTCCTTGCGCGACGGTCGCATGGCGGAGCTGCCTGACGGCGCCACCGCCGGTGAAGAGACCTTACGCGATCTGAACGAGTTGCTGCGGCTGCAGCAAGAATTGTTGGATCAGACGTACCAGGAATCCCAACGCAATCAGCGCGGCCAGCAGCGCCCCGGCCAAGATGGCCAACAACCCGGCGAGGGCAGCGGTCAAAGCCTCGCCGAACGCCAAGAAGAACTACGTCGCCGACTCGGCGAAATGATGCGGCGCCTTGGCGAACAAGGACAAGAAATCCCCGGCGCACTGGGTCGCGCCGAGCGGTCGATGAACGATGCTCGCGGTCAGCTTGAAGCACGCCGTCCGGGCGGTGCCGTCGACCCCATGACGGATGCCCTCGATCAGCTTCGGCAAGGCGCCAATTCCGTTATCCGCGACATGCTCGAGGCCTTGGGAACCGACCCTGGCCTCGACGACGGCCCTAACCCGTTTGCCCGCATGGGCCGCGATCCCTTTGGTCGACCGCAGAATGGATTCGGGATTTTGGATGACAACCGGGTTGAAATCCCCGGCGAGATCGACGTCCAGCGGGCGCGCGAAATATTACAGGAACTCTATCGCCGGTCCGGCGACCGTCGCCGGCCGCAAATCGAACTCGACTACCTCAACCGGCTCCTGCGCCGCTTTTAATCCGCGTCAGCGCCCTGGCGCAGCACTCCGACGAAGGGCAGCTCTCGGTAGTAGTGCGCGTAGTCTAGTCCGTACCCGACCACAAACTGGTCAGGGCACGTGAAGCCGACATGATCGGCATCGATCGTGACCTTGCGTTTGTTCGGCTTGTCCAAGAAAACGCAAATACTAACCGACTTGGCGCCACGCGATTGAATCAGCTCTTTGGCGAACGCCATGGTTCGGCCGGACTCCAGAATGTCGTCGAGTAGCAGTACATCCATTCCGGCGACATCATCGGTGATGTCGCGCGTGATCTTGACCTCACCCGAGCTTTCCGTGCCGGTCCCGTAGCTCGACAGCGTCAAAAAGTCGATCCGCGGGTGCATGCCGGCACGGTGCAACGACCGAATAAGATCGGCGCAGAAAACGAAGCTTCCCTTTAGCACCGCGATCACCATGCAATTGCGATCCATCGTTCGGGATATCTCGCCCCCGAGCTCGTCTACCCGGTCGGCGATCGCCTCGGTAGAAAATAAAACGTCGACTTCTGATCGATTATCCGCGCGTTCGGCGGTCGATGCGGGTTCGCTCACCCTTGCTCCGGGATAACGAACGTGACCTGTAGACGGCGGGTCTCACGCGGTGCACCGATAATGCTGGTGCGATAGGGAAATTTGTCGAGCGGACCGAGCACACCTACCGGCGAACGAAACTTCCACTCGGTCAGAACGCTATTGGCCTCATCGAACAAGACAACGCGCATGATCTGCGGCACCGGACGCGATGTCCGCGTGACGTTTTGCACCTCGCCTTCGATGTCGATCACCAAAACATCGTCATCATCGCGGAAGGCGACGGTGGGATTACCCAAGACCTTGAGGCCTTCGCCCGGCACGGTTGCCCGTGGTTCGGTATCAAGGCCCACCATGTCGTAGGCCCGCTCGGCCGGCGGAAAGTAGGCGACCACTTCGGCACGAAGGAAATACAGGCCCGCCAGGACCGCCACAACGACCACGGCCAGCACGCCCCACCCGACAAGACCGCTACCCGCTTCCTTTCGCGAACGCTGCGCGCGACCCCGCTCGCGGCGGCGAGCGGACGCCGGCGTTCGACCACCGCGACCGCCACGGCCACGACGCGGTAGCGTCGGCACATCCAGGCCAAAGTCAGGGACCTCGACGTCATCGGTATCTTCATCGACAGGGGCGGCATCTAACTGCGGCCGCACGGTCCACGTATGTCCACATTTCACGCATCGCACGTTGCGACCGTGTGGACCGAGAACGTCAGCGTCGAGCTGATACCGCGTACTGCAGTTTGGGCAGATGACAATCATGCTACGCGATTGATTTTACGGCCAAATCCTTATAGGCCCTATGGTTATCTGTTGACAAGCACGCCCGCTGGACGGTGGAGCACAGCATGTGCGATTCTGCCGCGCCCTCCAAGGAGAAATCTCCCGCGTGGTTCGGTTCGAGAATGTCGGAAAGCGCTACGGCCACGGTCCGGAGGTGCTGCGCGATCTAACCTTTAGGTTAACGCCGGGATCGTTCCACTTTCTCACCGGGCCGTCGGGTGCCGGAAAACCACGCTCCTAAAGCTGATGTACCTCGCCCAACGTCCGACGAGGGGCGAGATCGAGATGTTCGGGCAAACCATCGGCAAGACCCGACGGCGGGATTTGCCGCCGTTACGCCGCCGCATCGGCGTGGTCTTTCAAGATTTTCGCCTGCTCGATCATCTCAGCGCGCTTGAAAACGTGGCCCTACCCCTCCGGATCGCCGGCGCGCGCCGCGAGCGCATCGAAGCCCATGTCTCCGAGTTGCTCGCCTGGGTCGGCCTCGCTGGGCAAATCAACGCCAAGCCACCGACATTGTCGGACGGCGAAAAGCAGCGCGTTGCTATTGCGCGGGCCGTCATCGGACGCCCCAATCTTCTGCTCGCCGACGAGCCGACCGGTAATATCGATCTCGCCCAAGGACTGCGCATTCTCCATCTGTTCGAAGAACTCAATAAGATCGGCACCACGGTCGTCATTGCGACCCATGACCGCTCGCTGATTTCGACCTTTGGCCGTCCCGAATTGCGCCTCTCCAACGGCGAATTGACGGTGCACAAAGCGCCGGTCGGTCTGCCCGATGAAGAGGTCGCAGATATCTCCCCCGATAGCGGGCGCCGCGCATGACCCGGCGGCGCGTCGAACTATCCCTTGGCGGCGATGCCAACCGTCGCTTCATCCCCTTGATCGTTGGCGCCATGGTCTACCTTGCAGCACTCGCGCTGGCCGGGACTTTTGCCCTCGACGGCACGATCCGACAGTGGAGCGACAACCTTCGCGGCGCGCTCACCGTTCAACTGCCTGGCGTCGCACAGGACCCGGAAGGCGACGAAGCGCAAGCCCGCATCGATGCCGCTGTCGGGCTCCTTCTGGAAACCACCGGCGTCCTCAGCGCAACGGCATTGCCCCATGCGCAGTCCCAGGCCCTCCTCGAACCATGGCTCGGGGCCGGCGACCTCCCGACCGACCTCCCCATCCCGATCATCGTCGATGTCAGCGTCGATACCGGCGCACGCATCAACTACGAAGACCTCGGACAACGCCTCGAAGATGTCGTGCCCGGCGCCCGCATCAACGACAACGGGGTCTTTTTGTCGCGGCTGGTCACGCTTGCGCGGGTCATTCAACTCGTCGGTCTAGTCGTGGTGCTCATTGTGGCGATCGCCGCCGTCTCGATCGTCGTCTTTGCGACGCGGGCCGGCATGACCTCGCATCGCGACACGATCGAACTTCTCCACCTGATCGGCGCGCGCGACAACTATATCGCCCGCCGGTTCGTCACCCACGCGCTGTCTTACGGTCTAACCGGCGGGCTCCTGGGGCTCGCACTCGCCGCAATTACCCTTGCCGCGTTGGCTTTGGCGGCACGCGGGGTCGACCAAGCATTGCTTCCGCGCCTGTCGCTCGACCTCACGGCTTGGGTGGCGCTGCTCTGCGTCCCCTTGGCCTCGGCATTGATCGCGATGATCACCGCGCGCATGACCGTTCTGCGCGCGCTGCGCCGCCTGCCCTGAGCCGATGCTGGTCTTGCTCGACCGCGACGGCGTCCTTAACGAGGACCGCGCCGATTTCGTCAAAACCCCGGCCGAACTGGTGATGATCAAGGGCGCCGCCGACGCCGTGGCCCGACTCAATGCCGCCGGACACACCGTTACCGTCGTCAGCAACCAGTCCGGCGTCGGCCGCGGCTTGATGAGTGCGGACGATCTCGACGCCGTTCATACCGCACTTGAAAACGCACTCAGCGCTGCAGGCGGCCGTTTGGATGCGCTGATCACCTGTACCGACCCGCCATGGGCCGCCACCGTACGCCGCAAGCCAGGCCCCGGCATGCTGCAAGAAGCGCTCGACCAATTCGGCACCACACCGGAGGACGCGGTCATGATCGGCGACGCGACGCGCGACCTCGAAGCCGCCGCTGTCCTCGGCATTCGTCGTATCCTGGTCCGAACCGGCAAGGGCCGCGCGACGGAAGCTGACCTTCCGACCGAACTGCAACCGGTGACCGTTTTTGACGACCTCGCCCGCGCGGTCGACGCGGTGCTGTCGGAGACCGGCACGTGATCTTGGTCCGCGCCATCGCGTTTCAGATCGCGTTTTGGATTTGGTCGGCCGCGATCAATCTTGCCTGGCTGCCCTCGCTCTTGATGTCGCCGATGGCGACAGTGCGCGGCCAAACGATATGGGCCCAGGGGGTCATGGTGTTGCTGCGCCTCTTGGCGGGTATTCGCTATGAGATTCGGGGCGGCGAACACATCCCACCCGGCCCGGTCATCATCGCGGCCAAACACCAATCGGCGTGGGACACGATGATCTTTCACATCATCGCCCATGACCCCGCCATCGTGATGAAGGCCGAGCTTCTCCACATCCCGATCTACGGCTGGTACTGCCGCCATTCGCGCATGATCCCGATCGATCGCGATACCGGCTCCAAAGCGATCCGCACGATGGTCGACGCCGCCAAGGCCGCAGCCGCCGAAGAGCGGCCTATCGTGATCTTCCCACAGGGCACCCGTGTCGCCCCGGAGGCGACCGCGCCCTACCTGCCGGGCATCGCCGCGCTCTACCGCCAACTCGGCGTGCCGGTCGTACCGGTCGCCCTCAATTCCGGTGTTTTTTGGCCGCGCCGCTCGATCCGCCGCAAGCCTGGGACCATTGTGTTGGAGTACCTCCCGCCCATTGAGCCGGGCCTCAACCGCAAAGAGTTCATGGCCCGCCTGGAAGGGGCGATCGAACCAGCGGCGCGGCGGCTCGCCGAAACCGATGCGGGGCGCTAACAAGCCTTATCCACTTGTGGATAACTCGGTGGATAACCATGTGCGTCGTTAGACCGATTCGGCAAATCATCCCCGACTTGCCCTAGAAATACCCCAGTGGATAACTCGGATAACTCAAAATAAAGGACGCTACTTCAGCGCCTTAGGCCGCTTCTTCCATTGAGAACATTTCTAGAACATCTGCGTTGACGCGACCAAGCGGGCGGGCCTACCATCGCGCCCCGCTTCCCCGGCTTGAGTAGACCCGATGACCGCGTTGACCCCGATTGCCCAGCAGATTTGGGACATGAAATACCGCCTCAAGGCGGGCGACGGCACGCCGGTCGACAAGTCGATCGAGGACACTTGGCGCCGAGTCGCCGACGCATTGGCGGCCCCCGAAAAGGACCCCGCGGCCTGGGCGGAAAAATTCTACGACGCGCTGTCGGACTTCGGTTTTGCCCGCTGGGCGGATCATCGCCGGCGCGGGCACCGATCGTCGGGTGACGCTGTTCAATTGCTTCGTCATGAACACTATCGAAGACGACATGGGCACGATCTTCGACAACTTGCGCGAAGCCGCCCTGACCATGCAGCAAGGCGGCGGGATCGGTTACGACTTTTCCACTCTTCGGCCCAAGGGCGCGCTGGTTAAGGGCGTCGGGGCGGATGCCTCGGGGCCATTGTCGTTCATGGATGTGTGGGATGCGATGTGTCGCACCATTATGTCGGCCGGCCATCGCCGCGGCGCCATGATGGCGACACTGCGGTGCGATCACCCCGATATCGAAGCATTCATCGAAGCCAAGCGCGAGCCGGGCCGGTTGCGCATGTTCAACCTTTCGGTGCTGGTGACCTACGCCTTCATGGACGCGGTCAAGAACGATGGTCCGTGGGATCTCACGTTCGACGGCACGATTTTCGATTCGGTCTCCGCGCGCGATCTGTGGAACAAGATCATGCGCGCGACCTATGCCTATGCTGAACCCGGTGTGATCTTTATCGACCGCATCAATCGACTCAACAACCTCGCCTACTGCGAAGACATCAACGCCACCAACCCGTGCGGCGAACAGCCCCTGCCGCCCTATGGCGCCTGCCTCTTGGGTTCGGTCAACTTGGCTAAGCTGGTCGAAGACCCGTTTACCGAAAACGCCCGCCTTGATATCGGCGCGCTCGATGAAATGACCCGCATTGCCGTGCGCATGCTCGACAACGCCATCGATGTCTCGCGCTTCCCGCTCGACGAACAGGAAGAAGAAGCCAAGAACAAACGCCGCATGGGCCTCGGGATCACCGGCTTGGCCGACGCGCTGATCATGTGCGGTGCGCGCTACGGCAGCGACCACGCCGTCGCGCTCACCAAAGAATGGATGGGCACGTTGCGCCGCGCGGCCTACCTCGCCTCGTCCGACCTTGCGGGCGAAAAGGGATCCTTCCCGCTTTACGACCGCGACAAATACCTCGCCGGCGAGGCCGTCCAACAATTGGATGACGACGTTCGCACCACCATCGCCGACAAGGGCATCCGCAACGGGCTGCTGACCTCGGTCGCGCCGACCGGCACCATCTCCATTTTTGCCGACAATGTCTCTTCCGGCCTCGAACCGGTGTTCAGCTTTACCTACAAACGCAACGTCTTGATGCCCGACGGCAGCCGCCGCGAGGAAGACGTCAGCGATTACGCCTACCGCCTCTACCGGCGCGAGTTTGGCGAGAACACCGCGCTGTCGGACGCCTTTGTCGATGCGCAAAGCCTTACGCCTGCGGACCACGTGCGCATGCAGGCCACCGTGCAGGGCTTTATCGATTCGGCGGTGTCCAAAACCGTCAATGTGCCTGAGGACATCGACTTCGAGGCCTTTAAGGATGTCTATCTCGCAGCCTACGACCAGGGCTGCAAGTGCATCACTACATACCGACCCAACGACGTCACCGGTGCGGTACTGCATACCGAAACCGAAAAAGACACCGCGCAGTCCGAACTGCCGCTCGATCCCCCGCCCGCGCGCCATAAAGATCCGTTCGAAGCCGGCGGCGTGGTCTACATGACCCAACCCTTGGATCGCCCCGGCGCCCTACCGGGCTCGACCTACAAGGTGCGCTGGCCGGAAAGCGACCACGCGATCTACATCACCATCAACGACATCATCCAAGACGGCCGCCACCGCCCCTTCGAGGTCTTCATCAACTCGAAGAACATGGAGCACTACGCCTGGACGGTCGCCCTCACCCGGATGATTTCCGCCGTGTTTCGTCGCGGCGGCGATGTCTCGTTCGTGGTCGAAGAACTCAAAGCGGTGTTCGATCCGCGCGGCGGCTATTGGGTCGACGGCGAATACGTCCCCTCGCTTTTGGCCGCCATCGGCGACGTGATCGAAAAGCACCTGATCAACATCGGCTTCATCGCCAACCCCGACGACTCGGAAGAAAAAGCGCTCGAGTTGCGCAAAGTCGCCGGCATGGAAGCCGGCCCCGGCGATGCCCGCCTGCGCTCCTGCCCGCGCTGCTCGCAACCATCCTTGATGCGTCTCGAAGGCTGCGACACCTGCACGAGCTGCGGCTTCAGCAAGTGCGGCTAGTCCGCTCGCGAAACTAACCGCTGCAGTTGATGTAGCGGCCCATCGGCAATACCGAGCTCATCGAGATGCGCAATCGTGTTGGCGAGGTACTCGCGGTTGCTGCCGCTTTGGCCTGACGCGCCGGCGATAATCTCGGCGGTCCGTTCGGGGGTGAGCTTGCCGGCGTAGTGATCGTGCTCTCTATTCACCACGAAACACGCGGCATGCACCAACGGGGTCTCGGCTTGGTCGGCATCGCGCAGCGATACGCCGAGCCACCGCAACTCGTAGACATCCACGGCATGCCCGAACATCTCGCGCTTGATCAGGTAGGCAATCGCCGCTTCGGCCTCGGCGGCAGCCACCCGAAATGCGCGACCGCGGCATGAACCGCCACGATCCAGGCCCAAGACCAACCCACGCCGTTCCGGCGTGCCGCGATAGTGTTCCGAGTACAGACAAAACGCGCGGTGATAGCCGTGCAAATGCGCGGGCCGCACCTCCTCGTAGGGAAAGCCGGGGTTCCACATCAGCGAACCGTAGCCGAACACCCAAATGTCGCCGTCGCCGTGCATCGTTCTCCGTCCCGCCCATGGCCGCGCCGTTTCGCGCCCGCTATATACTAGGCCGATGATCGCGCGCCAACGCTGCCCCGCCTAATGGCCGAATACGCCAACGCCGCCTTTGAAGAACGCCGCCGCCCCCGCACCAAGCTTTGGGCCGGGTTGGCGATCGGATTTTTTGCCGTCCTCGCCGCCGGTCTCTATAGCGCGTTTTGGTTCGATACCGCGGCACGGCTCAAGGACGGCATTATCGAATGGACCGCCGCCCAACGTGCCGCCGGCAACTTCGTCGTCTTCAACAACCTGCAAATCACCGGCTTCCCGCTGGCGTTCACGCTCAGTGCCGACCAAGCGGTCTTGGGTCGCACGAGTGACCGCACCTTCTCCTGGCGCGCCGAGGGGTTCCGCGCCAGCGCGCGCCCTTGGTCGCCGCGCAACCTCACCATCACCGCGCCGGATAACGGGGCGACCTATTCGGCGCGCGGCAACTCGCGCAACGTCGAAATCAACGCCGCGGCGTTGCGCATGGAGGTGCAGCTCGACGCACGCAACTGGCCTAACGCCGCAACCGCCCACTTCGACCGTCCGGTGCTGCAGATCCTCGGCGTGCGCGACGATATCGCCGCCGCGTCGCTCGTATCCACCTCACCGGCACGCCGGACGGCCAGGGGACCCTCGCGTTTGAGGCCCTCGACGTCACGAGCGGTCACGATCTGCTGCAACGCCTCGGCGGCACCATCGATCGCATCAAACCGCCGCCGACATCAACGGCGCGTGGTCGCCGGGCCCGGTCGATCGGCAACTCGATGCCTGGCGGCTCAACGGCGGCACGGTCGATCTGCACGACACCCGGCTCGAATTCGGCTCTCTTGTCGCCGACATCGAAGGGACTGTATCGCTCGACGACACGTTGCGGCCGCTCGGTGCATTGACCGCAACGTTCTTGGGTCTCACCGAATTCGTCGATCGCTTGCAGGAGGCCGAAATCATCCGCCCGCGCGACGCGGCCGCAGCCAAAATCTCAATCAATCTACTCAGCGAGCGCACCGAATCGGGCCGGCTCCGCATTCCCGTCACCGCGCAGTTCGGTCGGCTTGCCGTCGGCCCGCTGGCGTTCGGCGACCTGATGCCCATCCCGGAGCTTCTCGAGATCCCCAACCTGCAATAGCAGGCTAGGACTTTTTCAGGTGCTCCGGTTCGTCTTGGCCGGCCTCGATAATGGCGCGGCGAATATCGCGCGTGCGCCGGAACAACGCTTCCAAGGTGTCGGCATCGCCCCAGCGGATGGCGCGCTGCAACGCCGAGAGATCTTCGGTGAAGCGGCCCAGCATTTCGAGAACCGCCTCTTTGTTGTTCAAGAAAACATCGCGCCACATCACCGGATCGCTCGCCGCAATCCTTGTGAAATCGCGAAACCCGCCGGCCGAGTACTTGAACACTTCGGACTCCGTCACGGTCTCCAGGTCTTCCGCGGTGCGCACGATGTTGTAGGCGATCAAGTGCGGCAAATGCGAGGTGATCGCCAGCACACGGTCATGATGCGCCGCGTCCATCACCTCGGTTTTGCTCCCCAAGGCGCGCCAAAACGCTGCGACCCGTTCGACCGCCGCTGGGTCGGTGCCCTCGGCCGGCGTTAGGATGCACCACCGTTTCTCGAACAACGTGGCGAACCCCGCATCCGGTCCGGAAAACTCGGTGCCCGCCACCGGGTGCGAAGGCACCAAGTGCACCCCTTCCGGCAAATGCGGCGCCACGTCGCGCAAAATCGATTCTTTGACCGACCCGGTGTCACTCACGATCGCCCCGCTCGCCAAATGAGGCGCAAGCGGCCTCGGCGACCATCCCGACCGCCCCTACAGGCACCGCGAGGATGACCAAGTCGGCGTCGCGCACGGCCTCGGCGGCGCTTTCTGTGATGTCGGCTAGCTTGAGTTCTTCGGCACGCGCTCGGACTTCGGCCGACGCGTCGTAGCCAACGATTGTTTTGGCGGCGCCGTGTTCGCGCGCCGCATGACACATCGACGCCCCGATCAACCCGAGGCCGATGATCGCCAACCGCTCGAACGGTGGGACGTCGTTCATGACGGCGAGGCCGCGACAAACTCCTTCAGCGCGGCCACCACGGCTTTGTTTTCCTCTTCAAGACCGACCGTAATCCTCAAGAATTGCGGCAATCCGTAACCGCCGATCGCACGCACCAAGATGCCGCGGGCTTTAAGGAACTCGAACGCCGCATTGGCGCGATCCGGGGCACCCAAATCGGCAATCAAGAAGTTCCCCAGGCTCGGCTTGGTCGGCAACCCGAGTGCGGTGAGTTCCTGGGACAACCATGGCAACCACGTGTCGTTGTGCGCACGGGACAGCGCTTCATAGTCCGCATCCTCGATTGCAGCCACCGCGGCGGCTTGCGCCACCGCATTCACGTTGAACGGCCCACGTACCCGGTTCAACGCGTCGGCGATCGCCGGAGGCGCATAGGCCCAACCAACGCGCAGCGCCGATAGGCCGTGGATTTTCGAAAACGTCCGCAGCATCACGACATTGTCGTAAGTGCCCACCAGAGACTGACCGGCGGTGTAGTCCGCGGCGCCTGCGTATTCCGCATAGGCCGCATCGATGGCCAAGATGACGTCACCGGGCAGCCCATCGCGGAGACGCTGCACCTCTGCGGTCGAAAGATACGACCCCGTCGGATTGTTGGGGTTGGCGATGAACACAATCCGCGTGCGCGACGAAACATGCGCCAGCAATTTGTCGACGTCGGCGCGCAGATCGGTTTCCGGCGCCGCGACCGGGGTCGCCCCCGCCGCCATCGCCGAAATCCGATACATCAGAAAAGCCGTGTTCGCTGTACAGCACTTCTTCGCCCGGGCCGGCATAGGCCGTAATCAGCAATGAAATCAGTTCGTCCGAGCCCGAACCGCAAACGATCTGTGCGGGGTCCAATCCATGCCGACGCCCGATCGCCTCACGCAGCAATCGCGCCTCGCCGTCCGGGTACCGGTGCAAGCCCGCAGCCATGGTCTTAAAGGCGTCAATCGCCTTGGGACTAGGCCCGAGGGGTGATTCGTTAGACGCCAATCGGATGACGTTATCGACGCCCGGCGCATCGGCCTCCCCCCCTTTGTAAGGGGTGATGTCCATCACGCCGGCGTGCGGCCGAGGACTCGAAATCTTTGTCATGGTCAGCCTCGTTCGAACGGCCGTGCGTAGGAACCCACGACCGATAGCCGCGCATTACCCCCGACACGCTCGGCAAATGCGAGCCAGGCGGGCATCGTCCTGGGTGACGTAGCCGTCGGCCTCGAACAGGTGAGCCCCCCCGGCACCGGCCTCGGCAGACGACGTAATAGCGCGCGCCGCAAGGTCCACCGCCGCGAGGTGATCGGTGAGCGACCGGCGGCTGATCTGCTCCGTTGTACTGACCACCAACCAACTCACGTCGTCACCGCTTTCGTCGAAGGGCAGACAGCCGACGACCATGGCCTGAAGGTCTTCGAACCGTGCGCCGGGGTTATCGATGAACGGCAGACGCGCAATGATGCGCGGCACGTTATCCGCCCCGCCGCTCATGTAACGCCACCACGGGTCGGCCTCGCCGTCCTGCGGCAACGGCAGGATGCCGACGGTCGCATCGCCCTGAGAAACCGCCCGCACCACAACGCTGGCCGATTTGTGCAGCGTCATCCGGGTCGCCGACCCGAAGTGGTCGCGCGCAAGATCCCAATAGCCGACCGACTTTTCGGGCGCGCACACAGCAACCTCTAGCTTGCCTTGCAGGCGGCAATAGGCCGCAATCAACTCGCGCCAAATACGCCCCGTCACCGGCAAAGGAAGGCCGGTTTCGCCGCCAGCGAGCACTTTGCGTAAAACCTTGGCCTCGCGGCCGGGGCGCAAGATGGGGCCGCCGCCCATGGCCGCACCGACCTGTCGCACGACCTCGGTACGGGCGACGATTGCAGCCAGAATCCGGGCGTCGATTTCGTCTATTTCGCGTCTCAGCGCGTCGAGGTCGGTATCTTTGCTGGTCATGATAAGGCCCCTCGGGCACCGCGCCAGGGCGGCTTAGTCTTAAGGGCCGGGGGGGCCAAAATCAAAGAAAACATTGACATATGGGGCCCCTAAGCCAAGTTATTCCGTCCTCGGGTTAATCTGGTTTTTTCGCTATGGCGGTCGCTGATCCCATGGATGCTTCATCTTCAAACGCTGGCCAGTACGTCGAACTGGGCGGCGAGGGTGCTTTGCGCCTAGATAGCGGGGCCGAACTCGCCCGCTTTGGGATCGCCTACCAGACCTACGGGACGCTCAACGCCGACAAATCCAACGCTGTTTTGGTTTGCCACGCCCTGACCGGCGACCAACATGCCGCCAATACCCACCCGATGACCGGCAAACCCGGCTGGTGGGAAATCATGATCGGACCGGGGCGCCCGCTCGACACCGACAAATATTTCATCATCTGCACCAACGTCCTCGGCGGATGCCTGGGCTCCACCGGCCCAAAGGACATCAACCCCGCGACCGACGAACCCTGGGGCCTGTCGTTTCCCGTCATCACCATCGGCGACATGGTGCGCGCCCAGGCGCGCCTACTCGACCATCTCGGCATCGATCAGCTGTTTTGCGTCATCGGCGGATCGATGGGCGGAATGCAAGCCCTGCAATGGGCCTCCGCCTATCCCGAACGCGTCTTTGCAGCGGTCCCGATCGCATCAGCGGCCCGTCATTCGGCCCAGAACATCGCGTTTCACGAAGTCGGTCGACAAGCCATCATGGCCGACCCCAATTGGCACGGCGGCGAATACTATGCCCATGCGACATCGCCGCATGCCGGACTCGCGGTCGCCCGGATGGCCGCTCACATCACCTATCTGTCCGAGGCGGCGCTGCACCGCAAGTTCGGTCGCAAGTTACAGGACCGAGACAGCATTACCTTCGGGTTCGACGCCGACTTCCAGGTCGAAAGCTACCTCCGTCACCAGGGCAGCACCTTCGTCGATCGGTTCGATGCGAACTCATACCTCTATATCACCCGCGCGATGGACTATTTCGATATGGCTGCGGAACACGGCGGCAGCCTGCCCGCGGCGTTTCACAAAACGCCGGTACGGTTTTGCGTGATCTCGTTCACATCGGATTGGTTGTTTCCCACAACCGACAGCCGCGAAGTCGTCAAAGCCCTCAATGCCGAGGCCGCCAACGTGAGCTTCGTCGAGGTCGACACCGACAAAGGCCATGATGCCTTTCTCCTCGACGAACCCGAGTTTCACAAGACCCTGTTAGGGTTTCTGAACGGCGCCGCGGACAAACGCGGTCTGAAGAACCCGTGACCCCGTCACGCGACGGCGCCCGCGCTGACCTGCGCGTCGACCTTCTGTTTATCGCCGACCTGATTGCGCCGGGCTCGCGCGTGCTCGACATCGGCTGCGCTGACGGCGCACTGCTGCACTACCTCAGCAGCGAACGTGGCGTCGACGGCCGCGGCATCGAAATCAGCCAGACCGGCGTGAATGCATGCGTGGCGCGCGGCCTTTCGGTCATCCAGGGTAATGCCGATACCGACCTGATGGACTATCCGGACGGCGCCTTCGACTATGTCGTTCTCAGCCGCACGCTTCAGGCCACCCGCAACCCACGCGACGTCTTGGCCCAGCTTGTGCGAATCGGGCGGCGCGCCATCGTGACCTTTCCAAACTTTGGGTACTGGCGGGTGCGGTGGAACTTGATGACGAACGGACGTATGCCGACCACGCGCCTTTTGGCCGAACCGTGGTACAGCACCGAAAATATTCACCTATGCACGATCCGCGACTTCACCCAGCTATGCGAAGACCTCGGCCTCCATACCGAACGGCAGGTGATCCTCAATCACACTGGGCACGATACGCAGTTTCGTAGCACCTCGCGTTTCGCAAATTTCTTCGGCGAACAAGCGCTATTCATGCTCGCCCGGCGCTAGGCGCGCCGTCGCCCGGCCGCGGCTTGCAGCCAAGACCGGACGCGCCACGGCGCGCGCCGGTGCCCGCCGGCTTCGCTCGCCGGTCGGAGTCGCCGCATAGACCTGCTTGCCCCCCTCGACCAGCAAAGCGCCGGCAACGGCAGTCGCGCCAATCCGTTCGCCAAAACGCTCCAGCGCCCCGGCCGCGCGGAGCATCACGCCACCGCGGCTGGGGGGGAAATAGAGCGCCGCCTTGGTCGCCCCTGGAGAGAACATGTTGTCGCGCAACAGCCGGGTCAGTTGCGGCGGGCTGAACGGGCGTCCATGGCCGAACGGCGTCCGCTCCATGCGCGCCCAAATTCCACGCCGGTTCGGCGCCACAATCAGAATACGTCCCTCGGGGGCCAGCACCCGCCAAACCTCGCGTAGCATGGCGCGCAGGTGCTCGGTGTTTTCAAGGGTGTGCATCAACAGCACACGATCGACACTGGAATCGCCCAGCGGCAATTCGACCTCATCCGTCAGAGCGACGTGGCTGGGCGCGCCGCTCGGCCAGCGATGGACACCCTGACCGGCCGGCATGAATGCCGCAACGCGTTCCGCTTCGTCGAGCATGGGGCGCAGCAACGGGGTGGCATAGCCCAGACCAACAACCCGCATGCCGGCGACACTCGGCCAAAGGGTGCGCAACCGGCGACGAAGGACCCGCGTCGCAATGCGGCCCAACCGACTGTCGTAGAATTGCCTTAGGTCGACGACGTCCAAATGCATGCCGCTAGTTTAGCATGCCGGCCAACGGTCTGGCGTCCCTTGTCGTCGCGGTGTAACTACGGGGCATGAAGCTGTTCTACACACCGCTGAAGAATTACGTCCATAAGGTCCAAGTCGTCGCGATCGAGGTCGGTGTCTACGACCGGATCGAACGGATCGCGACCGACCCCTACACGCGACAGATCGAGCATCTCCAGGCCAATCCACTCAGCAAGGTGCCGACCCTGATCCTCGATGACGGGAGCCCCCTCTATGGGGGCCCGGCCATCTACGAATACCTCGACTCGCTCAACGACGAGCCAAAAATGTTTCCTCCGGCGGGTCCGGCACGTTGGGCGGCATTGCGACAGCTCGCCCTTGGCGATGCCATGTTCGATACCTTCGTGCTGCGCCAAAACGAACTCAAACGCCCGCACGAGTTCATCTACCCGGCGGCGCTGGAAGCCTACATGGCCACCGTGGCGCGCGCGCTGGATGCTCTCGAAGAAGAAGCCCCAACCTTTTCAGGGTTCACGATCGGATTGATCTCAATCGCTTGCGGATTGATGTACCTCACCAAGATTCGCGATCGCGACGGGATGGACCTCGACTGGCGCGACGATCACCCGGACCTTTCCGCGTGGTATGACCGTTTCACCGACCGCCCCTCTTTCACACCGCGCGACAACGACATCGCGCTACGCTAGGCGCAAATCAGTCGCGCGCGACGCACATCGCGATGCCCATGCCGCCACCGATACACAGAGTGGCGAGACCTTTCTTGGCGTCGCGTTTTTGCATTTCGTAAAGCAGCGTCACCAAAACCCGTGCACCCGACGCGCCAATCGGATGGCCTATGGCGATCGCGCCGCCGTTGACGTTGACCTTGTCGGGATCCCAGCCCATGTCCTTGCTCACCGCGCAGGCTTGGGCGGCGAAGGCTTCGTTGGCCTCGACCAAATCCAGATCGTCCGCGCTCCAACCCGCCAACTCAAGTGCTTTGCGGCTCGCGGGGATCGGGCCCGAGCCCATGATCGCGGGATCGACACCGGCTTGCGCCCAAGAGGCAACGCGCGCCATCGGCTTGATGCCGCGCGCCGCGGCATCTTCGGCGCTCATCAACACCGTAGCGGCCGCGCCGTCGTTGATGCCCGACGCGTTGGCCGCGGTCACCGTGCCGTCCTTTTCGAACGCCGGTCGCAGTTTTTGAATCGCCTCGATCGTGGCCCCGTCACGAATGTATTCGTCGGTGTCGACAACGATATCGCCCTTCCTGTTAGGCACAGTGACCGGCACGATTTCATCCTTGAAACGGCCCGCGTTCTTGGCCGCCTCGGCTTTGTTTTGCGACGCCAGAGCAAATGCATCCTGGGTTTCCCGCGTGATCTGCCATTGGCGCGCCACGTTCTCGGCCGTGGTGCCCATGTGATATCCGTTGAACACATCCCACAGACCGTCACGGATCATCGTGTCGATCATTTGCGTATCGCCCATCTTGGTGCCCTGGCGCAGGTGCATCGCGTGCGGTGCGTTGCTCATGCTCTCTTGGCCACCGGCAACGACGATATCGGCATCCCCGTTCTTGATGGCTTGAGCACCGAGCGCGACCGCACGTAGACCTGACCCGCAAACCTGGTTGACCGACCAGGCTGGCGACTCGACCGGCACACCGGCCGCAATGGACGCCTGACGCGCCGGGTTCATCCCCGCCGCCGCCGTCAAAACCTGCCCGAGCACCACCTCGGAAACCGCCGAAGGGTCCAAACCGGCGCGCTCGAGGGCGGCCGAGATCGCAGCTTTACCCAGGTCAGAGGCGGCAAGAGAGGCGAAGCTCCCGTTAAAGGCGCCGACAGGTGTACGGGCGGCGCTGGCGATCACGATATCGGTCATGGAAACTCCGGAAACCATAAAGGGAAACCGGATTGTTGCACCGCACAACGCTCTTCCGCAACCGCGAAGAGGTCAATTGCTCAACCAATCGCGTAGGGGCTCCCAAAGAGCCGTTTCGGCGTTGCGGCCGACCACCATGCCGATATGCCCGGCAACGGGTGAATGGATCTTCAGATTCGGTAGCGCTTCGGCGAGCGCACGCGCCGAACCCGGCGGCACCAATCGATCGTTGTCCGGTAAGACCACAAAGGCTGGGCTTCGCAGCGCTGCGGGATCGATGGTCGTGTCACCCACGGTCCAGGCCCCCTGCCCTGGCAAGTTGGCGCCGTACCAGTCGATAAAACACTCACGCGCAACCGGACCGGCCAGCGGCACGCCATCGTTCAGCCAGTCTTCCAGCGCAACGAAGTCCTCGCGCGCCGGATCATCCGGCGCCATGACGGCAAACGCGCGGAATTTTCGCGCCGCCAAGAGTGGATCAAAGCTCGTGAAAAAAGCTTGCAGCAAATCGACCGGCATCTCGTCCATCGAAAAGACGGTTTGGTCGACTGGGCCCCCGGGCGCCAACATACCGGCTGCATTGTTGGCTTCGGCATGAAAGTCCCAAGGCGTTGCCAGCAGCGCGAGCGAGCGAACGTATTCGGGATAGTGCATAGCCGTCGCCAAAGCGAGGTTGCCACCCATGCAATAGCCGACAAGATGAACCGGCCCGCCGTGCCGTTCGCACGCGGCCGCCAACGCCTGCCGCAATGGACCGGTCACGTAATCGGCGATCGAGAATGCTTTCTCCTCGTCACCAGGCGTGCGCCAATCCAGCAAATACGGATGAACACCCGCGGCATTTAGCCAACGCAGCAAACTGCGTCGTCGCGAAAGATCGAGGATGTAGGCCCGGTTGACCAAGGACGGGACGAAAAGCGCGGCGGGCCCGTCTCCGCCATAGTCGCGCAGCGCCGCCGCCCCGATCTCGATGATCGGCGCCGGATCGACGACATCTCGCGTGTAGGGATGGTTGCGGTAGGTCTCGATCGCGCCAAGGAAAGCCGTTGCACGTTCGCCAGCCTCATCCTGCACCGCCTCGGCGAGCGCCGTCGGGTCAGTCGTCTCGAGCGCCGCCGTGAGGCGCGCCGCTTCCGCGCCGAGTTTGGGCATCCATGGCATCAAGGCTTTTTGCGCAAGCGGCAAGGCGGCCACGGAGCCGGTCCAGGTCCACATCGCCATCGCCATGTGAAGACTGATTGGTCGGGGCCCTGGCGCGGCGGCGTTTGGGAATTGCTCATCGGGTACCCTCTCCAACGCGTCTGCCCAATTGTGGCGGAAAACTGCGGCGACCTGCGCCTCCCATAAGTCGAGATAGAGAGCCGCAAGCTGTCGAATCGGGGTATCGCGCGTCATCAGGCCGAGTATACCCAGGGGCCGGCCGAAGTCATGGCGCGCCGACCCGGTTTCGCGCCGCAACATGAACCCTTGCGCGCTGCAGCATCAAGAGGGGACAATGGAGCCTGAACCTCGCGAAAGGCGTGTCCTGTGACCGATTCCTCGCCCTCCGACACCGAACCGACCGTCGTCAAGAAATACGCCAACCGGCGGCTCTACAACACGGCCAAAAGCGCCTATGTCACGCTCGACGACCTCTCGGAAATGGTCCGCAACGAAGAAGAATTCGTTGTTCGCGACGCCAAGACCGGCGACGACCTGACACGGCAAGTCCTGACCCAAATCATCCTCGAACAGGAAAGCCGGGGCGGCAATTTGCTGCCGTTGAACTTCCTCCGCAAGCTGGTCGGCTACTACGGGCAAGACATGGGGGCGGTTCTGCCCGGCTACCTCGACGCGAGCCTCGAGTCCTTCCAACAAAACCAGGAAAACCTGCAAAAGCAGTTTGCGGCCGCCTTCGGTCAGCCGATGAAACAGTTCGAAGAGATCACTCGCCAAAACATGGCGATGTTTGAACGTGCACTTGGAGCGTTCAACCCGTTGGCCGGCGACCGCGGCGCGCCAGAGGAAACACCGGCCGCCGACAACACCGAGCCCGCCGACGAAGACATCGATTCGCTCAAGAAAGAGCTCGACCTCATGCGCGCCCGTCTCGACAAAATGGAAAAATAGGCCCCGGGGGCGCAGGTGAACCGCCCTCGGGGCCGAAGCAGTCGTTAGCCGACGCGTCCGCCGTCCTCGCGCGTAATGGCGATGACGGAAGAACGTGGTGCGGTGCGCCCACCGTCCGGGAAGTGGCTGTCGCCTCGCTCGCCGGGATGCTGCACGCCAACGAAAACCGTTCGCCGATCAGGGCTCCAGGTAATGCCGGTAATTTCGCATTCGCGCGGCCCGACAAGGAACCGCCGGATCTCACCGGACGCGGGATCGCCGACCAGCATCTGGTTGTTGCCTTGGCCGGCAAAGCCCTTGGCGTTGCTGTAATTGCCATCTGTTTGGATCCACAGCAGACCGTTATCGTCGAACGCTAGGCCATCCGGCGAATTGAACATGTTATCCGCGTTCACATTGGACGAACCCGCATTGGCGTCCTCGTGCACGGTCGGATTACCTGCCATCACAAACAAGTCCCAGGTGAACGTGGTTGTGAGATGGTCGCCCGCATCCGGCATCCAGCGCACGATCTGACCGTAGAGATTGGCCTCACGCGGATTGGGACCGCCGACCGGAGTCGGGTCGCCGCCTGCATTCGGTTTTTTGCCGCGGTTCTTGTTGTTGGTCAGGCAGCAATACACTTCGGCTCTGCGAGGATTGGAGGCAATCCATTCGGGCCGATCCATCGTTGTCGCGCCG
This sequence comes from Alphaproteobacteria bacterium, assembly GCA_038141965.1. Taxonomy (GTDB): domain Bacteria; phylum Pseudomonadota; class Alphaproteobacteria; order SHVP01; family SHVP01; genus CALJDF01. The sequence continues at coordinate 141,722 of JAYQJC010000005.1, forward strand.
ACCGCCGAAGCCGCCTGCCGGGTATGAATCGAAATCTCCGCCTGCGAAGGCAGGCCGGTGGACTCCGGCGTTAGCGCGATCCACTCGCCCCGATTGTCGTCGCCGAATTTGGCCACGTAGAGTTGGCCGTTTTCAAGAAGATCACGGTTGTCCCCGCCTTCGACATACTTGTCCGCACTGACGAACTTGTAGAGGAACTCGCCTCGCTCGTCGTCGCCGAGGTAGACCACGACGTGTCCATCGCTCGCCACGACAAGCTCGGCGTTTTCATGTTTGAAGCGGCCGAGGGCGGTGCGTTTTTTCGGCGTTGAGGTCGGATCAAGGGGATCGACCTCGACGATATAGCCGGCCCGATTCGGCTCGTTGGGGTTTTTGCTGATGTCGAAACGCTCGTCGGCCGTGGCCCAGGCATAGCCCCAATCCTTGGCGCCGATCCCGTAACGCTTCCAGGCGTCGTTGATAGCTTGGTCCTCATCGCTCGCCGAAAAATACCCGTTGAAGTTTTCTTCGCAGGTAAGGTAGGTCCCCCACGGCGTACGACCGTTGCCGCAATTGTTCCAGGTACCACGCGCGACGGTGCCCGATGGGTCGGCCGCCGTTTTCATCCAATCGTGACCACGCGCCGGGCCAGTGATTTCCATCGGCGTGTCCGCAGTAATGCGACGGTTGAAGGGCGAATCCACTACGATCTCCCATCCGCGCGCCCCTCGATCAAGCTCAACGATTGAAATCCCATGAGCGGCCTTGCCTTTGCGCACATCGTCCGTATTGACCGGCACGCCGCCCTCGCGATTGGCATAGGCGATCTTCAGATTGGTGTACTCGTTATTGACCGCCAGGATGGTGCGCCCCTGATGCGCGAACATCGCCATCCCGTCGCAGTTGTCACCAAATGCGAGCTCCTGGCTTTCGCCGGTGCCGCGGGTGGTCTGGTCGAATGGGAGGCTCTTCGACCAGAGGGGGTCACCCCAACGCGCGACGATTTGCCAGCGATACCCCCTTGGCACTGTGACGGTGTCGAGGCTGTTGGCGCCGACTTGCTCAAACCCCAGCCGACTGCTCGCTTCGGCACGGAGCGGGGTGAGGGCGGTCGTCCCCATGACCAGCGCCGTCGCGCCTAACGCAACGCCACCACCCAGAAACATGCGGCGCGACAAGGCACGTTCCGCGATTTGGGCGAAATCGGTTTCGTCGTCGCGGGGATCGCGGATTTCGTCGAATTCGTCGAAGTCCGGTCTGTCGGCAATGTGGTTCATCGTCATCCTCAAGCTTAGTCGAGCCGTTTTGGCCCTGGAAAGTGATCCAGATCGACACTACGGCCGCCGCATGAAGCCCCCATGACACGGCGATGACGGTTTTATGAGGGTCGTTTTTACCTAGGATTTCAGCTGAACGCGGCAGGAAATGCCACGATCCTTACGTCTTGTTAACAATTTAGGGCGAATATACATAAAAATAACATCAAATCTGGAGGAAAGGGCTTCCGGCGATGACGCTGCCGAGTCTCACCACCGTACTTCCCCCGCCGCCTTCGCGCGGTGCGCCCCCAGATTCGTCGGAAACGCCCAAGAGACCTTTGACCGACGCGCCAGTTTTCGGCGCGCGGCCGATGCTTTTCAACCCGACCGGCCGCGACCTGCCGACGAACGCGCGCCCACCGGCGCCCGCCGCCGGTTCACCGACCATGAGGCACCCCACGCGCGCGCCGGCCGGGGCCGTCGAGCTACCGATGGCGGCACGACCGCCGGGCTTCATCTCAAGATCAATACCGCACCGGAATTCGTGCGCCATTCGACAGCCTTCGTCGCCCAGGCGATCGGCCAGGAGCGCAGCACCATCAACGTCACGCCGCGTGGCGCCAACACCGGGACCGCCGCCTACGACGCCGGCGTCGCCCGCGTCGATTCATTCTTCAGCGTGATCGAACCGATCTCCGTTTACGCCTAGCCACGCGGCATCGCCGTTCGTGATAAAAGTCCCCGTCGAAACGGGGAACCATGACACGCATTTGTATCTACGGCGCCGGCGCCATCGGCGGTCACCTCGCGGCCAAACTCGCGCGCGGCGGTCAGGCTGAAATAAGCGTCGTCGTGCGGGGCAAGACCCTCGCCGCAATCCGCCGCGAACGGGTTGACCGTGGAAAGCGGCGAGGACACCCTCACCGTGCCGGTAGCCGCCAGCGATAACCCCGCCGACTTGGGACCGCAGGACTATGTCATCGTGACGCTCAAGGCACCGGCCGTCGCGGATGCGGTGCCTGGGATTTCAGCGCTATTGGGTCCAGCCACGACTATTGTCACCGCGATGAACGGCGTGCCCTATTGGTACTTCCACAAGTTGGGTGGTCCATGGGAGGGCCATCAGTTGGCCTCTGCCGATCCGGGAGGCCAGCAATGGAACGCCTTTGGGCCCGAGCGCGCGTTGGGCGCCGTGGTGTGGACGGCCGCCTCGATCATCGCGCCGGGCCGCGTTCGCCATACCTTCGGCAATCGCTTCGAGTTGGGCGAGCCCGACGGTCGCACCTCGACCCGCGCCACAATCCTTGCCGAGATTTTTTCGAGAGCTGGCTTGGATGCCCCGATCACGACCGACATTCGCGGCGCGATTTGGAACAAACTGTGGGGTAATTTGTCCTTCAATCCGGTGAGCGCGCTGACCCACACGGTCCTCGATGCCATGGCGACGTCGCCGCGAACCGTCCCAGTGTTGCGCGCCATGATGGTCGAGGCCCAAGCGATCGGCGAAAAACTCGGGGTGACGTTTCCGATGGATGTCGATGCCCGGATCGCGGTCGCCGAAACAGTCGGCCCGCACAAGACATCGATGTTGCAAGACCTGGAACGCAACCGCCCATTGGAAATAGAGGCGTTGACCGGCGTGGTTGCGGAGATGGGTCGGCTCGTCGACATCGCCACGCCGACGATCGACGCGGTTCTCGCACTCGCCCGGCTACGCGCCGTTACTTCGCAGGCTAACCTAACCGCTTGATAACGTATTTGATGAACGCGTTGTCGACGTGTTGTTGGCTGGCGCCACGCCACGCGCTGAAGGCGGCCTCGTAACTATCGAAGATGCCGCGAATATCGAGCGTCGATAGATCGACAAACCGCTCGGCGGTCGGATCGTCGACGCGACCGCCGTACACGACGAATAGCGTCGGGGCATCGTCGTCCACGCTCTTGGGCATTTGTTCTGTCACATCGGTCATCGCACACCGGGATATAACTGACGGCCGACCGAAATAACAACCACCACCGTTGCATGCCTTGCCACCGCTCCCGATACTCCCGGCTCTCGGGAGGAACCATATGAACGACACCCCCATCAGCGTCGGCGAGGCTTTCGTGGCGGCGATGGCCGATCACGGGATCGACTATTTTTTCGGCAACGCGGGCACCGATTTCGCGCCGGTGATTGAGGCCTTTGCGAAGGCTGCGGCCTTGGGCCAACCCGCGCCCACGCCGATCGCCATCCCGCACGAAAACACCGCGATGGGCATGGCCCACGGCTATTACCTGGCGACCGGTCGGCCCCAGGGGGTCATGGTCCATACCACCGTCGGCACCGCGAATGCGGTCTGCGGGCTAATGAACGCCGCCCGCCAAAACGTGCCGGTCCTGCTGTTTGCCGGGCGCACCCCGATCACCGAAGCTGGCGCCTACGGCGCGCGCAATCGCGTCATCCAGTGGGCGCAGGAGTCGTTCGACCAAGCCGGGATGGTCCGCGAATACGTCAAATGGGACTACGAGCTGCGCCGTCCGGACCAGACCAGCGCCGCGTTGGATCGCGCGATGGCGCTGGCGATGAGCGAACCGCGCGGCCCGATCTACATGACCCTGCCGCGCGAGGTGCTGGCGAGCCCGGCCGAACCCGCCGCCCTCGCCCCCGCCAAAACCCCGGCCAGCCCGCCCGGCGCGGATCCCGATGCGCTCGCTGACGCCGCCGATTTTCTGGCCAACGCCAAGGCGCCGTTGATCATCACCACCACCGTCGGCCGCTATCCCGATGCGCCCGAGACCCTTGCCGCGCTCGCGGAAACCTTCGCCATTCCCGTTGTGATGCACTGGCCGCGTTATGTCTGTCTGCCGGTCGATCATCCGATGCATGCCGGCTTCGCACCTGGTCCGGCCCTCGAAGAAGCCGACTTCGTCCTCGTGGTCGACAGCGACGTGCCGTGGATCCCCGCAATCGAGGGCCCGGCCGACAACGCCAAAGTCGTCCAACTCGGGATCGACCCGTTGTACGGCGACTATCCGCTGCGACATTCGCCGCCGATGTCGTGATCAACGCCAACCCGGTGACCGGTCTGAAAGCGCTCCACGCCGCGTTGAACGATCGAATCGACCCCAAAAGCGAAACGGTCGCGACACGGCGCAAAGCCCATATCGCCAAACGCGCCGCCCAGCGCGCAACCGTCATCCGCGACCTCGATGCCGTCAAAGACGCCGCCCCGATGAGCCCGGCGTGGGTAACCCACTGCATCGACCGCATCAAAGGCGACAACGCCATCTTGGTGAACGAATCGCCGCTGCAACAAGACCACCTCACCCTGACCGAACCAGGCAGCTTCTTTTCGGCAAGCCCGGTCGGCGGCTTGGGGTGGGGCATGGGCGCGGCGTTGGGGTTGAAGCTCGGCGCGCGCGACAAACTGGTGATCGCCGCGCTGGGCGACGGCGCCTACATGTTCGGCAATCCGACGTCGGCGCATTTCGTCTCGCGCGCGCTAGACCTGCCGATCTTGATCGTGATCTTCAACAACCGCATGTGGGGCGCGGTCAGTCGCGCCACCAAATTCATGTATCCCGACGGCTATGCCGCAAAAAGCAACCAAGTCCCGCTCACGCTGCTCGAACCCGCCCCCGATCTCGAAAAGGTGGTCGCCGCCTCGGGCGGCTACGGCGTCGTCGTCGACGATCCTGCCGCGCTCGAAACCGAACTCGTCAAAGCGCGCGACATCGTGCTCAACGAAGGCCGCCAGGCCGTGGTCAACGTCATCACCCAGGGCGTTTGAGGAACAGGCGCTACCACGGCCCGTGGTGCGAGAGATTGATCATCGTCCCGTCGGGATCGCGCAGGAACATCTCCCACACCTCCTCGGGCAGCGGCAGTTCCAGCTTGGTCGGCGGGCTGATCACATGCACCCCGGCCGCTTCCAACTTCGGCAACAGCGCTTTGAGGTGATCGGTGCGGATCACCATGCAAGGCTCACCGAACCGGACGTTGGTCGCGGGCACCGGATCTTCGAGCGGTGGATTGGCGCCATGGACCTCGGCCAAGCCGATATTGCCGATCGTCGTATCGTCGGCGCGCAACACGATGATCCGCATCGACTCGCAGGGTTGGCCAAGAATGTCGGAGGCCCCTGGATTGGGAATCAACGTGTCGATCCAAACCTTCATCTCCAAGAGATCGCGGTAAAAGCCAAGCGCACGCTCGGCATCGCGGGTGAAGATGGTGGTGCGGGAAACCGGTGCGGTCAGCGCCATCATGCGTCCTTTCTGCGCGGGGTTTGGCCGGACGCTTGTCGCGCCGGGCCTGCCGCTTCTAGAGTGCCCACAACTCTCGCAACGGAGTCGCGCCATGTCGACCATCACCACTCTTGCCGATCTTGAAGCGCTCTACGGAACGCCGAGCGAACCCGCGCTGACCAAGGAAACCGATCGGATCGTGCCGGCCTACAAAGCGATGATCGACGCCTCGCCATTCATGGCGCTGGCCACCAACGGGCCTGACGGCCTGGATTGCTCGCCGCGCGGCGATGCCGGTCGCGTGGTGCGTGTCACCGACGAGAAGACCGTGATGATCCCCGACCGCCGCGGCAACAACCGGATCGATAGCTTGCGCAACATCGTCCACGACCCGCATGTCGCGTTGCTGTTTCTCATTCCCGGATCGGGCAACACCATGCGCATCCAAGGCCGGGCCGAAATTTCAATCGACCCTGACCTACTCGCCTCGTTCTCAATCGAAGGCAAGGAGCCGCGCTGCGTCGTGGTCGTCACCGTCGACGCGATCTACTTTCAATGCGCCCGCGCGGTTTTGCGCGCCGACCTATGGAACACCGAAAAGCACGTCGACCCCAAGGCCCTGCCCACCGCCGGGGCCATGCTTGCCCAAGCCAGCGACGGTCGCATCGATGGCCCGGAATACGACAAAGCCTGGAAAGCCCGCGCCAACGCATCGATGTGGTAGGCGACGCGAAGATGGCCGCCTCTCCCAGGACCGCGATGATCTAAGATCGCCCTGCCGTCCGAAGGCATAAAATTCTCTAAAGGACCACCCATGCTCACCCGCCTGCGCGACAACCTGCGGCGCCCGGAAATTCTGCTGCTCATTATGGGCGCGGGTGTGCCGATTTCGTTCGCGACCTGGCAAGGACTGCTCAACAACTTTGCGATCGAGCGGGCGCAATTCGGCGGCGCGGAGATCGGCATCCTCCAGTCCTTGCGCGAGGTGCCGGGTTTTCTCGCCTTCGCTGTCGTCTTTTTGCTGTTGTTCGTGCGCGAACAGAAACTCGCCTACCTTTCGCTCTTGTTCCTCGGCATCGGCACGGCGGTCACCGGGTTTTTCCCGACCATCATCGGGCTGTACATCACCACCGTCGTGATGTCGTTGGGCTTTCACTACTACGAAACGACCGCGCAGTCGTTGTCGCTGCAGTGGCTCGACAAGAAGAACGCGGCGCATTGGTTGGGCCGGGTCATTGCCGTGGGTTCGTTCGCCGGGATCATTGCCTATGCCTTGATGTACGTCGGGCTCGATATCGCGAAACTCGACTTTAAATGGGTTTATCTCGTGGGGGGCGGCGTCACCGTGTTGCTGGCCTTGGCGGCGTGGATCTTGTTTCCGGTCTTCCCGGCCAAGGTCGAACAGCACAAGCACCTCGTCTTGCGCAAACGATATTGGCTCTACTACGCGCTGGTGTTCATGTCGGGTGCGCGGCGACAGATCTTTGTCGTGTTCGCCGCGTTCATGTTGGTCGAACGTTTCGGGTTCGATGCCGGGTCGATCGCGCTCATCTTCCTTGCCAACAGCGCGCTCAGCATGGTCCTTGCGCCGCGGATCGGTAAACTCATCGGCATCTGGGGCGAACGCAAAGCGCTGACGGTCGAATATCTCGGTTTGATCGTGGTGTTTGTCGCTTATGCGTTTGTTCAGAACCCGGCGATCGCGATCGGCTCTACATTATCGATCACGTTTTCTTCGCCATGGCGATCGCCATGAAGACCTATTTCCAAAAGATCGCCGATCCCGCCGACATCGCCCCCACCGCCGGGGTCAGTTTCACCATCAACCATATCGCCGCGGTGGTGTTGCCCGCGGCGTTCGGGTTGTTGTGGCTGGTCTCGCCGGCAGCTGTCTTCCTTGCCGGTGCGGCGATGGCGCTGGCCTCGCTCGGCCTCTCGCGTCTGATCCCGCCCGACCCCGAAGAAGGCAACGAAGTCGTTCTTTTCGGGGCGCGGCGCCCCGTTCCCGCCCAAGCCGCCGAATAGCCCGAGACCGTGACCCCTTGACAGTCCGCGCCCCGCCTATTATTTAACATATTCATTAATTAACATATTAGCTAAATGCAACACGCGACCGACCCGCTCAGCACCACCTTTGCCGCCCTGTCGGATCCGACCCGGCGGGCGATTTTAGCGCGCCTCGCCGAAGGGCCGGCGACCGTCGGCGAGTTGGCCGAGCCGTTCACCATCTCGGCACCGGCGGTCTCGCGCCACCTCAAGGTGCTCGAACACGCTAAGCTGATCCAGCGCATCAAAGAGGCGCAATGGCGCCGCTGCCGTCTCGAACCCGAGCGGTTGCAGCAGGCCGCCCAATGGATCGAACGGTACCGACACTTTTGGGAGGCCCAGTTCGACTCGCTCGCCGAGTTCATCGAGGCCTTCAAGAAACAGAACGACTCTGGAGAGGAAGAGCCCCATGACGACAGCAACCGCACGTCCTGAGCCGCAGGCCTTCAGCGCCACCGTAAGCCGCGTCTTCACCGCGCCGCGCGCCTTCGTCTTCGACGCCTTTACCAGACCCGACCTTCTGCGCAAATGGTGGGGGCCTGAAGGCTTCACCCTGGTCGACGTCACAATGGATTTGCGCGTCGGCGGGCGTTACCGCTTCGACAAGAAAAGTCCGGACGGAACGGTCCATACGGTCAGCGGGCGCATCACCTCCTTCGAGCCGCCGGCCAAACTCGGCTACACCTGGGCGTGGACCGACACCGAGGGCGACTGCAGCGAAGAGACCTACGTCGCGATCGTCTTCGCCGACCACCCCGACGGCACCGAGGTCACGCTGACCCACACCGGCTTCGCCACCGAAGAAGCCGCCGACCTGCACAACCGCGGTTGGACCAGCACCTTCAATTGTTTCGATCAAACCCGCTAAGGAGCGTTCGATGTCAGAACATGTTCTCGGACTCGATATTTCCCGCGTCGTTAAGGCAAAGCCCGGCGCGGTATTCGACGCCTTTACCAAACCCGAAGTGATGAAGAAGTGGTGGGGGCCGGAGGGCATGAGTTGCCCCAAGGCTGAAATCGATTGCCGCGAAGGCGGGCGTTACGAAACCTTGATGCAAGCGCCCGATGGCACGACCCATGATGTGCGCGGCGAACCTTTACCGAGATCGAGCCCGGCAAGAAGGTCGCCTACACCTGGGCTTGGTATACCGACGACAAGCCCGGTGCCGAAACAAATGTCGAAGTGTCGTTCACCGAAAAAGACGGCGGCACCGAGGTTCATCTGCACCGCGAAGGCTTCGCCGAACCAGGAAGAAGCCGACCAACACAACTGGGGCTGGACGAGTTCGTTCAATTGCCTTGAGCAAATCTTTGGACGGCGGAGACGCAACCATGGCCGAAACTTCCAGACCGACCAACCGCATATCTATGCCGCCGGAGACGTGATCGGATTTCCGAGCCTCGCCGCCACCAGCATGGAGCAAGGGCGTCTGGCGTCGTGCCACATGTTCAATGTCCAGGCACAAAGCGTGCCCGAACTTTTTCCTTTCGGCATTTACACAATCCCCGAAATCTCGGTGGTCGGCAAAAACGAAGAACAATTGACCAGCGAGGGCGTGCCCTACGAGGTGGGCAAAGCGTCCTACAAGGAAATCGCCCGCGGTCAGATCATCGGCGACCACTCGGGCCTGCTGAAACTGATCTTCCACACCGAAACCCGCAAATTGCTCGGGGTTTCGATCATCGGCGAAGGCGCCACCGAACTGATCCATATCGGGCAGGCGGTGCTCAGTCTCGGCGGCGATATCGACTATTTCGTCGATACGGTTTTCAATTACCCAACCCTGGCGGAATGCTACAAAACGGCGGCGCTCGACGGAATCAACCGTCTAACGTAAATCGGGTGTAGCATAGAGAAAACGGCGGCCCCCTCGGCCGTCGCTGGGAGTGGTATGGCGGTATCCCCGCAGCAATTCGATTGGAAGCGCCAGCGCATCCTGCTGCTCGATCAGGATGACCAGTTTCGGTTTTCTGGGCGCGCGGGGTGTTTAACCGTCTCGGCGTCGCAGAAGTGATGAGCACCGCCGACGGCCATGACGCGCTTCATTCGCTCGAACGCACGGACGCGTCGCTCGGCATGGTCGACCTTCAGTTCAAGGGCATGACGGCGGCGGATTTCATCACCGGCCTGCGCCAAAAACGTGCCAGCCGCCTTTCGTCGTTGCCGATCTTGTTGATGGTGAAGACCCAGGACAAGAAAGCCATCTACGAAGCCAGTCTTGCCGGCATCGAAGGCATCATCGTCAAGCCGATCGCCGAAAAGGCGATGCTGATGCGAGTGATGACGACGTTGCTCAAACCCGAGCGGATCGTCCTCAACGCGAACTTTGCCGGGCCCGATCGTCGCGAGTTGCCGCGCATCGAACCGGAAAAAGCGCCGCCGCCGCCGGGCCTGACAAAACCTTCGTCCAAAGTGGCGGCGCGGCCACAGGGTAAGGCGCGACCAAAAACCACCGCCGTGTGCTCAAGCCGCAGGGCAAGGCCGCGCCCAAAAGACCCGGCGGTGACGGTGCGCCGATCGAAACGCTCGAACCGAAAAAGACGGCCCCGGCGAAAAACCGTCGGGCAAAATCGACGACGCCGACTTGGCGCCGCCGCCGCCGAAAAAGCCGTCGGGCAAAATCAGCGACGACGATGTGGTCAAGACGCCGGCAAAACCCGAAGTACGGGATTTCAGCGCCGAGGTCACCAAGACCCCCAAGAAAAAAGACAACAGCGAAGATTGGAAGGCCGCCGTCGCGCCGAAGAAAAAGAAGAAAGAGAAAAAGCGCGACCGCAAACCGTCCTATCGATATCGCCGGCAACCTCGATGCCCATCAGACTTGGTTGGATACGAACGGTCAGGACGGCGAGAAAGCACGCCTTGAGAACGCCGACTTGGCCGGCGCGGATTTGGCGGGCGCCAATTTGGCCAATGCCAGTTTGCGCGGCGCCAACCTGTCGGATAGCGATTGCAGCGGGGCGATGTTGAATTCGGCGGAACTACGCCGTGCCAACCTGTCGGGCGCTCGGCTCTCCGGGGCCGATATGTCCTATGCGGCGATGTGGCATGCCAACCTGACCCTGGCCGATATGTCGGAGGCGACCTTGGTCGGGGCCGATCTGGCCGGCGCACAATTCGCCAAGGCCAACCTGGCCCAGGCCGATCTGACCCGCGCCAGCCTGCTTGGGGCCGACCTCGCCGATGCCGATCTGCAAGAAGCCGGAGGATTGACCCAGGCCCAAGTCGGCAAGGCCTACGGCACCAAGACGACCAAGCTGCCACCCGGGCTCAAGGCCGGGTCGCCGGAAGAATGGTCGGAAAAACTTTGAAGGCACCAACCGGACGGCAATCCTGACGACCACCACGGACGACGACGGACTGCCGCCTTCGGCACGGCCACCGATCGGGTTGCTGATGACGATGGTCCTTGCCGGCGTCTTGGCGATCAACGTCTATGTCCCCGCGTTGCCCGAGATCAGCCGTGCGCTGAACGCATCACCAAGCGAAGTCCAACTGACGCTGACGGTGTTTCTTGTCGCTTTCGGCATTGCGCAACTGGTGTTGGGGCCGATGTCGGACCGTTACGGGCGGCGACCGATATTGCTGTGGGGCACGGCGTTGTTCGTGGTGGCCAATATCGTGTGCGCGCTGGCGTTTTCGATCGAAGCGCTGCTGATCGGGCGCGTGCTTCAGGCCTTCGGCGCCTGCGCCGGCAGCGTGGTGACTCGTGCCTTGGTGCGCGACGCCTGGGGGCGCAACGGATCGGCCAGCATCATGGGGTTCCTGACGCTGTCGATTAGCTTGGGTGCGGCCGTATCGCCGTTGATCGGCGGCCAGTTGGCGGCGCGTTTCGGTTGGACGGCCGGATTTTGGTTTCTCGCTGCGGTCGGCGCGATCCCGGTGGTGATGGGGATTTTCCGGTTGCCCGAAACCAACCGCTACATCGGACGCCCGATGAGCATCTTGCGCATTGCAACCGACCTGCGCCGCCTGTGCGCCTTTCCGCCCTACCTCGGCTATTGCCTAAGCGTCGGCGCGATGAACGGGATGTTCTTCGTGTTCCTGGGCTCGGCGCCGTTTGTGCTGATCGACAACCTCGGCATGCCACCCGATATTTTCGGGGTGTTCATGCTGGTGATGGTCGCGGGCTCGTTGATCGGCGCGGCGGTCGCGGCGCGCTACGGCAACCGTCCGTGGGGCGACCGGTTGCTGTCGGTCGGCACGATTTGTTCGCTGATCGGCGGCCTGATCATCGCCGGGATCGGGCTAAGCGGGTGGACCAGCATTCCCGGTGTCATTGCGCCGTTGTTCCTGGTTGGCCTGGGCAACGGCGGCATGATGCCGATCGCGGGCGCCCGCGCGGTGGGGCTGGCGCCCAAGGTCGCAGGCACGGCCTCGGCTGGGTTCGGCGCGATCCAACTGGCCGGCGGCGCGGTCGGTACCGTGGTCGCCGGGTTCTTGCCGCATACGACGCAAGGACCGATGGGCATCGGGATGATCGCGTTTGCCCTTAGTCGGTTTGGCCGCGACGACCCTGACCCGGCGCGGTGGTGCCCCTCAGTTTTAGCGGGACGGTGCCTGGGTTGTGGATAACCTTGAAAAGCCGGACAATGACCGGCTGAAACGACTCGCAAACCGAACGGCCCGGATTTGACCAGGTGACCGAGAACACGGCCTTCCTGAAACGCTTGCTCGACAAGACAGGCGAGGGCCTTGCCGTCGTGCAAGACGGCCGGATTTACTTCGCCAACGCTACCTTTACCGGCATGCTGCGCTTTGCCGGCGACGAAAGCCCGGTCGGGATGCCGCTATCGAGCCTGGTCCATCCGCGCGACCGCGCGGCGCAGTCGGTCTGGCTATCTTCGGGCAAAGGCGGCACCGCGGGCGAACACCGCAACCTGACGTTGCTCCGTCGCGATCAAACCGCGCTCGATACCGAAATCGCCATCTTTCCCTACGACAACGACGTGCCTGGCACGTGGCTGATCACGCTACGCGACGTGTCCGCCCGCCGCGCCACCGAACGTGCGTTGGACGAAAGCAAACAAAAGCAGGCCGCAATGCTGGCGGCCATTCCCGACCTGGTGATCAGCCTGTCGGGCGACGGGACCATCTTGGGGTATTCGGCCGGACGCTACTACCAGCCGCACTTCAAAGAAGAAGACCTCGTCGGCCAGCGCCTGCAGGACATGTTTCCCCAGCGCGTCGCCGAGCCCGCGCTGGTGCACATCCGCCGGGCCTTGGCCACCGGCGAGCCGCAGTTCTTCGAATACTGGTTGCGCAACGAAGACGACGGCAGCGTGCACCACTTCGAGGTGCGTGTGCTCAAGAGCCAAGAGTTCGAGGCGATCGCGATCGCGCGCGACATTTCCGACCGCAAACATGCCGAAGAAGCCTTGGCCGACAGCGAGGCGCGCTATCGCTCGCTGGTCGAATTGTCGCCCGACGCGATTCTCGTGGTCAGCGACACCATCGAGTTCGCCAACTCGGGCGCGATGCGCCTGTTCGGCGCGACCCGGCGCAGCGAACTGGTCGGCAAACCGATCTCCCGGTTTCTCGACCCGGTCTATCGGGATCTCGCCCAGCAACGCATGAGCGGACTACGCGACAAGGGCGGCAGCGTCCCGTTCGTCGAGGAGCGCTGGCGGCGGATCGACGACACCGCGTTCTTCGTGGAGGTCGCCGGACGGGCGCTTTCCTATCGCGGCAAGCGCGCAATCCTCATGGTCATGCGCGACGTCACCGAGCGTAAACGCAACCTGGAAGCACTGCGCGAGAGCGAGGAGAAGTTCCGCAACCTCGTCGAAGGGTCGCGCCAAGGCGTGTGCATCCACCGCGACTTCAAACCGCTGTTCGCCAACCAAGCCTTCACCGACATTTTCGGCTTCGACTTTCCCGACGACGTGCTGGCGTTGGAGAGCCTGCTGACGGTCTTCCTGCCCGAAGATCGCGCGGAAATCGCCAGCAACCTGACCAACCGCGAACGCGGCGCGCCGATGGCCAACATCTTCCGCCGCAAAGCCTTGCGCCGCGACGGCGTGCGGATCTGGATCGAAAACCAACTCAGCGTCGTCGAATGGGAAGGCGCCCCGGCGATCCAGCTCACGGTGCTCGATATCACCGACCGGGTCAGCGCCGAGACCATGAAGAACGACTTCATCTCGACGGTGAGCCACGAATTGCGCACGCCGCTGACCTCGATCTCGGGCGCTTTGTCGTTGATGGCCGGCGGCATGATCGGCGAACTGCCCGATGCCGCGAAGGGCCTGATCGACATCGCCAGCCGCAACGCCGAACGCCTGGTGCGGCTGGTCAACGACATCCTCGACATCGAGCGGATCGAATCCGGCCGCCTCGATATCGAGTTCCGTCCCTTGCGCGTCAAAGAGGTGCTCGAGGGCGCTGTGTCGGAGAACCGGCCCTATGCCGACAAATTCGGCATCGACATCCAGGTCATCGGCGAAGCCCCCAACGCGCGGATCAACGGCGGCCCCGATCAACTGCACCAGGTGCTGACCAACTTGATCTCCAACGCGATCAAACATTCGCCGCTGCACGGCGTCATCGAGATCGGCGCGCAGCAACAAGGCGGCGGCATCACGTTTTCGATCACCGACCACGGCCCCGGCATCCCGCCCGAGTTCCGCGGCAAGGTGTTCGACAAGTTCACCCAAGCCGACGCTTCGGGCGCGAGCCACGGTTCCGGCCTGGGTCTGTCGATCTGCAAATTGCTGATCGAAAAACACGGCGGCCACATCGGCTTCGACAGCCGCCCCGGCAACACCACCTTCCACTTCACCCTGCCCGACCTGGACCCGCCCGCCGTGCCCAGATTGGTGGTGGGCTAGCGCACGACGACGGGGCGACCCCGCGGACGCGGGCAGCGCCACGCCGCACCCCTGAAATTACCAAACGAAGCCAAAAACCGCTTGTTTTCAACACCTTAGATTTTTCGGGCGACGAACGAAGCCAAAGAACGCCGTGCAATCAACAGGTTGGTCTGGTTTTGGGCGATCAGGTCATGGCGTCTCGCAAACGTTGCGGTTGGGGCCGTGACCTAGGGATGGGCACGGTGCCGCCTGAGATCAAGTGCGGGACAGAGAACGTGATCGCGCGGGGACCGAGGATGTGATCGTCCCTTCCCAGGACGAGGGTTCTGTTAGAGCGCGGCGATGACGGCTTGGGCGGCGGCTTGGGTGCCTTGGGGGACGGTGCCGTCGGGATTGAGGGTGATGGTGCCGGCGGCAAGGGTGCGTTCGACGGCAGACCGGATGCGCATGGCGGCGGCGGGTTCGTCGAGCCAGTCGAGCAGCATGGCGGCCGACAGGATGGTGGCGAGCGGGTTGGCGCTGTCGTGGCCGGCGAGGCCGAGTGCGGAGCCGTGGATCGGTTCGAAGTAGGCCGCATCGTCCCCGATATTGCCCGATGGGCACATGCCGAGGCCGCCCACGGTGGCGGCGCCGAGATCCGACAAGATGTCGCCGACGAAATTTTCGGTGACCAGCACATCGAAGGTGCCGGGGCGTTCGACCAACGCGGCGGCGGCGGCATCGGCGTAGAGGTGGTCGGCGGCAATGTCGGGATGCCGGGCGGCGCAGGCATCGAAGATTTCGCGGAACAGAGCGAAGTCGCGCAGCACGTTGGCCTTGTCGACGCAAGTGACGCGCGCGGTGGCACGCGATGCGGCGAGCGCGAAGGCCTTGCGCACGACGCGGTCGATACCGGCGCGGCTCATGGTCATGAAATCGGTGACGCCTTCGGGCGTAACGGCGCCCTTGCCGCGACTGGCGTAAAGACCCTCGGTGTTTTCGCGGACGATGACGTAGTCGATGCCGTCGGCTGCGACATCGCGCAACGCCGAGGACACGCCGGGATAGAGCCGGATGGGGCGGATATTGGCGTAGGCATCAAGGCCCGGACGCAACACGCCGCCCAAGGTGCCGGCTTCGATGCCATCGGGGGCGCGCACGGCGGGGTCGCCGACCGGGCCTTTGAGGACGCCGTCCGCGTCGCGGCATGCGGCTAGAGTTGCATCGTCCATCGCCCGCCCGGTGTCGTGGTAATGCGCGGCGCCGGCCCTGTGGGTTTCAAAACGAAGCGCGATGTTGTCGTGGTCTTGAACCGCCGCCAATACCGCAAGCGTGGCGTCGGTGACTTCGGGGCCAATGCCGTCGCCGGGAATAACGACGACGCGGTAGTCACGCGCCATACCGCGCTATCGCGCCCGCGGGCGCAACACGGTGCCGGGCAGTTCGGGGGTCGCGATGTCTTGGTCGTGCTGGCGAATAATTTGGCCGTTGCAGATCACGGTGTGAATGCCCACGGCATCGGCGACGAGACGATCGGCACCGCCGGGTAAATCGTGGACCCGGCCGCAGGCCGGTGGCGGCCACGGTGTCGGGATCGAAGACCACGACGTCGGCGGGCAGCCCGACGGCAAGACGGCCGCGATCGAGCCCGAAAACATCGGCGATATCGCTGGTCAACATTTGGACGCCGCGCGCCAAACTGAGCAATCCGGTCTCGCGCACCCAATGGGCCAAAAGATGCGTCGAAAAACAGGCGTCGCATAACTGGCTGGCATGGGCGCCGGCATCGGAAAGGCCCAGGATGATGTTGGGGTCGGCCATGATCTCGGCGACCTCGTCCGCGTCGTAGTTGAACATCGCGAGGCGGAAGCGCGCCTGGAGGTCGTTCTCCAGACTGAGGTCGAGGGCGAGGTCGACCGGATCGACACCGCGCGCCGCGGCGGCGGCGTCCAGCGGCTGTTCTTCCAAGCCGCGGTCGCTGGGCGCCCAGGAAATCACGGTGCGCGTGAACCATTCGGCAAAAGGATGATCGACACCTTTGGCCAGCGCGGCCTTGAACGCGGCGCGGAATTCGGGATCGCGGTAGAGCTTTTCCCGGCCGGCGCGGTCGGTGCGCAAGGGCTCGGCGAACATCGGCAAACTGGCAAAGGCCGTGGGTTCGTCGAAGGAGAAATCGAAGTTGAGCGGCCGGCAGGTGGCTTGCGGGCTGATCCGCAGGCCCTCGGCCCGCAGGGCGGCCGAGCGCGCCAACAACGGCCGGTGCGAGCCCGGCCCTTCGAGGCCCGCCATCAGCGCGGTCCAGGTGATCGTCACGTCGTGCTTGCGGGCCAGCGTCGGCGAATTCGTCGAGGAACATGGTCGGGCCACCGGTCGCCTGCATGACGCCGCCATGCGCGGCCGCCGCGGCGACCAAGGGTCGATTTCGTTCGCGACATCGGCCAGCCGGCTGGGTACCGGTAGACCGTCGAAACCGACATGGTGCGGCGAATGCGAGGTGGAGAAACCGACCGCGCCGGCGCGCATCGCCTCGTCCACGAGGTCGCGCATCTGCGCGACTTCTTCGGGGGTTGCTTTGCGGCGGACCGCATCTTCGCCCATGACGTAGAGCCGCAAAGGCGTATGGCCGATATAGGCCGCGACATTGATCGCGGTGCCGCGGGTGGCCACCGCATCGAGGTATTCGCCGAAGGATTCGAACGGCCATGCCGGGCCGATGCCTTCGTTGAGCGCGGCGAGACTCATCCCTTCGACGCGCTCGAGCGTGCGCAAGATGAGCTGGCGGTGGTCCGGTCGGGTGGGCGCGACGCCGAAACCGCAATTGCCCATGACCACGGTGGTGACGCCGTGCCACGGCGAGATCGTCAGGCCGCGATCCCATAAGATCTGCGCATCGTAATGGGTGTGGCTGTCGATGAATCCCGGTGCCACGGCATGGCCGGTGGCATCGACTTCCTGTTTGCCGGTGTCGTCGACCTGCCCGAGCGCGACGATCTTCCCGTCGCTGATCGCGAGGTCGCCGGGGACCGGGTCGCTGCCGGTGCCGTCGACGATCAAGCCGTTGCGGATGACGAGATCGGCGGTCACGCGTCCTTGCCTTCGCTCACGGCGGTCGCGATGGGTCCGCCGGTGCGCCACCCGAAACAGGTGTTTTCCAACTGAGGCGCCATTTTGCGCCGAATGGTCTTGTCGCGACGTTGGTTGCGGTTCGCCCGACCGTACATCCCTTGCATCGCGGTGGTGCCGATCTCGGTAAACATTTCCGTCATATGCGTACAGCCGTCCGCACGCTGGATCCGCTTGAGCGCCTCGCGCACCCAGCCCGACCCGATTTTTATGCCGATGAGCGCTTTGTAGCTGGGCAGGGCGCCGTTGCAGAACTCGTGCGCCGGAACATCCATGACCCCTTCGGCATCGACGATGGTCATCGTCTCGTCGAAGGTCAGGCGCAGCCGCATGTCGTGAACCGGCTCGCCGGCATTTTTGCGTCGCGCCGTGGACAGCACGAGATCGAACGGCTTGGTATCGACGAGGTGGCCTTCGACATCGAACAGCCCGTCTTCGCGCTCGTAACAGGCGAGCTGGATTTGGCGGTTATGCAAGCAACTGGCGGCTGGGCGGAGAAGGCAGACCGGTCATGACGTCCTTTTGGCCGCAGGCGCGGGGCGGCAAGATATTTGTGGGCAAGAGCAAGACCCTATATTCGTGGGGTGCGCACTGACAAGGGATGCCATGACCCATTCACTCCAAGCCGCCATCATTCCGGTGACCCCATTCCAGCAGAACTGCTCGTTGCTGTGGTGCTCCGAGACCATGAAAGCCGCCGCGGTGGATCCCGGCGGGGACCTCGACCACATCGATGCGGCGATCAAGGAACAAGGCGTGACCTTGGAGAAAATCCTGATCACCCACGGCCACATCGACCATGCCGGAAGCGCCGGGGCCTTTGCCGAACGGCACGGGGTGCCGATCGAAGGGCCGCACAAGGACGATACGTTTTGGATCGAGCAGGCGAGCGAATCCGGCGCGGCCTATGGGTTGCCCGAGGCGGCGCCCTTCACGCCCGACCGCTGGCTGGTCGACGGCGATACGGTGACGGTCGGCAACTTGACCCTGCAGGTGCTGCATTGTCCGGGTCATACGCCGGGGCATGTCGTGTTCTATGAGCCCGGCGCCAACGTTGCGGTAGTTGGCGATGTGTTGTTCCAAGGCTCGATCGGGCGCACCGATTTTCCGCGCGGCAACCACGACGACTTAATCAACGCGATCACCACCAAACTGTGGCCCCTGGGCGACGACGTGACGTTCGTGCCGGGACACGGACCGCTTTCGACGTTTGGCGCGGAACGGCAATCCAATCCGTTCGTCGGCGACGCGGCGCTCGCCGGAAAGACCGGCTAGGACGCCCCGTCGCGCCACTCCTGGAACGCCGCCAAAGCACGGGCACGGCCGGCTTCGTGGGTGATGATCGGCGCAGGGTAGTCAATGCCCAAGGTGATGCCGGCCTCGGCCAGTTCCAACGGCGGTACGTCCCACGGGCGGTGAGTCTGTTTATCCGAAAGAGATGATAGTTCGGGCAGCCAGCGGCGCAGATAGATCCCACGCGGATCGAACTTTTGGCTTTGCAAGATCGGGTTGAAGACTCGGAAATATGGCGCCGCGTCGGCCCCGCACCCGGCGACCCATTGCCAGTTGGCCGCGTTATTGGCGAGATCGGCATCGACCAGGGTGTCCCAGAACCAGGCTTCGCCCGCCTGCCAAGGGATCATCAGGTGTTTGACCAAGAACGAGGCCACCACCATGCGCACGCGGTTGTGCATCCAGCCGGTGTGCCAGAGTTGACGCATGCCGGCATCGACCAACGGAAAGCCGGTGCGCCCGTGTTGCCACGCTTTGAGCGCGGTCGGATCGTCCTGCCAGGGGAAGGTTGCGTATTCGGGACGGAACGGCGTCTCGGGCAACGTCGGCCAGTGATGCAAGAGGTGATGGGTGAAATCGCGCCATACGAGTTGGCGTTCGATCGCGGCGGCGCCGGCCGCGGTCTCGGGGTGCCGGTCGGCGGCAAACAGCAAGCGGGCACGGACCTGTCGCGGGCTGATCTCGCCGAAGTGGAGCTGCGGCGAAAGTGCCGAGGTGCCGTCGATGCTCGGCACATCACGGGCGGTTTCGTAGGAGGTCAGCGCGCCATCGATAAACGTCGTCGAGGCGGTCGTGGGCGCCCGCGGCACCGGGGGTCCAGGTCTCGCGCAAGCCCGCCGCCCAATCGGGCGCACGCGGCAGCAATCCCCAGGAATCGAGATCGTCGCTGTCCGGCAAGGATTCGGGCGACGGGACGTTGGTCGGCGCGGGCGCTGGTTGAGACGGCGGCACCGCCTTGAGTACCGCGCGATAGAACGGCGTGAACACCTTGAACGGTCCGCCTTGGCCGGTGCGGATGGTGTCGGGATCGCTGAGCAGGGTGCCGGCGAAGCGATGCACCGGCCACGTCATCGGCTGCGTCCAGCCGATCCTTGAGCGCGTTTCTTGATCGGCCGACCGAGGCTCGTAACGCCGCGCGAGGTAGAGCGCGGTGGCACCTGAGGTGCGGACGACGTCGGCGACGACGTCGACAGTGGCACCTCGGCGCAGGATCAAGATCGCCGCCGCAGGCGCGCAGCGCGCGATCCAAAGTCGGTCAAGCTGTGGTGAAGCCACCAGCGGGACGCACCGCCCGGCGGGCGTCGGGACCTCCTCATCCAGCACGAAAGAGACAAATGACGGGTTGGCCGGTCGCGACCGCGGCGGTTAACGCTGGGTTGTCGTCCAACCGGAGGTCGCGGCGAAAGAGAAAGATAACGGGGGCGGACATGGTGCGTTCCGATTCGAACGACGGCTGCAGTGCGCTTACAATGACGTCGGACCCTACAAGCGGGATAGGTTCATGGACAAGACCTCAACCGACGACGACACGCTGCGTTTGATCCTGGATAGCGTCGACCGGTTCGTCGACCAACATATTCCCCCCGAAGAGTTGCGGCGCCGCGATCGCGGTCATGCGCCGCCCTTCGATTTGATGCCGGCGCTGGGCAAAGCCGGTTTGTTGGGCCTGCCGTTTCCGGAGGCCTATGGCGGCCAAGATTTGCCGTGGTCGATCGTCACGCGGGTCGAGGAGCGACTGGGCTATCGCGCGTCCATGCTGGGCACGCTGTACGACACCACTGTGTGCTTCGGCGGGATGTCGCTGATGACCTACGGCAACGACGCGCAGCGCGCCGACCTGTTGCCCAAGATGATTCGCGGCGAGGCGATGTTTGCGCTGGCATTGACCGAGCCCGGTGCGGGCAGCGATGCCGGCAGCATTCAAACGCGCGCCAAAAAGTTCGACGGCGGTTGGCGGGTGACCGGACGCAAGACGTGGTCAAGCAACGCCAAGCAAGCGACCTACATGGTCACGCCGTGCCGCACCGACCCCGACGCCACGCGGCACCATGGGATCACCATGATGCTGATCCCGCCCGATGCCGAGGGCGTGGCGATGACCGAGCTTGAGAAGATCGGCAAAGCCGGGCTGACCTCATGGGATATCGGGCTGGACGAGGTATTCGTGCCCGACGCGGATGTCATGGGCGAGGTCAATCGCGGGTTCTACAATTTAATGTCGACGCTGCATTACGCCCGCGCCGGGTTGGCCGCGAGTGCGGTGGGCCAAGCGCAGCGCGCGGTCGACATCGCCATCGAGCATGCCCAAACGCGGGAACAATTCGGACAGCCGCTGGGCGCGTTCCAGGCAGTGCGCCATCGTTTGGCCGATATGCAAATGCGCGTCGATCAAGCCCGGTTGATGACCTATCACCTAGCCGACCTGATCAGCGCCGGCGCGCCGTGCCGCCGCGAAGCCGCGCAAGCCAAGGTGATTGCGACCGAAACGTTGCTGGATGTCGCCAACGACGGGATGCAGATCTTGGCCTCGGCCGGGTATTCGGCGGAAAGCGACATGCAGCGCATCTGGCGCGATGCCCGGCTTTATACGTTCGGCGAAGGGACCAACGAGGTCCAGCGCGACATCATTGCCAAGGAACTTGGCCTGTGACATCCCAGGTGCGCGACTGGCTCGCGTTCAATGCGCGGCGGCGGCCGGATCATTTGGCGCTGGTCGACTTAGCAACGGACCGACGCTTTACCTATCGCGATGCCCACGAACGGATCGAGCGCGCCGCGCGATATTTGACGACGCTGGGGGTTGGGCGCGGCGACCGCGTCGGCGTGTTGGCGCGCAATTCCAGCGACCAGGTCGAATTGCTGTTCGCGTGCAAGCGCTTGGGCGCGTTGTTCGTGCCGATGAACTGGCGGCTGGCCGCGCCGGAATTGCGCTACATCGCAGGCGATGCCGACCCGGCGGTGTTGTTCGCGAGCCCCGAATTTCTTGCCACCGCAAAAGAGATCATCCCGCCGACCAAAATCGCGGTGCTGTCGGCGGATGCGGACGCGGACTATCAGGTCGGACTTGCCGCCGCGGACATGACGGCGGCGCTGGCGGCACCTGACCTCAATCACGATGATGCGTGGATCTTGATCTACACCTCGGGCACGACCGGACGACCGAAGGGCGCGATCATCACGTACGGCACGACCTTCTACAACTTGGTCAGCCACACCATGTTCACGCGGCTAAGCTGCGATTCTGCGACGCTGATCTTCGGTCCGCTGTTTCACACCGGCGCGCTGAGCGCCTACACGATCCCCTGTATCCATAGTGGCGCGACCGTGTATGTGATGCGCGATTTCGATGCGGCGGCGATCAATCGCTACGTCAGCGACCCGAGCCTCGGCATTACGCATATCAACGGCGCGGTCACGATGTATCTGCTGATGAGCCAGGACGGGAGCTTTGCCGAGGCGGACTATTCGCGCCTGGTGTGCGCGACGATTAGCGGCGAATCGGCGCCGTTGTCGTTGTTGCGCCTCTATCACGAAGAGAAAGGATTGCCCCTGCAAAACATCTATGGGCTGACGGAATGCGGGCCGGTGCTGACGGCGCTCGACCGCGATACCGCGGTGACCAAGATGGGCTCGATCGGCACCGAGGTGCTGTACACCGAAATGAGCCTCGTCGGCCCCGACGGCAACGACGTTGCGCCTGGGGAAGTCGGGGAGATTTGGGCGCGCGGGCCGAATGTCTCGCCTGGCTATTGGAACAACCCGGAGAAAACCGAAGAAGCCTTTGAGGGCGATTGGCTGAAAACGGGCGACGCCGCGCGCTGCGACGACGACGGCTACTACTATCTGATCGATCGGTGGAAGGACATGTACATCTCGGGCGGCGAAAACGTCTATCCGGCCGAGGTCGAGAACGTGCTGTACCAGCTGCCCGAGGTCGCCGAGGCGGCGGTGATCGGTGTGCCGCACGAGCGGTGGGGCGAATGCGGACGCGCGATCGTGGTGTTGAAAGAGAACGCCGCGTTGGACGCGGACGCCATTATGGCGCACTGCCGTAGCCAACTGGCGAAATTCAAGGTGCCGATGTCGGTGGTCTTTACGGATGCGCTGCCCCGCAGCGGCGGCGGCAAAGTGGTCAAACCCGCGTTGCGTGAGCGATTCGGAGACAAAACCACGAATTCTTAGAGCGAACAGGCCGGGCGCCGAGCCTTGTCGGGGGCGGATTCATCGCTAGGCTGTGTGGTTCAGCAACAAGGAGAACCCGCATGAGTGCCGATGCCGCCCGCAAGTTGAAACCCCTCCCCTCGCCGTTTGTGTCGAACGCAACGGCCGACACCATTCAGATCGACAACGTCGAAGGCGGCCAACTCGGTTCGCCGGTGACGCTGAAAACCATGATGGTGACGCCCTCGATGGTCTTCGTCGAAACCACCTTCTCGAAAGGCCAAGCCTCGCCGCCGCACAGCCACGACGATCACGAATCGATCGTCTACGTCCTCGAAGGCCAAGTGAAAGCGACCATCGACGGGGAAGAGTTCATCGCCGGACCGGGCGACGCTTGGTACAACGCGCCGGGCGTCGTGCATAACGTCGAGGCGCTGACCGACGCGAAATCGGTCGAAGTGAAGACCCCGCCGATCAAGGCCTGGTAGAACCGATGTGGCGCACTGACGGCGGCTGGCAAGAGGCCGTCATCAGTGTCAGCCATCTCGATCGCTGGATCGAGGCACTAACCTCGATCGGTGGTTGGGAGACACTGCATCGCGGCCCCATTTCGCCAAGCATATTTGTGTACTGGGGCTTGCCGCGGCAGGCGCGCGGCGAAGAAGCCGTCGTGGTCCACCCCGAGGATCGCGACCGCTGGGTGCGGCTGGTCCACATCGACGGTGTGCCGCATCAATCGATCCGGGGCAGCGCCCAGCCCTGGGACACCGGCGGCACCTTTTCGTTGCTGATCCGCACCAAAGACATCGACGGCGTGCTGCGCCGCGCCACCGATATCGGCTGGGGCTCGTTCAACGACATCGACCTGATGGCGTTCGCAGGACACCGCAACCGCAATGTCGTGTTGCGCGGCCCGGACGGGGTGTGCTTTGGGTTGTACGAATCGGAGACCGATCCTGCGCCGTACGACTTTTGCGCGCCGTTTACCGCCCAGCAAATGGTGCGGGCGATCGAACCGGCGCGCGATTTCTATGCCGACATCCTGGGCTGGACGCCGTGGTACGACGGCGAAACGCGGCTGGCCATCAACCAATTCGGGATGCCATCGAACTTCAAAGGCAAGGTGCCCAAGAAGGTTGCGATCATGCAGACCCGACCAGAAATCTTCGGGATGGTGGAACTGGTGCAATGGGAAGTGTTCGAAGGCCGCGACGTTGCCGATCGTGCGGTGCCGCCGAACCGAGGGCATCTCGCCCTGCGCTGGCCAGTTGCCGACCTGGACGCCGTGCTGGCACGGGCCAACAAAGTCACGGGCACAAAGTTGACGCCCAGGTGGTCGACCTCGCTCCATTCGGTACGGTACGCGCAGCGGGGATCACCACGCCCGACGGCGCATTGATCGAACTGGTAACGCCGGCCTAGCGCGGATCAAACATAACCACACGAGGGAGACGATGAGCGAGACACCTTTTCACTTTGTTCAAGCCGACGAGATTGATTGGACGCCGCATGTCATGGGGTCGTCGATCCGCAAGGTGCTGGACCTCGACGCCACCAACGATTCCTACGTGCATTTGCGGTTTGTGCCGCCCGAGCCCGCCCCGTTGGGCCGCCGGTTGCATCTGTCGATCAACGAGACGTTCTATTTCGTGTCGGGCGAATTTCCGAGCTGGGAATACGAAAGCCCCGACGACATCGATGGCCAGCTCGTCATGTTTCGTGGCGGTACCTATATGGACCGCGTGCCCTATAGCATTCACGGCACCCGCCCCGAGCCGGTGTCGCAGACCGGTTGTACGTTGTTGATTTGGACAAGCGGCGGGGCCGAGTTCGAGGCCGACCCCGACGAGAGCATCCAGATTCCGTTCGACGGCACGGCGTCGAAGTTCGATGCGCCGTTCACATTACCCGAGGTGACCGATTCGCCCGCATTGCAGTGGCAACCGCATCCCGCGCACGAGGGATGGCGCTGGCGACCGTTGTCTCAGCTGCCAAATCAACCCGGGCTGACGCCGCGGCCGGTTTCGCTGATCTTCGTGCCGCCCGATTGGCAGGGTCCGGTGGCGCCCGCACCGGTGGATCATCGGGCCTGGGTGTTTGGGCTATCGGGCGGCGTGACCGTGACCGGCGAGGCGCCGCACGATTTGACCGAAAATGCCTATTTCCGCTGGGCGCCCGGCGCGCAGGTCCAGTTCGGCAACGCTTCGCCGGTGGGCTGCACCTTTCTCTGCGTGGGGCACGATCTCGGGCTAGGCTAGGCCAGGGTTCGATCGCAGCAACGGCGATCATTAGGAAGAGAGGGGCACATGATGGAATGGGACGTGAACTATTGGGCAGCGCTGGTCAGCGTCGTGGCGGCAATGGCGATCGGCGCGATCTATTACAGCCCGGCCGTGGCCGGCAAGGCGTGGATGAACGCCATCGGCAAAACGCCGGAAGAGATCAAAGCCTCGGCAAAACCGTCGATGTACGTCGTGACCGCAGTGTTGGCGTTTCTTCAGGCGATCGTGCTGTCGGCCGTGATCAGTTGGGCCGGCGACGTGTCGCTATGGGGCGGCGTGTTGATCGGTCTTTTGCTGTGGGTCGGCATGGTAGTGCCGGTAATCAGCAACACCTTTCTTTTCGAAGGGCGGAAGCGGATCAACCATGTGATCAGCACCGGCTATTACCTGATCACCCTAGTGGTGATGGGCGGAATCATCGGCGCCTGGGGATGACCCTCGGCGCGCTATCTGAATGAGGGGCGGCTTAGAGCCGCCCCTTTTTCGTTAGGCGACTTTTTCGGCTTGCCAACCGTCAAGCTTGGCGCGCGCATTGTTGGTCTTGGGATCCATGTTTTCGTCATGGACGTCGGTCTTGGCGGTGAGTTCGATCACATATCCGTTGGGATCGCGAAAGTAGATCGAGCGCATCACGTGGTGGTCGGCAATGCCGCGGGACTCGATGCCGGCGGCCTTGCCCTTGGCCAACATCGGTTCGAGAACATCGGGCTGCACCTCGAGTGCGATATGCAGGTCGTAGTCGTGCCGGTCCTTGAAATCGAAATCGACGTCGGGCACTTCGAAGAAGGCGAGGTAGGAGCCGTCGTCGAGTTCGTAGAAGGTGTGCAAGGCATTTGTCTCGCGACCGGTTTTGCTTTCCCCGATCTGCAAAGTGCTGGCGAGCGGGAGGCCGAGAAAGTCCTCATAAAATTTGCGGGTTTCCTCGGAATCGCGGCAGCGATAGGCGTTGTGGTGCAGTCCTTTGATCATGGCAGCCCCCTTATGGCGTGAACCTAGCCGCCCCATATGGGGTGCGGGACAGGCAGCGCAACCGGCTTTAGCTCTGGCGGCGGCCCGCTTTTATGGATGCAGCAAACCAAGCCGCCGGGCCGGCGTCGAGTCAATTTGACGTGCCCGGCGGAAAGGGCGGTATGCCGCAAACATTGACGCGCCGTCCGGCTTGCCCCACATCTTCGGCTATGACCGAACCCAAACCCCTGTTTTCCTACCGCAAGCACTGGGCGCAGCGCCTCGGCACCGCGCCGTTCTTGCCGATGTCGCGCGACGAAATGGACCTGTTGGGGTGGGATGCCTGCGACATCGTGTTGGTGACGGGCGATGCCTATGTCGATCATCCGAGTTTCGGCATGGCGGTGGTCGGCCGCTTGCTGGAAGCGCAAGGTTTTCGCGTCGGCATCATCGCGCAGCCCGATTGGCAAAGTGCGGAACCGTTTGCCGCGTTGGGCAAGCCCGAACTTTTCTTGGGGTGACCGGCGGCAACATGGATTCGATGGTCAACCGCTACACCGCCGACAAACGGTTGCGCCACAACGACAGCTATACGCCCGGCGGCGAAGGCGGCAAACGGCCGGACCGTGCGGTCGTCGTCTATGCCCAGCGCTGCCGCGAAGCGTTTCGCGACGTGCCGATCGTGCTGGGCGGGATCGAAAGTTCGCTGCGCCGCATCGCGCATTACGACTATTGGTCCGACAAGGTACGGCGCTCGATCCTGCCCGACGCCAAGGGCGATATTCTGTTGTACGGCAACGCCGAACGCGCACTGGTCGAGGTGGCGCACCGCATCGCCAAGAAGAAACCGATCGAGACGTTCGACGACATCCGCGGCGTTGCGTTGATGAAGTCGTCGGTGCCCGAGGGCTGGACCGAGATTCATGCCGACGATTTGGATGACGGCGACGAAGGCGCGCGCATCCAGGGCGGTCGAACGGTGGTGCGTCTACCCTCATTCGAGCAGGTCACGGCGGATCGCGAAGCCTATGCGCGCGCGTCGCGCGTGTTGCACCGGGAAGCCAACCCTGGCAACGCACGGCCTTTGGTGCAAGCGCACGGCGATCGCGAGTTATGGCTGACGCCGCCGCCGATCCCGCTCACCACCAAGGAAATGGACGGAGTCTACGAATTGCCCTACGCACGGGCGCCGCATCCCACCTACGGCGATGCCAAGATTCCCGCCTGGGACATGATCAAATTCTCGGTCACGATCATGCGTGGGTGTTTCGGGGGGTGCTCGTTCTGTTCGATCACCGAGCATGAGGGGCGCATCATCCAGAACCGCTCGGAAGGATCGATCTTGCGCGAGATCGAAACCATAAGGGATCGCACCGAGGGCTTTACCGGGATCATTTCGGATGTCGGCGGACCGACGGCCAACATGTATCGCATGGCGTGCAAGGACAAAGAGACCGAAGCGCTGTGCCGCCGCCCCAGTTTCGTCTATCCCGATATCTGCAAGAACCTAGACACCAGCCACGAATCGCTGATCGGGCTGTACCGGAAGGCCCGTACACTGCCGGGGATCAAGAAGGTCATGGTGGCTTCGGGCGTGCGCTACGACCTGGCGATCAAGAGCCCGACCTATGTGAAGGAATTGGTGACGCATCACGTCGGCGGCTTGCTCAAGATCGCGCCCGAGCACACCGAAGACGGGCCGTTATCGAAAATGATGAAGCCGGGCATCGGCGCCTACGACCGGTTCAAACAGCTGTTCGACGATGCGGCCAAGAAAGCGGGCAAGAAGTACTACCTGATCCCCTACTTCATCGCGGCGCATCCCGGGTCGACCGACGAAGACATGATGAACCTGGCGATCTGGTTGAAGCAGAACAAGTACCGCGCGGACCAAGTGCAGACCTTCCTGCCCTCGCCCATGTCGTTGGCGGCAGCGATGTATCGCTCGGGCGTCAACCCGTTGCGCCCGGTGCGACATGGCGCCTCGGAAGAGGTCGAGACGGTAAAGGGGTTGAAGCAGCGCCGCTTGCATAAAGCGTTCCTGCGCTACCACGACCCCGAGAACTGGCCGATGTTGCGCGACGCGCTGAAAAAGATGGGTCGCGCCGATTTGATCGGCTACGGCAAAAAGCACCTCGTCCCGCCGCGGCAACCTGCCGGCACCGGCACCACCGGCGGCGAAGGCAAGCGCATGGGGCGCAAGCGCAAGGCGCAGACCTTTACGACCAAAGGCGCGCCGATACCGATGCCGCGCAGCTAGCGACGCGTCAGGACGCCGTGGGGACGCCGTCGATGGTGTCGAGCGCGGTCAGCCAATCGGCCTGCGACCGACACCAGATTTGTTTTTTGGGCGCGAGACTATCGCGTTGGCGCAAGCCGCCGATTCGGAGCGCCAAGAAGCTTGGCGGATCGACATCGTCGCTGGAATAGAGCGCGGTGCCGCAATCGGGACAGAACGCTTGGCGTCGTCTGTTGCCGCTCTCGGCGGTCTTGACGTAGATCTTGGGCGTGCCCTGGATCAACCGAAAGCTGTTCGGTTCGGTGAAGGCGGACACGCGAAACGCCGAGCCCGAAAACGTTTGGCAATCGGTGCAGTGGCAAATGACGATGTTGTCGGGGTGGGTTTCGGCTTCGAACCGAATCCCGCCGCAATGGCAGGCACCGTCGAGTTTCATGATCGATACTCCTTGTGTCACGTGATCGTGCCGAATGCGGCATCGTTGGCATAGAGGGCGGCGGCGAGATGGGCGTCGTGCGCCGGTGGGGCGCAAACCATGGCGCCGAGCGGCATGCCGGTTACGACACATCGACCGATCGGGATCGAGGCGATGGGACCGCCGAGCGCGGTCATCGGCGCGATGAGGTTGGGATCGCCGGTCGCGGTGCCGACGGGCGCGGCCCCCGGTGCCGGGGGCACCACAACGAGTGTGGGCCACGGGTGCGCGGTCCAAAAATTCTGCCGCGCCGCGATGATCGACGAGAGCGCATCGGTATAGACGTCATCCGTGAGGGCCTGGCCGTCGCGGATGTCGGCGGCAAGGCGGGGGCTGATCAGCTCTTCGACCTTCAGAAGATCGGCATGGACGCGGCCCAATTCGTAGCTGCTGACGGTGCGGTGCCACGCCGCGAGATCGCCCAGCGGCACCGGTGACGATGCGTTGCGGCACGCCATGCCGGCGGCCTCGAGCCGGGCCCGAAAGGCCGCCATGGCGGGCGGCACGGAGGCGTCGATCTTTTCCTCGAATAGCGGATCTTCGAGAAAGACGGCCGAAAGATCGGCGGGCGGAAGCGTGGCGGCGAACCCCAGGGCGTCGGGCGCCATGGCCGCGACGACGTAAGCCGCATCGGCCGCCGAGCCGGCGAGCACGCCGAGGGTGTCGAAACTGGGTGCGAACGGCGTCACCCCGGCGCCGACCACCGAGAGCGTCGAAGGCTTGAACCCGCCGATGCCGCAGAAGGCGGCCGGACGCGACACCGAACCTGCGGTTTGACTGCCCAACGCGAAGGGCACCGTGCCGCTGGCAACCGCGGCGGCCGAACCCGCCGACGAACCGCCGGGAGTGCGCGAAAGATCGTGCGGATTGCGGGTCGGCGGGACGGCTTCGTAGTAGGCGAATTCCGTGGTGTGCACTTTGCCTAGGGGAATGGCGCCCTGGGCGCGCAAGCGCGCAACGACGGTGGCATCCATCTTGGCCGGCGGTGCATCGGCACGCGCGCGCGTGCCGGCCCGGGTTGGTACGCCGCGTAGGTCGATGATGTCCTTGATGCCGAAGGGGATGCCGTGCAGGGGGCCTGGAGTTAGGCCCGCCGCAGTTGCTCGATCGCAGGCATCGGCCGCCGCCAGTGCGGCGTCGGTATCGACCGACACCCAGGCCATGACTCGATCGTCGACCGCCTCGATCCGGGACAGGCAACGCGTCACCAGGGCGCGCGAGGTGATGGTGCCGTCGCGCAGCGCTTGAGCCAATGCACGGACGCTGCCGGGATCGCCGACGAGGTCGGTCATGCGGCCTAAGATCCCCTATTCGCCGTGAAGCGCCGCGCGCTTATTCGGCGGCGTTCTCGGGCTGGACATTGCGCGGCGCGAAGTGCCGGCTGCCGGGTCCTTGGCCCATGGGCACCGGTTCCTTATCCTCGTCTTCCGCCGGCGCCTCCGGCTCGTCGATCTCCGGGAGAGGTCCGGGGACGAACAATTCGTGCTCTCCCGGGACGCCTTTGAGGACGTGCTTGCCGACCGAGGTCAAACGACCGGCGTATTGTTCGGCAAAGGACTCGGACACCAGGACGGTTTCTTCGAGTTCCTTGGTCAGGCTTTCGACGCGGGCGGCCTGGTTGGCGGCCAACCCGATGACGGTGAACTCCAATCGTTCGGGAATGCCGATATTGCCGTAGGTGACGTCGCCGAGATGAAGCCCGATGCCGTAACGGATGGGCGGGAAATCGTCATGCTCTTCGTTGGTGGCGGCCACGCGCGTGGCGACCTCTTGGCTGGCTTTCATCGCGCGTCGGCAGGCCTCGGCGGTGCCGGTCGAATCGGTGCGGATGGTGTCGGCCGAATCGGAGATCGGGAAGATCGCCAGGACGGCATCCCCAATGAAACGCAAGACCTCGCCGCCGTTTTCGATGACCGACCCGGCGACGCATTCGAAATAGCGGTTAAGGTGGGCGAGGTAGACGTCTTGCGCCATGCTTTGCGACAGCGCCGTCGAATCGCGAAAGTCGCTGAACCAAATGACGGCATGAATGTGTTCGCCGTCGCCGTGCTTGATCTGACCGTTCAACACGCGTCGACCGGTGCTGCCGCCGAGATAGGTTTCCAACAGCCCGATCGCAGTACGGCGCTGAATGTGCACTTCGAACAGGCGGCCCAGGCTGGGTAGGATTTCGAAAATCTTGTTGAGATCTTCGGCCGGGAAACCACCGGGCTTGGAGGATGTCACCGTGATGATACAGATCTGCCCGTCGGTGAACTTGAAGGGCATCGCGCAATAGTCGGTCGCGCCCTCTTTATGCAGGTCTTCGAGAATGGGGTAGTCGAGCTTGACGTTGTCGCCTTCGAGGCGCCGCCGGATACCGCCCGAGCCCCGCAAGATCGGGGCGAAAGGACTATCGGCAAAAATAGGCCGGTTCAGAATGTCGTGTGGCGCATGGCGCTCTTCGATTTTTTCGGCGCCAACCTCCCAGGCCAACATACTGGCGAAAATCTGAGGGTGCAGGTTGGGGATGATGGTGACGACGCGGGACGCCGGAATCTCGGCTTCTTGCAGCGCTTTGATGAAACTCTCGAATAGTTCCTTAACCGATGTCGCACCCAGCGCCGGGCCGATCACCCAGCCGACGAGCGGGTTGGCCTGGTATTGGTCTTCCATGGGTTCGGGCGTAACGATCTCGGTTCCCTGATACACGGCATCTACTTTAGCGGTATCGAACGCAACATACCCGCGAAGCACCTCGCCGTCCGCATACGGATCTTCGTAGCTCCACATCGCGTCTTCGGTGATGTGGCCGCCGACCTGCAGCGACCAATAACTTGCGTTGCCTTTGAAGGGACAATGGGTCTGGGTTTCGGTCTTGATCAAGTACTCGGGCCGCACGTCTTCCATAGGAATATAGAAAACCGGCGGGAGCCGGGCCTCGTGCAGCACCATCGCGCGGGAACTGTCAGCGATCCAAGTGCCGTCCTTTTCGACGCGAATGCGGTCAAAGCACGGCTTGGTGACCAACGTGGTGTCGATCTTCGGAATGTTGTCGGTGATCAATTCGGACACCATGGAGCCCTCCCGGAACGCACGGCACACGATGCCGCCGAAAAAGTTAATGCTTCGATAGAAGGTTAGCGCATTCCCCCAAAGCCCGTGTCATGTGACCCCCTCGCGCCCTGGTTTCAACCGAATTCCCTTGATTAGTACGATATCGCACTATATAAATACGATATCGTACTATATGGGAGGGCGGTTCGATGGCCGTGTCGCGGCGTAAAACGTTGGGGTTGATCGGTGGCGGGGTGGTATTGGCCGCCCTGGTGCCCACCGGCGGGTTTCTGGCGACCCGGACGCCGACCAAGGCGTTGGCCCCCTGGGACCGCGCCGGAGACTACGACGACCGCCGTTTACAAGCCTTGTCCTAAGCCTTACTCGCCCCGAATCCACACAACCGGCAACCCTGGCAGGTCAAACTGATCGGGACGGACGAGTTGGAGGTCTATCGCGATAAGGCGCGCGACCTGCCGGTCACCGACCCGTTCGGTCGCCAGCTGACGATCGGCATGGGATGTTTTTTGGAGCTGATGGATTTGGCAGCGGCGCAACATGGCTACCGTGTCGACACGACGCTGTTCCCGCGGGGCGACGCGGGTCCGGTGGCGGCGTGCCGGTTCGTCGCCGAGGGCGCGGAGGCCGATCCGCTGTTCGCGCACGTGATGTTGCGCCGATCGCACAAGGAGAGGTTCGCGGATCGCAATGTGACGACGACGGCGGTCGAGCCGTTGCGGCGGTATGCCGAGATTTTTCTTGAGGGTGCCGCCCGCGATGCGCTGCGCCGCATCGCCCATGCGGGCTGGATGACCGAAGTCGCCACACCCGCGGCGTGGAAAGAAAGCATCGATCTATTGCGGATCGGCAAAGCCGAGATCAACGCCAATCCCGACGGGATCGACGTCGGCGGCCCGATGATGGACTCGCTGGCCCTGCTCGGGCTGGTGACGCGGGAAGCGGCCCTTGATCCCACCAACCCCAACGCGCGCGCGCCGATCGAAGAGACCGCCCACGCGATCCTCGGCGCACCGGCAATGATGATGGTCCGTACGCCGACGAACAGCCGGCTTGAGCAGATCGCGGCGGGACGGCAATGGCTGCGGTTGAATCTCGCGGCGACCGGCGCGGGATTAGCAATGCGACCGGTGAGCCAGGCCTTGCAGGAATACCCGGAAATGAAACCGCACTACGACGAGATCCATGCGCGTTTTGCGCCCGGCGGCGAGACCGTGCAAATGCTCGGGCTGTTGGGGTACGGTGCACGCACGCCCCGCACCCCGCGGTGGCCGCTCGAAACCAGACTGATGCATGCCTGACGACATCGGCGCACTTTATTTTCGGTTGTTCAACGAAATCGGCATCGTCGAACAGCTGAGCCGCGCCTTGTTCGAAGCACGCTTGCCCGACGGCATGCTGACCTCTCATTTTTCGGTGCTGAATCATTTGATCCGAGTAAAAGACGGGCGCACGCCGGTGGAGTTGGCGCGGGCCTTTCAGGTCGCCAAGACGACCATGACCCACACGCTAAGCGGTTTGGAGGCGGCCGGCCTGGTGGACATGCGCCCCAACGAACAAGACGGTCGCTCGAAGCGCGTGTGGCTGAACGCCGCGGGTCGGGCCTTCCGCGGCGATGCGATCGCCACGATGGCCCCCGAGATGCAAGACCTGGCGCGCGAGTTCACGCCCGAGCAGGCGGCAAAAATCCTGCCCGAGCTCGAGGCCTTGCGAAAGATCATGGACGCGCGGCGCAGCCGGAGCTGAGCCGCGCCGCCAGGCTTCACGACGACCGCAGGAATTTTTCGACGGCGTGCCGGAACGCGGCGGGGCTTCGCTCGAGTCGGACGGTTGCGACGTTGGGCAAGCTACGCACGACGTTGTCGTGGCGGCCGGCAAAAACATCGCCGTCCCGTTCGATCATCAACGTCGGACAGGTGAGGCGCTTGAGATCGCTCGAAGCGCGATAGCGAAATGCGGCCTGGGCGGTAAGGCCGTAAGTTCGGCGCGCCTTGAGCACCGCAAAAAGGCGGTCGTGGAGTTGCCGCGGACTGCCCTCGAAATCGATCGGGCGGATCGCTTGGCGCCTGCGATCGAACCAAGGCCAGTAGATTTGTTGGTCGCGCAGCATGAGCCACGCCTTGTAGAGATGCCCGCCGTCCCAGGTCGGTTCGATCGGCGGCGTGAAATCGCGGCGCACGGCGGCGCGCTCGGCCGCCGTGAGGGCCGGCAAGTCGTGGAGGATCAATCGGCGGACCCGCGCCGGGCGCGTTGCGGCGATGGCAAGCGCGACGGCCGCGCCGCTACCCCGGCCGAACAGGTCAACGGCGCCGAGGTCGAAACGGTTCAACGCCGCGATCACGCGCGCGCCGTATGCGCCGACATCGGCATTCCGGCCCGGCAGGGCGCTGGAGTCGCCGTTGCCCGGAATGTCCGGCACGAAAACGGGGGCGTCACCCGACAAATTTCCCGCCAACGCCATCAGATCGAGGCCCGACCCCGGCCCGTCGTGCAGTAGCACCATAGGACGCCCGACGGACGCCGCGTGGCGCACGCGAAACAAGACCTGTTTGCCGCCCGGTAGGTCGGCAAACGTGCGCAACGTTTTTCCCGGCGTCATTGCCACATCGGGGTCTTTGGGCGCACGACCTGCGGCGAACGGTTCAAGGAAATCTTTAATCGCCTTGCGGTAAGCGGCCATGTCGCGCCCCAGCGGCACGATGCGTTGCCGTGCCCGAAGCGGCGGCAGCATGTCGAGACACGGAAACAGCATGTCTTCTTGCCGTGCGGTGAAGACCGCCGGCACGGTCAAGTCGGCGACGGCCCTCTTTGATTTGTATCGGAACGCCGCCTCGACAACGATGCGCAGATCATCCCCCGCGCGAAAGTTGTCCATCACACCGTCATGCATGGCTTCGGGCGAGGGCAAGTCGATATCGCGGCGATGGGCGGCGCGGCGGTCGTACCACGGGAACCAAAAGGCGTGATCGCGCACATGCGACCATGTCGAGATGAGATGACTGCCGTCCCATTTGGGTTGGAACGGCATCAGGTAAAAGGCGTCTTCGCCGTCGTCACCGCGCGCCACCTGGGTCATGCCCTTGACCTGCGCCGCGGTGAAAATGGGCAACGAGTCGAGCACCACGCCGCGGACCTTCTCCGGGTAGCGCCGCGCGACCTCGAGCGCGATGCACGCGCCCGTCTTGGAGCCGAAGAGCCCGACCTTCTTGAGCCCGACGGCCTCGAACGTGCGGGCAAGGCTATCGGCATAGTCGCGGATCGTCGGGGAGGTCCGGGGCAGCGGATCGGACTCGCCGCAACCCGGCGTATCGAATGCAAAGACGGTGAAGTCTTGCGCCAACAATCGGATCAGCGGCACCAGCGCGGCCGAGGATTGCGGCGATTGGTGGACCAGGACCACGCATTTGCCGGCGCCGGCTTTGCGATAGTGCACCGCATGAGACCCGAGATCGACGAACCGGCGTAGAATGGGCGAAGACGTCGGCATGGGCTACGCGCCAACCCCGGCGGCTGAACCCTGGCGATGGCCGATCGTTGTGGGGCGCAGCATACGAAGACCTGCTACTCGAGCGATTTGAGGAACGCAATGAGGCTGTCGATTTCCTCTGGCGCGAAGCTGAACTCCGGCATGTCGGGGTGGCCCGTCACGACCCCTTCGGCGAGCGCTTCTTGAAGACTTTCGACCGGATAGCGCGTGTGGAGCTCGCGGAACGGCGGGGCGATCGGCAGCGGGCTCGGCACGTTGCGCCCGATCGCATGACAGCGCGCGCAGTGGGTTTGCGCGATCGCGCGGCCGGCCGCTACGTCTCCCGCGGTCTGCGCCGCGCTCGGCGCGACCACGAACCAGCACAACGTCGCGATCACACCGGCCTGGGCCGCGTTCATGGTTCTCCTATCGAACATGGGAACCCGTTCGTTCCACGAGTGGCGGGAGGCGGCTGTGGTGTTGGCGGTGCGCTTAGTCACGTTCGAACTATTCTCTGCCGTCATTTTCCCTGATTAACAGGGAATATACAGGGAATTGGGCTTATTTTGGCCCCAACGGCCCGACGCTGACCCAACTATTGCGGCAGAATCCAGGACAATTTGAGACTGTTCCCTGCTCACGAGAACAGGGAATTCCATCCGTCGGATCAGGGAACATCGGCATGCGGATCAGGGTTTTCGCCAGCGCGCTAAAACTGGCGGCGGGACGCTGAATACGGAGGGGCGGCCAGTAATGCCGGTGCCGGCTATGCACCGACGGAAAAATCTTTCAGCTTGGCTTATCGATCACTGGCTGCCGGGACTATTCACTGCAAAACAGCATACAAGCGCTCGAAACGTTCGCGAAGTTTCCCCTTTAACACTTTTCTATATTCGTTGCGGGGCAGCTCGTCGACAAAAACAACACGCTTTGGACACTTGTAGTGAGCGATATCTTCTCGCGAAAACTCGATCAGCTCAGACGACAAGTCGGTCCTCATTTGACCTTCGCGCACAACGACAACCGCAACGACGCCCGTGACCTACTTCTACACCGACTATTTTGTCGCGAACGCTTTCTATTTGCGCCTGATGCGCGAGACAACAGCGCCTAAGCAGAAGGGCAAAGGACGGGGAGAAGAACAGCCGGCACGAGACGGCGTCAAATTTCCTAGTAAATCTCGCGAATGGACGGGCTCGCGACAAGATAAGGCTGCCCCTGTCCCTTTTCGTGCGGGCTAAATCTCCGGACTGCCTACTGGCCCTGATGAACTTGCACAGCAATGTCGACTGTTATCTTCCGTCAGACATGATCCTCAATGCGATTGAGGAGTGGTTCCAAGTGAATGCACAGGGCGATCCTCCGCGGGACGCCGACCTTCCGACGATCCGGACTATTGAGTGTCATGTGCGGGCAATAATCGCGCTGTTAGACGAGCCCGAACTAAGCGTCTTCAGGACCCCGCCTCGGAAGAACTGATCAATTTGTTGGCGGTCGAATGCCGATCGCAGACACTGCCATCTGGAAGCTTTTTGCCTGGCTAACCTCCAGCACAATTGACCACCTGCCGACCGACATAAAAGCGCCCTCTCCGACCACTGCGGGACCACTCCGGGATTATCTCGATCGGGCCAATCCACCATCGCCGCCCCTCTACCTTTGATTGAAACTCTTGAGCGATCACTCTCAAGTTGCAAGAGTCCGTACTGACATACCGGTTGCCTCCAGAGGCCACCTATTTGAATTCAAGCACCAAGTCCACGGCATCTTTCTCAAGGCTGCCGCGCTCGATCTTCTGCAGGGAGCTTCAGATTGCGAATGTACCTCAGCACGCACCACGCTGAAGTCCTAGGGGATGGCCGCCTTGTCCTACCGGCACAACTCGAAGTCAGGTGCTGACCCAGACCCTGAGTTCAGGATTCTGTGTTGCCCCAGTTTTCACTCAAGTCGGGCTAACGTTCACCGAAGGCCTTTTTGATTTCCGACTTCATGCACCCACTTTCGCCAACTTGACCAACATGACGGTCGAGAGGGCCTAAACGTTCTTGGGCAAACTCCAAGGGTTCAAGTTTGACAGCCGAACGAGGTCTTGCCGGTGCTGCAATTCTACAAGCGACTGATCGGCACCTATCTGCCAAGGCTGAAGCAGTCATTGCTAGCAGCTGGCTTGGCGAACAACGGACAGGCCCAACGTTTGAACGACGCCACTGGACGGTTTCGGGCGATTGAGGACGTCGAACCACCGGACGTCGCAAACCTTCAGGAACGGTTCCTAGTGCTAATGACGTTCTTCTGGGCCATGCAAGACGCGGAAGAAGCTATTTTGACGCAGAGGGTGCAAGGCCTGTTTGACCGCTTCATCAACCCTCCGCAGACGGGCGCTAAAGAAATGCCGGCTGTTTCGACGAAACCCACTAATGAAAACGACAAGGTGGAAAAGAATCGAGACCACTACGTCTCACTACTTGCCCCGCTGTTCTTTCCTTCGGACCCAACCAAACCCGACATAGTGCAGCTATTTTCTTCTCTTCTGCGCGTCGTCGGAATGGAGGACAAAGGTTGGGACCCACACGCCAGATCGAGGGCTTTCTTGGAGGATCTGAATGCTCTGTTTCAGCTAGAACTTCCGGAGAATAAGTTCCATGACCGAGAACTAACCGTCTGGAGACTTGGCCTTCTTTTCTACTCACACGTGATTGAGATGGCCGCGCCGTACGAAGTAATCACCAACCTTTTGCGGTTTCGCCTGGGAAAGGGTTACAGCCCAAATCCGTTCTACGGCTTTCTAAGAGAAGACCAACGAAAACGCTTCAAGAAGACGGGCCTGTTTCCAAGAACGAAGATCGATATCATCAATAGTCTTAGCGCCGAGGCTGGCCTCGATATTGGCACAATCTTTGACGATTTCGTCGATCCGGACTTTCGGAACGCAATTGCGCATTCTGATTTCATTTTCACTGACAGCGGGTTCCGTTGCCGCAGGGGATCACGGTTTCAGCCTCTTTGAAAAAGTCCTTTGAGGAGGTCGATGACCTTATCGCAAAGTCAAAAGCGTACGTGGGAGCATTCTTGGGACTCGAACGAGAGGCCAGACGAATGTGGGGCACGCACGCAGGCAAACCGATGGCATACGACCCGCGGTACAAGGGCGTAATGGAAGTCTTGGTCGATGACTTAGGGTTTATGAACGGCTTCAAAGTTCATTGGCCCAACGGCTCGGACTCTTACTACCGCCGAACGGAGAATGGCGTGGAGATGGTGAACTGCAGCTTGGACTTCACTCACAAAACGCTGAACTTGTTTGTCGATCTCTACGCGAGGAACCCTGGCACTTTTAGCCCCCTCGTCGAACAAGGATCGGACCCTAGGTACACTGACCTCGCAACTGGTGAACCAACAACATGGAGCCCTTAGCGACATAGCTACTGGCTGGGCTAGGCGTGAGCGTTTGCAGCTTATTTGCAACGCTGGCTTCCCAAGCAATGTTCCTGGCTCGTTCACCTCGAGGGGGAGACAGCCAACCCACTGCTCCACAATAATAATGTTGGCGGACGAGAAGTGATTCGAGCTTCCGGTACTCGTTCTCTCCGACATGTCTTTGAAACTTGGGGCTTCTTTCAGACGCCCTCGCGACCAGAGAATCGAAACCTACGCGCCTTCGTGTGGTCACATCGAACCGGTCCCTCCGCCCAGGAGCGGATCGAACCATCGAGATTCGATTCTCTGACGAGCGGAATAAGAAACCTCGGTAAGCTGAAGAGGGACCTGCAAAAATCGCGTCAGAGAAAACTGACGACGTTCGACCAGATCGGCTCTTTGGTCCCTCTCTGCGGTCCCTCTTTGAACCGAACGCTGGCTGAATTCCGCCAGGTTCGGCCCTATGTCAGGTGAATATCTGCAGAGAGCAGACTAGTTGGCGGAGGGGGTGGGATTCGAACCCACGGTACCCGCTAGGGGCACAACGGTTTTCGAGACCGCCCCGATCGACCACTCCGGCACCCCTCCGCAAGGCGGTGTTGTAGCCGTTCTGGGGGCTAGCGCACAAGGTTGGGCAGCCCGATGGCGATGTCGGGCCAGACGATCAGCAGGGCGAGCAGGATCAGGCTGCAGATGATGTAGGGCGCGCCGGCCAGGGCGACCTCGGACAAGGTGGTGCCCTTGGGGGCGACCCCCAGCATGACGAACAGCAACAGCCCGAAGGGTGGCGTGGTCAGGCTGATCTCCATCGCCAGCAACATCACCACCCCGAACCAAATGGGATCGAAGCCCAGGGCGACCGCGAGCGGCATGAACACCGGCAGGGTGAGCATCATTTGCGAGACCTGGTCGAGGAACATGCCGAGAAACAACAGCACCAGGAACATCAGCAACAGCATCATGACCGGCGAGATTTCGATCTGGGTGGCCCAGCCGACAAGGCCGGAGCTTGCGCCCGAGAACGCCAGCAACTGGCTGAAGGTCGACGACCCGATGATGATCATGAACACCATGACGGTGACCTTGACCGTACCGGTGAGCGATTTGCGCAATACCTCCCACGACAGCTTGCGAAACAGCACGGTGAGCACGACGACACCGAGCACACCGAACGCGGCCGATTCGGACGGGGTGGCCAGGCCCGCGATGATGGTGCCAATCACCGCGGCGATCACGATTCCCATCGGCAACACATTGGTGGCGACCAGGCGCAGCTTGGTCAGCATGGGGACGCGTTCGGTTTGGTAGCCAGGCGCGGCGTCGGGGTGCATATCGCGGACGACTGCATCGTCGACGGCCGGGTCGATTTCGGACGCACCGAACCGATCGGGCGCCTGGGCTATATGGACTACGTCCGGGTCACCGACACCTTCGAGATGATCCTCAAAGAAATGGAAGTCCTGACCAAACCCGACAACCGGGTTTAGGGCCGCGCTTAGGTGCCGGCTGCCGGCTTCGTGTTCGGCGAACGCGTCCGCGTAGTCGGGGTGCCAGCGCGATAGTGCGGGGCGGTTCTCTGTGATGTCGCCGACGGCCCAGGCGATACGGGCGCGATCGCGTTCGGGCGACACGTCGTTGTCGGGGCACAGAATGTAGAAATCGCCGGCCGCCATACGGGCGAGGAAGTGATCGACGGTTTGTTCGGGGGTCCAGGCGCCGGCGGGTTTTTCGGGCATGAAGCGCGCGATCATATTGGTGTAGGTGAAGCTCGGCACGAACAGGTGCGCGGAGATCGGGGCGCCGGCTTCGCGTAAGTCGTGCGCGAGCATTTCGGTGACCACCTTCACCCCGCTTTGGTGACGTTGTAGCCGGGACTGCCCGGCGGCGTGGTGATGCCTTGTTTGGACCCGGTGTTGATGACGACGGCGGGACGCGCCGCTTCGATCATGCGCGAGACGAACGTGTGGACGCCATGGATCACGCCGAACAGGTTTACGTCGATGAGTTGACGCCAATTGTCGAGGTTGTCCCAACTGCCGGTCGGACGCGCGATGCCGGCGTTGTTCATCAGGACGGCGACCTCGCCCATGTCGAACGCGGTATCGGCAAGGTTGGCGACCGACTCGAGGTTGCCGACATCGGTGGGCACCGCGACCACCTGGGCGGTGCCGGCAGCGGCAGCGCGAACCGATTTTTCGGCGACGGCGAGCGCGTCGGCATCACGATCGGCGAGGACGACACTGAGACCGGCCTCGGCAAAACGCTGGGCGGCGACCTTCCCCACGCCGTTCGCGGCCCCGGTGACGACCGCGACGCCGCCTCGTTTGATGGCTTCTTGGTACACGGGAGGATCCTTGGGTTGGGGACGAGAGGCTATTCCAGCCGCCCTGCATGCATTCAGGCGACCGGGCCCCTCGAAATGGGCCCCCAGGCCGCCATCTGCAACCGGCCAGGCGGTGCCGAATCGGGCCATTTTTGCGGAAGATGGCGCTTGATCGCTCGAATTACTCGTATAAAGGGTGCCGAATGATATTTGCTCTTGTTTTAGGGGAGTTCGGCCCGTACAGTCCGGCATTGACAGGGGGGCGGCGAAGACTATATTTCGGCGGCTTCCGGAGCACCCAAAACACTCGGAATTCCGCCACGTTAGGCACCCGGAAAGAAGGCCGGTCGACCCATGTATGCAGTGATCAAGACAGGCGGTAAGCAGTACCGCGTTGAACCCAACGACAAGCTGCGTGTGGATAAGTTGGCGGGCGAGCCCGGCGCAACGGTCGACATCAACGATGTCTTGATGGTCGGCGAAGGCGACAAGACGCAAGTCGGCGCGCCGATGTTGGATGGCGCTTCGGTCAAGCTTGAAGTGCTGGAGCAAACCCGCAACGACAAGATCGTGGTCTTTAAGAAAAAGCGCCGGCAGAACTATCGCCGCAAGCAAGGCCACAAACAGGAAATGACCGTGGTGCGCGTTGCCGAGATCGCCGATGCGGACGGCAACAAAGCCGCGGCCGAACCGGCGAAGAAGCCCGCCAAAGCGAAATCAAAGAAGGCCGACGCGGAACCCGACGCCGCGGCCGAAGACAAGGAATAGACAGATGGCCCATAAAAAAGCCGGTGGTAGCTCACGGAACGGCCGCGATACCGCGGGACGGCGTCTTGGCATCAAGAAGTTCGGTGGCGAGGTCGTGATCCCGGGCAATATCATCGTTCGCCAGCGCGGCACCAAATGGCATCCGGGCAACAATGTCGGCATCGGCAAAGATCACACGATCTTCGCGTTGATCCCGGGTACCGTGTCGTTTGCCGAAAAGGCCAAAGGTCGCGTCTACGTATCGGTGGACCCGGCCACGTAGTTTTTCCGTTCGCCGGACCCAAGGGAATGGCGAGCCATTCCCTTTTTGTTGGGTGCGCGTGAGCTGAGGCATGAAGTTCCTCGACCAAGCCAAGATATTCGTGAAGTCCGGCAACGGTGGGCCGGGCTGCGTCAGCTTTCGCCGCGAAGCCAACGTGCCGATGGGCGGGCCCAACGGCGGTAACGGCGGGCGCGGCGGCGATGTCATCGTCGAAGCGGTCGAGGGGCTGAACACGCTGATCGACTTTCGCTATCAGCAGCACTTCAAGGCCAAATCGGGCACCAACGGCATGGGCTCGGACCGCACCGGGGCGGCCGGTGCCGACCTCGTCATCAAAGTACCGACCGGCACGCAGATCTTGGCCGACGATCAAGAGACCCTGATTGCCGACCTCACCACCACCGGCGCGACCGCGGTGTTGGTAAAGGCGGTATCGGCGGCAAGGGCAACGCGCACTTCAAGTCGTCGACCAATCGCGCGCCGCGCTTTGCCCAACCGGGCACGCCGGGCGAAGAGTTTTGGTTTTGGCTGCGATTGAAGTTGATCGCCGAAGCGGGGCTTGTGGGTCTGCCAAATGCGGGCAAGTCGACCTTTCTGTCGCGCGTGACGCGCGCGAAACCGAAGATTGCCGATTATCCGTTTACGACGCTGCACCCACAGTTGGGTGTGGTGTACACCGCGGGCGACGAGTTCGTGCTGGCCGACATTCCCGGGGTGATCGAGGGCGCGCACGACGGCGCCGGGCTGGGCGATCGCTTTTTGGGCCATATCGAGCGCTGCGGCGTGATGCTGCACTTGGTCGACGGCAGCAGCGACGATCCCGCGGCGGACTACCACACTGTGCGGCATGAACTGGAAGCGTACGGGTACGGGTTGGAAACCAAAGCCGAGATTGTGGCCCTCAACAAAGCCGACTTGCTGGACGACGCGACGATCGCGCGGCAGCGCGCAGCCTTGTCCGAAGCGGCAGGGAGTAGCATCGCGGTGATCTCGGGCGCGACCGGCGCGGGGATCGACGCGGTCTTGAAGCAAATGCTGGAAATGATCACGGCGTGGCGGGCCGGAGACGAAGAAGCTCTCGCGGCGGCGGCACCATGACCACGCTCGCCGACGCCAAACGTATCGTGATCAAGATCGGGTCGATTCTTTTGGTCGATCCCGATAGCGGACGAGTCCACGCGCGGTGGCTAGACAGTTTGGCCGCGGACGTCGCGCAGCTGCGTGCGCGCAGCCAAGAGGTCATTATCGTGTCGTCGGGCGCGATCGCCTTGGGGCGGCGGCACCTCGGGCTGCGCCGCGGCAAACTGAAGCTCGAGGAGAGCCAAGCGGCGGCAGCCACCGGGCAAATCCACTTGGCCAAGGCCTACCAAGATGCGCTATCGGCGCACGATATTTCGGTGGCGCAGGTGCTGCTGACGCTCGACGACACCGAACAACGCCGCAAGTATCTCAATGCGCGGAGCACCATCAACACGTTGCTGCGTATGGGTGCAGTGCCGGTAATCAACGAGAACGACACGGTGGCCACGGCGGAAATTCGTTTCGGCGACAACGACCGGTTGTCGGCGCGGGTTGCCGAAATGACCTCGGCCGATTGTCTGATTTTGCTGTCGGACGTCGACGGTCTCTATTCCGCGGATCCCGCCGCCAACCCCGGCGCCGAGCTGATCCCCAGCGTGGATCGCATCACCGACGAAATAGAAGCGATGGCCGGTCAACCGACGACCGGCGACGGCACCGGCGGAATGATTACCAAACTCATGGCGGCGCGGGTGGCAA
This sequence comes from Alphaproteobacteria bacterium, assembly GCA_038141965.1. GTDB lineage: Bacteria > Pseudomonadota > Alphaproteobacteria > SHVP01 > SHVP01 > CALJDF01. The sequence goes on from JAYQJC010000005.1 coordinate 185,618, forward strand.
CCTCGGCGGGCGCGGCGATGGTCATCGCGCCCGGTACGTTAGAACGTCCGATCCAAGCGCTGGAGCAAGGCGGTCGCTGCACGTGGTTTGCCGCGCAGGGCAATCCGCGCACCGCGCGCAAGCAATGGATCGCCGGAACCTTGCAACCGGCGGGGTCGATCATCGTCGACGACGGCGCGGTCAAGCGCTGCGCGCGGGCAAGAGCTTGTTGCCAGCCGGCGTGACGGCCGTTGACGGCACGTTCGAGCGCGGCGACGCGGTCCTTGTCAAAGATGCCTCGGGGCAGGTGTTGGGCCGCGGCCGGGCGGCCTATTCGTCGACCGACGCGCAGCCCCTGATCGGCCACAAAAGCAGTGAAATAGAGACGTTGCTGGGCTACCGTGGCCGCGACGAGATGATCCACCGCGACGATCTTGTCCTCAACGATTGAGCCGATGATGTCTGTAGCCGAAGCGCGCGACCAACTGCACGACCTGATGCTGGAGATCGGCCTGGCCGCCCAAGATGCGGCCCGTTTGCTGGCGCGCGCCTCGACCGAGGCCAAGAACCAGGCCCTGCGTACCGCGGCCCAGAACTTGCGGGACAACCGTGCCACCGTGCTGGAGGCCAACGCGCGCGATCTCGCCGAGGCCGACGCGAAAGACATCAGCAAACCGCTCCGCGACCGCCTTGTCTTGAACGACGACCGCCTGGAGGGCATGGCCGCCGGCTTGGAGGCAATCGCCGATCTGCCCGATCCGGTTGGCGCGGTTTTTTGGGAAACAGTACGCCCCAACGGCCTGCGCATCGAACGCGTAAAGGTGCCGCTGGGTGTCATCGGCATCATTTACGAATCGCGCCCCAACGTGACGGCCGATGCCGGCGCGTTGTGCTTGAAATCGGGCAACGCCGCGATCCTCCGCGGTGGGTCGGAAAGTTTTCATTCGAGCCAAGCGATCGTCGCGTGCTTGCACGAAGGCCTGCGCGCCGCGGGTCTGCCGGAGGCCGCGATCCAACTGGTGCCGACGCGCGACCGTGCGGCGGTGGGCGCGATGCTAACGATGAACGAGACGATCAACATCATCGTGCCGCGCGGCGGGCGGTCGCTGAACGAGCGCGTGCAGAAAGAAAGCCGCGTGCCGGTGATCGCGCATCTGGACGGCAATTGCCATGTCTACATCAACAAAAACGCCGATCCCGACAAGGCGGTGGCTTTGGTGCACAACGCCAAGATGCGGCGGCTGTCGATTTGCGGGGCTGCCGAATCGCTGGTCGCCGACAAAGCGGTGGCCACCACGATCGTGCCCAAACTGATCGACGACCTGAGCGCGGCGGGCTGCGAGATTCGCGGCGATGCGGCGGCGCAGGCGCTGGATTCGCGCGTGGTCCCGGCGTCGGACGAGGACTGGTCGACGGAATATCTCGATGCGGTGATTTCGTTGCGCATCGTGGATGGGATCGACGCTGCGATCGAGCATATCGAGCGCTATGGCTCGCATCATACCGACAGCATCGTGACGGAAGATCCCGACGCCGCCGCGCAATTCCTCGCCGAAGTCGACAGCGCGATCGTGCTGCACAACGCCTCGACGCAGTTTGCCGACGGCGGCGAGTTCGGGATGGGCGCAGAAATCGGCATTTCGACCGACCGTCTTCATGCCCGCGGGCCGGTCGGTCTCGAACAACTCACCACCTTCAAGTATCGCGTTCACGGCACCGGACAGGTCCGGCCCTGACCGACGCGCAGCAACCCGGCAACCCCGACGCCCGAACCATTGGTTTGTTGGGTGGCTCGTTCAACCCGGCGCACAAGGGCCACCGGGGCCTGAGCCTATTCGCCCTGGAGCAATTGGCGCTCGATGAGGTCTGGTGGCTGGTTTCGCCCCAGAACCCGCTGAAGCCGGTTGACGGCATGGCACCGCTGAGCGCGCGATTGGCCGGCGCGCGAAGCATGGCGGCCCACCCCAGATTCACGTGACCGACATCGAGGCCCGCCTCGGCACCTGCTTTACGGTCGATACGTTGGAGCAATTGGCCGAGAGCTACCCGGCGGCGCGTTTTGTGTGGCTGATGGGCGCCGACAACTTGGCCCAAGTGGACAAGTGGCACCGCTGGCGCGACCTGTTCGACCTCGCTGCGGTGGCGGTGATCGACCGGCCAGGGCATACCGAGGCCGCGCTGTCGTCGCCCGCGAGCGCGGCGTTGGCAGAATTTCGCTACACGGGACCGTTGGACCGGTTGGCCCAACAGCCGCTGCCGGCTTGGGCGTTCGTCACCGGGTTTCGCGACCCGACCTCGGCCACCGCCTTGCGCCAATCCCAGCCCCACGGTTAAATGTCTTGAAAGACAAGACGCTTATTGGAGGTCTTCACATAACGCGCACCCGCGGGACGGCAGAGCCCAAATAAAAAGATCAGCAGACGCTAAAGCTGATTCTCGAATCGCTTGACGAAGATCAGGCAATCGACCCCACCACCATCAATCTTGTCGGCAAATCACTGATCGCCGACGACATGGTCGTCGCAAGCGGGCGGTCGCAACGCCACGTTGCCGCGATTGCCGAGCACGTCGCCGAACGCCTAAAGGCGCATGGGATTCGTGTGCGCGCCGAGGGACTGCCCCGCGGCGATTGGGTCTTGCTGGATTGCGGCGACGTGATCGTGCATCTGTTCCGGCCCGAAGTACGCGACTATTACAATCTGGAAAAGATGTGGTCGGCCGAACTGCCGGCCGATACCGAGACCGCCCCGGCCGCGAACACCCCGTGAAGGTAACCCTCGTTGCGGTGGGCAAGCTCAAGCGCAGCCCGCTGCAACAGGCGTTCGACGATTACACGAGCCGGCTGAACTGGCCCGTGACGGTGCACGAAATCGCGCCGGCTAAGGGAGCGACCGCGACCAAACGGCGCGAACTTGAAGCCGCCAAGCTGACCCAGCACGCCGCCAATGCCGAGGTGGTCGTGGCCCTGGATAAGGACGGCCGCGATCTGACCAGCGAGGCCTTGGCCGCCAAGATCGGCGATTTGCAGCTTTCCGGGCGGGCCGACGTGGCCTTTGTGATCGGCGGCCCGGACGGGTTGGAGGACGGGGTGCGCCGGCGCGCCGACCTCGTTTTGTCGTTCGGGCAGCCGACGTGGCCGCATCTGCTGGTTCGGGTGATGCTGGCCGAACAGCTGTACCGCGCCGCCTCGATTCTGGCCGGCCATCCCTACCATCGCGGCGATGCCGCGGAGACTTGAACCGAATCCGTTTCTCGCCCATGTTCCGGTGATCGATCGCCCCGAAATGCCTGAAACGCCAATGAAAAACCGCCCGCGCCCCGTTGTTCTGTGAATCCTCGACGGATGGGGCTATCGCACGGAGGAAGAGGGCAATGCCATCGCGCTGGCCCGGACGCCGGTCTACGACCGGCTGCTGGCGGAGAATCCGTGGTCGTTGCTTAAGACCTCGGCAACGGATGTCGGGCTGCCGGCCGGACAAATGGGCAATTCCGAGGTCGGCCATACCAATCTCGGCGCCGGTCGGGTGGTCCTCCAAGACCTCCCGCGCGTCGATTCCGCGGTCGCCGACGGGACCTTGGCTGATCGGCAAGGCCTCAAGGACCTCATCGCGACATGCCGTGGCGCGACCGGGCGCTGTCATCTGATGGGGCTTGTCTCCGACGGTGGGGTGCATTCGCACTTGAGCCATATCGTGGCATTGGCCCGGGCTCTAACAGCAGCCGGGCTCGCCGTCGATATCCACGCCATCCTCGATGGCCGGGACACCGCGCCGCGTAGCGCCGCGGGCTTCGTCGCCGACCTGGAACAAGCCATTGCCGACGACCCTAAGATACGGATCGCGACGGTGAGCGGGCGCTACTACGCGATGGATCGCGACAACCGATGGGACCGCGTGGCGCTGGCCTACGACACGATCGTCAATGCGAAAGCCCCGAAGGCGCCCGACGCGGCCAGCGTCGTGGACGCGGCCTACGCCGCCGACACCAGCGATGAGTTTGTCCTGCCTACGGTGGTGGGCGAATTCGCCGGGATGCGGGACGGCGACGGCTTGGTGGTGGCAAATTTTCGCGCCGACCGGGTGCGCCAGATTTTGACGGCGATGTTGGACACCGACTTCGACGGCTTCGATCGGGCGCGACGCCCGGCGTTTTGCGCGGCCGCCGGCCTGACGTCGTATTCGTCGGACCTCGACAAATTGATGTCGGCGATTTTCCCGCCGCAAGACATCGCCGATACCTTGGGCGAGGTGGTGTCGAAGGCAGGATTGACCCAACTGCGGATTGCCGAAACCGAGAAATACGCCCACGTCACGTTCTTCTTCAATGGCGGCGAAGAACGAGTTTTCGAGGGCGAAGAGCGCATCCTGGTCCCCTCGCCCGACGTCGCGACATACGATCCTGAAACCCGAAATGTCGGCCAACGAAGTCACCGACAAGCTGGTCGAGGCCATTGCGGCGCAGCGCTTCGATCTGATCGTGTGCAACTTTGCGAATACCGACATGGTCGGCCATACCGGCATGTTGCAGCCGGCCATTGCCGCGGTCGAAGCCGTCGACGCAAGTCTGGGCCGGAGCGAAGCGGCGGTAAAAGACGCGGGCGGCGTGTTGCTGATCACCGCCGATCACGGCAATGCCGAGCGCATGAGCGACGCAAGCGGCGGCGCCCATACCGCACACACGACCGACGATGTCCCGTTCATCGTGGTGAATGCGGACGGGGTGACGCAGGTGGAGGCAGGGCGGCTTTGCGATGTCGCGCCCACGACACTTGATGTGTTGGGCTTGCCGCAACCCGAGGCTATGACCGGCGTGCCGCTGGTGGCCCACGGCGAAAACGCATCTTCAACCGCAGACACCGTGCGTGTGGACGCCTAGCATCCGACGCACCTTGCTCATGGCGGCGGCCGCGTGCGGCCTGTGGGTCGGCGCCGCCGAGGCGCAGACCCGAGACGAGCCGCCTGCGAACCAACTGCGCGAAGTAGAGCGCGCCATCGAGGCGGGCAAAAACCGCAGCGAAGAACTCGACCGCGAAGCGGCGCGCATCGAAACCGAATTGCGCGAATTGCAACGCACCTTGGTGGAACGCGCGCGGCGCGCGCAAAGCCAGGAAGAAACCGTCACCGAACTCGAGTCGCGCTTGGGCTCTTTTCAAGTCGAGGAACGCGCCGTGCTCGCCCGTCTCAACGATCGACGTGCCGCGATCGACAAAACGCTAGGCGCCTTGCAACGGATCGGGCGGCTGCCGCCGGCGGCCTTGCTGACAAGCCCCGACAACGTGACCGATGCGGTACGGACCTCGGTCTTGCTGTCGGCGATCGTGCCGGAGCTTTCGGCCCAGGCCGACAGCTTTCGGTCCGAGTTGTTGGCACTACGCCAGATCCGCGGCGAAATCGTGCGCCGCCGGGCCCGCCTGGACAACGCGGTCGCGCGCTTGAAGCGCGAACAGATTGCGCTCGACCGGCTCATTGCGCGCAAATCGTCGTTGCGCTCGCGTACCTTGGCCGAGAGCGAGGAAGAACGGCGTCAGATCGCCGCATTGTCGGCAAGCGCGCGGGACCTGACCAACCTCATCGATCGGATCGAGCAGCGGCCACGCGCGACACCGACCCGTTTAGCCTTGCGCCCGCCGATCGAGACAAAGCCGTTTTCGACGGCGCGCGGCACCTTGGCCATGCCCGCGCGCGGCCCTGTCGTGACACGTTTTGGTGAACGCAGCGACCTAGGCCTACGCGCACAAGGGATATCGGTGGCGACCCGCCCGGGGGCTAAGATTGTGGCACCCTATGATGGCAGAATCGTGTTCGCGGGCGCGTTTCGGCGCTATGGCCAACTATTGATCATCGCGCACGGCGAGGGATATCATACGTTGCTTGCAGGATTTGACAGCATCGATGGGGTTGTTGGCCAATGGCTGCTCGCCGGTGAACCGGTGGGCAAAATGGGCCAGCAGGATAGCCAGGGAAAGCCCGAGTTGTATTTCGAGCTGCGCCAGAACGGCGAACCCATGAACCCCCTGCCCTGGTTGGCAGCCACAGAAACAAAGGTAAGCGGATAATGCGTAACGTTCTTGCCGTTCTCGGCATCTCGTTCTTTCTTGCGGTATCGGCCCCGAATGCCGATGCGCAGTCGAGTTCGGAGACCTACCGTCAGCTCGACCTCTTTGGCGAGGTGTTCAACCGTGTGCGTGCCGATTATGTCGACGAGGTCGACGACGAGAAACTGATCGAAGCGGCCATCAACGGTATGTTGCAGGCCCTCGATCCACATTCCGGGTTCCTCAACGCCAAAAACTTCCGCGAGATGCAGGTCCAGACCCGCGGCGAGTTCGGTGGTTTGGGGATCGAAGTCACGATGGAAAACGGCTTCGTCAAAGTGATTTCGCCGATCGACGGGACGCCGGCCGAACGCGCGGGCATCCTAACCAACGATCTGATCACCCATATCGGCGGCGAGCAGATTCAAGGACTGACCTTGTCTCAAGCCGTGGAGAAAATGCGCGGGCCGGTGAACACCGACATTCGTTTGACCGTCGTGCGGCCCGGTGTCGACGCGCCGTTCGATGTAACGCTGACCCGCGAGGTCATCCGGATCGCATCGGTGCGCGCTCGGACCGAGGGCGACATCGCCTATCTGCGCGTCACGACCTTTAGCGAACAAACCGCGAGCGGACTGACGAAAGAAATCCGCGAAATCAAAGAAGAACTTGGCGACACGCTTGCCGGTGCCGTCCTCGATCTGCGTGGCAATCCGGGCGGCCTGCTCGACCAAGCGGTCAAGGTCTCCGACGCCTTTTTGGAGCAAGGCGAGATCGTCTCGACGCGCGGCCGACAGGCCGGCGAAGCGCAGCGGTTCAACGCGAAAGCGGGCGATTTGATCGACGGCCTGCCTTTGGTCGTGCTGATCAACGGGGGCTCGGCATCAGCCTCGGAAATCGTCGCCGGCGCGTTGCAAGATCATGGGCGCGCTGTGGTGCTGGGTACGCAGTCCTTCGGCAAGGGTTCGGTCCAGACCATCATCCCCATCGCCGGGCACGGTGCGGTCCGCTTGACGACGTCGCTCTACTACACGCCGTCTGGCCGGTCGATCCAGGCGAAAGGCATTTCGCCCGACATCGTGGTCGAGCAAGCCCGCTTGGAATCGCTTCAAGCCCGCCGTCCGGATTTGCGCCGCAGCGAGGCCAACTTGCGCAATCACATCGAAGTCGACGGTGAAGACGAAGCCGGCGGCGAGGCGGCAGACGCTGACGACCGTCCGTTCGATTTCCAATTGGCGCGCGCACTGGATCTTCTGCGCGGACTGCAGCTATTTGCCAAAAAGTCCGTCAACTAAAGCCGATCACCGCGCGCCCATGTCGGCACAACACACCCTCCGTGAGCCATGGCGCGTAGACCGAGATCGCTAAGAGCCAGCCGCCGTCTCGCGGAAGAGGAGGCCCCAGAAACGCCCGTTTGGCGGACCGCGCCGGCGCTCGTCGCGTACGGCCTTGTCGGCGCATTGATTGCCGTCGGTGCGTTCCTCCAACTGACCTACGTCGCGCCGCCGCCGGAAACCGAAACGGCCCAGGACACGGTGGCCGAAGTGGCGCTGAACCCGCCCGCCGCGACACCGGAACCGCCGCCGGTCGAGGACGATACCGAAGTCTCGGAGGCCGACACGCCGCATGCCGTACAGGAAGGCGACGACGACACGCCGGCAGCGCACCGCGACACCGCCGAAGACACCCCCAAGACCGAAACCGCTGCGGCCGCACCGCCGCCACCGCCTGCCGCCCCCGCCGCACCGCGGACCGCAGTGCCGAGTGCGGCCCTGCCCGCATTGCCGCGCAAACTGGTGCTCGCGCCCGCGCCGGAACCGGCAGTATTGGTCGAAGGCCGCTTCGGCCCACTACCGGCGATCGCGGAGGACGGTCGCGAACCCTGGCGGGTTTACGCCCGGCCCTTCCCGACCGAACGCGATCGGCCGCGAATCGCTATCTTGTTGCAAGATTTGGGGCTGAGCCAAGAACAGACCAATACCGCGATCCAACAACTGCCCGGTGCCGTGTCGCTCGGGTTTACCCCCTATGCGCGCCGACTGGATCAGTGGATCGACCTGAGCCGCGCGGCGGGTCACGAAGTGTTGCTGCAAGTGCCGATGGAGCCCTTCGATTTTCCGACCAGCGACCCCGGCCCGCACACCTTACTCACCTCGGCCGGTCCGGACGAAAACCTCGAACGGTTGGAGTTTTTGTTGAGCCGATTTACCGGTTATGTCGGCGTCTACAATCGCATGGGGGATCGCTTTACCTCGTCGCTCGACAGTTTGCAGCCCGTGCTGCAATCGATCCGCGATCGTGGGCTGTTGTTCGTCGATGCGCGCACTTCGGGCACCAGCGTGGCCGGCCGTATCGCCGACGATCTGGGCCTGCCCCATGCGCTGAACAACCGGGAAATCGACCAGGTGGCGTCGCGGGTCGAGATCGACGCCAAGCTGATCGACCTGGAAAATATCGCGCGTCAGCACGGCCAAGCGTTGGGGATCGCCCGACCCTACCCCGTGACGCTGGAACGGCTTGCCCAATGGGCGGCGACGTTGGAAGAGAAAGGCATCGACCTGGCGCCGGTCTCCGCCCTGGTGGGAGATGCGCCCCACCCATGACGGTCGATGTCGAAAGCCTGGGATACCGCCCTTGCGTCGGGATCATGCTGCTGAACGCCGTCAACGAGGTGTTCGTCGCGCAGCGGATCGACGCTATCGCCGAGGCCTGGCAGATGCCGCAGGGCGGGATCGACAAGGGCGAAGAGCCCGCCGAAGCGGCGATGCGCGAGCTTCTTGAGGAGATCGGCACCAACAACGCCGAGATCATCGCCGAACACCCGGAGTGGATTCCCTACGACCTGCCTGAGCATTTGGTGGGGCGTTTGTGGAAAGGCCGTTATCGGGGCCAGACCCAGAAGTGGTTCGCGATGCGCTTCCTCGGCGACGATGCCGACATCGACATCGACACCGCGGAGCCGGAGTTCAATGCCTGGCGCTGGGCCCCGATGGGCGACCTTGTTGATCTAGCCGTCCCCTTCAAACGACACGTCTACGCCGACCTTGTCGAGGCTTTCGGGCATTTGGCCGCGGCGTAAGATTCTGCTGGCGAGAACCGGGACTGCTCCCTAGGCTGTCGCCACGTTGCGCAATTTTCTTCCTTCGCCATGAACAACGACCGCATGGACGGTCCCAGCTGGGCCGGCATCGTCTTGCTGGGTTCGGTGTGGGGGAGCTCGTTCTTTTTCTTCGAAGTCGCCCTGGAATCGCTCGGGCCGATCACCGTCGCCTTTGGCCGGGTGGCGATCGCCGCACCAGCCTTGTGGCTGATGATCCGCTTTGCCGGCGAGCGGTTGCCGCGCGACTGGCGCTCATGGCGGGTACTGGGACTGATGGGCATCCTCAACAACGCCATTCCCTTTACCTTGATTGCCTGGGCCCAAGTGGCCATCGAAGGGGGATTGGCGTCGATCTTGAACGCCACGACACCGATCTTTTCCGTGGTTCTGGCGGTGTTTGTGGTGCGACAGGAAACTCTTTCAGCGAACCGGCTGGTCGGCGTCGCGCTGGGCTTCGTCGGCGTAGTTGTGTTGATCGGCCCCGAGGCGTTGCTGACGCTGGGCGACAATGCAGGCAGCCAATCGCTGGTGCTGCTGGCGGCCCTGTTCTATGCCACCGCCGCCATCTATGCGCGGCGCCACCTGATGGATTTTTCGCCGATAGTCACCTCGTTCGGCCAAGTCGGCACTGCGGCGTTGGCGCTATTGCCGCTCGCGTTGATCTTCGAGGCACCCTGGAACGCCGCCCCCTCGGTGGCCACATGGGGTGCCTTGCTTGCGATCGGCACCTTGTGCACGGCTTTTGCCTACCCGCTGTATTTCTATTTGCTGCGGCGATCCGGGGCGACCAACCTGATGCCACCTGCATGATGCGGTAGATCGTTTTGGCGATGGCGTCGTGCCACCAACCTTCGCGGCTGAGGCCGAGGGCTTTGAACGCCATGGTCACGCCTTTTCTGATATGCACCGGCCGGTAGAGCGAAAGGGCGCGGGTGGCGTAGGCGTCGCTGGCGGCCCGGCGGTCGTAAGGACCGGGCAGACGGTTGGCGGCATGGTAGGCATAGGCCAATTCATCGTCGCCGGTTTCGAGCGTCCGGCCGATCATGATGCGAATCCGCGTCCAAATGCTGAGCTTCTCGTCGGCGAGATAACGTTCCATGTGGCGGCGGAACAGCCCGTAGTGGCTGAATTCATCGCGCGCGATCAGCGTGCAGATCTGTTTGAGAACCGGTTCTTCGACGGCGTCATGAATCGAGCTGTAGAACGAACTGGTGCCGATTTCGACCATGCAGCGGGCCAGCAACTCCGCGATCGGGTGCCGCGGATCGATTCTTCGGCATCCAGCGCGAGTTCGTAATTGGCGCGGAAGTCGGCGAAGGCGCCGTCGAAATCGAACGACGGGTCGGCCATTTTGGCCCATTGGCCGAGGGCGCGACCGTGCTGGTTTTCCTCTTCGCCCCACTTCCGCGCGGCCTCTTGGAAGGCCTCGTCGTCGGGAAAGATGTTGCACAGATAGGTGACGTAATCGGCGCTGCGGTACTCGACCATGCTGGCGGCGCGCACCACGGACAGCACCATGGGGTCGACCTTTGACGGGTCGAACCGGTCCCAATCGATGTCTTCAAGCGTCCACTTCATGCCGATGCCCTTGGCTCCCTGCCTGGCAACAGTGGTCATCGATTTTAGCGGCACTTTTCGCCGCGGTCAGCAGTCGATTAGACGACCTGCAACATCTCCCGAAGCGTCGATAGCTTGAGGTCGATGAGGTGACGTTCAAGATCAGTTCGTGCTTCTTGAATGTCTTCTTCGGCGTCTTTAATGCGCTGCTCTAGGTCCGCGCGATCCAGTTCCTCGACCGGCACGGCTTCTTCGGTCATGACCGCGCAGCGGTCGCCCGTAATCTCGGCGAACCCGCCGTTGACGAAAATCCGGCGGTCTTCGGCACCGGCATTCTGTACTTCGAGAATGCCCGGACGGACGGTCGAGATCATCGGCTGATGGCCGACGAGCACCCCGAAATCGCCCTCGCCGCCGGGGACGACGACCATGTCGACATCCTCGGAAACCAAGAGACGGTCGGGTGAGACCAGTTCGAATGCGATCTTATCGGCCATGAAGGGTGCCTAAGCCGCCTCTTGCGCGAGACGCTTTCCTTTTTCGACCGCGTCGTCGATCGTGCCGACCAGCATGAAGGACTGTTCGGGCAGATCGTCGTGCCGGCCTTCGCAGATTTCCTTGAAGCCACGGATGGTCTCTTCGAGCGGTACGAGCACGCCCGGCGAACCGGTGAAGATTTCCGCGACGTGGAAGGGCTGCGATAGGAAGCGCTGGATTTTACGTGCCCGCGCGACCGTGAGTTTGTCTTCTTCGGAAAGCTCGTCCATGCCGAGAATGGCGATGATGTCCTGCAGCGATTTGTAGGTCTGCAAGATGCGCTGCACTTCACGTGCGACCGAATAGTGTTCCTCACCCAGGATGCGGGCATCCAACATGCGCGAGGTCGAATCGAGCGGATCCACCGCAGGATAGATGCCGAGTTCCGCGATCTGACGCGACAGCGTGGTGGTGGCGTCCAAGTGAGCGAACGACGTGGCCGGCGCAGGGTCGGTCAAGTCATCGGCCGGGACGTAAATCGCCTGGATCGACGTGATCGACCCTTTGTTGGTCGACGTAATGCGCTCTTGGAGGGCGCCCATGTCGGTACCCAGCGTCGGCTGATAGCCCACCGCCGACGGAATACGACCCAGCAGTGCGGACATTTCCGAACCGGCCTGGGTGAAGCGGAAGATGTTGTCGACGAACAAGAGCACGTCCTGGCCCTCTTGATCGCGGAAGTATTCGGCGATCGTCAGGCCGGACAGACCGACGCGGGCACGGGCGCCCGGCGGCTCGTTCATCTGACCGTAGACCAGCGCCACTTTCGAGTTGTCGCCTTCGAGATCGATAATCCCGGAGTCGATCATCTCGTGATAGAGATCGTTGCCTTCGCGGGTCCGCTCGCCCACGCCAGCGAACACCGAGTAGCCACCATGGCCCTTGGCGACGTTGTTGATGAGTTCCTGAATCAGCACGGTCTTGCCGACGCCGGCACCCCCGAACAGGCCGACCTTACCGCCCTTGGCGTAAGGGGCGAGCAAGTCGATGACCTTAATACCGGTCATGAGAATTTCTGATTCGGTCGACTGATCGACGAAGTCAGGCGCGGGGGCGTGAATGGGCGCGCGCTGTTTGGTTTCGACCGGGCCGCGTTCGTCGATGGGGTCGCCGGTGACATTGAGCATCCGACCCAAGGTTTCGGGCCCGACCGGCACCGTGATCGCGCTGCCGGTATCCCTGACCTCTTGGCCGCGAACCATGCCTTCGGTGGTGTCCATCGCCAAGGTGCGAACGGTGTTCTCACCGAGATGTTGCGCGACCTCTAGGATCAGGCGGTTGCCTTGGTTTTCGGTCTCCAGCGCGTTCAAGATCGCCGGAAGATGGCCATCGAATTTAACGTCCACGACGGCGCCCAGGACCTGGGTGACTTTGCCAACGATATTTGTGGCCATCAGTATTCTCCGTTTCTCGCGTCCTAGAGCGCCTCGGCGCCCGAGATGATTTCGATGAGTTCGCTGGTGATTTGTGCCTGACGCGTCCGGTTGTAGTTCAGCGTCAGCTTGTCGATCATGTCGCCGGCATTTCGGGTGGCGTTGTCCATCGCCGACATCCGCGCGCCCTGTTCGGACGCCGCGTTTTCGAGCAGCGCCTGGTAGACCTGGACGCTGAGGTTACGCGGCAGAAGCTCGACCAAGATTTCCTCTTCGTCGGGTTCGTAGTCGTAAATCGCATCGCCAAGATCGGGGCCGCTTTCGTCGTCGGCCACGGGCAACGACGCCGGAATAAGCTGGCGGCGCGTCAGTACCTGCGAAATGACAGACTTGAAGGTGTTGAAGTAGAGCGTGCACACGTCGAACTCGCCCGCCTCGAACAAGTCGAGAATATCGACCGCGATGGGCTGCGCATCGGTGAACGCCAAGCGGCGAATACCGGCCAGTTCAATGGTGTCGATAATAAGATCGTTGTATTCGCGGCGCAGCACGTCGCGCCCCTTGCGGCCAACGCAAAGAATCTTGACCTTTTTGCCCTCGGCCTGAAGCTTCTTGATGTCGGCCCGCGCCGCGCGCGCGATCGACGAGTTGAACGCGCCGCAAAGGCCGCGTTCGCCGGTCGCGACGACGAGAAGGTGGGTTTCGTCTTTGCCGGTGCCTACCAACAGGCGCGGGGCACCTTCTTGCTCGACCATGCTGGAGCCGAGCGAACCCAGCATCCGCTCCATCCGCTGCGCATAGGGACGCGCCGCTTCAACGGCATCTTGCGCCCGGCGCAGCTTGGAGGCCGCCACCATTTGCATGGCGCGCGTGATCTTTTGCGTCGATTTGACGGTGCCGATCCGCGTCCGAAGGTCTTTGAGGCTGGCCATTTCCGGGTCGACCTACGCGAAGGTTTTGGCGAAGCCGTCGAGCACGCCTTTGAGCTTTTCCTGGGTGTCGTCCGACAAATCGCCCGAGTCGCGAATGGTCGTCAGAATGTCGCCGTGCTTGGATCGGATTTCGGTGAGCAACTGCTCTTCAAAAGCGCCGATCTTGTTGACGTCGACATTATCGAGGTAGCCGTTCACGCCGGCGAAAATCGAGACGACTTGTTCTTCGACCGGCATCGGCTGGTACTGGCCCTGCTTCAGCAGTTCGGTGAGACGCTCGCCACGCGCCAGGAGGCGCTGGGTCGAGGCATCAAGGTCCGAGCCGAACTGGGCGAACGCCGCCATTTCGCGGTACTGCGCGAGGTCGAGCTTGATACCGCCGGCGACCTTTTTCATGGCCTTGACCTGCGCGGCAGAGCCCACGCGGCTGACCGAGATACCGACGTTAATGGCGGGCCGAATGCCCTGATAGAACAAGTCGGTTTCGAGGAAGATCTGACCGTCGGTGATCGAAATCACGTTGGTCGGAATATAGGCCGAGACGTCACTGGCCTGGGTTTCGATGACCGGCAGCGCGGTCAGCGAGCCGCCGCCCTCTGAATCGTTCATCTTCGCCGCGCGCTCGAGAAGGCGCGAATGGAGATAGAACACGTCGCCCGGATAGGCTTCACGTCCCGGCGGGCGACGCAGCAGCAACGACATCTGACGATAGGCGGTCGCCTGTTTGGTCAGATCGTCATAAATGACCAGGCCGTGCATGCCGTTGTCGCGGAAGTATTCGCCCATGGTGCAGCCCGCGTAGGGCGCCAGGAACTGGAGCGGTGCCGGATCGGACGCGGTGGCCGATACGACGATGGTGTATTCCATCGCGCCGGCGTCCTCGAGCGTCTTCACGACCTGCGCCACCGTGGAGCGCTTTTGGCCGATGACGACGTAGATGCAGTAGAGACGCTTGGACTCGTCACCCGAGGCGTAATTCTCTTTCTGGTTGAGAATCGTGTCGAGCGCCACGGCGGTCTTGCCGGTTTGGCGGTCGCCGATGATCAGTTCGCGCTGGCCGCGGCCAATCGGGACCAGCGAATCGAGCGCTTTCAGGCCGGTCTGCATCGGCTCGTGCACCGACTTGCGCGGGATGATGCCCGGCGCCTTGACCTCGACCTCGCGACGTTCGGTCGCCTCGATCTCGCCCTTGCCGTCGATCGGGTTGCCCAGAGGGTCGACCACGCGACCAAGCAGACCTTTGCCGACCGGCACGTCCACGATGGTGCCGGTCCGTTTGACCGTGTCGCCCTCTTTGATGCTGCGGTCGTCGCCGAAGATCACGACACCGACGTTGTCGGTCTCGAGGTTCAGCGCCATGCCGCGCGTCCCATCGGGGAACTCGACCATTTCACCGGCCTGGACGTTGTCGAGGCCGTAAACGCGGGCGATACCATCGCCGACGGACAGGACCTGACCAACCTCCGAGACTTCGGCTTCACTACCGAAGTTCTCGATCTGTTGCTTGAGAATCGAAGAGATTTCTGCGGCGCGGATATCCATCAGCCGGCACCTTTCATTGCGAACTTGAGGTTCTGGAGTTTCGTACGAAGTGAGCTATCGATCATGCGGGAGCCAACCTTGACCACGAGCCCCCCGAGGAGTGAGGGATCGACCTTGGCGTCGATCTGAACGTCGCTGCCGACGGCAGCCTTGAGCTGGGCGCGCAGTTGGTCGAGTTGAGCATCGCGGAGCGGATGGGCCGAGGTGATTTCCCCGGCGACCTCGCCACGGTGATGCGCCATGAGTTGCGCGAACCCGCGCGCCATATCGGCGAGCGCGAAAAGACGACGGTTTTGCGCCACCAAGCCGACGAATTTGCGGGTGAGCGCGCCCATCTTGGCCTGGTCCATAACTGCGTCGAGGGCTTTGGCTTGGGCGGCGCGGCTTATCACGGGGCTGCGGACGAGCCGCTCGAGATCGGCGCTCTCGGCAATCATGCGCCCCAGCGACGCCAAATCCTCGGCGGTCTGGTCCAACGCGTTCTGATCCTGTGCGAGTTCGAACAGGGCGGTCGCGTAGCGTCCGGCGATCCCGGAAACGTTCATGCTGTCAACTGCCAATTTGGGATGCCCCTCCAGCGCGGTCGGCGGCGGTTAACCTATTGTTTTTCTTCGAAAAAATAACGGCGAGACGAGAGTGCCGAACCGCTGTTTTCGGGCGCGATACCTACCATACAGATTTCGCGGGTGCAACAGCCGCCGGGGTGCCGAAACGCGCAGAAAACCTAGAATTTTTGCGGGCCTTCTCAAAGAAATGCGTAGGGGTCGACGTCGACCGCCACGCGGACCGCCCCCGGTACCCGCACTTTGGCGAGCCAATCCCGGATAATCGGTTGAACCGAAACGTTTTTCTGGGCCTTGAGCAGCAATCTGAAGCGAAATCGGCCACGCAACAGGGCCAATGGCGCGGGTGCCGGGCCAAGGACCTGGACCTGCTGATAGCGCGGTGCGGAGCGGCGCAGGGCGGCAGCGGTCTGCCGTGCCGCGTCTTCGGAGCCGCTGGACACAATCAGCGCGACCAGGCGGCCAAACGGCGGCATGCCATGGTCGCGGCGCGCCGCGAGCTCCCGGTCAATGAAGTCCTGACGATCGCCCGAGGCGAGCGCGGCCAAAACCGGGTGTTCGGGCAAATGAGACTGGAGAAACACGCGACCGGGCCGGCTTTCGCGCCCCGCCCGGCCGGCGACCTGCGACAGGAGTTGATAGGTACGCTCGGCGGCCCGGAGGTCCCCACCGGCCAGCCCGAGGTCGGCATCGATCACCCCGACCAACGTCAGGAGCGGAAAGTGAAACCCCTTGGCGATCACTTGGGTGCCGATGAGCAGATCGATCTCGTGGTTTTCGATGGCGGCCAGCAGCGCGGCGGCGCGGGCGGGACCGGTGAGGGTGTCACTGGCGAGGACAGCGACGCGAGCATCGGGCATGCGTTCGGCGACTTCTTCGGCAAGGCGCTCGACCCCCGGGCCACAGGCCGCGAATTTGCCGGTCGCCTGGCATGACGGACAGGCCGCCGGAACGGCCATGGCGTAATCGCAATGATGGCAGCGCAACCGACCGCTATGACGGTGTTCGACCAGCCAGGCCTGGCAGTTCGGGCATTGGAAGCGGTGCCCGCAGGCGCGGCACAGCGTGAGCGGGGCATAGCCCCGGCGGTTGAGGAACAGGAGCGCCTGCTCGCCCGCCGCGATGGTGCTGAGAACCTCATGGGCGAGTTCGTCGGAAATCCATTGGTCGGCCGGCAGTCCTTCGGCGCGCATATCGATGATCGACAAATCAGGAAGCCGCGCGCCGCCATGCCGATTGGGCAAGGTGACATGGTCGAATTTTTGGGCGGTGACATTGACCACGGTTTCGAGCGAAGGCGTCGCCGACACCAGGACGACCGGGCATTGTTCGAGTTGCCCGCGGACGACGGCCATGTCGCGCGCGTTGTAGGCCACGCCGTCTTCTTGCTTGAACGACGAATCATGTTCTTCGTCGACAACGATCAAGCCGAGATTGTCGAACGGGAGGAATAACGCCGAACGGGCACCCACCAGAACCGGGACACGGCCCTCGGACACCGCCCGCCACACGCGGCGGCGCTCGGTTCGCGACAAGTCCGAATGCCACTGCGCCGGGGCGACCCCGAAGCGATCGTGAAAGCGATCCAACCATTGCGCGGTGAGCGCGATTTCCGGCAACAGGACGAGAACCGGCCGTTTCTGGCGCAGCGCTTCGGCAACGGCATCGAAATAGACCGCGGTCTTGCCCGACCCGGTCACGCCTTCGAGCAACACCGGCGAGAAATTGTGGGCCGCAACGCGATTTTTGAGGTCGGCCGCGGCAGCGGCCTGTTCGGGCGACAGCGTCTGACGGCCGTGATCGGGCTGGGGCACCGCGAACGGTCGTTCGGACGGTACGTTGCGCCCGACCAGGGCGCCAAGATCGGCAAGGCCTTTGACCACCCCGGGACTGACCGCGGCCTGTTCGGCAAGCTCGGCGGCCCGGCGGGGAACATTGTCTTGCACCACATCCAGCACCCGGCGGCGCGCCGGGGTGAGACGGTCCGGCGTGGTCGCGCCAACCACATAGACCGTTTCCGTCGGCGGATCGCCGAACGCGTCGGGCACCGAGATCGCCATACGGAGCACGCTGCCCGGCGCCGATACCGTGTAGTCGGCGACCCAATCGATTAGCCGGCGCAACGTTTGGGTGAGCGGGCGAACCGGTAAGACCGCAGCGACGGCTTTCAGCTTGGCCGGATCAAGTGCGGATTCCGGCGCATCGGCATTGTCCCACACGACCCCGGTCACCTCGCGGTTACCGAGCGGAACGCGGACGACCGCTCCGGGCGGGGCATCCAGCCCGGGCGGCAGGAGATAATCGTAGGTCGCGCCGAGCGGCAGCGGGACGAGAACTTTGACGCGACGCCGGCCCGTGCCGGAACTGGTGCCCGATTCATGCATGCGATACACTTTGGCAGGTGCGCCTTACCACGCCAACACGGCACTGCCGGCAAAAAGCCAAAGGGTTCAATGCAGTTTTTTGTAGATACCGCCGACATCGACGACATTCGCGATTTGGCGGCCACGGGTTTGCTCGACGGTGTCACCACGAACCCCTCGCTGGTGGCAAAAAGCGGCCGAGATTTTTTTGATGTCTTGAAGGATATCTGTGCGGTGGTCGACGGCCCGGTGAGCGCCGAGGTGACCGCCACCGATCACGAAACGATGGTGTCGCAGGGACGCAAGTTGGCAGCGATGGCCGACAATATTGCGGTCAAAGTACCGCTGACGTGGGACGGGCTGAAAGCCTGCCGTGCGCTGCGTGCGGATGGTGCGATGGTCAACGTGACCCTGTGCTTTTCCGCGGCGCAGGCCGTGCTTGCCGCCAAAGCCGGGGCCACATTCATTTCGCCCTTTGTGGGACGTCTGGACGATATCGGCCAGGACGGGATGCAGTTGATCCAGGACATCCGCACCATCTACGACAACTATCCTGCGCTCGACACCAAGATACTGGTCGCTTCGATCCGCCACCCGACCCACGTGTTGCAGTCGGCGTTGATCGGCGCCGATGTGTGTACGGTGCCGCCGGACGTGTTGCGCAAACTGGCGCAGCACCCGCTGACCGACAAAGGGCTCGCCGCCTTTCTTGCCGACTGGCGGGCGACCGGACAGAACATCTAGGAGGTTCCTTGGCGCGCTCAGAAACACCGAAGAAGAAGCCGAAGCCTCTCAATGAGGGCGACGTCGTCGCGTTCCTCACCGCCCATCCGAACTTTCTGAACGAGCACCCCGAGTTGATCGAGGTGTTGGCGCCACCGTCGAAGAAAGAGTCCGACGGCGTGTTGGACATGCAAGCCTTCATGATCGGGCGATTGCAGACCGAACTAAATACCCTGCGCTCGCGCCAGAGCGAGTTGCTCTCGGCAAGCCGGGTCAATCTATCGAGCCAAGAGCGGATACATGCCGCCGTGTTGGCGGTGATCGAGGCGCGTACGTTGGAAGACATCGGGCGCATCGTGGCCGAGGATTATCGCTCGATCCTCGATGTCTCGACGTCGACGTTGTGCTTTGAAGACCCGAGCAGCAGCCGGTCACGCAACATCGTTTCGCTGTCGCCCGGGACCATTGCCGAGATCGTCGGCGACCGGCAGATCCTGTTGCGCCACGATATTACCGGCGACGAGCGGCTGTACGGCGAGGATGCGGACAAAGTGCGATCCGACGCACTGGTGCATCTGGATGTCGGCAAGGATGGGCCGAACGGGTTGTTGGCGTTGGGCAGCTACGAACCGGATCGCTTTCATCCCGTACAGGGCACCGAACTGCTGGGCTTCATGGCGCGCGCGATCACCGGATCGTTGCGCGCGGGGCTCAATGCCGCGTGACATCCCGCCGGCGGGCTTGTCCGCCGCTGACGATGCCGCCGCGGCGGCAGAAGATTTTCTCGGATCGCTCGCCAACGAACGGCAATATTCGGTTCACACGATTGCGGCCTATCGGCGGGATCTCGAATCGTTTTTTGCGTTTGCCCAAGACCACCTTGGCGCGCCGCTGAGCCTTGCCAATGCCGAGACGTTGGCGGTCGCCGACTTTCGTAGCTACCTCTCCAAGCGACGTGGCGAGGGCGTATCGGGCGCGTCGTTGGGCCGCGCGCTGTCGGCCCTGCGTAGCTTTTTTCGCTACCTCGAGAAAAACGACCTGGCGACCAACCAGGCGGTGCACAGCGTCAAGCGACCGAAAATTCCGCACGCGGTGCCCAAGCCGCTGAGCACCGAGGCCGCACTTGCCAGCATCGGCACCGTGGAAACGCTGGATGTCGCACCGTGGTTGGCGGCGCGCGATACCGCCCTGCTGACGCTGTTGTATGGCTGCGGCCTGCGTATCTCCGAAGCGTTGGGACTGCAACGCGGCGATGCGCCGTTGCGCGAGGCCATGCGGATTGTCGGCAAAGGCAACAAGGAACGCGTAGTGCCCGTGCTGCCGGTGGTGACCGAAGCGTTGGATGCCTATCTCGCGTTGTGCCCCTTCGCGATGCCGAGCGATGGACCGTTGTTCGTCGGCGGACGGGGCAAGCGGTTGAATGCAGGCGTGGTGCAACGCCAAATGCGCCAGGTGCGGATCGCGTTGGGGCTGCCCGATACGGCAACACCGCATGCATTGCGCCATAGCTTTGCCACCCATTTGCTGTCGAGCGGGGGCGACCTGCGCAGCATCCAGGAATTGCTGGGCCACGCCTCGCTATCGACGACGCAGCGCTATACCGAGGTCGATACCGACCAACTGCAACGCGTGTATCGGCAGGCACATCCGCGCGCAAAGGCCGGCTGACTAGTCGGTGGTGGGCGTCGCGTGTTCGCTTAAAGCGATCCCTTCCGATATTTCGGGAAGGGCCTTTTCCAACCACGCGGTTGCCTTGGCATCTTGATTGACGATCGACTCGAGAAACGCGGTGGTGATTGACCTGATCAGCGCCCAATGCCGTTCGTCGGTCGCCTTTGGCGGCACCGCGCCGCACACCACTGAAGACCATGTGGTCGCCACCTTCCAGAATGACGAGATACTTTTGCGCATTTCGAATCCGGTCGTAGGCGTTGCGCCGCTCGGCGGGTCGGGTATCGACGACGGCGCCGAAATCTTCAGTCCCGGTCATGTGCAAGCGTGGGGATGGTGATGGTGTCGAACGCTTCGGGCCGCTGGTTACGAAAGGCTGTTGCACTGAGGGCGATCGAGGCGACCAACCGGTCATCGCCATAGGCGGCGGGGGATGCGCCAAAAGGTTGAAGGTGATGCCTGCGGACGCCAACGCGGTGAACGCTCCAAATGAATGACCGGCAACGGCGATCCGACCCGGATCAACCGAGACGATAGTCGATCGGACCTTGAGGGGATCCGCTAGCGCGCGATCAATCACGAAACGGACATCAAGGGGCCGCGCTACGGCCGTGTCCGGATCGGCGGCGGCGCGTCGCATCGCGCGGCGTGCCTCGGCCTGCGGTTTCCCTTGCCAAACTCCTAGGTCGCTGCCGGCATGTTGGGGGTGGACGGTGACGTAGCCGTGTCTCGCCCAGTGTTTTCCGAGATAGGCCAGGCCCTCGCGTGACCCGCCAAGGCCGTGCGACACGATCACGAGAGGGCGGGCACCGTCGGTATTTTTGGGGGCATAGATTTTGACCGGAATGTCCCGATCGCGCGATGCGTCGTGCCAGATCGCCTTGGTTTCGGTGACGTGAAAAGGGCCTGCATCAACCTTGTAGAGTGCGGCATCCGCAGCAAATGTATCCCCGGTCGGCCAAGCCGCCGCGAAAACTAGGACGAGAGCTAGGACTGCTTTCATGCCTCCCTCACGCGCCCGCCAGCGCAAACCCGTCGCGGCCTTACATATGGATGGCGTGACCGGCGACGGCGAGGGCGGCTTCTTTCACGCTCTCGGAGAGCGTCGGATGGGCGTGAACCGTAGCGGCAATGTCTTCCGCCGAGCCCCCGAATTCCATGCATAGGACCGCTTCGTGAATCAGCGTGCCGGCCTCGGGCCCGATGATATGGACGCCGAGCACGGCATCGGTTGCGGCGTCGGCAAGGACCTTGATAAAGCCATCCGTGGCGCCGCTGACCTTGGCGCGCGAGACCGCCGAGAACGGGAACTTGCCCACGTTGTAGTCGATACCCGCTTCCTTGAGGTCTTCTTCCGACCGACCGACGGTGGCGACTTCGGGATGGGTGTAAACCACGCCCGGCACTTTGCCGTAGTCGACCGCGGCATATTGGCCGTGCAGTTTTTCGACGCAGGCGACTCCGTCTTCGGAAGCTTTGTGCGCCAGCATCGGGCCCAAGATGACGTCGCCGATGGCGTAGATGCCGTCGACCGAAGTTTTGTAGTTTTCGTCTACGGCAATGAAGCCGCGGTCGTCACGTTTGACGCCGACCGCGTCGAGCCCAAGACCGTCGGTGAACGGCTTGCGACCGATGGATACGAGGACCACGTCGGCCTTGAGATCTTCGGCATCGCCGCCCTTGGCCGGTTCGACCGTCAAGGTAACCCCGGTCTTGGTCGACTTCGCCGCCGTGACCTTGCTCCCCAGCTTGAAAGTCAGTCCCTGCTTTTTGAGGACGCGCTGGAGGTGCTTGGCGGTTTCGCCGTCCATCCCCGGCACGATGCGATCGAGGAATTCGACGACCGTGACCTCGGCGCCAAGCCGACTCCACACCGAACCCATTTCGAGGCCGATATAGCCGCCGCCCACGACGATCATTTTTTTCGGCACCGCGGACAGCGATAGCGCGCCGGTCGAGGAGACGATGCGCTTTTCATCGATCTCGATCCCGGGCAGGCCCGCGACTTCGGACCCGGTCGCGATGATGATGGTTTTGGCGGTGAGTTCGGTGGTGCCTTTGGCGCCAGCCACCGAAACTTTGCCGGGTGCGGTGATGGTACCGATACCTTCGACCGAGGTTATCTTGTTCTTCTTAAACAAGAACGCGATGCCCTTGGTCAGTTCGCCAACCACTTTGTCTTTGCGGGCCAGCATGGTCGCCAGATCGAGTTTGACGCTGTCGGTTTTGATGCCGTGTTCGGCGAAACCGTGTTGCGCCTCGGCGTAGAGTTCGGAGCTTTGCAGCAACGCCTTGGAGGGGATGCAGCCGACATTGAGACAGGTGCCGCCCAGCGTGGCACGGTTTTCGACGCACGCGACTTTGCTGCCCATTTGGGCGGCGCGGATCGCGGCGACGTAGCCGCCGGGGCCGCCGCCAATGATTACGATGTCGAAGTTCGTCTCCACGGTGTCGTCCTTTTCGTTAGAGCTGTCGACGCTGCCAGACCAAATGTGCGGCACTGGGGCTGCCGCCGGCTTTTTCGGCTTTGGTTGCGAGAATCATACGGTCGCCGTCGAGGTCGACGGTGCGACTCAATTCCTGGCCGACCCAATTGGGAAAATAGCTGGCGTCCGGATAGTGAAACACCGTGTTACCGCGGAGCTCGTAGCGCCCAGCATAGGCGACGAAGTGTTCGCCGCCGCGTTGGCGTTCTTCGGGCGTGCCGTAAACATCGCCCGACTCGAACGGTGCGCGTCCACCGGGCATCAGGATCGCCTGCATGTAGCCGTCATCCGTGTAGGTCAGCCGGCCGATCGGGGCATCGCCCAGAGGGTGCGAGACGGTGCCGTCCTCGGCGCGACGTTCCACCGAGACAAGCTCCCAAGTGCCGACAATGCCGTCCGCCACGATAGGCCCCAATGCCTGCGGTTACATGTCCAGCAAGATGCGCTGGGGATCCTCGATGCACTCTTTGACCCGCACCAGGAAGGTCACGGCCTCGCGGCCGTCGATGATGCGGTGATCGTAGGAAAGCGCCAGGTACATCATTGGGCGTACGACGACCGCATCGTCGACTACGACCGCGCGCTTTTCGATCTTGTGCATGCCGAGGATCGCCGACTGCGGCGGATTGATGATCGGCGTCGAGAGCAGCGAACCGAATACGCCGCCGTTCGAGATCGTGAACGTGCCCCCGGTCAGGTCTTCCATGGTAATCTTGCCGTCACGGGCGCGCTTGCCGAGATCGGTAATGGTTTTCTCGATGTCGGCGAACGACATCTCTTCGATATCGCGCAGCACCGGCACGACCAGGCCTTGCGGCGCGGACACTGCAACGCCGATATCGCAATAGTTCTTGTAGACGATTTCGTCGCCGTCGATTTCGGCGTTTACGGACGGGATTTCACGTAGCGCGATGACGCTCGCCTTGGCGAAGAACGACATGAAGCCGAGCCGCAC
Source organism: Alphaproteobacteria bacterium (assembly GCA_038141965.1). Classification (GTDB taxonomy): domain Bacteria; phylum Pseudomonadota; class Alphaproteobacteria; order SHVP01; family SHVP01; genus CALJDF01. Next base: position 209,433 of record JAYQJC010000005.1, read on the forward strand.
CCCGTGCTTCTTTTCGAACGTGTCGCGGTAATCGGCGCGCAAATTGAGCAGCGCGCTCATGTCCACCTCGTTGAAGGTGGTCAGCATGGCCGCCGTGTTTTGCGCTTCTTTGAGACGCTCCGCGATTCGTTGGCGGAGCCGCGTCATGCGCACGCGCTCTTCGCGCGGACCGCGTGCCGCGCCGCCGCCCCCGGTGGCCTGGGCCAGCATATCGCCCTTGGTCACCCGACCGCCCTTGCCGGTGCCGGGCACCGTCGCGGGATCGATCCCGGTTTCGGCGGCAAGCCGACGCACCGACGGTGCCTGGCCGGTTGCCGGAGCGGTCGGCGCCGGGGCGGGTTTAGCTGCCGCGGCGGTGGTCGCGGGCGCCGCCTTCGCAGCGGGCGCCGCCTTGCCTTTGGCCGGGCCGGCGCCCTCGGCGATCGCGCCGAGCAAGGAGCCAACTTCCACGTTGTCGCCTTCGGCGGCAACGATTTCGCTGATGGTCCCTGCGGACGAGGCCGGCACCTCGACGGTGACCTTGTCGGTTTCCAACTCGACCAACGGTTCGTCGGCCGCTACGGCTTCGCCGACGGCTTTGAACCATTTGGCGACCGTGGCTTCGCTCACCGATTCGCCGAGCGCGGGGACTCTGATTTCGACTGTCATGACGACCTACTCAAACTGTTGTCGCTTCGCTAACGATCTTGGCTTGTTCGTCGAGATGCTTGCGCAAAAGCCCGGTGGCCGTGGATGCGTGTTCGGTCCGACCGAAATACCGCACGCGATCATTGCCGCGGCCCAAGGTTTGGAAGATCTCTTCAAGGCGGGGCGCGACGAAGGTCCACGCACCTTGGTTCTTGGGTTCTTCTTGGCACCACACGATTTCCGCATTGGGAAACCGCCGCAGCTCTTTCGTCAACGACCGGTAGGGGAACGGATAGAGTTGTTCGGCACGCAACACGACGACGTTCTTGATGTCGTTCTTTTCGCGCTCTTCCCAAAGGTCGTAATAGATTTTGCCTGAGCAAATCACCACGCGTTTAATCTTGTCGTCGGCGTCGACCGGACAATCGTCCCATAACACTCGGTGGAAACTCGTTTTGCCGGCAAGATCCGAAAGAGGCGAGACCGCACGCTTGTGGCGCAACAGGGACTTGGGCGTCATCAAGACCAGCGGTTTGCGGAAATCACGATGCACTTGGCGGCGCAAGATGTGGAAATAGTTGGCCGGCGTGGTGCAGTTCGCGACCTGCATGTTGTCTTCGGCGCAAAGCTGCAGGTAGCGCTCGAGCCGGGCGGAGCTATGTTCCGGTCCCTGCCCTTCGTAGCCATGCGGGAGCAACATCACGAGACCGCTCATGCGAAGCCATTTGCTTTCGCCCGACGAAATGAACTGATCGACGATGACTTGGGCGCCGTTGGCGAAATCGCCGAACTGGGCTTCCCACATCACCAACGAGCCCGGCGCGGTTTGGCTGTAGCCGTATTCGAACCCGAGCACGGCGAACTCCGACAGCATACTGTCGACGACTTCGAACTTGGCCTGGTCCGGTGCGATGTGCTCGAGCGGGATAAACCGGTCTTCGGTTTCCTGGTCGATGAGGACCGCATGACGCTGCGAAAAAGTGCCGCGCTGGGAATCTTGACCGCTGAGGCGCACGCCGTGGCCTTCGGCAAGCAATGAGCCGAAGGCCAGCGCCTCGGCGGTTGCCCAATCGACGCCGTCGCCGGATTTGATGATCTCTTTTTTGGTCGCGAGCTGTCGCCGAATGGTGCGATGGAGATTGAAGTCGTCCGGCACGTTGGTGAGAGTCTCGCCGATGTCGCGCAGGGTCTTTTCGCGCACCGCGGTCTTGCCCCGGCGGGCATCGCCACTGGCGGTCTTGAGCCCCTTCCAAACGCCTTCGAGCCAGTCGGCCTTGTTGGGCTTGAAATTGGACGCGGCATTGAAATCGTCCTCGAGCTTGGCGTGGAACGCCGCGCGGATCTCCTCCGCCTCACCCGGCTTGAGGAGTGCGATCTTTTTCTCGAGGAAATCAGCGTAAAGCTCGCGGGTCGGCTTGTGATCTTTGATTTGCCGATACATGAGCGGCTGGGTGAACGCCGGCTCGTCGCCTTCGTTGTGCCCGTGCCGCCGATAGCAAAACATGTCGATGACGACGTCGCGGTGGAAGGTCTGCCTGAAATCGGTGGCGAGACGCGCCGCGTGCACGACCGCCTCGGGATCATCGCCGTTGACGTGGATCACCGGCGCCTGAATACCCTTGGCCAAATCGGACGGATAGGGCGAGGACCGGCTGTACCCCGGCGAGGTGGTAAACCCGATCTGGTTGTTGACGACGACATGGATCGTGCCGCCGGTGCGATAGCCCTTGAGGTCGGACAGCGCGAAACATTCGGCGACGATACCCTGCCCGGCGAACGCCGCGTCGCCATGCATGATCACGCTGAGCACTTTGTCGCGGTCGGTGTCGTCGTGTTGCAACTGCTTGGCGCGGGCCTTGCCCAATACACCGGGGTTCACCGCCTCGAGATGCGAGGGGTTGGCCGACAGCGACAAATGGACGCTTTCTCCTTCGAACTCACGATCGGCGGAGGTGCCAAGATGGTATTTCACGTCGCCCGAACCCTGGACGTCGTCGGGGTGGGCGCTGGACCCCTGGAACTCGGCGAAGATATTGAGATAGGGCTTGGCCATCACGTTGGCCAAGACGTTGAGGCGGCCGCGGTGCGGCATGCCGATCAAGATCTCTTTCACGCCTGACAGGGCGGCGCGCTTGTTGATCGCCTCGAGCAGCGGGATCAGCGACTCGGCGCCGTCGCAGCCAAAGCGCTTGGTGCCGGTGTATTTGAGATGCAGAAAGCGCTCGAACCCTTCGGCGTGGGTGAGCTGTTCGAGAATCTTGCGCCGCCCTTCTTCGGTGAAGTGCGGGCGGTAGTTGTGGCCCTCGATGCGTTCCTGGATCCACGCCTTTTGTTCGGGATATTGGATATGCATGAACTCATAGCCAATGTTCCCGCTGTAGGTGAGGCGGAGCACTTTTTCGATCTCGCGCATGGTCGCGGTTTCGAGACCCAGCACATGGTCGATAAAGATCGGCCGGTCCATATCGGCCTCGGTAAACCCGTACGTTGCGGGATCGAGTTCGGGGTGCGGATCGCGGCCTTCGATGCCGAGCGGGTCGAGGTTGGCGTTGAGGTGGCCGCGGACGCGATAGGACCGGATCAACATCAGCGCGCGGAGCAGAATCCAGCGTCGCGGCCCGCAGGGCATCGGCATCTGTGGCGGCGACCGGTATTGGCGGCGCCTCAACAGGTTCTTCCGGCGCGACCGAGGTGACGAACGGGCCGCCCTCGGGCGCCCAACTGGCACCTTGAACAGCACCGAGTGCGGCGGCGGCGTCATCGCCCAGTTCGGCGAAGAACCCGCGCCAGTTTTCGTCTAGCGTTTCGGGGTTCTCGACAAACCGCGCGTATTGTTGTTCGAGGAACGCACTGTTAACGCCGGTCAGAAACGATGCACGATCCGGTTCGTTACCCATACTCTTTAGCGCGCTCGGCGCGCCCTCCGTCAGCCGCGGGGCTAACCGCGTTGAAGCACTTCCAATAGCGTGGTGCCGATGGCCGCCGGCGATTCGGTCACCGTGATTCCGGCGGACTTCATGGCTTCGATCTTGTCGTCGGCACCACCTTTTCCACCAGATATGATAGCACCGGCATGGCCCATCCGGCGACCGGGCGGCGCCGTGCGCCCGGCAATAAAGCCGACAACCGGCTTTTTGACGGCGCTGTCCTTGAGGAGCTGGGCGCCCTCTTCCTCAGCGCTGCCGCCGATTTCACCGATCATGATGATCGATTCGGTCTGCGGATCGCCCAGGAACATTTCCAGGCAGTCGATGAAATTCGTCCCGTTGACCGGGTCCCCGCCGATGCCGATGCAAGTCGATTGGCCCAAACCTGCGGCGGTGGTCTGCGCGACAGCCTCGTAGGTCAGCGTGCCCGAGCGCGAGACGATGCCGACCGAGCCCGCTTTGTGGATATGGCCCGGCATGATGCCGATCTTGCACGCCTCGGGGGTGATAACGCCCGGACAGTTCGGCCCGATGAGACGCGAGCCCGAGTTCTCCAACGCGCGCTTGACGTTGACCATGTCGAGCACCGGGATGCCCTCGGTGATGCAGACGATCAAGCCGACGCCCGCATCGATCGCCTCAAGAATGGCATCGGCTGCAAAAGGCGGCGGCACGTAGATCACCGACGCATCCGCACCGGTCTGGTCGACCGCGGCGGCGACGGTATCGAAGACCGGCAACCCGAGGTGTTCGGTCCCGCCTTTGCCCGGCGTCACACCGCCGACCATTTTGGTGCCGTAGGCGATCGCTTGCTCAGAATGAAAGGTGCCTTGAACCCCGGTGAAGCCCTGGCAAATGACTTTGGTGTTCGAATCGACGAGAACGGCCATCACGCAGCCTCCTTGACGGCCTTAACAATTTTCTCGGCGGCATCGCCCAAGTCTTCGCCGGTGATGATCGGCAGGCCGGAATTGGCGAGGATCTCTTTGCCCAAATCGACGTTGGTACCTTCGAGGCGCACGACCAGCGGGACATGAAGGCTGACGTCGCGCGCCGCAGCAACGACGCCTTCGGCAATGACATCGCAGCGCATGATGCCGCCGAAGATGTTGACCAAAATGCCTTCGACGTTGGCGTCGGAAAGAATGATCTTGAACGCTTCGGTGACGCGTTCCTTGGTCGCACCGCCCCCGACATCGAGGAAGTTCGCCGGCTCGCCGCCGAACAATTTGATGATGTCCATGGTCGCCATCGCCAGGCCGGCGCCGTTGACCATGCAACCGATCGTTGCCGTCGAGCTTGATGTAGTTGAGGTCGTATTTTTGGGCTTCGATCTCAGCCGGGTCTTCTTCGTTTTCATCGCGCAGCTCGGCAATATCTTTGTGCCGGAACAACGCGTTGTCATCGAAGTTCATCTTGGCGTCGAGCGCCACGACCGCACCTGTCCCGCTAACCATGAGCGGGTTGATTTCCAACAGGCTTGCATCCGTCGCCGTGAATGCCTTGTACGCTCCAATAACCAGACGGGTCGCGGCTTTGACCTGATCCCCCTCGAGACCAAGCGAGAAAGCGATCTTCCGCGCATGGAACGGCTGAATGCCCGCGACGGGATCGATCGTGACGACGGTGATCTTTTCCGGCGTCGCCGCCGCAACTTCTTCGATATCCATGCCGCCTTCGGTGGAGGCCATGATCGAAACCCGACTGGACCCACGGTCGACCAACATGCTGAGGTACAACTCGCGCGCGATGTCGGCGCCTTCTTCGATGTAAATCCGGCGCACCACACGGCCTTGGGGGCCGGTTTGCGGCGTCACCAGCGTCATACCGAGAATTTCGCCGGCAACGGTCTTCAGTTCGTCGAGCGATTTGACGACTTTGACACCACCGCCCTTACCGCGACCGCCGGCATGGATTTGCGCCTTAACGACCCAGACCGGGCCACCGAGGTCCTCGGCCACCTTTACCGCCTCTTCGACGGTATAAGCGACCCCGCCGCGCGTGGCACGGCAACCCCGTATTGGGCTAAGACGCCCTTTGCTTGGTACTCGTGAATATTCATGCGGAACCTATATTGGTGCCCAAACCGCCCGGTGGGACGGCAGCCTAACTACCGCTTCCTGGCGCGCGACTTGCGCGCACGCGGCTTCATGCTCGGATCGATGCGTTGCACCGCCTTGATCAGCCCCTTCACGGCATCGACCGAGTTCTTGAACATCTTCTTCTCGGACGCGCTGAGGTCGATCTCGACGACACGCTCGACGCCTTTGGCGCCGATCACAACGGGGACGCCGACATAGATGTCGCGGACACCGTATTGGCCGGTGAGGTAAGCCGCACACGGCAGCACCCGCTTTTTGTCCTTGAGATAGGACTCGGCCATTTGGATGGCCGACGCCGCGGGGGCATAGAACGCCGAGCCGGTCTTGAGCAGACCGACGATTTCGGCGCCGCCGTCACGCGTGCGTTGGACAATGGCATCGACCTTTTTCTTGGTCGTCCATTTCTTCTTGATCAAATCCGGAATCGGGATACCGGCGACCGTCGAATAGCGCACCAGCGGCACCATGGTGTCGCCGTGGCCCCCGAGGACGAAAGCGGTGACGTCTTCGACCGACACTTTGAACTCTTCAGCCAGGAAGTAACGGAAGCGCGCCGAGTCGAGCACACCGGCCATGCCGACCACCATGTGCGGCGGCAGACCCGAAGCCTGGCGCAACGCCCAGACCATGGCGTCGAGTGGGTTGGTGATGCAGATCACGAAGGCCTTGGGAGCGTACTTTTTAATGCCCTCGCCGACAGACTTCATAACGTTGGTGTTGATCTCGATGAGATCGTCGCGGCTCATGCCCGGTTTGCGGGCAACACCGGCGGTAACAATGACGACGTCGGCACCCTTGATGTCTGCGTAGCGCTTGGTCCCGGAAAGGCCCGCATCGAAGCCGTCGACCGGCGAAGACTGCGCCAAATCCAGGGCTTTGCCCTGCGGCAAACCGTCGACGATGTCGAAAACGACGATATCGCCCAATTCTTTAAGGCCGGCCAAATGAGCCAGCGTGCCACCAATGTTTCCGCCGCCAATTAGGGCGATCTTGTTCCGCGCCAAAGCATCCTCCTTGATAGCCGTGAAGACCGCGCCATCCGGCCTATTCGACCCCGGTACCTACTCCGATTTCGGGAGCCGGGCAAGCGAGGGCTTGGCACGACTTGAAGCCAAGGCGACACGCCACATATTGTGCGGCAGCCGAACCGCCGCGCGGTTCCCCGATATTCCGCACGGAGACCACATCCATGGCCGAAACCCAGGCCCCCGATACCGAAAAGAAGAGCTTTCAGGCCGAAGTCAGCCGCCTGCTCCAGATCGTCGCCAATTCGCTCTACAGCGATCGCGACGTGTTTCTGCGGGAGCTGATCTCCAACGCCTCCGACGCTTGCGACAAACTGCGCTACGAGGCGATCACCAACCCCGCCTTGATCGCAGGCGACCCGGATTTCAAAATCGTCCTGGAGGTCGACAAATCGGCAGGAATCTTGCGGGTCAGCGACAACGGTGTCGGGATGTCGCGCGAGGAGCTGACCGAAAACCTAGGCACGATCGCCAAATCCGGCACCGCGGCCTTCATGGAACAGCTCCAGAGCAGCGATAAGGACGACAAAGCCGGCTCGATGATCGGCCAATTCGGGGTCGGGTTCTACTCGGCCTTCATGGTTGCCGATCAGGTGAGCGTCGAATCGCGCCGGGCCGACGGCAGCGACGCCTGGAAATGGGAATCGGACGGCCTCGGCGAGTACACCATCGGGCCCAGCGACCGCACCACCCGCGGTACCACCGTGGCGCTCCATGTCAAAAAAGACGCCAAGGACTACCTCAAGCCCGACACGTTGCGCGGGATCGTCAAAAAGCACTCCGACCACATCGGCATTCCAGTCGTCCTCAAGGGCGACAAGGATGACGACGAGGCATTGAACGATGCATCGGCGCTCTGGACCCGGCCTAAGTCTGAGATCGACGACACCCAATACGCCGAGTTCTACCACCACGTTTCCAACAACTTCGACGACCCGATGCTGACCGTCCATTCGCGGGTCGAGGGCAAGATCGACTACACGCTGTTGTTGTTCATCCCGTCGGTGCGCCCGTTCGATATTTTCGACCCGGCGCGGCGGCATCACGTGCGCCTTTATGTGAAGCGCGTGTTCGTGACCTCCGAAATGGAAGGATTGATCCCGCCCTACCTCCGGTTTTTGTGCGGCATCGTCGACACCGAGGATCTCAGCCTCAACGTCAGTCGCGAAATGCTGCAGACGAGCCCGTTGATCGCGAAGATCCGCAAGGACATCGTCAAAAAGACGTTCCGCGAGCTGAAAAAGCTCGCCGCCAAAGAGGCCGAGAAGTTCGAGGGCTTTTGGAAGGAATTCGGCGCCGTCCTCAAAGAAGGGTTGTACGAGGATCCCGACAACCGAGACGCGATCCTTGAGATTGCCCGTTTCCGGACTACGGGTTCGGACACCCCGACCACGCTGGCCGACTATGTCGGCCGGATGAAGGACGATCAGGCCTCGATTTACTACATCGTCGGCGACGCGGATTCGATCGAGCGCAGCCCCCAGCTTGAAGGGTTCAAGGCGCGCGGTATCGAAGTGTTATTACTATCCGACCCGGTGGATGATTTTTGGGTCAATACGCTGGGCGATTTCCAGGAAAAACCGTTCAAGTCGGTGACCCGGGGCGCGACCGACCTAAAGGATGCCGCCGACGCGGACGATGCCGACAAAAAAGACGATGCCAAGAGCGACGAAGACGACGTGCCGACGGCGCGTTTGGTCGCACTGTTGAAGTTGGCGCTCAAGGATCGCGCCCAAGACGTGCGCACCACCGACCGTCTGACCGACAGTCCGGCGTGTATCGTCGCCTCGGAGGACGGTCTCGACATGCATACCGAGCGGCTACTGCGCCAGCACGGCCGGATCACCGAAGCCACACCGCGCGTTCTCGAAATCAATCCGAAACACGCGGTGATCACGGCGTTGGGTGCATTGGCCGCCAGTGACAACGCAAGCGCACAGATCGACGAAGCCGCGCATCTGTTGTTCGATCAGGCGACGATCTTGGAAGGCGAATTGCCGCCCGACATCGGGGCCTTTTCGAATCGGTTGGTGTCTTTGTTGGAAAAAGCCGTCCGGTCGCCCGACTAGGGCTTGGGCAACCCCGTGAATTGGGCTTGCTGTGCCCCCAGCACGTGCCCGGACTCGCCCTCTTGAACGATGACCGCGACGGCTTCGCCGACGCTACGTAGCGGTTCGATATCCAACATCACCTCGAGCGCTTTGCCGTACCACTCGCCGATCTCGCGCACGTCCCGCACGACATTATGGTAACCGAGCGTCCGACCGCGGTTTTCGCCGCGCTGAATTTCGACCTCGTGGTAGGGGTCGAACAACACCAGCCACATGATGACGCGGCGAATGTAGATCTGACCGGCGGCGACGGAGATTTGGAGCTTGCCCGGCGTGGCTTCCCGCAGTTGAACGTCGAGCGTTTCTTTTTGTTCGAGCGCGGCTTTGCGGATCGCCCGATCGATAGCGCCGTGGCGCGACCCAACTTCGTGATATCGACCGCCGATCACCACTTGCGGCGTGTAGATCGTGCGTTCGCCCATGGTGCGCGCGTAGTCGCGTTGGCGACCGGTTGTGACTTCGCTGGCAAAGGTGTCGCGCCAGCCGAGATAGTCCCAGTAGTTGACGTGGTAGCTAAGCGCCAGAACGTTGTCGCGGCCTTTGAGTGTGGCGAGGTAGGCGTCTGCCGGCGGGCAGGAGTTGCAGCCTTGCGAGGTAAACAGTTCGACGACGACGGGCGACTTTGCCTCGGCGGCAAATACCGACGTGGCGACGAGCGACGCCAGCGCGATGACGCCGTATCCCAGAAATAGTCGCAGGTTACGCATACCTGAACCTAATCCTGGGGTTTTTGCGCCGCGAATCAAGAAAGGGTGACTGTCGCAGCGCCTAGGCGGATTCGGCGATCAAGTTCCTCAACACGTAGTGAAGGATGCCGCCGTTGAGGTAGTAATCGACCTCGTTCGCGGTATCGATCCGACACAGCACGGTAACGGATTTCGATTTGCCGTTGGCATAAGTGATGCGGCAGGTGAGATCCATCCGCGGCTTTATACCTTTTTCCAAACCGACGATGTCGATCGTTTCGCTGCCGTCGAGCTTGAGCGACTTGCGGGTTTGGCCGTTTTTGAACTCAAGCGGCAGCACGCCCATGCCCACCAAATTGGAGCGATGAATGCGCTCGAAGCTTTCGGCGATAACGGCCTTGATGCCGAGCAGCGTGGTGCCCTTGGCTGCCCAGTCGCGCGAAGAGCCGGTGCCGTATTCTTTGCCGGCAACGACGACCAACGGTACGCCCTTTTTCTGGTAGGCCATAGAGGCATCGTAGATCGGCATTTGTTTGCCACCGGGCTGGTAGCGGGTCACGCCGCCTTCGGTCCCCGGCGCCATTTCGTTGCGCAACCGAATGTTGGCGAAGGTGCCGCGCATCATCACTTCGTGATTGCCGCGCCGCGAGCCATACGAGTTGAAATCTTTGGTTTTGACCTTGTTCGCTTTGAGGTAGTCGCCCGCCGGGCCTCCTCTTTGATCGAACCGGCCGGCGAGATGTGGTCGGTGGTGATCGAATCGCCGAGCAGCGCCAGCATCCGAGCGCCCTTGATGTCGGACACCGGATCGAGGTCGGGCGACATGCCTTCGAAATAGGGCGGGTGTTTGACGTAGGTCGACTTTTTCCAGTCGTAGGTGAGCCCACCGCCCGTTTTGATTTTCTTCCACCGCGCATCGCCGACCGTGGCCTGCGCGTATTCGTCGCGGAACATCGCGGGTTTCACCGACTTGCGGATGGTGCGGTGGATTTCGTCGTTCGAGGGCCAAATGTCGGCGAGGTAAACCGGGTTGCCTTTTTTGTCTTCGCCGATCGGGTCTTTGAAGAGATCGACCTTCATGTTGCCGGCGATGGCATAGGCCACGACCAACATGGGCGAGGCGAGATAGTTGGCCCGCGTGTGCGGGCTTACGCGGCCTTCGAAGTTGCGGTTGCCGGAGAGCACCGACGTGACCACCAAATCGCCGGCACCCACCGCATCGGCGATCGGCTTGGGCAACGGACCGGAGTTGCCGATACAGGTGGTGCAGCCGTAACCCACGAGGTTGAAGCCGAGCTTATTGAGATCGTCCTGTAGGCCGGCATGTTTGAGATATTCGCTGACCACCTTCGATCCCGGCGCGAGCGAGGTTTTGACCCACGGTTTGACCTTGAGGCCCTTGGCCACCGCGTTGCGCGCCACGAGGCCGGCGCCCAGCATAACGGCCGGGTTGGAGGTGTTGGTGCAGCTGGTGATTGCAGCGATGACGACGTCGCCATGACCGAGGTCGTAGTTGGTGCCTTTGACTTTGACGCGCTTGGCTTCGTCTTTGACCGCGAACTCGCCACCGAGGCCTTTCTTGAAACCGGTGGCGGCTTTGGAAAGCGGGATCCGGTCTTGCGGCCGCTTGGGACCGGCAAGGCTGGGTTCGACGGTGGAGATGTCGAGTTCCAGGGTCGAGGTGTAGCTCGGCTCCGGGCTGCGCGACGAGCGCCACAGGCCCTGGGCCTTGGCGTATTTTTCGACAAGGTCGATGTCGGCTTTTTTGCGGCCGGTGGCGCGCAAGTAAGCGAGCGTTTCGTCGTCGACCGGGAAGAAGCCGCAGGTCGCGCCGTATTCCGGCGCCATGTTGGAGATGGTCGCACGGTCGGCGAGCGACAGCTGATTGAGACCGGGGCCGTAGAATTCAACGAACTTTCCGACGACGCCCTTTTTGCGCAGCATTTGCGTGACGGTCAGGACTAGGTCGGTGGCGGTGGCGCCCTCTTTGGGTTTGCCGCTGAGACGGAAGCCGACCACTTCGGGCACCAGCATCGAAATAGGCTGACCGAGCATCGCGGCTTCGGCCTCGATGCCACCAACGCCCCATCCGAGGACGGCCATGCCGTTGACCATGGTGGTGTGGCTGTCGGTACCGACGAGGGTATCGGGATAGGCGATCGTCTTGCCGTCGACCTTGTCGGTCCAAACGACGCGGGCGAGATATTCAAGATTGACCTGATGGCAAATGCCGACACCGGGCGGCACGACGCGGAAGTTGTCGAACGCCCCGGCGCCCCAGCGCAGGAACTGGTAGCGCTCCATGTTGCGCTCGTATTCGAACTCGACGTTTTTCTTGTAGGCCGAGGCGCTACCGAACGTATCGACCATGACCGAGTGATCGATCACCAAGTCGACCGGCGAGAGCGGGTTGATCGCGGAGGGATCGCCGCCTGCCTTGGCGACGGCATCGCGCATGGCGGCCAGATCGACAACCGCGGGCACACCGGTGAAGTCCTGCATCAGGACGCGGGCCGGACGATAAGCGATCTCGCGCGGGTTCTTGCGGCGTTTCAGCCAAGCGGCCATCGCTTTGATGTCGGCCACTTTGACGGTGCGCCCGTCTTCGTAGCGCAGAAGGTTTTCGAACAGAACCCGCAGCGACAGCGGCAGCGTGGAGAGATCAAGATCGAGCGCTTTTTCCGCCGCCTTGATGCTGAAGTAGTCGTAGCTGCGATTGCCGACCTTGAGGGTCCGCCGCGTTTTGAGGGTATCCCGTCCGATCGACGCCACTATGTGCCTCCAGGTAGAAAACTATGGGGGGGAGCGGGCCTTTCGACGCGCCACGGGCGCGGTTTACCACGCCGCGCGGGGGAATTCTACTCGGCCGGGACGATCGGTCGGAGGCGCTGTGGCGCGGACCCCGGCACCAAGGCGGCAACCGCCGCGCCAAGCAGGAATCCGAGGGTAACCAACGCCAGACCGAACACGGTGACCCCGAAGTCATCGGCGTAAACGCCGGTCCCAAGATCGATCCACGACGGAAAAATGGACACCCCGACGGCGCTTTCGATGGTCAGCAAGACGCCGAACAGGAGCCCCGGCCAAAAGGCGAGGTGAAAGCTGAGCCGTCGCGCCGTCGGAATCCACGACAACAAGAACATCGGCGCGAGCCCCATGACCATGGTGCCGCTGATCGTGGTCGCCGCGATCACGGCAGGACCGGCGCGGTCGCCGAGATAGATACTGAATAGCGGCAGATTGCCCAGGATCGCGATGGCCAGAATGATGTAACGCCCGGTGCGCATCCGCCGGGCCGTGGGATCTTCGGTTTGGGGGCCGGCATGCCAATCGCGCACGACCAATTTGGACGTACTGGAGAACGTCGAATCGAGCGTCGAGCCGGCGCTGGTCAGCATGAGCCCGTTGAAGACCAGCATCATGGGTAAGCCCAGCATGATCGGCACCACAACCGAGGGGTTGCCGTCGGCGGCAAACGACAGCGCGTACAGGCCGACGCCGCTGTAGACCAAGACGAAGCCCCCCGCGATCAGGCCGGCCAAGATGAACGCCCGCAGCATGACCTTGGGGCTGGTGAGGAACGCACGGTCGGTCATCACAGGGTCATGGAAGGGGTAGCTGAGGACCTGGACCAGCGCGAGACCGGCGAAGGTCCAGCCCGCAAGGTGCGTGGCCCGCGAGACCTCGGGCAAACCACGCTCGGAAAGACCGGGCCAGACCACCAGCATCACCACAACCAACAAGACCGCCGCGAGCAGCATCTGCGCGCCGTCGGTTAGGAGGCTGGAGCGCAAACCGCCGCGCCAGGAATAGAACACCGTAAACGCCGTGACGACGATCGCGGCGAGCCAGTAGGCGCCGCTGCCCTCGTCGCCGAAAAACAGCGCGGCGACTTTGGTGTTGGACCAGACCTCGTTGAACAGGCGGATCGAAATGGCGATTAAGAAGAGCCGCGCGGCGAGGACGCCGTATTTGGATACAAGAAAGCCCGACAGCGAGGTGTGGCCGCCGCGGGTGCGGATGAAATAGATCGCGACGCCCGCCACCAAGAAGCTGAAGTAATAGAAGCCGTAGCCGATCCCGCCGATCACCCCGAACGCATCGGCTAGGCTGGCCGCATTGGCGATCGACTTGGCGAAGATCCAGGTGACCGCGGCACTGGCGACCAACAACCACAGTCCCGGCGGCGCGCCTGTGTCCGACTTGCCGTCGAAGAACTGCGTGGCGGAGACCCGACGCGGAGCGAGCCACCAAATGAGGGCGCAATACCCGGCGAGAACGAGCCAGGGAAGCGTTGTCGGCAAGGTCATGGAAAATCCGATCGAGGTGTCGGCGTTTGCAGGAGCGGAATCTAGCGCCCTAAACTGCGCACGCACCCGTCACAATCCGGTGACGCCCCAACCCAGGCAGCCATGAACGCGCCCATCGACCCGCGGCACGAGACCTTTAAAGCCGACGGACTGACCTGCATACGCGGGCAGCGCGTGGTTTTTTCCGATCTCAGCTTCGCCATTCCGCCGGGCACGGCCACGGTGCTGCGCGGCCCCAACGGGAGCGGCAAGTCGAGCCTGTTGCGGCTGGTCGCCGGGTTGCTCAAACCGGCGACCGGCACGATGCGTTGGGGCGACGATGCGGCGCGACCGGATCCTGAGTTTCACCGTCGTCAGGTCGGCTTCGTGGGACACCAAGACGCGATCAAGCCCGCCTTTACGGTGGGCGAAAACCTGCTGCATTGGCGCGCTATCCTGGGCGGTCGCGGCGACGAGACGGGCATTGCGACCGCGTTGGCGGCACACGACCTTAGCCACTTGGCAGATCTGCCGGCGCGGTTGTTGTCGGCGGGACAGCGGCGGCGACTCAACCTCGCGCGGCTCAACTTGGTGCCGCGACAGTTGTGGCTGCTGGACGAACCGACGGTTTCGCTGGACGACGACAGCGTGGCGCGGCTGGAGACTTGCCTGCGCCGACATTTGGATAACCAAGGCAGCGCGCTGATCGCGACCCATGCGCCCCTGAATATTGGACCGAGCGCGGCGATCGATCTCGCTCCCGCCACCATGGGTGCGTTGGATGGGTGAGTTTTTGGTCTGATCCGCCGCGACCTCGTGCTGGCGCGCCGACAAGGCAGCGCCACCACCAGCGTTGCGGTGTTCTTCATTCTGACGGTGACGTTGTTTCCGTTGGGGATCGGACCGGAATCGGCGCTGCTCGGTCGGGTTGCGAGCGGGGTCATTTGGGTGGCGGCGCTGCTGGCCACGATGTTGTCGCTGGACCGGTTGTTTCAGAGCGATTTCGAGGACGGGAGCCTTGATGTCATCGCGCTGAGCCCTTGCCCTGGAACTTGTGGCGTTGGCCAAAACTTTGGCGCATTGGGCCTCGACCGGATTGCTGCTGGTGATCCTAAGCCCCTTGCTTGGCGTATTGATGCAACTAGATGCCGGCGCCTATTTGACGTTGATCGCGGCGATGGCCCTAGGCACCCCCACGCTGAGCCTATTCGGCAGCATCGGCGCGGCGCTAACGGTTGGCGTCAAGCGCGGCGGCGTTTTGCTGTCTCTTTTGGTGATCCCGCTTTACATTCCGGTACTGATTTTCGGCGTTGGTGCGGTGGACGCTGCGACCGAGGGTCTGACGCAAAGACCACACTTATTAATACTCGGGGCGCTGTTTCTGTTTTCGGTGGTGCTTTCGCCGATCGCGAGCGCGGCGGCACTCAGACTGAACTTGGAATAATGACCATCGCCCCCATGTTGGAACTGCACGCCGCCATCTGCCGCGGATTTCACGGCCTCGTGCATTGCCGGAACGACGATCGAGACCGCCTAATGGCCAACATGCATCGCTTTGCCAACCCCGCCCGCTTCGTCCGCATCGCGACGGCCCTGATGCCGTGGCTGCTGGGCGCCATGGTGATCTTCTTCGGTGCCGGGCTTTACATGGGTCTGCTCACCTCCCCGCCCGACTATCAGCAAGGCGATAGCGTGCGCATCATGTATGTCCACGTGCCGGCGGCGACGCTGGCCTCGGGGGTCTATGCGTTCATGGCGATCGCGAGCGCGGTGGCGCTGATCTGGCGGCATCCCTTGGCCGATATTGCGGCCAAATCCGCAGCGCCGATCGGGGCGGTGTTTACTTTGATCGCGTTGGTGACCGGCGCCTTGTGGGGACAGCCGACCTGGGGGACCTGGTGGGTATGGGATGCGCGCCTGACCTCGGTGCTGATCATGCTGTTTTTGTATTTGGGCTACATGGGGCTTTGGGAAGCGTTCGACGACAACCGCCGCGCCGCCAAAGCGGCCGGTATTTTGGCGTTGGTCGGCGCGGTCAATCTACCCATCATCAAGTTCTCGGTGGAATGGTGGAACACGCTGCACCAGCCGGCCAGCATCCTGCGTGCCGGGCGGCCCGACCATTCATCCCGACTTGCTGACGCCATTGGGTCTGATGTGGGGCGGGTTTCTTTGCTTCTTTGCCGTGGTGCTGATCGTGCGGATGCGGCGCGAAATCGTCGCCCGTCGGATTCAAGCGTTGCAAACGTTGTATGTGGCGGACGACGGCCATGCCGCGGCGGAAGCGTAGTATCGTGCGCTTTCTGGACCCATCCCCGAGCGGTTCTTATATTGACGCTTTAGTCGCCAGACAGGCCGCACGATCTGTCGGCGCCCCACAACGCGATGGATGCGGTGGAAGAGTTTCTCCGGATGGGCGGGTATGCCGCCTACGTTTGGCCAGCCTTCGGCGTGACCGCCGTGCTGTTGGTCGGGCTTTTTTCATGGAGCCGGATTTCGTTGAAGGCCGCGCAACGCACCCTCGATCTGTTGCAAAGCACCCGCCGCGCACGACGGCGGAATTAGATACCGCCGACACCCGACTCGGACGGCTGAGATGAGACCCAAACGGCGGCGGCTTTATTTCGTGTTGGCCGGCATGGCGGCGCTTGGCCTTGCCGTGGCGCTGACGCTTTTCGCCTTTGAAGACAATCTGGTGTTTTTCAGCAGCCCCACCGACGTCTACACCAAAGACATCGGCCCGGACCGCAAGTTTCGCCTGGGTGGTTTGGTGGAAGAGGAGTCGGTCGGCAAATCCGACGACGGACTGACGACGACCTTCCGCGTGACCGACCTATCGAATGCGGTCCCGGTAGCCTATACCGGCATTTTGCCGGATCTATTTCGCGAGGGACAAGGCGTGGTCGCCGAAGGTCGCCTCGGTCCCGACGGCGTGTTTGTCGCCGAAAGCGTTCTGGCGAAACACGACGAAAACTATTTGCCGCCCGAGGTTGCCGAAGCCTTGAAGAAAAGCGGGCAGTGGAAAGGCGGGAACCCGTGATCGCCGAACTCGGACACTTCGCCATCGTGTTGGCGCTGGCGGTCTCGATCGTGCAGGGCACGCTGCCGTTGGTCGGGGCGCAACGGGACATCGAAGCGCTGAGCGCCATCGCACGACCGGCGGCGGTCATGCAGTTCTTGTTGTTGGTGTTCGCCTTTGTCGCGCTGACGATCGCGTTCACCGGGTCGGACTTTTCGGTTCTCAACGTCTGGCAGAACTCGCACACCCAAAAACCCCTGCTCTACAAAATCAGCGGCGTGTGGGGGAACCATGAGGGGTCGTTGTTGCTGTGGGTGGTGATCCTGGCGGCCTTCGGGTTTGGCGTTGCGACGATGGGCAACAACTTGCCGCCCTCCTTGCGGACCCGCGTCATTGCCATTCAAGGATTGATCGGCGTCGGATTTTTGTTGCTGCTGGTCTTTCTATCCAATCCTTTCGAGCGCGTGTTTCCGGTGCCGGCCCAAGGCAACGGGCTGAACCCGTTGTTGCAAGACCCCGGGCTCGCGTTTCACCCGCCGTTTCTCTATCTCGGCTATGTCGGTTTCTCGATCGCTTTTTCCTTTGCGGTCGCCGCCCTGATCGAAGGCAAAGTCGATGCGGCATGGGCACGTTGGGTGCGCCCATGGACCCTCGCCGCGTGGACCGCGCTGACGATCGGGATCGCGATGGGCAGTTGGTGGGCCTATTACGAACTCGGTTGGGGCGGCTGGTGGTTTTGGGATCCGGTCGAGAACGCGTCGTTCATGCCGTGGTTGCTGGGTACCGCGCTATTGCATAGCGCGATCGTGGTCGAAAAACGCGATGCGTTGAAAACCTGGACCGTGTTGCTGGCCATCCTGACGTTTTCGTTCAGTTTGTTGGGCACGTTCATCGTGCGTTCGGGCGTGTTGAACTCGGTCCATGCTTTTGCCACCGATCCTGCGCGTGGCGTGTACATCTTGGCATTCTTGGTGGTGGCAATCGGTGGGTCGCTCGCGCTTTATGCGTGGCGCGCGCCGACACTGAAGACCGGCGGTTTCTTTGCGCCGATGAGCCGCGAAGGCTCGTTGGTGCTCAACAACTTGTTGCTGATCGCGGCGACCGCGACGGTTTTCATCGGCACGATGTACCCCCTGTTCCTCGACGCGATCACCGGCGAGAAAGTGACGGTGGGGCCGCCCTTCTTCAACGCGACCTTCGTGCCGTTGATGGTGCCGCTTGTCGTGGTGATGGCGATCGGCCCGATGATGCCGTGGAAACGTGCCGACCTCGCCGGCACCTTGGCGCGGATGAAAGTCGCCGCCATCGTGACGGTCGCAGTCGCGCTGCTGACGCTTTATCTCTCCGGGTTCGAACCGATCCTCGCCGTACTGGGTATGGCGCTGGGCACGTGGTTGTTGGCGGGCGCGGCGATCGACATTGGCGAGCGTACGCGCATCTTTCGAATCTCGTTTGGCGATACGCTGAAACGCGGCCGCAACCTGCCAAGATCGGCCTGGGGTGGGGCCATTGCGCATGCCGGTTTGGGTGTCGCCATCTTGGGTATCACGGGCTCGCTATCGTGGGAGATCGAGCGGTTGCAGATCATGCGACCCGGCGATCGCATCGGCATTGCAGGTTATGAAGTCGAATTCGAGGGCGTCGCGCCCGTGCCCGGCCCGAACTATGACGCGGTCCGAGGGACGTTTCGGGTTTATCGCGACGACGAATTGGTCGAAGTGATGACGCCCGAGACCCGGCGCTTTACCCAACCTTCGATGGTCACCACCGAGGCGGCGATCCGGCCGCGCAACTTCGGTGACCTTTACGCCGTGGTGGGCGAATCGAACGGCGACGGCGGCTTTGCAACGCGCATCTACCACAAGCCGATGATCAACTGGCTATGGGTCGGATCCGTCATGATGGCGTTGGGCGGTTTGGTGTCGTTGACCGATCGGCGGCTGCGCGTCGGCGCACCGCGGCGCCGGACCGCCGAGACCAAGCCGGCACTACGGCCCCAGCAACAGGCGACCTAGATGCGCCTGCGCTATTTGCTCCCCGCAATCGCGTTTGTTATGGTTGCCGTCGGGCTCGGGGTCGGGCTGACCCTCAAGCCGCGTGAGATCCCGTCGGCATTGATCGGCAAGCCGGTGCCCGAGTTCAGCCTACCTGCGGTCGAAGGCCGGACGGGCGGCCTGACCACCGCCGACCTCAAGACCGGAAGTCCGGTGTTGGTCAACGTGTTCGCCTCATGGTGCGGCCCATGTCGGGTCGAGCATCCCTTGTTCATGGAGCTTGCCCGCACCACCGACGTCACGATTTACGGCCTCAATCAACGCGATGCACCGGCCGATGCCGCACGCTGGCTCGAAACGTTCGGCGATCCCTACGACAAAACTGGCGCCGACCTGGACGGTCGCGCATCGATCGATTGGGGCGTCTATGGCGTGCCCGAGACTTTTGTCGTGGATGGCGCGGGGTGCATCCAATACAAGCACATCAGCGTCTTGACCCGTGAGGTCCTTGAGGAAGAAATCATGCCGCGCCTACAAGGCCAAAAGCATGTGCCGTGCGAGAAATGAGCATGCGGATTCTCTCCATCGCCATCCTGCTTGCCGGTCTCTTCGCCGGCTCGGCCACGGCGCAGTATGTCGACCAGCCCTTGAGCGATCCGCTGTTTTAGCGCGGCGCCCAGGTCCTGCACAAAGAAATTCGATGCCTGGTGTGCCAGAACCAAGCGATCTCGGATTCAAATGCCCATCTTGCCCGGCAGTTGCGCGTGATCGTGCGCGAGCGCCTTGAGGCCGGCGACAGCGACACCGACGTCAAAACCTACTTGGTCGACCGATACGGCGACTGGGTATTGATGCGTCCGCCGCTCAAGGCGAGCACGCTGATTTTGTGGATTGCGCCGTTTGTTATTCTCGCCTTCGTGCTGGGCGGCGCGGTCATGTTGGTCGTGCGCCGACGCCGACAACAGCAGACCGGCGTCACACCGCTCGATGCGCAAGAAGAAGCGCGTCTCGCGGCCATTCTTGACGAGCAAAATTAGGACCGACGCACGCCACCATGATTTGGATTGCTATTGCCCTGGTCCTGTTGGCGACCGTGGTGGCCATCGCCATCCCGGTCCTCAATGCCAAGCCGCCGCGAAGCGCGACGGAAGAATACGACCTCGCGGTCTTTACCGACCAAATGAAGGAACTCGAGCGCGACCAAGCGCGCGGTTTGATCAACGCCGAAGAGTTTAAGGCAGCCCGGACCGAAATCGGTCGGCGTATCTTGGCGGCGCAACGCGCCCAGGACGACAAGACCGCGCAGAAGGCGACGGGAAGTCGCGGCAACATGATCGCCGCGGCGACGGTCTTGCTGTTGATCCCCCTGATTGCCGCGCCGCTTTACGTCTGGCGCGGCAACCCGACCCTGATCGGGGATCGCGTCACCGCGCAACAACCTGTGCCGACGACGCGCCCCGACCCCGCACAGCAAGCCGGGCTGACGGAATCGGTGAAGCGGCTTCAGGAGCGATTAGAAGCGGCGCCGGACGATTTCGACGGCTGGGTGTTGTTGGGGCGGTCCTACATGGTGACCCAGCAACCTGTGTTGGCGATCGAGGCCTACGCCAAGGCGGTGACATTGCGGCCCGAGGACGCGGCGTTGCAGTCGTATTTAGGCGAAGCGATCGTTTTTTCCGCGGACGGGACGGTGACCGAAAAGGCGCGCGCAGCGTTCGTCAAGGCAGTCGAGGCCGACCCGACGGATCCCGCGGCGCGGTTCTATTTGGCGATGGCCGATGCCCAAGCCGGCAATTTGCGTAAGGCGTTGGATGCGTGGATTGCCTTGGCCGCGGATACCCCGGCCGATGCGCCGTGGCGCCCGGTCCTGAACCAGCAGTTGCGGGCCGCAGCGCAAGAACTCAACGTCGACCTCGCTGCGGTTTTGCCCGACGCACCGCCACCGGTGCCCCCGACGTCAGGTCGCGGCGGGCCAAGCCGCGAAGACATCGAAGCTGCCGAAGAAATGTCGCCAGCGGACCGTCAGGAAATGATCCGCGGCATGGTCGCGCAACTTGCCGCCCGGCTGGAAGAAAACCCCGACGACGTCGAGGGTTGGGAGCGGTTGGCGCGGTCCTATCGTGTCCTGGGCGAAGCCGACAAAGCCGCAGACGCCGCGGCGCGCGCCGCGCAACTACGCGGCGGTACTGCGCCCCCTGCGCCGCAGGCCCCGCCGCCCCGTCGCGACGGCCCGACCGCCCCGGTCGATACGGAAGATCAACAGGCCCGTATCGAAGGCATGGTCGCCGGCCTGGCGGCCCGGCTGGCCGACGATCCGGCGGATCGCGAGGGATGGATCAGACTGACGCGGTCGTATCAGGTGCTGAACCAGCCGGAAAAAGCGCTTGAGGCGTTTGCCACGGCGACGACGCAGTTCCCTCGGGATGCGGAATTGCTCCAGCTCTACGCCCGTGCCGTTCTGCAACAGACCGCACCCGATGCGCCGCTCTCGACCCGCGCCTTTAACCTTTACCGTCGGGTGCTCGAACTTCAGAACGAAAATCCCGAAGCGCTTTATTTCGTCGGCCTCGGCGAAGCCGAACGCGACAACCCCGACGAGGCGCGGCGTTTGTGGACCGCCCTCCTGACGTTCTTGGAGCCAGGATCGGAGGCGCACAGCGTCGTTCAGGACCGGTTGGCGCGATTGGAAACCCCCTAAAAAAGAAAGAGGCGCATCAGGGACAATGCGCCTCTTCCTAGGATTACGGACGTATTGGGGGATCGATCCGTAACTTGCGGCTGACTGTTACGTCGCAAGGGCCCAAGCCGCCGGCCCTTACACCCCCTTTGGAGCAAGCCCCGTACCAAGCGTTTGGCATCGTGCCAAATTAGCTAAACCCTTGATTCTAAATGAATTGATGAATCACGAATGGGCATCATTCGGGTACAGGCGTTGAAATTGGGACGCGTTTTGTCCCATTTCGGGACTTGGCGCGACAGGATTCCCACCTATGTATTGGTTAACGACACTGTCCTTAGACGCGCCCTTTTCTGCGCCTGGGGATAAGGTTAAGGTTAACGCGTTATGGTTCAGATCGGCTTTGGCGGCATCAACGTCGCCCCCACCATTTTGGTCGGCCCCAATCCCGGGGAGACGGTGTCGCGCCGCGTGCAAGCGCAGCAGACCGATCGTCCCGTGCGCGAACCCGAAGAGACCGACGATGGCGACGATCGGCCGCCCAATACCTTGATCGAAAGCCGCGACCGGTCCGAAGAAATTCGAGCCCAAGAGGCCGCGGCCGATGACGATATTCGGGCTGCCCAGGATGTTCGCCGCCGCGAGCTTGAGGACCAAGAACCGCGGCCCGGCGACCGGGTCGACATCCGCGCCTGACGTCGGCCTTCTTTGAGCTTGGAAACAGGGCGCCGCGGCGCCCTTTTTGATGTCGGGTTCTACTTCTCGGCGTCGGACACCGCGTCGGGTTCAAGCTTGTAGCGCTGCAACAACCGCAACTGCGACAAGCTGAACAAGATGGTGATCGGCATGATGCCGAACACCTTGAAGTTGACCCACATATCAGTCGACATGGTGCGCCAAACGATTTCGTTAAGGAGCGCCAGGAACAAAAAGAACCACGCCCAGCGCCACGTGAGCTTGCGCCAGCCCTCTTCATCAAGTTCGAACACGGTGCCGAGGACCACCTTGAGAAACGGGCGACCGATCGCGAGACCGACGAACAACGCCGCGGCAATCAGCACGTTGGCAATGGTCGGTTTGAGTTTGATGAAGGTTTCGTCGTTCAAGATCAGCGTAAGCGTGCCGAAGGCCAGCACCATAACGGCCGTGACGACAGGCAGAAGTGGCAGGCGACGTTCGATCGAATAGGAAATGCCGAGCGAGACCACGATGGCGATCATGAAGGCGCCGGTCGCCACGAAAATGTCGGCACGCGCATTGGCGATGAAGAACACCGCGAGCGGCCCCAGGTCGAGCATGAATTTAAGAAAAGGCCCAATCGTCCGCCGTTCGGCCGTGTTTTCGGTCACCGGTTATTCCTTGTGATGGATCCTGACGCCCACGACGGCGCCGAAAGTGCATGTAGCAACGCGGCAGCACCGAGACCAGTCACGACTCGGCCACCTCAAGCCCGACGATGGCCTTGGCAAAGGCATCGGCCGCAAAGGGTTGGAGATCGTCGATCCCCTCGCCCACACCGATCGCATGGACCGGCAGTCCGAACCGCGACGCCACCGCCACTAAGATGCCGCCCCGCGCGGTACCGTCGAGCTTGGTCATGACTAGGCCCGTTACGTCGCAGGCCTGTTGAAACAGTTCGACCTGCGAGAGCACGTTTTGCCCGGTGGTCGCATCAAGCACCAAAACCACGCTGTGCGGTGCGGTCTCGTCTTTCTTCTTGATGACGCGGACGATCTTTTCGAGCTCGGCCATCAGGCCTGCTTTGTTTTGCAGACGGCCTGCGGTGTCGACGAGCAAAACATCTTTACCCTGAGCCTTGGCACTCTCGAGCGCATCGAAGGCAAGCCCGGCCGGGTCCGCCCCGACCTCTTTGGCATAGACCGTGGCGTTGGCGCGCTCGCCCCAGACCTTGAGCTGATCGATGGCAGCGGCCCGAAAGGTATCGCCTGCGGCAATCGCGACTCCGAGGCCGCGCGCCGCAAAAAGGTGCGCGAGCTTGCCGATGGTCGTTGTCTTGCCGGTGCCGTTGACGCCAACGACGAGAACAACGTAGGGCGCACGGGCCGCGTCAATATCCAGTGGCACGGCAACCGGTGTGAGAATCTTTTCGATCTCCGCGGCCAAAAGCGCGTTGACATTGTCGGGATCGTCCGGCCGTTTGGCTGCGATGGCTTCGACGATGCTGCGCGCACCTTCGATGCCCATGTCGGCGGTGATCAAAAGATCTTCAAGGTCGTTCAGGGTGTCGCGGTCGAGCTTCTTGCCGGTGAAGATGCCCGAGATGCCTTGATTGAGCCCGCCCGCCGAGCGCGATAGGCCGCTGCGCAAACGCCCCAGCCAGCTCTTTTTGGTGCCGTCAGCCATCGAGGGTGCCGATCAGGGTGTCGTCGGTATGACCGGTCAGCGCGACCCGCGCCCACGTGCCGGGCGCCGCCTCGCTGTCTACGCAGACCGGGAGATAGTGGGCCGTGCGAGCATGACCCGGTTCTTCGATCACGGCATCGACGGTGCGCCCGACGAAACGCGCAAAGGTCGCCCTGCGCTGGCGTTCACCCGCCCGACGCAAGGCAGCGGCACGGTCGCGGCGCACCGCTTTGGGCCAAGCCGGCATTTTGGCGGCCGCGGTGCCTTCGCGGGCCGAATAGGGAAAGACGTGCAGCAACGCGAGGTCCGCCTCTTCGACTAGCGCCAGGGTGTTGGCGCTTTGCGCTTCGGTCTCGGTCGGGAACCCGGCAATGAAATCTGCGCCGATGACGGTGTCCGGACGGGCCGCGCGCAAAGCCTTGGCAACACGCAAAACGTCAGCACGGCGGTGACGCCGCGCCATGCGACGCAAAACCATGTCGTCACCCGACTGAACGCTGAGATGCCAGTGCGGCTGCAGACGATCGTCGCGCGCATAGAGATCGATCAGACGTGCGCTGACCTCGACCGGGTCGATCGAAGTAATGCGGACCCGCATGTCGCCGGGCAGCGCACCAAGTAGTTCTTCGACGAGTTCGACGATCGTCGATGGGGTTTCGAGATCTTTGCCGTAGTCGCCGATGTCGACGCCGGTCAGCACGACCTCCCGATAACCGTTTTCGTAGAGGCGGTTTGCTTGGGCAATGACCTCGACCGCCGACACGCTACGCGAGGGCCCACGGCCGAAGGGAATGATGCAAAACGTGCAACGATGATCGCAGCCGTTCTGGATTTGCAGAAAAGCGCGTGACCGGCCGTCGAACCCTTCGATCAAATGCCCGGCGGTTTCGCTGACCGTCATGATATCGCCGACCAAGGGGGCATCGCCCAGCTGCGCAAACGTCTCCGGCGCGAGTTTTTCCTCGTTGCCGATCACGGCATCGACCTCGTCCATGGCGGCGTAACGGTCCGGCGTGATTTGGGCGGCACAACCGGTGACGATCAACTTGGACTTCGGGCGTTCGCGGCGCAGGCGGCGGATGGTCTGGCGCGCCTGGCGCTCGGCCTCGGCGGTCACCGCACAGGTGTTGACCACGACGGCATCCGACAGGCCTGCTTGGGTCGCATTGCGCCGGATGACCTCGGATTCGTAGGCGTTGAGGCGACAGCCAAAGGTGACGACGTCGATCATGTGGCCGCCGTCAGGTGGTCGAGGTCGACCGTGCCGGTGAAACTGGTCGCGACGGGCCCCGTCATCAGAACGTGGTTGTCGTCGCGCCAGGTGATTTGGAGTGCGCCGCCGGGCAAATGCACCTTGGCCGAACGGCCGCACAGGTTGCGCCGAGCGGCGGCGACCAGCGCGGCGCAGGCCGCGGTGCCGCAGGCCAACGTCAGGCCGACGCCGCGTTCCCATACCACCAACTTGATGGTGTCGTTAACGACCTGGGCGAGACTGATGTTGGCCCGCTCGGGAAACAGCGGGTGATGTTCGATCTCGCGACCGAAGGCGCCGAGGTCGTAGCGCGCGATGTCGTCGACAAAGAACACCGCATGGGGATTGCCCATGTTGACCCCGACGGGATTGCTGAGCGGGCCCGCTGCGGTTTCGTACGTGAGGTCGAGGTGGCGCGTGTCCATCTCATGGGCCACGGGAATGTCCTGCCAGTCGGTGCGCGCCGGGCCCATATCGACGGTGGTCATCCCAGGAGCCGCGGTCGTTGCGGAGACCAAACCGGAATCCGTTTCCAGGGTGACTTTGTCTTGCTGCAGTTCTTCCAAGAGGAGGGCCGCGACGCAGCGGGTGCCGTTGCCGCACGCCCCGACCGTCGCGCCGTCGGCATTGGCCATATATAGGCCGGCATCGGCGGTGTCGGCCTTCTTGATCACCATGATTTGGTCGAACCCGATGCCGCGATGCCGGTCGGCCAGCGCGCGCACCTGTGCCGCGGTCAGGTCGACCGGGCGGGCGCGGGCGTCGATCACGACAAAATCGTTGCCCAGACCATGCATCTTGGTGAACGGAAGGCGTACCATGCCGCGTTATATGGCCCAAACCGCTGAAAATCCAAGGATTTCCCCGGCCGCAATTGCTTGACCGCTTTTGGCCCCAAGCGTATGGTCCGGCCCATTCATTACGGTTTCCGCCGTAGACCCGGCCCATCGCCGGTCCGCCAGTCCGCGAGTGTTCGCGCACTGGCGTTTTTCGCGTTGGGCCCAAGACGATGAGACGCGATGTTTGATGCCCTGCAAGAGCGCTTAGGCTCGGTCTTCAGCAAGCTGACCGACCGGGGCGCGCTGAAAGAAAGCGACGTCGCCGAGGCGCTGCGCGAGGTGCGTGTGGCGTTGCTCGAAGCCGATGTCGCGTTGCCGGTGGTCAAGGATTTCATCGCCCAGGTCCAGGAAAAGGCCGTCGGCGAGGACGTGCTGCGCAGCGTCACACCGGGCCAGATGGTCATCAAGATCGTCCACGATCACCTGGCCGAGATGCTGGGCTCGGAATCGTCCGAACTCAATTTCCGGGCGACCCCGCCGGTCCCCTCCTGATCGTCGGCCTGCAGGGCTCGGGTAAGACGACCACCGCGGCCAAGATTGCGCTGCGCCTGCAGGAAAAGGAAAAGAAGAAGGTCTATCTCGCCTCGTTGGACGTCTACCGCCCGGCGGCGCAGGAACAGCTGAAGGTGTTGGGCGAGCAATCGGGCGTGCCGACGCTGCCGATCGTCGAGGGCCAAATGCCGCTGGATATCGCGAAGCGCGCGATCCAGGCGGCAAAGCTCGGCGGCTTCGACGTGGTGATCCTCGATACCGCGGGACGCCTTCATGTCGACGGGGCATTGATGAGCGAGGTTGCCGCGGTGCGCGACGCGGTCACGCCGGCGGAAACCTTGTTGGTGGCCGATGCCTTGACCGGTCAGGACGCAGTCAACGTCGCGACCGAGTTTCAAAAGCATGTCGGTTTGACCGGCATCGCGCTGACCCGCGTCGATGGCGATGGCCGGGGTGGCGCTGCGTTGAGCATGCGCGCCGTGACAGGCTGCCCGATCAAGTTGCTGGGTACCGGCGAAAAGCTCGATGCGCTGGAAGACTTTCACCCGAGTCGGATTGCCTCGCGCATTCTCGGCATGGGCGATGTCGTCAGCTTGGTCGAAAAAGCCCAAGAGACGATCGATGCCGACGATGCGGCGCGGCTTGGAAAAGAAGTTCCTCAAAGGTCAGTTCGATCTTGACGACATGGCGGCGCAGTTTCGCCAGATGCGCAAGATGGGCGGCATGAACGGCCTGATGGCGATGCTGCCCGGCGTCGGCAAAGCCAAGAAGCAAATGGCCGAGGCGCAAATCGACGACAAAGCGCTGCGCCGACAAGAGGCGATCATCAGTTCGATGACACCGAAGGAGCGTCGCAACGTGCGCATTCTCAACGGATCGCGCCGACGGCGCATTGCCGGGGGCGCCGGCGTCGAAATCCAAGACGTCAACCGACTGCTCAAACAGTACAAGCAGATTTCCACGATGATGAAAAAGGTCGGGAAAATAGGGAAGAAGGGCAAAGGACTCTCGCCCGAAGCCCTGCGCAATTTGATCCCGCCCCAACAATTTCCGCAGTAACACTCAAGATTAGCAACAAGAGGTAGCCAACCCGTGTCCACTAAGATTCGCCTATCCCGAGCCGGTGCCAAGAAACGTCCCTATTACCGGGTCGTCGTCGCCGATGTCCGCAGCCCGCGCGACGGCAAGTTCATCGAACGTGTCGGGTCGTACAACCCGCTGCTGCCCAAAACCGATCCGAACCGGGTCAAAATCGACGCCGACCGGGTCAAGTATTGGCTCGACAACGGCGCCCGACCGACCGACCGGGTGGCCCGTTTTCTCGGCGAAGCCGAGATCATTCCGATGCCGGCCCAGCGCAACAACCCGCAGAAGGCCAAGCCCAAGGCGAAAGCCCAGGAACGGCTGAAAGCCGCCGAGGAAGCTGCTGCGGCGCCTGCCGAAGAGGCACCGGCTGAGGAAGCCGCGCCAGCCGAGGAGGCACCTGCCGAAGAGGCTGCGGCCGAACCGGCTGCAGAGGAAGAGGCCGCCAAGGCCGAATAAACGGTGGAGAAATCCTGGCAGAATATTCTGATGGGAGTGGTGACCCGAGCACACGGCATTCGCGGCGACGTGGTTGTGAAGTGGTTCGGGGACGATGTGGAAACAGTGAGTTCGTACGAGATGTTTCAAGACGAACACGGCACGCAAGAGTATCGCGTTATCCGCGCACGACCGTTGAAGGGCGACACATTCGTGGCGCACTTCGCGGGCGTCGAGTCGCGCACCGATGCCGAGGCGATGCGTGGCACGTCGTTGTTCGTCGACCGTGCGCTGTTTCCGCAAATCGAGGGCGACGAATTCTACCTCGTGGACCTCGTTGGCCTGAAGGCGATCGACGACAATGGGCACCCTGTGGGACGCGTGTCGGAGATTCACAACTTCGGTGCGGGCGACGTGATCGAGATTGCGCCGGACGACGGCTCGGCCTCGGTCATGGTGCCGTTCACCCACGATTTCGTGCCCGAGGTCGAGATCGGTCGGCACGTTGTCGTGGCGCTACCGGAAGAAACCGACGACGAAGGCGCACCGTCATGAACCATCGCGCCGCACAAAGCACCGCGCCTGCTTGGGCCGCGCAAGTGCTGACCGTTCTACCCGAGGCCTTTCCCGGCCCGCTTGGGCTTTCGCTGGCCGGCAAGGCGCTGGACGACGGGCTGTGGGCGCTCGACGTCGTTGATCTGCGCGACTTTGGCGTCGACAAGCATCGCACGGTGGATGACACGCCGTTCGGTGGTGGACCGGGGATGGTGATCCGACCCGATGTCGTCGCCGCCGGACTCGATCACGCCGCGACGCTGCGACCGGCGCAGACACGTCGGCAAATCTATTTGTCGCCGCGCGGCACGCCGCTCACCCAATCGCTGGTCAAGGAACTGGCGACGGTGGATGTCGTGACGCTGATCTGCGGCCGCTTTGAGGGCGTCGACGAGCGCATCTTGCAGGCGCGCGACATCGAGGAAGTCAGCTTGGGCGATTTCGTCCTGTCGGGCGGCGAGCCCGCGGCGATCGCGCTGATGGATGCCGTGATCCGGTTGGTGCCGGGCGTGCTCGGCGACCAAGACAGTCTTTCCGAGGAGTCCTTCGAAGGGGATCTTCTCGAATACCCGCATTACACCCGACCCCGCGTGTGGGAGGGGATGGCGGTACCCGATGTGTTGACCTCGGGTCATCACGAACGGGTTCGCGAATGGCGTCAGAACGAATCGAACAGAATCACCAGACAGCGGCGGCCAGATCTCTGGAGCCGGTCCGTCGACAGTAGAAAGGCAAGGATTTAGCCATGAACATTATTGAGCAACTTGAGAAAGACCAGGTCGAGCGTCTCGATGCGTCGGTCCCCGAGTTCGGCCCCGGTGCGACGGTGCGCGTAAGCATCAAAGTCGTCGAAGGCGAGCGCGAGCGTGTGCAGGTTTTCGAAGGCGTGTGCATCGCCCGCAAGAACCGCGGCATCAACTCGTCCTTTACCGTGCGCAAGCTGTCCTACGGCGAAGGTGTCGAGCGCATCTTCCAACTGCACTCGCCGCAAATTGCCGGGATCGAAGTGGTGCGCCACGGCGATGTCCGCCGCGCCAAGCTTTATTACCTGCGCGGCCGCACCGGCAAGCGTGCTCGGATTGCCGAGAAGCGCGACGACCGGCGCCCGGCAGACGCCGCCAAGGCCGACGGCGCGAGCGAATAAGCAGACCACGAAGGACAAAAGCCGATGGCAAACCCACGCACATTGTTCGACAAGATCTGGGACGCCCACCTCGTCAAAGAGGTCGAGGACGGTACGGCGATCATCTACATCGATCGCCACCTCGTTCACGAAGTGACCAGCCCGCAAGCCTTCGAAGGGTTGCGCATGGCGGGACGCAAGGTGCGCAGCCCCGAGCGCACGTTGGCGGTGCCGGATCACAACGTGCCGACCACGGCCGACCGATTGACGGTGATCGAGGACGAAGAGGGCCGGCTTCAGCTCGAAACGCTGAAGAAGAACGTGGCAGATTTCGGCGTGCCCTATATCCCCATCGAGGATATTCGCCAGGGCATCGTCCACATCATCGGTCCCGAACAAGGCCTGACGCAGCCCGGCATGACTGTGGTGTGCGGTGATTCTCATACGGCGACCCACGGCGCATTCGGCGCGCTGGCCTTCGGCATCGGCACGTCGGAAGTGGAACATGTGCTGGCCACCCAAACGCTGCCGATGAAGCGGCCCGCCAATATGCGGGTGACGGTCGAAGGCGCGCTGAAGAACGGCGTCACCGCAAAAGATTTGATCTTGGCGATTATCGGCGAGATCGGCACCGCGGGCGGCACCGGGCATGTCATCGAATATGCGGGGCAGGCCGTGCGTGATCTGTCGATGGAATCGCGGATGACGGTTTGCAACATGAGCATCGAAGCCGGCGCCCGTGCCGGTTTGATCGCCCCCGACGAGACGACATTCGAATACGTGAAGGGCCGTCCCATGGCGCCGAAAGGTGGCCAGTGGGAACAAGCCGTGGCGTATTGGCAGTCGCTGCCGTCCGACGAGGGCGCGACCTACGACAAGGAAGTGACGATCAACGCCTCGGACATCGTGCCGCAAGTAACATGGGGCACGAGCCCGGAAGATGTCGCGCCGATCAACGGCAAGGTGCCAGACCCGGCCGATGCTAAGGACGAAGCCAAGAAGGTGGCGATGGAGCGGGCGCTCGATTACATGGGCCTAAAACCTG
This sequence comes from Alphaproteobacteria bacterium, assembly GCA_038141965.1. Lineage (GTDB taxonomy): Bacteria > Pseudomonadota > Alphaproteobacteria > SHVP01 > SHVP01 > CALJDF01. Next base: position 240,081 of record JAYQJC010000005.1, read on the forward strand.
GGATGGCGATCGAACAGATCAAAGTGGACCGGGTCTTCATCGGCTCGTGCACCAATGCGCGCATCGAAGACCTGCGCAGCGCCGCCGCGATCACCAAGGACCGCAAGGTTGCCGACGGCGTGATCGCATTGGTCGTGCCGGGATCGGGCCTGGTGAAGCAGCAGGCCGAGGAAGAAGGTCTCGACCAAATCTTTCTCGAGGCCGGCTGGGAATGGCGCGAGCCCGGCTGTTCGATGTGCCTCGGCATGAACCCCGACAAAGTGGGGGCGGGCGAGCGTTGTGCCTCGACCTCTAACCGCAACTTCGAAGGCCGCCAAGGCACTGGGGCCCGCACGCACCTCGTCAGCCCCGCCATGGCCGCCGCCGCCGCGGTCACCGGCCATCTGACCGATGTTCGCGCCCTCGACAACTAACGGATCTCAATCATGGAAAAGTTTGGCGTTTTGACCGGTACCGCGGCCCCCATGCCGCTGAAGAATATCGATACCGACATGATCATCCCGGCGCAGTTTCTTAAGACGATCAAGCGGACCGGGCTTGGCGAGGTTGTGTTCTTTCGCATGCGGTTCGACGAATCGGGTGCGGAGAAGCCCGATTTCATCTTGAATCAAGAGCCGTTTCGCGATGCCAAGATCATCGTGGCGGGCGACAATTTCGGGTGCGGCTCGAGCCGCGAGCATGCCCCCTGGGCATTGGCCGACTTCGGCATTCGCTGCGTGATTTCGACGAGCTTTGCCGACATCTTTTTCAACAACTCGGCCAAGAACGGGATCTTGTTGATCGTGGTCTCGCCGGAAGATCGCGATGCCTTGATGAAGGACGCCCAGCAAGGCGCAACGCTGACGGTCGATCTGGAGAAGCAGGTCATCCGACGCGCCGACGGCACCGAGGTGGCTTTCGATATCGAGCCCAATCGGCGGCACAATTTGCTGAACGGGTTGGACGACATCGGGCTGACGTTGCAACACGAAGCCGACATCACGGATTACGAAACGCGCCTCGGCGCCGACCGCCCCTGGCTTTAGAAAGATCGCCGACATGAGCAACAAGAAAATCCTCGTCCTCGCCGGCGACGGCATCGGTCCGGAATGCACCGGACAGGCCCTGCGCGTGGTCGATTGGTTCGCCAGCAAGCAGGCGTTGAAGTTCGACCTGATTGAAGACTTGGTGGGCGGTGCGGCCTATGACGCGCACGGCACCTCGTTGACCGACGAGACGATGCAAAAGGCGATCGATACCGACGCGATCTTGTTCGGGTCGGTCGGCGGCCCGAAGTGGGACGGCGTGGCGCGCGACGTGCGCCCCGAAAACGGCCTATTGCGGATTCGTAAGAAGCTGGACCTTTTCGCCAACCTGCGACCGGCCACGGTGTTCCCCGCACTGGCCGAAGCCTCGAGCTTGAAGACCGAACTGGTGTCCGGGCTCGACATCATGATCCTGCGTGAACTGACCGGCGGCGTATATTTCGGCGAACCGAAAGAGATCACGACGCAGGCCGATGGCTCCAAGCGCGCCATCGATTCGCAGATTTACACGACGCAAGAAATCGAGCGAGCCGCGCATGTCGCGTTCGATCTCGCCCGCAAGCGCGACAACCGCGTGTGTTCGGTCGAAAAGTCCAACGTGATGGAGACCGGCGTTTTGTGGCGCGAGGTCGTGACCGAAGTGCACAAGGCGTCTTACCAAGATGTCGAGCTCAGCCACATGCTGGCCGACGCTTGCGCCATGCAGTTGGTGCGCGCGCCCAAGCAATTCGACGTCATCGTGACCGACAATCTGTTCGGCGACATGCTGTCGGATCAAGCCGCGATGCTGACGGGATCGATCGGCATGCTGCCCTCGGCCTCCCTGGGCGCGGTGGACGACAACGGCCGTCGGCCCGCATTGTACGAGCCCTGCCACGGCAGTGCGCCGGATATTGCCGGCCAAGGTGTCGCCAACCCGCTGGCGCAAATCCTGAGCTTTGGGATGTTGCTGCGGTATTCCTTCGATCTGTCGGCGGAAGCCGACCTGGTCGATGCCGCGGTCGCCAAAGTGCTTGATCGCGGGATCAGAACGCCCGATATCATGCAGCCAGGAATGGAAAAGGTGTCCACCAGCGGCATGGGAGATGCCGTGCTGGACGCGTTGAGCAAACTGGCCGCGTAGCGGCCCGCAGGAGTTAGAACCATGAGTTATCGCGTAGCCGTCGTCGGCGCGACGGGAAATGTCGGCCGCGAAATGCTGAACATCCTCGAGGAACGCCAGTTCCCCGTGAGCGAGGTCATCGCCCTCGCCTCGAACCGGTCCGCCGGCAAAGAAGTGTCGTTCGGCGAAAAGACCCTGCGGATCCAAGCGCTCGAGGACTACGACTTCACCAGCACCGATATCGCCCTGTTTGCGGCGGGCTCGTCGGTGTCGACGGAGTTCGCGCCCATCGCCGCCAAGGCCGGCTGCGTGGTGATCGACAATGCGTCGAAGTATCGGATGGATCCCGACGTCCCGCTGATCGTGCCGGAAGTCAACGCCGATGCCGTCGCGGGCTATGACCGCAAGAACATCATCGCCAACCCCAACTGTTCGACGGCCCAACTTGTGGTCGCGCTGAAGCCGATCCACGACGCCGCAACGATCAAGCGCGTGGTGGTGGCGACGTATCAGTCGACCTCGGGCGCCGGCAAAGAAGCGATGGACGAACTGTTCAATCAGACCAAGGGCATCTACGTGAACGACCCGGTGGTCCCGGAACAGTTTCCGGCGCAGATCGCTTTTAACGTGATCCCGCATATCGGCGGGTTCATGGAAGACGGCACCACCGAAGAAGAATGGAAGATGGTGGTCGAGACCAAAAAAATCCTCGATCCCAAGATCAAGCTGACGGCGACGTGCGTTCGCGTGCCGACGTTTGTCGGCCATGCCGAAGCGGTGAACCTTGAGCTTGAGCGTCCGATGTCGGCCGCCGAGGCGCGCGACCTCCTGCGCGAATCACCCGGCCTGATGCTGGTCGATAAGGCCGAAGATGGTGGCTACACAACGCCGGTCGATTGCGTTGGCGATTACGCGACGTTCGTTAGCCGCATTCGCGAGGATGCCACGGTAGAGAATGGCCTAAGCCTGTGGGTGGTGTCGGACAACTTGCGCAAGGGTGCCGCACTCAACGCCGTGCAGATCGCCGAATCGCTGATCAACCGCCACCTTAAGAAAGCGGCCTAGGCACCGCAGGAAACACCGGCACCGGCGACAGGAGGTCGTCGCGCGCGACGTAAAGGGCCAGGTCGGGTTGATCGCCCGACGCTTTGCAGAATGCGATGCACTGAGGAGACGGCGTGTGACAACGCCGTCGGCGTTGGCTCGCCTGCCGCATGGCGCGCCACAAAAGCCGCCGTCAACACATCGCCGGCACCATGTGCAGGACTGTCGACGTACGGGGTCGTCACGACCCAACCGTTGGCCCCGTCCAACAAGAACGTGTCGAGATGGTCGGGCGGTGTGTCGGAGGTCTGGACCGATGTTGCAACGACGATGCCGGGGCCCGCAGCCTGAAGTACCTGCATCGCGGCCCAGACGTCTACCGTCGTCTCGACCGGGGCACCGGTCAAGTACCCCAGTTCGAAAAGGTTCGGCGTCACGATATCGGCCGCCGGGACCAGTTCATCCCGAACAGCGGCTGCGATATCCGTCGGCACATACAGGCCGGCGGCCTGGTCGCCCAACACTGGGTCGCAGGCATAGGGCACTACCCGTCCGGCGTTCCGCGCCGCCGAAAGCAACGAAAGAATGACCGGGGCGTGCGCCGCGGCGCCGAGATACCCGCTTTGAATTCGACCGACGTGTTCGACCAATCCGTTCTCCTGGAAGGCCGCGACGCATTCAACAAGCAACCGCGGGGACACAACCTCACCGGCAAACGTCCGACCGGCCGGATGGTTGGAATAAAAGACCGTGGGCACGGCCCAAAAAGCACAACCGAACGCCGCATTCACCATTGACGCCGCCGTGTTACCGACGGCCCCGGCGGCAACGTGAGATTGGAACGAAACAGTCGCCATGATGTTGGATTCCTTGGCGAAATCGCCGTTGCAATTCGTTCGCGTTTGATTGACTTGCCGCAACACGCGGTTTCTAATCGGGCCTTCATTTCGGCAAATCATCCGCCGGTCCGCAAGGGACATCGTCTGTCGCCTGACGACGCTGAAAAAGGTCGTGCTAATGAGTGTGCAAGATCGTCCTCTCTCTCCCCACCTTCAGGTTTATCGGTGGCCGATTTCGATGGCGCTGTCGATTCTGCACCGGATCACCGGCGTGGGCCTGGGATTGGGCACGTTGCTGATGACCTACTGGCTGGTCGCCGCGGCGGCGGGGCCCAACTGGTTCACCGACGCGCAAGCCTTTCTCGATAGTTGGATCGGTCGAATCATTCTGCTCGGCTTTACCGTGTCGTTGATGTTCCACTTCTGCAACGGCATCCGACATCTGTTCTGGGATGCCGGCAAAGGGTTCGAGCTGAGTACGGCGCGAAATAGTGGGATCGCGGTCCTCATCGGGACCGTCGTTCTGACGGTGGCAGTCTGGATTATCGGCTATGAGATCCGGGGGTAAGCCATGAGCCTAAGAACACCCATGAAACGCGCGCGTGGCCTTGGTTCCGCCAAGGAAGGGACGCAGCACTGGTGGCATCAACGGGTGACGGCGGTCGCCTTGATGCTCCTGGCCACTTGGTTCGTCATTTCGATGATGGTCATGGCGGGCGCGTCCTACGAAGAGGTGCGCGCCTGGGTTGGGCACCCGGTGGTGTCCGTCCTGCTGCTCCTGACGATCGGCTTTATGTTCTACCACTTGAAGCTCGGGCTGCAGGTGGTCATCGAGGACTACATCCAGGCCGAGATGCTGAAACTCGGCTCTCTGATGCTGACATCGGGAGCCTGCCTTGTGGGCGCGCTGGCCTGCGCGCTTTCTGTTCTTTCCGTAGCCTTTGGGGGCTGACCCAGGATGACCGACGCGTATCCCATCACTGAACACTTATATGACGTCGTCGTGGTTGGCGCCGGCGGCGCCGGTTTGCGCGCCGTTGTCGGAATGGCCGAAAAGGGCCTCAAGACAGCCTGTGTGACAAAAGTATTCCCGACCCGCTCGCACACCGTTGCCGCGCAGGGCGGCATTTCCGCCGCGTTGGGCAACATGGGCCCGGACGATTGGCGCTGGCATATGTACGACACCGTCAAGGGATCGGACTGGTTGGGCGACCAAGACGCGATCGAATACATGTGCAAAGAAGGCCCGGCTTCGGTGATCGAGCTGGAACACTACGGCGTACCTTTCTCGCGCACCGATAGCGGCAACATCTACCAACGTGCCTTTGGCGGCATGACGACCAATTACGGCGAGGGCACCGCGCAACGCACCTGCGCTGCGGCCGACCGCACCGGCCACGCCATCTTGCATTCGCTGTATCAGCAAGCGCTGCGCCACAAGGCCGAGTTCTTCGTCGAATACATCGCCCTTGATCTGATTATGGACGAGGAAGGCGCCTGCGTGGGTTGCCTCGCATGGAACCTCGACGACGGCAGCTTGCACCTGTTCCGCTCGCACCAGACGGTGCTGGCGACCGGCGGTTACGGCCGCGCCTATTTCTCGTGCACCTCGGCACATACCTGCACGGGCGACGGCAACGCGATGGTGCTGCGCGCCGGCTTGCCGCTCCAGGACATGGAGTTCGTCCAGTTCCACCCGACCGGCGTGTACGGCGCCGGCGTGTTGATTACCGAAGGGGTGCGCGGCGAAGGCGGCTACCTCGTCAATTCCGAGGGCGAGCGCTTTATGGAACGCTACGCGCCGAGCGCTAAGGACTTGGCCTCGCGCGACGTGGTGAGCCGGTCGATGACGATCGAAATTCGCGAGGGCCGTGGGGTGGGGCCCAACAAGGACCATATCTTCCTGCATCTCGACCACCTCGACCCCGACATCATCGGCGAGCGTCTGCCCGGTATTGCGGAAAGCGCCAAGGTGTTCGCCGGCGTCGACGTGACGCGCGAACCCATCCCGGTATTACCGACCGTGCACTACAACATGGGCGGTATCCCGACGAACTATCATGGCGAGGTGATCAACTCGACTGACGACAATCCCGACGCAATCGTGCCCGGCCTCATGGCCGCGGGCGAAGCGGCGTGCGTTTCGGTGCATGGCGCCAACCGGCTGGGCTCGAACTCGCTGCTCGATCTCGTGGTATTCGGCCGCGCCGTGGCCAACCGAGCCGCCGAGGTGGTCACCCCTGGCACCGGTCATCGGTCAACGCCGCAGGCAAGCGTCGACAAAGCGCTGGCGCGGCTCGATCATTTCCGCAATGCGAGCGGCGGCACGCCGACGGCCAAGATTCGCGATGCCATGCAAGCCACGATGCAGAACAACTGCGCCGTGTTCCGCACCGGCGAAGTGCTCGAAGAAGGCAAAACCTTGATCGACGACGTGCGCAAGAGCATGTCCGACATTGGGGTAACCGACCGGTCGATGATCTGGAACTCCGACCTCGTGGAGACGTTGGAACTCGACAATCTCGTCGGCCAAGCCGTCGTGACGATGCATGGCGCGGCGAACCGGCAAGAAAGCCGCGGCGCCCACGCGCGGGAAGACTTTCCCGACCGTGACGACGAAAACTGGATGAAGCATTCCATGCAGCGCTACGACGAGAACGGCGCCGTGAAAATCACCTATCGGCCCGTGCACGAATACACGTTGACCGATGAAGTTTCCTATTTCCCGCCCAAGGCGCGGGTCTACTAGAGCCGGCAGGAGCCCCCATGGCTGAGTTCACGCTTCCCCGCAATTCCAAGATCGGCAAAGGCAAGACGGTCAAAGCACCACCCGGCGCCAAACGGACGAAGGAATTCAACGTCTACCGGTGGAACCCCGATGACGGGAAGAACCCGGTGATGGACACCTACGAGGGCGACCTCGACTCTTGTGGGCCCATGGTGCTCGACGCCTTGATCAAGATTAAGAACGAACAAGACCCCAGCCTGACCTTTCGGCGTTCGTGCCGCGAAGGCGTGTGTGGTTCTTGCGCAATGAATATCGACGGTTCGAACACGCTCGCGTGCACAAAAGCGATCGAAGACGTGAAGAGCGACGTCAAGGTTTATCCGTTGCCGCACATGAAGGTCATCAAAGACCTCGTGCCGGACATGAACAATCTCTACGCCCAGTACGCAACGGTGAAGCCTTGGCTCCAGGCCGAATCCGAGCCGCCGACCCGCGAACGACTTCAGTCGCGCGAGGAACGCGCCGAACTGGACGGACTTTGGGAATGCATTCTCTGCGCTTGCTGTTCGACCAGCTGCCCGAGCTATTGGTGGAACAGCGATCGCTATCTCGGTCCCGCAGTATTGCTGCAGGCCTATCGTTGGATTGCCGATAGCCGCGACGAGTACACCGGCGAACGCTTGGACGATCTTGAAGATCCGTTTCGGCTTTACCGTTGCCACACGATCATGAACTGTACGGCAGCGTGCCCCAAGGGCCTGAACCCTGCAAAGGCGAGCGCCAAAACCAAGAAACTGATGCAAGAGCGGCGCTAGTTCGCGCCCCAACCGAGGAATGCGCGGTGAGCGACGCGCCGGCCGATGACGGCCTTCGGGACAGTTACGACAAGCTACCCTATGAAACGCGGGCGCGTCGCAAGACGCACCCCGATACGCTGGCGACTCTCGCGACGGTTTTTGGATTGGACCCACCGGATGTGACCTCCGCCCGGGTGCTGGAGTTGGGCTGCGGTACCGGTGAAAACCTTCTCGCCATCGCTTGCGCCCTGCCCCATGCAAGGTGCGTCGGGGTCGATTTTTCGGCACCGCAGATCGCCCAAGCCGAGACCCTTGGGGCTGAGTCCGGCATTGGCAATGCGCGGTTTATCTGCAGCGATTTCAAAGAGTTAGACCGCAGTACGCCGTACGATTACGTTGATCGCGCACGGCCTTCTGTCCTGGATTCCGCCGGCGCACCATGACGAACTTCTGTCACTGTGTCGCGACATCCTGGCGCCCGGTGGGCTGCTTTATCTCAGCTACAACGCACTGCCGGGCTGGCATCATCGGCGCATCGTGCGGGATTTTCTGTTGCAAGAAACCGCCGACATTGCCGATGTCGGTGAAAAAGTCCGCACGGCGCGCAGCGCCCTGGCCGCGTTGACCGAAACGGTGCGCGGCTTGGGACTGGGCCTATGGGCAAATCATTGCCGACGAAAACGACAACGTGGGCAAGCTCGGCGACTCCTACCTCGCGCATGATCTGTTGGAGACGCACAATACGGCGTTCTATTTCGACGACATTGTCCGCGCCGGTGAGGCGCGCGATCTTTTTTATGTGGGTGAAGCCGGTTTCGAGGCGATGATTCCGGACACCTACCCGGCCGCGATTGCCGAGGCGCTCAAAACGATCTCGGATTTACATGCGCGCGAACGGCGGCTCGATTTCCTCACCAACCGGACGTTTCGAGAATCGATTTTTGTGAAGGGGCGCCAACCGGCGGGGCAGCCCGACCAACGAACATTGGCCAAGCTCTTTATCGCCTCGCCCCTTCAGCGCCGCCGGGACAAGATAACACGGCACAGGCGCTGACCTACAAGAACCCCGGCGGTATCGAGATCGCCGTGGAGGCCGGCGTGGCCCAGCAAGCGCTCGATCTTCTTGGGACCGTGTACCCTGAAGCAAGGTCGCTTGAAGCGATCCTTGGTCATGTTCAGCGAACCGCGGGGCGCGCCCTCGAACCCGACGCCATCATGACGCTGATGAGTACGCTGTTCGCCGTGTATGCGCGCGGGCTTGTTCATCTGCACAAGGCTACCCCAGGCGTTGTTTCCGCGATCGATCTGAGACCCGTCACGACGGCGTTGGCCCGTGTTCAGGCGCAACGCGGCAGTCGAGTCACCACGATGCTGTTGGATAACATCGAGATTGACGATGCCGATTGTCGCGCCGTGCTGCCGCACCTTGATGGTCGGCACGATCGCGGGGCGCTGGCATCTTTCCTGTCCGACGACGGTGGCAACGCGACGGCGCGGTTGGAAACCGCGTTGACTAAACTGGCCCGTGCCGGCCTGCTCACCAACGCGACCTCCTCATGACGGCGCTCGACGCGGCATACCGTCGTCTCCACGACCAAGAAGGGTGGCAGCCTGACCCGGTCCAAGACGCCGTCGTGGCCCGCTTGACGGAGGTTGCTCATAACCTAGACGGCTTTGCCGGCAAGGGGAGCGGGCTGTTCTCAAGGTTGGTTGGCGCCAAAAAGGAGATGGCGCCGAAGGGCCTGTATCTGTGGGGCGGCGTCGGGCGCGGCAAATCCATTCTCATGGATTTGTTTTTCGAAAGTGTCTTGTCGGTACCGAAACGGCGAGTTCATTTCCATGCGTTCATGTTGGATGTGCACGCCCGGGTGTTCCAGCTGCGGCAAGACCCGGCCAATACCGGCGATCCCTTGAAGGACGTTGCGAAGCAGATCGCCAAGGAAACGACGCTGCTGTGCTTCGACGAGTTCCAAGTCACCGACACGGCCGATGCGATGATCCTCTCGCGGCTATTCAAGAAGATGTTCGAGCGCAACGTCGTGGTCGTCGCGACGTCGAACCGACCGCCCGACGACCTTTATCTCGGTGGATTGAACCGCGAGCTGTTTTTGCCGTTTATCGAACTGCTCAAGGAACGGTGCGACATTGTGCATCTCGACGGCGACAAAGATTATCGGCTCGAGCAACTGCGCGAGATCGGCGTGTTTCATACGCCACTGGGACCGGAGAGCGAACGGGAGCTGGCCGATGCCTTTCACCGCCTGACCGGACATGACCGCGGCGAGAAGGTGACGTTACAGGTCCAAGGCCGCACCGTTGACGTACCGAACGTCTTGGCCGGTGTGGGCCACATGACCTTCGAGGAACTATGTGCCCGGCCGCTGGGCAGCGCCGACTACCTTGCGATCGCCGAGTCGTTCAACACTATCATCATTTCGGGCATCCCTCAGATGGGGCCGGAGAACCGCAACGAGGCCAAACGCTTCACGACGCTGATCGATGCGCTCTACGAGCATAAGGTCAATCTGATTTGTTCGGCCGAGGCCGAGCCGAACGAACTTTACCCCGAAGGCCATGGTGCGTTCGAGTTCTCGCGCACGGTGTCGCGCTTGATGGAAATGCAGTCGCCCGACTATATGGCGCTGGGCCATGCCGTGGGCGACGACGCCTCAGCCTGCGGGTTCCCACGTTAGCCGCGACATGACCGCCGTCGGTCGACTATCCGCCGGATTCGATGAATGCCGCGAGGCGCACCGGATCGATGGGGTTGCCCACGTCTTTCTGGTGCAGGCCGCCGGTGACGAAAATCGACTCGATGCCGAAGGCATTGGCGCCTGCGATGTCGGTGCGCGGGCTATCGCCAATCGCCACGACGCGCGACCGCGGCACCGACCGGCCCGCAAGGCAAGCCTCGTAGGCCGGGGAAAAGGGTTTGCCGAACTGGATAACCACGCCGCCGAGGTCGGCGTACCGCGCGGCGATCGTACCGGCACAGGGCAGGATTCGAGATCCCCGCATGACACTGATATCGGGGTTTACACAGACCAGCGGAAGGCCGCGTGCATGCGCCGCTTTGAGCACACCGTCGTAGTCGGCGAGCGTGTCGCGTTCGTCGTTGCGCAATCCCGCCACCAGGAGAAACGCCGCGTCCTCGATATCGGCCACCGCCTGGAAATCCAGATCGTCGAGGAGGCCTGCATCTTTCTCCGGACCGCAATAGAGGTAGCGCTTTTGCCCACGAAGAACGGGCAACCCGGCCTGCAGGGCGTTGAACGTGACATCGCCGGAACTGACGATGTGATCATAGGCGTCCGACCCAACGCCGTATCCGTCGATTTGGCGCGCCACCGCGGCTGCGCGTCGCGGCGCGTTCGACAAGAGGATGCGCGTCATTCCCGCGTCCCGCATGCGGTCGAGGCAATCGAGCACGCCCGGATAGGGTTCTTTGCCGTTGTGGACGACACCCCAGAGGTCGATTAAGGCGAGATCATATCGCGATGCCACGGCGCCAAAGCCGGGCAGTATTTCGTAACTCATCGACAACAGTGCTTTCTTTGAATCTGGCGTGTCATGCGCCCGCATCCGCGCCGACGGCTTCCGCGATGCTTTTGACGCCGTCCTGATCGAGCATTGCGCGCAAGTCACGCAAGATGTTCTGGACGAGGCCGGGGCCTTGGTAGATCAACGCGGAATAGAGCTGCACAAGCGATGCGCCGGCTTTGATCTTGGTATAGGCGTCCGCGCCCGACGCGATCCCGCCGACACCGACCAGCGGCAGACGCCCTTCGCTGAGCCGATAGGTCTGTTTCAAGACGTCGGTCGCCATGCCGAGTAGGGGTTGGCCGGACAGCCCGCCGGTTTCAGAGGCGAGCGGACTGCGCAACGACGGCGGGCGTTCGATCGTGGTGTTGGAGACAATCAGTCCGTCGACGCCGGTGTCGAGCGCGACCTCGACAATGGCGGCAAGTTCCGACGATGTGAGATCGGGGGCGATCTTCACCAAGAGCGGGGGTCGCGCGGCCGCCTCGTTTCGCGCCGTGCCGATGCGGGTGAGGAGGTCGTGAAACACGCTGCGCGCCTGCAGATCGCGCAGGCCCGGCGTATTCGGCGACGAAATGTTGACGACGAAATAGTCCGCGACCGCGGCGAACCGTTTGACCCCGACGACGTAGTCCTGAATGGGATCGGCGCTGTCTTTGTTGGCGCCGACATTGACACCGATGATCCCCGGCTTGCGCGCGCGTTGACGATCGAGGTTGCGGGCAAATGCATCGTGGCCTTCGTTGTTGAACCCAAGTCGATTGATGACGGCGCGATCTTCCCGCAAGCGAAAAATGCGCGGTCTCGGGTTTCCGGCTTGCGGCTTGGGCGTGACCGTACCCGCTTCGACAAACCCAAAACCAAACTTGAGCATCGCGCGCGAGGCTACCGCGTTCTTGTCGAACCCGGCGGCGAGCCCCACGGGATTGGGAAAGCGTAGGCCCCACAGATCGACGCCCAGACCCGCAATGGGCGCGCCTAGCGAGGGCACCAACCCGGTGCGCAATGCTACGAGTGTCACGTTGTGGGCGCGTTCGGGGTCGAGCGCAAAGAGCGCCGGTCGTAGTAGCCCGAACATCTTAGAAAAGACTCGCTTGGCGTGGCGGCATGACTTCACCGGGTTCGAGACAACTGGGATCGTCGTTCTTGACGCTGTTCACGCTGGGGCCGACGGCCGTCACCTCAAGATCGACGTGATCCGGCACCAGGAGGGGCGCCAAGTCCTCGGCGGTCGCCTCAGGATCGAGCCAGCTTTCGAACGCTTCGGTCGCCAAAATGATCGGCATGCGGTCGTGGGTGTTGGCGACCGAGGGGAGCGCCGGGCCGGTCACGATCGAATAGGTCTGGATGATCTGGCCGGCCGGACCGATATCGCGCGGGCTTCCGGTTTCGACGGCCTGGGCGCGGGTCCACGTCTCCCAAATACCGGCGAAAACAACGATCGAGCCATCCGAGGGTCGAATGAGGTAAGGCTGGCGTTGGCCCTCAACGACCTTCCATTCGAAATACCCGTCGGCCGGCACGAGGCAGCGCCTGGACTGGAACGCCTCGCGAAACGCTCCCTTGGTGGCCACGGTTTCGCTGCGCGCGTTGATCATGCGCGATCCGACCGAAAGACCGTCGGCCCAGCCCGGCACCAAGCCCCATCGGAGCAGCGCGAGCTCGCGCTCGCGCGCCGCATTCAGGCGGACCACCGGCATGATATCGGTCGGAGCCACGTTATAGCGGGCCGGAAAATTAGGCGGCGCCCCCTGGAGATCAAATAGCTGCCGGATGTTTTCGGCAGGAGACTGCAGGAAGTAGCGACCGCACATGGGCGGCATCCTAGCGATTGCGCCGGGGGCCGCAATCTCCCCCCTAGGTTTGACCGCCCTCGATCCAAAGTCGAGAATGCGCGCCACACGCGAGGCAACGGCACAATGGCGCACTCCCAAATCAAAGAAGAAGGCCTGTTCTATTTCGACGGGGAATGGTTCGACACCAACCCCAAGATGATCGGCCCGGCCACGCATGCATTCTGGATGGCGTCGGTCGTGTTCGACGGCGCCCGCGCCTTTGGTGGGTTGGCCCCCGACCTCGACAAACACAGCCAGCGCTTGATCCGCTCGGCCGAAGCGATCGGCTTGGAACCGCCGGTGGATTGGCAAACGGTTTACGACCTGTCGGTGGAAGCTATTCGAAAGCTGCCCGCCGATTCTGTGCTGTACATCCGCCCGGCGATTTACGCCGAAGAAGGGTTCGTCAATCCCGATGCGGGGAGCGCTAAGTTCGTGCTCGCCGTTTTGCATTCGCCGATGCCGCAGTTTGGCAACTTCACCGCGTGTCTATCGACGCTGCGCCGACCGGGCCGCGACATGGCGACCACCGATGCCAAAGCCGCGGCGCTTTATCCCAACAGCGGTCGCGCGTTGCGCGAGGCCGCAAAGCGCGGTTTCGACAATGCGATCATGCTGGATCCGAACGGCAATGTGGCGGAGTTCGCGACGGCAAACCTGTGGTTTGCGAAAGACGGCGTTGCGGTGACGCCGGCGGAGAACGGGACGTTCTTGAGTGGGATCACACGAGCGCGCGTGCGCGACCTACTGCAAGCCGACGGCGTCGAGGTCCAAGAGCGCGCCTTTACCTTCGATGAGGTGATGGACGCGGACGAGGTATTCAATACCGGGAACTACGGCAAAGTGATGCCGGTGACGAAGGTCGAAGAGCGCGAGTTGCAACCGGGCCCGGTGGCGCGTCGCGCTTACGATCTCTACATGGATTTTGCGAAGGGCTGCAGCGTTCTTTAGTCGCGCGACGCAAGCGACGCACGGACCAGCTCGACGAAATTCTCGACCCCATAGAGCGCGACGAACGACCCCATACGGGGGCCTTGTTTCTGTCCAAAAAGAACCTCGTAGAGCACGCCGAACCAGTCGCGTAGGTTTTCGAAGTCGTGCCGTTTGCCGACTTCGTAGATGCGGTTTTGGATGTCCTTGGCCTCGGTCTCCGGCGCAAGCGTGTCGAGCTCAGTTGCGAGGTCTTCTAGCGCGGCGCGTTCTTTGTCGGTCGGCGCCCGGAAATCCTTCGTGGGCGCCACGAAATCGCGGTAATACGCGATCGCATAATTAACCAGACGATCGAGCATGGGATGGGTTTCGGGCGTAGCGCCCGAAACGTAACGTGCGACGAAACCCCACAAGACCTCGGGATCGTCGCTGTTACAGACGCTGACCAAATTGAGCAGGATGCCGAACGATAGCGGCAAATCTTCTTCGGGCGCGGCGTCGCCATGGATATGCCACACCGGGTTATCGAGTCGTTTTGTCCGCTCGTCTGTTTGGTGGAACGTGGCGAGGTGCGATGCGTATTCATCGACGGCGCGCGGGATGACGTCGAAGTAAAGCCGCTTGGCCTTGCGCGGCGACTGGAACATGTAGAGCGCTAGGCTTTCGGGCGAGGCGTAGCGTAGCCAGTCTTCGAGCGTGAGCCCGTTGCCACGCGACTTGGAAATCTTCTCGCCGTTTTCATCGAGAAACAGCTCGTAGGTAAAACTCTCCGGCGGGCGCCCCTCGAGCACACGACAAATCTTGCTGGAGAGACGCACCGAGTCGATCAGATCCTTGCCGGACATTTCGTAATCGACGTCGAGCGCCCGCCAGCGCATCGCCCAATCCGCCTTCCATTGCAATTTGCAGTGGCCGCCGGTGACCGGAACTTCGGTCTGGGTCCCGTCCTCGTCTTGGTAGACGATGGTCCCGGCATCGGGGTCGCGACTGACGACCGGCACTTGCAGCACGCGCCCTGTTTTGGGGCACACCGGTAGGAAGGGACTGTAGGTGGCGCGACGTTCCGGTCCGAGGGTCGGCAGGATGACATTGGTCACCTCGTCGTAATGCCGCAGCATGAGCAACAGCACCTCGTCGAAGACGCCGGCGCGATAGCATTCAGTCGCACTTTTGAACTCGTAGTCGAACCCGAAACGGTCGAGAAATGCCTGCAGCCGCGCATTGTTGTGATGACCGAAGCTTTCGTGGGTGCCGAAGGGGTCGGGGACGGCCGTCAACGGTTTGCCGAGGTGCTCTTCTAGCAGCGCCTGGTTGGGCACGTTGTCGGGGACCTTGCGCAAGCCGTCCATATCGTCGGAGAACGCGAATAGCCGCGTCGGCAGATCGGAGAGTTCCGAGAAGGCGCGCCGCACCATGGTCGTCCGCGCGACCTCGCCAAAGGTGCCGATATGCGGCAGACCCGAAGGGCCGTAGCCGGTTTCGAACAGAACGTAGCCCTTTTCCGGGGCGTGGTCGCGGAATCGCTCAACGAGCGCGCGCGCCTCGGCAAAGGGCCAGGATTTGTGGGTATCGGTAGACACAGTGAACTCGCGCGGCAACCTAGGCGGAGCAGAGCCGGTAGGGTCAACACCGGGGATCGGGTTCGACAGTCCGCGGGGTTGCTGCGCCCTGCCCCAATCCCTAAATTGCGGCCACCCTGAAATGAGGAAATACCGATGTCCGTGAAACCAGAGCACCAGGCCCTGATCTACGTGATGGTGCTGATGTCCGCTGCCGATAGCGACATGACCGACAAAGAGCTCTTCACGATCGGAGAGATCGTGAAGACCCTGCCGGTCTTTAGTGATCTGGACATCGAAAAACTGCCGGAGACAGCGGAACATTGCGCTACCTTGCTGTCCGAGGACAGCGGACTGGACGACGTGATCGCATTTGCCGCCGACAACTTGCCGCCACGGCTGCACGAAACCGCCTACGCCTTGGCCTGTGATATCGCCGCGGTCGGTGGGCGGTTGCGCACCGAGGAAATCAGGTTGTTGGAATATTTGCGCCACAAGCTTGAAATCGGTCGCTTGCCGGCTGCGGCAATCGAGCGCGGCGCGAAGGCACGCTACCAAGCGCTCTCAATTCGTGCAACGAACGCCGCGGCGACGTCGACCGCCTCGGCCAAGTTTTGCGCATGCGTGCGCCCTGACGCTTTGCGCGGCTTGAGGTCGTGATCGCCGTCTTCCAGCCAATGCAGATCGATCGCCGAGCTGAGGTCGTAGCCCGCAACATCATTGACCTGCGCCCCGAAAACTGGTCCAGGATGAATGAGAGAGTCCGGCTAATCTGACGCCTTACCCTCAAACCGTCCGGGCTCTCTCATAGAAACTGGACCACTGATCTGGGGCAGGTCACCCGATCATCCGGCTTTCGGATGACAGCTTGAGGTTGCCTAATTCGTGGGTAACGGCGCCTTTTAGTTGACTCTATTCGACGTTACACGCGCTTTGGCAGAATCCTCGCTTGGTCTTCACTCATCGGCGCCCGCCGCTTCATCCAATTGGCGACGGCGCGACAACGCCAGAGCCTGTCGCAAGGCAGCCAACCAGCGGTGTTGGACAGCATCCACACTTCAGAGCTGACGGCGGCCTAAGATGAGCGATACACAGACTGGATGCACCGTGTCTCTATAACTGCGGGCAGTTGAAGATCTCGTGTAACACGTTCTGGTGCCTCGACCACAAGTCGCGACCGTACGTCACGACCAACAGTCGCGGCTGTCACACTGGTGTCACAACGAGGGTAGGATTGGCCCTGCGTCGTTGCAGTAGAACAACAGATCGCAGTACCATTCAGGGCTTGTTTTCAGTGCAATTTGTTGGAGCGGGTGAAGGGAATCGAACCCTCGTCGTAAGCTTGGGAAGCTTCTGCTCTACCATTGAGCTACACCCGCACAGCGGGCCGATTGTCCCCACGGCGGGCAGGAAATCAAGGGTGGACCGACGGGACGACCCAGCGGGTTCGATACGGCCATAATTGCCATTCCAATCAAGAGCAGGTGATCGCCGTGCGGCGTGCGTTGACAGCGTTCCGACCTTGCGAAATGGTCGTCCTTTCCCGTCCCCAGGACCCTCTCGCCCATTCATCCATGAACATTGCTGGACCCACGACCGCCAAGGCGGCGACCGAAAAGTTCGCGCACCCCAACGTCACTGCGGACGGGAGCGCACGCGCGTCGGTTGATTTGCGGCGCCTGGAGACGTTGTGGATCAACACCGGGACGCTGTGCAACCTGACCTGCGAGCGTTGCTACATCGAGTCGAGCCCGACCAACGACCGGTTGGTCTATATCACGCACAAAGAGGTCGCTGCGTACCTGGACGAGATCCGCGAGCAAGGGTTGGCGACGCGCGAGATCGGCCTGACAGGTGGCGAGCCGTTCATGAACCCCGAGGTCATCGACATTCTGGACGATGTGCTGGCGCGCGGGTTCGAGGCCTTGGTCCTCACCAACGCGATGACGCCGATGAAACACCGGCGTGACGATCTTCTACGCCTGAAAGAACAATACGGCGATGCGCTCACGTTGCGCGTGTCCTTGGATCACTACACTCAAGATCGTCATGAAGAAGAGCGCGGGCCGTTTTCATGGGCGCGCACCATCGATGGTCTGCAATGGCTGGCGCAGAACGGGTTCAATCTTGCTGTCGCGGGTCGGTCGTTGTGGCACGAAGACGAAGCCGCGACCCGCCAGGGCTTCGCCCAGCTCTTCGACGAACTCGGACTGACCGTCGAGGCCCAAGACCCCGGCAAATTGGTTATATTTCCCGAGATGGACGAGGCCGCTGTCGTGCCCGAAATCACGACCGCCTGCTGGGGCATTTTGGATGTCCGGCCCGATGCCATGATGTGCGCCACGTCGCGGATGGTGGTGAAGCGTAAGGGTGCAACCCAACCCGCGATCGTCGCTTGCACGTTGTTGCCTTACGACGAGCAGTTCGAGATTGGCCGAACCCTGGCAAAGGCCCAAACCAGTGTGCGTCTGAACCATCCCTATTGCGCAAGCTTTTGCGTGTTGGGTGGCGGATCGTGCAGCGCTTGAACCTCCCGCGCATAGACGACCTCGGCGCTTTGGAACCGCCGCTACTGTTCTTCGGCGGTCCCTATAGCAACCTGCACGCCACCCAAGCGCTAATCGATACGGCCGCGGCGCTGGGCATTCCGCCTGAGGCGTGCATTTGTACCGGCGATGTCGTGGCCTATGGCGCCCATCCGCAAGAGACGGTAGACGCGATCCGCACGTTCGGATGCCACGTGATCCAGGGAAATTGCGAAGAGGCCTTTGCCGCGCGTACCGGCGATTGCGGTTGCGGTTTTGCGGAGGGATCGCGTTGCGATGTTTTGTCGGCGCAGTGGATGGATCATGCGCAACGGCATCTGCGCAATGACGCCTGTGACTGGATGGCCGGGCTGCCGTCCGGCATTCGCTTTACGGTTCGGGGGACATCCTTTTTCGTGAGCCATGGCGCCCCATCGCAGGTGAACCGATTTGTCTTTCTGTCGAGCGACCAAGCGTTCAAAGAACGCCGAACTCGAGGCCAGCGAGGCCCAGGTCATGATTGCGGGCCATTGCGGGCTGCCGTTCTCGCAGCCCACTGGGGCGGGGCTTTGGCACAATCCCGGGGTGATCGGGCTACCGGCCAACGACGGGACGCCGCGGACCTGGTTCAGCGTTCTGCGCGACACCCCGCGTGGGCTTCAGATTGACACCCGACCGCTCGATTACGATTTTGCCGCCGCGCAAACGGCCATGCGATGGGCCGCCTTGCCGGAAGCCTACGCCGCGACGCTGTCGACCGGCCTGTGGGACAATTGCGATATTCTCCCGGACCCCGAAACGCAGGCCCAGGGCCGACCGCTGGCCCCGACGACGGTTATTGTCCCCCAACCAGCCGCGGCGCTGGTCGCCGCGACCGCCTGACTTGACTGTCCGAAACCGGGAGCGTAAGTAGCCTCTCCGTGGTGATTTGAGCCGACCGGCTTGCGGCCACGTAAAACAATCCGCTTAAAAGGTCGGAGCGACAACCCGGCTCCTGGTCGGGTTTTTTGTTGGGAGACAGGACGATGTCCAACACCGGAAAGAAGAAAGACAGCCGCGCGTGGCGGCGCCAGACCGTTGCGGTTCGAGGCGGCCACGCACGGTCGAACTTCGGCGAGACCAGCGAAGCCTTGTACCTCACCTCGGGCTACGTCTATGACGCCGCAGAACAAGCCGAGGCGCGGTTCAAAGGAGAAGACGACGGTTTCATTTACTCGCGCTTTTCCAACCCGACCGTCGGCATGTTCGAAGAACGCATCGCCGCCATCGAAGGGATGGAACGCGCGATGGCAACCGCGACCGGCATGGCCGCGGTCAACGCCTCGTTGCTCTGTCAGCTCAAGGCCGGCGACCACGTTGTCTCGGCGCGCGCGTTGTTCGGATCTTGCCGGTATATCATCGAAGACATCCTGCCGCGCTTTGGGGTCGAGACCACGCTCATCGAAGGCGGCGACCTCGACCAATGGCGCAACGCCATGCGCCCGAATACGGTTTGCGGTTTTCTGGAAACACCGTCCAACCCGATGCTCGACATCGTCGACTTGAAGGCGATCGCGGACATCTTGCATGACGGCGGTGCGCGACTGGTCGTCGACAACGCCTTTGCCACGCCGGCGCTGCAGCGCCCCGGCGAATTCGGCGCCGATGTCGTGGTGTATTCGGCGACCAAGCACATCGACGGGCAGGGACGCTGTTTGGGCGGCGTCGTTTTAGGCAGCGAAGACTTCGTCGAAAACACGCTGAAACCGTTTTTGCGCCACACCGGCCCGGCCCTCAGCCCCTTCAATGCGTGGGTGATGCTGAAGGGTTTGGAAACATTGGAGCTTCGGGTGGAACGGCATTGCGCCTCGGCCGCGACGGTGGCCGCATTTCTCGAGGGCCATGATCAGGTGACGAGCGTCATCTATCCCTTTCTTGATAGTCATCCGGGCGCCGAATTGGCAAAACGGCAAATGGCGGCCGGCGGCGGCATCGTGACCTTCGATATCGAAGGTGGCAAAGAGGGTGCGTTCCGGTTCCTGAATGCGCTCAAAATTGTCGATATCTCGAACAATCTGGGCGACTCCAAGAGCCTGATTACCCACCCCGCGACGACCACGCATCAGCGGATTTCCGAGGAAGAGCGCCTTGAGGTCGGGATCAAGCCCACGACGGTGCGGCTTTCGGTCGGCCTTGAGGATGTCGAAGATTTGATCGGAGATATTCGTGAGGCCTTGGGCGCGGTATAAATAGACTGGCACTTTGGCAATCGTCGGCTGCAACTATGTACGACAGAACGACCCGCGGCGTCCGTATCGAGGTCCAGCCGTTTTATCTCGAGGATCAATCGACGCCCGACCAAGGACACTTCGTTTGGGCCTATCGGGTGAAGATCGAGAACGTGGGAGATGAGCCGGTTCAACTGCTGAACCGGTATTGGAAAATCACCGATGCTTTCGGGCGCATCAAAGAAGTACGCGGCCCTGGCGTCGTCGGCGAGCAACCGCGGCTGGGTCCTGGCGAGATGTTCGAGTACACGAGCGGCACGCCGTTATCGACACCCTCGGGCATCATGGTCGGCAGCTACGAAATGACGACCGACAATGGAGATTCCTTTCCGGTCGATATCCCGGCGTTTTCGCTCGACAGCCCGCACGAACAGTCGTCGCTGAACTAGCCCTAGAGTCCAGCCAAGAGGAGCACCATCAGGTGGACACCCCCGTAAACAAGGCCACTGACACTGCCGAGAAACGACCGTCCCGCGACGAGGCGGAAGCCGCGGTCAGGACATTGCTCCGCTATGCCGGCGACGACGTCGCGCGCGAAGGACTCATCGACACACCGGCCCGGGTCGTGCGGTCCTACGACGAATTCTTTGCCGGCTACGGCGATGATGCCGTCGAGTACCTTGAGCGCACCTTCGAAGAAACCGATGGCTACGACGAGATGGTGTTGTTGCGCGATATTCGCGTCGAGTCGCATTGCGAACATCACATGTTGCCGATTATCGGCCGCGCCCATGTCGGGTATCTGCCTAACAACCGCGTCGTCGGGATCAGCAAATTAGCTCGCGTCGTCGATGCCTATGCCAAACGTCTTCAGGTGCAGGAGAAAATGACTGCCCAAATCGCGAGTTGTATCGACAGTGTGCTCAAACCCAAGGGTGTTGCGGTCGTCATCGATGCCGCCCATCAATGCATGACGATGCGTGGGGTCCATAAGCCCGGCGTCAGCATGGTCACGAGCCATATGACCGGCGCTTTTCGCGACGACGCAACGACACGACGCGAATTTCTCAACATCATCAGCAGCCCGACCAACCCGTCCGGGTAACTTGATGGCAGACCAGACCGGAGCACACGATCGGTCATGATCGAATTCCGGCCCATCGTCTTCTTTCTCGGCGTGCTGTTGATCGCGCTGGCCGCCGCCATGCTGGTGCCTGCCGCCGTCGACGCCGCGAGCGGCAATCCCGACTGGCAGGTGTTTTTGGGCGCGGCCGCGCTGACGCTATTCGTCGGCGTGAGCGGCGTGCTGACCACGCGGGGCGGTTGGTCCACGCTAACCATTCGGCAGAGTTTCGTTCTAACCACGCTGGCCTGGACGATCGCCGCGGCCTTCGCCGCCCTGCCGTTTCTGTTCTCCGGCCTCGGATTGGATTACGCGTCGGCGTTTTTCGAGGCGATGTCGGGGATCACCACGACGGGGTCCACGGTCCTAAGCGACCTCGACAACGCGCCGCCGGGCATTCTGGTGTGGCGCGCGATGCTGCAATGGCTCGGCGGCGTCGGGTTCATCGTCTTGGCGGTATCGGTGCTGCCGATGCTGCAAGTCGGCGGCAACCAACTGTTCAAGACCGAATTCAGCGATCCGTCCGGCAAGGCCTCGCCGCGCATTGCATCATTGGCGAGCGGCATCGGCATGGTTTACGTCGGCGCGACGGCAGCGTGTTTTGCAGCCTACTGGGCGGCCGGGATGTCGGGTTTCGATGCGATCACCCATTCAATGACGACCATCGCCACGGGGGATTTTCAACCGCGGATGCCTCGATCGGGCATTTCGGCAATCCCGGCATCGAATGGATTGCAACGCTGTTCATGATCGTCGGCAGCTTACCGTTTGCGATGTTGTTGGTGGCTTCGCGCGGCGACCCGATGCGCGTCCTGAGAAACAGCCAGGTGCAGTGGTTCGCCGGGTTTCTGGTCGCAGGCACCGCGGCGATTGCGTTTTGGCAGGTTGTCGCCAATGACAGCTCGTTGAGCCATGCCGTCCGGGCCTCGGCCTTCAATGTCACGTCGATCATCACCGGAACGGGCTATGCTAGCGAAGACT
The DNA here is from genome assembly GCA_038141965.1 of Alphaproteobacteria bacterium. Lineage (GTDB taxonomy): Bacteria > Pseudomonadota > Alphaproteobacteria > SHVP01 > SHVP01 > CALJDF01. Next base: position 262,316 of record JAYQJC010000005.1, read on the forward strand.
TCTGGCAATGGGGAACGTTTCCCGGCATCGCCTTTCTATTTTTCATGTTTGTCGGGGGCTGCGCCGGATCGACCAGCTGCAGCGTGAAGATTTTCCGTTACCAAGTCCTCTTCCTGGCGCTGAAAGCACAGCTAGAACGACTACTTCGCCCGCACCGGGTTTATGTGGCGCATTACGACGGGCGCCCGCTTCCGGACAACGTCACGGACTCGGTATTCGCCTTCTTCTTTCTGTTCCTGTTGCTGTTTGGCCTGTTGGCGTTTGCCCTCGCGGCGCTGGGACTTGATTTCGTGACCGCCGTCTCCAGCGCGGCGACCGCTATTACCAATGTTGGCCCGGGTCTCGGCGACATCGTCGGTCCGGCGGGGACTTTTGCCACCGTGCCGGAAACGGCAAAATGGTTGTTGGCGGCGGGCATGCTTTTGGGTCGGCTCGAAGTCTTTACCGTGCTTGTTCTGTTCACCCGCCGTTTCTGGCGCACCTAACGCCGACAAAGGATGCCATGACCGACTTTACGCCGCTGGCGATGGCCAAGAAGCTCGTCTCCTATGACACGACCAGCCGAGATTCCAATCTCGATCTGATCGAGTTCGCCGCCGCTTATCTAAAGGATCTGGGTGTCGACGCCACCCTGATCCATAACGCCGAAAAGAACAAAGCGAACCTTTACGCCACGATCGGCCCCGCGGACGTGCCCGGCGTCGTGCTGTCCGGCCACACCGATGTCGTACCGGTCGATGGGCAAGACTGGTCTACCAACCCCTTCGAGCCGGTTGAGTCCGGGGGGCGGCTATTCGGTCGCGGCACCAGCGATATGAAAAGCTTCATCGCGACCGCGCTGGCCTTGGCGCCCGACATGGTGGCCGCCGACCTTAAAATGCCGATTCACTTTGCCTTCTCTTACGACGAGGAAGTCGGCTGTTTGGGCGTGCACGGCATCGTCTCCCACCTGGGCGGGATCACGCCGCTGCCGCGGGCCGTGATCGTCGGCGAACCGACCGACATGAAAGTGGTCAACGCGCATAAGGGGGTCTTTGCGTATCGAACCTCGGTCCGGGGCTTGGAGGCGCACTCCAGCGCCACCCATATTGGGGTCAACGCGGTGATGTATGCCGCCCAGTTGGTGGCCTACCTTTCGGAGTTGGCGAAGGATCAGCGCGAGAACCACGGCGACCATCACCGTTTCGTACCGCCCTACACCACGGTCCACGTCGGCACCATCCGCGGCGGCACTGCGCTGAACATCATCCCGAAGGAATGCTCGTTCGTTTGGGAATACCGACTGATCCCCGGTCAGAGCGAGCGCGCGATTCTCGATAAATTCAACGCCTACGCCAACGATGTCGTGCTACCGCAAATGAAAGAAGTGTCGGCGCAGGCCGACATCGTCACCGAGGCCAAGGGCCGCGTTGCGCCCTTGGTGCCCGAGCCGGATTCACCGGCCGAGACCTTGGCGATGATGCTCACGGGCACCAATCAGACCGATGTCGTCAGCTATGGCACCGAAGGCGGGATCTTTCAGGAGGCGGGTGTCCCGACTGTGGTCTGCGGCCCCGGCAACATCTTGCAGGCCCACAAGCCCGACGAATATATCGAGATCGCTCAGATCGAGGCTTGCGAACAGTTTTTGCGCAAACTGATCGACGTGGCCGCCGCTCAGAGCCTATAGGGCGAAAGAAACTCCGCAATCTTGGCTTCAAGAGCCGCATTCAGGTCGTTCAGGAGAACTTCGACAAGCCGATGTTGAATCGCTTGCCGCTCGTTCAGCGTGAGATCTTCGGGCACGGTTTGGGATCGCTCGGCCGTTGCCGTGGCAAAGGCCTGGCGGAACCCCCGGTCGTTACGAATCTCAACGGTCACCGTTAGGGTTGCGTCGTAACGCCGCGCTTGGTCCACCGTCACTGCACCGCGCAAGCCTTTTTCAACCGGCAGGATTGTTTCCACCACCGATGCCGTATCGATCACGAACTGCGCTCGCCCTTCCGTCCCCAGCGCGCGGAAGCGATCTTCGGCCAAACGGCGTGCAGCCTGCGATGGCGGTTGGGGGAAGAGGTGTTCGATGTTCGGGCCGCGCAACGGCGGCACATAGTTCTCGACAATTTCGACCGATGCGACGTTCAGATCGATGGTGTCGAGGTGGCCGAACGTCAGGTCAGGCAGTGGCGCCGGCGGGGGTGTCTGCGCGCATGCGGCCAAAAGGCCAACGCCCAGCGCAAAAACTGCAAGCGCCCGCGTCTTTCTTGAAGAAAAGCCCACCAATGCCTCCACGGATCTAGGGTTGCCCATCGAAAGTATACGACTGGTTGCAGAATTCGCAGCGCACTTCGATCAAGCCGTTGTCCAGCACCATTTCTTTGATCTCCTCGGCGGAGAATTGTTCGAGCACGGTTTCGATGCGATCCCGCGAACAACGGCATTTTGCCGCCAAGCTCGTCGGGTCGTAGAGCCACACGCCGTCCTCGTGGAACAACCGTCGCAGAAAAGCTGAGGGCTGCAACAGCGGATCGCACATCTCGGCAGCCGTGGCGGTTTGCACCAGCGCCTTGGCATGCTGCCAGTCCTGCTCGGTGGCATATTGATCTTCGATCTTGCGCCCACTGTGACCACCGACCGCGGCAAGGTTTTGCACCATGATGGCGCCGGCGCGCCACTGGCGATCGCCGCCGCGCACCATCTCGCGAACAACGCCGACCCGGACGACGGCGCGCAATTGTTCGGATTGGCGAAAGTAGTTCTCGGTGCATTCTGCGAGGGTTACGCCGTCGAGCGAGACGATCCCTTGGTGGCGCTCGGTATCGTTGCCCTGATCGACGATCCAGCTCAGAACGCCGTCGCCGCAGAAATCGCGAATTCCACTGTTGTCGGACTGCGCGACCTGCGCGACGGCATCCGAATCGAAGCTTGCGAAGGCGCGAATCGAGCCCGGCGACTGGAAGTCGGCCACCAGAGCACGAATCGCGCCGTTGCCGCGCACCTGCAGCGAAAAGACCCCCTCGAACTTCAGCGCGCTCGACAACGCCGCACTAAGGGCCACCAGTTCGCCGAGGAAGTTGGATACCGGATCGGGATAGTCGTGACTTGCCAGTATGGTGTCGATGGCTGGCCCGAGACGAACCAGACGCCCCCGGATACCGACCTTGTCGATCTGAAACGGGTAAACGCCGTCATCGGCCTCAATGTGGTCGCGACTTTCTAGGTCATGCACCAGTTGAGAATGCCTTTCTGGGCGTGCAACCTGTTTTCCGCTTCCGCCCATACCACCGATTGGGGTCCGTCGATGACCTCTGCGGTGACTTCCTGGCCGCGATGCGCCGGCAGGCAATGCATGAACACGGCATCATCCTTGGCCGCAGCCATGATGCGCGAATCGACTTGAAAGGGCTTCAGCAAGTTGTGCCGTGCCGATGCCGCGCTTTTGCCGTCTGCGGACTCGTCGTTCATCGACACCCATACGTCGGTTGCAACACACGCCGCATTGGCAGCCGCTGCCGCGGGATCGCGCGTGACGCCGATCATGGCGCCCTGGGCCTGGGCCCATTTCACGACAGCGGCGTCGGGCGAAAGTTCTTCGGGACACGCCAATTCGAGGTCAAATCCGAAACGGGCAGCCGCCTCGATCCACGAGGTCGCCATGTTATTGCCATCTCCGATCCAGGCGACTTTGGCGCCGCGAATCGGGCCGCGATGTTCCTCGAAAGTGAGGATGTCGCTCATGACTTGGCACGGGTGACTGCGATCGGTAAGCCCGTTGATCACGGGAACGCTCGCGGCCTCGGCAAGTTCCTCGAGGACCGAATGTTTCGACGTTCGAATCATGATCGCATCGACATAGCCCGACAGCACTCGCGCCGTGTCGGCGACGGTTTCTCCACGGCCGAGTTGCATTTCCGCGCCACTCATTTCGATGGTTTGACCGCCGAGTTGGCGCATCGCGACGTCGAACGAGACCCGCGTCCGCGTCGAGGGCTTTTCGAAGATCATCGCAAGGATACGCCCCTCGAGCGGGCGATCGGTATCGAGCATGCCTTTGGACAAACCGGCACGCTGTTTTTTGCGCGCACTGGCGTCGTCCAAAATCTGCCGCAGAGTCGCCTCTTCGAGGACCGCGATGTCCGAGAAGTCCGGCACGATCTAAAAGCTCGTCGCGCTCAGCGCCTCGTCGAGCTTGGCGAGGGCTTCTGCAATATGTTCTTCGGTCACGATGAGCGGCGGCAGTAGCCGAACGACGTTGTCGCCCGCGATCACCGTCAGCATGCCGCGCTTGCGCAATTCTTCGATCACGACGCCGGGATCGCCCGTACACCGCAGCCCAAGGAAAAGCCCCTTGCCGCGAACCTCGGCGATCTTGTTGCCGTGTTTGGCTTTTAGTTTTTCCAGCCCGTCCCGCAGCAAGCGCACCAGTTTTCTCGACGCTTTCCAGAAATCCCGGCTTGGTGACTTCTTCCATGACCGCGAAAGCGACCGCGGTCGAAAGCGGATTGCCGCCAAAGGTCGAGCCATGGGTGCCCGCCACCATGCCTTGCGCGGCACGTTCGGTAGCCAAGCACGCCCCGATCGGCAAACCGCCGCCAAGCGCTTTCGCGACCGCCATGACGTCGGGCGTCACACCCCAGTGCTCATGCGCGAACAACCGACCCGTCCGCCCGACGCCGGACTGGACTTCGTCAAAGATCAACAGAATGCCTTCGCGATCGGCGATCTCGCGCAAGGCCGGTAAGAACGAGTCCGATGGCACCCGGATGCCGCTTTCGCCCTGGATCGGCTCGACCATGATCGCGGCGGTGGCGGGTCCGATCGCCGCTTCGAGCGCGGCGATATCGCCGAACGGCACTTGGTCGAAGCCGTCGACCTTGGGGCCGAAGCCGTCCAAATGTTTCGCCTGATTGCCCGCCGCCAGTGTTGCGAGCGTCCGCCCGTGAAACGCGGATTCGAAGGTGATAACCCGAAAGCGTTCGGGATGACCGTTGGCCGCATGGAATTTGCGCGCCACCTTGATGCAGCATTCGACCGCCTCGGCGCCGGAATTGCCGAAAAAGACCGTGTCCGCGAACGTGTGGGCAACAAGAGCGTCGGCGAGCGCTTCTTGCGTCGGGATGTGCACGAGGTTCGAGGTGTGCCAAACGCCCTCGGACGCGGCCTGAAGCGCCGCGGTGAGACGTGGGTGATTGTGGCCAAGCGTGGTCACGGCAATGCCGGAGGCGAAGTCGAGATACTTCTGTCCCTTCGGTATCAAATAGGTAAGGCCCCTCGCCCCGGACAAACGCAAGGTCTGCGCGGGCGTAGGTCGGCATAACGGCGGAAATCAAGGTGCTCTCCCGCGTTCGGTTCAGGGAACCAGCGTTGGAAAACGGCAGAATATGGGGCCCACCGCCAAATCTGTCAATCTGACCGCCCGCTGGCCTACAGGCCGCCGCCCAGGGAATTCCGCCTTTACGAAGGGTTAACCGGCTGCCCACACTCTGGTCATGTGCAACCCGACCCCCCCAGCGAAACGGCCGGCGCGACCATGATGTCCCCTGGCGCCAAAGGGCCCACAGACAGCTCGTCCGCCGCGCACGTCCTGGCCGCCGCCCGCGAGGCCGTGACGCAGGGCGACCAAGCGGGGGCAGTCGAGATACTGGCGAATTTCGACCGAAACCACGACGACCCCGAAGTCTCGTTTACCCTAGGCGTTTGGAGGATGAACGCGGGCCAGGCCGAAACGGCCTTGGGTCACTTCCAAAAAGCGGCGCACCTTGCCCCTCAGGTCGCCGAAGTCTTTGTCAATCTGGCGGCTGCCGCGTCCCGACTGGGTCGACACGACGAAGCGATAGCCTCCGCGCGACAAGCGGTGGGGCTCGCCCCCGACCGCGCCATCGCCCATGGCGCACTCGGCAATGCACTGGTTGCCGCCAACCGTCTCAAAGAAGGCGAGGCCGCGCTCCGAGAGGCTGTTGAGCGCGACCCAACCACACTTGCCTGGATGCTCAACCTCGGCGATTGCCTGCTGGCGCAAGGCGAGATCGACGCCGCGCGCGATTTGTTCACCCGTGCGCGCAACCACGACCCAGCAAACAGCATGGTCTTCAACGGCCTGGGTTTGTGCGAACAAGCAGCCACCAACCATGCGGCAGCGATCCGGTTTTTTGAAAAAGCCGTGGCGCAGCATGCGCAGTACGCAGAAGCGTTCGGCAACATGGCGATTTCGCTCCAGTGCCTTGGGCGGCACGAAGATGCACTTGAAACCGCCCGACAAGCCGTCGAGATCGCGCCGGACGACCTCAAAGCGCGCCTCAACCTCGGCCACATCCTGCAATCGCTGGGACGTCATGTCGAAGCCGTCGATGCTTATGAAGAGGCCCTGGCGCACGACCCGACCCTTCCCGGTGCGCGGGCTTATCTGCTGCACTCGCGCCGCCACATTTGTGCCTGGGACGACGATGCGCCGCTGGTCGCTTCGGTCATCGACGAGGTGCGTGCGGGGGTGCAAGTGCCGCCGTTCGCCCTTGCCGGAACGACGGCCGATGCCGAGACCCGCTTCATCGCGGCCCAGCGATCTGCAATGGCCGCCGAGGCCGGTCCCATCGTCGATGCCCCGGTTGCCGTTCAGGACAAAGCGACCCTTCGTGTGGGTTTCGTTTCACCTGATTTTCGTACCCACAGTCTGGCCATGTCGTTTTCGAGCGTGTTGGCGGCGCGCCAAGACCCCGACATCCAATGGATCGGGTATTCCGGTTGCCGCCGGCCAGACCGACGCTCAAACCGAGGAACTCGCCGAGGCGTTCGACCACCTCGTCGATCTCAACGCGGTGTCGGCCGACCAGGCGGCCGCGCGCATTCGCGCCGACGACGTCGATGTTCTGGTCGACTTGGCTGGGCACACCCGCGGCGGACGGCTGGATATTTTTGCGCGGCGACCCGCACCGGTGCAGGCGCATTATCTTGGCTACGGCAGCACGGTGAGCGCCGACTACATCCCCTGGCTCATCACCGATGGCACCCATACGCCACCAGCGTTGGCCGACTATTGCTCGGAAGCGCTGGCCTACTTGCCCCATACATTCATGGCGGCAGGACGCATCGAGGTGCCGGAGAACACGGCGACCCGCGCAGAGGAAGGGTTGCCGGAGACCGGCGTGGTCTATGCCTCGTTCAACGCGACCTACAAGTTGGACCCAACCGCCTTTGGCGCATGGATGAACATCCTCGCGGCGGTACCCGATAGCGTGCTGTGGCTGCGCGCAGCGGGCGACGACGTTCAGGATCGCCTGCGCGATGCCGCAGCGCGCCAAGGTGTTGAGGGCGCGCGCCTGGTCTTTGCCGCACGTCAGGATCGACTTGCACATCTCGCCCGTCACCAGCTGGCCGACATCTGCTTGGACGCCTTCGGTCACACCGGCGGGGTGACGACGCTCGACGCCTTGCTCGCGGGCGTACCGGTGTTGACGATCGCCGGCGACGCCCAAAGTGCACGGACCGGCGCATCGATCCTCACCGCGCTCGGCACGCCAGAGTGGATCTACGACGATGTGGCGGGCTACACGGCCGCGGCGATCGCCCTGGGAACCGAGCCTGAGGCATTGCGCCGCGCCAAAGAGACCTTACGCCGACAACGTGATGCGGCGCCGCTGTTCGACGCCGGTGTGCTGGCAGCCCATCTCAATACGGCCTTTCGCAAGATGTACGATATGGCGGCACACGGCACGCCGCCGACCACCTTTGACGTCGGATCAGAAATCTCCTGAACGCAAAAACGTTTCCATGTGAAAATGCATGTGGTCGGGAATGTACTGAAATTCTCGTCCCACCGGACACGCGCGACGCGACGTGCACCCGTGCTGCCGACAATCATCGCCCTCGGCGCGACCGCTTCCGGCGCACCCTTGAACATGGTTGTGAATCAGGTCGTTGCCCGGTACGGGGCACGCCGATGTGCAAAGGTCGGCCCGGACAGGTCTCGCAAGGGGATAGTCGTTCATCCGGCGCGGACAATACGATCGACCTCGGGAACACCAGCGCCGCGCGATAGGCATGCCAAAGGCCGTATTCGGGATGGACAAACAACCCAAGCGGCGATGGTGAAACGGCATCGCACCGCGACGCCCAGGTCAGGAACGGCAAGAAGGGGGGCCCTTGATGGGCATAAACGGCGCGCGCGCCGAGCGCGGCAGCGACCTCGCCCACCACCTGTTCGATCCACCGATTCAAAGGATCGGGCAAGCCGTCACGATAGATCGGATGCGCCTGGAACGGCATCCACATCGCGGACCCCGCGTTGCCGATCAGGACGATACTGCCGACCGGCCCGACGGGCAGGCCGCGCTCCCCTGGCACGGGATCAAACCCGCCGCGATAGATCAGACCGTGCGGCGCCAGGGAACGCGCGATCGCCTGGACCGTGACCGGCACCGTCGGCGGAGTCAAAGTTCGGGCGAGCGAAGAACCATCATCTTCTGGATCTGCATGTCATGCATGGTGTGGGGAATACCGCCCACCCCGAGTCCCGACTGACGCAATCCCGCAAACGGCATCCAATCGACCCGGAAGGCCGTGTGGTCGTTGATCATCACTGCCGACGCATCGAGCCGCCCGTAGACCCGCATCGCCCGGTCGATGTCCTTGGTGAACACGGCGGCCTGGAAGGCGAAGGGCAAGGCGTTCGCGCGTTCGATCGCCTCGTCCATGTCGTCGTAGGGATAGACGCAAACCACCGGGCCGAAGATTTCTTGTTGCGAGACGCGGGCGTCCTCGGGCGGATCGTAGAGGACGGGCGGCCGATAACAGTTGTGGTCCATCGGCTCGCCGCCCGAGAGCACTTCGGCACCGCGGTCGATCGCCTCGGTCGTCCACGCGTGGACGCGTTCGACCTCGCGGGGTCGGATTAAGGGACCAACTTCTGTATCGGCCCGGGTGGGATCGCCGACGATCATCTTTTCGGCGGCATCTGCCAACGCTTCGGCCAACGGGCGCGCGATGCTTTCGTGCGCAAAAATCCGCTGCACCGACACGCAGACTTGGCCCGCGTGGTACATCCCACCCTTGGCAAGCGGCGGCACGATCTCGGTCAATTCGGCATCTGGGCCGACGATGACCGGGGCCGCGCCGCCATGCTCTAGCGCGCAGCGGGTGCCAGGCGCCAATTGGGAGCGAAGCGACCAGCCCACCCCGGGGCTGCCGATAAAGCTGAAGAATGCGACGCGCGGGTCGGTGACCAACGCGGTCGCGACATCGCGCGTTTCGGTGACGGTGACCTGGCACCACTCTTCGGGAAGCCCGGCCTCGCGCAGGATCTGAACGAACCGAATGCAAGACAGCGGCGTATCTTCGGACGGCTTGACGATGACCGGGCAACCCGTCGCAACTGCCGGCGCAACCTGATGCGCGATGAGATTGAGCGGATGGTTGAACGCGCTGACCGCGACGACGACACCGATGGGCTCCAGCGTGGTCGCGGCGAACCGATTCGCCGAGGCCGCATTGACGTTCATCGGAATAATCTCGCCGGTCGCATGCTTGAGTTCTTCGACGCAAGCTTCGACGGAACTGATTGCGCGCACCACCTCGACCCGCGAATCGATCAGCGGTTTGCCGCCCTCACGGGCCGCGTCGAGCGCCAATTGCTCGACTTGGTCGTTCATGATCTCGGCGGCCTTAGATAGAATTTCGATACGCCGTGGTTTGGAAAGCCACGAATCTCGGTCCCGAAACGTCCCGATGCGCCGTCGTGAGCGCTGCCTCGACCGCCGCCCCGTCGGCGGCATCGACCGTGGCAATCACGCTTCGGTCATAGGGCGCAAAAACCTGTTTTTGCGCATCCGATGGCGTGGCTCCCACGACCATGAGGCGATAGTGCGGCGTATTGTTTGTCATGAACCCTCCCGACCCGCGTTTTGCGGACACCACCTTAGCGTCGGGTTGTGCCGGTCGCTATCGATCGGTGAAAGGAGGAATGGCGCGGCTGGGAAGATTCGAACTCCCGACCCCTAGATTCGTAGTCTAGTGCTCTATCCAGCTGAGCTACAGCCGCCCAAGTGTGGCGACACCACCGGGCTCGCGCACGAAGGCGTGGAACCTAATCAATATGCGGTTTCCCCGCAAGACGCCGCACAGGGAGGACTCTGACCCCCAATTCAGTGGGGTCGGTTAGCCCCGGCACCACCTAAATGCTCGATTTTCAAGGCAAAATCGCTTGTGGGGTTGGTCCTCATTTGTTTAAGATCGCGCAGTTTCAGTAAACTTCAAGTTAGCTGACCCGTATTACCTGTATATTGTTGGATAATCTCAAGAAATGATTGTTGCTGCTGGATCGAAATTCGATCGCGATCTTCTCGAGTTGTTCGACGTCGACATGCATATCTAATGGTGTTGCCTCGCATGGTAGGGAAATATTCTTCTGTCGCCTTTGTCGTGGCTATCGCGCTCGGTGGATGCTCATTCGTCTCCGATGCGGTTTTCCCCGGTCGAGGTGACGATCAGGTCGTGTCTTCGGCGGCGACCGCCGCCCCGGCAAACCAAGGCATACAGAACGCCCAAGTCGCCGCGACACCCAACACCGTCGCACCGGCACCTGTCGCGCCCGCGCCGCCGCCGGCGTTGGGTCGGTCGACCTTCAACCCGCCAGCGGTCACGCCCGGCGTCAACACGGGCACGTTCGTCGGACAAAAGGTCGCGCAACTGCGCAGCGAACTTAGCCAGTTGCAAGCCAACATCGTCCAGCAGAACCAACGGCTGCAGGTCATTCGCGAACAGCATGCCGCAACCTCGCAGCGCTATCACGGCACCATCGCAGCGATCTCGGCACGCCTGCAGGTCGGCACCACCCCAGGCAACCCCGTTTTGGTGAATCAGTGGAACCTCGGCCAGGCCGAGCTCGACCGTCTGGGCAGCGACATCAACCAGCTGAACAGCCTGGCCAATTCGGTCGCCGCAGATTCGGCGTTTGCCTCATTCGTCCTGGAAAGCACACGGGCGACCTTTGGGTTGTCGGGTGCGATCGACGAGGATCACCGCCAACTCGTGATCCTGGAGGACGAGACCAACCGGACCGTTGTCCTGATCGACCGGCTGCTCAACGAACTAAGCGAAGACGTCAGCCGCCAAACCGCTTATGTCGGCAACGAGCGCGCCAATCTCACGACGCTGTCGCTGGCGATCAAGAACGGCGAGTTGTTGGGGCCGAGCCTCGCCAACCGCGCCTTTGCGACCGCCGCGCCGATCTCCAGCTCGCCGCCGCAAGCCGCGACCGCGCCGAACCGCAACAGCCAGTTTGCCAACCGGCGGCCCTTGGTTGTGATCCGCTTCGACCGGCCTGACGTGCCGTACGAGCAAGCGCTCTTTTCGGCAATCAGCCGGGCGCTGGAACAACGGCCCCAAGCGCAATTCGATCTCGTCGCGGTCTCGCCCAATCGGGGCACCCCGGCCGAGGTTGCGCTGAACACCTCGCGTTCGAAAGACAATGCCGAACGGGTATTGCGTTCGTTGAACGACATGGGTCTGCCCGCCAACCGGGTGCAGCTTTCCTCGTCGTCCAGCGCCGAGGCGTTCACCAACGAGGTGCATATCTACGTTCGCTGATCCGCGACCGTTGCGCGCCTAGCTCGACCCAAACTGATCTTTGTAGGACGGGAAGTCGCCCAGCGACTCCGCATTGTATACGCCTTTCGCGATGGCCCGTGCCGCCGCATCTGCGGCCAGGAGCCCGACATCGGCCAGGAGCGGTGGTGTCACCGCAATATCGAGGGTGCCGGTGGCAAGCGCAAAGACACTATCCCCATCGAACGGCGAATGTACCGGCCGGATGGCGCGCGCCAAGCCATCTTGCGCCATGATCGCCAGACGCTTCGCCTGGCTGCGGGTCAACGACAGGTTCGTCGCCACCGCGACCAAGGTGGTATTGGCGCCTTCCATACCCGGAAGGACATAAGGCATATCGGCCGGCTTGATCGCCGGGAGTGCCGCCTGCCCGCCTAGCTCGCCCGCCATTTCGTAGGGCGCGGCCCAGAACACCGACGATCCCGGCGCCACCGTCGAGCCAAAAGGATTGGCGATCGCCAGCGCGCCGACCTGAACCCGTCCTCGCGCACCACCGAAGCCGACCCCAGGCCGCCCTTGAGCGGTCCCGCGGTTGCGCCCAGACCGGCGCCGACATTGCCTTGGTCGAAGCTTGTGGAGGCTAATCCGCAAGCTTCGATCGCCATCGCGCGATGGGGTGGGTTTTGATGCCAATCCTGCGCCCCGCCGGCAGGCGGGTCGAAAATGATCGCGGCCGGCACGATGGGCACCGTGATGTCGCGCACCTGCGCGCCGCGGCCCTCGCCCGCCAACCAAGAAATCACGCCGCTGGCGGCATCGAGGCCAAAGGCCGTGCCGCCCGAAAAAACCAGACCGTTGATGGTCTCGACGCTGTTGGCCGGATCGAGCAGATCGGTCTCGCGGGTCCCTGGGGCGCCGCCTCGGATATCGGCCGCGGCGACACAGGGTTGATCCGGCAACAACACCGTCACACCACTACGAATTCGATGGTCGTGGACGTTGCCCACTCTGATACCATCGACGTCCGTGATGGCGTTGTGTTGTCCGACTGCGATCATGGTGTTTCCTTGGGTGGAGCGACGGTAGAGGGCGCCATGGACATGGTCAACGTGCCACATATCGGTTCGACGCCGGATCAAACATTTCGCAACCATCGCGGTCCTCGCCGCCATCGGTTTTGCAGCTACGACAGGCGACGCAGCCGACAACGTTTCGGTCTACGCGACCCGGCATATGGTTTCGGCGGCCAACCCGTTCGCCGCGCGCGCCGGTTTGGAAATCCTCCGGCGCGGCGGCAGCGCGGTCGACGCGGCGATCGCGGTGCAAATGGTCCTGACCCTCGTCGAACCTCAATCGTCGGGCATCGGAGGCGGCGCCTTCATGCTGTTTTACGACGCGGACGACCGTTCGGATCCAAGCGTATGACGGGCGGGAGACGGCGCCAGCGGCCGCGACACCCGATCTGTTTCTCGATGACGGCGGCAAACCGCTGGGTTTCTTCGAGGCGCTGGTTGGCGGGCGCGCGGTCGGCACACCCGGCGTGGTGCGCATGCTCGAAATGGCGCACGGCGAACACGGCGTCCTGCCCTGGCCGGTTCTCTTCAATACGGCGATCACGCTGGCGGAGGATGGATTTCCGATCTCGCCTCGCCTCAATCATCTCGTTGCGAACGACAAAGTACCTGGCCACCTATCCCGACACCCGGCGGCACTTCTTCGAACCTGACGGCACGGCAAAACCGGTCGGGCGGATTCTCCGCAACCCGGGCTGGCGGAAACCTTTCGGCGCATCGCCGCCGAAGGGGCGGATGCGTTTTACGAGGGGCCATCGCGCGTTCGATCGTGTTTGCGGTGCGTTCTGCGCAGGACAATCCCGGATTGCTTTCGCAGGCCGACCTTGCCGGGTACGAAGCCAAACGGCGACCGCCGGTGTGCGGGCGCTACCGCAGCTTTGAGCTTTGCGGCATGCCGCCGCCAACATCTGGGGGCGTCGCGACGTTGCAAATCCTTGGCATTCTTCAGGCCACGCCGTTCCGCAGCGCGCCACCCGGCAGCTCCCTAGCCGCACATTATGTGGCCGAGGCAAGCCGCCTTGCCTTTGCCGATCGCGGCAAATATCTGGCCGACCCAGACTTCGTCGATGTCCCGGTTCCGGCGTTGCTCGATCAGGCGGTACCTCCGGGAACGCGCCAGATTGATTTCCCGCACCGCCCCGATGACAGATGCCACACCCGGCACGCTGCGCGACAAACGGACCGAGCGCTACGCAATCGGGCAAAGTCCCGAATTACCCTCGACAACGCATTTTTCGATCGTCGATGGGAACGGCAACGCGGTGTCGATGACATCCAGCGTGGAGAACGTCTTTGGCTCTCGCCTGATGGTTGGCGGGTTTTGCTCAACAATCAGCTGACGGACTTCTCCTTTGCCCCGGAAGCGAACGGCGCTTTGATCGCAAACCGAGTCCAACCCGGGAAGAGGCCACGGAGTTCGATGTCGCCGTTTATCGTGTTGGACGGACAAAAACGTTTTCACATGGCGGTCGGCTCGCCCGGTGGCAGCCGCATTATCGGTTACGTCGCTAAAACACTGATCGGGGTGATCGATTCGCGCCTCGATATTCAAAGCGCGATCGATCTCCCGAACCTGACCAACCGAGGACGCGCCACCGAGATCGAAAAACGTGACGACACCAGCGGTCTGGTCGAGGCCCTTGCCGAAATGGGACACACGGTGAGAGCCGTGCCGATGACCAGCGGCATCCATGGCATCGTGCTGGACCGACGGGGATTTGGGGCGGCGCCGACCGCCGCCGCGAAGGCGTTGCGTTAGGCGATTAACGCCGGGCGACTAAGAAAAGGCGCTGCATTTCGAAGAGCGTGTTGCCGTCGGCGCGCGGCGGATAGGCGGCACGGTAGCGTGCCCGCATCTCCTCGATGAAATTCTTCTTTCTCGACGCCTTCGAGCGCTTCGAGGATGGGCCGCATCGCCGTCGACATGAACCACGACAGCACGGGATCCTCGCCGGTGAGGATATGGGTGTAATTGACCTCCCAGAGGTCGATGTCCTGCACCAGCGGTGCGAGGAACATCATAGTAAAAGCCGGGCGGCTGGACGTGTTCGTAGGAAACCGCCGCCTTGAGGTGCGCGCGCGAGGGTTTTGCCGCGATGCATTCCAGGATTTCCGTATGGGTGGGTTGGGCGTAATTGCGCGGCATTTGAACCGCGAGCACGCCGCCGTCCGCCAAACTCGCCACCAAGCGGGGCATGAGCTGGGCATGATCCGGTACCCAGTTGAACGCCGCATTGGAAAAAATGAGGTCCGCCGTTCTTGCGTCGAAAACCCGGCGATATCTTTTTCCACCCAGGTGATGACAGGATCGAGTGCGCGCGCTTTGGCGAGCATTTCTTGGGATGTATCGATCCCGGTGATGTCGGCGGCGGACCATCGTTCTCTTAGCTTGATTGTGACATTGCCGGGGCCGCAACCGAGATCAAAATTCGCGTCGGTGCTGGGAGGTCTATGCGCGCAAGCAAGTCGAGCGCGGGCTGGAGACGATAGCGCTCGAACCCCAAATAAAGGCTGGGATCCCAGGCCACGTGTTAGCCGACCCGTGCGGCGTGATCCGCATCGTCGGCCGGGAGTTCGAAGATGTTGGTCGGCAACTCGATCCGGAATGTCGTGCCGATCTCGCTCGTTCGGTGCAGGACAAGTATCCCGCCATGGGCTTCGATCAAATCTCTGGCGATGGCCAAACCGAGCCCCGTGCCCGACGATTTAGTGCTCGACTTGAAAGCTTGGAACAGGCTGGTCTTGCGCCGCCTCGGGCACGCCGGGGCCGTTGTCGCTGAAATCGATGACGACGCAGTTGGCCAACGTTGCGGCCGAAAGGGAAATCGTGCCGCCCTTTGCATCATCGATGGCCTCGATCGCGTTGCGGCCGAGATTCATGAAAACGCGGAAGAGTTGCTCGTGATCGGCGCTGATGTTGAGCCCGTTCGGGACGCCGTTCTCCCATGTGACGGGCGATTCCTTTCCGAGACCAAGCGCGACCCCGACATCGGTAGCGAGGTCGCGCAGGGAAAACATCGTCCGATGAGGCTTTTGTTCGTGGGCCTTGCCGAATTGCAGCGTTTGGGTGCACAGCTGAATGGCGCGATCGATCGCCCGCAATAGGACCGGCGTTGCGCGACGCGTCTCGGGATCGCCACTCACCGCAAGTCGGTCTGAAACCAGCTGAGCGGTCGCGAGAATATTGCGCAGGTCATGGTTGATCTTGCTGACTGCCGCGCCGAGCTCGGCAAGACGAGTTTTCTGCCGTAGTGCGAGGCGAAGGTCTCCCTGCATCGCGGCAAATTCGCGCTGGGCGAGACCGATTTCATCGGAGCGCGCATCGGGCGCGTCACTTGGACCGACTCCTTCGGGATCGTTCCGGAATTCGACCATGTTTTGCGTCAACCGCCGCACCGGACGAACGATGAGGATATGAAGGGCAAGGTAGACCATGCCCGCGGTGACCGCCGAGATCAGGAGCGACAGACCAAGCACGCGTGCCGAGAAACTAAACATCTCGCCGCGCAAAGGATCTTCGTCGATCACGATATCGACGAGCGTTTGCGGATCCTCCAGCGCCGGTGCCACCACACGGATCGTGCGGCCCGGGCTAAACATCGCGGCAAAGGCGTCGACGATCGACGACCACGTGGTCTGATCTCTAAGATCGAACGAGGCGTTGATTTCTCGGGTGACGCCGACGTTCTCACCCAGGACCAAAGAGCGCGCTTCTTTGCGCTTAAGGACGATCGCTTTGATTTCCGCCCGATCGAGAAGGTCTTGTTCGAGCTGCGGCGTTACCAGCCGGTCGGCATCTTCGGTCAACGCGAAGGAGGCCAGTTGCGCCACGGCGATCCGGTCCTCGAGATAGGTTTGTCGAAAACCCGCGATCGAAGGCACGTAGATCAGCACTTCGCTGACCATGACGAAAAACAAAGTCAGCACCAAAAGGCGCCCGGACAGACTGCGCCGCCAGGGCACGAAGCGCGCCGCGTTAGATAGCTTCATGCCCTCCGTGTATCACAGAAAGCGGCAGAATTCAGCCAAATCGCGCCAGGAAACGGACAATGCTCTTAACCCGGGGGCTGGATAGCGCCGGGGCGAAATAACTGCCTGCCGCACGTTTGCCGATTTCCGAATAGGTCGGATAGGGCGCAATCAAACTCTGCCATGGTGCCGAGTTTCTCACGGCGCCCGACCGCCATCACCCACGGCAAAATAAGGTCGCCAGCGTTGCGCGCCACGATTTGAACGCCGAGAATGCGCCCCTTAATCGTGCTGACGATTTTGATGACGCCTTCGAGTTCGTTCTGCGCCTCAGCACGATCGTTTTCCGCAAGCGGCCACCGAACAACCGAGATCTTGCCGAACTTCTCGCGAGCCTCATCCTCGAGCATGCCGACGTGGGCAAGCTCGGGGTCGGTATAGGTTACCCACGGCACGACCTGTTTGGTGGTGCGTGCGGGAATGCGAAACAGAATGTTCCGTAGCGCGATGCCCGCGTGATACGACGCAACATGGGTGAACTGCAGTCCACCCGCGACGTCGCCCACGGCAAAAATCTTCTTGTTTGGTCGCGTAGGCGTGAATCCACGGTCACCCCGCGACGGGTATGAGCGACCCCCGCGGCGTCAAGATCGAGGTCGATGTTGGGGACGCGGCCTGCCGCGATCAGCAGATGCGATCCGGTGATCTGTCGCACTTCGCCATCGATCTCGGCATCGACCTGAACGGCGTCGCCAGACTTCGAAACGGCCTGGACCTGAGCGCCCGAAAGCAATTCGATGCCTTCGGCGCGTAACCGGTCGGTCACGATCCGGGCAAGTTCCTGGTCGTCGCGCGGCATGAAGCGCATCATCTCGAGCACCGTCACGCGGGCGCCGAGACGACGATGGGCTTGTGCGAGCTCGAGGCCGATCGGGCCGCCGCCGACGATCAAGAGATGTTCGGGGCACACCCGGTTGTCGAAAATCGTTTCATTGGTGAAATAGGGCACCGAGTCGAGACCGGAGATCGGCGGCACCATCGGCGAGGAGCCGGTTGCGATGACAAAACGTCTGGCCCGAATGACATGGTCGCCGGCCACCAACGTGTTCGGCGCCGTGAACTTGCCGGCCGCCTTGATCACCTCGATCCCCATGCCGCGGAACCGTTCTTCGGAATCGGTCGGCGCAATGCCGTCGATGACGGTACGGACGCGCTCCAATGCCTTGGCAAAATCGACGTTCGGTGCGTCGTAGCCGATGCCGAACGGTTTTGCGCGCTTGCCGAAGGTCGCGGCCTCCCCAGCCGCCAGCAACGCCTTGGACGGTACGCAGCCGTAGTTGAGGCAATCGCCCCCCATCGCGCCGCGTTCCACCAACACGACCGAGGCCCCCATCAACGCACCGCCCCCGGCCACCACGAGGCCGCCGGCACCGGCGCCAATGACGCAAATGTCGGGCGTCAGCTCTGCCATCAGGATGCTCCCTGCGTGCGGCGGCGCTGGACGTATTTGTAGGCGATCGGCAAGAGCGCCAGCACGGCGAGCCCGACCATCGGCAACAGGACATCGGCACGCAGGAACACGTCGAGACCCGGCACCTCGCCACTGTCGATCACCGAACCGGTTCCGGCACCTACACCGACATAGACGAAGGCACCCGGGATGATCCCGAGCGCCGTCGCCAAGACGTAGTTGCGCAAGCTCACGCCCAAAAGCGCGGGCACGATGTTGACAACGAAGAACGGGAAGAGCGGGATCAATCTCAGGATCAACAGATAGCTGAACTCGTTCCGCTGAAACCCGGCCTCCATCTTTTTCAGCGCTGGCCCCGCGCGTTCGTGCAGAAACGCCCCCAAGGTCGACCGCGCGATGAGGAAGAGCACGGCGGCGCCAGCGGTGGCGCCAACCACGACACAGAACGTGCCGATCGCCGTGCCGAAGAAGAACCCACCCAAAATCGACAACAAGGTCGCGATGGGCAGCGAAAAGGCCACCACGACGGCATAGGTCGCGATGAACGCCAGCGCCGCGAGAACGCCATGCCGATCGACAAAATCGCTCAGCACCGCTCGGTTGTCGCGCAGCGCCTCGAGGGTCACAAATCGATCAAGGTCGAACGCGAAGAAAGCTGCCAATCCGATGATCAGGACGGCGAGCGGAAACAGTCTCTTGAGGCCTGTGCGACCGCGGTTTTCGGTGGTTTTTTTGTCTGTCACAGGGCCCTCAAGCCTTGCCGGGCCCGGATCCAGGCAACGGCGGGTAACGAATATGGCGGGCGCCGGCACCTTACACGAGGAACCCAGAGACCGCCCACGGCGCGCGAATTTAGTCGATTAGCGGCTCTTGGCGCCTTTTTTCAACGTCTGTCACCGGACCGTGATGGCCCGAGAGGGGGCCGTTTTAGCCCGAACGGCCGTCGTTGACAGGGTCCGCCGCAGAACGTATACACCGGGCCTTATTTCGAGGGCCTGGGGCCCGCGAATCCTTGGAGATCAGCCGTGAAAAGAACGTTTCAGCCCAGCGTCATCGTGCGCAAGCGGCGTCATGGCTTTCGTGCCCGCATGAAGACCGCCAACGGCCGCAAGGTCCTGGCCCGGCGTCGCGCGAAGGGTCGAAAACGCCTCTCGGCGTGAGCAAGCGCCCATGGCGGCGCCCGTGATACGTCTAACCCGAAGAGCCGACTTTCAGCGGCTAACCCGAAAAGGGGCGCGTCGCGCGATGTCCGGCGTTGTGCTGCAGGCCATCGAGCGACCGGACCGCGACACCGACGTATGCCGCGTTGGCTTCACGGTGTCCAAGAAAGTGGGCGGCGCGGTGCAGCGAAACCGAGCCAAACGCCGATTACGTGCCGCCGCCGCAGAAATCATCCAGAACCCACAGCCGGGGTGCGATATCGTATTGGTGGGTCGCAAAGCGACGCTGACCCGACCTTGGGACGCCCTGCTGACCGACGTCCGCCACGCTTGCGTCGAGCTTGGCGTCCTCGACCCCGAGGCTTCGGTATGACCCTCACCGGTTTGATCGCCCGCCTCCCCGCGCTGGGCCTTACGGCGACGATTCGCGGATACCAGCTTTTCATTTCGCCGGTGCTGGGGGCCAATTGTCGGTTCGATCCGACCTGCTCGGCCTACGCCCAAGAATCAATCAAACGTTTTGGCGCGGTTCGGGGTTCTTTCCTCGCGGTAAAGCGAATCTCCCGGTGCCATCCCTGGGGTGGTTTCGGCCACGACCCGGTGCCAGAACGCGCACCTCACAATCGGTATCACGATGTTTGAACAACGCAATCTGATCGTCGCCATCGTCTTTTCGGTTGGCATTTTGGTGATTTGGCAGTTCTTCTTTCTGCCGCAGCCGGTGCCCCAAGATCCCGTCACCCAGCAGACCCAGCTAGGCGGCGAGATTGCACAAGGCGATCGCGTCCCTGCCGCACCGGGCGTACCCGGCCCCGCACCGGCACCGACGATTCGGGATCGTGGCGATGTATTAACCGACGCGCCGCGCATCGCGATCGAAACGCCCGCGGTCTTCGGGTCGCTGTCGTTGCGGGGCGCGCTCATCGACGACATCACCTTGAAGCGGTATCGCGAAGACATCGATCCAGAGAGCCCGCCGGTAACGTTCCTGTCGCCGGGAGAAACGGCGAACCCCTATTACGCCAAATTCGGTTGGACGAGCGTCGACGAAGTAGCCTTGCCCGATGACACCACGGTCTGGCAAACCACCGATACCGTTTTGTCGCCGAACCGACCTGTAACCCTGTCTTGGGACAACGGCGCCGGTTTGCGGTTCTTCCGGACGATCTCGATCGATGCCAACTATATGTTCGAAGTATCGGACCGGATCGAAAACTACGGCGCCGCGCCAGTCACGCTTTTCCCGTTCGGCGCCATCGTTCGCAAAGGCGAGCCCGAAACCGTCAATTTCTTCATCCTACACGAAGGGGCATTGGGCGTTTTCGATGAGGTTCTCGACCAACAGGACTATGACGACATCGTCGATGCCGAAGGTGGGCAGATCGAGGAGAAGCCCGAAACCGCCGGCGGCTGGATCGGGATCACCGACAAATACTGGCTGACCGCGTTGATCCCCGATCAACAAACCAAGGCGACTTTCAGGTACAACCACTGGCAAGACGCCGCCCGCGACAACTTCCAGGTCGATTTCCGCCGGATCGACGGCATGACCATCGCCGCAGGAGACTCGGGATCGATTTCCAACCGTGTCTTTGCCGGCGCGAAGGTCGTGCGTTTACTGGACGGTTACAAGAACAGCCTAGGCGTGCCCGGTTTCGACCGCGCAGTCGACTTCGGCCTGTTGTTCTTTTTGACGAAGCCCATGTTCATCGTGCTGCGTTTCCTGAGCGAGACGATCGGCAACTTCGGAATCGCCATTCTGCTGGTCACGGTCATCGTGAAACTGATCTTCTTCCCGCTCGCCAACCGGTCCTACCGCGCGATGAGCAAGATGAAGAAGCTGGGCCCGGAAATGGCCAAGATTCGCGAACGCTTCAAAGACGACCGACAACGGCAGCAGCAAGAAATGATGGCGCTTTACAAGAAGGAGGGCGCCAATCCGGTCTCGGGCTGTTTGCCGATCTTCGTTCAGATTCCGGTGTTCTTTGCGCTGTACAAGGTGTTGTTCGTCACGATCGAGATGCGGCACACGCCGTTCTTCGGGTGGATTCAGGATCTCTCTGCGCCCGATCCGCTGAACCTCTTTACCGGCTTCGGCCTGATCCCTATTTCGTTGCCCGAGTTCATTCCGGTAATCGGCATTTGGCCGATTCTGATGGGCCTAAGCATGTGGCTGCAGCAACGCCTGAACCCGCAGCCCATGGATAAGATGCAACAGCGCATCTTCATGCTGCTGCCGATCGTCTTCACGTTCATCTTGGCGCCGTTCCCGGCCGGACTAGTGATCTACTGGACCTGGAACAACATTCTTTCGATCGCACAGCAATGGGTCATCATGCGGCAAGCCGGGATCAAGAACCCCGCCGCTGTCGACTAGCTATGGGACCCGAATGCCGGACGCTTCCGCACACGACGCCAACGAGGTTGGACGCAAGCTTTTCGCTCGGCATTGCGAGTTCCTGACCACCGCCGTCGGGCGCGAGTCTTGTCCTGAAGAGAGCCTTCCCGAGATTGCCTTTGCCGGGCGCTCCAACGCCGGCAAGTCGAGCCTGATCAACGCGCTGACCGGACAGCGCGGGTTGGCACGAGCCTCCAATCAGCCGGGCCGCACCCAAGCCATTAACTTTTTCGAGTATGCCGGCGCGCTCCGTCTCGTCGATCTACCGGGTTACGGATTTGCCAAGGCCCCCAAGGCGACGGCCGATTCTTGGCGCCGCCTGGTCTACGGTTTTCTGCGCCACCGAACGACCGTGCGCCGCGTCGCGCTCTTGATCGACGCCCGCCGTGGGCTGATGGCCGCAGATCGTCAAACGATGGCCGACCTCGAAGAGATGGCGGTCGTCTATCAAATCGTCCTCACCAAAGCCGATGCGTTGGCAACGGCGAAGGTTCCGCCGCTCGTCGAGGCCATTACCAATGAGATCAGACAACGCGCCTCGGCGTTCCCGTTGGTCTTGGCGACCAGCGCCCGCCGGACGACGGGGATTGCGGAGCTTAGGGCGTCACTTGCCGAACTGGCCGCCTAGTCGCGATTCGGCTATAAGCCCCCCATGTCAAAGACCACGCGAATCGACCCGGCAAAGCTTGCTGAAATTTCGGACACGCTGGCCGAAGCGTTGCCGTTCATGCGGCAGTTCAGCGGCCAAACGTTCGTCGTCAAATTCGGCGGCCATGCCATGGGTGACGACGATTTGGCGATGTCCTTCGCCGAGGACATCGTCATGCTGCGTCAGGTCGGTATTCACCCGGTGGTCGTGCACGGCGGTGGACCTCAGATCGGCGAGATGCTCGAGCGGTTGAACATCGAAAGCGACTTTATCGACGGGCTGCGCGTCACCGACCGGAAGACCGTCGATATCGTCGAGATGGTGTTTCCGGGTTCGATCAACAAACAGATTGTGGACAGCATTCACCGGGCCGGCGGGACGGCGATCGGTCTTTCGGGGAAGGACGGTCGACTGATCGAAGCGCGGCAGTTGCGGCGGACCACGCGCGATCCGGATTCCAACATCGAGAAAATTCTCGATCTCGGGTTCGTCGGCGAGCCGATGAACATCAACACCAAGGCGCTCGACGTTCTGAACAAGTCCGACATTATTCCGATCATCGCGCCGATCGGCGTCGGACCGCGGGGCGAGACCTACAACATCAACGCCGATACCGCCGCCGGCGCGATCGCCGGCGCTCTGGGGGCGTCAAAACTATTGATGCTGACCGACATCGCCGGTGTGCTGGATGCCAACAAAGAGCTCTTGCCGACGCTGAGCAAGTCCCAAGCTCTTGGTTTGATGAAGGATGGCGTCATCTCGGGCGGCATGATCCCCAAGGTCGAGACCTGCCTTGAGGCCGTTCGCGGCGGAACGAACGCCGTTCATATCCTGGACGGCCGGATCAAACACGTGCTGCTGCTTGAGGTTTTCACCGAGCATGGCGTCGGCACCATGATTCAGGCCGACGACTAAATTACGTCGGGATCTCGCGAAGTACCCGACGAACCAGATCATCTCTTCCTCCGTCATCGGATAGTCGGTTCCGCCACGGGGGTTCACCACCGCCGCCCCTTTGAGGCCAAACAACGTGCGCTGCATGCCGACGGCGGTGCGCATCGCGAGCTTGGCCTTCCAGCACAACGCGACCAAGGCCCGCGGCGAATGGGAGGCGAGAATCTCCCGCACCGTATCGGCGGCATCACCGGACTTGAGCGAAAGGGCCTGCGCAACGAACAATCGATCATCTTCCTGAACCGCAGCCAACATTACTTCGTCGTCGAGCTTGCCGGCGGCAAAGGCCGCATCCGCATCCGCCCGTGCCCGCGCCGCGGCTTCGTCTTCGGCGGAGGTCTTCCCGGTCTCTTTGAGCCGTTCTCGCACCCGTTGGCGGACGTATCGTTCAGTCTCGGGGTCAAAATCCGCCCGCGCCGCAAGCTCGTCCAACAGCGCCGCAGCCACAAAGCCGGCGATGCGGCGCACCGCCGCCGAGGAAAGGCTCGGACGCCGCACAAGCGGTTGATGCCACGGCCGGCGTGAGGGCGCCGCATCGATCACGCGATCAAGCGTGTCTTCGCGAATTTGCGCACCGTGGTTCGCCAAGAGTGACGCGATGGAGCTCTCGTCACCGGTCGCAACAATGGCATCGCACACTGCGGGACTGAGTTGCGCTCGCTGCGCGACGGAAGCCAAGACGGCCGGTTGCTGGGCGCCGGCCACAACCTCCAGAAGATCGTCATCACTAAGCAAAACGGAGTATTGCAGTACCGGCGCGCTGACCACCGCTTCGACATCGCGCGCCAGGCGGGCAACGATATCCTTCGGCACGTGGGTCGCGTTCTTGATCTCTTCGGCAACGACCTGGCGCACCTTGGGCAGTTGGTCTTGGGCAAGCGTGTTGAGGATGTCGATCGTCAATTCTTGGAGGTGGCTTGCCTCGCCGGAATCGATGTCCGGGATGAGACGGCCGATCTTATGCGCCAAGACCAATCTGACTTCGTCATCGGAGTCGGTTGCGAGGAGTTGCTCGGCCTGACGCGGCGAGGTCGGGTTCTCGGCGACGGCACGGCGAACATCCGGCGAGGTATCGGCGGCCAGGAAGTAGAGGATTTCGGGTCGGGCGTCGGGTCGTCCGGCGAGGTCTTTGCGAACGCCCGCGTCGGGGTGGCGGGCGACTTCTTTTTCCTGCTCGTAGGTGATCGCCGGCTTGTCCTTGCCCTCGGACCAACCGAAAAGCCGATCTAGCATACCCCGCCTTCGGCCACATCCTCGTCCGGGGCGCCCGAAATCGCGAAGCGCCCTTTTCCGGCGCGCTTGGCGCGGTACATCGCTTCGTCGGCCCGCGTGACAAGGTCTTCCAACGGTTCCGCCGTGCTCGGGTCGGTTACCGCGACGCCGATCGAGACGCCTAGCGGATGATCCGCGTCACCGGAGAATTGCTTGAGTCGCCGCGCTTCGTCCAGCAGCGACTCGGCTTTTGCCGCAGCACCTGATTCGTCGGCGTCCTCCAGCCACATGGCAAATTCGTCGCCGCCGAGGCGCGCCACGATATCGCCAACCCGGCTTGTCGAGGTAAGAAGCTGGGCCACATAGATCAGCGCATCGTCCCCCCTCTTGTGGCCGTGCACGTCGTTGACCCGCTTGAAATTGTCCAAGTCGATAAACAGCAGTGACGCCTTGCGCGACGCACGCCGCAACGCGCGCAGACGCAGGCCAACTTCTTCGGTAAAGGCCCGACGATTGAACAATTGAGTCAGTTCGTCGGTCCGCGACAGTTCCTCGAGAAGTTCGCCGTTTTCGATTTGGGCGAAGGCGATGCCGAGGTGATTGGCCACGCCCGACAGCAAGGTTCGATCGGACTCGGTCCAATAATCGTCGTCGTTTCGGGCCACGCAAATCGCGCCGTTTACCCGGTTTCGATATCGACTGACGTGAACCAACACATGAAGCGTCGCTTCATCCGTTTTGACGAAGAGTTCTTCATCGTCGTCTTGCATCTGAAGGCGAACGGCTTCGACGACCCGGCGTGGCGGCGGTCCCTCCGGACCGGCAAATTGAACCGCGCCGGTGAACGATCCGTCCGTTTCGCGCTCGCACGATCCAGCAATACCGCGCACCGAGAACATTGATCGTGGCCCGCGCCGCGGCGCCCAGCATGTGCTGGGGTTCGACTTCGTTCCGCATGGCATCGATAACGTCCGCAATAAGACGCTGGCGAAGCTCGGCCGTGTCGAGCGCCTCCTGTTGTTCCTTCTCCGCCGTGACGTCTTTGCACACGCCTCGGGTGCCGATCCAGTGCCGGTCGTTGTCGAACACCGGTCGCGCCGAAACGACCACACAGACCGGCGCTTCTTTCGCGTCGATGAGCCAGATCTCTTCGGACTCGACCGAATCCTGGCTGAGAAACGGCAGGTCGTGGTCCCGTTCCTCAGGGTGCACGACCTTGTCGACGGGCGCCCCGACGAGATCCTCGACGGAATAGCCAAGCGCGCCATGGGAAGAAACATAGGAGAAGGTTCCGTCCGCTTTGGTCTCCCATGCGAAATCGGACGAACATTCGACCAAATCTCGGTACATCTGCCGCGAGGCGACCAGCGCCCCGACCAAACTCTGTTCGAGGGCCGCTTTTTTGCCGAGCGCCAACACATGGGATGACGCACCACTGTCGTCGCGCACCGGCATCAAAAAGAAGTCGATCGCTTCGTCGTTACCGCGGATGGTTACCAACAGGGAACTCGTGCCGACGGCGCCGTCGCGCGCGGCCTGCTGCGCCGCTGCGACAATTTGCGTATCCGCGCCCGGTCGAACTTCTTCTGCGGCGGATCCGCCGGCCCCATTGGCGGCGATAACTTGTCCCTCGGCTGACAGAAGGAGGGCCGGGGGGGAAAGTCCCTAAGACCGACTGGAGGTCTATTCGCTGGGATGTAGGAAATGTCGCGGCGTTTTGGCCCATATGAGGCGCACGTTGCCCCGAAACGCCAGGCTCGGCAAGATCAATCCTGAACGAGGATTTTAGCTAAATTCTGCGGTGAATTGCTGCGACATGCGTAACTGGTTGTTCGATCTGGATAACACGCTCTACCCGTTTGAATCTGGCCTCTTCGACCAGGTGCGTGCGCGGATCGGCGAATACATGGCTCTCCACTGTGGCGTGCAGTTACACGATATCGAGTCAACTCAGCGGCGCTACCGCGACCAGTACGGCTCCAGTCTCGCCGGACTCATGGCCGAGAATCTTGCCGAACCCGGAACCGTTTCTTTCTTTTGTTCACGATGTCGATTACAGCGTTATCGACCCCAATCCACGTCTCGCCGAAGCGTTGGCAACGCTGACCGGGCGCCGGATCATCTTTACCAACGGGTCAACGGAACACGCAGAAAACGTTCTCGACCGCCTCGGGATGGACAACCTATTCGAGGATGTCTTCGATATCGCCCGCGCCGACTATGTCCCGAAACCCAACCCGGCCCCCTATGATCGGATCGTTCGGGACTTCGATCTGGATGTTTCCGAGTCGGTTTTCGTTGAAGATATGGCCCGCAATCTCGCACCCGCACGGGCTCTCGGCATGACGACCGTCCTGGTGACGACCGACCCGAATACGGCCGCCGCCGAGGCAGATCACGTCACCGAACGACCTCGCAGGCTGGTTGACGAGACGCTGCGACGGCGCTCAGTTGACTCCGGTTGCCACCCAGCTATTTTCGCCGCGCACCTAGACGGGAAACGCCATGAACCAGTCACTAGAACAGACCATTAACGACGCCTGGGAGGCCCGCGACGATATCGGCGTTTCAACCCAAGGCGCCATCCGCGAGGCCGTCGACGACGCGCTCGACAAGCTCGATCGCGGCGATATGCGGGTCGCCGAGAAGAAAGACGGCGCCTGGCACGTCAATCAATGGCTTAAGAAAGCCGTGCTGCTGTCGTTTCGATTGAACGACATGGCGCCCATCGAAGGCGGGCCGGGACGCAACGGCAACCTGGTTCGACAAGGTGGCGTCAAAGTTCGACGGATGGGATGCCCAAGCGTTTTGCCGACGGCGGGTTTCGCGCGGTGCCCAACTGCGTCGTGCGGCGTTCGGCCTATATCGGGAAGGGCGTTGTGTTGATGCCCTCCTTCGTCAATCTCGGGGCCTACGTCGATGACGGCACCATGGTCGATACCTGGGCGACCGTGGGCAGTTGCGCGCAGATCGGAAAGAACTGTCACATATCGGGCGGCGCCGGCATCGGTGGTGTCTTGGAACCCTTGCAAGCCAACCCGGTGGTGATCGAGGACAACTGCTTTATCGGCGCGCGATCGGAAGTGGCTGAAGGCGTTTTGGTCGAAGAAGGCGCGGTGCTGTCGATGGGGGTCTATATCGGGGCCAGCACGAAGATCGTCGATCGCGCGACGGGAGAAATCATTGTCGGCCGCGTACCCGCGTACTCGGTCGTGGTCCCCGGCACGTTGCCCGGCAAGCCGCTGCCTGACGGCACCCCCGGCCCCTCGCTCTATTGCGCGGTGATCGTGAAGCGCGTTGACGAACAGACCCGCGCGAAGACATCGGTCAACGATCTGCTGCGGGACTGACTTCGGTCTGACGATCCCATGAACACCCCGATCGATCCGGTCACGCTTTCGCAGGACATGATCCGCTGCAACAGCGTGACGCCGGCCGACGGCGGCACGTTGGACCTTCTTCAGGCCGCCCTCGAAAGCCTTGGGTTCTCCTGCCATCGGCTGACCTTCGGTGGTGACGGCACCGACGAGGTTCAGAACCTTTATGCGCGATGGGGCCGGCCAGCCCAATTTCTGCTTTGCCGGACACACCGATGTGGTGCCGGTCGGCGATACCGCCGCCTGGACCACCGACCCGTTCGGCGGCCGCGTCGACGACGGTAAGCTCTACGGTCGCGGCGCCTCGGACATGAAAAGCGCGGTGGCGGCGTTCGTCGCGGCCTGTTCGCGGCGGCTGGCGGTGGAACCGCCGGCCGGTTCGATCAGCCTCTTGATCACCGGCGACGAAGAAGGCCCCGCCATCAACGGCACCAAAAAGGTTCTCGAATGGATGGCCGACAACGGCGAAACGATCGATGCCTGTCTCGTCGGAGAACCAACCAATCCCTTGCAGTTAGGCGAAATGATCAAGATCGGCCGGCGCGGATCGATGACCGCCGACCTGGTCGTGCAAGGCACGCAGGGGCATGTCGCCTACCCTCATCTTGCCGATAATCCCGTCGGGCGCTTGATCAAGATGCTGGCCGCGGTCACCGCCGAGCCGCTGGATGCCGGGACGGATCACTTCCAGGCGTCGAACCTCGAGGTGACGACCATCGATGTCGGCAATCCGGCCAGCAACGTGATCCCCAGCGAAGCGCGGGCACGGATCAATATTCGCTTCAACGATCTGCAAACTTCGGATGGATTGAAGAAATGGATGACCGAGACGTTCGATTCCTTCGGCGGCACCTACACGCTGAAGGTCCACGTCACAGGCGAGGCTTTTCTGACGCCGCCGGGGCCTTTGAGCACCTTGGTCGCTGAGGCGGTGAAAGACCGATTGGGCGTCGAACCGGAACTATCGACAACCGGCGGTACCTCGGACGCACGCTTCATCAAGGATTACGCGCCGGTCGCCGAATTCGGCCTAATCGGTAGCACCATGCACAAGGTCGATGAACATGTCGCGGTCGAAGATATCGTTGCCTTAAGCGATATCTACGAAGACATCATCAACCGGTACTTTGCCGACCGCCCCTAACCGTCCGGGTAGCGCACCGAACGAAGATAGAGGCCGTCAGGCGGCGCGGTCGGCCCCGCGGCGGCACGATCGCGCTTTTCCAATGCATCCGCCACGTCTTGGGGCGACCAGCGCCCTTCACCGACCAACTTAAGGGAGCCAACGAAAGCGCGCACCTGGCTGCGCAGAAACGACCGCGCGCGCGCCGTGACGCTGATGATCTCGCCTCGGTGCCGGACGTCCAGCGCATCCAAGGTCTTGATCGGCGATTTCGCCTGACAAAACGCCGCCCGAAACGATGTGAAATCGTGCTCGCCGACCAATCGGTCTGCTGCCAACTGCATGGCGGCGGCATCGAGCGGCACCGGCACATGCCAGACCCGCCCCTGATCGACCGTCGGCGGCGGTCGGCGCGCAAGAATGCGGTACTCGTAGGTCCGTTCGATCGCCGAAAAACGGGCATGGAATGCCTCGTCGACGACATCGACCGACATCACCGCAATCGGTTGTGGTTTGAGGTGGTAGTTCAACGCGTCGCGGACCGTATCTGTGGGGTGATCCTTGGCAAGATCGACGTGCGCGACCTGCCCCGACGCGTGCACGCCGGCGTCGGTTCGACCGGCGCCGTGCAACGTCACCGCCTCGCCGGAAAAAGAGGAGGGCGCGCTCGACCGCCTCCTGGATCGAAGGTCCGTTTTTCTGCCGTTGCCAGCCAACGAATGGACCGCCGTCATACTCAATCGTCAGCTTGTAGCGCGGCATCAGACGAAACGCGTTCCCGTCGGCACCGCATGCCCAGTCAAAAACGCCTTGGCGTCCATTGCCTGACGGCCGGCGACTTGCAGGCGCGTGACCTCAACCGCGCCGTCGCCGCAGGCGATGACCAACCCGTCGGTGAGCGCAACGCCGGGCTCCCCGACACCGTCGCACGACCGCGCGGCCAGCACTTTGATGCGCGCACCCGCCCATTCGGTCCACGCGCCGGGCACCGGCGCAAAGGCATTGATCCGTCGGACAACCCGACCCGCAGTTTCCTGCCAAACGATTCGGGTCTCGCCACGGTCGATTTTGTCGGCGTAGGTCACACCGTCCGCCTTCTGGGGCGTCGCTTTTGCCGAGCCTCCTGCGATCTTGGGCAGCCAGCCTCCGATCAAGGTAGGCGCCGATTTCGGCCAAGCGATCGTGGAGCGCACCAGCCGTCGTCGTCTCGTCGATCTGGGTGGATTGGCAGGCGAAGACAGGTCCAGTATCGAGTCCCGCGTCCATCTGCATCAAACACACGCCGGTCTCGGTATCGCCCGCCAGAATGGCGCGTTGGATTGGCGCGGCGCCGCGCCAGCGCGGCAACAACGACGCATGGATATTGACGCAGCCCCATCGCGGCGCGTCCAGGAATAGCTTGGGGCAGGATCAAGCCGTACGCGGCGACGACGGCAATATCGGCCTCCAGCGAACGGAATTGCTCTTGCGCGTCCGGATTCTTAAGCGATTTCGGCGTGCGAACCGGAATGCCGTGTTCCTCGGCGACGCGGTGAACCGGAGAAGGTGTGGTTCGATGGCCGCGTCCGGCGGGACGTGGCGGCTGGCTATAGACCGCGACGACATCGTTGCCGGGGATCACCGCCCGCAGGATGGGAACCGCAAAGTCGGGCGTGCCCATGAAGACGACCCTCACAGGCACCCTACCTATTCTGCGGCCTGCAAGCGCCGCAGCTTCTTCATGCGCCGCATGATGATGTTGCGCTTGATGGTCGAGATGTGATCGACGAGCAGGACGCCGTCGAGGTGGTCGATCTCGTGCTGAAGCGCAATGGCTTGCAGGCCTTCCGCCTCGACCACACGGCGCACGCCGTTCTCGTCCAAATATTGGACATGGACGGCGCCGGGACGTTCGACTTCTTCATACTGATCGGGAAAGGACAAGCAGCCTTCTTCGAATGGGCTGGTTTCCTCCGCCTGCCAGATAATCTCGGGATTGATCAGACGCAGCGGTTCGGGTGGGTCGGGATCTTTGGCGGTATCGATCACGACGATGCGCTGGGCCACGCCCACCTGGATGGCCGACAGGCCCACGCCGGGCGCCGCGTACATCGTTTCCAGCATGTCATCCAACAGCGTGCGGACGTCATCGTCGATGTCTTCGACCGGCCGCGAGGTCTCGCGGAGGCGCGGGTCGGGAGCGGTTATGATCTGTCGTAGGGCCATTTCGTCTCCAGCGCCCTACCTATGCGTCCGACTTGCGCCGGTCAAGATGGGCCGCAACGGAGAATTTGGTGCTATCGTCCCACCATGACATTTGATCAGTTAATTCAGGATTGGCCGTGGCTCCCGGTCGCCGTCGCGATCGGGTTGGTGGTCCTAGTTGGCTTCATCGTGATGGGCCGGAACCGAAGTCGATCCCAGGCCGCGGAACGCCGATTGGCCGAACTCGCGGTGTCGACGTCGGGATTAACGCAAGCCCAGGCCGAGGTCCTCGGACAAATCAAGGCGATGGCTGAAGCTACCGCGACGCTCCAATCTGCGATGACCGGCACCCTGAACGAGCGGCTCGACGCGGTTTCTGGGCAAATGCAGCAGTCCTTGCAAACATCTGCGGTGAAAACGGCCGAAAGTCTGGGTGAGTTGCGCAAGCACTTGAGCAAAATCGACGAAGCACAACGCAACATCACCGAACTGTCGGGGCAAGTCGTCAACCTGCAGGATCTCTTGGCTAACAAACAAGCGCGTGGCGCTTTCGGCGAAGTGCAGCTCAACGACATCGTGCGCAACATGCTGCCGCCCTCGGCATTCGACCTCCAAAAGACCCTCGGCAACGGCACGCGGCCCGATTGCTTGCTTCGCCTCCCCAACCCGCCGGGGTCGATCGCGGTCGACGCCAAGTTTCCCTTGGAGAGCTATCAGGCCCTGCGCAAGGCGGAAAACGACGGAGATCGCCTTATCGCAGCGCGCAAATTCAAAGCCGATATGCAGAAGCATATTCGCGATATTGCGGGTCGCTACATCGTCCCGGGGAGACCGCGGAATCGGCGATTATGTTCATCCCCTCCGAGGCAGTTTACGCGGAGATCCACGGATCGCTGACGGAAGTGGTCGATGAATCGCACCGACTGCGGGTTTGGATCGTCTCGCCGACGACGATGTGGGCGCTGCTCAACACCGTCCGCGCGGTTCTCAAAGATGTGCAGATGCGCGAGCAAGCCGACGTGATCCAGGCCGAGGTCGGCCTGTTGCTGCAAGATGCGACACGGCTCGACGATCGGGTTGGCGCGTTAGAAAGACATTTTAATCAGACCGTCGACGATGTCCGAAAAATCAGAATCTCGACCGACAAGGTCATGCGCCGCGGCGAACGGATCGGCGAACTGCAGCTTGAATCCAAAAATCCGGAAGCCGAAGAAGACGGCACCAGCGAATTGCCGTTCTCGCCCCCAGCCCGGACGAATCGGCGGAGTCAAATCCGGCCTCAAACATCAGCCAGATCTCCGGGTCCCTGCGACCGCCCCGCTAACGATCAAGCATTACGTCGGCGAACACGAAGCCGTCCCTTAGGACCGTCTCACCGACCGTGACCGATAGGTCTTTCTCAAACATCGGACCGCCGAAAACCAGCGTATGGAACTCGCCGTTCTCCCCGCACGGGTCGACATCTTCGGGAAGATCGTCGAGAAAACTTTCGTCGAATAGGCGGCCGGCAAACGAGGCGTCCAGCCGGCGCGGGTCGACGCACACCACGGCGGCACGAAGCCCCCCGGCGACCATTTGCCGCGCGAGGTTCGGCGTCGGGCGCTGCCACAGCGGAAACACCGCCGACATGCCAACCTCTGCGAGGTTGGCCTCGCGGTAGTCACGTATATCTTCGAGAAAAAGGTCGCCGAACGCGATCGTGCCGATGCCGTCGTCGCGCACCTTATTCATCGCCGCGGCCATACGTTCCGCGTACACCTCATTGGGACAAGGCGAGGGGATCATCACTTCCATGAGTGGAAGACCGGCCGCGACGGCCTGCGCGCGGAGAATGGCCCGACGCACCCCGTGCATCGAAACCCGATCAAAAGGCCTCGGTCACCGTCGTGAGGAGGCCGACGACCTCGACATCGGTCGCCAAACGAAGGTGATGCAGCGCCCAGGCGCTGTCCTTGCCGCTACTCCAACTCAACAGAATGCGTTCTTTCATGCCTGGTCGAGCGGGCGGCGGGCCTTGAGCGCCGTATTGAGCGTTCCCTCATCCAGGTAGTCGAGTTCGCCACCCACCGGCACTCCGTGGGCAAGGCGGGTCACCGTCACGTCGCAGGCGGCAAGACGATCGACCACGTAGTGGGCGGTGGTTTGTCCATCGACGGTGGCACTGGTCGCCAGAATCACTTCGCGCACCCGCTCTTCCTTGGCGCGCGTCACTAGGCCGCCGATCCGGAGATCTTCGGGCCCGACCCCATCAAGCGCCGACAGCACGCCGCCCAAGACATGAAAGCGCCCGCGAAACTCGATAACGCGCTCCAGCGCCCAGAGGTCCGCGACGTCTTCGACGACGCAAATAACCGTCTCGTCACGCTTGGGGTCGGTACAGAAGTGACATGGCGCAGCGGTATCAAGATTGCCGCAACTCGGGCACTCATGCACGGCCTCCGCCGCCTTGAGCATGGCATCGGCCAGCTGGCGTAGAAGCGTTTCCTTTTTCTTCAGAAGCTGCAGCACAGCCCGCTTCGCGGAGCGTGGGCCCAATCCGGGGAGCTTGGCCAGCAGCTGAACTAGCCGCTCGATTTCCGTGCCGTGCACGAACGGCGCCGACTAGAACGGCAGCTTCATGCCGGGCGGCAACTCGATTCCCCCGGTGAGCTTTTTCATTTCTTCCGCAGCGTGTTCATCGACACGGGACTTGGCATCGGCGCACGCCGCTACAACGAGATCTTCGACGATTTCCTTTTCGCCCGACATCAACGCCGGATCGATCCGTACGGCGCGCACATCGCCTTTGCCGTTCATCGTGACCTCGACCAAGCCGCCGCCGGAGGCGCCCTTGAGTTCGGCTGCATCAAGCTGCTCTTGCATCTCCGCCATCTTGGATTGCATCTGCTGCGCTTGCTTCATCATTTGAGCAATGTTTTTCAACTGTCGCGCTCCACCGGCACATCATCCTCCAGAATCTCTTCGTCGATTTCGGTTACGCCACCGGCACCGGGCGGGACGATGTCACGCACCTCCCGAATTTCCGCGCCGGGAAATTGGTCAAGAACCGCGCGAACCAGCGGATGGCGTTCGGCTTCGCCGCGTCGCTGCGCCGCTGCCGTTTCTTGCTGTTCTTGGATCGTGGGATCGCCCGGTTCGTTCGAGGGCGATACCAGCCATGTTTCGCCCGTGACGTCGGTCAGGAAACGGCTGAGATGTTGCAGCAACCGAGGCGGTGTTCGCTCGGTCAGCCTCAAGTCGATCCGGCCTGGTTCCATGCGCACCAGATGAACGTTCGTAACGAGGTGGCTGCGCAAAATGTACTCGGTCTTGGCCTCGGCGAGGTCGATCACATCCTGAAAGGTCGACACCGCGACCACCGCATTTTGGTCTGCGTCCTCGGCGGGCGCCGCCGCAGGCGGCGCGACGGCTGGCGCTATAGCGCCCTCGGCATTTGCTTGCGCGCGGGCACTCGCCACCTGCTGGGGCCCGGTCGGGCAGGCGCCGGCGGTGGCGCGCTGGCGGCCGCTTCACCGCCGCCATCCTGCAAGGTACGGATCAATTCGGCGGGCGGCGGCAACGCGGCGGCGTATCCGATCCGCACCAACACCATTTCGCAGGCCGGATACGGGGTCGGCGCCGAAAGCACTTCCTGGAGGCCTTTGAGAAGCAATTGCCAGGTCCGCGAGAGTTCCGCCATGGTCAATTTCTCGGCCATCGCTTGGCCGCGCACCCGTTCGACCTCGGTCGCCGCCAAGTCGTCGGCGGCAGCGCGGGTGACCTTGAGCCGGGTCAGCCAATGGACGAACTCCAGGAGGTCCTGGACGATCGTCACCGGATCGGTGCCGAGGTCATAGAGTTCGCGCGCAATCGCCAACGCCTCGCCGATCTCACCGCCCATCGTCTTTTCGAAAAGGTCGATCAGGCGCGCCCGATCGGCCAGCCCCAGCATGCTCTGCACCGACTCTTCGGTCACCATGCCGTCACTGAAGGCGAGCGCCTGATCGAGTAGAGAGAGCGCATCCCGCACCGAGCCCTCGGCGGCGCGCGCGATCATCCCGAGCGCGCCGATATCGGCCGAGGCTTCTTCTTGTTTGGCGATATTGCCGAGATGCTCGATCAGGGTCTCCGAGTCGAGCCGGCGAAGGTCGAAACGCTGGCACCGCGAAAGACCGTGACGGGAACCTTGCGAATCTCGGTGGTGGCGAAAATGAACTTCACATGCGGCGGCGGCTCTTCCAGCGTCTTCAGCAACGCGTTGAACGCCGGCTTCGACAGCATGTGCACTTCGTCGATGATGTAGATTTTGTAGCGTGCGGTGGCGGGCAGGTAGCGCACGTTGTCGATGATTTCCCGAATGTTATCGACGCCGGTGTGGCTAGCGGCATCGATCTCGATGACATCGACGTGACGATCTTCACCGATCGCTAGGCAGTGTTCGCATTCGCCACAGGGATCGATGGTGGGGCCGCCCTGGCCGTCCGCGCCGACGCAGTTGAGGGCGCGCGCGATGATTCGCGCGGTCGTGGTTTTGCCAATCCCGCGCACCCCGGTGAGGATGAACGCCTGCGCAATACGCCCGGTTTGAAAGGCGTTGCCGAGCGTCCGCACCATCGCGCTTTGGCCCACGAACAGGTCAGTGAACGTCGTCGGTCGGTATTTTCGGGCCAGAACCCGGTAGGACTGATCTTGTTCTGCTGACGCCATAGGTCTTTTGTTGGTCGGACGGACGCGCCGGTTCGCGAAGGTGGGAGGTTGGTGAGGCGACCCGGCTGCATCCCGTTACGGCTGCTTCCTTCCGGACCTGACCGGATTGGCGAGCGCCACCGTCCGCCGCCAACCTCCCACCGGGACTATATCGCATTGCGCCGAGAGTCCCATAGGTTGCGCTCCCTTGCGCGGCGTTCAGCCGGGGTGCAAATGTGGCCCGAGATCATGGACGCGCTAAACCCCTTTGAAGGCAACGTATTTGCCGGTAGCCACCTGGACCGTGCCGGCAACGCCCGCCGTGATCCCGCATGGCTGGCGACGCAACTTCGCGACCCCACGGCCCGCTTTCTTGCGCTTTGGCAGCTCAAGGCGCCGATCGATCCAAATGATGCCGCGCGGCTGACGTGGTTGAGCGCTGAGCAGGCGCAAGGCCACCTCGATGGGGCCAATGCCATTCTTTTGGGGGTCGACCCGCAACGCGTGCCGTATTTCGCCTTCGACGCCGGCGGCGAGGGCGATGCGGCCCCCTTTCCGGGTATCCAGTACGAGGAAGTCCGGAGTATCGCGCCCAACATTTCGCGTGGCGATGCATCGCTGCTGGCGCAGGCGCGATCCCTTGTCGATTGGCACCGACGCCATGGGTTTTGCGCGGTTTGCGGCGCTCCGACGCGGATGGCCGACGCCGGTTACGTCCGGCGGTGCTCCAGCACGGGCTGCGGGGCCCAGCATTTTCCGCGCACCGACCCGGTGGTTATCATGCTGATCGCCCACGGCGACCGGTGCCTCGTGGGTCGCCAGCGCTGGTTTCCCAACGGGTTCTATTCAACGCTAGCGGGCTTCATGGAACCCGGCGAGTCGATCGAAGAGGCCGTCCGGCGCGAGATTTGGGAAGAAGCCGCGATTGAGGTCGGCGAAGTGCGCTACCACTCGTCCCAACCCTGGCCCTATCCGTCTTCGCTGATGATCGGTTGTATCGGCGAGGCGTTGACCGATCAGATCACCATCGATCCGCACGAACTGGATGACGCCCGTTGGCTGGCGCGTGATGCGGTTCGCCAAGCGATCGACAAGGTCACCGCTAAGGCGTTCGATCCGTTCACCGAAATCGCGACGCCCGACGACACCGGCGAGTTCGAACTGATGGTGCCGGCCCCGATGGCCATCGCCCATCAATTGATGCGCGCCTGGGTCTACCCGGACGGGACCTAGCTAGCCACGCCCGCGGAAGGGGTGGGCCGGATAAACACCCAAAATCTTGAGCTTCGAGGTGAAGAAGTGGAGCTCCTCGAGCGCCAAGCTGACGTTCTTGTCGTCGGCGTGCCCCTCGACATCGGCATAGAACTGCGTCGCATTGAAACTGCCGCCGACTTGGTAGCTCTCGAGCTTGGTCATGTTGACGTTGTTGGTGGCGAACCCGCCCATCGCTTTGTAGAGCGCGGAGGGCACGTTGCGGACCTGAAAAACAAACGACGTCATGCAAGGTCCATCGTCGGGCGACGGGCGCCGCGCGGTCCGCGACAACACCACAAACCGCGTCGTGTTGTGATCGGCGTCTTCGATGTCGCGGCGGAGGACATCGAGGCCGTAGATCTCCCCGGCCAAGTCCGATGCGATCGCGGCATGGGCTTTGTCGGCTCGGGCTGCGACGTCTTTTGCCGAACCGGCAGTATCGGCCTCGATTTCCGCGCTGATTCCCAAATCGCGGATCAAGTTGCGACATTGGCTCAAAGCCTGGATGTGACTGTGAACGGCCTTCAGATCGCTGACCGTCGACCCCGGAACAGTGAGCAAGCAGTGGTTCACGCGCTGAAAGTGCTCGGCCACAATGAACAACCCCGAATCGGGCATCAGTGTGTGAATGTCGGCCACCCGTCCCGCCACCGAATTTTCGATCGGGATCATGGCGAGATGGGCGCGACCGCTTTTGACCGCTTCGAAGGCATCTTCGAAGGATTCGCACGGCATGGCCTCAAGGTCGGGATAGGCCTCACGGCACGCCAAATGAGAATAGGCGCCGGGGTGCCCTTGGAAGGCGATCAATTGGTCGGCGGCAGGCGCCATGCGTGCTCTCTATTTATCTGATTTTGTTGACAAAATCCGCCTCGCCTCGGCGAGATGAGCGGGAGTATCGACACCGAGCGGAATCGTGTCAACGCGTTGCGCCACGATCGTCATGCCGGCTTCCAGGGCGCGAAGTTGCTCCAGACGCTCGCTTTTCTCGAGGGGACTGGGCGGTAGGGCCACGAAGCGGGCCAGGGCGTCGGGCCGGTAGGCATAAATGCCGATGTGATGGTAGCGCGGGGCATCGCCACCCGGAACCGGCAGACGTGAGAAATAGAGCGCCCGGCCGGTATCGGCACCAGTCGGAAAGGCAACGACGGCTTTGACGACATTCGGATCGAGCGCTTCGGCATCGTCTTTGATTTGCGTGACCAAAGTCGCGATGTCGACCGCCGCAGGCGCGGCGGCCAGGGCGGCACTTAGTTTTCGAATATCCTCCGGATCGATCGTCGGTAGATCGCCTTGCAGATTGACGATCCCCCCAACAGCACCGTCAAACGCGGTGACAGCCTCAAAAATACGATCAGAGCCCGATGGATGATCGGGCCGAGTCATCACGGCCTCGCCGCCCGCTTCGACGACCGCATCAGCGATTTCCCGCTCCGCGCAGGCCACGATGACCGGGCCCACCGCCGCCTCGATCGCGCGGCGCCAAACCTGGACGATCATGGGCACGCCGCCAATATCGGCCAAAGGTTTACCGGGCAAGCGGGTTGAAGCCATCCGGGCCGGAATCACGACGAGGGTCTGGTCGCTCAATGGAACCTAGCTTTGCTAAGGGGGTGCTAAAATTGGTATGCGGCCCGTCACCATCCCTTTGGAAGGCGCGCCGTGGCGCGGATGGTAGAAGCTAAGCTAATGAAAATCATTCGTTTTTTAGTCCATAAACGCTGGAAGCCAGCCAATAATTGGGGTATTCATGCGCCCGTCTTTGCGTTGCGCCCACTGTCGATTTCATGAATAGTCGGGCGGCAATTTCCGAGGAAGTGGTCGATGGATACGTTTGAGCTGAATAAATTTGCGGGCGCCATTCTGGGCACGATTCTGATCGTTTTCGTGGTCGGCAAAGTCAGTGAATCCGTGTTCCACCCCCACGAGACGGAAGGCCAAGCCTACGGCGAGATTGCGGTCGCCGAGGAGAGCCATGGCGCCGTGGCCGAAGCCGAGCCCGAAACCCCGCCGCTGCCCGTGCTTCTCGCCGCCGCCAATGTCGAGACCGGCGCGCGGGTGGCCAGGAAATGCGCCTCGTGCCACACCTTCGAAAAAGACGGTGCCAATAAGGTCGGGCCCAATCTCTACAACGTCATGGGCGGCGCCCCCGCGGCGAAGGATTTCTCCTACTCCAACGCGATGGCGGAAAAGGGCGGCCAGTGGACCTTTGAGGAAATGGACGCGTTCCTCGCCTCGCCGCGTAACGCGTTGCCGGGCACGAAGATGAGCTTCGCCGGATTGCGCAAGGCCGAAGAACGGGCTGCCATTCTGCTTTACATGCGTCAACAGAGCGATTCGCCCCTACCGCTCCCCGCCAACTAGCAGGCGTCCGGGTGGCGGACCGCTGCCCTCCTGAATTCCTCGCCTTTGCGGAGAGGCTGGTTGACCGTTCGGGCGAGGTCATTCGCCGGTATTTTCGCCAACCTTTCGATATTGACGCCAAGGACGACGACAGTCCTGTCACCATCGCCGATCGCGAGGCTGAAGAAAGCCTACGCGCGTTGATCGCGGCGACCTATCCCGATCACGGGATGATCGGCGAAGAGTTCGGTCGCGACCGCGCCGATGCCGATTATTGCTGGATATTGGACCCGATCGACGGCACCGGATCGTTCATCACCGGTAAACCGATCTTCGGCACACTGATTGCCTTGTGGCATCGCGGCGAACCGCTTCTCGGCGTCATCGATCAACCGATTACCGGCGAGCGCTGGGTGGGCGCGCAAGGGCATGGCACCACGCTCAACGGCGAGCCGACCGGTGTCCGCGCCTGCGCGGGCCTGGCCGCCGCCGCGCTGGACGCGACCGATCCCAGCATGTTCGCCGACGAACCGCGATTCGAGCAGATCCGCCAAAAAGTCGCCCGCAACCGATGGGGAAGCGACTGCTACGCCTATGCTTTGTTGGCGTCCGGGCAAATCGATCTGGTGATCGAAACCGGCCTCAAGGTTTGGGATTACGCAACGCTGGTCCCGGTCATCGAACAAGCCGGCGGGATTATCACCGACTGGCGAGGGTCATCCGTTGCGGCAAGGGGCCGCGGGGCATGTTCTGGCCGCCGGCGATGCCCGGGTCCACGGCGAGGCACTGGCGATCCTAAGCACCTGACGTCACGAGCGTTTGTTCACACTGGGGCCCACAAATCACCCGGAACGCCTTGTTTTCGCTACAATTGCCCACCGATATGAAGCTCCCCAAGGACGAGGATTCAACGTGTTACGCGGTGCCCTGACTGTTGCGACGTTCTTCTTGGCCGCCCTTTGGGGCAGCGATGCGCTACTGGCCCAGAGCGCGACGCCGCAGCACGCAATGGTGCAGTTCGGCACGCCTAAATACGGGCCCGATTTCACCCATTTCGACTACGTCGACCCCGCAGCGCCAAAGGGCGGGTTGTTCCGGCAATTGGCCACCGGCACGTTCGATACGCTCAATCCATTTGTCTTGAAAGGGACGCCGGCGCGCGGCATCGGATTGGTTTTCGAAACGCTGATGACGGGATCGAGGGACGAAGTCAACACCAGCGCCGAGTACGGCTTGATCGCCGAAACCGTCGAAGTGCCCGACGACTTCTCGTGGGTCATCTTCAACTTGCGCCGCAACGGACGGTGGCATGACGGCAAGCCGATCACGGCCGACGATGTCGTGTTCAGTTTCGAGGTGCTGACGACGAAAGGGCATCCGTTCTACCGCCAGTACTACGCCAACGTCGCGACGGCGGAAAAGATCGACGACTACCGGGTGAAGTTTACCTTCAGCGGACCGACCAATCGCGAGCTGCCCAATATCGTCGGCCAATTGTCGGTGCTGCCCAAGCACTACTACGACACCATCGAGTTCGAGGAGACGAGTCTGGAACCGCCGATTGGGAGCGGCCCCTACCGAATCAAGCGATTCGAACCCGGGCGGTTCATCGAATACGAACGCGTGCCGGACTATTGGGGTGCCGACCTACCGGTCAACGTCGGGCGCAACAACTTCGGGAACATCCGTTACGACTATTACCGCGACGCCACGGTGGCGCGCGAGGCGTTCAAATCCTACGAGTTCGACCTTTACCCCGAATTCTCCGCCAAGGACTGGGCTACCGGTTATGACTTTCCGGCCTTCCGCAAAGGCTTGGTCAAGAAAGAAGAGGTGCCCGACCTGACTTCGCCGGGGATGCAAGCCTTTGTCTTTAACACGCGGCGCGACATCTTTGCCGACCGCCGTGTGCGGCAGGCGATCGGGTTAGCGTTCGATTTCGAATGGTCCAACAAGGCGTTGTTCTTTGGCCAATACCAGCGCACGACAAGCTTTTTCGAGAACATGGAGCTGGCATCGAGCGGCCTGCCCGAAGGCGCCGAACTTGAATACCTGCTGCCGCACAAAGAGGCGCTGCCGGAGGAGGTCTTCACCGAGCCCTTCGCGCTGCCCAAGACCGATGGGTCGGGCAATCCGCGCCGCGAACTCCGGACCGCGGCGCGCCTTCTGAAAGCCGCCGGGTGGCAGGTGAAAGACGGCGTCCTGACGCATGGCCAAACCGGCCGCGCCTTGACGTTCGAAGTTCTGTTGATCCAACCAAGCCTTGAGAAAATCGTGTTGCCGTTTATCAGCAACCTCAAAAAGCTCGGCATCGAGGCCAGCGTGCGGACCGTCGATACCGCGCAATATCAGCGTCGGATCGATACCTTCGATTTCGACATGATGATCACCACCTTTCGCCAATCGTTCTCGCCGGGCAATGAACAGCGCGACTTCTGGGGTAGCGCCGCCGCAGATCGTAACGGTGGTCGCAATCTCATCGGCATCAAGGATCCGGTGATCGACGCGTTGATCGAAGACATCGTCAGCGCGCCGGATCGGCCGAGTCTGGTGGCTGCGACCCGCGCGCTCGATCGAGTCTTGTTGTGGGGGCACTACGTCATCCCGCAGTACTACGTGCCGATCGACCGACTAGCCTATTGGGATAAGTTCGGACGGCCCGCGAAAGACCCGAAGTTCGGCGTCGATATTTTCGCGTGGTGGATCGATCCGGAGAAGCTGGCGAAGGTCGAGACGGGGCGGCAACCCTAGTCATGATGCACCGTTTCTTCGGACCCCTGCTTTCCGCGGCGATCGCTTTGTCGGCGACGGCCGTTCTCGCCGAACCGCGGCACGGCATGTCGACCTTTGGCGACCTCAAATATCCCCCTGGCTTCGACCATTTCGACTACGTCAATCCCGATGCGCCCAAAGGCGGGGTGCTGCGTCTGGCCGGCGGTGAAGGCACCTTCGACACCGTCAACCCGTTCACGCTGAAGGGCATCCGTTATCGTGGACGTGCGGGCTCCGTGATGTCGCTGCCCTACGAGACCCTGATGGCGGGCGGCGCGGACGAGCCCGACGCACTGTATGGGTTGGTGGCGGAGACGGCCGATCTCGCACCGGATCGTACGTCCGTCACGTTCAAACTGCGCCCCGAAGCGCGCTGGCACGACGGCACGCCGATCACCGTCGAGGATGTCGTGTTTTCGTTCAACACGCTGACAACCGACCCCGGTGCGTTTCCGAGCTACCGAATCATCCTGCGCGACGTGACGGGTGTCGAGGCGATCAGCGACGACGAGGTGCGCTACACCTTTGATCCTGACGCCGTCGCGCTACGGGACTTGCCCAATACCGTGGCGACCTTACCCATTCTCTCCAAGGCTCATTTCACGGATCGTGAATTCGGCGAAACCACGTTCGACCCGCCCCTTGGTAGCGGCCCCTATCGCATTGCGGAAGTCAACGCAGGCCGGTCGATCGTGCTGGAGCGCGTTCCTGACTATTGGGCTGCGAACCTTGGCCTCAACCGCGGACGGTTCAACTTCGATCAAATCCGGCTTGAGTTCTACCGCGACCGCGATGTGCAACACGAAGCCTTCAAATCGGGCGAATTCGACTTCCATGAGGAATTCACGTCCCGCATCTGGGCAACCGGGTATGACTTTCCCGCGGTGCGCGACGGTCGGGTCATCAAAGAGGCCGTGCCGAACGGCGGACCTGCATCGCGACAATATTTCGTCCTCAACCTGCGGCGCGCCAAATTTCAGGACCGCCGGGTGCGGCAAGCCATCAATCACACCTTCGATTTCGAGTGGACCAACACCAATCTGTTCTACAGCGTCTATGAACGCTCGGGCAGCATTTACCAGAACACAGAGATGGCAGCGATCGCCCCGCCGGACGACGCGGAACTGGCCCTTCTCAAACCGTTTGAGGATCAGGTGCCGCCGGAGGTGTTCGGTCCGGCCTACCGTCAACCCCAGTCGGACGGTAGTGGCAACAACCGGCGCAATCTGCGCCGCGCGCAAAAGCTTTTGGCCGAGGCGGGTTGGACGGTCCAGAACGGTCAGCTGAAGAACGGCGCGGGCGAGGTGATGTCGATCGAGTTCCTAACCTTCTCGCCGTCGTTCGAACGCGTCTTTGCGCCCATCGTGCAGAATATGAAGCGCATCGGCATCAACGCCTCGATCCGCATTGTCGATTCGAGCCAATACACCCAGCGGGTCGACCAGGATCGGGATTTCGACATCACAACGGCCGCCTTCGGCGTTTCCGCAACCCCTGGGGTCGGCGAACGCGGGTTCTGGAATTCGGCGTTTGCCGACCAGCCCGGCAGTAACAACGACGCCGGCGTCAAAGACCCCGGTCGTCGATGCCTTGGTCGAAACACTTGGCGAGCGCGAAAGATCGCAAAAGTTTGACGGTTGCAGCGCGTGCGCTGGATCGCGTTCTTCTATGGAACCAGTACATCATCCCGCAGTGGTATCGCAGCACCTATACGATTGCCTATTGGGACATGTTCGGGCGGCCCGAGACGGTGCCCACCTATTCGTTGGGCTTTC
The DNA here is from genome assembly GCA_038141965.1 of Alphaproteobacteria bacterium. Lineage (GTDB taxonomy): Bacteria > Pseudomonadota > Alphaproteobacteria > SHVP01 > SHVP01 > CALJDF01. Next base: position 306,206 of record JAYQJC010000005.1, read on the forward strand.
TCGATACCTGGTGGATCGATACTGCCAAAGCGGCCCGCCTCGATCGCGACAAACCATAGAATTCCGCTAGACTCACCGCCGCGATGACCGCCTATATCATCCGACGCTTGCTGTTTATCGTCCCGACCCTGTTCGGGATCATGGTGATCAATTTTGCCGTGGTGCAGTTCGCGCCCGGCGGCCCCATCGAACAGATCATCGCTCAGGTGACGGGCACCGCTGTCGACGCCACCGCTCGCGTCAGCGGGGCCGGCGGTGGCGATGCGCCCCAATCCCAGGCCCAGCAGGGCGCCACCAGTACCGCGGGTGTCGAATCGCGCTATCGCGGCGCCCAAGGGCCTTGACCCGCAGTTCATTGCCGATCTGGAAAAGCAATTCGGTTTCGACAAACCGATGCACATCCGCTTCATCGACATGATGGGGAATTACCTGGTCTTCGATTTCGGCGAGTCGTTTTTTCGCGACCGGCGGGTCGTTGATCTTGTCCTAGAGAAGATGCCGGTTTCGATCTCGCTAGGCCTCTGGACCGCAATTCTGATCTATCTGATATCGATCCCGCTGGGGATTCGTAAGGCTGTCCGTGACGGCTCGCCTTTCGATATTTGGACAAGCAGCGTGGTTATTGTCGGGCAAGCCATTCCCGGCTTCCTCTTCGCGATCCTGTTGATCGTTCTATTCGCCGGCGGCACCTACCTCGACTGGTTCCCGTTGCGCGGGTTGGTGTCGGAGAATTTCTCGGAACTCAGCACGTTCGGCAAAGTGGTGGATTACTTCCACCACATCGCGTTGCCGATTACGGCCCTCGTAATCGGTGGGTTCGCAGGCCTTACGCTGCTGACCAAGAATTCGTTCTTGGATCAAATCAACCAGCAATACGTTTTGACCGCTCGCGCGAAGGGCCTGACCGAACGCCGGGTGCTCTACGGTCATGTTTTTCGCAATGGGATGCTCATCGTCATTGCGGGTTTCCCATCTCTGTTCATCAGCATTCTGTTTGCGGGCTCGCTACTGATTGAGATCATCTTCTCGCTGGATGGGCTGGGTCTCTTCGGTTTTGAAGCCGTCATCAACCGAGACTATCCGGTGATGTTCGGCACCTTGTTCTTTTTCACTTTGCTGGGCCTGGTTTTCAACCTGATCGGCGATTTGATGTACGTGATCATCGATCCGCGGATCGATTTCGAGCGGCGCGATGTCTAGCGCAGAAGCCGCTTCCCCACGACCGCCGCGCCGCCTTTTCGGCATGCGCATTACGCCGCTGACCGAGCGACGTTTTCACAATTTCCGCAAGAACGGCCGCGGCTATTGGTCGATGTGGATCTTCGTTATCCTTTTCCTGCTGACGTTGTTTGCCGAGTTTCTCGCCAATGATCGTCCGCTGGTCGTGAAGTTCGACGGCGACCTGTTGTTTCCGGTGTTGACGGACTACGCGGAGACACGCTTTGGCGGCGATTTCGAGACGGCCGCAGACTACCGTGACCCGTACGTTCAAGAATTGATTGCTGAAAAAGACGGCTGGATGATTTGGCCGCTGATTGAGTTCAGTTTCGATACGATCAACTACGACCTACCGCAGCCCGCGCCGTCGCCCTCCTCCCGTGAAAACTGGCTAGGTACCGACGACCAAGGCCGCGATGTCATCGCGCGCCTCATCTACGGGTTTCGGATTTCCATCCTCTTCGGACTGGCACTCACCGTGATCAGTTCGGTTATCGGCGTGATGGCCGGTGCGGTACAGGGGTATTTCGGTGGTTGGACAGACCTTTTATTCCAGCGCTTCATCGAGATTTGGTCGGGCATGCCGACCCTCTTTCTGCTGATCATCTTGGCCAGTATCGTCACGCCGAACTTCTGGTGGTTGCTCGGCATATTGTTGCTGTTTAGCTGGATGGCGCTCGTGGGCGTGGTGCGAGCCGAGTTCTTGCGGGCGCGAAACTTCGACTACGTGCGCGCGGCACGCGCTTTGGGCGTGCGGAACTCGACCATCATGTTCAAGCATTTGTTGCCGAACGCGATGGTGGCGACGATCACGTTCCTCCCGTTCAACTTGGCCGGCGCCGTCACCGCGCTTACCAGTCTTGATTTCCTGGGCTTCGGCCTACCACCTGGTTCGCCCTCGCTCGGCGAACTGCTGGCCCAGGGCAAAGCCAACCTTCAGGCGCCGTGGCTTGGCCTCACGGGGTTCTTTACCTTGTCGATCATGCTCACTTTGGTGGTGTTCACCGGTGAGGCAGTGCGCGACGCCTTCGATCCGCGCAAGACGTTCAGCTGATTATGGCTTTCGTCGACGTCAAAGACCTCTCGGTCGATTTTCGCAGCAGCGAACGCACCGTTCACGCCGTGAAGAACGTCAGTTTTTCGATCGACGCGGGCGAGACGGTCGCGTTGGTCGGGGAGAGCGGCTCGGGCAAGTCGGTATCGGCGTTGTCGATCTTGCAGCTCCTGCCTTACCCCCTGGCGTCTCATCCACCCGGATCGATCATCGTCGACGGCATGGAGGTCGTCGGGGCGCCGCATGCGGAGATGCGGCGGATTCGCGGCAACAAGGTCTCGATGATCTTCCAGGAGCCGATGACGTCGCTCAATCCGCTGCACACGATCGAGAAGCAGATCAACGAGGTTTTGTTGCTTCACCAGGGGATGAACCGCCAAGCGGCGCGGGGGCGCACGATTGAACTGCTGAACCTCGTCGGTCTGCCCGACGTCGAGGCGCGGATCCATTCCTACCCGCATCAACTATCGGGCGGGCAACGCCAACGCGTGATGATCGCGATGGCGCTTGCGAACAACCCCGAATTGCTGATTGCCGACGAACCCACGACGGCGCTCGACGTCACCATCCAGGCGCAAATCCTCCGGCTTCTCCAACGCCTGCAAGACGAACTCGGCATGGCGATGCTGCTGATCACACATGATCTCGGGATCGTGCGCAAAATGGCGAAACGCGTGTGCGTGATGAAAGAAGGCGCGATCGTCGAGGCCGGCGATACCGAACAGGTGTTCGAGCGCCCGACGGACGACTACACCCGCATGCTCCTTGACGCCGAACCCAAGGGCATGCCCAACAAGGCCGACCCGAATGCCAAAGAAGTGCTGCGCGGCGAGAACATCCGGGTCTATTTTCCCATTCAGAAAGGTGTGTTGCGGCGCACGGTAGGACACGTCAAAGCCGTGGACGACATCAGCGTGACGGTACGCGAAGGCCAAACGGTTGGCGTGGTCGGCGAAAGCGGCTCGGGCAAGACGACGTTAGGCCTCGGCCTCCTGCGCCTTCTCAGCAGCACCGGCAATATCACCTTCGATGGCAAACCGATTCAGGATTTGAATTTCAGCGCCCTTCGCCCGTTGCGCGAAGAGATGCAGATCGTGTTCCAGGACCCTTACGGCAGCCTCAGCCCGCGCCTCTCGATCGGGCAAATCGTCGAAGAGGGGCTGCTCGTCCACACCTCCATTCGCAACTACGACGAGCGCCGTGCGGTCATTGGGGCGGCCCTCGAGGAGGTCGGTATCCCGGCCGAAAGCCAAGACCGCTATCCCCATGAGTTTTCCGGCGGGCAGCGGCAACGTATCGCTATTGCCCGCGCAATGGTGCTTAAGCCGCGTCTTGTCGTCCTGGATGAGCCGACATCGGCGCTCGATATGTCCGTCCAAGCGCAAATCGTGGATTTGCTGCGCGACCTCCAGCGCAAGCATAATCTCGCTTATATCTTCATCAGCCACGATCTGAAGGTCGTGCGCGCCATGGCCGACGAGGTGATCGTGATGCGCGACGGGCAAGTCGTCGAGTCGGGGTCGACCGACCATATCTTCGACAGCCCCCAAACCGACTACACCAAGGCGCTAATGGCAGCCGCTTTCGACCTCGAGGTCGCCTTCGAAGATGCCATTTCGACGTAAGCCTAGCTGGGCCTCTCCAACTCCAAGCCCGACTTGCGGATCACGTCGCCAAACGCGGCGACATAGACCGAACCCCGCACGGTGCGCTGAATAATCACGCTGCGGCCGTCGGTTTCGTCGGGCTGGCGACGGCAAAGGTCGTGTTTCTCGAGCGTGTCCACGGCGCGCGTGATCACCGGTTTAGCCAGACCAAGCGCCGCCGATAGACCCCGCACGGTACTCGGCGCGTCGTTCGTGTAAACGGTGACGAGAACCGCGAGTTGACGGACCGAAAGGTCGACGGCGTCGTCTTGCACGAGCGACGCCAAAGCCGATTGCCAAACTGCCAAGACCTGCGCATTGGTGGACACGAGGCGACTTTAGTGCGTCGCCCACGTGCGCAAAAGCACTACGCGACCAACAGGCTCCTGAAGTCGGTGGCGGGCATCGCTTTGTGGAAGAAAAAGCCCTGGGCGTAGTCGCAGCCCGCGTCCTTGAGAAACTCGATCTGGTCTTTTCGCTCGGTCCCCTCGGCCGCAAGTTTGAGGCCGAGACTACGCGCCATCTCGATGATCGTTGTGACGATCGTGACCGATTGGGGATGGTGCACAAGGCCGGAAACGAACGACTGATCGATCTTCAACGTATCGACCGGGCAGTCGACAAGCTGCGATAACGACGAATACCCCGTGCCGAAATCATCGATCGACACCGTGATGCCCAAATCGCGGAGCTTCGAAATCGTATCGTTTCGAACGACATGATCATCGGCAATAGAGTGCTCGGTCAGCTCGATGTCGACACGCTCGGGCGATAGTTTGCTGCTCGATAACGCATCGGTCACCGTTTCGATGAGGTTGTCCTGACCAAACTGGATGGCCGACAGGTTCACGCCAAGACGCGGGGCGCGATTGCTCTTTGCCTCCCAGGCCTTGGCCTCCTCGAAGGCCCGATGGAGCACCCATTCGCCGACCGGGATAATCAAACCCGTGACCTCGGCACGCGGAATGAACTCCGCCGGACTGATCCTGCCCAGTTCGGGATGGGTCCATCGCAACAACGCCTCAGCGCCCAGAATGTCGCTGCTGTGGAGATCGACGAGCGGCTGATAGTTCAATTCGAATTCACCGTGCCGGAGCGCATCGGACAGGGCATGGTCCAAAGTGAGTTCCCGATTGAGACGATCACGAAACGCTGGACTAAAAAATTCAACCCGATTGCCGCCGCGCTGTCGTGCTTCACGCAAGGCAAGATCGGACGCATGAACCAGTTCGCTAAGTGAGGTCCCGTGAACGGGAAACACCGCGACGCCGATGCTGGCCGAAAGTCGTTAGGTACTGCGGTGCACCTCGTAAGGCTCGGACAGCGCATTAAGGAGTTCCCCCGAGAGGTGACTGATTTCTTCTTCCGGCCCGCCAATCGGCAAAACAAACGCAAATTGGTTGGTCGCGGTTCGGGCGATCATCGCGCTTTCGCTGGCGACCAATCGCAAACGCTCGCGCGCCTCCCGCAAGATGGCGTCGCCGGCTTCATAGCCCGCCGTTTGGTTGACCTGTTGGAGCCGGTCGATCCGGATACGGAGAAAGGCAACTTGTCGGCCAATGGCCAACGCATCCACCATCATGGCGTTGGCCGGCGCACCCAGGGCAGCCCGATCGCCCTCGCTGTTGACCGACATCGAGCATCATCGGGCCCTTGGGATACAGCAGTTTGCGCGACGCTGACGAGCGTGATGATGCGGCCGGGATCGCCATGAATCCCGATCATCTGGTCGCGAAGCGAAACCGACAGTTTTGTCCCGTCGCGATGTCGGAGGGTGCCCGTGACCGTCCCGCTTGGGGACCGATTGGGACCGCGGGGTTCGATCTTCAGAAAATGAGGGGGCTTGCCGATCAGGCTACCGGGGGCGTAACCCGCCAGCTTGTTCAGCGCCTCGCTCGTATGGACCACTTTGCCGTTCGAATCGACGACAAGAACCACACCCTGTTCAAGACCAATCAACTTATCCCCAGGGTTAACCACATGAAACCGGACCTTCTTGGCCGATGGCTGGACAGGCCAGAACGCCATCATTGCGCTGGTCTAGACGATTCTCACCGTCGCAGGCAACACACTTATCCACAATCACAAAAACTTACGGGGCTGGGGTTAGGGATAAATGGGCGCACCGATTTATCCTTCGAGGCCCGGCGGGCGAATGTCGGGATTGCGCCGCAGATGGTCGAGATAGTCGCCGGACTCGATGCGCGGCCGCCCCGCCGCCGAGCCCAAATAGACGTACATCCAAGCGGTCACCTTGCCGTGTTGGTGGGTCGCCACGGCGACCCGCACCCGTTCGTAGAGAGCCGTGTCGTCCGCCCGGGTGCCGGCCACGCCTTCGTAACGATCGAGCAAAGCGAGCGTCGGGCGCGGTGTCTTTAGGGCGTAGACCTCGCCTTTGACCCGGTCTTCGGCATGATCCGAAAGAACCACCCCCGGGTAGGCGCCGAAATCGTACATGATCGCGTGAACGCTGCCCTCGTCGAAATAGGTCGCGTGTTTGGCGAACAGCGCAAAGGCCGGTGCTTCGACAGCACGTCGAAGGGTTCCGTATACGAACAAAAAAGAGTCGGGCGCTGCGGTCACGATTCTCCGAACCGCCGACGAATGACGTCAAACAAAGCCCGCATGGCCATTGCGTCACCCCCCCGAGGACGACCGGGGCGATCTGTGTCGTTCCAGCCATAAAGATCGAGATGGACCCAGGTCTTGGCCCGTTCCACAAAGGTTCCAAGAACAGTGCCGCGGTAATGGCGCCGGCAAAACCACCCGTGCCGGCATTGTTGATATCGGCGATCGGGGTATCCAAGAGCCGGCGATAGGGTTGCCACAATGGTAAGCGCCACAGCGGATCGGTGACGTTTTGCGCGGCCGCGCTTAGCTCGCCTGCAAAGGTGTCATCGTCGCAGAACATGGCGGGCAAATCGGTACCAAGCGCGACACGCGCGGCCCCCGTCAGGGTCGCACAATCGACCAGCAGATCCGGCGCTTCCTCATCTGCCAGGGCGAGACCGTCGGCCAAGACGACTCGCCCTTCGGCGTCGGTATTGCCAATCTCGATCGACACGCCCTTGCGCGTACGCAAGACATCGCCCGGGCGGTAGGCATTGCCGGACACGTTGTTCTCAACGGCCGGGATGATGGTGCGCAGCCGAACCGGCAGACCGGCGCTCATGATGAGGTGAGCGAGCCCCAGAACCACCGCAGCGCCCCCCATGTCCTTTTTCATCCATCGCATACCGGCGCCGGTCTTCAAGTTCAATCCGCCGGTATCGAAGCAGACACCTTTGCCGACCAGTGTGACTTTCGGATGTTTCGGTTTGCCCCACGTCATGTCGATCAGGCGCGGCGCCTTGTCGGCAGCTCGCCCAACCGCGTGAACGGCCGGAAACTGTTCCTTTAGCACCTTCCCCTGCACAACCCGGAACTTCGCACCGAAACCTCCGCCGGACCTGCTTGGCCGCGGTGGCGAGTTCCGGTGGTCCCATATCGGCAGCCGGTGTGTTGATCAAGTTGCGCACCAAAGTCACCGCATCGACTTGCGCCTCGACGGCGCCACGGTGGGCGTTCTTCGGCATCACCAATTTGGCGGGAGGCGGCGCAGGCTCCGAGCGATAGCGATCGAAACGATAGCCCCGAGTCCCCACCCCAACGCCAGTCGAGTCGCAACGGCGGGTTCAAACTCGTCATCCAGTGTAGTGCCGGTGGGCAGGTCGTTGGGAAGCCCGGCCAACGCCCATAGATCGGGAACGTCGTCTGAAATCACGACGACGCGGCTCTTCGGCCCATTCGTCGCGGGAAGGACCATATGCGCGCCAGGTTTCGCTTTAAACCCCGACCGGCGCAGTGCCTCGCGGAACGGGGCACGCCTTCTTTCCGGCGCCAGGCGGCATAACTTTTTTCCGTGACCAGCGTGATCGGGACCGTACCGGCAGTGCGACGCTGCGCAAACGCCTTGCTCATGTTGTGACCTTGCTAATTGTGTACCGTCACAGTTTAACGCATCCTGCGCGTTTCAGTGCGGACGAACGGAGTCGGAATGTCGTTGCAACTAGTCGTCGGGAGTAAGAACTACTCGTCATGGTCTATGCGCGCGGGAGTCGCGCTGCTCCACACCGGACTCGCCCATGAAGAGATTGTCATTCCGCTTGGCCAGCCCGACACGCGCGAGAATATTGCCCGCTATTCGGCGGCCGGGCTTGTCCCGATCCTGATTAACGATGCACATACGATCTGGGACAGCCTCGCGATCATCGAATACTTGGCCGAGATCGGGCCAGCGAACCGGATGTGGCCCAGCGACCCGGCGACAAGGGCGGCGGCGCGATCGATGTCGGCCGAAATGCACGCGGGGTTCGGCGCGCTTCGGCGCGACCTCCCGATGAATTGCCGCCGCCGTTACGATAATTTTGCCCTCGGCGAAGACGCGGCCCAGGATGTCGCACGCATTTGCGATCTTTGGCGTGACGCGCGCAACAGATACGGCCGACCGGCGGGTGGGGGTTTTCTGTTTGGTGACTTTTCGGGCGCCGATGCGATGTTCGCGCCGGTGGTCTCGCGCTTTGTCACCTATGGGGTGTCCACCGACGACGTGGCTAGCGACTACATCGCCGCCGTGATGGACTATCCGGCGGTTCGGCGGTGGATCGACTCGGCCAGACAAGAACCGGTCATCGCGCGCTACGAATTCGATTAGGGCGTTACGTGGACTGGGGCTTCCGACTTACGCTGGCAAGGCCACTGACGGTTAGAACCGTCAAGAGAATAATGATCGCAGCGAGCCAGAACACCCAACGCGGATCCGCATGATCCATCAGCCAACCGAACGCAATCGGCATCAGGACCCCACCGAGCGCCAACCCGGTCGAGACAAAGGCAAAGACCTTTCCCATCGAGCCGGGCGGGGTCACCCGCCGGACCAACAGGTCGCGTGACGGTTGCACAATGCCGGTAACAAACCCCGCGCCCGTGAGGACTGCCGCCATCGCGGCAATCGGCAACGAGAATGAACCGGCGATGGCGAGCAACGCCGCTCCCGTCAGGAACCCGGCGATCGCGGTGAGTTCGGGACGGCCGACTTTGTCGACCAGTAGCCCGCCCACCAGAATGCCGGCGGCGGCACCGGCAAGGAAACCGGTCAACACGCCGTTTGCGGCCTCCAGCGGGGTGTCGTAGATCGCAACAAGGGCGGCGACGGAAAAACTCGCACTGCACCGGTGCCCATGGCGATGAACATGAAGAAAAGAAATGCCATCAAAATGGGAGGTGATAAGAGCAACTGAATGCCGCTCAGGGGCGCATCGTCGCGTCGGACTGCCGGTGCCGGCCTGGTCTTATCCGCTGCGTGACTGACACCGCGGTCGACCAAGTCCGCACCGCGGCTCGCCAAGATCGCCGCGGTCACGATCCCGGCGAGACCGGCGAGAATCACCGCGGTCCGCCAATCCCATAGGGCGGTCAAGGCCACCATAGCCGCCGGTGCGATCGCCCACGCGATGTTGCCCGAGAACGTGTGAATGCTGAACGCGCGACCCAAGCGGTGCGGCGTGACGCGGGCATTGAGAATGGCGTAATCGGCGGGGTGGTACACCGTATTGGCGACGCCAGCGATCATGAACAACACCAACACCGCCCAATAGGAGGTGGTGAACCCGATCGCCATGATTGCCACGCTATGCAGGAGCAAGCCCGCCAGCAAAATCCACCGCGCGCCAAACCGATCGACAAAAAAGCCGACCGGTGTCTGGCAAATCCCGGTCGCCAGGCTCGCCGCCGTCAGAAACAGACCGAGCGAAGCATAGCTGACGCCGAACTCCACCTTTAGCAGTGGGAACAATGGGGGCAGCACAAGAAAATAAAAGTGGCTAAAGAAATGGCCACCCGAGACCAACCCGATGACGCGGATATCGCGTCCCATCGTTTCCGAGGCAACCGTCATTCTGATCGCGCCCTAAGCATGCAGCCGCGGCTTGCGGAGAAAATCGGTGCGATCGGCAGAACGGACCGTGATCTCCAGGGGGCCGCTTTCCTCGCGCCGCACCGTTAGGGGAACCTCGACACCCGCCTGACCCTGGCTCCAGACATGACGAAACAGATCCGGCAGCCCTTGTATCGGCGCGCTGGCAACTTTCAGTATTTCGTCGCCGATCATCACGCCGCCTTGGCTTGCCGGGCCGGCGCTCGCCATCCCGGCCACGACGATCGCATCGTCGGTATCGGCGGCATAAAGGCCAAGCCAGGGGCCCGGTGGCCGACCGGTGTGACCGGTCATCTGCATCGGATCCAAAAAGGGCTTCAGCCCGTCGATCGGGACAACCATATTGCCGTCCGTGCTGTTAGGACCGGCGTCCTGGATAAACAACGACCCGACGCCGACAAGCCGGCCGGACCCGTCGATCAGCCCGGTGCCGCCCCAATTGGGGTGCACGGGGGTCGTGAAGAGCGCGTCGTCCAAAAGGTATTCCCAGGATCCCGCAAACTCGCGTCTAGCGGCCACGGTCGATGCCAGCGCATGGCGCCGGCCCCCACCGGCGGCCAAGACCGTCGGATCGTTCAGACGGACATCCGCCGACGTGCCGATCTCCATCGGGCGCACCGCCAGGCGGCCCAGCGCCTGCACCAGCCCAAGACCGGTATCATGATCGTACCCAATCACATCGCCTTGGACGGTTTGGCCATTATTGGCGACCAGCCACACCGATTCGGCCTCGGTGACCAAATATCCGATCGTCACGATCAAACCGGAATCGCTGATTAGAATGCCGTTGCCGGCGCGCTCGGTCCCGAGCACCTGCGCCGTGAAGGCATCCTCGGGAACCTGCGATCGAATGAAGACCACCGCGGAAAGCGCACGCTCAAGGTCGAAGGCGTAGTCCTCTGGACGCGGACGGGCCTCAACCGGAATCTCCCAATCGACCGGATCGTCTTTACTCATCGTTCGGTAAACGCCCCGTTATTGACCCGTGTGACTCTTAAAGACTCAGGCCTGCGAAGCCAAATCCATGCCACCATCGAGCGTGCAAGAAATGGTGGCCGGGGACACTTACTGGACAACAAACACAAGAACGGGTTGTGGAGAACCACAAGTGATCGCCACCGATGCGCCGCCACCGTCGTCATCGCCAAGTCCATTCAGGTATGGTTTGGCGGAGGGAGTGGGATTCGAACCCACGTTACGGGTAAACCGTAAACACGCTTTCCAAGCGTGCGCCTTAAGCCACTCGGCCATCCCTCCGGAGATCCTGTCGGCGGCGGAATACTAGCGATACGCAGCACCGGTTTCCAACGCTCTTGCCGCAAAAAATATGTGGAGAATCAAGGCCCTGACAGAATATCGGTGGTGTCGAGCGGACCTAGGCTTCATTATTGAGCGATGAAACCACTCGGCCGCGAGGGGGACGCATGGTAGTCGGTCGGTTCGTCGCGTGGCTATGTCTGGGCGCAGCGGTGTTCTCGCTCGGATGGGCGGTGATCGATTCGATCAACGCTGGGTCCATCCAATGGGGTGCGCTCGGCGAACAATGGTTTCGCCTTCACAAGGAGAGCCTTGGCCTAACGCAAGCCGGTATCCAGCGCCACATCGCGCCGTGGCTGTGGGATCCGGTCCTGTTGACCGTGATGTTGTGGCCGGGTTGGTTGGTATTCGGCGTTCTGGGACTGATCCTGCGTTGGCTGTTTCGCCGACGGCGCAAGGATCGTTGGTTTATTTGATTCGCGCCTAGGTCTCGCCCAGCTTGAGCGCGGCGATGAAGGCCTCTTGCGGAATATCGACCTTGCCGATCGTGCGCATCCGCTTTTTGCCCTTTTTCTGCTTGTCGAGCAGCTTTCGTTTGCGAGAGACATCGCCGCCATAACACTTGGCGAGAACATCTTTACGGAGCGCGCTGATAGTTTCGCGCGCCACGACTTTGCCGCCGAGCGCAGCTTGGATTGGGATCTTGAACATGTGGCGCGGGATAAGTTCCTTAAGGCGTTCGCAAATGGAGCGACCGCGCGATTCCGAGTTCTTTCGATTGACGATCATCGCCAACGCATCTACCGGTTCGCCATTGACGAGAATCGACATCTTCACCAAATCGCCTTCTTCGTAGCCATCGAGTTGATAGTCGAAACTGGCGTAGCCGCGGGTGACCGACTTGAGACGATCGTAGAAATCGAACACCACTTCGTTGAGCGGCAACCGGTAGCTCGCCACGGCGCGCGATCCGACGTAGGTCAGGTTTTCCTGCACCCCACGGCGTTCTTCACAGAGCTTGAGCACGGCGCCGAGAAATTCATCCGGCACCATGATCGTTGCTTTGATCCAAGGCTCTTCGACCCGGTCGATCCGCGTCGGGTCGGGCCAATCGACCGGATTGTGGATTTCCAACGTCTCGCCGTTGGTCAAGTGGGCCTTGTAGACCACGCTGGGCGCGGTTGTGATGAGGTCGAGATCGAACTCGCGCTCGAGCCGCTCTTGAATAATTTCGAGGTGGAGCAGGCCCAAGAATCCGCAGCGAAATCCAAACCCCAAAGCGGGCGAGGATTCTTGTTCGAACTGAAACGACGAATCGTTGAGACGGAGCCGCGCCAAGCTTTCGCGCAATTCGGGAAAATCGTTGGCCGAAACCGGAAACAGGCCACAAAAAACCACCGGCACGCTGGGCTTGAACCCGGCCAGTGGCGTCGATGCAGGCCGGCGTGTTTCGGTCAGCGTATCGCCAACGTTGGTTTCGGCGACCTCTTTGATTCCGGCGGTGATGAAGCCGATCTCGCCGGGGCCCAACTCGTCAACCATGACCGCTTTCGGCCCGAAAAAGCCGACGCGTTCCACGGTGTGCTCGGACCCCGTGGCCATCATGCGCACGCGCATGCCCTTTTTGGAGGCGGCCATCGTAAACCCGGACCAAAATGACCACGCCGAGGTAGGGGTCGTACCAGGAGTCGACCAACAGCGCTTTCAGCGACTCAGCGTGTTCGCCCTGGGGTGGTTTGAGGCGGGTGACCAATGCCTCGAGCACCTCGTCGATGCCTTGCCCCGTTTTGGCCGATACTTCGATAGCATCGCTGGCATCAAGGCCGATCACGTCTTCGATTTGCTGCTTAACCCGGTCCGGTTCAGCGGCGGGCAGGTCGATCTTGTTGAGCGCGACGATGATCTCGTGATCCACGTCGATTGCCTGGTACACATTCGCCAGCGTCTGCGCCTCGACACCCTGGCTGGCATCGACCAGCAAGACCGATCCCTCGCAGGCGGATAGGCTGCGACTGACCTCGTAGGCAAAATCGACATGCCCTGGCGTGTCCATTAGGTTGAGTTCGTAGGTTTCTCCGTCGCCCGCGGTGTACTTGAGGCGGACGGTTTGCGCCTTGATGGTGATGCCGCGCTCGCGCTCGATATCCATCGAATCGAGAATTTGCGCCTTCATTTCTCGCGCATCGACGCCGCCGCATCGTTCGATCAAACGATCCGCCAGGGTCGACTTGCCGTGATCGATATGCGCGATGATCGCAAAATTTCGGATATGCGCGAGATCTGTCATCGAAGGGTGTCGCCCGGCGTTACGATCATGCGCTCCGAAGCGTCGCGCCAGTCGCCTTGGTAACGGCTTCGACGATTTTCGTCGCCACCGCATCGATCTCGGCTTCCGTCAACGTCTGATCGATGGGCTGCAACGTGACCCGGACGGCAACCGATTTCATCCCCTCGCCGACCGATTTGCCCGCGAAAACATCGAAGATCGACGCGCCCGCAACCAGTTTTTTGTCGGCGCCGATGGCCGCACTAACGATATCGGCCGCGGGCACGGACTCCGCCACGACGAAGGCAAAGTCGCGATCCACCGGCTGCAACGCGTGGGCATCGAGCGCACCACGATTGGTCGACTTCTCGCGTTTGGGCTGGGGCACGGCGTCGAGGTGAATTTCGAAACCGACACATGGCCCCTCGCAGTCCAATAAGGTCAGCACGCGCGGATGCAGCTCGCCGAATGCCGCCAAGATCGTCTTGGGGCCGAGCCGCAGCGTGCCCGACCGGCCGGGGTGGTACCAAGGGGCGGCGTCGGGAAAGACGCGCAGTTTTTCGACCGGTACGCCGATTTCACCTAGGACGGCCAAGGCGTCGGCTTTGGCATCGAAGGGATCGACGGCGCGGGCCGGCGTGCTCCAATTGCGCGGCACCGCATCGCCAAGACGGACGCCGGCTGCAACCATCGACTGACCCTCGGGCGTATCGTCTTGGAACTGCGGTCCGACCTCGAACAAACCAAGATCGGAAATGCCGCGATCAAGGTTACGCGCCGCTGCGGTGATAAGGTTGGGCAGAATGCTCGGACGCATCGTGTCCAAATCCGCGCTGATGGGATTGAGTAGGCCAAGCGCCGCATCGCCGCCGCCGAACGGTTTCGCGAAACGTTGCGGCATAAACGACCACGTCACGCATTCCTGTAATCCGCGGCCCGCGAGCGTACGTCGCGCTGTAACCCGGTGGCGCTGCACCGCCGTCAGCGCCGGCCGGGTCACCGCCCGGTCCTTCTCGAGCGGCACCGTGGGTATCTTGTCGTACCCAATGATGCGAGCAACTTCCTCCACCAAATCGGCTTCACCGTCGATGTCCTGGCGCCAAGACGGGATATCGACGGTCACACCGCCACCGTGCGGCGTCGTGCCGAAACCAAGCGCGTTGAGTGCCGTGAGACACTCATCCTCGGGGATGTCGAGGCCGACGAGCTGGTGAATTCTTGCGGGGCGAAACTCGATCTGCCGCTGCCATTCCGGCACCGCGCCGGCAACGACAAGTTCGCTTGCTTCGCCACCGCAAAGTTGGAGCACTAACTGGGTGGCGAGGTCCATGCCCGAGAACACGGCCTCGGGATCAACGCCCCGTTCGAACCGATACCGCGCATCGCTAATCAGGTTGTGCTTGCGACCGCTCATCGCCGTTCGAATGGGATCGAACAGCGCCGCTTCGATAAAGACGTTTTGGGTTTCTTCGGTACATCCGGTGGATTCCCCGCCGATGATCCCGCCCATCGCCAATACACCGTCGTCGTCGGCAATGACCGTGACATCGTCGTCGAGTTCGTACTCGCGGCCATCCAAAGCAAGAAGCGTCTCGCCGGCACGCGACAGCCTTACGTGAATCCCACCCGCGACGGTTTCGGCGTCAAACACATGCAGCGGCCGGCCACGGTCAAAGGTGATGAAATTCGTGATATCGACCAAAGCCGAAATCGGTCGCAGCCCGATGGCCCTCAGCCGATCTTGAAGCCACCGCGGACTTGGCCCGTTCGTCACACCACGCACATAGCGTCCGACGAAAAGGGGACAGGCCTCCTCATTGCCATCAAGACGCCGCGTCACTGCAATCGGGCTTTCGAAAGCGCCAGGATCGGTCTCCGGTCGACGCGAAATCACCTTGCCAAGGCCACCTGCCGCGAGGTCGCGCGCGATGCCGTCGACGCCGAGACAATCTTGGCGGTTCGGCGTGATCTTGATTTCGATCACCGGATCGTCGAGCCCGGCGTAAGCCGCAAACGGCTTGCCGACCGGGGCCTCGGCGTCGAGATCGATGATGCCTTCGTGCTCGTCGGAGAGGCCAAGTTCGCGTTCCGAACACAGCATGCCGCTACTTTCGACGCCACGAATCTTTGCTTTTTTGAGGTGCAACCCCGTTCCGGGCACGGTGGTGCCGGGCGGGGCAAACACCCCCTTCATCCCCTGACGGGCGTTGGGCGCGCCGCAGACAACCTGAACCGTTTCGGTGCCGGTATTGACCCGGCACACCTTCAGTTTGTCGGCGTCGGGATGTTGGGTGCAGTCGACGACCTCGCCGATGACGAACGCCGATAGCTGTTCTGCCGGATCGACCAAGTGTTCAACCTCCAGGCCCAATGCAGTGAGCTTGTCGGTCACCTCATCGAGGGAGGCCGTTGTCTCCAAATGCTCACGAAGCCAGCCCAGCGTGAACTTCATCGCGCCAACCCTCCGGCGAGCGTCGGCACATCGAGCGCGCTAAAACCGTAATGGCGCAACCAGCGAAGGTCGGAGTCAAAGAACGCGCGCAGATCGGGAATACCGTATTTCAGCATCGCGATGCGATCGATGCCCATACCGAAGGCGAAGCCCTGGTACTCGTTGGGATCGACCCCGCAGTTTTCCAAGACCCGCGGATTGACCATGCCGCAGCCGAGAATTTCCAGCCACTCGTCACCTGCGCCGATCCGAAGTTCACCGTCGCTGCGGGCGCACCCGATGTCCATTTCGGCGCTTGGTTCCGTGAACGGAAAATAGCTCGGGCGGAATCGAGAGGGCAGATCGTCAACGTCGAAGCACGCGCGCACGAATTCGATTAAACACCCTTTGAGGTGACCCATATGCGTGGTTCGGTCGATCACCAACCCTTCGACCTGATGGAACATCGGCGTGTGGGTGATGTCGGAGTCCGAACGATAAGTGCGCCCCGGCACGATGATCCGGTGCGGCGGCGGTTGCGACATCATCGCGCGGATCTGAACCGTCGAGGTATGGGTGCGCAGAAGTTTCCGCATGCCGTCCTGCTCGTCCGACAGGTAAAACGTATCGTGCATCTGCCGCGCCGGATGTTCGGGCGGCATATTAAGCGCCGTGAAGTTGTGGAAGTCGTCTTCAATGTCCGGGCCTTCGGCCAGCGCGAATCCCATGTCGGCGAAGATCGCGATGATTTCTTCGGTCACTTGACTGACCGGGTGAACCGAGCCGGCCATTTCCGGTCGCGTCGGCAGGGTAAGATCGATGTGTTCTTCTTGCAGTCGCGCCTCGAGAGCCGCTTCTTCCAACGTCCCGCGACGGGCGTCGATGGCCTCTGAAATGCGGTCTTTGAGGCCGTTCAGAAGGGGGCCCGCGGTGCGGCGTTCGTCGGGCGTCATCGACCCGAGCGACTTCATCAGGTCGGTAATGCGCCCCTTGCGGCCGAGCGCGCTGACACGCACCTGCTCCAACGCATCAAGCGTTTCGGCACCGCTCACGGCAGCCATCAATTCGGTTTCGGTTTCTTTCGGGTCCTGCATGGTCATCACTTAGAGGGCTCCCAGTCGGGCCCTTCGAGAGTGACTTTCCGAGAGGGCCGGGACTTAGGCCTTCGCGTCAGCCTTTTCCGGTGCGGTATCGATAGTGGCCTGGGCCGCCTCGGCGAGCTTACTAAAGGCCCCAGGCTCTTTGACGGCAAGGTCGGCCAAGATCTTCCGGTCCACCTCGACGCCAGCGAGCTTGAGACCGTTGATAAATCGGCCATAGGTCAGCCCATGCTCGCGGGCCGCCGCATTGATGCGTTGGATCCACAATGCACGGAATTGCCGTTTGCGAACGCGACGATCGCGATACGCATACTGCAGACTCTTCTCGACCCGCTCGATCGCGGTCCGAAAGTTGCTGTTCCCACTACCGCGAAAGCCCTTAGCGGCTTTGACGACCTTACGATGACGGGCGTGTGTGGTGACGCCCCGTTTTACACGTGCCATGGCGTCGCCCTAACCGTACGGAAGGAATTTTTTGACGATCTTGGCGTCAGACGCGCTCAAGATCGACGTGCCACGTTGCTGGCGGATTTGCTTGTTGGTGCGCTTGATCATGCCGTGCTGCTTGTTGGCTTGGTTCATCCGAACCTTGCCCGTGCCCGTCAGCCGAAAGCGTTTCTTCGCACCGCTCTTGGTCTTCATCTTGGGCATTTTGCTTCCTTTCGTCGGACGTGAAGCTATTCGGCGGATAGGCAATGCCCTTCGGCCCGGCCACCTTGAGGGCGGCGTTATAGCGGGCCGCTCGGTGCAAAACAAGGGCGTGGGGGCGTTTCCGACAAAAGCAGCTGGACACTGTCATTGACATATGAACATCTATTCATATGATTGAGCTATGGACAAACTGCACGAATTGGCTGAGGTGTTTCGTCTTCTGGGCGACCCCAGTCGGCTCCGGGTCCTCATCGAATGCCGGGCCGGGCCCACCCCGGTCGGGCAAATCGCTCAAAACACGGGATTGTCGCCCTCTCTGGTGAGCCACCATCTACGCCTTCTTCGCGCCACCCGCATCGTTCGTGCGACGCGCCAGGGTCGCCACGTGCTTTATGCCCTGGACGATCATCATATCGACCGGGTCCTCACCGACATGATGGATCATGTGGGCGAGCCGGCGGACCCCAACGAGGCGGCACACTGATGGCCAGGTGCGCACACGACCATTGTGCCCAACCGATCGATGACGCCCGATACCGACGCGCGCTGATTGTCGTCTTGGTCATCAATGCGGGGATGTTCGCCGTCGAGGGTGCCGCTGGGTTGCTGGGGAATTCGGTGGCGCTGCAGGCCGACGCGCTGGATTTCCTAGGGGACGCCGCAACCTATGCGATCAGCTTGGCGGTTCTGGGGCCCGCCCTGAAGTGGCGCGCGATGGCGGCGCTTCTCAAAGGCGCGACCATGGCGGCTTTCGGGATCTGGGTGATCGGCGCGGCCGGGTACTACGCGCTGACCGGCGAAACCCCGTCGGCACCGCTGATGGGTGGGATCGGCTTTGCAGCGTTGGTCGCCAACTTGCTCAGTGCGTTCATCCTGTTTCGCTTCCGGTCCGGCGATTCGAACCGCCGCTCGGTTTGGCTATGCACCCGA
The DNA here is from genome assembly GCA_038141965.1 of Alphaproteobacteria bacterium. Taxonomy (GTDB): domain Bacteria; phylum Pseudomonadota; class Alphaproteobacteria; order SHVP01; family SHVP01; genus CALJDF01. The sequence goes on from JAYQJC010000005.1 coordinate 324,733, forward strand.
AACGACGCCATCAGCAACGTCGCGGTCATTGTCGCCGGCGGTGCCGTTTTCGCCACCGGAACCGGATGGCCCGACGCCATCGTCGGCGTGGCCATGGGGTGTTTGGCGCTCCGTAGCGCCTATCAGGTGATCGGTCAAGCGCGCCAAGAGCCCGCCACCGAAACGGTGGCAACGGGCTAACAAGGGGAGTCGCCGGAGGCAGAGGTTAGCGGGGGGCGATGACCATTGTCATGAGCCGGCCTTCCATCTTGGGAAACTGCTCGACCTTGGCCATTTCTTCGACCTGGTCGCGGACTTTCTCAAGAACTTTCATGCCCAGATTCTGGTGCGCCATTTCCCGGCCCCGGAACCGCAGGGTCACTTTGACCTTGTCGCCTTCTTCGATAAAGCGAACGATCGAGCGCATTTTTACATCGTAATCGTGATCGTCGATGCCGGGGCGCATCTTGATCTCTTTGACCTCGATGACCTTTTGCTTTTTACGCGCGGCGTTCGCCTTTTTCTGCGCCTCGTACTTGAACTTGCCGTAGTCCAGTAGCTTGCAGACGGGCGGATCCGAATTGGGGGCGACTTCTACGAGATCGAGGCCGGCTTCTTCAGCCATGGCCATTGCCTCTTCGATTCCAACGACGCCAACCACCTCACCATCGGCTGCAACCAGCCGTACTGAGGGATTGTTGATTTCGCCGTTGACGCGCGGCCCTTGTTTTGCAGTGGGCGGTGGCGCGTGGTGCGGTCTTCTGGGTATCCGTCTATTCCTTCTTTTGCCTCACAAACAAACCCCTACCGCGCATCGGGAGGGGTTGCTTCTTCGCGCAGGATATCGACTGCCTTGTCGAGCGCAAGGACTTCTTGCCGTTTGTCGCCCAACTTGCGGACCGAAACCGTATTCTCGGCAGCCTCTCGTTCGCCCAAAACGAAGATGTACGGCGTCTTGGCCAACGAGTGCTCCCGCACTTTGTAGTTAATCTTCTCGTTCCGCAGATCAAGTTCGGCCCGAAGACCAGCCTCCGCGAGACGGTCGCATACGGCCCGCGCGGCATCATCCGCCGCCTCGGTAATCGTCGCCACCATGACCTGAACCGGCGCCAACCAAAGCGGTAGCTTTCCGGCGTGGTGCTCGATCAAAATCGCCATGAAGCGCTCGAAGCTGCCCAAGATCGCACGATGGAGCATCACGGGACGGTGCTTGGCGCCGTCCTCCCCGATGTAGGACGCATCGAGGCGATCCGGTAGTACGAAGTCCACCTGGAGCGTGCCGCATTGCCACGACCGGCCGATCGCGTCGGTCAAATGAAATTCCAACTTGGGACCATAAAATGCGCCCTCGCCCGGATTGAGCGACCAATCCAATCCGGTGGTGTCGACGGCTTCGCGTAGTGCCGCTTCGGCGCGATCCCAGACCGCATCCTCGCCAGCCCGGACCGGCGGGCGGTCAGCGAATAGAACATTGACGTTCTCAAAGCCGAAGTCGCGGTAGGCCGACTGCAGAAGTTCGCAAAATGCCACCGTTTCGGCGTTGATCTGATCTTCTGCGCAGAAGATATGCGCATCGTCCTGGGTGAATTGGCGCACCCGCATCAGGCCATGCAGTGCCCCTGACGGCTCGCTGCGATGGCAGGAGCCGAACTCCGCCAAGCGCAGCGGCAGGTCGCGGTAGCTCTTCAATCCTTGCCGGAAAATCTGGACATGGCCTGGGCAGTTCATCGGCTTAAGCGCCAGGACCCGATCACCTTCGTCCGCCGCGGTAAACATGTTTTCGCGGAACTTCTCCCAATGACCGGATTCTTCCCACAACTTGCGATCGATTAATTGAGGCGTTTTGACCTCTTGGTGATCGGAGGCATCGAGGCGGCGGCGCATATAGGCCTCGACCTCGCGATAGACCATCCATCCCTTGGGGTGCCAAAAGACGCTGCCGGCGGCTTCTTCTTGGAGATGGAAGAGCGATAGCTCGCGCCCGAGCTTGCGGTGGTCGCGTTTCTCGGCCTCTTCCAGCCGATGCAGGTAGGCCTTGAGTTCCTTTTCGGTGCGCCACGCCGTGCCGTAAATCCGCTGCAGCATGGCGTTGCGCGAGTCGCCGCGCCAATACGCCCCGGCCACCGACATCAACTTGAAGGCATGTCCGAGGTTCGACGTCGACGGCAAATGAGGGCCCCGACACAGGTCGAGGAAATCGCCTTGTTTATAGACGCTGATGTCTTCGCTTTCGGGTAGGTCGCGAATGATCTCGGCCTTGTAGGCCTCGCCCTCGCCCTCGAAGAACGAAACCGCGTCGTTGCGGTCCCACACCTCTCGGGTAATCGCCTCGCCGCGGTCGACGATCTCGTGCATCCGCGCCTCAATGCGTTCGAGATCCTCAGGGGTGAACGGTTCGTCGCGCGCAAAGTCGTAGAAAAACCCATTCTCGACGTTGGGGCCGATCGTCACCTGGGTGCCGGGATAAAGCTCCTTGACCGCCTCGGCGAGCACATGGGCCGCGTCGTGGCGCAGGATATCGAGTGCTTCTTCTTCGTCCTTCACCGTGACGATTTCGATCGCGGCGTCTTCTTCGATCTCGCGCGAAAGATCCCACAGCGCGCCGTTCACTCGGATGCAGAGCGCTGCCTTGGCCAGTCCAGGGCCGATATCGCCCGCGATGTCGGCACCGGTTACGGGCGCGTCATAGTTCTGGATACGCCCGTCTGGAAGGGTGATCGCGACCATTGTCGATGTTCAACTCTAGAAAGCGGAGCGGGTCCGCGGTCGGGCCGGATACTTCAAGCGATAGCCGCCCAAGTCAAGAACATGCCGCGTCATGCTTGGCCGAGGACCTGTCGGTAAACCCCCAAGGTGGCTTCACGCATTTGCGCGACCGTGAATTGTTTCAGGACACGGGCGCGGGCGACGTCCGCCATCTTCTCGCGCGCTGCTGGATCAAGCGCGAGCGCCTCGGCAATCGCCGTCGCCAGCGCCTTGGGATCGTCGGGCTTCACCAACCACCCGGTCTGCCACGGAATGACCGTCTCGCGCGCACCGCCATGGTCGCTGGCAACCACCGGACGCCCCATCGCCTGCGCCTCGACCGCGATTCGGCCAAACGCTTCCGGATCGGTCGATGCCGACACCACCACGTCCGCCAGCATGTAGGCCGCCGGCATGTCGCGGCAGTTGTCGACGACATGAATAATGTGCTCAAGCCCACGGTCTCGGATCAACTTATCGAGCTCTTGCCGATAGCCTTTTCGGCCTTGGTCCGAACCCACGAGGAGGCAACGCACGTCGTCGCGACCGAGGTGGCCCAGGGCGTCGATCAACACCGATTGGCCCTTCCAGCGGGTCAGGCGGCCCGGCAGCATGATCACCGGCATGCCGTCTTGGAGGCGCCACGCATTGGCAAGCTGAATAATGCGCTCTGCCGAGGTCTTCTTCGGATCGAATAGATCGACATCGACCCCACGGTGGATGGTGACGATGCGCTCGGATTCGGTTTTGTGTCGCTGCTGGATTTGTTGCGCGATGAAATCGGATATCGCGATAACCCGCTCGCCCCGCGCCATCACCGAGTTGTAAAGGTTCTTGATCGGATTCGCGGCGTTGTAGGCACCGTGGTAGGGCGTCACGAAATGGGCGCCGATCCGCCGTGCCGCGATCATCGCGCTCCACGCCGGGGCACGACTGCGGGCATGAATGATGTCAACCTTGCGATCAAAGGCGAGTTCGGTCAGCACGCCGGCATTGCGGTGAATGGTCCATGGTTTCTTCGATTGCAGCGGCAGCGTCACGTGTTCGACGCCAGCGCGCTCCAAATCCGCCACCATGGGACCCCCGGCGGAGGCCACGATGCTGACCCAACCATTATCGGCAACTGCCGAGGCAATATCGACCGTGCCGCGCTCGACACCACCGGTGACGAGTTCGGGTAAGACCTGCAGGACCACCGGTTTACCGCCCCCTGTCCCGACGGCAGGTCGATCCGGCGTTGTGTGATTTGCTGAGTTCATGCGATCAATGACTCATGAACCACGCTGAAAGCTCCCCAAAAACGCTGACGCGCGAGGCTAATATGCACCTCGCGTATCATTCTACGCGAGGCAAAACGCCGGGCGTCATTTTTCTCGGCGGATTTCGCTCCGATATGACCGGCACGAAGGCGATCGCGTTGGAACATGCCTGCGCGAAAGCAGGCCGTGCCTTCGTCCGGTTCGACTATTTCGGTCATGGCCAGTCGACCGGCGAGTTTACCGACGGCACGATTGGCCGCTGGCGCGATGACGTGATCGCCGTCGTTGACCAGCTTTCCAACGGTCCGCAGGTGCTGGTCGGCTCGAGCATGGGCGGCTGGCTCATGATCTTGGCGGCCTTGGCGCGCCCCGACCGTATCGCCGGGTTGGTCGGGATCGCCGCGGCGCCGGACTTTACCGAAGACTTGATGTGGACGACCTTCGACCCGGCGATCCGCAAGTCCTTGGAAGTCGAGGGCGTTTACCTGGAGCCCTCGCCCTACGACCCCGAGCCGACCCCGATCACGATGCGCCTGATCGAAGATGGGCGGGAACACCTTGTGTTGCGGCAACCGATCTCCTTTACCGGTCCGGTGCGGTTGGTGCACGGCATGGCCGATCCGGATGTGCCGTGGCAGCATGCCGTGCGTACAGCGGAGGCCTTTGCCAGTGAGGACGTCGCCATCACCCTTATCAAAGGCGGCGACCACCGACTGTCGGAACCGGATCAGCTCGATCAAATTGTCGCCGCCGTCGAGGAGACGTGTGGTCATGCCGCTATTGAGGCGGATCGACAAGGAGTGCCTTGAGCCCGTCCCGATAGGTGGGGTAGGCCAACACGTAACCAAGTTCGTCTCTCAATCGGCTGTTCCGCACCCTTTTGTTGTCTAGGTAGAAACTCCGCGCCATCGGTGACATCTCGGCAGTCGCAAAATCCTCTTCGGGGGTGGGGTGACCCCAGGAGCGAACATCCAAATGTCACGACATCCTGTGGTGGGGCGGGTTCGTCATCCGCGACATTGTAGATCGCACCCGGATTGGGGCGTGCGATCGAGGCGCATAGGATGCCTACGATGTCGTCCCGATGGATACGCGACAGCTTCAGTCCCGGCTTTACGATCCGGTGGGCGGTGCCGCTGCGAATGCGGTCGAGCGGGTTGCGGCCCGGCCCGTAGATGCCGGCGAGACGAAAAACGTGAGCCGGTAGGCCGTTCGTTTGGTGCAGCGAGAGCCATTGCCGCTCGGCGTCGACACGACGTTGGCTGCGGGGGCTCGTCGGGCGCAAATCGGCGGCCTCGTCGACCCACGCCCCGTCGCGGTCGCCGTAGACGCCGGTCGTGGATAGCAGGGCCGCCCACGTGACGTCGACCAACCGGCTCGTGTGCCGGGCGAGCCACGCCGCAGCCGGATCACCGGCCTCGTTGGGCGGGATCGACGACACGATGTGCGTAACACCCTCCAGGATCGACGGGGCCAGGTCGTTATCCGACGAAAGTAGCGCCGCTACGAAGCCTTCCTTCTCCAGCACCTGTTGTTTTTCCGCGTTGGTGCAAGTCGCCGCAATTTCCCAGCCCTCGGCAGCCAGTCGAGTCGCCAACGCCGTGGCGACACAGCCCATCCCGAGACAAAGAAGTTTGTTCGTCATTGTGTTGCGCCCATCCGCCATTCGTCGCGTACCGCGTCCTCAGGGTCATCACGATGCTGGCGCGCGAGTGTTTCAAACGTCGTGCGGTCGGCAAGACGCCCAACCGCCCAGACTGCCATCGCCCGAACGAGGGGCGATTCATCCGTCAAGAGATTGGTCGCGACCGGCAAAAGATCAATGTCGCCGCTATTTCCAACGGCGATCAGCACGTTGCGCACAAACCGCGCACGCCCGGTCCGCTTGATTGGCGACTTGCGAAAGAGCTGGCGAAACGTCGCGTCATCCAGTCCGGCAAGCATCGCGAGCGGCGGATCGTTTAATTCCTCGCGAGCTTTCAGTTGCGCGTGATGTGACGTCTGGGCAAACCGGTTCCACGGACAGACCGCAAGGCAATCATCGCAGCCATAGAGTCGATTGCCGATAAGCGGCCGAAGCGCTCGATCGATATGACCTTTGTGTTCGATCGTGAGATAGGAAATGCAGCGCCGGGCGTCCAACTGATAGGGCGCAGGAAACGCATCGGTCGGGCAGGCATCCAAGCATCGGCGGCAGGTGCCGCAGTGGTCGACCTGCGCCTCATCCGCCGTGAGCGCTGTGGCAACATAGATTTCGCCCAGGAAAAGCCATGACCCGAATTGGCGTGAAACAAGGTTGGTGTGCTTCCCCTGCCAACCCAGTCCGGCCGCGGCAGCGATCGGCTTTTCCAGTACGGGGGCGGTATCGACGAATACTTTAACGTCCGCATCGAGCGTTTCGCCGACCCAGCGCCCCACCGCTTTGAGGCGCTTTTTCATGACTTCGTGATAGTCGTCGCCGCGCGCATAGACCGAAATCGCCCCACGATCGCGTCGCCGGATCGCCGCCATCGGATCGACCCCAGGACCATAATTGAGGCCGAGCGAAATCACGGATCGTGCCTCGGGCCACAGGCCGTTCGGGTGGCGCCGGTGGGCCACGCGATTGGCCAGCCAGTTCATGTCACCGTGCGCATCTTGGGCAATGAAGGCCTCAAGGCGACGGCCCGGCTCGTTGCCGATATCTGCATCGGCAAATCCAACGACGTCGAACCCCTCTTCCAACGCACGATCCCGGATAGCCGCCTGAGTGGCGGTAAGACCGGGATCGGCCTTAGAAGTCGAGGTCCGCATAGTGTTTGGGCGGGGTCAGGCCCGAAATGTGATCGGACAGCAGACCACGGAAACTCGGCCGTGATTTCACACGGGCGTACCAATCTTTGGCAGGGCCATGTTGGTCCCAGGAGACGTCACCCAAATAATCGAGGCAAGAAAGGTGTGCCGCGGCCGCGGCATCGGCGAGACTGAAGTCCTCTCCCGCAAGCCAATTCCGCCGTTCGGTTAGCCAACCGATATAGTCCAGGTGATACGAAAGGTTTTGTTGCCCTGCACGGATTGCTTCGGAATCGGGCTGCCCCATGCGCATGAAACGCTTGAGCACTTTTTCGTCGACGACGTTGCGCGTGACTTCCTCGTAGAACTTGCCGTCGAACCAGGCGACTAGTCGCCGCGTTTCGGCACGGGCGAGTGCATCGAACCCGACCATCGGTCGATCAGGGTGTCGCTCGTCCAGGTATTCGCAGATCGCGGCACTATCGGCCAGCGGGACACCTGATTCTTCGACAAGGACGGGCACCTGTCCGGCCGGATTGAGAACGAGGAAGGTCTCGGCGCGCTCCCAATATTTTTCGAACTTCAACTCGAAGGGCAGATCCTTCTCGCCCAAGACGATTCGAACCTTGCGGCTTAAGGGGCATAACCAAAAATGATGGAGTTCCAACATCGCCGCTAACGTACCCCGTTCGCGTACCTCGCCGAAACACCCGTCGATCAGTCGCCGACCGCGATCTCTGTCTGGCCGTCACCTTCGACAAGGGGCTGTTCGAGCATCGGGATCACCTCGCTGGGCACTACCTGCCAGAAATTGCCGATTTCCAGGTCCCAATGAATGAGGAGGTCTTCGGCAAAAGCCGAACCCGTTTCTGCGACGTGTTCCTCGACCAGGCGTCGACAAGCTTCGTCCCAATAGGTCGACTGAACACGCTGAATGGTCACGTGCTCACGATTGACGTGTTGCTCGAAGGTCCCGTCGGTGTCGTAGATGAAGGCCATGCCGCCCGTCATCCCAGCCGCGAAGTTTTCGCCCACGGGGCCCAAGATGACGGCCATGCCGCCGGTCATATATTCGCATCCGTTGGCGCCGCAGCCCTCGACGACGACCTCGGCACCGGAATTGCGGACCGCAAATCGCTCGCCTGCCTGGCCCGCCGCGAACAATTTTCCGGAAGTGGCGCCGTACAACACCGTGTTGCCGATGATTGCATTCTCGTTACTGGTGATCGGCGCGGAGGGGACAGGACGCACCACGATCGTGCCGCCCGAGAGACCCTTGCCGACATAGTCGTTCGCATCGCCCGAAACCACGAGCTTAAGCCCCTTGAGCGCAAAGGCGCCAAGTGACTGCCCTGCCGAGCCGCGGAGTTGCACGGTGATGTGATCGGGATTGAGCCCGTCGGGCCCGAACCGACGAACCAGGCGAGACGAGAACCGTGTTCCGATCGCCCGATGGGTGTTTCGGATGCTGTAGGCAAGCTGCATCTTCTCACCACGATCAAACACCTCATGCGCGTCTTTGATCATTTGTGCATCGAGGGTGTCGGGCACCTCGTTGCGCCCCTCAACCGAGAACACCGCAGGATGGTCGCCCGCGTCGGCTTGGACCAAAAGCGGATTGAGATCGAGATCATCGAGATGGGCTGCCCCGCGGCTGACCTGCATCAACAGATCGGCACGACCGACAATCTCATCCAAGCGGCTGTACCCGAGTTCGGCCAAAATCTCGCGCACCTCTTGGGCGATAAAGCTCATGAGGTTGACGACCTTTTCCGGGGTGCCTTCGAACTTCGCTCGCAAGTCGTCGCGCTGCGTACATACGCCGACCGGACAGGTGTTGGAGTGGCACTGGCGCACCATAATGCACCCCATCGCCACCAGACCGGCGGTACCGATACCGTATTCTTCCGCGCCCATCATGGCCGCGATCACTACGTCACGACCGGTTTTGAACCCACCGTCGACACGCAACTTCACCTTGTGGCGGAGGCGATTGAGCGTGAGAACCTGGTTGACCTCCGTCAGACCCATTTCCCAGGGGACCCCGGCGTATTTTATCGACGACTGCGGGCTGGCGCCCGTGCCGCCGGAATAGCCTGAGATCATGATCACGTCGGCCTTGGCCTTGGCGACGCCCGCCGCAATGGTGCCGATGCCGGCTTCGGCTACGAGTTTCACGTTCACCAACGCATCGGGATTGATCTGCTTGAGGTCGTAGATCAACTGCGCCAAGTCTTCGATGGAGTAGATATCGTGATGCGGTGGCGGCGAAATCAGCGTCACGCCCGGCGTCGAGTGCCGTAACTTGGCGATCAACTCGGAAACCTTGAATCCGGGTAGCTGCCCGCCTTCGCCGGGCTTAGCGCCCTGCGCAATCTTGATCTCGATTTCCGTACACTTGTTCAAATACTCGGCGGTCACGCCGAAGCGTCCGGAGGCGATCTGCTTGATCTCGGAATTAGCGTTGTCGCCGTTGGGTCGCGGCGAGAACCGCTCGCGCGCTTCACCGCCTTCACCTGAATCCGACTTCGCGCCGATACGATTCATGGCGATCGCCAGCGTTTCGTGGGCTTCGGGGCTCAACGCGCCCAACGACATCGCGCCGGTGACGAAGCGCTGGCGAATCTTGGTAATGGATTCGACTTGATCGTCGGCAAGCTTGTCCCGATCAGACTGGAAATCCAACAAATCGCGCAGCTGCACCGGCGGCATCTTATGCACCGCCTCGGCATAGCGGCTGTAGGTTTCGTACGAGTCTTGTTCCAACGCGGTTTGCAGTTGATGAATCAGGCGTCCGTCAAAAGCGTGGACCTCGCCCTTGTTTCGATAGCGGTAGAGACCGCCAACGGGGAGTGTCACCACATCGGTCGCGTAGGCTTTGGCGTGTTGGCCGAGAACTTTCTTTTCGATGCCCGGCAACCCGATGCCGGAAATTCGCGACACCATCCCCGGGAACATCTCGGCGACGACCGTGCGCGACAACCCGACGGCTTCGAAGTTGTAGCCACCGCGATACGACGAGATCACGGCGATGCCCATCTTCGACATGGTCTTGAGAAGGCCTGAGTCGACGCTTTCCTTGTAGCGCGCGAGGCACGTCTCGATATCGGTATCGCCGAACAGACCACGCTGATGACGATCCGCGATCGCCGCTTCGGCAAGATAGGCGTTGATGGTGGTCGCGCCGACGCCGACGAGGACCGCAAAATAGTGCACATCGAGACATTCCGACGACCGCACATTGATCGACGAGAAGGTGCGGAGCCCTTGTTCGACAAGGTGGGTGTGGATACGGCCCGCGGCCAGAATCATCGGCACCGGCGCGCGGTTTGCCGAAACGCCCTCGTCCGTCAGGAACAGGTGCACCGGTCCGCGACGAACCGCTTCCTCGCTTTCGACCCGAATGCGGTCAATCGCCTCGCGGAGCGTTTCCTGACCGACCTCGAACGTGCAATCGATCTCGACGGCTTGATCGCCGAGATGATCCCGCAGGCGCTCCATCTCGGCATAGGTCAACACCGGCGAGTCGAGTTGAAGGATATTCGTTTGACTCGAATCGACCTCCAGGACGTTGCCCAAGTTGCCGAGCCGCGTCTTAAGGCTCATCACCCGGCGTTCCCGCAAGGAGTCAATCGGAGGGTTGGTAACTTGGCTAAACTGTTGCCTGAAGAAGTGATGTAGGCCGCGATACCCGCTTGAAAGAACCGCCAGTGGGGTATCGTCGCCCATCGAACCCGTCGGCTCTTTGGCGGTCTCGACCATCGGGTGAAGGATCAACTCCACCTCCTCAAGCGTGTGGCCGACGGATACCTGACGGCGGCGCAGGTCGTCGCGGTCGATCGCGGGGATGACCGCATCGCCGACCAATTTCTGATCGAGGCGCGTGATGTTTTTGGCCCACTCTTCGTAAGGATAAGCCGCCGCCAGGCGCGTCTTGATTTCGCGATCGTGATAGAACTTCCCTTCGGCAAGATCGACGGCAATCATCTGCCCTGGGCCCACACGGCCCTTTTCGATTACGGTGCCTTCGTCAATCGGCACCATCCCGGTTTCCGACCCGACGAATAGAAGTCCGCCCTCTGTTAGCGTATAGCGCAACGGGCGAAGGCCGTTGCGGTCCATCCCGCCAATGACCCAACGTCCGTCCGTTGCGGCGATGGCCGCCGGGCCGTCCCAGGGTTCCATCACGGCGTTGCAATAGGCGTACATCGCCTGTTGGGCCTCCGGGACGTTGGACTTGTTGGACCAACTCTCGGGCACCAAAAGGGTCTTTACCTCGGGTGCGTCGCGACCGGCGCGGACAAGCAACTCAAAGACCGAATCGAGCGCCGCGGAATCGGAACTGCCCGCCTGCACCACGGGCTTAAGGTCCTCGCCGTAGTCGCCGAAATATTCCGAGACCATGCGAATCTCATGGCTCTTCATCCAGTTAACGTTGCCCTTCAGCGTGTTGATCTCGCCGTTATGGGCCAAGGCGCGGAATGGTTGGGCCAACTCCCATGTTGGGAACGTGTTCGTCGAGTAGCGCTGGTGAAAGATTGCGAAGTTGGAGACGAAACGTTCATCGAGCAGGTCGGGATAAAAATCCGTCAGCTGCTCGGCCAGGAACATGCCCTTGTAGATAATCGAACGGCAGGACAGCGAACAGATGTAGAAGTTCTGCACCTGCTGTTCTATCACACGGCGCTCGATCCGGCGGCGAATGATGTACAGGTCGCGCTCGAACTCTTCCTCAGACGCGCCGCGACCGTTCGCAATCATGATTTGTTCGATTTCCGGCCGCGTCGCGTTGGCGACCTCGCCGACGATCGAGGCATTGACCGGCACTTGGCGCCAGCCATAAATCCGGTGACCGAATCGCAGTATTTCGGTCTCAACGACCGAGCGACACGCTTCTTGTCCTGCGAAATTCGTTTTGGGCAGAAAGACCTGACCGACCGCGAGCAGTCCTTTGGACGGCTCGTGCCCGGTGCGCGCCACGTGTCGCTTGAAGAAATCCTGCGGAATCTGGACGTGAATCCCGGCGCCGTCACCGGTCTTGCCGTCGGCCCCGACGGCACCACGATGCCAAACGGCTTTTAGGGCATCGATACCCGCGAGCACGACCTCGCGCCGCGGGCGGCCGTCGACCGCCGCAACGAGACCGACACCGCATGCGGCATGTTCATTCGCCGAATCGTAAAGACCGTTCGACGACAGGAAGGCGGCGTTGTCAGCCCACGCTTTGACGAACGCGGCGCCGGCTTGTTTTTCTTTTTCCTTTGCCTTTGTCATCGCTGTCTCCCTTTTCGGAACCGTCGGTCTTGTTCGGTTCGGGGGCCACTTTGTCTTGCAAGTAAGAATGGATCGACGCCGCCGCATCGCGACCGTCGCGCACCGCCCAGACAACGAGCGACGCCCCGCGGACGATATCGCCGGCAGCGAATACGCCATCGAGATTCGTCATCCGCGACCGGAAGTCGATCCCAACGGTTCCCCAACCGGTTACGCTGAGCCCAGGCTCATCAAACAACGTGGGCAAATCTTCGGGGTCGAAGCCCAACGCCTTGATGACGAGGTCTGCGGCGATCTCGTGCGAGCTGCCGGCGACAATCTCAGGCGTTTGACGACCTGTTGCATCCGGCGCACCCAGCCGAATGCGGACCGCCCTCACGCCGCGAACGACATCGTCGCCGAGATAGGCTTCGGGTGCCGTCAGCCAAACGAACTCCACGCCCTCTTCTTGGGCATGCTCCACCTCGCGCAAAGAACCCGGCATGTTTTCCAAGTCGCGGCGGTACAAGCACTTGACCGACTTGGCGCCCTGTCGAATCGCCGTGCGGACGCAGTCCATGGCGGTGTCGCCGCCACCCAAAACGACGACGTCCTTGCCCTCGGCGTTTAGGTCGCCGTTTTCGAATTCGGGAACGGCGTCGCCCAAGCCCTTTCGGTTGGACGCGGTCAGATAGGTCATCGACTGAACGATGTTTTCCAGTCCGACGCCCGGCAGCGCCACGTCGCGCGCCTTGTACACGCCCGTCGCAATCAAAATCGAATCATGCCGATCGCGCAGTTCCTGCAGGGAGGCATCGCGACCGACCTCGAAGTTCAGCTGGAAGGTAACGCCACCGTCCTTGAGGAGGTCGGCGCGGCGCTGAACGACCTCTTTCTCCAGCTTGAAGCTGGGGATGCCGTAAATCAGCAGACCGCCCACACGGTCGTAGCGATCGTAGACCACCACTTGGTAACCGAGCCGGCGCAGTTCCTCCGCCGCCGCCATCCCGCCAGGGCCGGCCCCAATGATGCCGACCGATTGATCGCGTTCCTGGCGCGGCTTGGGTGGCTTGACCCACCCCTGATCCCAGGCTGTATCGGTGATGTAGCGTTCGACCGACCCGATAGTGACGGACTCGAACCCTTTCTCGATAACACAATTGCCTTCGCATAGGCGGTCCTGCGGGCAAATACGCCCGCAAATCTCGGGCATGTTGTTGGTCGCCGAGGAGATCTCATACGCCTCTTCGAGCCGCCCCTCGGCCGTCATTTTCAGCCAGTCCGGGATGTTGTTGTGCAACGGGCAGTGGATTTGGCAAAACGGCACGCCGCACTGCGAGCAGCGCGCCGCCTGTTCCGCCGCTTTCGGGCGCAGATATTGCTCGTAGATTTCTTGAAAGTCGCCCGTCCGGGCCGCGGCCGCTCTCTTTTCCGGGCGTTCCTGGACGGTATCGACGAATTTCAACAGACGTTCCGGCATGGCATCCCCTTTTGGGCCGCCCTAAATAGGCCGTTTTCTCCAAGACTGCGAGGAAAAAACACTTATTACGGCATAACTATTGACCTATATTTTTGATTTACTCCAACGAAACCGCCTGGACTTGGCCCCGACATCGCACCAGGCCCAAATTATAGTCTTGTTTCGGTACTATATGGCCGATTGGTTCGCGACCTTACTGTGTGCTAGCAAAAGGTACGTTGCCCAACGGACTTTTTTATGACGCTTCTGCAGTTGATCGTCCTCGCCGCCGTTCAGGGTGTCACCGAATTCCTTCCCATCAGTTCTTCCGGCCACCTGATCCTGGTCCCCGCCGTCACAGGATGGCCGGATCAGAAATTGCTCGTCGATGTCGCCGTGCACCTGGGCACGTTGCTGGCGGTCATCGCCTATTTCTGGCGCGATGTGGCGGCATTGTTCGCCGGACTTCTGAAGATTGCCCGCGGCCGCCACGATCAATCGACCCGGCTTTTGGTCCGGCTGATCGTGGGCACCGTGCCCGTCGTGATCGGGGGCGCGGCCTTGGTTGCCCTGGATATCGTGGACAGCTTGCGCAGCCCTGAAATTATCGCGTGGACCACATTGGGTTTTGGCGTTCTTCTTTACATCGCCGACCGGCTCTTCTTGCGCGTCCGGAAGCTGGAGCAGATGACCGTCAGCCATTCTCTCATTATCGGGGTCGCGCAGGTGTTGTCGCTGATCCCCGGCACCAGTAGGTCGGGAATCACAATGACGGCGGCGCGTATCCTCGGGTTCGAACGTCCCGAAGCGGCGCGATTCTCGATGTTGCTCTCTATCCCAACGATCATCGCAGCAGGGATTTTGGTGGCGGCCGACGCGACCAAGGTGACCGCCATTGGGGATATCACCGAAGCGGCGATCGCCGCTGTACTCGCCTTCGGGTTCGCCTTGCTGGCGATTACCGCATTATTGGCGTGGTTGCGTCGCGCGACCTTCGGCCCCTTTGCGCTCTACCGCGTCCTGCTGGGTGTCGGTCTACTTATCTGGATTTACGGCTTTGACGCCGTCGGGTTGACCTAGGCTTCCACCGAGCGGCCGCCCTTCCTAAATCGCGCCAGGAAACTCGGGACGACGGCTTCAACTGGGGTCGGCGAAACGCCCAAATCCGCTAGTCCCGGCAGATCACCGCACACGTTATCGATCCGCAAAAGCTTGAGTTGATCCCGGGTCAACGGCGCCTGGGGAACCATTTCGAGGAACGCCGCCGCCACGCCGGCCAGCGAATACGGCACCGGCAAAAGCAACCGCCGGCGCCCGGTGTATTCCAGGACCAACGCCATCAGCTCGCGGAAGGTGTAAACGCGCGGACCGCCCAGTTCGTAGGTCTTTCCTGTCGCCGCATCGTCCGTCAGGCATTGCGCGATGGCCGCCGCAACGTCGCCGACAAAAACCGGCTGAAATTTGGTTGTCCCCGCATCGGCAACAGTGTCGCCGAAGATGGGGAGGAAGGGCGACAATGCCGTCATCGCCGCGAAGCGATTGAAAAACTGATCTTCCGGGCCAAACACCAAACTGGGTCGGATGATCGTTGCCTCGGGAAACTCGGCCTTCAACGCAGCTTCGCCCTGGGCCCTGGACTGCGCGTAGTGCGACGCCGATTCTGGGTCCGCCCCGAGCGCCGAGACTTGGACCAAGCGCTCGACCCCACCCATCCGGGCGAGGCGCCCGACCCGGCCAGGACCGGCCGCGTGAATAGCATCGAAGGTCTGATGTCCGCTATTGCGCAGCACGCCGACCAGGTTGACGACGCCCCAGGCCCCGCTTACCGCGGCTAAGACCGTCGTGTCGTCGCGCAGGTTGACTTGAACCGGCACGATTTGGCCGACATCGCCCAACGGCTGAAGGAATTTTGCCTTTTCGGGGCGTCGAACGCCGACCCGAATACGGTAGCCCTGCGCCGCCAGTCGGCGGACCAAATGGCGCCCAATAAAGCCGGATCCGCCAATTAAGGTAATAAGTCGCTCGGACATCGATTCCTCCGCTGCCAAGGCCCGGCATCTTAGTCCTGCCCGAGAATCGGTCAATGAGCCGGCGCGATGCTTGACACGCCTATCGGTCACTCTTTACCAGTCACGCCTCGGGCCCAGGTGGCGGAATTGGTAGACGCGCTAGCTTCAGGTGCTAGTGGCCTTCGGGCCGTGGAAGTTCGAGTCTTCTCCTGGGCACCACACCGCCGCGATGTTGCCGCGGACCAGAAAAGAGGCCGCTATGGCGTCCGCACCCAAAATCCATCTGCATCAAAACGATCTTCCCTGACGGGCTCGATCTCGGTGACACCGTCGCCATCGACACCGAGACCACCGGCTTGTCGCTGGTACGCGATCGGCTTTGCCTTGCGCAACTCTCCGGAAACGGCGCCGACTGCCATCTGGTGCAGTTTCGCCATCCGGCGACCTATGATGCGCCGAACCTCCGCGCCCTGATCGCCGATCCGAATGTCCTCAAACTGTTTCATTACGGACGCTTCGATATCGCGATGCTCGAACGACACATCGGACAAATCGGCGGCAAAGTGTATTGCACCAAGATCGCGTCCAAATTGGTGCGCACCTACACCGATCGTCACGGGCTGAAAGACCTATGCCGAGAACTTCTCGGCATTGATCTGTCAAAGGAGCAGCAGTCCTCGGATTGGGGGGCCGATACGTTATCCCCCAAACAACAGAACTATGCGGCGCAGGATGTCCTCTATCTCCATCGGCTGCGCGAGAAGCTCGATACGATGCTGGCGCGCGAAGGCCGAACAGACCTCGCGCAATCCTGCTTTGATTTTCTACCAAAGCGTGTGGCACTCGACATGGGTGGCTGGCCCGAGGACGACATCTTTTCGCATTAAGTTATTGCGAGAGTTATTGAATTTGCCCTTGGGGGGGCGCATAACAAGAGTGTTAGCGCGATAATCGCGCAACGGTCATGAGGCAGTTTTCGAATGAGTTCGGGCGCCCCCACCCCAGGTTTGGCTTCCAATCCACCCCCTGATCGCGACCTTGAAGTGGCCCGCGAGGTGTTGGGCCAAGAATCCGCGGCTTTAGGCGAACTTTCGCGACGTCTTGATGGGCGATTCACCGATGCGGTCGAGACCCTGGCCCGCGTCGGTGGTCGGGTTATTGTCGGTGGTATCGGGAAGTCCGGCCAGATCGCCCGCAAGGTCGCGGCGACCTTGGCCTCAACCGGCACACCCGCCCAATTCGTGCATCCCAGCGAAGCCAGCCATGGCGATCTTGGCATGGTCACAGCCCAAGATGCCGTCTTGCTGTTTTCCAAGTCCGGCGAAAACGGCGAACTGGCCGACATCCTTTCCTATACGAAGCGTTTCAGCATTCCGTTGGTCGCCATTACCGGAAACCCTGATTCAACGCTCGGTCAGGCGGCGGACATCGTTCTGACGCTGCCCGATGTGCCTGAGGCCTGCCCGATGGGGCTCGCCCCGACGACCTCGACCACGATGATGATGGCCCTCGGCGATGCGCTCGCCGTCGCCCTGCTCGAACGCAGCGGTTTCTCCCCTGACCGTTTTCGCGTCCTACATCCCGGCGGCCGACTGGGCGCCTCGCTGCTTCGCGTGGGCGACCTCATGCGGAAGGCACCGGAGATGCCGCTTGCGATGCGCGATGCCTCCATGTCGGACGTCCTCTTGGTCATGTCGGAAAAGAACTTCGGCTGCGCCGGAATCGTCGAGGACGGTGACTGCCTCGTTGGGGTCATAACGGACGGCGATCTCCGACGCCACATGGCGCCTGGCTTGCTTGAGATGGAAGCCGCCGCGGTGATGACCCCGGATCCCCAAACGATCTCGTCGGACAGCCTCGTTGCCGAAGCCGTCGCGATGATGGCCGGAAAGATCACAAACCTCTTTGTGGTCGATAACGGGCGCGTCGTGGGTATTGTTCGGCTTCACGATTGTCTCCGAGCAGGCGCAGCTTGAGCACTGGCACCGCGACAACGCCACGGCGCGAGGTCTTCTCGCCCCAAGGCCGGCGTGCGCTAAGCCGACGATACAGCCGGTTCGTCAATCTCGCCAAAATTGCGCTCCCGCTCATCGCCCTCGGGCTCATCATGGTTCTTGTCGCATGGCCGCAAGGCCAAGATTCCGACTCGTCCTTTCGCGTTTCACTGGCAGCGCTACCCGAAGGAGACGCTGGGGATGCCGGCATGACACACGCTCGCTTCGTCGGCACCGACTCGCGCGACCAACCGTTTGTCATTACCGCCGAGCGCGCTGTGCCGAACGCTATTAACCCAGAACGCATTGCCCTTCATACGCTGCAGGCCGACATCACTCTCGACAGCGGCGCATGGGTTTCGATGATCTCGACAAGTGGGCTTTACGACCGCACCCAGCAGAGCCTCACCCTCGGTGGAGGGGTCGAATTGTTCGCCGACAACGGTTTTGCCATGCATACCCCAAGTGCGCGGATCGATTTGATTGACGGCACCGCCCGAGGGAGCGAACCGGTCAGTGCGCAAGGGCCGCTCGGGACGTTGGATGCCGATTCATTTCGAATGGAACGCGACGGGCGCCGCCTCTTTTTCACGGGCAACGTACGCATGACCCTTCAGGCCGGTAACGCATTATGAACGCGCCGCTCGTACCGACGTTGGCTTTTTTGGCCGCCATCGTCGCCGCGCCCGCCGCCTTTGCGCAAGAGCGCACGGGCCACGATACGGACTTGCCGATCGAAATCGCCGCCGATTCGCTCGAGGTTCAACAAGAGAATCAAATCGCCGTTTTCAGCGGCAACGTCGACGCCCAGCAAGGCAATATCAAACTGCGGGCCGAGCGACTGTGGGTGCACTATCAAGACGGCGCCGATGAGGACGCCGCCCAGGCCATTTCGAAGATCGACGCGGAGGGACAGGTGTTCTTTTCCTCCGGCGAGGAAACGGCCGAGGGCGACGAGGGCACATACGATGTCGACAACGGCGTGATCACCCTGACCGGTCGCGTTGTGCTGACCCAGGGCGATAACGTGATCAAGGGAAACCGCGTGGTGTTTGATCTGACAACCGGTCAAAGCACGATGGATGGTGACAAAACGGGCGGTGACGGTCGTGTACGCGGGTTGTTCGTTCCGCGCCGTAATGGCGGACGTTGACCGCTTGTTAACCAAATCTGGCCGAGAGTCGGATACGGTAGTGGTGGTAATTTGACGAATGGCTGATTTGAGCAACATAGACCCAGAAGGACCCCGGCTTGTCGCAAGCAACGAGGGGCTTGTGGCCGAGCGCCTGGGCAAGTCGTTTCGGAAGCGGCCCGTCCTGCGCAACGTCACCTTGTCGGTTCAGCGCGGCGAGGCGGTCGCCCTTCTGGGTCCGAACGGCGCAGGTAAAACCACCTGCTTTTATTGCATGACCGGCTTGATCGCGCCGGATTACGGCACGATCACCATGGACGGCCACGACATCACCAGCCTACCGATGTATCGCCGCGCACGGCTTGGCGTTGGGTACCTACCCCAGGAAGCGTCGATTTTCCGTGGCCTATCGGTCGAGAACAACATTCGCGCCGCCTTGGAAGTGACCGAGCCGCATCATCATCGGCGCGAAGAGTATCTCGAGGAACTTCTCGCCGAGTTTTCTATAGAACATCTACGCCGCGCCTCGGCAGTGACGCTGTCGGGTGGCGAACGGCGCCGCGTCGAAATCGCCCGGGCGCTCGCATCGCGACCGAGCTTTGTGCTTCTCGACGAACCGCTCGCCGGGATCGACCCCATTGCCCTTGGCGACATTCGCGACCTGGTCGCACACCTCAAGGATCGTGGGATCGGCGTGCTGATCACCGATCACAACGTCCGCGAGACACTCGATATCGTCGACCGCGCCTACATCCTCCATGATGGCGGCATTCTCATGGAGGGCCCACCCTCCGAGATCGTCGCCCACGAAGCCGTTCGCCGGGTTTACCTCGGCGACCGCTTCACGCTTTAGGAGACATCGATGGCGCTCGGTCAACGGCAGGAGATGCGGCAATCACAATCGCTTGTGATGACGCCGCAACTGCAGCAGGCGATCAAGCTTTTGCAGTTGACCAACGTCGAGCTTTCCGAATTCGTTGAACAAGAAATCGAACGCAACCCCCTGCTTGAAAGAGTGGAGGGGGAACGGCCGGAGCGTGGCGAAGCTCAGCCCGATGACGGAGGCAATGTAGGCACCGACAATGTCGACACCGCATCGCTCTCAAACGCCTCCGAAATTCCGAACGACAACGACCAGCCGCTGGATATGAGCTACGGCGATGTCTACACCGACAATGCCGCCGGCGAAGGCTACCCGTCGGACGCCGGTCTGCGTGGCCCCTATGCAAGCTCTGGTTCTTCTTTCGAAGGATCGGGCGATTTGCTGGAGCAGACGATCGGCGAGGAGATCAGCCTCACCGATCATCTCTTGGCCCAACTGAATATGGACTTTACCGATCCCGTCGACCGAATGATCGGCTTCAACCTAATCCATATGCTCGATGAGGCCGGGTATTTGGTCGGTGAACTCGACGCGATCGCCGAGCAAGTCGGGGCGCCGGTCGAACACGTCGAAAACGTCCTGACTCGGCTACAAGCGTTCGATCCCGTTGGGATCTTCGCACGCGATCTTAGCGAGTGCTTGGCGCTCCAGCTTCGTGAAAAAGACCGGTTCGATCCGGCAATGGCGACCCTGATCGACAACCTCGACCTCCTCGCGTCCCACGACCATGCGGCGCTGGTATCACGCTGTGGGGGTCGAGGCGGACGATATCACGGACATGGTTCAGGAACTCCGGCGTCTAAACCCGAAGCCGGGGTTGGCCTTCAGCAACGAAATTGCCCAGACCCTCGTGCCCGACGTCTATGTGCGACCGGGCGCAAACGGCGGGTGGACCGTCGAACTCAACAACGAAACGTTGCCGAAAGTCCTGGTGAACCAGCAGTACTTCGCCGAGGTGAATACGCAAAGTTGTTCGCGTAAGGACAAGGCATACATCACCGAGAAGCTGCATTCCGCCAATTGGCTGGTGAAATCGCTCGAGCAACGCGCCCAGACCATTTTGAAGGTCTCGGCCGAGTTGGTGCGCCAACAGGATGCCTTTTTCGCCCACGGTATCCAGCATCTCCGTCCGCTGACTCTGCGTGACATCGCGCAGGAAATCGAGATGCACGAAAGTACGGTCAGCCGCGTGACGACGAACAAATACATGGCCACCCCGCGCGGGACGTATCAACTCAAGTATTTCTTCACCTCGGCGATCACATCGACCACCGGCGGCGATGCGCTGTCGGCAGAATCGGTGCGCCACCGCATCCGCGATCTCATCGACAAAGAACCGGCAAACGCTGTGCTCTCGGACGATAAAATCGTCGATATGTTGCGTCGCGAGAACATCGATATCGCGCGGCGAACCGTCGCAAAATACCGTGAGGCGATGCGCATCCCCTCCTCCGTCATGCGGCGACGGATCAAAAAATCTGATCAAATCGCCGTCGGATAGCCCCTGTTCTGGCTGTTTTCTGCGGGTTTCTCGTCGTTGACAAGCCTGCGACGCAGGGCCTATGTTCCGCCGCCTCAGCCCCGGTCGAACAACGAATAATCGGCTGGCGGGCCTTGAACATAGCTTTCAATGTTGATTCAGAACCGCAGTCACGCCAACGACTCCCTTTACCGCGCTCGATTTTATGAAGCGCGTCTTGAAGTGATTCGGCGGCAGCGACCTAAAGGCCAACCTCAACTGGCCGCGATCAGCGAGCGCCGATAATGGATATCACCGAGCTGCTAAACGTCGATTCCGTCGTGTCGCACCTCAAAACGACCGGAAAGAAACACGCCCTTCAGGAACTCGCGGCCATTGCCGCGAAAACCTCGGGCCGCGAAGAACGCGAGATATTCGACATCTTGCTTGAGCGCGAACGCCTGGGAACGACGGGCGTCGGTCATGGCATTGCGATCCCGCACGGGAAACTCAAGGATCTCGACAGGTTGCACGGCGTCTTCGCGCAACTCGAACGTCCGATCGATTTCGACGCCATCGACGACGAGCCGGTCGACCTCGTATTTGTCCTGCTGGCACCCGAAACGGCTGGCGCCGACCACCTAAAGGCACTTGCCCGCGTCTCGCGGCTCCTTCGCGACAATGCCGTCTGTGAGAAGATCCGCGGGTGCGACAACCCCGATGCGATTTACGCCGTCCTCACCGAACAGACGGCGACCTCCCACGCCGCCTAAAACGAAATGACCACCTAACGTTTCTGCGACCGGAAATGCTATGTTCCGGTCCATGCAGTTTCGAACGCGCGAAATGTCACGTTTCCTTTCCGCCGCGTTGCTTTCGGCCGTCTTGGCCGGCTGGGCGTATTCCGGCGTCGACGCGCAGCAAGCCGTCCCACCGCCGATTTCTTTAGGATCGCCCGTCGACTGTTCGGTCCCCGAAATTTGTTGGGTGCAGAATTATTTCGACCACGATCCCGGACCCGGCGCCGAAGACCACACCTGCGGACGTCGGGCGTATCAACGCCACTTCGGGATCGATTTTCGGGTCGCGAACCTTGAAGTCATGCGCGAGGGCATTTCGGTCATTGCGGCGGCAGACGGCGTCGTTGCCGGAACCCGAGACGGGATGGAGGATGTCGGCATTCTAGAGTCCGATGCAAGCAGCGTCCGGGGCCGAGAATGCGGGAACGGGGTCGTCTTGCGCCACAACAACGGCTGGACCACGCAGTACTGCCATTTGCGCAAAGGCAGCATCGTCGTCGCGAAGGGGCAGACGGTTAAAAAGGGCGATCCCCTGGGCGAGATCGGGCTCTCGGGTTTGACGCAATTCCCCCACGTTCATTTCGAAGTGCGCAACGGCAAAAAGCGCGTCGACCCCTTTGTCGGCTTTGAAGCAACCGGCAAATGCGGCAACGCGGGGACACCGCTTTTCGAATCGGCATTCCTGGAAAAAACGCCCTACGTCGAGACCGGCCTGCTCAATGCCGGGTTCACCGATCGGCCGCCCAAAGGGATCGAGGTGCTGAACGGCGAGCACGCCAACGATTCGTTGCCGGCCGACGCCGGCGCGCTGATCTATTGGGTGGAACTATTCGGCACCCATCCCGGAGACCGAGATCGTTTCACGATTTTCGCCCCCGACGGTTCGGTGTTCACGACACAAACGCGGCCGGCGCAAGAAGGCTATAGCGCCCGCCACCTCGCATTTGCCGGGCGCCGCCGTCCCGCCACCGGTTTTGAAACCGGCACCTACCGCGGCGTCTTCGAACTACTTCGCGAAGAAGTCGGCGAGACCAAGATCGCTTTTCGGCTGGAACGTACGCTTCAGCTTGTGCCCAAGCTGCCATTGCGCCACCGCCGGCGTCTACGACGACGCCGGCAATTACGCCGACCTCGCCGCAAGCCCCTGCCACACCGGCACCCCCGACGAACGAGGCGGCAGCGCCACAGTCTCCCGCCACGCCTGAGGTTGCCGAGGTGGTACCCGAGCCTACGCCGACGGCATCCCCAAGTTTGGCCCAACGGGCCGAAGAGCTTCTGCCGGTGACCTTGCCTGCGGCGTTTCGGACACCTCGCGGCGCCAAAGGTCCGCCGCCGTGGATTGTCGCCGCGGGTCTGATTGGTGTGATTTTGTCGATGGCCGGGATCGCTTACATCACCCGGCGGTAAGCGACCGGTTCAGTGCACGCTGACCGGCTCGAGCTCGTTTTGGCGCACGACCTCCTCGGCAATATCCCGGCGGGCCATCGTTGCGATCACCCGACCGTCCGCCAAATGAATCTCGAACTGGCAATCGCCGTCCACGTCCACCGGCTTGATGTAGGCGAGACCTTCCGCGCCAAGCGCCGCGAAAGCTGCGGGAGACAGGTTACGTAGCAATTCGGCGGGGCTGCCCTGGTCCGATATCGGTGAACGCTCATCCCTGGTCATTGTCGGTCCCCACTGCAACTTTTTCGGTCGATGTCGCTGCGGGCTCAGTGGTGATTTTCACCGAGCGGACCAAGGTCTCCACCTGGGGGCGCGCCATTTCGATGTGCAGCAACCCCTTTTCGAGCGTGGCGCCAGTAACCTCGATCCCGTCCGCGAGAACGAAAGAGCGTTGAAATTGGCGCGCCGCGATCCCGCGGTGCAGGAAAACTCGGTCGTCGTCGTGCGCGTCTTGCTTGCCCCGCACCACGAGCTGATTGGATTCCACAGTCACACTGAGGTCCTGTTCGGCGAACCCGGCAACCGCCAGCGTGATTCGCAGCGCGCCGGCACCAGTTTGTTCGATGTTGTACGGCGGATAGCTGTCGCCGCCTGACTTGGTTAGACGGTCGACCGTGCGCTCGACTTCTTCGAACCCGAGAAGGAGCGGGTGATCGAAAAGGGAAAGACGCCCCATGGCTTTTGCTCCTCCTGAATGAGCGAGTTCAAACCCGAATGGAGCCCACCATTGGCACTCCACAGCGCCAAATGTGGGGAGATCGCCCTAGAATTTCAAGAATTGCTGTGGCGCGCGTCCGCCGCAAGGTCCTGAATATATTGGGGCAGCGCGAAGGCGGCTTCATGGATGGCGGCGTTGTAGTAACGCGTTTTGAACCCTGCCTGTTCGATCCGCGCGACATCACGCGTTGCGAGGCGCTGTGACAGGTCCCGCGCATTGCTTCCCCACCCCAAGGTCATAAAGCCGCCGTAGTAGGTCGGTACGGCGACTACGTAAAACCCGAAATGCGCAAACACGCCTTCGAAACGCTGCGACGTACGGACAAGTTCGTCAGCCTGAAAGTAGGGCACCCCGTTTTGCGTCACGACGATGCCCTGATCCGCCAGGATGGCGGCGCAACGCCGGTAGAAGGATTTGGTGAATAGACCCTCGCCGGGACCCACGGGATCCGTCGAGTCGATAATCACCGCGTCGAATTGATCGGCGCAATCGGCGACGAACTGGACGCCGTCGCCAACGATGACGTCGGCACGCGGGTCGTCGAACGCCCCGGCGCTTAGGCTCGGCAGGAACTCTTCGCACAGCTCGATGACCTGCCCATCGATATCGACCATCGTCACCCGATCGACCGGATGCCTTAGCACCTCGCGCAAAACGCCTCCATCGCCCCCACCGATGATCAGGACCCGTCGGACATCGCCGTGCGCAAACAACGGCACATGGGCCATCATCTCGTGATAGACGAATTCGTCTTTTTCGGTGGTCTGGACAATGCCGTCGAGCGCCATCACCCGGCCCATCGCCGCGTTCTCGAAAATCTCGACATGCTGAAAGTCCGTGTCGCCCTCGTACAACACCCTGCCTCGGGCGAAGTTCTGTGACACGGACGGATAGAGGTCTTCGCGAAACCAGTCAGTCATCGTGAACCTGTTACGCGCCGAAAAGGGACGCGAACTCGTCGCGCAACGCATCCATCTTTTTGTTCATGGCCTCTTGGCCCGCCGGGTCCGACCATATTCGGTGCTCCCCGCGGGCATAGGCCTCGGCGTTTTGCTCGTACATAAATGCGTTCAGTCGATTGGCAACCCAGTTGTTGCGGGTCTTTGTAACCTGCGCCGGGACACCCATGACGATCGAATTGGGGGGGACCACCGCCCCCTCACGAACAAGGGCACCGCCCGCGACAATGGTGTTATCGCCGATCACCGCCCCATCCATGATCGTTGCGTTAATACCGATCAAGCAGTTGTCACCAATTGTGCAGCCGTGAATTGTGCAGTGATGGGTAATGGAACAGTGGTCGCCGATGATCGTGGGCGTGCTGGCGCCGACGTGAATCATCGTAAAATCCTGGATGTTTGTGTGCGCACCGATTTTGATCGCAAAACACTCGGCGCGCATCGCCACGTTGATCCAAACCGAGGAGCCCGCTCCGATAGTGACTTCCCCGTAAATCTGCGCGGTTTCATGTATGTAGGCGGCGGCATCGACTTGCACCATCGGACCAAATGTCATCATCTAACCTCAATTGATTCGCCACCCGAGGCAGCACGGCAAAGTAGCGACGGTCATAGCACCGCGCGCGCCAGACGGCTAAGTTGGCCCGAGATTCTGTTGCCTATCTACGAGCTTAGACATGGACGCGAACAAGAGCTTCGAACGGCTGGCCATTGAGTCGCACAAGACGATTTTCAGCGAAGGCGAGCCCGGAGACAACGCCTACCTTATCGTGAGCGGCCACGTCGAAATCCGAAAAGGTGTCGGACGCGGCGACCCCCATGTCGTTGCGGTCCTTGGCCCGGGCGATGTCGTTGGCGAAATGGCCCTATTTGACGAGCGGCCGCGCATGGCCGAAGCCGTCACTGTCGAAGACACCGAAGTGATCATCGTGGCGCGCGATGAGTTCCTCAAACGGTTGAACGAAATGAACCCGGTGATGCGGCGCATGCTTCAGATCATGGTCGGGCGCGTCCGCAGCATGACCGACGAGTTCATGAAACGAAAAGGCGAAAGCCAGTGGGACGAGAAATCGGGAGGCGCACCGCCGTCATCCTAGGCCCCACAAAAGCTGAAGGCCCGGCATAAACCGAGCCTTCTAGAAACTGGTGGAGCCAGGCGGAATCGAACCGCCGACCTCTTGAATGCCATTCAAGCGCTCTCCCAACTGAGCTATGGCCCCCTAGGGTGCGAGCCCCACCGGTGGCCCGCGGCTGGGAACCTAGGGCCGCTCCGGCTGTGAATCAAGCCTTGGAATCGACCACCGGCCCGACCCGCAATTGTGCCCGGCGAACGCCCGGTTCATCATAGAGAAAACGGGAGATCACCATGGCCGAGACCCTACCCCACGTCATGTTGCCACGCGCCAACCACGACGAACTCGCGGGACAGCAGTTCGTCCAGGCGATGAAGATGCACGTGTCGTCCCAAATAACCGCAGGCAACCACAAGATCTACGATCACGTGGCGAAGCCCAAATTCGAGAAAAAGCACAAACGGGCGCCGGCGACTCGGCACGAAGTGCGGCACCTGATGGAAGCAGAGCCCTATCACCAGATGTGGGGATCGCTGATGCGCCTGGGGCAGGAGCTGATGTGGGATACGATCATCGACAGCGTCGATCGCCAACTTGACGACCTCATCGCGCGGTCGCGACCCAAGCGCCCACTCGGTTCGTTGACCCTGGATCCCAGCTTTCAACAACCGCGCTATCTCGCCGCTGTCGACCAGCATGCCCAACCGGGCAGCTATTACACCGATACCTGCGATGACGACGTGCGCGCCGGCGCCGTCTTAGACCGCGGGGCGGCGATCTATCACTTCGGCCGGGCCGGCGGGAACGGGATGGAGGGCCGTGGCCGCACCTTGGTTCAATTTCTGTACGAGAAATTTCCCGACCTGAACCCCAAGACGATCCTCGATATCGGATGCTCGGTCGGCGCGAGCACCGTACCGCTCGCAAAGTTCTTCCCGAAGGCCAAGGTCTACGGCGTTGATCCGGGAGCGCCCTTGCTCCGCTATGCGCACGGTCGCGCCGAAGCACTCGGGGTGCCGGTCCACTACGCCCAACAAAGCGGCGAAGATCTCAAGTTCGAAGACGAAAGCCTCGACCTCGTCGTGTCACTCGTGATGCTTCATGAAACGAGCACCAAGGCGCTGCCGAAAATCATGTCGGAGTGCTATCGGGTGCTGAAGCCGGGCGGTGTGGTAGTGCACCTGGAAGTGCCAGTCCGATACGCGAACATGCCGAGTTTGATGGAACAAACGCTGCGCGACTGGCAGACCTACTACAACGACGAACCGTTCTGGGGCCGTGTGTGTGAGACCGATGTCGTCACGGCGCTCGGTGCCGCAGGGTTTCGAGACGCGTTCGAGGGCTATCAGAAGCAAACCCTCGACCCGCGCCGCGGTGTCTCGGGCTTCAAAAAAGTCGCCGATGCCAGCCCCGGCCATTGGTATGTCGCCGCCGGTGCTAAATAGGCGGTCACCAACGGAACGGCTTAGGGGCTACTCGCTCTTTCCGCTGTCGATGACTTCTTCGATGTCATCATCATCGTCGTCGTCGTCAAGATCGATGTCGTCGTCGTCGAGGTCGTCGTCGACTTCATCGTCGTCAAGATCGTCGCTCGCCGCAGCGTCATCTTCAGGGCCGCGCTTCCGCCGATCATGTTTAGGCGGCGGTTTGGCCTCTTTAGTTTCGGCCTTCGGCGCCGGGCGGGCGGCCACAACCACTTTGAACTCGGTCCCACAATCGGGACAAATAATGGGTGTTTTTCCGAGGTCGTAGAACTTGACCTCGCATTCCTGACATTGGCGTTTGGCGCCCCATTCCGGTTTCGCCACAGACCAGCCTCCGATATCCAGACAACCGATTTGCCACCGCAAAACGGCGATCTGCAATGCCATGATCCCCAATCGCTGTCAAAAACTTTTGCAGGCACTTTTTCAGCAAAAAAGCAGTCTTCTTTGGGCGCAGCAATCGCTGTGCTAGACAGGCGGACGCAGCACCACACTGCAGCAACAACACTCTTGAAAATGCCGGCCTTTCAATCCCATCCCCTTCGCTTACCCCTGCTTGGATCGATCGTCGTTCCGGGCGACAAATCGATCTCGCATCGGGCGCTAATTCTTGGGGCACTCGGGATCGGCGAGACCACGATCACGAATCTGCTCCAGGGCGACGACGTCCTGCGCACCGCCGCCGCAGTTCGCGCACTCGGCGCCCAAGTTGAGCAACGACCGGACGACACTTGGGTCGTGCAGGGCTGCGGCGTCGGCGGCTTACACGAACCCACCACGGTCCTCGACCTCGGCAACTCGGGCACCGGCATCCGACTTTTGATGGGCCTGGCGGCCACCCTCCCGGTGGTTACGTTCTTTAGCGGGGACGCCTCTTTGTCGCGTCGACCCATGGGTCGGGTCATGACGCCGCTGGAGAAGTTCGGGTCGCGTTTCGTCAGTCGCGATGGCTTCCTTCCCGTCGCCGTGATGGGCGCAAAGGATCCGGTTCCGATCGAACATGAAATGACGGTCGCGAGCGCGCAGGTGAAATCAGCAATTCTACTGGCGGGTCTCAACGCGCCAGGGGAGACAGCCGTCATCGAGACGGTCGCCACCCGCGATCACACCGAACGGATGCTGCGCGCTTTCGGCGCCGACATCCGGATCGAAGAAACCGGACACCAGCGGCGTATTTCAGTGACCGGCCAGCCGGAGCTCTCTGGCCAGCATGTGCATGTGCCGGCCGATCCGTCTTCAGCGGCGTTCTTCGTCGTCGCAGCCACCTTGATCGAAGGGTCCGACATCACCATCGAGCGCATCAGCACCAATCCGCTACGTTCCGGCATCCTGGACGTGCTGCGCGAGATGGGCGCCGACATCACCATGTCCAAGGCCGACGATCTCAACGGCGAGCCGGTTGCCGACCTGCGTGTTCGCGCCGCGGCGCTGACCGGGATCGAAATTCCCGCGGACCGGGCGCCCAGCATGATCGACGAATACCCGATTCTTGCGGTCGCAGCAGCGCACGCCAATGGCGACACCGTGATGCACGGCCTGCACGAACTGCGTGTCAAAGAGAGCGACCGGTTGAGCGCCATTGCAGAGGGCCTGCGGGCCTGCGGTGTCGGCATCGAGACGACCGATGACAGCCTCGCGGTCCATGGGTCCGGAGGCAACATCCCCGGAAACGGGAATGTGGCGACTCATCACGATCATCGGATCGCCATGGCGTTTACGATCCTCGGCCTGGCCGCGAAAAAGGCCGTGACCATCGATGACGACAGCATGATCGGCACGAGTTTCCCAGGTTTCGCCGCACTCATGGCCGGGCTCGGTGCAAGTGTGGTGCCGCTAAACCGATGATCATCGCGATCGACGGCCCGGCGGCCGCCGGCAAAGGCACCCTGGCCCGACGGATAGCCGATGCGCTTGGCTATGCGCACCTTGATACTGGCGCGCTCTATCGTGCGGTCGGTCTGGCCGTGCGACGTGCGGGAAACGATCCCGCGGACGCCGATGCCGCCTTGGCCGCCGCCAAGACGCTCGACCCAGCAGGTCTCTCGGACCCAGCGTTGCGCGAGGAAGAGACCGGCAAAGCCGCCTCGATCGTTTCGGCCCATCCCGCGGTCCGCGCCGCATTGCTCGATTTCCAGCGCCAATTCGCCCAGCGCCCATCCCAAAATGCGCAGGGCGCGGTGGTGGAAGGCCGGGATATCGGCACCGTGGTGTGCCCCGATGCCGACGTAAAGCTGTTCATCGACGCCGATTTGGAGGTCCGCGCCGCCCGCCGATTGGCGGAACTCCGGCAAAACGACCCAGATCTCAAGCTCGACGATATCCGCGCCGAGATGGCGGCTCGGGACGAAAGGGACCGGAATCGGGCCGATTCCCCTTCGGCCGGCCTCGGACGCGCACTTGCTCGACACCACGGATTTGGATATAGACGGTGCTTTCGTGGCGGCCATGAAGGTAATTGGCGGCCTCGAAGAGTAGCTAGATCGTCCATTTTCGGTCGGCTGCACCATCAGCGGAAAGTTTGGTTGCAATCCCGTGTGCTGGAAGTCCGTTCTTCATGCGGCTCGAGGCATTTAACCCGTTCATGTCGAGCGGTTGGCCAAACAGAAAAGGAATGAAGACGTATGTCGGAAACGACGCAAGAGGCCATGACCAATACCGGCGAAGATTTCGCCGCACTTCTCGAAGAATCACTCGGCGCCAATGAAGACCTTGAAGGGTCGGTTATTAAGGGCGTCGTTGTAGCCATCGAAAACGACGATGCCGTCGTCGATGTCGGCCTAAAATCCGAGGGCCGCGTTGCACTCAAAGAATTCTCGCTGCCGGGACAGCCGGCGGAAATCAAAGTCGGCGACACCGTCGAGGTCTACCTCGAGCGGATGGAAAACCGGAACGGCGAAGCCGTTCTAAGCCGCGAGAAAGCGCGCCGCGAAGAAGCTTGGGAAAAGCTCGAAGAAGCCTTCGAAAAGACCGAGCGCGTCACCGGCCATATTTTCGGACGAGTCAAAGGCGGCTTCACCGTCGATCTTTCCGGCGCCGTGGCGTTCCTGCCCGGCAGCCAAGTCGACATCCGCCCGGTGCGCGACGTCGCCCCGTTGATGAATTCGCCGCAGCCCTTCCAAATCCTCAAGATGGATCGTCGGCGCGGCAATATCGTGGTCTCGCGGCGTGCGGTTCTCGAAGAGACCCGCGCCGAAGCACGGTCCGAACTGCTCAACACACTGTCCGAGGGCCAGGTCCTCGAAGGCGTGGTCAAGAACATCACCGACTACGGTGCGTTCGTCGACTTGGGCGGCATCGACGGCCTGTTGCATGTCACCGACATGGCATGGCGGCGCATCGCACACCCGTCTGAGGTGCTCAGCATCGGCGAGACCGTCAAGGTACAGGTCATCAAGGTGAACCCCGAGAGCCAGAGAATCTCGCTGGGGATGAAGCAACTCGAGTCCGATCCGTGGGACGGCGTCGAGGTCAAATTCCCGGTCAGCGCCAAGTTCACCGGCCGCGTCACCAACATCACCGACTACGGTGCGTTCGTCGAACTCGAGCCCGGTATCGAAGGCTTGGTCCACGTTTCCGAAATGAGCTGGACCAAGAAGAACGTCCACCCCGGCAAGATCGTATCGACCAGTCAAGAAGTCGAAGTGGTCATCCTGGATGTCGATCCCGCCAAACGTCGGATCAGCCTCGGCCTTAAGCAGACCATGGACAACCCGTGGGAAGCCTTCGAAGCCAGCAACCCTGTAGGCACCGTCGTCGAGGGCGAGATCAAGGGTATCACCGAGTTCGGCCTGTTCGTCGGCCTCGAAAGCAGCGTGGACGGCTTGGTTCACTTGTCCGACATCACTTGGGAAGGGTCGGGCGAAGAAGCCGCCGCCCAGTACCAAAAGGGTCAGATGGTGAAAGCCAAGGTTCTCGATGTCAGCGTCGAGAAAGAACGCATCAGCTTGGGCATCAAGCAACTCACCGACGATCCGTTCGAATCCGCCTCAGAAGGCCTCAAGAAAGGCGCTACCGTGACCTGCACGGTTTTCGAAGTGAAGGAAGGCGGCATCGAAGTCACTTTACCGAGTGGGTGGTCTGCTTTCGTGCGTCGCTCCGACCTGTCACGGGATCGTTCGGACCAGCGCCCGGATCGTTTCGCACCGGGCGACAAGGTCGACGCCAAGATCATGTCGATCGACCCCGATAGCCGCCGGGTCAGCATCTCGATCAAAGCCTTGGAAGTGGCCGAGGAAAAAGAGGCGCTCAAACAGTTCGGTTCCTCGGATAGTGGCGCCAGCTTGGGTGACATCCTGGGCGCCGCCATTCGCGACAAAGAAGAGCAGTCCGAAGACAAGGCCGAATAGGTAGAGACGCCTCAGCATGACGTTTGACGCGGACGGCATCGTCGCACGGCGCCGTCTACGTCGACGCCTAGCGTTCTGGCGCGTCGTGGCCATCGTCGTCATAGGCGTGCTGGTCCTAGGCGGCATTGCGGTCGCGACCGGCATCAACCCGGTCGGTAGTCGTCCCCATATCCTCCGTGTGGCGGTCAGCGGCATCGTCGTTAGCGACGAGACTATTCTGGACGGTCTTGATGCCGCTGCGGACGACGAATCTTGTATCAGCCGTCCTCGTCGTTATCGACACACCTGGGGGAACGACGACCGGCGGCGAATCGATCTATCGCGAGTTGCGCCGGATCGGCGACCGAGGTGTGCCGGTGGTCGCCGTGATCAAGGACGTGGGCGCGTCGGCGGGCTACATGGTCGCACTTGGAAGCGACCATATCTTCGCCCTAGAAACATCGATTACCGGATCGATTGGCGTGTTGCAGGAAACCGCCGAGGTGAGCGGCTTGCTGGAGCGCCTCGGCGTGACCGCAGAGACGTTTCGGAGCGGCCCCTTAAAGGGTCAGCCATCGCCCTTTTCGCCCCTGAATGACCAAGCCCGCGACGCCACCCAGGCGCTCATCGACGATATCTACGATTGGTTTCTGGCGCTATTTGCCGAACGACGGGGCTTGTCGTTAGAGGCGGCCCGCGAACTCGCCGACGGTCGGGCCTTCACCGGCCGACAGGCCCTGGCGCTAGACTTGATCGACGCCATCGGCGGCGAACGCGAAGCCCTTCAATGGCTATCTGAAACCCACGGAATCCCTGGCGACACGCCAATTATCGATCTCGACCGAGAGGACGACCCTGGCACGTTTCTCGATGTGATCACCGGGTTAACCAAAAAAACGCTTCTTTCAGAACGACTTAGGCTTGACGGTCCGATTTCGGTTTGGCACCCTGCGCAGAATTAACGTGCAAAATCAGCGCACTAAACAAACTTCGGGGGGATGACGCGTGGTCAAATCTGAACTCATCATGCGTCTCGCGGAAATGAACCCGCACCTCTACCAGCGCGACATCGAACGCATCGTTTCGACCATTTTCGAAGAGATCTCCGCTGCGCTCGCCCGCGGCGATCGGGTCGAGCTGCGCGGTTTTGGCGCCTTTTCGGTGAAGCAACGCGCGGCCCGCGTGGCCCGGAACCCGCGGACCGGCGAGGCCGTCCAGGTCACCGAGAAATCCGTTCCCTTCTTCAAGACCGGCAAAGAGCTTCGGCAAAGCCTGAACGCAACGGCCCCCCAAAGCGGCGACGCCGAGGCCGAACCCGCCAAGGCTTAGGCCAAGCGCCAGCGGGACATTCTGGCCCGGGATCATGCGCTTCATTTCACACCTAGTAACGCTTGTCATCGCGGTCGCGGTGATCTGGTTTGCGATCGCAAACCGGCATGTCGTCGATTTGACTCTCGACCCAATGCCTCTCTCTTTGAGACTGCCCCTATACCTACCGGTGTTGGTTGCGGCGCTGCTCGGACTGGTCGCCGGTGGGATCATCTCGTGGCGCGCTGGCCGGGCGCGCCGAACCCGCCTGCGGCTTGCTGAACGCGAACGCGCCGACCTGCAACGCAACCTCGATCGGTCTGAGGCCAAAGAACGACCCGACGTACGCCCCGCAGGCCTGCCCGACGCCCGCGAAGACCCATTACCCTGATGCAGCACCTCGATGGCGCGTCGGTCGCGGCGGCACTGCCCTATGCGGCATTGGTTGATGCGATCGAAGAAGCGTTTCGCGACGGCGTGACCACCCCGCTGCGTCACCATTACGAAATCGAGGTCCCCGCGGGTAGCGACGGCGCCATGCTCGTCATGCCGGCATGGCGTGCCGGTCGGTACGTCGTTGTGAAAATGATCTCTGTCTTTCCCGACAACATGACGCGAGGATTGGCCTCGGTTCTGGGCACCGTGGTGCTGATCGATGCGACGACCGGCCAACCTCTTGCCACATTGGACGGGCCTGAGATCACGGCGCGGCGCACCGCAGCGGCCTCTGCACTGGCCGCGCGCTATCTGGCGCACCCAAGGCCAGCCATCTTCTGCTGATGGGGGCCGGCACATTGGGCGGCCACCTCGCCCGGGCCCACGCGGCCGTCCGTCCTATCCATCGAATCGACGTGTGGAACCGTACACCGGCGCGGGGTGAAAACCTTGTCGAAGCACTAAATGGCGAAGGCTTTGACGCGCACACCGTGCACGACCCCGAAGACGCCATGCGAACGGCGGACGTGATCAGCTGTGCCACCATGTCACCGGACCCACTGGTGCGCGGTGCAGCCCTCAAGCCGGGGGCCCATGTCGATGTCGTCGGCGCGTTTCGCCGTGACATGAGGGAGACCGACGACGATACGGTGCGGCGGGCGCGGGTCTTCGTCGATACCCGCGAAGGCGCCTTTGCCGAAGCCGGTGATATCCTGCTCCCGATCGCCCAAGGCGTCATTGCCGAGAGCGATGTCCTGGGCGACCTTATTGCCCTGTGCCGGGACGAGGTCCGTGGGCGCACCGCGGATAACGACATCACCATGTTCAAATCCGTCGGGACGGCGATCGAAGATTGGGCGGCCGCCACGCTTGCCTTCGAAACCGCACGCGAAAGCAAACCTTAGACCCTGGTTTGCCACCACTTGGACGCGGTGCTAAACAGCCGCAGCAGACCTAGCCCCAGGGGCGTCATGTCCAATCCCAATCCCGTTTTCTGTGCCCTCGACACCACCGATGTCGACCGTGCGGCGTCGTTGGCCCAGTCGCTCAAAGGTCACGTCGGCGGCCTGAAGATCGGGAAAGAGTTTTTCACCGCGCATGGACCGGCGGGCATCCGACAGGTGGTTCCAGAGGGAACGCTGTTATTTCTCGACCTGAAATTCCACGACATTCCCAACACGGTCGCAGGCGCGGTCCGCGCCGCGGCGGCGCTCTCACCGGCCATGCTGAATGTCCATGCCGCAGGTGGGCGCGCAATGATGGAAGCCGCCCGTGCCGCCGCCCACGAATCCGAAACCCCGCCTTGGGTCCTAGCCGTGACCGTCCTAACCAGCCTCGATGCGGGAGATATCACCGATATCGGTGTGCAAGGGGCTCCGGCAGACCAGGTCATGCGGCTCGCCACCTTGGCACAAAGAGCAGGTCTCGACGGCGTCGTGTGCTCCGCCCAGGAGATTGCGGCATTGCGTCGTGAATGCGGCCCGGATTTCAAGCTCGTCGTACCGGGTATTCGACCCGCAGACAGCGCGACGGGCGATCAAAAGCGCACGATGACCCCGACCGAAGCCGCACGACTCGGCGCGGACGTGTTGGTCATCGGCCGCCCCGTCACCAATGCACCCGACCCGGCCGCTGCGGCACATGCCATCGCGGCGGCGCTATCTGGCGGAAACGCGTGATGCCCGTCGCGGTCAAAATCTGCGGCCTGTCGACACCGCAAAGCGTCGATGCCGCCGTCCAAGGTGGCGCACAATTCCTGGGCTTTGTGTTCTTCCCACCCAGCCCTCGCGCCATCGACCCGGCCACGGCGCGCGACTTGGCCGACCGGGTGCCAAGTTCGGTACGCAAGGTCGCGGTCGTGGTCGACGCAACGGATGACTCTTTGGAAACAATTGTCGACGCGCTCAACGCCGACATGATCCAACTGCACGGCAAGGAAACGCCGGAGCGCGTCGCCGACATCCGAGGCCGCATCGGCTGCGACGTGATCAAAGCGATTCCGGTCGTCGACGCCGACGATGTCGCGGGCGCCGAGCGCTATGATGAGGTCGCCGATATGCTGCTGTTCGATGCCAAACCCCAACCCGAAGACGCCTTGCCCGGCGGCAACGCGCGCACATTCGATTGGTCCTTGATGGCGAACACTAAGACCTCAAAGCCATGGTTTCTGTCTGGCGGGCTAACCAAGGAATGCCTGCAAGACGCCGTTGCCGCGTCGGGGGCGCGCTTCGTCGATGTTTCTTCAGGTGTTGAATCCACGCGCGGCGTAAAGGATCACCAAAAAATCGCGCATTTTCTGACGACAGCAGCAGGTCTCTGATGACAAGCGCCAATTCCTATCGAACGGGACCGGACGAAGGCGGCAACTTCGGCTTGTTCGGCGGCCGGTTTGTCGCCGAAACGCTGATGCCGCTGATCCTTTCTGTCGAGCAGGCGTGGAACGACGCCCGGTCCGCCCCGGCCTTCCGCGCGCAGCTCGACACGTACCTGCGCGACTATGTTGGCCGCCCCAGCCCTCTCTACCGCGCGGATCGCCTGACCGGCCACCTCGGCGGGGCCACGGTCTATTTCAAACGGGACGAGCTCAACCACACCGGTTCGCACAAGATCAACAACTGCATGGGTCAGATTCTGCTGGCACGGCGCATGGGGAAAACCCGAATCATCGCCGAAACCGGCGCCGGTCAACACGGCGTGGCGACGGCGACCGTGGCCGCGCTCTTCGGCATGCCCTGCGTGGTCTATATGGGCGAAACGGACATCGACCGCCAGCAACCCAATGTGTTCCGCATGAAGCTATTGGGCGCCGAGGTGCGACCGGTCACATCAGGTTCCGGCACGCTGAAGGACTCGATGAACGAAGCGCTGCGCGACTGGGTCGCCAACGTCGACGATACGTTTTACATCATCGGCACCGTCGCGGGCCCGCACCCTTACCCCGAAATGGTACGCGAATTTCAATCCGTTATCGGGCGCGAAGCGCGAGCGCAAATGACCGAACGCGAAGGTCGATTACCCGACACGCTCGTCGCTTGTGTCGGGGGCGGCAGCAACGCTATCGGGTTGTTTCACGCTTTTCTCGATGACCCTGATGTCGCCATTGTCGGCGTCGAAGCCGCCGGCAAGGGTGTCGATACCGACGAACACGCCGCATCCTTAACGGCGGGCCGACCAGGCGTCCTGCATGGCAACCGCACTTATCTTCTGCAGGATGCCGACGGCCAGATCACCGAGGCGCATTCGATCTCGGCCGGACTCGACTATCCGGGAATCGGGCCCGAGCACGCATGGCTCAAGGAGCAAGGGCGTGTCGAATACGTTTCGGCAACCGATGCCGAGGCGCTCGAGGCGTTTCAGCTGTGCAGCAAACTCGAAGGGATCATTCCCGCCCTCGAACCCAGTCACGCGCTGGCGCATGTCATGCGCGTCGCGCCCACATTGCCGTCGGATCATCTGATCTTGATGAATATGTGTGGCCGCGGCGACAAAGATGTGTTCACCGTGGCCGATGCGCTTGGGGTCGATCTGACATGAGCGATCGTATCGACCGGTGCTTTGCGCGTCTGCGCGAAAAAAACCGCGCCGCCTTCATACCGTTCATTACGGCAGGCGACCCGGACCGCGAAACCAGCGCGGCGTTGCTCAAGGCGCTACCCGAAGCGGGTGCCGACATTATCGAACTCGGGATGCCGTTTTCCGATCCGATGGCCGACGGCCCTGCCGTGCAGGCCGCAAGCCTCCGCGCGCTCGCGGCAGGGACCACCCTCGTCGATGTATTGGCGCTGGTCGCCGACCATCGGCGACACGACCCGGACACGCCGATCATTCTGATGGGCTATTACAACCCGATTTACAGCTACGGCCCGGACCGGTTTTTGGACGACGCGCTTGCCGCCGGCGTCGACGGCTTGATCGTCGTCGACCTGCCCCCCGAACACGATAATGAGTTGTGCCTGCCGGCCTTGGCGCGCGGTGTGAGCTTCATTCGTCTCGCCTCGCCGACAACCGACGATACGCGCTTGCCGACGGTCCTTAAGAACACCTCCGGCTTCGTCTACTACGTTTCGATCACCGGTATCACAGGCACGAAAAGCGCCGATGCCGATCAGGTCGGACAGGCCATCGATCGTCTGCGCCAACACACCGACCTGCCGATCGCCGTTGGCTTCGGGATTCGAACCCCCGACCAAGCCGCAGCAATCGCGCGTACCGCCGATGCGGCCGTTGTGGGCTCGGCGATCGTGAGCACGGTGGAGTCGAACCTGGATGAAAACGGTCGCGCAACGGCACAGACCGTGGCACAAACCATTGCCTTGGTTCGCGAACTCGCCGCCGGCGTCCACGGCGCCCGCGACAAGTGACCGACCGGCTTGAGAATGGTAGATTGACCCGCCTATGAACTGGCTTACCAATTTCGTCCGCCCGAAAATGCGGGCGTTCTCCCGCAAGCGCGATGTCCCCGACAACCTGTGGTCGAAGTGCCCCAGTTGCGGGCAGATGCTTTTCCACCGCGACCTCCAGCAAAACCAGCACATCTGTCCGTCGTGCAACCATCACCTTCGGATTGGCCCCAACGAACGGTTTAACGCCCTGTTCGATAACGGCCGCGCCACACGTATCGAATTGCCACCTGTTCTGACCGACCCGCTGAAGTTCCGCGACCAAAAACGGTATACCGACCGTCTGAAGGAAAGCCGCGCCAAAACAGGTGAGGACGAAGCGGTCGTCGTGGCGCACGGCACGATCGGCGGCCAAAAGGCTGTCGTCGCCGTCCAGAATTTTGCCTTCATGGGTGGATCGATGGGCCTGGCGGCGGGCGAAGCGTTGATCGCCGCGGCGCAACTCGCCGTCCTACAAGAAGCCGCGCTGATCGTCTTCGCCGCAGCGGGCGGTGCCCGCATGCAAGAAGGCATTCTGTCCTTGATGCAAATGCCGCGGACCACCATTGCCGTCGAAATGGTCCGCGAAGCGCGCTTGCCCTATATCGTCGTCCTCACGGACCCGACCACTGGCGGCGTCACCGCCTCTTACGCGATGCTCGGTGACATTTCGATTGCCGAACCCGGCGCCCTCGTTGGGTTCGCCGGACCGCGCGTCATCGAAGAGACGATCCGCGAACAACTGCCGGACGGTTTCCAACGCGCCGAGTTCCTGCTCGAGCATGGAATGATCGATATGGTGGTACATCGCCACCAATTGCGCGACAAGCTAACGCAGGTTCTTGATCTGCTGATGCAGCCCCACCCCGACGCAAAAACACCTGAGGCGCCGGACGAACGGGTCGAAGGCGCCAGCACCACTTAAGTCGCCCGACTTGAAAATCGACGACTACCTGCAGCGCTTCACGCAGCTACACCCCAAATCCATTGACCTGTCGCTCGACCGGATCCGCCGGTTGCTCGACCGGTTGGGCAATCCACAAAAGGGGCTGCCCCCTGTGGTGCACGTTGCCGGCACCAACGGCAAAGGATCGGTGGTCGCCTACCTGCGCGCCATTCTGGCGCAGGCGGGGCGACGCGCGCATTGCTACACCTCGCCACACCTCGTGCGTTTCAACGAGCGCATTCGCTTGCCGTCGGGTTTGATCTCCGACGATATGCTCGAAGGCTTGTTTGACGAATGCGTCGCCGCAAACGGCGACGAGCCCATCACCTTTTTCGAAATAACCACCGTGGCGGCCCTGCTCGCGTTTTCCCGTGAGCCTGCCGACTACGTGCTGCTTGAGGTAGGATTAGGCGGACGTTTGGATACCACCAACGTCAGCGAGACCACGCAGCTTTCGGTAATCACCCCAATTTCGTATGACCACCAGCGGTTCCTCGGCGAGACACTGGCCGAAATCGCCCACGAAAAAGCCGGCATTTTGCGCGCCGGCGTTCCGGCTTTGGTCGCCCCGCAACCCGACGAAGCCGAAGCCGCGATTATCCACGCTGCCCGGAAGATCGGTGCGCCGCTTGTCTTGCATGGGCGCGATTGGCGGTATGACGTAGGTCCCCCACCGACGGCGATCTACGACGATTTTGCCGTCGACCTCAGGTCGATCGCATTACCCGGCGTCCACCAACAAACCAACGCCGCCGTGGCCGCCGTGGCCGCGCGCCTCTTGGACGACGATGCCATCGATCGGACCGCCATTCAGCGTGGCCTCAAAGCGGCGGCGTGGCCCGCTCGCTTGCAGCGCCTTGGCCCCGGACCGCTGCGCGATTTGTTGCCCGAAGAAGCCGAACTCTGGCTCGACGGCGGCCACAATGCGGCCGCCGCAACCGTTCAAGCGCAGTGGTTGGCCAGTCACGGACACGACGGGCACGCGCCCCACGTGATCATCGGCATGATGCAAACAAAAGACCCGACGCGGTTTCTGGCAAACCTTCGTGCCGGCGCAGCGACCGCCTGGTGTGTGCCGATCCCCGGCGAGGAAAAAGCCATCCCGGCAAGCGAACTCGCGACCCTCGCCCATCAGGCCGGATTTACGGCACATCGTGCCGACAGCGTCGCCGACGCACTTCGGCAAATCGGCCGGATAGAGAGTCAGGCCCGGGTTCTGATCTGCGGCTCGCTCTACCTCGCCGGCACCGTGCTGCGTGCGAACGGCGAAGCGGTGACCTAGACCACAAAAAAGGGCGGCACCGAGGCCGCCCTTTTTCGATATGTCGATCGAGATTAGATCTCGGACTGAATCCACTCGACCAACTTGTTCTTGGGCAGTGCACCCACCTTGGTGGAGGCGACCTTACCGTCCTTGAAAAGCATCAGCGTCGGGATGCCGCGAATACCGAACTTCCCCGGCACCTGCGGGTTCTCATCGATGTTGAGTTTGGCAACGGTCACTTGCCCGGCCATTTCGTTGGAAATCTCTTCCAGCGCCGGCCCGATCTGCTTGCAGGGGCCGCACCATTCCGCCCAATAGTCGACAACCACCGGGCCGCTTGCATTGATCACATCGCTTTCGAAAGAGGCATCGGTGACTTTGGTTGTCGGCATGGGACAATTCCTTGGTTTCGAGTGTGGGGGTGCCTTGAAAGGCTTACCCTAAACTGTAGGTACGCCCCGAAAGAGGGTCAAGACGCGTCTCCGCCCACCAGTGCATGGGGGATCGGCATTAGGCGCGGCCCATCGGTCCAGAGGAGGGCGCTGCGGATTTCGTGGTGAGGAAAGACCCGCGACAACACCGCGACATACATTGCCATCTGACGAATGTAGCCGGCCGGGATGTCGCGTGCGGTCTCGGGCGGGTCGCGATTTGTCTTGAAATCGATGATCAAGACCGCGTTATCGGTCACGACAAGGCGGTCCACTTGGCCGGAAACCACGGTATCGCCGACCACCCCGGCGACCGGCGCTTCGGCCAACGAACCAGGGGCAAAAACCTCGGAAAACTCAGTATCGGCCAGCACAC
The DNA here is from genome assembly GCA_038141965.1 of Alphaproteobacteria bacterium. Taxonomy (GTDB): domain Bacteria; phylum Pseudomonadota; class Alphaproteobacteria; order SHVP01; family SHVP01; genus CALJDF01. The sequence goes on from JAYQJC010000005.1 coordinate 365,621, forward strand.
CCACAGTTTCGTCGACGATTTCTTGTTGTTGCGTGGCATCGAAGCCAAATCCCGGCTGGCCCACAAAAGCCGCTGCGACGGTGGCATGGCGATCGGGTGGTACGTCGGGCAGGAATTGAAGCAAGCGGTGAATGACATTGCCACGGCGGAACCGTAAGGCGTCGTCGTCACGTGGCGAGCGCACCGTTTGCTCGTCCCCACTGGGCCGGGACGGCGACAAGGGACGCGGCGGAAAAGGCTCTTGCGGGGCGGTTTGTTCGATCCAGGCCGGTAGCGGTACGACCGCGAACGGCAAATCCTGCTGCTCAGGCGCGGCAGCCACCTCGACGGACTGCACGCTTTCATAGCGCCACCCCTGTTGCGATTCCGCATCATCGCCGAAGTCGATATCGATCGGGGTGCCGAGGTCCTCGGCAGCGGCCTGCATCAGGTCGTACCAGCACCCCGCGGCGCGCCGATTGCGCGTCTCCCAGCCACAGACGTAAAGCCGATCTTCTGCACGGGTCATCGCGACATAAAGAAGCCGCCGATATTCGCGATCGCGATCTTGCCGGGTGCGTTCGCGCGCAACACGCGATTGCGTATCGTCGGCATCTTTGCGCGCCGGCCACAGCAGCAACGCCTCGTCGGTATCGTCGGTCCAAAAGAACGGACTTTCTTCGAGGGGCAACGTGCAGGTGTCGGGCAGGATGACGACCGGCGCCTGCAATCCCTTGGCGCCGTGCACCGTCATCACACGCACCTGGTTGCGCGCTTGTTCGAGATCGCGTTTCACCTCAGCCTCATCCACCTCGATCCAGCGCAAGAAACTCTCAAGAGACGGCGTGTGGTCGCGCTCGAACGCCAGTGCACGCGACATGAATTCGTCCATGGGATCCTCGGCTTCGCGGCCTAAGCGTTCCAAGAGTTTTCCACGTCCGCCCGACCCCAAGACAGCCGCATAAAAGTCGTATGGCGTGACGTGATCGGCGAGATTCATCACATGGCGCAAGAAATCGCGCACAGGCCGGAACTGCGGATGATCTTCGCCGCGCTCTTGTAGTGTCGCCCACAAGGTTGCTTTCTCCCGCCCCACGGCAAGATCGAACAAGCGCCGCATCATCCAAACCGCATAACGGCCCCTTCAGGACCGCAGCAAGCGTCAGGTCGTCTTCGGGCAGCAAGACGAACCGCCCCAGTGCGACGAGATCCTCGATCACCAACTGCTTGGTGAGGATCATGCGATCGGCACCGGCCACGGGAACGCCCTCTTTCTTGAGCGCCAGAACCATCTCTTCGAAGAAAAGCCCGCGACGACGCACCAAGATCATGATGTCTTCAGGTCGGATCGCGCGATTGCGCGCGGCAAGAATCTCACCGTCGTCGATCCAGTGCTTGATCGTCCTGGCAATCCGGATGGCAAGCTTGGCCTCTGCACTGGAGGCCAGGACCTGATGAAGTGGCGTATCCCACGGGATCTTTTCCGGGTCGGACGCCGTAATCGTCGGCCACACCTCAACCAGCCCGCCAAAGCCCTCGCGGAAGGCCGTGTGGGGATGCCAATCGTCCTCGAACGTGACGCCCTCGCGCACCGCCTCGTCGCGGAATACGCGATCGACGAACTCCAGGACAACGGGCACCGACCGGTAGGAGGTCAGTAGCGGGACCTCCTGCAATCCTGTTCCAGCCCCCGCCGCGCGTTCCTCGAACAAGCCGCGCATCTCTTCGAATGCCTTCGGGTCAGCCCCCTGGAAGCTGTAGATCGATTGTTTCTCGTCGCCGACCACGAAAACGGTGCGCAACGTGTCACGCGCCCCGACCCCGGCGAAGAATTCTTCCGCCAACGCGAAGACCACCTCCCACTGCTCCGGGCTGGTGTCTTGGGCTTCGTCGACCAGGATATGGTCGATACCGCCGTCCAGTTTGTACAAAACCCAAGGTGCGATCGAGCGCTGGGTCAGAAGTGCCCGGGCGCGCAAGATCAAGTCGTCGTAGTCCAACGCATTGCATGCACGCTTGGCGTCCTGGTAGCGCGTCAGGATGGCGTCGCCCAATTCGAGCAGGGCCGCCGTGCCGATGGCGACGTTCACGGTTTTACGTCGTTCCGAGGCAGCGAGAATGCGCGCCGCTTCCTTTTTCAAGATGTACTCGGCCTCGGGCATTCGGGCCTGAGAGCCTTTGGTAATCAGCGTCTTGCGTATGGCGCCGTCATTGGTGAGGTGGGCACTGGTGTATCCATCGAATCCGTCGATGCGATCTTCCAACGACGCGCGCAGCCATGCCGCCAACCTCTCGCCGCGCGCGACATCCGTTTTCGAGCCTTGCAGCAGCACATCGGCGGCGGCGCGCAGGCCGGGTTCGTTGATCCCGCCATCGCAAGCTGCTTCGATCACGCTGGCTTCGGTCTCGGTCGGATCGACACCGAGTGTGGCAAACGTCGCCCCCACCAGATTTTGAACGCCGCCGTGGCGCGCGATCAGGCGATCGATCCGGCCCCGTTCCCCGACCAATCGATTCACGACATCGAGGAAACGAAGTTCCCCGATCCGGTCGCTGATCGTGGTCAGCGCGGCGCCAAGCCCGTCTTCGTCATCGGCCTCTAGGAGCACCCCGTCACGGGCGCCGGCCAACAAGTCGAAGGCCTGGCGTTCGTCGAGTACGTCGAAGTTGGGCGGTTGACCGGCCTCGAGGGGAAACCGCGCCAGGAGCGATTCGCAAAATCCGTGAATGGTTTGAATCCGCAGGCCGCCCGGCGTCTCCAAGACGCGGGCGAACAATCGACGCGCTAGATCGCGACGCGCCTCATCGACCGGCGCACTGATCGTTTCCTCCAACGTCGCCGTTAGGGCCTGGTCGCTCTGCACCGCCCAGCGCCCGAGTTCGCGGAACAAACGATCCGACATTTCGGCGGCCGCCGCTTTCGTGAATGTAAGGCAAAGCAAACGGTGCGGGGGCACACCCTCCAGTAACAACCGAAGCAACCGGTCGACTAGAACGCTCGTCTTGCCCGATCCGGCCGATGCCGCGACCCAAACGTTTTGCGCCGGGTTGCCGGCTGCGAACTGCGCTGGGCTCTTTTCGCGGCGCACTAGAGCCGGGACCACGGTCATCCGTCGGCCTCGCCTTCGGCGGCCCATTCCTTGAACCGCGCCAAATGTTCGTAGTCGTCAAAGCGAGCTTCGGCGAACGGACGGGGACGACACAGGTAGGGAACGTCGGCATTGTCGAACGCCACCACGATCGTCTCGATCCCTTTGCGCGCTTCGGCGATCAGGTCGGCTATGTCGCCTTGGTCCTTATCGAGGCGAATGGGATGAAGCTTCCCCGGCGCTGCCCCGCCCAATTTCCAGTAGGCAAGTTCCGAGACCGGCGCCGGGACCACGCCCTCGAACCCGCCGGCCTCGACGATCACGGCTTCGACCGGCAGTTGCGGGCTGAGCCCGAGCTTGACGTCTTCCTGTCGCGGCACCGCACCGGTCTTGTAGTCGATCACCGAAAAAGTGCCGTCCACCAGTTGATCGATTCGGTCGGCCTTGGCCGAGATGGTCACCGGGCCGTTCGGCCCTTCGAAGGTCCAGGTGCCTCTGGATTCGCTCGCCACGGTTCTGGTGGTCTGCCGGCGTTCGCGCTCAAAGCCGACGAACCATTCGGCAATTTGCTCGAACCATGGCCACCAGAACGCCGCCACGATGGGTTCTTCCAACGTGTCGCCGAACGCTTTCTCTCCGAGTTCCCGGAGGGTCGCAATCGGATTGTCCGGCAAGGCGACGGGATAGGCAGTTACAAACGCATCGAGCGCCTCATGAATGAAAGAACCGCGATCGGCGGCACCCGGCGCCGCGTCGATGGGATCAAGCGGCCGCAGGCCGAGAACCTTCTTGGCGAAGTAGCCGTATGGATTGCGCACCAGCAGCTCGACATCGGTCGCGGAAAATTCGCGCGGTCGCGCCGCCACGGGGGGCGCGAAAGACGGTGGCGACACCGGACGTGCCTCGCCATCCCAATCCAAGCGTTGCATCCAGCCGACATACCGTGCCGCACGTGCCGCCTCGGCCTCTTGTGGTGGTCCGACCAAGGTTTCCAACCGCAACAACCAGCGCGAGGCAACGGTTGGCGTCCCGTCGACTTTGAGGGCTCGCGTGAGAACAACCTCCGGAGCCGACGCGCTCTGGACGAAGTCGTGCGCCGACAACCCAATCCGGCGCTCGGGCAGCGGCAATCCGAAACGTTGGCGCATCGGACGACTGAGCCAGGGATCGGTTTCGGTCTCCGGCGGCCACTTGCCCTCGTTGAGCCCGCCCAGAACCAATAGGTCGGCCTGCTGCAAACGCGCCTCCAGCGGACCCCAGATCGCGAGGCGCGGGTGACCGCCAAACCGTGGCCGGACGACGCGGTCGGCCATCAAGGCATCGACCAAGTCGGGGTATTCGGCCCCGCGAACCCGCGGCAATCCGCCGGCCCCGTCAATAACCTCGCGGAACAGGTCGGACAACGCCTCCCCGCATCGCCTTGCCATAGTCGGTCGGCGCCGGTTTCACCGTCGCTTGCCGCCAGCGCTTCGGCAAAACTCAGGTGGGCGTCGATCACGTCCTGGAGCGACACCTCGCGCTGGCGCAACGCGGCGATCAGCGGCTTGGCCTGCTTTTCGATCCCCCGCAGCCACGTCTTGAGATCGCTCACGTCCTTGCCGCGGCCCAACGCAATGTGCAGATCTTTGAACCCCGATCCAGGTCGGGGACCGCGTAGGATCGCAATTTCCAATTGCCGGACCCGGGCGCGAAACCGCCCTGGCGTCTCGCCGCCAGCCGCCAAGGGATGTTTGAGCGCAGCCAACAAGGGCACCGGGGTCACTTCGTCGGCGATCATCCGCAAGATCAACCTGACGAACGCGCCGGGTGCGGTCTGACCCAATGGCACACCACCGGAATCGTCGACCGCTAGATCCCAACGCTGCAACTCGGCTGCAACCCGGCGCGCCAGGCCGCGATCCGCCGTCACCAAAGCCGCCGTCTTGCCCGGCGTCTCCAACGCCTCGCGCAGCACCAAAGCGATGACGCCCGCCTCTTCGCGTGGACCCGGACACTCGATCCGTGCCAGCCCTTGCAGCGCGCTATCGTGCATTACCCGTGTGCGATGCCACTGATCGGTCGCATCGGCGGGGCGCATCACGTCGGACAGCAGGCGAACCCGGACTTCGACTGTACCGCTCGTCATTGCGCCCCACTCACCGACATCGGCGCGGTCGACCCCAGGCGTTCCAGCAACTGCTTCATGCCGAATTGAGGATGGGTCTGATCCACTAGTTGCCACGCCGCGTCGTCGAGGTGACGGTCGAGGCCGGGCAGCACGACGTTCCCGTTTGGGAGTGTCGCAACGACGCCCAGTAGCTCGGCGGTCGCGGGGATGCTACCGGTCGAGCCTGCCGCGACGATCGGATCTTGCGGCATTTCGCGCCGCCATTGATCGGCGAGCGCATTCAGCAATCGGTTGCGATGCGCCGGTGGATCGATGTAGCCCAACGAGGCGAGTACGGCCGGCCATTCCTTCGTAACGATCTGCAGAAACTCGAGGGTCTTTTGCCAATGATGCGCGAGGTCGTCGGGGACCAATCCGCGCAACCCGTCAAACGAGAGGTCCTCGGTATGGACCTGGTCGATCAGGTGGGCGAGTTCGCGGGCAAGATGCGCGGCATGACCGGGCTCCCGTGGGGCGGCACCAAAACGGTGGCTCCACGACATGATGATTCGGGTCAGCAGCAACTGCCGCAGCACGCCCGGTACGGCCGGGGGGATCGACGCCACGCCGCCGCCATCGCGTCCGAGCGCCTCGGCGATCAACGAATCGAGCGCAAGCTCTTCAACATCGACATCGCCGATGGGTCGGATATGCGGCAGCAGCATGGGCCGCCCACCGCTTTGTCGCAGAAAGGCATCGTGCAAGGGCACGCACCGCCCGCGCGTCGGCACCAGCACCCGCACCCGGCTAAGACCAGGCGAGTCGCCATAGCGCTCGATCAGCCCCGATGCGAGCGAATCGACAAACGGCACACCCGCCGGGATCGAAAGGACGCGCGCCGACGCGAGCGACGCGCCCGTGACGTCGCCGAAGAGGTCCCCCTGAAGATCGCGCGCCACCTAGTCCCCGATTGCCTCGTCGGCGAGGGAAATCGCCGCCGGTGTCCCGACGTGAAACCAATCGCCCTCATTGACCACGGCAAAAAGCCTACCGGTCTCGATCGCGCGATCCCAAACAAGATTGTTCGAAAAAGGTTGAATCGGCGTACTGGCGTAGATACGGCGATGACAGAGAAACAGGCCTGCATACACGAAGGGCGCTGCCTCGATCTCACCGCGACGCGTTGGCCGGCCATCGGCCCCGAGGAAGAAATCCCCTGCGCCATCGAACCCGACGGCGGTTTCACGCGGATGAAGCAGCATAAGGACATCCATGCGCGTGTCATCCCATGCCGCGACCAGCGATTTCAGGGCGTCACCACGCCGGATGCAGTCGCTGGCGGCAACCGCGAACGGATCGCCCTCGATCAGCGGCAATGCCTTGGCAACCCCACCGCCGGTATCCATCAAGCGATCGGTTTCGTCAGAAATCGTCACCTTGGGGACCGCAGCCCGCGCCTCGAGGTGATCCCGCATCTGAGGAGCAAGGTGGTGAATGTTGACCACGGCGGTGGCGATCCCGCCGGTGGCGAGTTCGTCGAGGACGTGATCCAAGAGTGCCTTGCCGGCGACACGAACCAACGGCTTTGGGGTGCGCGTGCCGATCTCGCCAAGGCGCCGGCCAAGACCGGCCGCGAGCACCATCGCGGATAATACCGTGCCCGTCATGGCGTGGCGAACGTCTGGGGATTAGGCGCAATGCGACGTTGTTCCTCGGAAACATGCCCGTCGAACCACATCCGCAGCTCTTTTAGGTGAGGCACCTGCAAATCGTTCTCTAAATGGCGCCATACCCGTGGCATCAGCGAAAGGTAGCTTGGTTTGTTGTCGCGTAAGAACAAGCGTCCGAACACCCCGAGGATCCGCGTATTGCGTTGCGCGCCCGCTACCGCATAGCTCGCGCGAAAAGCGTCGTGCTGATCGCGCGGCACATCCTCCAAGTAACGCGCTATTTCATGCGCGACAACCGTCGGCGAAACATCGCGCCGAGCGTCTTCGAGCAACGATATCAAGTCATAGGCCGGCGGCCCGGCAACGGCATCTTGGAAATCCAAAAGGCCGACGCGCTTCAGCCCGTCGCGTCGCGGCAACCAAATCAAATTCTCCGCGTGATAGTCGAATAGGCAAAGGACGGGGCGCGTTTCCAACAAGGGCGCCATGGCGTCTTGCCACAGCTCTCTAAATGCCTCCGTCGTCTGTAGGGTCGGCGCTTCACCCAGAAGGGCCGGCAGTGTCCATTCGACGAACAGCGACGCTTCGCGCAAGATTCGCGCCGCATCAAACTTAGGTACCCCATCCGGCACATCGCGACGATGAAGATCGCGCAACACATCGACGGCGGCATCGTAGAGCGGCAACTCGTCTGCACCCCCACGCAGGACGACGTTGAAAAGATCATCGCCAAGATCCTCGAGAAGCAAGAACCCTTGCGCCGTATCGCTCGCCAAAACCTCTGGTGCGGCGTAGCCGAAGGCGCGCAACGCCGTACCGATGTGCAAAAAAGGCCCAACGTCTTCGCGATCGGGCGGCGCATCCATCAAGATTCCTTGGCGCCCGCCGGCGGCAACCCGAAAGTACCGCCGAAAGGACGCGTCCCCACTCAGCGGTTCGATCGTCGCATTCGTCCAGCCCGCCGCCCGGACGAACGCCGCGGCCGCTCGGGCACGCGCGGTCATGCCGCCAACTGCCATGCCGCCACCCGATCGGCGCAAGCGCCCCGGCCGACGACTTCGGCCGAACGCCCCGTTCCGTCATAGCGCAGAGCGATGTCGATCCGGTCGTCGGGCAAGTAATCTCCAAGCCGCTCGGGCCATTCGACCAGCGCAATTCCTTCGGCCAGCGCGTCTTCCAGGCCAAGCTCCCAGGTCTCTTCCGGTGCATTAATGCGGTAGAGGTCGAAGTGCCAAATGGTCACGTGCGGAAAGGCATAGACCAACACCAGATTGAATGTCGGGCTCGAAACTTCCTCGTTCGGGCGGGCCCCAAGGGTGCGAATGATCTGTCGCGCAACGACCGTCTTCCCGACGCCAAGTTCGCCATGAAGGGCGATCAGATCGCCCTTATTAAGGTATTGGAACAAGCGAGCGGCGAACGACTCGGATTCCGCTAGATCAGCGAGGCGGATGAGCATGAAGCAACGCCCCTCTCGTTCAGCGTCGACGGCGCGGGGCCGTCCTGTTTGGCCGAGCCCTTATCGCCCCTATGCCGCGGCGCGGGCGCCGCGGCGCGAACGTCATCCTCGACGTATTGTTCGAACTGAACAAAGTTCTGCTCAAAACGACCAACCAAATTGGCGGCCGTTTTTTCGTAAGCACTCTTGTCCGACCACGTATTGCGCGGGTTCAGCACCTCGGAGGGCACGCCTTGGCAAGCTTGCGGTACGCTCAACCCGAAATGTGGGTCGACGTCGAACGTCACCGTGTCCAGTCCGCCGTGAAGCGCCGCATTGAGCAACGCGCGGGTATATTTGATCGACATCCGCTCGCCGACACCGTAGGCGCCGCCGGTCCAACCCGTGTTGACCAGCCAACATGTGACGTTTTGCGAGACGATCTTTTCGCCGAGCAAGCTGGCGTACACCGACGGGTGGCGCGGCATGAAGGGCGCGCCGAAACAAGTGGAAAACGTCGCTTCCGGTTCGTTGCCCAGGCCTTTTTCGGTGCCCGCGACCTTGGCGGTATAGCCCGACAGGAAGTGATACATCGCTTGTTCAGGCGATAACCGAGAGATCGGCGGCAGGACGCCGAAGGCATCCGCCGTCAACATGATGACGTTGCGTGGTTGACCGGCGGTGCCGGAGTCGATCGTGTTGGGGATGAACTCGATCGGGTACGACGCGCGGGTGTTTTCCGTGTGTTGCGCACTATCAAGATCGAGCGTGCGGGCGGTCTCGTCGAAAACGACATTTTCGAGAACGGTACCGAAGCGACTGGTCGTCGCATGAATTTCAGGTTCGGCCTCAGCGGAAAGACGAATGACTTTCGCGTAGCAACCACCCTCGAAATTAAACAGCCCGTCGTCGCTCCAACCGTGCTCGTCGTCGCCGACAAGACGGCGGTTGGGGTCTGCCGAGAGCGTGGTCTTGCCAGTCCCCGAAAGACCGAAAAAGACCGCCGAGTCGCCCTGCGCCCCAACATTGACCGAGCAATGCATGGGCAGCACGCGACTTTCCGGCAACAAATAGTTCAGGATCGAAAAGACGGACTTTTTGATTTCACCGGCATATGACGTGCCGCCGATCAAGACGGTCCGGTCGGCAAAGTTGACGACGATGAACGTCCCGCTTCGTGTGCCGTCGATGGCGGGATCGGCTTCGAAACCCGGCGCCTGAATAATGGTGAACTCGGGCGCGAATTTCGCCAGTTCGTCGGCGGTCGGCGCAATAAACATGTTTTGCGCAAAAAGATTGTGCCACGCGGTTTCGGTCACGACCCGGACGCCGAGGCGATAGCGCGGATCTGCGCCGGCCCAACAGTCTTGAACGAACAGTTCTCGACCTTGCAGGTACGCCAACATCCGCTGACGCAGCGACGTGTAATGGGCGACATCGATGTCTTGGTTGACCGCGCCCCACCAGATGTTCGCTTCGTTGTCGGGCTCCCGAACGATAAATTTGTCTTTGGCCGAACGCCCGGTGTGAACCCCGGTGAGGACGACCAATGCGCCACCGTCGGCGAGCTTACCTTCGCCCCGGCGAATCGCTTCTTCGTAAAGTCGTGGTGCGGCTAGGTTCCAATGAACCGATCCGGTGTTGTGAATTCCGATGTCGTCAAGGCTGCGCACCCAGACCTCCTGCGCCTTTTATGCGGTGGTCAAACCTAGATAGCCGCCGAATCGCGCGCAACCGCTTAGGCATCCGGCAACGGCAATAGTTGGGGATAAATCAGTCCGCGGCGATTGACCCCGCCCGCCCGACCAATGCGTCGCGAACCTCCTCGCGCGAGGCCACCGGATGGCCGAATTCGATGCGGCGGGTCTTAGCCCCCAAACGCAGGTCGCAGCCCTCGGGGTCGCAGCCGGTTACCCGCCATGACCCCGGTGGTCCGCCGTCTTGCGCGACTAGAGCCGCGACGATATCCGGATGCGCTTCGTTGATGTGATCGATAGTTGCTTCCTCCGTCTCCGCCAAATCGCCGTCCGGGCTCGGCGGTGTGGCGATGTCGGCCCAAGCTGCCCACTCGATCTTCCCGAAACCCGCCACCAAGTGGGCGCTTTCGGGTTCGAAGACGTAGATCGCAAAGTCGGCAAACCCAACGTATTCGGCGGCCTCCTGATGCCGGGCAAGGTACCGGCGCCGCGCGGCTGCGTCCGCGGTCTCCACCAATCGGCCTTGAAGCGTCACCCTCGGGCTCGTTAGCGGGCGAGACATCCCCTGCGTCCCATCGAACAACAGGCTCCCCGGTCGTCGGCTTGCGCATTCTGGGTGTGTTCCGCCAGCGTCGAAAGGAGGAGGAGTGGCGCGCCATCAAGCCGTGTCGCGACCTGAACCAGCGACACGTAGGGCGCCCCGAGACCGGCTGGCGCACCATGCGCCAAGGTGCCGAGCGACGCGGTCAACGCGCTGCGGACGGTGCGGCGAATAATCTGAATAGTGCCGGTTTCCACGGTGCGGTGCGTTGCCTCCAGACCGGAGGGACCGTAATGATGGGGCCTCCCAGGCTCAAGGGCGCCAACCCTGGGCACCCTCCAATCGCCAGGACTCCATTGACAGACCCCTCACCGACGATCGCCCAGCACCTATGGCAAACCGTCCGGATTGGCGCGCCGGTGGTGGTCTCGCGCGCCGGTTTCGTCGCGGTCGTCGTCGTGGATACCATCATGTCGGGCCGCGCCGGCGCCGACGAGCTGGCCTATTTCAGTATTGCCAGCGGGCCCCAGCTATTTCTCATGATGGTCGGGATTGGATTGCTGCGTGGCGCGCCGGTCCTCACCGCCCAGGCCTTCGGGGCGGGCGATGAACGCCAGATCGGCGTCCTGTGGCGGGTGATTACGTTCCACAGCCTGTTGATATCGGCACTCCTGATCCCGTTTGCGGTGTTCGGCGAACCGCTGTTGCGGCTACTGGGTCAATCGACCGAGCTCGCTGAGGGCGGTGGACGCGTCATGATGATCTTCGCGGTGTCGCTGCCCTTCTATTTGGTCTGGGTCGGCATGGTAAACTTGCTCGAAGGCCTAGGCCGAACGATCCCTGCGATGGTCATCACCATCGCCGGTGTCGTTGCCAACATCGGTGTGAACTGGATTTTCGTGTTCGGCCATTGGGGTGCGCCGGCGCTCGGAGCCGAAGGGGCCCAATTGGCGACGACAATCGTGCGCGGCCTGATGATGGTCGTCATTTTCGGTTACGTCCTTTGGCATCCGGGGTTTCGTCAGTTCGCGTTGATCGGCCCACTCGAGCGCCTTTGGGCGCAGGGAAAAACTCTGCGCCGACTAGGTCTTCCGATGGGCCTTGCCACCGGATTCGAAGCGCTCGCGTTTGCCGCGATGACGATTCTCGCCGGCTTGCTCGGCAAAGCGCCGCTCGCGGCTTTTCAGACGGCCAATTCCTTGATCAGCTTGGTATTCATGGTGGCGATCGGGATCGGTGCCGGCACGGCCGTGCGGGTCGCCCAATCCGTCGGCCGCGGCGACCGGCGATCCGTCATCCTGTCGGCATGGTCCGGCACTGGGCTTGCGACTGCGGTCCTCGCGATCATGGGCGCGGTTTTCATTCTCGCGCCCGAATCGATGGCCCGGCTCTATGTCAGCGAGACTCACATCATCGTGCTGGCCGCCCCGGTTTTCCAGGTTGCGGGCCTTCTATTGCTTTTCCACGGCGCGCAAACCGTCTTAATGGCGTCGCTTCGCGGTATCGGCGACGTCTGGATTCCAACCGGCGTTCAGTTCGTCAGCGGTTGGGTGCTCATGGTGCCGATCGGTGCGGTTCTGGCGTTTTCCCAGGAATTTGCCGCCCCCGGCCTGATGGGAGGGCTTTTCGTTGGCGTTGCGTTCGCGACGGTGGCGTTGATGTGGCGCTTTTTGGTGATGTCGCGTCGGGATTTTGCCCGCCTCTAGGCAGGTTCATGGCAATTCGCCCCACTAATGCCTAGATTCGGTCACATACAGAACCGCTTTTTTTCAAGGTTTCGAGGACCGGCGTGGGCGCAACAATTGCACTTGTCGACGATGATCGGCACATCCTGACCTCCGTTTCGATCGCGCTCGAAGCCGAGGGCTTCTCGGTCGACACTTATGCCGACGGCGAGGAAGCACTCGAGGGACTGAATCGCAAACCGCCCGACCTCGTGATTCTCGACATCAAGATGCCTCGTATGGATGGGCACGAATTGCTCAGCCGCTTGCGCAAAACCGATGCGACCCCGGCCATCTTTCTGACCTCAAAAGACGATGAAATAGACGAGGTCCTGGGCCTGAAGATGGGCGCGGACGACTACATCCGAAAGCCCTTTTCCCAACGTCTTCTTTTGGAACGCATTCGCGCCGTCCTTCGGCGTGCCGATGGCGGCCCAACGAAAGACCACCAAGACCAAAGCGGCGGCAACCTGATTACCCGTGGTCCCCTGACCATGGACCCGGCACGACACGCCTGTGCCTGGCGCGACAAGGAAGTGCGCCTGACCGTGACCGAGTTTCTTATCCTCCAGGCGCTGGCAAACCGTCCGGGGCACGTAAAAAGCCGCGACCAACTCATGGATGCAGCCTACGACGATCAGATTTATGTCGACGACCGCACGATCGATAGCCACATCAAACGACTGCGCAAAAAGTTTCGCGATGTCGATGACGACTTCGATTCGATCGAAACGCTGTACGGACTGGGCTACCGGTTCCGCGAGAAATAGAGATCGTGTCCGCCGGACGCACAAGATCGCGCAGCTCTGCCGATGACCGCGATCTTTCGGCGGACAACGACGACGGCCGTGCGCCGCAGGCGAACCTTGATACACGAACGCGACGCCGGTTGGGTTCGATCACAACCAAGATACTGGCGCTCAACGTGCTGGCTTTGTTCTTGTTGGTCGGCGGCCTTCTTTATCTGGACGAATTTCGCGACGGCCTGATCGACGCGAAGATTGCAGCACTGCAAACCGAGGGTGAAATCATCGCCGGCGCATTGGGTGAAGCAGCCCTCGACGCCAATCCTGAAGCGCCGACCCTCGATGCGCGGACGACCCGCCAACTTCTGCGCCGCCTGATCGAACCCACCCAAGAACGGGCGCGCGTGTTCGATCAAACCAATACGCTCCTTGCCGACAGCCGTAGCCTGCTCGGCGCAGGACGCGAGGTGCAGTTCGCCCCGCTGCCGCCGGTCGAAACGCTGTCGCCCCTCGAAAAAATCTACGAGCGCGCCGTTGATATCTGGCTTCGCACCACCGGTGGCCCACGGTTGCCCATCTATGTCGAGCGCAGCACACAGTCCGCCACCGACTACGAAGAAGTGTTGGCCGCCCTGTCGGGTGAGGCCGCTGCCGCCCAACGAGTCCAAAACGGCGACGTCATCCTGTCCGTCGCCATCCCCATCCAAGCATTCAAACGCGTCCTCGGCGCGCTCATGCTCACCGCGGACACAGCCGACATCGATGCCAGCGTGCGCGACTTTCGCCTCGCGATTCTACAAATCTCAGGCGTGGCGTTTGCCATTACCGTCGCGCTATCGCTGTATCTCGCGCGCACCATTGCCCGCCCCGTCACCCGGCTCGCCGCCGCAGCGGACCGCGTTCGCGGCATGCCCGGACGCGATATTGAAATTCCTGATTTCTCGGATCGGGCCGATGAGATCGGCGAGCTTTCAGGCGCGCTTCGCGACATGACGACCGCCCTCTACAAACGCTTCGATGCGATCGAGAGTTTTGCCGCGGATGTCGCACATGAGATCAAAAACCCTCTCACCAGCTTGCGCAGCGCCGTCGAAGCGCTGGATGTCGCGCGCGACGACGCGCAGCGGCGACAGTTGCTCGACATCATTCACGACGATGTCGGGCGAATCGATCGACTATTGAGCGATATCTCCGATGCCTCGCGACTCGATGCGGAACTTTCACGCTCTCAGATGGAACCCGTAGATGTCAGGCGATTGCTGGAAGCCATCATCGAGGTAAGTCGGGCAACCATCAAAACGGGCGATACATCGCTTGCCCTAAGCGTCACGGGCGCCGGCCCCTTCTTAACACTAGGAATTGAAGATCGCTTGGGCCAGGTGATGCGAAACCTTATTGATAACGCGAGCTCGTTCAGCCCGCCGGGATCGACCATTACGCTGTCGCTTTTACGCACCAACGCAGCTTTGCGTATCGTTTGCGAGGACGAAGGACCGGGCTTTGGCGATGAACACAAAGACCGCGTATTCGAACGCTTTTACACCCGGCGTCCGGACGGCGAGGCCTTCGGCACCCATTCGGGACTCGGACTGAGCATCTCGCGTCAGATCATCGAAGCGCACCGGGGCAGGTTTGGTGCCGACAACATCTTGGCCGAAGACGGCCGGGCGGTCGGCGCCCGCGTAACCATCGAATTGCCGATCCTGCAGACGACCGTTGACACCTCATAGGGCGGGGCGCACGCTCGCGACGCCATGATCGTTGTCCATGCAACATGCGTCGACATCGACGGTGTCGCGGTCTTGCTCCGCGGGCCGTCCGCCGCGGGGAAATCGGACCTCGCCCTCCGCTTGATCGACACCGGCGCCAAATTGGTTGCGGACGATCAGGTGCAACTAGCAGCCGTGCGCGGCGAGCTGATCGCGTCGGCACCGGCGCAACTATCACGGAAGATTGAAGTCCGAGGACTCGGCATCTTCGATCTTGACGACTCACAGGTGTCGCCCCGCGCCCGTGTAACCTTGGTGGCAGACCTGGGACCCAGCGCCGACGTGGCCCGACTGCCCCATCGCACAACATGTCAGCTGGATGGAATCGATATACCGCTTGTGGCGCTGGCTGCTTTCGAGTCCTCGGCGCCCGCAAAAGTGCGCATGGCCTTGAAGTCATGGAGCACCGCGGGCGGGCAAACCTCGGCACTAAACGATGCCTGACCCAGAAACATCTCCAAGCCCGCCGCTTAAGGTCCTCTTGGTGACCGGCATTTCCGGTGCGGGGCGGGCCACAGCGCTCAAGGTTCTCGAAGATCTTGGCTACGAGGCGATGGACAACATCCCGCTGAACCTTTTGCTGACGTTTTTGACTCCCGAGTCGTCAACCGTGCTGACGCGGCACGGCGCCATTGCCGCCGGAATCGACATTCGCACACGCGACTTCGATGTCGAACACTTTATGGAACGTCTGGCACCGCTTTCCGCACGGGACGACATCCAGGTGTCGCTATTGTTCATGGATTGCGACGACGACGTCCTGTCGCAACGATATACCGAAACCCGGCGGCGTCACCCGCTTGCCGAAGACCGCCCGGTACGGGACGGGATTCGACTAGAGCGCGACATCATTGGCGCCCTCCGCGAGCACGCGGATTTGGTGATCGATACCTCTACGATGACCGGCGCCGACGTGCGCCGACTGCTCGCCGGCCACTTTGCGATCGAAGAAGGCCCCGCCCTCACGGCAGCCGTGATGTCGTTTTCGTTTCGGAAAGGCCTTCCACGCGAGGCGGACCTTGTATTCGACGTGCGTTTCCTGCGTAATCCTCATTACGTCCCTGAACTAAGACCTTTATCCGGCATGGATCGAGACGTGGCACGCTACATCGAAGAAGACCCCGCGCTCGATGACGTCATGGATCGCCTTGATGGACTCATGTTGGACTTGGTCCCGCGCTACGCCGCGGAAGGGAAGACTTACCTGACGATTGCCATCGGCTGTACCGGGGGCCAGCACAGATCCGTCTTTGTTGCCGAACGGCTTGCCGACGTTCTTGAGGGCGCCGGGCACGCGGCAACGCGGCGACACCGCGACGTCGACACCACAGGCAGTTAGCCCAATGATTGGCGTGGTCATCGTTTCGCAAGGCGGGCTCGGAAAGGAGTTTCTTTCGGCCGCAGAACATGTTGTCGGACCTCAGAGCGGGGTTTGCGCCGTGTGCCTCGATTGGAATAGCGAAGTCGGCGAGTGCGGCAAACACATTCACCAGGCCGTGGTCGATGTCGATAGCGGCGATGGCGTGATCATCGTCGCAGATATGATGGGCGGTACGCCCTGCAACTTGGCGGTCGCGGAAATGAGCGGCCCCGAAGTCGAGGTGATTGGCGGGCTCAACCTCCCGATGCTCCTGAAGCTACTAACCAGTCGAGACAGTAGCGATATCAAGGCGACGGCCAGCGCGGTCGAACAAACCGGCCGGACGCATATTCGCCGCGCCGTCGCGCCCACCGGCAATGCCTGATGCCGACGACTGGATCGTCGCCGATCTGACGATCACCAACGAACGCGGCCTGCACGCCAGAGCCGCGGCGCGATTCGTCAAAACCGCAGGACAATTCGCCGCCGAAATCACCGTGTCGAAAGACAAGCACACCGTTCCTGGTCGCTCCATTATGGGTCTATTACTCCTGGTCGCCGGACGGGGGTCTTCCATCTCGGTTGCCGCGCGTGGGCCCGATGCCCAGCAGGCCTTGGATGCCTTGGGCGCGCTGGTCGCGGATCGGTTCGACGAACCGAAATAAAGATCACGATATAAAGATATCTTTATTTCTTCCGGAATGGCTGGTATATAGCGGCTTCATTTCGTTCGAGAACCGCCTCGCGTCCCGGAAACAGCCGGTAGCGAGCCCTTTTTGCGCCGGAGCCAACATGACCGAATTCACCGACTACAAAGTCAAAGACATCTCGCTTGCCGATTTTGGGCGCAAGGAACTGGACATCGCCGAGATCGAAATGCCCGGTTTGATGGCCCTTCGCGAGGAATACGGGGCCCAGAAGCCCCTCAAAGGTGCCCGCATCGCCGGCAGCATTCACATGACGGTGCAAACCGGCGTGCTGATCGAAACGCTGGTCGAACTCGGTGCCGACGTGCGCTGGTCGTCTTGCAACATCTACTCGACCCAAGACCATGCCGCGGCCGCGATCGCCGCGCGCGGCATTCCCGTCTTTGCCGAGAAAGGCGAGACGTTGGAGGAGTACTGGGAATACGTCCACAAGATTTTCGAATGGAGTGACGGTGGCGTTCCCAACATGATCCTCGATGATGGCGGCGACGCCACCATTCTCGTCCACCTCGGGCGCGAAGCCGAAAAGGATGCGTCGGTTCTCGACAATCCCGGTAACGAGGAAGAAGAGGTTCTGTTCGCCTCGATCAAGAAACGACTGACCGAAAAACCCGGCTGGTACACCTCGCTAGGCGATGCCATCCGTGGCGTTACCGAAGAGACCACCACGGGCGTGCATCGTCTTTACGAAATGGAGAAGAAGGGAACCCTTCTCTTCCCGGCGATCAACGTCAACGACTCGGTAACCAAATCGAAGTTCGACAATTTGTACGGCTGCCGAGAAAGCCTCGTCGACGGTATCCGGCGCGGCACCGACGTGATGATGGCGGGCAAGGTCGCCGTCGTCGCGGGCTACGGCGACACCGGCAAGGGCTCGGCGCAATCGTTACGCAGCGCGGGTTGCCGCGTCTTGATCACCGAGATCGACCCGATCTGCGCCCTCCAAGCCGCGATGGAAGGCTACGAAGTCGTGACCATGGAAGAGGCCGCCCCGTTGGGCGACATCTTTGTGACCGCGACGGGCAACGTCGACGTGATCACCCTCGATCACATGCGAGAAATGAAAGATCACGCGATCGTCTGCAACATCGGCCATTTCGATTCCGAAATTCAGATCAGCGCGCTGAAGAACATGAAATGGGAAGAGGTCAAACCGCAGGTCGACGAAGTCGAATTTCCCGACGGCAAAAAGCTGATCATCTTGTCCAAAGGCCGTCTGGTGAATCTCGGCAATGCTATGGGACACCCGAGTTTCGTGATGAGCGCCTCGTTCACCAACCAAGTGCTGGCGCAGAAGGAACTGTGGAACAACACCGGCAAATACGAGAAGAAGGTCTACGTGCTGTCCAAAGAACTGGACGAAAAGGTCGCGGCACTTCATCTGAAAAAGCTGGGTGCACGCCTTTCGGTGATGAACGACAAGCAGGCCGCGTACCTCAATCTCGACAAGCAGGGCCCCTATAAGCCCGAGCACTATCGCTATTAAACGACCGCGTTAACCATTGCGGTCCCGGGAATCCGGCCTAAACGGCCGGATTCTCACGTTCACGGGATGCGCCCGTCGACAAAAGCGTTCCGGCGCAAGGGCTTGTTGCGCTATAGTCTCCTGATCCTTTAACGCGATACGACAAGGACGATCGGGGGTCTGCTAGATGTCGATACCAACAATTATCGGCTTGCTGTTTGGATTGGGGCTGGTCGCCGGCGCCGTATTCCTCTCCGGCGGGGACCATCTCGCGTTTATCAGTGCGCCGAGCTTCATGATCGTGATCGGCGGCACGTTGGCCGCCGGGTTCATCGGCTTTCAAGCCCGCTACGTCCTTCTTTCGCTGAAAGAAATCGGCCAGCTTCTCGTGAAAGAGAAGGTCAATCGCGCCATGCTGCAGGTCGAGACCGGCAAGATTATTCGCTGGGGCTACCTGGTGAAGAAGCACGGCATTCTGGCGTTGGAACGCGAGATTAAATCGGCCAAGGAACAAGACCATTTCCTGAACTACGGCGTCGAGTTGGTGATCACCGGCTACACCGGCGACGAGGTGCGCGGCATGTTGTCGGCGGCAGCCGACGGGACCTATGAGCGCAAGATGGTCAGCGCCAGCATCCTGAAAACGCTTGCCGCTGTGTCGCCGGCATTCGGGATGATCGGAACGCTGATCGGCCTGATCATCATCCTGCAAAAGCTCGTCTCCGACCCCGAAGGCCTCGGGCCGGGACTGGCGCTCGCGCTGGTGACCACGCTCTATGGCGTGATTATGCAGCGACTCATTTTCTCGCCTGCCGCCAGTAAAGTGGAGCAGAAAGCCGGCATCCTGCGGTTCCGCAACTTCCTGGTAACCGAAGGGTTTGCCATGCTGGCCGAGCACCGTAGCCCGCGCTACATCCAAGACCGGATGAACAGCTATCTTGATCCCGAGATTCATTACTCGATCGACAAGAATGGTGGCGCTTCGGGCGGCCAGAAAAGACCGCAACGCAAAGCCGCATAACCTAGAAGCAAACAACAATGGCTGGCCCTCCACCGATCAAACAAGACGACGCGAGCGAAGACGACTGGCTCGCCACCTACGCCGACGCCATTACGCTGTTGATGGCGTTCTTCGTCATCATGTTCTCGATCTCGGAGCCCAACACCGAAAAGTTCGAACAAGTAACGAAGGGCATGGTCGAGACCCTGTCGCGCCGGGATATCCAATCGCCAGTCACCCCGAGTACGGGCGAACAAGCGCAAGTCGACACCACCACCGTTGGACGTACCTTCCAGTTCCAGAGCGGCGAAATGTTCGCGCCGGGATCGGCCGACATTCTGCCATCCGCATTCGCACAATTGGATCGTATCGCGCAGAACTTGAGCTTTTTCGGCAATACCGATTACGGCGTTATTGTCGAAGGCCACACCGACGATATTCCGATCAACACCGCAAAGTTTCCGTCTAACTGGGAACTTTCCGCAGCCCGTGCGGCCTCGGTCGTGCGCTATTTTCTGTCGCGCGGCGTGAAGGCCGACCGGTTGAGGGCCGTCGGCCTGGCCGATACGGTGTCGCCACGCACAGCACCGCTTTACGACAAACAGACCGGCGAACCGATCCCCGAAAACCGGGAAGCCAATCGCCGGGTCGTGGTGAAAATCGACCGCTAGAAACGCGGTCGCCATTCTCGAAAGAAGAATGTCGTGGCCCGAAGGGCCGCTGTAACCGAACCGCGTCCGCCAAAGGCGTCGACCGTTCGCCTTGCTCCCAAAAAGGCCTGGGGAGGCCACACGCTATGACACCGCAGGAACCCTTGGTGGAAGCCGGATTGGACCATGCCCAGCGCGCCGAATCGCTGCTGCGCACACACACTGATCTTGTTGCCCGCTTCGGCCTGGGCGTCGCGCCCACCTTTAAGCAGACCCTCAACCGCGTGATCGCGCAGATGGACGCCCAAGACGCCCTCTCAGACCGCCCCGTGCAAGGCGTGACGGGCACCCCCAAAACTGGTCTATGATGGCGGCAAAACAAGATCATCCGGGGAGGAAGACGATGACCGAACCATGGGACGTGATCGTTGTCGGGGGCGGCACGGCCGGCATGCCCACCGCGACCTTCGCCGCCGAGCGCGGCGCACGGGTCTTGGTGATCGACGCGGCACCCGATGTCGGCGGCACGTTGCATTTGTCGACCGGCCAACTCAGCGCCGCTGGCACCAAACTCCAGGCGCGCAAGGGCGTTGCCGACACCACCGACGCGCACTACGACGACATTATGCGAATCAGCAAAAACACCGCGGACCCGGCGCTGGTCCGCCTCGCGGTCGACCACGCGGCCGAGACCTTCGACTGGTTACAGGACAACGGCTTCGAACCGCTGGACGAGCATCCGGTCATGGGCAAAGCACACGAACCCTACAGCGAACGGCGTTACTACTGGGGCGCTGACGGCGGCATGAGCATTCTCAACACGCTCCGCGGTCCATTCCAGGCGCAGGTCGACGCGGGCCGTGTTTCGGTTAAGTTGTCGACCGAGGTCACCGGCTTAGCCACCGACGAACAAGGTGCCGTCGTCGGCGTGGAAACTGCCGGACCGGACGGGCGCGAAACCATCCACGGCGCAAACGTCGTCCTGGCGTGCGGCGGCTATTCGTCGAACGGCGAAATATTCCAAGAGCTGAACGGATTCCCGCAGTATTTCAACGGCGCCTATCCGCACGCCCAAGGTGCCGGCATTCGGCTGGGTCAATCGGTCGGCGGGGTTTTGCGCGGGCACGAATACTATCTGTGCGGCTACGGCGCCGTCTTGGATAGCGACACCATCCCCGCCGGTATGACGGTGCGACCCATTCACCATCCGGAGATGCGTGAACCCTGGGAGATCCACGTCAACATGCGGGGCGAACGCTACGTTCAAGAAGATGTCCGGAGCGTCGACGTGCGCGAGCACGCGTTGCTGAAACAACCTGAGTTGCGCCGCTGGGTGATCTACGACGACGCCATCGCTCAGGCATCGCCGCCGCAATTCGACGGTGTCGATAAGGCCGCTGAGATGGCCTTCTTCGGCGCGCATCCGATGTTCAACAAGGCCGACACCTTGGACGCCTTGGCGCAAGCCGCAGGGATTGATGCCGCCGGGCTGGCGGCGTCGGTCGCGACTTACAACGAAGCGATCGAAAATGGCGCACCCGACCCGATGGGCCGGCAACACCGACCGCTGCCGATCAAGCAAGGTCCGTTCTATGCCATCAGGGTCCAGGGCACCTCGATTTCGAGCACTGTCGGCCTTGCTGTCGACACCGAGTTGCGGGTGATCGACAAAGACAGCAAACCGACTGCCAACCTTTATGCGGCGGGCGAACTGCTGGGGTCGGGGCAGACCATGGGTGATTCGTTCTGCGGCGGCATGATGGCGACGCCGGCGCTGACCTTTGGTCGCCTGTTGGGGCAACGTTTGCTGAATTGGGGAGATCGCGTAGCGCAGGCTGCGGAATAACGCAATCAAGAGCGCGCCCCTCGAGGGCCGCCGTACGGGAGGAAGATCATGAGCGACATGTGGGACGTTATTGTTGTCGGCGCCGGAAGCGCCGGACTGCCCGCCGCCATTCGCGCCGCTGAACGCGGCGCACGGGTGCTGCAGGTTGAAGCGGATGAGAAGATCGGCGGGACGCTGCATTTGTCGTCCGGCCAAATCAGCGCCGCCGGCACCAAACGCCAAAAGCGGCTCGGCATCGTAGACACCGCACAAGCCCATTACGATGACGCCCAACGCATTGCCGAAGGCACGATCGATCCCACGCTGGGTAAGCTCGCCACCGCCAACGCCGGGGCGACCTACGATTGGCTGGAAGACCTCGGGTACGAACCGATCGACCACATGCCGGTAGCGGGCGGGGCGCATGAGCCCTACCTGACCAAGCGGTATTACTGGGCCGAGAACATGGCGGTCGCGATCCACGATGTGTTGAAGCCGGTGCACGACAAGTTGGTCGCCGACGGCAAAATCGATTTGCGGCTGAAAACTCGGATGACCGGGATCGTCACCGACGCCGACGGCGCAGCCGTCGGCATCACCATCGATAGCGGGGGCAAGTCCGAAACGTTGCACGGCCAAAACATCGTCGTGACGACCGGCGGCTATGCCCACAACGCCGACTTGTGGAAAGAGATGACGCCCGACATTCCGTTGCGCGCCTATACCAACGACTATTCGCGCGGCGACGGGTTGCTTGCGGCGCGCGAGATCGGCGCCAGGGTGGACGGCGCGGACACCTTCTTGTGCACCTTTGCCGGTGTGTTGGACGACCCGAAGGATCCGTACTCGACCGCACTGGGGATGCAGTTCGCACCGCAGATGCGCGAGCCCTGGGAGATTTACGTCAACACCGACGGTAAGCGGTTCGTGCGCGAAGACCACCCGAGCGTTGACGAGCGCGAACACGCGTTGTTGGCGCAAAAGGACCAGCGCATGTTCGTGGTGTTCGACGAAGGCATTCGCCAGAACGCGCCGCACATCAACCCGTTGGACCCTGGGCTGCACGACAAGTTCGGCAATCATCCGCACTACACCAAAGCCGATACGTTGGCCGAATTGGCCCAACAGATGGGCGTTGATGCCGGCAACCTCGAAGCCACGGTGGCGGCGTATAACGCCGCCGTCGACAGCGGCGAAGACAAGGAACTAGGGCGGATCCGGATGTTTCGCAAGATCGAAGAAGCCCCGTTCTATGCGATCCATGCCGGGGGCATCACGGTGGTCAGCCCGGCCGGGCTGAACGTGACGTCCGATCTGCAGGTTACGAAGAGGACGGCACGCCGATCCCCAACCTCTATGCCGCGGGCGAAGTGTTGGGCTTTGGCCGTTTGTCGGGCAAAGCGTTCGTCAACGGGATGTCGTTGATGCCGGCGCTGACCTTCGGGCGGCTGTTGGGCGAGAAGATTTTGAAATGGGAGGAGCGAGGGCAGCAGCGGAATAAACGCGTACCCTTCGACCCAGAAAGTGGCCGGGTTCGCCCGGCCACTTTTGTTTCCACGACCAACCCGCGAGTACGATCATGAGCAAATCCCTGGACGGCAAGACGGCATTGGTGACCGGCGGCGGTGGCCCGGCGATGGGCAGCGCGCACTGCCATGCGCTGGCCAAACTCGGGGCGCACGTGATCGTACAGGACATGCGCGAGGACCATGCCGCCGCGGTGGTGGCCGATATCCATGCGCATGGCGGCTCGGCCGAACCGATGGCGGGCGACATCACCGACCTCGATCCCTTTTTGGTAAGCCTGAACGAGGCGATCTCGTCGACCGGCGGGATCGATATTCTGGTGAACCACGCCGGGATCAGCGGGTTGTCGACCCCACTGGCCGACATCGACCAGGACTTTTTCGATCGGATGATGAACGTGCATGTGAAGGGTTCGTTCTTCATCGCCCAGGCGGTGGTGCCCGAGATGAAGGAACCAAGGGCTACGGCAAGATCATCAACATCGCCTCGGAGTTCTGTTTGTACGGCAGTCCGTCGGCCTCGCATTACACGGCCGCCAAGTCGGCGTTGCTGGGCCTGACGAAATCTTGGGCGCGCGAGCTGGCCCCGTTCGGCATTCGCGTGAACGCGGTGGCGCCGAGTTTGATGGAAAGCGAGCTGACGCGCGCGAGCGTGGGCGATGCCTTCCTGAAGGACCAAGGCAAGGCCGCACCGTTCGGTCGGCTGGCGCCCGGATGACATTGCCGGGGTGGTGGCTTTCTTGGCCGGACCGGAGAGCGACTTTATCTCGGGCCAAACGATCAGCCCCAACGGCGGCAACACGATCGTCGGGATCTGAGGGCGCGCGGCGTGACGCATGTGGTCATCATCGGCGCCGGCATGGCCGGGTTGCCGTGCGCGATCCGCGCGGCGGATGGCGGTGCGCAGGTGACGCTGATCGAGGCGGCGGACGACATCGGCGGCAAGTTGCCGCGTTCGTCGGGACAAATCTCGGCCGCCGGCACGCGGCTGCAGGCCGAAAAGGGCATCGTCGATTCGCCCGACGATCATTTTGCCGACGTCATGCGGATTTGCCGTGAGACCGCCGATGCGAAGGTCGTGCGCCTGGCCGTCGATCATGCCGCCGCGACGGTGGATTGGCTGCAGGACATTGGCGTGCCGTTTCCGCCCGACCATCCGGTGATCTCGTACAACCACGACGTCTATCGCGCGCGGCGCTATCAGTGGCCGGTCGAGAAAGGCCGATCAATCCTGGACGCGCTGCGGCCGTTGTTGGACGCGCACATCGACGCCGGAAGGATCGAGCTGCACCTCAACACCGCGATGACCGAAATCGTGCGCGACGCGGACGGGGCCGTCACCGCGATCACCGTGCGCGGGCCAAACGGCGACGACCGAACGCTGCAGGCCGACGCCTACGTGCTGACCTGCGGCGGCTATACCAACGATCCGGCGTTGTTTCGCGAACTGACGCCGCAAAAGCCGGTGTTCGCCGCGCGCATTCCGATCTCGAGCGGCAAGGCGTTGCGCGTGGCGCAAGCGGCCGGGCTGCGGGTCGATGGCGGCGATCACTACATGGGGATGCTGGGCGGGGTGTTGATGGACCCCGACGATCCTTTGTCGGTGACGTTCGCGCTCAACACCGTGCCGCAAGATCGCCCACCGTGGGAGATCTGGGTCAACACCTCGGGCGAGCGCTTCACCCGCGAAGACCACCCCAGTGCGACGCATCGCGAACATGCCGTGAATGCGCAAGACAACCTGACGTTCTTCATCGTGTTCGACGAAGGCATCCGGCAGAACGCCCCGCCGATTACGGGCACCAAGGAAGCCGCGCTGAGGCAACTCATCGACGCCAACCCGAGCACGATGCAGGGCGACACCATCGCCGCGCTGGCGCAAAAGATGGACGTCTCGGCGGATCGATTGGCGAACACGATCGACCACTACAACCAAGTGGTCGCGATGGGCCATGACACCGCGTTCGGCCGCGAAAGCCTGCCGCGCGCCATCGACACGCCGCGCTATTACGCCATTCAATCGGTGGCCTTTGCGATGCCGAGCCCGGCCGGCGTCGCGGTCGATGCCGAGTTGCACGCGCTGGATACCGAGGGCCGCGCGGTGCCCAACCTGTATGCCGCGGGCGAGTTCATCGGCAACACCCGCGTGATGGGCAACGCCTACGTCTCGGGCATGGGCGTGGGGCCGACGGTGACGTTCGGGCGCCTGCTGGGCGAGCGGCTGGGTGTCGCGCGCTAGGTTTTTCTCCTTTCTCATTCGGCGCATCCTGCGGCGTCCTTCGATGCGTCCCGACGGGCGGCCAGCTTCCTCAGGATGAGCCCTTTTTGCGCTGACGGAACAAAGCCAACCGGCGCGGAAACCCTGGGGTTTTGCGTCCGACGCATGGGCTTATGACCGGGGGTCGTCGTCGGGATCGGCGGCGTCGGGCGCCGCGGGGACGGCGGCGTGGGGGCCTTGGGCGGTGGCGAGGGTTTCGATGTGGGCGGCCAGGGCGTGCATGTCGGCCTGGCGGCGCGGCGTCTTGGTCGAGCGCGGCGGCGGCGTCTTGGTCGGGCACGGCGGCGGCGCGCGCGCATCGGATTCTTGAAGGCCGTCGGGCGGGGATCGGACGGCGGGTCGTTCGGCGACGGCGATCGTCTTCGTCCGCCGTCGGACGGGCGATCGTCGTCGTCTTCGTCTTCGGCCCACACCCAGGCGGGCGGGCCGGACATCGCGGTGCGCCGCGCGGTGGTTTTGGCGGCGGTGAGGGGATCGCAGTTGGTGCGCAGCGCTTGCAGGGTGTTGAGCATGTCCAGCGTGCGCTGGTGCATGCGTTGCAGGTGGGCCTCGTGCCGGTTGATGCGCGCGATGGGCGAATCGAAATTGACCGGCGCGATGCGCCGCGCCCCACAACTCGGGCAGATCGACCGCGATGGGGGTTTCGCCGGGATCGTCGGCGGGGACGAAATCGTGCTCGTGCGCGGCATAGACCGCATGCTCGGCCGCCGGCACGCGGCTCAGCCGCCACAAGATGGACGCAAGCCGCGCCACCAAGGCGGCTTCGGCCGCGCCCTCGGGCGCAAAACGCGCGCGCAGATCGTCGCAGCAGCACCGCGAAGGCCGCCGCATCCTCGCCCGTATCGGGCGCGGTTTCGGCATAAAGCCCGTGGCGATGCGCGTTGCGCCGCACGTTGGCCTTGCCGCGCGCCGTGCGCGGGCCGGTGGATCGCTGCGCGTTGGCCCGGTTGGCCGCGGCTTGGGCATCGGAAATCAGCATGACATGGGCACTCCTTTGATGGGGTAAAGGTCCCTTTGATGGGGTAAAGGTCCCTTGGCAGATGGGGTTAGGGGGGCGCGCGGTGTCCCGTCACGATCTCAGTCCCTGTGGTCACGTTTGGCGGTCCCCATCGGTCGTCGCAACACCTCTCATCCTGAGCCGTGCGGATCGTGCCGACGTCGCGCGCATTGCGTGACGAAGGGTTTTCGTAATCGCTCGTCTAGACTCTTCGGTGACGCTTCTTTGGCCGACCGGCGACTGGCGGCGAGGCCTTAAGGCGCGCGATATCGCCGGCCATGAAGGCGTCCTTCTTGGCGCGGCTCCAGCGTTTGAGCCTGCGTTCGAGAAAAAACGCGTCGACGTAGGTTTCGTAATAGGCCGACCACAGGAGTGCGACCGGGCGACGGCGACGGGTGTAGTCGCTCCCGATCCCCTCGTTATGCGCGCCGACGCGTTCTTCGACGGCACGCGAGGTGCTGCCGACGTAATAGCTGTTGTCGCGGCATCGCAGGATGTAGACCCAGGCGCCCATGACATTGGATATGGCGGGACGAGGATCGGTTTTCCGTACGCCTGTGCCGTGCCCGTACCCTGGGTGTCATCCTGAGCCGGGCGGATTTCGCCGTTGGCGGAAGCCGTCCGTGACGAAGGGCCTGCGGCGCACCGGTAGGCGCGTTCTTCATGTTTGATGACGCGCTATCGCGCGAGGCAGCCCCTTCGACACGCGGACCTCGGGCCGTTGGCCCGATGCCCACGGCTCAGGATGACAGGGTGGGGTGGTGGAGTTGGGGTGTTTGCTAGTGCGCCTCGTCCCAGTTCTGGCCCGACCCCGCCTCGACCACCAAGGGCACGGTGAGGTTCACGGCTTGGGCGGCGTTTTCCATCACGTCTCTTGACCAGCGTCTTGGTGTCGTCGGCTTCTTTTTTGGGGACTTCGAAGACCAGTTCGTCGTGGACTTGGAGGAGCATTTTGGCGCCCAGGCCGGCGTCGGCCAGCGCGGGCGGGAGGACGATCATGGCGCGCTTGATGATGTCGGCGGCCGCACCCTGTAAAGGGGCGTTGATGGCTTGGCGTTCCGCAAACGCCCTATGCGCGCCGTTTTTGTCTTTGATGGCGGGGAGGTGAATGCAGCGGCCGAAGAGGGTTTTGACGTAGCCGTGGTCGCGGCAGAATTCTTTTTGTTCTTCCATGTAGTCGCGGATGCCGGGGAAGCGGTCGAAATAGGCGGCGATGTAGTCGCGCGCGTCGGCTTGCGGGATTTTGAGCTGGCGCGCGAGGCCGAACGCCGAGATGCCGTAGATGATGCCGAAGTTGATCGCCTTGGCGCGGCGGCGCACGGATGGGTCCATCCCTTCCACCGGAACCTCGAACACCTCGGCGGCGGTCATGGCGTGGATGTCGATGCCGTCTTTGAAGGCTTTGTCGAGTTGCGGGATGTCGGCCATATGGGCGAGCAAGCGCAGTTCGATCTGCGAATAATCGGCCGAAAGCAGCACGTGGCCCTTGGCGGGCACGAAAGCTTGGCGGATCTTGCGGCCCTCTTCGGTGCGAATGGGGATGTTTTGCAGGTTCGGATCGTTGGACGACAGCCGGCCGGTGTTGGCGACGGCCATGTCGTAGGTGGTGTGGATGCGGCCGGTTTCGGGATTGATCTCGAGCGGGAGCTTGTCAGTGTAGGTGTTTTTGAGTTTGGAGAGCTGGCGCCAATCCAAGACCTTGTCGGCGAGCTCCACGCCCTGGCCGCCCAAGAATTCCAGCACGTCGGCGCCGGTGCCCCAGGCGCCGCCCTTCCCCTTTTTGCCGCCTTCGAGGCCCATGTCGTCGAACAGGATCTCGCCCAGTTGTTTGGGCGAGCCGACGTTGAACTCGCGCCCGGCGAGTTTGTGAATCTCGGCCTCTAGGCTGCCGAGGCGGCCTTCGAAATCCTTCGACATGGCGCGCAAGGTTTTGGGATCGGCGATGATGCCGGTGCGCTCCATATCGGCCAGCACCGGGATGAGCGGGCGATCGAGGGTTTCGTAAACCGCCGACCACATGCGTTTCGACCAGGCGCGGTTTGAGTTTGGCGTGCAGGCGCAGGGCGGTATCGGCCTCTTCGCCCGCGAACGCGGTGGCTTGGTCGAGCGCGACCTCGGCAAAGGTGACGGCGGACTTGCCGGTGCCGAGCAGGGTTTTGAGCTCGGTCACGGGGCGGTCCAAATATTCGGGCGCGATGCGCGCGAGGTCGTGCGCGTGCAGCCCGCCTTCGAGCGCGTAGGACAGCACCATGGTGTCATCGACGGGCGCGAGCGCGATGCCGTAGCGGCCCAGCGTGAGGGCCACGCGCTTGACGTCTTGGCCGATCTTGAGGACCGCGCCGTTTTCCAACACGGGTTTGAGAAGGGCCAGCACCTCGTCGCGCGGTAGGCCGGGGCCTTCGGCGGCAGGACCGTCGAGCAAATCGCGTTGGCCGTCGCCGGTGTTGGCGAGCGGCACCCACGCGGCCTGGCCGGGATCGACGCATAGCCCGATGCCGACCAGGGGATCGCGCACCGGGTGCCCGGCGGCGGTGTGGGTGACGAGCGCCAGGCGACCGCGCGCGGTGGCGAGGTCGACGATTTTTTGCAAAGCGGCCGCGTCGGTGACGGCGGTGGCTTGGGTTCGGTCGGGCACGGCGGCCGCGGCGGGCGGCGGCGCGGGTTCGCCATCGACGCCGAACTTGACGCGCACGCGCTTGGCGATGGCGGTGAATTCCATATCGTCGAGGAAGGCGAGCAAGGCTTGGACGTCGGGCGGCTTGAAGGCGAAATCGTCGAGGTCGTGATCGACGGCGCAGTCTTTGCGCAAGGTGACGAGATTGCGCGACAGGCGCGCTTGATCGGCGAACGCGATCAGGTTTTCGCGACGCTTGTTTTGTTTGATCTCGGGCGCGCGTTCCAACAGCGTATCGAGATCGCCGTATTCGTTGATGAGCAGCGCGGCGGTTTTGACGCCGATGCCGGGCACGCCGGGAATGTTGTCGACCGAATCGCCGGCGAGGGATTGGACGTCGATCACGCGGTCCGGGCCGACGCCGAATTTTTCCTGCACCTCGTCGGGGCCGATGGCGCGCGACTTCATCGGATCGAACATGGTGATGTGGCCGCCGACGAGCTGCATGAGGTCTTTGTCGGAAGAGACGATCACCACTTCGTCGCCATGTTCGCGCGCCACGCGCACATAGGTGGCGATGATGTCGTCGGCCTCGAAGCCTTCTTCTTCGACGACGGGGACGTTGAAGGCGCGCGTGGCCTCGCGGATATAGGCGAATTGCGGGGCAAGATCGTCGGGCGTTTCGTCGCGGTTGGCTTTGTAGTCTTCGAAGATCTCGTTGCGAAAGGATTCTGAGCCCTTGTCGAAGATCACCGCGATATGCGTGCCGTCGCCCGAGACGAAGTGATCCTCGAGAAGCTTGTTCAGCATGTTGGCAAAGCCGACGACCGCGCCGACGGGCAACTTGTCACGCTTTCGCGTGAGCGGCGGCAGCGCGTGGTAGGCGCGGAAGATATAGCCCGAGCCGTCGATCAAATAGACGCGGCGGCGGGCGTTGGGTTTCGTTTTTTTTGTTTTGGGCATGGCGGACATCTTGCCACGCGGGCGCGGGGGCGGGCACCCAGGCGGGTGGGTTATCCACAAGTTTGCTGCTGTGTTTCGACGTTCTCGCGCGCCGGTTCAACATTCCAATGGAGAGTCGGTAAAAAACGCCTCCCCCTCGCCGAGGGGAGGCGGCGCGATTGGTGCGGGACCGCGCCTTCGGGATAACGCCGTTCAGGATGACGTTCTAACGTGGATGAAGAGTTGCGCTTAGGCGGCGGAGGCGGGGGCGGGCCTTTGATGAAGCGCTTGTCGCAGTAGGGGCAGTCGATCCAGCCGTCTTTGGTGAGATTGAGGTAGACCATGGGATGGCCCAGCTCGCCGCCGTCGCAGCGGACGGTTTCGGTATCGACGTAGACCGTTTCCGGTGCGTCGGTTTGGGGGGTCGACATCGGTTTGGAGGCCCTCGTTAAACGCGATCTGGTGACGCCCGCGCGCCACCAGAGGAATGATAAGCGATTGCGCTTGGCGTGCAACTGGCGTGAGGCGCGGCGCGGCATTGAACCCAAGGGGCACGCTCCCGTAGGGTGGCCGCCTTGATGGTTGGGAAAGGTTGCGCCATGAGTTTGATCCGGCTTGATCGCACCGAGGGTGCCGCGGTGCTGACGCTGGACCGCGCGCCGGTGAACGCGATGAACCTTGCGTTGCTGGGCGACTTGGCCGCCGCCGCGGCCGAAGTGGCGGCCGACCCGCCGCCGCGCGGGCTGGTGGTGACCGGGGCGAACGGGGTGTTTTCCGCCGGGCGCGGACATCAAAGAGGCGCCCGGGTTACGACGCCGACCAATACGCGACCTTGCGCCGTCATGCCAACGACGGGTTCGGCGCGATCTTCGATTTGCCGGTGCCGACGGTGGCGGCGCTGCCGGGCCATGCCATCGGCGGCGGGCTGGTGCTGACGCTGGCCTGCGATCGGCGCTTGGCGGTGCCCGGCGATTATCAATTGGGCTTGCCCGAGGTGACGGTGGGGATCGCCTATCCCGATCATGCCTGGCGGATCGTCGATGCCGGGCTGGACGCGACGGTGAAGCGGCGCATGGTGCTGGACGGCAAGCCGGTCGACCCGCACGCCGCGCACGATCTGGGCATCGTCGACGAACTGGTGCCGGCGGGCGATATTCTGGACCGCGCGTTGGCGTTGGCGCATGAACTCTCGCACGCGGCGGGCTGACGGATGCGATCGTGAAGGCGCAGTTGCGCGGCAACACGCCCGCGTGCGGGCCGATCAACAAGCAAGTTTCGATCTCATGGTCGATGATCTGGGCGGTTGACGATTCGAACCGAGCGGCCGCGGCGAGGTCCCTTAACGTTCGGTGTTGCCGCCCAACACCCAAGTTTTTCGTCACAACGCAAAGCACCGCGATGCCCAACGATCAAGGCCCGATCTATCTCGAAACCATCATGGGGCGTTTTCCCGTGGAGCCGTGGAACACGGTGAGCAACTTTTTGTTCCTGGCCATCATTGTGTATTGGACGTGGCGGCTGAAGGACGATGTGCGCACGCACCGTTTCATCGCGGGCGCGATGCCGGTGCTGGTCATCGGCTGGGTCGGCGGCACGGTCTATCACGCGACGCGATCGCACAACGTGTGGCTGTTTATGGACTTTCGTGCCGATCGCCCTGCTGGTGATGGCGGTCTCGATGTTCTTTTGGCGCCGCCAGGGCGTGCGTTGGTGGTGGGTGCCGCTGTTGGTGTTCGGCCCCTTCGCGGCCGTGATGACCGGGATGAGCATTCTGGAGATGCCGCGCGCGATGCGGCCCGTGGCGGGCTATCCGACGCTGGCGATCTCGATCCTGCTGCCGGTGATCTGGAACCTGGTGCGCGAACGTTGGGCCGACTGGGGCCTCGTGCTGGCCGCCTTGGCGGTGTTCGTGGGCGCGGTGGGCTTTCGCAGTATCGACGGGCGGTGGCTGGTCGAGACCTTGCCGATGGGCACGCATTGGCTGTGGCACAGCCTGGGCGCGGCCTCGGTGCATTTGCTGATCGTCTATATCTGGCGCAGCGATTTGCGGGTGCGCGACGGATTGCCCGCGGGCGGCGCACCGGTGCGCGTGGCGGCCGCCTAGGCGCTTTCCGCCGCGTCTGGGCGCGCGGCGCGCGTGTCGAGGTTGCGCACGAACATAAAGCCCGGCGATCGCCCCTTCGACGCGATATTTCAGCATCGGTTGGCCCTTTCCATCACCATCACCGCCCGCCGGGCGGCCGAAGACGGCGGCAATGCGCCCCCGTTGCCCCCGCGACGAGGCCACGGGCCGAGGTGTGACGGCGCAGGGGCGATTATTTCGCGCAGGCTTGCGCGCGCGCGGCGAATCCAGTATGGTCGCCCCCACGCACCCGTAGCTCAGCTGGATAGAGCGCTGCCCTCCGAAGGCAGAGGTCACACGTTCGAATCGTGTCGGGTGCGCCACCAAAACTTTCGGTTTCTCAGTAGCTTAGGCGATTGAGGAACTCTGGCTCAGGGCTAGCGAAGTCGAAATGCAAAAATCTGCGGCACTTTTACCTAGTGGATGAATCCTTGGCGCCCTCGGTTTCTAGCAGTTCGATGACGTTGCTCCACGGATCTTCGATGTAAAGTGAACGGGTACCATCGCGGTGGTTGGCGATTTGATGGGTGTCGGCTTTGGTCTCGAGGTCCGCCCGCTCGACCGCGACGTGAGGCGGGTGCTGATCGGGCATGACCAGCGCCAGCTTAGTGTTGGCAAAGCGGAGTAGTGCCCAGCTTTCGTCCTGGTAGTCGACCGCGACGCGAAAACGGGCGGTGTAGAATGCTACGGCGTCAGCGATGTCGGTGACAGGAATCGCAATGTGGTGAATAGTCTCAAGATGCTCTCTCATGGGCACGCTCCGACTGGGTAATGGTCCACCTAACGCGACGATTCCTCTACATCGCCGACGCTATGCCAATCCGCCCGGATAACGAAAATCAGAGCGGATTGACCTAATCCGGTGCGTCCTACATCTCGGATCACCTTGTCGTTCTGGTGATCGTCATTGTTTCGGATGGCTGGCGGCTGCCCACCATTGATAGAAACTCTTGCCGAGTTGTAGGGTCCCTCGCGGAAACTCCGAAGAAGAGTCATGGTGACCATCGTTGCACCTGTTAAGAGGGGTTACGCGCAATCAGTTGTTTGGCGATGATAATGCGCTGCATCTCGTTAGTACCCTCGCCGATCGTCATCAGCGGCGCGTCGCGATAGTAGCGCTCGATGTCGAACTCCTTCGAGTAACCGTAGCCGCCATGGATGCGCATGGCTTCGAGCGACACCTCGACGGCGGTCTCGGAGGCGAAGTATTTCGCCATCCCGGCTTCCATGTCGCAGCGCTCGCCGAGGTCGTAGGCCTGCGCGGCACTCTCGACGAGCAACCGCGCGGCTTCGACCTTGGTTGCCATCTCACCGAGCTTGAGCTGGATCGCTTGGTGTTTGCAGATCGGCTTTCCGAAGGTCTCACGTTCTTGCGAGTATCGAGTGGCGTCCTTCAACGCGGCACTGGCGAGGCCAACGCCACGCGCCGCTACGTTGATGCGCCCGATCTCAAGGCCGCCCGCGGCCTGGTAGAACCCTTGGCCCTCGACACCGCCGACTAAGTTAGATGCCGGAACCTTGAAGTCTTCGAAAACCAGTTCCGCGGAGTCGATCGACTTGTAGCCGAGTTTTTCTAGGCGACGCGACACCGTGAAACCATCGCCTTTTTCCACGATGAAAAAGCTCATGCCCTTGTGCGCCGGCGTGACCTGCGTATCCGTCTTGGTGAGCAGGGCATAGCAGGTGCCTTCGATCCCGTTGGTGATCCAGGTCTTGCCGCCGTTCATGATGTAGTTGTCGCCGTCTTTGTCGGCGCGCGTACGGATACCCTGAAGATCGCTTCCGGCGTTCGGTTCGGTGAGGCCGAGGCCACCACGCAGTTCTCCGGTGGCGAAGCGTGGCAAGAAATGTTGCTTTTGTTCCTCGGTGCCGAACCGCTGCACCAGCGTCGCCATGATGAGATGCGAGTTGAAGATGCCGGTCAGCGCCATCCAAACCTCGGTGATCTTGATAACCACCTTGGCATAGGTCGAGGCCGACATGCCGAGGCCGCCATAGCGCTGCTCGATGATGGCGCCAAAAAGCCCCATCTCTTTCATCTGCTCGACGATTTCGTAGGGATACTCGTCCGCATGATCGAACTTCTTGACCACGGGTCGCACATCTCGTTCGAGCCATTTGTCGATCGTGTCGAAAATCTGGCTCTCTTCTTCAGCCGTCAGGCCGTCTTCTTCGATTTGTTCTGCAGCGCTCATCATTATTCCCATTTAGGTTTCTGGTTAAGGTATTTGCGACGTGATCTCGGCTCTTGATCAGCAAGCATTCGAGCCTTTGGCTACCCTCCATGAACTGCAGAGTGGGCTGCAGGTCGTCGTTGGTGCGTTTCGTTCGCGGTGTTGGGTCATTGGCCGTACAAAAGCTTTTTCCATCGATCGGAATCGCGACGTACAATGAGCAGCCGGGGCCTCTTTGCTGCCGTCTGGGGTTTGGAGAAGCCGCACTTCTCAGGGTCCAAATCGATCGCGTCGAAAACGAAAACTTCTTCGCATTCGCTTTCGTGTTCAGGACTGACGGAATTTTTCGCCGTGGGTTCAGCCATGCCGCACCATTGACAGAAACTCTTGCCGCGTTTGGGGGTCGCTTCGAAAGCACCCCAGCAATGTGCTGGTGACCATAGTGACCTCGGCTTTATTCACGCCACGTGTGGTCATGCATTGGTGCGCCGCCTCGATCACGACGCCAACGCCCCTAGGCTGGAGGACAGTTTCGATCGTCTTGGCAACTTGGCTGGTGAGCTTTTCTTGGATCTGTAGTCGATGTGCAAAAACGTCGAGGATACGCGCCAATTTGCTGATCCCGACCACACGCCGGTCTGGTAGGTAAGCGATGTGTGCACGCCCCAGTATCGGAACCATGTGGTGTTCACAATGGCTGGCGAGTTCGATGTCTCTTAGCACAACCATCTCATCGTATCCATCTGTCTCCTCAAACGTCCGTTCCAAGATCTCGACCGGATCATCAAAATAGCCCGCAAAAAACTCGTCATACGACCGCACTACCCTGTCGGGCGTCCCAACCAAGCCCTCGCGTGCCGGGTCGTCGCCCGCATACTCAATTAATGTCCGCACAACGTCTTCTGCTGATTGCCGACTTGGCCGACGTCCGCTGGCCATGCGTCGTTGCGTCTTGAAGTTGTCAGTAAGGGCGACGTTCTCGGGGATCATACGGGTTTCCATTTCAGGGTACGAGATCCGGTATACGCACGCCTGACCGAGCTGGATCACCGCATAAAAATTTTATTGGCGGTGATCCGATCTCCGGACTCGACCCGTATCCCTGGGTACACCGTTTCAACAATGAAACGTCCAACCCCTACCCAGGAGACCTTCCTTGAAACTCAAAAACTTTCTTGCTGCAGGTGTCATCGCTACCGGCACTTTTGTTTCGGCGATCGCTGCGAATGCGGCCAATTTGGTCGAAACCGCTGTTGACGCGGGTCAGTTCAAAACACTGGTTGCTGCTGTGCAGGCTGCCGGGTTGGGCGATGCACTGTCCGGGCCCGGCCCGTTCACCGTTTTTGCCCCGACCGACGAGGCGTTTGCCAAATTGCCGGAGGGCACCGTTGAGGATCTGCTCAAGCCGGAAAATAAAGAGAAATTGGTTGCCATCCTTACCTACCACGTCATCTCAGGCAAAGTAATGGCGGGTGATGTCGCCGGCAAGAAACTCAACGTCGCGACGCTGCAGGGCGGCGAACTGGCCGTCGATGCCATGTCTGGCGGCGTGATGATTAACGACGCGACCGTGACCGCTGCTGACATCGAAGCATCGAATGGTGTCATTCACGTGATCGATCGCGTGATCTTGCCCCCGCAATAAGTGAAAAAGGTGTTCGCGTCGCAGGGCGCGAGCACCCATTCACTGAAGGCACATCGCAATATGCGTGCACTGCTCTTGATCGTTTCGACCTTTTTCCTCGCATCGTGTGGCACGATGAACCTGAGCGCGTTTCAAGGCACCGAAACCAATCTGGTCATCGAAGATTTCTTTACCGGCGAAGCGCGTGCATGGGGCGTCTTCGAGGACCGCTTTGGTAACCTGCGGGCGCAGTTCACGGTCGACATCCGCGGGACTTGGAATGATCCCGCACTCGTTCTCGAAGAGGACTTCGTTTACACCAGTGGGCGCACTGATCGGCGGGTGTGGACAGTGACGAAGCAACCCGATGGGTCCTACCACGGACGCGCCGCTGATGTGATCGGCCCTGCAACCGGAGGCGCCGAGGGTAACGCCTTTAACTGGACATACGTGATGGATCTGCCGGTCGGCGAGCGTACCCTCCGTGTCCGCCTCGATGATTGGCTATGGCTTCAGGAAAGCGGTGTCTTGATAAACCGTGCCCGCGTGACCAAATTTGGCGTTGAAATAGGCCAGCTCACCATCTTCTTTCTCAAAGAAGGCCACCAGGTGGCGTCCATCGCCACAAACGGGGCGAAGAACTAGCTGTGGTAGAGGCGCTAGCCTATGAGAGAGTACGGCGTCCGGTCTGGGCGCTCGCCATTGGCCGCACGGGTATGCACCGCATCATGGATCACGACGAAGCAGATTATTCTGCGTTGATCGTCCAGATTGCCGAAAGGCGCGATCGCAACGCTTTTGCCACGTTGTTCCGCCATTTTGCACCACGTATCAAAGGATTTGCATTGAAGTCCGCGCCGGACCCGGCCATGGCCGACGAACTTGTTCAAGACACCATGTTAGCCGTTTGGCGTGCAGCACAGACCTACGATCCGGCGCGAGCTTCCGCAACAACCTGGATTTTCACGATTTGCCGCAATAAGCGCATTGATCTCTTCCGTCGGCGCAATCGGCCCGAAGCCGATCCGCCCGAGGAAGGCGACTGGGTCATGCAACCCACGCAAGAAAACAGCGCCGAAATCAGTGCTGCCTTCCGGCGCACACGGGCGTTGATGAATGAGCTACCCAGCGAGCAGGCTGACGTTCTTAGAATGTCGTTTTTGGAAGACAAACCCCATCGTGCCATTGCTGCCGAGACCGGCCTGCCGCTCGGTACGGTGAAATCGCGTATACGTCTGGCGCTTGCGACATTGCGTCAGGGATTGGAGCAGTAAATGTCTGGTCAGCATCACCCTAGCCTCGAAATTATTGGGGATTATGCCGCGGGTGGCTTACCCGAACCGGTCGCATTGGCGTTTGCTGTTCATATGTCGTCCTGCTCGGCGTGCCGCATGGCCGTCCAAAAGCTCGAGGTGATCGGTGGCGTCGTGCTTGACGAATTGCCACCGGCAGCAATGGATACCGAGGCGGAGCTTGACCGTGCGTTGTCCAGTCTCGACGAGGCGAAGCCCGCAGAATCCCCAAGCGAACCGAGCGATCTCCCGCACGCCTTATTGCGGCGTGTACCGGGTGATTTGGCCAAGCTACCGTGGCGGCGGGTGGCGCGGGGCGTCGCGGAATTTGCGCTTGATACCTACGAGGCAGGCTATCGCGCTAAACTGCTTCGCATTCAATCTGGGGCGTCGGTGCCGCGCCATACCCATCGAGGCGAGGAATACACGGTCGTCATCGCGGGCGCCTTCTATGATTCCGATGTTGTTTACAACAAAGGCGATTTCGCCGAGGCCGACCCTACTGTGCGGCATCAGCCCATCGCGACCGATGATGGCGTGTGCTATTGCCTCGCCGTGACCAACGCCCCGCTCAAGCTGCTCGGTCCGATCGGTCGATTAATCGATCCGTTGCTCCGGCGCCGTGCAGAGCACTAACGAACGCAACCTCACCCAGGACAACCATTTTCATTGTATCCAACCTGATAGGCTCTCCCTTATTTTTGTCAGCTAGCGAGACCGCTTTTTGGTTGCCCTCTCAGTATCGGCCGAAGTTTTTGGAATAACCAGTAGAGCGCACCGAGCACCCAGTTGACGGTCGGCAGTCTCGCGGCAACACCCAAAAACCTTAGTCGAGGAAGGGTTGACCAGATCAGAGAGAAGACCTGGATGCCAGACACCACGTCGCCTCTAGTATCAATCGCGTGGATGTGCCTGAGCGCGCTTTCTCTGTCAATAGAATCAGGAAGCTCTACTTGTTCACATAGTTCGGTCCAAACAATCTTGTCCGCACCACGGAGTGATTTGTAGAAAGATATTTCTCTCGAACAAACCGGACAGCCACCGTCGTAGAACACGTGAACACTGCTTCCTTAGACTATCTGTCGCACTACTTTCCTCTGACTTTTTCTCGTTCTCAACATTACTTACGTCCGAGTTCGCAAGATGGATCATTGCACTTGGTAGTGATCCATTCCGCTGTTTCCGGCGTAACCATTAGTAATCGTCATCTAGAGGAGGTTTCGAATGACTAGGTTCGACAGCCCGTACCGGGCAGTAATGGATTCCGAGCGCAACCCTCTCCGCCGGCTCCCAAAGGTCCAGCGCTTTCAGATCATGTCAATGCTCGCCTTCATGTGGTCGATCATCTTCTCGGTCGGCATCGGGACTTGGGCTTGGTTCGGCGAACTTGTTGTTTTCCATCTTCTGGTATTGCTGGGCATGTTCATAACTGGCTGGACATTCGGGAATGCAAAGCAGTCGATGCCACGTGACCGCTACGTGCGGAGTGACGGCACCGCCGCGCATGACGATCTCTGGGGAGGTTAGCGACTTCGGTCCTTTTTTGATCAGACAAAAGTGTATGACCAGCAGCCAGCAAAACCAGATCACGAGCTACAGACGTTTCTATAAGTCGCATGTTCAGTGTGACTTTTGTGGTCAGTTAAC
This sequence comes from Alphaproteobacteria bacterium, assembly GCA_038141965.1. Lineage (GTDB taxonomy): Bacteria > Pseudomonadota > Alphaproteobacteria > SHVP01 > SHVP01 > CALJDF01. The sequence continues at coordinate 404,583 of JAYQJC010000005.1, forward strand.
CCGCGGTCGTCTGTTCCCATCCGAGCGCGTAGTTCGGTGTGGTTCTTGTGGCCGCGTGTTGCATGGTGAAGCGCCGCAAATTGGTTTGCAGAACCCAACAGATGACTGTGCTTAATCTTGGAACACAGGAATCGTAGCACTGACTCGATCGCACTCATCGTCGGTGCCACAGGATCGATCGGCGGCGCTCTGAATGCAGCCTTGTCTTCTAGAGGCTCGTTTTCAGAGATATTAGCAGTGTCCCGGCCATCCCTGGATGCAACCAGGGAAGAGTCTATCGCCTCTCTTGCAAAGCAGATCGCCAATTCACCTGGAGAATTGACGCTCGCAATTGATGCAACAGGTTATCTGCATGATGCCAACGCGATGCCTGAAAAATCTTGGCATCAGCTGGACCCGGGACACTTGATGACGGCGTTTAAGATCAACGCGATCGGCCCTGCTATCCTCATCAAACACCTCCTGCCGCTCATGCCACGAGACCGACGATCCGTATTTGCAACACTTTCAGCGCGGGTCGGGAGTATCAGCGACAACCAATTGGGCGGGTGGTACGGGTACCGATCATCGAAAGCAGCCCTGAATCAGTTTGTGCGCACCGCAGCTGTGGAACTTAGACGGAAGAAACCCCTAGCGATTTGTGTCGCGCTTCATCCCGGTACCGTCGAGAGCAAACTTTCGGCCCCATTCGCCAAGGCCAACCTTGAGGTTCGCCCGCCTACAGAAGCGGCCGACCAATTGTTGAATGTGATCGACAACCTAGGGCCACGACATTCGGGAGGATTTTTCGACCACAGGGGGGACGCAATACCTTGGTAAGTGAACCTGCCGATAAGACAAAAAGGAATGAACCGGCACCGGCACGCTTCGGCAGCATGAACGCTGTGCCCCGCTTACCGCTTGTGCTCGGGGCGCTAGGTTGCTGCCATTTGTTTTTCTCTCGGCAGGCACCTTGTTCGCTGAGGACCCATTGCGGACAAGCCTCGTTCTAGCGCTGGCAACCTATGGTGCGATCATCCTTTCTTTCTTGGGCGGTATTCAATGGGGCATGGCGATTCAAGATGGAGGCGCCCCTAATACGGGCCGGCACGTTCTGCCCTTAAGCGTCCTGCCCTCGCTCGGTGGGTGGGCGGCGCTTCTCTTGCTCCCTCACCACACAGGCTTGCTAGTCCTGGCCGCCGGCTACCTTCTTGTCCTCGCCATGGACATTCGTCTGAGCAGCAAGGGACATGCACCGGAGTGGTACCCGAGGCTCCGCTGGCCGCTCACGTTGGTTGTGGCGTCATGCCTAGCGATCGGCTCCCTCTGACGCGGCCTAAGAGAAACCCAGAATTGACATGCATTTAAGGACAGTCAAATGCTACCCGACCAACAATCAAAGTCTCTCCCCGGCCATGAATCCGTTTGGGATTATCCCCGCCCGCCGCGTCTCGAGAAAGTTCAGGAGTCTCTGAAGGTCGTTTTGGGAATTGCGTTGTCGCGGAGACAGAGCGTGGGTATCGCGTATTGGAAACCAGCCACCCCCGGTCTATTACTTTCCGCGTTCCGATGTCAGGGAAGATTTCCTCGTCAAAGAGCCGGGGTCTTCCCTCTGCGAGTTTAAGGGACGGGCCGAATATTGGTCGCTCAACGTTCGAGGTGACGTTGCCAGGCGTGTGGCATGGAGTTATCCAGATCCCTCTTTCGAGTTTTCGGCGATTGCAGGCTTCATAGCCTTCTATGCTTCTCGGGTTCAGGAGTGTTGGGTCGGAGAGGACCGCGTGAAACCGCAAGAAGGTGATTTTTACGGCGGCTGGATTACGAAACGGATTATTGGCCCATTCAAGGGCGGCCCCGGTACCCTCGGCTGGTAAAAATAATTATGGACTAATGTGTTTGCTCGAGTTTGCAACCCACCACGAACCACAACCCTAAGATCGCAATTATCTGCTAACTAAACCCGGCGTCCTTTCTCCTGGCTTAGGAGAGCGGTAAGCGACGACCACAAGTCGCGACCGTACGTCACGACCAACAGTCGCGGCTGTCACACTGGTGTCACAACGAACGCAACGAAACGACGTTTTGGCCAAGTCTATGAGCTGCTAGACTGCCGTCGAACGGATTGATTTTACTAGGTTTCTTGCCACGCACCCGTAGCTCAGCTGGATAGAGCGCTGCCCTCCGAAGGCAGAGGTCACACGTTCGAATCGTGTCGGGTGCGCCACTCTCCATGGTTCCCGCATCGCCAACGGATTCCGGCTCCAATCTATCAGTGAGCGGGTCGTGACCATTTGCGGTTGATGACCGGCGCCAGCTCCCCCTCAAAACGTCTTCTTCCGCCGCCATTGGCGCGGGGTGTCGGAGGGGAAGGCCAGGCCGCTTACGGAGAGGTCGAGATTGGCGAGGAGCTTGGCCATTTCGATGGCGGTGCGATAGCCCTCGAGGACGGGCACTTCCCAGCCCATGTCGTCCAAGCGGGCTTGCAGGAAGGGGCGCATCCAGAACGCGGCCGAGCAGCCGAGGATGATGGTTTCGGCGCCGTCTTCTTCGATCGCGGCGACGGCTTCGGCCAGCGACCGTTCGAGCAGTTCCGAGCGTTCGCCCGATGCGGCGGCCTGCTTTTCGGCTTGGATGTTGGCGGCGTCGGGGTTGGAGGGGCGCGGCAGCGGATAATTGACGTTGCGGATCGAGGCGCATTTGTCGGTAAAGCGGTACTGCACGACCAAGTTGTAGTAGTGCATGTTGTGAACTTCGGAGATGTCGATCACGCTGAATTTGTTGCCCAGCATCGCCGCGATGTGCATTTGCGCGTGCGCGCAAGCCGTGACCGCGATGTTGTGACGTTGGCCGATCTCGCGCGCTTCGGTGAAGCCCGGGTCGCCGCCGCCAAGCATCACGAGGGCATCGTAGCGCCCGCTTTCGCAGGCCTCGCGCACGATGGGAATGCGCGCGGCGCCGACGAGCGCGAATTCTTCGCGCGTCTCGACATAGGAATCGCCGATCGGCGCGATGGGGCCGGGGTGAAGATCCCACGCCACATCGGCGAGGCCCGGCGCAACATCTTCGTAGTTCATGAGCTGCGCCTCCTTGGAAGGATCCGTCGGGGGCACGTAGTAGGGCGAGGTCTCCGCCAAGGTGAAGGGCTGGATCAGCAGCAGCCGCTTGGGGTTGTCGTTCATGCCACGCCCTCATTGCCGGTCGAGATCGGGGCATCATGCCATAGGCGAGGCGTGAGCGGGGCGGGTTAGAGCCCCATCAGGCGTTGGCTGGGAGCGTGACCATGTGGTCTTCGACGGCTTGGACGCCGGCGGCGTTTTGCGCCGCGACCGTCATCGCGCGGCGCTGGGCGTCGGAATCGACGCCCCCCACAGGCTGACCACGCCATCGACGACCACGACGTTGACCTCGGCCCCGCCGAGATCGTTGACGCGGATTTCCTCGACCACCGCATCGCGGATCGTTTGGTCGCTCTGCGGTTGCCGATCGGCCGCGGGACCGGCCGTGGGCTTTGAACAGCGCCTGCAGCAGGTTGGCGCGGCTGACGATGCCGACCAAACGCCCGTCCTTGACGACCGGCAGTCGCTTGATCTGATGTTTGTCGAGGAGCGCCGCCGCCTCGCTTAGCGGCGTATCGGGGGCCACGGTAACGACCCCGCCGTCATCACATCGCGCGCCAGACGACCGTGCGTGCGGGTATAGGCGCGCGCCGCCTCGTCGCTTGTTTCGGTAATCGCCTGCCACCAATGGCTCGCATGCTCGGTCCCGGACTCGTGACGATGGGTGAGATCGCCCTCGCTTACGATGCCCACAATCTTGCCGGCCGCATCGACGACCGGCACCGCGCTCACGCGATGCTCCAAAAGCAACCCCACGACATCGCGTACCTTCGACTCGGGAGCCGCGGTGACAACGCCCGTTGTCATGACGTCAGATGCACGCATGGCGTATCTCCTTGGCAAGGAACAATGAAATCGATAACCCCATTGAAGGCGTTCGCCCGCCCACGGTCGTTGATTCGGCTCAACGGGGGCACGCCTCGATGTCCAAACGCACCCCGCCCGGGGCGCTTTTTTGGTGACCGCCCCACGTCCATGCTAGGGAGCATCGCGGCGAACGAGCGGGAGACGGGGCGATGGACCGCGATTACGTGACGATCAATCGAGATATTTGGGACGCCGAAGCCGCGCATTGGGTCGCGATGGGGGCGCAACGCTGGGCGCTTGAAGCGCCGATTTGGGGGAATTGGGGCGCGGCAGAAGCCGCCCTGAACCTGCTGCCCGCGGACCTTGCGGGCAAAGACGCGATCGAGTTGGGCTGTGGCACGGGCTACGTGTCGGGTTGGATGGCGCGGCGCGGGGCGCGGGTGACGGGGATCGACATTTCGTCCGGCCAGCTCGCCACCGCGCGCCAACTGGCCGAACAGCACGAGACCGCCGCCACGTTTATCGAGGGCAATGCCGAAGCCACGGGGCTTGCGGAGGCGTCGTTCGATTTTGCGATTTCGGAATACGGGGCGGCGATCTGGTGCAAGCCCGACGCGTGGCTGCGCGAGGCCTGGCGGTTGTTGCGCCCGGGCGGACGTTTGGTGTTCTTGGGCAACCATCCCTTGGTGCTGGTGTGTTCGCCCCTGAACGGCGCGCCGTGCGATGCCACGCTGCATCGCCCCTACCGCGACATGTGGGGGGCGGATTGGACCCAAGTCGAATTCGATCCCACCGGGGTGTGCTTCAATCTGACGATGTCGGGGTGGATGGATCTGTTCCGGGCCATCGGGTTCCGCGTGACGAACTATCAAGAGATCTACATTCCCGACCACGAAACAGAAACGAGCGCCAGCGTGCCGGCCGAATGGGGTAAGAAGTATCCCGTGGAACAGGTTTGGCATCTGGAAAAGCCGGCCTAACCGCATGGCCCGCGACGAGACGGAAAGGAACCCACCCCATGACGGCAGCGGCGATGCGCCCGGAACGGATTCGGATTGCGCCGGAGATCGAGATCAGCCGCGCACTGACCGGGTTGTGGCAGGTGGCCGACATCGAAAAAGACGGCGCGGTGATCGACCCCGAAGAGGGCGCCGGCCATCTGCAGGCCTATGTGCGGGCGGGTTCGATTCGTTCGACATGGCCGATCATTACGGCAGCGCCGAGATCATTGCCGGGCGCCTGTTGAAGCGCGGCGACGCACCGCGCCCGACCGTGTTCACCAAGTGGTGCCCGCCGCCGGGAGCGATGACGGCCGATGTCGTGCGCGCCGGCGTCGAAAAGCGGTTGGCGCGGCTGGATGTCGCGCGAATCGACCTGCTGCAATTTCATTGGTGGACGTTCGAGCATCCGGCGTGGCTCGACGCGTTGCACGAACTGTCGGCGCTGCGCGACGAAGGGCTGATCGGCGAACTGGGCGTGACCAATTTCGATGCGGCGCATTTCAATTTGGCGCTCGCCGACGGCATTCCGCTGCGCACCAATCAGGTGAGCATGTCGTTGCTCGACGCACGGCCCTGCGGGCCGCTGACCGAGGTGTGCGAAGCGCACGGGACGTTCATTCTGGCCTACGGCGTGTTGTGCGGCGGGTTTTTGTCGGACCGCTGGTTGGGCAAACCGGAACCGACCGACATCGCCGACTGGTCGAAGATGAAATACAAGCGCTTTATCGATGCGACCGGGGGCTGGGACGTCTTTCAGGAGTTGCTGGCGGCGATGTCGGAGGTGGCGCGCAAACATAATGCGTCGATCGCCAATGTCGCGACGCGGTGGGTGCTGGAGCAGCCGCGCGTGGCCGGCGTCATCATCGGCGCACGGTTGGGCGAGAACGCGCATATCGAGGACAACCTGAAGCTCTTTTCGTTCGCGCTGGATGCGGACGACAAAGCGGCATTGGCCGATGCCATGTCGACCGCCGATCCGTTGCCCGGCGATTGCGGCGACGAATACCGCAAGCCGCCGTTCCTAACCGCGACGGGCGATCTATCGCATCACCTGACGACGGTGGAGAAAGCCTTCACGCCGGAACCGGTGGCGACGCGCGACGGGGCAACGCGGGTAACGACGGGCTCGGTCTGGGAAGACATCGCGGGCTATTGCCGCGCGCATCGCATCGGCGACCGGATCTTCGTGTCCGGCACGACGGCGGTGGCGGGCGTCGACCGCGCGGTGGCGGTGAACGACGCCGGGGCGCAAACCACCTATATCTTGGACCGCATCCTGACCGCGATCGCCGCGCTGGGCGGCAAACCTGAGGATGTGGTGCGCACGCGAGTCTATATCGTGGACGACGCCGACACCGAAGCCGTGGCGCGCGCGCACGGGCGCGTGTTCGGCGAGATCAAACCCGCCAACACCTTTTTGCGGGTGGCGGGCCTGGTGGGCGATCATCGCGTCGAGATCGACGCCGAGGCGGTGGTGGCGGGTTAGGTTTCCGGTCGCGCCCCCGGGGCGCGCGCCACGTGGTATCAATCCGAGCCGATTGGTGCGGCGTACCAATCAAGGAATGCGTCGACGAAGCGTTGCGGGGCGGCGGCGGCGAAATCGAGGTAGAGCGAGGGTTCGACGAGTTCGCATTCGATGAGGACCGGCGCGCCCTGCCACCAGACAAGATCGACGCGGGCATAGAGCGGCGTGGCGTCCAGCGCCTGCATTACGGCATCACCGGCGGACCGCACCACGGGATCGGGCATAAGAGCGGTGAGAATGCCGCCATGCTCTTCCTGTACCCGAAAGTCGCCCGACTTGGGCACTTTGCGGATCGCATGGCTGTACCGACCGCCGAAATAGAACAACGAAATCTCGCCCGAGGTAATGACGGTTTCGACAAACGGTTGGATCATGTGCGGTCTCGCAGCAAAGGTCGTGGCGAGCGCGTCCTGTTCGCGCGCCAAGGTGGCGCGGTCGAGACGGAAGGTATCGCAGGCGCCCGCGGCGACCACCGGCTTGACGACGATCTCGTCGGTATCGAAATGCGCGAAGGCGTGCGCGGTTTGTGCGGCATCGTAGGTGTCCGCCCACAGCGTCGGCACGATCGGTACGCCACGTGCGGTCAACGCGCGCAAATAGGTTTTGTCGAGATTCCACACCATCAGCGCACGGTCGTTGGCAAGTCTCGTGGGCGCCCGATCGATTGCCTCAAGCACCGCGATGAAAGCCGTAACGTCCGTCACGTAATCCCACGGGGTGCGCACGACGACAGCCTCGAACCGCGCCCAGTCGACGTGCGGATCGCGCCACGAAACCTCCGCCACCCGCCAGCCCGCGACGGCCATCGGCGCGGCTAGAAGATGGTCTGACGTCTGAAAGCCGTCGAGGCTGTCCATGGACAGGAAGGCGCAGCAGGGCATGGGCTGCGTTTTAGCCGGTCGTCCCGGCGGGAGCCACCATCAGTGCGTGCCATGAAGCGCGGGGTGAGCGCCATCGAAAGAATGATCGAAGCGGAAAGCGTCAACCGATTGGGGACGGCGCCCAAAGCCGGGCTGACAACCTACGTGCGCGAAATCGAACTCATCGAAATATTGGACAGGATCGCGCGATCCCAGTTGGACGAGGGTCCGACGGAAAAGAACGCCGAGGAGGACTAGCGCCGAGCGCTACTCCGGCACGGCAAACGTGAGGTTGGCCCACAGGGTTTCCCAGACGGCGCGGTGGCGAGCGTGGCGTTGGTCGGGCGCGCGCAGCGCGACCGCGTTGACCATGTAGGTATGGCCCGGCTCGACCGGAAGCGCGACGCGACCCTGGGGGTCGGTGCGGTGCAAGGTGAGACGCACCGCGCCGTCGGGCGCTTTGTCGAACAATTCGACTTGGGCGTCGGCGCGGGGGCGTCGCCGAAAAGAGTTGCACGTCGAGGCCGTCGGTGACCGCGTCTGTATAGGGATTTTCGAGGGCAACGAGTTCGGTTTCCAACCCGAGGCGACGGTCTTGGCCATGGGCGGCGCCGACGCCGATCAGCGATTTCGAGTAGCGCGTGTAGACCTCCTTCAACCGGCCCAATTCCAGACCACGCGCAGCGTGGCGGGCGGCGATGTCGGGATAGCCTTTGTGCGTGGCGAAGGATTCGAATTTTTCGAACGTCGCGTAGTTCAGGGTTTCGGCCCTGCTTTGATAGACCACGACGTGCAAGCCTGCGCCCAACGTGGATTGGTCGAGCGCCGGTTGATCGCCGAGCCGCCCGGAGACGCTGGCGACGGCGTCGCCTGATATGATCTCGAAGCGGTCGAACAAATGAGGAAGGTAGACAAGGTGATTGCCCTCGAAGTTTTCGCCATTGGTGAGGTCGGCGACGATCGTATCGCCCGGCGCCGGTCGATAGGTATGCGGGTCGATCCACAGTTCGTGCGCCTGCGCCGGCAAGGCGAGCAGCCCGATGACGAGCGCTAGGATCAGCCGCATGCGGGGGCCGATATCGGGACGAGGCGTTTTGGGGCGTGTGCTGGTGGGCGCATGGTTGTGCTGGCTGGCGTTGTTGACGACGGCGAACGCCCACGAGGTTACACCCTCTATCGCCGATATGAGCACTAGAGACGGTGTGATGACCCTCGATGTGCGGTTGAGCCTGGAGGGCTTTATCGCGGGGATCGATCTTTCCGACGTGACCGACACCAATGAAGCCCCGGATGCGGCCACCTACGACGCGTTGCGGGCGCTGGATGCCGCCGCCTTGGAGGCACGGTTCCGCGCGTTTTGGCCGCAGATGGCCGAGGGGTTTGCGATTCGGTCGGGCGACCGCGCCTTGGCGCCGACATTGGACACGGTGACCATCCCGCCGCCCGGCAACACCAAACTGGTGCGTACCTCGACGATCCGGGTGCGCGTCGACCTGCCGATGAGGACCGAAACGGTCGTTCTCGGTTGGGCGCGGGCCTTCGGCGCCTTGGTGGTGCGCCAGATCGGGGTGGCCGATCCGTTCGAGGCCTATTTGCCGGGTGGCACCCTGAGCCAACCGATTAAAGTGGCCGGTGGGAGTGCGTTGAGCCCGTGGCAAACCGGCGTGCGCTATGTCGGGGTCGGGTTCGACCACATCGTTCCCAAGGGGCTCGATCACATTCTGTTCGTGTTGGGGCTTTTCTTTCTGTCGCCGGCGCTGCGCGCGCTGTTGTGGCAAGTCTCGGCCTTTACCGTGGCCCATACCCTGACCTTGGCGCTAAGCGCCCTGGGCTACGTGTCGGTGCCGGCGACCATCGTCGAACCGCTCATCGCGGCAACGATCGTCTACGTCGCGGTGGAAAACATCTTTGCCCACAAGCTCCACGCCTGGCGCCCGGTGATCGTGTGGGGCTTTGGCCTGCTGCACGGGCTGGGCTTTGCCAGCGTGCTGAGCGATTTCGGGTTGCCGCCGGGCGGGTTCATCGCCGCGCTGATCGGCTTCAACATCGGGGTCGAGGTCGGTCAGCTGGCGGTGATCGCGGGGGCGTTCGTGCTGGTCGGGATGTGGTTTCGGCACAAGGCCTGGTACCGCGCCCGCGTGGCCATCCCGGCGTCGGCAGCGATCGCCGCGATCGGCGCCTTTTGGGCTGTCGAACGGGTGGGGCTGATCTAGCGCACCGCCTTAGAACGGTTTGGTGGCGCCGACGAAGGCGATGAGGAGCACGATCGCCCACAAGGTACCCGCCGCACTGCCGCAATTGACGCGGTTCCGTTTCATCAAACGTTCGCCTTCGACGGCTTGGTTGCCGCCCGCTCGGACCATGGCGAAGATCGGCGGCCAGCGGTCCGCCGCCGCGGTGATCCATACCGCACTGAGGACCATGAAGCCGTAGAGCAGGACCTTGACCGAGATCCAGCGCTCGGCGAACGGCGCGCCGGTGGCGAGCGAATAGAGCCCAAGGCCCAAGGTCACGACGGCGACCGAGTACCACGCGATGCGGTCCAACTTGTGAATGGTTTTGCCGATCGGCTTGTCGGCGGTGAGGCGTTCGGACCACAGGAGGACGAGCCAGGCGAGGCTCAGAATCCAAATCAAGACGAGCCACCCGCCGTCGACCGGCGAGCCCCACGGCACGGCCATCGTGAAGCCGAGCGGGAGGATCAACGGTACGCAGGTGCGGGGCGCGAGGTCGATCTTGCGGCGGATGCGACGTACGCGCAGGCGCTCGTCCAAGGACAGGTCGTCGCGCGTGAGCTGGCTGTCGCAGAAGAACACGCCCAAGTCGGCACCCAACCAGTAGCCGAACAACAGCACGTGGAAAAAGATCAAGACGCCTTGCAGTTCAATGGTCATGTCGCGACCCCTCTATCGGGTTCAACGGCGATGTCTCTTTGTGCCGCGAACGCGTGGGGTCGGATATGTTGTAGATCAATCCACCGAAGGGCCGCGCCGCGCGGTGGGCGACGCGGCGACGTACGTTAGGCCGGCCCGGCGAACGGACATGCCGTCAGAACAAGAGGCAACTAGCGCGACGCGCGCGTGAAAGGAATGTGGCCTTCGAGCCGTTCGATGGCGAGGTCGATGTCTTCGCGGAACAGCGAGATCATGTAGGTGTAGCGGGTGCGTTCGTCATCGCCCGCCAGGGTGCCGACGATATGTTTGACCGCGCTCATGTACGACGGTTGCCGGAACATATGAAAGCGCAGGGTTTGACCCCCGAATACGGCGGCAAGCGCCTTGTTGGCCTGCGCCCACAGGGGGTTGAGCACGGCGTCGAGCTCGCGGATCGGCGCCGCCGGGTCGACCAAATAGAGACGGCCCAGCAACTCCTCCAAAAGCTGGCGGCTTTCCGAGACGGCTTGCTGACGAATCGTCATGGGCAATGCGTTCATAACGCGTAAACCCGCCAGAACGCATTTTGGATGACAGCCGTCGGTTGTAGAGTCGTTGGACTTGCAACGCTTGCCGCGGCGGACCGGATCGCCGCGGTTCAGTCGTCCTGGAGAACGCTTTCCCGGGCCGCCACGCCGGCGGTTGCATCCGCCAGGGGCAGGTCGAAATAGAAGGTGGTGCCTTGATCGGGGTCGGAGTCGAACCCGATGCGCCCGCCCATCGTTTCGACGATTTTCTTGGAGATCGACAACCCCAGGCCGGTGCCCGACGTCCCGCGGGCGTTCGACGCATCGGCCTGCCAAAAGCGCTCGAACACCTGCCCCTGCTGGGTGGGCGGAATGCCCCTGCCCGTATCGTGCACCGAGATCCGCACGACGCCGTCCAGACGCGTTGCGCCGATCGTGACGGTGCTGCCGCGCGGGGCGAATTTTGTCGCGTTGGACACCAAATTGGTCAGCACCTGATCGACGCGATTGGCGTCGGCCATGACGCAGGCGTCGGGGACCTCGCCGGTGCGGCGCACAACGACGCCGAACCGGCGCGCCAAAACGTCGACCGCCGCCAGGTTTCGGTCCAGCAACGGCGCAAGATCGACGGCTTTGAGGTCGACGACCAAACTGCCGGCTTCGATCGCCTGGACGTCGAGAATGTCGTTGACCAGCGTGAGCAGTCGATCGGAATTGCGCTGGGCGATCTCGACAAGTTTCGCCGAGTCGGACGTTTGGCCGACCTCGATGCCGCCGACCAACAAATCGAGCGCGCCCTTGATCGAGGTCAGCGGGGTTCTGAGTTCGTGACTGACCGTCGAAATGAATTCGTCCTTGAGCCGGTCGACCCGCTTGAGTTCGGCGTTGCCGGGCGTTCTGGTGCAAGCCCTGGCGTACGAATCGTTGACCCAGAACCGGGCGCTATCCCCGTTGCCGCCCTGGGCGATCGCGGCGGCGACCCTTGCGCTGGCGCTTGCCGCTTTTTTCCTGACGGCGCACCTACGGTGGCCGGGAGCCACGCTGGTGTTTGCGGCAACCGTGGTCGCCGTCGTAGGGCTATCGGTCGGGCTGCAGGCGGTGGCGCCGGTTTTCGTCGACGTTGCCCCGCTCCTGTTGACCGCCCTGTTGAGCTACGCCCTCGCGTTGGTGCAAACGATCGGGCGACAGGAGGCCGACATCGCGCGCTCGGCGGCCGAGGCACATCGTTGGCGACGCGGATTGCAGGCCGTGTTCGATGCGAGCTTCGACGCCATTTTGCGCGTCGGCCGTCACGGCGACATCCGCGATATGAACGACGCCGCGCGCGCGCAATTCGGCACCAAGGAAGAGATGACCGTGAAGGACACGCTGGCCGTACCGGCCGGCGCCATTCCCGGGGGCGACGGCGATGAATCTCTGGCGAAACGCAGCGACGGGTCGTTCTTTACCGCCCGCGTGAACGTCGCCGATGTCGACGATGAAGAACGCATCGCCGTCATCCACGATTCCACCGAAGAAAAGCTGTTGCAACGTGAGGCCGCGCGGTTCTTCAACCTTTCGCAAGACCTCATTGCCGTTGTGAATTCCGACGGCCGGATCATGCGGGTGAACCCGACGTGGCGGCGCACGCTGGGCATCGACCCGGCGGAACTGGTGGGAAGCAATTTCGCCTGGCTGCTCAAAGGAACGGATGCGCCCGACCTGCGCGACTTTCTGGCCCGCAAGCCGACCCATGAGATTTCCCAGGCGTACGAGGCGCCGGTCCAAAGTCGCAAAGGGCACGAACGATGATTTCATTGGATCGTCGTTCTGTCGCCCGAGGACGACGCCGCTTTCATAAGCGGCCGCGAGACCTCCGACCGACGCCGCACTGAAGCCCTTAAGGATGCCTTCATCACGACGATCGGTCGGGAGTTGCGAACCCCACTGACGGCGCTGCGCGGCGCGCTCAAGCACCTAACCGGCGAAGCCGACGCGCGCGACAGCGAGACCGATCCGACTCAGTTGTTGAAGATCGCCGATCGCAATAGCGACCGGTTAAACCGATTGATCTCCAACATTCTCGACATGCAGGACATCCAGTCCGGCGCGGTCGACGATACGTTCGAGCCGGTGACGCTGTCCGATGTCGTCCGCGAGGTGATCGACGACCACATTGCGGCGACGCAGGACAACGGGCTAACCGTGGCGCTGACCGATCGCTCCAGTCATTCCACGGTTCTGGGCAATGCCGACCAACTGGGCCGCGTGATCTCCAACCTCTTGTCCAATGCGATCAAGGCCGCGCCGCCGGGAACCGCCATTCGGATCGAACTGGCCGCAGGCAACGACCATGTCAAGGTATCGGTCCAGGATCAGGGCCCCGGCATTCCCGAAACGATCCGCGGCGAAATCTTCGACCGGTTCACGCATTTCGGGGCGCATGGCGGGGGCGGGCTTGGCCTCAGCATCGCCAAGGCGTTCGTCGAACAGCACCGCGGCACCATCAGTTTCGCCAGCAAGAAAGACGGCGGCACGACCTTTACCGTTACGCTGCCGCGCTTCCGCGGCGGCTCCAACGTCATCCCGCTGCCGCGGACCGACGCCCTGCACTGAGGGCTCGGACGCGCCGGGGTTGGCGCAATGGAAACCCCGCCAACATCCGGAGAGATTGAACGGGGCTTCGCCTTAGTCTGCGAGGGTTCACTGGCGCCTCGCGCCCGACCCAAGGCCGAGCATTGTGGTGATCGGTTGTCGAGGAGGACGACGCTTAGCAGCGCGGCCCTCCGGATGTGTCAGGTGGAACCATGCGTGGCACCTCCTCTTCCGATCTGCCGCCCGAGAGGGGCGACAACACCTCAATGGTCGCGCCGGCGAACGCGCGACGCAAATCACATTAAAGGTCAGGTCAGTTGACCGGACGCATCGAGAGGTTAGCGCGGTGGGGGCACCTTGAACTTTTTGCGCGCAGCGCTGCATGCGTCGCGCGCGGCGCAGCCCTGCAGGTGATCGTTGACGATGCCCGCAGCCTGCATGAAGGCATAGACGGTGGTGGGCCCGACGAAGCTCCAACCGCGCTTCTTGAGATCTTTGCTGAGCGCGGTCGATTCAGGGGTCTGCGCCAGCTTCATTAGGGCCGCACGGGTCAGGGTTTTGGGGCGCGATGCGGCGGCCGGTTCGAACTGCCAGACGAAGGCGGCAAGCGAGCCGAATTCGCGCTGGAGTTCTTGGGCGCGCTTGGCATTGTTAATGGTCGATTCGATTTTGCCGCGATGGCGCACGATGCCCGCATCCTTGAGCAGCCGCTTGACGCTGCGGCTGTCGAAACGCGCGACCGCGTCGATCTCGAAATCGGCGAAGGCGGCGCGAAAGTTTTCGCGCTTGTTGAGAATGGTGAGCCAGCTGAGCCCGGCTTGAAATCCTTCAAGGCACAGCTTCTCAAAAATCCACCGATCGTCCCGCGTCGGCAGACCCCATTCATGGTCGTGATAATGGGCATAGGCTTCGGTGCTCGCTGCCCAGAAACAGCGGGCGACGCCATCGGTGCCTTTGATCAACTCGGGCGGCATACCGCAGTGTAGCGCCCGCCGCGCCCCCGCCCAACGCGAACGATGGGCGTGGCGTATTGGTTCACCATGCCGCTGGGCTATATCGAGCTTGAGTTCTTGTTGGTCTTTATGGCGGCCGGCTCGGCGGCGGGCTTGGTCGCCGGGTTCGGGCCCATTCCCAATCTGTGGGTCCCGATGATCGTGCTGACCGTCACCCCGCCGGCGGTGAAGCAATGTCTGCACTCCAGTAGCGTCGAGCATGCCATCTGCATCGGGCTTGGGCTGTTTTTTTTGGCGTTGCTTTTCTTCGGCGGGAACGCGCACCGGTCCTTTCTACAAATGACCCGGCTCCAGCGCGCGGCCGTGAGTTTGGCCGACGAAAAATCTCGCATCGAAGCCGAACTTGAGCATTTCTTCGAGCGCACCAAGGCGCTGACCGCCGTGGCCAACAAAGACGGGACGCTGCGCCGATTGAACCCGATGTGGACGCAAGTTTTCGGCTACGACCTTGCGGACATGCTGGGCAAGAGAACCATCGACTTCGTGCACCCCGACGATCAAGCCGCGACCCAAGCGGCCGCACGGGCGACGTTCGAGGGACAGCCGATCGTCAATCACGTCAATCGGTTTCGGGCCGCCGACGGCTCGTACCGATGGCTACAGTGGAACGCGGTTCGCAATGCGCAGGACGGCACCATTTTGGCGACCGCGGCGGACGTCACCGATCGCGAGGACGCCCGCCTCGTCAAGGAACAGCTGATCGCAACCGTCAGCCATGAGTTGCGCACCCCGCTGACCGCGCTGCAAGCCGCGCTGCAAATCCTCACGTCAGGGCTCGGTGGCGCGGTGCCGGGATCGGGCGACCGCATGCTGAAGATCGCCGAGCGCAACACGGAGCGACTGATCGCGCTCACCAACGATATTCTCGATCTGGAACGGATTTCGGGCGTCAAAGACGAACTTGTTCTCCAACCGATCGATCCCGAACAGTTGGCGCGGAGCACCGTCGATGAAATGCGGCCGATGTTCGATAGCTTCGGCGTCGAGGTGCTGATCGACGATCATAGCGGCGGTCATGCATTTTACGGCGACGAAGAAAAAGTGCGGCAGGTGCTGCATAACCTGTTGTCGAACGCGGTGAAGTTCAGCCCGCTGAAGGGCACGGTTCGGATCGAGATCGTCGATGCCGAGAACGCGGTACGGCTGTGCGTCGCCGATGACGGACCCGGTATTCCCAAAGGGGCGGAGGAAAAAGTATTCGAACGTTTTGTCCAATTGCCGCGTCCGGCCGACCGCAAGATCGGCGGCACCGGGCTCGGGCTCTCGATCGCCCGCGATTTGATGACCGCGATGAATGGCCGCATTGGAACCATCCCGGCAACAACCGGGGCGCATTTCTTTTTCGAACTGCCGCTCCCGCCCGAAACCGGCGCTGCACCGCACGCTGAAACCAACGTCGAGCCGGCGGCGTCCTAACGCTTGCCGATACGCGGCGGCCCGCCCTTGTAGTTGGGGCCGAAGGCCCGGGTCAGGACGACCGACGAGTCTTCGGCCAAGCGGATGGCCTCGGTCAGCACTTCGAGGATGCGAATGATGTTTTTGAGAACCTGCTCGGCCTCGGGGCGGTGATCGTCGACGATCTTGGTCGCGCGTTTGATGATGTCGCCGCGCAACGAATTGAGAATGTCCTCGAGCTTGTGCCCGTCGGGTTTTGTCGTCCGTGATCAGGAAATGGGTCATCGCCGCCTCTATGCTGGCCGCCAAGGAAAAGCCTACGTTGGCGAGGCAGATCGATCGTGTCAAAGCGCTGGATCAAGGACCGTTCGCCTGATGGGCTTCGCACAGGGTTTGTGGTTGGGAAATGCGGGTCGACGGGCTATATCAAAGAGATAGGGAAAAGAGCCAAGAAACAGCGCGCAGCGGTTGGCGCAGCGCAATCCATAACGTCATTACAAAGAGCTAGAGACCATGACGGCGGCCCTGTCCCCTGCGGAAATCCAAGCGACCACCGCGCCACTGTACGAGCGTGTGCGCAATATCATTCCCGAGATCGAGTGGGGCGTACATGCCCCCCACGTTGCGGCGATCAACCGCCTGAAGGAAGAGCGCAACGCGGTCATCTGGCGCACAACTATATGACGCCGGAAATCTACCACTGCGTCGCCGACATCATGGGCGATTCGCTGGCGCTGGCGCGCGAGGCGACCAAGGCCGATGCCGACGTGATCGTGCTGGCCGGCGTCCATTTCATGGCCGAGACCGCGAAAATCCTAAACCCCGAAAAGACCGTGCTGATCCCCGACGAACGCGCCGGTTGTTCGCTGGCCGAATCGCTGACCGGCGCCGACGTGCGGCTGTTGCGCGAGAAATACCCCGGCGTGCCGGTGGTGACCTACGTCAACACCTCGGCCGAGGTGAAAGCCGAATCGGACGTGTGCTGCACCTCGGGCAATGCGGTCAAGGTGGTGGAATCGCTGGGCGTCGATCGGGTGATCTTTTTGCCCGACGAATACCTCGGTCGCTATGTCGCCTCGCAGACCGATGTCGAAGTGATCTTGTGGCAAGGCCATTGCGAAGTGCACGAGCGCTTTACCGCCGACGAGATCAACGCCTATCGGCAAGAGCACGACGGGCTTGTCGTCATCGCGCATCCCGAATGCCCGCCCGACGTTCTCGACGCCTCGGACTTTGTCGGCTCGACGTCGCAAATGATTGGTTATGTCGAGACCAAACGACCGCCGCAGGTTTTGATGGTGACCGAGTGCTCGATGAGCGACAACGTCGCCGCCGAACTGCCCGACGTGAGTTTCATCCGGCCGTGCAATCTGTGCCCGCACATGAAACGCATCACGTTGGAGAATATCCAGCAGGCCCTGGAGACCATGCAGCCGGCTGTCACGGTCGACCCCAATATCGCCGCCCGCGCGCGCGGCGCCGTCGCACGCATGTTGGAGATCGGCTGACCCGACGATGGCGCCGTTACCGGTCACGATGTATGCGCCGACGGTGCGCGCGGCGTTGGCCGAAGACCTCGGGACCGCGGGCGATCTGACCAGCGACGCGGCCATCCCCGCAGAGGCCACCGCCACGGCCGAGATCGTGGTGCGCAAGCCGGGCTGCCTGGCCGGGCTCGACGTGGCCGCCTTTGCCTTTCACGCGATGGACCCCGACGCCGTCGTAACCACGTTGGTTGAAGACGGCACCGGCGTCGATGCCGGCACGGTCGTGGCGCGCATCGAGGGCAACGCCCGCGCGCTGTTGGGCGCCGAACGCACCGCGCTGAATTTTCTCGGCCGTCTATGCGGGATCGCCACGGCGACGCAGTCCGCGGTCGACGCCGTGGCCGGCACCAAGGCACGCATTGCCTGCACCCGCAAAACCACGCCGGGGCTGCGCCACCTGGAGAAATATGCGGTGCGCATGGGCGGCGGGCACAACCACCGCTTTGGCCTACACGACGCGGTGCTGCTGAAAGACAATCACTTGGTCGCGGGCGGCGGCATAGCGGCGACGGTGGCGCGGGTGCGCGATCACGTCGGGCACCTAGTAAAGATCCAAGTCGAGGTCGATACGTTGGCGCAACTCGACGAGCTGCTGACCACGGGTGCCGATGCCGTGCTGTTGGACAACATGACGCCGGACGAACTGCGCAAAGCGGTGGAAACGGTGGCGGGCCGCTTGGTCACCGAAGCTTCGGGCGGCATTCGACCCGAGACGTTGACCGCGGTGGCGGGCACCGGGGTCGACGTAATCTCGCTGGGCTGGCTGACCCACAGCGCGCCGGCGCTGGATGTCGGGTTGGACTTTCGCAGCTAGCCGGCAACCAGCGGCACGAGGATCGGCGCCAGGAGCGCGATCACGACCACGCCGAGCAGATTCAGGACGAGGCCCGCACGGATCATCTGCGGCACCGTGATAAGACCGGAACCATAAACCACCGCGTTTGGGGGGGTCGCCACCGGGAGCATGAACGCGCATGACGCGGCCAGCACCGCCGGGACCGCGAGCGTCAAAGGATCGAGCCCGGCGGCCACCCCGATGGCGGCGACCACCGGCAAGAAGGCGGCCGTCGTCGCCGTGTTGC
The DNA here is from genome assembly GCA_038141965.1 of Alphaproteobacteria bacterium. Taxonomy (GTDB): domain Bacteria; phylum Pseudomonadota; class Alphaproteobacteria; order SHVP01; family SHVP01; genus CALJDF01. The sequence continues at coordinate 422,882 of JAYQJC010000005.1, forward strand.
TGGTCAGTTCGGTGAGAAAGATCACCAGAACGGCAACCGCGGCCACAACCAGGATCAGCGGCCAGACGGCAAATAGATCGAGACCCCCGCCGATCCACGCGGCGAGCCCCGTTTTATCGATGGCGCCGGCAAGGCTGAGACCGCCGCCGAACAACAACAGGACATGCCACGGCGCCCGAGATGCCCATGCCCAATCTAACAGAAATTCACGCCGCCCCCAATTGGCCGGTACGACGAAAAGCGCTACCGCACCGGCAATCGCGATAACGGTATCGGACAAGGTGCCACCCGGTACCAAGCTGCCGAGCCAAGGGCTGGCGATCCACGCGACCGCCACCACCAGGGCGACGGTTGCGACACGCCGCTCCGGCGCGGTCATGGGCCCGAGACTTCGCAACGCGTGGGCCACCGCTGCCGCGGCATCGGCATCGACCGTCGAGCTGAACGGAAAGGCAACGCGCGTCAGTACCAGCCAAGCCAGCGGCAACATCACGAGCGCGACCGGTACGCCGATAAGCATCCAGTCGACGAAGGTAATCGTCGTGCCGTAAATCTGACCCATGAAACTCGCCAGCAATGCGTTGGGCGGCGACCCGATAAGTGTCGCCAACCCGCCGATGGAGGCGGCGTAGGCGATACCCAGCATGAGGGCGGCGGCGAAATTGCCCCGTCGACGCCCGACTGCCGCATCGACGCTGACAATCGTCGTGAGCGATGCCGCGATGGGCATCATCATCATCGCGGTCGCGGTGTTGCTGATCCACATGCTCAGCAGCGCGGTGGCGAGCATCGCGGCGCCAACGATGCGGCGCGGTCGCGCACCGGCGCGGTTGAGGATATGGAGGGCGATGCGGCGGTGCAGGTTCCATCGTTGCATCGCGAGGGCGACCAGGAAGCCGCCGAGAAACAGAAAGATCAGCGGATTGGCATACGGCGCCGCGGCCGACGCGATACCGGCGACGCCGAGCAGCGGCAGCAACACGAGCGGCAACAACGCGGTGACCGCGAGCGGAATCGCCTCGGTCGCCCACCAGAGCGCCATCCAAACGGCAAGCGCCGCGGTGTGCCAACCGGCGGGTGACAGGCCCTCGGGTACCGGCAACACGAGCAAGACGGCACATGCCGCAGGACCAAGGACCAGCCCGACCAGCCGAACCGTGTGGCGCGCAGCGCCGTCCTCGTCAGACCCCTGGGACATGTCTCGAAGCATGCCCGGTTCGGCACGGCGGCAACAGTCCTTCCGGGGCGACACCTTTGCGCGGTGGGACAAGGGCCGAAAACGGCCTAGTCTACGCGCATGAACGACGAGTCGCTGCCTTACGAATCCATCCTCGAAAGCGGCATTCTGGGGCTGACCGTGAACGCCGTGACGGACGGCACGCCGGACGATCTCCATACCTTGGTCCAAGAAGCCATCACGTTGGCCGAGAACCTGCTGACCTCGTTGCGCAGCTTGAACCCGCCGGAACGGCCGGCGGCCTGCCGCGAAGGGTGCGCGCATTGCTGCCGGTTCCAAGTCACCGTGACGCCGCCCGAAGCGTTGGCCCTGGCCGATCACATCCGCCAGCACCAAACCGAGGCGGCGGTGGCGACGCTGGCCGCAACCTGTCGCGCGCTCGCCGACGCCGAGCGCGGGCTCGATGCGGCAGGGCGGGTGCGCTTGAAACGGGCATGCGTGTTTTTGGAGAACGAATGCTGCACGGTTTACGCGCTCAGGCCGCTGGCCTGCCGCGGCGCCAATGCGACCGACGATACGCAATGCGCCCGCGCGCTGGACGGGGAGGACATCAACCTGTCGCTCTACCTTCACCAAGCCAACGTGATGAAGGCCGCGGCACGCGGGCTGAACCACGCCGACGACAAGGGCGCCGGGCAACTAGAGTTGACCGCGGCGATGGCCATCGCGCTGAACGACGAGACGGCCGCTGCGCAATGGCTGGCCGGCGCGCCGGTCTTTGCCGAGGCCCGCCTGCCGGCCCAAAACAACCCAGGGAGACAAGCATGAAACCGCAACAATTCGGCGACTACACGGTGCGCAAACTGGTGGAGGTGGTCGAGCCCTTCAAACCGGAATTCGCCTTTAAAGAATTCGATGCCGCGGGCTTGGCCGGACATGCCGATTGGCTGGCGCCGCATTTCATCGCGAACAGCACCGAGGGGTTGGTGCTGCCGTTCAGCTTTCACACCTATGTGGTGCAGGCCCAAGGCAAAACGATCCTGATCGACACCTGCATCGGCAATCACAAAGATCGCGCCGCGCTACCGTTTTGGCATATGCAGAACCGGCCCTATCTCGACAACCTCTATGCCATGGGGATTGCGCCCGAGGACGTCGACTATGTGATGTGCACGCATCTGCATGCCGACCATGTCGGCTGGAACACCAAGCTTGAAAACGGCCAATGGGTGCCGACCTTTCCCAACGCGCGCTACATCTTTTCCAAGGACGACTACGATCACTACAACAACGTGAAGCGGGGCGAGTTCGGCTATACCAGCCTGGCCGATTCGGTGTTTCCGATCGTCGAGGCCGGGTTGGCCGAGATCGTGACGATGGACTATGCGATCGGCGACGGCTTGTCGCTGGTGCCGACCCCGGGCCACACGCCGGGCCATTACTGCGTGCACCTGCAATCGGGCGGGCACGAGGTGTTCTTTACCGGCGACATGCTGCATCACCCCGTCTTGATCGCCGAACCGCAATGGCAGACCAATTTCTGCCTCGACCATGCGCAATCCACGGCAACCCGGCGGGCCTTTATCGCCGAGCATGCCGGGGGCGCGGCCATCGTGCTGGCGGCCCATTTCGCCGGGCCGACCGCGGGCCGCATTGTCGATGCGGGCGGGCAGCCGCGGTTTGCGGTGCTGGAGGGCGCGTAGGTTCCGCGCCAGCCGGTGAGGCGCTAGGCTGAGTTCGGGAGGACGAAACGATGCACAAAACCGCCCTGTTTCCGGGTCTGGCCGAGCGGATGGCGAAACGGCGCGGCGGACGGACCATATTTTCGAGCCCTGGCGGCGCGCAGACCGCGCTGATCGTGGTCGACATCCAGGAATTTTTCTGCGACCCCGAAACATCGGGTGGGCAGAACACCATCGACATCGTGCCGACCATCAACACGTTGGCCGTGGGGATGCGGGCGGCAGGCGGCACCGTGGTGTGGATCGTCACGACCTTTACCGAAGCGACCGCGCAAGCCTGGTCGACGCTGTTTCATGAGTTCTGTTCGCCACCGGTACGCGAGCGGTTGCTGACCGGGTTGGGACCGGGCGGCTGGGGCCATGCGCTGCATCCCGACCTTGTCGTGAAACCGGGCGACCTGAGGGTCGAGAAGGACCGCTTTAGCCCGTTCATCGCCGATGCCTCGACGCTGCATGCCGATCTGCAGGCGCGCGGCATCGATACCATCGTGGTGACCGGGACCGAAACCAACGTGTGCTGCGAATCGACCGCACGCGACGGCATGATGCTGAACTACAAAACGATCATGGTGTCGGACGCCAATGCGGCGCACGACGACAATCATCACAATTCGGCGCTGAGCAATATCTACGGCTTTGTCGATGTGATGACGACCGACGAGGTGTTGGCGCGATTGACCCCGGCGAACGCCCAAGCCGCTGCGGAGTAAATGATGACGACGAATGCCGATCTGAAAGCCCCACGACCGATCGATCGCACCGACGGGGAACCGACCTGGTTCGACAAACGGGTCGATGCGATGCTGTCGTTGATCACCGGGCAAGCCAAAGGGCCCTACGATCCCGAATTGCACAAACGCGCGGTCGAATTCTACGCCGAATTCGAAGACCCGAGCCGGAGCTACGCCGAAAGTTGGCTGTTGGCGATCCGCGCCGTGCTGGTCGAGCAAGGCACGTTGAACGAAACCGAAATCGACGCTCGCCTAAATGCGGTGCGCGAGAAAATGGAGGCGTGATGCCGGGGACGATCGACAACTTCAACCGCACGTTCATGCCGGGCAGCGAGGCGCCGGTCGACGTGATCGAAAAGGTCGAAGGCCAAGAGCTGGACAAGCCGGTCGAGGTCAAGGTGGTGATGAAAAGCGACAGCATGTTGATGCTCTCGATCACCCGGCCCAAGGGCATGCGCGACCCGACCCATCAGCACGACGATCACGAGACCTCGTGCCATCTGGTCTCCGGCAAGCTCAAGTTATGGATCGGCGGCGAAGAATGGATCGCCCATCCCGGCGATACCTGGTTTCACCCCAAAGGCGTGCCGCACTGGTCCGAGGCGTTGGAAGAATCGGTCCAGGTCGAGGTCAAGGCGCCCCCAGTGAAGACCTGGTAGTGGTGGCGATTGGGGCCAAATAACCCGCCCAAACCTTCCATAAGACGCAATGGAGGACGCCCACTAGCGTCTCTTCATCCTCGGGTGGCTCATCCGGCCGTCTGCCCTTGTAGTATCATATATTGATACTACATACTGGGAGCGTCGTTGAATTCACGGCACGCCAAAACCTTGGCGGATATCCGCCGGACCAAGAGCACGATTCGGTGGCCTCAGGTCGAGGCGCTGTTTCGCGCCTTGGGCGCCACCGTGACGCAAGGGGCCGGCAGCCGTGTGATCGTGACGTTGAACGGCAGGCGCGCCGTCTTCCACCGACCGCACCCGGCACCGGTTCTCAGCCGTCCGGTCGTTCGAAGCGTCGCCGCGTTCCTTAGCGAGGTGGATGATGTTTGAACACAAGGGTTATCACGGCGGACGAATCGAACTGGGCGAGGACGGCTATTTTCACGGTCGCGTCCTGGGGATTCGGGACGTCATCACCTTCGCCGGGAAAACGCCGGAAGAACTGGCGCAGGCGTTTCGCGACTCGCTTGAAACCTACTTAGAGTTTTGCGCGCAAAAAGGCGAAGCGCCCGACAAACCCCATTCGGGAAAGTTCCAGGTCCGGATCGATCCGGGATTGCACCGCAAGGTCGTCGCAGCTTCCGAGGCCGAGAATATGAGCATGAATGCTTGGATCGCGCGGGCGCTTGAGAAAGAAGCGGACCGCGAACTCGGGTGACCGCGGATCATCCGCGTCGAGTGCGCTAGCGGTAGGGGTCGGGCTTGGAGAGGAATTGCTGGACGTAGCGCTGCGCGCCCTCTTCGAGCGAGGTGAAGGTGCGGGTAAACCCGGCCTCGCGCAGGCGATCCATCTTGGCTTCGGTGAAGTATTGGTATTTTTCGCGCAGGTCGGCCGGCGTGTCGATCCAGTCGACAACGAGTTCTTCGCCCATCGCGTCGGCCACCGCGTAGGCCATATCGAGAAAGCTGCGCGCTTGGCCGGTGCCCATGTTGTAGATGCCGGTGATCTCGTCTTGATCGAGGATCCATTCGATCGCGGCGACGCAATCTTCGACATAGATGAAGTCGCGCATCTGCCCGCCGTCTTCGTAGTCGGGGTTGTGCGAGCGGAACAAGCGCACCGGTTCGCCGATCAAAATGCTGTCGTGCACCTGCAGCGCCACCGAGGACATCCGGCCCTTGTGATACTCGTTCGGCCCGAAGACGTTGAAGAATTTGAGCCCGGCCCATTTTTCCGGCGCCGGCAGACGTTCGGCGATGATGCGCGCGACGCGGCGGTCGAACAGATGCTTGCTCCATCCATACGGGTTGAGCGGGCGGAGGCGCGATAGCGCGGCCATGCTGTCGCTGTCATCGAAGCCTTGGCGGCCGTCGCCGTAGGTCGCCGCCGAGGAGGCATAGATAAACGCCGCCTCGTGCCGCGCGCACCAATCCCACAGCATCAGCGAGAACTTGAAATTGTTGCGCATGATCAGATCGACGTCGGTTTCGGTGGTGTCGGTCACCGCGCCGAGATGAATGATCGCTTCCATGCGGAAGCTTTCGGAACTGAGGAAATCGAGCAGATCGGGGGGCGAGATCACCCCGGCCAATTCGTGCTTGGCGAGGTTGAGCCATTTGTCGCCGGTGCCGAAGACATCGCACACCGCGACCTCGCGATCGCCCTTGGCGGCCAACGCCGCCACCACGTTCGAGCCAATGAAGCCGGCCCCGCCGGTGACCACGATCATGCGCTACCCCGCCATTCGCGACACGGTGCGCGTCGTGCTGTGGCCATCCACATAGTCGGCCAAGACGACGGTGCCGCCATAGCTTTGCACGACATCGGCACCGACGACTTGATCGAGCCGGTAGTCGCCGCCTTTGACCAAAACGTCGGGGCGGATGGCCTTGATCAATTCGAGCGGCGTGTCTTCGGCGAAGACGACCACGAGGTCGACCTGGCCCATCGCGCCCAACACCATGGCGCGCGCGGTTTCGTTTTGGATCGGACGGCTAGGCCCCTTGAGACCGCATACCGAGGCATCGCTATTGAGTGCTACCACCAACCGGTCGCAATGGCTTTTGGCTTGGGTCAGCGAGGCGATATGGCCGGGGTGAAGCAGATCGAACGCGCCGTTGGTGAACCCGACCCGCAAGCCGCGTTCGCGCCAGCCGGCCACCACGCGCAGCGCTTCGTCGAGCGGCCGCACTTTGGCGTCGCTGGCTTTGAGGTCGGCTTCGTGGGTGTGGGCGATCAGTTCGGCGGCGGATACCACCGCCGTGCCCGCTTTGGTCACGACGATGCCGGCCGCGGTATTGGCCAACGCCGCGGCATCGGCCGCCTCGGTCCCACCCGCCAGCGCGGCGGCAAACGCGGCGACCACGGTGTCGCCCGCGCCGGATACGTCGAACACCTCGCGCGCTTCGGCGGTGAAATGACTGACCGTCCCGTCGCGACCGATCAGCGACATGCCGTCTTCGCTGCGCGTCACCAACATGGCGGCGACGCCCGAGGTTTCCATCACCTGTTGTGCGGCATCGAGGATTTGGTCGGTGGTATGGGCGGCCGCGCCGCTGGCATGGGCAAGCTCGGCGCGATTGGGCGAGACGTAGGCCGCGCCTTTGTAGCGCGCGAAATCGCGCCCGCAGGGATCGACCACCACCGGAATGCGCTGGGCCACCGCCTTGGCGATGATCTGACGCAGCACGTCGGGGGTCAGCACGCCTTTGCCGTAGTCGGACAACACCAACGCGCCGGCCTGCGGCAGGGCGGCATCGACGGCGGCAAGGAGCTGCCCGGCGATCTCGGCTGAAATCGCGTGGCGTTGTTCGCTGTCGGCCCGCAGGACCTGTTGGCCCTGGGCGACGTAGCGGGTTTTCACGCTGGTCGGACGCGCGTTATCGGTCAAGGCGTGGACCGTAAGGCGGGCGTTGGGAGCAAGCAGGCCGGTCAGGGTTTCGCCGGCCGCATCGTCGCCGACGACGCCGATGAGGGTCGCCGACCCACCGAGCGCCACGACATTGGCCGCGACATTGCCGGCACCCCCGGCCATTGGTCGCTCGGCGCCGGTTTGAAACACCGGGATGGGGGCTTCGGGAGAAATGCGCTCGACCGTGCCCGAGACGAAGCGGTCGAGCATCAGGTCGCCGACCACGAGAACGTGGGCGTCGGCCAGGGTAGCAACCTGCCGGGCAAGCCTGTTTTGGTCGGTCATCCTGCTCACGGGTTATACCCGCGAGTCCCCCTAAGTTCCAGTGATTCCAGTATATTTCGCCGCCGCTTAGTGCGGCGAACGTTTGGCCAGGATGCGCTGGAGGGTGCGGCGGTGCATGTTGAGCCGGCGCGCGGTTTCCGAGACGTTGCGGTCGCACAGCTCGTAAACGCGCTGGATGTGCTCCCACCGGACCCGGTCGGGCGACATCGGTTGTTCGGGGGGCGGCGGTTTGTCGTCGCCCGAGGCCAGCAAGGCGCTTTCGATTTCGTCGGCATCGGCCGGTTTGGCGAGGTAATCCACGGCGCCGGCCTTTACCGCCGCTACCGCCGTGGCGATGTTGCCGTAGCTGGTCAGGATGACGATCCGCGCGTCGGGATTTTGCGCCCGGATCACCGGCACGATGTCGAGGCCGAAGCCTTTTTCGAGACGCAAATCGAGGACGGCGTGGGTCGGTTGATGCGCGGCAATCGCCTCGCCGGCATCGTCTTCGTCGGCAGCGGTGGCGACGGCAAAGCCACGCTTTTCCATCGCCCGCGCAAGGCGGTCGCGAAACGGCGCGTCGTCATCGACGATCAGCAAGCGGCGATCGCTTGAACTATCCACGGATGGCGTTTCGATCATGGCGTTGAACTCGATGCGTCGAGTATGTCACGCGGCCAGCGAATCTCAACCTCCGCGCCCGCCGCCGCCGCATTGCGAAAACGGACCTGCGCGCCGGTGCGTTCGAGCAAGGTCTTGGCGATAAAAAGCCCGAGCCCCATGCCGCCGCCGTCGCGCCGGGTCGAGATATAGGGTTCGCCCAAATCGCCCAACACGGTGTGGGCAAATCCCGGCCCGTCGTCGGTCACCGTGACGGTGACCTGGCCCTTGGTCGCAGCGACGGCGATGTCGATGCGCCCGGCGGCGAAATCGGCGGCGTTGTCGATGAGGTTGCCCAGGCCATGACGAATCTCGGGGCCGGCACGCACCACCGGCATGGTCGCGCCGGGGTCGATATGTTCTTGGATGTCGATCCGCTGGGTCGGCGTGCGATGGGCCGCGACGATCGAGTCGATCAACGCGGGAAGCGCAAGCTCGGCGAACGGCTGATCGTCGTCGCGCTGGGGGTCGCGCGACAATTCGGCGAGGATGTCGCGGCAGCGATCGGTTTCGCGCAACAGCAGATCCATGTCCTCGGCCAACGGCGCATCGTCCGCGGTGTCGCGGCGCATTTCGCGCGCGACCAGCGCGATGGTCGAAAGCGGCGTGCCCAGTTCGTGCGCGGCCGCGGCGGCGAGGCCGCCGAGCGAGGAAAGTTGCTGTTCGCGCGCCAAGGCCATCTGGGTTTCGGCCAGGGCATCCGACATGCGGCGCGCTTCGGCCGCGACGCGCCATGTGTAAGCCGAAATGAACGCAACGCCGAGGCCCAGCGCCGTCCAAATGCCCAGCATGTAGAGGTCGGGCAAAACCAAGCCACCTGCATGCCAGGGCAACGGTAGATGGACGATCGTCACGACGCTGAGGCACGCCAAGGCCAAGCCGCCGAGAAGCGCCGTGCTGCGCAAACTGAGCACGGTGGCGGACACGGTGATCGGCACCAACATCAGGATCGAAAATGGGTTTTCGATGCCACCGGTGAGGTACAGCAAGATCGCCAACTGCACCATATCGTAGGCGAGATACAGCGCCGCCTGCAGATCGCTGAGCCGTGTGGTGGGCGTGTAGCGGATCGTCAGGACGGTGTTCAGCCCGACCGAGACCGCAACGACCAGCATGGCCGGCACGAAAGCCATGTCGAAGCCGAGGCCGAAATGGACCACGACGATGGCCAGGCTTTGGCCGGCCAGCGCCATCCAGCGGATCAGCACCAGGGTTTGGAGACGCACGCGTCCGCCTTCAGCGGGCGAGGCGACCGTCGGGGCGGGCTTTGCCGGGCGCGGGTGGGAAGCGCTGTCGATCATGCCAGCGGGAGCCTATCGCCGCGTGTGGGGTGCGGCAACGAAAGCTGGTGGGCGAAGCCCGCAGGCCCCATATTTCACCCACGATTCGAGGGTCACAAATCCACCACAATGGGCCCTCACGGTGTCGCCCCGACCTTGAGGAGGTAACGATGCGATTGCTCCGTCCGATCCGCACTGCTGGGCTTGTTGTTGCGGCCGCCATGCTGGCCATCGGCCTGCACAGCCCGACGGCCGATGCCGGTGAAGCGCAAGATTTGGTCGACAAGGCCGAGCTGACCGTCAACGCCTTTCGAGTCGATCCCGACATGGGCTCGATGCGCGAACTCATGCGTCGCGCCGAAGGCGTGTTGATCATTCCCCAGGTGCTGAAGGCCGGGTTCTTTATCGGCGGCGAGGGCGGCACCGGCGTCTTGATGACCCGCCAGGTCGGCGGTTGGAGCCCGCCCGCGTTCTACACCATGGGCGCAGGCAGCATCGGCTTGCAGTTCGGCGCGCAAGCCTCGGAAGTGATTTTGGTGTTCATGACCAAACGGGCAATCGATGCGGTGTTGTTCAACAAGGTCAAGCTCGGCGCCGACGCCAGCGTCGCGGCAGGGCCGATCGGGGCCGGCATCGAAGCGGGCACCACGACGAATTTCCGCGAAGACGTCTATTCCTATTCCAAGTCCAAGGGCCTGTTCGCGGGCGCCTCGGTCGAAGGGGCGGTGCTCGATACCCGCGAAAGTTTGAACCTGGAATATTACGGTCGGAACGTATCGCCCGAAGACATCGTCTTCAAAAACCGCGTCGACAACCGCGATGCCGACGATTTGCGCGACGCCTTGAACCGGCTGCTGCGGACCCGAAGCTAAACGGGCGCTGCCGCCAGTTCGACCATCGCAACCAACAGGACGACGAGCGCGTTCAGCACGCAAGCCACCGCCAGCAGATAGAACGCGCGGCGCGCGTCGTTGGACGTGACTTGGCTGCCGGCGCCCGCAGGTTCGAGCCACGGCGTGATGCCGCGATCGGCGCCATCGAGATGACGCGGGCCGACGAGCGCGACGCAGAGCGCGCCGGCAGCTGCGGCCACCGGCCACGCCGCGCTGCGCAAACGCCGGCCGGGGGTATGTCGGATCATTGCGGCCATCGCCGCACTAGGCCGGGCGCCCGGTGTGAAGGCGGCGGCAAGGGCCAGCAGCAACCCGGCCAGCCGTAACGGAATCCAAGCCGCCGCTTCGTGCAGCCGAAGGGCCACGAAACCTAAGCCGCGATCGTCCTCGCCCGGTCGATCGAACATCAAGGCGGCAATCAGCACCAGGCGGTAGATCAGCAACCCGGCCAGCCCCAACAAGGCATACCAAAACGCCAGGGCGACGACGCCTTCGGCATACCGCAGCGTGGCGCTTTCGACCGATTGACGCCGCGCAGCATCGTCCTTGTCGGCGCCGATGCTGCGGCCCAGTGCGGCGAAGATCGTGCGTTGATCGATCACCAACAGAATGACCACCAGCGACAGCGCCCAACCCATCGGCAACGCCGCCGCGACGGCCATGAAGACCGAGCCGACGACCCCACCGACGACGACCAGGAATAACGTCAGAAGGAGGCCCCGGATGAGGCGGGTGGCCGCCGAGCGATCCGCGCGACCCAAACGGCGCGCCACTTCGTTGATCGCCCGCGCGCCGGTCCGGTCGACGGCACGGGTCGGGCTGCGCAGCACGAGCCCCAACACGGCATCGAGCGCGAAGGCCGCCAACAACAAAAAGAACGGCTCGGGCCCCGCCCCGATCGCAACCCAGGTGAATTCCGGCGTAATGTTGGCACCCGTCATCGTTCGAGGATGCGGGCCCCCAGGAGGCGCGTCAACGCATGGACCAACCGACCCAGACCCCCCGCCAAACCATGCTGTTGCGCCTTGGCTCGGTGGCGTTTGCGGGCGTGGTGGCGGTGGTGCTGGCCACCGACCCGGCGCTGGCGGGAAGCCACGGCACGCTGGCCCAACGCGCCGCCGGGGCGGCAATGATCGTGGGCGCGATCGCCTGTGTGGTGCACGCCTCGGGGCTGCGCGGCAGGCGCCCCCCGGTGCGGATTCTGACCCATCCCGGCGTCGCCTGGCCGTTGGTTTTGGTCGGCCTGGTCGCCGCGCAGTGGGTCTAGCGCGACAACGGGTCGCAGCGCTTCACGCAGCCGGGAATTGCGCCGAGCGGGCGGGTTTGGTGCACTAGCGCGATGTCAGATGAAAAACAGACGCCGTCGCGCCGCGGGCCGATCTTGATCATTGCCGCCGGGCTGGCGGTGATCGTCGGGTTGGGGCTCGGGTTTTTGATCCCGGTGAGCAAACCCGATCTCGAGGTCAGCCAATCCATCATCGGCGGACCCTTCGAGATGGTGAACCATCTGGGCGAAACGGTAACCCAAGAGAGCTTTAAGGGTCGCCATATGCTGGTCTATTTCGGCTACACGTTTTGCCCCGATGTTTGCCCCACCGAGTTGCAGTCGATGACCGTCGCGTTGAACGACATGGGCGAAGAAGCCGACGCGATTACGCCGGTTTTCGTCACCATCGACCCGGCCCGCGACGATGTCGCGGCGGTGCGCGACTACATCGGTTTTTTTCATCCCCGCCTGGTCGGGCTGACCGGGACGCCCGAGCAGGTGGAAGCCATGACTGACGCGTTTGGCGTGTTTTACGCCCGGGCCCGCGATACCGGCGAAACCACCGACTATTTGATGGATCATTCCTCGCTGATCTTCCTGATGGACGAGGACGGGCGCTACGTCACCCATATCCGGGCCAACACAAGCCCGGAAGCGATGGCGCGTCAGTTGCGCGACGCCCTGTAGAGCGGTGCCCAAAATCGAAATCTTCCTGTAAAGTCAAATAGTTACCGCGCGGTATCGGGTGGGTTTCGAGGCTACGGTCAGGATTTTAGTGCTTTATTCGGTTCACGAATTTCAACGCGCCGCGACCGCATTGGTCTGCAGCGCGATGCAGGTCGGACAAGTTGTCCTACGCCACCCGCTCAACCCCCTCGCGCATACCGACATGGGACGGCACACCGCGGCCGCGTTCGAGCTGATCGATTACACGACGCGACGGCGCAGCAAACCGGCCTTCGGGCTGAAGACCGTCGAAACCGAGACCGGACCGGTGCCGATCACGGAAGCTTCCGCGCTTCAGGAACCGTTTTGCCGGTTGCTGCACTTTCAGCGACCGGGCTGCGAAGACCTGCCCCGCATGCTGGTCGTCGCGCCCTTGTCGGGTCACTTCGCAACGTTGTTGCGCGGCACCGTCGATGCGTTGCTGCCCGAACACGACGTCTACATCACCGATTGGACCGATGCGCGCGACGTGCCGGTGGCCCGCGGGCGGTTCGATCTCGATAGTTATATCGACTACGTCATGACCTTTCTGCACCACCTCGGACCGGGCACGCACGTGATGGCGGTGTGCCAACCGTCGGTCCCGGTCTTGGCGGCGGCGGCGATCATGGCCGAGGACAACGACCCGGCCCGGCCCAAGTCGATGACGTTGATGGGCGGCCCGATCGATACGCGGGTCAACCCGACGGCCCCGAACGACTTGGCGCAAAGCCAATCGCTGCAGTGGTTCGAGCGCAACGTGATCACCACGGTACCGGTGAGCTATGCCGGCTTTTTACGCCGGGTCTATCCGGGGTTTCTGCAATTGACCGGGTTCATGACCATGAATCTGGAACGCCACATGACCGCGCATCGCCGATTGTACGAACACTTGGTCGAGGGGGACGGCGACAGCGTGGCCGCCCACCAGAAGTTTTATGACGAGTACCTCAGCGTGATGGATCTGCCGGCCGAGTACTACCTGCAGACCATCAAGACGGTGTTTCAGGATCATGCGTTGCCCGAAGGTACGTTCAAGTGGCGCGACCGCACGGTCGATCCCGGGGCGATTACCGATATCGGGTTGCTGACGGTCGAAGGCGAGCTCGACGATATTTCGGGGATCGGCCAGACCCGCGCGGCGCACGACTTGTGCCGCAACCTGCCCGACGCGAAAAAGCACCACCACCATCAGGCGGCCACCGGGCATTACGGCATTTTCAACGGACGTCGCTGGCGCAACGAAATTCTGCCGCGGGTCCACGAGGCGGTTCTTGCCAACGCCTGAGACGCGCCGCGCGGCGGCTTCGACCGATAACCCGTTTTGGGAACGAAAGACCTTGGCCGAGATGAGCCAGGCCGAGTGGGAATCGTTGTGCGACGGTTGCGGCAAATGTTGTTTGCTGAAGTTGCAGTACGTCGATACCAACGTCGTCGACTACACCAACGTCGCCTGCCGGTTGCTGGACGACGCCACCTGCCGTTGCACGCGTTACGAGGAACGCCAGCGCTTTGTGCCCGATTGCGTGGTGCTGTCGGCCGACAACGTCGGACGTTTAGCGTGGATGCCCTCGACTTGCGCCTACCGATTGGTGGCCGAAGAACGCCCGCTGCCCGACTGGCATCATTTGATCTCGGGCAATCCTGAGACCGTGCACCTGGCCGGGCAATCGGGCCGCAGTCGCACGGTGGCCGAAAAAGACGCGCCGGACCTGGAACACCACATCGTGACGTGGCCCCGATGACGCGCGCCAAGATGCAAACCAACACGGTCGAGCTCGACGGCCAACCGGTGCCGTTGGATATTCAGATCAACGCGCGGGCGCGCAACATCAGCGTGCGGGTGGACGAACGCACCGGCGGTGTCGAACTGGTGTTGCCGCGTTTCGTCGCGAAGGCCGAGGGCTTGGCCTTCGTACGAGAAAAGACCCAATGGATCTTGCGTCAATTGCGTGACCTGCCACCGCGGGTGCCGTTCGAAGACGAGGCGGTCATCCCGTACCTGGGCGACGATCACGTCATTGCGCACCGGCCCGAGGAACGCGGCACGGTTTGGTTGGAACCCGACGCCCGCACCATCAATGTCGCGGGCGATACCCCGCACGTGCCGCGCCGGATCACCGATTGGCTGAAGAAACAAGCGCGTCACGAAATCGGCACCCGCGCCCATGCCGCGGCAGCCGCCCTGGACAAACGCATTCTCAAAATCCAGATCCGCGATACCCGCAGCCGGTGGGGCAGTTGTTCGGAAGAAGCGCGGCTGTCGTTCTCGTGGCGGCTGATCTTGGCGCCGGCGGATGTCCTGGCCTACGTGGTGGCGCATGAGGTGGCGCATTTGGTCGAGCTCAACCATTCGGACCGGTTTTGGCGATTGGTCGACCGGCTGTGCCCCGATAACGAACCCGCCAAATATTGGTTGAAACGACACGGCACATCGCTGCACCGGTTCGGCTAGGCTGGATTGTTTGCGTAAGGCCCATGCGCGGCCTAACGTGACCCACCGCGCTGCCCCTCGCCGCTAAGGCATCATGTTCACCAAACCCGGCTCTTTGACGTTTGTCCTGTTCGCAGGCGGCCTGTTTGCGTTCGGGCCGCTGTCGACGGATATGTACATCCCGTCGCTACCGACACTGGCCGACGCGTTGGGCACGACCGTCCCGGCGGTGCAGCTGACGCTGAGCGTCTATCTCCTAGGCTTTGCGTTGAGCCAATTGTTTTACGGCCCGTTCGCCGATCGCTATGGCCGCAAAGCCCGCGATCCTGACCGGGATCGGGCTTTACATCGTGGGCAGTGCGATTTGCATGATGGCCGAGTCGGTCGAGGTCTTGGTGGCCGGGCGTTTCATCCAGGCGCTGGGCGCGGCCTTTGGACAGGTCCTGGGGCGGGCGGTGATTCGCGACCTGGTGACCTCGGCGGACTCGGCGCGGGTGTTGGCCTATGCCACCGTCATCATGGGCGGGACATCGTTGATCACGCCGACCATCGGCGGGTTCGTGACGGTGTTTCTGGGATGGCAGTTCATCTTCGCGGTCTTGCTGGTCTATGCGGTTCTCATCCTGTTGATCGTCGGGTTCGGGTTTCGCGAATCGGCCCCGGCGTTGAACCCCGACGCCGTCCGATTGGGCCCGATGCTGACCAACTTCGGCATCTTGCTGCGCCACCGGGTGTTCTTGCGCAATACGGTCAGCGTGTCGTGCATGTTCGGCGTGCTGTTCACGTTCTTGTCGGGCTCGTCCTTCGTCTTTATTTCGGTCTACGACGTGCCGACGACGCATTTCGGATTGATCTTCACCGCCATGGCGGGCGCGTTCACGATCGCCTCAGCCATGGTGGGACGTATGGGAAGCAAGTTGCCGCATGAACGCATCTATGTCGCGGCCGCCGCAGCGGCGACCCTGAGCGCGTTGATCGCCCTTACGCTGACCGCAGTCGGGTGGACCAACGTCTTTGCGTTGGTCGGCATGATGGCGCTGCTGTCGTTTGCGATGGGCTTCATGGTGCCGCTTGCCTTTGCCAGCGCAATGGCGCCCTATCCTGCGATGGCCGGCACCGCCTCGGCCCTGATCGGGTTCGTGCAGAGCGTGTTTTCGGCAGCGATGGGTGCGTTGGTCGGCGTGTTGTTCAACGACACCGGCCTGCCGATGTTCGCGTTGATCGCTTTGCTGGCGACCGCGGCCTTGGTGAGCTTTGTCGCCATTCGACCGGCACCGACACCGGTGAGGCCATGAAGCCCGGTTCGTTGTTGCTGATCTTGTTCGTCGGCGGCTTGGTCGCGGTGGGACCGCTGTCGACGGATATGTACCTGCCCGCCCTGCCCGCGATCCGCATCGGGTTCGACAGCACCGTAACGCTGGTGCAACTGACCTTCAGCGTGTTCCTGGTCGGCTTTGCGATCGGCCAGTTGATCGTCGGCCCGTTGGGCGACCGCTTCGGGCGGCGGCCGGTCCTGCTCGGCGGCATGGTGCTGTATGCCGCGACGAGCCTTGCCGCGGGCCTGGCGCCGTCGGTCGAATGGTTGATCGTGCTGCGGTTCTTCCAGGCGTTCGGCGCGGCCTCGGCGTGGGTACTAAGCCGGGCGATCGTGCGCGATCTACACCCGCCCGACGAAACCACCCGGATCATCGGCTACGCCACCGGGATCATGGGCGCGCTGTCGGCCGTGGTGCCGATGACGGGGGGGATGCTGGCGCAGACCTTGGGGTGGCAGGCGATTTTCTTCAGCATCGCGGCATTCTCGCTGGTCTATCTCGTCGTCATCGCGGTGTGGTTCGGCGAAACCGCCACGCCCAATCGCGACGCGATCCGACCGCTGCCGATGCTGCGCGGCATGCGCATGCTGGTCGTCGACCGGATTTCGCGGGCTACGCCGCCCGCCTATGTCTGTCGTTGGGCGCGATGTTCGCCTTTATGTCGGGCGGTGCGTTGATCTTTATCGATACGATGGGGCTGACCCCGTCCCAGTTCGGCGCGATTTTTCTATCGATGGCGCCGGCGTTCTCGATCGCGTCGTTCTTGACCGGGCGCGTTTCGCGCTGGGTCGGTCCCCGCATGCTGTTTAGTTTTGCCATCGCCTGCACCGTGGGCGGCACCAGCGTGTTGTTCGCCACGAGTTTAACTGGGGCACTAACGTTATGGATCGCGGTGGCCGCCCTGACGGTGGTGACCTTCGGGCTGGGCTTCATCATGCCGCTGTGTTTTTCCGGCGCGCTGGCACCCTATCCCCAAATCTCCGGCACCGCCTCGTCGCTGATCGGGTTTATGCAGGCCAGCTTTTCGGCCCTGGTGGGATTGCTGGTGGCCGCGGTCCACGACGGCAGCCCGGCGCCGATCATGGGCTTGATGTTCGGTCTGATGGTCCTTCAGCGCCCTGGTTTTCGTGACCGTGCTGCGCCCTGTGATGAACCGACCGGCGCTCGCAAAAGCCTGATTGGTAACCCGGACGCGGGCGCGTATAGTGCGCGCCCCCAACCCACCCCTGTGAGACCCATGGCCAAACTGCGCGCCGGTACGCTGCCGCTGATCATCGTCCTGTCCGCCGTTTTGGTGGTCGGCGAGATGGCGACCGATATGTTCATCGCCGCGCTGCCACAGCTGTCGCGCGAGTTTTCGGCGAGCGTGAGCACGGTGCAGCTCACGCTGGGCACCTACATGGTGGGCTTCGCGCTGTCGCAACTCGCCTATGGCCCGATCTCGGATCGCTTTGGCCGCCGCGTGCCCCTGATGCTGGGCACCGCATTGTTCTTGGGCGCGTCGCTGTTAAGCGCGCAAGCGACCTCGATCAACATGCTGATCGCCTTGCGCTTCTTGCAGTCGTTGGGGGTGCGGCGGGCGTCACGATCTGTATGGCGATCATTCGCGATATGCACGACCGCGATCGCTCGGCCATCATGCTGGCGCGGCTGGGCAGCATCATCGCGATCGCGCCCGCCATCGCACCACTGTTCGGCGGTTGGCTGATCGAAACCTTTAGCTGGCGGGCGACGTTCTACGCGCTGGCCGTGTGGGCCGCGATCGCGATTTGGCTGGTATGGTTCTTCATTCCCGAATCGAACCTGAACCGCGATCCGCGCGCGACCCAGGTCATGGGCATGTTCCGCAACTTCGGCACGTTGCTGCGCAACCGCACCTATGTCGGGTTCATGCTGACGCTGGTGTGCTGCTTCGGCACGTTCTTCGCGTTTATCTTCGGCGCGCCGTTCGTCTTTATCGAAGTGTTCGGGATGCGGAATCGACCTTCCCGTTGATCATCACGGTTCAGGTCGTGGGCTTTGTCGCGGGGACGACATTGTCCGAGCGCTTGGCGCCACGCTACGGGCTGGACACCGTGTTCCGCTGGGCCATCGTAACGGCCTGGGTGTCGGGCATGGTAACGGCGGCGTTTCCCCGGTTCGGGATCGAGACCAGCGTGACGATCGTCGCGCCGATGATCGTGTTCGCCTTTGCGGTGGGCTTCATCTTTCCGCTCGGCACGGCCAGCGCGTTGGGGCCGTTTCCCATGATCGCGGGCACCGCAGCGGCGCTGTTGGGGTTCATCCAAACGCTGGGCGGGGCGGGGTTCGGGGTCGTGTCGGGCGCGTTCTACGACGGCCGAGCGATCGGCATGACCTCGGTCATGGGCGTCGCGGTGACGCTTGCGGTCTTGGTCTATTTTACGCTGCTGTGGCGCCGACCCGTTGAGGCGGCTTCGCCGGACGACACCACACCCGACGCCGAGGCCTAGATGTCGAGGTTGGTGACGTCGAGCGCGTTGCTTTGAATGAAGTCGCGGCGCGGTTCGACGACGTCGCCCATCAGGGTTTCGAACAAGTCCGAGGCCTGATCGACCTGCGAGACCTTGACCTGCAAAAGGCTCCGCGCCGAAGTATCGAGCGTGGTTTCCCACAATTGATCGGGGTTCATTTCGCCCAAACCTTTGTAGCGCTGCACCTGTAGACCTTTGCGCCCGAAGGCCATGATGGCGTCGAGCAATTGGGTGGGCGAGCGGATGATGACTTCCTCGTCCTTGCGCCGCAAAATGCCACGGCGCACATAGGTGTCCTGCAGGCTTTGCGCCATGTCGTGCAACTTGCGCGCATCGGCCGACCGAATGAGCGGCCCGTCGATCACCTGCACCTCGGGCGCACCGCGTAATTCTCGGGTGAAGCGCAAGCCGCCGTCCTCGGTCGGCTCGCCCTGCCAGCCTTGTTCTTCGTCGGGCGAGAGCTGGTTGAGCCGGCGCGCGACGTATTCCGCCGCCGCGCTGGCTTGTTCGGGCACCGCCAAGACCTCGGGGCTGAGCGCCCCGGCGATCGCGGTTTGCTCGACCGCATCCCAGGCATAGCGCTTGGACAACGCGCCGACGAGTTTGCGGCATTGCCGAGCCTGATCGACGAGCCCGATGAGGTCGGGGCCGGCGACCTCGGTGTCGTCGTACAACGTGAAGACCGCATCCGCGACGCCATCGCCGACGAGATAGTCTTCCATCTCTTTTTCGTCTTTGAGATAGGTCGACGACTTGCCCTGGGTGACTTTGTAGAGCGGCGGTTGAGCGATGTAGAGATAGCCGTTTTCAATGATCTCGGGCATTTGCCGATAGAAGAACGTCAGCAGGAGCGTCCGGATATGGGCGCCGTCGACGTCGGCATCGGTCATGATGATAATTTTGTGGTAGCGGATTTTCGAGATATCGAAATCGTCGCGGCCGATCCCGGCCCCGAGCGCAGTGATCAGCGTGCCGATTTCGTTCGACGATAGCATCTTGTCGAACCGCGCCCGTTCGACGTTGAGGATTTTGCCGCGCAGCGGCAGAACCGCTTGGAAACGTCGGTCGCGGCCTTGTTTGGCGGAGCCACCGGCCGAATCACCCTCGACGATGAAGATCTCGGCGACCGTGGGGTCGCGTTCTTGGCAGTCGGCCAGTTTGCCCGGCAAGTTGGACACATCGAGCGCGCCTTTGCGCCGGGTGAGTTCGCGCGCCTTGCGCGCGGCCTCGCGGGCGGCGGCGGCCTCGACGATCTTGCCGGCAATGGCGCGGGCATCGGCCGGGTGTTCTTCGAACCAAGTGCCCAAGTGCTCGCCGACCAAGCTTTCGACGACCGGGCGCACCTCGGAAGAGACCAGCTTGTCTTTGGTTTGCGAGGAGAATTTCGGATCGGGCACTTTGACCGACAACACCGCCGTCAGACCCTCGCGCGAGTCATCGCCGGTGATCTGCACCTTGTCGCGCTTGGCGCCTGCATGTTGGAGCGCATAGGCATTGATGGTGCGGGTAAGCCCGGCGCGGAACCCGGCCAGATGCGTGCCGCCGTCGCGTTGCGGGATGTTGTTGGTAAAGCACAGCACGTTTTCGTGGTAGCTGTCGTTCCATTGCAGCGCGAGTTCGATGGTGATGCCGTCACGTTCGCCAGTAACGACCACGGTGTTGTGCAGGCCCTGCTTCTTGCGGTCGAGGTGCTGCACGAAGGCTTCGACGCCGCCTTCGTAGTGCATTTCGACGACGGTTTCGTCGACCCCACGCTAATCCTTGAGCACGATGGTGCCGCCCGAGTTGAGGAAGGCCAGTTCGCGCAAACGATGCTCGAGCGTTTCGAAATCGAATTCGATTTGGGAAAACGTCTCGCGCGACGGCAGGAACGAGATTTCCGTGCCGTGATCTTCGGTATCGCCGACAACCTCGAGCGGCCCTTGGGGTTCGCCGTGGACGTAGCGCTGATGGTGTTCGTGGCCCTGGCGGCGGATGCGCATGTCGAGCTGGGAGGACAGCGCGTTGACCACCGATACGCCGACGCCGTGCAGACCGCCGGAAACCTTGTAGGAGTTGTCGTCGAATTTTCCGCCGGCATGGAGGTGAGTCATGATGACCTCGGCCGCCGAGACGCCTTCTTCTTCGTGGATATCGGTGGGAATGCCGCGCCCGTTATCGGTGACCGAGCAGGATCCGTCGGGGTTCAGGATTACTTCGATCCGGTCGCAATGGCCCGCGAGCGATTCGTCGATCGCGTTGTCGACCACCTCGTAGACCATGTGGTGCAGGCCCGAGCCGTCATCGGTATCGCCGATATACATGCCGGGGCGTTTGCGCACCGCATCGAGGCCGCGGAGGACTTTAATCGACCCAGCGCCGTAATCGGCTTCGGCGTCGAGATCTTCTGCGTGGTCAGTCATTCTGTATTCCCGTAATGGCGCCGTCCGTCACATCGAGGAACAACGCACGTGCGCCGAGTGGCGCGAAAACATCTTTGTCGGTGCCGGTCAGCCAAGCTTGCACGCCCATCCCGAGAACTTGATCGAACAAGGCGATCCGGCGGGCCTCGTCGAGGTGGGCGACGATTTCGTCGAGCAACAGGATCGGCGCAGCCCCAGTACGCAGCGCGGCGACCCGCGCATCGGCTAGGACGATCGATATCAGCAGGGCTTTTTGTTCGCCGGTCGAGCATTGCCGCGCGGGCAGGCCCTTGTCGAGATGGGTCACGGCGAGATCGCTGCGGTGCGGGCCGATCGCGGCGCCGCCGGTTTCGGCATCGCGACCGCGCGAGGCCGTGAGCGCTTCGCGAAAGGCCTGTTCGGCATCGAGCGCCGCCATGTCGTCGAGCATCGCTTCGACAACCCCGTCGACGTCGACCAGCGCGGCGGGAAAGGGGCCGATCGCCGCTTCGAGGACGCTGGAGAGACCGGCCACGGCATCGCGCCGGGCCGCGGCGATCGCCACCCCGTATTCCGCCATGGTGTTTTCCAGGGCCAGCACCCATTCGTCGGCGCGTTGCCCGGATTTGAGCAAGGCGCGCGCGGTCGCGCATCGCGCGTTCGTAGGCCGAGACCCGCGTGGCGTGGCTGGGGTCGACGCCGTACACCAAGCGATCCAGAAAACGTCGCCTTGAAGCGCCGTCTTCTTGGAACAAGCGATCCATTTGCGGCGTGATCCACGCCATCGCGATCGACTCGGCCAAGGCCGCGGGGCCGCGCATCGTTTCGCCGTCGACACGCACCTGGCGGCGTTCCAACGGCGCGGTTGCGGTCGGGTCGGGCGATATCGTACCGGTACCGATTTCGACGCTGCCGCCGGGAGGGCCGTCGACGGTTGCGGCGACCGCCCATCCGCGATCGCTGTCGCGGCGCACGACATCGCCGAACCGCGCGCGACGCATGCCGCGCCCCGGCGCGAGGTAGGAAATCGCTTCGAGGATGTTGGTTTTGCCCGCGCCGTTGGGCCCGGTCAGCACGACGCAGCGCTCATCGGCATCGAGGCGCTGATGGGCATAGCAGCGAAAATCGGTCAGCGTCAGGCGGCGCAAAAAATACGCGGGAACCGGGACGGCCGCGGGGTTCGTCGGCGCCGCCGCGATGTCTTGCGTGATAGCCAATCGCGTTCCTACACCCGCATCGGCATAAGGACGTACAGCGCGCGTTCGTCCGCCAGGTCGCGCAAGATGGTCGGCGACACCGCATCGGCAAGATCGAGGCGCGCGACCTCGCCGTCGATTTGCGTCGCGATATCGAGCAAATAGCGCGAGTTGAAGCCGACCTCGATGTCTTCGCCGGGGTAGCTGACGACCAGCTCTTCGTCGGCGCTGCCGCTGTCGGGGCTGTTGGCCGACAAGTGCAGCTTGTCCTTTTCGAGGGTGAGTTTGATCGACCGCGATTTTTCGGTGGAGATGGTCGAAACGCGATCGACAGCCTCGGCAAACTGTTTGCAATCCACTTCGAGGATCTTGTCGTTGCCCGACGGAATGACGCGCTGGTAGTCCGGGAACGTGCCGTCGATCAGCTTGGTGATCAGCACGGTCTTCCCGAAGGCAAAGCGGATCTTGGTTTCCGACAACGAGACCTGTACCGGGTCGTCGACCTGATCCAGCAACCGGCGCACCTCGAGCACTGCTTTGCGCGGCACGATCACCCCGGGCATCGACGCCGCGCCGTCGGGGAGCGGGCACTCGACCTGGGCCAGGCGGTGGCCGTCGGTGGCGACCGCGCGCAGCATCGCCACGCCCTCCGCCTCGGCGGCATGCAGGTAGATGCCGTTGAGGTAGTAGCGGGTTTCCTCGGTCGAAATCGCGAAGCGACTTTTGTCGATCAACCGCTTGAGATCGTCGGCGCTGATTTGAAAGCTGTTCGGCAGATTGTCCTCGGCCAAAACCGGAAAGTCTTCCTTGGGAAGGCATGGCAAGGCAAAGCTCGACCGGCCCGCCACCACCGAGAGACGCGACTGGTCGGCATCGAGGCTGAGTTCGATCTGCGCGCCGTCGGGCAGTTTGCGGACGATGTCGTGCAAGGTGTGCGCCGCGGCGGTGGTCGCGCCGCCCTGCGCCACTTCGGTCCCGACCGTTTCGAGGATGGTCAGATCGAGATCGGTGGCGGTCAGCGACAGATCGCCGCCGTCGGCCGACAGCAAGACATTGGACAGGATGGGGATGGTATTGCGCCGCTCGACGACGTTTTGCACGTGGCCAAGGGCGGACAGCAAGGTTGCACGTTCGATCGTAATCTTCATGGCGCCAATTCTTTGTTGTTCTGGGCGACCGGTCGAAGCCCCGCCCGGTGCGTCATTACACGTAATTTCGACAAGTCGGGCGCCGCGCAGGCGCCCGAAAACGGCAGAATTCTGGTCTTAAACGCGATTCTGTCAGGGCCCGCCAGCGGCGAAAACCCCGGCAATAAAGCACGCGCCCGCCGCACGTGGGCGGGGCCAAAGTATAACACCCGCAATGGCGTTCCGGGGGGCTTTTTTCGCCCCCCGGGCGAGAACTAAGTCGCTGAACTAAAAGGTTTTTTGAGGCCGAGACTCAGGTCTCGAGCATGCGCCGCAGCAGGTCGATATCTTCCGACAAAGTACTGTCGTTTTGGCGCAATTCGTCGATCCGTTTGACGGCATGCATGACGGTGGTGTGGTCGCGCCCGCCGAACTTGCGGCCGATTTCAGGCAAGGACCGCGACGTCAGCTGCTTGGCCAAATACATCGCCGACCTGGCGGGGCCGGGCCACGGCACGGGCGCGCCGCGCCGAATGCATTTCGGAGATCCGGATGTTGTAGTGCTCGGCCACCCGTTTCTGGATGTCTTCGATGGTGATCCGGCGGTCATTGGCCCGCAGGAGGTCGCGCAGGACCTCTTGGGTGGTTTCCAGCGTAATCGGCCGGCCCACGAGGTTGGAGTAGGCCAGCACCCGGGTGAGGGCGCCTTCGAGCTCGCGGACATTGGAGGTGATCCGGTGGGCCAGGAACTCCAACACCTGCTGGGGCACGTTTTTGGCCCCCATGTGCTGGACCTTGGACTGCAAGATGCCGATCCGCAGCTCGTAATCGGTTTGGTGGATATCGGCAACCAGGCCCCAACCCAGACGCGAGCGCATGCGCTCTTCCATACCGTCTAGGTTGCACGGCGAGCGGTCGCCGGAAATGATCACTTGGCGGTTCTGGTCCACGAGCGCATTGAAGGTGTGGAAGAACTCTTCCTGGGTCGAATCCTTGCCGCTGATGAACTGAACGTCGTCGATCATCAACACGTCTACCGAGCGAAACAGCTGCTTGAACTGCATGACGTCTTTGTAGCGAAGCGCCCGGATGAACTGGTACATGAACTTTTCCGCCGACAAATAGATCACCCGACGGGTCGGGTCGCGTTGGCGGATATGCCATGCGATGGCATGCATCAGATGGGTCTTGCCGAGCCCTACGCCGCCGTAGAGATACAGCGGGTTGAACGGCACGTTGTCGGCTTCGGCGACGCGATGCGCTGCGGCGTAGGCCAGTTCGTTCGCTTTGCCGACGACGAAGTTTTCGAACGTGCAACGCGGATCGAGCGGCGCGCCGGCTTCGGCCAAACTTTGGTCGACCGGTTTTTCGGTTGCGGTCTCGGCGAGCGTGTCTTTTAGAACCGGCGCAGACTGACCCGATGGACGAACAAGAATGTCGATCTGAGGTTCGGCGCCCGCTTCTTCGGACCATGCAGTGCTGAATTTTCTCGGCGTAGTGCGACACCACCCAATCGCGCATGAACCGCGTCGGTACCGACATCAACACACGATCGTCGTGAATGTTGGTGAGTTCGAGCTGCTTGAGCCAGCTGTTGTAGGCAGCGTCGCCGACATCGGTCCGTAGCCGATCGCGAACGCACTGCCAGATGTCGCTTGAGGGGTCTGTTGGGGGTCGGCGTTTCCATCAAGCCCTCAGGTTTGCTTCCACGGGAGACCGGCCGCTTTCCAGCCCCCGATGTGACCCCGGTGGCCGTCAGCGTCGAGATCGCCCTCGAAACCGCCAGCGACGTTGTAGCATTTCTTATAGCCCGCGCCGGTTTGCGCGATCGCAGCCGACTTGGACCGCCCGCCGGACCGGCACAGGAACAAGACCGGATCGCCCGGCGCGACGCCGGTCGCGGCGACCTGGTCGGTAAAATCTGGATTGGGCGCCCCACCGGGGAATCCCTGCCATTCGACCCGATGAACGGGCTTTTTGACTTCGCTGAGATCGGGCAGTCCGACGAAATTCCATTCCGCCTGGGTCCGCACATCGATCAATTGTGCCGTTGGATCTTCGCCGAGCATGCGCCAAGCATCGACGACAGAAATATCACCTGCGTAACTCATTCACACTTTCCGGGTCCGCGCGTTTTCGCGCTGGACATCTCTCCCTAATCCGCCGGTGGCCGGCTTGTTTATCAATACTTTTGTGAGACCAGAATGGTTTTTGTCTGCTGCAAAATATTTTTTTTGAGAAATGCCCTCCATCGTGAGCGACGCGGACGGCACGACCCGTCGCTTAGGTGATAAGAAATTTTTTCGGGATCGAAGCCCCGGAACCCCGTTTGGTGAGGCAAAGACTACTGCCCACCCTTGGGCCTTTCAACACAGGCCCAAGGCCCAAAACAAAAAAAACAACGTGCTGGGCATAGCGGCAACACCACAACATCTTGGTCAAACATTTAGTGCGAGTTCGACACAAAAAAGGCCGCAAAGAAATGTGCGGCCCATGAATGCAAAGTTCGCGTTGTAACTTAGGCGGGCATCCCCTTGATGCGCTTCGACAATCGCGAAACGCGACGGGACATCGTGTTCTTTTTGACGATCCCCTTGTTCGCCGCACGCATCATTTCGGGTTCGGCTTGACGTAGCGCATCTTGTGCCTTGGCCCGGTCGCCGCTCTCGATCGCGAGCTCGACTTTTTTGACGAAGGTGCGCATGCGACCGACGCGCGCAATGTTGACTTTGGTGCGTCGCGCGGTTTGACGAATTCGTTTCTGCGCAGATTTATGGTGCGCCATATCGATACTTTTTCTGAGTTGTGGAGAGGCGGCTTATATCGCCTGATACGAGGGGGGTCAACCGATTCAGGCGTTCTTGAAGTTGGGTTTCCGCTTCTCGACAAAGGCCGCCATGCCCTCTTTTTGATCCTCCAGGGCGAAGGTCGCATGGAACAGGCGCCGCTCGAAGCGGACCCCCTCTTCCAGGGTGGTCTCGAAGGACCGATTTACGGCCTCTTTGGCCATATAAACCGCCGGTCGCGACAGGGTCGCGATTTCGCCGGCGACCTTGACGGCCTCGTCCACAAGCTCTTCGGCGGGGACAATTCGGCTGGCGAGACCGGACCGTTCGGCCTCTTCGGCGTCCATCATCCGGCCCGTCAGAACCATTTCCATGGCCTTGGATTTACCGACGAAGCGGGTCAGGCGCTGGGTGCCGCCGGAACCGGGAATAATGCCGAGCCGGATCTCGGGCTGGCCGAATTTGGCGTTGGGCGCGGCCAAGATGAAGTCGCACATCATCGCCAGTTCGCAACCGCCGCCCAAGGCATAGCCCGCAACCGCCGCGATGATCGGTTTGCGGCAGGTCGCCGTGCGACCCCATTCGCGGGTAATAAAGTCGCCGTCATACACGTCGACGAAATTCTTCGGTTGCATTTCTTTGATATCGGCACCCGCAGCGAAGGCTTTTTCGCTGCCGGTAATCACCATCGCCCCGACGCCGTCATCCGATTCGAACCGATCCAAGGCCGCACCCAGTTCCCGCATCAAATCGCTATTGAGCGCGTTGAGCGCGTCGGGCCGATTGAGGGTAATGAGCCCGACATTGCCTTTGGTTTCGACAAGGATCGTTTCGTAGGCCATCGCGGCTTCCTTTCGAGGACGGTGCGTTTGATCTGGACGCGGCCCGTATACGCAAGCGTACCCGCAAGATCAACCGGGTGGGCGCTATCGCTGGCGGTGCGGGCAATAGAAGGTCGAGCGCCCGGACTGCACCAGGCGTCGGACGGCCCCGCCACAATCGCACCCCGGACAGGGCTCGCCTTCGCGGTCATAGACCGAAAAGTTGTGCTGGAAATAGCCGAGCTCGCCGCTCGACCCGACATAGTCGCGCAAGGAAGAACCGCCCGCCGCGATGGCGTCTTGCAAAACCTCGCGCACCGCCACGGCAAGGCGCTCCGCCCGGACCGGGCCCACGGTGCGGGCTTGACGCCGGGGCGACAGGCGGGCCCGAAACAGCGCTTCGCAGACATATATATTGCCCAGACCGGCGACGACGCGCTGGTCGAGCAACGCCGCCTTGAGCGGGGTCTTTTTGCCTCGTAGGCGGTCGGCCAGCAACGGGCCGCCAAACGCGTTGCCGAGCGGCTCGGGTCCCAAGTCCTTGAGAAGCGGGTGGGTTTCGGCCTCGCCCAGGCCGATCAGGGTCATGAGGCCAAACCGGCGCGGGTCGCTGAAGACGATGTGCATCCCAGCTTCGGTGATCAAGACGACATGATCGTGCTTGCCCTGCACCGTCGGGGGCCCGTCATAAAGCACCATGCGCCCGGACATCCCAAGATGGGCCAGGAGCTGCACCCCATCATCCAATAGCGCCAGGATGTATTTGGCGCGCCGCGACAGCGAGACCACGCGACGCCCGGTCAGACGCCGGGCAAACCCTTTGGGAAAAGGCTGCCGCAAATCGGGCCGCCGGACCTCGACCCGGGCCAGCGTCGCGTTCTCGAGATGGGGCCGTAGGCCCCGCACCACAGTCTCGACTTCAGGCAGTTCAGGCAC
Organism: Alphaproteobacteria bacterium; assembly: GCA_038141965.1. GTDB lineage: Bacteria > Pseudomonadota > Alphaproteobacteria > SHVP01 > SHVP01 > CALJDF01. Next base: position 450,664 of record JAYQJC010000005.1, read on the forward strand.
GGGCTTGGTCGCCATTGAGAAAGGAATGGACGGCGCCGCGGCGGGCGCCGAAACCTGCCGCAAAGTAGCGTGATTAGGACCCCTAGGCTATCGTCGCTCCCATGAGCGACGGCGCACAACACGACGAAACGGCCACGCCCGACGAGGTCCCGTTCGGATTCCGCAAGGTGGCGCGGGATGAAAAACGCGGGCTGGTGCGCGGGGTGTTCGATTCGGTCTCGACCCGCTACGACATGATGAACGACGTGATGAGCGGGGGCCTGCACCGGGTGTGGAAAGACACCATGGTGCGCCGCCTTAGGGCCCGGCCAGGGGAGCACATCGTCGACGTCGCCGGCGGCACCGGCGACATTGCGTTTCGCATTCTCCGGCCCTTTCGCGATGCCGACCCGGCGGCGCGGCCGCGGGTCACGGTGCTGGATATCAACGAACGCATGCTGCAGGTCGGGCGCGACCGGGCGGTGGATCGCGGCCTAATCGGCGGCCTCGATTGGGGCTGCTGCGATGCCCAAGCGCTGCCCCTGCCGGACGGCTGCGCCGACGCCTATACGGTGGCCTTTGGCATGCGCAACATGACCGACGTGCCGGCGGCGCTGCGCGAAGCCCGGCGGGTGCTGCGCCCCGGCGGGCGGTTTCTGTGCCTCGAATTCAGCCGGGTGACGCCCGCGTTGGCCCCGCTGTACGACGCCTATTCGTTCCGCTTGTTGCCGGTGATGGGCCGCGTGGTCGCGCGCGATGCCGACTCCTATCGCTACCTCGCCGAAAGCATCCGTACTTTTCCCGGCCAAGACGCCTTTGCCGAAATGATCGCGGCGGCCGGGTTCGGCCGGGTGAGCTATCGCAACCTCTCGGGTGGGATCGTCGCGCTGCACGCCGGCTGGCGAACCTAAAAGCCTTTGTTGGGCCCCCTTCGCAATATCCTCCGGCTGGTCCGGATCGCCCATACGTTGGCGCGCCACGACGCCTTGTTTCTGCTCGATATGCTGGGTTACGGGCTTTGGCCACGGCGGCTGGGGCGCTTTTTCCTGCCCGGTCCGCGCGCCGAGATGCGGGGGCTGCGCCGCGGCCAACGCCTCGTCGCGGCGTTGGAAGCACTGGGGCCAGCGTTCATCAAGTTCGGCCAAACCTTGTCGACCCGGGCCGATTTGGTGGGCGACGCCTTTGCCGCCGATCTTGCCACGCTGCGCGACCGGCTGGCCCCCTTTCCCGGCGAGGCCGCGATCGAGGTCATCGAAGACGCCTTCGATTGTTCGCTCGAATCACTGTTCTTGTCTTTCGACGATAAACCGGTCGCGGCGGCCAGCATCGCGCAGGTTCATTACGCGGTGACCACCGATGGCCACGAGGTCGCGGTCAAAGTGTTGCGGCCCGGGATCGAGCGCGCCTTCGGGCGCGACATCGACCTGTTCCGCTGGCTGGCCCGGATCGCAGCCGCCACCCAACCCAGCATGCGGCGGCTCAAGCCGGTCGAAGTGATCGATAAGTTCGCCGAAAGCAGTTTTCGCGAAATGGACCTGAGCCTCGAGGCCGCGGCGGCCTCGGAGTTGGCGCAAAACTTCGAAGAGGACACGACCTATGTCGTGCCCGAGGTCGACTGGGCGCGGACCGGCCCGCGGGTGCTGACGCTGGAGCGGGTCTCGGGGATTTCGTTGGGATCGCGCGATGCCCTGATCGACGCCGGGGTCGATCTCGATACCGTCGTGACCAACCTGCTGGCGGCGTTTCTTCACCAGGTGTTTCGCGACGGGTTTTTCCACGGCGATATGCATCCCGGCAACCTGTTTGCCGATGCCGACGGCAACATCCTGGCGGTGGATTTCGGCATCATGGGGCGGCTCGATATCAAGGATCGGCGCTATCTGGCCGATCTGATGCTGGCGTTTCTGACCCGCGATTATTGGCGCGCGGCGGAGGTTCATTTCGAAGCCGGCTACGTGCCGGCTGACCAATCGCTCGACGCCTTCGCCCAGGCCTGCCGCGCGATCGGCGCACCGGTATTGGGCAAACCGGCCAACGAGATTTCCATCGCCCGGCTGCTCGCCCAACTGCTGCGGGTCACCGAGCAATTCCAGATGGAAACCCAGACCCAGCTTTTGTTGTTGCAAAAAACCATGGTGGTCGCCGAAGGGGTGGCCCGCAGCCTCGATCCGGAAATCGTGTTCTGGGAAAAAGCCCAGCCTGTGATCGAGGAGTGGATGGAGGGCCACATGGGCCCGGCCGCGCGGGTGCGCGACAATATCAACAGCACCTTGCGGGTGTTGCGACAATTGCCGGGCGTGCTGGAAAGTGCGCAATCGCTGGTCAGCCAAATCGACGCCGACGGCCTGCGCCTGCACCCCGACACGGTACGCGAAATCGCGCGCGAACAAGCCCGCCAGCGCCGCCTGACCAACCGGCTGCTGATCGGGATCGGGGCCGTGATCGTCGGGGTCTTGCTGCTGGTCTAAGGCGGCCCTTGCGCCCGGCGCGATGGGCGGCCTAGGTTTCAACACACTCCCGGTGTGATTTAGGACAAAACCCGGCATGCTGAGCGGCAAACGCATTCTTCTCGTCATTAGCGGTGGTATTGCGGCGTTTAAGGCGCTGGATTTGATCCGCCGCCTGCGCGCCGAGGGCGCAAGCGTGCGCTGCATCATGACCCGATCCGCCTGCGAGTTCGTGACGCCCTTGTCGGTCGCGGCGCTGAGCGCCCAGCCGGTCTACCTCGACACGTTTTCGCTGAAAGACGATCGGAGATGGGATCCGGCTGTCGCGCGAGGCCGACCCTCGGCCGGCGAGATCGCCAAGATGGCGATGGGCATTGCCGACGACCTGGCCACCACCACCTTGATCGCGACCGACAAGCCGATCTTGATCGCGCCGGCGATGAACGTGCGGATGTGGCATCACGTGGCGCCCCAACGCAACGTCGATACCCTGCGGAGCGACGGCGTGCGGATCGTCGGACCGGCGGCGGGCGAACTGGCGGACGGCGAATCGGGCGACGGGCGGCTGGTCGAGCCCGCCGACCTGGTCACCGCAATAGCCGACACCCTCGACCATATCGAGCCCGCGGCGCCGCTGCCGCTGGCCGGGCGGCGCGCGATCGTGGCCTCCGGCCCGACCCACGAACCGATCGACCCGGTACGCTATATCGCCAACCGGTCGAGCGGCCGGCAGGGCCATGCCATCGGCGCCGCGCTGGCCCGTCTCGGCGCGGCGACGACGCTGATCAGCGGGCCCACCAATTTGCCGGACCCGCCGGGGGTATCGATGCGCTTTGTCACCACGGCGCGCGATATGATGGCGCCCTGCGAGGCCGCGCTCCCCGCCGATGTCGCGGTTTTTGCCTCGGCCGTCGCGGATTGGCGGAGCGCCGACCTCGCCGAGGCCAAGATCAAAAATCGGGCACCGGTGTACCGACGATCAGCTTGGTCGAAAATCCCGACATTTTGGCCACCGTGTCGCACATGACCGACGGGCGGCCCGCTTTGGTCGTGGGATTTGCCGCCGAAACCGAAGCCGTCAACGAAAACGCCCAAGCCAAAAGATTGCGCAAGGGCTGCGACTGGATCGTCGCCAATAGCGTGGCCGGAGTTCGACCTTCGGCGCGGACGACAATACCGTCACCCTGATCGGTGACGACATGCACGACGCCTGGCCCGAGATGACCAAGGAAAAAGTTGCCGAGCGTCTCGCCGAACGCATTGCCGCCCATTTGGGACCCGCGTCATGACGATCGCCATCGAACGCCTCGCGCATGCCCAAGACCTGCCTCTGCCGTCCTATGAAACGTCGGGCAGTGCCGGAATGGACCTGCGCGCCGCGATCGCCAACACCATCGAAATCGCCCCGGGGGCGCGGGCGTTGGTCCCGACCGGCATCCGCATTGCGCTGGACGCCGATTTCGAAGCGCAGGTGCGGCCGCGGTCCGGTTTGGCGCTCAAACAAGGGGTTACGGTGTTGAACGCGCCGGGCACCATCGATGCCGACTATCGCGGCGAGATCGGCGTCATCTTGATCAACCACGGGAGCGAACCTGCGGCGATCAATCGCGGCGATCGGATCGCGCAGTTGGTGGTCGCACCAGTGACCCGGATCGCGTGGCGCGAGGAAGCCCTCGACGATACCGATCGCGGTGCGGGCGGCTTCGGCTCGACGGGCACAGAGGGCTGACGCGGTGCTGCGGTTTTCCAAAAAAATGATGTATGCGCTTGAGGCGGTGGTTGACATCGCCATTCATGGCGGGCCCGACCCGGTGCAATCGCGCGATATCACGGCCCGCCAAGGCATCCCCCAACGCTATCTCGAACAAGTGATGCAACGCTTGGTGCGGGCGGGGGTGCTGCGCGGCGTGCGCGGGCCGCACGGCGGTTATCGCCTAGCGCGCGAGCGACGCCGCATTACGGTGGGCGAGATCGCCCGCGTGGTGTACGCCCAAGACAGCGAAGAGGATCTGAGCCAAGCCAGCAATTCGGAAATTGGCCGGCAGGTGATCGCACCACTGTGGCGCGACCTGCAAGACGAAACGATGGCGCGGCTGGACGCGGTGACCCTAGAGACCTTGTGTCAACGAGCTCGCGCCTGCGTCGATTCCCCCAAACCCGACCGAATGGATTTCAACATATGACTGGCGAGACGGACCACATTCACAATTCCATCACCGACACCATCGGCGGCACGCCGCTGGTGCGCTTGCCCAAGCTCGCCGAGGCCTTGAACTGTCGCGCCGAATTGATCGGCAAATTGGAATTTTTCAACCCGCTGGGATCGGTCAAGGATCGCATCGGGGCGGCCATGATCGACGCCGCCGAAGCCGACGGCACGCTGAAGCCCGACACGGTGATCGTCGAGCCGACCTCGGGCAATACCGGCATCGCGTTGGCGTTCGTCTGTGCCGCGCGCGGTTATCGGCTGATCCTGGCGATGCCCGAAAGTATGTCGCAAGAGCGCCGCAAAATGCTGCAACTCTTGGGCGCCGAGCTGGAACTGACGCCGGCCCCAAAAGGCATGCGTGGCGCGATCGCGCGGGTTGAAGAGATCTTGGCGGAACTGCCGAACGCGATTTCCCTGCAGCAGTTCGACAACCCGGCCAACCCGGAGATCCATCGCCGCACGACGGCGGAAGAGATTTGGACCGGCACCGCCGGCAAGGTCGACGGCATGGTGTGCGGCGTGGGGACCGGAGGCACGTTGACCGGCGTGGGCAGCGTGCTGAAACCGCGCAAGCCCGGCCTCAAGATGATCGCGGTGGAACCCGAAGACAGTGCGATCCTATCGGGCGGCGAGCCGGGCCCCCACGCCATCCAGGGGATCGGCGCCGGCTTCGTGCCCGGCAACCTCGATCGATCGCTGATCGACGACGTGGTGACCATCGCCAACGAAACCGCGCTGAAAACCGCACGCCAGGCCGCCAAATTGGAAGGTCTGGCCGTCGGCATTTCGTCCGGTGCGGCGCTCGCGGCGGCCGCAGAGATCGGGGCGCGCGACGATTGGGCGGGGCGTCAATTGGTGGTCGTCTTGCCGTCCTTCGCGGAACGCTATTTGTCGACGGCGTTGTTCGACCTCGCCTGACGCGATGGACTTCACCGAAGACCAGATCCACCGCTACGCGCGCCACATCATTCTCGATGAGGTGGGCGGGACCGGTCAGGCGACGCTTTTGGACGCCAAGGTTCTGGTGGTGGGTGCGGGCGGCTTGGGCTCGCCCTTGTTGATGTATTTGGCGGCCGCCGGGATCGGCACGTTGGGGATTGTCGACAACGACCGGGTCAGTCTGTCCAATCTACAACGCCAAATCGCCCATACCACCGAGCGCATCGATGCGCCCAAGACCGAAAGCGCCGCGACGACGTTGCGCGCGTTGAACCCCGACGTGCGCGTTGTCGCGCACGACCAACGATTGGGCCCCGACAACGTCGCCGCCTTGATCGCCGATTACGATATCGTGGCCGACGGCAGCGACAATTTTCCGACCCGGTTTTTGCTCAACGACGCTTGTCATTTGGGGGGCAAGACGTTGGTGTCGGCCGCGGTGCTGCGTTTCGACGGGCAATTGTCGACCTTCAAATCCCATCTCGGTGGCGCAAACCCTTGCTATCGCTGCATTTATCCCGCACCGCCGCCCGAGGGCTTGATCCCGAGCTGCGCCGAAGGCGGCGTGTTGGGCGCTTTGGCCGGGACCATGGGCACGCTCCAGGCGACCGAAGTCATCAAAGAAATCCTCGGCATCGGCGAGAGCCTGTCGGGGACCCTGATGATCTACGAGGGGCTTGCCGCATCGTTTCGGAAGGTGCGCGTGAAGCCCGATCCGGCATGCGCCTTGTGCGGGGCGCAGCCCAGCATCACGACGGTGGACGCCGATGCCGCCTGACCGACCCGCCAAACTGTCGCTGATCGTCTATAGCGGCGCGTTCGACAAGGTGCATTACGCGCTGGCGACCGCCGCCGCGGCGATCGCCACCAACACGCCGGTGACGTTGTTCTTCACCATGGACGCCATTGCCTGCGTGACCCGCGGCGCCGACGGCACGCCGGGCTGGCAGACGGTGACGGCCGAGGACGGGCGCCCTGGTGCGGCGGTCGATGCCGCGTTCGCGGCGCGCGGTGTCGGCACGTTCGAGGAATTGCTGCAGGCCTGCGTCGAGTTGGGCGCCACCTTTATGGTGTGCGACATGGGCTTGCGCGCCAAGGACATCGACCGCGCAGGCTTGCGCGCGGACGTACCGTTCGTCGAAGGCGGCTTGGTGACGTTCTTGAACGATGCCCGCGCCGACGGCGCGATGATGTTTATCTGAGCTAGATCGTGGTGCCCGCGATGACGCGGTCGGGCGGCTTGTGGCCGTCCATGAAGGTGCGGATGTTGATCAGCACCAGTTCGCCGGTGGCGAGGCGGCTTTCCAACGTGGCCGAACCCATGTGAGGCAGCAACACCACGTTGTCGAGTTTGAGAAATCCCGGTTTGATGTGCGGTTCGTTTTCGTAGACGTCGAGCCCGGCGCCCATCAGGTCGCCCGCTTTGAGCATCGCGATCAGCGCGTCTTCGTCGACGATCTCGCCGCGTGCGGTGTTCACCACGAAAGCCTCTTTGCGCAACAGTTTGAGCCGCCGCGCGGACAACAGATGATAGGTCGCCGGAGTATGCGGGCAATTGACCGACACGATGTCCATGTGGGCGAGCATCTGATCGAGGCTGTCCCAATAGGTGGCCTCGAGGTCGGATTCGATCTCGGGCGCTACCCGGTTGCGGTTGTGATAGTGGATCGACAGGCCAAACCCGCGCGCCCGGCGTGCCAGCGCGGTGCCGATGCGGCCCATGCCGACGATGCCCAACCGCTTGCCCCAAATGCGCCGGCCCAACATGAAGCTGGGCGACCAGCCCGGCCATGCGCCGGACCGCAGTAAATTTTCGCCGGCCACCAGACGCCGCGGTACCGCCAGGATCAACGCCATCGTCATATCGGCGGTATCTTCGGTCAGCACACCGGGAGTATTGGTGATGGTGATGTGCCGTTCCTGCGCCGCCGCCAGGTCGATGTGATCGACGCCGTTGCCGAAGTTGGCGATGAGCTTGAGGTCGGGACCGGCGGCGGCGAGCAAATCGGCATCGATCTTGTCGGTCACGGTGGGGACCAACACGTCGCAATCCTGAACGGCCTGGCGGAGATCGTCAGGCGACAACGGGGTGTCGTCGACGTTCAAGCGCGTCTCGAACAACTCCATCATGCGGGTTTCGATTTCGTCCGGCAGCTTGCGCGTGACGATGACCCGAGGCTTGCGTTTTGTCATGAGTGATTCGCCAGCATTGCCAAGGGCAATCTCTAGCAAATCGGGTCCGATACGGGAAGGTAGGCGGCTCAGGAAAGCGCTCACGAGGTGCTTGCTTGACCGGGGTGCGTCGCGATTGCCATATAACGCGGTGCGGCGAACAACTCATCCCATCTTCGGTGCGATCACGTTTATGGCGGCCCTCATGCTGTGGGGGCTTTTTGTCGGCGTCCCGCCGGCCGCGGCGCAGACCGAGTACGCGCCGCATTTCGTGTCGCTGCGCCACGACACCGTCAACGTGCGGACAGGGCCCGGCACGCGCTATCCCGTGGATTGGGTTTTCAAACGTGCGCGCCTGCCGGTCGAGGCGATCGCCGAGTTCGAGCAGTGGGTTCGGGTGCGCGATCACGAAGGCGACGAAGGTTGGGTCCACCGACGCTTGCTGTCGCAAGAGCGCTGGGCCGTGGTGACCGGCACCATGCGCACCGTACGGCAACGCCCTGCGGTCGACGCCGCGCCGGTGTTGTTTGCCGAACCCGGCGTGCTGGGTCGCCTGTTGGCGTGCCGCCAGGATTGGTGCGAGGTGGAAATTCGCGCCCGACGCGGTTGGTTTCCGCGCAGCTATCTGTGGGGGGTCTACCCCCAGGAAGAGTTCGAGTAGCCCTAGTCGAAGTCGGTTTGCAACGCCGCGCGGGCGGCAGCCGGGATCGTCGCCATATGTCCGTAGTTGGCGTGATCAATTTGCAGCACGGCGGGCTGGGCGTCGTCGCGAAACGCCGCGATCTGATCGTCGCTCATCGGGAATTTCAGAAAATGCACCGACGAGGTTTTGCCGTCGGCCTTGGTGCGCTCGACATCGCCTTCGGGGACGGCGGGTACGACGGCATCGCCGATTTTGAGCGCCACTTTGTGTTCGACATCGGTCAAGCGGCGCAGTTCGCGATCCCGCATTTCGGGATTGGGTATTTCGAACATGAGTGTCGCGACGAGTTCTTTTCCCTTTGGAATCAAAGGATTGTAGGCCGTGAGCTCGTCGTCGATTTGGGCCTCGCCGCCTTTTTCGATGAACAGCATTTCGTGGATTTGGATCCACATGGTGTCGTAGTTCTCGAAGTAGAACGTCGCGAACGGGCCGACGCCGACGCGGCGGTCCTGTTTAATCGCCGACACCTCGGCGCGTTTTTCTTTGCGGATCGCGCTGTAATCATCCATCGCCATCAAATCGGCGCGGGTGATTTCGTGGGCCTCGCGCGTCACGTCGTTCCCCCGTAGGCCCGCGCCATCAGTTCGATCGGATGAAAAGCTTGGGCGCTGTCGAGTTTGTCCACGGCGCCGTCGATGCGTTCCATGCCTTGCACGATGTGCTTACCGGCCAATGGGCATTCGGAGACGACAAAGGCGGCATTGGCATCCGCCGCGCGTTGCGCCGCCGGTGCGCCGACTTTAAGCGCGACCGGAAAGTTCTCGGTCTTGATGCCCCACGATCCGCCGTGCCCCGAACAGCGTTCGACGATCGTCACTTCGGTCTCGGGTACCTGGCGCAACAGCTCAGCCGCTTTGGCGCCCATGTTCTGGGCCCGAGCATGACAGGCAAGATGCACCGCGACCCCGCCCGGCAAGGGTTTCATGCCGTCGGCGAGACCTTCTTTCTTGGCGATGTCGACGACGTATTCGGACAAATCGAACGTCGCCTCGGAAAGGCGGCGGACCTGCGGATTGTCGGGCACGATCAGCGGCCATTCGAATTTCAACATCAGGGCACAGGACGGCGTCATGGCGACGATGTCGTAGCCGTCGTCGATCCAGCCCGTCATCAACGCGGCAATGCGTGCCGCGCGATCGGCGACATCGGCGATCTCGCCGCCTTCGAGCTGGGGCATGCCGCAGCATTCGGGATAAACCACCTCGGTCTCGACGCCGTTACGCCCCAACACGGTGCGCACGGCATCGCCGATGCCGGGGTTGTTGTAATTCACAAAGCAGGTGGCATAGAGCACCGCCTTGCGCCCTTTGGCGGGCGCGGTGTCGTCCGGCGGCGCCGGATGATGCGCGGCCTTGGCGACGAAGGTTTCGCTGTGAAATTTCGGAAGCTCGGCGTCTTCGTGCACGTGGGCCACGCCCTTGAGCACCGGACGCGTCAGTTTGTTGGTGCGCGCCGAGGCCCAATTGGCGACCGGGGCTGCTAGTTTGGCGAGCCGGCCGTTAAGATCGGTTTTCGTCAGTTGCGATTCGGCAAAGCCTGGTTTGATGCCGTGCTTTCGTTCCGCCACGCGGTAACGCAGCATCAAGTGCGGAAAGTCGAGATTGAACTCGTGCGGCGGTACGTAGGGACATTTGGTCAGGAAGCACATGTCGCACAACGTGCAGGCATCGACGACCGGCTTGAAATAGCGGCTGTCGACCGAATCGAGCTCGCCGGTGTCGCTTTCGTCGATCAGATCGAAAAGCCGCGGAAACGAATCGCACAAATTGAAGCAGCGCCGACAGCCGTGACAGATGTCGGCCACGCGCCGCATTTCGTCGTCGAGCGCGTCGAGGTCGGTGAAGGACGGATCCTGCCAGTCGATCGGGTGGCGGATCGGCGCTTCGGTGGAACCTTCTTTCATCTTGAATCAAACGGGGGCGGCTGTTCGGCCGCCCCCGCCCTTATGACGCCGTCAGGCGCTTAGAGGTTGTCGAGCGCTTTCTGGAAGCGGCCAGCATGCGACTTTTCGGCCTTGGCCAAAGTCTCGAACCAGTCCGCGATCTCGGTGAAACCCTCGTCCCGGGCGGTCTTGGCCATGCCGGGATACATGTCGGTGTATTCGTGGGTCTCGCCTGCAACCGAAGCTTTGAGGTTTTTCTCGGTGGTGCCGATCGGCTCGCCGGTGGCCGGATCGCCGGTCTCTTCGAGAAATTCCAGATGGCCGTGGGCATGGCCGGTTTCGCCTTCGGCGGTCGAGCGGAACACGGTCGAGACATCGTTGTAGCCTTCGACATCGGCTTTCTGCGCGAAATAAAGATAGCGTCGATTGGCCTGAGACTCGCCGGCAAACGCGTCTTTCAGATTCTGTTCGGTTTTGGTCCCTTTAAGTGCGGGCATCGGTGTCCTCCTTCGGCTTTTTCTTCTTGGAAACGAGTGGGCATGAGTACGCTCAAGCGATGCTCAGTTCTAAATCTCAATATGGCGGCGGGCTGCGCCGTGGTCAATAGTTTGGAATCGCTTTAATGAACCAACAGGGCCCAACGTAACGCCGCGGCCTAGCTGCGTCGATCCTTCAGGCGCACCACCACGTCGACCCGGTTGATTTCCGTCCCGGCCGGGGGCTCGGGGAGGGCCGACAGATCGACCGAAAGGGCCGCGATGTCTTCGAGCTCGCCGCTGGCCTCGTGAAAGAAATGGTGGTGGTCCGACACGTTGGTGTCGAAATAGGAACGCCCCGGCTCGACGGTCACTTCGCGAAGCAACCCAACGCGCACGAACTGGTGGAGCGTGTTGTAGATCGTCGCGAGCGACACGCTGATCCCGTCCGCGACGGCCTCGCCATGGAGGGTCTCAGCGGTCAGATGGCGTTGACCATGATCGAACAAGAGTTGGGCGAGCGCCACACGTTGGCGCGTGGGGCGGAGGCCCGCCGCACGAATGCGTTCTTGGGCCGCGGTCTCATCGGATCGGTGTGGTGTCGTCATAAGGTTTCTCGATCAAGCCCGCGACATCGTGCGCGGATGTCTCAATCCCCTGTTACCAGTCGGTCAACGAGTTGCTTCACGGTCGGCACGAAGCCGTTCGAATAAAACGGATCGTCCTTAAAGCGGAATGCCGCATGACCCGCGAACATCAATTGGTTCTCGACCTCGTCGCTATGGCCGATGACCTGCAACGTTTTTTGAATGCAGTAGCTGCGTGGGTCGGTTTTTTTGCCGGTGGTGTTGCCTTCTTCCTGCGACCAATTGGAAAACCGGCAGGCACTAAGGCAGCCCATGCATTCCACCTGATCGATACGAATTTCGCGCTTGGTTTCGGGGGCCACGAAAATCAGCGTCGAATCCGGGGTCTTCATCGGTTCGGTGAAACCCGCGTCGATCCATTCCTGGGCGCGGCTTTTGTCGTGCTCGGTGACGTAGACCGGCTTTTTACGCGGCCCAAACGAAAACTCGGCGTTGTGATCGCCGAAAGGCTCGCGGGTATAGGCGATCTGATGGGTCGCCCGCTCTTTGAGCTCGCGCAGGAATTCGTTTTCGACCGCCGAAGACCACATGCCGGTGGGGCTGAAACTGTTGAGATAGATGTCGCCCTCTTCGAGCTGGAGCAGCTTTTGCTTCCAGGCATCCGAGATCGGGCTTTCTTCGGTGAGCAACGGACGGGTCCCGAACTGGAAGGCAATCGGTCCCAACTCGGGGTTATCGATCCAATCGGTCCACTCGCGCAAAAACCAGACGCCGCCGGCCATGATGATCGGGGTGTCGTCGAGCCCGAACTCGCGCATCTTTTGGCGCAGTTCGAGAACCCTGGGGTAGGGATCTTCGGGCTGGTCGGGATCTTCACTATTGGACAAGCCGTTGTGGCCACCGGCGTGCCAGGGATCTTCGTAAACAACGCCACCGAGCAGTTCTGCGAACTTGTGGTAGGCGCGTTTCCATAAGGCACGGAACGCGCGACCGGACGAGACGATAGGGTAGTAGTGGACGTTAAACCGCGCGGCGATTTCGGCCACCTTGTAGGGCATGCCCGCACCGCAGGTCACGCCGTGAATCAAATGGCTGGCGCGCTCGAGTATCCCGATCAGCACGCGTTCCGCTGCCGCCATTTCCCACAACACGTTCATGTGGACCGGGCCGTGACCGCCGGCCAACTCGTGGGCGATTTCGGCTTGGGTGACGCCGCCGTCGATCGCGTATTTGACGAGTTCTTCGTGCCGTTCGACGCGGGTTCGGCCGAAATACTGCTGCGGGATCATCTTGCCGTCGGCGTCGTATGAATCCGCGTTGACGCCGGAGAACGTGCCGACCGCGCCCGCGGCCGCCCAGGCGCCGGAACTCTCGCCGTTGGAGATCGAGATTCCCTTGCCGCCCTCGATCAGAGGGAGGGCGTCAAAGCCTGAAATACGCATGCTATTTAGGGGTTTCACGATCCGGCATCCTTGTCGGTGCACGCCCAAACGGGAGTGTCCCCTTCAATATAGAACGATTCCACGTTAGACCAACCCGTCGGCGCTCGGTCGCCGCCTGACGACCGAGCAAACCAACGGTTAGGCGGCTTATTCGCCGGCTTCTTTGGCCGGTTCGGCGCCTTTTTCTTCGCCTGATTCCTGGTCGACCGACTTCATGCTGAGGCGCACCTTGCCGCGATCGTCGAACGACAAGACCTTGACCCATACTTCGTCGCCTTCGTTGACGATGTCGGTGACCTTGCCGACCCGTTGCGGGGCCAGTTCGGAAATGTGCACCAACCCGTCCTTGGAGCCGATGAAGTTCACGAAAGCGCCGAAGTCCACGACCTTCACGACCTTGCCGCGATAGATCACGCCGACCTCGGGCTCGGCCACGATGTCGCGGATCCACTTGACCGCCGCTTCGGCCGATTCGGTGTTGGAGCTGGCGACCTTCACCGTGCCGTCGTCTTCGATATCGACCTTGGCGCCGGTCACTTCGCAAATCTCGCGAATGACTTTGCCGCCGGTGCCGATGACTTCACGGATCTTGTCTTTGGGCACCTGCAACGTGGTGATGCGCGGGGCATTGTCGTTGACCTCTTCACGGGCCGTGCTGAGGGCCTTGGACATTTCACCCAAGATATGCAGCCGGCCGTCGCGGGCTTGGTCGAGGGCGGCTCGCATGATCTCTTTGGTGATCCCGGTCACCTTGATGTCCATCTGCAGCGCGGTAATACCAGATTCGGTGCCCGCCACCTTGAAGTCCATGTCGCCGAGGTGATCTTCGTCGCCCAAAATGTCGGACAGAACGGCAAAGCCGCTGTCTTCCAAAATCAAGCCCATCGCGATCCCGGCACACGGTGCGCGCAACGGCACACCGGCCCCCATCATCGACAAGGACGACCCGCACACCGTGGCCATCGAAGACGACCCGTTCGACTCGGTCACTTCCGAAACGACGCGGATGGTGTAGGGGAAGGCTTCGGCGGTCGGCAGCAACGGCCGCAAGGCACGCCACGCCAACTTGCCGTGACCGATTTCACGACGCCCCGGCGAGGCCATGAACTTGGTTTCGCCGGTCGAGTAGGGCGGGAAGTTGTAGTGCAGCATGAACCGCTCGCGGTATTCGCCCTCAAGCGCATCGATGATCTGCTCGTCCTGGCCGGTGCCCAACGTGGTGACGGCCAAGGCTTGGGTTTCCCCACGCGTGAACAAGGCCGAGCCATGGGTCCGCGGCAGCACGTCGTTTTCGGCCACGATGGGACGCACGGTTTTGGTGTCGCGCCCGTCGATGCGCACGCCGCTGTCGAGAATCTGGCCACGGACCAGTTTCTTTTCCATTTTTTTGAAGACGCCGGAGGCGAGGCTGGCATCGAGGCTTTCGTCTTGTTCCGCCGCTTCGGCGATCTTTTTGCGGGCCTCGGACAGAAGATTGGTCCGGGCCTGCTTGTCGCGTTCGGCATATGCGGCCTTCAGGTCGTCGCCAATCAACGACTCGAGGCGGGTCTGCACGTCGGAGGTGTCGACCTCTTCAGGCAACGGCCACGGATCTTTCGCCGCCGATTCGGCGAGCGACACGATGGCGTCGATCACCGGCTGAAAGGACTCGTGACCGAACATGACGGCACCGAGCATGACTTCTTCGCTGAGCTCGGAGGCTTCGGATTCGACCATCAGTACCGCATCGCCGGTCCCGGCCACGATGAGGTCGAGTTGCGAATCGGCAAGTTGATCGGGCGTCGGGTTGAGGACGTAGTCGCCATCGACATAGCCGACACGCGCGCCACCGATCGGGCCGAGGAACGGAATGCCCGAAATCGTCAGCGCGGCAGAGGCACCGATTAGCGCCGGCATATCCGGGTTGTTTTCCAAGTCGTGCGACAAGACCGTGCAGATCACCTGGGTCTCGTTGCGGAAACTGCTGTGAAACAGCGGACGGATCGGCCGGTCGATGAGGCGCGAGGTCAGCGTTTCTTTTTCGGCAGGACGACCTTCACGTTTGAAAAAGCCGCCTGGGATCTTACCGGCGGCGAAGGTCTTTTCCTGGTAATTGACGGTGAGCGGAAAGAAATCGATTCCCGCGCGCGGTGTTTTCTGTGCGACCGCGGTGCACAACACGGTGGTCTCGCCGTAGGTGACGAGGACAGCCCCGTCGGCCTGGCGGGCGAGCCTGCCGGTTTCGAGGGTGAGCGTACGCCCGCCCCACTCAATTTCTTTCTTAACGATATTGAACATTATCTCTCTTCCTTGCTTGCTTTCGGAGCGCACCCCTTGTGCGCTCCCCTAGAGGTCAGCGACGTGGCCTCGGGTTGTGGACGCAACGGCACAGCCGACGGCCTGCGAATTCGCAGCGTACGGCGGTGCGCGGCGACACCCTGCTACTTTCTGATACCGAGTCGCTGAATAAGCTGCTCGTAACGCGAGACATCGCAGTCGCGCACGTAGTCGAGCAGCCGGCGGCGCCGATTGACGAGCATCAGGAGCCCGCGCCGCGAGTGGGCATCCTTTTTATGGTCTCTGAAATGCTCGGTGAGGTTGGTGATCCGTTCGGTTAGGATCGCAACTTGCACCTCGGGCGACCCGGTGTCGTCTTCCTTGGTCGCATATTCCTTGATGAGCGCAGCCTTGCGCTCGGCAGTAATCGACATCGGTTATCTCCTATCACGAATTGAAAACACGAACTGGTTTCAAGGTGCCGTCGATCACCCGCGCCATGGCCACCGGACCGGTGTCCGAGGTAACGAAGACGATGCCGTCCTTGAGACCCGTGGAAACGCTGATGGTCTGGCCGTGGCGAAGTTTCGCCGCCGCCGCTCCGTCCAAGGCCAGCGCCGGGATGTCGTCCAGCGCGGTCTCGAGCGGCAAAAGTGCCTCCGCGAGGCGCGCACTATGGCGCAAGTCCTCCAGGGTGGCTAGCGAAATCGCTTGAGATTCCGTGAACGGGCCGGCGCGGGTCCGCCGGAGATCGCCGAGATAGCCGACGGTGCCCAGGGCCTGGGCCAAATCGCGGGCCAGCGCCCGGATATAGGTGCCTTTCCCGCACGAAACGTCGAAAACGGCGTGATTTTCGTCGTTTTCGACCAATTCCAGGGCAAAAATCTCGATTTCGCGAGATTTGAGCACCACCGTTTCGCCCGCCCGGGCCGCCGCATAGGCGCGCCGACCGCCGACCTTCAGGGCGGAGAACGCGGGCGGTTGTTGCATGAGACGTCCGGTGAACGGGGGCAGCGCGGCCAGAATCGCGGCGCGATCGGGCCGATGGTCGCTGGTCGCGGTCACGTTGCCTTCGGCGTCGTCGGTATCGCGGGCTTCGCCCCACACCACGGTGGCGCGATAGGCTTTGTTGCTGTCGAGGATGTAGCCCATGACCTTGGTGGCTTCACCGAGTGCAATGGGCAAAACGCCTGTGGCCAAGGGATCAAGCGTGCCGCCATGGCCGGCTTTCACCCGGTCGAAAAGATGACGCACTTTGGCCACGCCGGCGGCCGAAGAAAGCCCCTTCGGTTTGTCGAGAACGATCCAGCCGTTCATTCGGAAGATGTTTTGGCCTGCGCCCGCGCCAATAACGTGCCGATCTTGTCGGCCTCATCGAAGGTATCGTCGATCACGAACTTGAGGCGCGGCGTGAAGCGCAAGCCCACGCGGCGGGCCAACGGCCCCTGCAAACGGGGCGCGGCGGCATTGAGTTCTTCCAACAAAGGCGCGGCGTCGCCACCGCCGAGCGGAAAGACGTAAGCCCGCGCTTGTTTAAGGTCGGGACTGACCCGCACTTCGGAAACCGTCACCGCCGTACCGGTCAGCGCGCCGTCGGCAAATTCCATCGACGCGAGTTCGTCGACGAGACCATGGCGTAGCAATTCGCCGCCACGGTGCTGCCGCTGCGAGGCTGATTTGCTTTGATTCCTGGGCATGGTTTCCGAACCGCCGTCCGGCTCGGGGGTCGGCAGGACGGCCTAGAGCGAGCGGGCGATCTCTTCGGTTTCGTAGACTTCGATGATGTCGCCTTCGTGATAATCCTGGTAGTTCTCCAAGGCGATACCGCAATCCGAACCGGCGCGCACTTCGCGTGCATCGTCTTTGAAGTGCTTGAGCTTGCCCAAGACGCCTTCGTGCACCACGACATCGTCGCGCAACAGGCGCGCTTTGGCGCCGCGACGCACCGTTCCTTCGGTGATCTCGCAACCGGCGACCTTGCCGACCTTGGACACTGCGAAGACCTGCTTGATCCGCGCGCGACCGAGGCTGGTTTCCTTGATCGTCGGATCGAGCATGCCCGACAAGATGTCTTTCATCTCGTCAACGAGGTTGTAGATCACCGAGTAATAGCGGATTTCCAACTTGTCGCGCTTGGCGCGTTCGCGCGCCTGGGCATTGGCACGAACGCTAAAGCCGATCATCAGCGCGCCGGAGGCCGCGGCCAAGGTGACGTCGGATTCGTTGATGCCGCCGACCGCGCCATGCACGACGCTGATCGCCACTTCGTCTGTCGACAGTTTTTCGAGCGCCCCGCGGATCGCCTCGAGCGAACCCTGCACGTCGGCCTTGATGATGACCGGGAAGGTGCTGGTTTCGCCGTCGGAGATTTTAGTGAACATCTCCTCGAGCGAGCCGCGCGCGGTGGCCGCCAGGGCGGCATCCTTTTCGCGCGCTTGGCCGGCCCGGAAGCCGGTGATTTCGCGCGCCCGGCCTTCGCTTTCCACCACGCCGAACTCGTCGCCGGCACTCGGGGCCCCGTTGAGGCCGAGAATCTCGGCCGGTTCGCCCGGATGAAGTTCGTCGATTTGGTTGCCGTGATCGTCGATCAAAGCGCGGACCTTGCCCCATTCCGTCCCGGCCACAACGATATCGCCGACCCGCAGCGTACCGCGCTGGACCAAGGTGGTGGCCACCGCGCCGCGACCGCGATCGAGCTTGGCCTCGATCACCACGCCTTCGGCGGGCCGATCGGGATTGGCCTTCAGTTCCAAAAGCTCGGCTTGCAGGATGATGAGTTCTTCGAGGCGATCGAGACCGGTCTTTTCGGTGGCCGACACTTCGACCGCGATGACTTCGCCGCCCATTTCCTCGACCACGAGATCGTGCTGCAGCAGGTCGCGCCGCACGCGATCGGCGTCCGATTCGGGGCGATCCATTTTGTTGATCGCGACGATGATCGGCGTCTCCGCCGCCTTGGCGTGATTAATCGCCTCGACGGTTTGGGGCATGATGCCGTCGTCGCCGGCGACGACGAGCACCACGATGTCCGTCACGGTCGCGCCGCGGGCGCGCATCGTCGTAAAGGCTTCGTGGCCCGGCGTATCGAGGAAGGTGATCTTCGCGCCCGACGCCATCGTCACCTGATAGGCGCCGATATGCTGTGTGATCCCGCCGGCTTCGCCGGACACCACATCGGTAGTGCGCAGGGCATCCAGCAGCGAGGTTTTACCGTGGTCGACGTGACCCATCACGGTGACGACCGGCGCGCGGGGTTTCAACGAGGCCGCGTCGTCGTCGTCGTCGCCCGCGCGGAAACCGATTTCGACGTCGGCCGAGGACACGCGTTTCGGCGTATGGCCGAATTCGGTGACGATGATCTCGGCGGTTTCGGCATCGACGGTTTGGTTGATCGTGGCCATCACGCCCATCTTCATGAGCGAACGGATCACATCGACGCCGCGTTCGGTCATGCGGTTGGCCAATTCCTGCACCGTGATGGTGTCGGGGATCACGACCTCGCGGAAGACCTTCTTGGGCGCCTCGGATTCGCCGGTCCGGGCCTGGCGCTTCTCGCGTTCGCGTTGGCGACGCACCGCGGCCAGACTGCGGGTCCGTTCGCGATCATCGAGCGCTTGGCTGAGGGTCATCTTGCCACCGCGGCGGCGTTCGCCGGAACGGGGACGCGGCGGGGTCGGGCGTTTGACCCCGGGCCGCGCACTCGGTTTGGCGCGCCGCGTCTCGGCCTCTTCTTCGGCCGCCGGTTCGCCGAGGCGTTGCGCGGCGGCTTCGGCGGCTTTTTTGCGGGCGGCTTCTTCGACGCGTTTGCGTTCGGCCTCTTCGGCCTCGCGTTTTTCGGCTTGTTCGCGCTCGGCCGCGAGGCGGGCTTCTTCGTCGGCGCGGCGCGAGGCTTCTTCCTGCGCCTTTTTACGCGCTTCGACGGAGGCGATCTTGGCGCCTTCGAGCGCCTTTGCGCGGGCGGCCTTTTCGTCGTCGGTCAGCGCCTTGAGAACGACACGCCCCTTGGACTCCTTGTCCTCGGGCTCGGCGGCCGGCGCAGCAGGTGCGGGCGCTGTTTTGGCGACGGTCGGCGTGCGCTCGGCGGCGGCTTCGGCCAAGGTTTGCTTGCGCGGTGCCCCGGCGCCTCGCTTTTTCTTGACCTCGACGGTGACGGTCTTGGAACGCCCATGCGAAAAGCTCTGGCGCACCTGTCCGGCAGCGGCGCCCGGCCGTTTCATCTCAAGCTTGGTGCTTCCCGACAGCGAAAGCGGTTTCTTATCTTTGGTATCACTCATCAATCAGGCCTTGATCACGCTGTCCACAGGGCGGAAGCCTTCCAAACGGTGGGCTTCACGTAGGAATCGATCCGTCAAAGCCCCGGGACGCAGGGCTGCATGTACCACATTTTCTCGACCGAAGGCTAAACCGATTTCCGCGCTCGTCAGACAACGTACGACGGCCAGCCCGGTGGCCGGGCCCATAATCTTACGCACCGCGTCCTGCGCGGCGTCGGCCGCGGTGATCACGGCGGCGAGGCTTTGTTCGCGAAGGCCGCCCCGGACCTTCTCGAAGCCCGACACCACCAGGCCCGGCACGACGCGCCATCGCCAGCAAATCGGTGGTGCGCCGGGCCAGTTGATCTTCGACCATATCGACCAGCGTCAGGTCGGCGCCGACCTCGCGCCGCGCCGCCCGGACGAAAAGCTTGCGCCGCAGCGCCCCCGACAGGGCATCCCGCGTGGCCGTGACCCAATAGCCGTGCCCGGGCAGCCGCTCGGCCACGTCGGGGACGACCGTGCGGTCGGGCGCCACCACGAAGCGGACCATCGCGTCCTTGGGGCGCACCTCGCCGGTCGACAGGCAACGGCGCTGCGGATCCGATTTGGCGGCGGTCATGGTGGGGTGTCCTGGCAACTCTACTCCTGCGGCGCGTCGGTCTCTGTGGCGGGGGCGTCGGCATCGCCCTCGGCGGCGGCTTCGGGCGCCGGCTCGTCGTCGAACCAGTGCGCGCGGGCCGCCATGATGATGGCGTTGGCCTCATCTTCGGTGAACCCGGCATCAGGCAATGTTTCGATCAGTTCGTCCCCGGCCAAGTCACCCAGGTCGTCGAGCGTTTTGACGCCGGCTTCACCCAATGTGACCAGCATCTCGATGGTCAGACCTTCGACGGCCGCGACATCGTCCGTGACACCAAGCGCACGACGCCGTTCGTCGAGTTCGCGGTTGCGCTCTTCGATAAAGGCCAGCGCGCGGTTTTGAAGTTCGGTCGCGATGTCGTCGTCGAATCCCTCGATCGACGAGATCTCGCCGAGGTCGACGGTGGCCACCTCGTCGATGGTCGAGAACCCTTCGGTGACCAGCAACTGTGCAATCATTTCGTCGACAGCGAGCGTGTCGATGAACATCTGGCTGCGCTGGCGGAATTCTTCTTGGCGACGCTCGGACTCTTCGGCCTCGGTCAACACGTCGATGTCCCAGCCGCTGAGCTGCGAGGCAAGACGCACGTTCTGCCCGCGGCGACCAATCGCCAAGGAAAGCTGATCGTCGGGGACGACGACTTCGATCCGGCGGCTGTCCTCGTCGAGCACCACCTTGCTGACCTCGGCCGGCGCCAGCGCGTTGACGATGAAGGTCGCGTCGTCGGGCGACCATTGAATGATATCGATCTTCTCGCCCTGCAGTTCGTTGACCACGGCCTGCACGCGGCTGCCCCGCATGCCAACGCAGGCACCAACCGGATCAATGCCGCCATCGTTCGACATCACCGCGATTTTGGCGCGGCTGCCGGGGTCGCGGGCGACAGCCTTGATCTCGATGATGCCGTCGTAAACCTCGGGCACCTCTTGAGCGAACAGCATCGCCATGTATTTGGGATGCGTACGCGATAGGAATATCTGCGGCCCGCGGGGCTCGCGGCGTACATCGTAGATATAGGCGCGCACGCGATCGCCTTGGCGGAAGTTCTCGCGCGGCAAGACTTCGTCGCGCCGGATGACGGCCTCGGAACGCCCCAGGTCGATCGTGACGTTGCCGTATTCGACGCGCTTGACGATGCCGTTGACGATCTCGCCGATGCGGTCTTTGTATTCTTCGTACTGCCGTTCGCGTTCGGCGTCGCGCACCTTTTGCACGATGACCTGTTTGGCGGTCTGTGCCGCGATGCGACCGAAATCGATCGGCGGCAACGGCTCGGCGATGATATCGCCGACCTGGGCGTCGGGATTGCGTTCGCGTGCTTCGGTAAGGCTGATTTCGGTGGCGTCGTTTTCGACTTCTTCGGCGACCTCGGTGCAGCGGAAGATTTTGATTTCGCCCGTCGTCCGATCGATTTCGGCGCGGATGTCGTTTTCCATGCCGTACTTGGAGCGCGCGGCTTTTTGAATCGCTTCTTCCATCGCCAAGAATGACGGTGTCGCGCTCGATGACCTTTTCGCGCGCAACGGCATCTGCGATCTGTAAAAGTTCGATTCGGTTTTGGCTCGTCACCGGAGCCGCTTGTGCTGTGCTCATCGTCTTTACCCTTGCGGCCGCGCCATGGCGGTCTGTTTGATTAGCTCGTCAGTCATCAGAAGTTTGGCGTTGGCGATCTCGGCCAACGGCACGGAAAAAACACCGGTGTCGGTTTCGATCCGCACGTCGTCGGACGTCGACACCAAGAAGCTTGCCCTTGAAACGCTTGCGACCGTCGATCACCTGACGCGCTTCGAGACGGGCGTCGAACCCGGCAAAGCGGCTGAAGTCCTCGGTCGCCACCAAGGGGCGGTCGATGCCGGGCGAACTCACTTCCAACACATAGGCACTTGGGATCGGATCTTCGACATCGAGCAGCGCGGATATCGTGCGACTGACCTCGGCGCAATGATCGGCCGTGATCCCGCCGTCATCGAGCGCGCCGCGCGTCTGGGAGTCTTTGGTTTCGACCATGACCTGCAGCGTCGGGCTGTCGTCGCCGCCGGTGAGGCGCACGCGAACGACCCGATAGCCCATGGCATCAAGCGACGGCGTAATGATCTCTTCGACCTTTCGGACGGGCACAGGCGGTGCTCCGGTAATAAAAAAAGTGGGCTTCCGCCCACTCCCCGGCCTGCTGAGGCAAGCAGTATTATTATTGTGGGCCAGATAATAGGGTGATTCTGCGCCGCTTCAAGCCCCTTGGGCGGGCCGGGGACGGCGCAAAAACCTGAGGTAAACCGGCTGCCGACCGGCCTCCAGGGCCTTGCCTTCGAACCGGGTTTCGGTGGCGTCGGCCGGGCGTTCGCGCCAATCCGCCGCCCGCCGGGCGGTCCATTCGAACGCGCCATGGGCCCGAATCCGGGCCAGCGACCAGCGGCAATAGTCGGCATGATCGGTGGCAAAGCGCAATTCGGCACCATCGCGCATCACCCGCGCCAAATGATCGAGATTCTCTTGATTGACGAACCGTCGCCGGTGGTGCCGGGTTTTGGGCCACGGGTCGGGGAACAACAGAAAAACCCGGTCGAATACGGCGGGCGCCAGCGTCGGCAACAACAGCCGCACGTCTTCGTGAAAGACCCGAATGTTCGACAGCCCCGCCTCGTCGATCAGGCGCGCCAGGGTCGCGACCCCGTTGCGAAAGGGCTCGCAGCCTAAAAAGCCGACAT
Source organism: Alphaproteobacteria bacterium (assembly GCA_038141965.1). GTDB lineage: Bacteria > Pseudomonadota > Alphaproteobacteria > SHVP01 > SHVP01 > CALJDF01. The sequence goes on from JAYQJC010000005.1 coordinate 473,357, forward strand.
CGGGGTGGGCGGCGGCCTGCGCCGCGAGATGTTCGCCCGCGCCGAACCCGATTTCGAGCCACACCGGCGTGCCCGCCGGAAAAAGGTCGGCGGGATCGCCGACCGGCATGTCGGTGGCGGTGATGCCGAAGCGCGCGAGCATGGCTTCGAGCCGGGCGCGGCGCTGCGGCCCCAACGTGTGGCCGCTGCGGCGGCCGTAGAAATGCGGCCGGTCGGTGGGCTTGGTGCCGCGGGGGTGGCCCACCCCTGAGATCGGCCCTAAAGCGCCGACTTGATGGCGTCGACGAGGTCCAACCGTTCCCAGGAGAAGCCGCCGTCGGCATCGGGTTCGCGCCCGAAATGGCCGTAGGCCGCGGTGCGGGCATAGATCGGCTGGCTGAGCCCGAGATGTTCGCGAATGCCGCGCGGGCTGAGATCCATCACCTTGGGCAACACCGCTTCGAGCTGTGCCGCATCGACGTCGGCGCCTTCACCGAGGTCAACATAGAAAGAGAGCGGCTTGGAAACGCCGATCGCATAGGCGATTTGAATCGTGCACCATTTGGCCAGACCGGCCCCGACCACGTTTTTGGCGAGGTAGCGTGCGGCGTAGGCCGCGGAGCGGTCGACCTTGGTCGGATCTTTGCCCGAGAACGCGCCGCCGCCATGCGGCGCCGCACCGCCATAGGTATCGACGATGATTTTGCGCCCGGTCAGACCGGCGTCGCCATCGGGGCCCCCGATCACGAACTTGCCGGTCGGGTTCACGTAGAATTCGTCCTCGTCGCACATCCAGCCGTCGGGTAGCGCGCCAAGAACGTAGGGGCGCAAGATTTCGCGGACATCGTCTTGCGACAGCCCCTCGGTATGTTGGGTGGACACCACGACCGATTGCGCACCGACCGGTTTGCCGTTTTCGTAGCGCAAGGTTACCTGGCTTTTGGAGTCGGGGCCCAACCCCTTTTCCTTACCGGCGTGACGCGCCGCGGCCATCTCGCGCAAAATGATGTGGGAATAGTAGATCGGCGCCGGCATCAACGACGGCGTTTCGTCGCAGGCATAGCCGAACATCAGGCCTTGGTCGCCCGCACCCTCGTCTTTATTGCCCGACGCATCGACCCCTTGGGCGATATCGACGGACTGGGAGTGCAGGTGGACCTCGACCGAGGCGTCCTTCCAGTGGAAACCCTCTTGCTCGTAGCCGATATCGCGCACCGCGTCGCGGGCGATCTGTTCGACCTGATCGAGCACCGAGTCAGGCCCGCGCACCTCGCCAGCCAAGACAATACGGTTGGTGGTGGTCAGCGTTTCCGCGGCGACCCGCGCACCGGGGTCCGCCGCGAGGTAGGCATCGACGACCGCATCCGAGATCCGGTCGGACACCTTGTCCGGATGGCCCTCAGAAACCGACTCGCTCGTGAACAGGTAGCTTGATCGTGTCATCAGGAATCCCCGGATTTTGTAGGCGAGAGGTAGGAAAAAAGCGCGCACGCGATCTGACGCGGCGCCAGCGGGCCTGATTTATTGAAAAGTTTGGCGGGCGGGTCAAGTGCACCGCCCGAGGCGACCTATTCGCTGAGGGCGGCCTCGCCGGCGCCGATCGCCTTCACCAGCTCGTAGATGCGCTTGCGGGTGTTGCGATTGTCGATCTTGTAATACGCCCGCACCAGTTCGAGCGTTTCCCGGCGCGACATATTTTCGTCGTAGGTCGCCTGCTGGACCTGGCTGGCCAGCGAAGGCTGGGATCCCATATCGCCCGGCATCTCGTCGAAAAAGAAGGCCACCGGGACATCGAGGACCTTGCTGAATTGATACAGGCGGCTGGACCCGATGCGATTGAGTCCGCGTTCGTATTTCTGAATCTGCTGAAAGGTCAGCCCGACGGCATTGCCGAGTTTTTCCTGACTCATGCCCAGGAGGGTGCGCCGGAGACGGACGCGACTCCCGACATGGGAGTCGACAGGGTCCGGCCTACCGGTATCGGATTTTGCTCTGGGGGCACACACTGCTCCTTGTGAACTTGCCGCCTTGGTTGGCCCTGGTCAGCTCTAAAACAGGTACTGCGGAGTTCCCGCTGCGGTTGCGCCTAATTAGACCGCGCTCTCTACGAGCGTCAATAATTGGCCCTCTGTTATGCAAAAATGCAGAGGTCGTTAGGTGCGCCACCGACGTCCGACAAGGACCAGACCACTCAACGCCAACAGCGTGAAAAAGATCAAATCGCCAAATTGCGCGTACAAGGTTGGCGTACGTGCCGGCGGCAAGTCGGCATCGATAATGCCGCGCCGTCCGATGTCGATACGATCCTGAACCCGGCCCAGCGAATCGACCACCGCCGAAATTCCCGTGTTCGCGGCGCGGACGAGGGGTAGGCCCTCCTCGGCGGCCCGCATGCGCGCCATCGCGAAATGTTGTGCCGGTCCGGCGCCCGGCCCGAACCACGCGTCGTTGGTGATGCTGAGCAGCCAAGCCGGTCGGTCGCGACCGTCGCTTACCGCGCCGGGGAAAATCGCCTCGTAGCAGATCAGCGGACTGAACCCAGGCAAACCCGCCAGGTGAAGCGTGCGCACGCCCGGGCCGGGCGAAAAATCGACCGGCGATCCCTGGACCATCTTGTCGACCCCAAGCCGCGCCAGGACGCGGCGGAAGGGCAGGTATTCCCCGAACGGCACGAGGTGGGGCTTGTCGTAGCTGGCCTGCACGTTGGCCCGACCGTCCACCGCCACCAGGCTGTTGAACCCCCGGAAGGTCGCGCCCGCGCCGGTCACGCGAGGGGCGCCGGTCAGCACCCGGGTGTCGCCCGAGACCGCCCGAGCGATGACTTGGGTCACCGTGGCACCGTCGCGCACCGCAAATGTCGAGGCGGTTTCGGGCCAAATGATTAGGTCGCGCGTTTCATGGCCAGGGGTGCGGCTGAGTTGCACGTGACGCAACAAATTGGTTTCGCGCTCGCCGGCATCCCATTTTAGTTTCTGGGCGATGTTGGCTTGGACGATGCGCAACCGAAGCGCCGGGTCGTCGCCCGGCGCTGGGGCTTTTTGTAGCCCGCCATAGACGCCGAGTGCGCCGAACACGACAAGTGCCGCTGCCAGCGGGACGGCAGTGCCGCGCCGCGTCGCGCCCCCACGAGTGCGGCCGGGGACGCTGCGGCAAAGACCGTCAAAAAAGACAGCCCGTAGACGCCCATCAGCCCCACCGCCGGCAAGACCGCCGCGACATCGATCCAGGTATAGCCCACGAGGTTCCATGGAAACCCGGTGAAGGCGTGACCGCGAATCCACTCCGCCGCGGCCCACGCCACCGCGAGCGCCAGAATGCGAAACCCGCCCGATGCGGCCAGGCGGGTAGCCGCCCATGTTGCCACACCGATGAACAAAGCCAATCCGCCGGGCAACAGGATCAACGCAAACGGGATCATCCAGGCAAAACGGCCGGCATCGACCAACAGCGGGAAAACCACCCAGTGCAGGCCGGCTACGAAAAACCCGAACCCGAACAGCCACCCGGTCGCGAACGCGAACGCCCGCCCTCGGCGCCGTCGAGCAACCAGACCAAGCCGGCAAAGGCGACAATGAGGAGAGGAAAAAGACTGAGCGGTTCAAGCCCGCCGGCCGCGAGAACGCCAAGGACGAACGCCAATCCATAGCGGCGTACGCCTCGCCGCGCCGCAACCGCCGCGGCGAGGCGCATCATCACGCGTTTGAATCCCCCGGCTCTTCGAGCTTGGCAACCCGGGTAATCCGCAGTCGGCGAATGCGGCGCGCATCGGCTTGGAGGACTTGGAACTCCACGCCGTGGGGGTGTTGAATCACCTCGCCGCGCTGCGGCACGCGACCGGCAAGTGCCGCCACCACCCCGGCGATGGTTTCGACGTCTTCGTCCTGTTCGGCCGGCAGCAGGTCGACGTGGAGCTTCGATTCGACCTCGACCGAGGGCGCGCGTCCGTCCGTCTCCAAGACGTCGGCAGATATCTCGACGATCAAATCGCCTTCTTCTTCGTCGTGTTCGTCTTCGATGTCGCCGACGATCGACTCGACCAAATCCTCGATCGTGACCAACCCGTCGGTTCCGCCGTATTCGTCGATCACCATCGCCATGTGCAGCCGCCGGGTGCGCATGTTGAGCAACAGATCGGCGACCGGCATCGACGGCGGAACGAACATCACCTCGCGGACCACGTCTTCAAGCCGCAACGCGTCTTCTTTGCCCCAATACTTGAGCAGAGTCTTTGATGTGCACCATGCCGATCACATGGTCGAGCGCTTCGCGATAGATCGGAATGCGCGAATGAAACTCGCGCTGGAACACGTCGATCACATCTTGGATGTCGGACTTCATGTCCAGCGCGACGATATCGGCGCGCGGGATCATCACCTCGCCGACCCGCAGATCGCCGAACTTCACGAGATTGAGGAGCAACGCGCGCTCTTCGCTGTCCATCTGCGCGCCGTCGGGATGTTGCTCGATCAACTCGCGCAGGTCGTCTTCCAACGAGGCATCGCCGTTGCCGCCGATGCCGATCGTCCGCAGCATCCCGCGCAGCGATCGCACCAACGGCGAGTCGGTTTGCGGGGCGTCGGTCTCGGGTGTGGGTTTGTTTTCGCTCATTGCCGGCCTGCCTCGGACATATCGTCATAGGGATCGCCGTACCCGAGGCGCTCTAGTATAGCGCGTTCCAGCGTCTCCATGACCTCGGCCGCCGCCGGATCGACGTGATCGTGACCGAGAAGGTGGAGAACCCCGTGAACGACGAGGTGATCGGTATGGGCCGCGACGGTTTTTCCCTGCATCGCCGCCTCGCCCTCAACGGTTTCGCGGGCCAAGACGAGGTCGCCCAAAAACGCCTTTTGATCCGGCGGCAACGTGTCGGGATCGGCGGGAAACGACAGGACGTTGGTCGGCTTATCCTGATCGCGGTAACGCGCATTGAGGGCGCGAACCGCGGCATCGTCGGTAAACAGCACGCCCAGCGGGGCCGGCGCGCGGTCAACCGTCGCGAAGAGTGCCGCTAGGGTCCGATCGCACGCGGCGTCGAGATCGGGGATCACCGCCTGCCAGCCCTCGTCGTCGATGCGAATGTCCGCCAGATGCGCCGCCTCACGCATCGTCGTGTTTTTCATGCGCCTCGTAGGCCTCGACCATGCGGGCGACCAAGGGGTGGCGCACCACATCGGATTTTTCGAACCGGACGAGCCCGATACCTTCGACCCCTTCGAGAATGCTCGTCGCCTCGCGCAACCCGGAAGTCTCGCCGCGCGGTAGATCGATTTGGGTGAGATCGCCGGTGACGATCATGCGGGCGTTCTCACCGAGCCGGGTCAGCAACATCTTCATCTGCATCGGCGTGGTGTTCTGCGCTTCGTCGATGATGATGAAGGCATTGGACAAGGTACGGCCGCGCATGAACGCCAGCGGTGCAATCTCGATCTCGCCGGTTTCGAGGCGGCGGGCGACTTGTTCGGCCGGCAGCATGTCGTAAAGCGCGTCGTACAACGGGCGCAAATAGGGATCGACCTTTTCGCGAAGATCGCCCGGCAGAAAGCCCAATCGTTCGCCCGCCTCGACGGCGGGGCGGGACAAGATGATGCGACTGCGTTCGCCGCGAATCAGCGAGGACACGGCGGCGGCCACCGCAAGATATGTCTTCCCGGTACCGGCCGGCCCGAGCGCAAATACCAAGTCTTGCGACTGCATGAGCTCGAGGTAGCGCTGTTGGTTGGGCGAACGCGCCACGATGCTGCGCTGACGCGTGCGAATCGTGAGGGGGCTTGTCGCGCCCGAATGACGTTCTTCTTCCATACGTATCGCACCGTCGACGTCGCCGGGACTGATGTCGAGCCCGTCTTTCAGTATTTTGTAAAGCCGGGTCAACACGGCCCGCGCCATATCGCGCGACACCGGCGGCCCGTCGACCACAACGACGTTGCCGCGCGAGGACAGCCGGACCCGAAGCCGCTGTTCGATCCGCGCGAGATGGCGATCGTGTTGCCCGAACAGGGCCGGCAGCAACCCGTTGTCGTCAAACGTGACCACCGCACTTTCGGCGCCGGGCGTTTCTTGTGGGGAAGCCTCCGGTTTCGGGGCGGGCGAGCTAGGCAGCGGGCGCTCCTGATTCAGGCGGGGCCGTCAGGCGACCGGTTAGGCTGTTGGTCAGCACGTCGTCGATCGCCACCGGCGCAATCGTGCCGATGAGATCGGCGCTGGCGGCAACTTGGACCGGTTGCAGATAGGGCGAGCGACCGGCCACCTGGCCTTGATGACGACCCGGGCGGTCCAGTAGGACGGGCACCGTTCGACCGAGAAAGGATTGATTGAACGCACGCTGTTGATCGCCCAACAGCGTCTGGAGCTCGGCCAATCGTTCGGCCTTGACCACCTCGGGGACCGGCGCGTCGTGCGTCGCCGCGGGCGTTCCCGGTCGCGGGGAGTATTTGAAGGAGAAGGCTTGCGCGTAGCCGACATCGCGGATCAACGTCATCGTTGCCTCGAAGTCTGCGTCAGTTTCGCTGGGGAACCCAACAATAAAGTCGCTCGACATCGCCAAATTCGGCTGGGCCTCGCGCAACCGCGCGACGATGCGTCGGTAGTCGTCCGCCGTATGGCCGCGGTTCATGGCCGTCAAGATGCGATCGGCGCCCGACTGCACCGGCAGATGGAGATAGGGCATCAGAATGTCGATCTCGCGATGTGCGGCGATCAAGCTGTCGTCGACATCGCGCGGATGCGACGTGGTGTAGCGCAACCGCTCGAGACCCTCGACCTCGTCGGCCAGTCGGCGAATCAAATCGCCAAGACCGACCGTCGCCCCATCGGGTCCGGCGCCGTGATAGGCGTTGACGTTCTGGCCCAGCAGCGTGATTTCTCGGGCGCCGCCGCGCACCCGGTGGCGCGCCTCGGCGATCACATCGGCGACCGGGCGCGAGAATTCCGCACCCCGCGTATAGGGCACCACGCAAAACGTGCAGAACTTGTCGCAGCCTTCTTGGATCGTCAGGAACGCCGCCGGCCCGGTTTGATGCGTCGGCGCCGGAAGATTGTCGAACTTGTCCTCGACCGGAAACTCGGTGTCGAGCACGAGGCCGCTGTCCCGCCCGAGCCGCGCCACCATGTCGGGCAAGCGGTGATAGGACTGGGGACCGAAGACCATGTCGACATACGGCGCCCGGCGGGCGATTTCGGCCCCTTCGGCTTGGGCGACGCAGCCCGCGACGCCGAGCACGAGGCGCTTGCCCTGGTCGGCGCGCTCTTTTTGCAGTTGGTGCAGGCGGCCCAATTCGGAAAAAACCTTTTCGGCCGCCTTTTCGCGAATGTGGCAGGTGTTGAGGATCACCATGTCGGCGTCATCGGGCGAGGCGCAGGCGCCATAGCCGAGCGGCGCCAGGACATCCGCCATGCGGGCGGAGTCGTAGACGTTCATCTGACAGCCGTAGGTCTTGATAAAGACGTTCTTGCGCACTCGGTCCTCGAGCCGTTGGTCGCTGTTCCGCGCGCCGGAGGGCGGGGACGGTATCACTGGCCGGGGTCGAGTCAAGCCGCGATCGCCGACCCGGCGGGCTTGTCGGCAGCCGCTTTATCCGCCGCCGTCAGCCGGCCCGACAGCGCATCGGACAGGCCCTGCGCCACGGTGTCTTCGCAGTGGCGCGCCAATGCCTTGCGCGACCCGAAGTCGTCGATCGTCACCACCGGATGGAACTGAACGCTGATCGTCAGTGGGCCGGCCGACAAGACGCCCCACAGGTGCGGCGCTAGGTCCATGTCGGCATACCAGGCAAACGTTGGGCGACCGTCGCGACAGATCGGCAAACCGTTGAGCCCGACATAGGCGATCGAGACCGGCTGCACCGGCAACGGTTTGCCGTCGGTCCGATGTTCCGCCACCGAAAAGAACGCGCTTTTGAACGGCAGCACCCGATTGCCGTCGCTGCTGGTGCCTTCGGGGAACAAGCCGATCCGCTCGCCCTCGTCCAAACGGCGCAAGATCTCGTCGCGATGGCCCGCGGTGCGCTGGCGGGTGCGTTCGATGAACACGGTTCGTTGCAGGCGGGCAAAGAGACCGAACACCGGCCAACTCGCGACCTCGCGCTTGGCCACATAGGCCACCGGCGTGAGCGAACCGAACACGGTAATGTCCAACCACGAGGCGTGATTGATGGCGAACATCAACGGTCGGTCTTGGGAAATCGTGCCGGTTTGAACGATCTTGAAACCGACGATGCGGCGCACCGCACGGTGAAACAGTCGGGGCAAATAAGATTTGTCGCCAATGTCGAACTTCACGACGAGCCATTGCAGCGGGATCAGCGTCAGCGCGACGATGGTGATCCCAACGAGGCTGAGCGCGGCGCGAAGATGATTCATCGACAACCCGGCACGGCTAATCGCCCTCGACTTGGTCCTTATCGTCCAGCGGCGTGCCGTAGAGTTCCAGACGGTGCCCAGCCAAGCGATAGCCCAGGCGTTCGGCAATCTTTTGCTGCAACGCTTCGATCTCGGGGTCTTGAAATTCGATCACGTCGCCCGACCGCATGTCGATGAGGTGGTCGTGATGTTCCTCGGAGGTTTCTTCGTAGCGCGCCCGCCCGTCGCCGAAATCGTGCCGGTCGAGAATGCCGGACTCTTCGAACAAGCGGACCGTGCGATAAATCGTCGCGATTGAGATACCGGAATCAATGGCGACCGCACGGCGATAAAGCTCCTCGACGTCGGGATGGTCGGTGGCAATGGACAGAACGCGCGCAATCACCTTGCGCTGTTCCGTCATTTTCAGCCCCTTTTCGAGGCAGCGTTTTTCTATGGTGCCGGGCATCTTTTCAATCTAACGCGATCGTAGCGCCGCGTCATGGCTCGCCTATTTGGCGCGCCGCTTTTTGCCGCGCTTGGTACCAAGACCGATTTTTTTGGCGAGATCGCTACGCTGCTGCGCGTAGGCCGGCGCCACCATCGGGTAGTCCGACGGCAAACCCCAACGCTCGCGATATTCTTCCGGCGACATGTTGTACCTCGTCTTGAGGTGGCGCTTGAGCATCTTCAGCTTCTTGCCGTCTTCGAGGCAGACGATGTATTCCGGCATGACCGACTTTTTGATCGGTACCGCCGGATGCGGGCGCGTCGCCGACGCGGCAGGCGCGTTGCCCAGCCCGGATAGGGCTACATAGACCTGTTGGATCAGGCTCGGCAAATCGGTAATGGCGACCGTGTTGTTCGACACGTGGGAGGCCACGATGTCGGTCGTCAACGCCAACAGTTCGCTCGAGCGGGGCTGGTCCGCCATCGCGTTTTTGTTCCTTCTACTTAGGGCTACTAATATCCAATATATAGAGCGCAATTCTGGCCAAGCAACCACCAAGAATCGGTGAGAGGGCGAAGTGACGGCAAAGTCAAGGCATACCGCCGATCACTTGATCGATATCACCGGCGACATCTGCCCGATCACCTTCGTCAAGACCAAGCTGGCGTTGGAAAAAATGGCGCCCGGCACCGTTTTGGCCGTCGCCCTCAAGGGCCAGGAACCGCTCGACAACGTCCCGCGGTCGGCCCGCGACGCCGGGCACGAGGTGCTGGGGATCGACCCGCCCTCGACGTCACCTGAAACGGTGCATCGGGTCTTTATCCGGCGCCGCTGACCGGCCCGAGCGCGGCGCGCAGAACCAGCGCATCGCGCCGGCCCCGCCTCGGTGGCGTAGTAGTCGGGTCGCGTCCCCACCTGATCGAACCCCGTTTGGCGATAGAGCGCCAGGGCCGCGGCATTGTCGGTCGCCACCTCGACGAAGACCGTTGTCGCGCCGGCCCGTAGAGCCCGAGCGAAGACATCCTGGAGAAGCGCGCGACCGAGGCCGGTCCGGCGGTGCGCAGGATCGACGCCGATACTGACGATCTCGGCCTCGCCCGCCGCGCGGCGACTGAGATGAAATCCGGCAGGCGCGTCATCGACCGTCGCGATGCCGGCAAAGGCGCCCGGCATCGCCAGCAATTTGGCGATTTCCGCCGCCGACCAGGGGGGCGCGAAACAAGCCGCGTGCAACGTGGCAAGGAGAGCGGAAAATTCAGCGCTTCCCGGTGGCTCGATCGCCGCGATGGTGATCATCGCGTCGGCAGCTTGGCGTCCGGTGCGCGCAAATAGAGCGGCCCCGGGGACGTCGCGAAGGCCGCCGGGCCCTGTGCCATAAGTGCCGCCACCGCGAGCGCCGCAACAGCCGTGGCATCGGGGACGACCTCCCGCGCCGCCACCACGACCTCGCCCGCCAAGCGTTCGGCCGCGAGATCTGCACCGCTGCCGACCAGACGCAGCGGACGCTCGGGGAAAGCGGCCGCCAGATCGTCCGCCGCCAGCACGCGAGGCCCTTGCCCGACCGCCTGATCGCCGGGCAGAAGTTCGGCATAGACCTCGCCGCGCCGCGCGTCTTGCACCACCAGGGTCGCCGCCGGGTCGGGGGGCAAGGCCGCGGTGGCGGCGATCGCGACCAGGGTCGACACCCCGATGACCGGGCAGCCGGTCGCCAGCGCGAGACCGCGCGCCGTCGCCAGGCCGACTCGAATGCCGGTGAAGGTGCCCGGCCCCCGGGTCACGCCGATCGCCTCGAGCGCACCGGGGTCGATATTGGATTGGGCACAGACACGTTGGATCATCGGAACCAGCGCTTCGGCGTGCCCTTTCGCCATCGGCAACCGCTCGGACGCGGCCACGTTATTGTCGCGCCAAAGTGCAACCGAACAGGCGGTTAGCGAAGTATCAAATGCGAGAAGTTGCATGAAACCCATGGTAGCGTGCCGCGCTGATGGCGACTTGTGAAAACCTGACCGAGATTTCTCCGGCGACCCACAATGTCGCCCTGCAAATCGCCTATGCCGGCCCCGACAATTTTGTCGGGGCGCCGATATATAGCCGACCGGTCTGCTTCCTCAACAACGAAGCCGCCGCGTGTCTCGACCGGGCCATCGAACTGGCCGGTGAACTGGGGTTTCGTCTACGGGTTTTTGACGGCTACCGCCCGACAGAGGCGCAGTGGCGTTATGGTCCCACACGCCGGATCCGAATTTCGTGGCCGACCCGCGGCGTGGGTCGCCCCATTCGCGGGGCGCGGCCATCGACCTGACGTTGGAGACCCCGTCGGGCACGCCCCTTGAAATGGGTACGCCTTTTGACGACTTTACCGAACAGTCGCACCATGGTCGCACAGATATCGGCCCCAGTGCGCAACGTAACCGTGCGCTCTTGTTGGGGATCATGACGGCGGCCGGCTGGGACTATTACCGAAACGAGTGGTGGCACTATCAACTGTTCGACGCGCGGCGCTACCCGCTGTTGAGCGACCGTGCCGCCGGCACCCAAATGATGGCCTGAGACCATGCGCCGCACCTTTTTCATTCTTCTTGCCGTGATGCTGACGATGCTTGGCGGCCCGACGGCGTTGCCCGTATTGGCTCAGACCGCGTCCGAGAACGGCGCCGTGATCTTGATGTATCACCGCTTCGGCGAGGCCGATTATCCGAGCACCAACGTGCAACTGGCGCAGCTCGACGCCCATATAAAGACCCTGCAGGACGGCAACTTCACGGTCCTCCCGCTGCCCGACATCATCGCCGCCTTCGAGCGGGGCGAGACGCTGCCCGATCGCACGATCGCGATCACCATCGACGATGCCTTCCGCTCGATCTACGAGATCGCCTGGCCCAAGTTCCGCGACGCCGGCTTTCCCTTCACGGTGTTCGTCGCGACCGATCTCGTCGATCGCGGGCACGGGAACTACATGACATGGGATCAGATTCGCGAGCTTCACAACGCGGGGGTGACGATCGGCAATCACTCCGTCACCCACCCCCACTTGCCGGATCGCGACATGGACGCGGTCCGCCGCGAGATCGTGAATGCCCAAACACGCCTCACCGAAGAGCTCGGCGTTGCCCCGACCCTGTTCGCGTATCCGTTCGGGGAAACCTCGCGCAAGATCGCCGACCTGGTCGCCGAACTCGGTTTCGCGGCGGGCTTCGGGCAGCATTCGGCCGTCGCTTTTGCCGAACACGACCGCTTCTACCTGCCACGCTTTGCGCTGAACGAGAATTTCGGGGGCGCCGAGCGGTTCAACTGATCGTCAATTCGCTGCCTTTGCGCGCGATGGATTTGACGCCCGCCGACCCGACGCTCCGGGGCAACAACCCGCCGGCGTTCGGTTTTAGTTTGGATCCCGCACCGGGCGATATCGGTCGGCTCAATTGCTTTGCCTTTGCGCAGGGTGGGGCGATCGACCTCACGCTGCAACGCCTCGGCGGCACTCGCGTCGAAGTTCGCCTGGCCGAACCGATTCCGCCAGGGCGCGGCCGCATCAACTGCACCATGCCCGCCGAGTACGATCGCTGGCGGTGGTTTGGGATGCAGTATTACGTGCCGGCCCGCTAAACTCGCGGGATGAAAAATCCCCTCAAAGAAAAGCTGCGCAGCGGCGCAACGGCGATCGGCTGCTGGGTCGGGCTCAACAGCCCCGCCGTCACCGAGGTTCTGGCGGGCGCGGGCTTCGACGCGCTGCTGATCGACTACGAACACGGCGCAGGAACGGTCGCCGACTTGGTCCATCACCTGCGCGCCGCCCAGGGGTCGGAGACCACGATTCTGGTCCGCGTGCCGAGCGATGCGCCCCAGGAAATCAAACGGGCATTGGATGCGGGTGCCGCCGGCATCATGGTGCCGGGCGTCGAAACGGCGGCCCAAGCGCAAGGCATCGTCGATCTGTGCCGCTATCCGCCCGACGGCATCCGCGGCGCGGCCGGCTTCATTCGGGCCGCGCGCTATGGTCGGGAATGGGCCGGCTACCAGGCCACCGCCAACGACGCCGTCATGGTGCTCTGCCAGATCGAATCCCGTACGGCCGTCGACCGGATCGCCGAGATCGCCGTGCCGGGCGTCGATTGTTTGTTCCTGGGCCCGATGGATCTGTCGGGCAGCATCGGCAAGCTGGGGCAGTTCGACGACGACGAAGTGCAAACACTGCGGGCCGACGCCGAACGCGCGATCTTGGCGACGAATGCGGTGTTGGGCACGATCGAAACCGCCCCCGGCGCCGGCACGCGATTGGCCGCGCAGGGTTATCGCCTTGTGTTCACGACAAGCGACGTGGCGCTACTGCGCCGCGCGCCGTCGGAGTCCTAAAGAAGTAAAGCGGTCTTAGCTGTCGAGCGCGCGGACGGGTATCCGAGCCCAACCGAGCGCCGTCGAGACGATCGAGTTTGTTGGTTCTGATCAGCCCGAGGATCGACGCCACGTATTTCTCGCCACGCTGCGAGTACCGCGTCAACGTTTTGGCCAGAACGCGCGAGTCGATTTCGCGATCGGCCTTCCGCATCGCCGCCCGTTCGCGGCGGAACTCGCGGTAGGCCCGATGATTGTTGAGGTTCTGCATGTACTGGCGCACCGATTCGGCGAGGGTCGCAAACGCTTTGACTTCGTGCCGCGCACCGTCTTCGCGATCTTTCGGCACGATGCCGGCGCCTTTGCTGAACGTCCACTGACCGAAAACCGCGTTGCCGTGCAAAGCGAACCGCGAAGTGCCCCAACCGGATTCTTCGATGCCCTGCGCCAACGCAAGGCCGACCGGCACGACATCGTGGCGATGGAGCAAGGCGCCGAGATCCCGGGGGTCGAGATCGTAGGCCCGGGTCAGGCGGTCCAACCACGCGCCGTCCTTGGCGCTGATCGTTTCGCCGGCCGACAGCCGCGCCCGTAGCGCTTCGATCCGCGCACGGTCCTCGAGGATTTCTTCGTTGGTCCGGAGGACCAGCGGCAGCATCGAGCGGATGAAGACCGATTTGCGGACCGGCACCGCGCGGATCTCCGGCAAGTCCTTGGGCAACTGCGTGAGGAATACCCGCGGCACCTCATAACGCGCCGTCGTGTGCCGATTCGAGCGTGTAGCCCAGGCGGTCGTATTCGTCGATTAGGCTGGCAGCATCGGGCACCGGCACGGCCTGCCCGGAATAGGCGGCCAGCGCACGCACGCCCGGACCCACGAGGCGGGGACCTGTCGGCGCCGCAACGGCGGAGAACACGTCGGCGCCAGGCGCCGGACGGGCTGCGTAGGCAAGTTCGTCGATGGGACTAGGGCCGGCGTATACCGCCAAACCAAAAAACACTGAAAACCCAACCCCGACCCTGATCGTCGTCACGCCGAACCCGTGGCGAAGAGTCGTCATGGTATTTGTCTCAAAATTCCCCAAAATCGCTGAGGCGCAATATAGGGGGTTCAAATAGGGGACAACCACTACAGAAGGTTTTGAGGGCCCCAAAACCCCTCTCGTGGACCGACCATTTGGCCGATCCGAGCATCATCGACGGAGAGATATTGCCTATTGGTTAACGGGTTAACAGGCGGCCTTGAAAACGCATGTGAGCGCCCACCAGGCGAACGCGCTCAAGTTGTCCACAACTTTTTTTTGCGCGAAAGAGGCTAAGTCAGCAAATCGAGCTGTTCGTCGGACAGATTGCCGGGCACCACGGTGACCGGCACGCGCATCGCGCCGGACATTTTACCGGCGAGCTGGCTGACCAAAGGTCCCGGTCCGTCGGAGCCTGTACCGGCGCCGAGCACGAGTATGCGGATCGTCGCGTCTTCGTCGATCAGCTTCTTGACCACGTCGCTGATCGGCCCCTCGCGCACGACGAGTTCGGGCAGTATTTCGGATTGTTGCTGCACCTCGCCTGCCGAGCGATTTCAGGAGCGTTTCGGCCTCTTCGCGCGCCTCTTCGCGCATGCGCTCTTCAACCGCCAACCAATGTTGGAAATCGACCGGGTCGATGACCCGCAGCAACGTCACGCCCGCACCGGTACGCTGCGCGCGTCGCCATGCAAACCGCAGCGCCTTGCGGCATTCGGGCGTGTCGTCGACGACGACAAGAAACTGACGGGCTTGCGGGACTTCGTTCATATTCGGGACGGTCCGTTGAACGTCCCGGTAACTTGAACCGATAAAACCGTCGCTGCAAGCGTGCCGACGAACACCGGCTCAGGGACGCAGAAAGCCGACGATGTCCTGGACGTCGCGCAAGATCGGCGCCGCCATCGCCTGGGCGCGATCCGCGCCGTCGCGCAACACGCCGTCGATGTACGCCGGATCGTCCAACAAGCGCCGCATCTCGGCGGTGATCGGCGACAGCTTCGCAATCGCAAGGTCGGCCAGCGCATTCTTGAAACCCGAAAACTGCGCGCCGTCGAATTCGGCGCAAACCGCATCGCGACTGACGTCGGCGAGGGCCGCGTAAATCCCGATGAGATTGTTGGCCTCGGGTCGTTCGGTGAGCTCGCGGGCCGTACCCGGCAACGGCATCGGATCGGTCCGCGCCTTGCGAATTTTTTGCGCGATCAAATCGGCATCGTCGGTGAGGTTGATCCGGGTGTAATCGGATTCGTCCGACTTGCTCATTTTCTTTTTGCCGTCGCGCAGGTTCATCACGCGCGTCGCCTCGCCGAAGATCAGCGGTTCGGTCAGCGGGAAAAACTCGACGCCATAGGCATCGTTGAACGAGCCCGCAATATCGCGGGTCAATTCGAGGTGTTGTTTTTGATCCTCGCCGACCGGCACGTGCGTCGCCTTGTAGGCCAGAATGTCGGCCGCCATCAGCACGGGATAGATGTACAAGCCCGCCGACGCGTTCTCGCGATTCTTCCCGGCCTTGTCCTTGAACTGGGTCATCCGGTTGAGCCAACCGATCTTGGCGACACAGTTGAAGATCCACGCCAGTTCGGCATGCGCCGTGACTTGCGACTGGTTGAAGATGATCGAGCCCTTGGGGTCGATCCCCGCCGCTATCAGGCTGGCCGTGACCTCGCGCGTGCTGGCGCGCAACGTGGCCGGGTCTTGCGGTTGCGTGATGGCGTGCAGATCGACCACGCAATAGATGCACTCGTAGTCGTCTTGCAGGCGCGCCCAATTGCGAATCGCCCCGAGGTAATTGCCGAGATGCAAATTGCCGGTCGGTTGGACGCCGGAGAAGATTCGTTTGGTTGCCGTCATCGGCCCGCACCTTGATGGAAGAAGGGCGGTTTATGACGCGGTTGGCAAAGCCGGGTCAAGCCGAGGCCCGTGGCCGACGCAACAACGTGCGCAACTCGCCCAGCCGCATGGCCCCGCCGACGTGGGCGGCGACGCCATAGACCACGAGGCCCAGCACCACCAACCCCGCCAAGGCCGCAATCCGCGCGCCCGGTGCATCCATCTGGCCGCTGACCGCAAGCCAATCGCGGGCAAACCACAGCACGACCGCCATCAGGAGGGTGACGCCGACGGTTCGGACCAGGCGGGCGCGCAACCGCGTATCCGGGCTCAGATGACCACGACGCCGCAAACCGCGAACCAACAAACCGGCATTGAGCCATGCGGCGATCGCGGTCGCCAGCGCGAGCCCGACGTGTTGCAAGGGCCATATCAGGATCAGGTTCAGCACCAGATTGACCACCATGGCGATGATGGCGATGCGCACCGGAGTCTTGGTGTCTTTTCGGGCGAAATAGCCCGGCGTCAGAACCTTGATCAACACATAGGCCGGCAGACCCACGACGTAGCCCATCAGCGCCCACGCGGTCGCGGTGCTCGCCACCGCATCGAAGGCGCCGCGTTCGAACAACACGGTGACGACCGGCAACGCCAAGACCAGCAGCGCAGCCGTGGCGGGCAGGGTGAGAAACAACGCCACCTCGATGGCGCGGTTTTGACTATTGGCGGCACCTGCCGTATCGGCCGCCGCGACTTGGCGCGACAACAACGGCAGCAGTGCGGTGCCGACCGCAATCCCGATCACCCCCAACGGCAATTGATTGACCCGATCGGCAAAGTAGAGGAACGAGATCGAGCCTTCGGGCAACAACGAGGCGATGATGATGTCGGTCAACAAGTTGATCTGCACGACGCCGGCCCCGATCGCGGCCGGCAGCATCAGCCACAGCAATTCGCGCACCCGCGGTGTCAGGCGCGGCCGCGGCAAGCGCAACCGGTAGCCCGCGGGCGCCAACGCAACGAAGACCCAAACGAACTGAATGACGCCGGCCGTCGCGACGCCCCACGCCAAGGCATGACCCGGCGTCTCGAACGACCGTGCGGCCAACCCCAAAACCGCGATCAAGGTGAGGTTCAACAAGATGGGCGTCGCCGCCACCGCGGCAAAGCGCCCGACGCTATTGAGAATGCCGCCCGCCAACGACACCAGACTGATGAACAAGAGATACGGAAAGGTCAGACGCGTTAGCGTGACGGTAAGATCGAACTTGGCGGGTTCATCGACGAAGCCCGGCGCCAAGCCGTACATCGCGAGCGGCATGACGATCTGCAGCGCCGTGACGAAGACAAAGAGCGTCAGCAACAGGACGGCGAGCGCTTGCTCGGCGAAAGCTTGCGCCGCGGTTTTGCCTTCCTGTTCGAGAATGCCGGAGAACAGCGGCACGAAACCTGCGTTGAACGCGCCCTCGGCAAACAGTCGGCGGAAGAAGTTGGGCAGTTTGAAGGCGACGAAAAACGCGTCGGCGACCGGACCAGCGCCCAAGATCGCCGCGATCAGAATGTCGCGGGCAAAACCCAAGACCCGGCTCACCATGGTGTAGCCGCCGATCGTGGCGACGGCGCGCGCCAGGTTCATGGGCGCGCGCTCCGCAGAAGCCGTCGGATCATGGGCATTTGGCGTTCAGGGGCATCCTGGTATCGTGCAGACCTTCAATTGACCACATCGGCTCCCCGCATTGAATAGCAAAAGCCCCGGCGGCATCACGCTGCTGTTGATCTTGGCCGCTTTGTCGGCCTCCGCGCCGATGTCGGTGGACATGTACCTGCCCGCCTTCCCGACCCTTGCCCAAGACCTGATGACCGATTCCGGCCAGGTGCAACAGACGCTGAGCGCCTTTTTGTTGGGCTTTGCCGTCGCACCGATCGTGTGGGGACCGCTGTCCGATCGCTTCGGCCGTAAACCGATCTTGTATGCCGGGTTGGCCATATTCGTGGCCGCCAGCATCGGCGGCGCTCTGGCCGGCTCGATCGACGTGTTGATCGCGTTTCGTTTCCTGCAGGCCCTTGGGGGCTCGGCTGCGGCGTCGTTGGCGCGGGCGATCGTGCGCGACCGCTACGACCGCGACGAGGCCGCCCGCACGCTGTCGCTGTTGTTCGTGGTCATGTCGATTGCACCGATGGCCGCGCCGATCCTCGGCGGCCAGGTCCTGGTGTTCTTCGGCTGGCGCGCGATTTTCTGGGCGCTCGCCGGGTTCGGCGTGTTGTGCCTCGCGATCACGGTCTATCCCTTGCGCGAAACGCTCCCGATGGAACGGCGCACGACCCATCATGTCGGCGAGATGGCCAAATCCTATGGTGCGCTGATCGGCAACAAACGCTACCTCGGCTACGCGTTTTGTCAGGGGCTGAGCTTTGCCGCGATGTTCGCCTATATCGCCGGCTCGCCGTTCGTGGTGATCGAATTGTTCGGTGTCGCGCCCGAGCTTTACGGATTTTTGTTTGCCGCCCATGTCGTCGCCTTGATGGTCGGCAGCTTCATCAACAGCCGTCTCGTCACCCGGATCGGTGTCGACCGCATGTTGGCGGCCGGCACTATCGGCATCGCCGTCGGCGGGGTCTTGGTGTTTCTCGCCGGCTTGTTCGTGCTCCCCCTGGCCGCTCTGATCGGCGCGGTCGTGGTGATGATGTTGTTCGTCACCATGATCGGGGCCAATGCGACCGCCGGCGCGCTCAGCGAGTTTCCCCACATGGCGGGCACGGCATCGGCGTTTCTCGGCATGACGCAGTTTGCGGTCGGCGCCGGAGCCGGTGCGTTGGTCGGGGTTTTCCACGACGGCACGGCCATGTCGTTGGTCGTCGTGATGATGGCGAGCGGCCTATTGGCCCTCGTGGCTCGGGTGACGTTCCTGCGCCGCCCTCAGGCCGCCTAATCCGTTATTCGGCGGCGGCGAGTGCCGCGCGTTCCGCCCCGGCGCGCAACGCCCCCAATATCTGCTCGCGGATTTTCTCGCGCTTGCCTTCGTGCGTGATCTTTAGACCGAAGACGTCTTTGACATAAAAGACATCGACCGCGCGTTCGCCGTAGGTGGTGATTTGCGCGCTGGCGATCGACAGGCCGGCGGCTGAGATCGCCTGCGTGACGTCATAAAGAAGACCGGCGCGGTCAAGCGCGTTGATTTCGATGACGGTGTGGACGTGCGATGCGCTGTTGTCGATCAACACCCGCGGCTGGACCGAAAAGACGTTGGCGCGTTCGGGCCACCGATTGGGACGCTGCGCCAGCGCCTCGGCTAGGCGCAACCTGCCGCCCAATACGGCCTCGATGTTTTTGCGCAACCGGTCCCGCTTGCCTTTTCCCGCGAACGGACGGCGTTCCTGGTCTTGCAGCCAAAACGTGTCGATCGCCATGCCGTCGGACGAGGTGTGAATGCGCGCATCGACAATACTGGCCCCGGTCAAGGCAATCGCGCCGGCCAACTGAGAGAAAAGTCCAGGATGATCGGGCGTATAGACCGACAGTTCGGTCACCGCGGCAAACTCGTCGACGTGAGCGCCGATCGCGAGGCGTTGCTCGCGCGCATCGGCATCGCGGATCAAGGCGCATGCCGGGCATGGGTCGCGGTATCGAAGCCCAACCAATAGGGGCGATAGAAGCGTTCGGTATATGCCTCGAACTCGGCCACGGGCCACGTCAGTTCCGCGACGCAGGGCCGCGACTGCTTCGTCGCGACGCGCAGCGCCGGTGCGTTCATCGAACACGCCGGTGATCGCATCGCGCGTCGCATTGTAGAGATCGCGCAGGAGTTCGCCCTTCCAGCCGTTCCACCGTCCTGGCCCCACCGCGCGAATATCGGCCACCGTGAGAATCAACAGAAGCCGCAAACGCTCGACGCTCTGCACCTGTTCTTTGAAGTCGAGCACGGTTTTGGGGGCGTGGACATCGCGCTTGAAAGCGGTATGGCTCATCGATAGGTGCCAACGCACCAACCACGCCGCGGTTTCGACCTCGTCGGCGTCGAGACCGAACCGAGGCCCGAGGTCCTGAACGACCTCTTCGCCGAGCACCGAATGATCGCCGCCGCGGCCCTTCGCGATATCGTGCAACAGAACAGCAACGTACAGCGCCCGGCGCGATTGGATGTCGTCGATCAAGCTGCTGGCCAGCGGATGGTCGGCCTTGAGCGCGCCGGCTTCGATCTGGTTCAACACGCCGATCGCCCGGATCGAATGCTCGTCCACGGTAAATACGTGATACATGTCGTGCTGCATTTGGGCCACGACCCGGCCGAAGTCGGGCACGAACTGCCCCAGAACGCCTGCCTCGTTCATGCGGCGCAGGGTTTTTTCGGGCGCCTTGCGGCTGGTCAGGATTTTCAGAAACAGCGCGTTGGCGTCGGCGTCCTGGCGGATGTCGTCGTCGATGCGTTTGAGCGCACGGGTGATGTACTTGATGGCGTCTGGGTGAATGTCTCGATCGTGCTCTTGGGCCACCGCAAAAAGCCGTAGCATCGCCACGGGATCGTCTTCGAAAGTCGCGGGATCATCCACGGTGAGGCGTCCGCCATCGTCGACAAAGCCGTCGAGTTCGCGCCGGAACAGGCCCAGTCGACCGAGCGCCAAAACGGGCTTTCGCCGCTGTTGGTTTTCGAGGCTTGCACAAAAAATGCGGGTGAGATCGCCAACCTCTTTCGCCACCAGGTAATAGTGCTTCATGAATCGTTCGACGTTCGAGGTGTGCCCCTTGTCGCGGTAGCGCAGCTGGCGCGAGATATCGGGCTGGACATCGAAGGTCAGGCGTTCCTCTGCACGACCGGCGGTGTAATGCAGCGTGCACCGGACCGCCCATAGGAAGTTCTCGGCGCGTCGAAAGCTGCGAAGCTCGGCGGCCGTCAGCACACCCAATCCGACGAGCCCGTCGATGTCGCGGATGTCGTAGACGTACTTGGCGATCCAAAACAGGGTGTGGAGATCGCGCAGGCCCCCTTGCCGTCTTTGACGTTCGGTTCGACGAGGTAGCGCGAATCGCCCAAACGTTTGTGACGTTCGTTGCGTTCGGCCAGCTTCGCTTCGACGAAGTCGTGTCCGGTGCCCTCGATGACTTCTTTGGAAAACCGACCCTGGAGCTCGTCGTACAACGCGCGGTCGCCCCACACGTAGCGTGCTTCGAGAATCGCGGTGCGGATCGTCACGTCGCTTTTGGCCAATCGAATGCAGTCGTCGACCGATCGCGTCGACTGGCCGACCGTCAACCCAAGGTCCCACAAAAAATAGAGCAGGTATTCGACGACCTGCTCGCCCCACGCGGTGAGCTTGTAGGGATACAGAAACAGCAGATCGACATCCGAGTAGGGCGCCATCTCCGAGCGGCCGTAGCCGCCCACCGCGACCATCGAGAGTCGTTCTTGGGGTGTCGGGTTGGTCGCGCGATACACATGAAGCGAGGCGTGGTCGTACAGCGTGCGCACGACCTGATCGATGAGAAACGCATTGGCCTGCGCGGTTTCGAGACCGGCGCGATTTGCCTCAAAGCGCGCCTGAATGGTGCGGCGCCCGCTTTCCAGGGTTGCGCCGACAAGCGCCAACACCGCGGCACGCGTCTTTGTGCTGCGCGGTGCGTCTTGCGCCGCGATGTCGGCGATCGCCGCGGCCAGTTGGCGGCGGTCGATGATGTCGCGTTGTGCAGTGATTGGGGCCATGAGTCCGGTCGGCGGTTCGCTAGGGCCGCCTTATCGTCAAGATAGGCGCGCCACCGGGCCGCTGCACGCGAAAATCGGTCCCAATCGCTTTACCCTTAGCCCAAGCCGGCTATAGGCTGGCCCGCCCCTCGGGGAAAAAGGGAGATACCGCATGAATTCGACTGGCGCCCCTGCGCGTTCGCTCGCCTTTCCGCTCGTCCTGCTGGTCGGTGGCGGCATCATCTACGCGACCTTCTTTTCGGCCAACCGGATCGCGGTCGACGGCGGCGTACCGTCGATGGCGCTGGCGTTTTGGCAATCCTTCTTTGGCGCGGCCGGTCTTCTTGTGGTTTCCATGATGCTCCGGGATTTGCCGAAACTGAGCGTGGCCCATTTGCGCCAATACGGGTTCACCGCGATCTTCAGCTTTTCCATTCCGCTAGTCGCGCTGACCTTCGCGGCGCCCCAGTTGCCGGCGGGTTTGCTGACCCTGACCCTCACGCTGACCCCCGCGCTGACCTACATTTTCGCTTTTGTCGCGCGGCTCGAACGGTTCAACATCTGGAGCACGGGCGGGCTGATCGTCGGCCTCGCCGGTGTGGTCTTGATCGTACAACCCTGGACATGGGGCGACCTCGGCGGCGATGTGTCCGGCGTGTGGTTTCTCGTCGCGCTGATCGCGCCACTCGGCTATGCCGTCAACAACGTCGTGGTGGCGCTGATTCGCCCTGCCGAATCGACTACCTTGCAGCTCTCGACCGGCGTGTTGGTTTTTGCCACCGTGGTGATGTTCCCTTTCATGTGGGCGATCGACGGGCTCTATTTCTTTGAGGGCGCGACCGCCGGGGGGATCGGCGGCACCGTTTGGGCGGGCTTTACCGATATCGTGATCTTCCTCGTGTTGTTCGAGGTCATTCACCGCGCCGGCCCGGTCTTCTTTTCGCAGTTTAACTACATCGTGCCGGCGGCCGGGATCATCTGGGCCTTCATCATCTTTCAAGATAGCTTTGCGCCCATCGTGTGGTTGGCGATCGCCTTCATGGCGGTCGGGTTGTTCCTCGCCAACCGCGGCACCAACCAATCGATTCGCGAACGCGAAGCCCGGCAAGCAGCGAAGGAATAGCCATTGACCGATTCCAACTCCACGGCCCGCCCGTCCGGCGGCGCCGCACCGAAAGAGGTGCCGTCGCTCCTCGTGCCGTGGCTATTGTTGATCGGCGGCGCGTCGATCTACGGCAGTTTCTTCAGCGCCAGTAAGTTTGCCGCCGAAGGTGGCGTGCCGTTTATGGCCTTCACCTTCTGGCAATCGGCAATCGGCGGTGTGATTTTACTGGTCATCGCCACCCTCACCGGCAATCTACCGCGGATGCGGCGCGACCATTTGATGTCTTACGCCGTCACGTCGTTGTTGGGCGTCGTTCTGTCGGTCATCGTCTTGGCGTTCGTTGCCAGCAAACTTCAAGCCGGCGTCATCACGTTGGCGATCACGTTGACGCCCGGGATGACCTATTTGTTCGCGGTCCTCGCCCGGGTCGACCGCTGGCGCATGCTGAGCCTGTTGGGCCTTGCCCTTGGCCTGGCCGGGATCGCGTTATTGGTGATCCCCGAAGGCGGCTTGCCAAGCGGCGATTCCGCATTGTGGGTGATCTTGCTGATGGTGGTGCCGGTGTGTTTTGCCGCCAACAACGTTTTCGTCGCCGTGGTGCGCCCCCCGGAAGCGACCTCGATCATGCGCGCCACAGGTTTGGTGGTCGGCGCCGCGATCATCTCGTTCGTTCTGATGATGGCCACCGACGGGTTCTTTCCGTTTTGGGACGTCCCTGGGATGGGGTTTTGGAGCGTCGTGTGGGCCGGCGGGATCAACAGCATCACCTTCTTTTGTATGTTCGAGATCATTCGGCGCGCGGGGCCGGTGTTCTTCGCGCAATACAACTACGTCATCGTGATTGCCGGCCTGGTGTGGTCGCAGTTGATCTTCGACGAAGCGTTGGGCACGTGGTTCTGGGTAGCCTTTGCCGCCATGCTGGCTGGGCTCTATTTCGCCAACCTCGGTGCCAAACACGGCATGCAAGAAGCCGCAGCCGAATAAGCCGATGAACGCGTCGCCCCCGGCACCGGCGGGCCTGCTCCTGCCGACGTTGCTGCTGCTGGCGGCGGGCGCCGCCTATGGCAGCATCCTGGCGGCCAACCGGATTGTCGGCGAAGCGGGCTTTCCGGTCATTCCTTACATGTTCTGGCAGGCCGCCTTGGGCGGCGTGTTGGTGACGGTCGTCAATCTCGCCCGCGGCGCGCGCGCCAGCTGGCGGCCCAAACATGCCGGGCATTACGTCGTGTCGGCGGCGTTCGGCATGTTGTTGCCGTTCGGCGCGCTCAGCGTGGTCGCCACCAAACTGCCCGACCGGCGTGCAAACCCTGGTGGTCACGCTGGTGCCCGCCATTACCTATGCGATGGCGTTCGCGTTGCGGGTCGAACCGTTCCGCACCATGAGCGTCGCCGCATTGGCGCTGGGCTTCATCGGGGTGTTGATGATCGCCTTGCCCGAAAGCAGCTTGCCCGATCCCGCTGCGGTGATTTGGATTTTGCCGGCCTTGATCGCGCCGCTTGCGGCCTCGACCAACAACGTGCTGGTTGCGACGTTACGCCCGCCAGATTCGGATTCACTCACCTTGGTCGGCGCGGTGTTGCTCGCCGCGACGGCCATCATGTTCCCCATCGCGCTCGCGACCGGCGAGCTACAAGCATTCTGGACCACGGGCACGATTGCGGGCGGCGTGATTTGGGCCGCGGCCGTCCAGGTCGTGGGTTACTATGCGCTGTACGAGGTGATCCGCCGGGCCGGGCCAGTGTTCTTCTCGCAAGCGTCCTACATCATCGTGTTGTCCGGCCTAGCCTGGGCGTTGCTGCTGTTCGGTGAACGACCGAGCCCGTGGGTCTGGGGCGCGGTGGTGGCGATGGTCGCCGGTCTGATCCTAGCCAACCTCGCCAATCGAGCCGGCGCGACCGACACCGGCACCCGATGAGCCCCAACATTTTGTTCGCCACCGTCCTTCTGCTGTTGGGCGGGGCCGGCTACGGCAGCATGTTCGCCGCCAACAAGATCGTCGCGGATGCGGGTTTTCCCGTGTTGGCCTATTTGTTCTGGCAATCCCTGCTGGGTGCAGTGTTTGTGTTTGGCCTCCACGCGGCGCGATGGCGACGACCCAACACGAGCCCGCGCGCGGTTGCGCACTATGTCGGTTCGGCGTCGTTCGGCATGTTGATCCCGACCGGGGTCCTGGCCTTCGTCGCCGACGTGCTTCCGGCCTCGGTCTTGACGCTGACCATGACGTTGATCCCATCGCTGACCTACGCTTTTGCCTTCATCCTGCGGGTCGAGCGGTTGCGCTGGCTCAGCCTTGCGGCGATCGTGCTTGGCCTCGGCGGCGTGTTGATGATCGTGCTGCCCCAAGGCAGTTTGCCCGACGCCAGCGCGGCGATTTGGATCTTGCCGGCATTGATCGCGCCGATCTCGGCCGCGACCAACAACCTCATCGTGGCCACCCTACGCCCTCCGGAATCGGATTCCCTGACGCTGGGCGGATCGGTGTTGCTGGGCGGATCGGTGGTTATGTTGCTGATCGCGGCCTTGAGCGGCGATCTTGTGGTGTTCTGGCAATCCTCGGCCGCCCTGACGGGCGTGTTGTGGGCGGCGGTGGCGCAAGCCGTTGGGTTCTTCTGTCTTTACGAGGTGATCCGGCGTGCCGGCCCAGTGTTCTTTTCGCAAATTTCCTACGTCATCGTGGCCTGCGGCATCGGATGGGGGTTTGCGTTGTTCGGCGAACGGCCCAGCGCATGGGTCTGGGGGGCGGTGGCCCTGATGACCTTGGGACTGGCCCTCGCCAATGCCGCCGTCGCGCGCCCATCGCCGACCGCCGAGGGGAGTTGAAGCCGCGATGATCGCCGCTACACTTGCCGGTCAATAAAGGGAGGACACCATGGACGTCAAAGCCGCCGTCGCGTTCGAAGCGGGCAAACCACTCTCGATCGAAACCGTGCATCTCGAAGGCCCCAAAGCGGGCGAAGTACTGATCGAGGTGCGCGCCACCGGGATTTGCCACACCGACGAGTTCACGCTGTCGGGCGCCGACCCCGAAGGGTTGTTTCCCGCAATTCTGGGGCACGAAGGTGCCGGCGTCGTGGTCGATACCGGACCGGGGGTCACCAGCGTCAAAAAGGGCGACCACGTCATCCCGCTCTACACGCCCGAATGCCGCCAGTGCGAATATTGCCTGTCGGGCCGCACCAACCTGTGCCAAGCGATTCGCGAAACCCAGGGCCGCGGCTTGATGCCCGACGGCACCAGCCGCTTTCGCCTCGGCAAAGAACCGATCCTGCATTACATGGGCACCTCGACGTTCGCCAATTACACCGTGCTGCCTGAAATCGCGGTCGCGAAAATTCGCGAAGACGCGCCCTTCGACAAGGTCTGTTACATCGGTTGCGGCGTCACCACCGGCATCGGTGCTGTGGTCAACACCGCCAAGGTCGAGCCCGGTTCCAACGTCGTGGTCTTCGGTCTCGGCGGCATCGGCCTCAACGTCATTCAAGGCGCCCGTCTGGTCGGGGCCGACATGATCGTCGGCGTCGACATCAATCCGGCCCGCAAGGAAATGGCCGAGCGCTTCGGCATGACGCACTTCGTCAATCCGAAAGAAGTCGAGGGCGACCTTGTGTCCTATCTGGTCGGCCTGACCAAAGGCGGTGCCGATTATTCGCTTCGAATGCATCGGCAACACAGACGTGATGCGCGATGCGCTGGAGTGCTGCCACAAAGGCTGGGGCGAAAGCGTCATCATCGGCGTGGCGCCCGCGGGCGCCGAAATCGCCACGCGGCCGTTCCAACTGGTCACCGGTCGGGTTTGGCGCGGTTCGGCCTTCGGCGGCGCCAAGGGCCGCACGGACGTGCCCAAAATCGTCGATTGGTACATGGACGGAAAAATCGAGATCGATCCGTTGATCACCCACACCATGCCGCTGGGCAAGATAAACAGCGCGTTCGATTTGATGCACGCCGGGAAATCGATCCGTAGCGTGGTGCTTTACGACAGCTAGGTCGCGGGCTTGGGGCGGCGCGTCGCGAGAAAGACGCCCGCGAAGATCAGCACGATCCCGACCAGGTGATACGAGCGGAACGGTTCGCTGAGGAAAATCACGCCGCCCAACGCGCCCCACACCGGCATCAGGTATTGCAGTTGCACGCCGCGCGCCGCGCCTACGGCGGCAATGCCTTTGTTCCAAAACGCGAAAGCCAGAAGCGCCGGGAACAGCGCGATATAGCCGATCGAAATCGCGTTGTTGGCGGTCAGCGAAAACGTCCGACCGCTGGCCAAATCAAAGGCGTAGAACGCGGCCAATACCGGCATGCTGACCACCATCATGAGCATCAGGAACGGCAAGCCGTCGAGGCCTTCCGGCTTGAAGCGCAGCCCCAAGGTGTAGACCGCCCAGGACGCGATCGCCGGCAGCATTAAGAGATCGCCGGGATTGAACGAGAACGCGCGTAAGACCCCGAGGTCGCCTTGGATGACGATAGCGGTAATGCCGCCGAACGCGACGATCATCCCGACCACCATGCGCCAGCCGAAGCCTTCGCGAAACAACAGGAAGGCGAGCAGCACGGTCAGCGCCGGGGTGCCGCCGTTGATCAGCGAGGCGTTCACCGCGGTGGTGAATTGGACCGCCGAGTTGAGCAGCAGGTTGAAGGTCGGCACGCCCAACAGACCCAAAAAGGTGATCATCTTCCAATGCCGTTTGACGACGGGCCACTGCCGGATCACGCCCGGCAACGCAAACGGCGTCAGCATGAGCAGCGCCAGGAATACCCGCCAGAACGTCAGCGAAAACGGCGGCACCTCCTGAA
The DNA here is from genome assembly GCA_038141965.1 of Alphaproteobacteria bacterium. Taxonomy (GTDB): domain Bacteria; phylum Pseudomonadota; class Alphaproteobacteria; order SHVP01; family SHVP01; genus CALJDF01. The sequence goes on from JAYQJC010000005.1 coordinate 500,889, forward strand.
CGGTGACACGCGCGACGATGTTGTTGCCCGACCAAAAAAGGGTCGCCAGCAGCAACAGCACATAGGGCAAAAGAATAGCGTTGCGCGCTTGGGTCATGGCGCCTTTGCGGGTTGCGGTGCCGGGCGGCGGCCTTGTTGCGCCAAGTAGATCCCGCCGAAGATCAACACGATGCTCACGCCGTGGAACCACTCCAACGTCTCGCCGAGAAACGCTACAGCCAGCACGCCGGAAAAGATCGGCGAGAGATAATTGAATACGTTGGCGCGGTTTGCGCCCAACCGCGCCACGCCGTAGTTGAAAAACGCGAAGGCGACGACCGAGGCGAAGACGCCGAGATAGACCACGCCCGCGACGTTACCCAACGTGAGAGCGGCGCGCGTGCCGGTCGCGACGTCATAAGCGTAGAACGGCACCAAGAAGAGCCACCCCAAAATCATCACACCGAGCAGCAGCCCCATCGGGTTCACGTCGCGTGGCATCGCGCGCAGGCCCACCGAATAGATCGTCCACGAAATCACCGCCAGCACGGCAATCAAATCGCCTGAATTGAAAGACAACGACGCAAGTACCGTGACGTCGCCGTTCGAGATGACGACCGTTACGCCGACGAAAGCGACCACCATCGCGACCGCAGTGCGCCACGAAATGGTTTCGCGATAGGCCAGCCACGACGCGACGACGCTGGCCGCCGGCACGACGGCCGTGATCAGCGTCGCATGGATCGCGGTGGTGTGTTGCACCGCGTGGTAGATCAACGAATTGAACCCGGTCACGCCGGTGATCGCGATCAGCAAAAAGATCTTCCAGTGCCGACGATAGATCGCCCGCTCGCGCCACAACACCGGGGCGGCAAACGGAAACAATACGATGATCCCGACGCCCCAGCGCAGAAAGGCGAGGTTCATCGGCGGCATGACGTCGGCCGCCCCGCGCGCAAAGACCGAGTTGCCCGACCAAAACAGAAAACACAGCGTCAGCAACACATAGGGCGAGGTTGCAAAGGCGCGCAACGGCGAGGTCGTGCCGCTCATGACCGGTCTCCGTCACCCGACGCGGACCGGCGTGCACCCGATGTGGTGGCGAGGTAGATGCCGAGAAAGATCAATAGAACGCCCGCATGGTAGAGCTGCAACGATTCGCCGAGCAGTAAAATCGCGAGCGAGCCGCCGAACGCAGGATTGAGGTAGGTGAACTGGCTGGCCACGTTGGCGCCGACCTTGCTGACGCTGTAGTTCCACAAAACGTAAGCGAAAACCGACGAAAAGGCGCCGAGATAGAGGACGCCCATCACGTTGGGTAATGAGATCACCATGCGCGCGCCGGCGGCCACCTCCAAGGCATAGAACGGCGCCAACAGGATCACGCCGATAATCACCATGACCAGCAACAATCCTTCGGGCCGCAAGCCCGCCGGCAGACGACCCAGCAGGATCGAAAAGCCGGCCCAAAAAAAGATCGACGCGAAGACCAAGAGGTCGCCGCTGTTGAAATCAAGCGTCAGCAACAGACCGACATCGCCTCGGGCCGTAATCACCAGAACGCCGATCAATCCCGCGGCCAACCCGACCAACATCCGTGGGCCGGCGCGCTCGCGCAGCAGCACCCACGACATACCCACGGTGACGACGGGGATCACCGACAGCACCAGCGAGGCATTCAGCGCGGTGGTGTGTTGGACCCCGAGGTAGATCAGCGTGTTGAACGCGGCGACGGCGATGGCGGCGATCGTCACGACGATCTTCCATTCGGCCAAGAGCTCGTGACGCTGCAGGAACATCGCGCGCGCACCGATCGGGAAAACGATGATCAATGCCGTCACCCAGCGCCAAAACGACAACGCGACCGGCGGCATCTCGCCAACCGTGGCGCGCGCCACCACCGCGTTGCCCGCACCGGCCAACATCACCAGCGTCAGAACGACGTAGGGGTTCACAAAGAACGCGAGGAGGGCGCGCACGCTCATGCAGCCGCGCTTGGTTTGGGTTTCGCCGCACGCCGCGTGGCCACGTAGATGCCGCCGAAAATAAGCACGACCCCTACGAGGTGAAAGCCGCGGAAGGCTTCGCCCAGGAACGCCACTGCCATCAAACTGGCGAAGACCGGGGTGAGATAAACGAACTGCGAGGCGGCCCCGACGCCGACCGCCGACACCGCCCAGTTGTACATCGAGAACGACACCGCGGTGGCCATCACGCCGACATACAAGATCGCGCCGACCGCGGCCGCATCCGGCACGAAGGTGATCCCGGCGCCGACCTCCCAGGCGTAGAACGGGACGATGGTGATCAACGCGATGGTGTGGATGACCAGCATAAAGGCGACGGGGTGGAGGCCTTTGGGCAGGTTGCGCAATAACAAGCTGTAGAACGAAAAAGCGAACACGGCGACCAGCATCAAGAGATCGCCCGGCACGAAGCCAAGATTCAGCAAGACGTTGAGATCGCCCCGCATCACCGTGACCGCGACGCCGACCAAGCCGATGCCCATCCCCAGCGCCAGCATCGCGCCGATGCGTTCGCGGTGCACCACCGCCATCATCGCCACCACGACCACCGGCACCGTGGCCGTGATGAGCGCCGCGTTGATCGCCGTGGTGGTCTGCACGCCGAGATAAAGAAACGCGTTGTAGCCCGCGATCCCCGGCGCCCCCATCGCCAACATCATTTTCCAGTGGCGCAGAAAAAGATCGCGTTGCCGCCATAGCGGGACCGCGCCGAACAGCGCCAACACCGCGACCGCGGTCACAAAGCGCCAAAACGTCAGCGCCACCGGCGGCACTTCGGCGACGACCGCGCGGCCCCACAACGGGATTCCCGGCGGCGATCGCCATGGCCACCGTCAGCACAACAAAAGCCCAAGGGCGCGTCAGTGCGGCCCGTTCCGCCATCGCTTGATTTCTCTGGAAAAGAAATAGGTTTGCAAATCTAGGCGCGTGATGCCCCCGGGGGCAAGGAGACTAGCTGTCGCGCGACAATGCCTTCAGGCGATACAGCGCCTCGAGCGCCTCGCGTGGGGTGAGGTCGTCGGGCGCGATCGCTTCCAAGGCCGCCGCCAATGCAGACCCTTCGTCCGCCGCCGCCGCATCGTCGGTGTCACTCATCGTCGCGGCGAAAAGCGGCAGATCGTCCGCTAAACGGGCCACCGCGCTGCCTTGTTCACTGGCCTCGAGCGCTTTGAGAATTTCGTTGGCGCGGCGAATGACGGGCGGCGGCAGGCCCGCGAGCTTGGCCACCGCAATGCCGTACGAGCGGTCGGCCGCACCGGCGACGACCTTGTGCAGAAAGACGATGTCGCCCTTCCATTCCTTGATGCGCATGGCATGGGTCGAGAGCCGCGGCAGTTTATGCGCCAGCACCGTCAGCTCGTGATAGTGCGTCGCAAACAACGACCGACATAGATTGACGTCGTGAAGATGCTCGATCGCGGCCCAGGCGATCGAGAGCCCGTCGAAGGTCGCGGTGCCGCGCCCGATCTCATCGAGAAAGACCAGCGATCGGTCGTTCGCCCGGTTGAGAATGGCCGCGGTCTCGACCATTTCGACCATGAAGGTCGAACGGCCGCGCGCCAGATCGTCCGCCGCGCCGACGCGGCTGAACAACCGATCGACGATCCCGAGATGCGCCGACGTCGCCGGCACGTAGGATCCCATTTGCGCCAAGATGACGATCAACGCGTTCTGGCGCAGGAAGGTGCTTTTGCCGGCCATGTTGGGGCCGCTCACCAGCCAGACCTGACCGTCATCGCCGAGGTCGCAGTCGTTGGCAACGAACGCGGGATCGTAGGCCTTTTGTTGCGCGTCTTCGACCACGGGATGGCGCCCGCCGACAATCTGAAACGTTCGGCTGTCGTCGACCTGAGGGCGGACGTAATGACGCGCCACCGCGAGGTCGGCCAAGGCGGCCGCCACATCCAGCGCCGCCAGAGCCGCCGCGGCAGCACCTATACCGTCGGCGCGCGCCAGGGTTTGCGCCGCCAGCTTGTCGAATAACGATTGCTCGATCGCCAAGGCGCGATCGGCCGCGCTGGAAATCTTTCCCTCCAGGTCGCCCAGTTCGGTCGTGGTGAAACGCACCGCGCTGGCCAAGGTTTGACGATGAATAAACGGCGCGCGCACGTCCTCGGGTAAATCTTTGACCAACTTGTCGGCGTGGGTCGGCGTGACCTCGATGAAATAGCCCAGCACGTTGTTGTGTTTGATCTTCAGCCCGGTGATGCCGGTTGCTTCGGCATAGCGCGCTTGCAACGCCGCGGTATGTCGGCGGCTTTCGTCGCGCAACGTGCGCAACTCGTCCAACGCGGCGTCGTAGCCTTTGGCGATGAACCCGCCGTCGCGCGCGAGATGCGGCAGTTCATCCCCCAACGCGGCCGCCAACGTCGCGACCAAATCGGCGTGGCCGTCGAGTGGGTCGGTCAGCGCGGCCAGCGGTGCGGGCGGATCGTCCGGGGCCAACAGCTTGCGTGCCTTTTCGGCGGCCGACAGGCCGTCGCGCACGGCGGCCAAATCGCGTGGCCCACCGCGGCCCAACGACAGCCGCGCGATCGCGCGTGCCATATCCGGCGCTTCGTTGAGCAAGGCGCGCAAATCCGCGCGGCGGGCGGCGTCTTCGACAAAGAACTGCACGAGGTCGAGCCGGTCGCGGATCACCGCGGGATCGGTGGCCGGCGCCGCCAATCGGTCGGCCAGCAATCGTGCCCCCGCGCCGGTCACGGTGCGATCGATCACCGCCAACAAGCTGCCCTCGCGATCGCCCGACAAGGTTCGGACCAGTTCGAGGTTGCGCCGCGTCGCCGCGTCGATCGACAGCAGATGCGCGGTTTGCACCGAAGCCGGCGGACGCAATGCCGGCAATTTGCCGCGCTGGGTCAGGTCGACGTAATCGAACACCGTGCCCAGTGCGGCGACTTCGGCGCGCGCAAAATCGCCGAACGCATCCAGCGCCGCGACGCCATAGTGCTTGGCCAAGCGCCGCGCCGTCGCCGCCGAATCGGCCGGCCCGCGCGGCAGGGGTGTGGTCACATCCTGCCAATCGCGCAACGCCGGGCCCAACATGTCGTCGCCCAGCAACGCATCGGGCACCAGCAACTCGCCGGGGTCGAGGCGCGCGAGATCCGGTTCCAAATGCCGCCGATCGAGCGCTTGCACTAAGAACTCGCCCGTCGATAGATCGAGCCAGGCCAGCGCAAGATCGGTGCCGGTGCGCGCGAGGGCGGCGAGGTAATTGTGCTGACGGGCATCGAGTAAGGTTTCTTCGGTCAACGTGCCCGGCGTGACCAGCCGGACGACATCGCGCGCCACCACCGATTTACCGCCGCGCTTTTTGGCTTCGGCGGGATCTTCGGTTTGCTCGCACACCGCGACTTTGAATTTTTGTCGGATCAGCCGCGAAAGATAGGTGTCGGCGGCATGCACCGGCACCCCGCACATCGGAATGTCGGCGCCGTCGTGTTTGCCGCGTTTGGTCAGCGTGATGTTCAGCGCCGCCGCCGCCTTGACCGCATCGTCGAAGAACAGCTCGTAGAAATCGCCCATGCGATAGAACAGCAGGTATTCGGGATAGTCATTCTTGATCCCGAGGTACTGCGCCATCATCGGCGTCACGGCCGCTTTTTTGGGCGGCGCAGGGTCGCCTTTATCGGCGTCGGGCGGGGTCTCGGCTAGAACCATAGCGGGCGCACGTTAGCACACGCCGAGCGGCGGTTAGGGCAGCAGCATGCCACGCAGCATGAAAAAGAACATCGCGGCCAACAGCGCCGCCGCAGGCACTGTGATGACCCAGGCCGCCGCGATCGCAAAGACGTAGCGCCGCCGCACCAGCAGCCGTTTGCGCGCTTTCTTGATGGTCTTGAGCTCGGCGTTGGTCAGCACGATCCCGGCCCGGGCCGCTTCGGTCAAACCGTCGGCCTCCGACCCCAGGTTGCTGGCAGGCCGATCGATCGGTGGGGCAAAGCCCGGCAAGGTCGGCTGCGCCGCGGTTCGGGCAGCCGCCATCGAAAAGGACTGGCGGCGTCGGTGCGCGACAACTTCACGCAAGAACCCGACGCCGAAAATCGCGCCCAGCGCGATATGGGTCGAGGACACCGGCAAGCCCAGGGTCGACGCAATCAGCACGGTGATGGCGGCCGAAAGCGCCACACAAAACGCCCGCGCCCGGTCGAGTTTGGTGATCTTTTCGCCGACGACGCGGATCAACTTCGGGCCATATAGCGCCAACCCGGCCGCAATCCCGATCGCGCCGACGACCATCACCCAAGGCGGGATCGCCGCGGTGCGGACGATTTCACCGATCGACAACGTGCTGACGATCGCCGCCAACGGCCCGATCGCGTTAGCGACATCGTTGGCGCCATGCGCGAAGGACAACAACGCGGCGGCGAAGATCAGCGGGATCGTGAACAGGTTGCTGACCGAACGTCGCCGGTTTTCCAACCCGCCGGCCGCCCGGTTCACGAAATGACGCACGACGACATAGCCCACGACAAAAGCGATCACCCCGGCGATTCCCACCATCGTCATATCGACAGTGATGATCCGCTTGAGCCCCTTGATCATGAGATACATGACGAACGCCGCGGCCATGATCGCGACGAACACGGGCACCCATCGTTGCGCCGCCGCAATCTTGTCTTCTTTGAAGATCACCAGGTATTTGATCGCCGCCAGAAAGCCCGCGGCGATCACCCCGCCCAGCGCCGGCGAGATGACCCAGCTCGCGGCGATTTCGGACATCTTGCCCCAATCCACCGCGCTGACCCCGGCGGCCGCAATACCGGCGCCCATCACGCCACCCACGATCGAGTGCGTGGTCGATACCGGCGCCCCGATAAAGGTCGCAAGGTTGATCCAGATCGCCGCCGACAGCAGCGCCGCCATCATCGCCCACACGAAAACCTCCGCGGTGGGGATGGCGTCGGGATCGATAATGCCCTTGGAGATCGTTTTGACGACGTCGCCGCCCGCGATGATCGCCCCGGCGGCCTCGAAGATACCGGCGATCACCAGCGCGCCCAGCAAGGTGAGGGCGCCCGATCCGACTGCGGCGCCGACGTTGTTGGCCACGTCGTTGGCGCCGATGTTGAGCGCCATGTAGCCGCCGATCACCGCCGCGACGATGACCAGCGTATTGCCCTCGTAGGACCCCGCCTGAATGATCGCATAGGCCAAAACGCCCAGCAGAAAGAGGACGCCTAGGCCCAGGTTGAAGTTTTCCCGGCCGACGCGGTAGCGCGCCTTTTCGAGGCGCGAGTACTTCTTGAGATCTTTGTCGAGTGCCGTCTTTACGGCCATGCGCCGGCTCCCCCCGGAGATGTCGCCCTATCGGCGCTGGCGCACCGTATGACCGGTGGATGACAGTTTTATGACACTTGAAACCGTTTTGTCATGACTCCGGCATTTCGGTCGGGGTCGTGAAAATCCCCGACAAACCCCCATCGACCGGCAAGCTGACGCCGGTGATATAGGCCGCATCGTCGGAGGCCAAAAACACCGCCGCCTTGGCGATGTCCCAGCCCGTGCCCATCCGGCCCATCGGCGCCATCGCATGCCGGTGCCGCACCACCTCGTCCCAATCGCCGGGGTAGGCGTCCTTGAAGGTATGCACCAGCGGCGTATTGACCAGACCCGGCTGCACGCAGTTGGCCCGGATCCCTTTGCGGGCATATTCCATCGCCACGTTTTGGGTGAACTGTTTCACCGCGCCCTTGGCGGTGTTGTAGACCACGCTGGGAAAGCCCGCGTAGCGTTCGGCCGAGATCGAGGAAATGTTGGTCACCACCCCGGCGCCTTGCGCCTCCATGATCGGCAAGACGCACTTACAAGCCAGGAACATCGACTTGACGTTGACGTCCATCAGCCGATCCCAGCGCTCTTCCGGCAAATCGACCGGGCCGCCGATTTCGGTGATCCCGAGGTTGTTGTGCAGGATGTCGATGCGCCCGAAGGCCGCCATACAGGCCTCTACCATGCCCTGCACCGCGGTGGCATCGGTGGCATCGGCGGTATGGGCGATACAGGTGTTGCCCTCGTCGGCAATGCGCTGGCGTGTTTCCTCGACCGAGTCCGCATTGATATCGACCGCAAACACCTTGGCGCCCTCGCGCGCATAAAGAATGGCCGCGGCCTTGCCGTTGCCGAGGCCCGGTCCGATCGAGCCCGCCCCCACCACCAGCGCGGTGCGATCTTGTAGTCGTTTTGTCATGGGTCAGCCCGCTGCGTCGCGTTCGAAATAGTCGTGATATTTTTCTGGCACGTTTTCCATGGCCAACACCATAAAGACGTCGGTCGTGCCGAATTGATGATCGATCACCGCGCCATCGCCGCACACGCCGCCTAAGCGAAGATAGGCCCGGATCAACGCGGGCACGTGCCGGATGGCGGCGCGCGCACTGATCTCATCCTTGGGGATGCGATCCATCGGCACGTGCAGCGCCGGTAAGGCACGCACGCGCAATTCCGGCGGCGCGAGGTGGTGGTGGTAGAGATAAGACAGCGGTAGCGCCAACGCCTCGGGGTCGGTGCCCGGAAAACTGGCGCACCCGAAAACCCGTTCGACGTTGTTGTCGCGGTAGTAATGCGCCAAACCGCGCCACAGCAACTCGACGATGCGTTGATTGCGATAATCGGCATGCACGCACGAGCGGCCGATTTCGGCCACGTTGCGGTCGCCGAACCCGCCGACGAACGACTCGATGTCGTATTCCCCGGCCGAGTAATAGCCGCCGTGCTTTTCGGCGTCGGGGCGCAACAGCATGCGATAGGTGCCGACGATCTGTTGGCCCTCGGGCCGCTCGCGATCCAACACCATCAAGTGATCGCAAATCGGATCGAACCGGTCCATGTCGCGGCGGACATCGCGCATCTCGGGTGTCGGCTCGGCCGACATTTCCTCATAGAAGACGTGATAGCGCAGCCGCTGTGCGGCCTCGATATCGGCCGCATCGCGGGTCAGGCGAATCTCGAATCGTCCGTCAGCGGACAGCACGATAGGCCTCAAACAAGTTGCGCATTTTCACCGAAGGTTGGCGTCCCCTAACGCGCATCCTATGCCCGAGATTGTGGCGAAAAAATGAAAACGGGCCGCGCAATGCAGCCCGTTTTCCAAAACAAAGCGGGACTAGCCTTTTTTGTCTTGTCCGACCGGTTTCGATTGCAGCGGCGTCGACTGAGCCGTCGTCATCTGCTTCTCACTGGCCGAATGAAGAAAACCGCCACAGCTTTGTGCGAGCGCGGGGCCGCTCAAGGCAACCACACCCGCCACCACGGCGATCCATCCGATTTTGCGCATCATTCCCTCCTGGGATTGTTCGCACGCGAACTCTAGCCGGGGCCGGTCGCCTGGGCAAACCGGATGTCCGGCGCTTGACGCCGGTGGGATGAATCGCAGAGGGTCGCGCCGTGATTGATGTGACGGCTTGCCCGATTTGCGATGCGCACGACCATGCGCCGTTCGCCCAAAAAGATGCCCTCCACGTGGTGACCTGCCGCAGCTGTGGGTTCGTCTTTCTCAACCCCTTGCCGCAACCGGACGACAGCACCGCGCTGTACGACGATGCCTATGCCGGCACCACGGAAGGCTATTTCGCCAAGGTCGACAAAAAAATGCGGCGCTCGCGCGGCCGCGCCCGGCGGCTACGGAAACGCGCGAGCGGCACGGCGCCACGTTTGCTCGATGTCGGCGCTAGCGGCGGGTTCATGGTGCAGGCGGCGCGCGAGGTGGGGTTCGCCCCACAAGGCATCGAACTCGATCCCAAATCGGTGGCGTTTGCCCGGGCGCACTATCCCGACAACGATTTCTTCCACGGCACCGTCGAGGCCTATCTCGCGGCGCATCCCGGAGCCGCCGAGACGTTCGACATCATCTACTGCGCCGAAGTGATCGAGCATGTCCCCGACGTCAACGCCTTCGTGGCGGCGATCGCACGGCTGATGAAACCGGACGGACAGCTTTATCTCACCACGCCCGATATCGGGCATTGGCGGCGGTCCAAGGAAATCGCGCGATGGGATGCGTTCGATCCGCCGGCGCATTGTCTCTACTTCGACCGCGCGTCGCTGACGCGCCTGCTGGCCAAACACGGCTTGCGAATCTTGCGCCGCGATCTCGCGCTCAAGCCGGGTCTAAAGGTGTTGGTCGGAAAGGCCTAGCGCTACTGGGCGGCGTCTTTCGCCCACCAGCTTTCCAACACGAAACCGTACGTCGGGATCGCGGCGGGCCGCGCGAACTTGTCCCAGTAGGCCACCCGGTCGACGCGCTGATGATACAGCGGCACCACGTAATGACCGGCGCGCAGCACCCTGTCGAGCGCCCGCATCGCCGTGACCAACTGCGCGCGATCGCGCGATGCCGTGACCTGCGCGATCAGCCAATCCACCGCCGCGCTTTTGATCCCGATGTAGTTGCGGGTGCCCTCCTGGTCGGCCGCCGCGGCGCCCCAGTAATGCGCCTGTTCGTTGCCGGGCGACAACGAGATGCGCCAAGTATGAATGATCATGTCGTAGTCGTAGGTTTGACGACGAAACTCGTACTGCGCGGTATCGACGGTGCGCACCTTCACCTTGATCCCAAGACGTTCGAGATTTCGCGCAAAGGTCAGCGCGATGCGTTCGTTCTCCGGAAAGATCAACAGAATCTCGAACGCCAACGGCGTGCCGTTGTCGGCCCGTACCATGGCCCCGTCGCGCACCACCCAACCCGCGTCTTGCAACAGGCGCCGCGCGGTCCGCAGGTTGCGGCGCACGTTGCCCGACCCGTCGGTCGAGGGCGGTAGCGGGGCGGCCTCGAACACCGCATCCGGCACCTGTCCGCGCCACCGCTCCAGAAGGGCGATCTCTTCCGGCGCGGGCGCGCCGTGCGCGGCAAGTTCGGAGTTGGCGAAAAAACTGGTTGTGCGCTCGAAGGCGCCGTGGAGCAAGTTGGCGTTGATCCACTCGAAATCGAAGGCATAGCCCAACGCTTCGCGCACCTTGGGATCGGCAAACACCTCGCGCCGGGTGTTGAACACGAATGCGCGCATCCCGGCCGGGCGTTGATTGACCAGTTCTTCGCGCAGCACCCGGCCGTCGTTGGTGGCCGGGAAGTCGTAGCCGGTGGCCCATTGCACCGCCGAGCCCTCGGCGCGGAAATCGAACGCGCCGGACTTGAACGCCTCCATCAAGACGTTACCGTCGCGAAAATATTCGTAGCGGATGGTGTCGAAATTGTCCTGACCGCGATTGATCGCGAGGTCCTTGCCCCAATAATCCGCCACCCGTTGGTAGGTAATGCTGCGCCCTGGATCGACCTCCGCCACCCGGTAGGGCCCGCTGCCCATCGGCGCCTCGAGCGTGGTTTCATCGAACGCACGGTCGGCGTAGTAGGCCTTCGAGATGATCGGCATCAGCCCCATCAGCAACGGCAATTCGCGATCGGCTTGGGCGGGATCGAAGGTGAAGCGCACGCCGCGCGCGCCGATGCGATCGACCTGCGTCACCTTGCTGTAGAACAGCCGCATGTTGGCGCGGCCCTTGGCGCGCAGGGTCTCGTAGGTAAACACGACATCGTCCACGGTAATCGGCGAGCCGTCGTGAAACCGCGCCTCGGGGCGCAAAGTGAATTCGACCCAGCTTCGGTCCTCGGGCGTTTCGACGGTTTCGGCGATCAAGCCGTACAGCGTGAAGGGTTCGTCCCACACCCGCTTGAGCAGGCTTTCGAACACGTGATGCCGCCCCGCCGCGGGCGACCCTTTAAGGATGAACGGGTTGAGCGAATCGAACGTGCCTTGCAGGCCACGGCGCAGCTCGCCGCCCTTCGGCGCGTCGGGATTGACGTAACTCAGATGCGCAAAGTCGGGGCCGTATTGGGGCGCGCCGTGCATGGCGATGCCATGCATCGGCTCGGCGCGCGCCACCGTCGCGGCGGCGACTAGAGCGCACGCGAGCGCCGCGACGCGCCGGACCACCACGCCGACGCTAGGTCCCGAACAGGATTTCGTGGTTCATCCCCATATACGCGGTGATCGCCGCGAAGATCCAAATGCCGATGACGTAGGGCACCGCATGGTTGAGCGAGCGCGTCATCTGGCCTTCGATCTCGGGCGAGGAGCCTTCGCTCATCAACTTGCCGAAGGCCGTACCGAACGGCGTGAAGGTGACGCGAATGCCGACCCCGCAACACACCGCACCGGCAAACAACAAGACCTTGATCGGCAGCCACTCGGTCTCGTAGGGCCCGCTGCCCGCGAGCGAGGTGATCGCCGGGATCGCCAGCGCGGCAATAAAGATCAGCCGCAACAAGAGGTCGAGCCGGGTCAAGCGCTTGGCCGCATCGGTGCCTTCGCGGTGATGGATTTGCCAAACCATGATCAGCCACGCGATGGCCGCGATCCACACGAGGTAGAGCCAGACCCCGTCGATCGCCGAATAGCCGAGGTTGGCCGCCAAGGTGGCCCCGACCGGAAACGTCAGCAGCAGCATGTAGCGCGGGATCATGTCGATCCAGGCCAGCACCTTGAGCAGCGTCGCGCGGGTTTCGGGCGAATACTTCGGGTTGACCACGAGGCGCGCGGAATAGAACACGCCGAGATCGGCGCCGACCCAGTAAACGAAGGTCAGCACATGAAGGAGTTTGAAGAAGTCTTGCCAATCCATGATCGCCTCCTACAGCGAGGGCTGCGCGATGCCGAGCAACGACATCACGACCAGCCCGGCCCACAGCGCGAGCACCCAAGGTTTGACCCGGATTACCGGACCCGCAGCGCCGCTTCGGTTTCCGGGGTCGAGCCTTCGGCCATAAAGCGCCCAAAGGCGGGCCCCAATCCGGCGAAAGTGAAGCGAATGCCCAGCCCGCACACCAGTACGAAGGCGAACAGCAAGACCTTGAGCGCGAGCCAGTTCGAGGCGAACGGTTCGCCGCTCGAAAACGAGACGATGGCCGCGATCGTCAGCACCGCGATCAACACGATCCGGATCCACAAATCGATGTTGCTATAGGTCTTGCCCAACGGCGTGCCGCGTTGCGAGGCCGCCGACACGCTGATCAACAACCACACCCCGGCCAAAAGCCAAACGATCGCCAACCACCCGCCGGAAATCGGCGACAAGCCCTTGCCGTTCGCCAACATCAAGCCGACCGGCAGCATCAAGATCGACGCAATGCCGGGGAACGCGTTCACGAACCCCAGCACCTTGGCGATCGGCGGCGCGGGTTTCGGGCGAGTTTTCCGTCTTGATGAGTTGGAAGGACGAATAGAAGACACTGATGTCCGCGCCGAGCCAGTAAACCAGCAACACGACGTGAACCATGATCCAAAGGGTTTGCGAATCCAGCATGGGCATGGGTCCTTGAGGGCGTTCCGGAAATTGACGGCCGCCCGAATCCTAACGGGCGGCCGCCAGCGGGTCCAACGACCGCTTTAGAAACCTGGCTTCCAGGTGCCGATAAAGGCGGCCAACGCGACCAGCACCCAAATGCCTTTGACCCAGTTGCGGGCGGCTTTGGCCGAAGCCTGGAGGATCGCCTCGCGCTCGGGCGTCGAGCCCTCGGCTTTGATCTGCGTGAACGCCGCAATGTACGGTTTGGCCGCGACGCGAATGCCGATGCCGCAACCGATCGTGCCGGCGAAGATCAGCAGCTTGAGCGCGACGAAGTTCTGCGTGATCGGTTCGTTGTTGATGAACGACGAAATCGCCAGCGCCACGAAGGTGATCATCAACACCCAGCGCAGCCGCAAATCGAACTTCGCCCACGGCGCTTTCTTGGCCGCGTCTTTTTCGATGTGCAGCCACCACACCAGCACCAGCCAGACCGCCCCGAAGATCCAAAACGCGATCAGCCACATCGAGGAGATCGTCAGATAGCCGTGAATCGCGGCGACCGAAAATCCGGTCGGCACCATCAGCACCATCGTTGTGCGCGGCGCCATGTCGATGTCGCCGGTAATGCGCGACAGCAACGTGCGCGTCTCGACGTCGTACTTCGGGTTGTTGCGAAAAAAGCTTGTGTAAAAAACCCCGATGTCGCCGCCCAGCCAATAGACGAACAACAGCAAATGCACCCAAACAATCAGGCTTTCCCAAAATTCCATGAACCCCTCCCCGACAAAATGCCGGGTTTGTTTAGCAGATTTTGTGCCGTTTGTGAGCGCCATGACTAGGCGTGCCTAGCGCGTCGTCACCACGCCCAAGCATTCAGTAACTCTCGCCCAGGCGAACATTAGCCTTTTCTCGGGAAAAGGGAGGATGGCCATGACCGACAACCATGACGACGTACGTTCGGATCGCGACGGTGAAGAAACTTTGGGGTGCCAGCCCAGTCGAATGGATGCGGCAACTGGGCCTGTTGGATGTGCCGGTGTTCGGCGCACATATGAACGGTGTCGATTGGAAAGACGATGCCGCAATCCTCAAATCGCACGGCGTGGTGTACGCGCATTGTCCGTCGGGCGGCGGCGCGGGCGGCGGCACCCAGCCGTTCCCCGAAGCGTTGGGGGCGGGCGTGGCCACGAATGTCGGGATCGACACCCACTCCAACGACATGATCGAAAACATCAAGCTCGCCGTCATCTACGGCCAAGCGCGCGAAAGCTTGACCAAAGACACCAGCGCGTTCCCGATGAAAAAGCCGACGATTTGGGATGCCGTGTCGGGCGTCACCCATGTTGCGGCGGATGGCCTCCGCCGTCCCGACCTGGGTCGGATCGCGCCGGGCGCCAAGGCCGATTTGATCAGCGTCGATGTCTCCGGTCTCTTGGTCGGCACCGGCGCCTTGCCGCCCGAACCGCTCAACAACCTGCTTTACGCGCACGGCCTTTCGGTGCGCAACGTCATGACCGACGGCAACTTCCAAATCATGGACGGCGAGCTCGTGGTCGACGATCAAGAAAACGTCGCCCGCCGGGGTGGCCAAGCCGTGCAAAAAATCTGGGGTCTCCTCGAGGACGAGGATTGGTTCAAACCCACGGCCCGGTAGACGCGAGACGGGGTGTGCGGGCGTAGCGATCCGGCTACGCCCGCATGCTGGGCCGCCGGAAACTCAGCGCCTCGGCGATGTGGGGGCGGCGCACCGTGTCGGTGCCGTCGAGGTCGGCCAGGGTGCGCGCCACCCTGAGGATGCGGTGATAGGCGCGCGCGGAGAGTTTCATCGCGTCGACGGCGTCGGTCAGGAGTTGCGCGCCACCGGCATCGGGGGCGGCAACGGCCATGAGCAAATCGCCGTCGGCTTCTGCATTGGTGCGCACGATGCGGCCGTTGACGTGACCGGCGTAGCGGTCGGTTTGTAGGCCGCGCGCGCGGGCCACCCGCGCGGCGACGTCGGTCGTGCCTTCGGCGGGCGGCGGCAGCAAGAGATCGCTGGCCGCCACCGCGGGGACCTCGATATGCAGATCGATGCGGTCGAACAGCGGGCCCGAGATACGCGCTTGGTATTGCGCGGCGCAATGCGGTGCGCGGGCGCAGGCTAGGCTTTCTTCGCCCAAGTGCCCGCAGCGACAGGGGTTCATGGCGGCGACAAGCTGCACACGCGCCGGGTAGGTGACGTGCGTGTTGGCCCGCGCGATCGAGACCGACCCGGTTTCCATCGGTTGGCGTAACGATTCGAGCACCGGCCCGGCGAACTCGGGCAATTCGTCGAGGAACAGCACGCCGAGATGCGCCAGCGTAATCTCGCCGGGGCGCGCCTGCGTACCGCCGCCCACCATCGCGGGTTGCGAGGCGTTGTGGTGCGGATCGCGAAACGGGCGGCGGCGCGTGATGCGTCCCTCGCGCAACAGGCCGGCAATGCTCGCGACCATGCTGACCTCGAGCGTTTCGCGTGCATCCAAGGGCGGCAACAGGCCCGGCAGGCGCGCCGCCAACATCGACTTGCCCGACCCCGGCGGGCCCATCATCAACAGGTTATGCCCGCCCGCGGCCGCGACCTCGAGCGCGCGTTTGGCGCTTTCTTGGCCCTTGATGTCGCGCAGATCGGGCGCGCCGGGCCCGTCGATCAGTGGGGCGGGCTTGGGCGGCTGCAACACCTGATGGCCTTTGAAGTGATTGACGAGGGCGAGCAGCGACGGCGCGGCCAAGATATCGACCTCGCCTGCCCACGCCGCCTCGCCGCCGCAGGCCGCGGGGCAAATCAAGCCACGGTCGCGCGTGTTGGCCGCCACCGCAGCAGGCAGCACCCCGGTCACCGGCGCGATCGTGGCGTCGAGCCCGAGCTCACCCAGCGCCATATAGCCCGCGACCTCGTCGGCCGGCAGCACCCGCATCGCCACCAAGAGCCCGAGCGCGATCGGCAAATCGAAATGGCTGCCTTCCTTCAGGAGATCGGCCGGGGCGAGGTTCACCGTGATGCGTTCGGGCGGCAATCCCAGGCCCAAGGCGCCCCGCGCGGCGCGCACCCGTTCGCGCGATTCCGCCACCGCCTTGTCGGGCAGGCCGCCGATATTGAAGTGCCCGCTGCCCGCGCCGGCCATCGAGACCTGCACGTCGACATCGAGCACGTCGATTCCTTGAAAGGCGACGGTGGTGATCCGCGCTACCATGCCTCAAACCCCGGATTGCGGCGGTGCCGAAAAACGGGTCTATGGAGGGATCAGAGCGCCTCTTGGGGCGCCCGCGCCTTGTGACGAGTGCGAGGTACGTTATGCGCTATGTATTTAGGGACGACGACGGCACGATTACCGCGGTCTACGCGCAACCGCAGGACTTCGCCACCGAAGAGGTCGCGCCCGACGATCCGGAATTGCTGACCTTCTTATCCGGCCAGGGCGAACAGGATTTCTTGCGTTCCTACCTCACCGCCACCGATGCCGAACTGCTCCGCATCGTCGAGGATCTGGTCAACGTGCTGGTCGAGAAGAATATGCTGATGCTGGCCGACTTTCCCGAAGCGGCCCGCAAGAAATTGCTCAACCGCAAAGCGGTACGCGAACGCCTACAGTCGGTGATGCTCTAAGGTCGTCGCGCGCGCATCGCTGTATGCCTTGCGGTATGACCTTTTGGTCAAGCCTGGGTATCGACCTCGTCGCCGGCCTCGGCCGGGTCGGCCTTGGGCGGCTTTTTGGCGACCCCGACCATCGCCGGGCGCAGTAGACGCTCGCCAATGACGTAGCCCGCTTGAGCCACCTCGATCACGGTGCCGGGATCGGCCCCGGGGGTGTCGGCCTCGAACATAGCTTGATGCAGATTGGGATCGAACTTTTGCCCCATCGGGTCGACCTTCTTGATGCCGTGGCGTTCCATCATGCTCAGCAACTCGCGTTCGGTCAGCCCGACGCCTTCGGACAGCGCCTTGAGGTCTTCGCTGGCCTCGGCATTTTCGGGCACGGCATCCAGCGCGCGCTTTAGATTGTCGGCGACGGTCAGCACGTCGCGCGCGAAATTGGCGACGGCGTATTTGCGCGCGTCTTCAAGTTCGCGTTGCGCGCGACGGCGGGTGTTCTCAACCTCGGCCAAAGCGCGCAGCAACTGATCCTTCAGCTGGGCGATCTGCTCTTCCGGCGTCGCTTCGGCCTCGCCTTGCGCTTCATCGGCAGCCTCGGGCGCGTCGTCGTCGCGCGCGACGGCGTCTTCGTCGGCGTTGTCGTTCGAGGCCGGTGCGGTGTCGTCACTCGTCGTCATTGCTTTTCCTTCGTCACTAAACTCAGCGGGCGATCTTGTTGCCGAGCACACGGGCCGTGTAGTCGACCATGGGGATGATTCGCGCGTAGTTCAATCGGGTCGGGCCGATCACGCCGACGGCGCCGATGATCTGTTCGCGGCTATCGGTATAGGGCGCAACGATGACCGAACAGCCCGCCATGTTGAAAAGGTTGCTTTCCGAGCCGATGAAGATGCGCACGCCTTCGGCATCCTTGGTGAGGTCCAGCAAGCTGCCGAGGCCGGCCTTGGTTTCCAACGCGTCGAACAATTCGCGGACGCGCTCGAGATCTTCGACCGCGTTGACGTCCTCCAAAAGGTTGGACCGGCCGCGCACGATCAACGTGGCGCGCGCGTCTTCGCCGCCCCACGTCGCCAAGCCGTCGGCGACCAACCGGCTTGTGAGGTCGTCGAGCTGCGTCCGGATGCGCTGCTGCTCTTCTTTCAGTTCGGACTGCAATTCGGCAAAGGTGCGACCGCGCAAGTTCATGTTGACGTAGTTGGTCGCCTCGACCAGCGAGGACGGCGTCCACCCGCTGGGCGTTTCGAGGACACGGTTTTCGACCTGGCCGTCTTCGTTCACCAATACCGCGAGCACACGGGTCGGCGACAGGCCGACGAATTCGACGTGGCGCAGCGGGGTGTCGTGTTTCGGCGCCACCACCAGCCCGGCGCAATGCGACAACCCGGACAATCCGTCGATCGCTTCGGTCAGCAATTCTTCCATGCTGCGCCCGGTCGCGGCGCAGGCCGCATCGATGTTCGCACGGTCGTCTTCGTTGACGTTGCCGACCTCCAACAAGCCATCGACGAAAAAGCTCAGGCCCACCGGCGTCGGGATGCGCCCCGCCGAGGTATGCGGCGAATACAACAGGCCGGACTCCTGCAAATCGGCCATCACGTTGCGGATGGTGGCCGACGACAGCTTGATGTTGAGACGCTCAGCCAGGCGCGCCGAGCCCACAGGCTCGCCGGTTTCCATATACGCCTCGACGAGGCGGCGGAAAATCTCGCGATTTCTCTCGCTAAGCTCTTGAATCATTTCAATCTTTCAAAGAAGCGCCACGCCTTGGAGCGCGCTTGAATTTAGTATCGCGCGGGCGAATGTCAACGAAACCGGGCGCTGCGCTGGACCTAAGTGCGACAGGCCGTTAGAACGCCCGGAACGGCGGGAGGCCTTCCATGACAAACGAAAACACGGCGCAACGTCCCTCGGGGCGACAGCCCGACCAACTTCGACCGATTTCGATGGAGCCCGGCTGGGCCAAACACGCCGAAGGGTCTTGTTTGATCAAGGCCGGCGATACCCACGTCATCTGCACCGCCAGCGTGGAAGAGCGCGTGCCGCCGTTCCTGCGCAATACCGGACAGGGCTGGGTGACCGCGGAGTACGGCATGTTGCCGCGCGCCACCGGCAGCCGCAGTTCGCGCGAAGCCGCGCGCGGCAAACAAAGCGGCCGCACCCAGGAAATTCAGCGCCTGATCGGCCGCTCGCTGCGCTCGGTCACCGACCTCAAGGCACTCGGCGAACGACAGATCACCGTCGACTGCGATGTCTTGCAGGCCGACGGCGGCACCCGCACCGCCTCGATCACCGGCGCCTACGTCGCGTTGCACCAAGCGCTGCAAACCTTGATCGCCAAGGACCTTCTCAAGGAAATGCCGCTGCACGATCAAGTCGCCGCCGTATCGTGCGGCATCTACGAGGGCACGCCGGTGCTCGACCTCGATTACGCCGAGGATTCGACCGCACAGGCCGACGCCAATTTCGTCCTTACCGCCAGCGGCAAGATCATCGAGGTGCAAGGCACCGCCGAAGGATTGCCCTTCGCCGAGGAACAGTTCCACGAGCTGTTTCGCTTGGCCAAATCCGGTATCGCCGATCTGGCCAAGATGCAAGACGAGGCGATCAAGCAGGGTTAGGCGCGATGGCCCGACGTTTTGACGAACCCCGCCTCGTGATGGCGAGCCACAACGAAGGCAAGGTGCGCGAGATCCGCGACCTCCTGAGTCCCTTGGGCCGCGACGTCGTATCGGCCAAGGAACTCGACCTGCCCGAACCCGAAGAGACCGGCGATACCTTTGTCGCCAATGCGCTTCTGAAAGCCCGCGCCGCGGTCGCGGGTTCGGGCCTAGCCTGCTTGGCCGATGATTCCGGCATCGAGGTCGCGGCATTGAACGGCGATCCCGGCATTTACACCGCGCGGTGGGCCGGTCCGGATCGCGATTTCATGGTCGCGATGTCGCGCGTCAACGACGCGCTGGGCGATGCCCAAGACCGGCGCGCCAACTTCACGGCGGTCCTCGCGTTGTGTTGGCCGGACGGTCATTGCGAAACCTTCGAAGGCAAGGTGTTCGGCACGCTGGTGTGGCCGGTCCGCGGCGACAAAGGCTTCGGCTTCGATCCGATGTTCGTCCCCGACGGCTACGACATTACCTTTGCCGAAATGGACCCGGCCAAAAAACACACCATCAGTCACCGCGCCGTGGCGTTCCAGAAAAATGTTGGATGCCTGTTTCGGTGGCGCACCCTAAACCACCGTTGGCGGCCGACCCGGCGGCAGGGTTCGGCCTCTACGTCCACTGGCCCTATTGCGCGCGGATCTGTCCTTACTGCGATTTCAACGTGCGCCGGACGCGATCCGTCGACGCCGTGGAGTGGCGCAACGCCTTCCGCGCCGAAATGGCGCATTGGCGAACCCGTCAGGGCGACGCGGCACAAACGCTCACCAGCATCTATTTCGGCGGCGGTACGCCGTCGTTGATGCCGCCCGACCTCATCGCCGGTGTGATCGAGGACGCGACAGACCTGTGGGGCCTCGCCGCGGCGGCCGAGATCACCGTCGAGGCCAACCCGACCTCGGCCGAGGTCGATCGGTTTGCCGCCTTTCGCGCAGCGGGCGTCAATCGTCTATCGCTCGGCATCCAGGCCTTGGATGATGCGGCGCTGCATTTCTTGGGGCGCAACCATACCGCGGCGGAGGCGCGCCGGGGCCTTGCCCACGCGGCCGAGGTCTTCGCGCGCACCACGTTCGATCTGATCTACGGGCGACCCGGACAAACCTTGGCGCAATGGGCAACCGAACTGCGCGACGCGCTATCGATCGCCGCCGGTCATGTTTCGCTCTATCAGCTCACGATCGAAGACGGTACCGCGTTCGCCGCGCAACAGCGCCGCGGCACCCTCGTCGCGCCCGACGATTCCGTGCTGGCCGACCTCTATGACGCGACACAAGAGATCATGACGACGGCAGGTCTACCGGCCTACGAGGTCTCGAACCATGCGCGGCCCGACGACCGGGGCCGTCACAACCTGACCTACTGGCGCTACGGCGCCTATGCCGGGATCGGCCCCGGCGCGCACGGGCGGCTGATCGTCGACGGCCGCCGCCTCGCCACCGAAAGCGCGCGCGATCCCGAAGCGTGGCGCGCCGCAGCCTTGTCGGGTGCCCCGGAGGTCGGCCAAGAAACCGTGCTTGATGCGGAAGCATGCAGCGACGAATTGTTGGTAACCGGCCTGCGCCTCACCGTCAGGCATTCCCGCCGACCGCTTTGCCGCGGTGACGGGCTATGCGCTTGCGCACCTCGCCACGGCGCCGCGCACGCAAACGCTGCTGTCTGAGAATTTGATCGTCCTAGAGCCCGATCGGTTGGCGGCCACCGGGGCGGGCCGTCGGATACTCAACGCGGTGACCGCCGAAATCGCGACCGATCTCAATTGGTTGGCGGATCGAACGACACCGGCGCGGGACTGATCACCTTCACCCCGTCGGGCCGGACCTCAAGAACCGCGAGGCCGCGCTGGGACAACCCGTCGCTCTGAAACCGGAAAATTCCGTCGATCCCGGCAAAGCCCGCGGGGTTGGTCAGCGTTTCGGCGCCGTAGTAGGGCGGGGTCCGGGTGCGCGCGAGAACCGCCGCCAGGGCCGCCGCGTCATAGGCCAAGCTCGCGATCCGCGGCGGCAGCGTGCCGAACAGTTGTTGGTAGCGGGTGCGAAATTCCGTACTGGCCTGGGGCGTAGGGCCGGCGAACCAACCGCCCACCAGCGAGGGCTCTCGCCCAAGGCTCGGTTCGTCCCACAGACCGGTCCCGAGAAACCGAACCCGCGCAGGATCGACATCGTAAAACGGCAGCAACGGCGCCAGCGCGCGCAGCCGATCGCCGCCTTCGGCCAGCATTACGGCCTCGAAGCCGACCTCGCTCACCGTCTCGCGACCTTCCAGTCGCGCCAGCGTGCGGCGCGAAACTTCGTCGTCGCGCACCCGCAATTGCGCCCGCACCGCGTTGAGCTCATTTCGTCGTGCCTCATAGTCGGCTAAGACCTGCACCGACTCTTGAAAACTGTCCGGGCCGCCGGTCAACACTTCGAGCTTGGTCAGCGCCGCACCCTCGCGCGCCACGACATCCTGCATCGCACTGAGGACCGTATCGCCGTAGGCGTTGGCCGGGACCAGCGCGGCAAAACGTTGAAGTCCCTGGCGGGCCGCAAACGTCACGACGCGGTCGACCTGCTGTTCGGGCATGAAGCCGATGAGATAGACGCCATCGCCGGCGACGCTGCGATCCGTCGAAAAGGCAATCATGTTGAGCGCGCGGGCGCGCGTGACCTGTGCGGCGGCCTGAACCGACGCACTGAACACCGGCCCCAACACGATTTGCGCGCCATCGGCGACGGCCCGCTCGACCGCATCGATCGCCCCTTCGGGCAATCCCTCGGTGTCGCGCGGCATCAACATCAAACGCTCGTCGCCGATGTCGTAAAGCGCCATCAACGCGGCATTCAGCAAGCTCTCGCCCAGCGCGGCGGAGGGCCCGGTCAGCGGTAGCAAGAGCGCAACCCGGACCGGCCCGTCGGCATCCACGGCGGGCGGGGTCAAGGCAATCTCCGGCGTCGGCGACGGCGCGGGCGGTTCGATCGGCGCCACCGGCGTCGTACGCCGATCGGCGAGCGGCGGCCGCAGCACCGGCGCGGCGGCCGGGGCGGCCTCGCGGCGCGGCGCCGCCGGATCGTCGGTCGCCGGCGCGGCAGCTTGCGGCGCGGGGGCGGTGGGTTCGGCGGGCGGGGCGGCGTCCGTGCGGTCCGGCGGCAAAGATGCCGTGCGCGGACTATCGGTTAGGATGGTGGGAAGGCGTAGATTGGTGTCGGCGCAGGCGGCAAGAACAACCGAAACCGCGAGGGCTAAGATGAGACCGCGAACGCGGTGGACTGGGCGCCGGTCGAAAAAGGCCTGTCGGTTGGTCAAATCATCGGTCCCTGTCGATCCGCGCCAGGAGAGTAACGGTCACTGAATGGCAAGTAAATTGAGCCCCGGTCTGTACGTCACCTCAACCCCCATCGGGAATTTGGGCGATATGACCGACCGCGCCCGCGACGTACTCGGCCAAGCCGATGTGGTGATCTGCGAGGACACACGAGTGACCGGGCGGTTGCTCAAGCATTTCGGCATCACCGCCACGTTATGGGCCTATCACGACCACAATGCGGCGACGGTGCGGCCAAAGATCGTCGAAAAACTTCGCGACGCCGCCGTCGTGGCGCTGGTTTCTGACGCCGGCACGCCGCTGGTCTCCGATCCCGGCTACAAGCTGGTGCGCGACGTGCGCGAGGCCGGCATCGCGATCAACAGCGTGCCCGGCGCGTCGGCGCTGACGGCGGCCCTTTCGGTTGCCGGCCTGCCGACCGACCGGGTCCTCTTCTCGGGCTTTTTGGCCAGCAAAGCCGGTCCTCGCCGCCGCGCCTTGGAAGCCATCAAGGCGGTCGACGCGACCTTGGTTTTCTACGAACGCGGTACGCGGCTTGCCGCATTGCTGGCCGACATGACCGCCGTCCTCGGCCCGCGCGAGGCCTCGGTCTGTCGCGAACTCACCAAAATGTACGAAGAGGTCCGCCACGGCACCCTCGAAGCGCTGGCCGACACCCCGGCCGCGGAAACCCGCGGCGAATTCGTCGTCGTTGTCGGCCCCCCGGCGGCGGTCGAGGAGCTCGACGACGACGCGTTGGACGATCTGGTGCGGGCCGCCCTGGCCGATGCTTCGCCCAGTCGGGCCGCGGCCCTGGTCGCCGAGCAAACCGGCATATCGCGTCGCCGGGTGTACCGCCGCGCGCTCGCCCTGGCCGAGAACGCGTGAGCCGCCGTGACGCCGAAGGTTGGGGCCGGCGCGCCGAAACGATCGCCGTATGGCTGCTGCGCTTCAAAGGCTACGCGATCTTGGCACGGCGCGAACGCACCCCCGCCGGTGAGATCGACATTGTGGCCCGCCGTGGCCGCACCCTTGTGGCGGTAGAAGTCAAAGCCCGGCGCACCGATACCCCGTTGCGCGATTTAATCGCCGAGGGTCAATGGCAACGCATCTGCCGCGCGCTTGAGCTCTATGCCGGACGCCGCCGCCTCGACCACCACCGGCTTCGCTTCGATGTCGTGTTCCTACAGGCCGGCCGATGGCCGCGTCACGTCCCAGATGCGTGGCGCCCGTCATGATCGGGTGCACGCAAGCCGGTCCCTCGTGTAACATGCCGCCACGTCGCGCCCGGTCGAACAAGGAGGTTCCTAGGTGATCCGCACGTCTTTCCACTTGCCGTTGCTTTTGCTCGTTGGCGCATTGTCGCTTAGCGCCTGTGCCGGGGCCCTCGTCGGTGGCGCGGCGACCGTCGGGGTCGCAGCCGTTCAGGAACGATCGGTGGGCGATGCCGTGGACGACGCCTCCATCGAATTCCGCGTCAAGGACAAGTTCCTTGAACAAAGCGACAAGTTGTTTACGCGGGTCAGCGTCGATTCCGTCGAGGGGCGCGTGTTGCTGAGTGGGACCGTCGAATCGCCCGACGACCGCGTCGACGTGGCGCGCCTGACCTGGCAGGTCGAGGGCGTCAAAGAAGTGTTCAACGAGGTCGAGGTGCGCGATCGCGGCGGCTTGATCGACTACTTCAAGGACGTCCGGATCGCCAACGAGCTGCGCTTTAAAATGCTGGCCGACAAAGAAATCTCCGCGTTGAATTATTCGGTCGAAACTGTGAACGGCGTGATCTACCTGATGGGCATTGCGCAAGACCAACCCGAACTCGAACGCGTCACTGGCCATGCCAGCAATATCAAAGGGGTCGAGCGGGTCGTCAGCTTCGTGGTGCTTAAGGACGATCCAAGGCGCGGTTCGTGAGCGACCCGGCGCCTGAGCCGCACGACCTGCGCGCCCGTCTCGCCGAACTCGGCGCCGCCGAGGACGATGCGATCGAGATCGGACGCGCCGCGTTATGGCTCGGCGCCCTGGATCGACCCCAGGTCGAGCTTGCGCGCTACGAGGATCACCTTGCCGAACTCGGGCACGCCCTCGATCCCGCGATCGACGATATGGCCGGCAAGACCGAGGCTTTGCAGCGGTTGATGCAAGGACCACGGCTATGCCGGCGATGCGCAGACCTACGACGACGAACAAAACGCCAATCTCCTGCGCGTCATCGACCGTCGCAAAGGGCTTCCCGTCAGCCTCGCCATTCTGCTGATCGATGCCGCCGCGCGCGCGGGGTGGCGGGCCGTCGGCCTGACCTTCCCCTATCACTTCCTGATCCGTCTCGATCACGGCACCGAACGCACCGTGCTCGACCCCTTCAACGGCGGGCAGGTCGTGACGACGGCGCACATGCGCGAGCTTTTGAAATCGTTCGACGGCAATGCCGACCTAAGGCCCGCGCATTATCAATCGATCGGCAAGCGGGCCGTTTTGCTGCGGCTGCAAAACAACATGAAATCGCGCGCCGTTCAGCATCGCCGTTTCGACCGCGCGGCGGACATTCTGGACCGCATGTTGTTGTTCGCGCCGCACGAGGCCGGGTTATGGCGCGAACTCGGCGTCCTCCAGGTCGCGTGCGGTCGCGTCAAAGACGCGGTGAGTTCGGCAGAACGCTATTACGGGATGGCCGACAACGAAGAACAGCGCCACGACGCGGCAATGCTGATACAAAAGATCAAATCGCGCCTGAACTAGTCCCGCCGCCACCGCTACCGGAAAACCGATATGAGCCTTGCCGTCGCCATCCAAATGGATCACATCGCCGGTGTCGATATCGCCGCCGATTCGACATTCGTCCTCGCGCTCGAGGCGCAAGCGCGCGGCCACGGTCTGTATCACTACCTGCCGCGCGATCTGTTCTTGCGCGAGGGTCGGGCGTTTGCCCGCGCGCAACCGCTCGAGGTGCGCAACGAAAAGGGCAACCACCACACCCTCGGCGCGCCCGAAGTGATCGACCTCGCGACCCTCGATGTCGTGCTGATGCGGCAAGATCCGCCGTTCGATATGTCCTACATCACCGCGACGCACATTCTCGAACACGTCCATCCCGATACCCTGGTGGTGAACGATCCCATTCATGTGCGCAACGCGCCCGAAAAACTGTTCGTCACGCATTTTCCCGGCGTCATGCCGCCGACTCTGATCACCTCGGACATGGACGAGATCAAGGACTTTCGCGCCAAGTACAAAGACATCATCGTCAAGCCGCTGTTCGGCAACGGCGGGGCCGGGGTGTTCCGCCTCAAGCCCGACGACGAGAACCTGTCCTCGCTGATGGAAATGTTCACCGAAATGTTCCGCGAACCGGTGATCGTGCAGCGCTACCTGCCCGAGGTCCGCGAAGGCGACAAGCGCATCATCCTGGTCGACGGGCGCGCCGCGGGCGCCATCAACCGGGTCCCCGCCCAAGGCGAAGTCCGGGCCAACATGCATGTCGGCGGCCAGCCGCTGAAGACCGACATCACCCCGGCGGAAATGGAAATCTGCGAGGCGATCGGCCCGGCGTTGCAGGAACGCGGCCTGATCTTCGTCGGCATCGACGTGATCGGCGAGAAATACCTCACCGAGATCAACGTCACCTCGCCGACCGGCATCCAGGAGACCAACCGCTTCAACGGGGTCAAATTGGAGGCCGAAATCTGGGACGCCATCGAGACCCGCTACCTCAGCCGACACACGGGACGCGCGACCTAGCCCTAAGATCGTCAATTTCGGCTCTTTGGGGTCAAAATTTGTGGTCAAACCGGGCCCCGCGGCGCTTGTCGGGCCGGAAACGGAGCCTATATAACCCTCGGCCATAGCGGATATTCCCGCAGGGAATCCTCGCCTGGGCTGCCGAAATCGGGGCCCCAAGACGGATTCGCCGAATTAGGAGTAAGAAAATGAGCAAAGTTATCGGAATCGATCTCGGCACCACCAACTCGTGTGTCGCGATCATGGAAGGCGGCGACGCCAAGGTCATCGAAAACGCCGAGGGCGCCCGCACCACCCCCTCGATGGTCGCTTTTACCGAAGAGGAAGAGCGCCTGGTCGGACAGGCCGCCAAACGGCAGGCCGTCACCAACCCCGAAGCCACGCTGTTTGCCATCAAGCGTCTGATCGGCCGCACTTTCGCCGATCCGGTCACCGCCAAAGACAAAGACATGGTGCCTTACAAGATCGTCAAGGGCGGCAACGGCGACGCCTGGGTCGAGGCTCGTGGCGAGAAATATTCGCCCAGTCAGGTTTCCGCTTTCATCCTGCAAAAGATGAAAGAAACCGCCGAGGGCTACCTCGGCGAAAAGGTCGAACAGGCCGTGATTACGGTGCCGGCCTACTTCAACGACGCTCAGCGCCAAGCCACCAAGGACGCGGGCAAAATCGCCGGCCTCGAAGTGCTGCGCATCATCAACGAGCCGACCGCGGCTGCGCTGGCCTACGGCCTCGATAAGAACGAAGGCAAGATGATCGCGGTCTACGATCTCGGCGGCGGCACCTTCGACGTGTCGATCCTCGAGATCGGCGACGGCGTGTTCGAGGTGAAGTCGACCAACGGCGATACGTTCCTCGGTGGCGAAGACTTCGACATGCGCCTGATGAACTACCTCGCGGACGAATTCCAAAAGGAACAAGGCATCGACCTGCGCGGCGACAAACTCGCGCTACAGCGTCTGAAGGAAGCCTCCGAAAAAGCCAAGATCGAATTGTCGAGTTCGGCCCAGACCGAAGTGAACCTACCGTTCATCACCGCCGACGCCGCCGGGCCGAAGCATCTGACCATGAAGCTCACCCGCGCCAAACTCGAAGCGCTGGTCGACGATCTGGTTCAGCGCACGGTCGATCCGTGCAAAAAGGCCCTCAAGGACGCCGGCGTCAACGCGGGCGAGATCGACGAAGTGGTGTTGGTCGGCGGCATGACCCGCATGCCCAAGGTCATCGAAACGGTGAAGAAATTCTTCGGCCGCGAGCCCCACAAGGGCGTCAACCCCGACGAAGTGGTCGCGATGGGCGCCGCCATTCAGGCCGGCGTGCTGCAGGGCGACGTCAAGGACGTGCTGCTGCTCGACGTCACGCCGCTGTCGCTCGGCATCGAGACGCTGGGCGGCGTGTTCACCCGTCTTATCGATCGCAACACCACGATCCCGACGCGCAAGTCCCAGGTGTTCTCGACCGCCGAAGACAACCAGTCGGCGGTGACCATCCGCGTTGCCCAGGGCGAACGCGAAATGGCCGCTGACAACAAGATGCTCGGCCAATTCGACTTGGTCGGCCTTCCCTCCGCGCCGCGCGGCGTGCCGCAAATCGAGGTCACCTTCGATATCGACGCCAACGGCATCGTCAACGTGTCGGCTAAAGACAAAGGCACCGGCAAGGAGCAGCAGATCCGCATCCAAGCCTCGGGCGGCCTGTCGGACGCCGACATCGAGCAGATGGTCAAGGATGCCGAAGCGCATTCGGCCGAGGACAAAGAACGGCGCGAACTGGTCGAGACCAAGAACCAGGCCGAGGCCGTCATCCACACCACCGAGCGCAATATTAAAGAGCACGGCGACAAGGTCACGGACAGCGACAAGGCCGCGATCGAAGCCGCGTTGGATGAGTTGCGTGCGGTGAAAGACGGCGACGACAAGGACGAGATCCAGAAGAAGACCGAGGCGACGATTACCGCGTCGATGAAACTCGGCGAAGCGATCTACAAAGAACAAGCCGAAGCCGATGGTGCCGAAGCCGCCGCGCAAGACGGTGCGGATGCCGGACCGGGCGATGACGGCGTCGTCGATGCCGACTTCGAAGAAGTCGACGACGACGACAAGAAAGACACGGCCTAAACGAACCTCGTCGATAAGACGATGAAACGCTTTTCCGCCCCGTGCCGTAAGGATTTTGCGCGCGGGGCGGAACTGCGTCTTGGGGAACAACAGCGATGCGGCCGCTGACATGACGAAGCAAGATTACTACGAGGCGCTTGGCGTCGATCGCAAAGCTTCGGAGGCCGAGATCAAAAAGTCCTACCGCAAGCTGGCAATGCAATACCATCCGGACCGCAATCCGGATAACCCCGAAGCCGAGGCCAAGTTCAAAGAACTGTCCGAGGCCTACGACGTGCTGCGCGACGATCAAAAACGCGCGGCCTACGATCAATTCGGGCACGCCGCGTTCGAAAACGGCGGCATGGGTCGCGGCGGCGCAGGCGGCGCCAGCGCGTTCGACTTCGCGTCGAGCTTTTCCGACATTTTCGAAGACCTGTTCGGCGATTTCGGCGGTGGCGGCGGGCGACGGCGCACGCAAACCCGCGGCGCCGACCTGCGCTACAACATGGAAATCACGCTGGAAGAGGCCTACCACGGCAAAAAGGCGACCATTCGCGTGCCGACCTCGGTCGCCTGCGATTCGTGCCACGGTTCGGGCAGCGAGGGCGATGCGCAACCGACGACCTGCAGCATGTGCCGCGGTCACGGCAAGGTCCGCGCCCAACAAGGCTTTTTCACCATCGAACGCACCTGCCCGACCTGCCAAGGCATGGGCCATGTGATCGAAAACCCGTGCAAACCGTGCGGCGGTTCGGGCCGGGTGCGGCGCGAAAAATCGCTCGCGGTGAACATCCCGCACGGCGTCGAGGACGGCACCCGCATCCGCCTGTCGGGCGAGGGCGAGGCCGGCCTACGCAGCGGTCCGCCCGGCGATCTCTATATTTTCCTATCCGTCACGCCGCACGAATTTTTCGAGCGCGAAGGCCTCAACGTGTTCTGCCAGGTCCCGATCAGCATGACCACAGCGGCGCTCGGCGGCCATGTCGATGTGCCGACGCTGGACGGCACCCGCGCGCGCCTGACGATGCCCGCGGGCACCCAAAGCGGCAAACAGTTCCGCATGCGCGGCAAGGGCATGCCCGCGGTGCGCGGCTCGGGGAAAGGCGATCTCTTCATCCAGGCGCTGGTCGAAACCCCGGTCAATCTGTCCAAAAAGCAAAAAGAACTGCTTCAGGAATTCGAAGACGCCGGCAGCGGCAAGTCGCACAGCCCCGAATCCGAAGGTTTTTTCTCCAAAGTCAAAGAGCTCTGGGAAGACCTCAAAGAGTAATGTCACGCTTGTCGTGATGCTGTCGCGGGCCGGCGGATTGTTCGCATCGCGCCGAACCCGCAAGGGACCGCCTGACCGGGCGCGCGAATTCGCTAGACTGTGACGCGAACCCAAGGAGCGCACCATGCATCCAGAACGCGGCGGCCGTAAGCGACCCCCTTCGGTCCGACACGAAGGACAACATGCCCTGAGCCCGGCGATGAGCCACGACGATTTCGCGCGTTTCGATTTCGTCATGACGTCCTATTTTCACGTCGCCCAGGACATCTATCCCGGCAACAAGCGGGCCTATGACGAACGGGTCGCGCCGACCTACGCCAAGCAAAATGCCGCGCCGCCGAAAACCCGCGCCGAGGTGCGCAAGGCGATGTACGCCGATCCCTATTGGCAAATGTGGAGTGCGCTCAAACGCGGCAATCAGGAAATGTCCTATGCCGCACGCAGCCAAGTCCTGGCGCAAGAGTTCGATGCGATTGAGACGCGCGCCGCCAAATCCAACGGCCATGGAAAATCGACCGTGCGGCTGAACCCCGACCTGAAGGTGCCGCGCTACGTCACCGCGATCGACATCCACTGCCAGCCCGGCGGCTACAACGCCGGTGACGGGGCGGATCTCTACGCCGGCGCGATGTACGACACCGCCAGCCTGTATATCGCCACCGGCGGCGAGTTCGGCAAATGGAACGACGCCGCGGGTTGGTCGATGGTCAACTGGGTCACGACGCAGTTCCCCGATATCAAGCCGAAACGCATTCTCGATCTCGGCTGCACCGTCGGGCACTCGACGCTGCCGCTCGCCCAGCATTTCAAAAAGGCCGAGGTCCACGCCATCGACGTCTGCGCGCCACAGGTGCAATTCGGCAAGGTGCGGGCCGACTCGCTGGGTGTCGGCGTGCACTTCTCGCAGCAAAACGCCGAAGCGACGGATTTCCCCGACAATCATTTCGATGTCGTGACCAGCGCCATGCTGCTCCACGAAATGCCGCAAAAGGCGATGCGGCGGATGGCCAAGGAGGTCCACCGCATCCTCAAGCCGGGCGGCGTCATGGTGCATGCCGAACAGCCGCAATATCACGGCCAGCCGGTCGACGAGCAGTTCCTGCGCGAATGGGACACCCGCTTCAACAACGAGCCCTATCGCTGCGCCTTTCGCGATATGGACCTCGCCGCGCTGGCCACCGGGGCGGGCTTTCCGGCAGATGGCGTGCGCCAGGAAATGGGGCCGGGCTGCGCCTGGGGACCCCAAGGGATCGAGGTGCGCGGCCCCGGCCTGTGGCTGTTCTTCAGCGCCCGGAAATCGCGCTAAGCGCTCTGAAACAAAGGGGTTCTTCCCGGCACAACCGGGGCCTCCCGATTTCGTGATAAACTGCCTCACCGAGAAGCGCGCCCAAGCGCGCCGGTGAAAGGGGGAGTGACATGGCCAATCAACGCCGCATCGTGCCTGACGTCGTGTCCGAGCAGACCCTGGTCGCGCTGACCGGCAACGATCACGTCCGCGACGCCGCGCGCTTGATGAAGCACCGCCGGGTCGGCTCCGTACTGGTCATGGACGGCGATGCCCTGGAAGGCATCTTTACCGAACGCGACATGGTCTACCGCGTCGTCGCGGAAGGTCTCGACCCCGACCTAACGCCCTTGTCCCAAGTCATGACCGCCAATCCCGACACCATCGATGCCGGCGCGACCGCGCTCGATGCGCTGCGCGCGATGAACGAACGCGGCTACCGGCATTTGCCGGTGATGGACGAGGGCCGCGTGATCGGCGTCGTCTCGACCCGCGATTTCTACGGCGAGGAAAAAGCCGAAGAAGAAAGCCGCCACGCCATCGATGCCGGTCGAGTGACCCAACTCCGCAATTAGTCGCGCGGCGCGCGACAAAAGAAAAGGCCGGGAACATGCCCGGCCTTTTTTGTGGGTACCTGCCCCGGTCTATTTCCAGGCGGTGTAGAAGAACCATTCGCCCTTGTCGGGCACGTGCATCGAGCCGTCCGCTTGCGGCACGACGAACGGCGCGAAGACCTGGTCGATCTTGTCTTTGGCGAACCCGCCTTTGATACCGACGTCTTCGAGGTCCATGTCGTGCATCGGGCCCCAGAACGGTTCGTTGTTGTTGTGGGTATCCCAATCCATCTCGAATTGCCGCCACGCGCTATCCATCATCGCGAACGGCGGTTGTTCGACATGCAGCATCAGCCCGCCGGGGCGCAGGATGCGGTGCGCCTCTTCGACGATCTGGTAGACCGCTTTGTGCGAGGTCTCGTGCAGGAACATCGACGAGACCACCAGGTCGAACGAGTTGTCGGGGAACTTGGTGTCTTCGGCGAGCCCTTGCCAGAAATGAACCGACCGGCCCAGCGACTCGGCGCGGGCATGGCCATAGCGCAACAGCGGTGCGGCATAGTCGAGGCCGTGAATCTCCGCCTCGGGCCAGGCATCGGAATAGGCCAAGGTCGAATGGCCCACCGTGCAGCCGACATCCAGAACGCTGCGCGGATTGAAATCGGGGTAGTTGTAGGCCAGCCAATGCACGACCGACCAACCCGGCCCGTCGTTGTACGGACCCATCTTGCCCCCGGTCCCCATATAAAGCCCGCCGAGGTCGTACAGCGCGCCCGAGAACACGTCGTGATCTTGTTCTTCGCCGTGATAGCTGCCCGGCATCCAGTGCATGTCCATCGCGCTTTGGTAGCGCGGCACCGGCACTTCGTCGTCGAGATGCAACGTCCCCAGCATGGGATTGGCGACATGCGCCTTTTCGATCAACGTATCGATCTGGCGTTCGATGATCGGCATTTTGTGCTGGCTGCCCATCTCTTGCTGGTGGCGCCGCATGCAGGCCCACCACTGATAGGCCGGGTCTTGCAGCATGGCGCGGCGCACTTCGTGGCGATCTTTCGGCTTGCGCCCCTCGGCCCGCTTGAACGCCGGCTCGACGCGGCCGTCGAAGACGGTCTTGTTCTGGCTTTGCACGTTTTCCCGCAAGTGACGCGCAAACGCCATTTGATAGTTCAGCCGCGCCTCTTCGTCGGCGCGCAGGTCGGCCATGACGTCATGGCGGCCCAAGCCGCTGATCGAGGTTTGCGGCGCATTGATATCGGTCGAGGCCATGAGGCGTTCCTTTCGCGAGCGCGTGGCGTAGTCGGGCAGTCTAGCAGACCGCCCATGGGGATCGAAATCGGCGCGTCAACAGCGGTCTACCAGGGGATTTCTTTCTTCTCGTGAAAGAACTTCCCGGTCAGCGCCCCGTCGGCCTCGGCCGCGAGCCACACCGGGGTCTGCGCGCCCTCTTCAACGTCGATCATGGCGTGTTTGGAGCCCATATCGGTGCGCACCCAGCCTGGGCAGCAGCTGTTGACGACGATCCCGCGGGCTTTGAGCCCGACCGCCAGGTTCGCCGTCAGCCCGTTGAGCGCGGTTTTGGAGACGCGGTAGCCCACCATGTTGGGGCCGGCCAAGCCGAATTGCCCCATCTGAGAGGCCATGTTGACGATCCGCCCACCGGGTCGGAGCAACGGCGCAAGGTGTTGCGTTACCCGTAACGGGCCCAACAAATTTGCATCGAGGATCTGGCGCACGACATCGATCCCGACATCCATCGCATCGGTTTCGATGTTCTCGGTATCGCCGTAAATACGTTCCAACAAGATTCCCGCGTTGTTGACCAGCACGTCGATGGCGCCATAGGTCCTTTCAACCCAAGCCGCACACGTATCGGCGCTTTCGTCGCCGGTCACGTCAAGAACCTGGCCCACCACATCCAACCCGTCTTCGCGCAATGCTTGCGCCGCCGCGTCGACCTTCGCCGCATCGCGCCCGGTCAGCACGACATGAAAGCCGTGATCGCGGGCCAGTTGGCGACAGATTTCCAAGCCCAGCCCGCGATTGGCGCCCGTGACCACGGCGATTTTCTTGGCGTCCGCCATCATTCGTCCCCAGATACGTTGCACGTGTGCTAAAGGACGCCATCGTAGAAGAAACACCGAGAACGACCATGGCTGATTTGAAGATTGGAATTGCCGGCTGCGCCGGGCGCATGGGCCAAGCGCTGTTCCGCCAGGTCAGTGCGACGCCGGGTTGCATCGTCGCCGGGGGCAGCGAAGCCGCCGGCAGCACCGCGGTCGGGCAGGATGTCGGCGAACTCGCCGGGATGCCGGCGATTGGCGTGAATGTCGTCGACAGCGCCGACGCACTGTTCGCGTCGTGCGACGCGGTGTTGGATTTCACCGTGCCCGCCGCCACCGTCGCCAACGCCAAGGCCGCCGCCGCCCACAACACGATCCTGATCGCCGGCACCACCGGGCTCACGGCGGACGACGAGGCCGCGCTGCGCCAAGCCGCCGCCGACACCACCATCGTCTATGCCGCCAACATGAGCGTCGGCGTCAACGTGCTGGCCCAGGTCGTCAAACAGGTCGCCGCCATGCTGGGCGGCGAGGCCTTCGATATCGAGGTCGTGGAAATGCACCACCGCAAAAAGGTCGATGCCCCGTCGGGCACGGCGTTGTTGCTGGGCCGCGCCGCCGCCGAAGGCCGCGGGTCGATCTCGACGCGGTCGCCGAACGCGGTCGCGACGGCATCGCCGGCGCGCGCGCCGAAGGCGCGATCGGGTTTGCCTCGTTGCGCGGCGGCAGCGTGCCGGGCGACCACACCGTGATGTTCGCCAGCGACAGCGAACGCCTGGAGTTCACCCACAAGGCGCAGGACCGTTCGTTGTTCGCCGCCGGCGCCGTCCGCGCCGCGTTGTGGGCCAAGGACCAACCGGCCGGGCTCTACGACATGAAAGATGTACTGGGACTGGCCGACTAAGCCCCGCCCACGAAAAACCCCGGCGACCCTTTCGGGTGCCGGGGCAAAAGATGCGGGGGCGCGAGCCCCCGTCATTTTTTGTCGGTTAGTCCAGAACCCGCAGGTTCGCCGCGGACATTTTGCCGTCGCGGCCGGATTCGAGGTCGTACTCCACGCGTTGGCCTTCGGCGACGTGCGCGATTCCGGCGCGCTCGAGAGCCGAGACGTGAAGGAAACTATCTTTGCCACCGTCTTCCGGAGCGATAAAGCCGTAACCCTTGGTCGCGTTGAACCACTTAACGGTTCCAATCATGTGTCTTTCCAATTCTTTCGTAAGTTCATAGAACGCCGGGCTCCCGCCCGCCGGGTCTCAGGTCAACGATTTCCGTGGGGTATGACGTTAAGTCGGCGTGGACAGATCGAGATACGCCGGGTCGTCGCAGTCTGATGGCGAGACATATGGGCCCCGCGCCGCGCGAGTGCAAGCGGAATCGTGCGAAATCGCCCCGATGGTGCGGTAAGTACGTGCCTTTTTGGGCGGTTCGTGCGCATATGGCGCGCATGCCGCCGACCCCCATGGGGTACGTTGCGGCCACATCATCAAACCAAGGGCATGACGAGTGACGGAAGCGCAAGCCGCCAAGCATGGCGAAAAATGGACCTGCGAAGACTGCGGGACCAAGTATTACGACCTCAACAAAAAAGGCCCGGGCGGCGGGAGCATTTGCCCGGAATGCGGCAAAGAAAACATGAAGGTCGTGGTGTTGCCGCCCGGCACACCGCGTAAGCCCAAGTCGCGCAGCAGCTTCACCCGCGGCGGGCGACCCGAACCTGCCAAAGCCAAGCCCGAAGATGAGAACCCGGACGGCGCGCCGGACGACGACGATGAGGACGACGACGGCTTGCCGACCCTCAGCGACGACGACGACGACGACGCGGATACGGTCGGCCTGCCCGGCGACGACGCCAACAAGACCGAACCGACCGCCTAGGTCCGTGACCTATGGCGCCGCCGCCGCGTGCGCGGCGGCAGGTTCGGGCAGACGCCTGAGCGGCTTCCCACCCCAGCATGGCGCGTTTGCGCCCGCTGCCCCAGCGATAGTGATTGATGACCCCGGTTTTGCGAATCACCCGGTGGCACGGCACCAGCCAAGAAATCGCGTTATGCGCCACGGCGTTGCCGACCGCCCGGCCATGCCGCGGCAGATCGAGCTGCGTCCCGATCGCCGCGTAGGTCGTGGTGTGCCCTGGCGGGATCGCCAACAAAGCCTCCCACACCCGAATCTGAAAGTTGGTGCCTTTGAGCACCAAGGTGAGCGGTTTGTCGTCCGCGCGGGGGGCAAAGATCCGCCGCACGACGTCGGCCACCGCGGCATCGTCGCGCGCGAAAGTGGCCAGCGACCAATTGCGGGCGAGATCCTCGTGCGCGGCTTGGCGCGCGGCGGCGCCGTCCCCCATCACGAACCCCAATCCGCAGATCCCGCGATCGGTCAGATAAAGTAGGCATTCGCCGATCGGCGAGGGCGCATAGTCATAGCGAATACGCAGCTGCGCGCCCTGCGCCTTGTAGTCGCCGGGGTCATCGCCTCGCACGCCACGAAGAGATCATGCAGTCGCGAAGGCCCCGACAAGCCCGCATCGAACGCCGCCTCCAAGACGCTGGCGGACCCCGCGAGCAGCGTCTTGGCGTGATCGACACTGAGATATTGCTGAAACCGTTTCGGGCTGAGCCCGGCCCAGCGTTTGAACAGTCGCTGAAAATGAAACGGGCTGAGCCCGATCTCTTCGGCGATGGCTTCCAGCGACAGCGCCTCGTCGCGCCGTTCGGCGAGCAGCGCAATCGCGGCTTCGATCCGGGCGTAATCGCGGTTCTTCAAGAACTCGGTCATGGCCCCAAGTGTGGGCCGCGTACGACCTCGAGACCACCCGGTTCTTGCGATCCGTCGCGCCGAGGGTTGGCCGACCTTGCCGCCTGTCGCGCTGCGCGCAATGGTACGCCGGTCATTTCCGATAGGAGCGCCTTATGTTGTCGTGGTTTTTGCTGTTCATGGTGGCCGTCGGCGGTTTCCTGACGCCGGTGCAGGCGTCGGTCAACGCCATGCTGGGACGCTCGCTCGGACACCCGGTGTCGGCGGCGGTGGTCTCGACGATGGTGTCGTTTTCGCTGTTGGCGATCACCGCGCTCGTCATTCGCGTGCCCTGGCCCGGTGCCGCCGGGCTTGCCGCCCCGTGGTGGGTCTACGTCAGCGGCGGCACGATCGGCGCCGTTTTCGTTTTCTTCCTGTTGTTCTCCGCGCCGATCATCGGCGCAACCGCGATGATCGGCGCGGTCATCGCGGGCCAGCTCATCGGTTCGGTCGCGCTCGACCATTTCGGCGCACTGGGCTTGCCGCAACAGGCCATCTCGCCGGGCCGCGCGCTCGGGATCGCTTTTTTGATCGCGGGCGTGTTTCTGATTCGAAAGTTCTAGCGCCTAGGCGCTGCCTTTTAAGGGTGCCAAGGCGCCGCGCAGTTCTTTGGCCAACGCCACCCGTTCTTCGTGCAACAGGAAATCGCCCAACGCGACATGGCGGCCGTGGCTCGAGAGCACCAAGCGGCTGTCGCGGCCCGCGGCCTCGTCGATCGCCACCCGCACCCAGAACGGCTGGAAGGTCCAACTGTGCACCCGGCCGCGCGGGCTGACCCGCCGCACCACAAGCGTGTCCTCGGTCAACGCGATGGTCTCGACCATGCGCGCCGCGCGATAGCTCAGCTTGAATGCGCCGTAGATCAGCAACACGTCGAGCCCGAAAAACCCGAGCACCGGCCACGCCCCCGCCAAAAAGAACAAAAGGCCCGCGCCGAAGCTCACCGCCGACACGCACGCCATCAAGATCCAAAACCCGGTCGGGCTTAGCGAGCGATGGGGATATAGCACCGCGTCGAACAGCGTCGGTCCGGACGGCTCGTTCGCGGGCGCGGGCGTGGGGTCGTCACTCATGGCGCGAAGTCTAGCGAGGCGCCAATCCAGGAGTCACATCAATTCGGCGCGTCACGCGCGGTCTTTTGTCGCGGGCCGGACCGGCGGCGTTGACGCTTGCTGGCGCTGCGCGCTGCGCATTTTGTTGAGGTTCAGCATCGCCTTCCACGCCTGCGGATCGTTCGCGGCCTTGGTCGCCAGCAACGTCTCGATCGACGGTGGCGGCGCGGCTTGTTTCGCGGGCGTTGGTTTCTTGCGGCGGGCCATATCCGGTGTTTAGCACGAAACGCGAGACCTGCTCGATACGGGCGGGTTTGCCGCCGCCTTCGCGGTCGCTAGTCTTTGCGCCATGAAAAAAGCCGACATCGACGAAGTCTTCCGCCGTCTAGCCAAGAACAACCCGGCGCCGCAAACCGAACTGACCTACGACAACCCCTTTACTTTGCTGGTCGCGGTCGTGCTATCGGCGCAGGCCACCGACGTCGGCGTCAACAAGGCCACCCCGGCGTTGTTCAAGGCGGCCAACACGCCCGAAAAGATGGCCCGCCTGGGCGAAGCCAAAATCCGAAACTTCATCAAGACGATCGGGCTGTTCAACGCCAAGGCCAAGAACGTCGCGGCCCTCAGCCAGCTTCTGATCGAGCGTCACGGCGGCCAGGTGCCGGAAGACCGCGATGCCCTCGAAGCCTTGCCCGGCGTCGGGCGCAAGACCGCCAACGTGGTGATGAACGAAGCCTTCGGCCACCCGACCATCGCGGTCGACACCCACATCTTTCGGGTCAGCAACCGCACCGGCCTTGCGCCCGGCAAGACCCCGCTGGCGGTCGAGGCCGCGCTCGAAAAAGTCGTCCCCGAAACCTGGAAGCTGCACGCCCATCACTGGCTGTTGTTGCACGGCCGCTATATTTGCAAGGCGCGGGTGCCCGACTGCCCCGCCTGTCAGATCGCCGAATTCTGCGCCTTCAAAGGCAAGACGACGGCCGAGGGCGGCACCGCGAAACCACCTGCGAGGAAATCGACCGGTACCAAGACGCAAGCGGCGACCAAGTCCGCGAAAAAGAACAAGCCCACGAAAAAGAAAACGGCCAAAAAGCTTGGGACGCGACCCAAAGCTGGCACCCCCAAACCGAAGCGCTAGAGGTCTAGTTCGCCGCGGTCGTGCTGGCCGACCCTGACGCGAGATGCGAGAGACATTCGGCGCGCGACACGCGTGCGCCTTTGTTCTGGGTCTCGACGTAGCTGACTTGATAGTCCTCAGGCCCGCTTTCCTCGTAGAGATAGATGTGCGCGACGCACGCATCGCTCTTGTACAGCCACACCTCGCCGGGAGGTTCGGTATGCAAGATGTCGGGCGTCCCCATCAGGTCGGCCAGCGCGCTGCGGCCCAACCCGATGAGGCGCAGCGGGTCGACCGTGGTCGCGGGCCGTGGCGGTTCGGGCGCCGTCGGTTCGGCAGCCGGCGTTGATGTAACCGGCGGGGTCGTACGCGCCACGCGGCGCGGCGTCGGTTCGGTCGGCCGCGGCGCCGGCGGGGTCAGCTTCACCTCGCCCGGCGGTGTCGCCAAGGGCGGGCGGCGCGTTTGTTCGCTGGCTTCGCGGACCACGACGCTCGAAGGCGGGGGCGACGCGTCCTCCTGCAAGACGCCCGCGACACGGGCACGCTCGTCGACCGGCGCCCCGCAGGCCGCCAGGGCCCCTAGGCAGCCCGCCAAGATCCATACGCGTCGCGAAAACCGGCGGCGCGCGCTATGCGGCACGGAGTCCCTTGAAAATGTGGATCATCGCAACCGGCGCAATGATGGGCGCGAAAAAGTTGGCAATCGGAATGGTGAACAAGACGGCGACGACGGCACCGGCGAAAAAGATGCGTCCGCGTTCTCGGCGACGCAGGGCCTTGGTCGATTTGATATCGGTGTAGCGATGCGCCACGGCCTCGAAATATTCGCGCCCCATGAAATAGCCGTTCAACGCGAAGTAGACCAAGAACCCGATCCCAAAGACCAACGCCAAAAAAACGTAGGGCACCAGCATCACCAGATTCAGCACGATCATCACCGCGAGGAACCGCAAACCGACGTAGATCTCCTGACCGATGGGAAGGTCCTGCCCCGGCACATCGTTGGCGTAATGCTCTTTTTCCACCGCCTCGAGAATCTCGCCCATGAAGAACGTCGTGATCACCATGGTCGCGACCGCCGGCGAGAACAGCCAAAGCGCGAGCACGAAAATGACCGAGCCCGCGGCGCCTGAAATCCAGCCCGAGAACCACAGATCGTAAGTGACCCAAAGATATTCGACGGCCGCGCCCGCGAGGAAGCCGACCAGCACGATCACGATCAGGGTGACGAGGAAACTCTTCACGAAAACCTTGCGGAACGAGGGTTCCGGTAGCTGCGCGATGGCTCTGGCGAAGGCGCTGATCATGGCGGTCTTTTCCGTTGTCCCGTGCGGCATGTAGCCGACGCGCCTGTGTTGCCCAGGCGCGTCGGCTATCTATACTGCGGCCACCGCCGCGATGCCAGCGGCAGCGCGGAGTCGCGCGCCGATCCAAAGGAGAGTCCCCTGTCAGCCGATTTGCTTGATGCCGTTTGTATCGGCAACGCCATTGTCGACGTTATTAGCGCCGCCGAACCCGAATTTCTGAGCCGTCACGAATTGGTGCCGGGCTCGATGAACCTGATCGACGAGACCCAGGCCGAGGCGCTGTATAGCCAAATGGGTCCGGGTCGAGAGATTTCCGGTGGCTCGGCCGGAAATACCGCGGCCGGCATTGCCTCCCTCGGCGGCGCTTGCGGGTTTATCGGCAAGGTGCACAACGACGAACTCGGCAACGTTTACACGCACGACATGCGCGCCGCCCGTGTGGAATTCACGACGGCCCATCTCGTCGCCGGCCCGGCCACCGCGCGCTCGCTTGATCCTCGTTACGCCCGACGCCGAGCGCACCATGAACACCTTCCTCGGCGCTTGCGTCGAACTGGGCCCGGACGACATCGACGAAGACCAAATCGCGCGCGCCCAAGTGACCTACATGGAAGGCTATTTGTGGGATCCGCCGCTTGCCAAAGACGCCTTTCGCCGGGCGATCCAGATTGCCCACGGCGCCGGACGAAAAACCGCGTTGACGCTTTCGGATTCGTTTTGCGTCGACCGCTATCGGCAAGAGTTCCTGCAGTTGCTCGAAGGCGACATCGACATTTTGTTCGCCAACGAAGACGAGTTGAAGTCGCTTTACCAGGTTGAGGACTTCGACGACGCGCTCCAGCGCGTGCAAGGCCATTGCGAAATCGCCGCCCTGACGCGCAGCGAGAAGGGCTCGGTCGTCGTGCGGGGCAACGAAGTCCACGTCATCGATGCCGCGCCGGTCGAACGCGTCGTCGACACCACCGGCGCCGGCGATCTTTACGCCGTCGGGCTTCCTCTACGGCCTAGCCCGTGACTACGACCTCAAGACGTGTGGGACGATCGCGGGCCTTGCCGCCGCGGAGATCATCTCCCACTACGGCGCACGGCCCGAAACGCAGCTCAAAAAGCTCGTTGATGAGCGGATTACGATCTAGCGTCTCCGCCACCCGGTTGGGCGCCCACTGATGGCCCGCGCGCGGATGACGGCGGGGATCATCCTCTACATCTACGTCGCGACGCATCTCATCAATCATGCGCTCGGGATCGCCT
Organism: Alphaproteobacteria bacterium; assembly: GCA_038141965.1. GTDB lineage: Bacteria > Pseudomonadota > Alphaproteobacteria > SHVP01 > SHVP01 > CALJDF01. Next base: position 542,248 of record JAYQJC010000005.1, read on the forward strand.
CGCTCGAGACGATGGAAATCGGTCGGGACGTATTTTTAGCCGTGTGGCGAAACGTCCTCGGCACGACGATCCTTTATGGCGCCGTCCTGGTGCACGTCGTGTTGGTGTTGTGGTCGCTGTACCAGCGGCGCACGTTGCGCATGCCGGTGCGCGAAGCGCTGCAGATCATCTTCGGTCTGCTGCTCCCGATCGTGCTGCTCGAGCACATTGTCGGCACGCGAATCATGCACATCATTGCCGACACCAACGACACCTACGGCTATGTCCTCTCGACATTGTGGGTTTCAAACCCCGAGAAGGGCTGGATTCAAGCCATCGCGCTGATGTTGGCCTGGGCCCACGGCACCATGGGGCTGTACTTCTGGCTCCGCCTCAAGCCGTGGTTCGCGGCCTGGGCGCCCTGGCTGTTCACTTTCGTCCTGCTATTGCCGGTCCTGGCGTTAGTCGGGTTCGTCGACGGCGGGCGAGAGTTCACGCGTCTGCTCGAAGACGAAGCGTTCGTCGACAAGCTGATCGAAACCACCAATCCGCCCGACGAAGCGGCGATCGCCCTCGCCATCATGATCTTCGACTGGGGCCGGATCTTCTATCTCTCGTTTCTGGGGCTGGTCATCGCAGGCCGCATCGGTCGCTGGATCGTACAGTCGCGCGCGCACATGATCACCATTACCTACGCCGATGGCCGCAAGGTGGCGATGGAGCCGGGCTCCAGCGTGCTCGATGCCAGCCGGCGGTTGGGCGTTCCGCATGCCTCGGTCTGCGGTGGGCGGGGCCGATGTTCCACCTGTCGCATACACGTCAGCGTCGGCCGCGAAAACCTGCCCGAACCCTCGGCGGAGGAGCTGCGCGTGTTGCAACGCGTTGGCGCCTCGGACGCGACGCGGCTCGCCTGCCAACTACAACCCACCCACGATGTCTCCGTGACGCCGTTGTTGTCGCCCGATGCGACGGCCAAAGACGGCCACCGCCGGTCGGCGATCAGCCAGGGCGCCGAACGCGAAGTCGCGATCCTATTTGCCGACATTCGCGCCTTCACCGCCTTTTCGGAAAAGAAGCTGCCCTACGATGTGGTCTTCGTCCTCAACCAATATTTTCGCACCATGGGCGAAGCCGTCGAGCGGGCCGGCGGCCAGCTCGACAAATTCATCGGCGACGGCGTGATGGCGCTGTTCGGGATCGAAACCGACACCCAGGCGGGATGCCGCGCCGCACTGGAAGCGGCTCGGCGTATGGCTGTCGGCCTTAAAGAACTCAACGAAAACCTCAAGAACGATTTGCCCGAACCGTTGCGGATTCGGCATCGGCATTCACGTCGGTAGCGTTATCGTCGGCGACATGGGTTATGCCGGCGCCCGGTCGGTGACCGCGATCGGCGATCCGGTCAACACCGCAAGCCGCCTGGAAGCGATGAACAAAGACTTCGCCTCCCAGTTGATCGTCAGCAAGAAAGTGGCGCGGCGGGCGGACCTCGACCTGTCGAGCGAACGCCTCGAGGTCGTCCCGTGCGCGGGCGAGCCGATCCGTTGCAGGTCTACATTCTCAACGACGCCGCCGACCTCAAAGCGCCGACCGACGCCTAGCCGCTAGGCCTGCGCGCCGTATTTCTCGACCAAACTGCGGCGAAACGCATCGCGCGTTTTGTCCATCTCGTTAAACGCTTCGGCAAAAACCGGCGCGGTCTGGACGAAATCCCAATACGGCGTCAGCCGCGCATAGCCCGCCCGCAGATCGTCGTCGGCAAAATGGCGCAGGATGTTGGGCAAATACCACAGCGCGGTGGCTAACGCGCAATCGGCCAACGTCGGCGTGGTCCCCAAGCACCAGGGATCCGGCGACACCGTCTCGTCGAGGCGCGCCAACCCCGCCTTAATTGCCTTGAGATGGTGCGCCACCACCGCCGCATCGCGCGGCGTGTTGCGGATCTGCGGCACCAACGCATGCACCGGCGCCAGCAGGTAAAGATCGACCAAGCGCGACACCAACCGCGACCGCGCGCGGGCCGCAGGATCGCCCGGCAGCAACGATGGCGTCGGATACTTGTCTTCCAGGTACTCGACGATGACTTCGGATTCGTACAGCAGAAGATCGCCGTCCTCGATGAACGGGATCTTGCCGGTCGGACTACGCGCCCGGTTGGGGTCGGACGCCACATCGGGCGGGCCGATCGCCAACTCGAGATCGAGCCCCTTGGCGACGGCGGCAAACCACACCCGACAAAAATACGGCGACAGCGGCGTGCCGTAGAGCTTCACCGCCATGCCCGGTCAGCTTTGTTTGTTGATCAGGCCGGTACCCAGCGATTCGCCGCCCAAAATGTGAACGTGAAAATGCGGCACCAACTGGTGCGAATCGGGTCCGTGGTTGGCGATCAGGCGATAGCCCGTGGCATCGACCCCGAGGTCGCGCGCGATCTTGCCGACCGCGCGGGAGAAGCCAAGGGCTTCGGCGTCCGACGCATTGGCCGAGAAATCGTCCATCGACACGTACGCGCCTTTGGGGATGACCAACACATGCACCTCGGCCTGCGGCGCAATATCGTTGAACGCCAAGACATGGTCGTCTTCGTAAACCTTGGAACACGGCAATTCGCCCCGCAGGATTTTGGCGAATACGTTATCGGTGTCGTAGCTCATCGGCGTTCTCCTAGTCGATCGTCTTGTCTTTGCGCGCCGCCATCTCGGCCAATCCGGACGTGCCTTCGCGGCGGGCAAGCTCGGCAAACACCTGTTCGGGGCGCAGGCCCATTTGCGCCCACAGCACCATCAGCGCGAACAACAAATCGGCGCTTTCGTAGATGACCTGCCCGGGGTCTTTGTCGACCGCGGCCACCACGGTTTCCACCGCTTCCTCGCCAACCTTCTCGGCCACTTTCTTGCGGCCCTTGGAAAACATCTTGGCGACATAAGAATCTTTCGGGTCGGCCTCGCGGCGCTGTTCGATAACCGCGAAGACACGGTTGATGACCTCGGCGCTACTATCCAGTTCGTTCATGGAAGCGTTTTCCTCATAAAGACCGGGGCACCCCGGCACGTTCTTGGCGATCGTATTCGCGCCACCCCGGGCGCGTATAGAGGTCGACGTTTTCGGTCATCTTGGCGTGCGTGAAAAGACGTAATTCGTCAAACCCTTGCGCCCGGGTTTCTTGTTCGGCCTTTTCGATCAGCTTGCGGCCCAGCCCGCGCCCTTGTTGATCCGGCGACACCGCCAAGTTGACCAGCAACATGTGATCCTCGGCGGCCTTGAGAAACAGCGCGCCGATGATGGCCCCGGCCTCGTCCATCACCCAGGCCTGATAGAGCGTGATCTCTTCGGCGTAGTCCGCCCCCAACGGCGGCGGCGGGGCGCCCAAGCGCGCCTCATAGGGGCTATAGGCCGCGACCATCAAATCCGAGATGCCCTCGGCATCGGCGGCCACCGCCTTGCGGATCGTGAGATCGTCGTTGTCCTGCGTCATGCGCCCCTCAGGTTGGTTGGTCGGCGCGACGGCGCAACACGCCGCTCGCCAAGGCAACGCCGCAGCATACCGCAATCACTCCCAGCCAGGTCAGCGGGGCGGGAAACTCGGCCATCACGGGCACCGCGATCAACGTCGCGATCACCGGGGTCAACGCGCTGAACGCCGCCGCGGAGGAGGCGCCGAGACGCCGGATCGCGATGCCGTAGGCGACCATCGCCAACAGCCCCGACATGATCCCTTGCGCGCCGATTTGAATGGCGATATCGCGCAGCGGCGCATCGAACTGCAAGTCGCCGAAGACCAGCGCCAACGGCACCAGCAACAGCATCGAGCCGGTATTGACCACTGCCGCGGCCTGCCACGCATCCAATCTGGATTGCCGCAAGCCGATGGTGTAAATCGCCCACATCGACGCGCCCCATAAAAATAGGATATGCCCGCGCCACTCGCCGGGATCGCCGGTGAACAAACTCACCCCACCGACCGCGAGGCCGCCCGCGATGATCAGCACGAAGCCGACCATGCGCCAGCGATCGAACCGTTCGCCCAGCAACATGAACGCGAACAACGCCACAAACAGCGGCATGGTGCCGGGCAGCAACGCCCCGATATCGGCCGTCGGCGCGAATTGCATCCCGGTGCTGACAACCAGAAGAAACGGCGCGCCGGCGCCGCCGATCAGCGCGGCGATGTAACGCCACCGCAGCGTGCGCCACGGAATCCGAAAGAACACCGGTAGCAGAATCAAGCCCGGCGGGGCGATCCGCAGAATCGCAATTTCGAGCGGCGCCAGGTTGCTGGTTACGCCAAAACGCGTCGCCACAATCCAGCCGCCCCAGATCGTCACCGTGAACAGCGCCGCGACCGTGCCCCACAGCACCGACGGGATCGCGGTCGATCCCGCCGCGCGGTCAATCACGAACCGGTACGCCCGCTTGTTTCAGATGCGCTTTGGCCTCGCCGATGGTGAACTCGCCGAAATGAAAGATCGACGCCGCCAATACCGCGGTCGCATGCCCCTCCGACACCCCCGCCGCGAGGTGGTCGAGCGTGCCGACGCCGCCCGAGGCGATCACCGGAATCGTGACGGCATCGGCAATCGCGCGGGTCAGCTCAAGGTCGAAGCCTTGCTTAGTGCCGTCGCGGTCCATCGAGGTCAGCAAAATTTCGCCCGCGCCGTAATCGGCCATGCGTTGCGCCCAGGCCACCGCATCGATCCCGGTCGGATTGCGCCCGCCATGGGTGAACACTTCGAACTGCCAATTGCGGCCGGCCTCGGCGCCGGGGTTTCGTTTGGCGTCGATCGCCACGACGATGCATTGGCTGCCGAACTTTTCCGCCGCCTGGCGGACGAACTCGGGGTCCTTCACGGCCGCGGTATTGATCGACACCTTGTCGGCCCCGGCCAGCAGCAGCTTGCGGACGTCTTCCAGGGTCCGCACCCCGCCGCCGACGGTCAGCGGCATGAAGCATTGTTCGGCGGTGCGCGCGACGACGTCGAAGATCGTGTCCCGGTTCTCATGGCTCGCGGTGATGTCGAGAAAACACAGCTCGTCCGCGCCTTGCGCATCGTAAAGCCGCGCCTGTTCGACCGGGTCGCCGGCATCGCGCAAGTCGACGAAGTTGACGCCCTTGACCACGCGCCCGTCCTTGACGTCGAGGCACGGAATGATGCGCGCCTTCAGCATGACCTAGGCGGCCGCCGCCAACGCGCCGGTCGGCTCCAACGTGCCTTCGTAGAGCGCCCGACCGATGATCGCCCCCGCGATCCCTTGGTCTTCGCACGCCTTGAGGGCGGTCACGTCGGCCACGGTGGCGACGCCGCCGGAAGCGATCACCGGGATCGACACCGCCCGTGCGACTTCCAACGTGGCCGCGACATTGACGCCCTTCAGGACGCCATCACGATCGATATCGGTGTGGATGATCGCCGCGACGCCATCGTCTTCGAAACTTTTGGCAAGATCGATCGCGGTCATTTCGGAAACCTCGGCCCAGCCTTCGACCGCCACCCTGCCGCCCTTGGCATCGATGCCGACCGCGATCCGTCCGGGGAATTCCCGTGCCGCCGTGCGCACCAGGTCGGGATCGCGCAGCGCGACGGTGCCCAGAATAACCCGCGCCACGCCACGATCGATCCAGCGCTGGATGGTTTGCAGATCGCGAATGCCACCGCCCAATTGCACCGGCAGGTCGGTCGCGCCGAGGATCGCCGAAACCGCATCGGCGTTGACCGGCTGTCCCGCGAAGGCGCCGTTGAGATCGACAATGTGCAGCCATGAAAAGCCGAGCTTCTTGAACTGCATCGCTTGCGCGGCCGGATCGTCGTTGTAGATCGTCGCATCGTCCATGATGCCGCGCTTGAGGCGGACGCATACGCCGTCCTTAAGGTCGATCGCGGGGTAGAGAATCACGCGCCCAGGTCCTTGGTATAGAAAAAGCCGCGAATGAACGTACCACCGACCAAGGCGTAGTTGGGTTTGACGCCCCAGCGCACGAAGCCCGCGTTCTCGTACAGCGCGATCGCGCCTTCTTGGGTTTCCCGCACGTCGAGACTGATTTGGCGAAAGCCCAACTCACGGGCGTGCTTCTCGAATTCGTCGAGCATCTTGCGCGCCAGACCGTGGCCGCGCGCCCAAGGCGCGACGAAGAAACTGTTGAGCGTGACGTTATGCGCGCCGGCCTCGTTGCTGGGCGCAGGGCGCACCATTTGCGCCGTCCCGGCGATCGTGCCGTTGTAGCGTCCAACCAAAAGATCGCGTTCGGGCACCAGCAACGTGCCGCGCCAATAGGCCTCGAGCCGTTCGCGCGGCGGCGGGTCGATCCAGTCGAAACCGATGCCGACCTTGATCGCCTGTTCGGTGGCCGCGCAAATATCTTCGAGGTCGTCGTCCTCGAAGTCGCTCAGCCACTCGGTGAGGATGCTGTTCATTACGGCGTCCATGACAAGAAATTCGCAATCAACCGCAAGCCGGTCTCCTGACTCTTTTCCGGATGGAACTGCGTCCCGACCAGATTATCGCGCCCGACGACGGCCGCGACGGGAACACCATAATCGGTCTCCGCCAAAACATGGGCGGGGTCGGCGGCACGAAAGGCATAACTATGAACAAAGTACGCATGCGCGCCGGATTCAACCCCCGCGAGCAGCGGATGTTCGGCTTTGATGGTCAGATCGTTCCAACCCATGTGGGGCACCGGCCGACCGGGCGCGGGCGTTAGCGCCTCGACGGCGCCGGGGATCCAGCCGAACCCGTCATGGGCGCCGTGTTCCAAGCCTTGGGTCGCCATCAGCTGCATGCCGACACAAATGCCGAGGAACGGGCGACCGGCGTCGATCACCGTGGCGGTCAGCGCCTCGGCCATCCCGTCGATCGCAAAAAGCCCGGCGCGGCAATCGCCAAACGCGCCGACACCCGGCAGCACGACGCGATCGGCGGCGCGCACGTCCTCGGGCGCGTTCGTGACGTTGATCGCGTCGCCGCCGTTTTCGCGCGCCGCCCGTTCGAACGCCTTGGCCGCCGAGCGGAGATTGCCCGAGCCGTAATCGATGATCACCGTGGTCATCCCGCCACCGCCTCGCGCGACAACAGCGCGCCGGTCGGCGTCACCTCAAAAGTGACGGAAGAACGGCGTTCGGCTTCGGCCAAACGGCGGCCCGACACCATGCCGACCTCGCGCCACCCGCGCCCCGACTTGGTCCAGCGCCGCAGATTGTTGCCCTCGAATCCCATCACCAGCGCCACCGCGATTTCGATGACGCCCCCGGTCAGGGGCGCAATCCAGCCGCTCTCGACCGCCGCGGAAACCACCACCAGGATCGCGAAGACGACGGCCGCGACCAACCACAACCCGCGCCATAACGGCCAGACCACGGGCAGCACCAAAGCCGGCCAGCAAAAACCGTCCTTGATGAAAATAAGGTCCCTTGGTCGCCCCCGCGCCTCGGGGCTCTGGTAGACGCTATAGAAGCGCATGGTCGTTAGAGCGAGCCGCCAAGCACACCCTTGGTCGAGGGCACCGATTGTGCTTGGCGTGGATCGACGACGAGCGCCTGGCGCAACGCGCGCGCCAGCCCCTTGAAACAAGATTCGGCGATGTGGTGGCTGTTCCGCCCGTACAGATTCTCGACGTGCAGCGTCAGGCCCGCGCCCTGCGCAAAGGCCTGGAACCACTCGCGAAACAATTCGGTGTCCATCTCGCCGACCTTCGAGGTCGGAAAATCGACGTGCCACACCGTGTAGGGCCGGTTCGAACAATCCAGCGTCACCCGCGTCAAGCGTCTCGTCGAACGGGATATAGGCCGCGCCATAGCGCACGATCCCCGCGCGATCGCCCAGCGCTTGGCTAACCGCCTCGCCGATGACGATGCCGCTGTCTTCCACGGTGTGGTGAAAATCGATGTGGGTATCGCCCTGGCCGCGCACCTCGAGATCGATCAACGAGTGCCGCGAGAGCTGCTCCAGCATGTGGTCGAGAAACCCGATCCCGGTCGACACCGTATAAACCCCGCTGCCGTCGAGATTGACGGTGGCGGCGATGGCGGTTTCCTTGGTTTTTCGTTCGACAGTGGCCTGGCGCATGGGCCGCTCCTCTTGGGGTTTGGGGGCCTGAGGTCAGCGCGGCGCCCATATAGCAGGATTGACCGCACGTGACCACCACTCGCCCTTGACCGCACCGCGCAAATCCTTACATCTCGGCGTTCCGGCACGGCGTGTCGGTACTTTTTCTCCAGGGGAACCCGGAAAATGGCCCAGGAACCGACGCCCACATGGCATGGCACCACGATCCTCTCGGTGCGCAAGGACGGCAAGGCGGTCATCGCCGGCGACGGCCAGGTCTCGGTTCGGCCAGACGGTGATGAAGTCCCAAGCCCGCAAGGTCCGCCGCCTGGCCGACGGCAGCGTGGTCGTGGGCTTTGCCGGCGCCACCGCGGACGCCTTCACGCTGTTCGAGCGCCTCGAGGGCAAACTCGAAAAGCACGGCGGCCAGCTCGAACGCGCCTGCGTCGAACTCGCCAAGGATTGGCGCACCGATCGCTACTTGCGACGCCTCGAAGCGATGATGGCGGTCGCCAACGAAAACGTCAGTTTGGTGCTTACCGGCTCGGGCGACGTGCTGGAACCCGACGACGGCGTCATCGGCATCGGTTCGGGCGGCAACTACGCCCTGGCCGCGGCCCGTGCCTTGATCGATCGCGACGACATGGACGCCGAAGCGATCGCTCGCCGTGCCATGAAAATCGCCGCCAACATTTGCGTCTACACCAACGAAAATATCATCGTCGAGAACGTCTGAGATGGCCGAATTCAGTCCCCGCGAAATCGTCTCCGAGCTCGACCGGCATATCATCGGCCAACAGGACGCCAAGCGCGCGGTCGCCATCGCGCTGCGCAATCGCTGGCGGCGCCAGCAGCTCGAAGAAGACCTGCGCGAAGAGATCGTGCCCAAGAACATCCTGATGATCGGCCCGACCGGCGTCGGCAAGACCGAAATCTCGCGCCGGCTCGCCAAACTCGCCAACGCGCCGTTCCTCAAGGTCGAAGCCACCAAGTTCACCGAGGTCGGCTATGTCGGCCGCGATGTCGAACAAATCGTCCGCGACCTCGTCGAGATCGCGATCACCATGGTGCGCCATCAGCGCCGCGAAGAAGTTCAGGCCCGGGCCCATCTCGCCGCCGAAGAGCGCGTGCTCGATGCGCTGGTTGGCGCCGACGCCAGCGAAACCACGCGGCAAGCCTTTCGCAAAAAGCTGCGCGAGGGCGAACTCGACGACAAAGAGATCGAGATCGACGTCCAGGAATCGGGCGGCGCGGGGATGCCAACCTTCGACGTGCCCGGCATGCCCGGCGCGCAGATGGGTATGATCAACCTCAACGACATGCTCGGCAAAGCCTTCGGTCAGCGCTCCAAACCCAAACGCCTCACGGTCGTCGAGTCCTACGATCTGTTGATGGAAGAAGAGAGCGACAAGCTCGTCGACCAAGACAAGCTCGTCAAAGAAGCGATCGAAAAGGTCGAACAGCACGGCATCGTGTTCCTCGACGAGATCGACAAGATCACGGCGCGGCAAGATCGCCAGGGTGCCGACGTCAGTCGCGAAGGCGTTCAACGCGATTTGCTGCCGCTGATCGAAGGCACCCAAGTCGCCACCAAGCACGGCACGGTGCGCACCGACTTCATCCTGTTCGTCGCCTCGGGCGCCTTCCAACTCGCCAAGCCCGCGGATTTGTTGCCCGAACTCCAGGGCCGTTTGCCGATCCGAGTAGAGCTCAAGGCGCTGACCCAAGAAGACTTCCGCCGCATCCTGACCGAACCCGAGGCCAGCCTGATCCGGCAATACACCGCGCTGATCGGCACCGAGAACGTCACTTTGGATTTTGCCGACGAAGCGATCGACGAAATCGCCAGCGTCGCCGCCGAGGTCAATGCCACGGTCGAGAACATCGGCGCCCGCCGCCTCCACACGGTGATGGAACGCCTACTCGACGACATCAGCTACACCGCCACCGACCAACCCGGCGAAACTATCACCATCGATGCGGCCTACGTGCGCGAGCACGTCTCCGACCTCGCCAAAGACGCCGATCTGTCGAAGTTTATTCTTTAGCCGCGTCCTCCGAGGGCCCGATCAACGTCGACAATAGCGCGTCGAGAGTCGGCTCGTTCAGATCGCCGATCTCCTCGGCCAACCGATTGGCCAGTTCCGTCGCCTTGGGCGACAAGCCCGCGGTATCCACCACCACCCGGGGTGCGACAGCCGGGCGAGGGTTTCCAACGCCTCGGCCTCGTCCCAGATGATGTTGAAGTAGCCGCAGATCTGACGCACCAAATTCTGGGTCGGCGCCCGCGGCGACCATGTTCGAGCGCCGACAAATACGCCTCGGAAATCTGCAAGTCCGCCGCCATTTTCTTCAGGGTGACCCCGCGCGCCTTGCGCAACGCCCGAACCTGCGCGCCGAAGGGCGTCATTTCTTACGCCGCACCAGGACGTAAAGCGCGCCGGCACCGCCATGCTGGCGCGCCGCGGGTTGCCACGTCACCACATGCTGCGCGAGCGGCGGCAGCGCCAACCAGCGCGGCACCTGTTCGCGCAGCACCCCGCGGTCGCGATCCGGCATGAACCCGGCCTCATTGTCGCGACGCGTCGATCCTTTGCCGGTGATCACCAACACGCAGCGATGCCCCCGCGCCGCACTCCCGGATAGGAACGCCTCCAGTGCATCGCGCGCCGCTTGTTGCGTGCGCCCATGCAGATCGATCCGAGCGTCGATTTCGATCTGGCCGCGCCGCAATCGGGTTTGTGTGCGTCGGTCGGTGCCGACCCCGGGGGTCGGCGGCGTGGGGCGCCCCGGGCCGGCGGGCCGGAGGGGTTTGCGGCGCGGTGGGCGTCGCGCCGCGCGCCTCGACGGGCGGCGATTTTTCGGGCGACGTTGAAGGGCGCACGACATCGGCGGCGCGGCGCCGCGCGGCGGGGTCGAGTGCACGCGCATCGCGCATCACTTCGGCCCACAAATCGGCGTCGGCGTCGCTCAGCGCGCCATGAGGGGGAGAAGGCGGCTTGCGCGCCATCGGACTATTCCGTGCGTGCCTGGCGCTCGAGCAACGCGCGCGGCAGCAGCCCGTAGTAACGCCCGGCCTCACGCATCCGACCGGCGATGGCCCCTGCCGCGTCGCCGGTGCCCCAATAGACGTCCCCGCGCACGATGCCGGTGATCGCCCCGCCGGTGTCCTGCGCGATCATCAGCCGCCGAAAATGCTCCGGATCGCCCGCCTCGGCTTGTCGGTCGGTGGTCACCGTATCGACCCATAGCGGCAACCCATACGGCAGCCACGCGTCGTCGATCGCAAGCGAACGGCCCGGGGTCAACGGCACGCCCTGCCCCCCGATCGGCGCCGCGCCGTCGAGCCGCCGAAAGAAAATATACGAGGCGTTCTCCTGCATCAGCGCGCTCGCTTGCGCGGGGTTCTCGGCCAGCCAGGTGCGAATCGACTGCATCGAGACCTCGTCTTGGGTCATCGCGCCGTTGGCCACCAGGCTGCGCCCGATGGCGTGATAGCGATGGCCGTTGGCGCCGGCATACCCGACCCGCACGACCGACCCGTCGGCCATGTTGACGACACCCGACCCTTGGATATGCAGAAAGAACGCGTCCACCGGATCGTCGACCCACAACAGCGCCTCGGCGCGACCTTCGAGGGCGCCAGCGTCGATTTCGGCACGCGTATCGGCCGGCCTTAGGCGGCCGTTGATGAGGCGCCCGACGATGCGTTGTCCCTTGAGATCCTCGCGAAACTCGCCCAGATCCGCCCGCACATAGTCGGTCGGCGGCGCGTAGATCGGCACTTGGAACGGTCCGGCTTTTTCGTGGTGGCCGTTCAGCTCGGGTTCGAAATAGCCGGTGAACAAGCCGATATCGTCGCCGTTGTTGCGGATCGCGACCGGTCGGAACCAGGTCTGAAAAAACGCCCGCGCGCCGTCGGCGTCGGTCGATGCATCGGCCACCGCGGCGGTACACGCCGGGCGCCAATCGGCCACGGTGCCGAAGGTCGCATCGCCCATCGGGCGATCGTCGGGCAGCGTCAACAACCGTTCGCAGGACAATCGAAATGCGTGCATTGCATCTGTTTGATCGTCGTCCTCCCAACCGATCAGCGCGTGTTCCACGCTGAGGCGTTCGACGTAGACGAACGGCGCGGTGACGAGTTTTTCAGGCAAGGGCTTGGGGGAAACAGCGCGAAGGCGATCAGGCCGGCCGCAAACAACCCGGCGACGCCCAGCAAAATCCATAGTCGGCCGGAGATCAATTCTCGCTACGGGTGGCGATCAGCTTCCAATTGGGATCGGACGACCGCACGTCGCGGGCAAAGGTCCAATAGTCGGTGATGTTCTGGACCACGCGCGGATCGCCGGAGATGACCTCGCCGTCTTTGTCCCGTGTCACGTTGACCAATTCGGCCACGAACTTGACCGTGACCTCGGCCATACGTCCCACGGCGCGGGCTTCGACGATCTCGCCGGATTTGACCGCCACCAAAGTGGTTTCGAGCGTTTCGCCGCGGCTTTCGCGATCGGCGATGGCGCGTTGGAAGTTGCTGTAGACATCGTCGTCGAGCAGCGCACGCAAGGTATCGACATCGCCCGCCGCGAAGGAGGTCAGCACCATGTCGTAGGCGGTACGGGCGCCCGAGGTGAATTCGTCGGGCCGGAAATTCGGGTCCACTGTACGAATCTCGCGCACCCCGTCGGCCGCCGTGCCCAGGGCGCGATCGACTTCTTCGTCCGGCGCGTCGGCGCGCTGCCGGTCAGGCAACGAAACGACATTGTCGTCGTCGTCCTGCTGCGTCCGGCCATGGACGAACGTCTTGGGGCGCGACGGTTCGTTGCCGGTGCGTCGGCCCAGCACGCTGCGCAGACGCAGAATGATGAACACCGCCACCATGGCGAAAAAGATGATCTCGATGAATTGAATGCCTTCGCCCATGCTGCGTCCCTGACGCACTGTTAAGACGCCGCCAGTCGCCCGCGACCGTTCGTTGACTTAGACTAGACCCAAGCCCGGCGCGAGTCCACGAGGGTGGCGCCTCATGACCCTCGTCCCCACATAGATGGTCTTCGTTTACGAAAGCGCAAATCAATTGTTCGGTTTGGTTCTTTTCTTGCTGGTTGTCGGCGTTCCGGCCGCTGAAATCGCCTTGTTTATCGTCATCGGCGGCGAGATCGGCGTTTGGGCGACGATCGGCCTTGTCTTGCTGACCGCGCTCGCCGGCAGCGCGTTGATCCGTCACCAAGGCTTGCGCACGCTCACCCGCGCCCAGGACACCCTCGCGCGGAGCGAATTGCCCATCGAGGAAGCGTTCGTCGGCATTTGTCTCGTGGCTGCAGGCGCCTTGTTGCTGACGCCCGGGTTTTTCACCGATGCGGTCGGGCTATTGCTGCTGCTGCCGCCGTTTCGGACGTTGATCCGCGGCCCTATTCTGCGCCGTTTTCAGGTCCGCATGACGGGGCACGCCAATTGGCCGCCGCAAGGCGGCGACGGCCCGGTCATCGACGGCGATTTTCACGAAGTCGACCCGCAAAAAGACCCTGCGCCGCGCGGCCCCACGCTCCCACCGCACGACTCCTAAGCGCAACGTCAGCAGCGCTTGTCGCACAGGTCACATCCATGTTAGCCACACCCCGGCCTCACTCAGCGAAAGTACTTTCATGACCGACACCAGCAACGCCGCCGCCGGCAATCCCCGGATCGGCCTTTGGCGCAATATCTCAAGGATTGCTCCTACGAAACCCGAACGCCCCGCAAAGCCTGTCGAAAGACCTGCCGGCGCCCTCGATCGATGTCGGCATGGACGTTCAGGTCCAGCCGCTGGGCGAGAATCGCTTCGAGGTGGCGCTGCGCACCACCGCGACGGCCAGTCGCGAGAAGGATGCGGTATTCGTTGCCGAGGTTTTGTTCGCCGGTGTTTTCGAGTTGTTCGATGTCCCCGCCGACCAGGTCCAACCGGTTTGTCTAGTCGAGTGCCCGCGCCTTCTATTCCCGTTCGCGCGCCGCGTGTTGTCGGATCTCACGCGCGACGGGGGGATGCCGCCGATCCTGCTCGATCCGGTCGACTTCGGCGCACTTTACCAACGCCAGCAGATGGAAGCTCAGGCCGCGCCCAACGACGGCGAAACGATCAACTAGCTCAATTCGTCCGCCAAATCGGCTCGCTGATTTTTTCCAAAAAGGCCGCATGGGCCTCGAGTTCGGCGGCACTCGGGGTGAACGTACGCTCAGGCCACGTTTTGCTCGGCGCCGCGTCGATCGCTACGGTATCGAGTTCGACGGCCAGCCCCAGGGTCGGTTGCCGTCCCCTGATCAGCTCGAGGTAGACCTCCGCCAACAACTCGGCATCCAGCAACGCGCCGTGCTTGGTACGTGCCGACAGATCGACGTTGAACCGGCGGCACAGGGCATCGAGGCCGGCTTGCGCGCCGGGATATTTGCGCCGCGCGATCGATACCGTGTCGACGATCGCCGCAACATCGAGCGGCGGGCGATCGAGCAACGCCAATTCCGCGTTGATGAACCCGGACATCGAATTTCGCGTTATGCGCCACCAACGTCGTGCGTCCGACAAACTCCAGGAAGTCGTCGACCACCTCGGCAAAGGTCGGCTGCTTGGAAAGAAACTCTTCGCTCAACCCATGAACCCGAAACGCATCGCCCGGCATGTAGCGTTGCGGATTGATGTAGCGGTGCCAGTTGTTCCCCGTCGGCACATGGTTGATCAACTCGACACAGCCGATCTCGACGACACGGTCACCGTCCTCCGGCGATAGGCCGGTCGTCCCGGTATCGAAGACGATTTCGCGTTCGGCGGTTTTCAGGTCGGGCAAGACGGTTCTTCCTTCGGTTCGCGCCGCAGCATTGTGATGGCCTGGCGAATCGCGTTCAAGGTCACGCGCTTGCCCATGCCGGTCGGCGCGATGAAATCCGCGCGACGACGTTTTTCCGCATCGGGAACTTGCTGGGCGAGAATGGCGGCAAACTTTCGGGCGTCATACCGGGTCAGCCAGCACGCGCGCGCGCTGCACGAAGGCCGGCGCCGTGACCACCATCACCGCATCGCATCGCGCTCGCCGCCGGTCTCGAACAACAAAGGCACGTCGAACACCACAAGGGGGTTCGCGCCGCGCCCGCGCCTGACGCAAAAACCGCGCCCGCGCCGCTCGGACCAGCGGGTGCAAGATGCCTTCGAGCCGCCGCAAATCGTCCGGTTTGCCGAACACCGCCGCGCCGAGCGCTTTGCGGTCGACCGCCCCGTCCTTGACCACGCCGGGAAAGGCCGCGTCGACGGCCGCTACGGCCACACCGCCCGATCCCATCAAGGCGTGCACGGTGGCGTCGGAATCAAAGACCGGCACCCCGAGGCGGCGAAACATCCGCGCGGCTTCGCTTTTGCCCATCCCGATCGATCCGGTCAGGCCCAATGTCACGGTGCGCGCGGTCAATCGCCCGCCAAAACGTAGTCTCGCAAGTCGGCATCGACCGTGGGGTCGACCTCGAACCACGCGTGGAACCCCGGGCGACCCTGGTGCAACAACATGCCGATCCCCTCGACGGCGGTCAGGCCACCCGCTCGTGCGGCGGCCAGCAACGGCGTTTCCAAGGGTTGATAGACGATGTCGTTGACGATCGCGGTCTTCGCCAAGCGCCCCACATCGACATCCAGCGCCGGATGTCCGGTCATGCCAGCGCGCTGGTATTGACCACCAGCGCGGCCTCGCCCAACGCGTCGTCGCGCGCCTCCCAGGCCACGGCCTGCGCCGTCGCGCCCACCGCCGCCGCCCGCGTTTCGGCGCGGGCGGCCGTGCGATTGACGATCCGCAGCGCCGGCACGCCGGCATCGATCAGCGCCCAGGCCACGGCCTTGGCGGCCCCCCCGGCGCCGATCACGACCGCCGGGCCGCGCCTCGGCACGCCAGTCCGGCGCGCCCGCTTTAAGGTTTTCGAGAAAGCCAAAACCGTCGGTGTTGTGGCCATGCAACCGCCCGTTCTGGATCACGATCGTATTCACCGCCCCGATCCGTTCGGCGCCGGGATCTAGGTCGTCGAGAAACGGCATCACCGCTTCCTTGTGGGGAATGGTGACGTTGGCCCCGGCAAAACCAAGGGCCGGCAAGCCGCGCACCGCGTCTTCAAGGTTCTCCGGGGCAACCGCCAACGGCACGTAGGCGCCATCGATTGCGTGACGCTCCAACCAATAGCTATGCAGCCGGGGCGAACGCGAATGGTCCACTGGCCAGCCCATCACGCCCGCGATCTTAGCCTTGCCCGAGATCATGTCGGCACCGCGCCGTGGCCGCGCAAAAAGTCCAACAGCGGCAGCAACGGCAGCCCCAGGATCGAAAAGAAATCGCCGCGCATTCCCGCGAATAACTGCGCCCCGCGTCCTTCGATGCGATAGCCGCCGACCGACTGCAAGACGGCGGCGCCCTCGGCCGCCAAGTAGTCGGCGATGAATTGCGGGCTAAGTTTGCGCATGGTCAGGGTTGCATCGGTCGCATCGCGCCAGATCACACCGCCTTCTTTGACCACCGCCGCCGCGGTATGCAAATGATGGGTCCGTCCCGACAACGCCTCCAGGTGCTTTTTAGCCGTCGCGATCGAGTCGGGCTTGTCGTACCACACGCCATCGCACTCCAGGATTTGGTCGGCACCGATAACCAGCGCGGCGGCATCCTGCGGCCTGGCGCGCAAGGCCTTGAGATCCGGCCAACGCCTGGGCCGCATCGACCGCCGGGGCGCCGTCGGCTTTCATACCTCTTTTGATCGCCGCTTCGTCGACCGACACCGGCTCCACCGTTATGTCGATCCCGGCCCGGCGCAGCATGTCGCGTCGCGCCGTACTCGCCGAGGCCAGAACGAGCGTCGTCATGCCGACCGCGTCCAATTGCCGTGGAGCTTCATGATGGCGGCAGCAGTCTCTTCGATGGACCGCCCGGTGGTATCGATGACCGGCCATTTATGTCGCGTGAACAACCGCCGTGCAGCCGCGATTTCCTTTTTGATTTCGTCTTCGTCGGCATAAGGGGGTGTCGTCGGATTGTTCAGCAGCAACAACCTGTTACGACGCAGTTCGACCAGCCGCTTCACGCTGTTCACCAGGCCCACCACCAACGGACCCTTTTAAAGTCTCCAGCGCATCGGGCGGCGCTTGGCCCGACACCAAAGGCACGTTCGCCGCTTTGACGCCGCGATTGGCGAGATACATACACGTCGGTGTCTTCGAGGTCCGCGAGACCCCGACCAAAACGACATCCGCTTCATGGATGGTTTCCAGCGACTGACCGTCGTCGTGCTGCAAAGAAAAATGCATCGCATCGATGCGCTCGAAATACTCCTCGTCGAGCGTGTGTTGACGCCCCGGCTGGTTTTTCGATTCGGTATGGGAGATAGTCGCGCAAGGTCGCGATCGTCGGGTCGAGCACATCGACGCACGGAATTTCCAGGCTGCGGCAGGCATTGATCAGATCGCGGTGGAGCGTCTGATCGACCAGCGTGAACAATACAACCCCCGGATCCTGTTGGATCCCGTCGATCGCCAGTTGAAGTTGGGCCGAACTGCGGACCATCGACCACATGAATTCTTCGGGCTCGTAATCTTCGAACTGGGTGATGGCGGCACGCGCCAAGACCTAGCGTTTCGCCGGTGGCGTCCGACACCAAATGCAGTTTGAAGGTCTTCTTGCTCAACCGGCGCTCCTGAGCGAAAGGCTGTGCACAAGTATGATGAAACTACCGGACAATCAACAGACCTCGCAGCGGCGGCCGTTCCATCCCCGGTCCCGCGCCTTTCGTCAGAACAGATACTCTTGCGGGAGCAGAGTTATTCGCGCCGCGGGAAAACCGTCGGGAAATCTCGGTCGGTCCGTGTTACCCCGAGAACTCACATGACTCACAGGCACGAATATGACGTGGGGATGACGATGTGCCGTTAGTTGTCCCGTTCGTCGGTGTAATCCACATGATGCTGTGAGCATCCGCACAACCTGGGGACAAGCTTTAATCCCCATCACTCAAGGGACAACTACAACCACTACAGATTCTTATAATTCTATATATATAAGAAGAGACAACCTTGGTTCGATTCGCTTCATGACATCAAAGCCCTTTCTGCGCGCCCTCGCTGGTGACGTTCAGCCTGTCCCGCCGGTGTGGTTGATGCGACAGGCGGGCCGCTATCTACCCGAATATCGTACGCTGCGCGCCGAGGCCGGCAGCTTTCTCGATCTGTGCTACGACCCCCAACGCGCGGCCGAAGTGACCTTGCAGCCGATCCGACGTTTCGGGTTCGATGCCGCCATTCTGTTTGCCGATATTCTATTGATCCCCAGGCCATGGGGCAGTCGCTTCGGTTTGCCGAAGGCGAAGGTCCGTGCTTGAGCCGGTGCGCGACGGTCAAGCGCTGGCCGGTCTTTCCTGGAACGCCTGCACGATCGGCTAGGACCTATCTACGAGACCGTCGAGCGGGTGCGCGGTGCCCTGGACGACCGAACCGCCCTGATTGGGTTTGCGGGGGCGCCCTGGACCGTGGCGACCTACATGGTCGAAGGCGGCGGCAGCCGTAATTTCGAGCACACCAAGGTATGGGCCTTCCGCAATCCGGAAGAGTTCGCACGTTGATCGATCTCATCACGGTAGCGACGATCGACTATCTGTCGCGCCAAATCGAGGCCGGTGCCGAAGCGGTGCAGTTGTTCGACACCTGGGCCAGCGCCTTGCCCGAAACGGCCTTCGCCCGATGGTGCATCGAACCGGCCCACCGCATTGTCGCGGCGCTTCGGGAAAAGCACCCCAAGGTGCCGGTCATAGGTTTTCCCCGCGGCGCCGGGGTGGCGCTGGCCGACTATGCCGCGCGCACCGACGTGCAGGCCGTCGGGCTCGATAGCAGCGTGCCGGTGGCCTGGGCGCGACAGGCCGTTCAGCGCCAATGCACGGTCCAAGGCAACCTCGATCCGTTGATGCTGGTCGCCGGCGGCAGTGCCATGACCAACGAGATCCGGCGCATCGTGTCCGCCTTCAAGGACGGAACGTTCGTCTTCAACCTGGGCCACGGCATTTTACCGCAGACCCCACCTGAGCATGTCGCCGCTTTGGTCGACGCGGTCCGATCGCAGGCATGAAGACGGCTGTCGTTTTATTCAACCTCGGCGGGCCAGACAGTCCCCAAGCGGTGCGCGGTTTTGCGGAACTTGTTCGGTGATCCCGCCATCTTGCGGTTGCCGTGGCCGATCCGGCCGCTCTTGGCCGCGTTCATTGCAAAACGTCGCGCGCCGACCGCCGCCGAGATCTACCGCGAGATCGGTGGCCGGTCGCCGATCTTGCCGGAAACCGAAAAACAAGCTGCCGCGCTGACCGAAGCGTTGGACGACGCCGACATGCGTGTCTTCGTCGCAATGCGCTATTGGCATCCGATGAGCGCGGCGACCGCGCAGGCGGTCAAGGACTGGGGTGCCGAGCAGGTTTTCTTGCTGCCGCTCTATCCGCAGTTTTCGACCACCACGACGCAGTCTTCCCACGATGACTGGATGCGGGCGGCGCGCCGGGTGGGACCGTGTTGCCGACCCGATCGATATGTTGCTATCCCGCGGAGGCCGGGTTCGTGGCGGCCTATGCCGACTTGATCAAGAACGCACGACGCCCGGCGAAACGCCGGTGCGGGTGCTTGTTTTCCGCCCATGTTTGCCCGAACGGATCGTCGAAGCGGGGCGATCCGTACGTGGCAGGTGGCCCAAGCGCGCCGCCGCCATCGCGGCGGCGGCGGGCTTGGACCGAGACAGCTGGCGGGCGTTTCCAGAGCCGGGTCGGGCCGCTGAAATGGGTCGGTCCTGCCACCGACGACGAAATCAAAGCCGCCGGGCGCGAGGGCATCGGCTTGGCGGTCGTGCCCATCGCGTTCGTCTCGGAACATTCCGAAACCCTGGTCGAGCTTGATATCGAGTACCGCAAGCTGGCCGACGAAGCCGGGGTGACCATCCCCGCCCGCGCGTTCCGCCGTGGGCACGCATTCGGCGTTCATCGAGGGTTTGCGTGAAACTGTCGCCGGCATGGCAACCCGGTCCGATCTCGCATGTGCACCCACGGCGGCGGTCGGATTTGCCTCCGCGGGTCATGGCGGGTGTCCGGCCAAGAACGGGAACGCGGCATGACTTGGCTTGCCGACGCCTATTATGGATCAAGGCGCTGCACATCATTTCGGTGATCGTGGATGGCGGGCATGCTCACCCGCCGCGCCTTACGTCTATCACGCCGACGCCGAGCCAGGCTCGATCAGTCCGAAACCTTCAAGGTGATGGAGCGCCGATTGCTCCGCGGCATTATCAATCTGGCCATGATTTCGGCCGTGATCTTTTGGCGTTTTGTTGGCGCTGACTGATCCCGGCATCGTCGATTGAGCGGCGAGCTGGTGTGGGTCAAGTTTGGCGGCCCTGGACGGCGATGTTTTGGCATTCACCAACCTGTCGCGCTGGCGCCGCGATTTCGGAAAAAGACGCGAACCGCCATTCTGGTCGTTCTTACAAACATCAACGAGGTGCCGACACTTTTGATGGTGATCATCGTGTTGATCGTGATCTTCAAACCGTTCTAGGTCTTGGCTGTTTTGAAAAGAACCGTTGACAGCAGGCATCTAGTCCTTTAACCGAACAGTGCCGACGCTGAAAGGCCGACAGCACCTTCCCGGAAAATCGAAACCGCGCGGTCTTAATTCCATTGCGCAACCCGGGTTGTTTTCACTCTTTCCTTCCATTTAGACTGGAAAATGAGAGAAATGAATCTCCAGGAGCTAAAGCAAAAACTCCAGCAGATCTTTTGAGCTTTGCAGAAGAACTTGAAATTGAAAATGCGAGCACGCTGCGCAAGCAAGATATTATGTTCGCAATCCTGAAACAATTGGCCGAGAAAGATGTTCCGATTTATGGCCGGCGGGGTCTTGGAGACGTTGCCGGACGGGTTCGGGTTCCTGCGCTCGCCTGAGCCAACTATCTTCCCGGGACCGGACGATATCTATATCTCGCCAAGCCAGGTGCGCCGTTTCGGCCTTCGCACGGGCGACACGGTTGAAGGGCAGATCCGCGCTCCGAAAGACGGGGAACGTTACTTCGCCTTGTTCAAGGTGATGTCGATCAACTTCGAAGATCCGGAAGCGGTACGTCATCGGATCAACTTCGACAACCTCACTCCGCTCTATCCGGATGAAAAGATGGGGCTGGAGCTTGAGTTCGAAGACCGGAGAAAGGCCGATACACGTGTCGGGTTATCGATTTGATCTCCCCGCTTGGGAAAGGTCAGCGGGCTCTGATCGTCGCACCACCGCGTACCGGTAAAACCATGATGCTGCAGAATATGGCGCATGCGATTTCGGAAAATCACCCGGAGGTTTATCTGATCGTTCTTCTGATTGATGAACGACCGGAGGAAGTGACCGACATGGACCGCTCGGTCCGGGGTGAGGTTATCAGCTCGACCTTTGATGAGCCGGCGACCCGACATGTTGCAGGTCGCCGAAATGGTGATCGAGAAGGCAAAGCGACTGGTCGAGCATAAGCGCGATGTGGTCATTTTCTGGACTGATCACCCGTTTGGCGCGCGCTTACAACACGGTTGTGCCGTCATCGGGCAAGGTTTGACCGGTGGTGTGGATGCAAATGCCTTGCAACGCCCGAAGCGCTTCTTCGGTGCGGCCCGGAATATTGAAGAGGGCGGCTCTCTGACCATCATCTCCACCGCGCTGATCGATACCGGCTCGCGAATGGATGAGGTGATCTTCGAGGGGTTCAAAGGCACCGGTAACTCGGAAATCATCCTGGATCGCAAACTGGCCGACAAGCGCACCTTCCCGGCGCTCGACATCACCAAGTCGGCACTCGGCGCGAGGAACTGTTGGTCGACAAAGGCACGCTGTCGAAGATGTGGGTTCTGCGCCGCATTCTGATGCCGATGGGCACGACGGATGATGGAGTTCCTGCTCGACAAGCTCAAGGGCACCGAAGAACAACGACGAGTTCTTCGACTCGATGAACACCTAACGGCGGACGCGACCGCGCGTTCACCGCCAAATGTTTGGCGCTAGGCCGGGACGGCGGCCGGCGGGGGCGCCGACGCGCCGGCAAACTGATCCAGGCCGTCGAGTATGCCGACCATCGTGCGCTTCATCTGCGGTCGCGCCATCAGCACTTCCATCAGTGTGCCCAGCGGTCCGAATTTCATGGTCATGTTGACGGTCATGGCGGCCGCCCTGCGCTGCGCATCGATCGGCTTGACGCTCAGGGTCGCGGTCGCGCGGCGCAACGGCATCGACGAATCGATGATATCGACCGTGTAGGATTTTCCGTCCTCCCAGGATTTGACGCGCTCGACGAGGTAGTTCTTGTCCTTGAGGTCGCAGCGCTGCTCGGCGCCGATGCCTTCGTTGGCTGACCCGTCGAGCAGATGCGAGCCCGGAGAGCCCCGGGATGAAAATGGGCGATGTTGCGAAATCGGCCAGGGCGGCCCTTCAAGCGCGGGGCGGCATCGACTTTGAGCGTCTTCGTGACGGTGATGGTTCCCATGAGGCTTGCTCCTCTTTTTCGTCGAGGTAGTCAGAACAAATGTTCGGAAATAGGCAAAAACAAAACTATTTTGAGGGCGGCCACAGCCAACGGTAGCGAAGTTGTGAACGGCGGCCCGCGGTACCGGGGGCTTGGGCATAGGCGCTGATCCCTTGCACCACCCCGACGAGGTAGTCGGCCATCTCTTTGGGGTCGGCCGTGGCGGCAAGATCGCCGTCGCGTTTGGCGTTTTCCAACGCGCAGAAACCCAAACCGCAGACGATCGAGGAATTGACTCACCCGCCGGGCCACGGGGGCGCTGATATCGTCGGCCTCGGCCACGGTGTTGCATAACATGCAGCCGAACCGCGCTTCCGGTCGTTCGCCGGCGGCGAGCACGCGGTCGAAATAAGCGTGGATATCGGCCAGCCCGGCCCCTTCTTTTTCGAGCGGGCCGAACAACGGCTCGATCACGCCCTCGGCGTAGCGGTCCAACGCCGCAGCGTAAAGCTCGTCCTTTTCGCCGAAGGTGCTGTACAGGCCGTAGCGGCTGACCCCGCTGGCGGCGACCAGGTCGTCGATCGAACAATCGGCAAAGCCCTTACGCCAAAAGACACCCATCGCCTTGTCGAGCGCCTCGTCGGGGGAGAAGGATTTGGGCCGGGCTATTACCAGAACGCATAGTCTGGTAATAGCAAATTCAAGGCTAAGGCTTGTTCAGCACCTTCTGGATCTCGGCGGTAAAGCCGACCAGACGCTCGCGCCCGAGGTCGAACACCGGGCGTTTCATCAGCGCCGGATGTTCGAGGATGAGTCTGGCGGCTTCAGGCACCGCGCCGGCGCCGTCCTTTTGCGCCGGCATCAGGTCGCGCCAGGTCGTGCTGCGCCGGTTGACCAGGGTGGTGCTGCCCAATTCCTTGAGCCACGCATCGATGGTCTTTTGCGTCGAGCGGTTCGTCGCGCACGTCGTGGAACACGTACTCGATTCCGCGTTCGGACAACCACACTGTCGCCTTCCTGCAGGTATCGCAATTCTTCAAACCGTAAACGTCGATCATGCGGCTAGTCTAATGGGTAACGGCGCGAGCGGGTACGATATTGGGATTGATCGGCAATTCCGGTTCGTCGTAGTGCAACCGGATCTGATCGGGTTTGACGGTCTGGGCGATCCCGGGCAACCGGTACAGCCGCTGCAAATACGCGGTCAGCGCCGGGTAGTCGGCCAATCGGCGCACGTTGCAGCGCAGGACGGGGTAATAGACCAAATCGAATCGCACCAAGACCGGAAACAAGTGCCAGTCGCTTTCGGTGACGCGGTTGCCCAACAAAAACGATTGCGTGGCGACGCGCTTTTCCAATGCGTCGAGGGTGTCGAACAGGCCGGCGATCGCTTTGTCGTAGCGTTCTTGGGTTTGCGCGAAGCCCGCGCGGTAAACGCCCTCGGCGACATTCTTGAGAATGAGCCCGTACATCGTCTCGACCTCGTCGCGCAGATCGGGCGGATAGAAATTCTGGCAGCCCTTGCCCCAATGATTGAACGCCCCGTCGAGCATGCGCATGATCTCGCGCGATTCGTTGTTGACGATGCGTTTGGTTTGGGTGTCGTACAGCACCGGCACCGTGACGCGCCCGGTGAAATCGGCCTTGGAGGCTTGATAGATCTCGTAGAGATACTGCCGGTCGTCGACCAGGTCCGGCGTGCTCATGGCGGTATCGCCGAATCGCCAGCCCTGCGGGCCGCCCCATTTGGGGTGCAACACCGACATCCCGATAACGTCTTCCAGCCGTTTCAGGCGGCGATACAGAATCGCGCGATGCGCCCACGGGCAGGCATAGGAGACGTAAAGATGATAGCGCCCGGCTTCGGCCGGGAACTCGGCATTGGGGTCGTTGCTGACGACGTCGCGAAACCAGCGTTTGCGCTCGTCCATGCGCCGTTGCCGCAGCGCCGGCGTGTCGACGAGGTCGGTACGCCAGACTCCGTCGATCAGCATTTTGATCGGTTGGGAGAAATCGGCGGGACGGCGCCAGTGCTTTCGGACAGGGAGGTCTCCGTCGGCACTTGGTTCATCGCCATCCCGCCGGGTTCCGAGCCGCCTAGACGGCGGGACCCTTGGCTTTCATCGCGGTAATCGCGGTCCACGACTGGCCCGATCCGACCAGGCACGTCTTGCCGTCGGCATGGGTCATCAACAGCGTCCACGAGCCGTTTTCGCTGGTCAGGAGTTCGAACATGACCTTGCCGTCGTTCGACAGGCCGCGCGCTTCGACTTCCTCGCCAGAACTCGTTTTCAGGTTCTCGATCGCCTGATCGCGTGTAAAGCACGCGGTCTGTGCATGTGCCGGCAAGGCGGTGAGCGCGACCCTCCAGAGCCCGGCGACCAGGAGCGATCGGCGAAACATCTTCATGGGGTCCTCACTTCCTGGCCCGAAGGCCCTAAATGCCGCCGGCCCTATCAGGCCGGGATTTCGGCGGTCCTAAAACGTTTACTGGTTTGCCGCCGCTGGGCGGCCAGCAAGACTTCGTCGCGGTGGTTGACCCCGATGTCGCGCATGAGGCGCCGGATCGAGGCCGCTGAGGTGCGCCGTGATGATTTTGGCGCGGTTGAAAGCAGCGACTGCAGCGACCGGCCGGAGGGAGGCACGGGGTGTTGTCCAAGTACGTAGCGCTCATCTCGTCGGCTCCAGGTGTTCGTTGTTGATATGGAAAATAGGATGTGCCTGAATGCACGGCAATAGAGCAGTTTGCAAACTATCCTTGCATTTCTGCAAAGATAGGCTAAGTCCTAGGGATGGATTGGGACGACCTCCGATTGTTCAGGGCGGTGGCCGAAGGCGGCTCCTTATCGGCCGCTGCGGATATCCTGGACGTCAGCCACACCACTGTTTTCCGCCGCCTGAACGGGTTGGAAAAGAGCCTCGGGGGTGCGGTTGTTCGACCGGCATCGCAGCGGCTATTTGCTCACCGCGTCGGGCGAAGAGCTGGCTGAAACCGCCGCGGAGGTGGCCGGGCGGATCGACGCCGTGTCGCGCCGCATCCAGGGCCGCGACGTGCGGCTGCGCGGGCCGCTCCGGGTGGTGACCGCGATACCTTGTTACAGCGCCTGCTCACCCCGCAGCTCGCGAACTTTCGCGAATTCTACCCCTGGTCGAACTCGAGCTGATCATCTCCAACCAACCGCCCAGCCTGAATCGAGGCGCACGTGGCGGTCAGCCCGACCAACACGCCCGACGAGCAGCTGGTCGGTCGCCGCGCCGCGTCGATCGCCTTCGCGGTCTACGGCGCGAACGACTACCTCGCGCTCAACGCCGAGCTCGACGACCTCACCACCCACGACTGATCCAGCCTCCGGCGCCCTGGTGCTGACGCCGCCCTACGAATGGATGACGGCCAACCTCGATCCCGCGCGCACCGTGTTTCGGGTCAACACCTACATGGGCGTCCTCGATGCCTGCCGCGCCGGCATGGGACTGGCGCTGCTGCCGTGCTTTTTGCCGACGGCGATCCCGACTTGGTGCGCGTGGCGCCGCCCAACCGCGACCTCGATATCGGGCTTTGGGTCCTGACCCACGAAGAGCTGCGCCATACCGCGCGGGTGCGGGCGTTTCTCGACTTCATGGCTCAGACCATCGAACGCGTCCGGCCCACCCTCGAAGGCGAGGAAGCTGCGGTCGACCCGCTTGCGCCGTTCGTCATGGGCGACGATATCGAAATGGTGGCCTAGCCCTGGAAATCCACGCCGAATCCGGCTTGAACTTTGCCCGTCCCTCCCCACCTCTGGGGCCGGACGCGCCCGGTTTCCGACCGGACGCGTTTTTTGAGATGGGGCCGGGCGGGGTTCGAAGGGTGGAAAATCTTCAACGACTGATCAAATCGCCGTTGGTGGCGGGCGCCATGTTGATGGCGATGGCCGCGCTGGCGCTAATCCTCGACAACTCCAGCCTCGCTTGGCTCTACGACCGGTTGCTGACCACGCCGGTGTCGGTTCAGGTCGCGACTTCGTCATCGACAAGCCGCCGCTGTTGTGGATCAACGACGGCTTGATGGCGATCTTCTTCTTCCTCATCGGCCTCGAAATCAAACGCGAAATGGTCGCCGGGCATCTATCCAGCGCCGACCAAATCGCCTTGCTCGGCTTCGCCGCGATGGGTGGCGTAATCATCCCCGCGATGATCTATGCCGCCATCAATTGGAACGATCCGATCGCGATCGACGGCTGGGCCATCCCGGCCGCGACGGATATTGCGTTTGCGCTGGGCATCCTGATGCTGCTGCGCGACCGCGTCCCGGTCGCCGCCCGGCTCTTCCTCACCGCCGTCGCCATCTTCGACGACCTTGCGGCCATCGCGATCATTGCGATTTTCTTCACCGCCGATCTCTCCCTGGTCTCGCTCGGCACCGCGACCGGCGGCCTGGGCGCGCTGTTCGTCGCCAACCGACTTGGATCATGCGCCCGGCGATCTACATCCTGATCGGCCTCGTGGTTTGGGCCAGCGTGCTGGAAATCGGGCGTTCATGCCACGCTGGCCGGATCTGCGGTCGCGCTGTTCGTCCCGATGAGCTCGAAGGATCCATCCTTCCACGAGGAGCCGCCGCTGCAACGGCTCGAGCACGGCTTGCATCCCTGGGTCGCCTTCGTCGTCTTGCCGGTCTTTGCGTTTGCCAACGCCGGCGTCAGCCTTGAGGGTCTCACTTTCGGCAGTCTCTTGGCGCCGGTGACGCTCGGCATCATGCTCGGCTTTTCGTGGGCAAGCAGATCGGGGTATTCGGTGCGGTGTGGCTGGCCGTCAAGCTCGGCCTCGCGCGCAAACCCGACGGCGTGTCGTGGGGCATGATCTACGGCGTCTCGATCCTTTGCGGTATCGGCTTCACCATGAGCCTGTTCATCGGCGGGTTGGCGTTCGAGGGGCCCGAAGCGGCGCGCGCGGTTCGCGTTGGCGTGCTGGCGGCCTCGGCATTGGCGGCGGTTTACGGTCTCGCTGTCCTGCGCGCCGCCACGCGCCCAGCCGATGCCCGCGCCGGCCCCCAGCCGTACTAGTCCGCGAGACAAGGGACGATGCGCGCGCAACTACTTCGTCTGGTCGAACACCCACGCTTCCAGCGTGCGATCATCGCGCTCATTTTGGTCAACGCCGTCACGCTAGGCTCGAGACCTCGCCTTGGGTGATGGACCGGGCCGGGTCGTTTCTCCTCGTCCTTGATCGCGCCATCTTGGCGGTCTTCGTCGTCGAGATCGCGCTTTCGCCTCGGCGCGCATCGCTGGCGCTTCTTCCGCGATCCCTGGAGTTTGTTCGACTTCGCGATCGTCGGCATCGCCCTGGTGCCGGCCAGCGAAGCCTTCAGCGTGCTGCGGGCGTTGCGCATCCTCCGAGTCTTGCGCCTGATTTCCGCGGTGCCGCGCATGCGTCAGGTGGTGCAGGGGTTGCTTGGCGCGATCCCGGGCATCGGCGCGATCATGGCGCTGTTGCTGCTGGTCTTTTACGTCTGCGCGGTGATCGCCACCAAGCTGTTCGCCACGGCCTTCCCCGAATGGTTCGGGCATATCGGCGCCAGCATGTTCTCGCTGTTCCAGATCATGACGCTGGAAAGCTGGTCGATGGGCATCGTGCGGCCGGTGATGGGACAGTTCCCGCTGGCTTGGCTATTCTTCGTACCGTTCATTTTGGTGGCGACCTTCACGATCTTGAATC
Organism: Alphaproteobacteria bacterium; assembly: GCA_038141965.1. Taxonomy (GTDB): domain Bacteria; phylum Pseudomonadota; class Alphaproteobacteria; order SHVP01; family SHVP01; genus CALJDF01. The sequence continues at coordinate 570,471 of JAYQJC010000005.1, forward strand.
TGTTCATCGCGGTCGTGGTCGGCGCGATGCAGGCCGAACACGACGCCGAGATCAAGGCCGACCAGGACGAAACGCGCGCCGCGATGCGCGCCGCCGAGGAGATCGCGCACGCCGAACGCGAAGCCATGCGCAACGAAGTCAATACGCTGCGCGGCGAGATCGCGGCCTTGCGCCAGGATCTCGCCGGGCTGAACGACGGCTCTAAATCGTAAAGACGGTCGAGCCCGTGGTCTTGCGCGATCTGGAGATCGCGATGCGCTTGGGCGGCGTCTTTTAGCGCGTAGGTCTGGTTGATCTCGATCTTGACCGCGCCGGAAGACACCACGTCGAACAGGTCGTTCGCCACCTTGACCACTGCGGCATGGTCCGGCGTGTAGTGCCCAAGCGTCGGCCGGGTTAGGAACAGCGACCCTTTGCGATAGCGCCAACACGTTCAAGGGATCGGGCGGGCCTGAGGTGCATTGCCGAACGTCACCATCAGCCCGCGCGGTTGTAGGCAATCGAGCGAGCCCATGAAGGTGTCCTTGCCCACCGAATCGTAAACCACCGGTACGCCCTTGCCGTCGGTGAGCTCACGCACCCGCGCGGTAAAATCCTCCCGGCATAGACGATCGGATGATCGCAGCCGTGGGCTTTGGCAAGTTCGGCTTTGTCGTCCGAGCCCACGGTGCCGATCACCGTTGCGCCCAAATGCTTGGCCCATTGGCACACGATCAGCCCGACGCCCCCGGCGGCGGCATGGATGACGATCGCGTCGCCCGCCTTCACCTCGTAGATCTGACGCAGCAGATATTGCGCCGTGCCGCCTTTGAGCATCATCGAGGCGCCCTGCTGATCGGAAATGTCGTCCGGCAATTTGGCCAGCAGCCAGGCCGGCACGAGGCGTTGTTTCGGCATAGGCCCCCGGCGCGCTGTGATAGGCGACGCGGTCGCCCGGCTGCACCTCGGTCACGCCCGCGCCCACGGCCTCTACGACGCCCCCGCCCTCGTTGCCCATGATCGCGGGCAGCGTCATCGGATAAAGGCCCGAGCGCTGGTAGGTGTCGATGAAGTTCAGTCCCGCCGCGGTCTGGCGCACCAGCGCCTCGCCCGCGCCGGGGGCCGCCACGTCGACATCTTCCCATTTCAGCACCTCGGACCCGCCGGCCTCGTAGACGCGGATTGCCTTGGTCATGCCTTTTTCTCCCTGGTGGTGTGTGCGTTGCTTAGCGCCGTTGGTAGCAAATACGAGCGCCCGGGGCACCTGTCATGCGCCTGCGTCGCGCGGCGTTCGGGTGTCGGGCCCCTCCAGCGCTTCGGCCAGGCGCGCGGCGCAGCCACGCCCACAGCCACACGCCCAACGACAGCGCCGCCGCGACATAAAGCGGCGGTTGCAGCCGGCCCACGAGGCGATCAAGCCCAACGTGAACGCGCCCACCGCCGGCCCGGCATTGAAGATCAACGAATTGAGGCTCAGCACCCGACCGCGCATTTTCGGATCGACCGCGTTTTTGGATCAGCGTTTGGTTTTGCCGTGCCGCGCAGCGACAGGCGCGATCCCCAGCACGAACACGAACGCGGTGCCGAGCCAAAACGTATCGCTCGTCGCCAAGCCGACCAGCGCCGCCGCTGCCAGCACCGTGCTCCAAATCGCCACCGGCACGTCCTTCGGCGCTGCCCCGCCACGCCAGCCAAATCCCGGCCAACATCGCGCCGACCCCGTTGGCGGCTGGGATCAAGCCCAGCGAATCGGCGCCGCCTTCGAAGATTTGTCCGACGAAGGCGGCAGCATTTCCACCGCCGGGCGCACCAACAGCGCCGCCGACAAGCTGATCAACAGCGTCGGCCCGATCCCGGCATGCACGAAGGCATAGCGATAGCCCGCCATGATGTCGCCCAGCACGCTCATCGTCGCGCGCGGCGGCTGGGGCGGAAGGTGCACCGCCGCAAGCGCGGCCAACATCATCATGAAGGTCAGCGCGTTTAGCCCGAAGGCGAACCCGCCCCGCCGAAATGAATCACGAACCCGGCGACCGCCGGCCCGATGACGCGCGAGGTGTTGAAAATGACCGACGTCATCGCCACCGCCGCGGACAAATCTTCGCGGCGCACCAACAAGTAGATCGTGGTCTGGCGCACCGGGTGGTTGAATCCCATGACCACGCCCAGCACCCCGGTCAGCGCGACCAGCCATTCGATCGTGATCAACCCGGAAAAACGTCAGCGCCGCCAACGCGGCCGCCTGCAGGCCGGCCATCAGTTGCAGCGCCTTCAGCATCCGCATGGGATGAAACCGATCGGCCAACACGCCGGCGATCGGGCTCGAGAGAATCGTCGGCAGCAAATCGGCCGACACCGCGATGCCGACCCACTTCGATCGTGCGTCAGTTCCCCACGCCAGCCAGCCCACCGCCGCGCGCTGCATCCACGTGCCGATCAACGACGCCGCCGAACCGTAGCTGTAAACGCGGTAGTTGCGGTTGGCGAGCGCTCGCCCGATGCCTCCGAAGGACGAAAGGTTCAGCGGTCGTTGGTTGGTTGCCCTTAAGGCCAGTACCGTCGAGCCCGTGGTCGCGCGTCCGACCAAGGCGGCATGGCTTTGGCCGCGTATTTCAACGCAAACGTCTGCCCGACGGTCACGTTGACCGCCCCGCTTTCGACCACGTCGAAGAAGTCCTTGGCGCTAGCAAGTCCTCGCGCGTCGCGTTATAGGCCTGCAGCGTGGTGCGGATGAAGTACCGGTCGGTTGGTTGCTTGGCGAGCTGTTCGGGCGTGATCGGGGCCCGAGGCCATGCCGAACGAGGCGACCGTGCCGTGCGGGCGCACCGATTGCCACGAGCGTTCGATGGTGTCGGCACCCACACTGTCGTACACCGCATCGCAGCCCACCCCGCCCGTCACCTCTTGCACGACGGGCAAAAAATCGTCGCGCGTATAGACCACAGGATGATCGCAGCCGTGGGCTTTGGCGAGTGCGGCTTTTTCGTCGGTGCCGACGGTGCCGATCACGGTCGCGCCGAGATGCTTCTGGCCCACTGACACATGAACAGTCCGACCCTTGGCCGCCGCGTGCACCAACACGGTGTCGCCCGCCTTGATCCGCGTGGTGAGGCGCAACAGGTATTGCGCGGTCATGTCTTGAGAATGCCGGCCGCCCTTTGGTCGTCGCTGATCGCGTCGGGCAGCGGCACCAGCTCGTCGGCCTTGATCAGGCGTTCCTCGGCATAGCAACCGTTGGGCGTGTGATAGGCCACGCGCATTCCCGGGGCGACCGCCGTGACCCCGCCGCCGATCGCTTCAACGATCCCGGCGGCCTCCCAGCCCAGATCGCCGGCAGCTCCATCGGGATGGCGCCCGAGCTGAAACAGCGTATCGAGAAAGTTGAGCCCCACGGCGGTGTTGCGCACGCGCGCTTCGCCGGTGCCGGGTTCCCCGACCGTGACGTCTTCCCACTTCAGCACCTCCGGTCCGCCCGGTTCATGCATCACAATGGCTTTAACCATCGCGCCCTCCCCTGCCTTTTTCGTTTGCCAACCCACGGGGTCGTACCATGAAATAGCGAACATGACGAAAACCCCGTGCGTCCTCCGGCCGGGCGGCCCTGACGACGTCGCCACCGCGGTCGCGATCGATGACGCCGCGTTCGCGCTTTACGCCGAGGTCGGCATCACGGTCGATTTCGACGACGACCACCCCCTTCTCGCAGCCGAACAAAACGCCTGGCGCGGGTGCGCCGCCCAGGGCGGCCTGGTCTTTGCCGACACCAAAGCCGACGGCGCGCGGGTCGGGTTCTTCGCGCTCAGCGCGGCCGAAGGCGCAGGCTACCTCGAACAAATCGCGGTCTTGCCGAGCCACATGCGCCAAGGCATCGGGAGCCAGCTGATGACCGAAACGATCGCCCTGGCGCGCCGCCGCGGGCACACGAGCATCCTGCTCACGACCTACGATCATGTGCCCTGGAACAAGCCCTACTACGAACGGCTTGGCTTCGCCACGATCCCCACTGATCAGATCGGTCCGACCGTGCAGGGCGACCTCGACAAGCAACGACGCTACTTGCCGATGCCCGAACACCGCATCGCCATGCGTCTGGCGCTGTGACTTACGGGATCAGGATCAACGACCCCGTCGTCTGCCGCGACTCCAGCCGCCGGTGCGCCTCCGCGGCGTCCTTGAGCGGCAGTTCGTGTTCGATGCGCGGCGTCAGCACGCCTTGCTTGAGAATCTCGAAGAACGAGGCCGAGCTTTTCTCGTAGGCGTCGCGCGTCTTGGACACCGCCGCCACGCTGGCGCGGGTCACGAACCCTTCGCTCGGAATATCGGCAAAGCCGAACGGCGGTAGCGGTCCCGACGCCAACCTGAACGTGGCGCACACCCCCATAGGGCTTCACGCATTTCAGCGAGTCCAACCACGTATCGGCGCCCACGCCATCGAACACGGCCTGGCACAATTCGCCTGACGTGATCTCGTGCACGCGTTCGGCAAAGTTTTCTTTGGTGTAGATGATCGGATGATCGCAGCCGGCGGCGCGCGCGCGTTCGGCCTTTTCTTCGGTGCTCACCGTGCCGATTACGTTGAGGCCCAAATGCTTGGCCCATTCGCAGCCGATCATGCCGACCCCGCCTGCGGCGGCGTGCCACATCACGAAGTCGCCCGGCTTGAACGTGGTCAGATCGTTCAGCATGTGGCCGACCGTCAGCCCCTTCATAAAGGTCGCGGCCAAGACTTTATCGTCGATCCCGTCGGGCACCTTCACCACATCGTCGCCCGAAATGATCCGGGTTTCGGCATAGCCGCCCGCGGTCAGCGGATAGGCCGCCTTGTCGCCCGCCTTGACGTGCGTCACGCCCGCGCCGACCGACTCGACGATGCCCACCGCCTCGACCCCGGCACCGCCGGCGGCGTCAGGTTGGCAAAGTGCGTCCCCGCACGATGATAGATGTCGAGAAAATTGACCCCCGCCACCGTTTGGTTGAGGCGCACCTCGCCCGGCCCCGGTGCGGGCACATCGACATCTTCGTAAACGAGCGCCTCGGGCCCGCCATAGGCGTGAATGCGAACGGCTTTGGTCATGGGGTTGTCTCCCTAAATCACGAAAATGGTCGAGCCCGTCGTCTTGCGGGCTTCGAGGTCGGTATGGGCCTGGGTCGCGTCTTTGAGCGCATAGCGTTGGTTGATTTCGATCCGCACCGCGCCCGCGCGCACCACCGCAAACAGATCCTCGGCGCAGGCCAGAAGCTGTTCGCGCGTCTTGGGTGTAGCCCGGCAACGTGCCTTTGATGAGGTAACGCTCGGGCGGCAACTTCGCCCAGGTCTCAGGGGGCACCGGCCCGGCGGCCGCGCCGAACGAGACCAACACGCCGTGATGCGCCATCGCTTGCATCGATTTCTCGATCGTCGTCACGCCCACCGCATCGCAGACGTAATCGACGCCGCGCCCGTCGGTCAGGCCCTTTACCGCGTCGAGAAAATCCACTTCGCCGTAGCGAATGACATGATCGCAGCCATGCGCCTTGGCGCGCTCGGCTTTGGCCGCCGACCCCACTGTGCCGATCACGGTCGCCCCAAGATGCTTGGCCCACTGGCAGGCGATCAAGCCCACCCCGCCCGCGGCCGCGTGATAGAGCAGCGTATCGCCAGGGCCGAGCGCCTTGGTTTGACGCACTAGGTACTGCGCGGTCATGCCCTTGAGCATCATCGCGGCCGCCATTTCGTCGGAGACGTCGTCGGGCAGGGGCACCAAGCGGTCGGCCGGCACCAAATTGACCTCGGCGTAACTTCCCAAGTGGCTGGAGTAGGCCACCCGGTCGCCCACGTTGAGGCCCGACACCCCGTCGCCCAGCGCTTCGACCACGCCCGCGCCTTCGCGCCCCAACACGGCGGGCATTTTCGCCAGCGGATAGAGGCCCGAACGCAAATAGGTATCGACGTAGTTCAGCCCGGCAAAGGTCTGCCGCACCCGCGCTTCGCCGGGGCCGGGCGCGCCGGGGTCCCAGTCTTCCCAGGAAAAATTCTCAGGTCCCCCGGTGGCGTGCAGTACGACGGCTTTGGTCATGCGTCCTCCCTGTTTTGGAGGCGCAGCATGAGCCCTAATCGCCGTGCGTCAAGGGCGCCCCGTCGGCGCCGTCTACCCTTTGGCGATCGCGCCGCCGGCCTCGGCCCAGGCCGCAATCCCGCCCGCCATGTTGGCGACGTTCTTGATGCCCATATCGACCAGCGTTTTGGACGCCAAAGCGGATCGCCCGCCGGAGGCGCAGAACACCACCAGCTTCTTGCCGCTGGCGAATTCGGCTTGGTGCATCGGCCCCTGCGGGTCGGCGATGAATTCCAAAAACCCGCGCGGCGCATGGATCGAGCCCGGGATGGTCCCTTGCGCCCGTTCGCCCGCCGACCGAACGTCGACGAACACGACATTGTCGTCGCCGACCAACGATACCGCGTCATGAACCGCAATCGTGTCGATCACCGCATTTGCGTTAGCAATCATGTCCTTGAACCCTTGTGCAGCCATTCCTGAAATTCCTTTCGTTGCGGACGTCGCCGCTTGGCGCGGCGCGTCCTGTTAGCGCCGCTTGGCACCGGTAACCATCGCGCGTGGCAGGTTTTCGCGATGAACAAAACTGGCCAGCAAAACACCGCCGATATGGAGGAACACCAAAACCAACGTCAGGTTTGCTAGGACTTCGTGAATCTCTTCGAGGGCCTCGGCATCGCCGTCGTGCTCACGGGCGTGGCCGCGCTCGTCGTCGTGATCGTCCTCTTCGTTCTCCTCGTCGGCACCTCGGGCGACGGTCACCGATGCGGTCGATGGCGATGCGCTGGTGACGATCCCGGCGAGCGGGCCGCGGTTGTCTTCGAGGGCGTAGAGCCAAAGCCCAGAACCGACGGTGCCCAGGAGCGCTGCGAGGAGGAGGACGACCATCGCACCTCCCGCGGGGCTGTGGCCGATGTAGCGGCGGCCGCGCCATCGTAGAAGGGCGCCGAGATACCCAAGAACGACGCCGGGTCGGTAGAGAAAGTCGCTGAAGCGCGCGTGCTGGGGGCCCACGAACCCCCACACAATCCGTAGGACGACAATCGTGCCGACGGCGTATCCGGCCCACACGTGAACGGTGAGGGCGTCGTCCTCGGTTAGATAGGCGACGGCAAACGCTGCGACCAGTGCCCAATGGGCAACGCGGACGAAGCGGTCCCAAACCGGCACTTGGTCGTCCAGGCGGTCGGTGGTCATGGGGTCCCGCTCACTTACAGCGCGTCGACGGGCAGCTTGAGATAGGAAACGCCGTTCGCTTCGGGCGGCGGCATGTGGCCGGCGCGCAGATTGACCTGCACGCCGGGCAGGATCAGCACCGGCATATCCAATTTCGCGTCGCGCTCGGTACGCATCTTCACGAACTCGGCCTCGGCGATGCCGTCATGGACATGCAGGTTGTCGGCCTTTTCGGCGGCGACGGTGGTTTCCCACATCACCTCGCGCCCGTTCGGCATGTAGTCGTGACACATAAACAGTCGCGTGTCGGCGGCAGCGCCAGCACCTTTGGATCGAGGCATACAGCGTCTTGGCATCGCCGCCGGGGAAGTCGCAGCGCGCGGTGCCGAAATCGGGCATGAACAACGTATCGCCGACGAACGCCGCATCGCCGAACACATAGGTCACGCATGCCGGCGTATGGCCCGGCGTATGCATCACGCGGCCTTCCATGACGCCGATCGCGATCGTGTCGCCGTCGGCAAACAAGCGGTCGAATTGGCTGCCGTCGGTCGCGAAGTCGGGCCCGGTGTTGAATACCCCGGCAAAGGTCTCTTGCACGGTCTTAATGTCGGCGCCGACGCCGGTTTGCCCGCCCAGGATGGTTTTCAAGTAGGGCGCCGCCGTCAGGTGATCGGCGTGCACGTGGGTTTCCAGTATCCAGTCCACGATCAGACCCTCGGCGCGGACATAGGCAATGATCTCGTCGGCCGATTGCGTCGACGTGCGGCCCGACTTGGGGTCGAAGTCGCGTACCGAATCGATAATGGCGCAGTGCTTGCCGCCCGGCTCGCGGACGCCATGGCTGATCGTAAAGGTGGCCGGATCGAAAAACGAACGAACGTCGGGTTTCATGTGGGGTCTCCTCGTTGGATCGTTGCGGCGCGCCCCGCCTCGCAATTATATATGAATATGCTAATATATAGACAATGGCTAAATTAGAAAAACTTAATATAAAGGAAATGTCAAAGTCGGCGGCGGCAGCCAGCGCCTTGATGCGCGCGCTGGGCCACGAAAAGCGTCTGCTGATCCTGTGCCATCTGGCGAAAGGCGAATTATCGGTCGGGGCGCTGGCCGAGCGCCTTGATCTCGCCCAATCGCCGCTGTCGCAACACCTCGCCCGGCTGCGTCACGACGGCCTTGTCGACACCCGTCGCGAGGCGCAAACGATCTACTACAGCCTGGGCAGCCCCGAGGCCGCCAAGGTGATCAAGCTGTTGTACAAAACCTACTGCGGCTGAATGCCGCGTAGGTCCGCGCGGTAAAGGGCCGCCGCGATCCCCATATATCGAGCATGCCTCATGTGGGGAGATTGCTTATGTCCAAATTCATCTTGGCCGGGCTCGTCACGCTGGCCCTGGCCGGCTGCACCGGTACGATCATCGGTGGCGGCACGCCCTATGGCGGGTACGACCGCGACACCGTCAGTTTTATCGCCGCCTGGGGGGCCGATCCCGGTCCGCACGGTCGGCCATGTCGGCGATCTGTCGGCGCAAGACACGCTCCGCGCCGTGACGGCACGTTTTCGTCTACCCGGCGACTTCCCGCCGGCGACGTTCGAGGCGGCGACCGAGGCGCAGCGTCGTGACGGGTTTTCACCTGACCTTCGTTTTCGATCCGGAACGGACGCCCGACGTGCGCACGGTATGCGGACCCGATCCGGCGTCGATCCCGACCCGTGCCGAAGTCGGCAAGATGCGGGTGGTCGTCGGCTATTGCTATCGCGACGAGGCGCTAAACCGGGTCAACGCGCACCCCGCCCGTCGATCCGGCGACGCCCGCGTTCGGCGCGGTGCTCGACCAAATCTCGATGGCGCTGTTTCCGGTCCGTGACCCCAACCTCAATCTCGATAAGCGCCGTCGCTGGCAATAAGACCTACGGCTTGAGGATGATCGAGCCCGTGGTCTTGCGCGCTTGCAGATCGGTATGCGCCTGGGCGCCGTCCTTCAGTGCGTAGGTGTGGTTGACCGCGATCTTGATCGCGCCCTGTTGCACCAGGTCGAAGAACGCGGCGGCGGACTCGCGAAGCTCGTCCAGCCGTCCCAGCAGCGTCGCGATCGAGCCCTTGGTGTAAAGCACCGAGGGCGGTAGATCGTCGATCGTCATCGTCGACGGCCCGAGGCCTGGCCGATGGTCGTTAACGTCCCATAGGCGGCCAAGCATTGCGCCGACTTGGTCGGGTTGTCGCCGCCGATGCCGTCCACCACCAACGCCACCCCCTCGCCGCCGGTGATGTCTTTCACCCGCTCGACGAAGTCTTCTTGGGTGTAGTCGATGGTTTCGGCCGCGCCGTTGTCGCGCGCGAGTTGCGCTTTGGCGTCCGAGGACACCGTGCCGATCAACTTGGCGCCGATGTGTTTGGCCCATTGGCAGGCGAACAAGCCCACCCCGCCGGCCGCGGCATGGAACAACACCCAATCGCCCGCGCCCACCTGACGCACCCGGGTATACAAATGGTGCACCGTGATGCCTTTGGTGATGGCGGCGGCGGCTTGGTCGTCACTGATGCCGTCCGGTACCGGCACCACCATGCCGGCATTGATCAATCGTTCCTCGCAATAGGCCCCGGGCCCAGCGGGTAGCACACCCGATCGCCGGCCTTGACCGTGGTCACCCCGTCGCCGACGGCGGTGACTTCCCCGGCGCCCTCGACGCCGAGAATGCGCGGAAAGCCCGAGCCCGGATAGGTGCCGGCCCGGTGATAGGTGTCGATGTAGTTCACGCCGATCGCGCCGTGGCGCAGGCGAATTTCGCCCGGCCCCGGATCGCCGACCTCGACATCGACGTATTCCAGCACTTCCGGCCCGCCGGAGCGGGCCGCTTGCAATGCTTTGACCATGCCTAGGCCAGGTGCTGCTTGAAGAAGTCGAGCGTGCGCGATTCGCCAGCTCGGCCGCCTCTTTGCGATAGGCGTCGCCGCCCTTGCGCGCGAACGCATGGTCCTGACCTTCGTAATCGTAGATCGTGACCTTGTCGTTGCCGGCCAGGCCGTCGTGCACTTTCTTTTGCGCTTCCTTGGGCACGAACTGATCTTCGACCGCGACGTGCAGGATCAACGGGCTTTTCATATTGCCCTGCTCGCCCAGCATGGTGTCGATGCCGACGCCGTAATAGCCGACATTGGCGTTCGCATCGGTGCGCACCGAACACATATAGGCCAGGAACCCGCCGAGGCAGAACCCGACGGTGCCGATCTTGTCGCTGGCGCCGTGGTTGCCGCGCAGCGCGTTGATGCTGTCTTGGATATCGGCGATGCCCTTTTCGACGTCGAAGCGCCCATAAAGATCGAACGCCTTGGCGAAATCTTCCTCGCCCTCGCCGTTGATCTGCACGCCTGGCTCCAACCGCCAGAACAGATCCGGCACCAGCGCGACATAACCCTGTGCGGCGAAGTCGTCGGCGATGTTGCGCATCCAGGTGTTCACCCCGAACACTTCTTGATGCAAATGATCCCTGGGCCCGAACCCCCGGCCGGGGTCGCGAGAAACCCCATGAAGTCGCCGTCTTTGCCCTTGATCTGGATTTCCTGGCCCATGCTGTGCTCCCGATTTTTGGTGCGAATTTTTCGACCCGGACTCTAGCCAAGCCCCCGCACGGAGTCACGGTGGCCGCCCAACCCTTGAGTCTAAAGCGCGATCGCGCCTTCCAGTCGCAAGAGCGCGACCTTGGTCGGGATGCCCTCGCCGCCCGAAAAGCCGCCCATCTTGCCGCCCGCCGCCAGCACCCGGTGGCACGGAATGATCACCGGGATCGGGTTGGCCCCACACGCGCCGCCCACCGCGCGGGCCGCACTTTTTAGATCGCGTGCTAGATCGGCATAAGCCCGCGTCCCGCCACAGGGGATCGCTTGCATCAGGGCCCACACCTTCTTCTGGAACGCTGTGCCATGCGGATTGAGCGGCAACGCGAACGTGGTGAGCGATCCGTCGAAGTAGGCCGCCAATTGCGTCACGGCCTCATCCAGCAGCGCGGTGCGCGTTTGTGTCATCCCGCGCCCAAAGTCGAGCGCCACGATCGCCCCCTCATCCTCGCTCACCGTCAGATCGCCCACCGGCGAGGGATACGAAAGCTGCGGCGCGGGGGTCATGCGGGCATGGCCTGGCTTAACGCGCCCGCATCGGTCACCGGCAGCGAACAGGTTTCGCCGATGCACAGGTAGGCCGTCGCCACGCCGTCCTTTGCGCCTTGCCCGCCGCCGGGTGGTTGGCGGGCAGCGCGTCATCGGGCGCGATCACGCTCAGCACCAGGTTGGGCGTGGCCAACGCATAGGCCTCGGCGATCAACGCTTTGGTCGCGGGCTCTTTACGATCGCCGATGATCGCGACCTGCACCGGCTTCATCCACAGATCGACGTTGTTGAGGAACGTCGTCAGCCCGAAAAAGTTGCGCGCGATCTCCGGCGTGAACGCATCGATCAACGCGTGCGCGCGGGCACGGTACGCATCCTCGCCGGTGTGCAGATAAAGCCGCGCCAGAACGCCGACCATCGTGCCGTTGCCCGAGGGCACCGCGTTGTCGGTGGCGTTGCGCGGCCGCGCGATCAATTGCTCGCCGTCCGAGGCGGTTTGGTAATAGCCGCCTTGCTCGGCATCCCAGAAAAGTTCATCCAGCGTCGCGGCCCACGCCCGCGCGCGCTTCAGATACGCGACCGCCCCCGTCACCTCGAACAGCGCCAACCCGGCTTGCGCCATGTTGGCGTAGTCCTCCAGCATCCCGGCGTTGCGCACCTTGCCGTCGCGTGCGGCATGCCACAGCCGGTCGCCGTCGCTCATTTTGTCGACAACGAACGTCCACGCGCGTTCCGCTGCGGCCAGCCAGCCCGGCTCGTCGAACACGGCCGCCGCGCGCGCCATCGCAGCCATCATTAGCCCGTTCCAGTCGGCCAACACCTTGTCGTCCCAGCCCGGCCGCACGCGCTGCTCGCGCGTCTCGTGAAGCACGTTGCAGGCGCGCGCGAGATCGCCTTCGAACTGAGGGTCGCCCACCGCCAAGTTGTGGCTACGGTTGAGAATATTTTTGCCTTCCCAATTGCCGTCCGGCGTGACGCCGAACGCCTCTTTGACCATGTCGGCATCCATGCCCAGCGCGGCGTCGATTTCGGCCTCGGTCCAGACGTAGTACTTGCCTTCGACGCCTTCTGAATCGGCATCCAGCGAGGCGGCAAACCCGCCGCCCTCGGCGACCATTTCGCGCAACGTCCACCCCACCGTCTCGCGAATGCGCGCGGCGTACAGCGACGATCCCGTGTGCTGCCAAACGTGCGTCATCAAATCGATCAGCAGCGCGTTGTCGTAGAGCATTTTTCGAAATGCGGCACCAGCCACGCGGGATCGGTGGCATAACGCGCATAGCCGCCACCGACGTGATCGTAGATGCCGCCTTGCGCCATTTGATCGAGCGAGATTTGCACCGCTTGTGCAAGCGTCGCGTCGCCGCTGCGCCGATGCGCGCGCCATAGAAATTCCAGCGCAAAGGTTTGCGGAAACTTCGGCGCCCCGCCGATTCCGCCCAGCGCCATATCGACCGATTCGACCAGCCGGCCCGCCATGTTGTCGAGCAACTCGGGCGACAGCGTCGGCACCTCGTCGGCCGCCGGGGTGCGGGCCATCTTCTGTAAGCCCTCGACCAGCGCGGCGGTATTCTTCGCCACCGCGTCTTTGTCCTCGGCATAGGCCTTGGCCATTGCCGCGAGGACTTGCGGGAAACCCGGTCGCCCGAATCGCGGCTCGGGCGGAAAATACGTCCCGCCCCAATAGGGTTCTGCTTGCGGGGTGAGGAACATCGTCAGCGGCCAGCCGCCTTGTTCGCCCAGCATGTGCAACGCATTCATATATATGGTGTCGATGTCGGGGCGTTCCTCGCGGTCGACCTTCACGTTGATGAACGATTCGTTCATTTGCGCCGCGATCTCGTCGGATTCGAAGCTTTCGTGCGCCATCACGTGGCACCAGTGACAGGCCGCATAGCCGATCGACAGCAAGATCGGTTTGTCCTGCGCGCGCGCGGCCGCCAGCGCTTCCTCGCCCCACGGCCACCAATGGACCGGGTTGTCTTTATGTTGCTGTAGATAGGGGCTGGTTTCGTCGGCGAGGCGATTGGTCATGCACGGGTTCCGGTTGACGGGGGGCGACCTTAGCACGCAGGTGCGCGCACAAAACCGGATGCGCCGTGGGGGTAAAGCGTGCCTCGCCGTCGCGCTGCGCGCGCGCTATAAAAACGGCGACCCGAACCGAAAGGAATTCAGGTGAAGATTCATTTCGATATCGATTGCACGCCCGAAGAGGCCCGCACCTTTCTCGGCCTGCCCGATGTGACGAAGCTTCAAGCCGACGTGGTGGAAAAATTGCGCGAACGCTTGATGGCCAACGTCGACGCCATGGATCCCGAGACCTTGCTCAAAACCTGGATGCCCGCCGGCGTCGAGGGTTGGGAGAAAATGGTCAAAGGATTCTGGGATCAAATGGGTGCCGGTGCCGGCACGGATAAAAAGAGCTGAGCATGGACGACAACGTGACCCGCACCGTCGAGCAGACCGCCGCGACCCAAAAGCCCTACTACAAGGCGCACGTCTTTTGTTGCATCAACGAGCGCGAACCGGGCCACCGCCGCGGCTGCTGCAAGGAACGCGGCGCGGTCGAGCTGCGCGACTACATGAAGACCCGCGCCCGCGAACTCAAGATCAACCGTGTGCGCATCAACCAATCGGGCTGCCTCGATCGCTGCGAACTCGGCCCTGCCCTGGTGATCTATCCCGAAGGCATTTGGTACACCTACAAGACCAAAGAAGACGTCGACGAGATCCTTCAATCCCACCTCATCGACGGCCAGGTCGTCTCCCGCCTGATGCTGACCCCCGACCAAAAAGACCCCAAGCCCTAGACCCCCACATTTAGACCCCGTCAACCCGTGCCGCGATCCCAAGGGGTCGCGCCGAGAAGGGCGCTCACATGTTCCGTCCCCGCGGTCACAATCCCCGTCCCGCCCTCGCCGCGGCGTGGCGCCGGACCCATCTATCGCCGGATCTCGGGTCGATCGTCCACGCCCCAACCCAGGCCCCACTAAGGTGTTGAAAACACGCCTAAATGTGGCTTCGCTGGCGATCGAGATACACTAAGTATCTGGAAAGAAAGGAAATATTTGGGTTCGTTTGGCAATACAGCGTTCGCCACCCTCCTTCGACCCCTAAACTCCAGGAAAACTGCGCCTGTTGGCTTTGTTTCGGCGCCCGGTCGTTTTCGTCATGCTCGCGGCAGGCGCTTGGGCGGGCGGTGCCTCGGGATGCAGCCCGTCCTAAGGAACGGTTCCTCCGGGGCCGCGTCTCGACGGGCAATTGGCTATAAGGGCACTCCCAAAACGACACCCGCATGCTCATGACCGATCCGACCACCATCTTCGCGTTGTCCAGCGGCCAAGGCCGTGCCGGCGTCGCCGTCATCCGGGTCTCGGGCGTGGCGGCGGCGGATGCCGTGGGGGTCCTTACCGGCAAGCCACCCGGCGCGCCGCGCCTGTTGCAACGGCGCACCCTAAGAAGTGCAGACGGGACGATCCTCGATGACGCGATGGTCGTGTGGTTCGCCGCGCCGAAAAGTTTTACCGGCGAAGATGTCGCCGAGTTCCATGTGCACGGTGGCCGCGCGGTCGTCGCCGCCGTCCTCGCGGCACTCAATGACGTTCCGGGATGCGTCCCGGCCGATGCCGGCGCGTTCACGCGGCGTGCCTTCGACAACGACAAACTCGACCTCACCCAAGTCGAAGGTCTCGCCGATCTCATCGAGGCGGAAACCGAAGGCCAACGCCGACAAGCCGTGCGCCAACTCGACGGCGCGTTGGGCGCCCTCTACGAATCATGGCGCGCGCGCCTGGTCCGTGCGCTTGCGCACCTCGAAGCCGACATCGACTTTCCCGACGAAGATCTGCCCGACGATGTGGCCGACGCGGTGGGCGGCGATCTCGATACGCTCACCGCCGAGATGACCGCGCATTTGAATGACGCCGGCATCGGCGAGCGCACCCGGGATGGTTTTCACGCCGTGATCGTGGGCGCACCGAACGTCGGAAAATCTAGTATAATCAACAGGTTAGCGAAGCGCGACGCGGCCATCGTCGCGGCCACCGCGGGCACAACGCGCGATGTTGATCGAGGTGCAGCTCGATGTCGCCGGGCTGCCGGTCACGCTTGCCGACACCGCCGGTTTGCGTGACGCGGGCGACGATGTCGAACGCGAAGGCATTCGCCGCAGCCATGCGCGCTCGGCGGCGGCCGATCTCAAGATCGCGGTATTCGATGCGACGACGTGGCCCGCGCGCGACGACGCCACCGCCGCGCTGGTCGATGACGCCACGCTGGTTGTCGTGAACAAAATCGACTGCGCACGGCGCACGAGTCCGGCACGGTCGAGGCGCTCTTTGTGTCGGCGCGCGAGGGCACCGGGATGGATGCGTTGGTCGAGGCGCTGCGCGCCCGCGTGATCGCCGCGACGGACGTCCGCGCCCGAAACGCCGCCGCTCACCCGTCTCCGCCATCGCCACGCGGTCGAAGAGGCGCACGCCGCGTTGGACCGTGCGCGCGACGCCGGCGCACCCGAACTGCGCGCCGAGGACCTGCGGCTCGCCGCCCGCGCCCTCGGGCGGATCACCGGGCGCATCGATGTCGAAGATTTGCTCGACGTCATCTTCAACGACTTCTGTATCGGCAAATAGGCGTGGTGGACTTTGTCCACAGGCCGGGGCTACAAACGCGCGATGTCGCTGCGCCTGAAAACTCGTTCGACGTCATTGTCGTTGGCGGCGGTCACGCCGGCTGCGAAGCCGCCGCGGCGTCCGCCCGCGTCGGCGCGCGCACCCTGCTGCTCACCCACCAGCACGCCGACCATCGGCGAGATGTCCTGCAACCCGGCCATCGGCGGACTGGGCAAGGGCCATCTCGTGAGGGAAATCGATGCGCTGGACGGGGTGATGGGGCGCGTCGCCGATGCGGCCGGGATCCAGTTTCGTCTTTTGAACCGCCGCAAAGGCCCTGCCGTCCGCGGCCCCCGCGCCCAGGCCGACCGCGCGCTCTACCGCACCGCGATGCAAACCGCGCTGGGCGAAACCCTGGCCTCGCGATCGCCGAGGGCGGGGCCGAAGATCTCCTTGTCGAAAATGGTCGCATCGCTGGGGTCGTCACCGCGGATGGCCAACGGTTTCGGGCCGCCGCGGTGGTCGTCACCACCGGGACGTTCTTGCGGGGGCTCATTCACATCGGCGAGACGAAAATCCCCGCCGGGCGTGTCGGCGAAGCGCCGGCCATGGGCCTGTCGGCGCGGTTCGAAGGAGATCGGATTCGACCTCGGTCGCCTGAAAACCGGCACGCCGCCCCGGCTCGACGGGCGCACCATCGATTGGGCGGCGACCACGGTCCAGCCCGGCGACGAAGAGCCGTGTTCTTTTCGTTCCTGACCTCAGCGGATCACCGCCCGTCAGGTGCCCTGCCACATCACCGGGACCACTGCGGCGACCCATGACATAATCCGCGACAACCTCACCCGCTCGCCGATGTATTCGGGCCAAATCGACAGTGTCGGACCGCGGTACTGCCCTTCGATCGAGGACAAGGTGGTGCGCTTCGGCGAGAAGCCGGGACACCAAATTTTCCTGGAACCAGAAGGACTTAGCGACCATACGGTCTATCCCAACGGGATTTCGACGTCGTTGCCGGAGGACGTCCAGGACGCGTTCCTGCGGACCATCCATGGGCTTGAAAACGTCGCTGTCATTCGGCCGGGCTATGCCATCGAATACGACTATGTCGACCCGCGCGAACTCGCCCCGACCTTGGAAACCCGGCGGCTCCCGGGGCTCTACCTTGCCGGGCCAGATCAACGGGACGACCGGGTACGAAGAAGCCGGCGCGCAAGGTTTTTGGCCGGGCTCAACGCCGCCCGCCAGGCCGGTGGCGCCGACGCGATCGATCGTGGATCGAGCCACCGGATATCTCGGGGTCATGGTCGATGATCTGGTGACCCGTGGCGTGAGTGAACCCTATCGCATGTTTCACCTCCCGCGCGGAATACCGGCTCAGCCTCCGCGCCGACAATGCCGATCCAAGCGTTTGACGCCTCTGGGCTTGGCGGCCGGGTGCGTTGGGTCGGCGCGCGCCAAGGTGTTCGCCGGATAAACTGGATCGGATCGACGCGGCCCGCGCCGCTCGCTCGGAACTGACCCTGACCTCCAGCGCCGCCAAGGCGGCAGGTCTGGCGGTGACCGGCGACGGCGCCACACGGACGGCGCTTCAGTTGCTGGCTTATCCCGATGATCACCGTATCGCGCCTCGCCGAGGTCTGGCCGGCGCTCGGCGACCTGGCGGTGGACGTGGTGGAACAGCTCGAAGTCGAGGCCCATTACGCCGGCTACCTGGCGCGCCAGTCGGCCGATATTGTCGCCTTCCGGAAGGACGAAAATCTGATGCTGCCGGACGACCTCGACTTCGCCGCGGTGGGCGGTTTGTCGAACGAGGTCCGCGCCTTGCTCGCGCGTCACCGGCCCAAGACCCTGGGGGCGGCGTCGCGGATTCAGGGGGTGACGCCGGCGGCGTTGGTGGCGCTTCTGCGCTACGTCCGGAAGGGAAGCCAGCGCCTCAGCGCCTGATGTTTCACCTGAAACATTAGACAGGATCGGTGACCTATGTTTCACGTGAAACAGTGACCCCCGAGGAATTCCGCCAGGCCACCGGCGTGTCCGATGCGGCCTGTGACCGCCTGCGCCAGTACCTCGCGTTGCTGGAGAAGTGGCAGGCGCGGATCAATCTGGTCGGCCCTTCGACCTTGGCCGACCCGTGGCGCCGCCACCTCCTCGACGCGGCCCAGCTTCTCCCGCTCCTGCCCGACGGGCCCGGTCCCGGTGGTTGACATGGGGAGCGGCGCGGGGATCCCCGGCCTCATTCTCGCGGCCTGCGGCGTGCCCGACGTTCACCTGATCGAGTCGATCGGCCGAAAATGCACCTTTCTGCGCGAAGCCGCGCGCCTCATTGGCTGCCCGGTCACGGTCCATGCCGCGCGCCTCGACGCCGTCACGTTGGACCGCCCCGCCCGTGTGGTGACCGCCCGGGCCTTGACCGCGATGGACGGGCTTCTCGACCACGCCGCCCGGTTCCAAGGTCCGGCCACGCATTGCCTTTTCCTTAAGGGACAAGATGTTGTTATTGAATTGACCGAAGCCGCCAAATCTTGGAACATGCAGTACCGGCTTGTGGATAGCCTAAGCGATCCCAGCGGGCATATTGTTGTGGTGGAGGCTTTCGCCCATGTCTGACATGCCAACGACGACGGTTCCGGAAATGGCCGAAACCAAAAAGCACCGAGTCTATGTGATTGCCAATCAAAAGGGCGGCGTCGGGAAGACGACGACCACGATCAACCTGGCCACCGCCTTGGCCGCGGTCGGGAAGAGCGTTCTGGTGATCGATCTCGATCCCCAAGGTAATGCGAGTACCGGCCTCGGGTTCGATCAGGCGGATCGGACGGTCACGGCGTATGACGTGTTAACCGGCGGCGCCACCCTGCGCCAGGCAATCCGCCATTCGCCGATCCCAGGTCTCGACTTGGTGACCTCGACAGTTGACCTGCTGGGCGCGGAAATCGAGTTGATCGATATGGACCGGCGCAGCTACCGGGTCCGCGATGCGCTCGAGGCCGCGGATACCGACCACGATTTCATCCTGGTCGATTGCCCGCCCGCTCTGGGTCTGCTGACCCTGAACGCGCTCGCCGCGGCCGACGCGGTGTTGGTGCCGCTGCAGTGCGAGTTCTTTGCCCTCGAAGGCCTGAGCCAATTGTTGCGCACGGTCGATCGGGTGAAGCGCAGCTTCAACCCTGACCTCGAACTGACCGGGGTCGTGCTGACGATGTTCGACAAGCGCAACAACTTGTCCGAGCAGGTCGCGGCCGACGCACGCGGCCATCTCGGCGATAAAGTCTACGACACCATCATCCCTCGCAACGTGCGGATTTCCGAAGCGCCGTCCCATGGCAAGCCAGCCTTGCTGTACGATCATCGCTGCGCCGGCAGTCGGGCCTATATGGCGTTGGCCAAAGAATTCCTGCGACGCGAAAGCGTGCCGCTGGCGGCATGACGATGGAGGGCAGCATGGCCGAAGACACGCCGCGCAAGGGTCTGGGACGAGGACTTTCTGCGCTGATGGGCGATGACGACGAAGCCTACGCGTCGCCAGATCAGATCAAGTCGCAAAAGGACCTGCCGATCGAGTTCCTGATTCCGAGCCCGTTCCAGCCGCGCCACCGCTTCGACGAAAACGATCTCCGCGACCTCGTCGCCTCGGTCCGCGAACATGGCATCCTGCAGCCGATTTTGGTGCGCCGCCATGGCGATACCCCCGACCGCTACGAGATCCTCGCCGGCGAACGGCGTTGGCGCGCCGCGCAACAGGCCAAACTGACCAAGGTTCCGGTCGTCATCAAGGACTTCAACGACGAAGAGGCGCTCGAGGTCGCGCTCATCGAAAACGTCCAGCGCGAGGACCTTACCCCGATCGAAGAGGCCCAGGGCTATCAGCGCCTCATCGATGAGTTCGACCATACCCAAGAGCAAGTCTCCAAACTCATCGGACGCAGCCGCAGCCACATCGCCAATACCTTGCGGCTTTTGAACCTGCCGATCGAAGTGCGCGAAATGCTGCACACCGGTTCGCTCACTGCGGGCCATGGCCGCGCGTTGTTGAACGATCCCAATCCGGTCGCGGCCGCCAAACAAATCGTTGCCGACGGTCTGAACGTGCGGGCCGCCGAGGCGCGCACGACAAAGAAAAAGAAGGCCCCGACCCGGGCGACCAAAGACGCCGACACCCTGGCGTTGGAGCGCGACCTCTCAACCGCTCTCGGTCTTCATGTCAGTGTCGATTTCAAGGGCGAGAAAAAGGGCGGTTCACTCCGGATCGATTACAAGACGCTCGAACAGCTCGATGACCTGTGCCAACGCCTGCTCCACCACGTCCCGCCCGACGATTCATCGGCCTGACCACCAATTCGTTTCGATTTTGCAACGAATGACGCGGGCTCGATGCCAGCCAAAGAAAGCCTCAGGTGCCGGCGGATCGGGCCGCTGCCGCGATCCGGATTAAGGCCCGCTCTAGCACCGGCGCCTCTGGCAACCCTGTTGTTTTGCAGCCTTGTTCCGCTTCCGTAACAATTTCGAGGGCGCGTCCCAGGTCGGCTGGCGTCCATCGTTGCATCTGCGCAGAGAACTCATACTGCTGTTTGAAAAACACCGGTGGCCGTAATTTCGCCATCGCCGCCTTCGGCGCGGCGCCGTTTTGATAGTCGGCTGCCGCCAGCATCAGCCGCTGAAGATGCCGCCCGACCGCCCGGATCAACACCACCGGCGCGACACCTTCGCGAAACGCCCGCTGCAACGCCTCATCTAATCGCGCCGCGTTGCCCCCTGCGGTTGCGTACACTACTTCATCGGTCGACGCCGCTCCCACATCACCTACCGAGTTCTCGACATCGTCCGCGGTGATCGTGTCGCCATCGGCGCCTTTGAACAGGATCAATTTCTCGATCTCGCCGCGGGTCACGAGCCGATCACTGCCGAGCCGGGCGATAAGGTCATCAACCGCGGCACTTTCGATCCGAAGCCCGGCGTCCTTCACCGCCTGTCGCACCAACGTGGTGACGCTTTCCACGTCATCGACGTAACACGGCACCGCCGCCGCATTCTTCGCAGCCTCAAACGCCTTTCTTAGTGCGGACCGAGGCCCGAGGTCCCCTGCCTCAACCACAAAGAGCGCTTCGCTCCGTTCAAGGTCGAGGACGGGCTCGAAGGCCTTGACCAATTTATCGTCGGGCTGACGCACCAGCACGACCCGGCTTTCGCCGGTTAGGCTGATTGACGCGGATTCATCCAGAATGCGCGCTGGATCCTCGGCAAGCGCCCCGGCATCCAGTTCGACAAAGCGAAACGGATCATCACTGCCACCCAGCGCATTCTTGACCAAGGCGCGCCCGCGCTCGCGCACGAGGCCACCGTCCGGTCCATACACCAGGATCGCCACCACATTCTTCGGCGGTTTGCGGACAAACCCATCTGCTTGTCGTGCGGCAATTTTCATCGGTTTGGATCGTTAGTCCCGGGCGCTCGCTGAAAAACACGCCGAGCCGCAGCGCAATGCTGTCGGCGACCTGCCGCGCGGCGCGCCGTTGGGCGTCGGCCTCGGCAGTAATGTTGGCAAATTCAGATTGCACGATGTTGAAGGCCGCAACCGACCGGGTGCGGCCCTGCGCCACCACCTGTCGTCATCTTCGTCGACCGCAGCACAAAGACCGCTTCCAACGAAACGTTGAAACGCGTGGCTTGTTCGTCGCTTTGGAATGCGACCCCCTCTTTGGATTGGGTTAGGGCGACGGTCAGCGTGTACGCGGGGTTCGCCGGTTGTCCGTGCGGTGTCAGGCCGTCAATGAGTTGATTGCGCACCAACTGACCGACGCGATCGGGGATCGGGGCGATCGCAATAGAGCCGGTGTTCTGCTGAACGGTCGGTCCGGTCGACCTTTGGCCGTAAATCGGTTGGAACCCGCAAGCGGAAATCAACGCCGCAACCACCACCAGCGCGGCAATCCCTTTAGACAACGATATTCACGATCTTATTCGGCACAACGATCACCTTGCGCGCTGGTTTGCCGTCCATGGCCCGTCTGGACATTCTCAAGTTCCAGGGCCGCAACCTCAAGCGCGCTTTTGTCCATGTCCACCGGAACCTCCAAGGTGCCGCGGAGTTTCCCTTGACCTGAACCGCAATGGTCACGGTGTCATCGGCGGCAAGCGAAGGATCAGCGATCGGCCAGGCTTCTTCGGCCAAAAGGGTGGTATGGCCAAGCCGGTGCCAAAGCTCCTCGGCGAGGTGCGGCATCATTGGGGCCACCAACCGAACCAAGGTTTCTACACCCTCGCGGAGGACAAGCCCGCCGACGTCTTCGCAGTCGATGAGCGTGTTGGTCAGTTCGTAAACGCGGGCGACGGCGCGGTTGAAGCGCAGCGAATCGAGATCTTCGCTGACGGCGATGATTGTTTTGTGCACGGCGCGGCGCAAAGCCTCGTCGCTCTTTCCCGTCGCTGCACCTGTCTCTGCATTTGCCAGTTCATCGAGCGCCCCGAGCACCAGGCGCCACAAACGATTTGTAAACCGCCAGGCGCCTTGGACGCCGGCCTCGGTCCACTCTAGGTCGCGCTCCGGCGGGCTGTCAGACAACATGAACCAACGCGCGGTATCGGCGCCGTATTGATCGATAATCGATCCCGGATCGACAACGTTCTTCTTCGACTTCGACATCGATTCCGACCGACCGACTGTCACCGGCGTGCCGTCGTCGGTTTTGGTCGGTGGACCGTTATCGTGGAACGTCAGTTCTTCCGGATAGAGCCACTTGCCGTCTGCGCTTCTATAGGTTTCGTGGCAGACCATGCCTTGCGTGAACAATCCGGCGAACGGTTCGTCCAGCGCCACGTGCCCGCATCGCCGCATCGCGCGCACGAAAAACCTGGAATAAAGCAGGTGCAAAATCGCGTGTTCGATCCCGCCGATGTACTGATCGACCGGCAGCCAATAGTCGACCGCGTCTTTTTCCACCGGCGCGTCCGCGCGTGGCGAACAAAACCGTGCGAAATACCACGACGAATCGACAAACGTGTCCAGCGTATCGGTTTCGCGCGCCGCCGCCGCGCCGCAACTCGGGCAGTCGACATGTTTCCAGGTAGGATGATGGTCGAGCGGGTTGCCCGGTTTGTCGAAGGTAACGTCGTCGGGCAGCTCGACCGGTAACTCAGCGACCGGTACCGGCACGACGCCGCAATCCGGACAGTGGATGACCGGCACGGGGCAGCCCCAATAGCGTTGCCGCGAGGCTCCCCAATCGCGCAATCGGAAATTGACCGTGGTCACGCCGCAGCCCAGCGCAGCCAGGCGTTTGGCCATTTCGGCTTTGGCGTCCGGTACCGTCATGCCATCGAGAAAATCCGAATTGATGAGTCGCCCATCCTCGACGAAGGCCTCGTTCCCCACCGCAAAATTTTCGGCGTCGGCATCTTTTGGGGCAACCACCGGGATGACATCGAGCCCGAGCTTGCGGGCGAAGTCCAAGTCGCGCTGATCGTGTGCCGGGCAACCGAAGATCGCCCCGGTGCCGTAGTCCATCAGCACGAAGTTCGCGATAAAGACCGGTAGATCGCGACCGTCGAAAGGATGAATCGCGCGCAGGCCGGTATCGAACCCCTTTTTCTCGGCGCGTTCGATCACCGCTTCGCTGGTGCCCATGCGATTGCACTCGGCGATGAATGCGGCAGCGTCCGAATTGCCCTCGGCGGTTTGCTTGGCCAACGGGTGATCCGGGGCGAGCGCGCAAAAGGTCGCGCCGAACAGCGTGTCGTGCCGGGTCGTGTAGACCTCCAGGCCTTCGTCGCGGTCCTTCAAATCAAACGTCAGGCGCACGCCCTCCGATCGCCCGATCCAGTTCTCCTGCATCAGTCGCACGCGTTCGGGCCAGCGATCGAGCGTCTTCAACGCGGCGAGCAGGTCGTCGTTGAAGGCGGTGATCCGGAAAAACCATTGGCTGAGTTCGCGTTTTTCGACCAACGCGCCCGAGCGCCAACCGCGGCCGTCGATGACTTGTTCGTTGGCGAGCACCGTGTTGTCGACAGGGTCCCAGTTGACGACCGATTCGCGACGGTAGACCAGATCTTCCTTAAGCATCTCCAGGAAGAGTTGTTGCTGGTGGCGGTAGTACCCGGGATGGCAGGTCGCAATTTCGCGCGACCAGTCCAGCGACAAGCCCATGCTTTTCAGCTCGGCCCGCATCGCGTCGATGTTGCTGTAGGTCCATTCGGCCGGATGCACACCCATGTCGCGCGCCGCATTCTCGGCCGGCAACCCGAAGGCGTCCCATCCCATTGGGTGCAACACGTTGAACCCACGCGCGCGCGTTGTAGCGCGCCACGACATCGCCCAGCGTATAATTGCGGACATGCCCCATATGGATGCGGCCCGACGGATAGGGGAACATCTCAAGTACGTAATATTTCGGTCGGGTCGGATCGGCGGCGGCCTCGAAGACCTTGCGATCGTCCCAGACCTTTTGCCAGCGGCTCTCGGCTTCTTTGGCGTTGTAGCGCTCGATCTCGGCGGTCATGTCGTCAACGGTTCCTGCGTGTCGGGGCGGCTTCCTTAGCGCAACGGCTTCGCGTTCTCAATGATCTGTCGGAACGCGGTGGGGCTCGGCTTGTTGACGGCGGGGCTGGCGACGTTGCCTAGCCGCCGGTGAAGGTCGAGTTGATTCGCAACTGGCGGGCGCGGGTCAGGATTGCATTTTCCAACGTCACGGAGGTCTCCGCCGCGGGGCGGACATCGGCCCATTCGCGGTTGCCGTCACGTTGCTGCTTGAACAGCGCCACGCGAACGCCGTCGGCGCGTAGGCGCTTGTCCAAAATATAGACCGTCATCTTAAAGCGCTCGGTCGGGGTTTCCGGCGGGCTGAACCAATCGGTAATGATCACGCCGCCGAACGGATCGGCCGAGGCCAACGGCATGAACGAAATGGTGTCGAGCGAGGCGCGCCACAGGAAGCTGTTGACGCCAATGCCGCCGCCGCCTTGCGCATCATTACCGCCGCCCAGGATCGTTAAGCCGTCCGGTCCGAAGAGACTCCCGCCGGTTTGCGCGTTCGCCACGCTTTCCGGTACCGCGGCGCCGCGCCCGACCTCGACATAGTCCTCGCTCTCGTCGCGTTGGACATTGGCGCAGGCGGCGAGGGCGAGCAACGCAACCAGAACGGTGGGCTTGAGGCGCGGTCGGCGAAAAATCGTGTGCGTCATGTCTTTAATGCTAGCTCCGTGACTTGGCGTCGCGCGACGACCCCGAGTTCATGGTACAACGATGGCATTAATAGGGCATCAGCGAACTGCGGCATAGCCGCGCAAGACGGCGAATTATATGCGCATCAAGGTCGAACTGGATGGCGGGGTCAGGCTGTTATGGTCGACCCCGGTGTTGCAGCGTCGTTTCGAGGGCGCGGACGCCCTCAACCCGGCCCTGGTCGATATCATTCATCGGCGCGAAACCGACGATGTCGGCATCGGCAAAAGCGTGGTCGGGGGCTGGCATTCGCGCGAGGACGTGATGGCTTGGCCGGAACCGGAGATCGGCCAGTTGCGCGATTGGATCGTGGAAGCGGTCAAGACCCTCATGCTGCCGACGACTGGCAAAGCCGCCGACGCGACCGGCGCTGCGGGCACGATCTCGGCGTGGGCCAACATTCTGCGTCCGGGCGGATACCATCGTATGCATACCCATCCCGGCTGCGTTTGGTCCGGGGTGTACTACATCGAGACCGGAAAACCCGATCCGGATCATCCGACCGCGGGGCGGCTAGAACTTTACGATCCTCGCACAGCGGTCGAAATGATGGCCTTGCCGGAGACCCCCTTCGGCCAGCCGGTATTGGTCGATCCGGAGCCGGGTATGATGGTGGTCTTCCCGAGTTGGCTGCGCCACATGGTTCACCCGTTCGTAGGGGAGGGCGAGCGCATCACCATTGCTTGGAACATGTTCCTCGAAACCGGAACAACCAATGCAAAACCCGACGCATTGAGCCCATTATACGCGCAGGGGTTGTTTTGCGACCATATCTTCGCAAAGTCCTTGCAACCATACGCAATTAAACGACAATTTCCGGTGTGTTCTTGACGCCACAGTGCGCGAATAAAGACACAGAGAATCATTTCAAATGTTGCAGGTGATCGGGCCTTTGGCCAAACTGCGCCGGTCCAAGTACGTAACGACAACAATACGCCCGGCGGTGACCCCGCTAGGCGTCTCTGAGAGAGGTAATTAATGAAAAAGGCACTTATCGGAACCTCGGCGCTCATCGCCGTTGGTCTCCTGACGGCGCAAGGCGCCAGCGCTGCTGACCGTATTTCGCTCGGTCTCAGCGGTAACTATCGTGTCCTCGGCGGTTTCGTGAACCAGGACGATGGTACGAATGAGTCCGTTAACGGCTCCCGCAATCACGGTATCGGTACGGACGGCAAAATCAACTTCTCGGGCAGCACCACGCTCGACAACGGCATCGAAGTCGGTGTTCGTGTTGAACTTGAAGCTCAGCCCGTGGGCGATCAGATCGACGAGCATTATGTTTGGCTCGAGAACACCGACGTCTGGGGTCGCATCGAGATGGGTGATCGCGACGGCGCCGACAACAAGATGAACGTGCTTGCGCCGTTCGTCTTTGGTTGGCCATCGTCGGTGTTCAGACCATTCAATCGGGTGCGCTGGTCAATCCGTTCGGCAGCACCAACTCGGCTGCCGTGCCGATCGTTTCCGGGCCTTTCGGGCGACTCCGACCAAGATGACCTATTACACGCCGCGTTTCTCCGGCGTTCAGTTGGGTATCTCCTACACCCCGGAATCCACCGAGAACCTCGGCGCGGGCTTCGGTACGCCGGTTGCTGGCGCTGGAGAACTGCCGGCGATCTCGGCGAGATCCTCGAAATTGGTGGTAACTGGAACGGCAGCTTTGGCGATGCCTCGGTTCGTGCCTCTGCAGGTTACGCTTCGGCTGACGGTGAAAAAGCCGTCCGGTGCCACGCGAAACGATCTTGACAAGTGGACCCTTGCGATCACCATCTCGATGAATGGCTGGTCGCTCGGTGCCCAGTACCAGAACGACGAAACCAATGGCGGTGCGGTGACGGCAACGAACACGCAGCGTGATGACATTTCGTGGCGTGTTGGTCTGTCTTACGCGACCGGTGCTTGGGTGCTCGGTGCTGAGTACTTCAATCGTGAGGTCGACCAGACCGCGACGGCGTCTGATGAGGCCGAAGTTTGGGGTGTTGGTGCCAAGCGGAACCTCGGTGCGGGCGTCTCTGCCGGTATCGGTGTTCACATCTGGGACTGGCAGGACGATGCGAATGCAGCCGCGGGTGAAAACGACGCGACTGAGTTCTTCTTCGTCACGGAAATCAGCTTCTAATTGAGCTGACTTACGAGATGGGAAAGGGCGGACTTCGGTCCGCCCTTTCTTTTTGTCTGCTGTCGATCTGCGCGCCGCGAAACGCACCAACCGCCGCAATGCCGATCGCACCGCTACCGTTTAGGCGCTGGGCATTCGATTCGCTCACCCCGCCCATCGCATAGACTGGCACAGGACTAGATCGCACCAAAGCCACAAATCGGGAAATTCCCAGCACGGCGCTGCCAGGATGGCTTTCTGTCGGAAAGACCGGCGAAAGCAGCGCCGCGTCTGCCCCCACGCGCGCCGCCGCATTAAGGGCCCGCGCGTTATGGGCGGCCACGGTCAGCAACATATTTGCAGTGGCTGGCGGCCGCGTACCACGCGGTATCAGGTTCTCCGGATAATGCACGCCGTCGGCGCCGACCGTGCGGGCTAAGTTGAGATCCGCCGCCACGATCAGTTTGACGCACGCCGCCCGACAAGCACGGGCCAACGCAACGGCGAGGTCTTGCCGGTTGGGCGTGTCGTAGTGCCGCAAGAGGATGGCATCGCCCGCCCGCAATTGCGCCACGGCTGGTACCGGATCGGGCAGCCGCCTTTCGTCGGTGACCATGATCAGCGGTGGCAACCGTCCGGCATGTGGCGCGGCCAAATTGAGGCGAGTGGCATGCTCTGCTAGGGTCGAAGGCATTGCGAAAGACCTTAGCGTGACCGCATCCCCCTCCGCCACGACGACCGACTTCGACGTCGCCGCCAATCTTCGTGCGGTGGGCGACCGAATCACCGCGGCCGCAGTTGCTGCCGCGCGAGATCCGGCGGAGGTCTCGCTTGTGGCCGTCTCAAAAACCCATGACGCCAGCCGCATCACGCCGGCGATCAACGCCGGGCACCTCGTCTTCGGTGAAAACCGCGTCCAGGAAGCCCAGCGAAAATGGCCCGCCCTTCAAGCCGCCCATCTCGATTGCCGGCTCCACCTGATCGGCCCGTTGCAAACCAACAAGGTGCGCGATGCTGTCGCCCTGTTCGACGTGATCGAAACCGTCGATCGCCCTAAACTGGCCCGCGCCATTGCCGAGGCCTGCCGCCGGGCCGAACGTAACGTGGCATGTTTCATTCAGGTCAACACGGGCGAAGAGCCGCAAAAGGCCGGCATCCCCCCACAAGAGGCACCTGCGTTCATCGAAGAATGTCGCGGCATGGAGGGTCTCAACGTGGTCGGTTTGATGTGCATCCCGCCGCAAAACGAAGAACCGTCGTTGCACTTTGCGTTGTTGGCGGACCTCGCCGCCCGTCACGACTTGCCTCGGCTTTCGATGGGCATGAGCGCGGACTTCGAAACCGCGATCGCATTCGGGGCGACGGATGTGCGGGTCGGTACCGCAATCTTCGGACCGCGCGCCGCGCGGGGCGATTCGCCCGCCTAAGCCATGATGCAGATTTGCGTCTGCAGATCGCAGTCGCTCAAGACCTCCAACAGATCTTCTAGCGCCAGTGCGACGCAGCCCTCGGTCGGACCGTAGTCCGCCAGGGCGATGTGCAAGAAGATGGCGCTGCCGCAGCCGGTGACGACCGGCGAGTCGTTGTGTCCAAGAACGACGATCACGTCATAGAGATGGTCTTCGCGCCAAAGCGTTTCGGCGCTCGCGCGATAAGGCAACGTCACCGGCTGGTTATAGGCGGCGTCCTCCGGTGCGTCGCACCACCCATCGTCGGGTCTAAGGGCGGTCACGGGCAGAGTGGTCTGTGGCGCCGCAAGGCGGTCCGCGCGATAAAGAACACGCCGCAAGGCAAAGCAGCCCAACGGCGATGCGTGGTCGCCCTCGCGTTTGGTCGCCACAATGCCGGCGCGCCCGATGGCACACCGATAGGTCTGCCCGCGCCATTTGAGCCGGTCGGGGGGCGATACTGAAATGATATTCGAAAAACCCATGCTACGGACCGTTGAGGAAAAGACCGGTGGTGTCGGACGCAGTGCTGCCACGGGGGGCGAAACGGTAACGACCAAGTTTAGTCCTCCGCACGGGGGATACGAGTGGCTTGACGGGCGCCGGGGGCTTCGGCGGCGCGCTTGTAAGCACGCAAGATGTTGGCGAGTTCGGCGGCCGAGTACTCGCCCGGTTTGCGTCCGTCGGGCTGGGTCGCCCCCGAAGCGGCGCCCGCGCCGGGCGGCAGTGGCACGGCAAAGATATTGCGCGGCGCCGGTGTTGGCGGCGCGACCTCGGTGACTGGCGCCAATGCGTCGGTCGCGACGACCTGTGGCGCGAGGCTGGGCCGTACCGTCGCCTCACGCGCCGGGTTGCCACCGGACAGACGTAAGTCTCGTTGCAAAGCGGCTAGCGCCAATGCGTTGCTGTTTGTCGCCGGAGGGGCGGCGCTCGCTTGGCGCGTGGTCTCCTCCGCGGTCGTTTGGGTCGTGGGCGGCGGCGTTGGCGTGGCCGCGGCGACTTCGAGGCCTGCCGCCGGCGCGGGTGGGGCATTGCCCGGCAACAACGCGAGGACCTGCCCACCGACGTCCTGCCCGGTCGCCGCCTCGACGGCGCTGTTGAACAGTCCTGAAATGAACCCGATCGGCCCGCCGAACAACGAGCCGCCGGCGATCCGAGCGCCCGGCGAAATATCGTCGCCGGTCAGGTTCCGGTAGATAGTCGACACCACCGGGATGTGCTGAAGGGGGTTGATGGCATCGAGCACGTCACCGAACCGAAGACCGTCGTCGCCCCAAAATGGCTTGCCCTGATTCACCGACGGCATATCGGCGATCGGATCCGCGAAGCGGGGGTCTGTTTCGAAGGTCGGGACGGAGATGTCGGGAGAAAGCGTCATGGTCCCTCCACCCAAGCAATCTCCGCGCCATGGCAAAGCCCCGTTTTCTGGGCGTTCTGCGCGTCCGTTTGGCACGCATTGCGCCCCTAAGGCACAAAATACCGTGCCCCGCCCGCCAGAATTGCCGAGCCGGTTGCTGAGGGTTTACGAGGGTTTAACGCGGTTTTTCGATCTGATGCGGCGGCCTACAACTGGTGGCCGTGGCGTGCCTTGGTGTCGAGGTATCGCTGGTTGTGGTTGTTCGGGGGAACGCGTGCGGCACCCGCTCGACGACATCGATCCCCAGCCGGGCGAGCCCTGCCACCTTGTCCGGATTGTTGGTCAACAACCGGACGCGGGTGAAGCCCAGGTGCCGCAACATTTCCGCCGCCGGCAAGAAAATACGTTCGTCGTCTTCAAAACCCAATCGCCGGTTGGCTTCCATCGTGTCGTAGCCTTGATCCTGGAGCGTATAGGCACGCAGCTTGTTGATCAGGCCGATGCCGCGCCCTTCCTGCGCCAGATAGAGCAGAACACCGGCGCCGGCCTCGCGCATGAGTAGGATCGAGCCGCGCAACTGGTCGCCGCAATCGCACCGCAAACTGGCCAACAAGTCGCCGGTAAAACATTCGGAATGGAGCCGGACAAGCACGGGCGTATCGGCATGGGGCGTGCCGACGATGACGGCGACATGTTCGATGCCGGCGTCGGCCGGGCGGAAAGCGACAATGCGGGTATCCTCGGCGTCTTCCAACGGCACGTGCGCCCCCGAAATCGGCGTCAACGTGCGGGCGCTCTCCAGTTCGAACCCGGCAATGGCCTCCGCCTCGGCGACCAAAAGGTCGTGACGTGCCGCCCACGCCAAAGGGTCTTCCTGGTCCGGGAGGTCGGCAAACACGACGGCAGGCAAGAGGCGCGCGCGTTTGCACAACGTCAGCGCTTCGGTCGCCGCACCGGGATCGCGCGGGGCGACCCGAAACGGACCCCGCATCGGACGGTCGAGATCGCTGGTGGGGTCGGCGAGGCTGCAGATGGTCGCGGCGTCGATATGGGGTGATAAGGCGATCACCACGGCTTCCGTCCCGGTCGGCGGGATATTGAGCACCGCCGCCCGCGGTCCGGTAATGGCGAGATGTTCCGGCTTAAGGCCGAGCTCGGTCAACGGGCGCAAGCCTTCCTCGGCAAATTCCGTCGCGAGGACGGCAATCGCACGGTCGCCCTTTCGAACGACCACGGGCGTCCCGCGCCGCAACTCGGCGATCGCGCGAATAACGCCTCGTATGGCGGATCCCGGTTTAGATCGTTTTTGACTCAAAGGTGCCTAACTCCCGCAATGCCGCAGCATCCTACACGTCTGGCGCAAGACTGACGGCGTTTGCGGCCAAACCGCCCATGGTTCGGGCAACGGCCCCAGGTAAAGCGCCGGTAAACAAGTCGTGTGACGCGGCGCTCAACGCTGGAACCGGCCTACGATAAGGCCTAAGTCCCATTGAACGCCCGTTTTTTTAAGGGGATTCGGAATGCTAGGATTTGAAGAGTCACGGTCTGTTGCGGGGATGAAAACGATGTCGGTAAGCAAGCGCATCCTGTTGGTCGACGATGACGAGTCGCTGCGGGACGCCTTGGCCGAACAACTGGCACTTCATGAAGAGTTCGAAGTGATCGCCAGCGGCACCGGCCAAGACGCCATGGAAAAGGCCAAGGAAGAGACCTTCGATATGGTGCTCCTCGATGTCGGGTTGCCGGACATTGACGGTCGCGAGGTCTGTCGCTTGCTCCGGCGGGCCAACGTCAATGTGCCGGTCATAATGCTGACTGGTGCGGATAGCGATTCGGACCAGATTCTCGGTCTCGATTCCGGGGCCAACGATTACGTCACCAAACCGTTTCGGCTCGGGATCTTGCTCGCCCGCATGCGCGCCCAACTCCGCCAGCATGAGCAAAGCGAAGACGCAACGTTCGGCATCGGCCCGTACAGCTTCCGGCCCGCGGCCAAAATGCTGCTATTGGATGACGAAAAGAAAACCAAGGTGCGGCTCACCGAAAAGGAAACCTCGATCCTCAAATACCTATGCCGGATCGGCAATAAGGTGGTGCCCCGGGATGTTCTGCTATCGGAGGTATGGGGCTACAACGCCGGCGTGACGACACACACGCTCGAGACTCACATTTATCGCCTGCGGCAAAAGATCGAAGCCGACCCGTCGAACGCGGTGCTGCTTGTAACCGAGCCCGGCGGTTACCGACTCAACGCCTAATCCACCTTATATATCAGTCTGTTATAGGGTCGCGCCGATCGGGCGCGGCCCAATTGGGTCTTTTCATTCACAGGCCCGTAAGCGAGAATGCCGGACGTTTTTCGGGAGTCGCCGATTTTGTCTGGCAACGATTTTTACGTCCGGTTTTGGGGTGTACGCGGCAGTGTCGCTTGCTCTGCACCCGATATCGTCAAGTATGGCGGGAACACTTCGACCTTAGAGATTTGGTGCGGCGATCACCTATTGGTGTTCGATGCCGGCACCGGTTTGCGCTATCTCGGCAACGAGTTGGTCACCAAAAAGGATCTCAAGGCGAACCTTTACCTCACCCACACCCATTTCGATCATGTGTGCGGCCTGCCGTTTTTCCGGCCGGCCTTTTTCCCGACCAACAAGTTTCAGATTTGGGCCGGCCACCTTCAGCCCAAACACACCATCCGCTATGCGCTGACGGAATTGATGATGGCGCCGCTCTTTCCGGTACCGCTCGAGATTTTCCAGTGCAAGCTGTCGTTCCACGACTTCGAGGCCGGGGCGACGCTCAACCCCTACCCGGACGTCGAGGTAAAAACCTGCGTCCTTAATCACCCCAATGGGGCGACCGGGTATCGGGTTAACTATCAGGGCAAATCGATTTGCTATCTGACGGATACCGAACATACCCCCGGTCAGCCCGATCAAAACATCCTGCAAATGATCGAAGGCGCCGACATCGTCATTTACGACGGGATGTACACCGACGACGAATACAAGAACCGGGTCGGTTGGGGACATTCGACTTGGCAGGAGGGCGCGCGGCTATGCGACCTTGCCAAGGCCAAACAGTACGTCGTCTTTCATCACGACCCAGATCATAGCGACGAATACATGGACGGGGTCGCCAAGCAGGTCGACGAAATGCGACCCGGGTCGCTCGTTGCCCAAGAGGGTATGATCCTGCGTCCCGGAAATCCGGAACCTAGCTTCGCCTAGACGGCGCGGTTCGCGCGCGATGCGCACCCTAACTCAATCATGAACTGGCGCCGACTGCGGCTTGGCCTGCTGACCGTCACCGGCTTGGCGCGGCGCGGCTTTTTCATCCCCTATCGCTACGCAGGCGGTATCGCCGACCGGCAACCGGTGTATGCCGAGATCGAGGCCCTTCTCGAAAAACACGCGCCGGCGTTCGAACAGACGCTTGCCTTGATTGACGGCTTTGCGGCGCCGTTAGAGGCGCTTTCCGGGTCGCCCCCTGCACCGCGTTGGGCGCAAGATTGGTTCCCACGGGCCGATGGCGCGGCCGCCTACACCATGGTGCGCCATCACCAACCGGCGCGGGTGGTGGAGGTTGGCTCCGGCCATTCGACCCGCTTCATGGCGCAAGCGGTCGCCGATCAGAACTATTCGTGCGCGATTACGGCGATCGACCCGGCGCCGCGCGCGTCGATCGATGCGCTGCCGGTAAAAATCATCCGTCAATCTGTGCAGCAGGTGGGCAATGAGGTCTTTTCGACCCTGACGGCGGGCGATGTTCTGTTTGTCGATTCATCCCATCTGCTGATGCCCGGCACCGATGTCGACGTGCTGTTCAATCGCATCCTCCCGCGGCTGCAGGCCGGTGTGTTCGTCCACATTCACGATATCTTTTTGCCGGACGACTATCCGGCGGCTTGGTCTTGGCGCGGCTATAACGAACAGCTCGCCGTTGCGGCATTGCTCCAGGCTGGCGGGTTCGCGCCGTTGTGGTCCAGCCGTTATGTCCTGACTCGGATGAAGGAGCAGGTTTCTCGCAGCGTCCTTGCGCGCCTACCGCTGCAGGACGGCGCTTTCGAAAGCAGTCTATGGCTGCGGAAGCTGTAGCGGATTACTTGTAGGGATCGGCTGCGTCGCGCAGCCCGTCGCCGAAGAAATTCAGCGCCAACACGGTGATGATGACCGGATTCACCGGAATCATCAGCCACGGGTGGAGCGCGACGACGTTGATGTTCTGCGCTTCGTTGAGCAAGACGCCCCAACTCGTGATCGGTGGACGCAATCCGAGTCCCAAAAACGACAGCGCGGTTTCGCCGAGGATCATCGACGGGATCGACAGGGTTGCCGAGGCGATCAAATGGCTCATGAAGCTGGGTAGCAAGTGACGCCCGATAACGCGCCGGGGGCTGGCGCCTAAAAGCACGGCCGCAGTCGCAAAGTCTTCTTCGCGAAGGGCAAGGAGTTTTGATCGCACCGCGCGGGCCAGACCGGTCCAGTCGATCAGCCCGAGAATGATGGTGATTCCAAAGTAAATCAGAATCGGACTCCACGTGACCGGCAACGCGGCAGACAGCGCCATCCATAAGGGTAGTTCCGGGAAGGAGCGAATGATCTCGATGGTGCGTTGAACCAGGCTGTCGACCCACCCGCCATAATACCCGGCGAG
The DNA here is from genome assembly GCA_038141965.1 of Alphaproteobacteria bacterium. Taxonomy (GTDB): domain Bacteria; phylum Pseudomonadota; class Alphaproteobacteria; order SHVP01; family SHVP01; genus CALJDF01. The sequence continues at coordinate 605,156 of JAYQJC010000005.1, forward strand.
GCCACCCAGCACGATGCCGAGGAGGAAGCTGATCGTGATCCCGACCAGGCCGACGGTCAGCGAGATTCGGGTGCCGTAGATAATCCGCGACAGCATGTCGCGTCCCAACCGATCGGTTCCCAGGAGATAGAACGTGCCGCCTTCGGCCGGGCACACGAAATGGAAACTGCCTTTGATCTGGCCCCAGAATTTGTATTCGTCGCCGCGACAGAAGAAGCGGAGTTTGTAGACCTTGTCGGGGTTGGGCGTGTATTCGCGTTGAAGCGTCTCAAGGTTGAGCTTTTGGTCGTAGCCGTACACGAAGGGCCCAACGAACTTGCCTTCGTGAAACAGATGGATGCCCTGCGGTGGCGCAAAGATGCTGCGCCGATCGCGGAAGTTCAGGTCGTAGGGCGCCAAAAACTCGCTGATCAAGATCGACGCATAAAGCACCAACAGGATGACGCCCGAAATCACCGCGAGTTTGTGGCGCAGCAACTTCCACCACATCATTTTCCATTGCGAGGCCATGAAGAAACGCTCCTGCTCGGGCGTCATGGTCTCGATGGAATAGGGGTCGAAGGGCTCCTGGCTGACGAAGTGCTCGAGCGGCTTTTCTGTCGAACGATCGGTCATCGTGTTCCGCTCGCGCCGAGGCGAATACGAGGATCAAGTAAGGCCAGGGCAACATCCGAAAGAAACATACCGACGACAGTCAGCAGCGCGAGCCCCATGAGGAAGGAGCCGGCGAGGAACTGGTCTTGCGATTCAAGCGCTTGCAGCAACATCGGGCCCGTCGTGGGCAGCGACAACACAACCGAGACGATCGCGGCGCCGGATACGACTTGCGGCAAGAGGTTGCCGATGTCGGCGATGAACGGGTTCAGCGACATCCGCAGCGGATACTTCATCAGGAGGCGGAACCGGCCCAGGCCCTTTGCGCGTCCGGTCGTCACGTATTGCTTTTGCAGTTCGTCCAAGAGATTGGCGCGCAACCGGCGAATCATTCCCGCCGTGCCGGAGGTGCCGATCACCACGACCGGTACCCAAAGGTGCTCCAGAACCGACACCAGTTTGCCGAAACTCCACGGCTGATCGAGGTACTGGTCGTCCATCAAGCCGCCGATCTCGGTGCCGAACCACACATTGGCGAGATATAGCAACACCAGCGCCAGTAGGAAGTTCGGGGTGGCGAGACCCAAAAACCCTATAAACGTGAGGCTGTGATCGCCCCAACTGTACTGATGCGTGGCCGAATAGACGCCGATCGGGAACGACACCAGCCAGGTGAAGATAATCGTGGCGAACGACACGATGACCGACAGCCAAATCCGGTCGCCGACCACATCGGTCACGGGCAAATCGAACTCGAACGAATGCCCCATGTCGCCTTGCAACATGCCGGAGAATCCGTCGGGCCCCGGCCATACACCGAGCCACACCGCGTATTGCTCGAAGAACGGTCGATCGAGGCCGTATTGGGCGCGCAAGAACTCGATCCGTTCGGTTGCGGCGCTGTCGCCCTGCGATTGCAATTCGGCCAGCCGGTTGGACAGAAAGTCCCCCGGGGGCAGCTGGATGATGATGAACACCAACAAGCTGATCACCAGCAGGGTGGGGATCATGATCAGCAAACGCTGGATCAAATAGTTGAACATCGGGAACTTTCCGTCAGCGCCGGTCTAGCGGTCGAACCAGAATGTATCAGGCCGGTAGATACCGAAATGAGCGCCGGGGTCCCAGTTGTAGATGCCTTCCTTGGGCACGTTGTTGAGTCCTTCGCGCACGACGATCGGCTGCATCACGCCGGAGACGATCCCGATCTTAAAGACCTGATCGGCATGGATGGTCAGCATTTTGTGCCAAATCGCCTCACGTTCGTCGGGGTCGCGGGTCGCGAGCCACTCGGCATGGAGGGCGTCGAGCTGCTGCGCTTCAGGCATATCGACCGGTTCGCCGCTTTTGCCCTTGGTTTCGTAATGCTGACCCCATTGCGGCCATTGGTACTGATGTTGCGACGTGACGGCGAGTTCTTTGGGTCGGAAACGCGCGGTCGGCACGCCGTTTTCCCAGCCGGTCCACACCGCCATTTGGGTTTGACCGGCGAAAATCCGGTTGCGAAACACCTCACGTTGCGAGGGCTTGCTGAAGATTTTGACGCCGATCTCCGCCCAGGATTCGGTGATAAGTTGCAGCACGTCGGTTTCTTCGGTGCTTTCGCCGGCGGTCTCGATGACGATTTCGATCGGGCGTCCGTCCGGCATCAGGCGTGTGCCATCGCTGTTACGCTCGGTGAGACCCATTGCGTCGAGCAAGTCGTTGGATTCGTCTGGATCGAAGGTCGCCCATTTGAGCTGATACTCGTCTTTGAACAGCGGGCTGTCGGGCAGCACGGTGTTGTTGCCCTCGATCGCCAGGCCGAAATAGAGCGCTTCGTTGATCAAGCTCCGGTCGACGGCCATCGATAGGGCGCGACGGAAACGCACGTCACGGAATAGTGCCCGCCAACCGGGATCGTCGATGTTGAGATTGGGGTAGAGCGCGATGTGCGAGCCTTTGGCTTCCCGCCAAAGGTGCGTCACATAGTCGTTGCGCTTTTCGCCCTGTTTCAGGAACGGGAAATTGTTGAAGAAGATGGCGCGCGCCTGCAGATCGACTTCGCCCGAACCGGCCTTGGCCGGAATGAGTTGTGCGGACGCCTGGCTCATGAAAATCCGGTCGACATAAGGAAGTTGGCGACCGGCTTCATCGATGCGGTGATAGTAGGGGTTGCGCACGGCCTCAAAGCGATTAGCGGGCGGGCGCGTCACGTTCATCCACGGCTGCAGCGTCGGCAGGTCGGGGTTGTCGAACTTGTAGAGGTTGTCGACGCGGTTGTGGCGGGCGGCCCAGCTGCGCGAACCGCCGGCGTTGGCGTCGAGTTCCTCGGCTGTGGCGTGGTCGATGTGGAACTTCTTCAGGAAATGCGCGGGGCGATAGATGAACAGTGGCGATGCGCCGGCCAAGCGTTCGAGGAACGACGGGTTCGGCGCCGACCAGCTGTAGCGCACCGTTGTTTCGTCGATCACCTCGAAGATCGGCGGTTGCCCGTCGACCAACATGTCGACTGGCGGTCCGGCCGGCGACAGGTTCGGGTTGTTGGCGACGTTCTCCCACCAGTAGCGAAAATCTTCGGCCGTGAAGGGGGCGCCGTCCGACCATTTGTGACCTTCGCGCAGATGAAGCGTGAAGACGCGATCGTCTTCGTTGTCGACCGCTTCGAGCAGGTCGGGCTCGAGCTCCAGCTGCTCGTTATAGCCAACCAAACGGGCATAGCCGTAGACCACGAGCAAGCGCACATCGCGGGCGCGCCCGATCAGGGTCTTGATCGTCCCCCCGTGACGGCCGATGCGTTTGTCGCCCTCGAGCGTGACCACCGACGGCTCGGCCGGCACACGATCCTCGACCGCGGGCAGCGTGCCATCGCGGACGGCATCGCGGAACATCGGCGTTTCGACCAAGTTTGCCGCACCCACCGGCGCTTGCAGTGCTCCGACAGCCAGGAGAAGGCCCGAGACAGCACCAAGGATGGGGCGGATAAGACCAGGGTTTCGGCTCATGCGCGCAAGTCCTCCATTGCGAGGTTTTCGCCGACGGCGCGGACGAAGTGACCGTCGCCTAAATCGACCATATGAGAGGGGTTGGACCCGTTCAAGGCGTAGGGTTTCGGCCACGCTTCGGGGTTCGACGCTTTGCCTTCCCGCAGCGCCTGGAAGTCGAGCCGCCGGTCCGGATTGGGGTCGGGGACGGCCGACAACAGCGCCTTGGTATAGGGGTGGACCGGGTTGTCGAAGAACCTATCGCGCGGTGCGCTTTCCACGACACGCCCGGCGCACATCACCACGACGTGGTCCGCGATGTAATCGATCACCGCCAGATTGTGCGAGATGAACAAGTAGGTCAGCCCAAGTTCTTGCTGCAGGTCTTTTAGAAGGTTCAGCACTTGTGCTTGGATCGATACGTCGAGCGCGGAGACCGGCTCGTCGCAAATGATCAAGTCGGGCTGCAACGCAAGCGCGCGGGCAATGCCGATGCGCTGGCGCTGTCCGCCCGAGAACGAATGCGGATAGCGGCGCAAATAGGGCACCGGCAACCCGACCAAGGTCATCAGCTCGCGCACGCGCTCCATGCGTTCTTCGGCGTCGCCGATTTCATGGATCACCAACGGCTCGCTGATGATGTCGAACACCGTCATGCGCGGGTTTAACGAGCTGTAGGGGTCCTGGAAGATGTACTGGACGCGGCGGCGGTAATTAAGCAGATCGGCGCCGCGGAGTTTGAGCACGTCGACCGCACTGCCGCGGTTGTTGAACATGATCTCGCCCGAGTCGGCCATTAGCGCGCGCATGACCATCTTGCTGGTCGTGGTCTTGCCGCAACCCGATTCGCCGACCAGCCCGACGCAGGTGCCGAGGGGCACATCGAAGCTCACGTTGTCGACGGCTTTCACCGCGCCACTGCTCTTGCCGCCGAACAGACCGCTTTTGCGAATTTGGAACTCTTTGCTCAGGTTGCGCACGCTAAGCAGCGGCTTGTCGGTCGCGCTGCCTCGGGCCACGGGTCCCGAGTTTTGAGCAGACTGCCGGCCTCGGTTTTGATTTCGCGAATTGGCACCAGGCGCTCGTCGTCTTTCATGCCGAAACGCGGCACGGCTTTCAGCAACGCCTGGAGATAAGGATGTTCGGCATGGCGGAAGATGTGATCGAGCGTGCCTTGCTCCATCACCTTGCCGTGGTACATGACGACGATCTCGTCGGCCATGTTGGCAACGACGCCGAGGTCATGGGTGATCATCAGGATCGCCATTTGCAGCTGGCTCTGGAGATCTTTCATGAGCTGAAGGATCTGGGCCTGAATGGTGACGTCGAGCGCGGTTGTCGGTTCGTCGGCAATCAGCATGGCGGGCCGGCAAACCAACGCCATCGCAATCATGGCGCGTTGGCGCAGTCCACCCGACAGTTCGAAGGGATAGGTCTTGACCGCTTGGTTGGCATTGGGAAAGCCGACCATGTCGAGCATTTCCCGTGTGGCGTCGATGCCCTCGGCCTTGGTCGCGTTGGTATGCAATAGGAAGGCTTCGCTGATTTGGTCACCGACCGTGTGCAGCGGCGACAGCGACGTCATCGGTTCTTGGAAGATGATCGAGATACGGCCGCCGCGCAGGCGCCGCATTTCGGGTTCTTTGATTTTGACGATATCGACGAAGTTCTGCGGCTTGTCGGGATCGAAGAAGATGATCTCCCCATCCGAGATACGGCCGGCTTTGGGCAGGATGCCCATGATCGATTGCGACACGACCGATTTGCCCGAACCCGATTCGCCGACAAGCGCGACGGTCTTGCCTTGCGGCACGCGAAACGATACGCCGCGAACGGCTTCGATGCGCCCTTCGGGCGCCATGAAGTCGACGTTTAGGTTGCGGACGATTAATACGTTTCCCATCGGGTCTCGATTACCGTTTCATCCCGTGTCACCAATGCCCATGGCGTTGAAGTTGGTCCAACTCGTGGGGCTAAGTTCGATCTCGCGTCGTCGCGCAACATCCGCGACGTCGCGCGCGATGTCCTCAAACCCAGCTATCGAAGAATCCACCGCAACCGTCGAGCCACCACCCCTAAGCTTCAGGCTCATCCAGCCGCGCTCGTGGTCACGACGCGTCGAATAGTATCGAAGTTGAACGCTCTCCAATGCCTCCCAATCGAACCCGCGGCCCAGGATGCCGCGCATTCGAATGCCTTTTTCGGACAGTTCTAACACCCGTGTGTGACGGATGGCCGTCCTTATCGCAAAAACCAAAAACAACCCTGTAAGTACCGAAAAAACATATAGCCAGAATCGGGAAAGATCATCCAGGAATAGCGGTCCTGCCGAAATAATCAGCCCAACGACCGCTTTGACGTCATCGAACAAAAGCGTCCGAATCGGGTACCGGAACTGTCTCACCGGACCGCTGAAATCACGTCGTCGACCGTGAGCCACCGCACCTGGGACCCTGAGCCGCTCGAAAAGCGTCTCCAAGAAGCCCCACGCCGCAGGGTCGTGTACCGCATGATGGGTCAAAATCCCGGTCGGTTCCCCTTCCTTTCCCGCCGAACGCAGCGCGGCCAAGCGATCGCATAATCTGCCCAGAATAGGCAGATCTCCGCCATAGCCGCGCGTGCCGCGCCAATCGATTATGTCGATATGGACATCGATGACAGTGATGCCGGTCACCGTTACCCGCGTCGCTTTGCCGGAAAGGGCGGTGTACCCGGCCTGGGCCAGCGCCGCGGCGGCGGTCGATCCCAGGCGATTCCAAGGCGGGACGAAGATCGGGCGAGATCGGGCGCCCAGCCCCATCTGGACCCGGCGCAGACCTTCGCCAAGCTCGCGGGCCATTTCGGCCGCCGGGCGATGGTCGCCGAATTCAGCCTTTTTTTCGTCGCCCGGCGCCTGATTGGCATGCGCGTAGCCATGTGGCACCACGATTGTGTTCGCCGCGTGCTGGGCCAGCCAGGGTCCAAATTCCGGGTCGAGCGCGGCTGGAATCGCCGCAAGACAGACCGGCACGTCGTGGGCGGCGCAGGTATCGAGCAGCGTTGCGAGGGCCGGTGTGGGTCCCGTGGCGTCATCGTCGCGGAGCCAGAACAGGGGGGGCGACGTCCAGCGTCCGATCTCCTCCGCCAGCGCCTGCCAGGGGTCGGTCACGTTCAGGGCACCGCGTCGGCCCATTCGGCGATCAGGGTCGCGCTGGTGGCCGCACCGTTGGTGTTGAGCATACCGTTGGCTGGCGGGGATCGGTCCCACGCCGCATCGACGGCGGCCGCCAGAGTTTGCGACGAGAGCGCGGATTCATCGAGTACTTCGATGGGGGTGTGGCGGGCAAGTTCCTGGGCGCGCATCGTTTGTTCGGTTTCGGCGCCCCCGGCATAGGGCACGATGACCGCGCGCGTGCCGGCCTCCAGCACCTCCATCACCGTGTTGTAGCCGCCTTGGCTGATCGATAGGGCGGCATTGGTGACCAGCGCCGTGAAATCGGGTCGGCTGCGCTCAACGACGATCCCGGGACCAGACAGGGCGGCGAGGGCGTCGAACGTGGCCTGATCCACGGTGACCCCGACCAGAACGCGCCAGGTGCGATTATGGAGCTTGCTGAGCGCCCGGGCGGCGATCGCGGTCTTTAGAAGGTCGGCCCCTACGGCGCCGCCGCCTGCCGACACGATCACCTCGTCCGATCCTTGACCGGTGTTGATCGCGCCGCGACCGGAACGGTCGACGACATAGCCGGTGTAGTGAAGTTTGTCGCGGATCCGTTCCGCCAAAGGAAACGTGCGATCGAACCGGATCAGCGCGTCGTCGCCATGGATCAAGACGTGATCGAAATACTTCTCGACCCGCTGCAGCATCTCTTCGTTCCGCTCTGGTTTTTCTTGCGCGACGAGAATGTCGCGCACCGAGGAGACGATCACCGGGCGTTCGCGGCGTCCCACGGCATCCTGCAAGACCGGTTCGATCTCGAACCGCATCTGCCGGCGCCCGAAAGGGAACAACTCGAACATCAAGAGATGCGCATTGGTGGCGCGATAGGCGTCGAAAAGCGCCTTGGCGCGCCGTTCCTTCCACTCTCCATCGATGGGCCGATCGTCTTCGTCGACAAGTTCCTTAAAGAACAGGTCGGTCGCGCGGGTCGAGGGCAACTGGATGAACTCGGCATCGCCGATATTGAGCCCGGGGATGTCGTGACCGCCCGACACGATGGTGACGGCGAGGTCTTGTTCGGCCATCGCCCGCGCCAGCGTCGCGGCGCGCTTCAGGTGGCCGATCCCCAGCAAATGTTGGACGTAGAACAAAACGCGGCGCTGCACTATTCGTCACTTTCCAAGGAGACGTTCATTTCGCGCACCCTAATTGTTCCAGGCGCGATGTCGAACAGATGCGCGGTCGCGGACCGGATCTTAACCGGTGGCTTGCCGAGCATGTCCCAGCCGAAGGCGGTCGCCATGACGACGCGAATGACGCCAAGGTGGGTCACCCCGACGGTATCCTCGCCACGCGCCGCCACCTCTTCGATCCAGGGCCTGACACGGTCGAGGACATCGCGCGGCGATTCGCCGTCCTCGGGCCGAAAGTCGAAGCCGCCCGCTTCGTTTTGCGCCATGGCATCGCCCAGCGTGTCGCGCAGCTCGCCAATCGTGCGACCTTCCCATTTCCCCCACGCCATTTCCACCAGGCGGGGTTCCGTCGCGGCGTTCCCGAACAAAAGACGCGCGGTTTCTTGGGCGCGGCCCAAGGGACTGGCGACGACGGGGAGACCGGTCAGAATGTCGGGCGCGCGCCAGGCGGCGACCTTTACGCGCCCTTCCGCGCTCAACGGCACATCGGTGCGGCCTTGGGCGCGCTTTTCCGCATTCCACGCCGTCGGGCCATGCCGAATAAGGGCAAGCAGCGTCATGTCGCCCGCTCGGTCAGCGGCGCGAGAAGCGCGTCGAGCCGCGGTGCTGCGCCGACGAGCGAGCGGTCCTGTGCGACAAAAGCTGCGGCATGACGGCCCATCGTCGCGCGCAGCGCGGTGTCGTCCAACAGTTGCGCGACCATGATGGCGAGCGCTTTCGCGGCGCGTGGCGGGGCCAGCAACCCGGTCGTACCGTCTTGCACGACGTCCGGCACGCCGCGTTCGTTGCCCGCCACGACAGGGCAACCGGTGGCTTGGGCTTCCAGGAATGCCATGCCGAAGGCTTCTTCGACCGCCGGCCATAGATAGAGATCGGCCGCCGCGTAAAAGCCTGGCAGGGCGTCCGGCGTGACGGCGCCGACGAAGCGAACGCGATCGTGCCAGGGGTCCAACATTTCTTTGATGTCGTCGGCCGCCGGTCCGTCGCCAACAATCAAAGGTGGAAGTCCGACCGGTCGAGCGCCGCCATGACCTCGGCGATAACGGCGTAAGACTCGCGCTTGGCGTCGTCCCGCATCATGGCGACGGTCAGGAGCCACGGCGCGTCGGGGTCCAGATCGTATTGCGTCGCCAGGCGGGTCCGCTGCGCATCCCGTTGCGCGGCGGCTGTTTCAAAAGGCGTGTGGTCGAGGAACGGCGGGAAAAAGACATTGCGCTGTGGCGGCTGAATCAACGGCGCGATGCAGTTCATATCGAGCTTGGTGGGGCTAAGGATGAGGTCGGCAGCCCGTATGGCGTCGCCGGTCGCCTCGTGGCCCAGCGCCCAAGGCCCGCCGGCACGCTTAGGGGCGTAGGACGCTTCGGCGATGACATAGGGGATTTTCAGGGCGCGACAGACCGCCGGTCCGATCCAATCCGGCGCCTTGTAATAGACGTGGTAGGTCAACCAGACGCCGGGCGGATCGTCTCGCCATGCCGCGACAAGACGGTTGGCTTCGGCTGCGGCCTCGCATTGTCGTTCCGCCAGCCCCTCGGGGGTTCGGCACCACGTGCGTAACGTCGAGACGACCTCCGGCGCGTAGCCCGCCGTGCGCAGGGCGGCCATAAACAGGCGCGCGATACTCCGATCGCCCGAGGGCACCGCATGATCGGGCGGTTTCATCGGCGCATAGAACGCGGCACGCATGCCTAGGCCGCCGAGCGTTGACGAATACCGAAGCGCGCGGCCAGGACAGCGAGCCCGGTTCCCATACCAAATTGCTCGCGCACCCGGCGTTCGCCGGCAGCGCCGAGTTGGGCGCGCAGGGCCGGGTTGCCGCACAGTTCGACGATCGCATCGGCAAGGGCTTGCGGATGATCGGGTGGGACAAGCCGGCCCGTTTCGCGATCGATGATGAGTTCCGGGATCGCCGCGGTGTCCGTGGCGATGCAGGCGAGCCCTTGGCTTTGCGCCTCCATCAAAACGTTGGGCAAACCGTCGCGGTCACCGCTGTCGGCAACACGGCTGGCCAGCACGAACAGGTCGGCTTCCCGATAAAGCTCAAGCACGGATTCTTGCGCCAACGCGCCGCGAAAGTCGACGCGATCGCCAATGTGCAAGTCCTTCGCGAGGCTATGCAGCTTGGTCGCCAAAGCACCGCCCCCGACGTGAATGAAGCGCCAATGGACCGTGCTGGGGATGCGCGCCAGGGCACGCAGCAGGACGTCGTAACCCTTCTTCTCGACGGCGCGACCGACCGACAAAATAATGATGGGATTGAACGTGTCGCGGCCGTCCTTGTCGGTGCGTGCGCCGGGCCGGGGCGAAAACCGGTCGAGGTTCAGTCCGTGGTAGGACAGCGCGACCTTGTTGGTCCCGGCGAGGTCGGCAAGGTGTTCGCAGTGGCCGGCGGTGCAGGTAACCTACCCAATCCGCGTCGGCCAGTTTTTCTTCTTTTTCCCAAGTCGGGATCGTCCAAATGTCTTTGGCGTGGGCCGACATCGAGAACGGGCGGCCGCGCATGATGGCGGCGTAGCGCGCCACCGATCCGGGGGTGTGCATGAAATGGGCATGGAAGCGAGTGATGGTCTCGGGGGCTTCGGCCGCCAACACCACGGCTTGACCGAAGCGGCGGATGCGGTTCGGGGTGACATCGCGGGCGAGGTCTTTGAGCCAAACGCGTCGCGCCGCGCGATAGTCCGGCAGGCGGCGCGCGATTCGCCAGGCCCGTAGAACACGTTTCGGTTCTTGGTAGAGATACTCCGGCAGGTACAGCACGGGCGCGCGAATCTCGCGGTGTACCGGATGCGTCGCCGGATCGGTCGGATGACGGAGCGAGACGATTCGGATATCGAGACCCATCTCCTCGAGGGCGCGAATCTCCTGGGCGATGAAGGTTTCGGAGAGCCGGGGGTAGCCTTTAAGGACGAACGCGACCGGGCCAGTCACCACGGGCACGAGATCACGCCTGGCGGGTGATCTGGTCGTCGTTGGCTGCTTGGGCGACGTCGGTGATCCACGGTTGGATCAGGCGGTTGACGTTTTCCAGGCCTTCCAAAAGCCCCGGTACCACCACTTCGGACGGGCACTTTTGCTGTGGGAGTTCGCGTATGGCGTCGGCCATCACGCTGGCATCCAACGATCCTGTGGCTTCCAGCATGCGGATTAGGCCGAGTTCCTGCGCGCGTGAGGCGCGGATGTATTGCTCCAAACGAGGTTCGGTTCGGGGCACCACGATCGCACGCTTGTCCAGCGAAAGGATTTCGCAAAAGGTGTTGTAGCCGCCCATCGCGATGATCCCGGCCGCGTTGGCCTCGAGCGATTCCATTTGCGGATCGAAGGTGATGGCTTCGACACGTTTGAGTTTGGCTACGCGGCGCTTGAATTCGTCTTGCCGTTCGGGTTGCATGAAGGGCCCGAGAACAAGCAGCGCCGGATAGGGGAGCAAGGGCTCGCTCTCGTAGGCGCTGATCACCCATTCGATCAGTTCCTCACCGTCGCCGCCGCCGCCGGGGGTGACCAACAGGTAAGGCTCTTTGGTGACTTCAGGGGCCGCGCGCGGCAAAGCCGATTGCGGCACGTTGCGCCGCAGGTAGCCGGTATAGGTCATTTTGTCGGCGACACTGCGCGGCATCGGCAGGTCGGCCAGCGGTTCGCAGATTTGCGGCAAGCCGTAAATCCAAATCTCGTCGTAGAGCCGGCGCAGCGCCGGCATGGCGTTTTTGCGTTGCCACTCCGGCGCGAGCAACGTCGGCGAATCCATCACATCGCGCAGACCCAGCACCAGGCGGGTGCCGCGCTCCTTGAGCATTTCGAGCGTGTCGGTGACTTCTCCGCGGAGGCCGAGAGGCTCTTTGTCGACGATGAAGACGTCAGGGTCGAAGATATCCGCGGTGTGCCGAATGATCGACGAGCGCATCGACAGGGTCTTTTCGAGGTCGATATCCAGGTTAAGGGTCGTGTATTCGCCGTTCCGCAGCTTGATGACGCCGGGGACGCGAATGAAGTCCACGCGAGCGCGAAAGTCGAAACTGCCGATGATCGGCGAGCCCGACAGGATCAGGACCGACAGGTTCTCGTATCGGCGCACCAAGGAGTGCGCGATCGCACGGCAGCGCCGCAAATGGCCCAGACCCATTGTGTCGTGGCTATAGATCAAGACCCGGGCATTCGCCTCGCGCTTGCGCTTGGCTTCATTTCTTTCGCCATGGCCGGGACTATGGCATAGCCCCTTAGGCTGGCCCAAACGCAATTTTTGTCTATGCTGCGGTACCTTAGACAGCGTTGGGACGGTGTTCGCAGTGGGGGGCGACGCCGGCGGGCGGGGCGCCTTTATGGAACACAGTATTTTCAAGTACATCCTGCGCTTCAGTGCGCGGCAGCAGATCACCTTGACGGTCATGGCTGCCCTGTCATTTCCCTTCGTTTACGCCTTCTACGAGCTGCCCAAGCTCATCATCAACAGCGCAATCCAGGCCAATCCAGAGGATTTTCCGCGGGAATTCGAGATTTTTGGGCTCGATCTCAGCGCGATCGGGGTCCCGGAAGTGGGGCAACTGCCGTGGCTATTCGCGCTGTGTGGCTTGTTCCTGACGCTCGTCCTCATCAACCAGGGCTTCAAATACACGATCAACGTCTACAAGGGGCTGACCGGCGAGCGGATGCTGCGGCGGCTGCGGTTCGATCTTTACAGCCGGGTGCTGCGTTTTCCCAAAAGCACGTTTCGCAATATGTCCCAGGGCGAGATCATCCCGATGATCACTGCCGAGGTGGAGCCGCTGGGCGGGTTTATCGGCGACGCCTATTCGCAGCCGGCATTTCAGGGCGGGCAGCTGCTTGTCATTCTGGGCTTTTTGTTTGCGCAGGATTGGCGCATGGCGGCCGCGGCCGTCGCGCTCTATCCGATCCAGCTCTACATCATCCCCAAACTGCAACGTCGGGTGAACCTGCTGGGCAAAGAACGTGTGCGGCTGGTGCGACAGCTATCGGATCGGATCGGCGAAACGGTCAACGGGGTCGAGGAAGTTCACGTTCACGACGCCTCGCGGCGCGAGCGCGCCGAGTTCGCCCGGCGCTTGGGCACGATTTTCGGCGTGCGTTACAAAATCTACCGCCAAAAATTCGTCATCAAGTTTCTCAATAACTTCATCCAGCAACTCGGGCCGTTCTTCTTCTATTCGATCGGTGGCTATCTCGCGATTCAAGGCCAGCTCGAAGTCGGCACGCTGGTTGCCGCGATCACCGCGCATAAGGATTTGGCGGCGCCTTGGAAAGAGCTCCTCAACTATTACCAGCAACAAGCCGATGCGCGGATCAAGTACGAAGTTGTGGTGTCGCAGTTCGAACCGGCCGGCATTCTCGACGCCGAAGCGCAAGATTTCGAACCCGAAACAGCGACGCCGTTGGAAGGCAACGCGGCTTTGGTCAACGTGACGCTCTACGACGACCAAGAAACCGCGGTTGTCGACAGCGCCAGCCTCGAGTTTCCGCTCGATCAACGGATCGGGCTTGTCGGTTCGCCCGGTAGCGGCCGCGAAGATATCGCGATGCTGCTCGCGCGCTTGGTACGGCCCTCGTCCGGGTCGATCAAGGTCGGCGGGGTCGATCTCGCGACGGCGCCGGAATCGATCATCGGTCGTCGTATGTCGTATGTCGGGCCCGGCGGATTCGTTTTTGCCGCGACCATCGGCGACAACCTTTACTACGGCCTGCGGCACAAACAGATCGCGCCGAATGCCGACGAAGAAGCTGCGGCCGAACACAAGGCGGCCGTGGGTGAGGCCGAGGCCGCCGGCAACTCGACAGACGACGTTGCGGGCGAGTGGACCGACTATGCTGCGGCCGGCACCGACGGACCCGAAGCATTGGCGGCCCGTGCGTTGGCCATTCTCGATATGGTCGAGTTGTCGGCCGACGTTTATCAGTTCGGTCTGCGCGGGACGATCGACCCGGAGGCCGAGCCCGAGATTGCAGCGGCCGTCCTGCGGGCGCGGAAGCGGCTGCGCGAACGGCTCGATGCGGACGAATCGGCGGGCCATTTGGTCGAACGCTTCGATCCGGCGCTTTACAACACCAACGCGACGGTCGGCGAGAACCTACTGTTCGGCAACCCCGTCGGCGACGCCTTCAACATGGACAAGCTGGGCGAGAATACCTATGTGCTGGAGGTGCTGGACAAAGCCGGCTTGACCGAAACGATGCTGCAAACGGGCCATCAAGTGGCGGCGACGATGGTCGAGTTGTTTGCCGACTTGCCGCCGGACCACGAGTTCTTCCAGCAGTTCAGCTTTATTTCTTCCGAAGATTTGCCACAGTACCAAGCGATTTTGGGCCGCGTCGGCAAAGATAACCTGGATCAACTCAAGCCCGACGAGCGGGGCCGGTTGATGTCTTTGCCGTTCCTGATCATCCCGGCGCGGCATCGTTTGGGAATCGTGACAGAAGAATTCCAAGCGCAGATTCTCGAGGCGCGGCGGGTCTTCGCCGACAACCTGCCGGACGAGTTGCGCGGGGCGATCCAGATCTACGATCCCGACCACTACATCGGCGCGAGCAACCTTCAGGACAATATTTTGTTCGGCAAGGTTTCGTACGGCGAAGCCGAAGCGGCGGCCCGGGTCGGCCAATTGCTGTCCGATGTCATCGACGAAACCGATCTGCACGAAACGGTGGTGCGAGTCGGTCTCAACTTCCACGTCGGAATCGCGGGTACGCGTCTGACGCCGGCGCAGCGGCAAAAACTCATTCTCGCGCGATCCGTCGTCAAACATCCCGATTTGTTGATCGTTTCCGACGGGCTTTCGGCGCTGGATCCCTCGACTCTGCGCCGTTTGGCGGAACGTTTGGTCGAAGAATTCAACGGCCGCAGCCTGATCTGGTTGTTGCAACAACCAGATCTCGCGGAGCTGTTTGATCGTGTGGTGGTGATGAGAAGCGGTAAGGTAGTGAAGTCCGGTACCTATGAAGAACTAAACGCCGGCGACGGATTGGCGAAGCTAATCGAAGACAAAGTTTCTTAGGGGAGAAACGCGTGAGCTTGAATGAAGAAGTCGAACTCCTGCGGAATGTGCCGCTGTTCGCGAACCTCGAGCCCTCCAAACTCAAGCTGTTGGCCTTTACCAGCGAACGGCTGACGTTTCGGAAAGACCAAGACCTCTGCACGGAGGGCGATATGGGGGATGCCGCCTTCATCATTATCGAGGGCGAGTGCGACATTCTGATTTCCACGGCCGACGACGTCATGATGTCGGTGGCCAAAGCCAAGAAGCACGACTTTGTCGGCGAGATCGCGATCTTGTGTGACGTCCCGCGGACTGCGACCGTCCGCGCGCTCACCGATGTGACGACGCTGCGCATTTCGAAAGATTTGTTTTTCCGGCTCGTGCGCGAGTTTCCCGAAATGGCCGTGCAGATCATGCGCGAACTCGCCGCCCGCGTGGAGCGCACCAACTCGCAGCTCGGTCGCGCGCTCGGTCGAGCCTCGAGCTAACTCTCTTAGTCGGCGAGTTCCACAAGAACCGGCGCATGGTCGGAGGGATTCTTCCAGCCGCGGACGCGATCGGCGACCTCTATGGAGCTCAGTCGCGGCTGAAGCGCGCGATTGATCCAAACATGATCTAAACGCCGACCCTTGTTGGCGCGACGCCAGTCGGGCGCGCGATAGCTCCACCACGTGTAGAGCTGGTCTTCGGGCGGGACGACTTCGCGCATGGCGTCGACCCAGTCATGGGCGGAGAAGGCACGCTCATAGTGTTCGACCTCGATCGGCGTGTGGGAAACCACCCGCAGCAACTGCTTGTGCGACCAAACGTCGGTCTCGAGCGGCGCCACGTTGAGATCGCCCACCAAAACGCGCGGTTTGGCGCTCAGGTCGCGACCCCATGACTCGAGCTCTCGGTAGAACTGCAGCTTTTCTTTGAATTTGGGATTGATTGTCGGGTCGGCGACGTCGCCCCCGGCTGGGATGTAGAAATTATGCAACTCGATCCCCCCCGGCAGGGTCGCAAAGACGTGCCGGGTATCGGCGCTGCCGCACCATTGTTTCGTCCCAACCGCCTCTAGCGGTACGCGCGAAATGATGGCGACGCCGTGATAGCCCTTTTGTCCGTGGATCGCGAAATGGGTATAGCCAAGGTCTTCAAAACCGGCGCGCGGGAACTTTTCGTTCACCACTTTGGTTTCTTGCAGACACAGAACGTCGGGTTGCCAAGTGCGCGCGAAGCGGCGTGCCAAAGCCAAGCGGTGGCGCACGGAGTTGATGTTCCATGTGGCAACACGGAGCGCCATACGGGTGCTCAGAAAATCGAAAACGTGGTGCCGACTACGCCGAACGGCAGACGCCCGCTTTCGAACAAGCGAAACTTCAGCGCAAACGGATGGTCGCCCTCGGCGCCGGCGGCGAGCACAAGCGTTGCCTGGTAAGCTCCGGCGACGGCCCAACCGGCGGCCGCGTTGAGAAACGACTCTTCGTCGGACTCAGGTTGGTACCCCGCATCGATTGCGGCATTGCTGATCGCGTCGACGGCGACCCCGGCACATTGCGCGGACACATGGTTCAAAGCGTTGGTCAGTTCCGCTTCGTGCACATGATCCAACGAGCGCGCAATCAGCGCGGCCTTGAGTTGCTCTTCGGTTTCCCACCAATCGCTATTCCAATTGGGGTTTTCCGCGACAGCGACCGCGTCGTCCCAGCTTTCGACCGGCGCTACGGCGGCGTCGGGAAAGCCGGCGGCGCTGAGGTAGGCAGTAGCGATGGCGGTGTCGTCGGCGGTGAGCGGCGTGCCGATGCGGCTGAACCAGGGGGTATCGATCACGGTCCGCCCGAACCGCGCCATGATGGTCAGGCGTTGGACCTGCTGGTCGAGAACCTCGTCGTAGACCTCTTCGTCGTCGTCTTCGATGTCGTCGTTCATGTCGTGTCGCCCCGGCGTTGTTGCGTACGGCGGCGCGCGGCGGCGCCGAACGCCTCGAACAGCGCGCGATAGAAGGCGTTGTTTTCCGCGTCGAATTCTGGGTGCCACTGCACGCCTACGGCAAACGCCGCCGCTCCATTGACGCTAAGCGCTTCGATCGTTGAATCCGGCGCCGTCGCTTCCACGGTGGTGCCGGGCGCCGCTTTGTCGATGCCTTGGCCGTGCAAAGAGTTCACACCCGCCGTGTCGCCGCCCGCCATCTCCGCTAATGGCCCGTCCGGGCGCAGCGAAATGTCGTGGCAGACACCCATCTGGGCCTCCATCGGTTTGGTCCGATCCCGTCGGTGATCGAACCGACCGGGAACCTCGTGCAGGAACTGATGCAACGTGCCGCCCAACGCCACGTTGAATTCCTGGAACCCACGGCAGATGGCAAAGACCGGGACACCGGTATCGATGGCCGCGCGGATCAACGGAAACGTCGTCGTATCCCGTTGGGGGTCATGCATGTCGCCTTCGCGGGCGGGCGGGCCGTCGTAATGATGTGGTTCGATGTTGGAGGCTCCGCCGGTCAACAAGAGCCCGTCGAGATGACCGACAAAATCCGCGGCGTCGATGTCCTCGCCCAGCGCCGGGATCACAACGGGGTGGCACTGAGCGACCCGCGCCGTCGCGGTGGCGTTCAGGTGGCCGATCGCGTGCAAAGGAAATTGGCGGACATTGAACACGCTGGCGGGGATTCCCACGACGGGTTTTCGTGCAGTCATTGCATTCCTGCCGGCGATCTAGGTGGGTGAGTCGAAAAAGGCGATCCGGAAGCCCCCGATACAAAGGCATTCCGCCGCCGCTTTCAAGGTGCGTCGCCGTCCCTATCGAAATGCCGGAACGGGTTGGGGTCGACAAAGCGGAAAAGTTTGTCGTCCAGGACAATGTTCGTGCGGACCTCCGAGAGTGCGACCGTCGTCTTCCGGCCCTGCGCATCGATCACCCGCCACTGGCGCAAGGCAAGCGGGGCGTCGCTGAAAATCAGGGTTATTTCGCCTTCGCCGGGGTTGTCGGGGTCGACAATGGCCACGCTGATTACGCCGGGGTCGCGTTGGATCCGCGTGATCTCGATGTCGTCGCGCGAAAAAGAAAAGCGGTCTGCAACCAAAAAGGCGAGCGGCGTTGCCGAAAGCGGGAGATACGTGACCTGTTCGAGTTCGGCATCGTAGAAGATGAGCTGCCGGCCCGTCGCGACGATCAAAATGGGCGAGGGCGGGGTGTATTCGAACCGCAATTGGCCTGGTCGGCGTAGATAGAACTCGCCCGACACCACCCCGCCGGCCTCATCGAACTGCACGAAACGGGCGTGCATCGACCGTATTTCGTTTAGGTGGTTCTCGATGCGGGCCAAGGCCTGGCGCTCCGCATCCGTCGGCTCGACGGCAGCGGTCGCGACGCCAACCGAAAGGCAGGTGAAGAGAAGCGCCGGGAGGACCCGGCGCCGCAAGAATTGGATCATGCCCCTATTGTTCTTCGCGAGGGATCACTCGGGCAAGTACTTCGCGTTTGCCGACGTGATTGGCCTGGCTGACGACTCCTTCGGCCTCCATGCGCTCGATGATCCGCGCCGCGCGGTTGTAGCCGATTTGCAGGTGACGCTGGACGAAGCTGGTCGAGGCCTTGCCCTCGCGGCAGATCAAATCGACGGCGCGGTCGTACATTTCGTCTTCTTTATCATTGCCGCTGCTGCCGCCGGCGGTAGGCGTTGCGTCCGGTTCCTCGGTGATCGATTCGATATACGAGGGCGCCGCCTGGCTGCGGAGGTGGTTGACGACCTTTTCGACTTCGCCGTCGCTGACGAAGGGGCCATGCACGCGGCTGATCTTGCCGCCCGCCAACATGTACAGCATGTCGCCCGAGCCGAGCAGCGTTTCTGCGCCCGGTTCACCGAGAATTGTGCGGCTGTCGATCTTGGACGTGACCTGGAAGCTGATGCGGGTCGGGAAGTTGGCTTTGATGGTGCCGGTGATGACATCCACCGAAGGGCGTTGCGTCGCCATGATGAGGTGGATCCCGGCGGCGCGCGCCATTTGCGCCAGGCGTTGAACCGACGCTTCGATCTCCTTGCCGGCGATCAGCATGAGGTCGGCCATCTCGTCGACGACGACGACGATAAACGGCATCGGCTCGAGATCGAGCGGTTGTTCCTCGAAGACCGGTTCGCCGGTTTCCTCGTCGAAACCGGTCTGCACCGTGCGGTTGAGGTTTTCGCCCTTCTTTTTGGCGTCTGCGAGGCGCTGGTTGTAGCCCGCAATGTTGCGCACCCCGAGGTGCGACATTGCGCGGTAGCGCTGTTCCATTTCTCGCACCGCCCATTTCAAGGCGATGACGGCCTTGCCGGGTTCGGTGACGACCGGCGCCAGCAGATGCGGGATGTCGTCGTACACCGACAGTTCCAACATTTTCGGGTCGATCAAGATCAACCGGCATTGCTCGGGCTTCAGACGGTAGAGCAGCGATAGGATCATCGAATTGACCGCGACCGACTTTTCCCGACCCGGTGGTGCCGGCGACCAGCAGGTGCGGCATGCGGGCGAGGTCGGCAAAGACGGGATCACCACCGATATCTTTGCCCAACGCCAAGGTAAGCGCGGAGTTTTTGTTTTCGTACTCAGCGCTCGAAATCAGTTCACGCAAGTAAACCGTCTCGCGCCGCGCATTGGGGAGTTCGATCCCGATCGCGTTGTGACCGGGGATGGTGGCGACGCGCGCCGAAATTGCACTCATCGAGCGTGCGATATCGTCGGCCAGGCCGATGACCCGGCTGGCCTTCGTGCCGCGCGCCGGCTCCAACTCGTAGAGCGTGACGACGGGGCCGGGATGGACCTTGGTGATTTCGCCGCGCACGCCGAAATCTTCCAGGACGCCTTCGAGCATCCGAGCGTTTTGTTCCAGTGCGTCCTCGCTGATCGCGGCGCGACTAACTTTCGATTCGGCGAGCAAGTTTAGCGCCGGCAGATCAACCTCGTTGGCGGCGCCGAGGTCGAGCGTCGCCTGGGCTTCGGCATCCGCTCGTTTGCCTTTGCGCAGCCGCGGCATTTTTTTGGCGACGCGGGTCACCGGCGCGGAAACCTGCGGCGCCTCTTCCGGCGTGCTGGTGCGCACCAGAGGCGCCGGCGGTTCCGGCGTCTCTTCGGGCATCTCTTCCATGGGGGGCGATGCAATAGGGCCGGTTCGGTGCGGCCGCCGTGGAGCACGGGCTCGCGACGTTCGGCCGGTGCCCGGAAGGGTCGCGCCGCCAGGGCGCTTCGGATGTGGTGGAACGTCCAGGCGCTGATGCGGGCAATGCCGCGACCGATCCAGCCCAGCCGAGCGAACATCGCGCGCCATTCCTGGGGTGACAGGCCCAATGCGAATAGGGCGGCGGGTACCGCCAGGACACCGAGGACGGCCGGAGCGAGCCAACTGGTCGCGCCGATCCCGATCAATGTGCCGGCTTGGGTCAGGCCGGTTTGCACCAGCAGTCCTGTGACGCCGCCGACGCCGGCCGCCACGCCCCATTGCACGACAGGGGTGAGGCCGCTGAGCGCGCCCGCGGCGAGGATGGCCGCAACCGGCAACAGCGCGATGTGGACCCAACCAAATGGTAACCCACGGTGACTCGACAACCGCCACGCCCAGGCCGCCAAGGTCAGCACAACGATGGCCGAGGCGGCGCCGATGAGCTGCAGGCTCAGGTCGGCCAGGTGCGCGCCGACCGGACCCAGGATATTGGTGGTCGCTGCGGTGGACACGTTGTTGAAGCTCGGATCGTCGGCCGAAAAGGTTACCAGGGCGGCGGCGAAAAGCCCGGCACCGGCGAACAGCGCCAAACCGCAAAGCTCGATCAGGCGGCGGCGGAAAAAGGCGGTCGCGCCGGCGGGGAGAAAAGTCGTGTTCTGGCTTGTGCTCATGAGGGCAACACACTGCTCAATCGGGTAAGGGCGTCTTCGGTCGTGGGTTCGTCATGCACCAGGGCAAGACGGATATAGGGCGCGCCGGGGTTCGGCGTGTCGGGCACGTCGCGGGCGACATACCCGCCGGGAAGGACTTTGAGGCCGGCTTCACGCCACAAAGTAGCGGTGGTCGCTTCGCTATCGCCGACCTCGAGCCACAAAAAGAACCCGCCGTCGGGGCGGTAGTAGCCGAATCGGTTGCCGATAATGCGTTCGGCGATATCAAACTTCCGGGCGTAGCGCGCGCGGTTCTCGACGACGTGCGCTTCGTCGCGCCACAGCGCGGCGGACGCGGCAAGAACCGGCTCTGACGGCAGGGCGCCGCCATAGCTGCGCAAGGTTCGCAGGCGCCGCACGATCTCGGGGTCGCCGGCGAGGAAGCCCGATCGCAAACCAGGCACACTGGAGCGCTTAGACAAGGAATTGAAGACCAACACGTTGTCCAGGCTGCTCGAGTTGGCGGCGGCTTGCAGCATGCCGGTCGGCGGCGCGCCTGCGTAGATCTCCGAATAGCATTCGTCGGCCAGCACGACGAAATCGAAACGTCGCGCCATTTCGATCAACCGTTCGAGATACGCGGGGCTGGCGACCGTGCCTTGCGGGTTGGCCGGCGAACAAATGTAAAAGGCCGCCGTGCGTGCAAGAAGCGCGTCGTCGAGTGTATCGAGATCCGGCATGAACCCGGTATTGCGCGTGGCCGGCAAGTAAACCGGTTCGGCACCGACCGCGACCGCCGCACCGGCATAGGCGTGGTAGAACGGGTTGGGAATCAAGACCGCAGGCTGTTGGTCGTTCTTGCGCCGCGGCACGATAATTTGCGGCGCGAAATACAACCCTTCCCGCGTGCCCGATAGCGGCACGATATGTTGGTTCCAGGCAATGAACCCGTCGGGCAGCGTGAAACGTTGCGCCAGCCAATCGGCCACCGCGCGGAGGAAGTCTTCGTTGCCGCGCAACGCGGGATAGGCGCCATAATCGCCGCGGTGTTCGTACAGAACCTCGCCGACCCAGTCGGGATAGGGATGTTGCGGTTCGCCGAGCGACATGAAAATCGGCGGCTGACCGGGTTCGATCCCGTCGATGAGCCGGTTGAGGCGCTCGAAAGGGCTTTCGCCGAGGGCATCGAAGGGCGGGTTTATCATCGTGGCGCCATCTTAAGAATCGTTCGTAACATATACAAATAAAAAGATAATTTGCTTGCCAAACGCTTGCGAGAAAGCGTCGGCCCAGGCGTTTCGCGCGGGCCGCGCGGGGCGTATGATCGCCAGCATGGCAACCGCAAAACCGAAGACCCAACGGTGCGACATCCTCGTCGTTGGCGGCGGCATGGTGGGCGCCGCCGTGGCGCCGATTCTCGCCTCGTTGGGTTTTCATGTCGCGATGGTCGATCGCGAAGATCCGGCGGTCCTGACCAACGCGCCGTTCGATGCCCGCGCGTCGGCGATCGCCTATGCCTCGCAGCGCATGTTGGAGACCACCGGTCTATGGCCGGAGATGGCGCCGCATGCCCAGCCGATCAAAGAAATCCGCGTCTCGGAAGGCGGATCGCCGTTCTTTTTGCACTATCACCACGCCGACCTCGGCGAGGCGCCGCTGGGGTGGATGTTGGAGAACCGTCATACGTTGCAGGCGCTCTATGCCGCCGTGGCGCGCACCCCGAATCTGACTCTGCTGCCGCGCAATGCAGTCGAGTCGGTCGAACGCACACAAGGTCTTGCGCGCGCGTCGCTCGCCGACGGGCAAACCGTTGAGGCCAACCTCGTGATTGCCGCCGATGGCGCGCGGTCGCAATTGCGCCGCGAGGCCGGGATCGAAACCAAGCAATGGGCTTACGACCAAAAGCCATCATCGCGACGGTCGATCACGAAAGACCGCACCGCGGTATCGCGCACGAACTTTTTCTGGCACCGGGGCCGTTCGCGATCTTGCCGCTCAAGGGCAATCGCTCGTCGCTCGTTTGGACGGAAAAGACCGTTGATGCGGACCGCCTCATGAGGCTCGAACGCAGCGACTTCGAAGCCGAGATGCGCCGTCGTTACGGCGATTTCATGGGCGAGATCAGCGCCGCCGGGCGCCGCTGGAGCTACCCGCTGCGAGTATCGATCGCGCATCAATATGTCGCGCCGCGTTTGGCGTTGGTCGGCGATGCCGCCCACGCGATGCACCCCCTGGCGGGACAGAACCTCAATCTCGGTTATCGCGATGTGGCGGCGCTTGCCGAGGTTCTGACCGAGACTGCCCGTCTCGGTCTCGATATCGGGCAGGTCGATGTTCTACGCCGCTATGAGTCCTGGCGCCGGTTCGACAACCTGACAATGCTGGCGGTGACGGATACGCTGAACCGGCTGTTCTCCAACGACATCAAGCCGCTAAAACTTGCGCGCGGGGTCGGTCTGGCCGCGGTGGATCGGCTGCCGCCGTTGAAAAAGTTCTTTATGTTGCATGCCCGCGGCACAGTCGGCGCCAAACCGAAACTTCTCGAAGGCCAAACGCTCTAGGCAAGCTCGCGTGACAGACCTTGGTCGTCAATTTGCGCCAGGTAGCGCTCCCAACGCTGGTCGAATTCGCGACCCAGTTGGTAGAGATAGGCCCAGCTGTAAATGCCGGTGTCGTGTCCGTCGTTGAACAAGAGGCGGACGGCGTAGTGCCCGACCGGTTCGACGGTTTCGATGCCGACATAGAGTTTGCCGGGCACCAAAACTTTTTGATAGGGGCATGACCCTGCACCTCGGCCGACGGGCTTTCGACCCGCAGATACTCGGCCGGCAGTGAAAACGTCTCGCCGTTCTCGAAGGAAACCGTCAGGGTCTTGTCGGCTTTTCGAAGCTTTATTTCGGTCGGCCGTGGTGGCGCGCTATCCGTTGTCGTCATCCAACCGTCGTGCTTCGTCGACCAACATGATGGGGATGCCGTCGCGGATCGGGTAGGCGAGCTGCGCGGCGTCGCTAATCAATTCCTGTTGCGCGCGATCGTATCGCAGCGGCTGTTTGGTCAGCGGGCAAACCAAAATTTCCAATAACTGGGGATCGACTTCGGCAGTGCCGTTCATCGCGCGCTCCTTTTATTGCAGCTTACGGTCTTCGTCGTGGCCGACATCGGCGGCCGCCATTTGTATCAACGCGGCAATCAGGCGGCCCCGGTCGGCCGGGGTCTCGGCCTCGAGGATCGCCTGCTTCTCACTCGGCTCGAAGGGGCACGTCATCGCCAGCGATCGAATCAACGGGGCGTCTTCGACTTTTTCCAACGCTTCCCAATCCACGTTGACCTCGAACTGGGTGAGGAAGGCCTTGAGCGCCGGCATGAAGGTCGGGCGATCGACCAGCCCTTGGTCGTCATCGCGGTCCTCTGCCATATCGGGGGCATAGCGGCTGTAGTTGACCTTCACGCGGCGGTATTGCGCCGTCGAGGCGACCTCGTTGGTCACGTCGAAACGGCACACGCCGGTCAGGGTGACGTAGTACCGCCCGTCTTCCGATTCGCGAAACGACACGATGCGGCCGAGACAGCCGACGCCGTAAAGCGCGGGTGCCCATTCGCTGTTGTTGGGGTCACGCGGCTGCATGATGCCGATCAAGCGGTCCGCCTTCAGGGCATCGCGGATCAGGTCGCGGTAGCGCTCTTCGAATAGGTGCAGCGGCAACTGGCCGCCCGGCAATAACAGCAAGCCGGGCAACGGAAAGACCGGGATGTCTTGCGGCAGATCCGCGAAGTCTGGCGTTTCGACGAAGTGGGTCACGAAAACAAGATGGCCGACAAGCGCCGGCGACCGCTTTTCGTCAGATCGTCGGTCGGACCCAGGGCTTCGAAGATCTTCAGTAGCTGCGTTTTGGCTGCGCCTTCGTTCCAGTCGGCGCCTTTTTTCAAAATTTCCAGCAGCTGGTCGATGGCGCCTTCGTTGTCGCCGTTCCCCATCAACGCGATCGCCAGGTCATAGCGGGCTTGGTGGTTGGCTGGGTCGGCTTCGACCGCTTGGCGCAGTTCCGTCGGATCGCCCGCGTTGCTGGCCTGTTCGGCCAACGCCAACGCCGATTGGGCGGCCACGATGGCGGCGTGCTCTTTGTGTTCCTCCGGCGTGAGGTCGAGGGTTTGCCGGGCATGGTCGAGGTCTTGATTGAGGATGTAGCAGCGCGCCAATCCGCCGATGGCCTCGGGGTTGCCGGGATCGGCCTGGACGACTTGGCCGAACAGGTTGCCGGCCGCGGCGACCTCGCCGCCATCCAAGGCGGCTTGGGCGGCTTCGAGCGCCTCATCCACGGGTGAGGGCCCGATGCCGCCGGCGAGCTTTTCGACGAAGGCTTTGATCTGGCTTTCCGGCTGCGCGCCGACAAAGGCATCGACGGGCTGGCCTTGGTGGAACGCGAAGACCGCCGGGATCGATTGAATGCGCAGCTGCTGCGCAATTTCCGGGCTGTCGTCGATGTTGACCTTGACCAGTTTGACCTTGCCCTGGGCCGCTTTGACGACCTTTTCGATGACCGGGCCGAGCTGTTTGCAGGGGCCGCACCACGGCGCCCAAAAATCGACGATGACCGGCACCTCTTGCGAAGCTTCGATAACGTCGGTCATGAAGTTCTGGGTGTCGCTGTCTTTGATGAGATCAGGGGCGGCGCCAGCGGCGCCGATCAAGGGTTCAACCATGCTGTATCCGAGTGCTGGGTATTCGGGGCGAGACGGGCATCCCGTCGCGCGTTGGCTCCAACATAAGCAATGCCCTCGGCAATTGCCACATGACGGCTAGATCAGGTCGTCGAAGTCCAGAATCACCGGGTCGTGGCCGCAGGAGCGGATAAACCGCACCAAATCGGCTGCCGATATCGCGGTCGTCGCGGTATTGGTGAGAGGGTGATAATTGAGCAATTCGTGGTCCAGCATGCCTTTGTCCAGGACAACACGGACGCGGCCCTGGGGATCGTTGATCAAGGCAAATGGCGTGACCGAACCGGGTTCAACCCCAAGGACTTCAAGCAAAAGCTCGGGTTTGCCGAAGGAAAGGCGGGCGGCGCCGATGTTCTTGGGCAGCGTCTTGAGGTCGACCGGCCGATCCTCAAGGGCGACGACCAACCAGAGCTGGTCTTTCTTGTCCTTCAAGAAAAGGGATTTGCAGTGCGCCCCGGGGAGTTGCCCGCGCAACAGGCGGTTTTCCTCGACCGTGAATACCGCGGGGTGGCGATGGGTGGTGCTTTCGATCCCAAGGGATTGCAACCGCTCAAAGAGGTCGTTTTCGCTGGCGTGCCCCATAGGGCGCAACGATACCCGCCAATGACAGGGGTGCAAGGGCTCCTGCACTCAGGCGGGGTCGTCCCCAGGCGCGGGCACCCCGTACTGGCTTGGCCGCCTCGCCCTTCTTGCCAAAACCCGGAGGTCGCGCTATGTGTCCCTTCCTCACGCGGGCGTAGCTCAGGGGTAGAGCGCAACCTTGCCAAGGTTGAAGTCGTGAGTTCGAATCTCATCGCCCGCTCCAGTTTCAAGATGCAGAAAGCCCGCGGCACCCCGCGGGCTTTCGCTTTTTCTGGAAACCGTGCGAGCGATCAGGCGTCCGCGAGGTTGCCGCTCTGTCGCCGCCGGCCCCCGACGCGAGGAACCGGCATGGGCACGTCCAAGATCGATGGCCCCCGCCGACGGCCTATCGACATCATTCCCAGTTGCGAGCGTACTCAGCATGGGTGCGCAGATAGGCACCCGGGGCGAAATGCGTGTCGGAGAACCCGGTATCGAGCTTGTGGGCTTGCAGGTACATCAGCGTGAAGATGGCAGGGACCGTCCCTGGGAATCGGCCAACCGTCTCGTAGATGTAATCGGCCATAACCGTGACGCACTCGATGGCATCGGGACCGAATGCCGCTGCGCTGCTGCGCACCATTTCGGTCTTCTTGTAGGGCGCGCCGCTTTTCGCGTAAGTGGGCGACCTGTTGAAACCAGATAGCCCCGTTGCCGCCGGCGCCATGCAACAGCGTGACCGTCGGTCCTGCACCGCTGATTTCGTAGTAGATCGACGCGTTTCTTGCTTGGGCATAAGGCACGTCGTCATCCTCCCCTGACCGTCAAAAAGGACCGCTGGTACGATACCAGCTTCCGGGCAAAAGTTTGGTCCGCAAGGCCGCAGGCTGATAGCGTAGCGGCCAAACAAGATAAGGGGAGGTCGGCATGGGGATCGAACCCGCGCATCCGACGATTCGACGCCACTTCGTGACGGTGAACGGCGAACGGCAAGTGCATTATCGGCGCGCCGGGAAAGGCCCCGTCGTCATCTTATTGCATCAGTCGCCGACATCGAGCCGGGAACATGTTCCGCTTATCGAACGTTTGATGGGCGAGTTCACGGTGATCGCACCGGACACGCCGGGCAACGGATTGTCCGATCCTTTACCTGGCGAACAACCGCTGGCCGAAGAGTATGCCCATGCGCTGGCGCAAACGCTGGATGCGCTCGGCATCGAGCGCTGCGGGATTTTCGGAACCCACACCGGCGGCGTGACCGCCACCGAGTTCGGGCGTTTGTATCCAGACCGCGCCAGCGTGGTGATCGTCGACGGAATCACGTGTTGGACCGAAGCCGAACGCGCGGATGCGTTGGAGAATTATTTCACACCCTTTGCGCCGCGTTGGGATGGTGGTCACCTCACCTGGTTGTGGTCGCGGATGCGCGAACAAACCATCTTCTTTCCTTGGTACGCCAGAACCTTGGCGGCGCGTATGGATTACGACGTGCCGTCGCCCGATCGCCTTCACCAGGGATTGCTCGAGTTCCTCCGCGCCGGCGACGAATACCGTAAACCCTACAAGGCGGCGTTCATCTTCAAGGGAGAGGAGTCGATCCCGGCCCTGACTTGCCCCGCGCATTTGATGGCGATCGCCCCCGACGTGTTGTTCGAACACTTCGATCGGTTGCCGCCGCTGCCCGACAACATCAAAGTCGAACGCTTTGGCAACAGCCGTCGCGAACTTCTCGACCGCGCGGTCGAGGTACTACGGCAATATCCGGGACAACCGACACTTGGCGGACCCGAGGCGCCCAAGCCGACGGCGGGCCGAACGTGGCAAGACTATGCAAGCGTCGACGGCGGGCAATTGCACATGCGGCGCAGCGGGGGGGCCGGACGACCGGTGCTCGTGCAGCATGATGCCGCCAGCGACAACAACGTGGTCCGAATGGCGGCGGAAGGCTTCGTTGGTAAACGCCCGGTGATCGCCTTCGATCTGCCCGGCAACGGCGAATCCGACAACACCATCGGCACCGACATAGACGCGATCACCTGCACGACCTACGCCGAGGTTTCGCGCCAAGCCCTGGCGTCGATGGGGCTCGACTCGGTGGATTACGTCGGGACTTGGGGGTCTGGGTTTACCGGCTTGGAGCTGGCGAAGATGCAACCGGGGTTGGTTGAACACTTGGTCGTCGCCCATCCCATATATCACCCCGAATCGTTGCGCCGCGAGCTGCTGGCCCATTACACGCCGAAGCTCGAGACCGACTGGTGGGGCGGCTATCTCTTGATGGCGTGGCACGCGATGCGCGATCAGGGCCTGTTCTGGCCCTGGTACAATCGGACGCGCGAGGGCGTGCTGCCGCGCGAGCCTTATGTCGATACCGCGATGGTGCACCGCCGCGTGGTCTCTCTCCTCAAGTGCTGGAACATGTGGCAAGCGCACTACAGTGCGCATTGGAAGTACGATGCCCATACCGAATTGGGCAACGCGCCGATCCCGGTGGCGTTAGCGTCGGCGCCCGATCATCCCGGCACCGCCGAGGCGCTCAGGGACCACAGCGCCCTGCAACACGCGACGATCACGACCGACATGACGGCTTGGTCGGACGCGTTGCTGCCGTTCTTGGAGAGTTAGACATGGGCATCGACGCTCCAGTCGCCGGTGTGCGGCGGCATTTCGTGACGATCGACGGGACGCGCCAGATTCACTACCGCCGCGCCGGCAAGGGGCCGCCCGTGTTGCTGTTGCACCAATCGCCCAAGTCGTCACGCGAACACCTGCCGTTGATGCAACACCTGATGGATCGCTTCACCTGCATTGCGCCGGACACGCCGGGCAACGGCAATTCCGATCCGCTGTCGCTGTCGGACCCCGATATGGCGGATTACGGCGACAATGTTGCCGCGTTTCTCGATGCGTTTGGAATCGACAAGATCGCGGTCTACGGATTTCACACCGGCGCCTCAGTAGGGGCGGCCTTTGCGGCGCGGCATCCCAACCGGGTGCACATCGCCGTCCTCAACGGCTTGGTCACGCTCAACGCCGAGGAACGCGCCGACATCCTGGCCAACTATCTAACGCCGTTCGAACCGCATTGGGACGGCAGCCACCTGACGTGGTTGTGGGCGCGTTTGCGCGAACAGACGATCTTTTTTCCCTGGTACCGACCCTCGCTCGCAGGCCGGATGCACGGGCCGGTGCCGGCGCCCGAGGTCTTACATGATGGCGTTCTCGAATTCTTACGTTCGGGCGACCACTATCGCGGTCCCTATGGGGCGGCGTTCAAACTCGACGGCGCGGCGATGGTCGCCGCCATGAAAAGCCCGGCGATCATCTGCGCCTCCGACTGGGACCCGACCTCGAACTACCTCGATCGCTTGCCCGCGACGATGCCGGACGGCGTCCGAGTCGAGCGCCTCGGCGATCGGCGTGGCGAAGCGGTTTATTCCTGGGTCGCAGAGGTGTTGGCCGATCACGCAAAGGGTATCGCCCCGGCGTCGGTTGCGCCGACCGCGATGGCCGATGGCACGTGGCAAGATTTTGCCGATGTCGAGGGTGGTCAATTGCATGTCCGGCGCACCGAGGGGCCGGGCCGGCCTTTGCTGGTTCAACACGACGCGGCCAGCGACAACCGTATTGTCCATCGGGTGACGCAGTCGCTCGCCGGCAAGCGTCCGGCGTTCGCCTTCGATCTACCCGGCAACGGCGAATCCGACAACACCATCGGCGAAGACGTCACGGTCGCGCGTCATGCAGATGTTTTGACCCAAGCGCTCGATGCGCTGGGCCTTGGGACGGTCGACTATTACGGCATGTGGGGCGGTGGGTTGCCGGGGCTCGATCTCGCCGTTCGCACCCCTGATCGCATCAATCGCTTGGTGATGTCCAACGTGCTGTACTTCTCGGCGGAAGACGCTGCGGACTACTACGAGAACTATACCTTTCCCATCGAGATCGATTGGTTCGGCGGACATCTCGTCAAGTGTTGGATCGCGATGCGCGACCAGGGCTTGTTCTGGCCGTGGTATCGGCGCACGCGCGAGGGTGTGATCCGCCAAGAACCCTTTGTCGATACCGAGATGGTACATAACCGCGTGGTCTCGATGCTCAAGGCCGGCAACATGTGGCGTCATGCGTACCGTGCGCATTTCTCCTACCCGACCGGCGAGATGTTGGGGAAGAATGCCCGCCCGACGCTGCTGGGATCGCCGATTTGGGATCCCAATCATCCTCATGGCGAGGCGGCGCACGCCGACCATCCCAACACGCAGTGGCGCGAGTTGCCGCCGGACATGGCCGACTGGGCGCCGGCGTTCTTGCCGTTCCTCGACGAATAGGCACGACCCGCCCCGCTCATCTCAAGGTTGCATCGGCCCAGACTTTCGATCCAAAGTAGCGGGGCGATGGGGCGGGTCACCGCTTCGTGGGGAGTTTGAACGGGTTGAGCATGGCTACACCAGGTGCGGGTGGTAGCCCCCTGAGCATTGCCGTGATCGGTGTCGACAACATGGCCGAGTCCCTCGGGTTCTACCAAGGGATCGTCGGCATGGACGTGATCGGCGAGGGTACGCTTCGGGGGTTGCGGTTTGCGGGGCATTGGAGAATGCCACCGGAAACCCGTGTTCAGTCGGTGTTGCTTCAAGCCAAAGGTCACCCGGTTGGTCGGATCATGCTGCTGGCCTTCGTCGACCCGCGACGAGAACGCATTCGCGCCCGCCGCGAACGCCGCATGATCGGTTTGATGAACTTGAATTTCTATGTGGCCGATATTCAAGCGGCGTACCGCGATCTCGCGGCAAAAGGTTACGAGTTCTGGTGGCCGCCGAAACAACACAAACTAAGCGCCGGCGTCGGGCAAGAGACGGGGGCGTTGCTCGAGGGGCCGGACGGGGTCATCGTCAACTTGGTCCAACTCGACTCGACCGACGAATCGACGCGGATCGGCCGGATGCGCAAGTACTTCACGGCGCATGGGGCAACGCGAACGGGCTATTCGCCCGTCGTCACGTCGGCACATGGGGTTCATTCCCGCGACAAGGCGTTGCCCATTTATCGCGACCTTCTTGGGCTTGAGGTCGTCATCGACGAACCGTTGGGTGCCGCCGAGGAAAGAACCCATTGGACTTTCCTTCAAGGCGATCATCATTTCGGCAAGATCGCGTTGGGCCAACCGCTGAACTATCAAGCGGAAGACCTGACGCCGTTCGCAACGGCGCCGAATATCGGCTACCTCGCCCAAGCCTTTGAGGTGCCGAGCATCGATGCCGTCCAGACCTATTGTGGCGAAACCGGTGTCGAGGTCTATTCGCCGCCCGATGAAATCGATTTGCCGGGGCTGGGGCGGCGGCAATGCATGTTGGTGCGCAATCCGGGGTCGAGCGCGCTCATGCAGTTCTATAGCGCGAGCTAGCCCGCCAAAGGGCGTGCTCAAAGGTTGGGGCGTTTCGTCCCATGACCGGGCACCGGTACCGGCCCAAGGGCATCGCACCCGGTGCGCCAGCGGGCCGCAACCTCGCCGAGATAGCGACCGAACAACCGGGCCGTTTCGCGATCCGTTTCGGGCGGTGTGCGATCGGGCGGTTCGTCGATATTGGCCTGGCTCATCAGACCGAGGTAGCCGGCGAGACGGTTCAGGTCGTTCTCGCTCCCCTCGCTGGAGAAGTGGCCCCCAGCAGATGCAGCGGGCCCCACGTCATGCCCATCTGCGCGGCAAATACGACCAATCGCTGCAAGGTATGAAACTTGTCCCCGCCGCGCCCCGCCGAACAGGTGAAGCCGGCCGCTAATTTTCCGGTCCACATGCGGTCGAGCCAGACGGGCCCGGAGGTTTTTTCGATGAAAGCCTGCATCTCGGTCGACACGCCACCGATGTGGGTGGGGCAGCCGAAAATCAAGAGGTCGGAAGCGTGGAGCCGATCCCATGCGGTCTCGACGGCGTCGACCGCCACCATGTCGACATCGCTATCGGGCACCCCCTTCAGGCCGTCGAGGATGCAGTCGCCGATCGTGCGCGTGTGTCCCTCGACGGAGTGATAGATCATCGTCGTGACGGTCATGATGTACTCGTAAAGGAAACGGCCGCCGCATCATACGACGCGACGGCCGACCGGTTGGCTATTCCGATTTTTTGAGCTCGAACCAACGCAGTTGGTTGTCCGGATGGTAGGTGACTCCGGAAATCGTATCGCGCGTTGCGACGAACGACTTGTACTCGACAACAGGCGCCCAAGCGACGTCTGCCATCACCCTGTCTTGGGCTTCGGCAAGGGCTTGGTTGCGTTTGTCATCATCGGACTCGTTGAAGATGCGACCGTAGTAAATCCCGTCGAGATCTTCGCTCGAGTAGTTGATGATGTTGTTGATGCCGCCTTTGTCCGGAGAAACAAAGAACAACTGAACGGCATAACCCGCATCGACGCCGAAGGGTGTGATGCTGTCGATCAGGGTCATTTGCAGGTCCTTCTTGACCAGCTGCCGATCGACGTATTGCGACTCCGGAATCGGGTTGAGCTGAATGTTGACGCCGACTTCACGCAACGCCGATCGAATGGCGGTGCCGATCGGTTGCAGCCACGAGTCCCGCTCTTGCGGATAGGTCAGCAGAAACGATTCTGCGGGAAAGGCATCGAGGCCTTTTCCGTCCGGGAATCCCGCTTCGCTAAGAAGCTGCTTTGCCTTGTCGAGATCGAACGAGAACTGGGTCTCGGTCTTCGAGAACCCGGGATAGGTGGTCGGGACGATGCTTTTCCAGCGTCTTGCCTCGCCGAAAAAAGCGTTCTCGATGACCCGGTCGTACGGGATCGCATGGGCGATGGCCTGCCGGAGTTTCGTGTTGTTCCACGGCTCCGCCTTGAAATTCATCGCGACGGCGATGTTCTTGTTGCCCCAGGCGCCGACGACATTGACACCGCGGGCCAGTCGCAAGTTCTCGTACTCCTTGGGCGTCAAAAGTTCTGCGACGTCGGCCTGCCCGCTACGCACCACGATGGTGCGGGTCGAGCTTTGCGGCACCCGACGAAGGACGATGCGGTCGATGTCGGCTTTGCCGCGGTAATAGTCCGGGTTGGCGGTGGTGACGAACTCCTCGGACTTTTTCCAGGTATCAAGACAGTATGCGCCAAAGCCAGGAGCGTTCACTTCGTTGTTGTATTTGTGCGCCCATGGATCGTCGGCGGTGGCGTTAGCCTCCATGATTTGCTTGTCGAGCATTTGGATGCCGAAAATCGTGAGGACCGGCAGCATGAGCTTGTTCGGCGCGCCCTGTTTGATCTGTACGGTGTAGTCGTCGATTTTTTTGACTTCTTCGCCGAGCTTTTTGGCAGCGTCGTCGCCGAACACCGCGGGCGTAAACCCGGCAATCGACGCGACGTTTGAAAGAAACCAACTAATGGGCGCGCTCCCGCTCACGCTTTTTGCCCGTGCGAAGGTGTAAAGAACATCGTCGGCGTTGAACTCGGCGCCGTTACACCCCTTGACGCCGCGCCGCAGGTTGAACGGCCAGGGCAGCGGCGAGGCATCGAAAGACCACGACTCGGCGAGCCGGCCTTCGAAATCTTGGAAATCCAGGATGCGGACGCCTTCGTCGTTGGTGTGGCTGAACGGGTAATAGACCAGCGGCTCAAGCAAGTTCGCGAGCCCGGTCTGCGTGGCCGGCGATGCCGCCGTCGGGCCGTCGTAGTCGAGCCCCGGCGGGACGTCACCCATCAAGATGAGCGCTTCTTTCGCACTCGCGCCGAACGCGATCGAGGCGGACAGCGCAAGTCCGAGAATTGTGCCGATTGATTTCATGTCTTCCTCCCTGGCGGCCAAGACGGCCCCAAGGGCAAACTTTGGTGTGCGGGGTGACCCTAGGTCAAGAAAAGTCCGGACAAACAAAAAAGGGCGCACCGCGGTACGCCCTTTTTCCGAGTATTTGGATACGCCTAGACGACGCCGTAGGCCAGCATGGCGTCCGCGACCTTGGTGAAGCCCGCAATATTGGCGCCTTTCACGTAGTCGATGTAGTTCGGGTCGTCGGTATCGCCGTACCGCACGCACTTTTCGTGGATGTTGTTCATGATCGAGCGTAGTTGCTTTTGCAGATCATCTGCTTCCCACGACAGGCGTTGCTGGTTCTGACTGATCTCCAGCCCGGAGACCGCAACGCCGCCGGCGTTGGCAGCTTTGGACGGCCCGAACAGAACCTTGGCGGCGAGGAAGGCGTGAATGCCGTTTTGCTCGGTCGGCATGTTGGCGCCCTCCGACACCGCCTTGATGCCGTTCTTGATCATCAGATTGGCTTCGTCGGTACTGATTTCGTTTTGCGTGGCGCACGGCAGGGCGAGATCGGCCTCGACGATCCAAGGACGTTGCCCGCCGTGGAAGCTCGCGTTCTTGAACTCCTTAACGTAGTCCTCGATGCGGCCGCGCCGGTGGGTCTTGTGTTCCTTGACCCAGTCGATCTTCTCTTGGGTCAGGCCGTCGGGGTCGTGTATGAAGCCGCCGGAATCGGAGAGCGTCAGCGGAATCCCGCCACGATGGAGGATTTTCTCGGCAGCGTGGGTCGCCACGTTACCGGACCCCGAAATGATCGCGGTTTTGCCTTCGATCGCGGTGCCGGCCTTTTTGAGCATGTCTTCGAGGAAATACACCGTGCCGTAGCCGGTCGCCTCGGTGCGCACCAAGCTCCCGCCGTACTCGAGCCCCTTGCCGGTCAACACACCGGTGTATTGATTGGTGATGCGTTTGTACTGGCCGAACATGAAGCCGATTTCGCGCCCGCCGACACCGATGTCGCCGGCTGGCACGTCAACGTCGGCGCCGACATGACGATAGAGCTCGGTCATGAAGGATTGGCAAAACCGCATGATCTCGGACTCGGATTTGCCTTTGGGGTTGAAGTCGGACCCGCCTTTGCCGCCGCCCATCGGCAACCCGGTCAAGCTGTTCTTAAAGGTTTGCTCGAAGGCGAGGAATTTCAGGATGCTTTGATTGACGCTGGGGTGAAACCGTAACCCGCCCTTATAGGGGCCGATCGCATTGTTGTTCTGCACCCGGTAGCCGCGTTGCACGCGGATATTGCCGTTATCGTCCTCCCAGCAGACGCGAAAGCTGACAACGCGATCCGGTTCGGCAATCCGCCGCAGGATCTGTTTCTCGTGATAGATTTCTTTGTCTTTTATGTAGTCGAAGACGTATTGCGCGACCTCATAAACGGCCTGGTGAAACTCGGTTTCTCCGGGGTTGCGCTTTCTTACCCCTTCCATGAATTGTTCGAGATTGACGTGGTCCGATACGGCCATCTGGGCGCTCCCTCTCCGAAATAATCTTTTGCAGCCGCAGCCAGGCTGCCAATCCGGCAATGATACAGATGCCGCCCGTAAGGTCTTTAGGAATCTGGCGTTAGTGCCGGAAATGCCGCATCCCGGTCATCACCATGGCCAATCCGGCCTCGTCGGCGGTAGCAATGACCTCGTCGTCGCGCATGGATCCGCCCGGCTGAATCACCGCGGTTACCCCGGCTTCGGCGGCCGTCAACAGGCCGTCGGCAAAGGGAAAGAAGGCGTCCGATGCGACGACAGACCCTTTTGCCAGGGGCTCGTCCATGCCTGCCGCCTCGGCGGCGTCGGCCGATTTTCGTGCCGCGATTCGCGCCGAATCGACGCGGCTCATTTGCCCCGCGCCGATGCCGACAGTGGCGCCGTCGCGGGCGTAGATAATTGCGTTCGATTTGACGTGTTTGGCGACCGCAAATGCGAACAACAGATCGGCCAGTTCGCTTTCGGTCGGTTGGCGTTTGGTAACGACCTTGAGGTCGCTCGCGGTCACGACGCCGGAGTCGCGGTCTTGCAGTAGATAACCGCCGGCAACCGTGCGAATCGTCATGCCCGCCATGGTGGGGTGGGGGAGGCCGTCCGTGAGCAATAGCCGCAAGTTCTTTTTCTTGGCGAAGATCGCCTTGGCGTCGTCGTCGGCGCCGGGGGCAATGACAACCTCGGTAAAGACTTCGGTGATGCGTTTGGCCAATGCTCCGTCGATCGCGCCGCCAAGCGCGACAATGCCGCCGAAGGCGCTGACCGGATCGCACCGCAACGCTTTTTCGTAGGCATCAATAAGATCGTTGCCGATCGCGGCGCCACAGGGATTGGCGTGTTTGATGATCGCCACCGCCGGGCGAGCGCCGGCCTCGCTCAGTTCGGCGACCAATTCGACCGCCGCATCGGTGTCGTTGATGTTGTTGTAGCTCAACTCCTTGCCCTGCACTTGTTGCGCGGTGGCGACGCCAGGGCGGTTGGAGCCGTCTGTATAGAACGCTGCGGTCTGATGGGGGTTTTCGCCATAACGCAAAACCTGTCGTCGCTGCGCGGCGGCGATCAGGCGCGGGGGGAATGGTTCGTCGCGCTGTCCGGAGAACCAGGTCGCAATCGCCGCGTCGTAACTGGCGGTGCGCGCAAAGGCCTTGGCGGCGAGGGCCTGTCGGGTATCGGCCGTCACGCTGTTGTCGTTTGCGCGCATCTCCTCGGTGACGGTGCCGTAGTCGGTCGGATCGGTGAGGACCGTCACGAAAGCATGGTTCTTGGCGGCCGACCGGATCATCGACGGCCCCCCGATATCGATGTTCTCAATCGTCGTCGCGAAGTCCGCGCCTGCGGCGACGGTTTCCTCAAACGGATAGAGATTGATCGCGACAAGATCGATCGGTGTGATGTCGTGGTCGGTCATCGCCTTCTTGTGGGCCGCATCGTCGCGGATCGCCAAAAGGCCGCCATGCACCTTAGGGTGCAGCGTCTTGACCCGGCCGTCCATAATCTCCGGAAACCCGGTGTGGTTCGAAACTTCGGTCACGGCGATGCCGGCATCGGCAATCGCTTTGGCCGACCCACCGGTCGACAGGATTTCGACGCCTTGGTCGGCAAGGAACTTGGCGAAGTCGACCAATCCGGTTTTGTCTGAAACCGATAGCAAAGCACGTTTGATGGGTTGCGGCGTACTCATGCGGGTCGAATCTCCATTCAGTCGTTTCTTATTGGGCGACGGCGGGTCGGTCGATGGCGTGGTGGCTAAACTCGGGCACGATCTGACCGATCAGGCCGATCACAGCGCCCAGGTCCTCGCGTCGCGCGGCGTCGCGCAGCGCGTCGAATTCGCGGTCAAGGTCGGCGAGCGCCAGGGTGCGCGGCGCGGCGCGCAGAATGCCTTCCTGGGCTGTCGGCGTCAGTCCTTCAGCTTGGTGCGACAGTTCTTCGTGCAGTTTTTCGCCGGGGCGCAAACCTGTAAACCGGATCTCGATGTCCTTGTCGGGCTGAAGGCCGACGAGTCGGATCATTTGGCGTGCCAAGTCTTCGATCCTCACAGGCTCTCCCATGTCCAACACGAACACCGTGCCGGGCACGTGGTCGCCGGCGTCCATCGCAGAGGCCTGAAGGACGAGCTCGACCGCTTCCCGCGTGGTCATGAAGAACCGCGTCGTGTCGCGGTCGGTCACGGTCACCGGGCCACCGGCTGCGATTTGCTTTTGAAACAAGGGGACCACCGATCCGGTCGACCCCAAGACATTACCGAACCGCACGGCAACGATGCGCGTGTTGCCGGCCTCTTCCTCGTGCCCTAAGGCTTGGCAGTACATTTCGGCGAGCCGCTTACTAACGCCCATTACGCTTGTCGGGTTCACCGCTTTGTCAGTGGAAATCAGCACCATGGTTTTGACGCCGTGGCGGCGGCAAGCGCGCGCGATATTGCGCGATCCGATCACGTTGGTCAGCACGGCCTCATGTGGATTCTGTTCGGACAGCGGGACGTGCTTGAACGCCGCAGCGTGAAAAACAAGGTCTTGCGTCTCTTCTGTGAAGACGTGTGTCACACGATCCTCGTTGCGGATATCGGCAAGAATGGCACGCCGGCTTACTTCGGGGAGGGTCGTGGCGAGTTCGAGGTCGATCTGGTAGAGCGCATGCTCGCCGTTATCCAACAACGTGATGTGGCTGGGCCCTAAGCGTGCGATTTGGCGTACGAGCTCGCTGCCGATCGTGCCGCCGGCGCCGGTTACCATGACGCGTCGTCCTTTGACCAGGCGCTGCATCGCGTCCCGATCGAGTACCTTCTGCGGCCGACCCAGAAGGTCTTCCATGGCGAGGGGGCGGACAGCGACATCGCCGGCGTCACCACGAAAATCGGTCAATCGGGGAAGGCGGGCCATGTTCATGCCGAGTTCGTCGGCGCGGGAGAGGAGACGCAACAGTCCGTCACCGGTGATTCTTTCCGTCGCGAGCAGCACCCTCTGTGTGCGCCGTCCCTTGCGATCGAGGCGGGCGACGACGTCGGGCAGATTGTCGACACTGTCGATGACCCGAATACCGCGAATGTCGCGCCCGATTCGGCCCGGCTTGTCGTCGACAATGCCCACCACACGATAGGGTGCCCCCGGCCGAGCCATTTCGCGGATGAAGACCTCGGCGCTGCCGCCGGCACCGACCAACAACACCGGAATGCGATCGTCGTGGATCCGCTCAAACACCGCGCGCAGATTGCCGTCCTTGATCAGACGGTAGGCCAGTCGTGGCAGGCTGAGCTGCAGCGCGAGAAGTGGCCAGACCAGGATCAACGCGGTACGCGGAAAGTTCTCCAGCCTAGTGACCAGGAACAGCGCCGGCAGAAAAATCAGAATGCTTAGCGTAACGCCTTTGGCGATGGTCACTAGATCGGTGAACGAGGCGTAATGCCAAATCCCTCGGTACAGCCCGGCGCGCCAGAATACGATCGCGCACACCACGACGAAGGTCAGGGTGTTCGGCCAGTCGAAAAAGAACGCTTGATCGTTGCCCAACGTCTGGTGCCGGATCCACACCGCAAGCTCGAAGGCAATCGTCGCTTGAATGAGGTCGTGGAGCGCAACGACGCTGACGCGCGACAGGCTAAGAAAGGGACGAGGATTGCTGGCGGTCATGCGGTCATGCGGTTGGTGCGGGGTCGCGGGCAAAGTACCACAGCACACCGCCCGTCAGTACCACACCGATCAAAAGCCAAAGGGCTTGTCGCTCGGGTTGTATCGCGCTGACATAGGCAAGCGCCACGAGCGAGATATTGAGCGCCAAAATGATCTGCACCACTCGCGTGTGGGATCCGAATCGCCGTGCTGCCCTTTGATAGTAATGGCTCCGATGTGCTTTCAGCAGGTGCTCGCCGCGTCGGACGCGGCGCATCAGGGTTAGCGTGGCGTCCATCAGATAGTAGAGTGGCAGCAGCAGCGCGGCGGCCCACAATCCCGACCCGGCAAGCTCCAACAACATCCAGCCGAACAGGAAGCCCAAGGGGACAGCGCCGACGTCTCCGAGAAAGATTCGCGCCGGATGCCAATTCCATCGCAGGAACCCGAGAAGAGCCGCTGCGAGCACGAGCGCAAAAAGCGCGAGATTGGATTGAACGTCGATCCCGATCGCGAGGCCTAGGGCCGCGGCGAGGGGGGCGAGAAGGGCAACGCCAACCCCGATGCTGCTGCCTTCGATGCTGGTGATGCCATCGATGCCGTCCATGAAGTTGGTCAGATTGATCAGCCACAACCACAGCCATGCGGTGATCGCGACGTCGAGCCCGTAGGGCAGCGCCGTCTGAAAGATCCGGCCATGCGCTGACAACGTGGCGATACCGATCAAGACCACGATGGCCTGGACAACAAGCCGCAAAACAGGGGACAGCGGTTGGCGATCGTCCCGCCAAGACATGACGGCCAAGACGACCGCGAGACCGACCAACAAGGGGAGCGGGAAAGTGAAGTGTCCGCCGTCTTGCGTGGCGCCGAGGGCCCAGATCAGCAACCATTCCACGGCGATCACCGCCATCACCACGATCCCGCCGCCCACCGGGGTCGGCACGGCGTGGCTAGAGCGTTCGTTGGGATGATCGAGGATCGCGCGGGCTTGCAAGCTACGTTGCAGCAGCTGGGTGCCTAGGAAAGACGCGGCGAAGGCGGTTGCCGCGATGACGATCATGGTGACGACCATGGCCGCTTATATCAGATCAGAAACGGCTTGCCCGCGCGTCCTTGGTCGTCGCGAACGACGACGGCGAAACACGCCGATAAGCATCAAGCGATTGGTCGACGAAAAGCTCCACCGAAAACTCGGTTTCTGCGCGGGCACGGCCTTCGTCCGCAAAACGGTGGCGCAGTGCCGGGTCCTCGATCAAGCGCTGGACGGCGGCAGCGGTGGCCGTTTCGTCGCGTGCCGGCACGAGAAGGCCGTTCTCTTCGTGGCGCACGATCTCGCGGCAGCCCGGCACATCGGTCGTCACGATCGCCCTTCCGATCGCCGCGGCCTCGATCAAGACCCGCGGCAAACCTTCGCGGTATGACGGCATGCACACAATATTGGCCTGGGCCAACGCGGCGGGCATGTCGTTGGCGAAGCCTTGCCAGGTAAGGATGCCTTCGCGCTCCCAGGCGCGGATGCCGGCATCGCCGACGTCGGTCGGGTTATCCGGGTCCGTGCGTCCGACAAGAAGGAACGTGGCGCGGTCGTGCAGTCGACGCGCCGCAGCTACGAATTCGTGCACACCCTTGTCCCCAAGAATGCGCGCCGGGAACACCACCACCGGTTTGCCGCGGGGTTCCGGACGGCGTGCGAACCGCGTCATGTCGACGCCGCAACCGCGAATCATGACCGTGATCGCGGGGTCGACCAACCGATTGTCGCGAAAGAGCTGAAGGTCGTCCGGATTTTGAAAGATCGCGACAGCGTTTCGATGACTCAGAGCAAACCGGTAGAGCCGCTTGACGAACGCGCGTTGGAGTCGCGCGGCAAGACCGTCGATCAAAAACAGGTACCCCAAACCGGTAATGGCGTGAACCACGGCCGGGACGCGGCGAAGGCGCGCCACGAGGCCCGCGTATAGCACGGGCTTCATCGTAACCGCATGCAGCACGTCTGGTTTTACTAATCCGATGATCCGCCACAGTCTAAGTATTAGGGCGAGTTCGCCGCCGACGTGTCGCGCCCCGCGCTTCAGCGGGATGTCGTGATGCTGTAGGCCTTTTTGGCGCATCAAGGCGACGGGCCCATCGTCATGGGGCACTGCGACGTGCACCTCAAAGCCCGCGTCACGGGCCGCAAGGGCCACCGGCAAGCGGTGCGTAATAAAGAATGGTGCATCGTTCAGCACCATGAGGAGACGCGGTTTGGTCATCCGGGCGCGTGCATGTGTTCGTGCCAAGCCTGGAACATCAATGTGGCCCATAACGCGCCCGAGTGATCGGCGCGGCCGTCCAAATGGGCAGTCCAAAGGCGCCGCACGACCGCGGAATCGAACATGCCCTCCTGCGTCAAACGGCTCTCCGCGAGCAACGTTTCCGCCCAGTCGCGCAAGGGGCCGCGAAGCCACCGTGTCACGGGCACGGCAAATCCTTGTTTGGGTCGGTCGAACACGTCGCGAGGTACGTGCCGATAGAGAATTTCGCGCAGCAACCACTTCGACGTTCCGCCGCGAATTTTGAGGTCGCTGGGCAACGCCCACATCGCTTCGACTACTCGGTGATCGAGGATCGGCACGCGTACCTCCAAACCGACAGCCATGCTGGCACGATCGACTTTGGTCAAAACGTCGTCAGGCAGATAGCCGTTGAGGTCTTGGGTCTGCATCCACAGGACAGGGTCGTCGCCTTCTGCCCCCCCGGCGCTTGATGCAGGTTCGTCAACGCCAAGGACGAAGGAATCCCCGTATCGCGTCAGGGTGTCGTAAACGGAATGCAGCGATCGCGCCGACAGCGCCGCACCCAGTTTATGCAGCCGCATGCCGGCCTGTGGTGGCCGACGGTTTGCCGGTAACAACCGCGTCAGGCGATCCAAGGTGTCGGGGGAGGTTGACCGCAAAGCGCCGCCGATCATCCGGCGTAGCGCGACGGGCATGCCGCCGAGCCGGCCCCACCGTGCCGCCAACTGGTGACGGGTGTAGCCGGCAAAAACTTCATCGCCACCGTCCCCCGAGAGCGCGACGATCACGTCGCGGCGCGCGACCTGGGAAACCAGAAAGGTGGGGATTTGCGACGAATCCGCGAAGGGCTCGTCATACATTTCCGGCAATCTGGGAATGAGTTCCGCCCCTTCGTCAGCGTCGAATCGGATCTCGGTATGTTCGGTGCCGAGCCGGTCGCTGACCGCACGGGCGTGCGCCGCCTCGTCATAATCCTGTTGGCCGAAACCGACCGTGAAGGTCTTGATGGGCCGGCTGCTCTGCGTCTGCATCAACGCTGTGACGGCCGACGAGTCGACGCCGCCCGAAAGAAAGGCGCCAAGCGGGACATCGGCCACCATCCGGCGTTTCACCGCGTCGCCCAGCAAAGCCTCGATGCGTTCGCGGGCCGCCGCCGGCGCTTCATCATGGTGGGCGGTATCGGCCTGGATCCTCCAATAACGTGTCTCGGTCGTCGTGCCGTTTGCGTCGAAGGTCACCGATCCACCGGGCGGAATACGCCGGATCTCCTGATAGATCGAATGCTCTCCGGTGACGTATCCGTGGCGCACGAGATCGGCGACCGCGGCACGATTGATCGTCGGGCGAACGCGCGGGTGGGCGCGGATCGCGCGAAGCTCGGAGCCAAATGCGATGGTTTGGCCGAACCGCCCCCAGTAAAGCGGTTTGATCCCGATACGGTCGCGGATCAACGTCAGCGATCGGGTCTCGCGATCCCAAACCGCCATGGCAAACATTCCGATAAGGCGCGCCAATGTTTCGGCGATGCCCCATCGCGCGAAACCTTCGACAATGACCTCCGTATCGGAATGCCCACGAAATGCCGCGCCTTGCGCCTCCAGTTCTTTTCGAAGGTCGCCGTGGTTGTAAATCTCGCCATTGTAGCTCACGACGAAGCGACCATTGGCCGACAGCATCGGTTGATGGCCGGCCGCCGACAGATCGATGATGGACAAGCGCCGATGCCCCAGGGCGATCCCGGCCGCCTCGTCCGCCCATGCCCCTGAATCATCCGGACCCCGATGGGTCAAGGTATCGGCCATTGTCTGAGCAACCTGCGCCAGCGGCTGATCGATTTCAGCCTTCAGCTGCAAGAACCCGGCTATGCCGCACATGGGCGAACCGCTGTGGCGCTCGATGTCATGGCAAACTTATGGCCGCCCACCGCCCGCAAAACAAGAACGGTTCAGGCCTCGTGAGGGTCGCCTTGGGTCAGAAGCCCGGCGGCAATCGCGGCGGCGAGCCACAAGGTCGCCAGCCACCAAGCCTGCCAGATACCGAAGTTGAGGACGAACGGCGGAAGCGCCGTGACCACGGCGGCCGCGGCTGCTGCCCGCCCCCAAGGGGTCAGGCCCGATCGCCAAAGCCCCCGCAACAGGCCGACGAAGACGAGCGCGAGCCCGATGACGCCGACGACGCCTAGCTCAAGCCAAACCTGGAGGACGGCATTGTGGGGATGTAGCGGCAGGGCGGCCGGCGCATAACCGAACTGTGGCCGTAGCGACTCGATGACATCGCCGTGGGCGCCAATCGCGCGCGCGGCATCAAATCCCGCGCCGAGCGGCGCTGCGTCGGCAGCTTCGCCGGCGGCAAAGTTCCAAATGCCGATGCGGTGAGCCCACGGCGTTGGGAGTTCGATGTGTCGGTCTATCAACGCCGGGATGGTGACGATGTCGCGCGATATCCACGGCGCAAAAGCGGCGTAGAGACAGAATGCGATTGCCAGCACGGTGAGCGCTGCCCGCGGAGCGATACGGACCGCAACGAA
The DNA here is from genome assembly GCA_038141965.1 of Alphaproteobacteria bacterium. GTDB lineage: Bacteria > Pseudomonadota > Alphaproteobacteria > SHVP01 > SHVP01 > CALJDF01. The sequence continues at coordinate 648,831 of JAYQJC010000005.1, forward strand.
CATCACGGTCCCCAGCAACAAACCGACAGTCGCGGCGTTCATCGGCAATAGGACGATCGCAAACGCGCCGCCAACAAAAAAGAGACCACCGATCGCCAGACGCTTTCGACCAAGTGCGATCGCCGTCGGCAACAGCAAGATCGAGAACAAGACAACGCCGCGTCCGACGCGTTCGAGATTATTGGCGGCAGTGTCGGCGTCTTCGCCACGAAGGGCGCGCATCAGTGCGGCGCCGCTCAATCCTTCGAATAGGAAGATGGCTGCGGCGACGGTCAATGCGACGAGCAGGGCACGACGAAGCGTTCGGGACCGTGGTGCGTTGTCTCCGAGCCAAGCGAAGAGCACGAGGCCGGGCACGCCGAGCGCCACCGTGCGGAGTGCCTTGCCCGGGTCTGCGAGAGGCGACCAATACGCCGAGGTCACCGTCCAAGCCGCCAGGACGACCAGACCGATCCCGAGTTCTATCGGAAGGCTCGTCGTCACCTGGCGGATGGTCGATACCGATAGGGTCGCAAGACCCAGCAATAACAGCGCTGCCACGGTGCCATTGGGGGCCAACGGCATTACCAGTCCCAGCAGCAAAACCAGGATGCCGACCGCTACGGCACGGGTGGTGAGAAGACGGGGCGATTCGGTCATCATTGATATTCATGTCCCATTGGCCGCCAACATACAGACCTGATCCCGTCTGGGGTTCGAGATTTGTGACGCTAGGTCCCGGCGGCGAACAGAAAACCTCCTTGCTGCGGCCCGGCGTCGGGGGCATAAATGGGCGCCCGCCGAATTGTCGGTGGTAATTCAGACACTTGTTCATGTTCCCAACTGTGCATAACCCCCAATGACAGCCGCTGTATCAAACGTGGCCGTTGTCGGATGTGGCTACTGGGGCAAGAATCTTGTCAGGAATTTCAAAGACTTAGGCGCTCTAGCGGCAATTTGCGATGTCGATCCGGACCGCGCGGCGGGTTTGGCGGCTGCGCACGACGTGCCGGTGCGGGGGTTTGTCGAGGTCCTTGCCGACCCGGCGGTTGGTGGCGTGGTCATCGCCGCGCCGGCTGAGCAGCATGCCACTCTAACCCGCGAGGCATTACTGGCGGGGAAGGACGTTTTCGTCGAAAAACCTCTCGCCCTTCAAGTGGCGGATGCCGAGGCATTGGTAGCGATGGCGCGAGATGCCGGCCGCATTCTCATGGTCGGGCACCTGCTGCAATACCATCCAGCTTTCTTGCAGCTCCGCGCCTTTGTCCGCGAGGGTCGCCTGGGGCGCTTGCAGTACATCTATTCGAATCGCCTCAATCTTGGAAAGGTGCGCCGCGAGGAAAACATCCTATGGAGCTTCGCGCCCCACGATTTGTCGATGATCCTGTCGCTGGTCGGAACGCCGCCGGCGCGCGTCAATGCCACGGGCAGTTACTACCTACACAAAACCATCGCCGATGTGACGACGACGCACCTGTCCTTTCCCGGTGGCGAAAGCGCGCACGTCTTTGTTTCGTGGTTGCATCCCTTCAAGGAACAAAAACTTGTCGTCGTTGGTGACCAGGGGATGGCGGTGTTCGACGACGGGGAGTCCTGGGACAGCAAGCTGTCGCTCTACCCCCATCGCATCGAGTGGCGCGAAGGCATGCCGATCCCGGAGAAAGCCGACCGCGAGCCGGTCCCGCTGGCCGAGGACGAGCCGCTCAAACTCGAATGCGCGCACTTCCTGGAATGCATGGAGACCCGTCGCACCCCGCGCACCGACGGGGCCGAAGGTCTTGCCGTGCTGCAGGTGCTCGATGCCTCCGAACGCTCCATGACCACCGGCCGGCCCGTTTCGCTCGCTGGTGCGGCAGGCGAGGTATTCGTTCATGAGACGGCTCGGGTCGATCAGCCAGCGACACTCGGCGCCGGCACCAAAGTTTGGCACTACAGCCATGTGCTGTCGGGATCGACACTAGGGTCCTACTGTGTTGTCGGGCAGAACGTATCGATCGGGCCCGACGTAAGGATTGGGGACGGCTGCAAGATTCAAAACAACGTCTCGGTCTACAAGGGCGTAACGCTCGAGGATGGCGTGTTTTGTGGACCGAGTTGTGTTTTCACCAACGTGCGGAACCCGCGTGCCGAGGTGAACCGGCGCGACGAGTTCAGCAACACCACCGTTCGGCGCGGTGCGACGATCGGCGCCAATGCAACAATCGTATGCGGGGTCGAACTAGGCGCCTATTGCATGATTGGCGCCGGCGCCGTGGTGACCCATGACGTACCGCCGTTTGCATTGATGGCGGGTGTGCCTGCCCGGCGCATCGGTTGGGTGAGCCATAGTGGCGAACGCCTCGGCGAGGATTTGGTCTGTCCACGGACAGGCCGTCGCTATCAGGAAACGAGCACCGATACCTTGCAAGAAATCGAAACAAAGGCAGCAGCGGTTTGAACGACAACCCCGCCCCAAAGATTCCGTTCATCGACCTTGCGGCGCAGCGCGACCGGCTGCAGCCCGGCCTTGATGAAGCCATTTCGACCGTGATCGCGCATGGCGCGTTCATCAACGGCCCCGAAGTAAAAGAGTTCGAACGCGACCTTGCCGAGTTTGCGGGGGTTGCCCACGCCATCGGGTGCGGCAACGGCACCGACGCGCTTTTTCTCCCTTTGCTTGCGCACGGCATCGGCGCCGGCGACGCAGTCTTGGTCCCATCGTTTACCTTCGTGGCTACGGCCGAAGTGGTTGTGTTGACCGGGGCGACGCCGATTTTTGTGGATGTCGATGTCGACACGTTCAACGCGTCGGTCGAAACGATGCAAGAGGGTGTCGCGGAAGCCCGCCGCCAAGGCCTGCGACCGCGCGCGATGATACCCGTCGACCTGTTTGGATTACCCGCCGATTACGACGCCCTCAACGCCCTCGCCGATGCAGAGGACATGCTGGTGATCGCCGACGCGGCGCAAAGTTTTGGCGGGAGTCGGGGCGACCGGCCGGTTGGCGGCCTCGCGAAGGTGACCAGCACCAGCTTTTTCCCGTCCAAACCGCTGGGCTGCTACGGCGACGGTGGCGCCATTCTGACCGACGATGACGACCTCGCCGATCAACTGCGTTCGCTACGCGCGCATGGCGGGGGCAAAGACAAGTACGACAATGTCCGCATCGGCGTGAACAGCCGCCTGGATACCATTCAAGCGGCCATCTTGTCGTGCAAACTCACTATTTTGGCGGATGAGATCGTGGCGCGGGGCAAGGTAGCGGCGCGATACAATAATGCCGTGCCCGAAGCGGTGACCCCGCCGCGGATCTTCAACGACGCAGTGTCGGCTTGGGCGCAGTACACCCTTCGGGTGGCCGATCGTGATGCGGTCGCGGCGCAGTTGAAAACGCGCGGCATTCCCACTGCAGTCTATTACCCGAAACCGCTCCACCAGCAGCAGGCGTACCGCAACTATCCGGTCGTGGGAGGTGAGCTGCCGGTTTCCGAGCGGTTGTCCGGCGAAGTGCTCAGTCTCCCCATGCACCCGTATCTCGAAGAACCGGTGCAGCAACGCATTCTCGAAGGATTACGCAGCGTGGTGACAGCCTAATGGATGTGCGCGGAAAGAAATTTGTCGTTATCGGCGGCGCAGGCCTGATCGGGTCGCACGCTGTGGAATGCCTTGTGGAGGAAGATGTCGGCGAGGTGGTCATCTACGACAACTTCGTTCGCGGCACGCATGAGAACCTTGAAAAGGTGCTGACCGATCCGCGCGTTTCCATCTTCGATGTCGGCGGCGACATCACCCAAACCGATCTGTTGAACGCGGCGCTCAAAGGTGCAGACGGTGTTTTTCATTTTGCGGCGTTGTGGCTGTTGCAATGTCACGAATTCCCCCGGTCTGCGTTCGACGTGAACATCGGCGGCACTTTTAATGTGCTGGAAGCTTGCGTTCAGCAAGGTGTGAAACGCCTGGTCTACTCGTCCTCGGCGTCGGTCTATGGCGATGCGGTGGAAGAGCCGATGTCGGAAGATCATCCGTTCAACAATCAGAACTTCTATGGGGCGACGAAGATCGCCGGCGAGGCGATGGCGCGGGCCTATCATCATCGCTACGGCCTTTCCTATGCCGGGCTTCGATATATGAACGTCTACGGGCCGCGCCAGGATTATCGGGGCGCTTATATCGCGGTCATCATGAAGATGCTCGACGCCGTCGATCGCGGCGAACCGCTGAAGGTCTACGGCGATGGCAGCCAAGCCTATGACTTCGTCTACGTCGGTGATTGTGGGCGCGCCAATCTTTGCGCGATGAAGGCATCGGTCGACGATCGCTTTTACAATGTCGGTACCGGCAAGCGCACCTCGATCAAGGAACTGGCCGAAATGGTCAATCGCCTCACCAACAATCCTGGGGGCATCGAATACGTGCCCGAAGGGCAAACGTTCGTTCGCAACCGGATCGGCGCGACGGAGAATGCCTCGAACGACATCGGCTTCAATGCGAACGTCGAATTGGAAACCGGCCTTCGCGAACTGATCACCTGGCGCAACGCCCACAAAGAAGCGGTCGACGCCCGACGGGCCGCTGCGGGCTAGCCTGTGACCGAATCGGCGCGCCGCAATATCGCGATCGCTCTACCAAGCACCGGAGAGGAAGAGTGGCTCGCGCTGCGCGAGTCGATCGAAAGCGGCTGGCTGAGCCAAGGTCCCAAGGTCAAAGCTTTTGAAGAAGCGTTTGCGGCGCGACATCAAGTTGCGCGTGCGCTCGCAACGACAAGCTGCACCACCGCACTTCACCTTGCGCTTGCCGCTGTGGGCGTGGGTCCGGGCGACGAAGTCATCGTGCCCGCCTTTACGTGGGTCGCGACGGCCAATGTCGCTGTTTATTGCGGCGCAACCCCGATCTTCGTCGATGTCGATCCGCATACCTACAATATGGACATGGCCAAGGTCGAAGCGGCCCTGACGGCGCGTACCAAGGCCGTGATCCCCGTGCATCTTTTTGGGTTATGTGCCGACATGACTGCCCTGCGCGATGTCCTTCCGCCAGGTGTTGCTGTGATCGAAGACGCCGCCTGCGCTGCCGGTGCGACCCTCGATGGGCGGCCGGCTGGGGGTCTCGGGACCATGGCCTGTTTCAGTTTTCATCCGCGCAAGTCGATCACCACCGGCGAAGGCGGCATGTTAACCACCGACGACGATGCCCTTGCCGAGGCTGCCGACCGGTTGCGTAATCACGGCGCGAGTGTTTCGGAAGAGATTCGCCATCATGGCCCGAAGCCGTATCTTCTGCCGGACTTCGATGTACTCGGGTTCAACTATCGCATGACCGATTTGCAAGGGGCCTTGGGGCTGGTGCAGCTCGGCAAGCTGGATGGCTTCATCGCGGAACGCGAGAAATGGGCGCAATGGTATTGCGAGTCCCTGGCTGATATCGCGTGGTTGCGCATGCCGACGATCCCGGCGGGCTATACGCACGCTTGGCAAGCATTCGTGACCGTCGTCGACGAAGACACCGCACCAATGGCGCGCAACGACATCATGGAAAAGCTTCAAGACGCGGGGATCAGTACCCGCCCGGGGACCCATGCCGTCACCGAGCTGGGGTACTACAAGGATCGATTGGGCCTACAGACCGGGCAGTTTGCGGTGGCAAGTCGGCTTGAACGGCAAACCCTCGCCCTGCCGCTGCACAATCGGATGACAGCCGAGGACTACGCCTACGTTTCCGAAACGCTTCACGGGATCTAGCGCTTTATGTGTGGCGTAGCGGGCATCTTCAACTTGGATGGCGCCCCGGTGTCGCCGGTCGTGTTGGGCCGCATGACCGACATGCTGACCCACCGCGGGCCGGACGACCGTGGGGTGCATGTCGATGGTGCGCTCGGTCTAGGCCATCGTCGTCTGTCGATCATCGATCTGCCCGCAGCTGGGCATCAGCCGATCGCGACGCCCGATGGGCGCTTCGTGCTTTCTTACAACGGTGAGGTCTACAACTTTGCCGAACTGCGAACCGAACTTGAAAGTGCGGGGTTTAGGTTTCGCTCGCGCACCGATAGCGAGGTCGTTCTCTACGCGTTCGCGCATTGGGGCCTTGGCGCGGTCGAGCATTTCAACGGGATGTTCGCTCTGGCTCTCTGGGACACGGTGGAACGGCGCCTTCACCTTGTCCGCGATCGTTACGGCATCAAGCCGCTCTACTACACGCTTGCAGGTCGCACCCTGCTGATCGGCTCGGAGTCGAAAGCTTTCTTGGCTCATCCCGATTTTTCGCCGCAAGTCGGGACGGCCGGGTTGGTCGAGTATCTGACGTTTCAGAACTGCTTCACCGACAACACCATCCTAAACGGCGTTCGCATCGTGGAACCCGGAACGATCATGACGTTCGCGGAGGGTGCCGAAACGCCGCAGGTGCGGCGCTACTGGGACTACGCTTTCGTGGAACCCGAAAGCCACGCCAGCGAAGCCGAACTGACGGAGGAGCTCGACCGGCTCTTTACCCAAGCGGTCAGTCGGCAGCTTGTCAGCGATGTACCGGTCGGTGCTTATTTGAGCGGGGGCATTGACTCCGGTTCGATCACGGCGGTCGCAGCGCAGCAGCTTCCGCTAATGAGTACGTTCACGGTCGGATTCGATCTTAATTCGGCGTCCGGTATCGAGCTCGCCTTCGATGAACGGGCAAGTGCCGAGCATATGTCCTACCTGTTTCGTACCCAGCAGTACGAGATGGTGCTGAAGGCCGGCGATATGGAGCGCGCCATGCGGCAGGTTGTGTGGCACATCGAAGAGCCGCGCGTGGGTCAAAGCTATCCGAACTACTACGCGGCACGACTGGCGAGCCGGTTCGCCAAAGTCGTTCTGGCTGGCACCGGCGGCGATGAGATGTTCGGCGGTTATCCGTGGCGTTATTACCGGGGCGCTGTGGCGACGAGCTTTGAGGAATATGCCGCGAACTACTATGACTTCTGGCAGCGCCTCGTGCCGTCGGAATCAAGAAACGCAATGCTTGCACCGCTAGGCGCCGCCGCGGCGGCCGTGGACCCGAAACAGATTTTTCACGATGTCTTTCAAGAGCACGCATCGTCTCTCACGCGGCCTGAGGATTACATCAATCATTCGATGTATTTCGAGGCAAAGACCTTTTTGCACGGTCTACTGACTGTCGACGATAAACTGTCGATGGCGCATAGCCTCGAAACCCGTGTGCCGTTCCTGGATAACGATCTTGTCGATTTCGCGATGGCGCTCCCAACGGCGATGAAGCTCGACAATCTGCAGGACGTTGTGCGGATGAACGAAAACGATCCTGGCAAACTGAACAAGTACTTTGCCCGCACGAAAGACGGCAAAAAGCTGTTGCGCAAGGCGATGGCCCGCCATGTCCCGACGGATATTTCCGAGCGTCAAAAGCAAGGGTTCTCGGGGCCCGATGCCAGTTGGTTCCGTGGCGAGAGCATCGATTACGTGCGCGACCTGTTGATGTCGCCACGCGCGCGTATCTACGATGTTCTGGATCGAAAGACAGTGACCGAGCTTGTTAACGATCACCTTGAGGGTCGGGAGAATCGGCGACTACTGATCTGGTCGCTGCTGTGCGTCGAGAACTGGCTCGATATTTTTGCGCATGGCCGTTGGGAGGGCCTGGCATGACGGACGAGGATCTGCGCAAGGCCATCCAGTTGCTTCACGAGCGTACGGACGAGGATCTGCGCGAAAGGTTTGATCGGAGTCTTCCTTTCCAAGACGGCATGTTCGATCGTTGGGAACGTGCCGAACGACTTGGCTTCGCCAAGGACGTCAGCATCTACAATTCAAGCCTCGTCTACGGTGATGTTCGCGTCGGCGAAGGAAGCTGGATCGGGCCCTATACATTGCTGGACGGTTCCCAGGGCGGTCTGACCATCGGCCACCACTGCTCGATCTCGGCCGGTGTCCAGATCTATACCCACGATACGGTTCTCTGGTCCCTTTCGGGCGGCAAATCGGACAAGCGAATCGGCGCGGTTTCGATCGGCGACTGCACTTATGTCGGTAGCCAGGTCGTCATCGCGTGCGGGGTGACCATCGGGACGCAATGTGTCGTTGCCGCCAACAGTTTCGTAAATCGGAATGTGGCCGATCGCACGATCGTCGGCGGAACACCCGCCAAACCTATCGGTATGGTCGATGTCGGCGCAGACGGCAGCATTGCCCTCCGATATGACTAGGCCGTCACGGCGTCTTCGGAAATGCGCCTAGTCGACGCCCTCCTTGCCGTAATTATCGTCATTCTTGCGGCGCCCATCTTCCTGTTGGCGCTCCTCATCGTTCGCCGCCTTGAACCTGCAACGCGCAGCACGATCGTCTCGCTAACGGCCGACTCGATTGCGGACACATCGCGGCTCAATACGCCTGATACGCTTGCTCAGTTCTATGGGCGGGATCCGTTCGTTCGCACGTATGTCGTTCACACCGGCGACCGGTCGGGCGGGGCGAGAAGGCTCGCTCCGGGCATCATCGGCGTGGAACTCTCGATGTGCTTGCCGCAGTTCGTCGAGCGCCTCGTCCCGCTAACGACCCGGATGTGGCTCGAGATTTCGAGTATTCCGGCAACGATTCGGTTAATGCGCCGGTTGGGATCCGATGTTCTGGAGGTCATGTCACCCAGCGCGATGGTGCCACGCGCCCTGCTCATCCAACTGCTGACGGGCTGCCGGCTCACCACCCAGGTGCGCGGCAACATCGATCTCCTAACGCATTCTCTCGGCACCTACTTTTACTGCCGCATTCGGACCCGCTGGTTGCTCCCACGGTTGTTCGCCGGCGCGGTTCATCGATTGATTGCAGAAGGCTTCTATCGGCGCTGCGATCTTGTTGTCGGTTACAACCTCAACAACCTGCAAAGCGCGATTTCGAATGGGGCGGACCCAACCAAAAGTCGTCTGGCGCGCATTTCGATCGACCAGACCATTATGGATGCGCCTGTGCGGCCGCGCACCGATTTACCGGGGTTTCCACAAAGTGGGCGCGTGATCTTGCTGTGGTCTCGATTGGGGCCGGAAAAATACGTTGCGGAGGCCCTTGAGGCGTTCATTGCCCTTGCCGCGACACATGCCGATGTCGCCTTCGTCATCGTCGGCGACGGGCCATTGCGCGAATCGCTGGAGGCGCGATCACGCGCCGCCGGAGTGGCGGACAGGGTTGCCTTTCTAGGGTTCCGCGACCGGGCGTTTATTCGATCTGCAGCGGCCTATGCCGACGTGGCTTTGGTGCCCTACGGCGGGAGTTCACTGGTCGAGGCCATTTTACTCGATCTGCCGGTCGTCGCTTTCGACGTGGAGTGGCACGCGGAACTCGTGCGACCGGGGGAGACGGGTTTTCTCGCCGATTTCCCCGATGCCCACCATATGGCGGCGCAGTTGACGGCGGCTCTAGACAACCCTGACGAGGCAAAGCGGATGGCGCGGGCATGCCGCGTGGTGGCCGACCGGATGTTCGATCCGGATCGGGTACGCGCAAATGAACGTCGCATCTATTCGTCATTGGTAAGGGCGCCCGCCGCGTGAGTGCTGCGGTGATGCCGCTCTGGCTCGGCATGGTCGTGCTCGCAATTGCCATCGTGTTGCGCGTTTTGCCACGTTTGGTATGGCCGAGGTATCACGGCACCGATGCCTACTATCACCAAGCCTACATCCGCCTTATCCGAGAGACGGGGCATCGTCTTCCGCAGCAAAATCCCCGCATCACCGGACCGGGACGTCACGCTTATCCGGCCCTCTTTCATTGGGCGTTGTCATTTTTCAATCCGGGCCAGGTGCGCTGGTTTGATCGGTTCGGCAGTGCCCTCGGTGATCTCATTGTTGCGGTTGCGACATCCGCGGTCTTGTACGTTCATGGCGCCGCGGACCTTGGCCAGGCGTTCGCCGTGGCGGGGCTCTACCTTGTCCTTCCCGGATTGGTCCTGCCGCATATCGGTCCACGTGCTTTTACGTTGACCCCGCGTGTTTGGGGGCAAGCTTTCTACGCGTTGGCGGTCGTCTGCTGGTTGGTGGCGGAAACCGTTCCACAAGCTTGGGCGTTGTCGGTGTTGCCGCTGGCTCTGATGCTTCTGACGTCGAAATTTGCGGTGCAGAACTTGGTGTTCATCACGCCGATCGTGGCAGTCGTTACCGGACGTTACGAGATTGCTCTCGTCGCCATTGCGGCAGCGGTGCTGGCGCTCGTGCTTTTTCGCGCGATGTTCGTCCGTCAACTGGTGGGCCAGCTAGGCCATCTCACCTGGTATTTCCGGCGCAACCAGGGAATGGTTGCTCACCGCAACAACTGGCGAGCATTAGTGGATGCATTGCGCGCGGCAAACCTGCGTCGTCTCTTGGTAGAAAGCCTTTGGCACAACCCACTCGTTTCCGGTCTCGTGCGTCACTTTCCATTGATCTTGGCGATTGGATTGGCCTGGTCGAGCCCCGGGAACTATGAGCTGGCGTTAGCATTCGCGCTGTCATGGGTGGCGCTCGTCCCGTGGTTTCTCACGGCATTTGGTCCTGCGCGCATTCTTGGTGAAAGCGAACGCTATCTTGAGTTCGCCGCACCAGCGGGGTGGATGCTGTTGTGGTTTACCCATCCGAGTCCGCTGGTTATCGCGGCCGTTTCGTTGGCGTGCCTTGGCGGGTATGTCGCGACGGTGGTCTTCATGTCCCGTACGCATCGGGGATTCGGAAGCGACGCGGAGGGGGAGGTCGCCCAAGTGTTAGCCCGAGAGCGCGACGTGACGCTGCTTTGTCTCCATGATCCCGAAAGCTACTATTTCCTCGCTGCAACCGACGCTAGGCTGGCCAAGTACAATGGAGACCTCACAGCCTTCGGCGACGCGGGTCGGTTTATCGCTCGGTTCTTCTGGCGCTATCCCTATGTCGATCCGAGGTCTCTGAAGGACCTCATCGAAGAAGGCGATGTGACGCATGTTTTGGAAAACCGACGCGGTCGGGACCGGTTCGTCGCCTCTGCGGGCACGGACTACGATATGACGGGGCTGCAAGAGATCTTTCGCAACCAGGCCTATGTTCTTTACGCCGCTAGGTCTGCTCCGTGATCGGGCGGCTCGCGGTCTATTTTCAGGCCGTCCCAGGCGGCGCTGGCCGCCTAATCCCATTGTTCTTTCTTTCGGGAATTGCGGCATTACTCGAAGGGAGCGCGCTGGTTTTACTTGTCCCCATCATCGAGGGCGGTGGAGGCGTCGCCAGTGGCGGGCTTGCCGTTCGTATTGTGCTGTCGGTTCTCACGGCCGTCGGCATTGAGTCGTCGATTACCAATCTTGCGGTTTGTTTCGGCGTCTTGGCGATCGTGTCGGCGGTCCTCATTTGGCTGTCGACCGTTGCGATCCACATGTTGGTGACGGGAACCGACGCGCGCATGCGCCGCCTGCTTTTCGACGGCGTTATGGGGTTGGCGTGGCCCCGCCTTGCAGCGGAAAAGTCCGGCAACATCGTCAAGGCGCTCAATGCTGATCCCATTCAAGCGGGCATCGGATTGCACAACCTCCTGCTGGCCGGGACCAACGCGATTGCGGGATGTGCCTATCTGGTGATCGCTCTCATTCTTTCTTGGCGGCTCACTCTTCTCAGTTTGGCGTTCGCGATCGTCGTTTTGCCGGTCTACCTGTGGCTCGTGTCGCGCGGGCGCCGCGCCAGCCAGGAGGCGAGCCAACTAGAGTCCTCTGTGCTCGGTCATGCCCAAGAAAGCGTCGGCAACGCCAAACTCTTATTCGCCCAGGGCCTGCGTGGTTTTGTTACCGGACGCTATCGTACGATCGTGGATCGCTATCGAGGCGCGCGCCTTCGCCAGGACATTCTTGTCGAATCATCGCGGCTTTCTTTCGAACTCGTCGCCGTTCTGTTTGTTCTCGGCATTCTATTGCTGATCGCAATGGGGACCGGCGATTTGCCGATCAGCCTCGGTCTTGTATTTCTCGCGGTGTTCTATCGCTTGGCGCCGAAAATCGTGACGGTCCAGTCCGGCCTATTCAGGGCGGCCAATCATGCGGCTTGGGTGCAAGAATGGTTGGAGCGCCTTAGAGATTACGAAGCAAATCGCGCCGTGACGACGGGAACGAAGCCGCCGTCCTATTCGACCGATCTCAAAATCGTTGACGGTGCATTTCGCTATCAAGGCAGATCCGGCCTCGACGAAGGTGCGGAAGCACAAATTGGCCGCATCCACGGATTGCAGGACATCAATCTCACCGTCCCTGCGAACAGCGCGATTGCGATAAGCGGTCCATCCGGGCACGGCAAAAGCACGCTCATTGACGTCATCGCCGGGCTGATCGCGCTCGATTCCGGTCGCGTGTTGCTCGACGGGACCTCCTTGAGCGAGATCGATCTTGCTACGTGGCAACGCATGATCGGCTTCGTACCGCAAGATGCGCCGCTTTTTCACGGGACGATCGGCGAGAACATAACCCTAGGCGAGGGTGAGGGCGGGAAAGATGCCTCGCGTCTCGCCGAGGCGATGCGACTTGCCGATGCCACGGACTTCGTGAGCGACTTGCCGTTTGGGATCGACACGATGGTCGGGGAACGCGGCAATATGCTGTCCGGCGGACAACGCCAGAGGGTCGCACTGGCGCGCGCGCTCTACCGCCAGCCCCGTTTGCTCATTCTCGACGAAGCAACCAGCGCTCTTGACGCATCAACCGCGAAACGGGTCGTTACCAACCTGACGGAACTAAAGAATAAGACAGCGATCATCGTCATTAGTCACGAACCCACGCTGCTCGCACTCGCCGACGTTCGATACGAAATGCGCAACGGCGAACTGCACCCAATAGATCATCTATGATGCGACCAGCTGTTGTTGACAGGCAATGACCGCCATCGTACGAGACGCGCCGATTCGACGAAGGAATCCAAACCAATGAAGATAGCTGTTGTTGGGCTGGGCTATGTCGGCCTGCCGCTCTGTGTCGCCCTTGCAAGAAAGTTCAAAGTCGTCGGTTTTGATATCGACGAGGCGCGTATTGCTGAAATCGACGCTGGGCATGACCGAACGGGTGAACTAGACGAGGCCGCCTTGCGGAACTGCGCCGCCATCTTCACTTCTGATGAGGCTGGCCTTGCGGCCGACGTCGTCATCGTCACGGTTCCCACACCGGTGGATGCGGCTAACCAGCCTGACCTACGAGCCGTAGAGGCCGCCTCGCGCACGGTCGGCCGACATATCGCCAGGGGCGCCATCGTCGTCTATGAAAGCACCGTTTACCCAGGCGTGACGGAGGAAATCTGCGGCCCGATTCTCGAAAAGGAGTCCGGATTGGTCTGCGGCACAGACTTTTTACTGGGCTACTCGCCCGAGCGAATCAATCCGGGCGACCGCGAGCATACGGTGGACCGCATCACCAAGGTGATCGCCGGGCAAACCCCCGCGGTGACCGAAAAACTTGCCGAGGTTTATGGCGCGGTAACGACCGGCGGCGTGTTTCGGGCGCGCGACATCCGGACGGCCGAAGCCGCAAAGGTGATTGAGAATGCGCAGCGCGACATCAACATCGCGTTCGTCAACGAGATCACAGCGGTTTTTCACAAGATGGATTTGTCGATCCATGACGTCCTCGACGCCGCGCGCACCAAGTGGAACTTCCTCGACTTCAGGCCGGGCCTTGTGGGCGGTCACTGTATCGGGGTCGACCCCTATTACCTTGCCGCCAAGGCGGTGGCGGTCGGACATGATCCCAAAGTGATCTTGGCTGGACGAAGCACCAACGATGGGATGGGCGCCTTCATCGCCGACTCGGTTGCCGCCGATCTCGCTACGCCTGCGCGTGTGCTGGTCATGGGGCTGACGTTCAAAGAGAACGTCCCGGATCTGCGCAACACCCGGGTCGTCGATATCGTCGCGCGTCTACAGGAACTTGGCCATCAGGTTACGGTGCACGATCCGATTGCCGATCCTGCCGAAGCGCAGCAGTTCTATGGCATCGACCTTGCCGACGGCATGGTGGGGCCATTCGACGCTGCGGTCGGCGCCGTCGCGCATGAGGCTTATGTGAAGATGTCGGATCAGGAACTTGCCGGCCTTCTTACCGACAACGGTATCTTGGCCGATATCAAAGGGATTTGGCGCGAGCGTCGGATCGCAGGCGTTCGGCGCTGGCAGTTGTAGCGCCCGACCTACGTGCGTCCGTCCATGCGCATGAGATGCCAAACGAATCGGCTGTTCTTATTTTCGAAGGGGCGTGTGACGACGATCTGTTTCGTTCGGCGCGGCTTGCCGCCCTCCCCGAAATAGATGCTCTCTTCGATTTCCGTGGTGCCCTCGGCGGCCTCGAAAATCCACCCCGTGCCGTTGCCGAGCCTCAAGAGAATTTGCCGTCCATCGCCAAGCCGGGTCGCGGTGACGTTGGGATGAAGGTGGTAGCGCCCGACGAGATTTTGCGGCGTCGCACCGGTCGACGCAGAGCCGGTCTCATGGACGCGTTCTTCGCCGACCAGTTCGTGCCCGTCCTTGGCGATGTGGAATCGCCGGGTGGTCCGCAAGCCAAAGACGTTTGCATAACTGCTCGTCGCGATTTCCAACCAAGTGTTGTCGCCTTCGTCCCCGCGAAGCACGTTCGGTCCGGTCGCCGTTGCACCGGTCCTTTCTTGATTGCGGTCGTCGATCACGAGAGCCGAATGCGCCGCGGTCGCACGCGATGCGTCGCGCCATGCGCCCCGCACATCGTCAGGGCAACCACAGTTGACGAACAATCGCTCGCGCCCGATCGAAACTTCGATCGCCAGGGTGGACGCGAAACCCTCGTCATCCAGAAGAACCGGCCCAGTCGTTTCGGCGATCAAACGCAGTCGACCCTGTTGCAATCGGGTATATCCCGAGGCATCGCTTGATGTGGTCTTTTTGGTGCGTGCGACGACCGTCGCCACGACCTCGGGGTCCTCTTCGTTCCCGCCGTGAAACACCGCGAGGCCGCCGTCGCCGTGCGTGACCAACCTCAATGCGGCGCCTAACCGGTCGATACTGTCGTCTAGCAAGGCAACATGAGGTTTTCCTGCGTCGCGGAGTGCGTCGCGCGCCACCAAGAGCGACGGCAAGATGCGGAGCCACTGGGACGGCGATCGTGTCGCGTGGCCCTCCGCAATCGGTCGCGCCTCGGTGATCAGTCGATCTATTTGCCGATCGTAGGTCGCCAAGCGGCGGCCTAGGGCGAAGCTTGCCGTTAGAAAACTCGCCCGCGCAACGCAGCGCTGGGGTGCGCTTTCCGCAAGCCCTTGGGCGTGCCCGAGATGGCGATAGTGTTCGCCAATCAGGCGCATGAACGTTTCACCGAAGTCCGGCTCGGCGTCGATCAGCAAGAAATCGGCATGCGTCAACCAAGACACGAGCCTGAGTCCCAAAATATCGGGTCGCCACGCAGCCGGGGTCCAGCGCCCAAAATCCAAAGCCCATCGCCGGATCAATTCCCGCGTTTGCCGCCGCGCGGTCGCCCCGTCCGCCGTTGCGAAATCGGCGAGCCAGGCGAATTCGTGGCAATGACGCATCCACGATGGCGCAAGGTCGGTTTGGCGCCACGGCGCCTCTGTGGCGTTCTCGACGGTGTGGCCACCGAACGTATAGCGGCCTTGGAACATCGCGTTGGCCTTGGTCGCCGATCCAGGAACGACCGAATGCGGTGTCCAGACCATTTTCGGGTCGCCCCCACGACGCAGCGATGCATGGTAGACATTGGTGCGAAAGACCGTCGATGCGAGGTGGCGCCGCCATCGCGGTACCTTTGGCGCGGGTCCGCTCGTTGCCGATATTGGCGAAGAGGTCTCGGCCTCGACGTCGACTGTCACGAGGTGCTGGACCTCAGCGCAGCAATGTTTCGGGCGTAGGCGTCGGGGCCGCCCGAAAAGACAGCCGTCCCGGCGACAAGAATATTGGCGCCGGCGGCAATAGCACCGGGCGCCGTTTCCGACGTGATGCCGCCGTCGACTTCGAGGTTTATGGGACGTCCTCGGGCGTCGATCAGTTCACGAATCCGCGCAATCTTGTCGACTTGCGAGGCGATAAATTTCTGTCCGCCGAAGCCGGGGTTCACCGACATCACAAGCACCAAATCGACATCGTCGAGGACGTTGTCGATCGCATCGACCGGTGTCCCCGGGTTCAGGGCGACGCCCGCCTTTTTGCCCAGCGATTTAATGAGCTGCACTGTGCGGTGCACGTGGGGGCCCGCTTCGGGGTGAACGGTGATAATGTCCGCACCTGCTTCGGCGAAGGCTGTCACCATCGGATCGACCGGCGAAATCATCAAATGAACGTCGAAGGGCAGTTTCGTATGCGGCCGTAGCGCCGCCACAACGTTCGGCCCGATCGTCAGATTCGGTACGAAATGACCGTCCATCACGTCGATATGGACAAGGTCGGCGCCGCCTGCTTCGATCGCACGCACCTCGTCGGCAAGGCGCGCAAAGTCAGCGGCGAGGATGGAAGGTGCGACCCGGACGGTCTGAGACATGGCTTTCTGTAACAACTTCCCGACTCGGCTGCAACGAGATCATCCGGGCTTGCGTAAGCGCGAGACAAAAAAACCATCCATGCCGCCGCGATCGCGATCCAGGAAGGGCAGCGTTTGCAAATCGCCATCCGGATCGGGCGCACAAAGCCCTTGTATCTCGGTCGCCGAGATCGGCGCCCGTTCGGCCTCGTTTTGGTCGACGAAAGTCTTGATGCGCTGCTTTCCCTCCTCGGGTTGCAGCGAACACACGGCATAAACCAAGTGCCCGCCCGGGCGTAGAAGGCGCCACGCCGCGGCCAGCAGTTCGCCTTGCAGTTTCGCAGCCTGCGCCACATCGGTTGCGCGCTTGAGCCAAGGAATATCGGGGTGTCGTCGGATATTGCCGGTGGCGGTACACGGCGCATCCAGCAGGATGGCATCGAAAAGCGTTCCGCCTTGTGGCCGCCACGTCCGAGCGTCGGCGGTAACCAGCGTCGCGTCCAGCTCCAGCCGGGTGAGGTTTTCCTGCACGCGCTCGAGACGGGCGCCATCGACCTCGACGGCGGTGACGGCCGCGCCAACGCTCGCCAGTTGTGCGGTTTTGCCGCCGGGTGCTGCACAAAGGTCGGCGATCTGGGCGCTGCTTGGGTCGGCGAGCATCGAAAGAAGAACACGCGCCGGCAATGACGCCGCGACATCCTGAACCCACCATGCACCTTCTTCGAAACCATCCAAGATCGGCACGTTGTGGGCTCGCGCAAGGCGCACCGTGCCGGGAACGAGGGCCTGCCCCTCCAGCCTCTCCGCCCAAAGCGTGGTTTCGTTAGGTTTGGCGATCGTCAAATCCAGCGGTGGCTCGGTCAGATGGGCCGCGGCAATTTCGGCTGCTGTTTCCGGGCCGTAGTGTTGCAGCCACGACTCCCAAAGCCAGTCCGGGACATTGACGCCCGGTGCCGTCACCGCATCTTCAGGCTGCGGTGCCATTTTTCGAGTGACGGCATTCACCAAGGGCCCGAAGCGTCCGGGGCACCGCTTGGCTTGTTCGACGGCGCAATTGACCACGGCGTGGCTGGCCGTCCCCAAGAACGCTATCTGCGCCGCTGCGAGACGCAAGATGTGCTGCACCTCGAGCGCCCTACGAGGCAACGGGCGTTGCAGCAGTTTGCCGATCATGGCGTCGATCTCGCCCAGGCGGCGCAGCGTCGTCATCGCGATAAGTCGGCCAAAGGCGCGATCCGCCATGGCCAGTTTGCTGTGTCGCCCGGTGGCGTCCTCCAGGATGTCGGTCAGCGACCGACCGTCGTCCAGAACCCCACGAAGGAGGTCGAGCGCGACATCGCGTGTCGGGAGGCCGGCGGTTTTTGACCGGGCGTGCCGGGTCGAGGGCGCCACCTATTCCCAGGGGTCCGACAGACCGGCCAACCGGCGCAATCGGAGAATGCGCGCGCTGCTCGGCGGGTGGGTCGAAAGCAAACCAAGGACCCGGTCGCGCCGAGGGCCGAACCGATAGGTCTCGAATGCCCACGTTCGAGGTGCGGGCGTCGATTTCCCGAGATCAAGCGAGTCGATTCGCTCCAAGGCGTTGGCTATCCAAAGCGGATTACCGCATAGCTTGGCGCCAAGGCGGTCGGCACCGAATTCGCGCGACCGGCAGACGGCCATCTGGCCGAGCGCCGCCAACATCGCCACGATCAACGCCAGCGGGAGCGCGACAAGTCCCCCATCGGGGACAAGTCCGAACGCGACGGCCCCCGCGCCCACCGTCCCGGCCCCGACACCCAGCAGGATGGCGATCGCGGTTAGGTATCGTCCGTCGCGTTGCACGATATGGGCGATCTCATGCGCAAGAACACCGTGAATCTCGCGCTCGGGCAGCGATGCAAGCAGACCGGAGGTCAGCGCAATTGTGGCCACGGGACGATCACGCCCCGATGTAAACGCGTTCGGCGCCTCCGACTCGATGAGAAAAAGGTTCGGCGCCGGCACCCCGGCCCGCATCGCGATGTTCCGGACGATGGTCCGGTTCGGCAATCTCGGCCACCCGCTCAATCCATGGCGTGCGAGCCGTGCATCGGCCATCTGCCACTCGATCACCAGGCCGGCAGCAACGAGCCGCCACAAGTATGACGGCGAAAGTCTGGAGCCAGGGCGCACCGATATCGGCGACCCCTACGGTGAGGGCCATCGCGATGGCGCTCGAAAGCAGCGTTGCGGTACGTGCGTAGTTCATGTTCTCGGCGGTTTGTCGCCTTTTTCGGTTTCCGACGGGCGGCCAAACCCCGATACTACAGACCTCCGAGACGCGAGGCGACACCGTGGAAAAAACCAAACCTGCGGCGACGCAAGAAAATACGGGGCCCAAGCAGGACAAACCCGCACCGCCGGCTAAAAAGAAGGCGGCGAAGACCGAGGAGCACGGTGGCCCCAAAGGGTTGGAGCCAACGCGCTACGGCGACTGGGAACGCAAGGGCATTGCCGTCGACTTCTAACGCCTCAACGGTTCATTCGATTGTCGACCAAATCGTCGACTACGGCCGGCTCGGCTAGGGTCGAGGTGTCGCCCAGTTGATCGTGCTCGTTGGCCGCAATCTTGCGCAAGATGCGGCGCATGATCTTCCCCGACCGCGTCTTCGGCAAGCTCGGCGCCCATTGCAATAGGTCGGGCGTTGCGATCGGGCCGATCTCTTTGCGGACCAATTGCAGCAACTCTTTGCGTAACGCGTCGGTCGCCTCGGTGCCCACGGTCAGCGTGACGTAGGCGTAGATACCTTGACCCTTGATGCCGTGCGGGTAGCCGACGACGGCCGCTTCGGCGACAACCGGGTGGGCGACCAGAGCGCTTTCGACTTCTGCGGTACCCATGCGGTGGCCCGATACGTTGATCACATCGTCGACACGCCCGGTGATCCAGTAATAGCCGTCGGCATCGCGCCGACATCCGTCACCCGAGAAATAACGACCGGGGAATTGCGAAAAGTACGTCTCTTCGAACCGCTTGTGATCGCCGTAGACGGTCCGCATTTGGCCGGGCCAGGAGTCCAGCATGCACAGGTTGCCGACCGCTTCGCCCTCGAGGATTTTGCCCTCGTGGTTCAACAAAGCGGGCTGAATGCCGAAGAAAGGTTTGGTGCCCGAGCCCGGCTTGAGGTCGGTGGCGCCCGGCAGCGGCGTGATGAGAATGCCGCCCGTTTCGGTTTGCCACCACGTGTCGACGATCGGACATCGGCTATCACCGACCACGCGGTAATACCATTCCCACGCTTCGGGGTTGATCGGTTCGCCGACCGACCCCAAGAAGGCGCAGCGATGAACGATCGGTTTGGGTGACCGGATCGTCGCCCTCGCGCATCAACGCGCGGATCGCCGTCGGGGCGGTATAGAAGATGTTGACCTTGTGCTTGTCGACCACCTGCCAGAAACGCGACGAGTCCGGGTAGTTCGGCACGCCCTCGAACATCAAGGTGGTGGCGCCGTTGGCCAGCGGGCCATAGACGATATAGCTGTGACCGGTCACCCAACCGACGTCGGCGGTGCACCAATAGATGTCGCCGTCGTGGTAGTCGAACACGTACTGATGCGTCATGGCGGCAAAGACCAAGTACCCACCCGTGGTATGCAGCACGCCTTTGGGTTTGCCGGTCGATCCGGATGTATAAAGGATGAACAGGGGATCCTCGGCGTCCATCACCTCGGCATCGCACGTCGCGCCGGCGGCCGCCCGGGCTTCGGTGTAATGAACGTCGCGGCCCTCGACGTAGGGCACGTCGGCGCCGGTGCGCGCGACGACGATCACCGTTTTGACGGTCGGACACTTTTCCAGCGCTTTGTCGGTATTGGCTTTGAGCGGGATCGGTTTGCCGCCGCGCACGCCCTCATCGGCGGTAATGACGCAGGTCGAATCGCAATCGTGAATCCGCCCGGCTAAGGAGTCCGGCGAAAACCCGCCGAAGACCACGGAGTGGATTGCGCCGATCCGCGTGCACGCGAGCATCGCGTAGGCCGCCTCGGGGATCATCGGCATATAGATTGTGACACGATCGCCTTTCTTGACGCCACGCGACTTCAAGACATTGGCGAACCGGCAGACCTCTTCGTGAAGTTCGCGGTAGGTAATCGATTTCGAAACGGTCGGATCGTCGCCTTCCCAAATGATCGCGACTTGGTCGCCACGCTTCTCCAGGTGGCGGTCGATGCAATTGGTCGAGACGTTGAGCTGGCCGCCCTCGAACCACTTGATCGAGACGGGTGAGTCGAACGACGTGTTCTTCACCCGCTGCCAGGGCGTGATCCAATCCAAGCGCTTAGCTTCGTCGCCCCAAAAGCCGTCGGGATCGCTGACCGATCGCTGGTACATCTCCTCGTAGCGTGCCGCGTCGCACCACGCGCGCGTCTTCCATGTCTCTGGGACAGGGTGAAGGTGAACCTCGCTCATGCTGGCCTCCCGATTTGCCGTTATCCGGTCATGGTGGGCCGGAATTATCAGGGTGTCATTGCGTCAGCACAAGGAGTCCCGTCGGGTAGGCGCAAGCTCGAGCGCTCTATATGTTGGCGGTCATGCAGCTGTCAGATTGCACATGGCCCGATGTCGAAAACTATCTTTCGCACAGCACCGGCGTCCTGATCCCGATCGGATCGATCGAGCAGCACGGACCGACCGCGCTGATGGGGACCGACACGATCTGTGCAGAGGCGATTGCCGAAGCCGCCGGATTTGCGTTGGACGCGATGGTTGCGCCACCGATCCCCGTCGGACTGGCCGAACATCACATGGCATTCGCCGGTTCCATGACCTTGCGCAAAGAGACGTTGGTTGCGGTCATCGAGGACTATACGGCATCGCTCTATCGGCACGGCTTTCGCCGGTTCTATTTCGTCAACGGGCACGGCGGCAATATCGCCACGTTGAACGCGACCCTGAAGGACCTGAACGGCGACACGGCAACGCCGCAGGCGGCTTATACCTTCGTCAATTGGTGGGCGGGGCCGCGGACAAAAAAGCTACGCGCGGCGTGGTACGGCGAGGGCGAGGGGCTGCATGCCACGCCGAGCGAGATTGCCGTGACGCAGCGGGTCAATCTCGCGGCGACGAAACCGGCGCGCCGTCTCGAACCGGCCTCGACCGCAAAAACCATCGGGACCGCGGAAACCTATCGCGCGACCTATCCGGATGGCCGCATGGGATCGGATCCGGCCCTCGCCACACCCGAGGCCGGGCGGGCCTTGATCGCTTCGGCGGTCGACGACATCGCCGAACACTACCGGGAATTCGTAGCGCGCTAGCTGACGGGATCGGCCGGCGGGTCGATCCGCACCGTTCCGTTCTCAACAACAATAGGGATCGGTTGAGGGGCTTGCCCAAGCACGGACCGTGAATGCACACACCATCGTCGATCCGAAACTTTGCGCCGTGGGTAGTGCAATGAATGTAGCGCCGCTCGTAGTCGAGAAATTCGCCTGGCGTCCAATCCATCGGCGCCCAGGCGTGCGGACACACGTTGGCGTACGCCACCAGTCCGTCTGCGCTCAACCGGCCCTTGCGGGCCGTCGGCCGGCGGTCGCATGACGAACATCTCGAACGAATTGGCGCCCGACCCGAACGAAAACACGCGGCTAGTCCCCACTGCAATATCACTTGCTTGGCACAGATCGACGCGGCCCTCGGGCGCGCCGGGAAACAGGCGATAGTCTAACGGCGCGTTCAGGACTTCACGCCGCCCATTTTGCAAATCAGTTTCCAGGACTTGGCGTCGACCTTCTGCACCGAGAGACGCGACAGCCGGACCAACTCCATGTCGGCGAGCTTGGGTTCTTCTTTGACTTGCTTCAGTGTCACCGGCGTCTTCATTGGCTGCTCGGTCTTCACATCGACCATCACGAAGCGACCGCTTTCATCGGTGAAATCGGGGTAGGCCTCTTTTACGACGGTCACGATGCCGACGATCTGTCGCTCGCCGCCCGAGTGATAGAAGAAGCACTTGTCGCCCTTCTTCATCGCATTGAGATTGGCGCGCGCAGTGAAGTTGCGAACCCCGTCCCAGTGTTCGACATCCTTCTTCACTTGATCGTCCCAAGACCATGTCTCGGGCTCGCTTTTGATCAACCAATAGGCCATCTAATTCTCCGGTTTGTCGGCGCCGGACATCCACTGCCAGCGTCGTACCGTAATCTGTTCGAATAGGCCGGCACGCGCATAGGGGTCGGCCTCGATGAACGCACGCGCCGTATCAATCGTATCGGCCTCGTACACGATCAGGCTGCCGCATTGGTCATCGCCCGACCCGGTCATCATCGGGCCGGCGGCACGCACAGCGCCTCCGGCCTTCTGAAAATGAGCGCGGTGTTCGTCCAGCTTTTCCTTGCGGATCGCCCCTCGGTCAGGCCGATCCAGGCAAAAGATGGCGAAAAGCGTCATCTAGCCTTTAGGGGCCCAGGCGCCCACCACGGGATTGAACTCACGAACAACCACGCTGTCCCAGACGCCTGCGGCATGGAACGGATCGCTTTCCACCATCGCTTTTGCGGCATCCGCGTCGGCGGCTTCGACGACCAGGAAACTTGCTTCGCGGTCTTCGCCGGCCATCGGCGGGCAGGGGCCAGCGAGCATGAGTTTGTCCATGAATTTGCCGATATGGCCCATGTGGGCTTCATGGTTTTCCTTGCGCAGACGGGAGCCGTCGGCGCTGTCGGCGCAATAGATCGCGTAATAAGCCATTTGTTGTCCTCCCAGGTTTTTGGATGACGCCAATGTAGCGGATGAGAGCGCGTGACGGCCAGCAGCCGCCCGCCATCTAAGTTCGCGCTAGCCGGTTTCCGCGCGGAACGGGCGGTTCAACAACGCTTCGATGGCGGCATCGATGTCAATTCCCTGGTTGATCACGGCGTCGACGGCACCGCAGATCGGTAGATCGATCTTTTTCTCGTTCGCAATCGCCATGGCGGCCGCGGCGGTATAGGCGCCTTCGGCAACCGACTTGCGGGCGCCCAGGAACTCCTTGGCCGCTTCCCCGTGCGCCAGCGCGAGACCCAGCGAGTGGTTGCGCGATTTAGACGATCCACAGGTCAGAACCAAGTCGCCCAGCCCGCTCAAGCCCATCAACGTGATCCCGTTGCCGCCCAGCGCTTCGCCGAATCGCAACATTTCCGCCAAGCCCCGGGTGATGACGGCGGCTTTGGCGTTCTCGCCCAACTCGCGGCCGGCGACGATGCCGGCGGCAATCGCCAGAACGTTCTTGAGCGCCCCGCCGATCTGTGCGCCGATCACGTCATCCGACAGGTAGGGACGAAACGTCGGGCTGCCCAAGCTCTCCGCCAAGTCGGTGCCGACGCCCTCGTCACCGCAGGCCAAGGTCACGCCGGTCGGCAAACCGCGCGCCACCTCGTCGGCAAAGGTCGGGCCCGACAGCACTGCGGGGAGGGCGTGGGGGACCGACTCATGCAGGACCTCGCTGAGAAGGGCGTTGGTTTCCAGTTCGATCCCCTTCGCGCACAAGACGACCGGCAATCCGTCGCGAATATGGGGTGCCGCTTTTTCGGCAACCGAGCGAAAGTGCTGCGTCGGTGCGACGAACAAAAGAGCCTCCGCATCGCATGCCTCGGCTAGATCGTTGGTGGCACGCACATGCGGGTTAATCTCGACATCAGGCAGATAGATCGTATTTCGGTGTTCTGTGTTGACGGCCGCGACGACCTCTTCTTCGCGCGCCCACAATACGCAGGCCTTGCCGTTAGCGGCGACCACGTTGGCAAGCGCCGTCCCCCAGGCGCCGGCGCCGATCACGCCGAACTTGCGATCCGCCATCGTCTAGCCCGCCACAGCGAGATTAAACGCGATGGAAATGCGGTCGCCGTCGCCATGGTAGGGCCGCACGCCATGCGATAGCCAGGAAGGGAACATCAGCATCACGCCCGCGCGCGGGCTTAGCAGTTCCGTCGCGCCCACCGAATTGCCGCCCGGTCCGTGAAAGCACAGTGTGGGCGCATACATCGAAGGGCCGGCACCGCGTGGGTCCATAATGACGAATTCACCGCCTAAGGATTTGTCCTCGGCAATGCCGCCGTCATCGACGTAATAAACACCCGACCAAAAGCAGCCGGGGTGAACATGAAACTCATTGCTGTGTCCGGCGCGATTGATGTTGGCCCATCCGTTGACCTGCCATTCGACATCGGCGGGTCGCCCGCTGCGGCTTGCTGTCATTCGGTCGGCCAACATCCGCGCGCTTTCGATGACTTGTTCGGCGCCGCTGCCGCCCCATTTGGGCAGATCGCGGTCAGAGTGCCAGCCGCCGATATTGCTGTCGTAGGTGTCGCGCGGCGCCTCTTTCTTTTCGCGCGCCAGAATCATCTTCTTGAGCTTTTTGTTGAGCTTCTCGGCGTCCGGCAGCATCGCCATGGCGATGGGCGTCGGGAACGCGTTGCGTACTTCCACGCGTTCGGGCATTTGCTCTTCGCTCAACATGAAACTCTCCTTGTTCGCGTCCGGGCCTCCCTAGCCTAAGCCTTTGCGCCCGCCGCCGCAGCCGTGGCGTCGAGCGGCCAGCGCGCTCGGGGCGGCGTAGCGAAGTCGTCGGTCTGTCCCAGGCGCAGACGTTCTAGCCCGGCCCAAGCGATCATGACCGCATTGTCGGTGCACAGTCGGACCGGCGGCACCACCAACGTGAAGTCCTGGGCCGCGGCCTCCGTCGCCAGCCGGGCGCGCAACGCCTGGTTGGCGGCCACGCCGCCGGCCACCACAAAGGTGCGTGCCGTGGGATGGCGTTGCGCGAACTGCCTCATTGCGCGGCTGGCACGATCCGCCAACACATCGGCCACTGCGGCCTGGAACGACGCGGCCATATCGGCCCGTCGCGTGTCGGTCAGCGCGCCGGGATCGCCGACGGCATGGAGAACCGCCGTTTTCAGCCCGGAAAACGAAAAATCGCACGTCTCGGTGCCGGCCAGCGGTCGCGGTAGCGCAACGGCGGTCGGGTCGCCTTGTGCGGCGGCGGCTTCGACGGCCGGGCCGCCGGGAAAGCCAAGCCCCAACAACTTGGCGGTTTTATCGAACGCCTCGCCCACTGCGTCATCGATCGTCGTGCCGATCCTGCGATACGCCCCGACCCCGGTCACCTCCAACAACTGGCAGTGACCACCGGAAATCAACAGCAACAAGTAGGGAAATGCGACTTGGTCGGTCAGGCGCGCGGTCAAGGCGTGTCCTTCGAGGTGATTGACGGCAACGAACGGCTTGTTGCGGGCCAGAGCAATCGCCTTGCCGGTCATCAGACCGACCATCACACCGCCGATCAGGCCCGGGCCTGCGGTCGCCGCGATGCCGTCCAAGTCGTCATAGTCGAGCTCGGACTCCGTCATGGCGCGCGATACGATCGCGTCGAGGTGGTCGACATGGGCCCGGGCCGCAATCTCGGGGACGACCCCGCCGTAAGGCCGGTGGTCGTCGAGCTGCGACAACACGATATCGGCCAGGATCGTGCCGTCGGCATCCACCACGGCCGCGGCCGTTTCGTCGCAACTCGTTTCAATTCCGAGGACAGGCACGGCAGGACGATTTCCCTACAAAGAACGGCTGAAGTGCTCTACACCCGTGTTCGTGACGCGGCAAGGTGCCTCACCTCTACGGATCGGAACGCGCGGGTCGCCGTTGGCGCTCGTTCAGGCGAATGACGTGCGCGACCGGCTGCTCGCCCATTCGCCCGATCTGGCCGAACGCGGTGTCGCGATCGAGGTGATCAAGACCAGCGGCGACCGTATCCAGGATCGCAATCTCGCCGAGATCGGCGGCAAGGGTCTCTTCACAAAAGAAATCGAAGAAGCGCTCTTGGGCCGCCGTGTCGATCTTGCGGTGCACTCGATGAAGGACATGCCGACGGTGCTCCCCCCGGGACTCTGCCTTGCCGTCGTCTTGCCGCGTGAGGATGCGCGCGATGTTCTGATCTCAACCGACGCAACGACCCTTGCGGCGTTGCCGCAGGGCACGATCGTCGGCACTTCATCTTTGCGCCGCCGGGCACAACTGCTCCATCGCCGTCCCGACCTTCGCATCGTCGATTTTCGCGGCAACGTCGATACGCGGTTGAAAAAACTCCAGGACGGCGTTGCCGCCGCGACGATCCTCGCCCGCGCCGGCCTCAATCGCCTGGGCCGCGCCGATGTCGCCGGTGATTTGCTTGCGCCCGAGGATTTTTTGCCGGCTGTGGCCCAAGGCATCGTGACCGTCGAATGCCGCGCCGACGACGAGGAAACGCTTGCCCTTGTCGCGCCGCTCGGTGATGTCGCGACCCAGCAAAGCGCCGATGCGGAGCGGGCCCTTCTGCGCGAACTCGATGGATCGTGTCGTACGCCGATCGCCGGATACGCCGTTCATGACGAGGGCGATCTATGGCTTCGCGGCCTGGTCGTCGCACCCGACGGGACCAAAGCGGTGGCCGGCGCGCGCCGCGGTTCAACTTCCAACGCGGCCGCCCTAGGTACCGACCTTGGCCAAGAACTTCTGTCCAAAGCGGGCGACATATTGGCGTCGCTATCATGAGACTGCTGATCACCCGACCCCAGCCGGATGCCGACGAACTTGCCGCCGATCTCAGCGCGCGGGGGCACACCTGCGTCATCGCACCGGTGTTGGAAATTCTGCCCCGCGACGCCGAGATCGATCTGTCGAACGTGCAGGCGCTTTTGGCGACGAGTCGCAACGGCGTGCGTGCACTCAGCGCCGCGACCGATCGACGCGATATTTCGCTCCTCGCCGTTGGCCCCGGTACCGCCAAAGAAGCCGAGGCGGCCGGGTTTTCGACCCTGTCGGCAGCGGGCGACGTCAGGGCGCTTGGCGCGTTGGTTCGCGAAACCCTTCGTCCCGACGCGGGCGCCCTCCTGTGGATAACTGGTAAAAACGTCCGCGGCGATCTGCGCGCCGATCTACGCGCCAGCGGGGTATCAGGTGATCCGCCACGTCTTCTATGAAGCGCGTCCGGTGACGGTTCTGCCGTCCGTCGCCGTCGCGGCGTTGCAGGGCCACGAAATCGACGGGGCGCTGTTTTTCTCGCCCCGCACGGCGCAATCGTTTGTTAGGATTCTGACCATGGCGGGCTTGTCAGACGTGACGCAAACGGTAACGGCTTTTTGCCTAAGTCCCGCTGTCGCCGCGGCACTTTCCGGCATTCGGTGGCGGGACATGGAAATCGCCGGACGCACCGACCGCACCGCGTTGCTCGATTTGGTCGACGCCCAGACCAGAAGCGCCGAATGACGCAAACCCCACGCCAAATGCGCGCCCGCGCCCGGCAACAAGCCGGAGGCGCCCCGCTCAGGCAGAGCGCCCGGCGCGCCGGCGCCGCCGTCCGGCGCAGCGGCCACCGCGTCGACCCGGTCTGTCGCGTTCGGCCCTTCTTGCCGGCCTGATCGTGGTTTTTGTCGCCGGTCTCTTTGCAGCGCCCTTTGCGCAGTATTATCTCGGGCCGCGGTTGGCTGAACTATCGGGCATTACCGACCTTGCCGCGGGGCGCGGCGATCCGGTCGATTTCTCGCGCTTGCGCGACATCGAACAAAGAACCCAACAACTGAGCAACGAAATCCAATCGGTCGCGCGCGCCGATCGTCCTGACGATGCGCGCGTGGCCGCGCTGGAGAACGAGATCGGTCTTTTGCGCGAAGATCTCAAAGGACTCAGCGCGTTGACCGAGCGTACGGCGTCGCTTGAAAGCAGTAGCGCAAACCTGTCCACGCTGGATGCACGTCTTGCAACGTTAGAAGCACAGCAAGGCGATCGACCTGACGACATCGCGGCGATCTCCGATCGTCTCGCCAGCGTTGATGAAACGCTTGCCGCGGTGCGCGCCGAAAGCGCCCAATTGGTCGATACGATCGATTCGCTCCAGGTGAAACTCGCGCAAGACTTGAAGGCCGCCATTGCTTTGGTCGAGGGCGCTTGGCGACCCTCGAACAGTCGCGCCCCGACGAGGGCGCGCTTGAAGGGACGGTCGAAAGCTTGCAATCGCGGACGAGCGCGCTGGAAGCGGCGCTCGACAAGTCGGTCGGTCGGTCGGCGCTGGTCGTCTCCCTCGGCAGCTTGCGCGCGGCGGCGCAGAGCGGGCGCCCATTCGGCGCCGAATTGCAAACCGTGCGCGCGTTGTCAGTGAGCCTTGAGGCGCCGCAATTAATCGACCCACTCGAGCGATTGAGCGGGGTTGCGGAGACCGGCGTTCCGACGCTGGTCGGCCTGCAACGGTCGTTTGCCACGTTGGCCGGCCGGGCAGCACGAGGTGCCGGAGCTGACGACGACACATGGGTCGGCCTCACGGTCGACCGCGTAACGTCCCTGGTGACCGTGCGGCATACCGGCGATCTCGTCGGCGACTCGCCCGAGGCGATCGTCGCGCGCACCGAAGGATTGCTGCAAATCGGCGATCTCAATCGGGCCGTGGCAGAGGCTGATGGTCTTGTCGGTCAGTCGCCAGAGGTCGATACCTGGCTTAAACGCGCGCACGTACGTCTCGATGCGGAGCGCGCGCTCCACGACCTCAGCCGCCTTGTCCTTTCTATCGGCGGCGCGGGTTAGCGCATGGCGCGCGCAGTAGCCGCTTTCGTCTTTCTGATCGTCCTCGGTGGGCTCGCTGCGTGGCTGGCTGATCAACCGGGGCAACTTGGCATGGATTGGCGCGGCTACCGTATCGAGATGCCCGTAGGGCTCGGCATCGGTGCGGCTATTGTTCTAATGACAGCGGCGGCACTCCTCTACCAGATTTGGCGGTGGGTTCGGCAGGGCCCGACCGAATTGGCCCAAGCGCGGGCGCGCCGCCGCCGAGACCGTGGTCAGCTGGCATTGACCCGCGGCATGGTCGCTGTCGCGGCCGGTGATCGCGCCGCGGCGCTTCGTTATTCGCGCGAAGCCGAACGCTATCTCACGGAAACCCCGCTCACGATGTTGCTTGCCGCCCAAGCAGCCCAGCTCAGTGGCGACGAAAAGGCCTCTCGCCGCTACTTCTCGGCAATGCTGAAACGCCCCGAACTCGAATTCCTCGGCTTGCGCGGATTGGTCGGCCAGGCGAACCGCACCGGCGACCAATCCGGTGCGCTCACATTGGCGCGCCGCGCCTACGAGCTGAACCCCCAAGCGCCTTGGGTCCTGTTCGCACTCTTCGATCTCGAGGCGCGCGCCGGCAATTGGCGCGAAGCCGGAACGCGTCGTAACCCGCGCCATTGCCGCGCGGGCGCTCAGCGAGAACGACGGTCGCCGACGTCAGGCGATCGCCGCGTTCCATCTCGCCCGCGAGCTGCGCGACACCGGCGATACCAACGGCGCGCGAAAATCCGTGCTTCGGGCTCACACGCTCGATCCACGCTTCCTGCCGGCGACGTTGTTTGCGGTCGACCTCCTCGGCGCCACCGGTAAGCGCCGACGGGCGCTGCATCTTCTCGAACAGGCTTGGCAGTTCGCGCCCCACGCGCAACTGCCGCTGCGCATCGAACGCTCTTCGGCGGCGCGGATGCATCAACGTACTTGACCCACCTCGAACAATTGGTCGGCGCGACGCCGGAAGACGAAGAGGGGCGCTTGGCGTTGGCCGCGGCGGCGCTGGAGGCTGGTCAGACCGAACGCGCGGCGAAAATCGTCGGCGATCTGGCGGATCACGACCAGGCCGCAGGGCCGACCGTTCGTCTCAAAGCCGAGATCGAGGAGCGCGCCCATGGCCCGGCGGCGGCGCGCCCGTGGTTGGAGCGGATCGCCACGTCGCCCGAACCGGCCTGGACCTGCAACGTCTGCGGCCATGCCCATGGGGCTTGGGTCGCCCACTGCGACCATTGTGCGACGTTCGACTCGCTGCGCTGGGGGTCGCCGGAAGCGGTCCTCGACCTGGATAACTCACCTTCCGGCGCGCATCTGCCACCGGTCGACGATGCCGTGGCCCTGGCCGAAAGTCCCGGTCTTACAATGCTGCATACCGCCCAGACGCCAACCGAGGGCGCCGACGCCGAACCGCCCCTGCGCGCTGCCGGCTGACGTTGACGCCTCACGCCGGTGCGGCGTAGGTTTGCGCCGGATCAAAGATCCCGTGCCGCCTTAGCTCAGCTGGTAGAGCATCGCATTCGTAATGCGGGGGTCGCGTGTTCGAGTCACGCAGGCGGCACCACTTCTCCCAACTCAACATGTAGCAAATGATCGTCCGCTTTCGCGGGCAAAGCGCGACAGAGGAGAGCCCGAATGCAATTCAGCGCGATCAAAGATTTCGACTGGCAACCCACCGCCACGCCCGGCGCGGAAAAGTACGAGGTTTGGCGCGGTGGCGAAAACGCCTACTTCGCGGCGTTTCGGGTCAAGGCGGGAACGGTGTTTCGGCCCCACGCGCATCCCGGATGGGAACACCTCAGCGTCCTCAGCGGGCGCTGGCAGGTTGGCGGCAAAGAACTCGGCCCAGGGGATGTCGCGATCACCGCGCCGGACGAAAAGCACGAAGAAAGTGCAATCGAAGACAGCGTGGTCATGATCTCGATCGGGAACAACGACGTTCCCGGCTGACTGCTCGCCGAGACCCGCATGAACAACGCGATCGATCTGATCATCCCGTCCCGCGAAAGCGATGTCGGCGGGTTCTTGGTTCGGCGGACCTTGCCGAATGCCAAGCGCCGGATGGTCGGTCCCTTTACATTCTTTGATCATATGGGCCCGGCGCAGGTGCCGCCGGGTGGGGATTTGGACATCGGCCCGCATCCCCATATTGGCCTGGCGACGGTCACCTTTCTTTTCGAGGGCGATGTCGTCCACCGTGACAGCCTGGGATCGGTACAAAAGATCGAAGCTGGCGATATCAACTGGATGACCGCCGGTCGCGGCATCGTGCATTCTGAACGGGCGCGGATCCGGATCGCCGAAAACGGGGCGGGCCCCTACACGGCCTGCAATTGTGGGTGGCGCTCCCGAAGGCACACGAGGAAATCGATCCGTCGTTCGACCACTACGCGCGTTCTGCCTTGCCCAAGACACGCCAAGTCGGGGTGGATCTCACGGTGCTCGCAGGCGACATCGCCGGCGTTCGCTCGCCCGTACGCACGCTTTCCGATCTCTTTTACGGTGACGCGTTGTTGGCGCCTGGCGGGTCGTTGGCGCTGACGCCCGATCTCGGCGAACGCGCCGTCTACGTGGTCGAGGGATCCGTCGAGATCGACGGCCAACCCGTCAAAGAGGGCACGATGGCGGTCTTGACCGACGGCGTGCCGGCAACGATTGCGGCCACCAAACCGGCACGCGCAATGGTTCTCGGCGGTGCCCCAATAGATGGCCCGCGACACATCTGGTGGAATTTCGTTTCGAGCTCAAAGGCGCGAATCGAGCAGGCCAAGTCCGACTGGATCGAAGGCCGCTTCCCTCGGTTCCCGGCGACGACGACATCATCCCGCTTCCAAACGGTAGACCGGCCTTTTTTGCGCCCCATCTAGGGTGGCGGATCGCCCTGGTGATCCGCCATACTTCGCTGCATCGACATTCATTCAATGAGGACACCGCCATGCCCGCCGCCGAGCCGACCGCCGCTCAACGCAAGGATTTTCTCGATGCTTGTGCCGCCGCCATTCCCGGGCTCGATGCCGGTTCCTCGCAACGAATCCGATGCATTGGGTGGGATCAGGAAACCTCCGAGACGATCGCCCAATTGGTGATTGCGGGCGAAAAAGTCGGGACCTTTTCTTTGCCGTGGCTTCACGCGACGAACCCCGATCTAAAACCCGAGATTGGCGAGTACATCATCCAGACGACCTTTGACGGCACGCCGAAAGCGTTACTGCGCACGGTCGGGTTGGAATTGTTGACGTACAAAGGCATCGACGCGACCTATACCGCTCTTGATGGCCCGGCAGTGCGCGATCTTGAGGTCTGGCAGGGCGTGCACACCAAACATTGGAACGGTCTTCTCGAACCGCACGGCAAAAAGGTCGAGCCCGACATGCCGGTGGTGGTCGAGCGGTTCGTCTGTGTCTATCCCAAGGGGTGAGCTGTTTCGTCTACGTCCTCCGCAGCGCCGATGCGGGGCCCATCAAGACTTATGTCGGTTGGACCAACGATCTCGACAAAAGGCTACGAACCCACAACGACGGCACCGGCGCCCGGTCGACACGTGGGCGGACATGGGAACTGGTATACGTTGAGCGTTATCAGAACCGCGGAGAGGCCATGAGCCGCGAGTGGCACCTCAAGCGCGACAAAGCGTTGCGTGACCAATTGCGATCCTGAGCACCGCAACAACGGAGAAGACGATGCCCGCCTATATGTTTGTTCGCGTCAAAGTGACCGACCCCAAACGCTTTGCCGAATACGGTAAAGCGATCGAAAAACTGGTGCCCAAGTTCGGCGGCAAATATTTGGCCCGAGGCAAGGTCGCGGCCGTTCTGGAGGGCGAGTTCGACACTAGCGAGGGCACAC
Source organism: Alphaproteobacteria bacterium (assembly GCA_038141965.1). Classification (GTDB taxonomy): domain Bacteria; phylum Pseudomonadota; class Alphaproteobacteria; order SHVP01; family SHVP01; genus CALJDF01. The sequence continues at coordinate 681,631 of JAYQJC010000005.1, forward strand.
TGATCGCCGAATACCCGTCGGTCGAGAAGATCAAAGAATTGTGGCACTCACCGGAATATGCCGAGGTGCGCAAGCTGCGAGAAAATGCCGGTGAGGCGCATGTCATTGTGATCGACGGAGAAGTCTAAGACACCTTCACGAGCGTTACGGCTTTTTCCGGACAGGCCGTCACGCACCGGCCACAAGCGCGGCATTCGGCGGCCAACGTCGCGAAGGATTGTTTGCCGCCGTGGGCGGCAACCCTCAGCCGCGTTAGAAACGGTAGTGCGGCGCGTTCCGGACCGGTCAGTTTTCGAATCTCAAACACGCCATACGGGCAGACATCGGCGCACCGTTCCTTGCCTTCGCACCGTAACGTGTCGACGGCGGGGGCAAACGCACCGGCGGGATACCGGCAGTCCGCCTCGCTGAGATCGCTCATCGGTTCCCCCTAGCTCGATCGTTCGCGTGGCCTGGGTGGATTCGCGCAACTTCGGGCGCGGCCCGCAACCAAAAATCGCCACATTCGGATGGTTAAGTGGCGGGAATGGATCACTTCTCGTTCAAGACGCGCCTGGGTTTCGCCGCCATCACCATCTTGTTCCTCGCTGGTGGTCTTGCGGCCTTGGCGACCGCGCCCGTTTCACAGGCGTCCCCGGCCCAGATTTGTCTGGCGCAGGCGATTTATTTCGAGGCGCGCGGCGAACCGCGGACCGGCCAGTACGGCGTCGCCTCGGTCGTGCTCAACCGGGTTGCCCATCCGGCCTATCCCGACACCGTATGCGACGTTGTGTTCCAGGGTTCGGCACGGCGCAATGCGTGTCAGTTTTCCTTCGCCTGCGACGGCCTTTCGGATGACGCGCGACACGATCGCGTCTGGCGCGGGTCGTTGCAGGTGGCCGGGCGGGAGCTTGCCGGGTTCGTGCCCGACCTCACCGGTCGTGCGACCCACTATCACGCCACGTCGGTCGAACCGGCATGGGCCAAGGAACTGACCCACACGGTCACCATCGGGGCGCACCGCTTCTATCACGACCGTCCCGCGATGCTGGCCAGCCGCTAGGCGCTTTTGCCGCCACAACCGGGCGGACCGCGGTACCATGGCCGTCAATACCAGGAAAGGCACGCCATGACCGACAACAACGCGCATCGCATTCATTTCGACGACGACAAGATTCACGAAGGCTCGCTGCTCTCCGCAGGCTTTCGGGTCGGCAACTTGATCTATGTCTCGGGCCAGGTCGCGGTGAACCAAGACCGCGAGATCGTCGGCGTCGGCGATTTTACGGCGCAAGTCTATCAGACCATGGCCAACATCAAACGCATCCTCGAAGCCGGGGGTTCAAGCCTCGACAAGATCGTGCACACCACAACCTACGTGACCGACATCGAGTCGGCGCGTAAGGAATGGCTTGGCCTGAAGAAACAGTATTTCTCGTTTCATTACCCGGCCGGCACCTTCGTCGAGATCAGCCGACTGGGCAGCAAAGAGGCGATGATCGAGATTGATGTCGTCGCCCTCATCGACGGCGAAACCATCGCCTAGACATGAAACTGCTGCTCAGCGGCAACGACTACATTCACAAGGTGTTGGTCGTCGCGTTCGAGGCGGGCGTCCTCGACCAACTGGAGTTCGTGGTCAACAACCCGGTCGGACCCGACGAGATCATTTGGGGCTATACCCCGCTCGGCAAACATCCGGTGCTGGTTCTCGACGACGGCCTAACGCTCTACAGCGGATTGCTGGCCTGCGAATACCTCGATTCGCGCGGGCCCGGCCCGTACCTCTTTCCCCGCGACGACACCCGGTGGCAGGCGCTCACCGAGATGGTGTTGGGCGATGGTTTGTTCGATGCCGTGTCGGCCCTCTCGATCGATGCCCTTAAACCGCCACAAGACCGGGTGGGTGCCGCCATGCAGCGCAATCGCCGCCGGATCGTCGGGATCCTCGACGAAATGGAACGCGCCGCCGGCGCGTTTTCAGACGACGTCTTTCATATCGGGCATGTGTGTTTTGCCGGCGGGTTGTCGTTCCTCGATCTCCGGCGCCCGCTCGCCAAGCTTCTAATCGAGAAAACCGACCTTGGATTCGACTGGCGCGAAGGCCACCCCGTGTTGAGCGGGTGGTACGACCGGGTTATCCAACGACCGTCGCTTCAGGTGCGGCCTGCCGATCTCGGCATTGTCGGAACTGAAAAGCGGCCGCCTTCCTCAACGTGACGAAAGCCACGCCCGCGCCGTTTGGACCCAGTCATGCGCCGGATCGCCCTGCGCGAGGTTCATGTCGTAGTGATCCAGTCCCGGATAGACGCGCCGTTCGACGACGGTACCGTTCGTCTCAAGCAGCGTCACCATTTGGTCGCCGGTCTTCAGCACGTGCGCGAAATCCTTCTCGCCGTGGGCAATGAGAAACGGGGGTGCGTTTCCCTCAACGTGACAGATGGGGCTTGCGGCGACTTCGTCGTCGTCTGTCGCGAAAAGAAAATCGCGATAGGTGATCCCCCGGTTGCCCGGCGCAAGGTCGGTGTTGAGAAATTGGAACGACGTGCTTGTCGCCATGCAACTTCGGACTGCGTCGGCCGGCAAACCATATGTTGCGTAAAGGTCGGTGCGCAGCGCCAGCAGGGCGGCCAACGTACCGCCGGCCGACCAACCCGCAACATGGAGGCGTCGCGGATCGCCGCCATAGGTCGCAATATTGTCGTGGACCCAGCGCAGCGCCGCAAAGGCATCGTCCAGCGGCGCGGGCCATTTGTGCTCGGGCACCAGTCGATACCCGACCGACACAAACACCGCCGGTAGCTCGATCAACGCCGGCGCCATGAACCCGTTCCATTCCTTATAGCCATGCGCCCATGCTCCGCCATGGAAGAACACCATGACCGGCGCACCGGTTGCACCTGCGCGCCGGTAGATATCCAGCTTCTGGTCGGGGTCCGGGCCGAAGGCGATGTCCATATCGGGCGACAATGTCTCGGCCGCCGCTCGCGACCGCGCCAACGCGGCTTCGCCATAAGCGATGGCGCGAGCGGGCACGCGGGTATTTTCGAGGGTGCGCGGGGCTTGGGGCCGCAGATTGTCGAAGGCCATGCCTTCCCTTAGCACGTGGTGCGGACAGTCGCACACGCCGGGTAGGCGGCAGGTCGCGGCTGTGGTTCGATACCGTTTCAAAAGGGGGAGGAACTTGTGGATGTCTTAGTCACCGGTGCGGGCGGGAGAACCGGCCAGTACATTGTCCCGGTGTTGGTCGGCGCGGGACACCGCGTGCGCTTCGTCACCCGTCAAGCAACCTATGACGGACCATTGTTGCAACACGATGCGACCCCGATCACCGCAGATCTCGGTAACGACGCCGATGTCGCCCGCGCGATGACCGGTGCCGAGGCGGTTTATCATATTCCGCCCAACATGAACCCGGACGAAATCGCGTTCGGTAAACGCATTATCGCCGCGGCTGAGGCCGCTAGCGTTAAACACTTCGTCTACCACTCGGTGCTGCATCCCCAGGTCCAAGGGCTGACCCATCACTGGAACAAAGTGTTCGTCGAAGAAGCGCTCATCGAATCGGGGCTGGCCTACACGATTCTGCAACCCACGTCGTATATGCAGATGGTGGCCGGCGATTGGGAAGGCATTTCGCAGCGCGGCGTGCACACCTTGGCGTTCTCACCCAAAGCCAGGTTGTCGTTGGTCGACCTTGAAGATGTGGGCGCCGCCGCCGCAATCGTGTTGGGCAACCCGGACCATTTTTATGCGATCTACGAGCTGGGTGGCCCGGCGATGTTGTCCTGTGAGGACAAAGCCGGATCTTGAGCGAGGTCTTGGGCCATCCGGTACGGGCCGGGCAGGACTCGCTCGACGATTTTCGCGCCAAGGCAAAGGCCGCCGGCATGCCCGCGCACATCATTGAGACCCGCGCGCGCATGTTCGATCACTACGATCACAACGGTCTGTCCGGCAACGGCAATGTGTTGGGCTGGCTCCTGGGTCGTCCGCCCAACACGTTCGATATCTATGTTCGTCGTGAATTGCTGCCCTTGATGTCCTCATGACGTTTGAAAGGTCGGGGCTAGCCGCTACCCCCATCTCAACGCCAGAACAGGGAGGGCATGATGCCCGATTTCGTCGAGAAGCGATTCACCACCCGAGACGGTCTCAGTCTTTATTACCGGGATTTCGACGGGCCGGCGGGGAAAACGCCGGTGCTCTGTCTGTCGGGTACGACGGGCAATTCAAAACAATATCTCGAACTGGCGACGCGGCTCAGGGCCGACCGTCGGGTGTTGTGCATGGATTGGCGCGGCCATGACCAGTCCGACTACGACCCGGACTGGGAGCACTATTCCTACTTTGTCGATCGCGACGACGTGCTCGACCTGCTCGCCCACGAGAACCTCGACCGCGTCGTCATCATCGGCACCTCGCTGGGCGGCATCGTCACCATGCACATCGCGCTCGAACGCCCCGACGCGATTGCCGGCGTCGTGATGAACGATGTCGGTCCGGGCATCGGCGCGGCCGGTCGGAAACGCCTACACGACAATATGGGCAAGCCGATGGTGTTCGATAGTTTCGAAGACGCCGCCGCGGCACAAAAAGAGCGCGCCGAGGCCGGGATCACGTTGACCGATGCCGAGTGGCTCGATCGCACGAAACGCATCTACAAAAACCGCGAAGGCAAAGTGGTGCCGGATATGGATCCGGTTTACGGCAAGGTCTTCCGCGCCCGCAAAAGGCCACCCGATTGGTGGAACAGTTGGGACGTGATGAAGGACAAACCGGTATTGGTGATCCGCGGCGCCGTATCGGACATCTTGGACGAAGACGTGTTAGCCGAGATGGCGAAACGCAAACCGGACATGAAAAAGGCGATCGTGCCGGGACGGGGTCACTGCCCGTCGTTGGCGGAACCCGAAGCGGTTACGGCAATCGAGGCGTTTTTGGCCGAAGCCTAAGGGCGCACGACTCTCCGGCGCAGGTCGCGATCATCAGCGTCAAACCGGCGGGTCGTTTCGGGGCGCCGGCGTTCGTAAGCTCGGTCTTGATGGCGGCCCGCAACAACGTTGGCGTCTCTTGGCGTAGGATCACCTCCCATGCGCCGTTGCCCTCGAGGGTGCCTTCGGCGCCCTCGGTGACGAATTCGTAATGCCCGCTGGGATCGCGTTCGTGCAGCGTGTGTTCGAGGCATCGACCGACGTCGGCGAAATTCCCCGAAAGCCGGATCGACTCGATCGGCTTGGCTTCTTCCAACGGATGCTGGAGTGCCGTACATCCGCCGATCGCCAGCGCACCGATGAGCAAGATATGCTGAATACCCATTGGCGCACGTTACTCGAACGCATCGAACGCGTCATCCGCCGCGCTTTGCGCCGGGGCTTTGCCCTTGGACAGGACGACGGCGCGGTCTTGGAAATAGGCCGCGCGCAACGCGGCGTAATAGTCGAGGGACCCGGCGCGTAACTCGTCAAGCGGTTCGATTAGGGTTTCCCGGCGGACGATCGCCTCGGTCGCCGCAACTGCAACCCGCGGATAGGTATCCAGCAAATAAGTCAGCGGGTCGAGGAACGTGTCGACCGCGGTCCCGAAGCCGTCTCGCACGGTGCTCGGCCCCAAGACCGGAATCACGATGTAGGGGCCGCTCCCGACGCTATAGCGGTGGAGCGTTTGCCCGAAGTCCGCCGGCTGGTGGGCCATGCCGAACCGGTCGGCGACGTCGAAAAAACCCAGCACCCCGACGGTCGAATTGATCAAGAACCGCCCTCCGGTATTTGCCGCACCGGGCCCATCGACTTGCAGGACATCGTTGGCGAACCGGATCGGCGCACGGAGGTTGCTGAAGAAGTTTCTCACCGACCGTTTCACGGGATCCGGCGTAATCGTCCCGTAGCCCAGGGCGATCGGCCGGATGAGGAACCGATCCAACACGTCGTTGAAGGCAAAGATCCCACGATTGATCGTTTCCAGCGGATCGTTGATCGTCGCAATATCGGAAGGTTCGTTTTCTAAGAACGCGGCGTCATTTGTTGAGGCTGCGACGGCGACCGGTCTTGGGGCAACAGGCGGCGCCTGTGGCGCGAGGGTGGGTGCACGAACCTCGGGCGCGCTACCTACCGCGCCGTAAATCGCGGGCGCGAACGCCGGGTAACTTGTCGCCGCTGCCGTCACGATGTCGTCGCGCAGGCCAGGGGCCGCGGTGACCGCCGTGCGCACGATGTCGCCGGTGTTTGCAGAATCCGCGGCAATCGCGCCAACCACCAGTGAAACGATCGTCAGCTTCGCGACTTCGTCTGATTTTTGAACCGCGCGCGCGCCGCCTTGCCGGTCGCGCAGGTCTTGGGCCATCGAACTGCTGCGGGCGCCCGATGCCGACGACTGAGACAAGATTTGGGATATCTGGCTCGCGACGTGTTGGGCGGTAGAGCTCTGCGCCCAGGCACCGCTCGCACTCAGCGCGATGAAAAGAGTCGCAAAAAGGAAACCGCGCACCGTTCCGACCTATTGATCAGTCGCAAGCGGTCGGAAGCGTGATACCAATCGATCCGCCTGTTCGACGATGCGTGGCGCAGCGGCGCGGATCATTTCCTCGCGGGCCGTCACCGCACGGTCCAAGCCTTGGTTCGCCGCAAGCGTGGTCCAGTAGATCGCCATCGTCATGTTTTGGGCAACGCCTTCGCCCTTGGCGTAGCGCTGACCCAGCGCAGCCTGCGCCGGCGCATCGCCGCGCCGCGCAGCGCGGCGGTACCATTGTGCGGCGCGCGCGAAACTTTGCGTGACGCCGGTGCCGTCGCGATAGGCACGCGCGAGATTGTATTTCGCGCGCGGGTTGCCGAGGTGCGCCGCCCGTTCAAAAAATTCAAAAGCCCGCGCGTTGTCGGTCGCGACGCCTAAGCCGTAGCTGTACATCTTGCCCAGCGTGTAGACCGACCGCGCAAATCCCTTATTCGCCCCGCGTTCCAACCAAAGAACCGCTTCCGCGTAATCCTGGGCGACCCCGTCACCGGCGATCAGGCTATTGGCGAGATTGTGGATCGCGGGCGCATAGCCGGTCTCAGCCGCGCGTCGCCACCAACGCTCCGCCTCGCCGGCATCGCGCGCCACGCCCTTGCCTTGGTCGTACATGATCCCAAGGTTGTATTGCGCGCGTGCGTCGCCGCTATTTGCGAGGTCGCGCCATAGTGCGATTGCGGTCCCGAAGTCACCGCGCTGAAAGGCCTCCCATCCGGGCTGTACGTCGGCCGTCGCCGCGTTCCCAGAAAGGAGAATTGCGCCGGCCAGCATTCCCGCAACGAGGGTTCGCTTTAGGTGTCGTCTCATGTCGGCCATCCTAGCTCCGCGTTGCTGTTGCAGAGAGCTTTGCCGCCCGGGCGCGCAACACCTGAATGAGGCCGTTCAACCCGTTCCGTCCGACAACGGAGGCAAACTCGGACCGTTGCGTCAACGCCATGCTCACCCCGGCCACCTCGATATCGATGATCTTGTAACCGGCCGAAGTCGCGCGCACCCGCCAGTCGGCGTTGATGGGCGGGCCGCTCGGTCGATCGATGCGCGTGCGGACGACGGTATCGCGTTCGTTGGCGGCACGCTCGGTCACGACGGTCAGGCGTTCGCCGGTATAGCCCCCAAGGCGACGTGAATAGGTCAGCACCAAAAGTCTTCGAACAGCGCCAGGTAGTCGGCTTGTTGCTGCGGCGTTGCGGTGCGCCAGCTACGTCCGAGGACAAACCGGCCGATGAACGGCACGTCGAAGTTCTGGGCCAAGATCTGCCGGAATTGCTGCTCGCGCTGTTCAAGACTGCCGGAGGTCGACTGCAAGACGACGATGGCTTGTTGGCCGAGGTCGCCGATGAACTGCGAGGGGTTTTGCTGGGCGCTCGCGCCGCTCGAAAGTACGAGCGGGACAACGATGGCAAACGCTGCGAGAAACGGGCGAAGATAGGTGACGAACACAAAGCCGCTCGAACCGTTACGGTGCGGGTATGTTTCCATTTCGTCCCGCCTCACGCAACCGTGAGCCGGTGGCCGACAACAGGAGTCGTCATGTCCGACCTTCACGCCGAAATCGCCGACGTCCTCGAGCGCTACGTCGCCCATTGGAACGACTGGGAAATGGAGGCGGTTAAGGCGTTATGGGATGCCGACGAGCCCGAACCGATCTACGTCGCCGAAGAAGCGCCGGCGCACATCGGATGGGCGGCGCTCGATCGCTATTGGCAGGTCAGCGAGCCGCGACGGTCAGAGCACTTCATTCGGCTATCGGATTTACTGGTCCGCGAAATCGCGCCGGGGATCGCGCACGCGTTCTACACGCTGAGCTGGAACGTGTTCATCTACAACAATCGGCTATACCCCAAGCCGATCGGTGGAACGGTGCGCGCCACCACGCTGTTGCGCCGAAAGGAAGAGGGTTGGCGCTTGTTCCATCACATCGAAGCGCCGTTGGCCTCGTTGATTCAACTAAAAGGACGCCCACGAAAAGAACGTCGACCCCGCACTTTTTGCGTTGCTCAACGAAAAGGGGGTCGATTTCTAGAAGGGCAAAACCTGGGTCAAAGAAGATCGGTCAAGTCTTCCATCCGGTCGAAAACCACGGCCGCGCCGGCATCATGCAGCTTCTCGGCCAATCCCGGATAGGCGTGGCCACCGCCGGTAAACCCGAGGACGCGCATCCCCGCCGCCACGCCCGCCGCCACCCCCGGTGCGGCGTCTTCGACGACCACGCAGTCTTCGGGCGCGAGGTTCATTTGTTTCGCGGTATGCAAAAACACATCGGGCGCCGGTTTGCGCCGCGCCCCAACCTCAAAGACGCTGTAGATGTGCGGCGCAAAAAGTCGTAAAGACCGGTCGTCTTGAGTTTCAGGTCGATGCCTTCCGGCACGCTGCCCGACGCCACGGCGAGGCGTTGCGTGACGGCGCGCAACATATCTTCGACGCCCGGGACGGCTCGCAGTTCCGTCGCATACGAAACGTTCAACCGGCGCCGAAGCTCGGGCACGAAATCGGCGGGCAGTGCGACGCCGTGCTCCGCCGCCACCGCCTCGGCCATTTTTTCGAGACGGACATAGTGAAAGCGCGTGTGGTAATCGCCGGGATCGAGCGTGATGCCATGTTCGCGCAACGCGGCGCTGACGGCGTGGCCGATCAAGAACTCGCTATCGACCAACACGCCATCGAGGTCGAAAATCAAAGCCGTCGCCGCCACGCTTGCCATCCGTCGTTAGAAAAAGACGGCGGAGCCTATCGCATTCGCCGCCTTCGGTCGCGGGTCAGGATCGGGCGGCCCCGCGTCGTCGAGCCGACACCCGGCGGCGCCGAGAATCGGACCTTGATGGTCGGCCTGAACCAGCACCACGCAACCCTGGCTGGCCTCTAGGTCGACCGGCGTGGTGATCGTCAGGGGGCCGCCGGTCCATTCGCCGGCACGTTGCACCGCGCGAACGATATTGTGGTTCGCCAACGTTTTTCCTTTGTTTTCGCCGCCCCGGACTTCGGTGACGTGCGACTTGAGATAGGTGACGACCCATATCGCCGCGCTGCCCTCTGCCTCTCCCTCGACCGTAATCGTGAGGTCGCCGTCGCGCGGCCCATGCGCAGCGACCGCCGCCTTGGCCTCGCTTTTGGACGCCTTCATCGCGGCCAGGACGTCGCCGCGGTTCGATCCCGCCGCCTCGCGCTTGCCGTCGATCACCATCTGCGGCGTGTAGCCGTACCCGCGACCGCGCAACTGCGACGCGTAGGTTTGCTGACGCGCGGTGAACGACGCATCGGAAAACGGATCCTTCCAAGAACTGCCGCGATAGACCAACTGGTCCCATTAGTCGACGTGCCATTCGAGCGCGATGATGTCGTCGCGTTCTTCGATCAATTCGCCCAAAAAAGCTTCGGCGGCCGGGCATGAGTAGCACCCTTGCGAGGTGAACAGCTCAAGCACGACCGGATGCTTGGCGCCTTCCGCGAGAGCGACCGGACGTTCAACCAGACCGATCATTGCGACGGCAACGACCGCGCTCATGACGCCACGAACCAAAAACGATTTCCATCGAAGGGTCATCACACCTGCTCCTTCCCGATCAGATCACCGCAAATCTAAGAAGGGTCGGCAGACCGAGTCATCCCAGTTCGCTATGATGGCTTCACGAACGCGAGAGGTCAGATGCCCCAGAAGATCATCATCGAGGCGCGAATCAACGAATACATGATGCGCGACGAAAACCCCCACGTGCCGTGGACGCCCGAAGAGATCGCCAAAGCTGCGGCCGATTGCCGGGCTGAAGGCGCGTCGATCGTCCACTACCACGTGCGCAATCCCGACGGGACGCCGTGTCACGATCCGGAAATGTACAACGATGCCTTGCGGCGCATCCGCGAGGCCTGTGACATCCTGGTGCACCCCACGCTCGGGCAAGTCACCATCAAGGGCGATGAGGCCCGACTGCGCCACATCGTCGAGACGCAAAACGATCCGATTCTGAAACCCGATATCGCGCCGATCGACATGGGCTCGACGAATGTCGACCGCTACGACCCGGTGGCCAAGTCCTACACCTCGGACAACCTGGCCTACGTCAACACCATCGGCACCTTGCAGTTCTTTGCGCGGCGCATGCGCGAGCTTGGCGTGAAGTCGGAATTGGTATCTTGGACGGTGCCGTTCACCCGCACGATCGAGGCGTTTCTCGACATGGAGCTTGTCGAGGAGCCGGTCTATCTTCTGTTCTCCCTCACCGACAGCGGCATTTACGGCGGCCATCCCGGCACCATTCGCGGGCTCCAGGCGCACCTCGATTTCCTGCCGCGCGATCGCAACATCATCTGGTCGGCGTCCAATAAGATCGGCAATTTGTTCGGCCCGGCGGCCCTTGCCTGCGAGCAGGGCGGCAATATCGCGGTCGGATTGGGCGATTATGCCTACCTCGAGCTTGGCCAGCCGACCAACGGCGAGGTGATCCGCGCGTTTGCCGGTCTCGCGCGCGCTTTTGGGCGGGAGCCCACGACACCCGCAGAAACCCGCCAACTTCTGGGTATGGCGTAGCCCGTCCGGCGGTTTGCCGACCGGACAAATATTCTGTCATAATAAGGCCCTAGGGACCGCGGTTAACCTTGGAGTAGAGTTTGCATCCGATACTCCGGGCGCCGCCGACGGCGACCATGCCGTCCGTGATTGAGGACCAAGAATGAAACCGGTGCGCTTGATAATCCTGGCGATGACAGTGCTCGTCGTGGCCGGATGCGCCAATCGCGATGAGCGATCCCGGCTGGGCGACCTCATCGGTGGTGATAAGGAGCCCGAAAGCGCGACCACTGGCCAACGCAGACGAATCGTCCGCGGCGGCCCGCGCCGCGAAAGCACGCTCATTTTGACCGCTTTGCTGGAAAGTGACGCCGGGCAGGCGATTACCGCGGCCGACCAGTTGGCGCTCGAGCGGACGACACAGACGACGCTTGAAACGGTGCCGATCGGCAACGAGAGCGTCTGGCGCAATCCGCAATCCGGCAGCCACGGGGTCATTGCGCCCCGGCGCACCTTTCAAAAAGCCAGCGGCACCTATTGTCGGGAGTTCACTCAGACTCTCTTTGCGGGTAATGTGACGGAGGAAGCGCTGGGCACTGCCTGTCGCGAAACCGACGGCACATGGAAGTTGGCTGACGACTGATGTACGCGCCGCCCCCAGGCCGAAATACGCTGCGCCGCCTCGCGCTGCTCGGAACCACTGCGCTCTTCTTGATCGCGACCGGCGTTGGCTTTGCCGGCCAACCGGCGCATTCCGAATTCGCCGACGGCACGCTGGCCTACCAAGAAGGCGACTACGAACGCGCCTATAACGAATGGCTGCCGCTCGCGCGGGCCGGCAACGCCGCGGCACAACGCAATATCGGCCAGCTTTATCGTCTCGGGCTCGGCGTTCCCAAAGACCTCAAAGTCGCCGCGAATTGGTATCGCCTCGCCGCCGACCAAGGGTTGTCGCGCGCACAAGCCAACCTCGGGGTGATGTATTTGCGTGGCGAGGGGGTCGAACGCGACCCGGTCAAAGCCGCCGAGTGGTTCAGCAAGGCCGCCGATCAGGGTCACGTCATTTCGCAATACAACTTGGCGCTGATGCTCGAACAGGGCTACGGCGTGACGCGCAACCTACGCGAAGCCGCCAAGTGGTTCGCCGAAGCCTCGGACGGCGGTCACGAAAAAGCCGGCGATCGCCTGGCGTCGATCCTGTCGGAATCGGTTGCACCGGCGACGGGCGGGCCAGCCGGTGCCCACGGTGACTCCGGCGGCGCCGATTCAAACGGCGCGGGCCCAAGATTATCTGCCGACGCGTATTCTCAATCGCCAAAAACCTGCGCCGACCTCGCCACCGGCCCAAGTGGCTGCCGCCGAAACCACGGCGCCGACGTCAGGCGCGTCCGAAACCGGCAGCGACCGGCTTACAGAGGTTCTCACCGCCCCGCCGTCCCCGGCGGACATCGCCGGCACCCCGGCGGCACGCCTCGCGGTGCGCCCCGACGCCGCGCCGCCCACGCGGGTTGCCACCCTACCCGAGACCGCGCCGGAGGCGAGCGGCCTGCGTCGTCCCGCCTTCCTGAAGGAACGCAAAAAGCGCGCCGCGAAGACGCCCCGGTCCAGGCCGCCCTTGGGGGCGCGTCCGAGGCCCGGCGATCTGTTGCCCCGGCGCCCCAGGCCCGGTCCGCCCCGCCGGTTCGGTCCAGCACCGTGCGCCCGATTATCGAGGTGCCGGTTGCGCCGTTCCTGAAAGCGGAAGCCGCGGCATCGCGCCAACCGTCACCGCCCGTCGCCAAACCGCCCCCGGCGCCTTCCTAAAAGCCGAGGCGAAGAAGGCGTCTGCCGAACCCGCGCCCCCGGCGGTCCCGGTCGCGCCGGTTCAAGTCGCCGCGGTAACGCCGCCGCCGGCGCCCGTGGTCGCGCGGCGCGATCCGACTCCCGCCGCCCTCGTGGTGCCCAAGCAACCGGTTGAGGTTGCCAAACCGGTCCCCGCCTTCCTGGCGCGCGAGGCGATGACGCCACCGCCCGATTTGGTATTGGCGCCGCGCTTTGGCCCGCAGAGCTATCTCGCGCCGCGCCAAGTCCCCGCCGATCTGCAGATTGCGGCGGTGCCCGACGTGCCGCCCCCGCGCGCGCCGGAACAAGAACCGCCAGGGACGCAGCTTGCCCTGCCGCTTGGCGATCAACGAGATCGCCCGGCCGACAAGCCCGACCTCCCGGCCTTCTTGGTCCGCGATTCGCTGGTGCCGAAGCCGCTCGAGAAACCGGTGCCGCCCCAGCGCGAGGTCCCTGTTCAGGTTGCGGCGCTGCCCGAACCGCCACGCCATCCCGCGCCGCCCCCGCGTGACGAACCGGTCACGCTGACGACGGGCCCGCGCATCCCGGTCTACTACTTGCGCCAGGGCGCCGAAGCCTTGGCGGCGGGCCGCATCGGTTATGTGTTGTCGGCGGAACCGCAGCCCGTTCGGGTGGCCTCTTTGGCGGTGCCGCCCACAGCACTGCCCGCCCTCTCGCCTACGCCGGCGAACGCCGAGACGCCCGCGGTCAAACCGGTGCCGGCGTTCTTGCAACGCGAAGCGGCCGGCGAGCACGACGACAGCGAAGAACAAGTTGTCCAATTAATGCCTGTCGCCGCGCCGCCGCGCTTCTTGGAAGAAGAAGCCAAGGCGCCACCGCCGGTGCCGACGGTTGCGGTGCAACCCAAGCCGGTCCCCGAATTCCTCGAAGACGAAGCCGTCCCGGCACCGCTGCGCCGCGAGGCTGCAACCACACCGGAAAGAGAACCCGCCCCGATCCCGGACGAAACTCCCGAGGCGGTCGCGGTTCCCCAAGCTACCAAGATACACCCCCCGTCATCGACCGCGGCCGATATCCCGGCGTTCCTCCGCGAAGAGGCGCAGACCGGTGCCTTGGCACTTACCGACACGCCGTATGTCGGCGATCCGGTCGGTCGTGCAAAACGAGTTTCGTCGCTCTTGGATAGTGCCGATGCGGCGGCAAAAGAGGGCGTGCGTAGCGCGATCCCACGCTATTACGAAGACCGCGCCGCGCTGCTCACCGAGCTTGAAAAGGCCGAAGACGATCCAGCGCCGCTGCCCTTCCTGCGCCGTGCCCCACGGCAAAATCCAGGCGCGCCGATCCAACCTGTTCCCGACTTGCTAGTGGCAGAAGCAACCCGGGCGGCCCAACCGGTCCTGCCCTTCCTCAGCGAAGAGGCGGCGTCCAGTGCGGCCAAGCCTGTCGTCCCGGGCACCGGCGAAGCCGGTTCGGCCCGTGTCGTAGCGCGGCCCGAGGGACACCAGACCCCCAGCGTCGCCCCGGCGCAACGTCCCCCGCAGACCGCCGCGGATCGCCAAGCGGTCAACGCCGGGGTCGCCGCCTATTTGTGTCGCGACTACGAAAAAGCGATTGAGTTCTGGCTGCCCGCCGCGACGCGCGGCAATGCCGATGCGCAATTCTTCATTGCCGGTCTCTACCTCGACGGTAACGGGGTGACGCGCGATCTCATCCAGTCCCACATTTGGTTTGCCCGGTCCGCCGCGCAGGGCCACCGGCGCGCGGCAGAGCAGCTTGACCTCCTGCGCAAGATCATGACTCAGGCGCAATACATCGAGGCCGAACAGCGCCGGACCGCCGAATAGCGCGCGCCCTCAACCGGCCACGCCGGGTTGTCTTGCACGATCCACGCTTTTCAGGCACGACAGACTTGGCGCCTCGCGCGCCCAATTGACATCGAGGGAAGGCGGGCATGAAAACGCTGCATCATTTTGTGAACGGTCAACGGGTCGACGGCACGAGCGGCCGGTTCGGCGAGGTCTTCAATCCAGCCACCGGCGAACAAACCGCCGCAGTGCCTTTTGCCAGCGCCGACGAAACCCGTGCTGCGATCGGCAGCGCGCACGATGCCCTCCCCGCCTGGGCCGCCGTGCCGCCGGTGCAACGCGCCCGCGTGATGTTCCGTTTCAAAGAACTCATGGAGCGGAACAAAGACGAAATGGCCGCCCTTGTGACGGCCGAACACGGCAAGACGCTCCCCGACGCCGGGGGCTCCATCGCGCGTGGTCTCGAGGTCGTCGAGTTTGCCTGCGGCATTCCGCATCTCCTGAAGGGCGAGTTCACCGAGAACGTTGGGACCAATGTCGATTCGTGGTCGGCGCGCCAACCGGTCGGCGTCTGCGCGGGGATCACGCCGTTCAACTTCCCCGCGATGGTGCCGATGTGGATGTTCCCGATCGCCATCGCGTGCGGCAATACGTTCGTGTTGAAGCCGTCCGAAAAAGATCCCTCGGCGCCTTTGTTCATGGCCGAGTTGCTTCATGAGGCAGGTTTGCCGGACGGGGTTTTCAACCTCGTCAACGGCGATCGTGAATCGGTCGAAACCTTGCTCGACGACCCCAGGGTTGCCGCCATCAGTTTTGTCGGCTCGACGGCGATCGCCGAACACATCTACCGCACCGGCTCGGCCGCTGGGAAGCGCGTGCAGGCGTTGGGCGGCGCCAAGAACCACATGGTCGTGATGCCGGATGCCGATATGGATCAGGCCACCGACGCCTTGATGGGCGCGGCCTTCGGCTCGGCCGGCGAGCGTTGCATGGCGGTCTCGGTTGCGGTGGCCGTCGGCAGCGCGGGCGATGCGCTGATCGAACGACTGACGCCCAAAATCGCCGCGCTTAAGGTCGGGCCCGGCACCGATCCTGACTCGGAAATGGGCCCGCTGGTCACCAAACAGCATTTCGAGAAGGTGCGCGGCTATATCGACGCCGGCGAGAAAGAAGGCGCCGACCTCTTGGTCGACGGCCGCGATTTTAAGTTGCAGGGCTACGAAGGCGGTTACTTCGTCGGTGGCACATTGTTCGACAACGTCACGCCGGACATGAGCATCTATCGCGAAGAAATCTTCGGGCCGGTCCTTTCGGTGGTGCGGGCGCCGGACTTCGACAACGCCAAGAAGTTGGTCGACGCCCACGAATACGGCAACGGCGCCGACATCTTCACGCGCGACGGCGATGCGGCGCGGGAGTTCTCTTCCAATGTGCAGGCGGGCATGGTCGGCATCAACGTGCCGATCCCGGTCCCGATGTCGTTTCATTCGTTCGGCGGGTGGAAGCGGTCGCTCTTTGGCGCGCATTCGATCCACGGGCCGGACGGCGTGCACTTCTATACAAAGCTCAAAACCGTCACCTCGCGCTGGCCCACCGGCATTCGTGCGGGCGCCGAATACACCTTCCCGTCAATGAAATGAGATAAGCCATGGACCTGTGCGCCGTCCCTCGGATTGCCCCGGAAGACTTTCCCGAACCGGCCGACGACCTCGGTGCAGGCGCCGAAGGCATCGCTGTTCTGGCCGGGGGGTGTTTCTGGTGCGTCGATGCGGTGTACCGCCAGCTCGAGGGCGTGGTTCAAGTCACCGCGGGTTACGCCGGCGGGACGGCCGAAACCGCCGACTACAGAACGGTGTGTTCCGGCACCACGGGTCATGCCGAAGTCGTGATGATCCGTTTCGATCCATCGCGCATCACCTTCGGTCAGATTCTCAAGGTGTTCTTCTCGGTGGCGCACGACCCGACCCAGTTGAACCGCCAGGGCAACGATTTCGGTCCGCAATACCGCTCGGCGATCTTTGTCACCGACGCGAACCAGCGCCGCGTCGCGCAGGCCTACATCGATCAGCTCGAGGCCGCCAAGGTCTACGACGACAAGATCGTGACGACACTGGAGCCGCTTGAGGCGTTCTACGAGGCCGAGGCATACCATCAGGACTACGCTGCGCAGAATCCCGAGCAGCCCTACATCGCGCACATCTCGATGCCTAAGGTCGCGAAGGTCCGCAAACATTTCGCCGACCGGCTGAAGGCGCGGTAGCCCGGGGCGATGCCCAAGTCGCCGCCCACCAACGCAGACCTTGCCGCACGCCTCTTGCGGGACGTCGCCGCACACTATCGCCTTATCGGATCGGAGAACCCCGAGGTCGCCGACGAAATGGAAGAAAATGCGCGCACCTGCGAAGAGGTTGCCGACCGGGTCGCGCGCGATCCCACCGGCCCGCTCACGGATTCATAATGGCGTGGCGCGCGATGATGGTCGCCGGTCTGACGATCGGCTGGCCGCTCCTCCAACTTCTCATTCTCTATTTGCGCTTCGGCGATAACGCCCTGGTCAACGTCCAAGACGAGATCGCGCCCTATGTCTTCTTCGGGTTTTTGTCCGGCACCTTCTTGAACTACGCCTTGCGGCGCGAAGGAAAGCCGGCCCAGCGCTGGGGCGTGATCGTCGGCTTCGTCGGCTCGCTCCCGGTGGCGCAGTGGGCCACCGTGCTCGGGGCGGTGTCGTTTCCGCCCTGGATCGGCATTCCGGTGGCGGGTCTCATTGCGCAGTTTCTCGGTGTCGCGGTCGGTCGAATGGTCGCGCGCTTCTTCGAGCGTGCCTAGGGTCGGGGTGGCCGTTTACGCCAATCCGTAGACCGGTTGGGCTTTTTCGATACCCTTGAATTCGAAATCACCGAGCGCCTGAGTTGGTTCTCCGCATACGTCGGCAAAGGGTTTCGAAAGCAACACGGGTTGTCCCAGTTTCTTCGTCAAATCTTCCATGCGCGAAACCAGATTGACGGCGGGGCCAATGACGGTGAAATCGAGCCGGTCGGACGCTCCAATATTGCCGTAGATCACGTCGCCGATGTGCAAGGTCGTACCGAAGTCGAGCGTCGGCAGGCCCTTTGCCGTACGTTGGTCGTTCGCCGCCTTCATCGCGTCGCGGGCCTCGCGCCATGCGGCAAGGGCCGAGGCTGCCGCTGTCGAGGCATCGGTCGGTTTCTCCAAAGGCCAGATCGCCAAGATGGCATCGCCGACGAACTTCAGGATCTCGCCTCCGTTTTTCTCGATCGCCCCGCCGACCGCTTCGAAGTAGGCATTAAGGAGGTCGATCAACGCCCCCATCTCAAGTTGTTCGGAGAGTGGCGTGAAGTCGCGCAGATCGCAGTACCAGATGGCTGCCTCGATGCTTTCGCCCGAACCGCGGGTAATTGCGCCGTCCAGGACGCGCTCGCCCGCGTGTCGCCCGACATACGTTTCGAGCAACGTGGTTGCGAGATCGCGCATCTGCATGATCTCGAACGGTGCGGCGAGGAATTTGGCTGCCCTTGAGAGAACGTCGATCTGGTCGTCGCTGAACCCACCAGGTGCTCCGCGTAGTGAAGGCCAGTCCATTAATCTGGCCGTCGCTGAACCGGACAGGCAGAACGAGATAGTCGGTCCCACCGTCGTCGATCAGATCCTGAAGTACCGGAAAATCGAGAACGACATTATTGCCGGTCAAACGCCGGCGAATGGGTTCGCCGGTCTTGAATACGACGCGGAATGGGCTGTTGCCGAACCGCTCGTCTGACGTTTGGTCTCGGGGTGGACGAAACGAAAACAACTCTTCGTCTTCGCGCCAGACCCAAAAGGCAACGCGGCTCTGCGGATGAATGGTCTGCACCATGTAGTTCATTCGCCACAGGGGAATACCCACTTCGATCAAGCGTCGGCCGAATCCCTCGACCAACGAGCCGATGGTCTGTCGATAAACCCCTTTTCGGGCGACCCAATCGGCAAGCCGATCAGCCGTTTCGTGGGCGTGCGTCGCAGCTTGAATCATGCGTTTTCTTTCTTCGCCGCCTAGATGCGGCAGGGCCCAAAGATGGGGAGCCAGGCCGTTGCCCGCAAGCCGAAAGGCGGGCGGCGCGACGATAGACAGGTCGCGATACCGGTCCTAAGGTCGCGCCCATGAATCCCACACAGAGCAAGAAAATCCGCAAGATCATGGTGGCCAATCGCGGCGAAATCGCGATTCGCGTCCTCCGCGCCGCAACCGAGCTGGGTCTGCGCACCGTGGCCATGTATTCGCGCGAAGATCGCTTCGCGCTTCATCGTTTCAAGGCCGACGAGGCCTATTTGGTCGGTGAAGGCAAAGGGCCGGTCCAGGCCTATCTAGACATCCCCAGCGTGATCCGGATCGCCCGCGAGGCCGGCGTCGATGCGATCCATCCCGGCTACGGCTTTCTCTCCGAGAATCCGGATTTTTCCGAAGCCTGCGCCGAGGCCGGCATCAGATTCGTCGGCCCGTCGCCCGACGTCATGCGGGCGCTCGGCAACAAAGTGCAGGCCCGCGCTCTGGCCGCGCAATCGGACGTGCCCATGGTCCCGGCCACGTCGGCGTTGCCCGGCGACGATGCCGAGGTGCGGCGCTTGGCGGCCGAGGTCGGTTATCCGGTCATGCTCAAGGCGAGTTGGGGAGGGGGCGGTCGCGGCATGCGGCTCATTCGCGAAGAAAGCGAACTGCTCGAGCAAGTCGCCGCCGGGCGTCGCGAGGCCAACGCGGCTTTCGGCAACGACGAGGTGTTTCTCGAGAAGTTCGTCGAGGGGGCGCGTCATGTCGAAGTGCAGATCCTCGGCGATCTGCACGGCAACATCGTCCATCTCTTCGAACGCGACTGTTCCCTGCAACGTCGCAACCAAAAAGTCATCGAGCGGGCCCCAGCGGCCTATCTGACCGACCAACAACGTGCCGATCTCACCGCCGCGGCCCTGCGGCTCGCGCACACGGTTGGCTACGCCTGCGCCGGCACTGTCGAATTCCTGATGGATTCGAAGACCGGTGATTTCTATTTCATTGAGGTCAACCCGCGCATCCAAGTCGAACACACCGTCACCGAAGAGGTCACCGGCGTCGATTTGATCAAAGCGCAGATCAAAGTCACCGAAGGCCACCGCCTTGGCGACATGACCGTCGGTTTGCCGGCCCAAGATGACATCGCGCTTCACGGTCATGCGCTTCAATGTCGCATTACGACTGAAGATCCAGAGAACCAGTTCATTCCCGACTACGGCCGGATCACGGCCTACCGTGGCGCCAACGGGTTCGGTATTCGTTTGGATGGCGGCACGGCCTATTCCGGCGCGGTCATCACGCCGTACTACGATTCGATGTTGGAAAAGGTCACGGCATGGGCGCCGTCCGCCGAGGAGGCCGCGCGCCGCATGGACCGCGCGTTGCGCGAGTTCCGCATTCGTGGCGTCAAAACCAACCTCGTCTTCCTCGAAGAACTCGTCGGTAACCCGCGCTTCACTGCCTGGGACTATACGACGCGCTTTATCGACGAAACGCCGTCGCTGTTTGCCTTCAAGCCCCGCCGCGACCGCGCCACGCGGTTGCTGTCGTTCCTCGGCAACGTGCTGGTCAACGGCAATCCGGAGGTCGCCGGGCGGCTCCGTCCCGAAAGCTTCCCGCCGCCGCACATGCCTTCGGCGCCGGAAATCGATCCGCCCGCGGGATCGCGCAACCGCCTAGACGAACTCGGCCCCGAAGGCTTCGCCCAATGGATGTTGGCGCAAAAGCAATTGCTGATCACCGACACCACGTTCCGCGATGCGCATCAGTCCTTGCTCGCGACGCGGTTCCGTACCCACGACATGACCAAGATCGCGCCGGTCTACGCCCGTGCGCTGCCCGAACTTCTGTCCGTCGAATGCTGGGGCGGCGCGACCTTCGACGTCGCGATGCGCTTCCTCAAGGAAGATCCCTGGGACCGTCTGGCCAAGCTGCGCGAGGCGATGCCCAACCTGATGACGCAGATGCTGCTGCGCTCGGCGAACGCCGTGGGCTACACCAATTACCCCGACAACGTCGTGCGCTACTTCATTCAGCAAGCCGCCGATGCGGGCATCGATGTTTTTCGCGTTTTCGATTGCCTCAACTGGGTCGAGAACATGCGCGTCGCGATCGACGAGGTCGGCAAAACCGGCCGCCTGTGCGAAGCGGCCATTTGCTACAGCGGCGATCTCTCCAATCCCGACGAAGAGAAATACACGCTGCAATACTACGTCTCGATGGCGAAGGAGCTTGAGAAGGCCGGCGCCCATATCCTCGGCATCAAGGACATGGCGGGCTTATGTAAGCCCGCTGCCGCCCGCCAGCTCGTGACGGCGCTGAAGCAAGAGGTCGGCCTGCCGGTCCACTTCCATACCCACGATACCTCCGGCATTGCCGCGGCCAGCGTGCTGGCCGCCGCCGAAGCGGGCGTCGACGCCGCGGACGCCGCGATGGACTCGATGTCGGGTTTGACCTCGCAACCCAACCTCGGCGCGATTTGCGAGGCCCTGAAAGGCACCGACCGCGACCCCGGGCTCGATCGCGGCACGCTGCGCGGCTTGGCCAGCTATTGGGAGGGCGTGCGCCGCTACTACGCGGCGTTCGAAAGCGATTTGCGCTCCGGGATGGCCGAAGTCTACGAGCATGCGATGCCCGGCGGGCAGTACACCAATTTGCGCGAACAAGCGCGTGCCGTCGGCATCGACGCCTGGCGCTGGCCGGAAGTCGCCCATGCCTACGCCGAGGTCAACGAGATGTTCGGCGATATCGTCAAGGTCACGCCGACCTCGAAGGTGGTCGGCGATATGGCGATCTACATGGTCACCAACGAACTGACCCCGGCAGAAGTTCTCGATCCCGACCGCGAGATCGCGTTCCCCGAATCGGTGGTCGAACTTTTCCACGGCGACCTCGGGCAGCCCCACGGCGGGTTCCCGGCCGCACTGCAGAAAAAGATCCTCAAAGGGCGGGAGCCACTTACCGTGCGACCGGGCGAGGTGCTCGGGCCGATCGATATCGAGGTCTCGCGCAAGGAGGCGGAAAAGAAGGTCCACCGCCACATCGACGATCGCGAACTCGCCTCTTACCTGATGTACCCGCGGGTGTTCACCGACTACGCCGACCACCGGCGCCAATATGCCGACGTCAGCTCGATCCCCACCCCGGCGTTCTTCTACGGCCCGGAAGAGGGCGACGAGCTTTATATCGACATCGAACGCGGCAAATCGCTCGTCGTACGTTTGCTCGCCGTGGGCGAAGCCAACGAAGAAGGCGAACGCAACGTCTTCTTCGAGCTCAACGGCCAGCCGCGTACCGTCAAGGTGGCCGACGACTCGTTGGCCGCCGACGCCCACCAACATCTCAAAGCGGACGACGGCAACCCGCTCCACATCGCGGCGCCGATGCCGGGTCTCGTCGTCAGCATTGCCGTCTCCAAAGGTGAAACCGTGTCTGCCGGCGATCGCTTGCTCACCATCGAAGCCATGAAGATGGAAACCGCCGTCTACACCGATCGGCCCGGCAAGGTCGCCGACATCGTCACCCCCGCCGGCACCCGCGTCGACACCAAGGACCTGCTCATCGTCCTGGAGGATTGAGCGGTCCGCCTA
Organism: Alphaproteobacteria bacterium; assembly: GCA_038141965.1. Lineage (GTDB taxonomy): Bacteria > Pseudomonadota > Alphaproteobacteria > SHVP01 > SHVP01 > CALJDF01. Next base: position 703,837 of record JAYQJC010000005.1, read on the forward strand.
CTCGTATCGCAGCGCGTCGATCGGATCGAGCCGGGCCGCCTTGCGGGCGGGGTAATAGCCGAAGAACACGCCCACCGCGGCCGAAAACGCCACCGCGATCACCAGGGCCAAGGGCTCGATCAGCACCGGCCAATCGGCGAGATTGCCGATCAGGGCCGCCCCGCCCAGCCCGGCGATCACACCGATAAAGCCGCCGATCAGCGATAACGTCACGGCTTCCACCAAAAACTGCACCAAGATGTCCTTGCGCCGGGCACCTACCGCCATGCGTAGGCCGATCTCGCGGGTCCGTTCGGTGACCGACACCAGCATGATGTTCATGATCCCGATCCCGCCGACCAGCAGCGCGATCGACGCCACCGCCGACAACAGCAGCGTCAAGATGCGTTGGCTTTCGGCCCGCGCATCGGTGATCTCGGCAAGGTTGCGCAACCGAAAATCGTCTTCTTCGCCAGGGCCGATCCGGTGCCGCGCCCGCAGCACATCGTTGACCGCGTCTTCGGCTTCTTTCAGGCGCGCCGCGCTTACTGCTTTGACCATGATGATGCTGACCGAATCTGGCCGCGCCCGCGCGCTTGTCCCCAGCACCCGCTTTCGGGCGGTGCTGATCGGGATCAGCACGACATCGTCTTGATCTTGTCCGAACGAGTTCTGGCCCTTTTTGTCCAGGACGCCGATCACCTCGAACGGCACCTTCTTGATGCGAATGGTCTCGCCGACCGGATCTTGGTCGACGAACAGGTTCTCCACCACGGTCTGGCCGAGCACCGCGACCTTGGCCGCGCGGCGCACTTCTTCTGGGCCGAAGATACGACCGTCGACCACCTGCCACTCGCGCAAGGGGAAATACTCGGGCGTGGTGCCTTGCGTCGTCGCCGACCAGTTGAGGTTGCCGAAAATCAGTTGCGTGCGGCCGGCCACGGTCGGCGACGCGAGCGCGACCGAGTCGATCTCCTGGATGGCCAGCGCATCGTCAAGTGTCAGGCTCAGGCGCGATCCCGCGCCTTGTCGCGCACCGCCTTGCCGGCTTGAGGCGTTGAAGATGATCAACAGGTTGGCGCCCAGGCTTTCGATCTGCGCGTTGACGCGTTCCTGTGCGCCGGCCCCGACCGCCACCATCGCGATCACCGCGGCCACGCCGATAATGATTCCCAGCATCGTCAACCCGCTGCGCAAAGCGTTGACCCGCAGCGCGCGCAACGCCACGGCGATAGTGGCCAGCAGGTTCATTGCGCGGCCTCGGAGGCGGCGTCCCAGTTCTCAAGAATGTCGCGGGCCGACAATCGATCGGTGACCCGTTCGTCTTCGGTCACGAGGCCGTCGCGAAAGGTCACGATACGATTGGCATAGCGGGCGATATCCGGTTCATGCGTCACGATGACGATCGTGATCCCGGCCGCATTCAGCGCCTGGAAGATTGCCATGATCTCGACCCCGGTGCGGCTGTCCAGCGCGCCGGTCGGTTCGTCGGCCAACACAAGCACGGGGTTGTTGACCAACGCGCGTGCGATCGCCACCCGTTGTTGCTGGCCGCCGGATAACTGGCTCGGCGTGTGGTCCATCCGTTCGGCCAATCCAACTTCGGTTAGCCGCGCAACCGCGGCTTCGCGTCGGGGCGCCGCGTTGACGCCGCTATAGAGCAAGGGCATTTCGACGTTCTGCAACGCCGAGGTCCGTGCCAGCAAATTGAAGGTCTGGAAGACGAAGCCGATCTTGCTGTTACGAATCGCCGCCAGCGCATCGCTGTCCAGGTCGGCGACGTTTTCGTCATCCAGCCAATAGGCACCGCCGGTCGGGCGATCCAGGCATCCGATTAGATTCATAAAAGTCGACTTGCCCGATCCCGACGGCCCCATTACGGCCACGAATTCCCCGGCCGCAATCGACAAAGACACCCCGCGCAATGCCGGGACGACGTTGTCGCCCAGTTGGTAAATGCGGCTTAAATCTTCGACCTGGATCAGCGCGTCGACCATGGCGCACCTAGAAACGAATGCCGGTCAGGCCGCGCCCTTGGCTCGGCGCCATCGCGCCGACGATGACGCGCGCACCGGCAGTGATTTCGCCCTCCACAACTTCGGTCAAACTGCCGTTGGTGATGCCGTAACGAATGGTCACCGCCTTGGGGTTGCCGTCCTCGCCCAATATCCAGATCCGGCCCTGGCGGACGGCCTGGTTCCGGGTGGCTTGGCGTTCGGCGATCAACGCCGCATAGCGTGTCCGCTGATCCGCGGTCAGGATCGTCAGCAGTTGTTCGCTGAAGCGCGCGCGACCTTCGCGAGCGGCTTGGATGAACTCTTCACGGCCCCCGCCTTGCGCGCGAACGTTCTGCAGCGACCGCGCCATCTCTTGCCCGAAGGCCCGCGCCTGCTCCTGCTGCGCCTCGGTCAGCGACAAGGCCTCCACCAGTTGCGCAAACAACTCTCCAGGCGCCCCGCGTTGTGCGCCGGCCGGTCCCCCGCTGGGCGGCGCCTCGCTCCCCGGCGAAGGGGGCTCGCCCAATGAAGCCGCCGCGTTGGCGGGCCGAAAGCGCAACGCCGCGTTGGGCACCCGCAAGGTATCTTCGCGCCGATTCAGCACGACGTTCACGTTGGCCGTCATGCCCGGCAGCAACAATTGCTGGGCGTTGTTGGCGGAAACGATCACCGTATAGGTCACCACGTTTTGGACGACCTCGGGCGCTTGGCGGACCTGTTGGATCTGACCGCGAAAGGTGCGTCCGGCATGGGCATCGACCGTGAACTCGACCTCTTGTCCAGTTTGGATTTGGCCGATGTCGGCCTCGTCGACATTGGCTTCGACCTGCATTTGTCGCAGGTCCTGTGCGATGGTGAATAAGACCGGCGCGTTCAAGCTGGCCGCCACCGTTTGGCCCAGGCTGACTTGCCGGTTGATCACCACGCCGTTGACCGGTGCGCGGATGAACGTGCGCTCCAGATCGATCAACGCTTGCTCGACGCTGGCCTCGCGCTGCTGCACCTGGGCCCGCGCGTTCTCGATCTGCGCCTGCGAGACCAAGATTTGCGCCTCGGCAGATCGCAGCGCCGCCGCCGCTGCCCGCGTTTGTGCTGCGGCGCTTTCGGCCTGCGCCTTGGCTTGGGTGACGTCGCGGTTGGACGCTACGCCGCGGGCCAACAGCGCTTCTTTGCGGGTGAGCTCGCGGGCCGCTTCGGCGTCGGTCGCGCGCCGGTTCTCGAGATTGGCTTGCGCACTGGCAAGGTCCGCTTCGGCCCGCGCCTTCGCCGCCACCTGCATGGAGACGTTGGCCTTTGCGATCGCGAGATCGGCTTCGGCCTGGCGCAGCCGCGCCTCGAACGTCTGGGGATCGATCCGCGCGATCAGCTGCCCCTCTTTGACCTCGGTGTTGAAGTCGGCATGTAGCTCGGCAACCTGACCGGAAACCTGCGTGCCGACATCGACCGTGACGACGGCGCCCAGCGTGCCCGATGTCGAGATGGTGCTGACGACCTCACCCCGGTCGACCACGCCGAAGCGATATTCGACAGCGCCGTCCTCGCCGCCCCCCAACGCGAACACGCCAAAGACGACAATGATGGTCGCCACCGCACCGGCAGCGATCCATCTGCCCCGACCCGAACTCAACATGTGCTAGCCCGCCGGAACGAACCCGCCGAGCGGGTGACTGGCGAGCGGCGTGCGATAGGCCGGCCCGCGAAAAATCGAACGACCCAGCCGCTCGCGTTCGTCAGGCGTCAAATTGCGACTCAGATCGACCAAGTAGTTGTGGATGAGGGTTTGAATCGCATCTGTCTGCCCTCTGAGCTGTTGCAGCGCCTCCCCGGCTGCGACCGGATCGAACGGGTCGGCTGTCATGGCGCGGACCACCTCCCGCTGCGCCCGGCGCAAGGCGCGCGTTTGATCGCGCAACGCCCCTTCGTTTTCCTGAAAACGCTCGATAGCCAGCTGTCGTGATTCGGGTTCCAGCGCCATCAACGCAGGCGATGCCTGAAACCCGCCGGACCAAGGGTCCAAACCCCGATGCGCCCACGGACCGCCGCCGATCGCAACCACGCCGATAAATATTCCGATCGCGAACAGGTTCAGGGCGAGGGAGACGGTCAGCAATATGCCGAAGACGCGGCGACGTCCCATTTATTCCTCCAAGGATTCGATAACGCCGAGGGTTTCGCCACCCCCGGCAATGCTGTTCAGATCGAAGACGCTGTCGCCATAGGCGGTACTTGTCGGCAGCGCGGCGCCGCCGAGGTAAATCCCGCCAAGCATAGCGGCGGCCAACATGGCCGGCCGCCATACCGGTCGCGCGACGACCATCCAAATCCAATGCGCCGTTTCCGCCTGAGGGAGTGCCGCGACCCGTGCCTCGAGTGCGGCGCTCGGCGCCGGGGCGGGAATGAGATCCAGCAGCAGCGCGAGGCCGATCGCACGGCGCATCTCGTCTTGCGCGTCGGGCGATCGCGCCAAGAGGTCCTCGGCCGCCTCACGACGATCGACCGGCCAATCGGCGAGGTTCGTTCCGTACTGATCCAGCAGCAATTCGAAATCGCCCAACGTCATCGACGTGTCGTTGTCCATCACCACTCCTCCAGCAAATCGCCGGCGATATCTTTCAGTTGCGCCTTCAACGTGCGGCGTGCCCGCGCCAAAAGGGACTCGATAGCTTCCACCGAAACGTCCAACACATTCGCGGCTTCTTGTTGGCTAAAGCCTTGATAGTGCACCAGCGTCAGCGCCTGTTTTTGTCGCGGCGGCAAGCCATCGACGGCGCCGCCCACGGTGCGCTTCAAGGCATGGTCGCGCGCAACGGACGTGCCTCCGGTATCGGGATCGCTCTGTTCGGCAAGTACATCAAGCGAGGTGGTCCGTCGCGCCCGCTGCCGATCGATACACAGGTTGATCGCCACGCGGAAAAGCCATGTCTTTACTTTGGCGCCGCCGGGCTCCCAGGTTTCGGCCTTACGCATGAGACGAACCATGGTTTCTTGCGCGACGTCTTCGGCTTCGGCGCGGTCGCGTAGCATGTGCCAGGCGTACCCGACCAGCGCGCCAAGGTGCCGCCGCGTGATTTCGGCCCACGCTCTTTGATCGCCGTCGGCAATCCGCGCGATGAGTGCATCGTCGGTGAGGTCGGCGGCGTCGTCGACCTGATCCGAACGCGTGCGCTCGCCCGCGCTCATCCAGATCGCCTGGCTAGCGGCGATGCCTGGAGCCACCGGTTTGGCCCCCCTGGGACAATTCGCCCGCCGCCATCGCGCCGTCGCCGTTGAGGTCGTAACGTGAGAACCAGCGCTGCGACGGCTGATTGATCTCGTGCGGCGACAGCATCTGGTCGCCGTCGGTGTCGAGCATGTCGAACAACGTGGCGGTGCCAAGGCTCTGGAACAAACGCCCGCGGCGCCGGAACTCGTCGACCGACAATGCGCCGTCTCGATCGAGATCGGCGGCCGCGAAAAGGCGACCGTGTTCGGCCAATATTTCGTCCAAGCTAACGGTGCCGTTGCGGTCGATATCCAACAATTCGACGAAACGCGCGGCGCGAAACGCGCGTTCGCGATCCACGTTTTGCGCCGAGGCAAGGCCGGAAAACACCAGCAAGCCAAGCGCGGCCAATCCAAGTGTTCGGAGCATCCGGAGATCCAATTCAGTCGAAAACAGCCGTTTCTGTACCTTACACGGGATTGGCGCCCGGAATCCGTCGCCGATTGCCGCGTCCCGCGCCGCGCGCGATACTGGTGGGCAAGGGGGACGAAATGGCCCGAGACCACCTCGAATTCATCCAGGCCCAAGCCTTGCCCTGGATCACCCTGCCCGAGACGGCGGCCCGCCCCGGCGTGGCCTGCAAAATCCTTTCACGCGACGTGGATTCCGGCGCCGTGAGCGTGATTCTCCGGTATCCCGCGGGCTTCGAGATCGCTGCGGCGCATTACCTCGACAACGACGAGGAGTTCTTCGTTCTCGAGGGCGAGGTGCACCTCGGCGAAACCGTCTACGGGCCGCGCGCCTATGCCTACCTCCCCGACGGTTACCCGCGGGGACCGATGCGCACGCCCAGCGGTGCCGCCGTCCTGACCTTTTTCGAAGGGCCCCACCAAAACGTTTTTGGAAGCGAAAAGACCTTCGATCGCCGCAAACTGATCGCGCATATCGCGGTGGACCGGCAATCCTGGGGCGATCGCGTCGATCCCAACGTCGTGGGCGCGGGGCTCCAAAAACTCATGCTGCGGCTCGACGAGCGGACGGGCGAACAAACATGGCTCCTGACCATGGCGGCGGCGCCCGAGGAAACGGTTGCGCCGCTGGAGACCCACCCGCACGTCGAAGAGCTGTTCCTTCTGGACGGCGAGATATCCATGCTCCAAGGCGTCCTCAAGCAAGGCGCCTACTTCTGGCGGCCAGGCGGCATCCAGCATGGACCGGTCGGCACGCGGTCCGGATGCGCATGCTTCTTTCGTTGCAAAGAAGGTCCGTTCTCGACGGACTGGACGTCGCATACCGAATCCATTCTGTGGGATGCGCCCTATCGCCCGACGCTTCCGGAGGCACTCGCCGAATACGCCGATGCGCCCTATCAGGGCGACGATCCCTATTGAGCTGACATGACCCGACCGCACATCGAATACATTCAAACCCAAGTCCTGCCGTGGTTCGAACTCGACGCCGAGTCGACCCGACCCGGCGCGATGATCAAGGTTCTTTCCCACGACGACGAGACCGCCGAGGGCAGCGCCATCATTCGTTACCCGCCGGGATGGGCGCTGGACGAGGTGCATCACGTCGTCGGCGAGGAAGAGTTCTTCGTCCTCGAAGGTGGTCTGACGATCGACGACCACACGTTCGCGCCCTACGGCTACGGGTTTTTGCCGGCAGGCGCCACGCGCCGCCGTATGGCGGCCCCAAACGGCGCTGCCGTGCTGACTTTTTTCAACGGCACCCCGCGCCGGGTCCCGGGTGCTGGCACGGTGGGGACGACGGGCGCGATCGTGTTGACCGACAGCGATCAAATACCGTGGATCACCGATTTCAAGCATGGTCTTGCCGGCTCGGGCATCGCGATCAAGTTCCTGCGCCACGATGAAGAAAGCGGCGAGCGCACTTGGCTTCTGAGAAGAGCGGGCGATCGGCGCGAAGACTTGCCGCCGACGGGCAAAACCGAAACCCATCCGTGCGTCGAAGAATTCTTTCTTCTCGAAGGCACCCTGGGGTGGCCGCAAGGATTGATGCGCCCCGGTGGGTATTTCTGGCGACCGCCGGGGATCAGTCACGGTCCGGGCGCCTCGCTCACCGGTTTCCTCGGCCTCTTTCGCTCGCGCGAGGGCCCGTTCCTGACCGATTGGTCGGCAGACGAACGACCGCGTCCGTTCGAGCCGACCTACAACCCGACCCTACCGCCGTCCTTGGCCCATCATGCGGCGGCGCCCTACCAGGGGCCGGACCCCTACTGACGTGGCCCACGCCGTCATTGCGACGTTCGATGCGGCGGCCGACACCGCGGTCCGGGCGATTTGGGCGACGTTGGCAAACAACAAGATCGATTCATCGATGATGACCCTAGGTGTCGCGCCGCACCTTACCCTAGCGGTGATGAACGACGTCATGCCGGGGGCCTTGATAGGCCGCGTGGACACCCTCGCCGGCGACACTGAACCGTTCAACCTTAGGTTTGACCGCATTGATGTTTTTGAGGGTCGCGAGGCCGTGATCTACCTCGCGCCGCAAGCCAGTACTGCGTTGCATCGTCTCTATCAGGCCCTCCACGAGAACGTGCAGGGCATCGGCACGATCACCGACCACACGCGTCCGGGGTCGTGGGTGCCCCACGCCACGCTTGCAATGGCCGTCCGCAAGCGGCGCTTGGCGGCGGCACAGCGGCTCCTTTCCCGGCGCTTCTCGCCTTTCGCGGCACGAGTGACCGACCTTGGCGTGGTCGACTTCCGCCCGGCCCGCGTGGAGGCTGCGACCGCGGTCTATCAGACGTCGCTCGGCGCTGCTGCGCCATAGGTTAGCCACAGTGTGCGCACCGGGTGGTGCCGTGTAGGACGACCCCCTTCGTTCGGCTAGGATCAACCCAATCAATAACGCCCAGGGGAGGGACACCACGATGGCCACCGGCAAAATCGAGACCACGGCTGATCCGAACGCCTATCGGATCAAGACAACGCCCGATCCGTACGACGCGTTCAAAATTGCCATTGGATACCGTGCCGGCAATTTCGTCTTCCTGTCGGGTCAGGCGTCGATCGACGAAAACGGCAACCTTGTCGGTGTCGGCGACTTCGACCGCCAGGTCGAACAGACCTTTGCCAACATAAAACGCGCGCTCGAAGCGGCGGGCTCGTCGATGGAAAAAATCGTCAAGGTGAATATCTACCTCACCGATATGAGCAACTTTCCGAAAATCATCGAAGCGCGTGGCAAGTATTTCAAACAACCCTGGCCCGCCGACACGATCGTCGAAGTCGGCGCGTTGGGGCTGCCCGAACTAGAAATCGAGATCGAAGCCATCGCACTCATCGAGGGCGAGGTCATCGGCTAGAGCCGTGGGGAGATCAACGGCATGGCACGACAAACGAAAAAGAAAGCCGACCCGGATAGCTTTTGGAAGACCGAAGAGCGCGGCAGCAACGAGATCACCGGCGGGAGGGTGATCAGCCGGACGCTCAAACGCCTCGGTATCGGTTCGGTGTTTTCGTTGGCTGGGGCGTCGCATACCTACCTTCTCGACGCGATGGACAAGGACGAATTCGCGATCATCTCCAACCGGCACGAAACTGCGACCGTGGCCGCGGCCGACGGCTATGCGCGCGTCACCGGAAAACCCGGCGTCGCGTTGATCATTTCCGATCAGGGAATGCCGAATGCCGTCGGCGGCATTCTGACCGCGCACGAGGCCTGCTCGCCGGTCATCATTATCGTGGCGCGGCTGCCGACCAATTGGATTCAACCGCAGTCCGAGGTCGATCACGATGCTTTGTCGTTGGTGCGGCCCATCACGAAATGGGCGCGCACGATTCACGAAGCCGGGCGGCTGCGCGAATACGTCGAGACCGCGTACCGCCAGGCCACCACCGGACGGCCCGGACCTGTCGTTCTACAGGTTCCCCAGGAATTCCTCGCGCAAACGATCCAAAACGTTGAAGAGCTCGACGCCCCGGTCACCGAAGCGATCCGACCCGGCCCCGCGCCGGACGCGGTGGCCGCCGCCGCCGACCTCCTGGCCAAGGCGAAACGGCCGATGGTGATCGCGGGCTCGGGCGCGATGTGGGCGGGGGCCGGCCCGGCGCTTCGCGAGCTTTCCTCCACGTGGAATATCCCGGTGCTCGGCAACGCCGGCGGGCGGGGCTTGGTGCCCGAGGACGACGATCTCGGCTGGTCGTGGCCCCTTGCCCAGGTGGCCGCCAAGGAAGCCGACGTCGTCATGTGGGTCGGCGCCCGCATGACCCAGCGGATGGGTTACGGCATGGCGCCCCGTTTCAGCGCCGAAGCCAAGTTCATTCAGATCGATATCACCGGCGAAGAGATCGGCCGCAACCGCGCGGTCGAGGTGCCGATCGTCGCGGACGGCGCACAAACGGTGGCCGCGATCGTCGAAGAACTAAGCAACCGCAAGACCAAGAGCAAGGCCGCGCCCAAGTGGCTCAAGGATGCGCTCAACGAACGACTGTCGTTCATCGAGACTATCGGGTTAGGCGATGACGGGGCGATCCACCCCTATCGCATGGCGCGCGAGTTGATGGCGCGGATGCCGGCCAACGCGATCTATGTCGGCGACGGGGCCGACGTGCAGAACTGGATGCATGCGATCTTGCGCATCAAGTCCGAACGCGGGTTTCTCGATCACTACCCCTTGGGCTCGATGGGGATCGGCACCCCCCTGGCGCTCGGTGCCGCCACCGGCGCGCGCGAAATGGCGAAAGAAACGGGCGAGGCGCCTCGACCGGTCTTTCTCGTGACCGGCGACGGGGCCTTCGGGTTCTATCCCAGCGAATTCAATGGCGCCGTTCTCGGGGGCCTCAAGATCACCACGCTTATCTCCAACGACGGGGCGTGGGGCACGGAAAAGCACGGCCAGCTCCAGGTCATGGATCGCCCGGTCAACACGCTGTTTGGCGATGTGCATTACGACCTCATCGGCAAAGCGTTCGGCTGCCACGCCGAACGGGTGACCGACCCGAAAGATCTCGGCGCGGTGCTCGATCGCGCGATCGCGGCAAAAGAAACCGCGGTGATCGATGTCGTTACCGATGCCGACGCGGGCAAGCTCCGCAAGGAAGACCCGCGCGTGCAAATGATCGCCTTCTCGGATTTGGTGGCGAGTCGCAACTCGCAATACAAAGCCGAGGTCGTCTAGCGGAAGGTGTTCAACGGGATCTTGATGTACGAGACGCCGTTGTCTTCGGGCGGCGGGGGATATCCGCCGCGCATATTGATCTGAACCGCCGGCAGCAGGAGCGCCGGGACGGCAAGCTTTTCGTCCCGCGCTTTGCGCATCGCGACGTAATCGTCTTCCCCGACCCCGTCCTTCAGGTGAATGTTGTTCGCTTTTTGCTGGGCGACGGTGGTTTCCCACAAATAGTCGCGCCCGTTGGGCGCATAGTCGTGGCACATGAACAATCGAGTGTCGTCAGGCAACGCTAGTGTCCGTTGGATCGATCGAAAAAGCGTTCGCGCATCGCCGCCCGGAAAATCCGCCCGGGCCGTACCGTAATCCGGCATGAACATCGTGTCGCCGACGAAGGCCGCGTTCCCGATCACATAGGTCACGCATGCCGGCGTATGGCCCGGTGTGTGGATCACGCGCGCCCGGATTCCACCGATGGTAAATATCTCGGCATCAGAGAAGAGGTGATCGAACTGACTGCCGTCGCTCGGCAACTCGTCTCCCGCATTGAACACCGTCTTGAAGGTGGCCTGGACCGTCCCGATTTGATTGCCGATCCCGGTTTGTCCGCCCAGCGTATCTTTAAGATAGGGCGCCGCGGTGAGGTGGTCGGCATGAACATGGGTTTCCAATATCCAGTCGACGACAAATCCGCGGTCGCGCACGAACGCGATGATCTCGTCGGCCTTTTCCGTATTGGTCCAGCCGGATTTCGAATCGTAACCGAGCACCGAGTCGATAATCGCCGCCTTGCCTCGATCGGGGTCGGCCACGACATAGCTGACGGTGTACGTCGCTTCGTCAAAGAACGCGGTAACTTCGGGGTTCATGCAGTGATCTTCCTCGACATAGGGGCGGCAAGTCTAGGCGGTTAGCGCCTCGGCACCAGAGTCAAAATGCCGCGCGCGCCGGTGCGCGCTTCCGCCGTCGGCGGCAATCGGAACATCGCGCCGGTACGCCAAGCGTCGTGATGCTCGGCGAAGTATCGGCTATAGGGATTGCCCGCGGTGCCGGGCGCGACCATGAACAACGACCGCTCGAGGTCGTCCAGGTCGTACACGGCGCGGTAGCCGGCGCCGTGTACGTTGACGAAAACCACGTTACCCCCTGAATAACCGCCGCGCATCAACGTGTAATTGCCGCCGCTGCTCGGCACGGTGATTTCCAACCATCGCGGTAGGCCGGGCACAAAGCTCAACAACGGGTGCGTAAAGCGCGCCGGGTGCGCTTCGCCCCATCGCCACGTCGTCAGGTCGGGCCCATGGCGCGCGGTAAGCGAAGCCATTGCAGCCTCCAGCGCGGTGGCCGTCGCCATGGCGCAGGTCTCCTGTTCCCCATCGGTCTCGCGATCATCGCACCAGTACGTGATATCGTCAGTCAGCACCGCATGGATTTGGCGCGGATCGATCCCGCCGCCTTGATCGCCGAGATCGTCGTCAAAGATGATCTCCACCAGGGCAGCGTACCAAGCGGCAAATACAAGCGGCGCGGCAGCGTTGGCGTCCATCCGAAAATCCCAATCGGTCAACGTGTCGCGGGCCTCCTGGGCTGCGGTACTAACGGAGATATCGCCCAACCGGGCGATCATCGCGGGCACCAGCCGTCGTGCCATGGTGGACACCGTATCGGCCTGCAGTGTGCCGTGGGCGTGCAGGTCGCCGCCCAGGTCGCGCCGCAGGGCTTCGTCAAGCCGTTCGGCGCGAAACGGCGGCTCCCAATCCGCGCTAATGAAGTAGGGGTAATCCGGGCCAACGATCCGGTTGTTCGCGTTTAGCAACATGCCGTCCGCGGCGCCTCGTTGTTGGGGCAGCGCGTCGAACGGCACGAACCCGGTCCAATCGTTGTCCGGTATCCGGCCCGGCACCAAGCCGCGCCCGACCCGTCGTACCGGGACCAGTCCCGGCGCAAAGAACCCGATGGTCCCTTCGGTATCGGCATAGAGGATGTTCTGTTGGGGGGCGCCGTAGGATCGCAACGCTTCGCGAAACGACGACCAGTCGGTTGCCCGGTTGAGGGCGTACATCGCGGCCGCGGTTCGATCCGCATCGTTCAAAAACGCTGCCTGCAGCACCACAACCGCGTCCGACCCGGCGCGATCCGCTGCGCGGGCCAAGACATCCGATAGAACAGGCCCAAAGTCGGTCTCGCGCACCTGCAAGACTTGGTCGCGACCGAATCGCACCCCGATATGTTCCTCCCTTACCGTGAACGGGCGGCGCGCATCGCCCACGCGGTACTGCGTTGGGTCTGCGGCGTCGACGTCGAGAACCACGAGGTCGGTGAGATCGCCGTACGTCGTTGTCAGGCCCCACGCGATGCGTCCGTTATGCCCCACGAGGTGCACCGGCATGCCCGGCACCGTGCCGCCGGTGACCGACAATCCGGGGGCTTCCAGCGAGGCGAGGTACCAAATCCCCGGCGCGGTCAGCCCAAGGTGCGGGTCGTTCGCGAGGATCGGTTTGCCGCTATCGGTATGTCGCCCGTCGACCACCCAGGCATTGGACGCGCGTCGTGGTTGGACGAGCGACGGCACCGCGGCCAAAAGGTGCGTTGCCGCAATGGGCAGGTCCGCGGCTTCGGCCAACGTCGTCGGCCCATCGGGCAACCCGGTCGGCATCAGGAAATCGACGTCTTCGGGCGTTCGCCGATCCAGGAGCGCCGCCCGTCGCAATTCCTCGAACCAATTGCCGCCCAGCAGCAAGGCCAACACCTTGCCCAGCACCAGCGAATCGGCCGGCTCCCAAGGCGTAGGCGCGTAGGCCAACAACGTAAACTCGGGCGGCCACGGCCCCTCATGCCGATCGATATAGGCGTTCACGCCGGCGGCGTAGGCTCGTAATGCGTCCTGAACCGGCGGCGGCAACGCATCGGCTTGGCGTTCGGCGCTGCGATAGAGGCCGATCGTGCGCATGAACCGGTCGACCGTCAGGCCCGGGGCGCCGATCACCTCGGCAACGCGCCCGGCGCCGATGCGTCGATAGGTATCCATTTGCCAAAGCCGGTCCTGGGCATGCGCGAACCCGAGGGCGAAATAGGCGTCGTTCTGCGAGCTGGCGACAATGCGCGTCCCGCCCACCGCGTCGCGGATGATCTCGACCGGTTCGCTCACTGCTGCGTCGATCCGCCCCGTCCATTGCGGCAGCGACGTGCTCAGCCACAGCCCGACCCCGACCAGCGCGACGGTTCCCCCCGCCAGGACAATGATCGTGCCGCGAAACAAGGTACGCACGATCCTGATCATGGGTGCGTCGCACGGCCGGCACGGCGCACGCCTGTTAACCGGTTAACCAAGAGAAAACGGCTTTTTCGGCGTGCGATTTGCATCACTTGCCGCATCGTCTTTCGATCAAACCAACCTCCGGGGCCCTTGTGGAAAGACCTATCGTACTTTTCGGCGGAACCGGCCAGATTGGCCGGGAATTACGCCTCCAGCTGGGCGCGTGGTGGCCGGTGCTGGCGCCGCCCCGCGACCAGGTCAATCTTGCCCGCCCGGAAGAAGTCACCACCTACCTACGCCTCGCGCGCCCGGCCCTTATCGTTAACGCCGCGGCCTTCACCGACGTCGATGCCGCGGAGGCGGACGCCACCACGGCGATGACCGTCAACGGGCACATCCCCCTAATGCTCGCGGAAGAGGCCTTCGACCGCAACATCGGCCTGGTCCACTTTTCGACGGACCTGGTGTTCGATGGCCGGCGAGGCGCCGACCCCGCGCCCTATCGTGAAGGCGATGCGCCCAATCCGCTCAACGTCTACGGCCGCAGTATGCTGCGCGGCGAATCGGCGATCGCCTATACCGATCCGCCGCATCTGATCTTTCGCACCAGCCGGGTGTTCGGGTTGCGCGGCAGCAATTTCTTGATGGACTTGGTGGCCTTGGCGAGCACCCACGACGATATCAATGTGGTCGACGATCAAATCGGCAGCCCGACCTGGTCGCGGGCGATCGCCATCGCGGTTAACAACATCCTAAAGGATCTCGATGCACCGCGATCGCCGTCGGCGATGCGGGAACGCAGCGGCATCTATCATTTGGCGGCGGCGGGTGCCGTTAGCTGGCACGGCTTTGCCGAGCTCATCTTGTCGCAAGCGCCGGCAAGCCCTTATGTCGCACTTGCGGCTGATCGGCATCCCGTGTTGCGGGCGATCTCGTCGGACACCTATCCGTTCCGCGCGATGCGACCGATCTATACCGCGCTCAGCAGTCGCGCGGCGGCGGACGTTTTCGGCGTGGATTTGCCGCCTTGGCAACAGCAGCTCGAGACTTGCCTGCGTACCCAACCCGCCTAACCGTCATAGGCCGTGGTCGCATATCCCGCGCCGTCGAAAGCGTTAAGCAACCGGTCGCGCCACCGGCGAACCGGGTCGTCTTCTTCCAAGACTTTGAACGGGCTGATGCTGCGGACCCATTGAAACGCGCCAAACACGATGTAGTCGGCGAAGGCGGGCGCGTCCCCGGACAAGAACGGCTGTTCCGCAAGCGTCAGCCGCAGCGGCGTCAGCGCGTTGCGCGCCACCAGAACATCCGAATCGCGATGGGCTTGAACGGCGGCAAAGGAGTGATCGAATCGCGCCGACCGGGTCTCCAAAAAATAGTCACGATCCTCGTCGGCCAAGTGCTGGTAGATATCGTCGATCACCAAAGGTTGAAGCGCGGCGTGCACCACGCTGTTGGTCCAATGGTTGATCATGCGCGCCTCGCCGCGTGCGATCTCGTTGCCGAACAGCGCCGGCCGGTCGGCGTAGTTGTCGTCGAGGTAGCAGGCGATATCGAACGACTCGACGACGGTGGTATCGCCGTCGACCAGGACCGGTACCTTGCCTTGTCCCGAAAACGCGATGATTTCCTTGTCGGTAAACCGAACAGGCACAAAATCCGCCTCTAGCCCCTTGTGCGCCAGCGCCATCCGAATGCGCCAGCAATAGGGGCTAAAGCGGCGATCGTCCTTACCGGTCAACTCGTACAACGTCAGGGTCATGCATCGTTCCTCGGGACAGATTGGAGTCGCCACCGCCGGTCGGGGCGCGCTAGCCTTGTGGTCAAGCTTGCCCGCCGATACTACGGCGGCGTTTTTGCAACGGGAAGGAAATGACCATGGCCACAGTCGAGATCTTCAGCGCCGAGGTGTGCCCCTACGCGCACCGTACGCGGCTCGTGTTGATGCACAAAGGGGTCGATTTTTCGCTCACCGAAATCGATCTTTCCGACAAACCCGATTGGTTTGCCGAGGTCTCGCCCTACGGCAAGGTGCCGTCGATCCGCCACGACGGGCGTATCGTCTACGAATCCGCCATCATCAACGAGTACCTCGACGAGGTCTTTCCCGAACCCGCGCTCATGCCGTCCGATCCTCACACGCGCGCCATGGCGCGAATCTGGATCGATTACGGCAACACCCGTTTCAACGTCGCGTCTTACAAGCTTATGCGTGAAAACGACACCGCGGCGCAGGGCGCCTTGCGGGAGGAACTCGATGCCTGCCTAACGTTTATGGAAGACGGAATGGCGAAGCTCGGCGCGGGCCCGTATTTGCTTGGCGCATCTCCCAGCCTTATCGACTTCAGCTATTACCCGTTCTTCGAGCGCTTTTGTAACATCGAGCACTATCGCGGCTACCGGGTTCCGTCATCCTGCGAACGGATATTGACGTGGATCGACACGATGAAAGCGCTCCCCATCGTGCGCGAGATCGCCAACGCGCCCGCGTTCTACATCGAACGCGCCAAAGCCTACGCTCAACCCACCGCGCAAGCGGCCGCATAGCGCCTTACCGGGCAAATACGCCAACGGCCCCTGGTCGCGGGGCCGCTGGCGCTGAGAGAGTAGAATAACGTCGGGAAATTGACCCGGTCGCGTAGGTGACACCAAGTCTGGGGGAACGCTCGCTTGGTGTCGGCGACCGGGTCAGGAGGGCCGACGCCTTGTAATTTTGGGGGGCAATGGGGCGCATGCAGGGCCGAAATTGGGCGATTCTGTGATTTCGTCACCCCAAGGCTGGACACTGCTCGAGACGGGCCGGTCGGCGTTGCCCTAGGCGAACCCGCAGGCCTATCATTGGAGACGGGGAGGGTCCCATTTGGGGCCGGCTACATGTCGGGGAGACACCGCGACGATGCGCCAGTTGCCGATATTGCGTTTCAAACGCCAGGACCGCCAGACATGGTAGAGGTCCATGCCATTCACCAACGGGAGCCCGGGTCGCATCAGAACCGCTCCCGTTTTTCGTTTCCGGTCTTTTTCGACCGCACCGAGCTCAACCAGATTTTGTCGGTCTATAGCCGCCGGGTCATTGCCGGCGACTGGTGCGACTATGCTTTCAACGAAGGTCGTCACGAGGCGACGTTCGCCATCTACAAAAAACGATCTCGCGTACCGGTCTTTCGCGTCGTTAAACGGCGGTCCGGTAAGGCGCGTTATGCGGTGCTCGACGCCGGTGGTCAGGTCCTACGGATGAGCGCCGAACTGTCCGCGGTGTTGGGCATCCTTGCCGGCAAGCGCCGTCTCAATCTGGTCTAGCCGTCGGTTTGATCTGACGCAGCCGCGTTAGCGACGCGATCTGCCACACTGGCCGCCCGATCATCGGTAGCTACGCACGTGGACCTTTTCCTGCCTCTCTTTGTCATCCTGATTGTTGCCCGCCTCTTGGGTGAGGTCAGTCTGCGATTCGGTCAACCTCAACTCCTGGGCGAAATCGGCGCCGGGGTCTTGATCGGGTTGGCGGCGCCCTTTATCTCGCCGTTGCTGCCGGGCCTGGCCGACATCGCCCATAGCGTGCCGGTTCAGCTGGTCGCGGAGTTCGGGATCTTTTTCCTCATTTTGCTGGTTGGGATCGAAATGCAACCCGGCGAAATGCGCCGCGCCTCTCGATCGTCGTTTTTCGTCGCGCTCGGCGGCGTGGTGGTGCCGTTGGCTGCGGGGTTGCTCCTTGGCTTTATGTTCCTGCCCAGCACTCCGGCGCAACCTGCCCAAGCGCTTTTCATCGGCGTCGCGTTGTCGATCACGGCAGTCGCGGTCGCGGGCCGCGTGCTGAACGATTTCGGATTGCTGCATCATCCGATCGGGCGGACCATCATCGCTGCCGCAGTGTTCGACGACATTCTGGGTTTGATCCTGTTGGCGGTGCTAACGGCGGTCATTGCCACGGGCGCGATCCCGCCCGTCGCCGACCTCGTCTGGCTACTGATCAAGGTCGGAATCTTCTTCGCCGCCACCATCGGCGGCAGCCGATATTTCTACCCCTGGGCAATGCGCGCGTTAGGTGCCGCCCACTCCAGAGCCGCCGGGTTCACCGCGCTTTTGGTGGTGGCGTTTGCCTTTGCAGTTTTGGCCGAGTTGATGGGCATGCACTTCATCATGGGCGCGTTTGTCGCGGGTTTGTTTTTCGAGAAACGCCTCGTCGGGGCGTCCGAATACGAAGGCATTCGCGACGGCATGGGGGTCTTCACCTACGGCCTTTTGGCGCCGGTGTTCTTCGCCGGGATTGGACTACAGATCGATTTGTCGGCGTTGTGGAACGTTCCCGGTTTTCTGGCCGTGCTAATCGCAGCGGCGGTTATCGGCAAGCTCGTGGGTTGCGGCGTGGCGGCGCGATTGTCGGGAATGGCCGTACGCGATTCCACCGCCGTGGGGATCGGCATGTCGGGCCGTGGTGCGGTCGAGATCGTCGTGGCCAGTATCGCGCTCCAGGCCGGCCTCTTCGTTCAGGGTCACGACAGCCCCTACGTGGCGCACCTGTTTTCGGCCCTCGTCCTCACCGCCGTCGTGACGACCGTTGCAACGCCGCTGTTGTTGCGCCTCGTCGTACCCGGTCAGGCCACGCCGCCAACTCAAACCGACGCGCACTAGTCAAAAAGAAAGCCCGGCACGCTGGCCGGGCTTTCGGTGACTCTGCCGAACTTGGGCTACTCGCGATTGCCCAACAGGTGCATGAGCATGATGAACAGGTTGAGGAAATCGAGGTACAGGTTGAGCGCGCCCATCACGGCGGTTTTGGTCATCAACTCGCCGCTGTGGCTGACCGCGTCGTAGGTGTTTTTGATTTTCTGGGTGTCGTAGGCGGTCAAGCCGGTGAAGACCAAGACCCCGATCACCGAGATCACGAACTGCATCATCGTGCTGCCGATGAACATGTTCACGACCGACGCGATGATGATGCCGATCAGACCCATGAAAAGGAACGAGCCCAGCTTCGTCAGGTCGCGCTTGGTCGTATAGCCATAAAGGCTCATCGCGCCAAAGAGACCGGCGGTGATGAAGAACACCCGCGCGACGCTGGTGCCCGTGAACGTCAGCAGGATGTTCGAGAGCGATACGCCAAAGACGATCGTTACCGCCCAGAACAACAGTTGAATCGTCGACGTCTTCATTCGGTTGATGCCAAAGGACATCGCCAAGATGAAGATCAGCGGCGAAATCACCGCGACCCACCCCAACAGCGACGGCGTCAGGAAGCCTTCCGGGGTGGTGGTGTAGAACAGATTGATCAGCGCGGTGTTGGCGACCAGCCAGGCGGTTAGCCCAGTGATGGCGGTCCCCACCGTCATGTAGTTGTAGACCCGCAGCATGTAGCTGCGCAGGCCCGCGTCGATGGCAGCGGATTCGGTTGCGGTCGCGCCAAGACGAATGTTCGGTTCAGCCATGTTGATCCTCAGATTGGAATCGTTGCAAATGAGTCGCGCTTAATATGGCAGGCAAACTGCCGGTTTCAAGGTTTTCCGGTACCTATCGGCCCGGTTTGACGCAAAAATGAGCCCGAATCGGGCCTACTCGGCCCGCAGCACCGGGGCCGGGCGTTGCGACAGGGCCAGCCAGGTTCCGACATAGCCCAATGCGGTCACGGTCACGACCCCGACCGCGGCCGTTCCGATCGTCGAAATGGGCAGAAAGACCCAGTCGGCCTGCATCACCTGGGTGATCACCAGCCACGCCGCCAAGGTACCCAGCAACGCGGCCACGGTGGCGGTGATCGCGCCCAGGATCAGGAACTCTGCGATATAGGCCTTCAACACGTCACGCCGCGTCGCCCCCAGCACTTTGAGGACCACCGCATCATAGACCCGCCGCCGATGCCCGGCCGCCACCGCGCCGACCAGCACCAAGATTCCGGCGATGATCGTGATGGCGGCGGTCCCATTCGCCGCCGTCGCGATACGCCCCAAAAGCGCCGATGCGGTTTCGATCACGTCGCGCACCCGTACCGTGGAAACGTTGGGGAAGGCTTCGGTGACGCGCCCATAGGCGCCGTCTTCCGCACCGAGGTCGAAGGCTGCCGTCGCGAGGTGGGTTTGCGGCGCCGCTTCCAACGTACCGGGGGCGAACATCACCACATAATTGATGCCGAAGTCCGACCAGTCGATGTCGCGGGTCGACGCGATCTCGGCCGTAATGTCGCGCCCCAGAATATTGAACGTCATCGTGTCGCCGATCGTCAGGCCAAGTTCGCGTACCACGTCCTGTTCGACCGATACCAACGGCGGTCCGGCATAGTCGCGCGGCCACCACGCGCCTTCCACGATCGTGGCGCGCGGCGGCAAGTCGGCGGCGTAGGTGGCGCCGAGTTCCGCGCGTTTGATCCAACTGATCTCCGGTCCGATGTCGGCCTCGTCCAGCGGGACATCGTTGATCCGCACCAGCCGGCTACGCAGGTTTGGCACCCGTTCCATTTCCAAAAAACCAGGGGCGGCTCTTACAGTCGCGTCAAACGCGTCGACCTGTTGCGCCTGGATATCGATAAAGAAAAACGACGGCGCCACATCGGGGATGCGGCTCGCGACCTGCTGCGCAATATTGCCTTGAACCAACGCGGTGGTGACCAGCACCGTAAGGCCCACACCCAAGGCGACCACGATGCTCGCAGTGGGCGCACCCGGTCGCACGATATTGGCCAGGGCCAACCGCATCGTTGCGTTGCGCATGCGCGGCATGCGTCGGATCACCGCAACAACGCCACCGGCGGCAAACCGGAAACCCACGAGCGCGATGATGATTCCCACCACCATCCAGCGCGCGATAAACGGTTGCCCGGTCCCGAAGGCGGCAAGCAAGGCCAACCCGATCGCCGCCACCGCGGTGAGCACGACATAGCCCGCCCGCGGCCGGCGCCGCGCCGAGGCCACGACGTCGCGAAACAGCGCCGCGGGTTTGATCTCGCGCGCTTGCGCCAAAGGCCACACCGAAAACGCCAGCGCCGTCAGCACGCCGAAGCCTGCCGCCAAGCCAAGCGCCGCGGGATAGATCCCTGGCTCGGTCGGTACGGGCAAGGCGTCGGCGAACAGCGCCAGCCCGACGAAAGGCGACAGCACACCGAACAACAACCCGATCGCAATCCCGAGAATCGACAGCACCCCGATCTGGAACATGTAGGTCAGAAAAATCGTATTGCCGCGCGCCCCCAGGCACTTGAACGTCGCGATCGTCGCGGTCTTGCCCGCGAGGTAGGCTTGCACCGCAATCCCGACGCCGATCCCACCCACCGTCAGGGCGGTCACCCCGGCCAAGGTGAGGAAAACCGCCAAGCGCTCGACGAATCGTCGGATCGACGGCTGGGCATCGGTCGCATTGCGTACCCGCCATAGCGCCTCGGGAAACGCCTCATTCAAGGCGTCGGCGAACGCGGCATAGTTCGCACTGGGGGCCAATTGGACCCGATGCTTGAAGCGAATCAGGCTGCCTTCGCGTTGCAGACCGGTGGTCGCATAAGCCGCATCGTTCATCATGATCCGCGGCCCTAGGCTGAACGCATTGGCAACCCGATCCGGCTCAGCGGCAATGACGGCGCGAAACTCGAAGACGCCGTCGCCGATCGCGATTCGATCGCCCACCGTCACGCCGATGCGGCTCAACAATTCGGGTTCTGCAACGATCCCATAAATCCCGTCACGCGCCGCCAAAGCGCTCGTCAACTCCATTCCGCCGTCCAGCACCATCGCGCCGTAAAGCGGGTAGGGGCCCGCGATGGCCTTCAACTCGACGATCGTGCGTTGCGCGTCGGGGCCGGTGCCGCGCGCCATGGCGCGCATTTCCCGCGATAACGACACGGCACGCGTATTGGCGGCCAGCCATTGCACCGCCTCGGGACTGATGTCCTGGGCCGTTTGGCTGATTTCGATATCGCCGCCCAGAATGGCGCGGGCGTTCTGCTCCAGCCCGTCGACGATGCTGGCCGACAACGAGCCCACCGCCGCGATCGCAAACACGCCCAGCGTCAGGCAAGCCAGGAACACCCGAAATCCATGTAACCCATGGCGCATTTCGCGCAGCGCCAGCCGCCACGCCAAGGCAATGTCGCCCGCGCCGGTCATGGCGCTACTGCGCCGCCAAGGCGGCGGCTTCCGGCAACAACAGACCGTCCGCCATACGCATCACGCGATCGCATTGGGAAGCCAGACGTTCTTCGTGGGTAATCAGCAACAGAGCGGTGTCGCGCTGGGCGCGAATGCCGAACAACGTATCGATGATCGCGCGACCGGTGTCGCCGTCGAGGTTGCCGGTCGGCTCGTCCGCCAAAATCAAATCGGGTTCGCCGACGAAGGCGCGCGCCAAGGCAACGCGCTGTTGTTCGCCGCCCGACAATTGCGCCGGGTAATGCCCGGTGCGCGCGTCGAGCCCCACCCCCGCCAAAGCTTCCCGCGCCTGCTCGAAGGCATCGCGTGCGCCCGCCAACTCCAGCGGCATCGCCACGTTTTCCAGCGCGGTCATGGTCGGAATCAAATGGAAAGACTGAAACACGATCCCCATATGTTGGCGCCGAAACAGCGCCAAGCCGTCTTCGTCGAGGGTCGCGAAATCCTTGCCGGCGACGACTACGGTGCCCCCCGTTGGTTTCTCGAGGCCCGCGATAATCGACATCATCGACGACTTGCCCGACCCCGAAGGGCCGACAATCCCGACGGCTTCGCCGCGGGCCAACGCAAAGTCGACGCCGCGCAGGATTTCGACGGGGCCGGCTGCGCTTTCAAGCGTCAACGTCACGCCCGAAAGCGTGACCAGGTCTTTACGGGTTGGGTCGGCGGTGGCAGGGTCGGCGTTCATGACAGTGCCGCTTTCTTGCCCTTGGGCAACGATGGACGAACGGGCGCCGCGCCGCCGCGGCAGGACTTCTGAATATCGATTGTTTTGGCGCGGTTTCAAGCGCCTCGCGGCGATCTTTGCCTTCACGTTGACGTTGGGCGCAACCCCGGCAGCGGCGTCCCAGACCGTCATTGCGGTTTTGGGCGATAGCCTTGTTGCGGGATTCGGGCTCGCGGCAGACGAGGCGTTTCCGGCCCGGCTCGAGGCCGCCCTGCGCGAGGCCGGCGAGGATGTCCGGGTTATCAACGCCGGGGTCTCCGGCGACACGTCGGCCGGCGGGTTGGCCCGGCTCGATTGGGTCTTGGGCGACAGTCCCGACATCGTCTTGGTCGAGTTGGGCAGTAACGATTCGCTACGCGGCCTGGATCCGGCGGCCACGTTCGACAATCTCGAGGCCATCGTCACCCGGCTCAAGGCCCGCGCGGTCACCGTCATGCTCGCGGGCATGATGGCGCCGCGCAATTTGGGCCGCGACTATGTCACGGCCTTCGACGCGATCTATCCGCGCCTCGCCGAAAAGCACGATGTCGCACTGTACCCCTTCTTCCTCGACGGCGTGGCGCTCGACCCCGCGCTCAATCAGGCCGACCTGATTCATCCCAACCCCAAGGGCGTCGATGTAATCGTGGGCAAGATTCTCCCAAGCGTGCGGGCGGTGCTGCAGAACCACCGGCGCGCGACGAACTAGCGGCGCGCGGTGGCGAGGCTATTTGTAGGGATCGCGCTGCCCGACCCGATCGTCCAACACCTATCCTTGCTGGCCGGTGGCGTACCGGGCGCCCGGTGGCAGCGGCCGGACCAACTCCATCTCACGCTGCGCTTCATCGGCGATGTCGATGGCGGCGTCGCGGTCGATGTCGGCGAGGCGCTGGCGACCGTCAGGAGCGCCGGCTTCGATCTCCAACTCGACGGCGTCGGCCATTTCGGCGAGCGTCGCCGGGTGCGCGCGCTGTGGGTCGGCGTCGCGCCCAATCCCGCCCTCGTCGCGCTCCAAGCAAAGATCGAACGTGCTCTGGTCGACGCCGGGTTGCCGCCCGAGGGCCGCAAGTTCAAACCGCATGTCACCGTCGCGCGAATGGGTCAATCCACCCATGGCCGGGTCGCGCAATTCTTGTCCGATCACGCGTTGTTCGGCACTGCCCCATGGCAGGTCACTGCATTCCACCTATATTCCAGTCAACTATCGGCCAATGGGTCGCTCTATCGGATCGAAGATAGCTATGATCTGGCGGTATGACCGACGCCCCTGAACGAGACGAATCGCTCGACGACATCCGCTTGCCGTTCAGCCAGCGGCTAACGCGCTGGCTCGAGGTGCGCATGGGCTACGAATTTCTCTGTCACGACTGCAACAACGCCACTCGCATCGGCGTTGCGCCGGGACGGCCGGGGTGTCTCGGTCATTGCAAACTCACCAACAAACAACGCGCCGAGGAATACCGCAAAGGCTCGGATGCCTACACGCCGCGCATCAAGAACCGCTTTGCGATCGGCGGCGGCGCGATGGACTAGCGGTTAGAGGTCGTTGTGTCGGATGTGGCGCAACAAGCCTGCCGCCGCACCCTCGACCAACGCGTAGACGTCCTCGAAGCCCTCCGGGCCGCCGTAATAGGGGTCCGGCACGTCGTTCGCGCCGTCGTCCGCGGCAAAGTCGAGGAACAACCGGATGCGGTCGCGATGCGCCTTGGGCGCGGCGCGCTGAAGCGTCTTTAGGTTGTCGCGGTCCATCGCCAAGACATAGTGAAACGCAGCGAAGTCGGCGGAAGCGACTTGCCGCGCGCGCTGTGCGCCAATGTCGATTCCATGCCGCGCCGCAGTCGCGCGGGCGCGTTCGTCGGGCGGCTTGCCGACATGCCAGGGCCCGGTCCCCGCTGAATCGATCGCGATGCGGTCGCCCAGCCCGGCTTCATCGACGACATGCCGAAACACGCCCTCCGCCATCGGCGAGCGACAGATATTGCCCAAACAGACGAACAGCACACTGACCATGGTCGGCGCAGCTTGCCACAGCGATGGCGCCCGGCCTACATCAGGGCATGATCTATGAGCGCATCGTCATTCTGACCGGCGCCGGCATTTCGGCCGATTCGGGCGTCGACACGTTTCGCGACCCCGACGGGGTGTGGTCGCAATACGACTGGCAAGAGGTGGCGACGCCCGAAGGTTTTGCCCGCAACCCGGCGATGGTGCACGACTTTTACAACATGCGTCGTGCGGGTCTCGCCGAGGTCGCGCCCAACGCCGCCCATGCCGCGCTTGCCCGGCTCGAACGCGACTCGGAGGCCGAAGTTCTCGTCGTCACCCAAAACGTCGACGATCTGCACGAGCGCGCGGGCACGACCAACATCATCCATATGCACGGCGAAATGAAAAAGGTGCGCTGCCAATGCGATGGCCACGTGTTGGCCTGGCACACCGACCTTTCTGTCGACACCCCGTGTCCGCAATGCGGAAAGCCCGGATGCTTGCGTCCTCACGTCGTGTGGTTCGGCGAAATGCCGTTTTCGATGGATCGGATCGCGCAGGCGCTCGCCGACTGCGATCTCTTCGTCTCGATAGGCACTTCGGGCAACGTGTACCCGGCCGCCGGCTTTGTCGCCGACGTGCGTGCCGCAGGCCACGCTCACACCGCGGAGATCAATCTCGAACCCTCGCAAGGTCATAGCCACTTCGAAGAAAAGGTGTATGGCCGGGCGGTGGACACCGTCCCGCCGTTCGTCGCGCGCCTGTTGGGTTAGGCGCCCCCGCCGGTGGCGACGATCAACACCGGAGAATCCACCCGTTCGATCAAATCCGCCACGCTGTCCTCGCCCAGCAACGGCGTATCTTGCGCCAACACCAGCAACGCACCGCGATGCGTCGACATCGCTTGGATCAATGAATCGCACCCCCGTCGCGGGCAATGGCGGAAGCTCGCCGTCACGCCGGTGTGCGCCAAGCGTTCGCGGATCTGCGTTTCAACCGGCGCACCCGCCGCGCCGTCCGGCAATAGGACGACAAGGGCTTTATCGGTCGATTGGGCTAGATGGGTCGCGCGGTCCAGGGCCTCGTCGGCGTGGGGGCCTTCGCCATACGCCACGACAATCGCGCCCGCACCGCCCAACACCTGCCGTAACCTTGGCTCGGAAAATAAAATGCTGCCGCGCGGCGCACTGGCCACAAGGCGCGCCGTCGTGCCGATATGCGCCCGCCGGGTCACCGCCGGGGTCGTTTTGCCCATGATCACCAAATCGGCTTCGCTCACCGCCGATAGGATATGCAACGACGCTTTCCCGCGCGCGACGCGAAACGACCACGTCAGATCGTGACGTTGCGCGGCTTGGCCTAGCGCCCGGCGAATGGCTTCGGCTTGGCCGCGCAGCACCCGTTCCAGACCCTGGCTGTCGAGCGCTTCGACGGTCTGTCCGCTAAAATTGACCTGTCGCGTCAGCGACAACTGTGCGGCGTTGAGCAACGTCGTGTCTTCGACGAACAGGCCGGACAGTTCGGCTTTCATGCGTGCCGCCAAAGCGACGGCCTCTTCCAAAACCAGCCGACTGTCGGCTGAATCGTCCAGCGCTACCACGATGCGTCGTATGGTCCGCGCCATCGCCTTACCCCGTGTGGCTGCCTTCGCCGACGCCGAAGCGGCGACGGGCATCGGCCAAGGCGACCAGGCGATCTTCGACGCGCCGATTGATGCTCCCCTCGGGAAACGGGTCGGCGCCCTCGCGGGACCCGGCGGGCATCCCGGTCAACACTTCGATCCCTTCGTCGATGGTTGCGATCGGATAGATCGAAAACTTCCCGGCGTCGGCGGCCGCGACGATATCGTCGCGCAGCATCAAATGCTTGATATTGGCGTGCGGGATCAGCACGCCTTGGTCGCCGGTCAAGCCGCGTTCTTGGCAGACATCGAAAAAGCCTTCGATCTTTTCGTTGACCCCGCCGATCGCCTGCACCTCGCCGTACTGGTTGACCGACCCGGTCACCGCAAGGCCCTGCCGGATCGGCACATCGGCCAATGCGGACAGAATCGCGTAAAGCTCGGTCGACGACGCGCTGTCGCCGTCGACGCCGCCATAGCTTTGTTCGAACACCAGACTTGCCCGCAAGGAAAGCGGCCGGTCCACCGCGTACCGCGCGCCCAGGTAGGACGACAGGATCAATACGCCCTTCGAGTGTGTCGGCCCGCCCAGGTCGACCTCGCGCTCGATGTCGACGAACTCGCCCCGGCCCATGCGCACCCGGGCCGTGATGCGTGTCGGCCGACCGAAAGCAAAACCCCCGATTTGCAATACCGACAGCCCGTTGATCGTTCCAACACGACTGCCTTCGGTGTCGATCAAGATCGTGCCGCGCTCGATCTGCTCCAAGCTCCGGGTGCGAATGCGATCGGCGCGGCGGATGCGCAGATCGATCGCCGCCTGAACCTGGGTCCCCGAGATCACGGCCCGCTCGGCTCTGTCCGCAAGATGGTTGGATTCGTGCAACAGGTCGGTCACGGTGCCGACGCGCGCCGAAAGTTTCTCATTGTCGCCGGCTTCGCGTGCGCTGTGTTCGATGACCCGCGCCACGGCGGAGCGGTCGAGCGGCCGAACGGCCGAACCCCGACTTTCTTGGCGATGGCCGCAATCATCCCGGCATACTTCTGGACCGTGTCGTCGTTGCGGTCGAGGTCGTCCTCGAAGTCGGCGGCGATCTTGAACAGCTCCTCGAATTCGGGATCGGCGGCGGCCAACAGGTAATAAAGCCGTCGGTCGCCGATCAGGACGACCTTGACGTGCAGCGGGATCGGCTCGGGCTCCAACGAAACGGTCGACACGTAACTTTGGAACGGCGCTTCGATCTTGATCTCACGCGCGAACAACGCTCGCTTCAGTTCCTCCCAGGCATAGGGCTGCATCAGCAATTTGTTGGCATCGAGAATGAGGTAGCCGCCGTTGGCCTTGTGCAGTGCCCCGGCGCGCAACAGCGTAAAGTCGGTTAGCAGTGCGCCCAGTTCGGCTTGATGTTCCGCGCGCCCCACCAAGTTGGGTTGGGTCGGGTGGTCTTCGTGGAACACCGGCGCCCCGCTCCCATTGGCTTCGGCGCCGTTGTCGATAAACAAGTTGACCTCATAGCGCCGAAACTGGAGGTCCGGTCGCCGCGGGTTGTCGGTCCCCTGTTGTCCGCCGAGCATCGCCAGCGGCGATGCGTCTTGTTCGCTTTCAAGGAAGAGGTGGGCGCTGTTGTCGATGATGTCCTTTTCGACGGAATCAAGGTGGGCAACGATTTTGCCGAATTCCATGTACTTCGCGCGCAACGCCATGATCTGGTAGGCGACGACGCTGCGTGTCGTATCGCGGTTAAGGTCGCGCAGACGTTCGCGGCGCTCTTTGTCCCATTTGGGAATTTCTTGCAGGCGCCGCTGCAGGTCTTGCTGAAGTGCCTCGATATCGGCTTCGATCCGCTTGCGTTCTTCTTCGGGAAGCTTCTGGAACTCCTGGGGCTCGATCACTTCCTCGTCGCGCACCGGCGCCAGGGCAAGTCCGGTCGGCGTGCGGATCAGCGCAATTCCTTTTTCCCCGGCCGCTTTTTGCACGGTCTCGAAAATCGCCTCTTGGTGCTCGCGAAACTCTTGCTCGATCGCGTGGCGGCGATTGCGGTACTCCTCGGCTTCGAAGACGGCCGGAATGCCGGCCCGCAAGTCCTCGATCAGCTGGGTCATATCCTGGCGCAACGTCCGGCCCATGCCGCCCGGCATTTCCAGCGCTTTGGGTTTGCGCGGTTCGTCGAAGTTATGCAGGTAGCACCAGTCGGACGCCTTGGGTTCGCCTTCCGCCCGCGCCTCCAAAATTCGCCGCACGTACCGGTGCCGCCCGGCGCCGGTCGGCCCCAGAACGAAAATGTTGTAACCGCGGTGGTCGATCCCGATGCCGAACTCGATCGCCTCGAAGGCGCGCTCTTGGCCGAGAACGTCGTCGTCGGATGTCAGGTCGTCGGTCGTTTCGAAGGAAAGCGACGATAGATCGCTGCGCAGTCTCAACTGATCGACCGGTAGAGGCGTTACTGGCATCGCGGCACTCCGTCCACTTCTATTGATAGGTCGTTGCTGCGTCTCTCCAAGTCAAGGGCGCTCGGCGCGGCCCTCGATGGTTTCCATATCGTCATCAGAATAGCCGAAATGGTGGCCGATCTCGTGGATCAGCACATGCCGCACCAATTCGCCCAAGGTCAGGTCGTTCTCGGCCCAGTAGTCCAGCAACGGGCGACGATAGAGAAAGATCATATCGATCTCCCCGCCAGGATCGGTCAGGCTTTTTGACGTCAGGTCGATCCCGCTATATAGGCCGAGCAAATCGAACGGCGTCTCCAACTCCATGTCGTTGATGGTGTCCTCGTCGGGAAATTCATGGATTTGAATCACGACCCCCTCGACCTGGGCGCGCAGCACCTCGGGAATCGCGGCAAACGCTTCGTCGGCGATCGCTTCGATCTCGCCGATCGAGGGCGCGCGTTCGTCTCGCCGGGCGGGCGAAGAGGGCATCGTGACGACCTAGCGCGGGGCCATTCGAATGGCGCCGTCCAGCCGGATCACCTCGCCGTTCAACATGCGGTTTTCGATGATGTGCAGAGCCAGCGCCGCATAGTCCGCCGGTTCGCCGAGCCGCTGCGGAAACGGCACGCTCTGGGCCAGCGATTCCTTCACCTCGTCGGGCAAACCATGCAGCATCGGCGTCGAAAAAATGCCCGGTGCGATGGTGGCGACACGAACGCCGCTTTTCGCGAATTCGCGCGCCAACGGCAAGGTCAGCGCGACGATGCCGCCTTTCGATGCGGCGTAGGCCGGCTGCCCGATTTGTCCGTCAAAGGCGGCGACCGACGCGGTGTTGATCACGACCCCGCGTTCGCCGTCTTCCATCGGGTCCAACGATTGCATGTCGGCGACCGCAAGACGGATCAGATTGAACGTGCCGACCAGATTGATGTTGATGACGCGTTGAAAGTCCTCCAGCGGCATCGGACCGTCCCGTCCGATCGCCTTGCCGGGCGTCCCGACCCCCGCACAGTTCACGAGAATCCGTGCCGGTCCTTGCGCGCCGCGTGCCGCCGCCACGGCGGCTTCGGCGCTCTGGGCATCGGCGACGTCGCAATGCACGGCCGTGCCGCCAATTTCCTTGGCCAGTTCCGCGGCCGCGTCGCGATTGACGTCGAGCACCGCGACACTGACCCCAAGCGCTGCCAAAGCGCGCGCCGTACCGGCGCCCAAGCCGGACCCGCCGCCCGTCACCAATGCTGCGCTTCCCTCAAACTTCATGCCGCCCTCTCTTTCGCCAACGCTTTTGTACCAAACGCTTTTGATCCGAGGAACCTTACACCTGTTCCGAGGGTGCCGGCTTTGACTTTCCGATTCGGGCTTCACGCATGGTGATGTAGACGGTCGAGCCGACGATGACGATCGCACCGGCCGCCGTCCACAGCGTCGGCACCTCGGCAAAGATGATGAAGCCGAACATCGCCGAAAAAATGATCCGCACATATTCGATCGGCCCGACCAACGTGGCCTCGCCCGCGACAAGCGAACGGATCATGCTGTT
Organism: Alphaproteobacteria bacterium; assembly: GCA_038141965.1. GTDB lineage: Bacteria > Pseudomonadota > Alphaproteobacteria > SHVP01 > SHVP01 > CALJDF01. Next base: position 733,823 of record JAYQJC010000005.1, read on the forward strand.
CGCCCCCAGCGTGCCGACGACGCCGATCGCCAACAAAAACCCGAACTGCGTCAGGGTCGGCGTCTCCCACACGACGATTGCGGGGATCAGCGTGAAAACCGATCCGAAAATGCCCGCATAAAAGATCATTGTCGTCGGCTTTTCGGTCGTCGAAATGATCTTGGTGATCAACATCGTCACCGTGACCATGAAGGCGCTGAACAACGAAAACAGGGCGGCGAACTCGATGCCGCCGGTCGGTCGTATCGCGATGACCACGCCGGCGAATCCGACGATGGTGGCCGTCCAACGTCGCGCCCTCACCACTTCATGCAAGAAAATGATCGCCAGCGGCACCATGAACAACGGTCGGGCGAAGCTCAGGGATGTCGCCAAAGCCAACGGCAAGTGCGCCACCCCGTAGAAGCCCGACATCATCGCCAGGGCCCCGGCCGCGCCACGAAAGGCATGCATCGGCAACCGGGTGGTGCGGATCGCGCTGATCCCGCCGGCGCGCCACACAAAGGGCAAGATCACGACAAGGCCGAAGCTCGCGCGAAACCACGCGACCTCGAAACTCGACAGCTGCGCGCTCATGAGTTTGATCAGCACCGCCATCACCGACATGAAAGCAGCCGCCAAAAGCGCCCAGAGGACGCCGCGGGTATTCGGCGCAAGGCCGGCCCATGTTGCGCGGGCTTTCGTTATCATGAGCGATCCATCGAAAGCCCCGCAAAGGAACGCCGATGCCCACCATTGCGCATCTCGACACCCCTACCGAGGAAGAGCGGTCTGCCATCACCGCGCCGCTTGGCGCCCATTCGAGCGACCAAGGCTTTGTCTGGAATCCCGCCAGGGTGACGTTGGCGTTGCGCGAGGGTGATGCCATCCACGGCGGACTGATCGGCTATGCCCAGTGGGACTGGCTCTATATAGAAATTCTTGGTGTCAGCACTGCCTTGCGTGGGCGAGGGTGGGGCCGTCGCTTGATCGAGGCCGCAGAGGAATTCGCGCGGCGTGAATCCTGCCACGGTCTTTGGCTCAGCACCTTCACCTTTCAGGCGCCGGCATTCTACGAACGCATGGGGTTCATTCGGTGCGGCGAAATCGCCGACCATCCGGCCGGCCAAAGCCGGTTGTTCTATATGAAACGTCTCGACACCGTGGGCCATACCTAACCGCTGTTCGGGGCAGAAGTGGCGACCGCGGCGGCGGCCTTGCGGTCTTGGTTTTCTCGCCGCGCGATATAGATCGAGCTGACGAAAATTACCGCGGCCCCGGCGAACGTCCAAAAGTCCGGGATCTCCGAAAACGCCACAAACGCAATCAACGCGGCGAAAGGCAATCGCATGAAGTCGAGCGGCATCACCGCCGAGGCATCGGCTTTGCTCAGCGCGCGGGTAAACGCGATGTGGGCGAAGGTGCCGGCGCCCGCCACCACGCAGAGCCAAAACAGCGACGACCAGCTCGGCCATTCCCAAATGAACAACGCCGGAACGAACGACACCGGCGTAAACAAGATCACCATATAGGCGACGATCCGTTCGGGGGGCTCGGTCGCCGACAGCATCTTGATCGACACGATCGACATCGCCATCAGAATCGACGAGGCGATCAACAAGAGATGCCCGGTGGTGACCTCGGCAATGCCGGGCCGCAACACGATCATCGCTCCGCCGAAACCGACCACCGTCGCGATCCATCGGGGGATGCCTACTTTTTCTTGCAGCAACAGCACCGCCACCACGGTGACGAACAGCGGCGAGGTGAAACTCAGCGCCACCGCCTCGGCGATCGGCGTCACCGTGACCGCGTAGAACCACATGAACATCGAGCCCAGGCCCAGCGCTGTCCGCCAGCCATAAAGCTTGATCCGCGACGTGCGCAAGAATCCCAACCCACGGCGCGCGATGATCGGGCCGACGATGAAGACGCCCAGTAGATTGCGAAAGAATACGACCTCGAACGAGGGTACCTCCGCTGACACATGGCGCACCGACGCCACCATCACCGAGAACAGCGCGGTCGCCGTCAGCATGTAGAGCGCCGCGACCAAGGGCTGCGGTAAAGATTGGAAGCGCGCTAAAGCCGTCATACTGGTTCTGGGTTTCCCGCCGATACGTCACCCCGCCGCAGCGCGGACGCAATCGGTTCGGGCAAGACCGCGCGATTATGGGCCGCCGCGGCCTTCGGCACCAAACCTTTCGCTGCATAGCTGCGTTGCAAGGCGCAAATCCCGCCGCTACCGTCGCCCGATGGAGACGACGACATGACCGAGACGATGCCCCTGTGGACGCCCAGCCCGCAAACCGTTGCGGACAGCAATCTCACCGCCTTTGCCCGCCAGGTCGAAAGGGAGTGGGACGTCGCGCTGCCGGACTACTGGGCGCTGCTCGACTGGTCGCGCGCCAACCAAGAGGCGTTCTTCCAGTCGGTGTGGGATTTTGGTGGCGTGATCGCCGAAACTCGCGGCGACCGCGTCCTGATCGATGCCGACAAGATGCCCGGCGCGCAGTGGTTTCCGGACGCCAAACTCAACTTCGCCGAAAATCTGTTGCGCCGTCGCGACGACGCCCCGGCGCTGATCTTCCAGGGCGAACAAGGCGATCGCCGCGTCCTCAGTTTCGCCGATCTCTACAGTCGGGTCTCTCAACTCGCCCAAGCCCTGCGCGCCGATGGCGTCGTCGCGGGCGATCGGGTCGTCGGCTTTATGCCCAACATGCCGGAAACCATCGTGGCGATGCTTGCGGCCGTCAGTATCGGCGCCACGTGGTCGTCGTGTTCGCCCGATTTCGGCATCAAGGGGGTGATGGATCGCTTCGGTCAAATCGAACCGACCGTGTTGTTCACCGCCGACGGCTACTTCTATGCCGGCAAACAGCACGATTCCCTGGAACGGATCGGCGATATCGCGGCCCAGCTCCCCAGCCTGCGCCGCCTCGTTGTCGTGCCCTATGCTGCGACGGCACCGGACATCTCCAACCTGCCGTTTGGCGCGTTGTTCGACGATTACCTCGCGCCCCACACATCGGGCGATATCGACTTTGCCCAGCTGCCCTTCAATCACCCGCTCTACATCATGTATTCGTCGGGGACGACCGGCGTACCCAAGTGCATCGTGCACGGCGCGGGCGGCACGTTGTTGCAGCACCTCAAAGAGCATCTGCTGCACACCGATCTGCGCGAAGGCGATCGCTTTTTCTACTTCACCACCTGCGGCTGGATGATGTGGAACTGGCTCGCTTCGGGGCTCGCGGTCGGCGCTACGTTGGTTCTCTATGACGGCTCGCCGTTCGAACCCGACGCCAATGCGCTGTGGTCGTTGGCCGAGCGCGAACAGGTCGATGTCTTCGGCGCCTCGGCCAAGTTCTACGATGCCTGCAACAAGGCCGAGATCGCGCCTATCAAGACCCACGACCTTGCCCGCGTGCGCACGATCCTTTCGACCGGCTCGCCGCTCGCCCCCGCGAGCTTCGATTTCGTCTATCGATCCGTGAAACAGGACGTGCGGCTGTCGTCGGTCTCGGGCGGTACCGACCTTTTGGGTTGTTTTGCCGCCGGGGCCACGGTCCTGCCGGTCTACCGCGGCGAGATTCAATCCAGGGTTCTCGGGATGTCGGTCGAAATCTTCAACGATGACGGCCAACCCGTGCAGGGCGAAAAGGGCGAGCTGGTGTGCACCAAACCGTTTCCATCGATGCCCATCGGGTTCTGGAACGATCCGGGCAACGCCAAATATCGCAGTGCCTATTTCGAAGTCTTTCCAAACGTCTGGACCCATGGCGATTACTGCGAGCTGACCGAACGCGGCGGGTTCGTGATTTACGGGCGCTCCGATGCCGTGCTCAATCCGGGCGGCGTCCGTATCGGCACCGCCGAAATCTACCGCCAGGTCGAACAGATGGCCGAAATCGAAGAAGGCCTGTGCATTGGCCAGTCGTGGGACAACGACGTGCGCGTGGTGTTGTTCGTTCGTTTGCGCGACGGCGTGTCGCTTGACGATGCCTTGCGCGACAAGATCAAAGCCAACATTCGCGCCAACGCGACGCCACGGCATGTGCCGGCCAAGATCATCGCGGTGGCCGATATCCCCCGCACCATCAGCGGCAAGATCACCGAACTGGCGGTGCGCGATATCGTGCACGGCCGCAACGTGAAGAATATGGACGCCCTCGCTAATCCCGAAGCGCTCAAGCTGTTCGAAGACATACCCGAACTGCGCAGCTAGTCGGTCGTCAGATCGCGCACCAACGCGGGATAGCGCACGATCAAAATCGCCGAGCGCATCGTCATAAAGGCGACCAACGACAACCACAAACCATGGTTGCCCCATAGCGGCATCATCACGGTGTTGACCGCAATCAGCGTCGCCAACGATAGGATCATGCCGTTGCGCAGCGCCTTGGTGCGGGTCGCGCCGAGAAACACTCCGTCGAACTGAAACGCCCAAATGCCGATCAACGGCATCAACACCATCCAGGGCAAGAAATCGCGCGCTTGGGCGCGGACCTCGGACGATACGGTCATCAAGTCGATGAACGGTCCCCCCAGCAACGCATAACCCAGCGCGAAAACGCCTGCCACCACAGCCGACCAAATCGTCGTGACCGCGACGGCGCGGCGCAAGTGGTGCCGATCGCGCGCGCCCACGGCACTGCCGACCAACGTCTCGGCGACATGCGCAAACCCGTCGAGCCCGTGCGAGACCAACATGAACAGTTGCATCAGAATCGCGTTGGCGGCCAGCACCACGTCGCCTTGCTCGGCGCCGCGGGCCGTGAAGTACGCCACCGCGGTGATCAGGCACAACGTACGAACGAAAATATCCCCGTTGACCGAGATCATCCGCCGTAGCTGCGTCGCATCGAGGATCCGGGCGCGCGGCGCACCGTGGGCAAACCCGCGCAGCGTCCGCGCGATCACCCACAGCCCCACCGCGGCGGTGGCGTATTCCGCGATCACGGTCCCGGCGGCGACGCCTTCGACGCCCCAACCCAACCCGAGAACGAACCCGACGTCGAGCACCACGTTCAGTCCGTTGAGGAACACCTGCAACAGCAGCGCCAAACGCACTTGCTGTCGTCCCAACAACCAGCCCAGCACCACGTAGTTGGCCAGCGCTGCGGGCGCGCCCCAGACGCGAATCTGAAAGTAGGTGGATGCCAGAGACTCGACCTCCGGCCCGGCGTCGATCGCCCATCTCCCGAATGCCAGGATCGGGTACTGCAGGCTCAGCACGGCGACCGAAATCGTGCCCGCCAGAATAAGCCCGCGTTGAAACGTCGCGCGCATCTCGGCGGCGTCGCCCGCGCCGAAGGCTTGCGCGGTGAACCCCGTGGTACCCATCCGCAGGAACCCAAAGCCCCAATAGATGTAGGTGAAGATCAACGTCCCCACCGCGACCGCGCCGATGTAATAGGGCGCGTCCAATTGCCCCATCACCGCCGTATCGACCATCCCCAGCAGCGGCACCGAGATATTCGACAAGATGATCGGGATCGCCAAGCGCCATACCAAGCGGTGCCAGTCCGGTTGCGCCAGTGCGGCTTCGGTCATGGTGCGGCCGGGTGACGAAGCAGCATCAGGTTCAAATTGTTCAACGCGCGATACAGAGTGCGAAACTGCCGGTCGAAATTTTTGAGCCCGCAGGCGTCGCGCAATGCCCCAATGGATACGATGCCGTCGATCAAGCCGACAATCCGCGCCGCGTCGGCATCGACCGGATAGGTCACCGGCACGCCGTCGAGCGTCGTTTTGATCTCGGGCCGTTGCGCCAAACTCGTCGCCAGCGCCTTGGCGTCGGTACGCAACAGCAATGGCACCGCCTCGTCGGCGATGGCGGCCACCGCGTTCTCTCGCGGCGTGCCTTTCGTCAGATAGACGATATGCGCTTTGATCGCGCCGCTCAGATTTTCGGCCAACGCGCAGGCCTCGAGCCACGGCAGCTTGCGCGCGCGTTTCAACAAATCTTTGTCGTCCAGATAGGTTGCCGGGTCGTAGCGTGCCGGCGCCATCAACGCCGACACGGTCAGCCCGGCCTGTGCGGCCAGCGCCGCGACTTCGGGCACGGTGTAGGCGCGGTCGATCGGATGCAGCAGGAGATCGGCCAACGCGGCATCGTCGTCGGCCAAGCTGGACAAGAACGGATTGCGTTTCAGCCAATTGGTCTCGGGCGCATCGTGCAGCATTTGCCGCAACACCTTGAGGCGTCGGCGCATGTCGGGCTCCGGGGCCAACGCGCGCAAGGCCTCTTGCGCGGGGTAGACCCCGGTCCGCCCCAGCGCGCCGTACACCATGATTCCCATCCCGCCGCCGGGCCGCAGCAGATCGGCCAAGCAACGCAAGCCCAGGTCGGGGTCGGGCAGATGATGCAACACCCCGCAGCAATCGATATAGTCGAACGGCGCCCCGAAATCGGGTGGCTCGGTGATCGATCCCTGGTGAAACGCGATATTCGACAATCCGCGCACCTCGGCCCGCGCCCGTGCGACGGCCTGCGAGGCGGTACTCAAGTCGAGGTAGTCGACGTGTCCCCCAGGAACGCGATCGGCTAAATGCTGGGCCAGCATGATCGCGGCGTCGCCGGTCCCGCCGCCCGCGACCAGAGCCCGAAACGGTTGGCCCATATCCAGACGCCCGGCGAAAACGTAGTGGTTCAATTCGTCCAGATGGCTAGGCGAGCCTGTGACCAGGCGATGGCGCTCGTCGGCCGGATCGCGGGTGGGGTAGGGCATAGCTTCGTAGTGCGCCCGGACCGTCGCGCTCCCGCCGCTATCCGTCATGGTATCTCGCCCCCGTCATGATCTAACGGTTAGCCTATGTCTTGCGCTTTGGCCATCGCTGGTGGGTCGCCAGATTGCCCCCACTTCACGAGGATTTGGCCGGCTGTCGGTTCCTCGGACGGCCAGCTTCGACGATCAGCGTTTGAAATCGGATTCGCCGCCCGCTATGTATTGACCCGATGCGCGCCGCCACTCGATTGATCCTGTTGGTCCTGACCCCCTGGCTTTTCGCCGCGCCGGTCTTTGCGCAAAGCAACCCCAAACTCATTGGCGACTACCGGGCCTGGGAAGCGCTCACCTACAAAGAGGGCGGCAGCGACGTCTGCTACATGTCGTCGTCGCCCGAAAAATGGACCTCCCAGCCCGAGAACGTCCGCCGCGGGGACATTTACCTCCTCGTCACCCATCGACCTAGTCGCGGGGTGAAGGACGAGGTCAGCATCTACACCGGGTACACCTACAAGCAGGGGTCCGACGTCACGCTGGAGATCGACGGCCAGGACTTCGAGCTCTTCACCGACGGCGATACCGCCTGGGCGCGCGATGCCGAAACCGACAAAAAGCTGGTCCAGGCCATGATTCGCGGCAACAAAATGGTCATCCGCGGCACCTCCAGCCGGGGCACGCTGACCATCGATACCTACTCCTTGTCGGGCTTCACCGCCGCGCGCAACGCCATCAACAAAGCCTGCAAGGTCCGCTGAGCGCTTTCCGCGTCTTCGTTCGCGCGTTAGAACACCCCCATGTCCCTAGCCGTTGATATCCCCGAGGTCGCGCCCGTCCTCGACACCCGGCGCTGGCTGATCGGCGTCACCCGCGAGGAAATCGCCGCGGCCCTGGCCGAAATCGGCGTGCCCGCACGCAGCACACGTATGCGCGCCAACCAGCTCTGGCATTGGATCTACTATCGCGGCGCGCGCAGCTTCGCCGACATGACCAATATCTCGAAGGATCTACGCGCCGAGCTCGAAACCCATTTTCACTTGGCGCGTGGCACCGTGGTCGAAGGCCTGGTCTCGACCGATCGCACCCGCAAATGGGTGATGTCGTTCGGGCCCAATCAAGAAATCGAGACGGTCTTGATCCCCGAAGACGACCGTGGCGCGCTGTGCGTGTCCTCCCAGGTCGGCTGCACCCTGAATTGTCGCTTTTGCCACACCGGCACCCAGCCCTGGGTCAAAAACCTTTCGGCCGGCGAGATCGTCGCCCAGGTCCTGCATGCCCGCGACGACATCGGCGAATGGCCCTCGCCCAAAGAAGGCCGGATGATTTCCAACATCGTCCTCATGGGCATGGGCGAGCCCTTGTACAACTACGACAACGTTGCCAAGGCGCTACGCATCGTGATGGACCAAGAAGGCATCGCCATCTCAAAACGGCGCATCACGTTGTCGACCTCGGGCGTGGTACCGGAAATCGCGCGCGTCGGCGAAGACCTCGGCGTCGGTCTCGCGATTTCGCTCCACGCCGTGCGCGACGACTTGCGCGACGAGCTGGTACCGCTCAATCGCAAATACCCGATCAAAGATTTGCTCAACGCGTGCCGGCATTTCCCGTCCAGCAGCAACGCGCGCCGCATCACCTTCGAATACGTCATGCTGAAGGACGTCAACGACAGCCCGGCCGATGCCCGCGAGCTTGTTCGATTGCTTCAGGGCATTCCCGCCAAGGTCAATTTGATCCCGTTCAACGCCTGGCCCGGCGCGGCCTACGAATGCTCGACCAACGCCGCCATCGCCGCTTTCGCCGAGATCGTCAACGATGCGGGCTACGCCTCACCGGTGCGCACTCCCCGCGGCCGCGACATCATGGCCGCCTGCGGCCAACTCAAATCCGCCAGCGTCAAACAGCGCGCGAGTGCCGTCCGTTAAGTGCCGCCTTTTTTCGGCCTAACCTTTCCTTAGTTGTATAGAATCGGGTCAATCCACGGCTCATAGATTGGGGGGCTCATGGCTATTCTTCTTGAGTCAGCGATCCTCGCGGTTATCCTCATTTATCCAACATGGCGCATCTTTGGGCGCGCCGGGTTCCATCCGGCCCTCTCGTTGCTGCTATTTGTGCCGGGCATTGGCTTGCTGATCGTGTTGTTCATTCTTGGGTTCGTTGCCTGGCCCGCAACCCAACCCCGCGTCGATGCGGCAGGGGATGCACAATGATATACGCGCTCTCGGCTTTCCTGCCCCTCGTCATCCTCGGGCTCGCCCTCTGGGCCACCGTGCGCATCTTGCACAAGACGGGACGTTCGGGGTGGTGGATCCTTCTGACGTTCATCCCCTTCATCAATATCATCGCGTACTGGGGACTGGCTTTCGTTCATTGGCCGAAAATCGATGATGCCAATAAGCCGGACGTTAACGCTTTCTGAACCCTGTTCGTGGACCCTTGGCAAGCTGCGCGCTACCGTCGGGTCAGCGCCGTGAGCCCAGGAGTGTCCGATGTCCACCGCCGAATCCCTACTCGAAGAGCGCATTGCGCGCCTCGAGCGTAGCCGCAACACTTTGTCGATCGTCACCGCCGCCGCGGTCCTTGCCGCCGCGATCGCGCTCGTGTTGCCTTTCGTGGACGAGATCATCGGCGCCAAAGAAACCGACCTTGTCCTCCATAATGCCGCGGGCGAACCGACCATCGTGCTGTCGGGCGAAACCGGCACCGCCGAGCTACACGGCCTCTCCATTCTCAACGACCAGAACAAAGTGCGCGGGGCCTTGGTCCCGACCAAGCTCGGCGCCGAACTCACGCTCTTCAATTCAGATGACCAGCCCGTCGTCGTGCTGAACAATTCCTCCCCCAGCCAGGGCGGCCGGCTGTCGCTCTTCGGCATCGGTGATCGGGCGGCCTTTTTCGGCGGCACCGTCACGGACAGCGATTTCGGGATGGAGATTCGCATGCGCCCGGGGTTGCGGCGGTGACCAAGATGGTCAGCGGGGTACCGTTCTTCTCATTGTCCGATCGCAACGGCGAAGCGTTGATCCAGGTAGAAGACGGCGTCGCCGAGCTTTTCGCCAACCGCATCAGCGTGTTGGGGCCGGACTCGCTCCCCCGCGTCGAGCTTGTCGGCGACGAAAACGGCGGCAGCATTGCGCTGCGCGATGCGGCCGACACGGTGCGCGCGGCCATCGGCGCCAGCGATGCGGCAGGCGGGAACCTCGCGGTAAATGGGCCCGACGGCGCGCCCCGCTGGCAGGCGCCCTAGCGCCGCGCCATTGCCCAAATCGCGGGCATCCCTATACTCCGCGCCCTAATTTCAAGCGGCACGGCATCATGACCAAACAGATCAAAAAGGCGGTGCTCGCCTATTCCGGCGGGCTGGACACTTCGGTGATCCTCAAATGGCTCCAGACGACCTACGACTGCGAGGTCGTCACCTTCACGGCCGATTTGGGCCAAGGCGAAGAACTCGAACCCGCGCGGGCCAAAGCCGAAATGTTCGGCGTCAAGGAAATCTACATCGAGGATCTGCGCGAAGAATTCGTCCGCGACTACGTCTTTCCGATGTTCCGCGCCAATGCGCTCTACGAAGGCGTGTATCTGCTCGGCACCTCGATCGCTCGGCCGTTGATCGCCAAGCGGCAGATCGAGATTGCGGCGGCCACCGGCGCCGATGCGGTCTCGCATGGCGCCACCGGCAAGGGCAACGATCAGGTCCGGTTCGAGCTCGGCTATTACGCGCTCAACCCCGACATCACCGTCATCGCCCCGTGGCGCGAGTGGGATCTCACCTCGCGGACCAAGCTGATCGAATTTGCCGAACAGCATCAGATTCCCATCGCCAAGGACAAACGCGGCGAGGCGCCGTTCTCGACCGACGCCAACCTGTTGCACACCTCTTCCGAAGGCAAAGCGCTGGAGGATCCCTGGAACGAGGCCGCCGAGCACGTCCACTCCCGGACCGTCTCGCCCGAGGATGCGCCCGACAAGCCGACCTACATCACCATCAGATTCGAACAAGGCGACGCGGTGGCGATCGACGGCAACCCGTCGTCCCCGGCCAGCATCCTCGCGCAACTCAACGACCTCGGGCGCGACAACGGCATCGGGCGGCTGGATCTCGTCGAGAACCGCTTCGTCGGCATGAAATCGCGCGGCATTTACGAAACGCCGGGCGGCACTATTTTGCTGGCCGCCCACCGGGGCATGGAAAGCATCACCCTCGACGGCGGCGCCATGCATCTCAAAGACGAACTCATGCCGCGCTATGCCGAGCTGATCTACAACGGTTTTTGGTGGTCGCCCGAACGCGAAATGCTGCAAGCCCTCATCGATCACTCGCAAGCAAGGGTGACCGGCGAAGTGCGCGTCAAATTGTATAAGGGCAACGCAACCGTGGTCGGCCGCCAGTCGCCGCACAGCCTTTACAGCCTCGACCACGTCACCTTCGAGGAAGACCAGGTCTACGACCAGCGCGACGCCGAAGGTTTCATCAAGCTCAATGCGTTGCGGTTGAAGCTGCTCAAGCGCCGCGATTCGCTGCCCTGATCGGATGACCGCCGAACCCGCACCGTCCGAAGACCGTGACCCCGCGGCCCAAGCGATTCTCGACCTCACCGCCGATGCCCCGCGCGGGGTGCGTCCCGAACAAGTCGCCCAAGCGATGGCCGAGCGCTACCGCAGACCCAAAGACGGGCCCAACTTGTGGCGCAAATACATGCATGCCGTGCGGCAAGAGGCATTGCACCTCGCCCGCACCGGCGAGATCGTCATCTTGCGCAAAGGCAAACCGGCCGACCCCCACAAACCCATCAAGGGGTTGGTCAAGTTCGCCCGGCCCGCGCCGGCCTCAGACTGACGGCACCGCGATCCCGGTCTGACGGCACGCCGCCGTCACCGTATTCAGCAACAAACACGCGATGGTCATCGGGCCGACGCCGCCCGGCACCGGCGTAATCGCGCGCGCGACCTGCTTGGCTTCGTCGAAGGCGACGTCGCCGTAGAGTTTCGCTTTGCCGCCGGCCGGATCGTCGACGCGGTTCATGCCGACGTCGATGACCGTGGCGCCCGGCTTAACCCAGTCGCCGCGCACCATTTCTTGCCGGCCCACGGCGGCCACCAGCACGTCCGCCCGACGACATACCTCGTCGAGATTCTTGGTGCGCGAATGCGCGACCGTCACCGTGGCATTGGCGGCGAGCAATAGCTGCGCCATCGGCTTGCCGACCAGCTTGGAGCGACCGATTACCACGGCGTCGGCGCCTTCGAGTTTCGCGCCCGCGCGGTCGAGCAGGATCATGCACCCGCGCGGTGTGCAGGGCACCAGCCCATCTTCGCCCAACGACAAGCGCCCGGCATTCACCGGGTGCAGCCCGTCGACGTCCTTGTCGGGATCGATCGCGTTCACCACGGCGTTCTCGTCCAGGTGTCCGGGCAGCGGCATTTGTACCAAGATCCCATGCACCGCAGGGTCGGCATTGAGGGCGGCGACTTGCGCCAATAGATCGTCCTGTGTGGTGTCCGCTGGCAGCTTGAATTCGAACGACTGCATGCCGGCCGCAATCGTCTGCTTGCCCTTGTTGCGGACATAAATCTGGCTGGCCGGGTCCTCGCCGACCAAGACCACCGCCAAGCCCGGCGTCAGGCCATGGGCGTCCTTGAGGGCCGCAACCTGTTTGGCGACGGTGGCGCGGACATCGGCGGCGATGGCTTTGCCATCGATCAGTTGGGCGTCGGTCATGCGGGGTCTCCCAGCCAAGGCTTGAGGTGCGTGGCCAGCGAGCCCGGCTCGCCCGCCACTAGGACGGTCTTATGCCGATCGGTTTCGCCGGCGACAATAGTGAGTTGGCGTGGCGGCAGACGCCAGGTCTTGGCCAGCAGCTTGAGGATCGCGTGGTTGGCCTTGCCGCGATCGGGCGGCGCCGTGACACGCACTTTAAGTGCGGCTCCCTGCGCGGTTTCTACCGGGCCTTCGATGATATTGCGCGAGGCCTTCGGCGCTGCCAGCACGCGCACCAAAACCCCGTCGCCGGTGGCGCGGTGAGCCGCGAGGTCAGAACGACCGGTAGCCAAGCGTCTCGCGAAGTATCAGCCCGCGAATGATGAATTGGATCAGCAGGATGACGATGATCGGCGAGATATCGATCCCGCCCAGATTGGGCAGCATCCGCCTGATCGGCCCCAGCACGGGTTCGGTAATGCGATGCAGGAAGTCGCCGATCCGGTAGATCACCGGATTGCTGGTGTTGACCACGTTGAACGCGACCAGCCAGCTAAGAATCGCCGAAAAAATCATCGCCCACATGTAGAGGGCGACCAGCGTGTCGATCAGACCGAGAATGGATTGCATCGTTCTCCCTGGGTTTGGGCCCGACCGCGGGTGCTTTCGGGGCACGCCTCGAACGAAGGCGCTGGCATTTAAGCCGAAGGGGTCTAAACGAGCAAGGCGGCCCGCAGGCCGCCTTGGGCACAAAGTCTTGACACCGGAGGAACCCCATCACCATTATCCGCCTGCCTTCACCCAGGCCTAAATGGGGCAGTAGCTCAGATGGGAGAGCGCAGCGTTCGCAACGCTGAGGTCAGGGGTTCGATTCCCCTCTGCTCCACCACTTCCCTCCGGTGATCGTTTTCTAGTTGGCCATCCGGCGCAACACCCGGTCCAGGGTCCGGCCGAGCTTTGCCCGCTGATCGCCGTCCAAACTGGCATGGAAGGACACCAGCGCGGGCATCAACGCGTCCAGGCGTCGATCGAACTCGGACTTCACCCTGTCCGCAATGCCCGAAACATCGCCCGCGCTCACCGCACCGGCCACCACAAGATCACGCGTCTCGCGAACGATCTCTTGGGCGACGTCACGACTATCGGCCGAGGTTGCGACATAGGCATCGGCGATCTTGCGAAACTCGACGCGCTGCATCTCGTTAAGATCGAGTTTGCGGGTCGCGACCTTGGTGGCCCAATCCGCGCGCGCTTGGGGGTCGTGATAGTGGTGGTGCCCGCCGAACGCGAACCCTGCCACCGCAATGATGGCGACCGTGCCGAGCGCGGCGTACCATTTGCGACGTCCTCGAAATGCATTGCGCAATCCCATGAATAACCTCTAACCAATGAATAGGATCTTTTTCACATTGGCAGGCGCGAAGGCGTTTCAAGTGTGGGCCGGTCAAATCCCCTGTCGCCCGCATGAATTTCCCTTAACAATGGGCCAGCCCGTACCTACATACCCAAGATAGCGAGGGCGACGGTGGAAGATTCCGCGCCACGCAAATTAGCCGCCATTCTCGCGGCGGATGTCGCCGGCTACAGCCGGTTGATGGGTCAGGACGAAGAGGCCACCGTTCGGACTCTGTCGGCCTATCGTGGCGCGATTGCCGACGTCGTGGTGGCGCACGAAGGCCGCGTGTTCGGCGGCGCCGGCGACAGCATGGTCGCCGAGTTCTCCAGTCCGGTACAAGCGGTGCGCGCCGCACTTTCGATTCAAGAACACGTCGCCACGCAAAACGAAAACCTGCCCAAAGATCGACGCATGCACTATCGCATCGGGGTCAACCTCGGCGATGTCATCGTCGACGGCGAAAACCTCCTAGGCGATCGCGTCAACGTCGCCGCGCGGCTTGAAGGCTTGGCGCCGCCGGGCGGCATTTGCGTGTCGGCCGCGATGTACGATCAGGTTCGCAACCGCATCGACGCCCCGATAAGCGAACTCGGGCGGCAAACCTTCAAGAACATCGACCAACCGGTGCGCGCCTACAGCATCGGCAAGCTCAAGCCGCACCGGCGCGGCCGCCGTCGTGCCGGTCACACGGCGCGCGTCGCCGCCGTTCTCGCGATCCTGATTCTCGTCGGCGGGTTCTTCCTGGTCGGTGGCGAGCGCTCGGCCCAGATCGCCGACGCCGCGCCGGTACTCGTGGTCTATCCGTTCGACGCGATCGGCGAAGACGATCGCTTAAGCCAAATCGGCGACGGATTGCGGCAAGATCTGATGGTCTCGCTATCGGATGCCAACAACCGCCTGCGCGTTATCGCGGTGGCCAGTCGTGCAGCGGCAGAAGACCCGCCACCCGACTACGTCCTCGAGGGCAGCGTGCGGATCGCCGACGAAACCGTACGTGTTACCGCATTGCTGGTCGAAAAAAGCAGTGGCTATCAGTTGTGGGGCGGTCGCTTCGATCGCGCCACCGCCGAGGGTCTGACCTTCCAAGACGAGATCGCCACCAAGATCGCAGGCTCGCTCGCCCAAAAACTCGCCGCCGCGGAAACCGAACGGGGGACCGCACCGGGCGCCGTCGCCACCTTGATTCAGGGTCTCGCGGTGATCGGACGGTTCGCCCGCGACGCCGTTGCCTTGCCGGCCGATCTCTATCGTCGCGTCGTCGGCACCCAACCCGATCCGTTGAACTCCAAAGCATCGTCGACCCGTACAGTAGAGGTGATTTCATGAAGACCCTTCTCACTGCCGCCATTGCATCTTTCGGCTTGGCCGTCGCGTTGTCGTCGAGCGCATGGGCCCAAGATACCGGCGAGTTCGTCTCTTTCGAGGGCACCGCGGATCGCAACATTCTTCTTGCCGGGGGGAACGTGCGGGTCGAAGCCGATATCGCCGAAGATGTCGTCGTTGCGGGCGGAGAAATCACCATTCGCGGCCAAATCACCAAAGACATCCTGGCCGCAGGCGGCGACATCCTTGTCGACGCCACGGTTGGCGAAGATGTCCGCGTTGCCGGTGGCGACATCGTGGTGCGCGGCACGATCGGCGGTGACGTCCTCGCGGCGGGTGGCGACGTGCGCCTCGCGCGCGATCTCACGATCGCGGGTCGTCTCGATGCCGCGGCGGGCAACCTCGATATCGACGCCGACGTGGCGGGCGATGCCCGCGTGGCCGGCGGTCGCGTAAATCTCGGCGGCAGCTTCGGGGGCGATGTCGACGCCACGGGCGAGACCATCCGGGTCCTGGGCGGTGCGCATATCGCCGGCGATTTCGTCTATCGCAGTTTGAACGAAGCCGAGATCAATCCGAACGCGCGCATCGACGGCGACGTGACGTTCATTCGCTCGGACGCGACCGACGAATTTCTCGGCGGCGCCTTTGCCGGGGTTGGGGCCGGCAGTTTGCTGTTCCTCATCGGCCTGATTGTGCTGGACGGCGTAGTCATCCTGTTATTCCCGGGCGCCGTGCGCGATGTCACGCGCGATATGCGGGCCCGCCCTGGTCGCGCGCTGGCCGTGGGCGCGGCGGTGTTCATCGGTACGCCCCTCCTCGCGATCCTGCTGGCGATCAGCTTCATCGGCTTCCCGGTCACGATCTTCTTGGTCGGGCTCTTCCTGGCCGGCTTGTTCGCCGCCTATTTGGCGGTGGCGCTGACGCTCGGCCAACTCATCCTGCGCCGGTTCCGCGGCGAAGACAGCGTCGGGTTCTGGGGCCGCGTCGGCGCTTTGGCGCTCGGCATCTTGATCCTCGCCGTTGCAGGCCTCATTCCGATCCTGGGGCCGATCGTCACCATCGTCGCCTTGATGCTCGGCTTCGGGGCCATGACCCTGCAGGTCGTCGGCAGTCGGCCCGCGTCCGCGATCTAACGGCGCGCCGCCGGACAGGCGAAATAGCCGTCCCACACGCGCGCACCCGGGTGGGCCCTTAGTTTGTTGCGCGAGTCGTCGAACAGCCCGATGTTTTTCAGGCCAGGAATCGGGATGTTGAGACGGTCCATATCTTGCGCCAGGAACCACACCACCCCGCGCAAGTCATGGCGCGCATCCAACCCGACCAAGGTCTCGATCAACGATTCTTGTAGGGCGGGCTGGGTTCCTGCTTCGGCCACCAGTACGGGCGTTCCGCGTGTCGGGACCAACCCGTAGGTCTCGAAAGCATAGTCGGCGGGCGTCACGTCGGGGCGCGCGCCGAGCACCGTCGGATAGATTGAAAAGAAAAACCCGTCGGCCATTTGCGGCAGCGCCGCCACCAACGCGTCAAGCTGCGGTCGTACGGCAACGTCTTGCCAGTCGCGTTTGAAGAACTCCCACTGGATCGACGGTGCGACGATGATCCCCGGGTCGATGCCGCGCACCATCGAATGCGCTTCCGCCATCAACGACACAAGATTCGCGAAATCGTCCGGTCGCTCCGCCGCATACATGTTGATCTCGATCCCCGGCGAAAAGTACGCCGGGCGGAATTTGGTTACCGCATAGCGCACGAACGCTAGGTAAAGCCGCCGCACCTCGGGATGCGCGAAATCGGTGCCCGGGGCCGGCGCACCTCGCACGCCTTGTTGCGATTCGAAACTCGCCGACACGCCTTTGCGCTGGATGTCGAGCGGATTGATAGCCACATAGCGCACCACGCCGGGCGCGCTCATGGTCGTTAGCGCATCGTTGAAAAACGCCTGCTGGCGGTCATGAGATTTGCGCAGCCGTCGCGGTGGCGCGTAGCGGTCCAGGTCGCCGCCGCAGGCCGCCATCAACGCCCACGGCACATTGTTGTCCCAGTGAAACGACAAAATGTCGGCGCGCGAGGTCACCGCTTCGACATAAGGCGCAACCCGCTTGCGCCCGCTGGCCAGCGCCATCAATTGGCCGGGGTACAAGGCAAAGCCCATCGCCGGGCGCCCATGGGCGGGGCAACTCACGGCCGCCTTTTGCACCAACGGGGGCGGTTCGGCCGCCACGCCGCCGCCCGCACAGGCCCCCAGCGCCAACGCGGCAAGGGCGCCCCACCACCAATAGCCAACGTTCATAGCGCCAAGGATTGCAGACCCTCGCGCCGAGGGCTAGCTTTCGCGGCCATGCCCGACCGCATTCTCTGCATCGTCCACCAAAAACACTCGCGTACCCGCCGGGTCGGGCGTTTCCTCAAGCGCAAAGGGTTCGAGCTCGACATTCGGCGCCCTTGTATCGGCCATGCCTTGCCCGAACGGCTTGACGACTACGCCGGCGTCGTGGTGTTCGGCGGTCCGCAAAGCGCCTACGAACACGACAAGTTCGATTTCATTCGCCAAGAGCTCGATTGGTTTCCCACGGTCCTCGACGCAGAGGTGCCCTTCCTCGGCATTTGTTTGGGTTGTCAGATGCTGGCGCAGGTCTTGGGCGGCCGGGTGCATACCCACCCCGACGGGCTGTTCGAAGTCGGCTATTTTCCGGTCTTCCCGACCGAAGCCGGTTCGGAAATTTTCGGCGACGCCGACGTCGTCCACGCCTACCAATGGCACAAAGACGGCTACGAGGTGCCCGACACCGCGACCGTTCTGGCGACCGGCGATCGCTTCGCCAATCAAGCCTTTCGTTACGGCCAATCGGCCTTTGGGATTCAGTTCCACCCCGAACTCACGCCCAGCACGATGGAGCTTTGGTCGGGGTTTGCGCACAAGCGCGAAGTCCCCGGCGCCCAGCCGGTCGACGAAATGAAATCCGTACGCGATGCGCACGATCACAAAGTCCGCCGGTGGCTCGACGGCTTTCTCGATCAGTGGTTGGCGACCGACGCGCGTTAGCGCGAATATTGAATGTTCTGAATCAGCGGGCGAATCGCGTCCTTGCCGATCACGATATCGCTGGCCCGTCGCATGTCGCCGATCATGACCTCGAGGTCCAACCGCTCCGACGGGCTGGATAGCCGCCCGATGTGACGCTGGTAGACATTGAGCCATGCCGCCTGAACCCGCGGGATCTTGCTTTGCACTTCGGTTGCCGCTTCGGGCTTGAGAATTTCGATGGTGATCTGAATGGTCACCAGCCCGCGCACGCGGTTTCGGTTAAGAATCGCCGCACTCAACGGCCCCAGATCGATGAACCGGAAGACAGGGGCTTCTTCTTCGGCACTGCTTTTTGAGGCGGCAAGCACCGGCGAGGTCCAAAACACCGCCAGCAGCGCGAGCGCCGCGACCCAGGGACGAGATGTCGTCATGGCGCGACCACGGTCGGATGGATTTCCAGCATCGCCCCGGGCAGCGCCAACGCCGCGACCTGAACCGCCGTCGACGCCGGGATCGACGCCCCGTGTTTGTCGTAGCGCGCCCGCCGCACATGCGCCGCCGCCGACAAGGCGTCGAGGTCGGTGGTGAATAGGATTTCGCTTACCACGTGCTGCAGCGTCGCGCCTTGCGTCGCCAGCGCCGTCTCCAACCGGGTGTAAATCCGCTCGACCTGCGCTTCCATATCGTCCGCCCCAACGAGGTCGAAATTCTCGTCCGCCGATAGCATGCCCGACATGTACAGCATACCGTTCGCTTTGACGAAACGGGGAAAGCCGAGTTTGCGTTCCAACGCTTCGTCGGCGTAAAGGCAGTCCTCAAAACGCGCCATCGCCCGACCCTATTTCGCCTTGCGGCGTTGTTCCAGCACCACACCGGCCGCAACGAAGCGATCGATCTCGCCGTCGTCGAATCCCGCGGCGCGCAACACGTCGCGATCGTCTTCCCCGAACATCGGCGGGCGTTTGCGAATCGTGCCCGGTGTGCGGCTGAACTTGATGGGAATGCCGACCCCGCGATAGCCGTCTTTTTCGATCACCATCTTGCGGTGCTTGGTGTGCGGGTGGTTCAAGATGCCTTCCATGCCCAGGATCGGACCGGCAGGCACGCCTTGCTTCAAGAGATCCAGACAAAGCGCCTCGCCGTCTTTGTCGGCCAACAAACCGACCAAGGCCTCGCGCAGCGCGGGCTTGTTCTGCACGCGCTCGGCGTTGCTGGCGAAGCGCGGATCGTCGATCAGTTCCGGCGCCCCCAATGCGGTGCACAGCCGCCCGAACTGCCCGTTGTTGCCGACCGACAAATAGATATCCACGGTCTTGCTCGGGAACGCGTCATAGGGCGCGATGTTGGTGTGGGCGTTGCCCACCCGGACCGGCGGTTTGCCCGACAGGAACCAGTTGGGCGCGTGGGGATGTTGAAACGCAATCCCGGTATCGAACAGGCTCGCCTCGACCGACTGCCCTTGGCCCGATTTCTCGCGCTCCAGACCGGCCGCCAAAATAGCGTTGGCGGCAAACAGACCGGTGCCGATATCGACCAACGGAATGCCGATCCGCACGCCGCTCCCCTCGGGCGGGCCGTTCACGGTGAACCAGCCGCACATCGCCTGCAGCACCGCGTCGTACCCCGGGTACCCGCCTAGCGGACCGTCGCCGCCGAACCCGGTCACCCGGCAATGGATCAAGCGCGGGAACTTTTCTTTCAGGACATCGTCGTAGCCCAAGCCCCACTTTTCCAACGACCCGGTCTTGAAGTTCTCGACCAGCGCGTCGGCGTCGGCCAGTAGGCGCAACAGCACCTCGCGGCCCTCGGGCGCACGAATGTCCAACGCGACGCTTTTCTTGTTGCGGTTGACCCCCATGAAATAGGCGGCCTCGCCGGCGTCGTCGAAGGGCGGGCCCCAGTCGCGGGTCTCGTCGCCTTGCGGCGGCTCGATTTTGATGACGTCGGCGCCGAGGTCGCCCAGCAATTGCGTGCAATAGGGGCCACCCAACACGCGCGACATGTCGATGATTTTCCAGCCCGATAGGGGCCCGGGGACCGTTTCGCTCATAAAACTCTAGGCGGGGACCGCCATGCCTTTCTGGACGGCGGTCCGGCTGCCGACGGCGTCGACCCAGCGAACCACATGGGAAAATTCGGCAATGCCGTCATCCATCCGCGCCGCCGACGAGGTCGCGCTGGGATAGGCCATGACATCGGCGATCGTGTAGGCCTCCCCGGCGAGGAACGCGTTATCGGCTAACCGATCGTCCATCGCCTTGAGGAATCGTTTGGCGCGGGTTTCGTAAAGCTCGACGCCGTAGGCCACCGGCGGATCGGCCTGGACCTTAAAATAGTATTGGCCGGCGAAGGCCGGGCCCAAATCGGCGGCCACCATCACCGCCCACTTGTGCGCCTCGACGCGCGCAAGCCCGCCGGATGGCATCAACTTGCCGGTCTTCTCGGCAAGGTAGTAGCAGATCGCCAAGGTCTCGAAGAGGTTCACCGATTGGCCGTCCGGTCCGTCATGGTCGACCAGCGCGGGCGCCATGCCCAAGGGGTTGATCACCAAGAAATCTGGCGCCTGGTGACCGGCGCTGGCAAAATCGATGACATGCACGTTGTAGGGCAGGCCGACTTCTTCGAGCATGATCGACGCGCGTTGTCCGTTGGCCGTCGGCACCGTGTACAGATCGATCATGATTCGGGTGTTCCCTCTTTGATGACCGCCATGCCTTTTTTGACGGCGGGTCGGGCGCCGATCTTTTCGGCCCAGGCGCGCACGTTGGGATAGGGCGTCAGTCCGCCGTCCATCGCCGCGACCGAAACCACCGCAACCGGGTACAGTTGCACGTCGGCATAGGTATAGGTCTCGCCGGCCAAATACGGCACCTCGCCCAAGCGTTGATCGAACACGGCCATCATCCGGTGGGCTTGCCCGGTGTAATAGTCCCTTACCTCGGCGTGGTCGCTCTTCATTCGGGTGCCCAACACATAGTGCACGTTGAACGCGGGATTGAGGTTGGCGGGCGACACGGTCGCCCATTCCATCGCCAAGGCCCGTTCGCGCGGATCGGTCGGCCATAGCTTGCCGGACTTATCGGCCAGGTAGACCGAGATCGCCAACGTTTCGAACAGCGCCAAGGGTTCGCCGCCCGGCCCGTCGTGATCCAGGATCGCCGGCATTTTGCCGATCGGGTTGATCGCCTTGTATTCGTCCGACAGATGCGCGCCCTTCATTATGTCGAGGTATTTGAACGTATAGGGCAGGCCGGTCTCTTCCAGCATGACCGCGACCTTTTGGCCGTTCGCGGTGTTGAAGCCGTAGAAATCGATCATGCCGCGGCCTGGCGTGCGGGAATGTCGGACAGCCGCTTGAGCAAGTCCGCCGAGGGCATCACATCGGCGTATTTCTCCGACATATCGAACAGGTTGACCGCATGCGACACCTTGCTGCGGTCGTAGACTCCGTCCTCGGGCACCGCGATGCGGAAGTTGTAGGCGAAGGCGTCGACGACCGAACTGCGCACGCAGCCCGAGGTCGTGCAGCCCGTCACCACAAGCGTGTCGGCATCGACGTCGATCAGATACGAGGTCAGCGCCGTGCCGAAAAACGCGCTCGGTTGTTTCTTCGGCACCAAGATGTCGCCCTCCACGGGTGCGACTTCTTCAACGAACTCATAGCCTTTTTCGGGGATCGTCATGATGCTCGGCACCTTCGCCGCCAAGCGACCGCCGTCATAGGCCTTCTTGGGCGCGACATGCGGGTACAGCACCGGCCAATTCTTCTCGCGAAACAGCGCCAGGATCGGCTGGATGTTGCGCACCGCGTTCCACGCCACGTCGCCGCAGCTCGTGGGGAATTCTTCGATCGCTTCCCAAAACGGTTTTTCCACCGTGCCGGTCGTGCGGCACTGCACGTCGATGATCAAAAGGGCAGGGCGCGTGCCCATGCCCGTCGGTTTGCCGAACCCGGCCGCACGATAGGCCTTTTGTTCGTCTTCGCTGATGATGCCGTCCCACGGTCGCATCGGCTTTCCTCCCCTTAGGCCGCGTCTAGTCGGCGGCGGCGTATTTTTGTTCGATCGCGTCGAACGACGCTTTGTCGACCACCACTTGGCGTTCCGAAAACGGCAACAGGTGTTCGTCCCACCCGTTGGTCGAGCCGTGTTCCTTCAAGTGCGCCAAGGTATTGCGCAGGGCCAACATCGCGGCCTGCAACGGCGCGTTGGCATACAGCACCATGCCGTAGCCCATGCGCTTCAACTCGGCTTGTTCCAGCACCGGCGTCTTGCCGCCGAAAACCAGGTTGATCAACTGCGGCACCGGCAGCTTGGCGATCTGCTCGATCTCCTCGATCGACTCCGGTGCTTCGACGAACGTCACGTCCGCGCCGGCTTCGATAAACCCGTGCGCGCGTTCCAGCGCGGCCTCGAGCCCGAGCACCGAACGCGCATCGGTGCGCGCCACGATGACGAAATCGTCGTCTTGTCGGGCGTCCACCGCGGCGCGAATTTTCTGGATCGCTTCGTCGGCCGGGATCACGGCCTTGCCCGAAAAGTGCCCGCACTTTTTCGGAAACACCTGATCTTCCAATTGGATGCCGTTGGCCCCGGCGCGCTCCAGCACTTTCACGGTGCGGGTCACGTTCACCGCATTGCCGAACCCGGTATCGGCGTCCGAGACGATCGGAATATCGACCACATCGCGCATCGCCGCCACGTTGTCCGCCAGTTCGCTCAGCGAAATCAGGCCCAAATCCGGAATACCCAGATAGGCGTTGGTCACCCCGGCGCCCGAGACATAAACCGCCTCGAACCCCTGGTCCGCGACCATCTTGGCCGCCAGCGCATTGAACGCCCCCGGCACCACCGTCGCGGCACGCTTGTTCAGCAAGGTTTTCAGCCGTTTATTGAGGGTATCGGCCATGGTCATATCGCTCCTTGGATGAGGCCGGGCACGATACGCGGATTCCGCCGAGTCACTCAAGGACACGCGCTGCCCCCGCCCGACCCGTGGAAAACGCGCCCTGAAGCCCATAGATTGGAGGCACCCGCCCTCGCCATTCGGGGGCCAAGGAGACGCGATGCCCGAGACCGCCTTCACCCCACCGACCTGGCTCGATCCCAACGGCAAGGCGCTGTCTTGCGTCGAAAAGATCAAGGTCCTCAACGAAAACATCGAAGAGATCCGCCAGCTCGCGCAAGACGCCCTCGAAGACGCCATTTTGATGGGCGGCGACGAGGCGCAGTTTCGCGCCGTGATGGCCGATCTCGTGGCGGCCCTCGAGAACCCCTACGCAAAGGCCTGATCGTGGGCCCCGACATCGCACAACAATTGTGGGAAGCGCGCCAGGCAGGGCGCACCGTCAGCGCGGACGCTTTGGGCATGATCTCCGACCAAACCGCCGCCTATGCGTTGCAAACCGCCATGACGACGTTGTCGGGCGCGGCGATCGTCGGCTGGAAGCTCGGCGCCACCAGCGCGGCCTCGCAAAAAGCCCTCGGCCTCAGCGGGCCGTTCTATGGCCCGCTGCTCGCGCCGTTCTGTTTGGACCTCGGCGCGACGGTCTTCGGGGTCACGTCATTCGGGCCGGGCGGCGAGGGCGAGTTTGCCTTGGTCATCGGCGAGGATCTCGCGCCACGCGCCACGCCCTATACCGAGGACGACGTGGCCGCCGCCGTGGCCGCGGCCTGTCCCGCGCTCGAGATTGCCGGCACCCGCCTCACCGGCGGCGTGCTGGGCGCCGACCCGTGCCACCTGATTGCGGACGATGCCGCCAATGCGGCCTTCATCGCCGGATCGCCCGTCGAAGATTGGCAAGACCTCGATCTCGCCGCGCAAACCGCCGTCCTCACCGTCAACGGAATCGAAAAAGGCCAAGGCACCGGCGCCGACGCGCTGGGCGGCCCGCTCACCGCGCTGACGTGGTTCGTCAACGAACGTTGCGGCCAAGGCCGCACCGTCAACGCCGGCGACATCGTCACCACCGGGACATGTACGGGGTTCGTCCCGCTCGCCGCCGGCGACGAGGTCGTGCTCGACTGCGGCGCGCTCGGCCACGTCAGCGCGACGGTCGGCGAGGCGGCCTAGCCGATCGCCTCCACCAGCCACTGCTGCAGCGGCCACACCTGTTTGTAGACCTTGATGCAATAGTCCGTCGCCGCCGCGGTGTGCATCTCCTTTGGCACCTTGGTGGTGAACCCGAAATACAGCGCGTTGTGGCGCAGCAAATCCGCATTGGCGTGGTCGGCATCGAAACCGCGCGGCACTTTCTTGTAATGACCGCCGCCGATGTCGATGCCCCTCAGCTTGGCGATTTTGTCGTAGGCCTTGCGCCCGGCCGGGCCCTTCTTGGGATCGACCAGCGCCGCACGATAGGCCGCCAACTGTTCGGGCCCGAACATGTGCATCCCCGCACCCAGCGTGATCGAGTCCCCGCTTAGGCCGAAGTAGAACCCTGGGCATTCGCGCGATCGCCCGGCACCCTGCCAGAACCACAGCCCCATGTAGGTCTTGTACGGCGTCTTGTCCTTGGAGAAACGCGTGTCGCGGTTGATTCGCATGATCGAGCCGTTGACCTTCGGCTCGGCATGGATGTCGGGCGAAATCTTGGCCAGCTTCGGCCCCATCGCCGCGACGAAGTCCTTGCACGGTTCCAGCAAGCCTTTCTCGTAGTCGGTGCGGTGTTCGTCGAACCACGCCTTGGTATTGTTCTTCTCCAATCCTTTGAGAAATTTGGTCGCGGTCTTGGGAAATCCGTCGAATGTCGCTGCCATGGCGCCGCTCCTGAAATTCTGCGTTTATATTAGGCCCCAACTCTTCATCGTTTGGCACCACGGGAATCGACATGATGGCAAAAAGACAGCGAAGTGCATGCATCGTTGGTGCAGGCGGCGGCATTGGGCGGGCAACCACGACCCTGCTCGCCGAGCAGGGTTATGCGCCCTTGATCCTGATCGACACCAAGGAGTCCGGCGTCGACGACCTCGCCGCGGCGCACGGCGGCATCGCCCATCACATCGACCTGCGCGACCCGGTCAGCGTGCCGGACGTCTTTGCCGAGGCGCGCAAGGCGGTGGACCGTCTCGACGCCTATGTGCACCTCTCCGGTGTGGTCGACAACAAGCGTCTCGAGACCACCACGCTCGATCTGTGGAACGAGATCATCGCGATCAACCTCACGGGCATGTTCGCCTGCGTACAGCAGGCCGACCCCTGGCTTGTCGACGGTGGCCGCGTCGTCATTCTGGGCTCGATGGCGGGCCATGCCGCCAGCAAGATCACCGGCCCGGCCTACAGCGCCTCCAAAGGCGGCATCGAGGCTTTCACCAAGAAAATCGCGCGCGACTGGGGACCGCGCGGCATCACCGCCAATTGCATTGCGCCGGGGCCGATCGACACGCCCATGCTCGACGCCCATCCGCCCGAGCGCATGAAAGAGTCGATGGCCGCCATTCCGATGGGCCGCCTCGGCAGGCCCGAAGAAGTCGCCGCCCTCATCGGCCACCTCGTTTCGCCCGAAGCGGGCTATACCTCGGGCGCGATCATCAACATTGCGGGAGGGCTCTAGGCGCGCGCCCCGCCCGTGATTGTCTTGTGACAATTTCCCCCTAGATGACGATCCAAGAGAAAATGGAGCGTGCCATGCAATTCTTGTCCCGATTCGTCGCCGTCCTGGCGGTTGCCCTATTCACCAGCCTCGGCGCCACCCACGCCCTTGCCCAAGGGACGGTGTTCAATCAAAGCGGGGGGACGGCGATCAAAGGCTACGATCCCGTCGCCTATTTCACCCAAAGCGACGCGGTCAAAGGCGCCGAAGAGCACAGCCACATGTGGCAGGGCGTGAAGTGGCTCTTCGCCACGGCCGCCAATCGCGATGCCTTCGCCGCCGAACCGGAGAAGTTCGCCCCCCAGTACGGCGGCTATTGTTCCTATGCGATGTCGCGCGACTACGTCGCCTACATCACGCCCACGGCCTGGAAAGTGGTCGACGGCAAGCTCTACCTCAACAATTCCAAGGCCGTGCATTTGTGGTGGCAGGCCGATATCCCGAGCAACATCAGCAAGGCGGACGCCAACTGGCCGGGCCAAAAGGAAAAGCTCGCGCAGTAGCGATTTCACCCGCCCCGCGCCGCGCGCTAAGGTGCGTCCATAGCGAAAGGACGCGCCCGTGATTGTCGAACAAATCTGGACTGCCAACGACTACCGCAACTTCAACTACCTGATCGCCTGCCCCGAAACCGGCGAGGCGATGGCGATCGATCCGCTGGATCACGAAAAATGCCTGGCCCGCGCCAAAGACAAGGGCTGGACCATCACCCAGGTGCTCAACACCCACGAGCATGGCGATCACATCGGCGGCAACAAACAGGTCGTTGCGGCGACCGGCGCCAAGCTTCTCGCCCATGCCAACGCCAAAGACAAAATCCCCGGCATCGATGTCGGGCTCGGCGCGGGCGACGTCGTCAAAGTCGGCAAGACGGTCGAACTGGAATCGCTCGACACCCCGGGCCATACCATGAGCCACGTGTGTCTGCTGTCGCACACCGATCAGCCCGCGTTGTTTTGCGGCGACACGTTGTTCAACGCCGGTGCCGGCAACTGCAAAGGCGGCGGCCACCCGGTCGAGCTTTACGCCACTTTCACCGGCCAACTCGACAAGCTGCCGGACGAAACGCTGATCTATCCGGGCCACGATTACATCGCCAACAACCTCGAGTTCACGCTCGATCGCGAACCCGATAACGCGCGCGCCAAAACCCTGCTGGGCGAACTCGAGGGCCAAGACCTCGACCAGGCCTTCGTGACGACTCTCGCGCTGGAAAAAGAGGTCAACACCTTCTTCCGCCTGCACTCGCCGACCGTTGTCGAAAAGCTGCGCGAGGCCTATCCCGATCTGCCGGCCGACCCGTCGGCGCAAGAGGTCTTCGTCAAGCTGCGCGAGCTGCGCAACAGCTGGTAGGCGGATCCCGCGTGGAGGGCTTCACCTACGACGCGCTCCCCATGCATGTGGTCTTCGAGGCCGGCGCGCTCGCGCGTCTGCCCGACGAGGCCGCGCGGCTTTCGCTCAACCGCGTTCTGGTTGTCTCGACGCCGGGGCAGCAGGCCCTCGGGACCCGCGCCGCCGACCTCTTGGGCGCGCGCGCCGTTGGCCTCCATGCCAAAGCGCGCATGCATGTCCCGTCCGCGATCGCCGCCACGGCGGTGCGTCGAGCGCAAACCGACAACGCGGATGGCGTGGTGGCTGTCGGCGGTGGCTCGGCGATCGGGCTCGGCAAAATCATCGCGCGCGACACCGGCCTACCCATGCTCGCGATTCCCACCACCTATTCGGGTTCCGAGATGACGCCGATCTGGGGGCTCACCGAAGACGGCATCAAAACCACCGGGCGCGATTCCAAGGTCTTGCCCAAAGGCGTGATCTACGATCCCGAACTCACCGTCGGCTTGCCGCCGGGGGTCACCGCGACCAGCGGTATGAACGCCATGGCCCATGCGGTGGAGGCGCTTTATGCCGTCGACGCCAATCCCATCACCTCGACGATGGCCGAACAGGCGATCGCGGCGTTGGCCCGCGGCCTGCCGCGCGTCATGGAGTCCCCGGCCAATCTCGATGCCCGCTCCGACGCGCTCTACGGCGCGTGGCTTGCCGGTGCGGTGCTCGGCACCGTCGGCATGGCGCTCCATCACAAGCTGTGTCACACGCTGGGCGGCACCTTCGATCTGCCCCATGCCGGCGTGCATACCGTCATCCTGCCGCATGCCGCGGCCTACAACGCCGCCGCCGCCCCCGAGGCGATGGCGCGCATCGCCGCCTCTTTGGGGTCGCGCGACGCGCCCGGTGGCTTGTTCGACCTCGCCAGCGGGCTCGATGCGCCTATGAGCCTCGCCGTGCTCGGCATGAAAGAATCCGACCTCGACCGCGCCGCCGACCTCGCGGTCGCCTCGCCCTATCCCAACCCCGCACCGATCACGCGTGAGCGCATCCGCACGCTGCTGGACGACGCCTTCCACGGCCGGCGCCCGCCGGCCTGAAACCCCCGCCCGTCACGAGTATTCGTGTTGTTGAATTCTACGCCCGCGCCTTGCGCAACCGGCTGATCATCGGTGGCGGCGTAAAGGCGCGCACCGGCGGCGGCGTCCCCTCGAACCGTTCGACCTCCACCAGCGCGGAGTGCGCGCTGGAGCCTTGCGCCAGCTTCGACGTGCCCTTGTCCACCGTCAGCACGTTGGGATTGCCGTGCGCATCCAGCCCGCCGGGTTCCACCGGGTCGTACCAAGCTCCGGTCGGCAGCTGCACCACCGATCGCTGCACCGCGTCGCTAATCACCGCACCGGCCAGGCACGCGCCGCGCGCGTTGAACACGCGCACGATCGTCCCGTCTTCGATGCCGCGCGCCGCCGCATCCTCGGGATGGATCATGATCGCTTCTCGGCCCTGCACTTTGCTGGCTTGCGCATACCCGCCGTTGTCGTACTGGCTGTGCAATCGCGTACGCGGTTGGTTCGAGACCAAGTGCAGCGGAAATTCTTTGGCTTTGTCGGAGCCCAACCATTCCACCGGTTCCATCCACGTCGGGTGCGGCGGGCAATCGTCATAGTCGAACGCGGCAATGGTCTCGGAAAAAATCTCGATCTTGCCGCTCGGCGTTTTCAATGCCGCCGCATCGGGATCGTTGCGAAAGTCCTCGAACAACGTGATCGCCACATCGTCGACGGGCATTTCAAGCTCGCCGTCGGCCCAAAACGCTTCGAACTCGGGCAACTCGACATTTCGTTCGGCGCTCGATTGGCGAAACCGATTGTAGAGATAGCGCAGCCACGCCATTTCATCACGCCCTTCGTCGTAGGCCTCGCGCACCCCGAACCGCTCGGCCAGCGCGCCGAAAATGTCGAAGTCGCTGCGCGCCTCGCCGACCGGGTCGACGGCCTGCTGCATGGCAAAAAGAAACCGGTCGGAATAGGCGCTGCCGATGTCGTTGCGTTCCAATGAAGTGGTGGCCGGAAACACGATATCGGCGTGGCGCGCCAAGCTGGTCCACCACGGCTCGTTGACGATCACCGTCTCGGGCTTTTGCCACGCCGTCACCAACCGATTGAGGTCTTGGTGATGGTGGAACGGATTGCCGCCGCACCAATAGATCATCCGCGTATCGGGAAACGTCACCTTTTGGCCGTTGTAATCGATGGTCCCGCCGGGGTTCAGCAACATATCGGCAATCCGCGCTACCGGAATAAAGCGGTCGAGCGGGCTTGAGCCGGCGGTCAAATGCGGCCCCGCGATCTTGGGTTCCACGCTGCCCACGTTCGAGACCGCGCCATAGCCGAACCCAAAGCCGCCCCCCGGCAAGCCGATCTGTCCCAGCATCGCGGCCAAAGTGATCAACATCCAATAGGGCTGTTCGCCGTGATCGCCGCGCTGCAGCGACCAGGCCGCCGTCAGCATCGTGCGCCCCGCCGCCATGCGCCGCGCCAGCGCGCGGATCTCTTCCGCACGCAGTCCGGAAATCTCGGCCGCCCACGCCGCACTTTTGGCGACCCCGTCGGTTTCGCCCATGACATAGGGTTTGAACCGCTCGAACCCCACGGCATAGCGCGCCAAGAACGCCTCGTCGTGCAGCCCTTCTGCAATCAGCGTATGCGCCAGCCCCAGCATCACGGCGGTATCGGTATTGGGGCGCGGCGTTAGCCATTCGGCATGGGCAAGCTCGGCAATGTCCTCGCGTACCGGCCCGATATTGACGAACGCGACGCCCTTGTCGTGGCAGGTCTTCAGCCAGGACGACGTCCGATGTCGCCCCACACCGCCACCGTCGATCTGCGCGTTCTTCAGCGGCACCCCGCCGAAGGCCACCATCAGGTCGGTGTGTTCCGCAATCACCGACCACGAGGTCATGTTCCGATAGACCTCGTTCCAACTCCCCACGACATGCGGCACGATCGTGTCGGCGGCGGCCAAGCTGTAGGACTGCACCGATTTCACGTTGCCGCCGATCAGATTGAAAAACCGCCGCAGGTGCGTTTGCGCATGGTGAAAGCACCCCGCGCTGGCCCACCCGTAACTGCCGGCGTAAATCGCGTCGTTGCCGTGGGTTTCGCGTACGCGCGCGATATCTTCCGCGGCCAACTCAAGCGCACGGTCCCACGACACCGGCACGAACGGATCGACCCCGCGGTTGCCCTTGGCGTCGCCGGGCCCGTTTTCCAACCAGCCGGCGCGCACCATCGGTTGGCGAATGCGCAGATCGTCCTGGATCGCTTGCACCATCCCCGGCCCGATGGGCGAAGGGTCGGGGTCGGCCGCGATCGGCGTCAGCGATGTGAGTTCGCCGTCGACGACGGTCGCGTCGTAGGCGCCCCAATGGGTCGCGGTGCGAAAGGTGGCCGGTGGGCTCATGGCCCGTATCCTAGCAGCGTGGCGGCTCAGAAATAGGGGTTGCCGGTCTCCAACCCAAGACTGGCGCGGCCGAAGGGCAGGGCGTTGGGCTCCCACGACATCAACCCGTGCGAGGCCAAGGCGTTCATGTCGCGCGCCCGCATCTGCACGGGGTGATCGTCTTTTTGTCCCGGCACCCCCATTGCCATCACCAAACGATCGACCGCGCGCCGACACAATTGGGCGGCAAAAGCGACGTTCCGTTTGAACCGTACTCGCTGCATCCGGTCCAACACGCCGCCTGCGCGGCCCACCGCGTTGATCTCGTCAAGATCGGCGGCGATCAGGTGCCGCGCCGCATCGATCTCGGCCGCGGCTTCCGCGATCTTCAATTGCAATGGTGCATGTTCGGCCAATTTGTCGGCCGACAAGACGCCCATGCGTCCTTGGATCGAGGCGAGATAAGCGTCCAACGCCCCCTGTGCCACCCCGAAACACGGCCCGATCGTCGTGAACGAGCCCACCCCCATCATCGGCAGCTTGTAGAGGTGCGAGGCGTTCACTGCCGTCCCCGGTGCGGTCCCTTGGTTGGCGTCGTCGAATCCCAGTTCGCGGTGCTTCGGTACGAACGCGTCCGCGATTTTCAAGTCGTTCGTCCCAGTCCCCTTCAATCCGCTCGCATGCCAGGTGTCCAGCACCTCGATGTCGCCGCGCGGCACCAACACGGTCATCATGCGCGGCGCATCGCCACCCTCGTCGACCGGGATCAGCACGATCACCCAATCGGCATGGTCGATCCCGCTCGCGTAATGCCAGGTGCCGTTGATCCGGTAGCCGTCGTTTTCCGGCACCGCGGTGACATCGGAATGGGCATAGGCCGAACACACGATGGCATCCGGATCGACGCCCCACACGTCGTCTTGCGCCGCGGCGGCGAACATCCCGACGATCCAATGATGGCTCGCCACCACGCTGGCGATCCACGCCGACGACGCACACCCTTCCGCCAGCTTCGCCGACACATGGACCAACGCCCCGAAGTCGAGCTCATACCCGCCGCACCGCGCCGGCTGCTGCACCCGAAAGAACCCGCCGGCCTTAAAATCGGCGATCGTCGCGTCGGGCAGTTTGCGCAGCGCGTTGGTTTCGGCGGCACGGGCGTCAAGCGCAGGCGCCAAAGCACCGGCGCGCGCGATCAAGTCGTCGAGCGTGGCCGTGTCGATGTTCTGGGCGGTCGTCATGGTCGGTCTAACGGGCGTTCGTCAAAGAGAGTTCGCCTCGGAGATGGCATCGTCGACCTTTTCCCGGATTCGCTGAACGTCATTGTCGGCGTTATCGATATAGGTCCGGACACAATCAAGATAGTAGTCGAGGTCTCTGTTGTAACGGCGAACCTCGCGATTTTAGGCGTCGACTTCGTATTGGTCGGTAAACCGAAACGGTTTAATCGGCTTTCCGAACGGCGGCGAACACTGATGGTCGGGATAGC
The DNA here is from genome assembly GCA_038141965.1 of Alphaproteobacteria bacterium. Lineage (GTDB taxonomy): Bacteria > Pseudomonadota > Alphaproteobacteria > SHVP01 > SHVP01 > CALJDF01. The sequence goes on from JAYQJC010000005.1 coordinate 765,825, forward strand.
CGCCGAAGCCAAAATTCGTCCCGCCAAAAACAACGGCGCTCGCCGACGATGCACCCGTAATGATCGAGACGACGATCATTGCTGCTGTCACCTTCCCCATGGTGCCCCCCTTTGCTCGAGGGCGATCTTAGTCCGATCGGGGATGGGTGATGCAAGAAACTAGCTCACCGTCACCACGACCCGCCCCGTCGCCTTGCGCTGGCGCAGCGTCTCCATCGCCTCGGCCGCTTGTTCCAGCGGATACGTCGCCGAGATCAACGGCTTGAGCTTGCCGTCGGCGTACATCTTGAACAGCTCGTCCATGCTGATCGCCAATTTGTCGGGCGCGCGCTCGGTGAAATAGCGCAAGCTGCAGCCCATCGCCGAACGATGCTTCACCAAGAGCCTATTCGCCGGAATCTTCGGCATGCCGCCGACGAAACCGAAAATCAAATAGCGGCCGCCCCACCCCAACGACGACAACGCCGGATCGAACAAATCGCCCGCCACCGGATCGAACACGACGTCCACGCCATCGCCGCCGGTCAGTTCGTTGACCCGCGCCTTAAGGTCTTCGTCGCGGTAGTTGATCCCGTGGTCCGCGCCATGCGCGGCGGCCACATCAAGCTTGTCGGCGCTGCTCGCCCCGGCAATCACGGTCGCGCCCATCGCCTTGCTGATCTCGACCGCCGTCAGACCGGTGCCGCCCGAGGCGCCGAGCACCAAAACCGTTTGCCCGGCCTGCACCTCGCCCTGCCAGCGCAACGCCACGTGCGAGGACACGTAGCCCACGTAAAACGCGCCCGCGACCTCCCACGGCATGCCGTCGGGCACGCGGTAGGTATCTTGCACCCGCGCCACCGCCTGGTCGGCAAAGCCGCCATAGGCCAGCTTGGCCAGCACGCGGTCGCCCACCGCAAACTCGCTCACGCCCTCGCCGAGCGCCGCCACGGTCCCCGCGGCTTCCAACCCCGGCGCGAACGGGAAGTCCGGCTTGGTTTGATAGTTGCCTTGGGTCATCACGATATCGGCGAAATTGACCGACGCGGCCTTGACGTCCATCAGAATTTCGCCGGGTCCGGCGGCGGGGGGCGCCACATCCTCTAGCTTCAAAACCGAGGGGTCGCCCCATTGCCGACAAATCACCGCGCGCATATCGTCCTCCTGTTGAATGCGGGCGGACCATAGCAAAGCGCCGCTGGCTTGGCACTCGCCGCCCACCGCGCGTAGAGTCGGGCAAAGGAACATCATCATGCCGCAGCAATACCAGCATCCATTGCTTCCCCAAGCGACGCACGACGAAGACGCGTTGCAGTCCTTCGTCATCAGCATGCGCGGCCATATTTCGGCCAACCTCACGCCGGGCAACCGCACCGCGTTCGAGCACGACGTCGCCCCGGCCTATCGAAAGGCCCATGGCCGCGCGCCGGCGAACCGCCACGAGGTACGCCGCGCCATGCTGCGCCACCCGTTCCATCAGTCCTGGAGTTCCATCATCCGCACGACCCAGGAACTGATTTGGGATTCGCCCGGTCATTCCGCGCTGCGCCAGATCGATCACATCAACGCCGCCGCCAAACCGCGCGACAAGACGTTGGGCACGCTTACCCTCGATCCCACCGTGACCATCCCGCCCTATCTCTCGGCGGTCGACATTCATTGCATGCCGGGCAATTTCCACCAGGAAGTGTCCGACGACGACGATGTCTATGCCGCCGCCGTCTACGACCGCGGCGCCTACATCTACATCATGGGCGGCATGGGGCCCTTGGGCGATGCTTTGGGCCAAATGATGGTCGGCTACGTGCAAGACAACTTCGAGAACTTCGCACCCAAACGCATTCTCGACATGGGTTGCGGTATCGGGAGCGGGTTGCTGCCCTTCGTCGATGCTTTTCCGGATGCCGAGATTCACGGCATCGATGTCGCCGCGCCGATGCTGCGCTACGGCCATGCCCGGGCCGAGGCCTTGGGCCGCAAGGTCCATTTTTCGCAACAGGACGCCGAGCGCACCAATTTCCCGGACGCCTCCTTCGATCTCGTGATGACCCACATCGTCGTCCACGAAACCTCGCAAAAGGCGCTGCGCAACATCCTTAAGGAATGCCGCCGCCTTCTAAGGCCCGGCGGCGTCACGGTGCATTGCGAAACCCCGATGTACGACGATCGCCTGTCGCCCTTCGATCAGGCGCAAACCGATTGGGATACCTATTTCAACAACGAACCTTTCGTCGGGCCGATGCACGGCCTCGATGCCGATGCGCTGATGCGCGAAGCCGGCTTTGCCGACGACGAAATCGCCAACGGCGATCTTCCGCTCTACGTGCCGGGGTTGATGATGGCGAGGGCGGGGACGACTACCGCCACCGCATCGGGGGCTATCTCAGCATCCTCGGCGCGCGGCGCCGGGCCTAGCCGATGACCGTTTGGCAGCTCCTGTCGATGCTGGTCGGCTTCGCCATTCTCGGGCCGGTCGTCATGTTACCCACCCTCATCGCGATTTCGCGCAAGCACCCCAAGATGCTTTTGATCGCGCTGTTCAACGGTATGTTCGCCTGGACGGTGCTGGGCTGGGTCGCCCTGCTGATCTGGGCCAACGTCCCGGCTAAAAAACCCGTTCCCGCCTAAAGCGCGGCGAACGCCGCATCGACCAATCGCCGCCCGCGCGGCCCCAGTCCGGGACCCCAATACATCAGGTTCGGCAGATAAGAAAACGCAAGGCCGGTGACCGGATCGGCAAACCCGATCCGCCCGCCCGCACCGGGATGACCGAAGGCTTGCGCATTGGGCCCCATCGGCGCGCCCGGCGGGTCGTTGAGCAAGAACCCGTTCGCATACTTGTTGTGTTGGCCGAAGATCGCATCGACGCTTTCGCCGCTAAACGTGATCGCCCGATCGCGCGTTTCTTGCTTCATCAGTCGCGTTCCGCCCAGGCGCCCGCCCGCGCCGAGGCAGGCGAAGAACTTGGCGATGCCGCGCGCCGTGCCGTGGCCGCTCCCGGCGCCGATTTCCGATTTGCGCCAGACCTCGAGGTTGAACCGGTCGTTGCCTTCGGCCAACCCGCGCATGCTTTTCGTCAGCGCCTCCATGTCGGCCGGCATCGGGATGTCCGCACCTTCCGGCGGCGCTTCGGGCACGATCTCGGCGCAACGCGCGATCTCGTCGTCGCGCAAGGCAAACGCGAAGTCGATGCCCAACGGCTTGGCGATCTCTTCGCGCATGAACGGCCCGATGGTCCGCCCGTCGATGCGCCGGATCACCTCGCCCAGCAGATAGCCGTAGGTCAGGTTGAGATAGGTCGGTTGCGCGTCGAACGGCGGGTGCCGCGCGCTTTCGGCCAGCGCCGTCGTCATCGTCTCCCAATCGTAGATATCGCCCGGCTTCAAGTCGGCATCGACATAGGCCAGCGCGGCGCGATGCTGAAAGATATCGCGCACCGTCACGTCTTCTTTTCCGTTTTGGGCAAACTCGGGCCAGTAATGCGCCACCGGCTTGTCGATCTCCAACAGCCCGCGGTCGATCAGCATATGGCCCATCACCGACACGAACGCCTTTGAGACAGAGAAACTCGCGCACAGGGTATCTTTCGCCCACCGCTTGGTGCGCGCCGCATCGCGGAAGCCGCCCCACATGTCCACCACCGGCTCGCCGTCGAGATAGACCGCGACGCTCGCGCCCAGTTCGTCGTGCTCGGCGAAATTCTCCATGAAGGCGTCTTTGACGCCGGCAAAGCGCGCATCGCACGTGCCTTCGATTTTCGGTCCTGGCGTATTCATCGCTTCCCTCGCTGTCCCTGGCGGATGATGATGGCCCCCCGGCCATCACGCAACCGGAGGGGCCATGGCGCTCGGCGCGCTCAGTCATATCGCGTTCACCGTCAGCGACCTGGATCGCTCGGCGGCGTTTTACGACCTCGTGCTCGGGTTCATGGGCTACACCCGTTGGCCCGCCGTGGCCGGTCAGGCCAAATGGAAAAAGCCCGGCGTCGGCATCGTCCTGATCTACACCGCGTCGACCGATCGGGCCCATGACCGCACCGCCCCGGGCCTACACCACTATTCGTTCGAAGCCGACACCCGCGCCGAGGTCGACGCGCTGCACGCGCTCTTGGTGGCCAACGACGTCACAATTCTCGATGCCCCGGCGGACTATGCCTATACCAAGGGCTATTATGCGGTGTTCTTTGCCGACCCCGACGGGCTCAAACTAGAATTGTGTTTTGCCCCGCACGCCTATACGCCCACCCCCTGATCTGAGGAGATCGCGATGAGCGACGCTGCCTTGCCCTACACCAAACCCAATATCGATTGGGCCGAGATCGAGCGTTGGGACCGCGCCTACTACCTGCACAATGTCGCCGCCCAAGAAGAATACGTGTTTGCCGGCATCGAAGGGGCCGACGGCAACTACCTCTACACCGCAAACGGCGACAAGCTCCTGGATTTCCAAAGCCAATTGGTGTCCGACAACATGGGCCACCGCCATCCGCGCGTGCATGCCGAGATCAACCGCGCGATGGAACGCTTCGGCCATGTGTTCTTCGGCTTCGGCACCGACTACCGCGCCCGCGCCGCCAAGCTCGTGATCGACGACATCCTGGGCGCCGACGACTGGGCCGGCCGCCTGCGCATTTTATCCAGCGGCACCGAAGCCGTGGAAAACGCCATGACCATGGCGCGGCTCTACACCAACAAACCGATCGTGCTCACCCAAGAACGCTCCTACCACGGGCTGGTGCCCGGCGCGACGCAGGTGCCGGGCTACCGCGGCAACCTCTCGACCGGCCCCAACACCGGCGACAACCGCGACGTGCCGGGCTTTCCGGGGTCCGGTATCGTCGCCGTGCCGACCCCCGAACACAGCGACTGGCAGGGCGAGGGACGCTTGCCCTCGCTCGAACAGACCGAGGAAATCATCCGCAGCGTCGGCGCCGGCAAGATCGCCGCGATCATCACCGAAACCATGTTCGGTGGCGCCAGCTTCATGCCGCACCACAGCTACCTCAAAGGCCTGCACGATCTTTGCCGCAAGCACGGCATCTTGTGGATCCTCGACGATGTGCTGTGCGGCTTCGGCCGCCTCGGCGAATGGTTCTCCTACCAAATCGAACCCGGCATATCGCCCGACCTGATGGCGCTCGGCAAAGGCATCAACGGCTGTGCGCTGCCGGTCGGTGCGGTGGTCGCCTCGAAAGACATTGCCGAGTTCTTCGATCGCGCCCGGTGGTGGAGCGGGTCCACCCACGACGGTCATCCCTTGGTCTGCGCCTCCATCGTCGGCAACCTCGAAGCGATGATCGAAGACGACATGATCGAAAAAGGCCGTGCACGCGGCGCGCAACTCAAAGATCGGCTCGAGGCTCTAAAGGACAAGCATCCCAGCATCGGGCGCATTTCGGGCCGGGGGATCTACTTTACGATCGACTTGGTCGATCCGAACGGCGATCCGATCATCGCCGAAGACCGCGATACCTTGTTCGAAGGCGACCTCTCGCAAAACCCCAACAACATCTTCGCCGCGGCGTGCGGCGCGCGCGGCTTGTTCGCGGGCGGTTTCATGCCCAACACGGTCAAGGCGGCCCCGCCGCTCACCATCACCGAAGAAGAAGTCGACTTCGCAACCGGGGTGATGGACGAAGCCTTCAGCGCGGTGGAGAAGGTGCACCACTAGGTCCGCGCAGCTTGCGGATCACCGGCTTGAGCATTTGCGGCGTCAGGTAGATCGGAAACTGCGCCAGCGCGAAATAGATCCACGTCAGGTCGGGCAAGACCCCGCCGGTCGCGCCCAGCATCAGGCCCATGTTGCGTTGCGACACCATGAACCCCAGCGACAGCGCGCTATCGCGCCCGGCCCACCAAAAGCTGACGGCCGTCGTGGTGAACATCACGAAGAAAATCACGAACGACAGCGCGGTCAGGCCGATCATCAGCCACGGGGTCGCCAAGAACCCCGAGGTCACGTTCTCCATGATCGCCGCCGAAAACACATACAGCAGGATGATGTTGACGCCATCGATCTCGGCACTGCGACCGACGATCCGCGCATAGCCCGCAACGCGTCGGATGATCGTTGCGGCCACGGCGGCCCCGCCCAGCAACGCGGCGAGCTGCCCGCCCAGCACCAATGGCGCCAACGACATCTCGGGCCCAAAGTAGATCAACGCAAACAGCGCCGCGGTGAACGGCACCGAAATCGTCGTCACCACCAGCGTTACCAGAATCAGCGTCGCATCAAGCCCGACCAGCGCCGCAAACGCCGGCGCCGAAATCAACGGCGAGGCCATCGATTGCAGCATGATCGCCAGAAACAAATCCGGTGTGCTGGCATCGACGCCCGCGATCAGCATCACGGCACCGAACACGCCCGGCACCACCAGCATCGACCAGCCCGACGCCAGCAACACCAACCGCGGTTGGCGCAACCGCTGGCGCACTTGGTTGAGGTCGACCCGCATGAACGCGATGGTCAGCAACGCAAAGATCGAAAACGTCAGAAACGGCCGCAAGATCTCGCCCATCCACGGCACCGCGATCGCAATGAAGATCACCGCCGCCACGGCGCGCGTTCCTTGGCGACCCAGCCAGGACAGTACCGACGCCACCGCGCGAAGAAGGATCATTCAGAGGTCCACAGGAGGCCCGGCACGCCGGGCGGGATGGTCGTCAGCCGCCGGCCGCCGTCATTTGGCGGCACAGCATGAGGGTCTGCCGCGCGATCTTGCTCCATTCGCTGGCGTCGTCCAACGTCAGATAGCGCTCGTACCCGGCCAGCGCCTCGGCGTAATCCGAATCGCGGAAATGCAGTTGCGCCAGATTGAAGATCGCATCGGCGTAGTTCTTGTCTTTCTTCACCGCGCGCGCCAGCGTCTCCTTGGCCTCGTCGCGTTTGTCTTCTTTATCCAGCACGTCGCCCAGGTTGTAGAGCGCCTCGACGTAGTGCGGATCGCTCGACAGCGCATGCTGGAAGAAGAACCTGGCCTCGCGCAGCTTGCCCTGCTCGCGTTGCACGTTGCCCAGATTGAACGCGATCACTGCATCGTTGCGATCCAGGTCGAGGCAGCGCAGGTACAGGGATTCGGCCGCCGCATAGTCGCCGTCCTCTTCGGCGATCTCGGCCGCTTCGAACAATTCGTCGACCGAGGGGTTGGACGCGGCCCCCGGCATCGGCAATTGCATCTGCCCGTCAAAATCGGCGTGCCGGTCGCCGATCTGCATCACGATCCCGTCGGCCGCCGAATGCGTCAGCTTGACCTGGCTTAGGCCCTTGTCCGGGTCGTGCCGCTTCATCGCGAACACGCTGGCGATGATGTCGGGCAGGCCCGCCCCTTCGTCTTGCAACCGGGCGATCTCGCGCGCGGCCACCAAATCGCGAAAGCCCGCGGTGCCGTCGTCGGTTTCGATGACGTCGAACAGCATCAACATGGCGATCGTTTCTGCGCTCAGCCCGGTTTGCCGCGCCATCATGTCCGGCGTGATCGAACGCTCGATCGCGGGCAGGGCCGGGCCCTTGCCCAGAGCGCGCAAAAAAGCGTTCTCGCTGATGCACTCGGCGCCGACGCTGCGCGCCTGCTCCAGCCGGGCGTCCAGCACCCCGCTATCCATCAAGGTATAGGCGCCATGGCCGACCACGGCGAGGCGCGTCCGGCGGGTCACCCCGCGACTCACCCGACCGCCTTTGGCCGCCACGGCTTGCGCGGCGGCACGTTGGGTCATGGCGCCCAGCCGCCCGATCAGGGTGATGGTTTTGCGGTTGAAGCCGGTCACCGACACTCGCTCGTTCGCCTACGTTGCGCCGGCCCAGACCGGTGCTGGCATTGTGCCGTCACCTAGCCCGCGGCGCCAGCGGCCTTCTTGCGTTTGGCCTTGGGGGCCGCCTTGGCTTTGGTCTTGCCGGCGGTCTTGGCTTTCTTGCGCGACTGGCTTTTGGCGGGCGGCTTTTTGGTTTCGCCCTCGTCGATCGACCGCTTCAGCGCATCCATCAGGTTGATGACCTGGCCGCGTTCGGGCGCTTTGGCGATCACCGGCGTCGTGCCTTTGACCTTGGCTTTGACGACTTCGGTCAGGGCTTCTTGGTAGTAGTCGACGAATTCCGAAGTATCGAACGCGCCCTCGAATTGCTCGATCAATTGGTTGGCGAGCTTCACCGCCGTCGCATCGAGTTTGCCGTTGCCGATCTCGGCAAAGTACTCGTTGTGCTGCCGCACCTCGGCCTCGGTCCGTACCGTGTTGAGCACGAATCCGTTTTCGCGCGGGATCAATAACACCAATCGCTCGCGGCCCGACATCACGACGCGCGCCAGGGCCGCCTTGTCGCGTTCCTTCATCGCCTCTTGCAGGACGCGATAGGTTTCGTCGGCGACGGGTCCGTCGGGCGCGATGTAATAGGGCGAATCGAGGTACATCGTATCCACGGTGTCGAGGTCGATGAACTTCTCGATACTGATGGTCTTGGTCGACTCGATCTGGATCTGATCGAGGTCTTCGTCCTCGATCACGACATAGCTGTCTTTTTCGAACTCGTAGCCTTTCACCAGGTCGGCCCGCTCCACCGCGCCCAGTTCCGGGTCGTGCGGTTTCATCTGCACGCGGTTATGCGTGTCCTTGTGCAGCATGTTGAAGCGAATGCGGTGGGTGTCGCTGGTCGCGTTGTACATCCGCACCGGACACGAAACGAGCGAGAGTTTGAGATAGCCTTTCCACGTCGCGCGAGGCGCCATGACCAACCTCCGAGCCCCGAGGGCTTTAGGAAACCTTCAACCAATACTTCTACGCGACTTTGTACCTATTTGTTAATAGGCACTTTTTCTTCAGCGCCGATGTAAGTCTTACCGCCGACTTGTCGAGGACTTGCCACGGATCGCGGCTGAGTTGCGTCAGGCGCTCGGGCACGGACTGCCAGTCGAAGTCGCGCGGGTCCTCGATGTCGCGCAATTCCTCCCACGCCACCGGGGTCGCCACCGGCGCACCCGCGCGGGCCCGCAACGAATACGACGCCACCGCCGTCGCGCCGCGCCCGTTGCGCAAGTAATCCGCGAAAATCTTGCCTTTGCGCGCCGGCTTTTGCGGATTGTCCGTGTAGCGCTTGGGATGCTTGCGAGCGAGCAGGCGCACCACCCCGTGCGAGAACTCCTTCATCTCCTTCCAGTCGTGCCGCCGCTCGATCGCCATCACGACGTGCAGCCCTTTGCCGCCGGTGGTGCGCACGAAGCTGGTAATCCCAAGGTCTTCCAATTCGTCGCGCACCTGAAACGCCGCGTCGACCACGCTGCGCCAATCCACCGACTCGTCGGGATCAAGATCGAACACAATCCGATCGGGTCGCTCGATATTGTCGACCTTGCAGCCCCAGGGGTGAAACTCGATCACCCCGAATTGCGACAGCGACAGCAGACCTTTGGCGTCTTCGATGAACAAATAGTCGTCGCGCTCCTTTTCGTCGTCGTCGCCGTACATGCCGATCTTCTTGATCTCGGGCGGCATGCCGTCACTGGCGTGGCGCTGATAGAACATGTCGTCCAGCTTGCCGGTCGGGCAACGCACCAAGGTGATCGGTCGGCCCACGATGTCGGGCAGCATCCAGTCGCCGACCTTGGCGTAGTACAGCGCAAGGTCGAGCTTGGTCGGCCCGTCCTCGGCGAACATGCGCCGCTCGGGATTGGTGATCCATAGGCCGGCCAGCACCGCGTCGGTCACCAGCTTCGGCTTCACCGGCGCATCGCCCGCCCCGGCGGCCTTGTCCGCCCGCAGGCCCTTGTAGCGCGCCGCCCGCAAGTGGTTCCGCCCGGTCCGGTTGGCGTATTCCACCTCCACGACCAGCTTGGGCTGCACCCACACCGCGTCCTGCACGTCGGCTTCGCTGTCGGGATCGATCACCAAGCTCGCAATTGGCCCGTCGCGCGCGATCTCCTTCAGCGCTTTGATCAAGCGTGCGCCTTCGCGTTCGGCAAAGCCGGTGCCGACGCGCCCCACGTAATGCAGTTTGTGGTTCGTGCGTTCGGCCAACAGCAACGCGCCCAACCCGCCACCGGCTTTCCCGGCGGCATAGCCCACCACCTCGAAATCGCCCGCCGCCGACGTCTTCACCTTCAGCCAGGTCTTGGTCTTGCTCGACGCATAGGGCGCATCCGCCCGCTTCGAGATAATCCCTTCCAACCCCATGTTGGCGGCCTGGGCGAAAAACGCCGGCCCGCCGCCGTCATGATGGTCGCTGAACTGCACCGGGCTATCCGCGCCAACCGCATCCTGCAGCAACCCCTCCAGCGCGTCCTTGCGCGCCGCCAAGGGCGCGCCGCGCAGGTCGTAGCCGTCGAGGTACATCAGGTCGAACGCGAAATAGACCAGCTTCTCCTTGGCGCCGTCCGCCAAGGCGTCTTGCAACAAACCAAAGCTCGTGATCCCGGTCGGGGTCTGTACGCAGACCTCGCCGTCGATCAGCGCCTCTTTGCAGGGCAGCTCGACCAGGAAATCCGCAATGGGTTGGTACTTCTCGGTCCAGTCGTGGCCGTTGCGCGTGGTTAGCCGCGTTTCGCCGTCGCTGATCCGTGCGATGGTGCGATAGCCGTCGAACTTGATCTCGTGCAGCCAATCGTCGTTGTCCGGCGCGTGCGCGGTCAGCGTGGCGAGCTGCGGTTTCGGCGCTTCGGGCAGCGCCGCTTTTTTCGCGCCCTTGATCTTGGCGGGCTTGGGTTTCGGTTTGGCTGCGCGCGGCAGCGGTGCCGGCGCCGCGCGGTCTTCCAGTTCCTGCACCGTCCGGCCCGACACCACGCTCTCGGGCGCGTCCTCGGTGATAATCCCGTCGGCCTCGGGTTGCGCATAGATGTCGCGCTCTTTGATCAGCAGCCACTCTTTGCCGGTCGCCTTGTCGCCCTTGATGCGGACCAGCGCCCAGCCGCCCTTCATTTTTTTGCCGTCGAGCCGAAACTTCATGTCGCCGCGCTCGTAGTCGGCCTCGGGATCGTCGGTCATCGGCACCCACGCGCCGGTGTCCCACACGATCACCGAACCCCCGCCATATTCGCCTTGCGGGATCGTGCCCTCGAAACAGCCGTAGCTCACCGGATGATCTTCCGTGCGTACCGCCAAGCGTTTGACCTTGGGGTCAAGGCTCGGGCCGCGCGTCACCGCCCAGCTCTTCAGCACGCCGCCCATTTCGATACGAAAGTCGTAATGCAGCCGGCTCGCGTCGTGCATTTGCACCACGAACATGTTGCCGCTGACGCTGGGCGCCGAGTCGGCCGGTTCCGGCGTCACGCGAAAGTCGCGCTTGGCCTTGTATTCCTCGAGATCGGTGACGCTGCCGCGCGTCTTGGACGCCGTCTTCTTCTTGCTTGTTTTGCGGCGACCGGTCGGCTTTTTGGCCATGGATCAGGTCCCGGCGCGGGTCGGACGCGTCCTAGGTCGTCGTTTCCTGCACGGCTTCTTGGTAGGCGCCCGGCGCCTGCGCCATCGCGAAGAGCACGTCGGTCAGACTGACCACGCCGACGACCTTGCCGTCATGGATTACCGGCATATGCCGAAACCCCCGCGTCGACATCGTGCGAAACACGTCGGCGACCGTCGTTTGGGGGCGGCAGGCCACGACCTTTTTGACGGCGATCTCTTCCACCGCCATGCCGTGGATCAGGTCGGCGCCTTGGGCAACTGCTTTGACGATGTCGCGTTCCGACAGCACGCCGACGAACTTGCCTTCGTCGCCGACGACCATCAGCAGTCCAATACGATTGTCGGTCAGGGACTTGGCGGCGTCGACGACCGTCGATGTCGGCGTCACGGTAACGACCTTCCGGTTCTTGCGCCGGACTATTTGATCAACTTCCATACTCTAAGCTCCGCTCCCCCACCCGCGATTATGCATGATTCGTCCGTGTCGGCCACGGGTTGTGCCGGGGCAAAAGGAATCTCCCCGCTGCAAATGGGGTTAAACGTCTTGTCGACGTCCGGGATTCACCGGGAATCCCGCTCAAAGCCCGCTTCCGCTCGAAGGCTCGACTTAGCGCACCGCGCCCGCGACATAGAGAATTTCCGGATAGGTTTGCGGCGCCCGCCCTTGGTCGGCCACCGATAAATCGCCCGCCAGGGTCGCCAGCATCGGCACCTGGGGAAAGGATTTCGCGGGCGCAAAACCGCATTCGACGGCGAGGTCCTTCAGGTCCATCTCATGCATCGTTTCCATGAACGGTTCCGCGTTGAAGTGTGCGCCCCAGCGATGCCACTGCGCGTCGAACGGCTGCTTGGCGAAATATTGCTGCGATTCGCAATGCAGCATTACCCCGCCCGGCCGCAGCAAGCGGCGGCATTCGCGGTAGATGTTGCGGATCGCCTTGTTGGAGGTTTCGTGCAGCATGATGCTCGACACCACCAGATCGAAACTGCCGTCGGCAAAGTCGGTCCTCTCCGCGTTCTGTTGCGAAAACCGCACAGCCGCGCTGGCGGCGTCGGCGCGCCGCTTGGCATGCCGCAGGCACGGTGCTGCTAGATCGATCGCGTCCACGTCCGCCGCCGGAAATGTCTCGACCAGCGCCAACGTCGAATGGCCCACGGTGCATCCCATGTCGAGCACGCGCCTCACCCCAAGGTCGGGGAAATTGCGTTGGACGAAGGCGGCTAGCGCGGCGCCGACCCCGGCGGCGTCCGCCCCCATGTAACCGTTCGACACGATCACATGGTCGTACAGCGCCCCGGCAAACGCGTCGTCATCGGTCAGTTCGGTGTGGTAGTTGCCCGGCATGCAGTGAATATCGACCGCCGACACATAGCGCGGCGTCCTGACGCTGGGGTCGAGCCGCAGCGTGGCACGTCCTGTGGTCTCGCCGGCGCGCACCGTCGGCCATTGACGCTGGAGCGTCTCGCCCGATACGTCCCACATCATTTCCTGTTGGGTCCGCCGCAACACGCTGGTCCAGGGATAAATCGCCGTCTCTTCCAGCATCAGACGCAGGTCGCGCCGGTCGGGCGCGTGCCCGTGTCGCCGCCGGTAGGCCGGCGCCAAGGTGTGTTCGGCATAGCTGCGCGCTCCGGGCATCAACGTGCCGCCGATGAAACCGCGCAAGCCCGCGACGAACCGCATGCGCGCGCATTCGTCGTGGCGTTCGTCGATTAGGTTTGATGGCTCGTTCATCACCGCAGCCTAGCATGCGCCCGCGGCTATCGGCACCGCGCGGCACCGCCTAGGATGCGCGCCATGAACACCAACAAGAACGCGCCGCCGGTCGCCGCGCGCAAAACAAACGCAACCGACGGTCCCTACGCCTGGCTCCGCGCCGACAATTGGCAGGAGGTCCTGCGCGACCCCAGCGTGCTCGACCCCGAGATCCGCGCCTACCTCGAAGCCGAGAACGCCTATACCGACGCCGTCCTTGCGCCGCTGGCCGATTTGCAGGCCGAGCTGGTGCGCGAAATGCGCGCGCGCATCAAAGAAGACGACGCTACGGTGCCCATCCCGATCGGCGACTGGCGTTATTACCAGCGCTACCGAGAGGGCGGCCAGCATCCGGTCTATTGCCGCACCCGCGGCGACGATGGCCCGGAAGAAGTGCTGCTCGATGTCGACAAAGAGGCCGAAGGCGCAACCTTCTACCGCATTTCGATGTGGCTCATCGCGGCCGACCACACGCGCTACGCCTACGCCGTCGATCTCACCGGCAGCGAAGACTACGCGCTGCGCGTGCGCGACTGCGCCACCGGCGCCCTGATCGACGACAACCTTGCGCAAACGGCCGGCGATTTCCGCGTCGCCAACGATTCGAAAACGCTCTTCTACATTCGCCGCGACGACAACCATCGACCCCGGTGGGTCTACCGCCACGTCATCGGCGACGATCCCGCCAACGACGTCTTGGTCTATGAGGAAAGCGACTCCGGTTTTTACCTCTCGCTGGGGCGCACCGAAAGCCGGCGCTACATCACCATCGACAGCAGTGCCCACGACAACACGACAGAGGTTCGTCTGATCGACGCCGACGCGCCCGACACCGACCCGGTCTTGGTCGCCCCGCGCGATACCGGCGTCAGCTACAGCGTGTCCCATCGCGCCGATCAACTCGTCATCGTCACCAACGCCGACGACGCCGAAGACTTCAAGATCGTCACCTGTCCCGTGGCGACACCCGGTCGCGCGCATTGGCGCGACCTTGTCCCGCACCAGGCGGGCCGCTTGATCCTCGGCGTCAGCGTTTTCAGCGAAACCATCGTCCGGCTCGAACGAATAGATGCGTTGCCGCGCATGATCGTGCGGACCGTCGCCGATGGCCGAGAGGAAACCATCGCCTTCGACGAACCCGCCTATGACCTCGGCCTGTCGCACGACATGCCGCACGACCAAGGGGTCATGCGATTCACCTATTCGTCGATGACCACGCCGGCCACGGTTTACGACTACGATCTCGCCACCAGCACGCGCACCCGGCGCAAACGGCAAGAAGTGCCGTCGGGCCACGATCCCGCCGACTACGTCACCGAACGCCTGACGGCCACCGCGCCGGACGGCGAACAGGTGCCTATTTCGCTGCTTGCCCACAAAGACACCCCGCGCGACGGCACCGCGCCGCTTTTGCTGTATGGCTATGGCTCCTACGGCATCAGCATCCCCGCCGGTTTCAATACCAACCGCCTCAGCCTTGTAGATCGCGGCATCGTCTACGCCATCGCCCACATTCGCGGCGGGATGGAAAAGGGCTACGGCTGGTATCGTGCCGGCAAACTCGGCACCAAGAAAAACACCTTCACCGATTTCATCGCCTGCGCCGAACACCTCATCGCGCAGAACTACACCGCCGCTGGGCGCATCGCCGCGCACGGCGGCAGCGCGGGCGGGATGCTGATGGGCGCGGTGGTCAACATGCGGCCCGATTTGTTCGGCGCCGTCGTGGCCGACGTCCCGTTCATCGACGTGCTGACCACCATTTGCGACGACACTCTGCCGCTCACCCCGCCCGAATGGGTCGAATGGGGCAATCCCATCACCGACGAGACCGCGCGCGCCTACATCGCGTCGTATTCGCCCTACGACAACGTCACTGCGCAGGATTACCCCGCCATGCTGGTCACCGGTGGTGTGTCCGACCCACGCGTCACCTATTGGGAACCGGCCAAGTGGGTCGCCAAACTCCGTGCCACCAAAACCGATACCCACCCCTTGCTCATGCACATCAACATGGACGCCGGCCACGCCGGCAAGGCGGGTCGGTTCGATCGCCTCGACGAGGTCGGCCGCATGTACGCTTTCGTCTTGTGGGCGCTCGCCAAGGCATAAGCCGCACCGTGAACACCTAAAAACGCCCGGTCTGTCGCATCTTGCCATGGCCCCCGCGGCGGTGTCATTTAACCCCCAGAGATAAGGGGAGACATCGATGACCGCTGCCGCCCAGACCATTGACGACCTACCCGGCCTGTTCGCGCCCATCGTGGGCGATGCCCATGTCGTGACGGACGAGGCCGAGCGCCGCTATTTCTCCCGCGACATCTTCTTTTGGGACGACGTCGAAACCGCCGACCTCGTGGTCCAACCGCATTCCACCGAAGAGGTCGCCGCCATCGTCAAAACCGCGCGCGCCGCCGGCCTCGTCATCGCCACGCGCGGCGGCGGCATGTCCTACACCAAGGGCTACGTGCCGGTCCGCAAAGGCACGGTCCTCATTGACATGCGCGGCCTCAACCGCGTCGTCGAGGTCAACGCCGACGATCATTACGTCATCGCAGAAGCCGGCTGCACCTGGAAGGCGGTATTCGAGGCCGTCGCCGAAAAGGGTCTCGCGGTCGCCTTCGATGCGCCCTACTCGGGCGTCTACTCCACCGTCGGCGGCGCACTGTCGCAAAACGTGCCGGGCGGCATGGCCGACATTCTTGCGATCGAGGTCGTACGGTCCGACGGCAGCGTGGTGCGCACCGGCTCCTGGGGTCGCAACCAAGACGACAATCCGTTTTATCGCGGCTACGGCCCCGACCTTGCCGGGCTGTTCATGGGCGATACCGGCGCCTTCGGCATCAAGACCTGCGCCGTGATGCGCCTGATGAAAAAGCTCCCCGGCCTCGCTTATGGCTCGTTTGCGTTCGAGTCCTACGAAGACAAGGCCGCCGCCATGGTCGAGATCGCCCGCTCCGGCGTCATCCGCGACAAAGGCGTGCTCGGCCTCGATCCGTTCAAAAGTGCGGGCTTCGCCAAGCTCGGGTTCTCCGAAGCCATCGCCACCCTGGCCAAGGTCGCCAAGGGCAAAGGCGGGCTCAAGAACTCGATCCAAATGGCCGCCACGGGGCGCAACTTCATGGAAGGCGTGAAGTGGTCGATGCACATCACGCTCAACGCCATCAACGACGAGGCCGCCGAGGCCTCGATGGAGGTGGTGCGCGCCATCGCGCTCAAACGCGGGCGTGAAATTCCCAACCTGTTGCCGATGGCGATGGCCGCCAACCGCTTTTTCGTGCGCGGCTTCTTGGGCGAAGAAGGCCAGCGCTGGGTGCCGACCAACGCCATGGTCCCGCTCTCGTCGGCGGTCAAAACCACCACCGCCGTGCAGGCGTTTTTCGATGCGCACCGCGACGAGATGAACAGCCACGGCATGATCGAATCCTACATGACCACCTTCACCACCCAGTTCTTCCTGTGCGAGCCCTCGTTCTATTGGTTCGACGAGGTCAGCGAGCTCCACCTGCGCCACCTCGATGCGCCGACCGCCAAAAAGGTCAAAGACAACAAACCCGACCCCGACGCGCGCGCCTTCGCGCAGCGTCTACGGTTCGACTTGCGCGATCTGTTCTTCGATCTCGGCGCGGTCAACGTGCAACTCGCCAAATTCTACCGCTACCAAGATTCGCTTGCGCCCGAGACCGCGCGCCTCATTGCCGAAATGAAGGGTCACCTCGACCCCGACGGCCTGTTGAACCCCGGCAACCTGGGCTTCGACTAAGGCCTTGCAACCTCGGGCAAGACCCTCAAAAGACCCCCGGCATCAACCGATAGCGCACGCGCTGCGCATAGTCTCGATAGCCCGGCGGGTGCCGCACGATCCGGTAGGGACCGCTGTCGCACACCGTATGCCCGCGATCGGTCTGAATGCGCACGACGCTCGAAAAGAAGCGGTTCTCGGCAAAGGCCCACGCCGCGAAGGCGTATCCCAGCGCAATCACGATAAAGCCCAGCACGACAAGCCATGCCGGAAACGCGGCAGACCAGCCAAAGCGGTGATCCAGTCCGGCCACAATGACCAAAGGGAACACCGCACTTAGCGCCATCAGGGGCGCCAACACTTTGTCCCACGCCTTCGCGCTTCGGATGTTTTCGCTGTTTTGTCGCTCGGCCATCAGGCCCAGATGCCGCTTGATCGCCCACACGTGACCTCCGACGCCGGCGACGACCACCAGCGCGGAAAAGAGCCACGCCTGCCACCACCCGAGATCGCCGCCGCAGGCCGACAAGGCCACCGCCATCAACAGATGCACCACGATCACGCCGAACCATTGGCGCAGCGTGGCTTGGGGAACCGCCTTTTCTCGATCCGGGGTCACGTGGCCGGGGCCTGAAACGCCGCTACTCCGCCGCTTCGCTCACCACGCACATGTCGCAGTCGGCCGATAGGTTCGGGCGTTCCATGTTGGCGATCATGTCCTCGGTCGCGCGCAACAGGTCGGGGTTGGCTTGCGGATAAGCGACGCGGCTCTGGGTCAGGTTGAGCCGCAGCATCGCTTCCGTCGCCACATAACCGGCGCGCATCGGTTCGATCACCGGCACAGGCGCGCGGTCGGCGATCTCCGGCCCGATAACCGCCATGCAGGTGCATCCCAAGACGACGCTATCCGCGCTGTCCTCCTCGACCGCCAGGCGTACGGCGTCGTGGACGCGTTGCGTGAAGTCCTCGTTGTGGTCGTTCATCGTCTCGATCGCGCCCACGGCGGTCGTCGTGCTCACCACCTCGTCGTCGCGCAGCACGTTGCGGATCGACGCGCAGCGCGCATCCGCGCCGGTGCTCCGCAGCCGTTCTTCGGTGATGAAATTCATCCTCGGCGGCCAGATCTTCACGACGGAGAACTTGCGCCCCACCGTCGCCGACATGGTCAGCGCCGCCTCGCCCGCCCCGACCACGGGAATGCGTAGGGCGGATCGCATCTCGTCGATGCCGTAGTCGCCCATCGTGTTGATGAAGACCGCATCGTAGCTCGCCTTCTGCGCTTCGATGGCGCTATCGAGATAGGCCATGATCGACAGGCCGCGTTCGTAGGGCGTGTGCGGAAACACTTTCAGGCGCGGGTTGACCAGCGTGGCCTCAAAGTCCGCGCTGCGCACTTCCTCGATGGGCCCCAGCGGTTCGCGGCGGCCGACGCCGCCACCGATCACGGCGATGCGTTGGGTCATGGCGTGCTCTCCTCGTTTTGACGGTTCCGTTCGCCAGTGACTATAGTGGCGCCGCGCGCGCCCGGCGACGGGTCGGCGGATAACGGCTGAAATCAAAGGACAAACAGATGGCGCAAGACGCAATCATCGCAGGCGCCGGTCTCGGTGGGCTGGTCGCCGCCCTCGCGCTCCAGCACCGCGGCGTACCGGTCAAGGTCTACGAACGCGCCCCGGAACTGGGCGAGGTCGGCGCGGGAGTCTCGCTCGCCCCCAACGCTTCGCGCGTGCTCATCGCGCTCGGCCTGCGCGCCGCCATGGAAAAGATCGCCAACACCCCCGACGGCATGGGCCGCAAGCACCATGAAACCGGCGCGCTCATCGCAGTCGACGCCTCGCCTGAGTACGAAGCGAAATACGGCGCGCCCTATTGGCAGGCCCATCGCGCCGACTTCCACGCCGTCCTGGCCGACGCGGTGCGCGCCAACGACCCCGATGCCATCGCCCTCAATAAAGACGTCGTCGGATTCGAGGCCGACGACGCCGGCGTCACCGTGCGCTTCGCCGACGGCGAGACCGCGACGGGCGCCGTCCTCGTCGGTTGCGACGGCCTCAAGTCGGTCCTGCGCGATCAGCTATGGAACCCCGGCCAACCCGAATATCTCGGCTACGTCGCCTATCGCGGCCTCACCCCGGTCGACCGCCTACCCGCCGGGTTGATCTCGCCGGCAGCCGCCAGCGGCCACGGCCCCGGCACGCATTTCACGCGCTACCTCATTCGCCAGGGCACCATCGTCAACTATGTCGGCTTCGCCAAACGTGACGACTGGATCGACGACGGCTGGCACGTCACCGCGACGATCGACGAAGTCCTGCAAAGCTTCGCGGGCTGGAACGACGAGTTCCGTCTCATTATCGAAAACACCGCCGACGGGCGCTGCCACAAATGGGGCATGTTCGGCCGCCCGCCCATGCCGCAATGGACCAAAGGCCGCGTCACGTTGCTGGGCGATGCCGCACACCCGATGCTGCCCTTTCTCGGCCAAGGCGTTTCGATGGCGATCGAAGACGGCATCGTGCTCGCCCGCGCGCTCGCCGATCACGGCCTCACGCCCGAAGCGCTGACACGTTACGAAGCGGTCCGCCGCTCCCGCGCCAACGAAATCGTCGAACGCTCCGCCGCGCGCGGCCAACGCACCTTCCAACCCGCCAGCGCCAACGAAAACATGCAAGACGGCCTGCCGCCCGACATCTTCAGCTACGACGCCGTCGCCGTCCCGGTGTGAGCCCGATCAAGTCGTTCTGCTTTTGGGCCGACGACGATGCCATCGTCGCCCACCTCATCGCCCAGGTGCAGGGCGGCCTCAAAACCGCCACCGCGCGTCCCGCCGCGAGCTGGGGCGTCCCGCGCAACGCCTACGACGATGCGCGCTTCGAGATCGGCGACCTCGCGGATCTCGTCGACAACGCCGGTGCCGTCCACGCGCGCGTGCGCATCACCGATGTCTACGAATGCCGCTTCGACGCCATCCCCGAAAAACTCTGGCGCGCCGAAGCCGAACCCAGCGCCCAAGCCTTTCGCGACGCCCACATCTCGGGCTGGCCCCACCTCGCCCTCACCGGCGATTTCATCCTCACCGCGATCCACTTCGAACGGCTCGACTAGTCCCGCCGCCCTCGCTTGCGTGCACCGCACCCGCCGCCACCAACCCCCGTCATCCTGAGCCGGACGGCGCCGCCGTCCGGGTCGAAGGGCGCCAACACAACGACGCCACCAACCCCCTCCTTAATCCTCCCCCTCAAGAGGGTGAGGAGGCTTTTCGCCCGGCTCAAAAACACGCTCAAATTTTCACCCCGTCATCCTGAGCCGGGCGGCGCAGCCGTCCGAGTCGAAGGGCGCACCATCAGGACTCTCCTCTCCCTGCGGTGCCGACCGCGACGCCTAGCCGAGAAAGGTCGTTTGGCGATCATTGCCCCATTTCGCCCTATTTCATGGGTAGTTAGGGGTAAGAACGTTCATTGAGGAGTCGACTGATGCGTTTCGTTTTGGTTCTCATCCCCGCGTTGGTGTTCGCCTGGAGTGCACAGGCTCAGCAGACCGGCGTCGCCCAAGAGAGTGACACCGTAAAGGTGATCTTCGACGAGATCGCCAAGAAGACGATCCGAGACTATTTCGGCGACGAAGACGCCGCCGCCGGAGACGAGACGAACGACGACCTCCGCCGAGAGCAGGTGCGTCGTATTCCGGGCCGCAAGGGCAAGGACAAACGCGGCCTGCCGCCGGGGCTCGCCAAACGCGACTCCCTGCCGCCGGGCTTGCAGAAACAACTCGAACGCAACGGTACGCTGCCGCCGGGGTTGCAGGCCCGCGCGCTGCCGGGTGACCTCGAACGTGACTTGCCCGATCTGCCCGACGGCGTCGAGCGCGGCACCGTCGACGACGACGTGATGCTGATCGAAAAGGCGACGGGACGCATTCTCGACATCATCAAGGACGTGATGTCCCAGCCCCGCAGCTAAGTGAAGGCAGCATCCTGAGTCGGACGGCGCAGCCCTCCCAGTCGAAGGGCGCACCCTCGCATCGCTCAGGACTCTCCTCCCCCTGCGCGCCAGGGGGGGGAGGGCAGGGAGGGGGTCGCCGCCAACACAACGACGCCACCAACCCCCTCCTCGATCCTCTTCTCGAGAGGGGAGAGGAGACCGACCTTCGCCCCGAAAATCGCTAAGGATGCACCCGTCATCCTGAGCCGGACGGCGCGAAGGGCCGCAATGCTCATCCTGAGGAGCGGCCAAGGGCCGCGTCTCGAAGGACGAAGGATCACAATCCCGGTCCCCGCGATCACGATCCCCGTCCCGCCCTGGCCATGCCGCATTGCTGTGGCCATCTGTCATCGGAGGCCCGCCCCGCCGGGAAAACCCCCAACGGAGGATCAAACCATCGAAAACCTAAGGTCCTGAAAACAAACCGATCTTTGGCTTCGTTCGTCGACGGAAAAAGGCTAAGCCGCTGAAAACAAAAAGAAAATTTGGGTTCGTTTGGTAAAACAGCACCCTGCCGCATCAAACCCTAGGAAAACTGCGGGCGTTGGCTTTGTTTCGTCGTGCGGGTCGCAGCGCAAACGCGCCGAGTCTCACGATGCGCGCAGTATCAGCCCTCGTTGAGCCACGCCATGATCGTGCGCGCTTTGGCGGGCTGGGTCGTGTCGCCGGGCGGCAGTTCGCGATAGACGCAGTCCGGGATCACCTCGGCGGTCGGGCGCATGTCGGGATAGATCGCGCCGGTCGGTTCGTGCAGCACCATCGTCTTGACCTTGAGGTGGGGCAGGCGCGAATCGCGGTCCCACTTCATCGCGGCCTGATAGGCATTGCCGAAGGTGCGAATGGCTTTGAGGACGGCGACGGCTTGGTCGTGCAGTTCCATCGGGTCGGGCATGTTCCACGGATTGCGATGTTCGGCATCGCGCGACCACCAGGGATAGAACGCCCAATGATCTTTCATCACGTGAAACGCCCAATCGAACTGGCTGCCGATCGCATCGGGCGGCGGGCAGGGCACGCCAACTTGGCCCGTGCTCCGCGCCGGGCCCGGCACGGTCAGTTCGTCGAGGATCAGGCGTTTGACCCGGTCGGGCTGCTGCAGCGCAAGTTCCGTGGCGATCATCGAGCCCGTGCGCACGCCGTAAAGGTCGATCTCATCGACGCCCAGCGCATCCAACACCCGGCCCAACGCTTCGGCGAAATCGGGGATCTCGGCCACCTTCTTGAACAGCGGCGCCGAATCGCCGTTGCCCAACGTGTCGGGCGCAATCAGCCGCCGCGTGCCGTCGTCCAACGTCTCCAGCAAATTGACCAAGAAACTGCTCGCCACCGGCGACATGTGCAGCGTCACCAACGGCCGCCCGCCGATCTCTTCCATGGTGCGTCGGTAATGCACCTGGCCTTCTTTGATTCGCACAAAGGCGCGTTCGATGGTCATGCTTCAGTCCCTCGTCGCGACCGCCGTTCGGTCGCGGGCGTTTGTTATGGCGCGTTCTCTACCGCCCCGACAAGGGGTCGGCACCGTCGACGCAGTCTAACGGTATTCGACCGCGCGCGCTTGCGTCGCCCGAGCCGGACCGCGATAAAAGAGACCGAATTCCTGGGGAGGACCGAGTGAGCGAGACCTTTGATCTAATCGTCGTTGGAGCCGGGACGACCGGTATGCCCGCCGCAATGTTCGCGGCCAAACGCGGGGCCAAGGTGTTGGTACTCGAAAGCGGGGCCGAGGTGGGCGGGACGCTCCATGTCGCGATGGGCCAAATCAGCGCCGCCGGCACGCGGGTTCAAGCCGCAAAAGGGCATAGAAGATAGCGCCGACCAGCACTATCAAGACATCATCGACATCACCGACGGGCGCACCAACAAGACGTTCGCTCGCATGGCGGCCGATCATTCCGCCGATACCCTGCACTGGTTGCTCGATCTTGGGTGGGAACCTTTGCCCGAGCATCCGGTCAAGGTCGGACATCGCCCGTATTCCGTAGCGCGGACCTATTGGGGGCCGGAGTTTGGCGTCTCGTTGCTCAAGGCGATCCGGCCCGCCTTCCTCGCCGCGGTCGAGCGCGGCGACATCGCCCTACGCACCAGCACCGAGGTGACCGACCTCGTCCAAGACGATGCCGGGCGGGTCACCGGGGTCACGGCACGCGGCGACGACGGCGCGACCGAAACCTTCGCCGGCCTCAAGGTGCTGCTCGCCACCGGTGGCTTTGGCGGCGGACACGACTTCTTCAAAGAGGTCACCGGCTATCCCTTGTTCACCTGGGCGTGGCCCGATTGCAAAGGCGAAGGCGCGCGCATGGCCGTCAAGGCGGGCGCGGAAATGTGGCACAAGGATTACTTCATCCCGCGCTGGTCCGGCGTTTCCACGCCCGAATCGGGCGACCGTGTCGATCGCATCAGCGATACCACGTCGCGGCGTCCGGCCTGGGAGATTTACGTCACCAACGAAGGCAAGCGGTTCCTGCCCGAAGACGTCGCCGAACCGCTCGCGCGCGAACAGGCGCTTCTCAAAGTGCCGGACCTGACCTTTTGGGTGGTCTACGACGAGACCATTCGCCAGGACGCGCCGCCGTTCTTCGACGAAGTCGACCCCGAAAAGGCGCATAGCTGGATGGGCAAACACCCCTCTTTCGTCACCGCCGACACGCTCGAAGACCTCGCTGCGGCGGCCGGGATCGACTCGGCCACTTTCCTCAAGACCGTCGCCGACTACAACGCCGCCGTCGATGCCGGCAAAGACCCGTTGGGGCGCACGCACTTGCCGCGCCGGATCGAAAACGGGCCGTTCTATGCCGTCAAACATCACGGCGCGGCGGCGACGACGATCCCCGGCCTCTCCATCAACGAAAAGTTCGAGGTCATCCGCAGCGACGGATCGGTGATCGAAAATCTTTATGCCGCGGGCGAGATTCTCGGCATGGGGTTGCATTCGGCCAACGCCTTCGTCGGCGGTCTCGGGCTCATGCCCGCCATGACCTATGGCCGCTTACTCGGCGAACGTTGGCTGCATTGGGATCACGTACCCGACGTGGCCGATTAGTCGGCGAGGGTCGTCCCCACGCACAACGCGACGCAGCCGATCTCGGACGCAGGCCCGCTTTCGAACCCAAGCGCCGCCGGGCCGCGCCATTCCAGGTAGCAGCCCTCCGTCAGGTCGTGTTGCGTGCCGGTCGCGGCGTTGGCGTCCGCGTACGTCCATACCGGGGCATCGCCGTGCACCACGTACATCCACCGCCACTTATCCTGGACGCTGCCGCGATGCACGGTATTGCTCGGCGCCCAGCCCGGCGGAATATAAACCAGACACACCGGGTGAAAGCGCGGATCGGGCGCCGCGCCGCCGTCGGACAACATCTTGATCTTGCAGCCCGGCAAGTCGGGATGCGGTGCCCACGGCAACGCCTCTGAATTGGCCACGTGCGGCGCATTGAAGTCCGTTCCAAAGGATTCCAAGTCGCCCTCGAACGGAATGTAATTGAACTCCAGCGGCCCGGTGCCCCACTCCAAAATCATGCACCCTAACTCGCTGGTCGGGTCCAACGAAATGCCGTGGATCGAGCGCGGCGTCCGGTCGAGCAAAAAGCCTTTGCGGAAATCGAACGGGGTTCCTTCGATCGTCGTCGGCAGGTCGTACTCGTGATACGGAATATTGCCGAACAAGATGAACACCCCTTCGCGGGTGTCGCCGTGGTGATGGCGTTCGATCTCGTCGATCGTAAACCCCGGCGGCAGATACGCTTTGCGAAGGTTCGCCCCGGTCTCGGGATCGAAATGAAGTTCCTTCGATTTCGTACCGGGGAATTGCGGATGCCAATCACCCCAGGGCAGGGCGTTGGTGTCGATCATCGTCACGGGTTCGGTCATGCGGGGCCTCCAATCCGAAGGCTAGGCAGCCCCAACCCTGCGGTCAATCGACGGGCCGGTTGTGACGGCGGACACGGCTCCCCTACACTACGCCGACCAGCACACGGTCCGCGATGCCAAAGGAGCGACGCCATGCCCGTTCACGCGACGCACGACATGTTCCCCGATGCCCACCACGACGAGCAGGCCCGGCAGGATTTTGTCCGGATGTTCAAGCTGCAGGTCCAGGGCGCCTTCGGCCCCGGCAATCGGGTGCTCTACGAAAAAAAGGTGAAACCGGCTTTTGAACGCGCCACCCAACGACCGCCGAAGTCGCGCAGCGAAGTTCGCAAGGCCATGGGGCGCGAGCCTTACAACAAGATGTGGAGCGCCCTCCTCAGAACGTCGCAGGAACTGCTCTACGAATCGGTGGGGCCGAGTGTCGAACGGCAGCTTCCGGCGTTGCAGCGCCGCGCCAAGGCCTATGCCGGTCGCCGCGGTACGCTCACGCTCGACCCGGCGCTGAAGATTCCGAGCTACCACGCGGCGGTCAATATCCACTGCAAGCCCGGCGGCTATCACGCCGAGCTTCACAACGACGGCGACATTTACGCAGGCGCCGAGTACGACCGCACCGTCCATATGTACCTCATGGGCGCGATGGGGCCGAACAACGACGACTTCGGCCGCTCGGCCGCGAAGTGGCTGGGCGGAACCACCCGGAGATGTCGGTCGACCGCGTGCTCGACATGGGATGTACCATCGGCCACTCCACCTTGGCGTGGTGCGACGAGTATCCCGATGCGGAGATCCACGCGATCGATGTCGCCGCGCCGTGTCTGCGCTACGCCCACGCCCGTGCCGAAGCGATGAAAAAGACGGTGCATTTTCATCAGATGAATGCCGAACACACGTCGTTCGAAGCCGGATCGTTTGATGTCGTGGTGTCGCACATCATGATGCACGAAACCTCAACCAAAGCGCTGCCCCGTATCTACAAGGAGTGTTTCAGGTTGCTGCGTCCGGGCGGAATCATGATGCATCTCGATGCACGTTTCGTCAGCGCCAACATCTACGACCAATACCAGCAAGAATGGGATGCGCATTACAACAACGAACCCTTCTTCGGCACCCTGTGCGACACGGATCTCGTCGCCGCTGCGCGCCATGCAGGTTTTGCCGCGGACG
Organism: Alphaproteobacteria bacterium; assembly: GCA_038141965.1. Lineage (GTDB taxonomy): Bacteria > Pseudomonadota > Alphaproteobacteria > SHVP01 > SHVP01 > CALJDF01. The sequence goes on from JAYQJC010000005.1 coordinate 791,694, forward strand.
ACATCCTCGAAACCTATATCCCGTCGCACTACAAACCGCGCCAAGGGCTCGAAGCGCCGATCAACGATGCGATGAAGGGCGACTACTTCATGCTCAGCGCGACGCGCTAGCCAATAAACTCAAACGCAATGGCCCGCCCACGCGGCGGGCCATATTTTTTTGGAGGACACAAATGGACATCGCGAAAGCCCATGGGGCGGCGATCCCCAAACTCGGCTTCGGCACCTTTCCGCTCAAAGACGACGATGCTCGGCGCATGGTCGCGCATGCACTCAAGACAGGGTATCGCCACATCGATACCGCCCAGATGTATGCCAACGAAGCGGAGGTGGGCGAGGCCATTGCGAACGCCGGCGTGCCGCGAGACGAGATCTTTCTGACCACCAAAGTGTGGCCCGACAACTTCGGCGACGGGCCGTTTCAGAAATCGGTCGAAGAAAGCCTGACGAAGCTTCGGGTCGATGCGGTCGACCTGCTGCTCCTCCACTGGCCCAAGTTCGACCGCCCTTTGGATGAGACGGTGCGGGCCCTGAACGCGGTCCAGCGTGCCGGCATGGCACGTCACATCGGGGTCAGCAATTTCACCTCGGCGCTTCTTCGCGAGGCGTGGGCCGCGACCGAGGTGCCTCTGGCAAACAACCAGGTGGAGTACCACCCTTATCTCGATCAGGCACCGGTATTAGAGGTCGTCCACGACCGTGGCATGACGCTGACGGCGTACATGCCCAATGCCCGCGGCAAAGTTTTCGAAGATGAAACGCTGCGCGCGATCGGGGCGCCGCACGGCAAGACTCCCGGTCAAGTCGCCCTGCGCTGGCTGTATCAACAAGACGGTGTGGTAGCGATCCCGCGGACCGCCAGCGAGGCCCATGCCGACGAGAACATCGGCATTTTGGATTTCACGCTGTCGGCGGACGACGTGAAGACGATCGATGGGCTGGCGCAGCCGGATGGTCGGCTGTTGAATCCACCGGGGCTCTCGCCGACGTGTGACTAGGTAGCTACGGTCTTTGATCGGCAGGATCGGGCGCGTCTCAATTTCGTCATCGCGCGGCACAAAGGACGGCCGGTCGGTGAAGCGGTCGAACCACGCTTGCATCGCAGGCCTTTTGTCCCGCCAATCCCACGGCAGGATGCCCTTTTCGTGCTGCCAGTCGTGGTACTTTAGTGCACAAGCGATGGAGATTTGCCCGACCGTGAGTCCCTCGTAGCTCGTGCAGTCGACATTCACCCGATCCAACCCACGTTTGATCGCCGCTTCGATTCGATCACGATATTCGACGCGGATGTGGTCCTCCGGTCGGTTGATCTCGAACTGACGCTGGCTCGATAGGTCGAAGAGCTGATCGCCGAGCGTCAATCGCGTGAGTTCGATCCAACGTGCGGCACCCTCGGCGGGAAACAAGCGTGGCTCGGGCTTGAGCGAATCAAGGAATTCGTAAATCACGTGGCCGCCGTAGATCGGCGTGCCGTCGTCGAGGACCAATGTCGGCACTTTCGACAAGGGTTCGCCGCTGCGAGCTCGTCCCACTGCTCGTAGGGGATGCAGGGCCTGGGCTCGAGGTCGTCGTAAACACCTTTTTCAATGGCAACGACCTGGACCTTATGAATAAGTCCCTTTAGCGGCGTGTAATAGAGCTTCATGTGCTGATCCCAAACGAAACGAGTGAAGCGCGAAGCCTATCACGTCCGACTGGTCAATATGTCGCCGCGTTTAGAGCTTCGCCGTGGCCTCCTCGACAGCGGTGCCCTTAAAGAAATCGGGGTTCATTTGCGTGTGCAGACGCGTCACGTTCTCAAATGCAAAAGCGCGGAAGTCGGGCTCGGTCAGCAATCCGTCCTCGACCATTTCCCAAGCTTCCGGGATGACCTTCGTCGGATCGGGCACATCCCAATGACCGATATCCGAACCAAGGAACGCGTTCAGTTTTTGTCCAAAAGGGTTGAGGCGGGCATCGAAGGCCGCGCCGTTCATGCGGTCGTCCGCTTCACACCCGATATAGAAGTTGGGCAGGAAGCGCGTTCCGATGTCTTCTTTTTTCTCTAGCCCGATAGCCTTCCAATCGTCGACATCGGTCGCCGTTTCCCCGCCCGGTGAGCTCGCGAAGATGCTGTCGAGCGTGTCGGGATCGGTCGTTGCATGAACGAGATCCCCGCCATACCGGACGAAATAGTCCGACAAGGCGGCGCGGTCCAAAAGCGCCGGGTCGGTAACCTGGCGAAGCGCATCGACGTTTCGTTTTTCCCAGTGCTCGACGATGTCGTTCAAAAGGCTCAACGCCCAACCCGCGCCGCCTTCAAGAAAAGCAATACGCAGATCGGGGAACCGCTGCGTGACGCCGCCCATGAACAAGGCTTTGCACGCAGCCTCGGCCCCGGCCGCGAAGTGGCCGATATGGTTGTACATAAAGTTGGTGGTCGTCCCGCGCGCGCCCCAGCCGGCACCCATCCCGTTGTGGTGGGTTGCCGGCGCCACGCCCAGCTCAAGGCACTTGGCCCAAACCGGGTCATAGTCATAGAGGCTGTCGACAGCGAGCGGATCGATCCATGCCGCCTGTTTGTTCTCGGCACCCTCCAACGGACGGCGAACGCAACCCGGAATCGTCACCGTCTTGAACCCGCGCTCTTTGACCGCGAACTCCATCTCGGCGATCGCTTCTGCCGGGGTATGGATCGGGATCACCGCCGAGGGGGTCATTCTGTCGCGGTGCGCGTCGAAGAGGTCGGCATACATCACGTTGAGGGCCCGGCACCCGCCAAGCCGAAGTTCTTCGTCGTCACTCGAAGCGATCGGAATGCCGACCGAGGTGTACATGATCGCAAAGTCGATCCCGAACTCGTCGAGCCGCTCGCGGATCAGATTAGGCAGCATGGTCGTGGCGCGCTCGCGCGGATCGGCCGTGTTGACCAGCCAAGACGGGGGTCGCATCAATCGCCGTCGCTGGCGGGTCTTTGCGTCGAGCGCGTACCAGCCTTCGGCGTCGTCGTGATACGGACTATTGGCCTCATGGATTTGGCGGTAACGCTCGGCCAAGCTCTTGCCGCCGACTTGCCGCAGGTAATCCAGGAAAACCGGGAGAATCTCAACGATGTGGCCGTCGCCATCGATGATGGGATGGTCGATGGACTTTCGGATATCGGCTGCGTTTCTGCTGCTCATCGGGGGCTGGTCCAGTGGTGGGAAGGGCGCCGCATCCTAACGCGTGAGCCCTGTTGGCCTGAGTCTTGCGCGCGCCGTTCTGCGACAAACTTATCCACAATTGATGCAAATTTGCGATTCACAAGCTCTGTTATGCAAAAATGCATATCATTCTTGCGACCTTCGGTGATGTGGCGCCCTTTGACCTCTGCCTAAGCTCTAGTTCTGGAAATAGAGCCTATTGGGGGGAGGCCAGAACATGCTTCAACAGACGGACCAACAGCTGGAACGCCAGTCCGATCGCACCACGGCGCCGCTGCCGTTCCCGATGTCGTCGCCAGCTGCGGCGCGCGGCACGGTGACATCGACGCTACCTGGATTCCCGAGTCCGCTCGCCGCGGCCATTTTGGGAGACCAGCCCAGCCGGCCGATCCCGCGGCTCAGTCCGCGCGAGACCGAATGCCTCGAATGGACAGCGCAAGGCAAAACGACGTGGGAAATTGCCCAGATTTTATGCCTGTCGGATTCGACGGTGAACTACTACATCCGCAACGCCATGAAGAAACTGGCTGTGCACACCAAGGCGCACGCCGTTTCCAAGGCCGCTGTGCTGGGCATGTTCGGATGACAACGCGATCGGCTTGGCTGAAGAACGATGGCCATTGCCGCACCGGTTTGAGGGCCGGGTCTATGACGTTCTTAGCGTCTCGCGGCCGTGCGTTTCCTGTACCGCACCCAGGAGCGCAACTCGGTTGCCGGTTTAGCCGGCGACGGGCACCGACCTCCTCTGGGGCCCGTCACGCAACCCGCGCCCTCAATGCATCTCTTCTCTGGAAGGAGGACTGACGTGAAAGAAGCACTTGCGAACGAGACAGGGATCAATCGCTGGTTTCGACTAAGGCAGCTTCTCGTTTCTCTGGGTCTGCAAAAACGAAAAGTCGATGGTCGCGGGAATCGCGCCGCCTACGCGGACTACTGGCAGGTTCGAAACCACCGCGCCGCCGCGCCTACACGAAAGTAGCGACGAGCGTCCGCCGAGCAAACCGGCGGCAAATCAAACCCCTAAAAAGGGGAGCCGGCGTCTGTGACCGCGCCGCCGGACAAGGGAGGTCTGCTTCATGTTTACGTATGAAATCTAAGTGTTCGAGCGAGGTCGCTGGATCCTTGAATCGTCCTACACGGCGGATCGGCGCGACGAGGCGCTCAACTTTGCCCGGCGAATCGAAAACAACAAAAGTGCCGAGGGCGTTCAGGTTATTCGCGGCGTGTCGACGAAGGCACCGGGCGAGTCGAGCGGACAACGGTGTACAACACTTGGCGGCGTCGTAAAGCCAAGGCATGGCGGGCCGCCCGCGGTGACGCCCCTGGACCCTATGCCGACTTTTTGGCAACAGAGCCCAGCGAAAAGGAGCTCTTGCCGGAGCCGATTTATCCCGACCCGGTCGCCTCACCTGAAATTATTCCTCCGGCCGGTCGGGTCATCACGAAGCTTGTTGCGATCGCGATTGCTAGCCTTGGCCTTGCGTCACTTATCACCGCCGTGCACAGCGGCGCCTCGGCGGGCGCGCTTGGGCTGTAGGCACCATGACCCCGCAAGATTTCGTCGACATGCTGCGTCGCCATGATCGGTTCTTGAACCGACAAAGTGGCGGAAAACGCGCGGTCTTGACGAATTTCGACCTGTCCGGTCTACGCCTGACGAATCTAAACCTCAGAGAAGCGAAACTCACGGGCGTCAGCTTTCGCGGATGCCGCTTCGTCAACGCCGATTTTTCCTTCGCGGATCTTTTTGCCGCCGATTTTGGGAATGCCGAGCTGCGCGGCGCCAACCTTCATCGGGCCGACTTGCGTGGTGCCCGTCTGTCTGAGACAGTGCTGCGCGACGCCAATCTAAAGGAAGCGGATCTTCGCCCCGGTGCGCTGGTTATTGACCAGCAACAACCGAGAACCAGTGGCAAAAGCGATTTTACCGTTGAAAAAACCACTTACGACAACGGTCGAATCGTTGACCTAACAGGTGCCGACTTATGTCGGGCCAACCTGGAAGCGGCAAAGCTTCAGAATGCCAAAATGGTCGGCACCGACCTCAACCGCGCGAATCTAAACTTTGCCCGATTCGAAGGAGCGAACATGAGAGGTGCTGTTCTTTCCGACGTCCGGTTGACGAGTGTCGACCTCGTCGGTGCCAAAGTAAGCGTGGCGTCTGCCGAATGGGCACCGAACTTACGGGACACGCTACGCCAACACGCCTTGTGGTCCGACTCAGATGGTCGTAAGGGGCGGCGCGCGGAACTTTCCGGCGTCGACCTGCAAGGGGTCGATCTGTCGCATGCATTTCTTTCCGGCGCGGACCTAAGTGGCGCCAACCTGTTCGGCACGAACCTGAGCGATACCGAATTCGTTTCGGCGAACCTCAGCAACGCCAAACTGGACGGAGCTTACTTGTCTCGCACCGATTTGTCGGGAATCAAAATGTCGGGCGCCTCGATGTGCGGCGCGGTGCTGAGCAGCGTACGGATGGAACCTGTCGTGCAGCAGCGACGTGACGGAAAAGGGACCAAACTCGTCCAGACCGATTTGACGAATGCCGACCTCACGGGGGTGGAGGTGGCCTACACCTCGATGCTTAAGGCCCGATTAGAGGGCCTTTCGCACGACGGCATCGTGACGGCGATCGCCGAGCGCATGGACCGTATTCAGGCCGGTTAAGACCCTTGCACCGGCCTGGGTTTGGGTGACACCTTGGGCGGATGACACAACCTCCAATTCGGTTTGCCTACGCTGATGTGAAAGATGGGCAGGTCCATTACCGATCAAGCGGCCAAACCGGTGGCTCGCTGGCCTGTTTTCATCAAACGCCGCTTTCCTCGCGCATGTACGACCGCGCCTTGCCCGTTCTTGGTACGCGGCTCAGAGCCTTTGCATTCGATACGCCGGGATATGGGGCATCAACGCCAATCCTTCCCGGCCCACCGACCGTCGAAGCATATGCAGCGCAACTGGTAATGGCGATGGACGCTATTGGATTGGATCGCGTGGCGGTTTGCGGGTTCGCGACCGGTGCCGCGATCGCCGTCGAGGTCGCCCGTCAGCTCGGCACACGTGCAAGCCACCTTGTTCTGTCGGGCACGCCTCTCCTTAGCGACGCCCGCTTGAAGATGTTCGCTGAAAACCTGGGCGAGCCGAACCTCGAGACGAGCGGGGCCCACGTCCAACAGGTCTGGGACAGCCGTATGGACAATTACGGGCCTGAGAACGACCTCGACCAGGTGCAAATGGCCGTGGCGGAAACGATCCGAGTCTACGACCGCTTCAATTGGGGCCTTTTAGCAGTCGCAAAATACGATCTCGCTTCCGCGTTGCTTGCTTTGGATTTGCCGGCACTCTTTATCAGCGCAGAGCACGACAAGTTGTCGCCGGAGAACAGCGATGCGGCCAGTCTCGTGGAAGGCGCCCGTGAATTGTTTATTCCCAACGCCCGGCCCCAGGTGTGCTGGACCGACCCCGAGCGATTCGCCGAGGAAGTGTTCAAGTTCGTCGACTCTGTCGGCTGACCACGGTGTTTGATGCGACACTCCTCCTGCACGCATATGCCCGATACCGCCTCAATACGCTTCAAACGTTTGATGCAACCACAAGTCAGCGCAGGACGTTGATGAAACTCGTGCATCGCGCACGGGAGACCAAATTTGGGCAGGATCATGGGTTTTCGGGCATCGGTGACGTTTCCGATTTTCAGAACCAGGTACCGCTGCGCGACTTTGAAGAGTTTTGGGCGACCTATTGGGCGCACCCATTTCCAAATCTCGTAGACGTCTCTTGGCCGGGGCGTATTCCTTTTTTCGCGCTGACGTCGGGCACAACGTCTGGACGGAGCAAGTACATCCCGGTCAGTCGGGAAATGGTGCGAAGCAACCGGCGCGCCACGGCCGACCTTTTCACTTTTCATTTGCGGGCCAACCCTAAGAGCCACCTCTTGGCGGGCAAGAGTTTGATGCTGAGTGGGTCGGCCCAACTCACCGAGGAGGCGCCAGGCGTCCGCAGCGGAGATTTGAGCGGGATCATGGCGGCGTCGGTGCCTTGGTATGCGCGGTCTCGCTTTTTCCGCCGTCGGACATCGGCCGTATCCAGGATTGGGAAGAAAAGATGGCCCTCATTGTGGCGCGTTCGCGGCATGAGAACATTCGAGTGGTCGGGGGTACAACAAGCTGGCTCGTGCTGTTTCTCGACCAAGTGTTGGAGGACGCGTGTGGTGCGGGTTTGGCGGATGTCTATCCAGACCTCGACCTTCTGGTGCACGGCGGGGTTAGTTTCGAGCCTTATCGGACCCACGTCGACCGGTTGTGCGCGGGAATGGCGACCGATGTGAGAGAGGTCTATCCCGCGAGCGAGGGGTTCATCGCGATTGCCGACGCCGGCCCCGATGACGGGCTACGTCTATGTCTCGATCACGGCATTTTCTTCGAATTCGTGCCCGTCGCCGACCTTGAGTCGACAGCACCAAAGCGATACTGGATCGATACCGTCGAGGACGGTGTCGAATACGCGATCGTCGTGACTACCTGTGCCGGGCTTTGGTCTTACCTCGTCGGAGATACCGTTCGGTTCGTCGATCGGGCCAACGCACGGATTGTTGTGACAGGACGGATCTCCCAAATGCTGTCGGCATTCGGCGAACATGTCATCGTTTCGGAACTGGACCGGGCTATTTCGGCGGCGTGTCGCGCGATGGAATGCGTCGTCGTCGACTATGCCGTTGGCGCCGTTGTCCCACGCGACGGGAGCCCCAAGGGGCATCATGTAATCGTTGCCGAATTCGAAAGTCAGCAGCCAGACCCCGATCGCTTCACGGCCTTAGTCGACGCGGCACTCCAAGAAGAGAATGATGATTACCGGGCCCATCGATCGGGCGACTTCGGCGTTGGCCCGCCCCAGCTGGTCGTTGGTGCCTCTGGCATGTTTGCGGCATGGATGACGAAACGCGGCAAGCTCGGTGGCCAGAACAAGGTGTCCCGCATCATTTCGGATCCGGGTTTGTTTTCCGATTTGCGCGTATTTGCCGAAGGTTTCGGTCAATAAACCCCTGACGTGCGCGGCGTTCCTGCGGCCATTTGCTGGCGCATATCTTGGCGCAGATTCTTGTTGCGCAGCTTGTAAGAAGCCTCTATTTCGCTTCTCCGCGGAGGTGCTCAGCTAAGTTCAGTGGGGGCGCCTTTCGCCATTTTGAAACGGGCGGCAGCGCCTTTCTTGGACCGGTTTGGACCAACCGAGCCACCGGGGAGGATATATTGGAAGCTCTCAAACTCGCGGACCCGGCTGTTTCCGGGCAGATCGACATCGGAACCCATGTGGTTGGCGATCTCTCTGGTATCGACCCACGTCTGTTGATGGATGAAAGCCACCTAATGGCTATCTTGAAGGAGGCGCTCGAGGCGCAGGCCTTCACGATCCTGGGCGCGCAGAGCTACAAGTTTCCCGGCGACGGCTCGGGCGTCACCGGGTTCTACATTCTTTCGGAAAGCCACGCCGCATTTCATAGCTATCCCGAATACGGCTATATCGCGCTCGATATTTTTTCCTGCGGCGCTTCACGACCGGACCATGTCGTGGCCCATGTGGCGCGGGCATTGGGTGCCGACGAAGCGGCAACAAAAACCGTCGACCGCCGCGCCGCGCTCTAGCCGCCGGAGCTTTTTTCCGCACCCACACCTGGCAAATGCGCGATGGCATTTGCGTAATACGAAGCAAGCTGGCGGTCGACCGGGTTGATTCGGTAGAGCCCGTCCGTCTCCAACACCATATGGCGCAGCAGGAGCATGCGCAGCCCGACGCCGACGGCGTAATCGCGGTCGGCCCGCGGCAGATAGACTTGGACCCCTTGTGCTTCCAGGGATTTCATCAGGTCAAAGACCGAGGCTTTGATCTCGATCTCGCTGACCGGATGGTCGTTCTTGATCAGAAGGACGGTCGATACCAGTGCCACCGGCGTGACCGGTACAACGGCGCCGACCGCGTCCATCAGATGACGGCCGAGCGCTTCGATTTGATCGAAACGTTCGGGTGCCTCTTCGTCGGCGAATTCGGTGCCGTTGCTGGCAAGGTACTCGGTCATTGAAATCGGCGTGCCGAAATTTACGCAAGCGTAACCGAAGCGATGCCAGCGGCGCCGAAAGAAAAGTCCGAGTTGGTGGCCGAGGAAGCCTAGCGCCTTGGTTAGGGCTGTCCCCGTCCCAACACGAGGTAGTTCTTTGTCGAGCGAACGCAATAATGTCCGATCCTCAAGGACCCGGTCGTAGTTGATCCCGACCGGAATGAAGATCAGGTCGCGCCCACTCGCCGGGTCAAACGCTCCCACCATGTAGGAAAGGAGGCCCAAACGGGGTTCACGCAATCGGCCGTCCCGGCTTAGACCGCCCTCGGGGTAGACGGCCTGCACTACGCCGCCCTCGGTGGCCATTTGGACATAGCGGGCAAGGACTTTGCGATAGAGCGGGCTGCCGGATTTCCGACGAATGAAATAGGCGCCCAAGGTTCGGATCAGCGTTTGCAGCGGCCAGATCCGGGCCCATTCCCCCACCGCGTAGCTGAGGGCGGCGGTTGATGCCGCCAAGTAGCCCACCAGGACGTAATCCATGTTGCTGCGGTGGTTCATGACGAAAACCACGGACGCATTCTCGGGTACCGCAGAAATACGTTCCGGGTCGGTGTAGCCGAGGCGCACACGGTAGAGCGAACGGGCGACTTGCCGGGCTAGCCAATAGCCGACCCGAAAATAGGCGTAGGCATTGAACGAGGGGACAATCTCTCGGGCGTACCGCGCGACCTCGCGCACGACGGCCTCACGCGGTTTGCCGCTCTCCTCGGCTTCGGCCTCAGCGGCCTTCATGATTTCCGGATCGTAAGTGAGCCGATCGATCAACACCGCTCGACGCGTCAGCCGAAACGGCTCAATCCGAAGCTGCAACCTGGTGTTGAGGTCGTTGATGACGCGGTTGACCCTGCGGCGCAGGTACCAACGCACACTGCGGATCAACAGGCGGTCCAGCGCCGCCCAGGCAGCCATCACCCCAACCAGAACGATCATCCAGATCGGGACAGGAACAGTCTCCAGCATGCCACCTCCGGGCTCGATCTTATCAGGACTTGGGGCTATGGGTCGGGCATCCACCTGGTCGCCTCCGGGGTATTAAATTTGGCGGTTGAGGGGCGTGCCCCGGACCGCTAGAACCCCTGGCGGAGGTTGGCAATTTGAACTTTTCTGCTCCGTCCCGTCATCGGAACGGATCCCGTATCGCCGTGGTAGGTGCCGGCATTGCAGGCCTCAGTTGCGCGTGGCTGCTGTCCAAGCGCCATCGCGTCACTCTGTTCGAGTCGGAGGGCCGGCTTGGCGGTCACAGCCATACCGTCGATGCCCGATTGGGCGATCGGACGATTGCGGTCGATACCGGCTTCATCGTCTACAACAACGTCAATTACCCCAACCTCATCGCGCTTTTTGACCTGCTTAATGTGCCGACTGAGCCGAGCGACATGTCGTTTTCGGTATCGCTCGATGGTGGGACGTTTGAATACGCAAGTCCGTTGCCGACGGGGCCGATCTGCCAACCGGCCAATCTGTTACGTCCGCAATTCTTGCGAATGCTGATCGACATCGTGCGGTTTTACCGACATGCGCTGCGTGCACAGAAAGAAGGCACGGCCAACAATCTCACGGTCCGAGGGCTGCTCGAACATGGCGGGTACTCGGAGACCTATTGGTATCTTCATATTCTGCCGATGGCCTCGGCCATTTGGTCGACGCCGGTCGACCAAATTCTCGAATTCGATGCCGCCAACTTCATCCGGTTTTACGACGAGCACGGGCTGCTGCGGTTTCGCGATCGACCGAAGTGGCGCACGGTAACGGGCGGGAGTCGGACCTACGTGCAGAAATTGGTGGACGATTTCGCGGGAGAAATTCGCGTTGGCGCACCCGTGCGAACGGTGACCCGGAGCCCAGGCAGGGTGACGGTGAGGACAGAAAACGACGAGCAAGAGTTCGATCACGTCGTTTTTGCCACGCATGCCGACAGAACGCTGAAAATGTTGGGCGAAGATCGGACGGCCGCGGAGCACGCGGCGCTTGCACCATTCAAGTATGCGCGCAGTACCGTGACGCTTCACCAGGACGCGGCTCAGATGCCCGCTCGAAAGGGCGCTTGGTCGAGTTGGAATTATCAAGCGCGGACCGGCATGGACACCAGCCGACCGGTGCCCGTAACGTATTGGATGAACCGGCTGCAAAACATCGACCCCGAGATTCCGCTATTTGCGTCGTTGAACCCTTGGACGCAGCCCGCACCGGACAAAATCCTAGGTCGGTATGAGTACGAGCACCCGGTGTTCTCGCGCGATACCGTCATTGCGCAACAAGCGCTCTCGGCCGTGCAGGGCGCGCGCAACACGTGGTATTGCGGCGCCTATTGCGGCTTCGGCTTTCATGAAGACGGCCTCAAATCGGGACTGCGGGTGGCGCGAAGCCTAGGCGCCGAAACACCGTGGGAGGCGATCGACGCTGAGCCCCACGCGTATCCGGAGACGGCCGCGGCATGACCGGCCTCCCGGAATCTTGTCTCTATGTCGGCAAGGTCATGCATGCGCGGCTCAAGCCTGCGCAGCACCGGTTCGTATATCGGGTTTTCTCGCTTTTTCTGAACCTGGATCAACTGGAAACGACCGCGAAAAAGCTAACGCTTTTCTCGGTCGACCGCTTCAATGTCCTGAGCTTTCACGCCAAGGATCATGGTGATGGGTCGGGAGGCCTCACGAATTGGATTCGTGGGCACCTCCGCAGCGCAGGGTATGCCGCCGACGGCCCCATTTTCATTCAGTGCTACCCACGTCTTTGGGGGTACGTCTTCAATCCGCTAAGCGTCTACTATTGCTATACGAGTAATGGGTCGCTCGAAGCGATCTTGCATGAGGTGAGCAATACGTTTGGCGACCGTCATTCCTATTTGCTGCCGGCCTCCTCAGCCGAAAAAGGCGGTCCAATTTATCAGTCCTGTGCGAAGAAGCTTTACGTATCGCCGTTCAACCCGGTCGATCATCGGTATGACTTCAAGGTCCGAGAGCCGGACGATCGTTATGCCATCGCCATTCGGGAGTTTGATTCCGAGGGCGAGGTTCTCGTCGCGAGGTTCGATGGACGGCGACGTGCTCTTACCAATGGCGCCCTCCTGCGGGCCGTTTTGACGCACCCTCTCATGACCCTCAAGGTCATCGTGGCGATTCACTGGGAAGCGCTCCGGCTATGGCGGAAGGGTGTGCCGGTTGCCAAAAGGCCCGACCAGTCGATTGGCGAGATTTCCATTCAAGGCCCGGCGGATGACGCCAAAGGCACAAACACCCCATTTGCGATGATCCAAACGCCGGAACTTCGCGTATCGTCTCGGTGACCAAAGGAGCGGCAGAAATCGATGCACACGCCTGACGCCACAATCACCCCCAATGTTGCGGCCACGCAACCGGATGGCATTCCTTGGCTGTACCGCCGGTTTGTCCGAGGATTCCAGCGGAGATTCCGCGCCGGTACGCTGCACTACGTCTTGCCGAATGGCGCGAAGGGGACGATTCGCGGCCGTGATACCGGGCCGGAAGGAACTATCCTGCTGCACCGTTGGCGCGCCGTTCGCCGTTTGATTTTCCGCGGCAGCCTCGGTTTTGCCGAATCATATTTGGATGGTGACTGGGAAAGTCCTGATCTGCCGACATTTGTCGAGCTCGTCGCCCGAAACGCCGTCAATCGGCGAGTGGGTACGTTCTGGCAACGTGTGTTGGATCACATCCGACACAAACGACGCAGCAACACAAAATCGGGCAGCCGCCGCAACATTGCGGCGCATTACGACCTGGGGAATGATTTCTATGCGCAGTGGCTTGATCCGTCGATGACGTATTCGTCGGCCGTCTATCCCGAAGACGCCGAGTTGTTGGAAGAGGCGCAGTCGACCAAGTACGCACGTTTGCTCGAACTGATCTCGGCGAAACCCGGCGAACGGGTCCTCGAGATCGGCTGTGGCTGGGGCGGTTTTGCGGAGTTTGCGGCCCGGCGCGGGGTTGCCGTGACAGGCATTACGATCTCGCCCGCGCAATTCGAATTCGCCCAACAGCGGATCGCGCGCGCCGGCCTTTCGGATCTCGTTGACATTCGCCTGTGCGACTACCGCGACGTTGAAGGTTCATTCGATCACGTCGTCTCCATCGAAATGATCGAGGCGGTGGGCGAATCCTACTGGCCGGTTTATTTCGATCGCATCGCGCAGTGCGTGCGTCGTGGTGGACGCGTGGCCATTCAAGCCATCACGACACACGATGATCATTTCGCGCATTACCGGCGTCGCGCGGACTTTATTCAGACCTACATCTTCCCGGGCGGCATGCTGCCGTGCCGTAGCGCGTTGCGGGAACATGCGCAGCGGGTTGGCCTAAAGTGGCTACAGGATGACGGCTTCGCGCCCCATTACGCGCGCACGTTGGGCGAGTGGCGCGAAAAATTCGTCGAGGCCTGGCCCCGCATTCGCACGATGGGGTTCGACGAACGGTTTCGCCGATTGTGGGAATTCTACCTGGCGAGTTGCGAGGGGAGCTTCCGGGCCCGCGGCATCGACGTCCTTCAGATTGCCCTCGTCAAAGCCTAGCTAAGGGCCTTGGTTGATCGACGGATCAACGGAAAGTATGCCGAATACGGCAGACACCGCAGGAACTTCAGCTGCCAGGCGAAACGCTTGGGGAAGGTGATTTCGAAGCGGTCCGACAAGAGTCCTTTGTAGAAAGCGCGTGCGGCGACGTCGGCCTTCAAAAGAAACGGCATCTTGAAGTCGTTGTTTGCCGTTAGCGGTGTTTCGACGAATCCAGGATCGACCAGTTGTAGCTTCACGTTCGCGCGGTCGAGGTCGAATTTCAACGACTCGCACATGTTGATCAGGGCGGCCTTGGTCGCCCCATAGGCTGATGCCGCGGGAAGTCCGCGATAACCCGCTACAGAGGATACGACGGCGAGGTGGCCCGATTGGCGCGCGATCATGTCGGGCATTGTCGCTTCGAGCACGTGCACCGTGCCCATGAGGTTCACTTCTACAATGCGTCGGAAGGTCTCGGCGCTGAAGTCGCGTGCGCCAAATGGCGTGTAGGTGGCGGCGCATGTCACGCAGAGGTCGATTTGACCAAGCAGGGCGGCAACCTCGCCGTGGGCAGCGGCGACTGCCGCGGGGTCGGTAACATCGACCGCGACGGATCGAATGGTGCCGGGGAGTTCTCCGCCTGCATTCACCACTTCCGCGAGCGAGGCCGCCCCGCGGGCACTGATCACCACGTCGACCCCGTGCCGGGCGAGCTCGAGAGAGAGCTCCCGGCCGATCCCGGTGCTGCCGCCAACGACCCAAGCCTTGTTAAAACGCCGTTCTGCCATACATGCCTCTATACCGCTCTTTCGTGGGTTAATATTGGGCGGGCCACGATAACCGAGACGGAGAATAGAGGAACGATGCAGCGGCTGCCGGGAATATCGATGGGGATTTGGCGATCTCTGGTGGCCGCGCTGGCCATTGCCACGACGGCTTTTCTTTCCGCGCCTGCCGCGGGCATGGAACCTTACGACGGCAAGTTGGCGTTCGACGTTGTCCGCGGCGATAAATCGATCGGCAGCCACGTCATTACTTTCCGCGAGGTTGGTGACGAAACCCATGTCGACATCGATATCAAGCTTGCCGTCAAGATCGGTTTCCTGACCGTGTTCCGTTACGAACACACCAACCGCGAAGTGTGGCGCGATGGCCGTTTGGTCTCGGTAGAAACCGACACCGACGATAATGGAAAAGACTTTGCGATTCGCGCGCTGCAACAGCCTGACGGCTTCTATGTGAAAACGCTCGCGGACGAGAGCGTTCTACCGATGCCGGTTATCCCGACCAGCTATTGGAATCCCATCATTCTGGAAGATCTACGTTGGTTCGATACGCAGCGCGGCATTTTGCTCGACGTTGACGTGGAAGCAGGAGATCTCGAGCAGGTGCTGTTGGCAAACGGCCAGTCGGTCGAGGCGCGGCGTTACGAGGTTACCGGCGATCTCAACATCACCACTTGGTATACGCCGGAAGGCGAGTGGGTGAAGTTGGCCTTTCCCGCGCGTGGTGCCGATATCGAATACGTCATGACAGACGGCTATACCGGCACGCGACTGACCCAAGCGCAATGACCGACATTTCATCGAACGCCGCCGCCTATGCGGCATATTTTGAGCGCGTGTCGCCTGACAACTTGGAGGAATTGCGCGACCTTTGTGCGCCCGACGTTCGATTCCGAGATCCCTTCAATGACGTGCGGGGGCACGATCAGATCATCCGCATCTTCGCGAAGATGTATGAGGAAGTCGCGGAGCCGAAGTTCGAAGTGGTCGACAACGCCGTTTCCGGATCGAACAGCTACATCCGCTGGGTTTTCCGGTTCAAGAACAAAAAGAACGGACGGGCTTTCACGGTCGATGGCATGACCGAGGTGCATTTCGACGAAGCCGGGCGCGTGATCGCTCATCTCGACCATTGGGATGTGGCTTCGCAGCTTTATGAACATGTGCCCGTATTGGGCGCTGTCCTCCGCCTGATCCGACGCCGTTTAGCGCTTAAGCCGGCGTAGACGCCGCCTTCGCCGCGTCGCGCCGGTCTTTGGCGGCGATCAGGCGGCGGATTTGCGCCTGTTTGGCGGCGGTCAAAGGGAAGCGCCACATCAACGCGATGGCAGCCGCTTTGAAGACCACCGGGACGATAGCATAGAGGATGGCGAGGGTGAGGAGCGTCTCGGGCAGATTGTCGCCGACGACGCGTTGGAAATCGACGAGCTCGAGGATGGGGAAGGCGATTCCGGCGGCCAGCGCCAGCGACAATTTCTGCGCGATCGACCAAACCGCGAAGAAGACGCCGGTGCGTTTCTCGCGATGCCGTAGTTCGTCGAGGTCGACAACGTCGGCTTGCATGGCCGGCGGCAGCACGAGGTCGGCGCCCAGTCCGAACCCCGTGAAGAGTGAGATGATCAAAAGCCACATTGCGTCGCCGGCGCCGAGCAACGGAACCCACACGAAGAAGGTGCACACCAAGATCATGGCCACGGTCCACACGCGATGCTTGCCGTAGCGCTTCGATAGAACCAGCCAAAACGGCACGCTGAATAGAGCCATCACGAAATAGACACCGAGAATCCAACTCAACATGGTGTCGCTGGCGCGGAGGTTGTGTTGCACAAACAGCAAGAACAACGTGATCGGAAACCCGTTCGCAATGCTGTTTAGAAAAAAGGCCGCGACAAGGCGCTGAAACGGTTTGTTGCTGCGGACGGCGGCGCGGGCGCGGGCAAAGGTAAGGCGCTGTTCGAGCGATTTCGGTTGATCGGGCACGAAACGTACCGCGATCGCCACCGCAATAGGCAATGTGATCACAACGATGAGCGCCGTGACGCGAAGAGCTTCAGCGCGGTCGCTCTGTAGGGCTGCGACCAGCACGGCGGCGGTGATTCCGCCGGCGAGGACGAAAATCTGTCGGAAGGACGTAACCCGGGCGCGCTCGTGGTAGTGGCCCGAAATCTCGGCGCCCCAAGCGTTGTAGGGGATGAGGATCATCGTTCCGCCGATATAGAGCGCAATCGTCCAGCCCAAGAGATAGCCGCCCCCAACGCCTTCACCTGGCACCAACAGGAACCACAAACTGACCAAGGCGATCGGTGCGCCGAGAACCATCCAAGGCCGTCGCCGGCCCCAAGGGGTGTTGATGTGATCGCTTAGGATCCCAACTAGCGGGTCGGACACGGCATCCCAAATACGCGACCCCAAAAGGATGGCGCCGACGAGTCCAAGGCCTAACCCGAGGTCCTGGGCATAGAAGGTCGGTAGCACCACGAACAGCGGCAACGTCAGAATGGTAGTGGGTAAGCTGGGTAGCCCATAGGCGACCAGCGTCGCCAACCGTAGGGATTCAGAGCGGGCCGGGTCGTGCGCGGTCACGGTCAACGACCCGCTATCGCGCGGTGCGGATCGTGGGAAGGGGTGTCTAGGGTCAAAGGGGCTGAAACACTTCCAAAAACTGGCCGTCGGGGTCTGTCACCATCAAGACGACCGCGGGAATGAAATTCCCCTCAGCGTCGCCGAGGTTTCGCCCTTCCGTGGGTGGCATCAACACACTGCCGCCATGGTCCGGGATCGCCTCGGCAACAGCATGGGCGTCGGATGTTTCTAACACCAAGGCGGCGTTGCCAAGGCCGAGGCGCGACGACCGAGGTGCGTCGGGAAGTGGCGGGTCCTTCACTTCCATGAGGCCGATGAGCCCGATCAACGGATCCCGACCCTGCATCATTACGAAGCGCATTTTTCCCCCTCGGCCCGGGGTGTCGACCGGAAAATCCGGGACGACGGACAGCGGCATTTCCCGGTCGATATAGACCGAAAGCCCGAAGACCTCGCGATAGAATGCGATGGACCGATCCATGTCGCGAACGAAAATGCTGGCCCGACGGAGGACGCTTTGGGAGGTGGCTGGCATGGGTGAACCAGTGCGGTGCAAAGGGCATTCAGCGTAACGTTCCCGGCGAGTGGGCACTAGGCCGATTGGGTGCAAATCGACATTCCGCTATGCCTAGCGGTAACGCGTTCGTGGGGACAAGGCAGCCAGATTCCGCATGACGCTGCGGCACGGGCCGCGCTACGTTGGGGCTCGTAATTGGTGCGTTTCGGGGCAAGGCGGCGTACGGCAATGTTTAGGCGCAGGCGCGCAATGAGGTCGGGTTTAATGAGCCAAATAGCGAAACCTATCGCGGGGGCACTTCTTGTCGGAGCGACCTTGCTTGGGCTGGGGTCGGGCGCGTTGGCGCAGGAGTTGCCCGGTCGGGCTGCGGCCTTGGACGCCAACAAGAACGGCGTGATCGATCGCGACGAAGCGCGCGGGCCGTTGGCTTCAAACTTCGACACCATCGATCGCGACAAGAGCGGCGGTATCGACGGTGCGGAGTTAGCGGCGTTTTTCGGGGGCGGTGGCAGCGGGGCGGCTGTCGTTGCCGACGCGGTGATCGAAGAAGATCTTAGCCAGACAACGCCGGTGATCGGTCAATTGGTGGCGCGCCAAGCCGGGCCGGTTTCGGCCCGCGTGTCGGGTCCGGTCGAATCGGTCCTCGTACAAGTGGGCGATCGGGTCGAAAAGGGCGATGTTTTGGTCGTCGTCGCGTCGGACCGGCTGCAGTCCGAAAGCGATCGAAACCTCGCGCTGGTCGACCAAAAGCAAGCGATGGTCGCCATCGCCGAAGCCGAGTTGGAAAAACTGCGCCAAGAACGGCAACGCATCGACGATCTTCGACAGTCGTCGGCGTTCTCCCAAAAACGGCGCGACGATGTCGTCCAAGACGTGGCCATGAAACAGGGCAATTTAGCGAACCGTACGGCGGAGCTTGCGCAGGCCGTCGAGCAACTGAACCGCGCCAATATCGATCTTCGGGATGCCGCGGTCCGGGCGCCCTACGATGGCGTCGTAACGGCCAAAATGACCGAGGTTGGCGCCTACGTCGCGGTTGGGTCGCCAGTTGTCACTCTGGTCAATCAGGAAACCCTTGAGGTCGAGGTTCAGGTGCCCACCAATCGGTTGGCTGGGCTGCGCCCAGGCGCGGAGGTTCAAATCGCGTTGGACGACGGCACGCGGCATGAGGCCGTGGTCCGCGCGGTGGTGCCTGAGGAAAATCCGCTCACGCGGACGCGCGCGGTGCGGCTCACGCCGGCGCTCGGCGATGTGCTCAAGCAACCGGCGCTGTACCAGAGCGTGACGGTGAACGTGCCCTTAGGTGGGGCCGACAAGGTCGTGACCGTGCACAAAGACGCGGTGACTCGCGACGAAGGGAGGCCTTTGGTCTTCGTGGTTGCCGGTGGGCGTGTCGAGCGCCGCGACGTGGTGTTAGGAGAGAGCGTCGGGCAACGCTTTGCGGTTATTCGCGGACTGCAACCGGGCGAGCGCGTTGTCGTTCGCGGCAACGAGCAGCTTTCTTCCGGTGATGCGGTACGGATCATCAGCGAATCCGGCGCATCGTCTCAAAGGACGAACTAAGTGAACATCATCCTGCTATCGATCCAGCGGCCGATCGCCGTCGTCGCGGCCGTGATCATGGTGGTGCTGTTCGGTTGGGTGTCGCTCGACCGTATCCCGATTCAGATGGCGCCGGACGTTCGGCAGCCGGTCATCCGCGTGGCTACCCTGTGGCCCGGCGCAGCCCCGGCCGAAGTCGAGCGCGAAATCATCAACCGACAAGAGGAAGTCCTCAAAGGCATCGAAGGTCTCCAGCGCATGGAGTCCACCGCGCGCAACAACCAAGCCAGCGTCGAACTGGAATTCACGCCGGACGCCGACCTCAACCGATCGCTACTGCTTGTGGCCAACCGATTGGACCGCGTGACGGGGTATCCGGAAGAAGCTGATGAGCCGACGCTGAGCACGTTTGGTACCGAAGATAACTCGATCGCTTGGTTTACGTTGCGTCGTGCGCCCGGAAACACGCAAGACCTGACGAGCTATTCGGGGTTCCTCCGCGATGTCGTGCAAGACGGCATCGAGCGTGTGGACGGGGTCGCCGGGGTCAACGTTTGGGGCGCCACCGAGCAAGAAATGCGGATCGAAATCGATCCCGAGCGGCTGGCGCAATATGCGCTGACCGTGAATGACGTCGTAGGACGCTTGCGGTCCGCGAACGCCTCCGTCACCGGGGGTGACGTCGACGAAGGCAAGCGACGCTATGTCGTGCGCACCGAAGGGGATTTCACCTCCGTCGATCAAGTGCGCTCAATCTTACTGCGCAGCGACACACAAGGCGTCGGTGTTGGTCGCGTCTCGGTAGGTGATATCGCCGATGTCTTCGTCCAATTCAAGGAACGCAATGCCATCGCCAAGCCGATGGGCGAGCCGTCGATGACGATGAGCATTACCGGCCAGCAGGGCGCCAACGTCATCGAGACGATGGAGCCCATCCGCAACAAAGCGCGAGAACTTGCCGAGGGGCCGCTCAAAGAAGTCGGCTTGGTTGCGACGCAGATCTTCGACGAGACCGACTACATCAAGTCGGCGATCAATCTCGTCCTGCAGAACGTTGTGGTGGGGGCGCGCTGGCGATCATCGTGCTGTTGGTGTTCTTGCGATCCTGGCGGCCAACATTCGTCGTGGCGCTTTCGATTCCCGTGTCGGTCATTGGGTCGTTCGTTGCCATGGCAGTCCTCGGCCGATCGCTCAATGTCATCAGCTTGGCGGGTATAGCGTTTGCCGTCGGCATGGTGGTCGATGCGGCGATCGTAGTTCTGGAGAACATCTACCGATTGCGGCAACAAGGTCGCTCAGCGCGGGATGCAGCGTTTGAGGGTGCCACCCAAGTCTGGCCCGCGGTTCTTGTCTCCGCACTGACCACGGTGATGGTGTTCATTCCGATACTCGCGATGGAGTTGGAAGCGGGTCAGTTGTTCCGCGATATTGCCGTGGCAATTTCGGTCTCTGTCATGCTGTCGCTGTTGGTGTCGGTTACGCTGATCCCGGCGCTTGCTAACCGTCTTCTCGCGGGCGGTGAGGCCAGCCTTAATAAGATGATCCCGTTGCCCGGGATCGATCGGTTCGGTCGTGCATTTTCCGCATTTTGGGTTTGGTTTTCGCGGTTGGTGGGGGCGCGCAAAGAAGTCGCCGCCGGTGTCATTTTGGTTGTCACTGGTGCGGCGGTTGTCTTTTCCGCGAGTGTCTTGCCGAAGATCGATTATCTGCCGACCGGAAACCGAAACTTTGTCTTTGGATTTATCCAGCCGCCGTCGGGTTACAACTTGCGGACCACCGAAACGATCACGAACCGGATCGAATCGGGTACGCGCTCCTATTGGGCGGGAGAGGCGCAAGGCAACGTTCTTGAGGTCGATGGCGTGCCGTTGCTCAAGCACTATTTTTCGATCGCCTTGCAGGGTCGTGCCTTTGTCGGCGGAACCACGGTGGACGAACGTCGAGCCGGCGAGATCATCCCCTTGTTGCAGAACCCGGCGCGAGGCGAACCCGGTACGCTGGCGTTTATGTTCCAACCCTCGCTCTTTGGTCGATCGGTCGGGGGTGGCCGGTCCATCGATATCGATATCTCGGGTGCCGACCTGCGTGTTCTTTTTGATGTCGCCCAGGGGACGTTTGACCGCATCCAACAGGTTCTGCCGTTTAGTGGCGGCCACCGGACACGTCCTCGTCCGGGGTTGGAATTTGGCGCCCCCGAGGTTCGCGGTTTGCCAGACAGAACGCGTCTCGCGGACAATGGTCTCACGGCGCGCGAGCTTGGCCAGACCGTCGATGCCTTTAACGATGGGCTCCGTGTGGCCGAGATCAATTTCGGCGGCAAGAGGATCGATCTGACCTTGGCGGGGAGCGCACCGGCGCAGGAACAAACCCAAGGAATTGGCGCTTTGCCGGTCGTGACTCGCGAGGGGAGGATCGTGCCGGTCGAAAGCCTCGCTGATGTTGTGGTCACGTCGGGACCGACCGAAATTCGGCGCGTGGAGCGCGCCCGAACGGTGACCCTTCAGGTTTCCCCCGCCCGCACCATGCCGCTGCAGGAAGCCATCGACATCATCAACGATCAGGTTATCGACCCGATGGTCGCGGCGGGAATGCCTGAAGGGGTTCGGTTCAACCTGTCGGGTTCTGCCGACAAACTATCTCAGACCATGGACGAACTCTCCATCGATCTGCTCTTGGCGCTCGTTATCGTGTTTCTCGTGATGGCGGTTTTGTTCGAGAGCTTTGTCTATCCGCTAATCATCATGCTGGCGGTGCCGGTCGCGGCTGCGGGCGGGCTCGCGGGGCTCGCCCTTCTCAATCTCTATGTCATCCAACCCTTGGATATGCTGACGATGTTGGGGTTCGTTATTCTTATCGGGATTGTCGTAAACAACGCGATCCTCTTGGTGCATCAGACCCTGCACAATATTCGAAAGGAAGGGATGCAGCCGGAGGTGGCGATCGTCGAAGCCACGCGAAATCGCATCCGGCCGATCTTCAGTTCAACCCTGACCAGTGTTTTCGGCATGTTGCCACTGGTTGTTTTTCCCGGCGCGGGCTCGGAACTTTACCGCGGGTTGGGTTCCGTCGTGGTTGGCGGTCTGGCTCTGTCGGCTGTTCTCACGATGGCAATCGTGCCTCCCATGATGTCGCTGACGGTATCGTGGATCGAAGGTCGGCGGTCGGGCCGTGGCGAGACGCCGGTCGCGCAACAGCCGGCGGAATAAGTTCAGGCTGTTCGCTTTGGGTTAGTGCCTAGAGCGAGGTTTCCTCGGTGTTGGCCCCGTCGAGGCTGGTACCGGTCGTATCGGCATCATCGACCTGGGCGTTCTTGAGGTTCGCTTCACGCAGGTCGCACTGACGCAAGTTAGCGCCGTTCAGATTAGCGTTCGACAAATCGCCCTGCGCCAGAAGTGCATTGGAAAGGTTTGCTCCGGAAAGATCGGCACCGCGAAAAACCGCTCTTTCAGCAGCGATGCCATGCAGATCGCCGCTGCGAATATTGGCAAGGCGCAGGTTGGCGCCGGACATCGCGCTCTGGCGCAACGACGCGTCGCTAAGGTCCGATCGCCGTTCATCTCCCGTGGCGGCGCCGGTGGCGCTTAGGATATCGGTTGGTTCGAAGCGCGCGTCTTCGAGGCGAGCGTGACGGATCTTGGCAGACTTTAGTGAGGCGCCTGCAAAGTCGGTGTGTCTTAGGTCCGCACCATCGAGCGTCGCACCGTCGAGTTCCGCCAAGACAAGAAAGGCGCCGGGTAGGGCAGCGCCTTTGAGGTTGGCGCCTTTAAGGTTCGCGCCGCTGAGATATGCGGCGCCGAAGTTGATCTCACTCAAGTCGCGACCGGCGAAATCGGCACGAGTTCCTTTCGCGCCGAACGAGTCCACCCACAGCGCATGTTGGCGTAGGGTCTTCTGGATATCTTCAGGCAGGGAGGCGCCCGCTTTGTTGATTTTGGCGCCCGTCAATTCTGCGCCTTCTAGATTCGTTTTGAGTAGTAGGGCACCGCGCAGATTTGTTTCCGTCGCGTTGGCTCCGGAAAGATCGGCATTATTCAGGTCGCAGGCTCCGAGATCGGCATGTTGCAGTTGTGCTTAGGTGAACGACGTGCGTTCAAGTGCCGCGCCATATAGAACGGTCTTCAACTCCGAATGGTCCGCTGCGGTGGCGGGGCGTAAATCGGCGCCGGAAAAATTAGCTTCGGTCAGCTTAGCGTTTGTTAGTTTTGCGCCACGGAGTTCGGCAAGCTCGAAATTCGCACCCTCGGCATCAGCGTCCTCAAAGTTGCTGAGCGAGAGTGACGCCCGACCAAAGTCAGTGCCCGTGAGAACGCAGCGGGAAAAATCGGTTCCCGTGAGGACCGATTCCCGGAGGTTAAGCCCGGGCAGGCGAAGCCCGGAAAGATTCTCTCCCTCAATGTGTGCCCGCTTGCCATGGGGCTCACGTCGGGAAAATCGTTCGTGGGCCCGCAGGACCTCCACGAACTCCTGGGCGGTCAGCATTTTGACGCTAAACCGCCGGATAAACAGATCATTACGACCAACCAAACTTGCGCTACACGAACACCCGAAAGATGGCGTCCCCCAGCGCCAAATACCAGCAGAAGTAATAGGGGCTTCTAGTAAAATTCGAATTAAGATGGGTCAATTGGGACCAGAAAATCCAGGGAGCGAATCCAGAAAATGGTAGGCAAACAGCCGCCCCAAGGGGCCTATACCGTCGATGCAGGTTGGATTTTGGCCTACGGCGAGGACGGATCGCATCTCCTGGAGGGCGGCTCGATCCGCGTCGAAAACGACCAAATCGTCGAGGTCAGTGCCTCGCGTTTGGACAGCGAGGGGCCGCGGCTCTCGCTGCCGGAGCAGGTTCTGATGCCCGGACTGATCAGCGGTCACACCCACGTTGCCAGTGCCACCCCGACACGAGGCCTGATCGAGGGCGGCCGGTCCTATTCGCGGCCCATCAAATTGATGGACCAATTATCGGATCAAGAGCTCGATGATCTTACCGCTTTCAACCTAGCCGAGGTGGTGAAGGCCGGCTGCACAACGCAGGTCGAAATGAGCCTTAGCTTGCGGCAGGCGGAATCCTATGTCCGGGTCGCGGGCGCATGGGGCGTGCGCGGGTTCCCCGGCGGGATGATCCCCGGCACTACACGGCTCGACAGCATCTGGTTTCGGGAGGACGACCAAGCGCTTTTCGATTCGGTGCAGGGAACCCTGGAAGAGATCGCCGCAAACTTCGAATTCGGTAAGAAGCATATGGGGTCGCATGACGGGCGCATCATGCCGATGATGGCGCCGCACGCGACAGATACCCACACCGACGAAACAATGTCGGCCATCGTCAAAGCCGCCGCCGAGTTGGGCACGGGCGTTCACATTCATCTTTCTCAACGAGAGACCGAAACCGAAGCCGTTCGCCGATTGCACGACGGGCTGTCTCCGACGCAGTGGTTGGAGAAACTAGGCGCTTTCGAGGGGCCGTTTTTCGGCGCGCATATGATGGCGTTGGATTGGGGCACCGATCCGGAGATCCTCAAGCGGCACGGGGCGGTCTACGCCCATTGCCCGTCCGCCGGCGGCGCGGGTGGCGCGACCCAGCCCTATCCTGAAGCGCTCGGCGCCGGCATCGCCACCAACATCGCGATCGACACCCATTCGAACGATCTGATCGAAAACATCAAACTGGCCGTGATCGCCGGAAAAACGCGCGCCAAGTTGGTCGATGCACCATGGCCGACCATTTGGAATGCGGTCGACGGTGCCACGGTCGTCGCAGCGGATGGTCTGCGCCGCCCCGATCTTGGCCGCATTGCGGTGGGCGCAAAGGCCGACTTCATCACGCTAGATCTGTCCGATTGGTTGGTGGGTGCCGGTACCTTGCCCCCGGAACCGCTGAACAACCTCCTCTATGCCAACGGGTCGATCGTTCGGAACGTGGCGGTCGACGGTCACTTCCTTGTTTTCGACGGCGATCTGACCGTTGCAAAAGAGGACGAGGTCTTCGAGCGCGGTGCCGTCGTCAACAAGAAGCTTTGGGACCAACTCAAAGAGGAAGGGTGGTTCACCCCGACGCCGCGGTAGCAGCCCGCGCCGAAACGCGGTGCGCTCGCTCTGCTTTTGCGTCCGACTTGACTCCGACCACCCGCGCCGTGTGACAATGACGGCGACGGTTCCCCGCAAGGGGTGAAAAGGGAACACGGTGAGGCTTTGCCAATACCGTGGCTGCCCCCGCAACTGTGAGCGGTGAGTTCGCGTCCATTCTAGCCACTGGGAAAACCGGGAAGGCAGGACGCGCGGCTTAGACCCGCAAGCCAGGAGACCTGCCGTCGCTGTCATCCATCCGTCGATCGGGGCGCTCGGTGGTGCGGATTTCCGTAGCGGTGACGACGATTGTATGTCGTAGCTGTGGGTCCGTGAGATGGAAGTCCCTGCCTATTCGGTATTTGAATCGACCCGGGATTGGGGCGCTGCATCCTTATGTGGCCTTCGATGTTGCGAACGTGCGCCACGTTCAACGCTACGGAGAAATTCATGAAAAAGAAGATTCTAAAGAAGGCGCTCGTAATGGGCGTTCTAGTCGCGAGTGCGCCAGCACCCGCGGGCGCTCAAACACTCCTTCCTGAAACGGTTGAGACCGCAACCCGGTTGCTGACGCCCCGTGACGAGGTGGCCAGTTCGGTCACGGTCATCACCCGTGCGGACATTGAGGCCAAGCAGCAACGGACCATCGTCGACGTGCTGTCGTCGGTCCCCGGTTTGCGGGTTGTGCAGTCCGGCGGGTTGGGCAAGCAAACCTCGATTTTTTCACGCGGCAGCAATAGCAATCACACGTTGATTCTCATCGACGGAATCGAAATCAGCGATGCCAGTACGCCGAACGGCGCGTTCAACTTTGCGCACCTCTTGACCAACGATATCGAACGGGTCGAAGTCGTTCGCGGCCCACAAGGCACGCTCTTCGGGTCGGACGCGATCGGTGCGGTCATCAATATTTCGACAACGCTAGGCACGGGTCCTGCGCAATACATGGCGGAAGTCGAGGGCGGGTCGTTCGATACCGCCCGGGGTGCCCTGAAAGCGGCGGGGAGCAAAGGGAAACTCCGCTACGCTTTCGGGACATCCTACCTCGACAGCGATGGTGAAAGCGTCAGCCCGGCGCGTATTCGGGCGTTGCAAGCCGGTGCGACCGAGGAAGATGACGGGTACACCTACAAATCGTTTTCTGCACGATTGGGCTATGACGTCATCGCCGGTCTCGACGTTGGGTTGGTCATCCATCACCTCCGAACGGAAGTTGAAACGGATCAACCGATCGAAGATCCGGATGCCTACGAACGGACCCGGCAGTGGTTCGCACGCGCGGATGCGCGCATCGAGTCGTTTGGCGGGTTGGTCGAGTCGATCGCAGCGGTTTCATTTACCCGACACAATCGTGATTCCTTCAATGTGCCCGGGATCGCGAACACGTTGCAAAGAAGTGACGGTCAGGGTGACAAGGAAAAGCTGGAACTGCAGAACAACTACCTTGGACTGGATGACCACATCTTGACGCTGGGCCTTGAGAGCGAGTTGGACACGCTACGCAATGTGCAGTTTTCGAACTTCAGCGGATTCACCATTCAAGGCAGCACCAAAGCCGATGCGCGGACCAATGCGATCTATGTCCAAGATCAGTTCTCGCTGAACGAACATGTCTTCGGAACGCTTGGGGTGCGCTTCGACGAACACGACGCGCTGGGGTCAAAGGTGACTTACCGGTTCGCGCCCGTCCTTGCGCTCCCCGACCACGGGCTGCGGCTGAAGGGGTCGGTGGGTACGGGGTTTCGCGCGCCCGCACTGTTCCAGCTTTTCGGTAACACCCGCAGCAGCAATGGGGGGCAGTTCACGGGCGACCCGAACTTGCGTCCGGAAGAAAGCACCGGCTGGGAGATCGGGTTTGAGAAAAGTCTAAGAGGCGGCAACCTGATTGTGGGGTCGACCTATTTCGATCAGGAGATCAAAAATCTCTTGGAAACCAGATTTTCGGGTAACGATTCGACGGTAATCAATCTCAAGCGGGCCGATATCTATGGGTTTGAAACCTTCGTGGCTGCCCGTGTGTCGCCGCGCTGGGTGGTCCGGCTTGACCACACGTTCACGCGGGCTGAAGACAAGAATACCGGGAACGACTTGCGCCGGCGTCCCAAGCAAAAGCTTGATCTTGACCTTCGGCATCAAGCGACCGACCGCCTGTCGGTAGTCGGAGCGTTGCGTTTCATCGGATCCGGGAAGGATGTTTCGGGCAATCCGTTGGCGTCATCGCAAGAAATCCACAAAGGGAGCCACACAGTTGTCGATTTGTCGGCGACGTTCGACCTTCGCGACAATGCCGAACTATTCGGACGGATCGATAACCTCCTGAACCGGAAGTTCGAAACGGCCGACGGACTCGCAGGCGCCAGCCGCGGCATCTTTGTCGGTGCGCGGGTGCGTTTCTAGTCATGTTGGGACGCCGGCTTTGGACCCTTGCTGCCCTGGTGGTGGGGGCCTTTGCCAGCGTGCCCGTTTGGGCCCAAGCCGACCCGCCACAACGGGTCGTGTCGCTCAATCTGTGCGCCGATCAACTCTTGATCTTGCTGGCCGAGGGAGACACGTTGCGATCGGTGACCTTCCTGTCAGCACAACCTGACCAGTCCTATGTCGCCGACCGGGTCGCACACATTCCGGTGAACCATGGCGAGGCTGAAGAAATCCTCGCCATGGACCCCGACCTCGTTGTCGCCGGTCGTTTCGCCGCGCGACCCGCGGTCACGATGCTGCAGCGTTTCGACATACCTGTGCTGGACTTGCCGATCCCCGCATCGTTCGACGAAATCAGAGCGCATATCGCGATCCTGTCGGACAGGCTCGGCGTCGCCTCTCGTGGGGCCGCGATGGTCGTGGACATGAACAAACGCTTGGCGGCTGTTGCGGTCCCGGACGGACCAATGCCGCGCGCATTGGTACTGGGCGCGCGTGGGTTTACCAGCGGCCAAGGAACCCTGGTCCACGAGGTTCTTGCATCCGCCGGGTTACGAAATGTTGCGGGCGAATTGGGCATCACAGGCTTTGGCCGGGTCGACCTAGAGGAGATCGTCGACGCAAACCCAGAGGTCATCATCCTCAATCAGCCGGCGTTCGGCGCCCCCTCGCTGGCCCGCGAGGTGCTCGCGCATCCTGCGTTGCGGCACTTTGACGGCCAGCTTATCCATATGAACCCGGCGCTCTGGACCTGCGGCGGGCCGTATACCGTGCAAGCCGTCGAACTTCTGGCGGAGGCGATCCGATGACGGCCGGTAGTGGGTCGACATACACCGCACGTGTCGCGCCGCGAGACGCCGGGTTAGTGATATCGCTCGTCGCTTTGGTGTTTGTCCTCGGCCTCGTGTCGGTTGCGGTGGGCCGGGTGCCGCTCGCGTTCTTGCACACCCTCGGTGAGATCTTGGCGGGCGAGCGAACGACAGACGCGCTCATCCTGGCGGAGATCCGAATCCCGCGCGCCATTCTGGCTGTCGTGGTGGGCGCCGCGCTGGGCGCTGCCGGGGCGGCTATGCAAGGGTTGCTTCGGAACCCGCTGGCCGAGCCTGGTATTCTCGGCGTGTCCGCCTCAGCCGGGCTGGGCGCGGTGATCGTGCTCTATTTCGGCCTGACGCAGGTCTTCAGCTTGGCCCTCCCGATCGCAGGCATGGGTGGAGCGCTGGTTGCAGTGTTGTTGACCTATGTGCTGTCCGGTCGCGATGCGAGTATCCTGACGTTGATTTTGGCCGGGGTTGCGCTCAACGCGTTTGCAGCGGCATTGACATCCCTGGCACTAAATTTAGCACCCAGCCCCTACGCGGCACTCGAGATCGTGTTCTGGTTGCTGGGGTCGTTGGCGGACCGATCCTTCGAACACGTCGCGATAGCGTTACCGTTGGTCATCCTCGGTGGAGCGATGTTCATCGGCACCGGCAAAGCGCTCGATGCCCTATCGCTGGGCGAAGACGTTGCCCGGTCGCTGGGGATCAATCTGCGCGCGGCGCGGTTGCGCTTGATCGTCGGCACTGCGCTGGCGGTTGGTGCCGCAGTGTCGGTCTCGGGAACGATCGGGTTCGTCGGCCTCGTGGTGCCGCATCTGTTGCGTCCCTTGGTTGGTCATGAGCCGGGCCGACTTCTTCTGCCCAGCGCGTTGGGTGGCGCGGCGCTCGCGCTCGCGGCCGATATTGCGACACGTGTCATCCCCGTCGAGCCCAACCTTCAATTGGGTGTCGTGACCGCGATCGTCGGGGCGCCGTTTTTTCTGTATCTGCTGCTTCATATCAGGCGGACGATGCGATGACGCCGCTCGATGCGAAGCATGTTTCGGTGGCGCTAGGGGCGCGGCAAATCCTGACCGATGTCGGGCTGCGGGCTGAAGCGGGTGGTTTCGTCGGTCTGATCGGCCCGAACGGATCCGGGAAGACGACACTCTTGCGAATTCTGGCGGGCCTATTGCGACCGGACGCCGGCAGCGTATCGATGAATGATCGCGGTTTGGCCGACATGCCGGATGCTGAACGCGCGAGGTTAATGGCGTATTTGCCGCAGGGAACCGAGGTGCATTGGCCGCTTATCGTCGAACGTCTCGTCGCCCTCGGTCGTATTCCGACCCTCGATACGTGGCGCGGGCTACGCGAATCCGATCTTGAGGTCGTCGCCCGGGCGCTGGGCAGTGTGGAAGCGTTACATCTTAAGGATCGGGTCGTTTCAACGTTGTCGACCGGCGAGCGTGCGCGGGTTCTCTTTGCGCGGGCGCTCGCAAGCGATCCGCGCATATTGCTGGCCGATGAGCCGGTGGCCTCGCTCGATCTGGGACACCAGCTCCTGGTCCTGGACGAGGTCCAAAACCGGTGCGCCAAAGGCATGACCGCGATCGTGGTCTTTCACGACCTAAGCCTCGCGGCGCGGTACTGCTCTCACGTCGTGCTGTTGAATGCAGGACGTGTCTTCTCCGAAGGCGCGGCAACCGAGGTTCTGACGCCCGAAAATTTGCGCGAGACCTATGGGGTCGATGCCACGCTCTCAACCGATGGCGGCACGACCCAGATCATCGCGCATGGCCGGCTCGCGCCGGAAAATCACCGGGAAGGGCCAAGACCATGAGGGGCTTGCAGGCGGCCTTCGGCTTTTCCGTCGCGGCCCATGTCGCCGTGGCGACCGGCGTTTACGTTGCTTGGCCGGAGGGTGCGCGATGGGAACAACCCGCACCGATTGTTGCCGATCTCGTGTATGAGCCACGCCCGTCGGTTGTGCCGGCTCAGCAAGCGCCCATCATGCCTCTCGAAAAGGTTCTCCGTCGCGAACTACCGCACGCCGATCCGGCCCGGCCAAGTCAGGCTACATCTTTGCCCAAGGCGAACGACAATACACTCGCAGATCCTCCGCAGGTTGTGGCTGAGCCGCCGATAGCAGCGGAGCCGCAGCCGGCTCAAATGCCCGAACCTGTGTTTACCGTGACGGAAACCCGGCGGGCGATCGTCTCGGCGCTCCCCGCGTTGCCGGTCGATTCAGGCCAAGTTCGGCCGACGCCCCGATTCAAACTCGCGGTGCCCGCGCGTCAGCCCCGAGCGGTCGCTCAGGAAGGGAATCGCGAGGAGTGGGTGCGTGAGCGACGGACCAATGCGCCAACCGACGTCCTTGTTGTACGCGAAGAACGGAGCGATACCCCCGAAAAAGGATCGCCGCCGCAGTCCGTCGCGATGTTGCCGGGCCCGACGCACGAGCGGGCGCCTGGTGCCAAAGTCAGTGCGCCGCAATACGCGCTGCCGTCGTTGGGCAATCGTCCGCCCAAATATCCTCTCGCCGCGCGTCGCCGAGGCATGGAGGGCCGCGTCGTGATCGAAGCGCAGGTCGATCGGCACGGAGAAGTCACCACGGCGACAGTTGCCCTTTCGAGTGGGCATCGACTTTTGGACCGGGCGGCACTTGGGGCAGTCAAGAAGTGGACATTCCGGCCGGCACGGCGGGGAAGCCAGACAGTGCGCGCGACCATTGCCATTCCGGTCACGTTCGCTCTTGAGTCGTCCACCGTTCTGGCGCTCGAATAGGTCGAGGTGTCTGAGCGGTGACGGCGCCGACCGGCGCGGGTAGTCTGCGCCGTATGACACTGCCTACTGGGAGGAATTCGGTGCACGCAGTTCTCGGCGACTCCGTCGCGCGAACAGAAGACGATCGGTTGCTATCGGGACGCGGTCGCTATACCGACGATCATGCCCTACGTGGCGAAACGCGGGCGGTGGTCCTTCGCTCGCCCCACGCGGCGGCAAAGATCCTTAAGATCGACACAAGCCCCGCGCTTTCCCAGGAAGGGGTCCTCGCGGTCTTCACCGGTGCCGATATCAAAGCGGCGGGCATCGGTTCGGCGGGTTCGATGGCCGATTACCCGCGACCCGACGGCGGTCCGATGTTCAAGGCGACCCGGTCGGTATTGGTGACCGATGACCAGGTGCGACATGTCGGCGACCCTGTCGCCTTCGTGGTCGGCGAGACGCTCGAGGCGGCGCGACTGGGTGCGGAAGCCATCGAGGTCGACTATGAACCGATTGAGGCGGTGACCGATCCCCTTGCCGC
Source organism: Alphaproteobacteria bacterium (assembly GCA_038141965.1). Classification (GTDB taxonomy): domain Bacteria; phylum Pseudomonadota; class Alphaproteobacteria; order SHVP01; family SHVP01; genus CALJDF01. The sequence continues at coordinate 823,509 of JAYQJC010000005.1, forward strand.
CTTGGAACCGGGGTCTCCCCCGGTGTGGGAGGCCTGCCCCGACAACATATCTTTTCTGTTTCAGGCCGGTGACGAAAAAGCCGTCGACGACGCGTTCGCCCAGGCCGACCATGTGACGCGCCTCGATCTCGTGATCAACCGCGTATCGGCGGCCCCGATGGAGCCCCGCGCCGCAGTTGCCGATTTCGATCCGACTGACGATCGATTGACGCTGATTTGCGGGGTTCAGAACCCACACATCATGCGCCGAATATTGGCGCGCCAGTATCTGAACATCCCGGAGACCAAGCTGCGCCTTATCAGTCCCGATATGGGCGGCGCTTTCGGCATGCGGTCGACGCCCTATCCTGAGTTGGCGTTGGTCCTTCATGCCGCACGGCGCCTCGGTCGCCCGGTGCGCTGGACGATCGACCGGTCCGAGGCGTTCGTCGCCGACGACCAGGCCCGCGACAATCGGACCAAGGCCGAACTGGCGCTCAGTCGTGACGGCACGTTCTTGGGCCTTCGCGTGCAAACTGTCGTGTCAATGGGCGCTTACGTGTCGATCGGTGGCGCCGGGCCGGCGACGATGAACATCGGCGGTTTGGCGGGCGTCTACCGGACGCCGGCGATCCATGTCGCGGTGCGTGGCGTACTGACGAACACGCCCTCGACATCGGCCTATCGCGGCGCTGGGCGCCCGGAGGCTTCCTACACGATTGAGCGATTGATCGATGCGGCCGCGCGTGAACTCAAGATCGACCGTGCCGAACTGCGACGGCGCAACACCATCACACCCGACGAAATGCCGTTCAAGACAGGGTTGGTCTTTACCTACGATTGCGGGGCCTTCGAGCAGAACATGGACCGCGCGCTGGAAGAGATCGACTATGCCGGGTTCGCCGACCGGGCCGCCGCATCGCAAGCACGCGGCATGTTGCGTGGCTTCGGATTGGCCAACGTGATCGAACGTGCCGCCGCTTTGGGCGAAGAGACCGCGGAAATTCGGTTTGATCCCTCCGGCGGCGTGACGCTCCTCATGGGGACCCATTCCCACGGACAAGGCCACGAAACGGTCTTTAAGCAAATGCTGTCGGGCAAACTCGGTCTGGGCTTCGACGAGGTGCGCTACGTTCAAGGCGATACGGACCTTGTCGCGCATGGCTTCGGCACGTTCGGGTCGCGGTCGTCGGGGTTGGGCGGCGCCGCCTTGGAGCGCGCGGCCGACAAAGTAATCGAGAAATGTCGTTTGATCGTGGCCCATACGCTCGAGGCGGATGCGGCGGATATCGAATACGAGGCCGGGGTGTTTACAGTAGCGGGCACCGATCGCCGCGCCACGTTACGAGAGGCCGCGCAAATCGCCTACGCCGCCGCCAAACTGCCGCCCGACATCGAGCCGGGGCTCCACGAACGTGCCGCCTTCGTGCCGACCGGGGCGACGTTTCCGAACGGTTGCCATGTATGCGAGGTCGAAATTGTTCCCGACGACGGCACGACTCGGATCGTTCGCTACATCGTGGTCGACGACGTGGGCACCGTGATGAACCCCTTGCTCTTGAAAGGGCAGATTCATGGCGGGATCGCCCAGGGTGTGGGTCAGATACTGATGGAGGATGTGGCTTGGGATCCGGAGACGGCGCAGCAACTGTCGGGTTCGTTCATGGATTACTGCATGCCGCGGGCGCTCGACCTTCCGCAGTTCGATGTCCTGAGCAACCCGGTGCCCACGAAGCTGAACCCGCTTGGGATCAAAGGGGCAGGTGAGGCCGGCACCGTCGGCGCCATGCCTTGCGTGATGAATGCGATCGTCGATGCCTTGAACCAGCGTGGGGTCGAACACCTCGATATGCCGGCCACACCCCATCGGGTTTGGCAGGCGTTGCAGGCGCGTTAGCCCCGACACCAAGGTTCGGGAAGATGTCGCGCCTGCCATTAGTCGCTTTTGTCGGCCCAAGATCGTCGCTCATCGAGGCGGTTTTGGCGGTTGCGGCCCGCGCCGGTGGGTTTTCGGCCCGTTTTATCGATCGCGATACGCTGGACCTGGAGGATCGTTCCGGCGCGCCGACGTGGGTGCTCGATCCCGGGCTCCATCCCGTCGACGCGGGCGGGAAACGCGACTTTGCTTTTGATCTCATCGATCGCGTGCTGCCGACCTTGGAACAGAACACGCGCGTCGTTCTCTTGTCGTCCAACCACGTCTTTTCGGGCGACGCCGCTCTCACCCCGGTCGCGGCAGAGCGTGCGCCCCGGTCGCCCTACGGACAGCGCTTGGCGGATGTCGAGGATCGCGTGATGGCGCGCGGCGAGCACGGTCTCGTTCTGCGCCGGGGCCGTGTGCTCGGCGCGGTAGATCCGTTGATGGTGCGCTGGTGGAACGCCCTCAAGGAGGGTGTCGCGGTCATTCCGCCGTCACAAAGCCTTTGCGCGCCGATCAGCGTCGAAACCGCGGCAGCGGCTCTGGTGGCGGCGCTAGAAGGTCCCGGGTCGGAGATCGTTCAGGTCAGCGCGCCCGATGAAATCGCCTACCCTGAGATTGCAAAACGGATGTGTGCCGCGATGGGCCTTCCCGATGACCGGGTCTTGGAGACGCCGTCTGGGGCGCCGGCTGCGGATCTAGAAGACCCGCCGCTTCATGTGTCGATGGAGACGAGCCCAGGTCTTTTGGACAACGCTCCAGCGCCATCGGATGCCGTTATTCGAGATGTCTTCCAGGCGCTGTCGGCTTGATCCTTACAGCGAGGCGAACTCGTTACGACAAAAGGCAGTCGTTATCCGCGGGAACGATCGGCGAGAAGTCGCTGCCGGCATGGTACTCCGCGCGTTCGAACGTGGTCTGCGGATTTTCGACAGAGTTCACGTTGACGTAGAACAGCGTGCGGCTGCGCGGCGAGATGTTGGCGCTCGACCCATGCACGAGATTGCAGTGCATAAAAAGAACAGACCCCGCACGGCCGGATACCGCTTCTATCCCACCGTTATCGACCATTTGGTTCAGACGCCGACTGCTGAGCTTCATCAGGATGTTGCCGATCGCGTCCTCGACCGGTTCGAATTCGTCGATCAAGCCCTCATGTTGCGAACCAGGGATAAAAAGAAGCGGCCCGTTGGTGGGGTCCATGTCGTCGATGAAGACGGCGATCATCATGGCGCGGGGCTCGGCAAGACCGTCTACCTTGTGCCAGGTTGAAAAATCTTGGTGCCAGTCGAAGCCACCGGTGCCGTTTCCCGCGTTGTAGTTGAGCCGCGACTGATGGACGTAGACGTCCGAACCGATAAGCTGCACCGCCGGTTCGATAAGCCGGGGGTGTCGGCAGAGGTGCTCGAGCGTTGGATCATAGGCATGGGCGCCATGCACCATCCGTGCGGTGGACCCGCCCGCTTCCGGGGTCACGTTAGGCCGGTCCTCTACGGCAACGCGGTCGGCGGCCGCGCGCAGCTTGGCGACCTCGGCTTCGGTGAAGACATCCTCCAGCAGCAATGCGCCGGTTTTTTCGTATTGTTTGATTTGGTGGTTGTCCAGCATGCGATCATTGCCCTTGGCCTATTGTATCCTGTGGTGCGCCCGGCAGGATTCGAACCTGCGGCCCCAGGATTAGGAATCCTGTGCTCTATCCGACTGAGCTACGGGCGCCCCGGTTGGTTCTAGGATGACGGGTTAGAAGCGTCAAATATGCTGGAAATTGGTTGGTCAGAAGCCATGAAAGGGTGGAATTAGCAGATGAGCGTGGTGCAGTTTCGTCGTTCGGAGAATCGAGGGTCGCCAAATCGGATCGTTCCGACCCTCCTTCTTTTTGTTGGACTGGCACTGGTTGCGGCTGGGTGTACCACTAACCCGGCGACGGGCGAATCCAGCTTTACGCTGTTCATGTCGCCGTCAGACGAGGTGCGGGTTGGTGCGCAAGAGCACCCTAAAATTTTGGCCCGTGTCGGCGGGGTCTATGACGACCCGAACCTGGGCGGCTATGTCGCGGAGATCGGCGGCCGGTTGGTGGCGAACTCCGAAATGCCGAACTTCCCGTTCACTTTTACGGTGCTCAATTCGCCCGAGGTCAACGCCTTTGCGCTGCCAGGGGGATACGTCTACGTCACGCGAGGGTTGGTCGCCCTTGCCAACAGTGAGGCCGAACTCGCTGGGGTGATCGGCCACGAAATAGGTCATGTCGTGGCACGACATACCGCGCAACGCTATAGCCAAGCCGTGGCCGCCGGTGTTGGCGCGGCGCTGTTGGGCGCCGTGGTGGGGGGCGATGCGCAACAAATAGCGCAGCTCGGGAGTGAATTGTATCTCGCCGGATTTTCGCGTGAGCAGGAATTCCAGGCCGATGAGCTTGGCGTTCGCTACCTGAAGAACGCGGGTTACGAGTCCTATGCGATGGCGGATTTCTTAGAGCAGCTCACTCGCAACAAATCGCTGCAAGAAAAAATACTCGACGACGACCTCCCGGATGCCGACTTCTTCTCTACTCATCCCAATACGCCGGACCGCGTCGCCCGGGCCAGAGCGGCCGGTGCGCCGGGGGCGGTGCGCCGGGATGCTTTGCTGGACGCCGTTTCGGGTCTCATTTTCGGCGATGACCCTGCGCAAGGGTTGGTGCGGGGGCGACGTTTTTCGCATCCGGACCTCGGGCTGACCTTCGAAGCCCCGCCGGGCTTCAAGCTGATCAATACTCAGCAAGCCGTCTATGCCCGCAAAAAGAACGCGGCGATCGTTCGATTTGACGTTGCGCGCCGCGACGAGACCCACCCGGATCCGCAGATCTACTTGACCGAGATATGGGCGCCCCGCCTCCGACTTTCGAATGTCGAGCGGATCACGATCAACGGACTGCCCGCTGCCACCGCCTCGGCACGTGTTTCCGGCAGCCTGGACGACTATCGCGGTCCATTGGACGCTCGATTCGTCGCCGTACAGTTTCCTGGAAACCGACTATACCGGCTCCTGTTCCTATCCCTGCCGGTAAGTACCGCCGGACTTGAAACGGACTTTCAACGGATGACATTTTCGCTTCGCACCCTGTCATCCACCGAGGCCGCGCAACTCGTCCCGTTAACCGTCGAGGTGCTGAACGTACGACGAGGGGCCACGACCGAGTCGCTGGCGGCCGGCCTGCCGTTCCGGGACTTGAAGGTGGAGCGTTTTCGAGTGCTCAACGGCTTCGACCCGGGCGATCAGCCGGTTCCCGGCGAAAGGGTCAAGATCATTGCGGAATAAGATTACCCGCTAGACCTCAACCCACTCCGTCGCCGACCCGTCGGGGAGGAAGCAGGCCGCCGCGAGGCGTCCGCCGAACCCACACCCCCCATCCACAGTGGCCGTCCACTGATTCATAGCTAAGCCTTCATGCCGTCGGTCGTACCCCCGAACGATCATTTTGACATCGCCGTAGGCGCTATCGATCGCGCTGAAATATCCGGAGCCCCACCAAAGCGTGTCGCCCTGTTGCGAGAGCGGTCGGTGCGGGTCGAGCCCCGCGTGGACCAGCAGAAGTTTTCCGTTTTCGGTATATGCGGCGCGCTTGACACTATTGAGAAGGTCGTCGTGCCCAAGCCGTCGCTGAACGCTAGTCCGCAGCGCATTGGTCCACCGGGTGATGGCAACCGCGCCTTCGCCCATGAGGGAGCGGGCTTCGTCGGTCCGGCCGCCATAAGCCGTAAACGTCGCCTCAACGCCCTGGTTGATCATCCATTCGAAAACTTCCGGCGGATTGGGCGCAAACTGAATTTGTAGGAGCTTGGTCCACATCTCTTCTTGCGACCCACGAAGATAGGCGAAGTCGCCCGGTTCCATCCCCGGACGGAACATTGCGCGGCGAAAACGGAGAACTTCGTCGAGTGTCTCGACGATTTCCGTGCCGTGTCCGACGAGATTGCCGAGATAGACGAAACGATCGCCGCGAACGGTCCGAACGGCGATCTCTTGGTGAAGTTTCTTTAGTCTTGTCGCATCGCCATGGATGGCGCCGATCGCCCATACCCGGCGGACTGCCGTCAGTTGTGCGTAAACGTCGCTGTCTACGTCGATCATCCGTTCGACGCCGAGGCGTTCAAGGTATCCTCCACACGATCGCGGGTCGCGACCATTCTGATGGAACTACGCTGCCTGCAGAACCGTTTGCAGGCGATCCTGCGCCGTGTCTTCATCGATTTTTTCGACCGCGGCGACTTCCCGAACGAGTCGATCGAGCGCGGCTTCGTAGATTTGCCGCTCGCTGTACGATTGCTCGGGTTGGTTTGCGTTGCGGTGAAGGTCGCGCACGACCTCTGCAATGGAAATGGGGTCGCCGGAGTTGATCTTGGCTTCGTACTCCTGGGCCCGACGGCTCCACATTGTCCGCTTGATCCGAGCGCGTCCCTTCAGGGTTGTCATCGCATCTTCAATGATCTTCGGCGAGGCCAGCTTGCGCATCCCGGTCGTTTCGACTTTGCCTACGGGGACGCGAAGGATCATCTTGTCCTTCTCGAATTCGACAACGAACATCTCGAGCTGAATTCCGGACACTTCTCGGTCTTCGATTGCCGTGATCTTGCCGACGCCGTGGGTGGGATAAACAACATAGTCGTTCACTGAAAATGGAAGCGGTTTCCGCTTTGCCTTTTTTTCGGTCTTCTGGGACGTCACTTTTACTCCGCTTCGTGTCGACTGCTGGGCGCTAGGCGCATTGGTACGTTGGTCGGTGGATTTGGGCTGGCTCTTGGTCGCGGCTTTCTTGCTCGACGGCGCGCGAGCCGGCTTCGGCTTGGTGGCCGCGGTTTTCTTTTTCGGTTTTGCTTTTGTTGCCGCCTTCTTTTTCTTGGTGGCCGCAGGTTTCTTGCTGCTCGCCGTGGCTTTCTTCTTCGTCGAAGCAGATTTCTTCTTGGCTGCCTTCGCGGCCACCTTTTTCTTTGCTGCCTTCTTTTTCGGTTTTGCCATGCTCCGCTCAGCCCTCTTCTATGCGCTGCGATCCGCCGCGGACCTTTGGTCGCAGCGAACACAACCCGGATCTCTTCACCGGGAGGCCCGCCTCACGCGGGCGCGTCATGTTGTCGGTCCTGTCAGAGTTCGCCGGCCGCGAAATCTGCTTTTTCGATCGGATGGATTACCATAGATGGGCAAAACGCGCCACGCCGCTCCCCATTAGGGGGCGGTTAGTTCGTCTCGAGCAGGTCGCCTGGGGCGGCTAGGACCCGCCAGGATTAGCCGAAAAGAACTTGTCGAATTTGCCGTCGACGCCACGGAATTCCGCTTCGTCGGCCGGGACCTCCCCCTTTTGGGTAATATTCGGCCATTTTTCCGAATATTCGGCGTTGAGTTCGATCCAAGCCGTCGACTGGTCGTCGGTGTCGGGAAGAATGGCCTCCACGGGGCATTCCGGCTCGCAGACGCCGCAATCAATGCATTCGTCCGGGTTGATCACCAGCATCACCTCGCCCTCGTAGAAACAATCTACCGGGCAAACCTCGACACAATCCTGAAGCTTGCACTTGATGCAGGCATCGTTGACCACGTACGTCATCGCTATTTTTCTCCACTTTTGACGACGGCAGAGCCTAACTGAGACCGACGGGCCGTGCTACCGTTTTTGATGGTGGCGCTTATCAGGTGAGCCCCAGACGCGACCGCACTCGCCGCCGGGCGCTACCCGATTCCTGGTCCGCGACGTAAATGAGGCCTGCCACGCGCCGGATCAGATTGGATTCGAACGCGTGTTCCTCACCGTCGGCAAATACGACCTCCCAAAGCATCTCGATCATTGCGACCCGTTCCTCGTGGCTGCAATGCTCCTTGATATCCCGCGTGAAGCGCAGAATCTGTTGCGACTCGGCCTCAGCGGCACGCGCATCTTCCAGAAGCGTTGCAAGATCGGCAGAGGACAGCTCAAACCGCTTTGCCACGAGTTTGGCGATGGTTTGTTCCTCTTGCGGGTCGATCTCGCCGTCAAGGCTGGCGGCATGAAACAGCAACGCGAGGATGGCGAGATTGCGCGCGTCCTGGCTCTCACCCACCGTTTTGGCCGGGGAGGGTTCTTCAATGAGGCGGCGGAGTCGACCAAGCATCTTGGGGTCGTACCAGCCGGGTTATCTGCAATCAAGTCTGACCGGATTGACCGAGAACAAGGCTACGTGAGAACTACGTTGCGTTGTGGACATCCGCGTCGCCTGGGCCGACGGGGTCGATGGTTTCGTAAAGGGCCGCTGCCTCGCGGGCAGGCCCCCGTCGAACGCCGAGGTCGATCACCCGGACGACGGCGATGTCGCCTCTGAACGGAAGCGTCAAGACATCGCCGATTCGAACGAGTTGGCTCGCTCTTTTCACGGCGCGGGAATTGATGCGTACCCGGCGTTTTGTGCAGTAGGCCGTCGCGAGGGAGCGGCTCTTGCAGAAACGAGCAAACCACAGCCACTGGTCGAGTCGCCGCCCGGTCGTATCTTGGTTCATTGCGGCGGTGCGCCGCCGGCCCGTTTGGGCAAATCGTCCAAAACGGAGAAGGGCGATAAGGGGTTCTTCTTGGGTTTCGACGGGCGTTGGGGGACGCGCCTGAATATTTCGCTGTCGGGCTTAATGGGCCGATATCCGACAAACCGCATGACGGCAGGAAATCCCTGGCGCGGAAATCCAACGATGGACAATAGGTTGGGGTCGGTCGCAACTTTAGGACCGATCGTTGCAAGGGCTTGTCCGAGGCGCTCCAGTGCGTCCACGCGTACAGCGCGCTGGTCAACCAGCCAGTAGCCGCACGTTTTGAGAATGCCTGACGCGTCATTCGGTCGGGCATCGAATGAAACGCGCCCGTCCGGCGGCGCGGGCGCGTCTGTACCGCCGAACGCGTTAGCGAGTTGCCGAGCCACAACAGCGCGTCGCTTCTTCAACATCGCCGGAAGAAAAACGAAGAAGCGACCGATCTTGACGCCACGGCGCGCGAGGTATTGTCGGTCGGACTTCGATAGTGCCTTGACGAGGGCGCCGACATCGGCCCGGGCGACGAAACCCAGGTTCTCGCGAAGCTGGAAAACCAAACCCTGACCGGCGCCGCTTAACTCGGCGGCAGCCAACTGCTGGAGCGGCCCGAGCGTCTTTGCGGTGTGCCGTGTCAGCCAATCGGTGATGCTTGCCTGGAGGGCGACGGCAATCGGTTTGGCCCGCAAACTGTCGTCAACCAACAAATGAACCTTAGGCTGCAAGATGGTGGGGCCAGGGCCCAGCCTCGCAATGGGGGCTTTTGCCCAGAGAACCGTGCCATCGACAAGATCGAACGCGCCGTTTTCTTCTGCAAGCACGGCGGCGGTGCGTTGCTCGAGAGCGGTCGTCAATTCTCGTTGGATGGCCTTTCGCTCGAAACGTGGGGCTGATTTATCTGCCACAAAGCGCAAGCCCCGCAGTCGGCCGACGACGACATCGTCAATGCTCACCCGGCCGTCTCGATCAATAGCCACGGCGTGCATGTTGGACGCGCGTCGTCGGCGCAAAGATGCAACGTGATGGCGATCGACGAAGCGCTGGGTCAGTCGATCATGCAATGCCTCCGACAGTCGATCCTCGACAGCCAGGGCTTGGTCTTGCCAGTGCGCGGCGTCGCGCACCCATTCGGTTTGATGGGCGATGTACGTCCATGTGCGGATATGGGCGAGGCGGTGTTGGAGGGTGTCGATGTCGCCGTCGGTCCGGTCGAGATGCTGGATGTTTTTGGCAAGGAACGATTCCGGCAACGATCGGGAAGGGCCGATCAACGCGCGGAATATCCGGCCCAAAAGAATGGTATGGGCCTCGTGGAGCATTTGCTGGAAGTCCGGGATGGTGCAGACCTCCCACAGCAACGCGACGTTCACGGGCGATCGTACCGCCTGGGCGATGTCCGGTTCTCGATACAGGCTACGAAGCGCCTTGATATCAGCGGCCTCAAGCGCCGGCTGGAAGTGCGCTAATCGTGGCGGCGCCTCGAGGCTGGTGAGCAGACCGGGGACCGACGATAGATCAAGGTCGGCATTGCGGTACCGCATGCGCGAAAGCGGGCGATACTTGTGCGTCTCGACCGCTAATACCGTATCGGCATCGAGGGGTGGCGCATCGCCGGTTGTGCCGAACGTGCCGTGATTGAGATATCGCCCAGCGCGGCCCGCGACCTGGCCAACTTCGGGTGCAGTCAGTCGGCGCTCTTGTCGACCGTCGAATTTGCGCAACGACGCAAAAGCAACGTGATCGATGCTGAGGTTCAGCCCCATCCCGATCGCATCGGTCGCCACGAGGTAGTCGACCTCACCTTCTTCAAAAAGGCGAACCTGCGCATTCCGGGTTCGCGGGCTCAGTGCGCCCATGACGACCGCGGCCCCACCCTTTTGCCGCCGCAGTTGTTCCGCAATGCCATAGACATCGTCAGCCCGGTACGCGATGACCGCGCTGCGCCGCGGTAGACGGGAAAGTTTCGCATGTCCTGAGAAGCCGAGTTTTGAGAGCCGCGGGCGACGCTCGAGGCGAATCCCGGCGATCGTTTTACGCAGCAGGGGCGCGATGGTATCCGCGCCTAAAAACATCGTCTCCTTCGTACCGCGCGCACGGAGAAGTCGATCGGTAAACGTGTGACCACGCTCGGGGTCGGCCGCAAGTTGGATCTCGTCAACAGCAAGAAACTCGACCGGCACCGAAAGCGGCATGGCTTCGACGGTACAAATCCAAAAGCGAACGCGCGGCGGCACAATGCGTTCCTCGCCGGTCACGAGGGCGATCTCATCCGCAGGTCGCAACTCCGCTAGACGGTCGAAAACCTCTCGGGCCAGGAGGCGCAGCGGCAGCCCAATCATCCCACTGCGGTGGCCCACCATGCGCTCGATCGCAAGATGGGTTTTCCCGGTATTCGTCGGTCCGAGGACGGCGACGATCGGGGCCGAATCGTCGGGGGTAGGCGTACGCGACATCGTGCCCAGCAAATCAGATCAGGGCGGTTGGTCGCAAGGCGGGGTCACCTAGTTTTCATGGCGGCGCCCCTAGTCGTTCGTGCCGGTTTGACACGGTCAACATAGGTTTCTCATACTCATTTCGCACCTGCGAAAAGAGACGTTCATGGCTGATTTTCCGAAACGAACCCTCGATGACTGGCGCGATCAGGCGCAAAAGGAACTCCGAGACAAGTCGCTCGACGACTTGATATGGCACACGCCAGAGGGAATTCGGGTCAAACCGCTTTATACGCGCGAGGACGAAAGTCCGCGGGTGACCTCGGACCTGCCGGGGTTCGCTCCCTATCTTCGCGGCCCCCGGTCGACCATGTATGCCAATCGGCCCTGGACCATCCGCCAATACGCGGGATTCTCCACCGCCGAGGACTCCAATGCGTTCTACCGCAAGGCCCTAGACGCCGGGCAGATGGGGTTGTCCGTCGCGTTCGATTTGGCAACCCACCGGGGATACGACTCCGACCATCCCAGGGTCGAGGGCGATGTTGGCAAGGCAGGCGTCGCCATCGATTCTGTCGAAGATATGAAGATTCTATTCGACGGGATCCCGCTCGATCGTGTCAGCGTGTCGATGACCATGAACGGCGCGGTCCTGCCGGTCCTGGCGGGGTACATCGTGGCGGCCGAAGAACAAGGCGTTTCCACCGACAAACTTTCGGGCACCATCCAGAACGATATCCTCAAAGAGTTCATGGTGCGGAACACCTATATCTACCCGCCCGAACCTTCGATGCGGATCGTTTCGGACATCATCGGTTACACCGCCAAAGAAATGCCGCGTTTTAATTCGATTTCGATTTCCGGCTACCACATGCAGGAAGCCGGCGCGACGTTGGTTCAGGAACTGGCCTACACGCTGGCGGACGGTCTGGAGTACGTAAAAGTCGCCATTGCGGCAGGCATGGATGTCGATGCCTTTGCACCGCGGCTCTCTTTTTTCTTTTGCATCGGCATGAATTTTTTCATGGAGGTTGCGAAACTTCGTGCCGCGCGGTTCTTGTGGGCAGAACTCATGAGTCAGTTTTCGCCAAAGGACCCCCGATCGCTCTCGCTACGCACCCATTGCCAAACCTCCGGCGTTTCGCTGACCGAGCAAGATCCGCACAACAACGTTGTCAGGACCGCGTATGAAGCGATGGCGGCGGTTTTGGGGGGAACGCAAAGCCTGCATACGAATGCATTCGACGAGGCTTTGGCGTTGCCGTCGGAGCTTTCATCGCGGATTGCACGTAACACGCAGCTTATTCTTGCCGAAGAGACCGGCGTGACGCATGTCGTCGACCCGCTTGGCGGGTCTTATTACGTTGAGGCGCTCACCGATTCCCTCATCGATGAGGCGCGAAAGCTCATCAACGAGGTCGAACAAATTGGCGGCATGACGAAAGCCGTGGCGCAAGGCCTGCCCAAGTTGCGGATCGAAGAATCCGCGGCCAAGAAGCAAGCCCGGATCGATCGCGGCGAAGAGGTGGTCGTCGGGGTTAACAAATACCGTCTCGATGCAGCTGACGACATCGACCTACTCGAAGTGGACAACCGCAAGGTCCGGGCCCAACAGATCGAGCGCTTAGCCGCGATCCGTAAGACGCGGGACGATGGTGCGGTCAAAGAGGCGCTTGATGCGCTGCGCGATGGCGCCCGTGGGGACGGCAACTTGCTGGCACTCAGTGTGAACGCGATGCGTGTGCGGGCGACCGTGGGCGAGGTGTCGGGCGCGCTCGAAGAAGCCTTTACGCGACATCGTGCGGAAACCATGGCGGTCACTGGCGTCTATGGCGATGCCTTTGAAGACGATGACGGTTTTGCGCGCGCGCGCGAAGGCGCAGATCGTTTCGCAGCGCGGGTGGGGCGTCGACCGAGAATTCTGGTCGCGAAGCTCGGACAAGACGGCCATGATCGCGGCGCCAAAGTGATCGCGACGGCGATGGCCGATATTGGGTTTGATGTTGATATCGGTCCCTTGTTCGCCACCCCAAAAGAAGCCGCACGGCAGGCCGTCGAAAACGACGTGCATGTCATCGGGATCTCTTCACAAGCCGCGGGTCACAAAACACTGGTCCCGCAACTGATCGAGGCACTGCGTGAGGAAGGTGGCGGCGATATCGTTGTCGTGGTGGGCGGCGTGATTCCGCCGAAAGACTATGACTTTCTCTACAAGGCCGGCGTCGGCGAAATTTTCGGGCCTGGCAGCAACATTGTCGAGGCCGCCGACCGAATCCTGTCTTTGTTGGGAGATAACCGCGCGGCCGCTTAGGCTGGCGAAGGTATTCTCTACTTCCCGTCGTCCTGCGCTTGCCTGCCCGCAGTTTTCACCACCCGCGTGCGGTTGGCCGATTGTTGGGGTCGTGAGCCTTGCGTCCGCGCGCGCCGTGCCGCTGGAAACGGCGACAAGGGCCAGGGACGTCGTTCGCTGCCAAAGGTCTCGAAAGCGAGAATCTGGCTCAAGTAGGTGCCTAAATTGGTGCCAAACTCGGCAAGCCGGGGGACCGATTTTCCGGAGATCAACTTAAACGCAAGCTGGATCAGCGCGACCGCCGCCCCGATCCAGATCCCGATGTATAACGCAACGGGGTACAGCAGCTTGAAGATCAGGCGAATCCAGACCTCGGGGTTGGTCAGGTTTCCGGCAATTTCTGTATCTCGGTCGGCCATCTGCGGATCGACTACCTAGGCGGTTCGAGGGGACAGGTGTGACGTTGCCACGAATCGACCGTGAGTCACAACGGGCGGCAGGCCGCACATGTTCGCGTATTTCCCACGGTCGAGCTTGTATTGTGTCTGACGGCAGCAGATCCGGTCTATCATAGCGTCGGGGTGTTAACGAATGGCCAGACGTCCGGATAGGCGGTCGCAGCAAAGCGGCCCCACACCTGTCGACCCGCCTTGGGTCGACAACGCGCGACCCGATCGCGACCCGCCGCCTTTTGAGCCCGATTGGGCACAGCCGGACGAAAGCGCCGAAGAACCACTGCCGCCGTACGAACCCGATTGGGCAAACGACCCGCCGCCAACCGACCCAACGCCAGTGGATCCACCATGGGCCCGGGAAAGTGAGGACGACGAAGACGCCTTGCGACAAGCCTTGGAGGAAAAAGAGCCCCCCGATCCACCCTGGGCGCGCGCGGCCGAGCGCCCCAATACCGACGCCCCGCCCATCGATCCGCCCTGGGCGGATGACCTGCCAGCAGAAACCGCGCCTTTGGACCCGATCGAACCCGACTGGGCCACCGTCGACCCAGAAGAGGTAGACGGTGCCCCGGACCCGGTCGATCCGCCGTGGGCCGACGAACCGACATACCGAGGCCCCGTGGTATTGCGTGTGGCCGATCGATCCCCCTGGGTGCCTGACGATGTTTCGGAGGCCATAGAGGCCGAGGAAGCGGCGGCGTCGCCGTTCGAACCGGATTGGGCCACCAATGCTGACGCGGCAGAAGATCTTGTGCCCATCGAGCCCGATTGGGTCGATGATGTCCGCGCATCCCCGGCTCCACCACTCAAACCGTTCGATCCCGATTGGGAAGAAACGCCCCATGAACCGCCGCCACCGATCGAGCCCGGCTGGGCGGCAGATGACGCACAGGAAACTCAGCCCGAGGCGGTGGCGCTGTTCGATCCGGATTGGGAGGAGACGCCGAGGTCGATCGAGGATGTGCCGCTCCCGCCCGTTGAGCCGTCCTGGGCGGTTGAGGTTGATAGCGAGGTCGAGCAAACGAGAACGGACCCCTTCGATGAACGCACGACTATCGACGCCGATGTGGTAGAACCCGATTCAATGGTGGTTCGAGGTGGCGCGCGTCGATTGCGGGATTTGGTGTCCCGTGCATCCTTCAATCCGTTTGGCCGAGCAAAGCGGGCGGAGGCTGCGCGTCGGGAAGACCGGGCAAAACTGATTGCCGATGCGATGCGGATCCGAAGCGAAACGCGAGAAGCCTTGGGCGAGGACACGGTGAATTCGATGTACCGCGCCCTCATGGGCACCGATCCTCCGGATGACGAAAAGACCTAAGCTGCGCGAACAACTAACCTAAACATCACCTTGCATCGACGTCGGCGAGCGTTTCCTTGAGTTTTTAGCCTGTGACCCAAGACCTCGACATCCCCTCATTGCGCGTTTCCATCCTGCGCGGCGACCGACGCGGCTTGGCGAGAGGGATCACCTTGGTCGAATCGGATCTGCCCGAGCATCAAGTCCAGGCCGAAGACCTCCTCACTGGCCTTCTGCCCAAAACAGGGAAGGCGATCCGGTTGGGCATTTCGGGCGCCCCGGGCGTCGGCAAATCGACCTTTGTCGAGGCGCTTGGCATGCACATTGTCGGGACGGGTCGAAGCGTTGCCGTGTTGGCGATCGATCCGTCGAGTCATCTATCGGGCGGCTCCATCCTGGGTGACAAGACACGCATGGAAGAGCTTAGCCGGCATCCGTCGGCGTATGTGCGCCCCTCGGCTGCCGGTCGGATGTTGGGCGGGGTGGCACGTCGCACGCGCGAAGCGATCCTCCTGTGTGAAGCGGCAGGTTTCGATGCCGTCGTCGTCGAGACCGTCGGGGTCGGGCAATCCGAAGCGACGGTTGCCAACATGGTCGATGTTTTCTTGTTGCTGATCGCCCCGGGGGGCGGGGACGAGTTGCAAGGCATAAAACGAGGGATCGTTGAGTTGGTCGACCTCATCGTCGTGAATAAAAGCGACGGCGACCTCAAGGCGGCGGCGGGCCGAATTGCAGCGGATTATCACGGCGCGCTCGGCTTACTCCGAAGCATGTCGTCTTTTTGGCAACCCGAAGTCGTGCAGTGTTCGGCCCTACAACGCGACGGGATCGATCGTGTCTGGCAGAGCGTCAGTCGTTGTTTCGACGCGCTGCAGAAGGGCGGGGAGCTAGACCGTCGGCGGACCCGCCAGTTGCAGGAATGGATGGCGCAGGAAGTCACCGAAGGCATCTTAGATGCCGTCCGCCGGGACCCGGAGGTCGCCGCGGTGCGCCAGGCCCTTGAGGCCGATGTCGCCGCGCAACGGGCACTGCCGCCCGTTGCGGCCCGCCAGATCCAGGAAACGTTCTTCCGTCGGCGCTAGCCCAGGCCGCACACCGCAGCCCCTAATCATTTGTTCTATAAGCAAAAAATACGTCCAGGCCGGTTTTCCACTCCTTAAACGGCGGGTCGGCAAAGGGCCGCCTTGACGGTGAACTTGCGGCCAATTAAACAATCGCCCTTCCGGCGCATGCCGGACGAGCTAGGAAAAGGAAGAGACATGTCTAGGCGCTGCGAGTTGACCGGCAAAGGTGTGCTGACCGGGAATAACGTCAGCCATGCAAACAACAAGTCGCGCCGGCGGTACCTCCCCAATCTTTTGGAGGTCTCTTTGCTGAGTGACGCTTTGGGCCAGTCTTTCCGCCTGAAAATCTGCCGCCAAGCGCAGAGGTCGGTCGATCACGCCGGCGGGTTCGACACCTTCATCTTGAAGGCACGCAACGAACAACTCAGTGATCGCGCCAGAGACATCAAAAAGCGTGTCGCTAAAAGCCTCGCCGCTGCCGCATAACCAGACTCGGATCGTACGCCGGTCGGCAAATGATACGCCTTATTGAAAAGGCGCCCCAGGAATGACATTGCGCCGCTTAGCGCTTCCCGTTCTCGCAATGGTCGTCGTCGTTGTGGCGTCCAATGTCCTTGTCCAATACCCGATCAACGACTTTCTGACCTGGGGCGCATTTACCTTCCCGGTGGCCTTCTTGGTGACGGACTTAACCAATCGGCGGTTCGGTCCAGGGTCTGCGCAGCGGGTTGTGGTTGTCGGATTTGTTATCGGTGCGGCGCTTTCCGTTGTTCTCGCCGGCCCGCGGATCGGCGTGGCAAGCGCGGTGGCGTTTTTGGCGGGGCAGTTGCTCGATGTCGTCATCTTTGATCGGCTGCGGCGCATGGCGTGGTGGCGTGCGCCCCTAGCATCGTCGGTCTTGGCGTCGGCTGTGGATACGGCACTGTTTTTCAGCCTCGCGTTCGTTGGCACCGGTGTCCCCTGGGTCACGCTTGGTATCGGCGATTTTGCGGTCAAGCTCGCAATGGCGGCCACGCTCCTCATCCCTTACGGGGTTCTGATGCGTTTATGTTCGGACCGCACCGACGCCGCAGCCCGACGACGCCCGACCCTAGGAAGTATTTCCATGACGCACGCAATGCTCAATGTTCTCGATCACCCGCTGATCGCTCATAAGCTCAGCTTGATGCGCGATGTGGCGTGCTCGACGAAAGACTTTCGCGCCCTACTCAACGAAATTGGGCTTCTCATGGGTTACGAATTGACCCGCGACCTGCCGGTGCGTGAGGAAAAAATCACGACACCGGTTGCCGAGACGATGGGCCGGTTCATTGCCGGGAAGAAGGTGGCCATTGTCCCCATTCTTCGTGCAGGCCTTGGCATGGCCGACGGTCTTTTGGAACTTATGCCGTCCGCGCGGGTTGGCCATATCGGCGTCTATCGCGACCCCAAAACCCTGGAACCGGTCGAGTACTTGGTGAAGCTTCCAGAGGTCGCGGGCCGTCTCTTCATTGTCGTCGATCCGATGCTGGCAACCGGCAATTCTGCGGCCCATGCGCTTGACGTGCTCAACAAGCGCGGCGTGGCCGATGAGAACATTCGTTTCATGGCATTGGTCGCCGCGCCGGAAGGCGTTCAACGGATCGCCGAGACCCATCCGAACGTCGCGATCTATGTCGCGGCCCTTGACGAAAAACTAAACGACCACGCCTACATCGTGCCGGGCTTGGGTGATGCGGGTGATCGTCTTTTCGGGACCAAGTAGTTCGGCTAATCGGCCGGTACCCATTGAAAGGCCAGCAGCAGCGTTTGCTGAAAGAAACTGAAGTTGTCGTCGGACACCAACCAAACGATTGGTTGTCCGGTTGCCGACTCCGATATCGCGAGCCCTTCGAAATTATCGCTGATGACCGACCCCGAGATTCGCGCGACGATCGGACCACTGATCATTCCACCTGCTTCAACTGACGCAAGGTCGGCGTGCCTGATCCGCACGGAAAATCCGGTGAGTGCGGAAAATTTGCGCTCGACGAAAGAAGGCCGATATCCGGGTGGTAGGCGGCGTCGGTCGGTTTCCATTCCGACTTCGGATAAGAAATCGGGTCGCGTCGGTTGCCGGCGATGATCCAGCCGGTCAAGCCGCCGTCCGCGTTTTCAAGTTCCTCGGTCACGACAAGAAGGCGGTCGTCCCCAACGCGACGAGAACTTCGATTCCACCGTTCGAGGGGGATTTGGCAAGGCCGGGTATCTCGCGGACGTAAGTCGGTCGCGCCGTGTCGCCGAGTGTCGGGTCATAGAGCCCGATGCGGTGAAATCGCTCGAACCCGACTGCGAAGACCGATCCCCAGCGTTCGATCGCTTCTGCATCGTGTTCGCCGCGTACGATAGCGAGGGGTTCGCCCTTGCTGCTCAAAATTGGCGCGAGTTGCGTGTCGTTCAATCCCGCAAGGGTGCCGTCCTCATCCAACACAAGACGGGCTCGGAACCAAAAGCCGCGGTCTGAGATTGCGGTTAGTTGATCTCCTTCGACGAGGAGACCCGAAAGTCCACCAAATCGGTTGTCGCGGGACGCTAAAGATACGCCGCTCAAGTACTTCAGAGGCCCGAGGCGGGAAAGGGCGGGATCTCGCGCGTTCAGTTGGATCGGCGTGAATCCCACGGCGATGGGTTCAGCGCTGGCGGGCGCCGCAAGGGTCGCGAAAAAAAGAAAAAGCGCGAGCGTCCAGACGCGGCGCATGGCGAGCGTCAGTCGGCCGGTTTCGGCGGAAGGGTGACCTTGAAGTGGCGCTGAAGAATATCCGCAATGTTCTCGTAACACACGCCGTACCGATGAACCGTGCAGTTCTCGACATCCAGCAACGTCGAGGAGGCTGCATAGCTGTGGTACTTCATCAAACCGTAATCGATGACGACGTCGGCGATATCCGTGATCTCGCGCTGCATATCGTCAACCCGAAAACGCGTGCCGGTAAGCGTGAGATTGACCGACGAGCCGAACAGCAAGTGTTCTTGTTCGAGGCTGAGGCGCGTGATTTCCGCGTGGAACCGGCCCGAGTTCATCAGCATCAGTAGCGTGTCGCCCTTTGTGCTTCGCGTAGTAGGTATCGCGGTCGAGCGTTTGGAGTAGCGGATGCTCGGTGTTGCAGGGCGCGATGAGACCCAGAGGCAGGTCATAGTCGTGGCAAATCGCCTCGTAAATTTCGCGACCGCGCGTGCTGACCTTGTGGAGCGCGCGGTGCATGTCATCGTTGCCGAGCATGGCGTTGAGTTTTGAAGGCGCCCGCTTCTTGGTATCGAAGATTCGCTTTAGCGCCTCCGGCGAACCACCAATCAACGAATAGCCCACATCCATCGGAAGAATGCCGATCCCGCCCCCTTTCAGAACCTTGAAAGCCCGGGCCGCGTCGTTCTGGATATCAAGTACGCTCATTGAAGTGTTCCGTGTTTTTAGTGTCGGGTGCGTGGTGGCCGGGATCGTCGTCGAACAGGGCAGCCAGTTGCTCCATCATGGCGCCGCCCAGTTGTTCGGCGTCGACGATCGTGACGGCTCGGCGATAGTATCGATTGACGTCATGGCCGATCCCAATCGCGATCAATTCGACCGGCGAGCGGTTTTCGATCCATTCAATGACCTCGCGAAGGTGCCGGTCGAGGTAGTTGCCGGGGTTCACCGATAGCGTGGAATCATCGACCGGGGCGCCGTTGGAAATCACCATGAGAATGCGGCGTTGTTCAGGTCGCGCGAGCAGGCGTTGATGGGCCCAGGTCAGGGCTTCGCCATCGATGTTTTCTTTCAGCAATCCCTCACGCAACATCAATCCCAATCCGCGTCGCGCCCGCCGCCAGGGTTCGTCGGCCGATTTGTAGACGATGTGGCGTAGGTCGTTGAGCCGGCCTGGATTCAGCGGCTTGCCTTCGGCCAGCCATTTTTCTCGGGCTTGGCCGCCCTTCCACGCGACGGTGGTGAAGCCGAGAATCTCGACATTCACGCCGCATCGTTCCAGCGTCCGGGCCAAGATGTCGGCGCACATCGCGGCGACTGTCACGGGCCGACCGCGCATCGAACCGGAGTTGTCGATGAGGAGCGTAACGACGGTATCGCGAAAGTCGGTGTCGCGTTCCATCTTGTAGGACAGCGAGTAAAGCGGGTTGACGACCACGCGGGCGAGGCGGGCTGAGTCGAGCAAGCCTTCCTCTAGGTCGAAATCCCAGGCGCGTTGTTGCTTCGCCATAAGCCGGCGCTGGAGCCGATTGGCAAGCCGGCTGACGGCGCCTTGAAGGTAATGCAGCTGCTGATCGAGGTGGCGTCTTAGTCGGGCGAGCTCGTCGGCATCGCAGAGATCTTTGGCATGAACGATCTCATCAAAAGCCGTCGTGTAGGGGCGATACGAGGGTTCGTTGCGCCGTTGGTTGGCGTCGTCCTGCCATTGGTCCGGTCGTCCGCCGGGCTCGCCGTCGCCGGCCATCTCGCGTCGTTCCTCGGCGCTGGTCCCGGCAGCGGATTCGGCGGCATCATCCATCGATCCGTCGGCGGCATCGTCGCCGACGGATTGCATCGTGCCCTCGGACTCTCCTTCTCCTTCGTCGGATTGCCCCTCCTGATCTTGATCGGCGTCGTCGGCATCTTCCGCTTCATCCGGATCGGGCTCAAGAACATCGTCCTCGGCAAGATCGAGATGCGCAATCAGCTGGCGCGCCAACTTGGAGAAAGCGCTTTGGTCCGCGACCGACTCACACAGTGCCTTGATGTCTTCCCGGGCCTTGCTGTCCAACGTGTCGCGCCAGGCGTCGACTATGTTGCGTGCCGCCTCGGGCGCCGGCGCACCCGTCAAGCGTTCGCGCAATTCGAGACGTACCGCCTCGGACAGCGGCGCGTCCTCCCGCGAACCGGCCTCCTCCGCACTGCCTTGGCTGTAGTGCTGGTTCAGAGCGGCATCAAGGTTTTGGGCGATGCCTTCGAACTGGAGCGCCCCAAGCGCCTCGATGCGGGCGAGTTCGACGGCGTCGTAGACTTCCTGGGCCGCGGCGCCGTCGGGTCGGCGGCGGGCATGAAGCTTTTTATCGTGGTGGCGCAGCCTCAGCGCAAAGGAATCGGCGATCCCCCGCACATTGCTGACGTCGGTCGCGTTGAGGTCGCGCGCGGGTTGGGGCAAACGGACCGCGTCATCCCGGATCCCTGGGCTTTCGACGCCAAAGGAAACGTCCAGGTCCTTGACCGTCGAGATCGCGCGCGTCGCGGCGCCGACCGCCCGTTTGAAGTTCTCGACGGGGCTGCGTGAATCGCTCACGTCTTAGTGCGGTTTTGCGACGGCGGCGCTGTCGGGTAGGTCTTCACCGAACGATCGCTGGTAGTACTCGGCGATTAGGGCGCGCTCCATCTCATCGCACTTGTTGGCAAAAGTGAGGCGGAAGGCAAAGCCGGCGTCGCCGAAAATCTGCGCATTCTCCGCCCAGGTGATCACCGTACGCGGCGACATGACGGTCGAAATATCCCCCGACTGAAAACCGGTACGGGACAGTTCGGCAACACGCACCATCTTCTCGATCGTTTTGCGGCCCTCTTCGGTGTCGAACTCCGGCACCTTGGCCAGCACGATGGCAACCTCTTGCTCGAACGGAAGGTAGTTGAGGGTAGCGACCAAGTTCCAGCGGTCCATCTGGCCTTGGTTGATCTGTTGCGTGCCGTGGTAAAGACCCGTGGTATCGCCTAAGCCGATCGTATTGGCGGTCGCGAAAAGATGGAACGCGGGGTGGGGTCGAATCACGCGGTTCTGGTCGAGCAGCGTCATCTTTCCTTCGGCCTCAAGGACACGCTGGATGACGAACATGACATCGGGGCGTCCCGCATCGTACTCGTCGAAGACAAGCGCCGTCGCCGTCTGGAGGGCCCACGGCAAGATGCCTTCTCGAAATTCCGTTATCTGTTTGCCGTCCCGGATCACGATTGCGTCTTTTCCGATCAAGTCGATCCGGCTGATGTGGCTATCGAGGTTCACGCGAATGCAGGGCCAGTTGAGCCGCGCGGCGACCTGTTCGATGTGGGTCGACTTGCCGGTCCCGTGAAGGCCTTGAATCATCACCTTCCGATTGAATTTGAAGCCGGCCAAAATCGCGGTCGTGGTGTCGGGGTCGAATTGATAGGCCTCGTCGATGTCCGGGACGTATTCGTTGGGTTGCGAGAACGCCGGGACAACCAGATCGGTATCCAAGCCGAAAACCTGACGGGCGGAAACGTCGATGTCTGGGATGTGATCGGGGTCTTTGGCCGCGGCCAAGGTGTTTTCGTGACTCTGCAACGTCGTCGTCCTAATTCTGGAGTACTAGGCGTGGCCTGCCGAAACGAGATACGAATAGGCCTCATTTATTCTCTTGAGCCGTTCTTCGGCTTCTTTGTTGCCCCCGTTTAGGTCGGGATGAAACCGTTTGGCCAGTTCCTTATAGCGGATTTTTACCTCCTGGGGAGAGGCGTCGGTCGATAGGCCGAGGCGGCGCAGAGCTTTGGCCACCGGGGCCGGAACGCGACGTTTTGGGCGGCGGACGGACAGGCTTTCCATGCCCAGCGGGTCGTCGCGAAAGAGACCGAACTGGTCGTCGATTCCATCGAAAATCGCCTTTTTATCGGCCTTTTTGCGGCTTTTGCCGGTCACGCTCCAGGTCGGACGGTGCCAGGTATTGGTATTGTAGCGGTAGGCCGCAACCTCTTCGTCCGACATGCCTTCGAAGTAATTCCAGGACTTGTTGTATTCCCGCACATGCTTAAGGCAGAACCAATGGTATTGGCCGGCTTGGCCGCCCCGCATCGGTGCGCGGTGAATCCCTTCCTCGGCGCACCCTTCGTGATCGCAGGCGCGTTTTGAGGTGGTTTCGCGGATGGTTTCGCGAGGATCAAAGGTCATCAGTTAAGTATGATGATTCGCATTGGCTCGGGCAAACCAAACCGAGCGTGTTCGCGACAAGAAATAGGGTTAACCATGGGCGTTACCATTAGCGATCGAATCCGGACAAAGCTGGCCGCGCTTGAACCGCTGGAATTGGATGCTCGTCGATCAATCTGAAGCCCATCGCGGCCACGCGGGGTGGCGCGACGGTGGTGAGACGCATTTCGATCTTCGGGTTGTTTCTGCGGCTTTTCAACGGCCTATCGCGGGTCCAGCGCCAACGCTTGGTGCTGGATGCCCTGAAAGAGGAATTCGACGCGGGCTTGCATGCCTTATCTATCAAGGCGCGCGCGCCCGGCGAGTAAGGCGAAACGCTCAGAGAATGAACGCCAACAGGAAGGGCATCGTCGCGAACGAAACGATCGTTGAGACGATAATGGCCGCGGCGACATCCTGTGGCTCTCGTTTGTATCTCAGCGCAAAAACGTAATTGAAGATGGCGACCGGCATGGTCGATTGCAGGATCAGAACGCTCCGAACGATTCCGTCCACGCCGAGTAGCTCTGCAACGGCGAGGCTCGCGGCCAGGCCGCCCGAAAAGTCGCGCCACTGCAAACCCGGCGCTTCGCATAATGCGCTTGATCCGCATGCGGGCAAGCGAAACACCGAGCGTGAGGAGCATGAGCGGCACGACGAGTGAGGCCAGTAGGTCGACCGTGTTGCCGGCCCACTCGGGTAGGGCAGTGCGGGTGGCCATGAACGGCAATGACAGCAACACGCCCCACAGAACAGGCGTGCGAATGAGCTGTTTGGCTTGAATGCTGCCGGCGTGGATCGAAATGCCAACAGTGAATTGGGCAACCGAATGAACCGAGAATGCGGCGACGGCAAGGGCGAGCCCTTCGTCTCCAAAGGCGAAGAATGCCAGGGGTATCCCCATGTTGCCGAGGTTGCCGAACATCACCGACGGCAGGTAGGAGGGCAGCGAGAGTCTGAGGACATATCGAATAGCGAGCGCGCCGACGACGGCCAGCACGAATAGAACGGCAAGGTAGGAACCCGCGATCGCACCGAGTGTCTCAAGCGAGACGTCCAGCCGGGTCAATGAGGAGAACACCAGGCACGGGGTCGCAACGGTCAGAACGATGCCGGTCACGAAGTCGGTGTCAAAGACTCGTCCGGAGCGTTCCCATGCAAATCCGATCGCTGCCGTCAAAAACACCGGCGCGACAATCGCAAAGAGGTCGCCGGTCATTCGTTCGACCTAAATGTGAGAGGGGACAACGCTACGATTTCTTCAGTCGGGTAAGACGCAGCAACGTGATCTGGTTTCGTTTTCGCCGAACGATCTCGAATCGCGTGTCGTAATACTGAAAGACCTGTCCGACATCGGGGATGGATTGCGATTCGTGAATGACGATGCCGGCGACGGTCACGGCTTCTTCATCGGGGAGCGTCCAGCCTAAATCCCGATTGAGATCGCGGATGGTGACGCTGCCTTCGACGACCACGCTGCCGTCAGGCTGGGCACGGATGCCGCGATGGGCCACGTCGTATTCGTCGGCGATCGGCCCGACAATTTCCTCGAGGATGTCTTCCAACGTGACCATGCCCATCAGCGCCCCGTATTCGTCGACAACCAGCGCGAAGTGCTGACGACGATCGCGGAAGGCGGCCATCTGCTCGATCAGTGTAGTGGTCTCCGGGATGAACCAGGGTTCCACGGCAATTTCCAAGGGGTCGATCGTGGCGCCGTCGCCGCCTGCGGCGACGAGGGCACGGAGCACATCCTTGGCATGAAGAACTCCGACGATGTTCTCAGGTTCGTCCTTCCACAGCGGAAGCCTGGTGTAGGGACTGTTCAGTACTTCCTTGACGATATCGGCTGCCGCTGCGCCGCCATCCACCATCGTCATATTGCTGCGGTGGATCATCACGTCCTGGACGCTGGTTTCGCTGAGGTCGAATATCCCGTGCAGCATGTCGCTTTCGTGTTTCACCAGACCGCCCTCTTCGGCGTGGATCTGGATGGCGCTCCGAAGCTCCTCCTGCGGCGACACGAGTAGCGCCCGTGCATCTCTCTCTGCGCCGAACAGCCGCAACGTCAGGGCGACGACGCGTTCGACCGCAAGCACAAATGGGGTCAGTCCGTAGACTGTCCACCGAATGATCGGGGCGACGCGAAGAGAGGTACGGGTGGGGTGACGCAGGGCATAGGTTTTCGGCAGAACCTCGGCAAAAACCAGCACGAGCGCGGTCATCAGGATTGTGGCGTAGGCGACGCCGGCATCGCCGAAGCGATCAATCAGGACGCTGGTCGCGAGCGCGGATGCCAAGATGTTGACCAGATTGTTGCCCAAAAGAATCGAGCCGATGAGGCGTTCGCGCGCTTCGATCAACCGCATGACCGTCTTGGCTCTTCGATTTCCCTGTTTTTCAAGATGCGTGATGCGGGGTCGCGACGCGGCGGTCAGCGCGGTTTCTGAACCCGAGAACAAACCGGAGAGAAACAACAAGGCAACGATCGCGCCGATCGTAATGATGACTTCAATGCTCATAACGGGACCTAAGACGCATCACATGCACGAAGCGCGTCCAGCGCGGCATCGGGCGGTATTTGTCGTTCAAGGTGGGCAGCACCAATTGCCCGACAAAGCACAAAGGTAATTTGACCAGCCTCGACTTTTTTGTCCTGCGCCATATGTGCATACAAACTTTCGGCCGTCGCCTTGAGCCCTAGGTCCTTCAGAGAGGTTGGCAGGCCCAACGAAGAGAGATGCGTGCCCACCCGGTCGACCTCTTCAAATCCTAAGGTCTTGGACAGGTTAAGCGCCATCATCATGCCCACGGCGACCGCTTCGCCATGAAGGACGCGGCCGTCATATCCTGCTTCGGCTTCGATCGCATGGCCGAACGTGTGTCCGAGGTTGAGCAGCGCTCTCGCCCCGGAGGTTTCGCGTTCGTCGCGCTCTACGATCGCGGCGTTGGTGCGGCAACTGACCGAGACAGCGTGTTGCGTCGCCGTTGTTTCTCTTTCGAGGACGGCCTTGCCGTTGCTTTCGAGCCATCCGAAAAAGTCCGCGTCGGCAATCAGTCCATATTTGACTACTTCGGCGTAGCCGGCGCGTATCTGTCTGTCCGTGAGCGAATCGAGCGTATCGAGGTCGATCGTCACCATGGCGGGTTGGTGAAACGAGCCCACCAAGTTTTTTCCTTGCCGCGTATTGATTCCGGTCTTACCGCCGACCGAGCTATCGACCTGCGACAGAAGAGTCGTTGGAATCTGAACGACGCCGACGCCACGGCGCAAAATACTCGCGGCGAAACCGGCAAGATCTCCCACCACGCCACCGCCTAAAGCGATAACAACATCGTTGCGTTCGATTTCCGACTCCAAGAGCGCATCGATAACCCGCTCCAACTGTTGGAAACTCTTTGTCGATTCGGTTGCGGGAATGACAACAGGAGCGGCTTCAATGCCCGCTGCCGCGCAGCTTTCATTCACCCGCTCCAGGTAGTGCGGTGCGACGATCTCATCCGTCACGATCGCGCATTTCTGCGCGCGTGTTTGTGTGCTGATTGCCGCACCCACTTCCTGTAGCAATCCGCGTCCGATCGTGATGTCGTAGTTTTTTCCCGGCAACCCGACTTGCACAACGTCCAATACGTTCATGGTGTGGCGCCTTTACGAGCGTCGAGTTCAGCGACGATCGCATCCACGACCTTTTCTATGGCGGTGTCGCCGCTGTCGACCACGATGTCGGCTTCGGCGTAAATCGGATCCCGTTCGATCATAAGTTTTTCTAGCGTGCCTCGCGGATCGCTGTTCTTGAGTAGGGGTCGGTTGTCGTTGCGCTTGACCCGTTTAAGAATGGTATCGAGGTCCGCGCGAAGCCACACCGATACTGCCTTGCCACGAATGCGCCTACGCGTCTCGGGGTCGATAAAAGCGCCGCCACCGGTTGAGATCACCTTGGGAGGCCCCTCGAGGATGCGTTTGATAACCCGGCGTTCTCCTTGGCGGAAGGAGTCTTCGCCGTGGAACTCGAAGATGTCGGTGATCGAGCACCCCGCCGCTTTCTCGATCTCAGCGTCGGCATCGGCAAAGGGCAGCCCTAAGCGCTTGGCCAGTCTACGCCCGACGGTACTCTTCCCCGCCCCCATCAGGCCGACCAGCACCACGGCCTGTGTCGGCAGCACATCCTTGCCGCCACGGTTTGCGTTAGGTCCCATGAACTCGACTGCTACCGATGCTGGTTTGAAAGCGAAATCTGCACCAAGTAGAATGCCGCATCATCGCCATAATTTGGCAAGATTATACCTATCTTGGCGCGGTGCGTTGAAGTGTCGTGTTAAGAGTTGAGGTCAGGATCACCACCGATGTCTGTTGCGTCCAAACTGACGATCTTATTGATCTTGGTGCTCGTTGGGGGTGGGGCGGTTTTCCTGGCGACATGGGATATTCCCGCGCCGACTCGGCAGGTCGAGAAAACCCTTCCCGATAGCCGATTTCCTCGGTAGCGGCATGATTCACCAGGTAAGGCGGAGCGCTTGGCGGGGTGGTCTCGTCGCGTTGGCGTTTGCGGCTGTATCGCCCGCATTCGGGCAGCAAGAAACCGAGAGTGGACCGATTCGGCTTGTACCGGCCAGCGAACCGGCGACGAACACAACCCAAGAACCAACTCCCGAACAAGGTGCGCCACGGTCAGCCGATACCACGGTTTCCGTGATCGCGCTGGATCGGCCCGATCCATCGTCGGTGGGGATTTTGACCGCCGGTGAGGGCGGTTTCGAGGTGTCGCTCTGGGCCGGCTCTCGACGGTCTTTTGTCGAGACCCTGTTACCGCGGATTCCGGCCGTGACGCCGTCACGCGCGCTCCAGTCCTTGCGCAAAAGGCTCTTGCTGACGACGGCTCAAGTGCCGAGCGGCGCGCAGCTAGCGCCCAGTTTTCTCGGTCTGCGCGTCGAACGTCTGGCGGCTGCGGGAGACTACCCATCTGCCCTAGCGCTCGCCGCCTTGGCGCCGCCGCAAATCGATGATCCCGCCCTCGACGTCGTGCGCGTCGAGGGTGCGCTCCTAAGCGGCAATCACCAGAACGCGTGCGAAGTTGTCGAACGTGTCCTGGCGACCGGTCGCCGGTCGCCTTACTGGGTGCGTCGGCTGGCGTTCTGCCGGGTTCTTGAAGGGGATATGGAGCGTGCGGTGCTTACTGCGGCGGTCTTGCGGGAGTTCCCAGGTGAGCCAGACACCTTATTCGACCAATTGCTGGCTTCTCTGGCGGACGGCACGGATGCCCCGGTCGCCGAGACAACGCGCCTCACGCCGCTTCATTTCGCCATGATCCGTGCGGCCCGCCGGGCGTTGCCCGACAGCGCCGCTGATACCACCGACCCGGCGATGCTGCGGGCAATTGCGACATCGGCGAACGCCTCGATCGAGGCGCGTTTGCGCGCCGCCGAGGCCGCCGAGATCGCGGGGGTTCTCGCGCCCGAATCGCTGGCCCAGATCTACGCCAGTATTGCGTTCAACGATGCCCAGCGGACCAACGTTCTGTCCGCGGCGCTCGATATGCCGCGCCCGTTCGCAAACGCGTTGTTGTTCCAAGCCGCTGTCGCCGAGGCGATCCCGGCGGCGCAAGCGGAGGCCCTCCAAACGGCGCTGAGATTGGCGAACGTGCGAGCTCACGGCATGATCGCGCGCGTCAATGCGGATCGATTGGCGGCCTTGTCCCCGAGTTCTGACCTTATGTGGTTTGGCAACGATGCCGGCCTGGCTCTGCTTCATGCCGACCGGAAAAAGGGCGCGCGGGCTTGGTTCGATGCGGCGCGGCAGATCGTTTCGGAGACCCAGCCCGACGCCGCGGCGGCGGTTTTGGGGCTGTGGGCCCCACTGACAGTGGGCGTGACGGAAGATCCTTTGCCGTGGGCGCCCTCGGCGCTCGCCGAATGGTGGGACGGCATCGCGAGTCTCGACCTCGACTGGGCTCAGGGCCTCGGTGCTGTGGCCTTCGCCACGTTCGAGGCGGTCGGGTTGGTCGTTCCCGAAGAGGCGTGGGACGCGTTCACGGTGATGACCAGGCCCGTTCTGGTGCAACGCCCTTCGCTTGGGGCATTAAGAGGACTTCACGCGGCGGCAACGGGTGGTCGTGTCGGTGAGACCGTTTTGTTTTCCCTGGTGATCCTAGGGGAATCGCATCCCGCCGAGGTTGATGCCGACACCCTGTCGCGGGTCGTTGCGGCCCTTGCCGAGGTCGGTTTGGTCGACGATTCGAGGGCGTTGGCCCTCGAAGCGATTGTCGGCCGGAGTCTCTAGAAATGTCGCGCGGTCGAAGCGCTGAAAATCTGATCGACCAATTCCTCGAAATGATCTCTGCCGAGCAGGGCGCCTCACCCCGGACGCTTGATGCTTATGGGCGCGACCTACGCGCTTTCGCCGCGTTTCTGCAGCAACACCGCGACGATGCGGCCTCCTGCGATGTGGGTCGGATCAGGACGTTTGTCGCCGACCTCGGTTCACGCGGCATGGCCCCGGCCACCATTTCGCGGAAAATTTCGACCCTTCGGCAGTTTTTCAAGTTCCTTGTCCTCGAACGGTTGCGTGACGATGACCCTTCGCTCTTGATCGACGCGCCCCGCCAGGGGCGGTCGCTCCCGCGCGTCTTATTTGATCATGAAGTCGAGGCGCTATTGGCGGAAGCGCGGAACGGAACCGGGCCCGAAGCGCTGCGAACGAGCGCGCTGGTTGAATTGCTCTATGCCTGCGGTCTTCGGGTGAGCGAACTAGTTGGAATGCCGCTGGCGCGCATCGACCTTGAGGCGGAATTGGTGCTCGTTGTCGGAAAAGGCGGTCGACAACGCTATGTCCCGATCGGCGAATCGGCGGCAGCGGCGATCAAGTCCTATCTGGGCGTGCGTGATGGGTTCCTGCCCAACGATCAAGAGTCGCCCTGGCTTTTCCCGTCGCGCGGCAAAAGCGGGCACTTATCCCGCCAGCGATTCGCGCAGATTCTCGACGACCTTGCGATCCGTGCAGGTGTTGACCCGCGCCGAATTTCCCCCCACGTATTGCGGCATGCGTTCGCGTCACACCTCCTCGCCAACGGCGCCGATCTGCGTTCGGTTCAACAGATGCTCGGTCATGCCGACATATCCACCACGCAGATCTACACCCATGTCCTGGAAGAGCGACTGAAACAGACCGTGGCGACGCATCATCCCCTTGCAAAAGAAACGGTTGCCTGAATGAGCACGTTCCTCGATTTCGAAAAACCTGTGGCCGAACTAGAAGGCAAAATCAAAGAGCTTCGACATACTGCCGATGGCGGAGACGTCAATATCTCCGAGGAGCTCTCGCGCCTCGAAATAAAAGTCGATCAGGTTCTACGGCAGACCTACGGCAAGCTAACGCCGTGGCAGAAAATGCAGGTCGCAAGGCATCCGAATCGGCCGCACTTCTCAGACTACATTTCCGAGCTTTTCGATGATTTCGTCGAACTGTGCGGTGATCGCGCTTTTGGAGACGACGCGGCGTTGGTCGGCGGGATGGCCCGTTTTCGGGGACGTTCTGTTTTTGTCATTGGCCACGAAAAGGGCAGTGGTACCGATGGACGGGTTCGTCACAACTTCGGGATGGCGCATCCGGAGGGATATCGCAAGGCGATTCGTCTTATGAACCTCGCCAACCATTACCAGCTGCCGCTGTTAACCTTCATCGACACGCCCGGCGCTTATCCCGGCGTCGAGGCCGAAGAACGCGGTCAATCCGAAGCGATCGCGCGAGCGATCGAGGCAAGCCTTCGCCTCGACGTGCCTTTTATCGCTTCCATTGTCGGTGAGGGCGGGTCCGGCGGCGCTGTCGCGTTGGCGACGGCAGATGCCGTGCTCATGCTTGAGCACGCGATCTATTCGGTGATCTCGCCCGAGGGCTGCGCGTCGATCCTATGGCGCAGCGCGGCTAAGGCGCAGGATGCCGCCGAGGCGCTCAAAATGACGGCGAACGACCTATTGGAACTCGGGGTGATCGATAGAGTGATCGCCGAGCCGCTCGGGGCGGCGCACCGGCAACCGAGCGATACCATTCGATCTCTCGGCGATGAGATCGAGCGGACCCTAACCAAGCTCGCCAATGAACCTACCGATTCTCGACGCCTGCGGCGCCGCGAGAAATTCCTGGCAATGGGACGGCCGCCCGCCGCCTAATCGCGAGGCTTTCTAGGCCAAGCGGCCATGGCATTGTTTGTATTTTTTTCCCGAGCCGCACGGGCAGGTTTCGTTGCGACCGACCTTGCCCCATGTCGTCGGGTCGTTGGGGTCGCGAGGGCCAGCCTTCGGCGCGCGAACGAGCGTTGTCGTGCCGGCCGCGTCCATCTCGCTTCGACCTGTGTTCGGATCGCTGTGAATCTCTTTGGTTTCCTGTTCGGGTCGCGCGGCCGCCGTTTGTGCCGCCGCCGGCGCATCCAGCTGAAGTTCCACATTGGATAGGTAGGTCGTGAGATTGACGCGCAGCGACGCCAGCATCGTCTCGAACATGTTGAACGCTTCCCCCTTGTATTCGTTTAAGGGGTCGCGCTGGCCGTAAGCCCGCAGGCCGATGCCTTGGCGAAGGTGGTCCAGACCCAGCAAGTGGTCTTTCCAGTGCTGATCGAGGACCTGGAGCATGAGGCTCTTTTCGACGACCCGCCAAACGTCGGGTCCGTAGCGTGTCGCTTTCTCTGCGAAACGCTTGTTCACGGCATCGGTGAGCCGGTGCTTGATTTCCTCGTCGGCGATGCCTTCTTCCTCTGCCCAGTCTTGGATCGGCAGGTCGAGCGCGAAGATTCGTTTGGTTTCCAACGCTAAAGCTTCGGTCTCCCACTGCTCGGCGTAGGCTTTCTCCGGGATGTGGGTCGCGATCAGGTCTTCGATGACTTGGTCGCGCATGTCCTTGAACGTTTCCGAAACGTCATTGCTTTTCATGAGATCGATACGCTGGTCGTAAATCACCTTGCGCTGGTCGTTCATCACGTCGTCGAACTTGAGGAGGTTCTTGCGAATGTCGAAGTTGCGTGCCTCGACCTTTTGCTGCGCTTTCTCCAAGGCCTTGTTGATCCAGGGGTGGACGATGGCCTCGCTCTCCTTAAGCCCG
Organism: Alphaproteobacteria bacterium; assembly: GCA_038141965.1. GTDB lineage: Bacteria > Pseudomonadota > Alphaproteobacteria > SHVP01 > SHVP01 > CALJDF01. The sequence continues at coordinate 855,444 of JAYQJC010000005.1, forward strand.
AGACGACGAAGCATCCCGTCCATGCGTTCGGACCCGAAGATCCGCATGAGGTCATCTTCAAGCGAAAGAAAGAATTTCGAATGACCCGGGTCGCCTTGGCGTCCCGACCGGCCGCGGAGCTGGTTGTCGATGCGCCGGCTTTCATGCCGTTCGGTGCCGATGACGTACAATCCGCCGGCCGCCATGACGGCTTGTTTCTCCTTCTCGACTTCTTCGGTAATGCGCTCAGCCTCAGCAGCGCGTTTGGTTTCCGAAGCTTTTTCGTCGATCTCGTCGGCCAGACGCATCTCGATATTGCCGCCAAGTTTGATGTCTGTGCCGCGTCCCGCCATGTTGGTGGCGATTGTCACGGCACCCAGTCGGCCGGCTTGGGCGATAATGTGCGCTTCTTGCTCGTGGTAGCGTGCGTTCAGGACGCGGTGCGGCACCTTTCGTTTCTTGAGAGCCTCGGCCAACACCTCTGATTTCTCGATCGAGACCGTGCCGACAAGACAAGGCTGGCCGCGTTTTTGGCAATCCTCGACCAGGTCGATAAGGGCGTTCATCTTTTCGGTTGTGTTGCGGTAGACCTCGTCGTCTTCGTCTTTGCGCACCATCGGCTGATGCGTCGGCACCTCGACCACTTCGAGCTTGTAAATATCGTGGAACTCTTCCGCTTCGGTTGCTGCGGTCCCCGTCATGCCGGACAGCTTGGGGTACATGCGGAAATAGTTTTGGAACGTGATCGATGCGAGCGTTTGGTTTTCTTGTTGGATTGAAACCTTTTCTTTCGCCTCGAGGGCTTGATGCAAGCCCTCCGAATAGCGACGACCTTCCATCGCGCGACCGGTAAACTCGTCGATGATGATCACCTTGTCATCCTTGACGATGTAGTCCTTGTCGCGCTGAAAAAGGCGGTGGGCGCGCAATGCTTGGTTCGCGTGATGCACGACCGTGACGTTCTCGATGTCATAGAGGGTCGCACCTTTCAACATCCCGGCGCCTCGCAGGAGTTGTTCCATGTGCTCGACGCCTTGCTCCGAAAGCACGACGGTGCGGGCCTTTTCATCCAACTCGTAATCGTCGGGAATAAGTTTTGGAATGACCGCGTCGAGCTCAACGTAGAGGTCGGAGCTTTGTTCCGCCGGGCCCGAAATAATGAGCGGCGTCCGCGCTTCGTCGATCAAGATCGAGTCGACCTCGTCGACGATCGCGTAGTTGAACGCCCGCTGCACCATCGACGAAAGTTCGAACTTCATGTTGTCGCGTAGATAGTCGAAGCCGAACTCGTTGTTGGTGCCGTACGTAATGTCGGCCATGTATTGCTGGCGCCGCTCATCGTCCGGCAGACCATGTTTGATCACGCCGACGGTGAGGCCGAGGAACTCGAAGATCTGACCCATCCAGGCCGCGTCGCGCGCGGCCAAGTAGTCATTCACCGTAACGACGTGGACGCCTTTTCCGGTCAACGCATTGAGGTAGGCGGGGAGCGTGGAGACGAGGGTCTTGCCCTCACCGGTTCGCATCTCGGCGATCTTGCCTTGGTGCAGGACCATGCCGCCGATCAGTTGGACATCGTAGTGCCGCTCGCCGAGCGTACGTTTTGCGGCTTCTCGCACCGCGGCAAAGGCTTCGGGAAGGATGCTCCCCATGGTCTCCCCGTTCGACAGGCGCTCGCGGAACTCGACGGTTCGCGCGCCGAGTTGCTCGTCGCTCAGCGGCGCGATCGATTCTTCCAAGCCGTTGATGTGATCAACAACCGACTGAAGCTCGCGAACGATGCGATCATTTGCCGTGCCGAACAGGCGTCTGGCAAGTCCGCCGATCATCCAGGAAACCTCATAATTGCTGTGATAGGAGCATCCGCGCCGGTCGGGGCGCTGAACGAGAAATAAGGACCGCCAATGGCCGTGTCAACGGACTGACGCCCAGGGAAATGGAGTTGGTCAATCGGTCGTGAACGGCCTTCTTTGGGAAAAATGCCAAGTTCTCCGGTGTTGACGTGCTACAACCCCACCGCTGCCCTGAAACATAACTCTGTAGAGGACTTGATGAGGTTTCAAACACCCGCCCGATTGATCGGCGCCCTCCTTGTTTTGGCCCTGATTGCCCCGGCATCCTTGGCGTTGGCCCAGGACGAGGATCGTGTTCGCGCCAAGTTTGGTGGGGAAGAGATCCGCCAGTCCGATATCGAGGCGTTCATCAGCCAACTCCCGGAGCAGGTTCGGGGCGCGCCACGCGATCAGATCGAGCCCCTGGTGGTGAATGAGCTCATTAATACGAGATTGGTCGCGCGGCTCGCGCGGGCCGCGGGCACACAGGATCAAGAGGAGTACAAGCGCCAGCTCGAAGTCGTGGCGGCACGCATTCTCCAAAATGTCTATCTCAGCGCCCAAATCGACGAGCGGCTCACGGAGGATCGCATCACCAAGGCGTATGACGAATTCGTGGCGGCCAACCCGCCGACCGAAGAAATCCGGGCCAGCCATATTTTAGTGGAGGCCAAAGAAGAGGCCCAAGCGATCGTCGAAGAAGTGCGGGGCGGTGGCGATTTCGCTGAAGTTGCCCGCCGCGAGTCGACGGGCCCTTCCGCCAGTGCGGGGGCGACCTCGGGTTTTTCGAGAAAGGCCAGATGGTCCCAACCTTTGCTGACGCAGCCTTCGCCCTCGAAATCGATGAGATATCCGACCCGGTTCAAACGCAGTTCGGTTGGCACGTGATCAAGCTGACTGATCGCCGCGAAGCACCGCCGCCGACCCTGGACGAAGTCCGCGGTGAACTCACGCAGCAACTACAAGAAGCGATTTTGGCCGAAGTTCTGGAGGAAGCGCGCGAGGGCGTCACCATCAAAACCTTCGATGCGGACGGCAATCTGATCGAGAACTGATCTTCATTATTGCCGGGCGTCTTGCTGCGCCACTAAGATTCGAACGCTATGGCACAGGGACTCCCACGGTCGCCGCTTGCACCGGTAGACACACCATCATTGCCGCCCATTTCGGGTGTACGCCTTGCGACGGCAAGCGCTGGTATTTTTTATGACCGCGCCGATGTGTTGATGGTCGACCTGCCGGCTGACACAGCCGTTGCTGGGGTCTTCACGAAATCCAAGACAGCCTCCGCACCGGTCCATTGGTGCCGCGACATCCTCCGCAAAGGCACTGCGCGAGGGCTCGTGGTCAATGCCGGCAACGCGAACGCCTTTACCGGCTATGAGGGTGTCCGCGCTGTTGCCGCGACCACGGCCGCCGTCGCCAAGGCGTTGGGGTGCCGCGCCGACGAAGTTTTTGCCAGCTCAACCGGGGTCATCGGGGAAAAGCTGCCCACCGGAAAAGTTCTTTCGGTCGTCGACACGCTCAAGAATGGTTTGAGCGAAACCAATTGGCTTGCGGCTGCGGAGGCGATCAGGACAACCGACACCTTCCCGAAAGTCGCCACCCGCTCGTTTTCGATCGGCGCTGCGGCGTTCCATCTCAACGGTATTGCGAAGGGCTCAGGGATGATCGCCCCTGACATGGGCACCATGCTGGCCTACGTCTTCACCGATGCGGCGATTCCGAGCGATGTGCTGCAATCCGAATTGGCGAGTGCCAATGAACAGTCATTTAATGCCATCACGGTCGACAGCGACACATCGACAAGCGACACCGTGCTGGCATTTGCGACGGGCGCCGGCCCGGCACACGCTGCGATTGCTCATCGCAAGGACCCGCAGATAAGGGGGTTCCGCCGTGCTCTGCGCGATCTCCTCCGTGACCTCGCGCACCAGATCGTTCGCGACGGCGAGGGTGCTTCGAAGTTCGTTCGGATCGATGTATCAGGGGCGAAATCCAAGCGTGCGGCGCGGCGCATCGGCCTCGCCGTCGCCAACTCGCCGCTCGTCAAGACGGCGATCGCGGGAGAGGACCCGAATTGGGGGCGGATCGTCATGGCCGTGGGCAAGGCCGGCGAAGCCGCCGACCGCGATCGCCTGCGCATTAGTTTTGGCGAGCATGTCGTTGCCGAGAACGGTGTGCGTGCGGCGGGATATGATGAAGCAACGGTGGCGGCCTACATGAAAAACCCCGAGATTAGCATCGCGGTTGACGTCGGCGTCGGTCGTTCCCGCTTCACCGTTTGGACGTGCGACTTCACTGAAGCCTACATCCGAATCAACGCGGACTATCGGTCCTAAGGGATGCGCGCCGCGACGCCCGATGAACGTACAAGCGAAAAGCCTGATACCTCTTGAGACCGCGCGTCTGCGTCTGCGCGCATTCGATGTTTCAGACAAAGACTCTCTGGTCGAGCAGCTCACCGATCCGCAGGTTTCAAAGCAACTCGCCTTCGTCCCGTATCCGTATGACGCGAGCCATGCCGAGGCTTGGATCAACGATTGCGTTCGAAACCCGCCCGGCAAAATCGTCGGATGTCGGCTCGCCATCGAGCGCCAAGACGATGGCGCGTTTATTGGGGGGCTCGGGTTGATCCCTCACGAGCGCGCCTTCGAACTCGGTTATTGGCTTGCGCGACCCTTTTGGGGCCAAGGCTACGCCACCGAAGCGGTCGGCGCCGCCGTCGACTTCGGACTCGGTGCGCTGAACATGCGCCAGATCGTAGCGTTTGTTTTCATGGGAAACCCGGCATCGACGCGCGTCCTGTCGCGGCTCGGCTTTGCCTACCGCGGTCTAGATCAGCCGGCACCCAAACAAGAGGGCCGCAAGGTGCTTCGCTATGACCTCGTGAAGTCCGCGTGATGAAGCCGCCCATCGTCAGCAACCGGCTGACCCTTCGATTGCCGCAAGACTCCGATGCGCCCCGGTTGACCGCGTTGCTGAACGACGCTGAGGTTGTGGCTTTCCTCTCCCACGTGCCCTTTCCGTATCAGGTCGCAGATGCAGTCGCTTTCATTGAATCGGCAAATGGGACGGGGGCGCTGCCGGTCGGAGATGCTTTTGTTGTTGAAGAACGCATGTCCGGTACTGTCATCGGCTGTGTTGGTGTCCGGACCGATGAGTTGCCCGACGGCACGGCCCTTGGCGAGATTGGATATTGGCTGGGTCGTGAGCGTTGGTGCCAAGGCATCGCCACCGAGGCCGTGAGCGCCCTGCTTCCGTACTGTTTCGAGGGCTTGGCGCTGGATCGGTTGACCGCGTCCGTCGACGTAGAAGATGCGGCGTCTCGGCGGGTTCTCGAAAAATTGGGGTTTCGCGTCGCCGGGCTAACCGATGCCTGGTACCCGGCTCGTGAATCGGCAAGGAAATCGACCTTATTGCTGCTTGAGTCAGGCCAATGGAAAGCGGCGGCCAATGAGTCGGTTCCCATCGTCACCGTCGTTGCGGTGGCCTTATTGGACGGCGACGACCGTGTTCTGGTGGCCCAGCGGCCTGAGGGCAAGGCCATGGCGGGCTTGTGGGAATTCCCCGGGGGCAAGATCGCGGCGGGTGAGTCGCCGGAGGAAGCGCTCATCAGGGAACTCGACGAGGAGCTAGGTATCAACACCGAGCAAAGTTGCCTCGCCCCGTTTTGTTTTGCCTCCCACCGCTATGACTCCTTCCACCTTCTGATGCCGCTCTATGTTTGTCGCGTTTGGGAAGGACACCCTGTCGGTCGGGAGGAGCAAGCGCTGAAGTGGGTGGCGGCGAGGGACTTAGCCGACTTAGCTATGCCACCAGCCGATATCCCTCTGGTGGCGATGCTACGAGATTTTCTTTGACGGATGAGGGCCGGCTTTGTCCCCAGCCGACTGTTCCTCTGTGCCCAGCGCCTTCGCGAGCGGTGTGGTGGCGCTGCCCGGCCGCAACGGTTTTTGTTGCGATTCATGGGGCGCCCAACCGGTCAAATAGATCACGTCGAACGTCGCGTAAATGCGTCCGCCTTTGGCATAGCGCTGCATGTACAATTCGCTCGCGCGGGCAAACAGCGTTCGCGACGTGAAGTGCTTTCGTCGCTGCACCAGCGCATTGGTCTCGCCCATCGCGCGCAGGTCGTGCATCAATGCTAGAGGTGAGGCATAGGTCACCTCGATCCTGTCTTGATCGGCGACCGGCAGCGCGAACCCGGCTCTTTGCAGCAAGCCGCCGGCATCGCGCAAATCAACGAAGGGGCTCACGCGCGGGCTGATCCCGCCGGCAACCTCGATCTCCGCCGCACTAATGCATTCGCGGAGCTCGAATAAGGTGTCTCCGCCAAGAAATGCAGCGAGGAATAATCCGTCGGGTTTGAGGCTGCGCCGCGCCTGAATAAGAACACCCGGAAGATCGTTCGCCCAATGCAACGCCATGACGCTCATCGCGAGATCGAAATGTCCCGATGCGACTGGCAGCATCTCAGGGTCGCCAATCACGGTGGCGCCAGGCCGCGCCGATTCCACCGCCTCGACGACGGCGTAAAGAGATTTGATCCCGCGGGCGGTGATCGCGTCTGCGTCTGCCAGTTGCTTTTCGAGGCTGAGACGGCCACTGAAGTCGAGCGCCATGGGAAATGCGCGCTGAATATCCAGCAAGCGATCGGCCAGGCGCGCCGCCACTTCGTCGAAAAGGAAATTTTCCGCAGGCCCCCGTCGTCGATTACGGGCGACGGCTAGGCGATCAAAAAGAGCGTTGTCGGTCATTGCCCCCGAACACCGACGAGTTGCAAAGCGGCGATCCTACTCCAATTCACGTCGTTTGCTGCTAAGGTTCTCGCTTTCCGAGTTTTGGGAGCGACAAAAAAATGAAAGCGGTTGTTATCCACGAATGCGGGCCGTCTGACGTTCTGACGTACGAAGACATCGATACGCCGAAAGTGGGACCTGGCGAGGTGCTCATCAACCTGAAGACGGTTGGCTTGAATCACTTCGACCTTGATGTGCGCGGCGATATTTCGGGCTACCTCGATCTCAATCTGCCCCACATTCTCGGTGTCGAGGGTGCCGGCGAGGTGGCCGAGATCGGGCCAGGGGTGACGGCCTTTAGTGTTGGCGACCGCGTCATGCCGCAACTCACCACATCGTCGGGTCAATGCCGCCGTACGATCTGCAATTGCGCGCTGGGCATGGATAACATTTGCTTGGATTTCGACAAGCTCGGCGTGACCAGTTGGGGCACCTATGCCGAATACGTCAAGGTGACCGAGCCCAATGTGATCCGTATCCCCGATGGACTATCCGATCTTGATGCCGCCGCCACCCAGGTTGCCATGGCGACGGCATGGGAACTTGTCGTGACAAAAGGAAAGGTCAAGCAGGGCGAGGACGTTGTCGTAAACGCGGCCGGATCTGGGGTTGGGTCGGCCGCCGTGCAGATTGCGGCGCTCGCGGGTGCACGGGTCATTGCGACGGCGGGTTCGGACGACAAACTCGACCGGGCCCGACAGCTAGGCGCATCCGAGGCGATCAATTACTCAAAGCAAAGCATCGTCGACGAGGTCATGAAAATGACCGATGGGCGCGGTGCCGATGTCGTGATCGAATGTGTTGGGGGCAACGTCCTGCAGCAAAGCCTCGAAGCGCTTTGCTTGAACGGCCGGTTGTCCACTGCCGGGGCGCATGCCGGCGAGAAGGTTGAAATCGACATGATCGAGTTTTTCCGCAAACAACTGACCATGACCTCGACCCACTTTGCGCCGGTCGCGACCAACCAAATGGTCCTCAAGCTCGTCAACGAGGGCAAGCTGCGGCCGGTGATTGAGAAGATCTTCCCACTCAAAGAAATGAAGGCGGCACACGATTTGATTGCCAGCCGGAAATTTTTCGGCAAGGTCGTTCTCGAGGTCTAATTCCCGTTCCCCACCGTGCATAGCGGTGGGGTGATTGGAACCCTTCGTCAACTTGGGTTGGACGCTGCAAATGCGGCGTTCGACCTGCTGATCCCGCGCCAGTGCCCAGTTTGCGGCGTGTTTATCCAGAATGCGGGCCTATGCGCCGGGTGTTGGCCGGACGCCCATTTTATTGCGGCGCCACTTTGTGCCCGATGCGGCCTGCCGTTTGAATACGATGTCGGTCCGGACACCTGGTGTGGCGCCTGTCACGCCGGGCCGCCGCTATTTGCGCGCGCCCGGGCCGCGATGGTCTACGACGACGTGTCGCGAACGCTGGTGCTCGGGTTCAAACATGCCGATCGGCTCGATCTGACGCCGCTGGTTGTGTCGTGGATGCAAAGCGCGGGCAGCGAGCTTATGGCGGACGCCCAAGTGATCGTACCGGTGCCGCTGCATCCTCGCCGGTTGTACCGGCGGCGCTACAATCAGGCGGCGATCCTCGCCAATGCGCTGGGTGTTGCCGGCGACATCGACGTCGCCATCGATGGGATAAAGCGCGTTCGGCATACGGTCAGTCAAGGCGGGCTTGGCCGCAACGCACGAGAAAGGAACCTACGTCGGGCCATCGCGCCGAATAGCGCAACTCGGACGCAGGTCCACGGACGGCGCGTTCTTCTGATTGACGACGTCTTCACGACCGGTGCGACCGCAAACGCGTGTACACGGGCTCTACTGACAGCAGGGGCATCGCAGGTCGATGTCTTGACCCTCGCGCGGGTGGTTTAGGTCACTGGATTTTGTTTCACAACGTCACGACATCGGTTGCGTATTCGGCAACGAGGCACTTAATCTAGGTCAGCTTTCATTCAAATCGGCGCGGCGGTGGCCCATGGCGGAAGTCGAAATCTATACGACGATGATGTGCGGGTTCTGCGCCCGGGCGAAAAACCTCCTTAAGAAAAAGGGCGTCGATTACAACGAGATCGACGTCACCTTCAGCAATGCAAAACGTGGAGAGATGGCGGACCGCGCCGACGGACGCTACACGGTGCCGCAAATTTTCATCAACGGTGACGGAATCGGCGGCTGCGACGAGTTGTATGCACTCGAGCGCGAAGGCCGCCTTGACGAACTCCTCTCGCGTCCCGCCGCCTGATCCGCCGACGCGATGAAAGTCGCCTGCGTTCAGGTCTGTGCCGGCGACGATATGGCCCGAAACCTCGCGCGGGTGAGCGAGGGGGTCAAAGAGGCTGCCGCCGCGGGCGCCGACTTGATCACGACACCCGAGAACGTTGCGTTGATGGCGGCGCATCGAACGCAATTGCTCGAACATGCCGTCGTGGAAGCCGAACACCCGGCCGTTGCCCACTTTTCTGATCTTGCGGATTCGGTCGGGCGGTGGATCCTCGCCGGGTCCATCGGCGTTGCCGCCGGCGATGGCCGCATCTTCAATCGCTCCCTTCTTTTCGATCCCGAGGGCAAAGTCGCGGCGCGATACGACAAAATTCACATGTTCGATGTGACCCTATCGGGCGGTGAAACCTATCAGGAGTCGCGTAACTACAAACCGGGCTCAACAGCGGTTGTCGTCGATATGGCAGGGATCAAGTTGGGGATGACGGTTTGCTACGACGTCAGGTTCCCGGGCTTGTATCGCGCACTGGGGCAGGCCGGCGCGCAGATTGTCACGGTCCCGTCGGCCTTCACCGCCACAACCGGTCGGGCGCATTGGACTACCCTGCTTCGGGCACGTGCGATCGAAACGGGTGCTTTTATGGTGGCGCCGGCGCAGGTTGGCGCTCATCCGGCCAACAGGAAGACCTTTGGACACTCCCTGATCGTTGCACCATGGGGCGAGGTAGTTCTCGATGCGGGAGAAGCGCTCGGCGTTACCTGCGCCGATTTGGATTTGGCCGCTGTGACAAAGGCGCGGCAATCGATTCCCGCGTGGGGTGCAACGGTCGAGTTTGCGCCTCCGGCCTCTAGCCAATAAATGCACCTCTTGAAAAGGATCAGTGCGTTCTATATCGGTGACGGAGCACACCATTGGCGTGACCGAGTATGATTTCGTTCGACCTTCGCTGCGCAAACGATCACGTGTTTGAGGCGTGGTTCGCAAACACCGAGGCCTATCAAGAACAGGCCAAGGCGGGCGAACTCGCGTGTCCTATCTGCGGTAACGCCGAATTGGAAAAGTCGCTGATGGCGCCGAACGTCGCAACCAGTTCGCAAGAACCGACGCCGGTGTCCTCCGCGCCGATGCCGGCGGCTGCAGGTGCCTCCGACAAAGGCGCCGAACTCATGCGGCTTGCTCGTGCCGTGCGGGAAGAAGTCGAAAAAAATTTCGAGCATGTCGGCAGTGAGTTCGCGGAAGAGGCAAAGAAGATTCATTACGGCGAATCGGAACACCGTGACATCTATGGCGAGATGACGCCTGACGAGGCCGTCGAGCTGCATGAAGAGGGCGTCGAGTTCGGTGTCCTTCCCTGGCCGTCAAAGGAAGACGCCTAGGTCCGGGTTGCGAACCCCATGTAGTTTACGGCGAGGCTGGAGGACAAACGCCACTCGCGCGACAGCGGGTCGTAACTAATCCCGCTCAGGTGCTGAAGCCGCAAATCCACCGCTGATAGATACCTTCCGACCTCCGAAGGTCGAAGGAAGCGGTTCCAATCATGTGTCCCGCGCGGCAGCCAACCCAAAACATACTCTGCGCCAATAATCGCCAAGAGGTATGCTTTCACGGTTCGGTTTAAGGTCGCCACGACCATGCTGGAGTCGTCGTTCCGGAACAAATTAGCGCAGGCTTTGAAGAAGCCTGGAACGTCGGCCACGTGCTCGACGACTTCCATGTTCAGAACGACGTCGAAAGTTTCCCCCCAAGCCGACAAATCTTCTGCGGTCGCTTGCACGTAGTCGATCTCCAGACCCATCGATGCGGCGTGGGTCTTGGCGATCTCAATGTTCTCTTCGGAAGGGTCGACGCCGACCAACTTGGCGCCTAGCCGCGTCATGGGCTCGCATAGCAGACCGCCCCCGCAGCCGATATCGGCAATCCGCAATCCATTGAGGGGTTTTGGGTCTGCAGGATCTCGGCCGAACTGTTGGCAAAGACGGTCTCGGATATAGTGAAGGCGAACCGGGTTAAGCTGGTGCAGCGGCCGAAACGGGCCTTCCGCATCCCACCAAAGGGCGGACATCTTGCTGAACCGATCGACCTCGACATCGTCAATCGACGATCCGACTTTGGTTGCGTTTGCCGTCACAAAGGCTGCCTTGCTTGCCTGATAATGGTGTCGTGTATATGTATACGCGCCCCTACAGGAACAAGAAAATACTTCGGGCAACGTAGTCAACGTGGCGGCTAGCGGCTGCCGAGTCCATTCCGGGTGCTATGTCCGTAATCGTTCAAAAATTTGGTGGCACATCGGTTGCCGATCTCGATCGCATTAGAAATGCGGCATTGAGGACCAAGGCGGAATACGACCGTGGCAACAACGTGGCAGTCGTGGTATCCGCGATGGCTGGCACGACGAATCAACTGGTTCAGTGGGCGGGTGAGGCTGCGGCGCTGCACGATACCCGCGAATACGATGCGGTCGTCTCGACGGGCGAGCAGGTCACAGCAGGTCTCTTCGCCATCATTCTGCAAGAGATGGGTGTCTCGGCTCGGTCATGGCTGGGTTGGCAATTGCCGATTCACACGGACTCATCGCATGGGTCGGCGCGGATTAAGGACATCGACGTGCAAGCGCTCAACCAGCGCTTCGAAGGTCGACAGGTTGCGGTTATTGCCGGTTTCCAGGGCCTGAGCGCGGAGAACCGAATCACCACCCTTGGCCGGGGCGGCTCGGATACAAGCGCCGTAGCCCTCGCGGCCGCCCTGAATGCCGAGCGATGCGACATCTTTACGGATGTCGATGGGATTTATACCTCCGACCCGCGAATCGTTACCAAAGCTAGGAAACTGGACAAGATCACTTACGAAGAAATGCTTGAGCTGGCCTCGCTTGGGGCCAAAGTGCTTCAGACCCGTTCAGTAGAGTTGGCAATGAACTATGGAGTCAGGCTCCAAGTTCTTTCCAGTTTCAACGATACACCCGGTACACTCGTTGTCGACGAGGATGAGATTGTGGAAAAAGAAATTGTAAGCGGCATCGCCTATTCGCGTGACGAAGCGAAGATCACGTTGCGCCGGGTCGCGGATCGGCCGGGCGTCGCAGCTGCCGTCTTCGGCCCCCTCGCAGAGGCCAATATTAATGTCGACATGATCGTTCAGAATATTTCCCAGAGCGACCAGTCGACCGACCTAACCTTTACCGTCACCCGGTCGCATCTTGAACGGGCCGTTGACGTTATCGAGAATGCGCGCGCGGAGGTCGGTTACGAAAAACTCAAGGCCGACGAAGACGTCACCAAAGTATCGGTGATCGGCGTCGGCATGCGCAGTCACGCTGGGGTCGCACAACGGATGTTTGCGACACTTGCCGAGCGCGGTATCAACATTCAGGTGATCTCGACCTCCGAGATCAAAGTCAGCGTCCTGATTGAAGAAGAATATACCGAGCTTGCGCTGCGGGCCCTTCACACTGCGTATGGCCTCGATAATGAATGATGCGGCGCGCGCTGACGCTGCTCAAAGACTAGACCGACTCTGGCAACGAGGCCGCGAATTCCTGGGGAGCGAATACGCGATCCTAGGTGGCGCGATGAGCTGGCTCTCGGAGCGGAATCTCGTTTCGGCGATTTCCAACGCGGGCGGATTTGGCGTTATCGCCTGTGGGTCTTTGGGGCCGGACGAACTTGGCGCGGAGATCGAAGCGACAGCCGCGCGCACCGACCGACCCTTTGGCGTCAATCTGATTACGATGCACCCTGACCTGCCGGAATTGATCGACACCTGCGCGCGCCACGGTGTGACCCATGTGGCGCTGGCCGGGGGCTTGCCGCCGGCGGCAGCGATCAGTCGGCTAAAGGATGCCGGCATAAAGGTTCTGGCTTTCGCACCGGCATTGGCGCTGGCTAAACGCCTGGTGCGTAACGGGGTCGATGCGTTGGTCATCGAGGGGATGGAGGCGGGGGGCCATATCGGACCGGTCTCGACCGGGGTCCTTGCGCAAGAGATATTGCCGTTCATCCGCGATGTGCCGGTCTTCGTCGCCGGCGGGATCGGTCGGGGCGCGGCGATCGCGATGTACTTGGGCGCAGGTGCCTCCGGCGTTCAAATGGGAACACGCTTTGTGGGCGCGTCGGAGTGCATTGCCCATCCAAAGTTCAAGCAGGCGTTCTTTCGCGGCCATGCTCGCGACGCCGTTCTATCGGTGCAGTTGGATGACCGCTTTCCCGTCATTCCGGTACGCGCGCTCGCAAATAAGGGCACTCAACTATTCCTCGAAAAGCAGCGCGAAGTCATCGCAAAGGTCGATTCGGGCGATCTGTCGCAGGCCGAAGCGCAATTGGCGATCGAGCGGTTTTGGGCGGGCGCGCTACGCAGGGCCGCTATCGACGGGGATGTCGAGCTCGGTTCGGTAATGGCGGGCCAAAGCGTCGGGCTCGTCAAGAACGAGGAGCCGACCGCCGACATCATCAAACAACTCATCGAAGAAGCCATTGACGCGCTCGATGTCATGGCAGTCCGCGAGGCGCCCTCCGGATCGCCTCCCACGCCGCCCACGGGATGAGCTAATCCGTGGCGGGCCCCCGTCTTGTGCTGAGCCAACTGCGTTCGCTAATGGCGAGCGAGGAGGCCCCGCAGAGCCGGCTTGATTCCGTTACCAAAATCATCGCCACCAACATGGTGGCGGATGTCTGTTCTCTCTACCTGCGCCGCGCGGGCGACGTCCTTGAGCTCTTTTCGACGCACGGCTTGCGCTCTGAGTCGGTTCATCTTACGCGGTTGCGCGTCGGCGAAGGCCTAATTGGCGATATCGTTGCCCAAGCTCATACCCTCTCTTTGCCCGATGCGCAGGCGCATCCGCAGTTCGTTTACAGACCGGAAACCGGGGAAGAGGGATTTCGCTCTCTACTCGGCGTGCCGCTTCAACGCGGCGGTCGGGTGATCGGCGCCCTGAGCATTCAGAACCGGGACAAACGACATTTTTCCGCGGAGGATGCTGAAGTCCTGCAAACGGTTGCGATGGTGCTGTGCGAACTCGTTCTCGCATCGAATCTGATCGGGCGGGACGAATATGCCGGCATCGACGGGAATGCGACACTGCCGCTGCGCTTCGAGGGCTTGCCGCTTGCAAGCGGAATTGGCCAGGGTACCGTTTTCTTTCACCGCGGTCCGTCTCCTGTTCACGATCTCGTTTCGGATGATTCCGACTTTGAAATTGAGCGCTTAGAGCGTGCCGTTGAGAGTTTCTTGAACAGCGTTCGTCACCTGATCGAGGAAAGCGCTCCCCGAATTGGCGACAAAGAGCGAGAGATTTTCGATACCTATCAGATGTTCGCCGAGGACGAAGGATGGTTGGATCGAATGCGTCTCGCGGTGCACGACGGCCTTACGGCTGAGGGCGCGGTTCAGCGAGTCCAAGAAGAAACACGACGGCGATTGGCGCCGACGGCCTACTTCCGCGAACGGATCTCGGATTTCGACGATCTCTCGAACCAGTTGCTCCGGCACCTGCAAGGCGCCGCAGACGATCTAGCGCACGAACTAGCCGAGGATGTCGTTCTCGTCGCCCGCAGTCTCGGACCGGCGGAGCTTCTGGAGTATGACCACCGCCGCCTGAAGGCGATAATTTTGGGGGAGGGGTCGCCCACATCCCACATGGTCTTGGTCGCGAAATCACTGAACATCCCGGTCGTTGGCCGCCTAAGCGGCGCACTCGCGCAAATTGGGTCGGGGGATCCTGTGGTCGTCGATGGCCGGCGGGGCTTGGTTCATCTTCGTCCAGACGACAGCGTGTACGACGAATTGGCCGACGCGACTGCCGAGGCCGAGCGCCACCAAGCAGATCTTCAGCTGCTTAAAGACCATCCCGCAGAGTCGAGAGATGGCGTGACGTTTGATCTGCATCTTAACGTTGGCCTCCTCAGCGAATTGCCGTTGCTGGATGCGACAGGTGCGGCCGGCATTGGGTTAATGCGAACGGAATTGTTGTTTCTTTCGCACAAAGCCTTTCCCAGTGTCGAAGATCAAGAGGCGCACTACCGACAGGTCTTCGAGACCGCCGGCACTCGCCCCATCGTCTTTCGAACTTTCGATCTCGGCGGCGACAAAATTCTTCCCAATTTGGATCGTTCTCTTGAACGTGAGGAAAATCCAGCATTGGGGTGGCGTGCCCTCCGTGTGGGGTTGGATCGACCTTCCGTGTTGCGCAATCAGCTGCGCGCGCTCATAGGTGGGAGCGGCGGCAGGCCGCTCTCGATCATGTTCCCGATGGTCTCGGAGGTTGCCGAACTTGATCGTGCGCGCGAGATCCTCGAACTGGAATTGGGGCGGGTCCGAAAGAAAGGAGCCCCACTAGCGCCGGAGCAGGTTCGGGTGGGGATCATGATCGAGGTTCCGTCATTGGCGTTCCAACTCGACGGTCTCGCCAGTCGCGTCGACTTCGTCTCGATCGGGACCAACGATCTTGCGCAGTACTTTTTTGCCAGCGACCGGACCAGTCCCAAACTTGCCAACCGCTATGACACGCTGTCGCCGGGATTCTTAAGGCTGTTGCACCATATCCAGGAAAAATGCGCGTTCCACGACATCCCGATCGCCGTTTGTGGCGATATGGCGGCGCAGCCGCTGGAGGCGATTTGCCTTGCGGCGCTTGGCTTTCGGACCCTCTCCATGCCGACCACCGCCTATGGTTTGGTCAAAAAAGCCTTACGTAGCCTCGATTGCGCCGCAATTGAGGCCTACGTTCGGTCACGGCTACCCAGCACCGACCACACCCTTAGAAGCGACATCCGCCACTTCGCCCAAGATCGCGGTTATTTCCATTAACTATTTGCAAATAAGCGGTTTTCTGATTTACTCACAGGCTGTGAAAGGCGTGGAAAACCAGCTTCTACTGAGGGGGCGCGTTTTCAACGTCGAACGCTAGGATAAGTGCGGTGCCCCGTGGCGCCGTGTTTGCCGGGATGTTGCCGCTGAGGCAGCTGTTCCGGCGTCCTCTTGGCGCTAGGGGAGTTGAGAGTTGGTTTGTTGGGCTGACACCACGGGCGGCCGTCGGCGAGGGCGAAAATGGCGAGTCAAGAACCCCAGCGAGATGATCTGACGCCAAACGGTCCATCGCGGCGGCGATTGCATCTGCGCGAGGTCCGCACGGACCTCGCGGGCTACGATGGAATCGGCGTCGAAATGCGCGCCGCGAGAATTCGCGCAGGCGCAGAACTGCCGGACATTGCGCAGAAACTACGCATTAGTCAGCCGTATCTCGAAGCGATCGAGGAAGGCCGATTCGACGAACTACCCGGCCACGTTTACGTATTCGGTTTCCTCAAGACCTATGCACGGTTTTTGGAGCTCGACGAAGGCATCGTCATCGAACGATTCCGCGCCGAGACGAGCGGCCCGCAACGAGAGGCCACCCGATTGGCGTTCCCCTCGGCAATGGATCGTGGGCGTCTGCCGACTGGTCGGTTGCTGCTTGGCGGCCTGCTCGTCGCGGTTTTGGCGTATGCCGGTTGGTTTGTGTTTACCAGCGACCAGCGCAGCACCGCGGACCGCGTCGCGGAGATACCAGAAAGACTTGCGGTCCCCGCGACTAACGAGGTCGATGCGACACCTCAGCCATCGCCGATTGCCACATCTGAAGTCGTGCCAAACCAAGGCACCGATGCTGTTGTTGAGGCGCCGCCGCCGACCGTTGTCGAACGCGCTCCTGTTGGGCAGGACGCTGCCATTCCGACGGATTCGACACCTGGACAGGCTGCGGTCCTGGTGCCCGATGAAGCACCGGTCGTCAGTGCAGCCATTCCGCCGATTGCCGATGCGGCCGAGGTCGGCTGATGTTGTGACACCCCCAAGCCAGGTGGTGGAAGCAACGCAAACGACCGCCGACGCGGAAAGTTCGGTTGTGGTCGAGACGCCATCGCAGGAGGCTGCGCAACCGGCCTCTGTCGAGTCGCCAGCAACGCCGGTCGTGGCCCAAACGCTAACCGCAGGGACGAGTGGAGCAATACCCGAGCCCGCAAGCGCGACAAACGCACCAGTCGATCCTCAAATTACGCCCGAGCCACCCGCGCCGTCGGTTGTGGTTTCGAATCCGGTGGAAATCAGACAACTTGCCGATGCCTCGACCGCGCCAATCGATGCGGAAAACCAGGCATCGCGTGCGGCGCTGCTGGAAGCCGGGGGCGCCAGGGAACTGGCGCCATCGACCGATGAACCGGTCGAGGTTGCCACGCGATCCGATCAGAGCGCACCTCCGCCCCTGGCGACAACGGCCGAAAACACTGATGCGGCGGCCACTGGGGAGTATGTGCCCCGTGTATTCGGCGCTGGAAACGAAGGTGCGCGTGTCGTTCTCGTCGCCGACGCCGAAAGTTGGGTGCAAGTTCGCACGACGTCAGGGGAACTCCTGCTGACCCGCGTTCTAAGGCAGGGGGACCGCTACCTTGTCCCGAATCGATCAGACTTGGTCCTGATGACCGGAAACGTCGGTGCGCTTCAAGTACTTGTCGACGGCGATGCCATTCCGAAGCTTGGCCCGATGGGCGTCATCGGGCGCAATATTCCGCTTGATGCCGACCGGCTGCAGGGTGGTCAGGTAACGGTCGATTTCGACGCCGAATAGCGCCCGCGCCGCACTTGATTCGTGCGGGTGTCGAGAGGCATAGTCGCCTCAATTCGCCCCTCAACAAGCAGTCTTGACAGCCATGAGCGTCAGACCATACCGCGACATCGTGCGTCGCGATTCCCGCCAGATCATGGTCGGCGACGTCCCGGTTGGGGGCGGTGCGCCGATCACCGTCCAGTCGATGACGAACACCAAGACCCATGACGTGGCGGGGACCGTGACCCAGGTTCGGCAGCTCGAGGCTGCCGGGGCGGACATCGTTCGCATCTCCTGTCCCGACGAAGAGTCAACGAAGGCACTGTCGTCGATCGTGGGGCAAGTCAATGTCCCGATCGTTGCGGACATCCACTTCCACTACAGGCGGGGCA
The DNA here is from genome assembly GCA_038141965.1 of Alphaproteobacteria bacterium. GTDB lineage: Bacteria > Pseudomonadota > Alphaproteobacteria > SHVP01 > SHVP01 > CALJDF01. The sequence continues at coordinate 873,247 of JAYQJC010000005.1, forward strand.
TCGAGGCGGCGCGCGCGGGCGCATCGTGTTTACGAATCAATCCCGGGAATATCGGATCGCAAGCACGCGTCAAAGAGGTCGTCAGTGCGGCGCGCGATCACGGTTGCTCGATGCGGATCGGCGTCAACGCAGGATCGTTGGAACAGGAGCTCCTCGAGAAGTACGGAGAACCTTGTCCCGAAGCGATGGTCGAGAGCGCCCTGCGACATGCCCGAATGCTCGAAGATGAAGATTTTCGGGACTTCAAAATCAGCGTCAAAGCGTCCGATGTGTTCCTTGCAGTAGCGGCCTACCAACAATTGGCCGAGGCTTGCGACTATCCCTTGCACCTGGGGATTACCGAGGCCGGCGGACTGATGTCGGGTACGGTGAAGTCGTCTATTGGTTTGGGGATGCTTTTGTGGTCGGGAATCGGCGATACGATTCGCGTTTCTCTTTCGGCAGATCCGGTCGAGGAAGTGCGCGCAGGGTTCGAAATTCTCAAGTCGCTCAACCTCCGTCACCGCGGCGTGAATATCATTTCCTGCCCGTCGTGTGCGCGACAGGCCTTCCCCGTTATCAAGACCGTCGAAACGTTGGAGAAGCGTCTGGCGCATATCACCACGCCCATGACCCTATCGATCATTGGCTGCGTGGTGAACGGCCCGGGCGAAGCAAGGGAGACTGACATCGGTCTCACGGGTGGCGGCCGTGGCAACCACATGGTCTATGTGAGCGGCATCGCCGACCATAAGATTGACGACGACAAGATCGTTGATCACGTTGTTGAACTTGTTGAAGCGAGAGCACGAGAAATCGACTCTGGCGGTCCGGTGACCGCCGACGCTGCGCAATAGATCGGATCCGACCCTTGGCTCTCCAACCCGTCCGCGGTACGCGAGACATCCTGCCCGAAGAAGGCGCCCGGATGCGGCATGTCTGCGCGACCTCTCGCGAAGCCGCGCAACGGTATGGCTACGAAGAAATCGCGACGCCGATCTTCGAGTTTACCGGCGTTTTCGATCGGACACTTGGTGAAGCCACCGACGTCGTCACGAAAGAGATGTACACTTTTGACGACCGCAACGGAGATAGTCTGACCTTGCGTCCCGAGGGAACCGCGCCGGTGGCGCGGGCGGTCGTTTCGAATGGCCTCGCGCAACACGCTCCACTCAAATTTTACTACGAAGGGCCGATGTTCCGTCACGAGCGGCCGCAAAAGGGTCGCTACCGCCAACTCCATCAAGTTGGCGTCGAGCTTTTCGGTGTTCCGGGCCCACTCGGCGATGTCGAAGTCATCGCCCTGGGCGCGCATATCTTGCAGCGCCTCGGGCTAACCGAAAAAGTACGCCTTGAGATCAACTCGTTGGGTGACCCGGAAAGTCGCACCGCATATCGCGATGCCCTTGTCGCCTATCTGGACGGGCACCGCGACAATCTGTCGGCCGATAGCAAGACACGCTTAGAGCGCAACCCGCTCCGGATTCTCGATTCGAAAAACGATGCCGACAAGTCGATCGTCGCTGCCGGCCCGCGTTATACGGACTATTTGAACGACACCTCCGCCAACTTTTTCGATGAAGTCAAAGCGCGCCTCGATGATTTGGAGGTTGCCTATCAGGTCAACCCGAGGCTGGTTCGGGGGTTCGACTACTACTGTCACACCGCATTCGAGTTCATCACCGACGAACTGGGCGCCCAGGGAACGGTCATGGCCGGAGGACGTTATGACGGATTGGTCCAAGCTCTTGGCGGTCCTACGTTGCCCGGTGTCGGATGGGCGGCCGGCGTCGAGCGACTGTCTCTTCTGATGGCGGAGCCGCCCGCAACCCCACGCCCGATTGCGATGATCCCGGTGGGCGAGCCTGCTGCGGCCGTGGTACTCCGACTGACCCAAGAATTGCGCCACCTAGGGTTCACCGTTGATCTGGGTTTTGCCGGCAATCTTGGCCGTCGGATGAAGCGCGCAAACAAGGTCAATGCCCGGGCCGCCGTCATGATTGGCGATGACGAACTCGCCGCGGGAACCGCTACTGTGCGCGATCTCGATTCGGGGGAGCAGGCGACCGCTCAACTCGCCGAGTTGGCCGTTACAGCTTGAGAAATACAAAACGTGATTTCTGACGATCAAGTCGAACAACTCCTCGGCAAGTATGCCAATTTGGAGAAAGCGCTCTCCGCCGGCCACGGTCAAGAAGGCGATTTTGTGCGCCTGTCAAAAGAGTACGCCGACATGGGCCCCATCGTTGAGGTGGCCCAGCAACTCAAATCTTTGCGTGGCGAAGTCGCCGGCCTTGAAGAAATCCTCGCTGATTCTGAAGTCGACAAAGAGATGCGCGCGATCGCGACCGAAGAACTCAAAGAACACACCGAAGCGATCCCCAAAATCGAACAGAAGCTCCAGGTCTTGTTGTTGCCCAAAGACGAGGCCGATGCGCGCAACGCGATTCTTGAGGTGCGCGCCGGCACTGGTGGCGACGAAGCAGCCATTTTTGCGGCCGACCTCATGCGGATGTATCAGCGTTATGCCGAGGCGCGAGGGTGGAAGTTCGAAGTTATGTCGGTGTCCGAGAACGATGTCGGCGGCTACAAAGATGCCTCTGCTACGGTTTCCGGTCGGGGCGTGTTCGAACGGATGAAGTTCGAATCCGGAGTACACCGCGTGCAACGCGTGCCAGTCACCGAGTCGAGTGGTCGAATCCATACGTCGACCGCCACCGTTGCCGTCCTCCCAGAAGCCGAGGAGGTCGATGTCGATATTGACGAGAAAGACATTCGCGTCGATGTCTATCGAGCCTCCGGACCCGGCGGCCAGTCGGTGAACACAACCGATAGCGCCGTCCGCATTACCCATTTGCCGACGGGGATCGTCGTGACGCAGCAGGACGAAAAGTCGCAGCACAAGAACCGCGCTAAGGCGATGAAGATCTTACGGGCGCGCCTATACGAGGCGGAACGTATGGCGCGGGACTCAGAACGCGCTGAAGCGCGTCGCAGCCAAATCGGTAGCGGCGATCGGTCTGAACGCATAGGAACCTATTATTTTCCGCAGAACCGCGTGACGGACCACCGCATCAATCTGACGCTGCACAAGCTGGATCGGCTCATTCTCGGCGAAGGCCTTGACGAAATGATCGACGCATTGGCGTCGGAAGATCAATCCGCGCGTCTCGCCGCATTAGAAAGCGGTAGCACTCAGTAATGTTGGCGTTTGACGACCTGGTTCAAAAGGCCAGCAGCACCCTCGCGGCGCAGAAGATCGCCAATCCGCGCCGCGATGCCAACTTGCTGCTGCGACTTGCGGCGAACCTTTCTCCCGAACAGGCGATGATGGCGCCCACACGTACAATCGATCGGGAAACGGCCCGTCTCTTCGACACCTTTGTGGCGCGGCGTGCGCGCGGCGAACCGGTCTCGCGGATACGTGGTATGCGCGAATTCTGGAGCCTCGATTTCGAAATCAACGCCGCGACCTTGGATCCGCGCGCAGACAGCGAGGTGCTTGTTGTGGCGGTCGTCGAGGCGTTGGCCAAACGCGGCATATCCGCGCCTCGCATTCTCGACCTTGGCACGGGAAGCGGCTGTCTCTTGGTCTCTCTACTTTCAGAAATGCCCCGCGCCGTCGGGATCGGTGTCGATTTGGATCCCCATGCCGCCGCGACGGCCATGCGCAACGCGAGACGAAATGGCGTCGACCGTCGCGCCAGCTTCGTCGTGTCCAATTGGCATGCAGCGATCGACGCACCGTTCGATGTCGTCGTGTCCAACCCCCCCTACATCTCGACAGAAAAGATTCCCTCCCTCGAAGCCGACGTGCGCCGTTACGACCCGCGTCTTGCGCTTGATGGGGGGCATGATGGTCTGACTTGTTACCGGTTGATCGGGAGCGCGTTACCGGGTCTTTTAACCGAAGGTGGATTGGCAGCATTCGAAGTGGGCATGGATCAGTCGCGTTCGGTAGCGGCGATCCTGACCAAGGCCGGCCTGAGCGGGATCGACATTCGACCCGATCTTGCCGGAATTCCCCGCTGTGTCTTGGCCGAGAAGGGCTGAATTCAGAGAAAAAAAGGGTTGGATTAGGGGGGCTGGCGGACTAGGTTCGTTCTTGGATAACGCGACGAACAGACCCAAAGGGTGGGTCGATGTTGTCCCAGCGCAAACATGCACCGATAGGGTTTGGCGGATCGTCTAATCCGCCCACGGCTGGGTAGCGCAAGCAGAAACAACAACGAGTAATGTAGCTATGAGACAAGGATCCGGTTCGAGGCGTTCGCGTGGGCGCTCTAACGGTAAGCGCTCGTTTGGTCAGGGACCCAATCGCAGCTTCGAAAGCAACGGCCCCGGCGTAAAGCTGCGCGGCACCGCGGCTCAGGTATTCGAGAAATACCTCGCCCTGGCGCGCGACGCATCGTCGAGTGGCGACCGGATTGCCTCCGAAAACTTCTACCAGCACGCCGAGCACTACTATCGTCTGCATAGTGCGTTTAATGCAGAGCGGAAGCTCAAGACAGAGAACGAGCGCGCTGAGGAAGAAGACCGGCAAGATGATGCCGCGAGCGAAGGATCAGGCGAATCCACTGCCCAGAAAGCAGATAAGTCTGAAAAGGCCGAGAAATCAGACAAGGCGGAAAAATCGGCTAAGGCCGACAAGCCCGAGAAAACCGAAGCTTCTGACGGCGATGCGTTGTCCGAGGATGGCGAGGAGGCGGCCGCCCCGCCGCCGAAGCCCCGTCGACGTCGTCGGTCCGCACCCAAGGACTCCGAGGCAGAAACTTCGGCTTAAGGAGCCTTCGACCCCTTGTGTTGCCGATTTGCAACACTATTTACTAGGCGATTTATCGTTCCCGGGGGTTGGCCTCGGGGACCGTTGCATTGTCCAGTAGGTCGCCATGGATTTCGAGAAATACACCGATCGTTCTAAAGGTTTCATTCAAGCTGCCCAGACCCTCGCCTTGGGTCGAAACCACCAACGCTTCACCCCAGAGCATTTACTGTCCGTCCTGATCGAGGACAAGGAAGGCCTAGCGGCCAACCTGATTGCCGCGGCGGGTGGGCGCCCAGAAGACGTGCGGTCCGGGACGGACGCCGCCCTATCGAAAATCCCCAGTGTCGAAGGCAGTGGTGCTGGGCAGGTCTATCTGGCGCCGGAAATGGCGCGGCTCTTTGAATCCGCCCAGGAAATCGCGGAGAAGGCCGGCGACCGTTTCGTCACGGCCGAACGCCTCCTGCTTGCGCTCACGATGGCGAAAGACACCCCGGCTGCCGAGATCCTAGAGAATGCGGGGGTCACCCCGCAGGGGCTCAACACCGCCATCAATGATGTGCGCAAAGGCCGGACTGCCGACAGTGCCGGGGCCGAGGGCCAATATGATGCCCTCAAACGATACGCCCGCGATCTCACGGAAGTGGCAGCGGAAGGAAAGCTCGATCCCGTCATCGGGCGGGACGAGGAGATTCGCCGGACGATCCAGGTCCTTTCTCGCCGAACCAAGAATAACCCCGTCCTCATTGGCGAACCGGGCGTCGGTAAAACGGCGATCGTCGAAGGTCTCGCGCTGCGGATCGTCAACGGCGACGTACCGGAATCGCTAAAAAATCGTCGCCTGATGGCGCTCGACTTGGGCGCCATGGTGGCCGGCGCCAAATATCGTGGCGAATTCGAAGAACGCCTCAAAGCGGTGTTGAACGAGGTTGCCGCTGCCGCAGGCGAGATCATCATGTTCATCGACGAGATGCATACGTTGGTCGGCGCCGGTGCGGCTGAGGGTGCCATGGATGCGTCCAACTTGCTCAAGCCGGCGCTCGCGCGGGGCGAACTTCATTGCGTTGGTGCCACGACCCTCGACGAATACCGCAAACACGTCGAAAAGGACGCAGCGTTGGCGCGCCGGTTTCAATCGGTCTTCGTTAGTGAGCCCACCGTCGAAGACACGGTATCCATTCTGCGTGGCCTAAAAGAGAAGTACGAGCTGCATCACGGCGTTCGGATCACCGACAGTGCAATCGTCGCCGCGGCGACAATGTCCAATCGCTATATCAGCGACCGCTTCTTGCCCGACAAGGCGATCGATCTAGTCGATGAGGCGGCGAGTCGCCTGCGTATGGAAGTGGACTCCAAACCCGAAGAACTGGATGAGCTTGATCGTCGCGTGATCCAACTCAAGATCGAGCGCGAGGCGTTGAAGAAAGAAACCGATCAAGCGTCCAAGGATCGACTCGAAACGTTGGAAAAGGAACTCGGTGATCTCGAAGAAAAGGCCAACGAACTCACGTCGCGTTGGGAATCCGAAAAAAGTCATCTTGCGGATGCCCAGAAGCTGAAGGAAGAACTCGAAGCCGCGCGGAACGCATAGAAATCGCGCAACGCGAAGGAGACCTGGCCCGCGCCGGCGAATTGACCTACGGCGTCATTCCGGATCTTGAGCAACGAATCGGCGAAGCCGAGGGCGATCAAGACGGCGCCATGCTTGATGAAGAAGTCCGCGAGGAACACGTTGCTGCGGTCGTCTCGCGCTGGACCGGGATTCCCGTCGACAAGATGCTGACCGGCGAGCGGGAAAAACTTCTCGGCATGGAGCAGGCCCTCGGCGCTCGCGTTATCGGCCAAGACCGCGCAATCGAGGTGGTGTCGAACGCCGTTCGTCGCGCTCGCGCGGGGCTCCAGGACCCTAACCGCCCGATCGGCTCGTTTCTGTTCCTCGGCCCGACCGGTGTCGGCAAGACCGAGTTGACCAAATCCCTCGCCGCGTTCCTCTTCGACGACGAGACCGCAATGGTTCGCCTTGATATGTCCGAGTACATGGAGAAGCACTCGGTTGCGCGTTTGATCGGCGCGCCTCCGGGCTACGTCGGTTATGAGGAGGGCGGTGCCCTTACCGAAGCGGTGCGCCGTCGGCCCTATCAGGTCGTGTTGTTCGATGAGATCGAGAAGGCCCACGGTGATGTCTTCAACGTACTACTGCAGGTCCTGGATGACGGGCGACTGACGGATGGTCAGGGCCGGACCGTCGATTTTGCCAATACTTTGATCATCCTGACCTCCAACCTCGGGTCCGAGCATCTAGCCGCACTGCCGGAAGGTGCCGATACCGCAGATGCCGAGAACGACGTGATGGAAGTCGTGCGCTCGGCTTTTCGTCCCGAGTTTCTAAACCGGCTGGACGATATCGTTTTGTTCCGCCGTTTGGACCGCAACCATATGGATGCCATCGTCGACATCCAGGTGCGGCGGCTTGCGGCTCTTCTGGCTGACCGAAAGATCAGTGTTGAGTTGGATGAAAGCGCCCGTACCTGGTTGGCTGATGCCGGCTATGACCCGGTCTACGGAGCACGTCCGTTGCGGCGGGTCATTCAGCGCGACCTGCAGAACGAACTGGCGAATCTCATCTTGAAAGGGGATGTCAGCGAGGGCGATACCGTCGCGGTGTCTGCGGGTGCCGACGGGCTCGAATTGCACCCGCGACCAAGCGGAGATTAGTTCCGTGCCGCCGTCCGCAGCGGTTTGTCGAGCGCAGCAAAGGTTGCTTCCAACGAGGCGAGGCCGTCCTGGAAACGTTTGAGCTCGTCGCCCTCCAGCTTTTGCCCTGTCGGGAGCTTGAGGCTAAGCGGGTTGATGTGCGCGTTGTCTCGGAAGATTTCGTAATGCAGGTGGGGCCCGGTCGATCTTCCAGTCGTGCCGACATACGCCACGATCTGGCCCTGCTTCACGCGGCTGCCGACCCGAACGCCTTTGGCGAACGATTTCAGGTGGGCATAGGCGGATTTGTACGTGCTGTTGTGGCGAATACGAAGGTAGCGCCCGTACGACCCATTGGTGTTGGCATATTCGACCACGCCGTCACCCGCCGCCATGATAGGCGTGCCGCGCGGCGCCGCAAAATCAACGCCGCGATGCATGCGCGTATACCCCAGAATGGGATGTTTGCGTTTGCCGAAGCGCGAGGAGAGTCGTGCCCCGTCGACGGGTGTGCGCAGCAATGCCTTGCGCACGCTTTCGCCTTTTTCATTGAAATAGTCGACGGAGCCGTCGGCCAATTCGTGCCGAATCAGACGTAACGCGGTCCCGCTCAGCGTGAGCGAAGCCATCAATATGTCGCCGGTCCTGACGCGATTGCCGTCATTGTCGACTTTCGTTTCGAACATCACTTCGAAACGGTCGTTGCGCTGGATATCGCGCTGGAAGTCGACATCCCAGCTATAGGCCCGAATCAAGTCCATGATGAGCCGGTCAGGAACATCTTCGGCGGCCATCGCTTGAAAAAGACTGTCGCGGATCAGGCCCCTTGCACCGACAAGCGCCACGCTGAGAGGTTTCTCGATTGCTTCCGAAAAAAAGGTGTCGTCATCGAGCCGGTGCGCCGCAACACTCTTCACGGCATCCAATGGAATGACGACCGACAGCAAACTCGGTTTGCTGTTCCCATCCAAGGCTACACGAACGCGTTGGCCCGCAAGAAGTTTGCGCGGTTCGAAGACGTCCTCAAGCGACACGATCGCTTGGTGTGCCTCAACGCGTGGCACCCCGGCGCGAAGGAGCGTCTCCATGAGGTTGGAGCCGGGGCTAACTTTGGTTTCCCTAATCGTCGCTTCGGTTCGGCCGCTATGATGACCCGATAGCTCGGAAAGACGGTGCGCGGTTTCGAACGGCAGGGCGTCGAGCCGCAGGGCCTCGTTTGGTATGAAATTCTGCTGATTACGCGCCGACAGAGTCCCCGGTTCAATGAGCGGAAGCGCGATCGCGCCGAAAACCGCACCGACCAAAACGCCCCAGACGAACATCCGACGGTTACCGTCGTCGGCAGATCGCGCGGCCTTTGAAGGCCGGGGAAATTTTGCGAATTTGTCGATCATTCCGACCCGGAGTTGTTGGCGATCGATACGATGCGAATCGCAGCAGCCTATGTCAACAAAAATTTCTTATGAATCAATGCTCTCTGACCCAGACTTAAGGTTTTGGTCTGGCCAGGGCGGCAGCCTAATGGCGGTCCCGAGGCGGTGTATGGAGGGCGAAGGATTGGGTCTGATAGGTCCAGAAGTGCAGTTTTGGCGACCAGTGCGCGGCAGGAAGCCCAGCTTTGCGCCATAGGTGCTCGAGGAAAAGCGGACCATACGGCACTTGTTGCCACACTTGCGGCAGGAAGGTTGCCCGCTTGTCGCCTTCGCGAACGATGAGGCCGTCGATACCAGGCCGCAAGGCCGCTAAGAGCGCCTCCTTACTTGCCGCGGCGATCGGCGTTGGCGCACTCAGGACTGAAACCTCCAGGGCGTTGATTTGTGCAAACTCTTCGGCACTCAGGGGCGGGAACCGGGGGTCGCGAAACGCCGCCGCGAAGGCGTTGTCCGCCACATCCACGACGAGCGGTCGCTGCGCAGTAAGCGATCCGATGCACCCGCGCAGTCTGTTCTTGAGTTTCAAGGTGACGAACGACGCGCCAGGTTCTCCCAAGGGCGGGGCATAGCCGTCGGGATTGATGGATAGGGGATGACCGTTGGCGAGCCCGTGACGGATGGATTGCCCTGCAACGTGCAGAACGACCTCGCGCTCGCCGAGGGACAGACCTTGTGTGCCCGAGTCCTGAAACCAGATCGACGCATATCCGACCACCCGATCCTTGTCGCCGGCGGTGTCGCCCGATGTTCGATGATCCAGCAAGTGTGCTTCCAGCCCCGCCGTCTTCGCAACTTCGATCAATCCTTTTATCGGCAACCGACCGCAAGCCCCTTCGTCGGAGATGCCGTCGGCATTGAGTTTCGTGATCGCCTCCAGCGTGTCGTGGTCGAGTCTTTTGGCGGATTCGTCGTCGAGGTAATGGCTGAGATCTGAACTGACCACCACGAGTGTTCCGGGCTCGGCCGTCATCACCCTGATGACGTCGGCAACTTGTTCCGGGGTTGCGGCGCCAACGATCAACGGGATCACCGTAAACGATTCAAGGCTGCGCTGCAGAAATGGAAGGTGCACTTCGATGCAATGCTCGGCTGCGTGAGCGTCATCGCGCACGGAGACACATTCCAGGGTGTCGAGCGCTGCAATCGCCTCGGTATCGACGGGCACCATCCCCAGTGGCGTTCTAAACGTCGCCGCGCTAGGGGCGGCGATACCCTGGAAGGCAACACGATGAGCCGGACCGAGGATCAGCACGCGCTGGAACTCGGAGCCAAACCGGGCCAGGGGTTGGTAGGCGCGCGCTGCCGTTTGTCCTGAGTAGATGAACCCGGCATGCGGGGCGACGATCGCAAATGGCGCTCGGCCGGGAGGGCGCTGGCGTGCGTTGCGCGCCTCATCCATCATGCTGGCGATCAATGCGTCCAACTCGCGCCGATCGGCCGGGTAGAAAAGGCCAGCGACGGCGGCGGGCCGGGAACGACGGACGTTTAATTCGCTCATTGCGTCACCATCTTACTAAGATGGTATCTCGATAATACGGCGGGAGGAACGAATGTCCGAACGCATCACGCAGCCGGCCTTAGACGCACCGTCGACCGTGCCAGGGCGCCATTGGGAACGCCTCAGCGACGGACGGCTTCAGTGCAACGTCTGCCCCCGTTTCTGCCGGCTTCATGAAGGTCAGCGCGGCCTTTGCTTCGTTCGCGCGGCAGGTCCCGAGGGAATCGTTTTGACCAGCTACGGCCGGTCCAGCGGTTTTTGCGTCGATCCGATCGAGAAGAAGCCGCTCAATCACTTCTTGCCGGGTTCGGCCGTCCTTTCCTTCGGAACTGCGGGGTGCAACCTCACGTGCAAGTTTTGTCAGAACTGGGACATGAGCAAGTCACGGGAAATGGACACCCTCGCCGATGCCGCATCGCCTGACACGCTGGTTCGCGCCGCTATCGGATTGGGATGCAGATCTGTCGCGTTTACCTACAACGACCCCGTGATCTTTCTTGAATATGCGGTTGATGTCGCCGTTGCGTGCCGCACCGCCGGTATCAAGCGGGTTGCCGTCTCCGCGGGTTATGTGACGCCGCCCGCCCGGCGGGAGTTTTTCGCGGAAATGGATGCCGTCAATATCGACCTCAAGGCGTTTTCCGAGAACTTTTACCGCAGCATTTGCGGCGGTCATCTTCAGCCCGTTCTCGACACGCTGATGTATCTCGTGCACGAAACATCAGTATGGACCGAAATCACGACACTCCTGATTCCGGGCGAGAACGATTCCGATGAAGAACTCAATGCCATGTGCGGCTGGATTGCGGAGAACCTCGGTCCGGATGTCCCGCTGCATTTCTCTGCGTTTCATCCCGACTGGAAGATGCCCGACCATCCGCATACGCCCCATTCGACGCTGATCCGCGCACGCGCGATCGCGCAACGCCAAGGTCTCCACTACGTTTACCTCGGCAACGTGCACGACGCCGAAGGCTCAAGCACCTATTGCGTGACGTGTGGTACCCGCCTTATCGAACGAGATTGGTACAAATTGGGCGAATGGACCCTCGACGACGACGGGCACTGTCTGAAGTGCGGCGCGCGGATGGCGGGCGTCATCGACGGACCGCCGGGAACATGGGGCCGCCGCCGTCTGCCGGTCCGGCTGAGCGACTTCGAACCCGGTGGTCGAAAGCACAATCAACCGATCGATCAGAACGCAAGACGCCGTGTAGTTCAGCGTCGGCGGAAACCCTAACCGTCCGCGTTTCGCAAAGACACTTGCCGAGCCGTTTGCCGGGCTTCTTGGCGATGCCGATAGGCTGCTTTGACCGCCTCGCGTCTTAGTCGCGCGTCGAGAACGCGTTCGCCATGCCACAGGGAATTCACTCGCTGCAAATATCGTTCGGATATTCCTGGGGTCGCCGAGTGATAGCGGCCGATCGCCCGGTTCCACGAATGTGTGGCGCGAAATAGATCCTTCAAAAAGGTCGCCGCATAGTCGGCGTTGGCAGCCGGATCGAATGCTTCCGCAAGGCTTGAGAACGCATCGGGGTGGTAATGCAGATTGACCTGCATGCAGCCGACATCGATGTTACGCACACCGCGGGCCTGTAACGTGCGGACCGCT
>JAYQJC010000006.1:0-107214 GCA_038141965.1 Alphaproteobacteria bacterium
CTTTCGGACTAAGTGCTGGCCGCTCGACATCCGGTCAAGGCACCATCGAGTATCAACGACAAGTGAAAACAGCGCTGCGCACCTTATGAACGTCGTCGTCGTCGAATCACCCGCCAAGGCAAAAACGATCAATAAGTACCTTGGCAAAGACTATGTCGTGCTGGCCAGCTATGGCCACGTGCGCGACTTGCCGTCGAAGAACGGCTCGGTCGACCCGGACAACGATTTCGAGATGACCTACGAGACAGACCCGCGCTCTGCCGGTCATTTAAAAGATATTGCCAAAGCGCTGAAGGGCTCGAGCGGCTCTATCTCGCAACCGATCCGGATCGCGAGGGCGAAGCAATTGCCTGGCACGTCCTGGGCGCACTGTCCGAGATGAAGGCGTGCAACGGCGTCGACGTCAAACGTGTGGTGTTCAACGAAATCACCAAGAGCGCCGTCCAAGAAGCGATGCAACACCCGCGCGAGATCGACATGGATCTCGTCAACGCCCAACAAGCGCGCCGCGCGCTGGACTACCTCGTCGGCTTTACCTTGTCGCCGGTGCTTTGGCGCAAATTACCTGGTGCGCGGTCGGCCGGCCGCGTGCAATCGGTCGCCCTGCGATTGATCTGCGAACGCGAACTCGAGATCGACAAATTCGTTCCGCAGGAATATTGGACGATTGCGGCGGACTTCCGGACCGCGGAGGGTGCCATCCTACCTGCGCGATTGATCCAGCTGCGCGGTGAAAAACTCGAAAAGTTCTCGTTGAAGACGGAGGCGGAGGCGCAGGCCGCGTTGGCGCTTATTCAAGCCTCGCCAGGCTTCGCGGTGGCCGACGTTTCGGCAAAAGAGACCTCCCGACATCCGCCGCCGCCGTTCACAACCTCGACCTTGCAGCAAGAAGCCTCGCGCAAGCTCCGTTTTGCCGCCCGGCGGACCATGCAGGTGGCTCAGCGGCTTTACGAGGGGATCAATCTGGGCGGCGAGGTGACGGGCCTCATCACCTATATGCGGACCGACGGCGTGCAGATCGCCAACGAAGCCGTCAACGGGTGTCGCCAAGTGATCGCCAACGAATACGGGCAACAATATGTGCCCGAAAGTCCACGGGCCTATAAGACTAAAGCCAAGAATGCCCAAGAGGCGCATGAGGCAATCCGGCCGACCGATTTAAGCCGATTGCCGAAAGATATGGCGCAGCACCTGTCACCCGAACAGGCGCAACTCTACGAATTGATTTGGAAGCGCACGATCGCCAGCCAGATGGCCAGCGCGAAGCTCGAGAACGCCAGCATCGATATCGCCGCCAACGACAACAACAGCCGCTTTCGCGCGACCGGACAGATCATTTTGTTCGATGGTTTTCTCAAGCTCTACCAAGAAGGCCGTGACGATGTGTCCAAAGAGGATGCAGCGGCCGACAACAACCGCGCGTTGCCCAAGGTCGCCGTCAAAGATCCGTTGGAGCACGGCGACGTCAAGCCGTCACAACACTTCACTGAGCCGCCACCTCGCTACACCGAGGCAACGCTCGTCAAGCGCCTCGAAGAACTCGGCATCGGTCGACCCTCGACCTACGCATCGATCCTTTCGGTCCTGCAAGATCGCAATTACGTCCGGTTGGAAAAGTCGCGCTTTTTTGCCGACGACCGTGGCCAACTCGTCACGGCCTTCCTCGTCAGCTTTTTCGAACGCTACGTCGAGTACGACTTCACGGCCGATCTTGAAAACCAACTCGACGAGATCTCGGCCGGCCAAATCAATTGGAAGAAGGTGCTTGAGGCGTTCTGGAACGACTTCACGGTCGCGGTTGACGGCACCAAAGAACTGCGCGTGCGCGAGGTTCTCGACTCGCTTAATGAAATACTCGCCGACCACGTTTTTCATCCACCCGAGGACGGTGGCGATCCGCGCAAATGCCCGTCGTGCGACGAAGGGACGTTGAGTATCAAGGTCGGTAAGTTCGGCGCTTTTGTCGGCTGTTCCAACTACCCGGAATGCAAATTTACCCGCGCCCTAGGGGATTCGGGCGACGCCAGCAACGCCGGGGCCGGGCCGCGGGAACTTGGGATCGACCCGGCGACCGACGAGCCCGTGACGGTACGCAAAGGCCCGTACGGGTTTTACATCCAGCGTGGCGAGGCCGAGGGTGACAAGAAACCCAAACGGGTTGCCATCCCGAAAGGATCCGATCCGCACGAGATCGAACTTGAAGAGGCCGCGCGATACCTGTCGCTGCCGCGCGAGGTCGGGAAACATCCCGAAACCGGGAAGAAGATCAGCGCGGGGATCGGTCGGTTCGGACCCTTTATCCGCCATGACGGCGAATACCGATCGTTGGGAGACGACGAAGACGTCCTCACCGTGGGGCTCAACCGCGCCGTGGCGCTGTTGGCGGAACCCAAGCGGCGGCGCGGCCCGAAGGTCTTGAAGGCCCTCGGCGAACATCCCGTCGATTCCAAAGCCGTCGCGGTACTCGATGGCCGCTATGGTCCCTACGTCAATCACGGCAAGACCAACGCGACGCTGCCCGGCGGGACGGAGCCGGAAGAAATGACCCTTGAGGTCGCCCTCGGCCTTCTCGCCGAACGCGAAAAGAAAGCTGGGACCACGAAGAAAACCAAGAAAACGGCGACCAAACCCAAGGCGAAAAAGACCAAGGCGAAAAGAAATCGAAGGCCAAGAAGACAAAAACGAAGGCCACCAAAAAGACCAAGGCCGCAAAGCCGGCTAACAGCGATGCAACAAATACCGAGCCGGCGCCCTCGGCTGACGACTAGCCGATATGGCCCGCAGCGGGCGCAAGGCACCCTTCCCGACCCGAGACGAGATCCTTCGCTACGTCCAAGACAACCCCGACCGCGCCAGCAAGCGTGAGATCGCCCGGGCGTTCGGCATCAAGGGCGATGCCCGCAAGGAGCTGAAGCGCCTTCTGCGCGAAATGTTCGACGACGGCGCACTTGAACGCCGCCGCGGTCGACGGGTCGGCGACCCCACCAAATTGCCCAACGTCACGCCCCTTGAGGTGAGCGATATTGATGTCGACGGCGAGCTTTGGTGTCGGCCACTGCAATGGACATCCGACAAAGAGGCGCCGCGCGTCCTCCTTATCCCGGATTCTCGGCGAACAACCGGCCCGGCCCTCGGCATCGGCGACCGCGTCCTTGCCCGCATTCAGGAAAAAGAAGACGGCCTCTACGAAGCGCGCGTGATGCGAGTCATCGGCCGCGGCCCTGATCGCATGGTCGGGGTGTTCGATTTGGTCGGCGGCCAGGGTCGCATTCATCCCACCGATCGAACCGGGCGCGACCTGTGGGTCGCCGGTCCGGACAGCGGTGGCGCCCAGCCGGGCGACCTTGTCCACGCAGAAGTTCTTCCGGCGCGCCGCCTGGGATTGCAACAAGGCCGCGTGGTCGAACGGATCGGCAGCAAGAACGACGCGCGGGCGTTGAGCCTCATTTCGATTCATACGCATGACTTGCCGACGCGGTTCAGGCCGGAATCCATCGAGGCGGCTGAGCGGGCAACCGTCCCAAGCCTTGGCCAACGAACCGACCTGAGAGACGTCCCGCTGGTCACGATCGATCCCGAAGATGCCCGCGACTTCGACGATGCGATTTGGGCCGAGCCGGACACCGACCCTGGCAATGCCGGTGGCTGGCACCTGTTGATCGCCATTGCCGATGTCGCCCACTACGTCCGGAGCGGCACAGCACTGGATGCGGACGCGGCCAAACGCGGGAACTCTGCCTATTTCCCCGATCGCGTCGTGCCGATGTTGCCCGACGCTCTGTCGAGCGGCGTGTGTTCGCTGCGGCCCGACGAGGTTCGCGCCTGCATGGCGGTCGAGGTTTGGATCGATCGCGAGGGTAAAAAGCGGCGCCATCGATTTGTCCGAGGCCTAATGCGGTCGGCCCGGCGGTTCACCTATGCCGAAGCGCAAGAACTCTACGACACCAGCGATACCTCGGATCCGGCGCGCCGAGAACTCATCATGCCGCTCTACAGCGCCCACGATGCGCTCAAGAAAGCACGTGATGCGCGAGGGCCACTTGCCCTGAACTTGCCGGAGCGCGTCGTGCGGCTCTCCGCGGACGGTGAAATCGTCTCGATCGAACCGCGCGTCGCGTTGCGGAGCCACCAACTGGTCGAAGACTTCATGATCCTCGCCAACGTGTGCGCGGCCGAAACGCTGGAAGAAAAGCAACTACCCTGCATGTACCGCGTACATGACGAACCCGACCGGGAAAAACTATCGGCGCTGCGCGATTTCTTGAAGACGCTCGATCTGAGCCTTGCGCCGGGTCAGGTCCTTAAACCCAAAGCATTCAACGCCATCTTGGCCAAAGCCAAGGGGTCGCCGGCGGAACATTTGATTCATCAAGTAGTATTGCGCGCCCAGGCGCAAGCGGTTTACAGCCCGGACAACCTCGGCCATTTCGGCCTCGCATTGGCACGCTATGCGCACTTCACCTCACCTATCCGGCGTTATGCCGATCTGTTGGTTCACCGCGGTTTGATCACGGCGTGCCGGCTCGGCAACGACGGGCTTGCGAAGGACGATGGCACCGACTGGCGCCAGATTGGCGAACAGATCTCGCAGGCCGAGCGCCGCGCCATGGTCGCCGAACGCGACGCGGTAGATCGCTTTACCGCGCTATACCTGAGCGGAAAGGTCGGCGCGCTATTTCGCGGGCGCATCAGTGGTGTCTCACGATTCGGGTTGTTCGTGACGCTGGACGAAAGCGGTGCTGACGGCCTAGCGCCGATCCGCTCGCTGGGAGGTGAGTTCTTCCAGCACGACGAGGCAAAGCACGCCTTGATCGGCGAAAAGAGCGGTGAGACGTGGCGACTAGGTGACGAGGTAAAGGTCAAACTGCTTGATGCCGACCCCATTGGGGGACGTCTGCGCCTCGAAATCGTCAGCGACGCGCCGACTCGCAGTCAGCCCGGCAAGCGGCGTGGCGCCCGCCGCCAGCCCACAGGGCGCCGTCGCACCCAACGACGGCGCTAGGAAAGCGCCGTGGTGTTCTACGTCGGGCAATTCTCGGGTAGAACACTGAGATGACCGAAATGCATCCAAAGGCGCGGTATCCCCGAGATGCAGCAAGCCTCATACTTGTGCGCCATTCGAATGGCAGCCCTGAAATTCTGATGGGCCGACGACCGCAACGCCAGGCGTTCATGCCGGACGTTTATGTCTTCCCGGGCGGGGCCGTCGATCGACGTGACGGTTATGCGGAAATTGCGAACGACTACCACCCCGCCGTCCAACAGGCGCTGACGCGACATTGTACGCGCCACCGTGCCCGCGCCCTTGGACTTGCGGCGATCCGCGAAACGTACGAAGAAACAGGATTGTTCTTCGGCGTCCGAGATCAGGCGTTTTCAGGCAAAGCGCCGACCGGCTGGGGAGCGTTTGCCGAAGCGCAGATCAAGCCGGCGCTCGGCGCACTGGGTTTCGTGGCACGCGCGATTACGCCAAAGGGGCCACCCCGGCGGTTCCATGCCCGCTTTTTCGTCGCCGATGCGCGCCATCTGCATGGCACGCTTCGACAAAACGACGAACTGCTCGACCTGACCTGGGTGCCGATCAACGAGATCGACCGTCTGCCGACAGCCAGTGTCACCGAACTGGTCGTCAAAGAAGTTGCGACGGCCCTGTCGCTGCAGCCCGAAGAAGACGCTCGGCAGGGCATTCCCTTTATCACCCGCCGGATGGGCAAACGGGTCATTCGATATGAAATGGCCGATGGGCGCATCGTGCGGGGGCTCTTCGAGTCAGCGGTCGACGACGCGTCGTGAGCGCGGCGTAATCTCCGACCATGGGCCGCGGGAAGCGCAGACATGCCCCTCGCCCAGCTAGGGGCCCCTAATCGTTTGATTTCTGCGGCTCTACGGCTGGCTCTCACACCCCGCCACCGCGCCGCTTGACACCGGCGAGGGACGGACTATCGTCCGGCCCCAATCGCGCCCCAGAGGGCAGCATGGAGACAAGAAATGGCTAAACCCGCCGTCGTCAAGATCAAGCTCGAGAGTACTGCCGGCACCGGCTACTACTACGTGACCAAGAAGAATCCGCGCAACATCACCGAGAAAATGGTGCTCAAGAAGTACGATCCGGTGGCGCGCAAACATGTCGAGTTCAAGGAAGCGCGTATCAAATAGCCTGCGCTATTGATCGACGCTGAGGGCCGCCTTTTGGCGGCCTTTCTATTTGGGGCCGGTCGCAATCACAGCGGTGACAAGGGTAATGATGTCTTCCGCAGAAAACGGTTTCTCCAGCAACGCCACCGCGCCCGCCCGCTCTAGGGCGGCACCGCCTTCCGGTCCGTTCGGCGCAGTCATGGCGACAATCGGGATGGACGCGGTGCGGGGATCACCTGCAAGTTGGGTCATCAAGTCCAACCCCGACTCCGCGCCCAGGTTCACGTCCACCAGCATCGCAGCGGGCCGACGCGATTGCGCCAGTTGCAGTGCAGGTTGAACCGACGAGGCAGTTTCCACGGCATGGCCCATGGTTTGAATGATGTCCGCCACGAGCCCGGCAGTCAGGGCGTCGTCCTCGACAACGATGATCGTCTTCTGGGTCACCGGCGCAGTATAGTCGCCGACATGAACCCCGTAACGCGCGATGCCTGATCAACTCATCAAAGAAGTCGCGGTCCAGCTCGAAACCATCGCGTTGGACCGGACACGATCCCTGATCGTCACCGATGCCGATGAAGTGTTGGTTCGGTTCGGCGTCGGCATGGAGGCATTCCTAACCGCGCAGGGTCTTTACTACGATTGGACCGCGTTTCACTTCGAAGGCACCATCCGTCGGCTCGCCGACGACCAAGCGATCCCCAATCATGAGGTCGCAGAGGTGCGCGAGCGATTTCTCGATGAGTGCATTTACGACCTGCCGGAAGTTCCTGGTGCCGCCGAAGCGTTGTCGCGGTTGTCGGAACACGCGCAAATCGTCGTATTGACCAATATTTCGCATTCGGCTCGTCAAGCGCGGCGCGACAGCCTACGTCGCCTGGGGATCGACCACCCTGTCGTCACCAATGTTGGCGGCAAGGGTCACGCGGTACGCGATCTGGCCCGGCAGACCGACGCCGTGACGGTCTTTATCGATGACTTACCGGAACATCACGAATCGGTAGCGCTCCATGCGCCAGAGGTACATCGTATCCAGTTCATTGAGGACCCTCGGTTGGAGAACCTCGTCGGCACCGCGCGGCACAGTCACCACCGAACGGAAACCTGGCCGGACGCCGAGCGCACGATTCGTGAGATCTTAGGGGTGTAAACGGTCGTGACCCCGAACAACCTCTGTCGCATTGGTATCGATCTCGGGGGCACCAAGATCGAATCCGTTGCGCTGGCCGAGAACGGAGAAGAGGCCGCTCGAATTCGCATCGATGCTCCGCGCGACAACTACACCGATACGGTAGCTGCAATAGCAGCCCTGGTTGACGACATCGCGGCCGCCACGCCGTGTGCAAGACCGGTCGGCATTGGGATCCCCGGCGCGATCTCCCCTGCGACCGGTCTCGTCAAAAACGCCAATTCGACGTGGCTGATCGGCCATCCGATTCATCGTGACCTAGAGGCCGCGCTCGACCGGCCCGTCCGCTTGGCCAACGATGCGAATTGCTTTGCGTTGTCCGAAGCCCAAGATGGCGCCGGTGCGGGCTACGACGGGGTGTTCGGCGTCATCCTCGGGACCGGCGTCGGCGCCGGGGTCGTTTGGAACGACCGCGCAGTCACGGGACGCAACGCCATTGCCGGCGAATGGGGACACAACCCCCTCCCCTGGCCGACCGATGACGAGCGACCGGGCCCTCCCTGCTACTGCGGTCGACAGGGTTGCATCGAGACGTTCTTGTCCGGGCCCGGTCTGGCAGCCGACCATCAGCGCAAGGTAGGCGCGGTACTAAGCCCTGAAGAGATCGTCGATCATGCCACGCAAGGCGATCCGGCCTGCCGGGAAACACTCGATCGCTACGCCTATCGGCTTGCACGGGCGTTGGCGCATGTCATCAACATCGTTGACCCGGATGCCATTGTCGTCGGGGGTGGCCTCTCGAACATCGCCGCCCTCTACGAGGAAGTGCCCAACCGATGGAGCCGCTACGTGTTTTCCGACGAGGTCTCGACACCGCTTTTGAGGGCCAAGCACGGTGATTCGAGCGGCGTTCGAGGCGCTGCCCGGTTATGGCCGTGAGGCGTTGCAGTCCGGTGGGAAATAGTCCAGCCGCGTGAGCCGTGCGTTGAGGGCGAAAGTGCCGTAATCAAGCACAAGATCACTCGCGACTCCGTTTTCATGGAGTCGAAATGCGATCTCGTATTCGGGGAGCGAACCGTCGGTCGCCGGCTTGAAATAGGCGAGTTGGACGTTCCAAGCATCGCCGTCCTTCAACTGGTCGGCCACTTCGGTGTCGCGGGTCGGCGTACCCGGCTTGGAAATCCAGGCAACGGCATCGTAAACCCCATCCGGCCCCGATCCGTCATACACGCGGCGCTCGACACTTCGGCGCCCTTCTTGGGCAGCCTCAATCAAGACTTTGAAGTGCTCGGTGGGAAAGACCGTGCCTGCCTCGAGCGGCAACTCCCCGGCTCGGGCCGCGTGAACACAACCTTGCCCTCTCCGCCCTCGGCGGAGAGGTCGGCGTGGCCGGAGTGTCGGCTTTGCTCGGTACCGTTCGCGGTATCCCGACTATCAAAACGAATTTCGGTCCCGTCGCCTGACTCCCAGGACTCAAAGCTGAAATCCCGTACAACTTGTTCGCCGTCGGCGCTGGTCGTCAGCAGCACCATGCGTTGCGATTGCGCGAAGCCATCGCACGAATCCGTAACGCGGAGCACGAGGCGACCGCTAACCCCCGCAATTCCGCTGTCGCTTCGGTTCTTCGACATCGTCAGTTCGTAAACGCCGATGTGTGACTGCAGAGGCGCCGCGTCGGCGACGCCCAGCCAGACGACACCGGCGACACAAGCCATGCCGATGCGAGCGGACATCGCACGTATTCGATGAATCATGTCAAAACGTTATTGAACGCGCGGACTTTTGTCACTGGCCAATACCTGCACACCGCGCGGCAAGCCTTGCCGCGTGACCGGGCCGAAGTTGCCTGCCGCCAAATCTTAACCATGGGTAAACAGGCGAAGTGCCACCCCAAAAATGGCACGAGCATTGCCAAGAGAAGGCCAGGAATATGGTTTGTAATGTGTACTCGGGCTGGGAATGAACGCGATGGCGCCTCCGCAGGTAATCTCACTGGACCAAGACAGAATGGGTCTCGAACCTGTGATGGTCGATGTCGGCACGGCGCTGGGAACCGAGGTCCACGCCGATCGGCCGCGCCTGATGCGCCTGCTGGTTCAAGCCCTGCACCGGATTGCGGAAAGCGAACAGTTGCTGTCGCAAAAAGACAGCGTGATCGCCTCCCTCAAATCCCAAGCCATGACCGATCCCCTTACCGGTCTGGCCAACCGCCGAGCCTTCGAAGAACAGGTCCGGCGCGCGATCGCAGGTGCCAGCCGATTCGACGAAACCGGCGTTCTTGCCTACATCGACCTCGACGGATTCAAGCCGATCAACGACCTGATGGGCCACGATGCGGGCGACGCGGTTTTGATCTACGTCGCCGACTTTCTCAAAAACAGCATTCGACAAACCGATACAGTAGCGCGCCTGGGCGGTGACGAATTCGCTATTCTGATGGTGCAAACCTCGCCCCAAGAGGGCGAACGGCGGGCGCGGACGCTGCAACTATTGATGAACGCGTCACACCTTACGTTTGAAGGAAATCTAATCTCGGTTCAGGCCAGCATGGGCGTCGCGCCGTTCAGCCCCGGTAGCGATCCACGCGCCGTCATGCGCCGGGCCGATGCTGCGATGTATACCGACAAGGGCCGACGGAAACTCCACGGCGACTGGGACAAAGCGAACGCCAGGGGGGCGTTAGCGAGTTAGACACGACCTCTCTCAGAAAACCCTCGGCCACGGCCGGGGGTTTTTTTATTCAGCGTCAGGCGGCATCAAGGTGAAGAGTTCCTCAGGCCGACGCACCCCGCGCAACGCATAGCGGCCCAGCGAGACCAGACGATCTTGGCACTTCTCCGCAGCCCTTGAGAATGCCGAGGAGACGATCACTTCTCGATCTAACGGCCGACACATCGCTTCGATCCGACTAACTTCGTTGACCGCTGGTCCGATCACGGTGAAATCAAGACGATCCTTGGAACCGATGTTGCCGTACTGCACATCGCCAAGGTGCATTGCGACATAGAAATCGGTCGTCGGCCGACCGGCAGCGGCGCGCTCTTGATTGACGATTCGATTCGGCGGCGCGTTTCTTCGACTGTATCCAAAGCAATGCGACAAATATCGGCATCATCGGAATCATCGAGTTCGAAGATCGCCATCAACCCATCGCCCATAAATTTTAAAACTTGCCCACCTGCGGCGTGAATCGGCTCGACCATGTTCTCGAAGTAATCGTTCAGAAGGCGTATCAGCTCGTCAGGTGGCGTTTTGTCGGCAATCTTTGTAAAGCCCTGAAGGTCGCAATACCAAAGTACAGCCGAGATCGAGCGCACCATGCCGCGTGCGATATCACCGGAGAGCACACGGCGACCCGCATCTTTGCCGAGGTACACTTCTAAGAGCACCTGCGCCATGCTGTGGTTGCGCTCGCTCTTGATGGCCAACCCCAACGTTCGGACCACCCGCCTCAGTTGCGCCAACTGCTTATCGGTGTAGCCACCGGGATTGTCGACGGTCCACGACGACACCATGCCCTCTGCATATTTGTCCATGCGCGTTTCGCGGATCGACTCCTTTGAGAACCCCGTGGCGTACACCGAATAGTCGGTAGCGCCACGTTCACGTAGATCTTCGAGAATAGAGAATGGGAGTTCTTCGTTGGCGCCTTCGATCTTAAACCGCCAATTTTCAGGCCCTTCGTTGAACAACTTGGCGAACGGACTAGTGCTCATGCCGCGATCGTCGCCGGCATCATCCTCGCGCGCCCAGTCGACTTTTTCGGCTCCCTTGTCCCGTTCCCAAAGAAAGCCGACGCCGGCATAGATCGGGTGGAGAACGCGTTGCCCGACCTGTTCGCGCATGACCTTGGTCCCGGCGTCGTTCAGCCGCTGACAAACACCGTCTATGATCTCGGTTTCCGGAAGGCCGAGGAGCCCGCTTTCGACGATTCAGTCCGTGATTTCGTCTACGTCTTGCTCTGACAAATCCGCCTCAAGAACATGCTATCTAGGCGCGATGCCGGGCAACGCAAGTGTGCCCCAAGTTTGCCGCCCCGATGCGAGAATGTATCATCGTTGCCATAGTGACTAGGGAGCCACCGCCGAGATGACCGAAAAAATTGCCGACCGATTGGAAAAACTGGGTATTGCCTTGCCCCCGGCCCCCGCGGCCCAGGGCAACTACGTGCCCTTCGTGGTGACCGGCAACCTCGTCTTCCTCGCCGGACAAATCGCTCTCGTCGACGGTGCCTGCAGTATCCCGGTCGGGTGCCCGACACGGTTTCGCTGGAAGATGCCCAGGACTGCGCGCGATTGTGCGCGATCAACTTGATCACGCAACTGAATGCCGCCTGCAATGGCGACCTGGAACGGGTCGTGCGCTGCGTCAAACTCAGCGGCTTCGTGGCCTGTGATCCCTCCTTCACGGACCACCCCAAAGTGATCAACGGGGCATCCGACCTGATGGCCGCCGTGTTTGCCGATAAAGCCGCCCACGCGCGGTTTGCAGTGGGTGCGCCATCGTTGCCCCTCGGCGCCTCGGTCGAAGTTGATGCCGTGTTTGAGATCCGCTGACGCCGAATGGGTGACGTCGAGCCGCAAGAGGTCACGATCAAGGTGGTTGGCGATATCCGTCGACTACCGGCCGATCAATGGAATGCCTGCGCCGGTGACAACAACCCCTTCGTCCAGCACGCCTTCCTCGCCGCCCTCGAAGAGAGCGGCAGTGCGACGGCCGATACGGGTTGGGCACCTTTTCATCTGGTGGTCGAGGATGACGTTGGCATTGCCGCGTGCGCCCCGATGTACGTCAAAGGCCATTCCCAGGGCGAGTATGTCTTCGACCACGGCTGGGCCCAGGCTTTTGAGCGCGCCGGCGGGAGCTATTACCCCAAACTGCTGATCGCCGTGCCATTTACGCCGGCCACCGGTCCCCGCCTGTTGGTGCGCGGCGACGCGAACCGCGACAATATGGAGCAGGCGTTGATCGCCGGCGCGATCGAAGTCGCGCTAAAACACGACATCTCTTCCGTCAACGTGAACTTTCCCACTGAAGGCCAGTGGCAACGTCTCGGCGAAGCTGGGTTCTTGCAACGCACCGGCGAGCAATTTCACTGGCAGAACGACGGCTATGGATCGTTCGACGACTTCCTGGCGGCGTTGTCGTCGCGCAAACGCAAGGCGATCAAAAAAGAGCGTCGCGGCGCCGTCGAAAACGATATCGAGATCGAATGCCTAAGTGGCTCGGACCTACGCGAAGAGCATTGGGATGCGTTTTTCGAATTCTATATGGATACCGGTGCGCGTAAGTGGGGCCGACCCTATTTGACCCGCCCGTTTTTCAGCTTGATCAGCGAGACGATGGGTGAGCGCACGTTGTTGATTCTTGCCAAACGACACGAACGCTACATCGCCGGTGCGCTGAATTTCATCGGCGGCGACACGCTGTATGGGCGATATTGGGGATGCACGGAGGACCATGCCTTTCTGCATTTCGAACTATGCTATTACCAAGCCATCGACTACGCGATCGCGCACCGCTTGGACCGTGTCGAGGCCGGGGCGCAAGGGCAGCACAAGTTGAGCCGCGGCTACCTCCCGATCCACACCTACAGCGCACATTGGATTGCCGACCCCGGATTTCGCCGAGCGGTCGACCATTACCTGTCGCAAGAACGTGCCGCCGTAGACGAAGAAATCGCCGCGCTGGATAGCTATTCGCCATTCAAACGAAGTGACGGCTAGGCGTCCGTAAACGGCGCGGCCAAACCAACGCATGGAAACAAAGAAATACACCTGGGCCGATTTGTTCCGCGAAGGCCGCGCGGTCTACACGATCTCGCTCACGCTCGCGATATCCCTGCATGCGATGGACGCGTTCATCGTATCGACCGTGATGCCCTCCGTAGTGCGCGAAATCGGCGGCGCCCAGTTTTATACCTGGGTGGTGATGCTCTACATGACCGCCTCGATCGTCGGTGCGGCCAGCGGTGCGCCAGTTCGCCTCATCCTGGGCACGCGCAAAGGCTATGTTGGCGCAGGACTGGTCTTTCTTGCCGGCACCATCTTGGCGAGCCTTGCCCCCAATATGGGGACGTTGCTTGTTGCACGGGTCGTCCAAGGGCTTGGTGCAGGATTGATCGTCTCGCAAAACACCGCGCTGATCAGCGAACTTTTTCCGGGGAACCTGCGCACCCGCATGATTGCGATGAACGGCATGGTGTGGGCCACCGCAGCCGTGTTCGGTCCCACGGTCGGGGGCTTGTTCGATCAACTCGGGATGTGGCGCGGTGCGTTCTGGTTTGCCATTCCAATCATCATCGGATTTACGTTTGTGGCTGCCCGCGCGATCCCGGAGGGCGGCCAAGACGCCAAACGACGGCGGTTCCCGATCGGGCGCGTCACCATTCTGGGTGCGGGCGTGTTGGTCGTGGCGATATCGGGCGTCGTCGACGCGCTGCCGCTCCGTATTCTGGCGCTGGTTGCCGGTCTTGCCATCATTTGGTCGAGCTTCCGCACCGACCGAAACGCCACCAACAAGATCTTCCCGTCGAAACCGTTCTCCTTTGTCGGCGCGATCGGGCCCGCCTATTGGGTTTTTGTGTTGATCGTGGTGGCCCCGGTATGTGTCGGCACCTTCATGCCACTGACCTACCGAGTCGTTTACGGCCTATCGCCGTTGGCTTCCGGTTACCTGGGCGCCTCGTTGGCGCTGGCTTGGTCGACCTCGGGCATTCTTACTGCCGGCGCCAACTTGAAATGGCAACGCATCTTTATCGTCGTCGGCCCCGCCTTGGCCGGCCTAGGGATCCTCGGGATCGGCATCAGCGTCGGCAATCTTGCCTGGCAAGTCGTCACCGCCTTCAGCTCCTCGCCGGGCTGGGGATCGGGATGTCGATGTCGCACCTGATGAACTGGACGATGACCATGGCGGCACCCGGGGAAGAATCGATCACCGCGAGCTCGATTCACACCGTGCGATCGCTGGGAATCGCCGTCGCTGCGGCGTCTGCAGGCTTGGTCGCCAATCTCGGGGGATTAGGAGACGGCATCAGCGTCGATTCTGTGATCCGTGCGGTGAGCTGGGTGGAAAGCGTGGGGGCAATCGCACCGCTTTCCGGCGCCTTGATCGCCGCGGTCCTCGTCGGACACCGACGGCGGCGGATCGACGACCCGCAACGCGCGGCGTTAGGCGCCTAAGCGAGGTTAGTGAACGAACTCCGGGACCTTGCCGTCGTCGCCGGCCGGGTCGTCGCCACCCTCGTCGTCATCAGGCTTATCCGAAGGCTTTGACAACCGCTTTGGCTCGGCGCCCGCGGGCAGGGCTTTCGGCCCGCTTTTTGGTCGGACCAAGGAACTCGAACGACAACGCACCATCTGCGAGGACGACTTTGACGGTGCCGCCTTTTTCGAGTTTGCCGAACAGCAGTTCTTCGGCGAGCGGTTTTTTCACATGTTCCTGGATGTACCGGGCCAGGGGTCGCGCGCCCATCAAACGGTCGTAGCCCTTGCCGGCCAACCATTTGCGTGCCTCGTCGCTGAGCACGATGTCGACCTTGCGGTCGGCCAGCTGGGTTTCAAGCTGGGCCACGAACTTGTCGACGACGCGCTCGACGATCTCAAGATCAAGACCGGAGAAGTGAATCACCGAATCGAGGCGATTGCGAAATTCCGGCGTGAACATCCGCTTGATCGCTTCGCTGTCCTCGTCTTCGCGCAATCCCCGACCAAAACCGATCGCCTGTTTGCTCATTTCGGCAGCACCGGCATTGGTGGTCATAATCAGCACGACGTTACGGAAATCGACGGCCTTACCGTTGTGGTCGGTGAGTTTCCCGTGATCCATCACCTGCAGCAGAATGCTGAACAGATCGGATGCGCTTTCTCGATTTCATCGAGCAGCAAGACGGCATGGGGATGCTGATCGATTCCGTCGGTCAGCAAACCGCCTTGATCGAAACCAACATAACCCGGGGGCGCTCCGATCAACCGCGACACGGTGTGACGCTCCATGTACTCCGACATATCGAAGCGGATCAGTTCGACACCCAGGATGGACGCCAACTGACGTGCGACCTCGGTCTTGCCGACACCCGTCGGGCCTGAGAACAGGAACGACCCAATCGGTTTTTCGGGTTCGCGAAGGCCGGCACGGGCCAGCTTCATCGCCGACGATAGGGCGGCGATCGCTTTGTCTTGTCCGTAAACCACCGCTTTGAGTTCGGTTTCCAGGTTCTTCAGGCTCTCGCGATCGTCCTTGGAAACCCGTTTCGGCGGGATGCGCGCGATCTTGGCCACGATGGCCTCGACGTCTTTGGCGCTCACCGTTTTGCGACGACGGCTGGTTGGCAGCAGCATTTGCGCGGCGCCCACCTCGTCGATCACGTCGATGGCCTTGTCGGGCAGTTTACGATCGTTGATATACCGATCCGACAGTTCGACGGCGGTCTTGAGCGCATCCGCTGTGTAGTGAATACCGTGAAACTCTTCGTAGTAGGGTTTCAGCCCCTTGAGGATCTTGATGGCATCGGCCACCGACGGCTCGTTGACGTCGATCTTTTGGAAGCGACGCAGCAGCGCGCGATCTTTTTCGAAGTAGTTGCGGAATTCCTTGTAGGTCGTCGAGCCCATGCAGCGAATGACGCCGCTAGCCAGGGCCGGCTTGAGCAGGTTGGAAGCATCCATCGCCCCGCCTGACGTCGCACCCGCACCAATGACGGTATGAATCTCATCAATAAAGAGAACGGCACCATCGTAGTTTTCGAGTTCGGTTAGAACCGCCTTGACCCGCTCTTCGAAATCGCCACGGTACCGAGTGCCGGCCAACAATGTTCCCATGTCGAGTGAAAAGATTGTCGCGTCCTCTAGAACCTCGGGCACCTCTTTGTTGACGATCCGTCGCGCTAGGCCTTCGGCGATCGCGGTCTTGCCGACACCAGGGTCGCCCACGAACAGCGGATTGTTCTTGGCGCGTCGGCAAAGAATTTGGATCGTTCGTTCGATCTCGAGATCACGTCCGATCAACGGATCTATTTTTCCGGACTGCGCTTTTTCATTGAGATTGACGCAATAGGCATCGAGGGCTTCGCTACCCTTGCGGACGACAGATTCGGCGTCGGCTTCCTCGTCGGCACCATCGACGGTCCGGTCTTCCGACTGTCCGGGTGCCTTGGCAATGCCATGCGAGATGTAGCTGACGACATCAAGGCGGGTCATGTCCTGCTGTTGCAGGAAATATGCGGCATGCGACTCGCGCTCCGAGAAGATCGCAACCAAAACATTCGCACCCGTCACGTCCTCGCGCCCCGACGACTGCACGTGGATCAAAGCGCGCTGGATGACACGCTGGAAACCGGCAGTCGGTTTCGCGTCGTCGTCGCTGTCGTGAACTAGGTTTTTGAGTTCTTCGTCGAGATAGTGAACCAGCGTCTCTGTCAGCTCTTCGACCCGAACGGCGCAGGCTTTCATCACCGCTGCGGCATCGGGGTCTTCCATCAATGCGAGCAGCAAATGTTCAAGCGTGGCGTATTCGTGCCGACGCTCGTTGGCCAACGCCAAGGCGCGGTGAAGAGATTGCTCTAGGTTCGGCGAAAATCCGGGCACTAGTCTTTTTCCATGGTGCACTGAAGAGGGTGCTGATTCTGGCGGGCAAAGTCTACAACTTGATTAACCTTGGTCTCCGCGACCTCGTAGGTAAAGACACCGCAAATGCCCACACCCTTGCGGTGGATGTGGAGCATGATCTGCGTCGCCTGCTGGCGATTTTTGTGGAAGAAGCGTTCAAGGACGTAGACCACGAATTCCATAGGTGTGTAGTCGTCGTTCAACATCAAGACCTTGTACATCGGTGGTTTCTTGGTCTTGGTGGTCGGTTTGGTGACGACCCCGGTATCGAGGCCGCCATCGTCGTGATCTGAATCTCGTTCGCTCATAAACACCTAAGGAAGAACGGGTCGCCCTACGGGAGGACAGGGCGCGCTGCGCCGTCCCCTAATATGCCATCGCAGGCCGCGAAAAAAAGGCGGGTCACAATGCTGTCAGTGCAAAAAAAACCCGGCCGAAAGGCCGGGCTTTTTCCTGATCGAAGAGAAACTATGCGGCGGTCTTCGTCCAACGATCCATCATCGCGCCGATCTGACTGTTGATCGGGCCGAACATGCCGTTGGTCGCTTGGACCGAAAGCTCGCCGATTTTGGTCGATTCGTCCAAAAACCGGGACCAACCCTTCTGGAAGTACTCAGCCTGAAGCTGCGCCGCTTCCTGCGGGTTCTTCGCGCCGATGATGGCCTGACTAGCCTGAATACTTTCGTTCATCAGGTCCTGAGTGGCCTTCGTCGCGTAAGCGGAAAGTTTCTCAATGCCGTTCAGCCACGCGTCGTTCGACGCGATGGTCGCCTTCGATGCCGGCCTTGCTGGCGGCGGAGACGTCGTCGAACTGACGGGCAGCGGTGCCCGCCGCCTCACGCGACATGGAAACCGCCTGCTCCAGGCCCTTCGTGGCAGCTTCGGTGCCTTCCTTCATCAAAACGTCGACGCTTTCCTTGCCTGCTTTCAGGGCAGCATCAATGGTCTGTGTCGCAGTTTCCTGCGCTTTGAAGTTCTCACCCGTCGCTTTTTTCGTCGCCATACCGTCCTCTTAGTGAATTCATTTCGCAGATGCGATATTGCGCTGCAATATGAGGAAAATAGTATTGCGTGCGCGGATGTCAAGCAGAATTTGTGCAGCGCAACATCAGCCGCCGAGGATCCCGACACGGCCGTCCTGGTAGCGAAACTGGAAAAGCGGGCCCCCGCGGCCTTCGGCACGATCAGTGGTCTCGGCTTCCATCGGCGAATAAACCCGACCAAACCCTGTGAAATCGTCCGCCGGAACCGAGCGCTGAACCCGAACCGGGACCCCGGTAGGGTCCCTGGCCAGCAAGAATCGGCGGAAGGCAAGGCGTTCTAGAGACCGCCGGTGGGCCCGTAAACGCGCGCGCAACGACCTTCCCGGCGTCACACTGCAGAACCACCCAATAGTATGAGTCCGAGCGCAAAAATACCGGCTCATCCGCCAAATAGGGCTCTGCCGAGGCGATGGCGCGTTTTAAGGCAACGTAATCCGGACCGTTCAACTCACCGGTACCATCACGCCCGATAAGGCCCTGCACCGCGGAAGAAAACGATGCATCCACGGTTAGGCTACCCCAAAAGACGCGGGCATTAAGGCGCGCACGCGCGCCGTTTTGCAGGATGTCGTAAGGTCCGAACCTGCTTCGTATACTCCGCGTTAAAAATTAGACGGTAGCGTTCGAGGGAAGTCTGCGCACAGGACCGCGCCATGTCTTGCCCGCTGACATACTGGAACCACGACAATCGACCGCCGATCAGCCCATCGTTCGGCCCAACGCAACCTGCCACCAGAAGGGACAGCAAAACGAGCCCGGCCAGCTTCGGCATCTTGGCTAGATTCACTCTCAAGAACCAGCCACAACTAGTTGAAATATATGAATAGACATCCAACCGTCGCCTCTTCTATCATCTTTGGCGGTTCGGTCCTTTTGGACCGCTCAGACGACGAACTAGCGATTAAGCGAGAGCACGTGCGGCTACGGGGAACATTAGTCAGGCTTGGACGGTTTGTCGCGCTCGGCGTTCTCGCCGCGGTTTTGGGCTCAAGCCTGTGGGCAGCGCCTAGCGAAGCGCGGTACGCCGCCATGGTCGTCGACGCCGACACCGGCGAGGTCTTGTTTTCGCGCAACGGGCAGGCCATTCGCTATCCGGCCTCGTTGACCAAAATGATGACGCTCTATCTTGCCTTTGAGGCGCTTGATCAGGGCAAGCTGACGCTCAACAAAAAACTCAAGGTTTCGAAACGCGCCGCCGGCCAAACGCCGTCACGCCTTGGGTTGCGGGCCGGCAGCACGATCACCACGCGCGACGCTATACTTGCGATGGTGACGAAGTCGGCGAACGACGCGGCAACCGTCGTTGCCGAGGCGATCGGTGGCACCGAAGTTAAGTTCGCCGAGATGATGACCGCTAAGGCACGAAAGCTCGGCATGCGTCGCACGACGTTCAAGAACGCTTCGGGCCTACCCAACCGACATCAGCGGACGACCGCCCGCGACATGTCGTTGTTGGCGACCGCGCTGCTACGCAATCACGCCGATCGCTACCACTATTTTTCGACGACGAAGTTCAAGTATGGCGGTCGCACCTATAGCAACCACAACCGTTTGCTTCGAACCTACGAGGGCGCCGACGGGATCAAGACGGGATACATCCGCGCCTCGGGTTTCAACGTTGTGGCCTCGGTCAAACGCGGCGACAAACGGCTGATCGGGATCGTGTTCGGCGGCAAGAGCGCCAAATCCCGCGACAGCCACGCGCGGTCGCTGTTCGATCGCGCCTTCAGTATTATCGAAGCACGGAATATTCCCCGCCCAGCCATCAAACCCCGACCACCGGCCGTTGCCACGCCGCAGCTTGCTGCCGATGCACCAGCAGAAGCAACGGCACCGGAGCAAGGGTCGACCTCGGGCGACGTTCATTCCGTCATCCCCCAAGGGGCACGGATCGCCGCACCGCCGGCACCAAAAATACCAGGTCGCAGTTGGCTCATTCAGGTCGGCGCTTTTGCCGACAAAGATGCGGCATTTAGAGGCATTCGACAGGCCTCTGAGGTCGCTGCACGCTATCTTGAAGATGCCAGGGTCGCCGTCAGCGAGGCCCCGTCGCGGAGCGGTAAAGCGCTCTACCGCGCACGAATCGTGGGGATTTCACGCCAAAACGCGTTTTCGGCCTGCCGCGCTTTGGAAAAACGCCGGATAGATTGCGTCGCGCTCAACCCGACCGACGGCTAGCCCACCAATAGCCGCCAGGCTGCGGCGCCCCTATACTCGCCGGAATCGAATTCCGACCGAACGCCAACCGCCGGGGGCAGCGATGAACGGACCTACACCTTTTGAACG
This sequence comes from Alphaproteobacteria bacterium, assembly GCA_038141965.1. Lineage (GTDB taxonomy): Bacteria > Pseudomonadota > Alphaproteobacteria > SHVP01 > SHVP01 > CALJDF01. The sequence continues at coordinate 20,199 of JAYQJC010000006.1, forward strand.
CATGAACCGTCACGGCGCAATCGTCGATGCAAGCCACGACGAACTCGCCATGGAAAACTTCGCACAGGCCATGCATTTCGAGGTTTTCGCCCACCTGATGCCGGGCAACAAGGATGTCTATGAACACCGCGTATTGCCGGCGTTCAAGAAACGCAAAGGGCGGACGCCCGAGTCGCGACGCGAGGTCCGTGCTGAAATGCGGGAAGACCCCTACCATCAGACTTGGAGTGCGCTGCGCCGCACCACGCAGGAAATGATGTGGATCGCGACGGATACCTGCCTCCACCGCACCTATGACGAACTTCACGAGCGCGCCCAGCCCAAAGGAAAAAAGCTCGGCTCGCTGGAACTGAACCCCGATCTCGACCTTCCGCGCTATATCACGGCCGTGGATATCCATTGCATGCCCGGCGGGTATTGCAGCGAAGCGACGAACGGCGACGTCTATGCGGGCGCACTCTATGACCGCGGGGTCTATTCGATTACCCAGGGATTCCTAGGCCCAAAGGTCGATGGTTTCGGTCGATCTGCGACGGCTTATATCAAGCGCAACTATCCAAACTTTCGGACTGGCAAGGTCTTGGATGTCGGCTGCGCCGTGGGGCATGGCTCGGTCGCGCTCGCCGAGACTCTGCCCTATGCGGAAATTTACGCCATCGATGTTGGTGCGCCCATGCTGCGCTACGCTCATGCCCGCGCTGAAAGCATGGGCGTGCCCGTCCACTTCTCGCAACAAAGCGCCGAACACATGACCTATGACGACAACACCTTCGACTTCGTCGTGTCGGGCGCTACGCTACACGAACTGTCGACCGCCGGTATTCGCAATATCATTCGCGAATGCCACCGCGTTCTGAAACCGGGTGGGGTGATGATCCACATCGAACAGCCCCAGTACGAAGGGATGGACCCCTACGATCAATTCATGCGCGACTGGGACACGTTCGGGAACAACGAACCGTTCTGGGGCACGCTCCATGATCTCGACCTTGAAGCGATCGCCGTTGACGCCGGGTTCAAGCGTGAAAAAGTGCACCAGTCCATGGAGTGGGGCGACGAAGAACGAGGCCAAGTCTACAACGTCGACAAACCAGGCGAAGAACAGACGCCACCTTGGTTTTTCTATTCCGCAACGAAGTAGTTTGCCATGGAACCGGTTGGAATTCGTAAGATTGGGCAACACGCCGCCATTGCGTCGATCAACCACGATGAGGCGGCCCGAGAAGATTTCGTCGCGTCGATGTATTTCGCCGTCCAGGCGGATATCTTCCCCGGCAACAAATTGGCGTATGAAAAGGACGTCTTGCCCCAGTTCGAACGCGAACATGGGCGTCCGCCGACCGATCGGCACGAGATCCGGCGCGCTATGGCCGATCAACCGCTGTACCAGTGGTGGAGCAGCTTGCGGCGCACCACACAAGAAATCAAACAAGCCACTGGCGAAGAATTGGTCCACCGACAGACGGAGGAGATCAACGAAACCGTTGCGACGCTGAACAATGGCGGTCGTGGCTCGCTAGAACTCAACCAAGAGATCGACCTACCGCGCTACGTCGGGGAAGTGGACTTTCACGGGCAACCCGGCGGCTATTATCAAGAGCGATGCGCTGAGGACTCGACACCGGCTGCGATCTACGACCCCGGCGTCTTTGTCCTCACTAAGGGGTTCATGGGCCCCTATTGTGAAGCGGCGGGCGCATCGGCAATCAACTTTCTCCGCCATCGTTATCCTGAGTGCTCACCGAAACGAATTTTGGATATCGGATGCGCGGTGGGGCATAGCACCCTGCCCTACGCGGATACTTTTCCCGACGCGCGTATCGACGCGATCGACTTGTCGGCACCGATGCTCCGTTACGGCCACGCCCGCGCGGCCGCGATGGGCTACGACATTCATTTTTCGCAGCAAAACGGCGAGGCGACCGAGTTCCCGGACGGTTCGTTCGACCTCACGGTCTCACACATCGTGCTGCACGAAACCTCAAGGAGCGCGCTACGCAATATCTTCGCGGAGTGTTATCGGCTCCTCGAACCGGGTGGGTTGATGCTGCATGTCGAACAACGACAGCACTACGACATGGAACCCTTCGAGCAATTCTACTACGACTGGGATACCTTGAATAACCACGAGCCGTTTTGGGGCACGCTGCACGATACCGATCTCGCGGCCGTCGCGGCCGAGGCGGGGTTTGCCCCGACCAAAGTGGTTCAACAGATGGCGCCAAACGTGGTGGCGGCCGATCTATTGCAGGGCCAAATTGACGGCGGGCAGGACTTTAAGCGGACCGCCGTTTGGTTTGCCATCGCGGCGCGGAAATAGCCCGACCTAAATCGTCGGCGGCTCGACCCCGGAAGCCGCGAGTTCGCTGAACAGTTGCGCCTTGAGACGCTCCAATCCCGCTTGATCGCGGGCTTCGATGCGGGCAACAAGCACCGCCTGCGTGTTGGACGCACGCAACAACCACCACCCATCATCGGTGGTCACGCGCACCCCATCGATATCGACCACATCGGCATCCGCGTTGCGCATGCGCGTCGCGACTTCGGTGGCAATGTCGAATTTGCGGGCTTCGGCGCAGTCGAAACGAAGTTCCGGCGTGTTGACGTAAACCGGCAGTTCGTCGAGCAAGTCGCCGATCGACCGCCCGCTGCGATGAACGAGCTGAAGGGTCCGCACCGCGGCGTAAAGTCCGTCATCAAAGCCGTAGAAGGTGTCGGCAAAAAAGATATGGGCACTCATCTCACCGGCGAGCAAGGCCCCGGTCTCGGCCATTTTCGATTTCACCAAGGAATGGCCGGCTGCCCACATGATCGGGGTGCCGCCAAGCCGGTGCACCTCGTCGAACAATGCCACACTGCACTTCACGTCGCCGATGATCGTCGCGCCGGGGTTGACCGACAGAACATCGCGGGCGAGCAAGGCAAGCAACTGATCGCCCCACACGATGCGCCCCGCAGCGTCGATGACACCGACACGATCGCCATCGCCGTCAAAAGCCAACCCGATATCCGCGTTCTCCGTTTTGACGGTGACACGGAGCTGCTCGAGGTTTTCGGGAATGGTGGGGTCCGGGTGGTGATTGGGGAAATTCCCGTCGACGACATCGTTGATCAGCACATGGCGACCCGGCAACCGATCGGTCAAGTTTCGCAGCACCGCGCCGGCCGCGCCGTTTCCGGGATCCCAAACCGCCGCGATATCGCCGGGCAAATCGGCATCCATCACAAGTCGCTCCACATATCGGTCCGCGATGTCGATCGTTTCGACACTGCCGACGCCAGCCTCATAATCGCCTGCCGCGGCCAGTTGGCCAAGCGCTTGGATGTCCTCGCCGAAGAACCCCTTTCGGTCGAGCATGAACTTGAAGCCATTGTGGTTCGGCGGGTTATGCGAGCCCGTCACCATGATACCGCCGTCAGCGGCTAGTTCGTAAACGCTGTAGTACAGCATTGGGGTTGGCCCAAGGCCGATCTGTCGAACGGTCACACCCGTCGACACCAACCCTCGGGTCAAATGGTCTGCAAGATCCGGCGAACTGTGCCGTCCGTCGTAACCGACATTGACCGTGCGACCGCCCCGACGACGGACGATCGTGCCGAACGCTTGCCCGATCGCCAACGCATCCGAAGGCCCAAGGGTCTCATCAAGCACACCCCGGATATCGTAGGCGCGCAGAATCGACGGATCGAAAACGTAACCAGTCATGCGGTCGGAGGCAGGGCCGGACGACGCCCGATACTGTAATAACTGAGGCCCGATCGCGCGGCGTCGCCGGGGTCAAACAGATTGCGGAAATCGACAAGAGTTGTTCCCGCCATGGCAGCCTTAAGCGCCGAAAGATCGAGGCGGCCCGGTTTGAAATGATCCCACTCCGTCACGATGGCCGTCGCGTCGGCGCCTTGCGCGGCTTCTATCGGATCGGCACACCAGGTCACACCGTCAAGCTGGTGACGCGCTTCTTCGGCACCTTCCGGGTCGAAAACCCGAACCGTGGCACTCTTTGCCAGCAGACCCTTCACGAGGTCGACACCCGGGCTGTCTCGAACGTCGTCGGTATTGGCCTTAAAAGTGATGCCAAGGACGGCAACGGTACGGCCGCTTAAGTTCGCGCCCAACGCCGTCGCAACGCGATCAGCAAGCGCCTTTTTCCTGCCCGTGTTGATCTCGATCGCCGTTTCGACAAGCCGTATCGGCGATTGCACCGCCGCTGCGCTATTGGCGAGTGCCGATGTATCCTTTGGAAAACACGAGCCGCCGTAGCCCGGCCCTGCACTGAGGCCCCAGCGTCCAATCCGCGTATCCAGCCCCATGCCCCTGGCTACGTCCTCGACATTGGTCCCAACACGCTCACAAAGGTCGGCAATCTCATTGATGAAGGTGATCTTCACCGCAAGAAACGCATTGGCGCTGTACTTAATCAGTTCCGAAGTTTCGATCTCCGTCGACACAAAGCAATCGGGGCGCCCTTCAAGGAGTGGCGCATGGAGTTCCCTTAACGTTTCGGCAGCACGACCAGTGTCGGTTCCCACGACTATGCGATCAGGTTTTGCAAAATCGGCAACCGCGCTGCCTTCGCGTAGAAATTCGGGAACCGATGCAATGTCGACATCGGCGTGTGGGGCGATCTCCTTGACGATCTCGGCAACCACGCGACCCGTGCCGACCGGCACCGTCGACTTCGTGGCAAGCACGGTATATCCCGCTAGAGAGGGGGCAAGTTCGCGCGCCGCGGCATGGACGTACGAAAGATCAGCGTTTCCCTGAGCGTCGGGGGGCGTCCCGACGGCTAGAAAGATCACATCGGCATCGGCCGCCGCCTCGATGGGCGACTCCGCAAAGCGAAGGCGGCCCGCCGCTACGCCGCGCGCAACAACGGCATCAAGCCCGGGTTCGTAGATCGGTATTTCGCCGCGGTTGAGCCGGTCGAGAACCTTTGGATTCTTATCGACACACGTAACGTTATGCCCGATGTCGGCGAAACAAGCACCCGAGACCAATCCAACGTACCCGGTCCCAATCACCACAATTTTCATGAACCGGCTCCGAGACCAAGGGACTTAAGGTAACTAGTGAGATCGTTGCGCAGATCGTCACGCTGTAGCGCGAACGCGATATTGGCGCGCAGGTAACCCGCCCGCGTGCCGCAATCAAAGCGCTCGCCGTCAATTCGAATGCCCGCGAACGCCTCTTCGGTTGCGAGCCAGGACAGTGCGTCGGTGAGTTGGATTTCCCCGCCGGTACCGGTCTCTTGACGATCGAGATAGTCGAAAACCCTGGGCGTCATAATGTAGCGACCGACGACCGCCAAATCGGAAGGCGCGTCCGCCGGCTTTGGCTTTTCGACAAGCCCGCGGACCTCGACTACCGCGCCGTTATCGTCCGACACATCCAACACGCCATAGTTAGAGATATCGGGCCCCGAAATGGTTTCGGCCGCAACCATCCCGCCCCGGCCCGAGTAGGCATCAACCATCTGTTTGAGGCACGGAACGGCGGCAAGGAAAATGTCGTCGGGCAACAGCACCGCAAAGGGTTCATCGCCGATGAAGTGTCGCGCGCACCAAACGGCGTGGCCCAGACCTAGCGGCTCTTGCTGCCGGGTATAGGCGACCTTTCCCGGGGCCGGCAGCCAATTCGTCAGATTTTCGGCCTCTTCCGACTTGCCGCGGGATCGTAGAAGAGCCTCGAGCTCGCTGGAGTGATCGAAATGATCCTCAATAGCGCTCTTTCCCTTGCCGGTCACAAAAATGAATTCTTCGATTCCGGCCGCCCGCGCTTCTTCCACAGCGTAGTGGATCAACGGCTTATCGACGATCGGGAGCATTTCCTTGGGCAGCGCCTTGGTGGCGGGTAGGAACCGCGTTCCCAATCCGCCAACGGGAAATACTGCCTTTCGGACCAGTGCGGTCATGTTTCGAGATCTCCGGAGGGGACGAGCGCGTTCTTGTGCCACGCCCCCATGCCGCAGGCAAGATCAGGCGTTGCCGAGGAGCAGATCCTTCGCCTGATTGATCTTGGTGGCCAAGAATGTGGACCCGCCTTGGTCGGGGTGGACCCGTTTCATCAGCCGATGATGCGCGTCGCGAATTTCCGAATCGCTTGCGCCCGGCTCCAAACCCAGCACGGAAAACGCTTCTTCACGGGACATGGCGCCTGTCGATCCGGAGGGCGCTTGACGGGCAGATTCCTGATCGGCTGTGCGCCAATCCTGACCAAACCGCCGGTCAAGATAAGCTTCCAGCAACTGCGTCGACTCGTCATCGTAGCGAAGGCTCTCTTCACGCAAGCTGCGCAGATCGTCCTCGGTCAGCGAGTCGAGCGCTCGGCCCGAAAAGGCCCCCTGCATGACTTCGCCCTCGAGATCTCCTGTGTCGTGATCCAACCTCATCCGCAAGAGCGCGGTCCGCACCTCGGAGCTTTGACCGGTCGTCCGATCGGTCGGATGGGGGCGGCGAGAAAATGCTGCACGCTGTGCCCGGCGCCGGAGGAACATCAGACCGAAGAAGAGCAGCGGGAAAAGTGCGCCCCATAGTCCCCGGGCAGCAAGGAATCCAACCACGATGATGCCGAGAAGAATACCCAACCAACGGAGGACCCTGACGATCTCGGCGGGGTCGGCGCTTACGAACCAACGGCCGGCCAAAATGAAAAGACCCACGACGGCAAAGCCGATGAGAAGCCACGTCATTCAGCTATCTCAGCTGACTGGTTAGTTGTCGGACCGTCGCGCCACGACCCCTGCTGTAATCGGCAAGCGCGCGTCGACCGCCAGCCGCAAAGACCGCAACCGCCTTGAGGAGTTCGCGCAGCTGCGACGCACTGGTGGCATCGAAACGACAGTGCGCGCCGCCGGTCAACCGCGCGATCTGACGAAAGGCCATTTCGGCGACAGGCTCCGAGCCTTCCTGAAACAGGAAGACCGGGATACCCAAGACGCCGAGCTTCCCCGCCACGTTGCAGAGGTCGTCGACGCTTTCTTCGACGCAATCACCGACAAAAACGAGAGCGTTGACGCGTCCCTGGCGTGCTTCGACGAGCGCATGGCTCAAGACTTTCTGGATTTGGGTATGACCCCCGAGGCACGAGACGCCCGTCATTCGCCGAATGAGATCGGCGGAGTTCGATATCCACGGTGTCGCTGCAAACTCCTCGAACCCTCGATAATACGCGAGTTGAATCTCGAGGCCGCCCAGGCTCGCCGTTTCGCGGAACATCTCGGCCTGTATATGGCACGCCCGGTCCCAGGTGGGTTCGCGGCTAGCTGTCGCATCAAGTGCGAACAATAAACGCCCCCGTTCGCCGGCGCGGGGTGGCGGCGGGGTGGCGGCAACTTTGCTCAGGAATGCCTGGACGTCGCTGCGGTCGGTCTTTGCGGGCGTATGTCGCGGTCTTTTTGCCATGGCGCCTTCATTCTCGGCGCCAGTATATAGGGTGGCCTATGCGGTTCCAGAAGGGCCGGTTCGGCAACGAGCGTCTCAATTGCCGATTATTGGACGACGATCTCACCGTCCGGGAAAAACGCTTTGTAGGCAAACGCGAAGTCGATCCCGTACGGAAAGTCGACGAGTTCCCCTTGGTCCGTCCGCTGTTGCACAACCACATTCCCGACATCCACCCCGCGGGAGATTGCCGAGGAATCAAGCGCGGAATTTTGGCCGGGTTCCCATGTAATGACGAACCCATCCTCTGTTTCCACCCGGCCGCGCTCACGCAGGAGGTCCAGAGCCCACGCCTCCTTTTGGCCATCGCCGGAGCGATCAATCGTGATGACCCGCGCCAAGGGCGCGACATTCACTTCCTTGAGAGCCTGAAGTGCCTCACCTTGGTACAGGAACGGTGTGGAGAGCGAGTCGTAGCCGTTGTACGGGTTGGCACCGTAGCGCCGGAGACGTGCGTTGGTGGGCACTAGCAGGCTTGCGCTATCGTTGGCGCGAGCTTGGAAGTTGGCCCAGGATTCGAGACGCGACGGCAACACCGCGAGGCGTTTGCCGAGCATTTCACCGATGATTGCCTCGCCAAGGAACTGCTGCCACCAGCTTTCTGTCTGGCGGTCATACATGACAAGATCGGAGTTTCGTAACTTTCCGGTGGTGCCGAAATCCAGCACTTGGCCGTCAAGGCGTCGATCAAACACCACGGCGGCGTTGCAAAGCGGGCAGAACGTCACCGAGATCGGCACGCCACCGAGTTCATCGTTGACGATTTCGTGCCACATCAGGATTGAGAGTGGATAGGCCCGCATCTCACCGTTGATAACGATACCGACGACCGGTTCGGTCGCCTCGATCTCGAATTCGCCGTACCCGTCGACTTCATCCAACGCGATATGGCGGGGTCGGTCGATTGCCGGAATGCCATCCTTGGGTGGCCCGCCAGACAGGATTTCGTCGAATTCGACCGAGGACTTGTCAAAGTTGGTCGTGGGCCACTCGTATTTCCACACCGAGGGGTTTGCCGAGGCGGCACCAGCAAGAATAACTGAACCAAAAGCGGCGACGGCAGCGGTCTTAAGTATGGTGGAGATCATCAACCAATCCTGTTTTCGTGGCGGTTTGCTTCCCATACATTGACCGCCTGTTCCAACGGCTCAAATCAAAGGGGGTCAAGCTTTCGTGACATTGTCGGTGGCAAATCGCCTGGCGCGCTTCGGGGCACGCCGGAATGGCTGATTCTGTTGAAATCGTCGTAGTAGGCGCTGGCGTCGTCGGCCTAGCCATCGCGAAATGCCTCACTGAGTCGGGCCACGAAGTTCTTGTCCTCGATAAAGAGAAGTGGATCGGTAGCGAAACCAGCTCGCGCAACAGCGAAGTCATCCATGCCGGTCTCTACTACCCGCCTGGATCCAAGAAAGCCGCGCTGAGCGTTGAGGGAAAGGAAGCGCTCTATACCTACTGCGCCGAGCGCGGCATTCCGCACCGACGGTGCGGAAAGCTCATCGTCGCAGCCGACGACGGCGAAATAGCCAGCCTTCAAAGGATTCGAACCTAACGGCATTGCAAGCGGTGTCGATGATCTCGTTATCATCGACGCGGACGCCGCGACGGCGCTTGAGCCCAACCTGAAATGTGTGGCCGCGCTTCACTCACCCTCGACCGGCATCGTGGACAGCCACCAATACATGCTCGCGCTTGAAGGAGACATCGCTGCGGCGGGAGGTATGATCGCGCTGCAAACGACGTTCCTCGGTGCCCGGCGGTCGGCCCAAGGGTTCTCCGTCACGACGCAATCTGTAGACGGTGCAGAAACGCTGCTTTCGTGTCGGTGGCTCGTCAACGCCGCTGGACTCCATGCCCAAGCGGTCGCGCGATCGATCGAGAACATGCCGTCTGCGGCGATTCCGGCTCGGTACTTGGCAAAGGGGGTCTACTTCACGCTCTCCGGCCCCGCCCCGTTTCAGCGACTGATCTACCCGCTGCCGACGACAGCGAGCCTAGGGTTGCACTATTCCGTCGACCTCGGCGGTCAGGCCCGCTTCGGTCCTGATGTCGAATGGATCGACACCATCGATTATGAGGTCGACGGCAGCCGGGCGCAGAGATTCGAAGACAGTATCCGGCGCTATTTTCCCGCCCTCAAGCCGGGGCGTTTACAACCCGGATATGCGGGCATTCGCCCAAAAATCGTTCCCGCCGGCGCGCCGGCTGGCGACTTTCTGATTCAAGGGCCTATCACGCATGGGATCGACGGTTTGATCCATTTGTTCGGCATCGAGTCACCCGGACTGACATCGTCGTTGGCAATCGGGCGGGCGGTCACAACGCTCATCGGCTAACGTCATTAGAGGCTGCCGAATTCTTGTCGGGGACTCCCGAAACCGCTAGGTTAGCGGGATAATATCCCTGGGTTCCGAACATGCTGAAACCAATCTTTGCCGCACTTTGCTTGGCCTTAACGACCTCGACCGCAATTGCCGCAAATGTCGGCGGCACCCGAAGCTATGAGAGCCAACTCGCAGGTGCCACCGATACCGCGATTGATTTCGCGCGCGAGAATGAGTGGTCGGGAATCATCGGTGGCGGCGTCGGCTTAAACCCAGAGTTCATCGGATCCGACGACTACGAAGCGAGCGCGCTCCCGTTGTTCGACGTGGAATGGCGCGGAGCTTATTTTGCCAGCACCCAGCGGGGCGTCGGTCTGAATATGATTCGAAATCCCGGCCTGAAAGCGGGGCCCCGATTCACCTACGACCGGGGAAGAGAATCATCGGATAGCACCTTTCTCTCCGGCCTGCCGGATGTCGACGCTGGTGTTGAGATCGGTGCGTTTATCGAGACCCTGAACGGACCTTGGCGCTTCAAAAGCGACTTACGCAAGGCCCTCGGGGGCCATGAAGGCCTCGTGGTGTCGCTCGACTTGGCGCTGGGCGGTCGCCTTAGCGATCGCGCCAATCTGATCCTCGGCGGGACGACCCACTACGCGAGCAAGGACTACATGAAGTCCTATTTCGACTCGAGTGTTGCGGGAACTGGGCGCCCGGTTTTTCTGACGGACGGTGGCGGTTTTTCCGATATCGGCGGCTACGCGACCCTGGTCTACAACTTCAGTGATCGCGTTTTTATTTCGGGCGTTCTGCGTGGCACCCTGCTGATCGGCGATGCGGCTGACAGCCCGATCTCCCAGTCGGACGGCCAGTACTTCTTTGGAACCATCTTTGGCTATCGTTTCTAGCTACCAAGCACCTATTTCCTTGAGCGTGCGAGCGAGAGGGGCCGGAAGGTCAGCGGGACCGGCGGTCTTTCCATTCGGCAAATCGAGTGGCGTGTCCGCCGCTTCGAGATAGCGCCAACCTTGATGCGGCCGCCGCGGCTGATGCTCGGTTAGAATCAGCTGCGGCTCCAACACGAAGGCGCACTTCTTACCCCCTTCATTGGTCACCGACTGAATATCGACAATCACCTGCCGGACCTGTATGTACCCTCGAATAATCCAGTAGAGCGAACCTTCACCGGCGATCTCTTCCGCCCGTCGTGGACGGTGCCGGGTGAAATGACGAAGCGTCCCCTGCTCCCCCAAGCGGCGAGCCTGAATCGTGCGGAGTTGATCCACATCGTCGACACCGACGCATAGCTTCAGGATATTCAGGGCCATCGCGCTTTAGCGTACCGATGCGCGCGGAGCGGGCAAGTCCAGATGGTATGTGGAGAGGTCCAGCAAATTGTCCATAATCCCCAAAAAAGAGCCGGGAGACCCCATTTGAGCGCGAACAACACGAATAACGATCGAGTCGTCATTGCCGGTGCCGGACCGGTAGGCGTTACAGCGGCCTACGCCCTATTGCGACAGGGCATTCCGGTCATATTGCTCGATTCCTACGCCGACCTTCCGACGGACCCCCGCGCCTCGCCCTTTCATCCCCCGACGATGGAGCGCCTTGAGAGCTTGGAGGTTGCCGAGGAACTGCACGGCATGGGGATTGAGGTGCCGAAGTGGCAATTTCGCGATCTCAAGAAAGGGCTGGTCGCCGAATTCGACCTTTCGATCTTGGGGGACATAACCCGCTATCCCTTCAGGCTTCATTGCGAGCAGCACAAATACGCGCGGATGCTATTGAGCAAAGTCGAGAAGATGGACGGCTGCGAAATCCGCAAGAGCCGCACCGTCACCAGCGCGAGGAGCGACGAAAACGGCGTCACCGTGACCGTAGACGGTCCAAATGGCGCCGAAGAAGTAACCGGGCGCTATTTGATCGGTTGCGACGGCGGCAAAAGCATTGTGCGACATGCAATGGGAGTCAGCTTTGAAGGACTAACGTTCGAAGAACGTTTCTTGGTCCTGACGACGCCGTTCGATTACACCGACCAAGGATTTAGGGGCACCTGCTACATTGCCGACCCTGACCGCTGGTACTCGATGTTCAAAGTACCCGCCGAAGGGCCGCCGGGACGCTGGCGCGTCGTCTCACCGGTCGAGCCTGACGTGGACGAGGCGACTGCTTTCGACGACGACGCCTGCCAAGAACGCATTCAGGCCGTCATGCCGCACCCGGACGGCGGGACCTTCCCGATCATCCACAAGAATATTTACCAAGTGCACCAACGTATCGCGGGACGATTTGCGGTTGGCAACGTGTTCCTTGCCGGCGATGCCGCGCATATCAATAACCCACTTGGCGGCATGGGCCTGAACTTCGGCATCCATGACGCGCTCAACCTCACAGAGAAAATGGTTGCTGTTTACCGTGGCGAAGCGTCGGCTGAGATATTCGAGCTCTACGATCGGCAACGGCGCACCGTTGCGGAAGAGTATTTGCTTGCTCAAACCGCACAGAACAAGCGCGACCTTGAGGAAAGCGACCCGGAGAGCCGCGCGCAGAGACAAAAGGAATGGCGCGAGACCGCTGATAATCCGGAAGCGGCACGCGAATTTCTTTTGCGCACGGCGATGTTCAAGTCGGTCGAGCGCGAACGATCCATTCAATAGGGGCAAGACAGGGTTCACCCCCAAATCTCATTCAGACAAAGAGGATACGAGTGCCTGACTCACTTGGCCATCGACTGAAGATTGGCGTGATCGTTCCATCGACCAACACCGTTGTGCAGACCGAGTTCGCCGACATGCAGCCCCCGGCGTGACCAACCATGTCTCGCGTATTGCCATCCCCGACGCGAAACTCGGCTCGGATGATGATTTTATCGCCCACATTGAGCGCATGCGTTCGGGAATCGATGAGTCGATCGAGCGCGTCATGACGTGTCATCCCGACTACATCATCAACGGGCTTTCGCTCGAGGCCTTCTGGGAAGGCCTTCAGGGCAGCTTGGATATGCTTGAACGCTTGGAAAAGAAGTTCTCGATCAAGATGTCGATGGGCAACAACGCAATCCTAGCCGCCCTAAAGAAAGTTGGCGGCATCAAGAAAATTGCCCTCATCACACCGCATAAGCCCCTGGGCGACGATCGGGTGCGGCGTTTCTTCAACGAAGCCGGTTACGACATCACCGATCTGCATAGCTTCAACGTCAACATGCCGGCGGAGATTTGCCATGTCAGCGCCGAGGCGTTGCGCGACGCTACCCTGAAGGTCGCCGCCAGCAAGCCCGACGCTATCGTGCAGGTCGGCACCGGTTTGGCAAACGCCAGGGTCGCCGGCGAGGCGTGGCATTGGCTGAAGAAACCCGTCATTGCCATCAACACCGCCTGCTACTGGCACGCCCTGCGGGAGAGCGGCATCACCGACAAGGTGGGCGGTTACGGGCCACTGCTGACCGACTACTAGGCCACGGTTTCAAAGATCACGACGGCGGCGCCTTCCTCGACGAAGTCGCCGACGGCAACCTGCACTTGAGCGACGACGCCGTCATGGGCCGCACGAAGTACGTGTTCCATTTTCATGGCTTCTAGGGTCGCCAGCCGGGTACCCGCCTCGACCGCCTGGCCTGCCGACACATGTACTTGGGTAACCTTGCCCGGCATAGGGGCGACCACCGAGGGATCGCTTGACCGGTTCTGGTTCACGGCAAATGGATCACCGACGACCAAGCAATCAACGCCGGTTTTCGAGATCACGAAATGGGCGTTTTCGCCCGTGACCACGAGCATTCGGTGGCGTTGCCCGGCGACGGTCAGATCGACGGCGTGACCGTCGGTGGCGACGTCCTCTAGGGCAACGGTTTGACCGCCCCAGGAGAGACTTTGCGGCTGGTCGCCTGTCAGCACGACCGTCTCAAGCCCTTCGGGCGTCTTGGCGTGAAGGAACACGCGCGCCGGTAAGTTTGATTGCCAGCCCCGCCCGCCCGACCAGGGGTCGGCGGGGACAACCGACTCTGCGCTTGACTGGCGCACAATCACCGCAGCCGCGGCGACCGACTTAATCGACGGCGGCGCGTTCGTCGCAACCAGTCGACCGAGAGACCGATCGACGAACTGAACATCGAGTGCGCCCGACTTGAACGCGCCATCGGCCAACAGCGCCGCCAGGAACGCAAGGTTAGTCTCGAGCCCACCGATTCGTGTGTCCAGCACAGCCTGAAGTAGGGCCTGGCGCGCATCTTCCCGACCGACACCCCGGACAATGACCTTTGCAACCATCGGGTCGTAATGGGGCGACACCTCGTCGCCTGCATCCAAGCCGCGATCAACACGGACACCCAGTCTCTCGGGAATCACCAGACGCGTCACACGCCCGGGCGCGGGAAGAAAACCGGCTTGAGGCGATTCGGCGTAGATCCGGGCCTCGATGGCGTGGCCGTTCACCTGTATGGCGGATTGTTCCCGTGGCAGGGATTCGCCCGCGGCGATCCGCAACTGCCATTCCACGAGATCCAGGCCGGTGATGGCCTCGGTAACCGGGTGTTCCACCTGCAAGCGCGTGTTCATTTCCATGAAGTAGAATGCGCCCGATTCCTCCACCAGAAACTCAACCGTCCCGGCACCCGTATACGCAACAGCTGCTGCAGCACGAAGCGCCGCAACACGGAGCGCTTCACGAACAGGTATGGAAACGAGGGTCGACGGCGCTTCTTCGATGATCTTTTGATGACGACGTTGGAGCGTGCAGTCCCGTTCAAAGAGATGAACGAAATTCCCGTGCAAATCACCAAAGATCTGGACCTCTATGTGGCGAGGGGAGGTGACGTACTTCTCGGCAATGATTTCGTCATCGCCAAAGGCTGCCATGGCCTCCCTTTTTGCCGCCGCCAGGGCGTCCGTCAAATCCCGCTCTTGGTCGACACGGCGCATGCCCTTGCCGCCGCCGCCGAGGGCCGGTTTCAACATTATTGGATAGCCCAGGTCCGTCGCAGCACGAATGAAGGCGGCGTCCGATTGGTTCTCGCCGCGGTAGTCGGGAATGACCGGCACCTCTGCAGCCTGCATCAAATCCTTTGCGATGCGCTTTGACCCCATGCCACGAATGGCATTGGGCGACGGCCCGACAAAGATCAATCCTGCATCACCACAGGCCTGGGCGAAGTCCGCGTTCTCCGACAGAAAGCCATAACCCGGATGGATCGCGGCGGCACCGACCTCAGCGGCCGTCGCAATGATCTTGTCGCCCCAGAGGTAGCTTTCGGCGGCAGACGCCGGGCCGATGCAGTGGGATTCGTCGGCCAGCCTGACATGCCGCGTGGTGGCATCCGCTTCGGAATGTACCGCGACGGTGTGGATTCCCATGCGTTGCGCGGTCGCGATGATGCGACACGCAATCTCACCCCGGTTGGCGATCAGAAGCGACTTGATCATCTGCGGTTTAGTCCGGCGCCCAGGACGGGCGTCGACGGTCGAGGAAAGCCGTCATCCCCTCCAGCCCTTCTGGGGCAGCACGACGGTCGGCAATACGCCCGGCAAGATCCCGCAGCACGGCCTCGTCAATGCCGAAACCTGCAACGTCGGCGGCAAGCTCCTTGGCGTGACCGACCGCTTCGGGTCCAGCTTCGAGGATACGCCGGACCAACGTATCGCGACGGCCGCCGAGCGCCGCTTCGTCGTCGACCACATCGTGTACCAACCCGATCCGTCGCGCCTCGGCGGCGTCGAAACGCTCAGCAGTCTGGAAATAGCGGCCTGCCTGCCGAACACCGATCGCATCAATGACGAACGGCGAAATCATGGCCGGCACGAGACCCAGTTTTACTTCCGTTAGGGCAAAATTTGTCGATGCCGCCGCGACCACGATGTCACACGCCGCAACGAGACCGACGCCGCCGCCGTAAGCGGCACCCTGGACGAGCGCGATCGTGGGGATCGGCAAGGTGCGCAGGGTCAGAAGCATACGTCCCAGGCGCATGGCGTCTTCGATGTTTTCTTCCCTCGAAAACCCGGCCGCGCGTTTCATGTAATTGAGGTCGGCGCCGGCACTGAACGACTTGCCGCGACCGGCCAGGACCAAAACTCTGACGCCAGATTTGCCGCGAAGGTCCGCCAATACGTCTGCCAACTCTCGGATCATCCCGTCGTCGAACGCGTTGTGGCGGTCCGGTCGATTGAACGTGACGGTGGCCACGCCATTGGGCGCGACATCGACGAGAAGTTGCTCCGGCGCCACGGCTACATCCGGAAGACGCCGAACTTGGTGTCGCCAATCGGCGCATTCAGTGCAGCCGACAGCGACAACCCGAGGACCAAGCGCGTATCAGCCGGATCGATCACGCCGTCGTCCCATAGGCGCGCACTGGCATAGTAAGGATGCCCCTGGGTCTCGTACTGCGCCCTAATCGCTTCGGCAAAAGCCGCCTCCTCCGCGGCATCCACGGACTGCCCCTTTGCCTCTTGTGAATCCCTGCGCACTTGGGTGAGGACGCTGGCGGCTTGCGCGCCACCCATGACCGAAATCCGCGCATTGGGCCACATCCAGAGAAATCGTGGATCGTATGCCCGTCCGCACATGCCGTAATTGCCGGCACCAAAGGAGCCCCCGATGACCAGCGTGATTTTCGGCACCTGCGCATTGGCGACAGCCATCACCATCTTCGCACCGTCTTTGGCGATGCCACCGGCTTCGTATTTTTGACCGACCATGAAGCCGGTGATGTTCTGCAAAAAAATCAACGGAATGCGACGCTGACAACACAGCTCAATGAAATGCGCCCCTTTGAGCGCCGATTCTGAAAACAAGATTCCATTGTTGCCGAGAATGCCGACCGGACGGCCATAAAGGCGCGCAAACCCGGTGACCAGCGTGGATCCGTAGAGCGGTTTGAACTCGTCGAACGCGCTGCCGTCAACCACCCGCGCGATGATCTCACGGACATCGAACGTTTGTTGCGGGTCCGCAGGCACGACACCGTAAAGTTCCGCCGCATCATAATGCGGCTCTTCCACTTCCGACGTGGGCGGCGGGGCCTTGTGCCGGTTCAAGTTGGCAACGATACGGCGGACGATGCCAAGCGCGTGACCGTCATTCTCGGCATAGTGATCGGCCACGCCGGATTGGCGGGCGTGCACTTCGGCCCCGCCGAGGTCTTCGGCGCTGACCACCTCGCCAGTGGCCGCCTTGACGAGCGGCGGTCCGCCAAGAAAGATCGTGCCGGTCCCTTTGACGATGATGCTTTCGTCGGCCATCGCCGGGACATAAGCGCCGCCGGCGGTGCACGACCCCATGACGGCCGCGATCTGCGGGATGCCCGCGGCCGACATCTGCGCTTGGTTGAAGAATATCCGACCGAAATGCTCGCGGTCGGGAAA
Organism: Alphaproteobacteria bacterium; assembly: GCA_038141965.1. GTDB lineage: Bacteria > Pseudomonadota > Alphaproteobacteria > SHVP01 > SHVP01 > CALJDF01. The sequence continues at coordinate 37,321 of JAYQJC010000006.1, forward strand.
GACCTCGTCCTGGTTGGGCAAGTTCGCACCGCCGGAGTCCACCAGGTAGATGCACGGCAAACGATTCTCGAAGGCGATCTGTTGGGCCCGGAGGTGCTTTTTGACCGTCAGCGGATAGTAGGTCCCGCCTTTGACCGTGGCATCGTTCGCCACGATCATGCATTCCTGCCCGTTGATGCGGCCGATCCCGGTCACGACCCCCGCCGCCGGAACGGCCTCGTCGTAGACGCCGTGCGCGGCGAGCGCCGAGAGTTCGAGGAATGGGGCGCCGGGGTCGCATAGGGTCGTGATGCGATCGCGGACCGGCATCTTGCCGCGGTCGAGATGACGGGCTCGGGATCGCGCATCGCCACCTTCCGCAATGGTCGATGTGACCTGTCGGAGATCGTCGACAAGCCCCTCCATATGGGCCGCGTTGGCGCGGAACGTCTCGTCCTTTTGTTTGAAAGCAGTCTCGAGCACAGTCATCGAGCTACCAGCCGCCAGTTTCCATCCAGCGCGCCATTTGATCGAAACGATCCGAGCCCCAAAACGGTTCGTCGCCGACAAAAAAGAACGGTGAGCCGAATACACCACGCTCTAACGCCGCGGCGGTTTCAACTTTCAAACGCTCCTTGATGGCCGGCTCTTGGACCGCGGCGAGGAACGCGGCACGATCGATTCCTAAACCCGCTGCGATGTCGGCGGTTTCCTCGGCGGGACTGACATTGCGGCCTTCGCCGAAATAGGCGTGATAGAATGCGCGCGCGAAATCCTTTGCGGTGTCTTCGTTCTGGTCGGCCAGCCAGTAGAAACCGCGCGCCGCGGCGAGGGTACCGTGCGGAAATCCTTCCGGAAGAACGCACGCGACGCCAAGCGCGCGCGCTGTACGCATGATGTCACGCGTCGCATACGCCCCTTTGAGGGGATAGCTCAGAAGCGGGCCGGTGCCGACCGTCTTGAATGCCGCACCCAGCATGATGGGACGCCAAACGACGACGCAATCGCGGTCACGCGCCCAGGCATCGATTTGAATGTTCGCGAGATAGCCGTAGGGCGAGGCGAAATCGAAATAGAAATCAATGGTTTGGGGCATGGGCTCATTCTAGGCCATGCCTCACACCGCCGCTACAAGGCCGGACCAATCGGCGTGACGTTATCGGAGAGCCAGCACCTCTGCGCCGAGCCATTTGTCGAGATAAGGGATACGGTCGTGGCCCCAAAAGGTCTCCTCGCCGACGACAATCCATGGCGCCCCGATCATGCCGGATGCGATAGCCGCCGCGACTGCATCTTCGTGGGCGGCCTGCCCTTTCCCGCTGGTCGCATACTGCCTCATCAACGCGCTGGATAGGTGGAAACGGCGCAGCCCCGACACCACCGCATCGACGGTCTTGAGCGCTTTGCCTTGGGCCCAAATGATCGATAGCACCGCCAGGGTAATCGTGCGCAGTTGCGCCTCGTTGCCGTCCGCTAGGGCGTAACAGGTATTGTAAAGCTCGTCACAATCGAACGGCGGGGCCTCTCCTTCGGGCCGCACAAACGGCAAGCCGCGCAATTGGCAAATCCGTTCTACGTCGTGGCGCCAATAGGCCAGTTTCTGTTCGGGGATCGTCGGTCGGGCCGTCAATCCGCGCTTCGGCTGAGCACGGTGCCGAGCCGAACCGGGCGCCATAGCACCTCACGTCGGTGACGCTGTCCGACATCGTCGATCAGTTGCGCCGCGACATAGGAATAGGGCGAACCGAAGGCCGGGTAGAAGATGATGGGGTCCAGGGTCATCGGGTCCGCGCCACAACTTCGATTTCGACGCGCATTTTCGGGTCGATGAGTTCGGCGACAACGGCAGTGGCGGTCGGACGGATATCGGCAAAATGGATGCCGATGGCGGTTAGAACGGTGTCGACGTCGGCACGCCGCGCGATGTAATAGCGGGCCTGAACAACATCGCTCAACGCCGCACCGGCTTGTTCAAGCGCCGCACGAATGTTCTCGAAAGCTTTGGACACCTGGCCTTCCGCGCCATCGACCACGTCACCGGTCGCATAGTCGGTGCCCGTGGTGCCCGACACGAAGACCCAATCGCCATCGACGACGACACGGGAATAGCCGTATTTCTGCTCCCACTGACTTCCGCTACCGAACCGGCGGGGCTCCATCGTCAGGGCTTTCCTATGCCGCGATGCGTTCGATCCCGATGGCCGTGGCCTCGCCGCCCCCGATGCACAAGCTGGCAACGCCACGGTTCAGACCGTTCTTGGCCAGGGCGTAATACAGCGTCGCGATGATCCGTGCCCCCGACGCGCCGACGGGATGTCCCAGCGCGCAGGCGCCGCCGTGTACGTTCATCTGGTCATGATCGACCCCGATGTCTTTCATCGCGGCCATCGTGACCACGGCGAAGGCTTCGTTGACTTCAAAGAGATCGACGTCGTCGCGCGACCAACCGGTCTTTTCAAAAAGCTTGTTGATGGCGCCGATCGGTGCCGTCGTGAACCACGACGATTCTTGACTGTGGGTCGTGTAGTCGACGATGCGCGCCAACGGCGTCAGGCCTCGTTTCTCGGCCTCCGACTCGCGCATCAACACCAGAGCAGCCGCGCCATCCGAGATGGCCGACGAATTGGCCGCCGTCACCGTCCCGCCCTCGCGGAAAGCCGGTTTGAGCTGGGGTATTTTTTCGATCTTGGCCGTAAACGGCAACTCGTCCTGGCTCACCGTTGTTTCACCAGCGCGGGTCTTCACCGTGACCGGCGTGATTTCGTCGTCAAACGATCCATCTTCGTTGGCTTTCTTGGCGCGTTCGAGCGAGGTCAGCGCAAAGTTATCCTGCTGCTCGCGGGTGAACTGATATTTCTCGGCCGTGTCTTCGGCGAAAGAGCCCATCAGCTTGCCCGGTTGATCGATCGTGTCCTCCAACCCGTCGATGAACATATGATCGTAGATCTTGCCGTTGCCGAGCCGGTACCCCCCACGCGCTTTGTCGAGCAGATAAGGCGTGTTGGACATGCTTTCGAGACCACCGGCCACCATGATCGTCGCCGATCCTGCGGCGACTTGATCGGCCGCCATCATGGTGGCGCGCATGCCTGACCCGCACATCTTGTTGATGGTGGTCGCCCCAACGCTGATCGGAATACCGCCGGCAAGCGCCGCCTGGCGGGCGGGCGCCTGGCCCATGCCCGCCGGTAGGACGCAGCCCATGATCACGTCGTCGACCGTATCGGGTGCGACCCCAGCTTGATCGAGGGCGGCCTTGATCGCAGCGCCACCGAGTTTCGGCGCGCCGACAGACGACAGGGCTCCCTGAAAGTTGCCGATAGGGGTGCGCGCCAAACCGACGATCACCACGGGATCCTGTGCGTTTTTCATTTTCTGCCTCATGTCCAAGATGCGAACCGGTCCGCACGGTAGAGGAAACGCGCCACGCCGAAAAGCGGTGCGGACACCCTTCGAAAAGCTATGCTGAGCGCGGGATGCAGAGGCATGAGCTTAGTTCCTGCCGCCGGATGTCCCGGAATGCTAGACTGGGTCCTCGCAGCGGCAGGGAGGCGATCATGAGAGGACAAGCGCAGCACGGCGTATTGCCGGACGAGACCCACGACGAGGCGGCACGGCTCGATTTCGTCACGAGCCTCAAGGTGCACGTACTGACCGATCTAGGACCGGGCAACAAAAAGGCGTTCGAAGCCCGTGGGGCGAAAGCCTTTCAGAAGGCGCAAGGCCACGCCCCAAAATCGCCGCGCGACGTTGCGCGGGTCATGCGCAAGGATCCGTTTTGGCAGACCTGGAGTTCGCTCAATCGCTCGGGCCAAGAGTTGATGTGGGAAGGCCTGGGGGAGCGCACCGGGCGCCAGCGCGATGACATCGCGGCGCGCGTTAAGTCCACGGCCGCACGGAAGACGAAGGGGACGCTGCGGCTTGACCCGTCGCTCAAGATTCCACGCTACAACAGCGAGATTCACATCCACTGCCAACCCGGCGGCTATCACGTCGAACTGACGGAAGACGATATCTTCGCCGGGGCGCTCTATGACGTCGGGGCCTACCAATACGGGATGGGCGGTCAAGGGCCGATGACCGACGACGTTGGGGTCACGGTCGGCGCTTACTTTCGCGAGAACATACCGGACTTTGAACCGGCGCGTATTCTGGATATGGGGTGCGGTGTCGGGCACCAAACCTTGGGCCTCGCCGACGCGTTTCCCAAGGCCGAACTCCACGCCTTTGACCTCGGCGCACCGATGGTGCGCTATGCGCATGCCCGCGCGGAATCGCTGGGCAAGACCGTCCATTTCTCGCAACAGAATGCCGAGAAGACGGATTACCCGGACGAGAGCTTCGACTTGATCACGTCGATGATCTTGTTCCACGAAACGTCGCAAAAGGCGATCCCCAATATCATCAACGAGTGCTACCGGCTGTTGAAGCCGGGCGGCTACATGGTTCATGGCGACGTGCCCGAGTTCAATAAGTACTGGCCCGATCCGTACGACCAGTTTCAACGCGATTGGACGACCCACTTCAATGCCGAACCCTTTCGCAGCAAGATGCGCGAAATGGACATGCCGGCCCTGGCGCGTAAAGCCGGCTTCAGATCGGAGTCGATCGTCGAAGACCTTGTCCCGAGTGCCTTTGGCAAAGCGGGCTATTCGCGAACCTCATTGTACGGCAAGACGCATGCCTATGGCATGAAGTGGTGGGTCCTGCTGGCCCAAAAATGACCGCAGTTCCACAAGCGAGACGACCATGAAGATTCAACCCTTATCGCCCGTCATGGGCGCCGAAGTCACCGACATCGACCTATCGACGATGCCGGACGACGCCACGTTGGCCGCTATTCACCAGGCGCTCTTGGACCATCTCGTTCTTGTGTTTCGCGATCAACGCCTGACCCCCGCCGAGCACGTCGCCTTTAGCGAGCGGTTCGGTGAGCTCATGGTCCATGTCAAAGCCGAGTACCTGCTGCCCAATCAGCCGGAAGTACTGGTCTTGTCCAACAAGAAGCACCCCGACGGACGGCCCATGGGTTTTGAAGACGCCGGTCGGTATTGGCATTCGGACATGTCCTATGTCGAAGAACCGCCGCTGGGCTCGTTGCTCCACGCAATCGAAATCCCGCCGGAAAAGGGCGACACGCTCTATTGCAATATGTACATGGCCTACGAAGACCTCCCCGAAGAGACCAAACAAAGGTTGGTCGGTCTCCAAGCGGCACACTCCTACCTTGCGAGTTTCGAGGGTAAGACCAAGTCCGGCTACGCCCGCGACACCCTAACCGAAGAGCAAAAAGCCCAACTCAACGAAGTGATTCATCCCGTGGTGCGCACCCACCCCGAGACCGGTCGCAAGGCACTCTACATCAATCCTGGGTTTACCGTCCGTTTGGTTGGCCTTCCGGAAGATGAAGGTGCAGCGCTCTTGGACGACCTTTTGGTCCAGGCGAGCCGACCAGAGTTTCAGTTCCGCCACGTCTGGCAGCCGCACGATCTCGTGTTCTGGGATAACCGGTGCACCATGCATCACGCGACGACCTACGACACGCAGTACGCACGCCACATGCATCGCACCACGGTGAAGGGCGACCGCCCCTACGCCGGTTAGAGCGAGTCAACCAGGCGCATCGCGTCGTTCGTCGCGGCCCAGAACCCGCGCGGTGCGACACAGTCGCCGATCGCCAGCGCCCCGTCGGGCACCGGCCGGGGCAACGTGCCGGTCGAAAGAACAATCGCGTCGAACGGCCCCAGGACGTCCCCCGAGGTCAGCACCACCTGATTGCCATCGACCGCGTTCACGGTCGCAGCACCTTGCACAACGACCCCCACTTCGCCGAGGCGTCGCATCACCTCGTCGGCCTCCACCGAGAAGAGCAGTTCCGGCAGCGCAGGGTGGGACACCGGGGTCGCCACCGTCACGGCCTCAACGGCCGGGTTCGACGCCAACGTCTCAGCCAACGAAATCGTCGGCCAACCGCTCTCCTCGTCGATGATGAGGACGCGACCGGAAACAGCGACGGTGCCAGCCAAGACCGCCCGTCCATGTTTCAATTTCTCGGTCCCGGGTATCCCGTCGACCAAGTGGGGCCGACGGCGCCAAACAGCACTCTGCGCCGGATCGGCGCCGACCGCCCAGATCGTTTTCTCGTCCTGCGGCAGATCGCCGACGCCGATCTTCTCGTCGTAGACGACCCGAACATCCAGGCGATCCAACATGCACGACCACCAATCGATCGCGCCCAGGAGCGGCGCCCGGTGAGGCGCCTCGCCTGCTTGGCGCATCGCACCGCCTAGCTGGGACCCGGCCTCGAAAAGTGTGACGCGGAACCCGCGACTGGCCGCCCGGCACGCTGCCTCCATGCCCGCCGGCCCGCCGCCGACGACCGTCAGCGCATTGTCGGCCGTAACCCGTTTGGATCGCGGTTGTTCGAACTCGCGACCGGCGCGCGGGTTCACCACGCATGTCGCCGGCCCAATGCTGCGCTGCGCGAAGGTGCAGGCCTGGTTGCACGACACGCATGGCGTGATGCCGGCGGCATCGTCGTCCTGAACCTTGACCAACCAATTCGGATCGGCAATCCACGAGCGCGCCATCGCTACGACATCGGCACCGCCGTCCCGGATAACGGTGCACGCTTCATTGGGCGTCCGTACGCTACCAGCGACGACAATTGGCACTCCCAGAGCTACCCGAAACCGCGCCCCTGCATTGCTGAGATGCGCCGGTTCTGCGGTCATTGTCGGCATAAGATCGGCTAACGCAAAATGCGATCCCGTAATCAGGCTTACGTAATCGACAAGGCGGCTATCGACCAAAACGCGCATAGCGGCCAATGAGGATTCTTCGCCGTAACCATCGGCATCACCCGGCACGTTGTGGGCAATCGACGTTCGCACGCCCACGGCCATGTCGGCACCGGCCTCGGCGCGCACCGCCTCGGCAACGCGAACGATCAACCGCATTCGGTTTTCCAGCGAACCGCCATAAGCATCGGTGCGGCGATTGAAAAGCGGATTGAGGAACGATCCCAGCAAGTAATCCGACGATGTCTGAATCTCGACCGCATCAAGGCCCGCCATCCGGCATCGTCGGGTGGCGCCGACATAGGCATCGACGAGTTCGTCGATGTCCTCCAAGGTCATCGCCTTGGGCAACTCGGCAAACTGCGCTGATGGGACGGCGGACGGTGCCCAAGCCGGACCGGCGCCGAGGTGCGTCATATTGTGGCCCGCGTGCCAAAGAATGACCGACAGACGCGAGCCAGCGGCATGCACATCGTCAGCAAGCGCCGTTAGGCCGGGGAGCAATGCATCATCGAACAGATGCGGGCGCACGCCTTTGATGGACGACGCATGGACCGGCGACGATTCAAGGCCCACCATCGCCGCCCCGCCATGGGCGCGCGCAACCATATAGGCATGGAGCCGAGGCCCGATACCGCCCTGCCCGTCGCCCAGACCCATGTGGTGCCCGCTCATGACAACGCGGTTCTTGAGCCGAATCGGGCCCAATTCCAACGGTTCGAAAAGTTGGGAATAGTCCGTCATACCGCCCCCCGAAGCGTGAAGACCAATGGTATGATCCAGGAAACCGAGAAGAAAGGGAGGGCGTCATGGCGCAGGCCGAAATGGGCAGCAATTTGGACAGTCTGATCAACGATTTGAAGTCGTTGATGGGAGATGAGCACGTCATCACCGACGAAAAAGAGCGCGAATTCTTCTCGACCGATATCTTCTATAAAGCCGACAACCTTGCCGAATTGGTTATCGCACCCGGCACCAAGGAAGAGCTCGCCAAGGGCGTGCGGTCCGCCACAGCAGCCGGCCTAACGGTGGTGCCGCGCGGTGGCGGTATGTCCTATACCGGTGGCTACCGGCCCACGCGGGGGGACGCGGTGATCGTCGATACGCGGCGCCTCGACCGCATCGTCGAGATCAACGAAGAAGATATGTACGTCACGGTCGAATGCGGCGTGACTTGGAAACAACTCTACGAGGCGTTGAAAGAAAAGGACTGCGCACGCCCTACTTCGGCCCGTTTTCCGGCATGTACGCGACGGTAGGCGGTGCGCTGTCGCAGAACAGTATTTTCTTTGGCTCGAGCATCCATGGGACCGCGGCCGACGCAGTGTTGTCGCTAGAGGTTGCCTTGGCGGATGGGACGGTCGTGAAGACCGGTTCCGGCGGGGCGGCGAACAACGCTTCGCCGTTCTTTCGCACATATGGACCCGACCTCGCCGGACTATTTCTCGGCGATACGGGGGCGTTAGGGTTCAAGATGCAGGCCACGTTGCGGCTGATTCCGCTCGCCAAAGAGCAGCGATTCGCATCCTTCTCGTTCGACACCGACAAAGAGATGTTTGCCGCGATGAGCCAGGTCGCGCGGGAACGCTTGGCCGAGGAATGCTATGGGTTCGACCCCTTTCTGCTCGGCCTGCGATTGAAGTTCGAAGGCCTCGCACAAGACGTTAAAGCGCTCGCGTCGGTCGCACGGTCGGGCAAGTCGTTGATCGGCGGGTTGAAAGATGCCGCCAAGATCGCCGTGGCCGGACGCCGTTTCATGGAAGGGGTCGCCTATGGAATGCACATCGTGATCGAGGGTCGCGATGCTGACGACGATGCCGAAAGCGCCTTGCGGCGGGTCCGCGAGATCGCCAAAGCCAGTGGTGGCAATGAGATCGAGAACAGCCTGCCCAAGCTGGTACGCGCCAATCCGTTCTTGCCGACCAATCGGTTGCTGGGCCCGGAAGGCGAGCGCTGGGTACCAATCCACGTGATCTTGCCGCATTCCCGGGTAGCCGGCCTCCTGAAAGCGCTCGACGACTATTTCAACGCCAATGCCCAATTGGTCGAAGACAACGGCATTCAGTGGGGCTACCTCACCTCGACCATCGGCACCACGGCCACATTGATTGAACCGACGTTCTTCTGGCCCGACTCGCATTACCAAATTCACGAGCGCTATATCGAGGACGCGCACTACGCCAAGCTCAAACAATTCCCCGAAAACCTCACCGCGCGCAATGCGATGGCCAAGATTCGAAACGATCTTGCCGATCTTTTTGCCGAACACGGGGGCACCCATCTGCAAATAGGCAAGATGTACCGCTTCAAGGAAAGCCGAGATCCGGCAACGTGGAAGGTGATTGAAAGCATCAAGCAACTGTTGGACCCCGACGGCGTGGTCAATCCAGGATCGCTCGGCCTAGGCAAATAGGAAGACGAGGCCAAGGAACTTCCCACCTCGATACTTGAGACCGGTGTGACGCTCTCCCCTGTCTTACGTGCCGCGTTATGGATGATGGGCACGTTGGTATCCTTTTCCATGGTGGGGGTCGCCACGCGGCACCTCACCGACGGTGGGCTGCCGGTCTTTCAAATCCTGTTCCTACGCGCTGCCGTCGGGCTGATCATCCTGACTCCGATCGTGATGTGGGGTGGCTGGCACACCGTCAGTACCCGGCATTGGCGGCTGCATGCCGTCCGCAACACCCTGCATTTCGGTGCGAGCTACGCGTGGTATTTCGGTATTGCCGTTTTGCCCTTGGCCAGTGTTTTTGCCATCGAATTCACCGCGCCGGTCTGGGTCGCGGCCCTCGCCGTGATCATTTTGGGCGAAAAACTGAACCGGGCCCGAACGGCCGCGATCGGCGCCGGGTTGATCGGGGTGTTGATCATCCTCCGCCCGGGTTTCGAATCATTCAGCGCAGCCTCTTTGGTCGTTTTGGCGAGTGCCCTGGGCTTTGCCTGCGCCCACGTCGCGACGAAGGGCCTGACCCGTAACAACTCGGTCCTGAAGGTCCTGTTCTGGATGGCGCTGATGCAGTTTCCGATGGGGATCGGACCGGCCATCGCGGTCTGGACGCCAATCGAAGGCATTGCGTGGTTCTGGGCGGCCGCGGTCGGGGCGAGCGCCGTCAGCGCTCATTTTTGCTTAACCCGAGCCCTAACCTTGGCCGACGCCAGCGTTGTCGTGCCCATGGACTTCTTGCGCATTCCTCTGATCGCCGTGGTCAGCCTGTTGGTGTTTGGCGAGGCGATCGACGGTTGGGTGATCGTCGGCGCTGCGATTATTTTCGCCGGGCTGTACTACAACGTCCGCCTCGAACACCGCAGCGCGACGGCCTAGAGCGTACGAGCGAGTTTGGCGGCATCATGCGTGGCGGCCCAAATCCCGCGGGGTGACAGGCAATCGCCAACCGCGTTGCTCCCTTCCGGGAACGCCACCGCAACGGTCCCCGTTGCCAGGACGATCGAATCGAACGGCCCGAGCGTCCGTCCGTCTCGGGTCTTCACCGAGCCCTCCGCGACCTCTTCGATCACCGCGCCACCGACCACCTCGATCCCGGCAGCCTGGATGCGGGCCGTGATGGCCGGCAATTCGCGGGTAAAGGTGAGATCCGCCTCGCCCCAGGTAACCTCCGTCGTGGCAACCGTGACCATGGACACGTCGGTTTGGGCGACCAGCGTTTCGGCAAGAGAGATCGCGCTCCACCCGCCTTCTTCGTCGATGATTAGGACGCTTCCCGATACCGATCTTTCGCCCCGCAGCACTTCGCGGCCATGGGGGAGGCCGGCACCGCCGGGGATGCCGTCATGGAGCCACGGGCGTAGTCGCCAGACAGCCGTAGGACCAGGCTCGGCCCCCAGGGCCCAGACAACCTCATCGACATCCAGATCGGCGGCGAAGGCAATCTTGGTGCCGAGTTTGATCTCGACTTGACGCTGCCGAAGTTCGGTTTCCCACCACGTCAGAGCCTCGCGCATTTCTTCGCGATGCGGTGCTTCGGCAGCGAGCCGCATTTGGCCGCCGAGTTGATCACCCGCTTCGTACAGCGTGACACGGTGGCCTCGGGCCGCCGCCACTCGGGCCGCCTCCATCCCCGCAGGACCACCGCCCACCACGGCAATCTTCTTCGGCGCCGCAGCGGGTTCAGGGTTGAGCGACAACTCCCCTTCGCGACCGGCCGTTGGATTAAGCACGCAGGAACCCGGAATGCCTTTGAAGACAAGCCCGGCACAGGCCTGATTGCACGACATGCAGGGCCGGATCATGTCTTCGCGATCTTCGATGATCTTTTTGGCCCATTCGGGCTCCGCGACCCACGTCCGGGCCATCGCAACGATATCGGCGCACCCGCTGGCGATCATCTCTTCGGCATCGGCGGCCGAGCGAATGCGCCCCGCGACGATGACCGGGACGTCGAATGCCGCTTTGAACTGTTTTGCTTCCTCGGCCAATTGGTTGCGACGCATGTTCATGGGCGGAATGGTTTCGTGGCCGGCCCAGCGCGATCCCGAAATAACGCTGACCCAGTCGACCAACCCCCCGTCGGCTAACATCTTCATCGCGGCGACCGATTCTTCGAGCTTGTAGTCCACCGGGGCGAAGGGAATGTGGTGCGACGTCGAAGTCCGCACCCCCACCGCCATATTGGGCCCGGCGGCCTCACGCACTTCTTCGCAAATCTCACGCACAATGCGGGTGCGGTTCTCGAACGAACCGCCGTAGGCGTCGGTACGGTGGTTCATGGCCGGCGAGAGGAACGAACCCAAGAGGTAGCTCGTCGCAGTTTGCACCTCGACGGCATCGAGCCCGGCCTCGCGGCACCGTCGGGTCGCCTCCCCGTAGGCGGCGATCAGTTCGCGAATCTCGGCGGTGGTGATCGCGCGGGGGTTTCGCGGGTAATGCTAGGGATCGGCGAGGACGATACGGCGGCCTGACCTTCAATGTAGGAGACGTTATGACCGCCATGCCACAGCGTGATCGACAGCTTCGCATCGGCTTTGTGCACGGCGTCGCTCAGCTTTCGCAGACTGGGCACGACCTCATCGGAATAGAGGCGCACATTGAGTGAGCGGTTGCTGGTCGATTGGTGGATCGGTGCCGACTCGGTCCCCAACATCGCCGCGCCACCGAGCGCTCGCGTGACTACGTAATTGTGGAGGCGTTCACTTACGCCGCCTGTCCGATCGTTAAGCCCCATGCCATGCGCGCTCATCGTGGCGCGATGCTTGAGGGTCATCGGGCCGATCTTGATCATTGACAAAAGATTCGGATAGCGGGTCTTTGGATCATCGCTCATGGTTTGGAACCTCCCCTTGCCCCAACAGTATGCCAGAGCCCGCCTAGTTCGCTCTAGCGGCCCCTAAACGGCTAGGGTGCCCGCATGACCTTTGAGCCAATCTCATGAGCGACAACCTACGCGGCGCCCTGTGGATGTTCGGGATGGTCGCCGCGCTCTCGTTGCTGGCTATTGCGGCCCGCGAGCTCGCGCCCCGGCACAACCCAATGGAACTTCAGGTCGTACGGCACGGCATGAGCCTTTTGATCCTGCTGCCCTTCGTCGTTCGCGCGGGATTTCGCCCGCTCGGGACCACCAATCTGAAGCTCCAGTTATTCCGCAACGTGTCGCACTTGCCGCGACGGTGGGCTGGTACATTTCCGTGACGCTCTTGCCGCTGGCGGAGGTGGTCGCGATCGAATTCACCACGCCGGTGTGGGTGGCGCTGTTGGCGGTCCTGTTCCTGGGCGAAAGGATGAACGTCGGGCGTATAGTGGCGCTCGGCCTCGGCATCGTGGGCATTCTGGTCATTCTGCGGCCTGGGTTCACGGATGTCGGCACCGGCACCTGGCTGATGGTCGCCACGGCATTTGGCTTTGCAGTCGCCAATGCTTGCACCAAGGGGCTGACGCGCACAGATAGCGTCCTCACCTTGCTTCTATGGATGTCGATGCTCCAGGGCACGATGGCCCTGGTCGGCGCATCGTTCGAGTGGACCCCGCCGATCGTCGAAGAAATTCCCTGGCTGATCGTCATCGGGGTGAGCGGATTGGCGGCGCACTACTCGCTCGCCAAAGCGCTGACTCTTGCCGATGTGTCGCTGGTCAACCCGGTCGACTTTTTGCGCCTCCCGCTGATCGCGGTTGTCGGGTTTCTCGCCTACGGCGAGGGTGTCGACATTCTGGTTCTGGTCGGGGCCGGGTTGATCTTCATCGGCAACTACTACTCGATCCGTCGCGAAAGCCGCTAGATCCCTTTTTTCCGCCTAGTAGGGCGTGCCGTCTTTGTGCAGGAACTGCGGTTTGCCGTCGGCATCGAACTGGAATTTCATATCGATATCGGGATAGGCCCCGGCGTCGCCGGGCATGCGATCGCCGATCTCAAGGTAGGCCGCCGGCTTGTCGGTCCGATTGATCAGGTGATGGCCGTCGGGCTCGCCGGCTGGGAACCCTGCCGACATCCCCGGGGTGAGCAATTCCTCGCCCGCATCGGTGACCAAAACCAATTCGCCCTCCAGCACCCAAACGAATTCGTCCTGCACCTTGTGCCAATGACGCTGCGCCGATGCTTGGCCTGCCGGCAACACGACGTAGTTGACACCGTAGTTCTTCAGTCCCGTCGCGTCACCTAGCCGGTGTTTTTCGCGCTTGTTACAGATTTCATCGTGCGGCGCCGGGTACATGGTCCCGATGCTGGGCTTAACGTCTTTTGGGTTCTTGATGACGTGCGACATGAATGATCCTCCCCTGAAACACAGTTGTATTAGTTGGTGTACTAGCTAGGTCGATTCTTCAAAAATCTCGCGGCCAATGAGCATGCGGCGGATTTCCGAGGTGCCCGCACCGATCTCGTACAGCTTGGCGTCGCGTACGTAGCGGCCGGCAGGATAGTCGTTGATGTAGCCGTTGCCGCCCAAGCATTGCACCGCATCGAGCGCCACCTGCGTCGCTTTTTCCGCCGCGTAAAGAATGGCGCCGGCCGCATCTTTGCGGGAAACCCGGCCTTTGTCGCATGCGCGGGCCACCGTGTAGACGTAGGCCTTGCAGGCATTCGTCGTGGTGTACATGTCAGCCAGCTTGCCCTGCATGAGCTGAAACGTGCCGATGGGTTGACCGAACTGTTCGCGTTCGTGAACGTAGGGCACCACCGTATCGAGGCAGGCTTGCATAATCCCGAGGGGACCGCCGGAGAGCACCGCACGCTCGTAGTCCAGGCCGCTCATCAAGACCCGGACGCCTTGCCCTTCTGCGCCAAGCACGTTTTCCGCCGGCACTTCGCAGTCCTCGAAAACCAGTTCGCCGGTGTCCGAGCCACGCATCCCGAGTTTGTCGAGCTTCTGCGCCGTCGAGAACCCCTTGAACCCGCGCTCGATGATGAACGCTGTGATCCCGCGGGAGCCCGCATCGGGGTCCGTCTTGGCATAGACCACTAGGGTATCGGCGACGGGGCCGTTGGTGATCCAGAACTTGGTGCCGTTGAGAATGTAGCGATCGCCCTTTTTTTCGGCCCGCAATTTCATCGAAACCACATCGGAGCCCGCACCCGACTCGCTCATCGCAAGCGCGCCAACATGCTCGCCGGAGATGAGCTGCGGTAGGTAGCGTCTTTTTTGATCTTCCGAACCGTTCAAGCGCAGTTGGTTGACGCACAGGTTTGAATGCGCGCCGTAGGACAATCCGACCGCTGCCGACCCGCGACTGAGTTCCTCCATGGCAACGACATGCTCGAGATAGCCCATACCCGCGCCGCCGTATTCCTCTTCTACGGTCACGCCGAGCAGCCCAGCATCGCCCATCTTACGCCACAGACCCTCGGGCCAAGTGTTCGTTTGGTCCATGTCGCCCGCGATGGGAGCCACATGATCGGCGGTGAACGACATGACCGTATCGCGGAGCATGTCGGCAGTATCGCCGAGGTCGAAGTCGAAAGATGGCAATTGGTTGGGAATCATCGCCGATAGAATACCGGGCTAGGGCTTGGGCCACAGGACCATTTGGGTGCAGCGGAAACTCGCAATCACTTTGCCGTCTTCGTGGGCCACATCGGCATCCCAGACCTGTGTGGTGCGCCCACCATGGATCATGCGCGCCGCACAGGTGACGGTCCCCGAGGTCGCGGTGCCCATGTAATTGCACTTAAGCTCGATGGTCGTGAACCCAATGGCGCCCTCGGGTTTCGAGCCCTGACAGCCCGACCCACACACGGTGTCGGCGAGGCCGACCACGGCGGCGCCATGCAGGTACCCGGTCGGCGTAAGGTGATGCGGACCCACTCGCATCTCGCCGTCAGCCTTGCCATGTGCGACGTGGGTCATGGTGATATCGAGGTAACCCGGAAAATGATCCTTGGCCGCGGCGTTGAACCCCTCGGCGGTCGTCAAATCGCTCATTCGTCCTCCTAAAGTAGCAACCAAGCTGCAAGGCCGAGAAACGCAAAGAACCCGACCACGTCGGTTACCGTCGTGACAAAAACCGTTGCGGCAAGTGCAGGGTCCACCCCGATCCGATAAAGGCCCAGAGGGATCAGTATTCCCGAAAACCCTGCCGCCATCATGTTGATGATCATGGCGGCCAAAATAACCAACGCCAAACCGAGGTCGCCGAACCAGAAATACGCCCCAATGCCGCATAGCACCGCGAACGCAACGCCGTTGATGAAGCTGACGATGAGTTCTTTGTTGACCAGACGGAAAACGTTCGACCCCGTAATATCGCGCATTGCCAAGGCACGCACGGTTACCGTCAAAGCCTGCGTCCCGGCGTTGCCGCCCATCGACGCCACGATCGGCATCAGGATCGCAAGCGCCACGATTTGCTCGATCGTGCCGCCGAACAGCGAAATCACAAGCGATGCGATCACCGCCGTTAGCAAGTTGACCAGGAGCCAAACCGATCGGCCGCGGACGATATCGACCACGCCATCGTGAATGCCGGCCCCGCCGGCGCGCGTGAGGCGGCGGAGATCTTCTTCGGCTTCTTCCTGGATCACGTCGGCGATATCGTCGTGCATAATCACGCCGGCCAGTCGGCCCGACGGATCGACAACCGGGGCCGAGGCCCAATCGTATTGCTGGAACAAATAGGCGACTTCTTCTTGGTCCATGTCGACCGGCACGACGCGAAGATCGCCGTCCATGATATCGTCGATCGGGACCGGGCGGCGCGTGCGTAACAGCGTGTTCAGCGGCAACGTCCCGATCGGGTGAAGATCGGCATCTATGAGAATCAGTTGGTAAAAATCTTCCGGCAAATCTTCCGTCTCTCGCAGGTAGTCGATCACCTGACCGACGTTCCAGTAGGACGGTACGGCGATCAAATCGCGCTGCATTAAGCGGCCGGCGGAGTGCTCCGGATAGGCGAGGGCTTGTTCGATTTCCGCGCGATCGGACTCGTCGAGCTGGTCGAGAACCTCGCGCTGCAGATGGCTGTCGAGATCGTCAAGCACCTCAAGCGCATCATCGGTCTCAAGCTCAGAGACCGCCGCCGCAGTGCTTTCGCTTCCGAGTCGGTCGACCACGTCCTCAAGGACCGTGTCGTTGAGTTCGGTTAATACTTCAGGGTCGAGGGTCTCTTGGATCGCATCGACCAGCGCAGAGCGATGAGCGGGTTCGATGGTCTCGATGAGGTCTGCAACATCGGCCGCGTGGAGGTCGGCAACGACTTCAGCAGCGGCATCAATTTCGCCTGCCTCCAGGGCGTCTTCTACGGTGCTGACGACCTCAAGGGGCAGTCCGACCGGCAGCTCTACAGTGTCGCCCACCCCTGCCGGTTCATCCTCGTCCGGTTCATGGGGTGTTTGGGTCATGAAGGATCAGCTGGCGGTGCGCGACACGGCGTCTTGCGCTTGGACGACCGCCAGTGCGCTCATATTGACCAAGCCGCGAACCGAAATAGACGGTGTCACGATGTGCGCTGAGCGATTCAGACCAGCCAGAATCGGGCCAACCGAAAGGCCATCCGTCATCGATCGTGCGACCGTAAAGGCAATGTTGGCCGCGTCGACATTTGGGAAGATAAGGAGGTTGGCTTCGCCCTTGAGGTCCGAACCGGGAAACACGCGGTCGCGGACGACTTCCGACAATGCGGCATCACCCTGCATTTCGCCCTCAACCTCGAGTTCGGGTGCGCGTTCGTGGATCAACGCCAGCGCCTCCCGCATCTTGTCGGCCGAGGGGTTTTGGTGGGTCCCAAAGTTCGAATGCGACAGGAGTGCGATCTTCGGCACCAGCCCGAACCGCTGCACCGCCGAGGCCGACAAGATCGCCGTCTCCGCGATCTGAGCCGCCGTCGGGTCGTAGTTGACGTTGGTATCGGCAAAGAAAACCGTGCCGCGCGGTGCAACAAGCACCTGAATGGCACACAGGTTTGCAACGCCCTCGCGGCGGCCGATGATGTCTTCGAAATACTGGAGTTGGCGGGCATAGCGCCCGATGACGCCGCAAATCAGCGCATCGGCATCGCCCCGGCGGACGGCCAAGGCCCCAATCACCGCGTTACGCGTTCGCACCGTCGCCTGCGCGGTATCGGGCGAAACGCCTTTGCGCCGCATGACGGTGTGGTACTCGGTCCAATAATCTCGGAACCGCGGATCACCCTGCGGATCAATGATTTCTACGTCTTTGTCCAGATCGAAACGCAAGCCCATTTTTTCGTGCCGCATTTCGATTACAAAACGGCGCCCGATAAGGATCGGTTTGGCAAGCCCGTCATCGATCACGATCTGCACCGCGCGCAGGACGCTTTCTTCCTCGCCCTCGGCATAGGCGAGGCGCTGCGGCTCGTCCCGGGCGCGATCAAACACCGGCTTCATGACGAAGCTGGTGCGATAGACCGTGCGGGCCAGTTTGTCGCGATAGGCCTGGAAATCTTCGATCGGACGGGTGGCGACGCCGGACTCCATCGCAGCCTTAGCAACAGCCGGCGCGACTTCAACAATGAGGCGCGGATCGAACGGCTTGGGAATCAGGTATTCAGGTCCGAAATCGAGCGACTGTCCCGCATAGGCCTTGGCAACAACATCCGTCGCTTCCGCCATCGCCAGATCGGCAATCGCCTTTACCGCGGCGAGCTTCATCTCTTCGTTGATCTCTGTGGCGCCGACATCCAGCGCGCCGCGGAAAATGAAGGGAAAGCAAAGGACGTTATTGACCTGGTTCGGATAGTCCGACCGCCCGGTGGCGATAACCGCGTCCGGACGGACCTCTTTGGCGTCTTCTGGTTTGATCTCCGGCGTTGGGTTTGCCAGCGCCAAGATCAACGGCTTTTCGCCCATGGTCTTGACCATGTCTTGGGACAACACACCCGGGCCGGATACACCGAGAAAGATGTCCGCGCCGTCGACGGCATCGGCAAGCGTGCGGGCGTTGGTATTGGCGGCGTAGCGGCCTTTGTAGGGATCGAGCTTCTCTTCGCGGCCGTGATAGACCACGCCCTTGCGGTCCACGACGAGAATGTTGTCGGGCTTCATGCCCATACTGACCATCAGGTCGAGGCACGCGAGCGCTGCGGCGCCTGCGCCCGAGCATACGAGCTTGGTCTTGTCGATTTCCTTACCAACGACACGCAGGCCATTGTAGAGCGCAGCGGCGACACAGATGGCCGTCCCATGCTGATCATCATGGAAGACGGGAATGTTCATGCGTTCGCGCAGGGCTTTCTCGATGACGAAGCACTCGGGCGCTTTGATGTCTTCGAGATTGATGCCGCCAAAGGTCGGCTCGAGCGCGGCCACGGCTTCGATGAACTTCTCGGGATCGCTCTGGTCGACCTCGATATCGAAGACGTCGATGTCGGCAAACTTCTTGAACAAGACCCCCTTCCCCTCCATGACAGGTTTGGAGGCGAGCGGCCCAATGTTCCCAAGACCCAGAACAGCGGTGCCGTTCGAGATCACGCCAACCAGATTGCCGCGCACGGTGTAGTCGGCAGCAGCGGCCGGATCAGCGACGATTTCGTTACAGGCGGCGGCCACGCCGGGGGAATAGGCCAACGACAAATCGCGCTGGTTCGCCAGGTTCTTGGTGGGAGTGACGCTGATTTTTCCGGGTGTTGGCCAGCGGTGATACTCCAGGGCCATTTGGTCCAGTTCGTCGGCCATATCCGTAACCTCTTATTTGTCCAATCCGCCGCCCCGAACGGTCAGCTAAGGAGCGACCCTAGAGCCTTTGCTGGGTCCAAGAAACACCAAAGCCCGCTGGGCTTCCCCAGCGGGCTTTGAGTGGTGGTGCGGTCGAGAAGACTCGAACTTCCACGGGATTAACTCCCACAGCGACCTCAACGCTGCGCGTCTACCAATTCCGCCACGACCGCTCGGTGGCAGCCGAATAGCAAATCTGGTTCGCCGCATCAAGCCGGACGGCCCAGACTTCCTTGGTTTTCGGGGGTTTTGTTCGGTTAAAGAATTTCGTTGATGCCGACGGTGTCTGTGATCGTAATGGCAACATGATCATCGACGATCATGACCTCGCCGCGGGCGATGACCCTGTCATTGGCGAGGAGCAGCGCCGGATCGTTGACCGTTGTGTCCAATTCGATAACCGCGCCCCGGCCCATCTTAAGGAGCTGGTTGATCGGCATATTGGATCGACCGAGAACGACCGATAGTTCGACACTGACGTTATTGACGGCACGCGCCATAATTCAATCCTGGCCAGAGGCCTGTTTCCGTATCAACCGACAATTAGATGCTATTCCTCAAGGAATAGTTAAGAAAGGCCCGTGGTAAGGTGCCCCGATGAACGAAATCGAGTGGCAGATCAGCGAAACGGCAGTCGACTACCCCGATGCCGTGAGGACCATGGAGCGCCGCGTCGCCCAGATTCGCGCGGGCACAGCCCCGGAATTGGTTTGGCTCCTGGAACATCCCCCGCTCTATACCGCCGGCACAAGCGCAAAGGCTACCGACTTGCTTGAGGCAAACCGATTCCCTGTTTTCAACACCGGGCGCGGCGGCCAATACACCTATCACGGGCCTGGCCAGCGCATCGCCTATGTCATGTTAAATTTGCGTCGGCGCGACCGCGACGTGCGGTGCTTCGTGCGCAATCTCGAAGAATGGATCATGGCCACCCTCGCTGGGTTCGGGATCGAAGGAAAACGCGAGGACGGTCGCATAGGTGTATGGGTCGACCGGGGCCAAGGACGCGGCATCGGCAAGGTTGCTGCGGTCGGCGTGCGCATTCGGCATTGGGTAACCTTCCATGGGATTTCACTCAACGTCGACCCCGACCTGAGCCACTACGACGGCATCGTGCCTTGCGGCATCGACGACGCGGCCGTGACGTCGCTGCTCGATCTCGGCGTTACCGCGACGATGGCGGAGGTCGACGCCGCACTGCGATATTGTTTTGATAGCGTTTTCTCACCTGAAACCGTCGCAGCCCCCCCAACGGCGCTCGACCGGTTTGCAGCCGCCGGACGTTGACGGCCCCTACTTAGATGGTCGGACGTTGCACGAACCCGTCGGCGAGGTCTTTCTCGGGCGGCGGCGCTTCAACGACGGTCACCTCTTCCACCCGAACTGCCGGCGGCCCCTTGCCACAGGCAACGATCATCTCGTCGACGGCGATCGTCGGTCCATGAAAGAGCGCTTCAACTGAGCCATCTCGACGGTTGCGCACCCAACCGGAAAGCCCAAGCGAACGCGCGGTCTTGACCGTCCAACCGCGAAACCAGACGCCTTGAACGGTACCGGTGATCCGAATAAGTCGAGTCGCCGCGTCGTTCGCTTGGCTCATTCAAACTCAAGAATGATCTGATCCACCGCCAAGCTATCTCCGGCCGCCGCGTGGAGTTCCTTGACCGTGCCGTCGCGTTCCGCGGTCAGCACGTTTTCCATCTTCATGGCGTCGACAACGGCCAGCGCGGCTCCGGCCTCAACCGCCTGTCCTACCGCGACATTGATTGACACCACCATTCCCGGCATCGGCGAAAGAAGGAACTTGCTCATGTCGGGCGGTTCTTTGACCGGCATCAGGCTCATCAGTGCCGCGACTTTCTCCGGACGCAGGACGACCGGAACCGACACGGGCCCCAGCGTAACGCGAACGCCTTCTCCCAGCGCATCGATTTGCGCCACCACGGCGTCGCCACCAACCGATCCGGCGAAAAGGGCGTCGCCCGGCATCCAACCGGCCACGACCTCAATCTCCCTGCCATCGACCGCCAGCGAGACACCTTCTTCGGTGCCGACAATCGTCAACGGCACCTGCGTCGCGCCAACAACCGCAACCCAGTTGCCGGCAGGCCCCGGCACGCCCCGAATCGAACGCCGAAAATGGGCGAGGGCCCCGATTGCTGCTGCCGTGGCGATCTGATCATCGCTGGGCTCGGGCTGGACGTAGCCATCGGGCCAAGTTTGATCGATGAAGCTGGTAGAGAGCGCCCCGTCAATGAACGCAGGACGTTCCACCACATCGCGCAGGAATCGCACGTTGTGCGCAATGCCGCGGACATAAAACCGATCCAATGCCGTCGCCATACGGGCGGTCGCCTCTGCGCGATCCGCCCCCGAGGCGACGAGCTTGGCGATCATCGGATCGTAAAACCGATAAATTTCGCTGCCCTCCTCAACGCCCGTGTCGACACGCACCCCATCGCGTTCTTCGGGTACGTCATAGCCCGTGAGGCGTCCGATCGAAGGTAGGAACCCCCGCAGCGGATCCTCTGCGTATATCCGCGATTCGATCGCCCACCCCTTGAGTTGAATATCATCTTGCGTGACTTGAAGTTTTTCGCCGGCGGCAACCCGGATCATTTGTTCGACGAGATCGAGACCGGTGATGCATTCGGTCACCGGATGTTCGACTTGGAGGCGGGTGTTCATTTCCAGAAAGAAGAAATTTCGCTCCGGATCAACAATGAACTCGACGGTGCCCGCAGAGACGTAACCGACCGCCTTGGAGAGCGCCACGGCTTGTTCACCCATAGCACGCCGCGTGGCTTCATCGAGAAACGGACTGGGGGCTTCTTCAATGACCTTTTGGTGCCGCCGCTGAATCGAACACTCTCGTTCCCCGAGATACAGCACGTTGCCATGCGTATCGGCGAGGACCTGGATTTCGATGTGGCGGGGCGTTTCGACGTAGCGCTCGATGAAAACGCGGTCATCACCAAACGACGACTTGGCCTCGCTCACGGCGCGTTCGAAGCCTTCGCGAACCGAGTCGTCGTCGCGAGCGATACGCATTCCTTTGCCGCCCCCACCGGCGGACGCCTTGATCATCACGGGATACCCGACGTCACGCGCGATCTTCACCGCCGCGTCGGCATCCGGCACTTCGCCGAGGAAACCCGGCACCGTCGACACGCCCGCTTTGTCAGCCAGCTTTTTGGATTCGATCTTATCGCCCATGGCGGCGATGGCATCGGCTTTGGGCCCGATGAAGGTGATGCCCTCCTCGTCCAACGCGTTCACAAAGTCGGCATTTTCCGAAAGAAAACCGTAGCCCGGATGGACCGCATCGGCGCCGGTTTCTTTGATTGCTGCGAGAATGGCATCGACCACCAAGTAACTCTCTGCCGCCGGGGCGGGCCCGATCCGGATTGCCTCATCCGCCAACTGAGTATGAGGCGTGCCGACATCGGCATCGGAATACACCGCGACGGTCGCGATCCCCATCCGTCGAGCCGATCGAATAACCCGGCACGCAATTTCGCCGCGGTTGGCGACTAGTATTTTCTTCAGCATGAAAAACCGTTTCTTTTCAGTATTTTATAGACTTTGTCCGTGGGCCTCGAGGCTGAGTGGAAATCTATAGCGGAATGTTGTCGTGCTTCTTCCAAGGATTCTCGAGTTCTTTCGTCCTGAGCATGTCGAGAGCGCGCGCAATTCTGAGACGCGAGTTATGCGGCATGATGACATCGTCGAGAAACCCGCGGTGAGAGGCAATGAACGGGTTGGCAAAGCGAGTCCGGTATTCCTCGGTCAGCTCGTCGACCCTGTCGGCATCGCCGGCTTGATCGCGGAAGATAATTTCGACTGCGCCCTTGGGCCCCATCACTGCGATTTCGGCCGTCGGCCAAGCATAGTTGATGTCGCCCCGTAGGTGCTTCGACGCCATGACGTCGTAAGCGCCACCGTAAGCCTTGCGGGTGATGCACGTGACCTTGGGTACGGTGGCTTCGCCGTAGGCAAAGAGCAACTTGGCGCCGTGTTTGATAATGCCGCCGTATTCTTGATCCGTCCCGGGAAGAAATCCGGGCACATCGACGAACGTCACGATCGGGATGTTGAAACAGTCGCAGAACCGAACGAAGCGTGCGCCTTTGCGCGACGAGTTGATGTCCAGGCAACCGGCGAGGACCATCGGCTGGTTGGCCACGATCCCCACGGTCTGACCGCCGATGCGGCCGAATCCAACGACGATGTTGCGGGCGAAATCCGGCTGAATTTCAAAGAAGTCCCGTTCGTCGACAACCTTCTCGATGAGTTCTTTGATGTCGTAGGGTTTCGACGGATCGGCCGGCACGAGGGTATCCAGCGACATTTCGACGCGATCGATGGGATCGTCGGTCGCCCGGATCGGCGGATCTTCGCGGTTCGACAACGGCAAGAAATCGTACATCCGCCGCGTCTGAATCAGAGTGTCGATGTCGTTCTCAAGCGCAAGATCGGCCACCGAGGACTTCGTGGTGTGCGTCACCGCGCCACCGAGCTGCTCCTGCGTCACCACTTCATGTGTCACGGTTTTCACCACGTCGGGACCGGTGACGAACATGTAGGACGTGTCCTTGACCATGAGGATGAAATCGGTCATCGCCGGCGCGTACACGGCACCGCCGGCGCAGGGTCCCATGATCACGGAAATCTGTGGGACTACGCCGGATGCGAGAATAGTTTTCTGAAAGACGTCGGCGTAGCCACCGAGCGACGCGACGCCTTCTTGGATACGCGCCCCTCCGGAATCATTCAGACCGATGACCGGCGCGCCGACCTTCATCGCCTGGTCCATGATCTTGCAGATCTTCTCGGCATGGGTTTCCGAAAGAGAGCCACCGAATACGGTGAAGTCTTGACTAAACACAAAGACCAAGCGGCCGTTGATCTTGCCGTAGCCGATGACCACGCCGTCTCCCGGCACCTTTTGATCGGCCATGCCGAACTCGGTTTCGCGGTGTTCGACAAACATGTCGAACTCCTCGAACGTGCCCTCATCCAGCAACACCTCAAGGCGTTCGCGCGCTGTAAGCTTGCCCTTTGCGTGCTGCGCTTTGATTCGGCGCTCGCCACCGCCTTGCCGAGCCGCTTCCCTTTGGCTTCGAGTTGCCGGATAATGTCGTGCATGAAAACCCCAGAACGCTATTTGTGCCCGGCATCATAACCGCCCGACTCAAATCCGGCACCACGTAAGGACAGTCAATTCTGGGATTATTCGGCGCGCACCAGTGACAGAAATCGCGTCGACGCCTCTAAGTCGGCTCTAGCGCGAGCGGCCTCCATGGCGGCCTCGGGGTCTTCGCCCCACTGGCTGGCTTGAAAGTCGTGGTCGATCCTACCGACTTTCCAGGCGCCCGGCCCATCAAGACGCCCGGCGCTGACCGCCAGGCCGATCACTAGTGAGCTGCTGATGCTGACCACCGTGTGCAGCGCCGTCAGGGCGAACGCATCGTGCGCCGCAACCGCAGTTCTCAGCGCCGCAATACTTTCCCGCGGCTGCTGAATCGGCATGATCCCCGCCGCAACCGCCAATCGAGCGCCAAAGGCTTCTTCGGCCCAATCCAGTAAGGGCTGCCAACCGGCTGCTTGTTTTGCGACAAGCGTTTGCGGTGCTTCGGCCCAGTAGCAGGTCAAATCGGTTTCGGCGTATCGGGCGATCTCCGCAACGACTTGATCGAAATTTTCGCGCACACCGTCGATGGCCGTGTAGGCATGGCGCGTGAGCGGCATCGTTGTTGTATCGATTTCCTCGATCTGCGCGGACCACTCCGCTGCAATAGCTTTTGCGAGCGCCGAGGAGGGCAGCGCTATCGGGTTCTTGGCAGGGGTCAGCATGGCGCGACCGTCGAGTTGAACGGTGAACCCCTCGTCACGCTGGGCGACGTCGGCTTGGTCGTAAAAGCGCTTCATTCCGGATCGCTGCCGAGGAGACGGCCGATGCCTTTGCCGACGCCGCGGATGACGCCTTCGACCGGACCGGTCGATTGCGCCTCCCCCGACTCGGCTTTCTCGATGGCCACGAGACAAGGATTTTTGTCGGCGGTCACGCCTTCAATCACCGGCACCAACAGCACCAGCGGATTTACAAAGATACCCAGCGTCGTGACCACTTTTTCGCCGTACCCCCGGCAGTCGGCAACGCCGTCGGCGCATGGAGCGGACCGGTTACGGAAACCGGGACAGCGAGATCAAGAAGGCGTACCTCCTTCGGGCGCGGCGTGAGGGTGAGGTTAAACATTTCGTCGCCGAGGTCGATCGTGCCCTTGCCCGCAATACTCAAGAACTCTGCGTCGAGAAGCATCGCGCGCGAGGTTGCGATGCCTGCGTCAATATCGAAACGAGCTACAAAGCAATTTATGTTCGTTAGGTCACTGGCTCCTTCGCCCAGGGCGTCAGTTGCCGTAACAGACCCTGGTCGATAAACCTAAATCCCTTTTGACGAACGGACCCCTTTCCGCCGGTCACGCTCACCACGCCCTTTGCGGTCGACGCGACGTCGTGGGGAGACCGGCCATTTCCTTGCAACTCGATATTCAATTCGATCGGCAAACTGACCCGCCGGGCCAAGTCGCTGGACCCGGTAACTTCGCTCGCGAGGCGGCTTGCATCGAATGGCCCGCCCGCGATCGAAGCCGATAGGGACGCCTCTTCCCCTCGCACGTCAACGCGCGCCTGCCCCGTCAGAGGGCGTTCTTCCAAGGTTACCGACAACCGATCAAGAATCAGAAGACCGTCCCGACCCGAAAGCACAATATCGAGATTCTTCCCAGAAACACTACGCCCGGAGAAGGTTTCGACCGCAACGCCGATATCCAGATCAAGACGCCGCAGCGCCGCAAAGTCGATCGGGGTCATCGAAAACACGGGACCTTCCGCAGGCGACGCCGTCGGCGTCGGTGTGATTGTGGGTTCTTGGCCCGGATCAGCGTCATCTACACGGATAAAATCGGCCAGGGCGAAGGTCTGCGACTCGATCCGGCCGACAATGCGGCGAACTGCCCCCGTCATTTCAACAGAAAGCCGTCCGGTAAGATCCGAGCTGCCGATCGAAATATCCAGGTCGGTCACCTCAAAAGACTCTTCGCCCATTTCGACCGCCCCCTGCACCTGCCAAGGCCCATCGGCGTCGAGCGCCAAACCGGCAGCGTAGGCCGCTTCGCGAACGATCAGCCCCTCGGCATCGATAGAAAAGCGCAAATCCCGCGGCCGGTTGCGATCGGGTGCGGTGCCTGCAATCCGGACTCGAGAGGATGCCGTCGCCAGCGAAAGATCGAGCGCCACCGGTTGCATCAATCGCAACTCCGCCACGGGCGCCAGAGTGCCACTGACCTCCAATGCTTCGCCACCAAGCATGCCCTGTGAATCGAGTGTCACCGGTTGCCCCGTACCCGTTGTCGCAACGCGAAACGAGTCCAGCGTGATCGGGTCGTGAACCAACCCATCGTCGGATTTGAAGGCAAGTCGGAAGTCGCGCGCGACGATCTCGCCCTGCAGCGCATCGACAAGTTCGAGAACGGTGCCCCCAACGCTTGAAACGTCCGCATCAAGCGTGAGAGTGCCGACCTCGACACGCTCGGCGAGATCCGACGCCGTAAGCAGCGCCATGGCGTCGACCCCATTAATCTCGCCGGCTGCCGACACGGCGAGGCCCCCTGGCGTTTGCTGGGCGCTTCCGGAGGCAACAATACCTTTGCCGTTGAGGTTCGCCGTTAACCGTTCTACGCGCAGCGCATCGGAATCGGTTCTTAGGGTCACAGAAACATTTGCGAATTGAACAGTCGAGGTCGCTACGGTAGCGGCGGTGATGTTGATCTCTGAGTCGATCGCCAAGAACGGCGCAATCTCTAGAGGTGTGTCATTCGGAACAACACCCGCACCTGTGTCGGTGGGCATCGGTTCGCGCTCAGTGCCTTCGCTCAACACCGTTAGATCGATGAACTCTGCGCGAAAATCCGCAACGGCCACGAGTCGGTCCGCCGCAAAGGACAGTGACGCATCGCCCTGCAAGTCGCTTTCGCCGATACGAACAGTAGCGTCGCGTAACTCAACCGTCTCTTCGGCGAAGGAAATAACGCCTTTGATATCATAAGGGCCAACCGAGGGAAGGTTTGCCCCCGTGACATTCGATAGATCGGAAAGCCGCGCCCCATTGATTGCAGCACGCAAGCTTAAGCCGTCGACCATCGCGGCCCGCATATCAGTTTGCACCTCAGCCGTCGCGCCGGCCCCGGTAACAGTAAAACGAAACGTGTAGGGCGCACCGGGTTGGTAGGCAGCGAGCGTATCGAGGCGACCATCGACTCTTACTGTTTCACCGCGAACGCCGCCTTCGGCCGTGATGTCGATTGGTTGGTCCCGGCCGGCAAACCGCGCCGTCGCCGCCCCCAGAACGAGCGTGGCAGCGTCGTCAAACACGACGGAGAGATCCAACAGCTGGACCGACGCCGTGATGTTGTCGACGAAGTTTCGGATAGTTGTGCCCTGGGTGTTGAGTTCGAGACTTGCACCGGCGCGTTGGTTGGAGGACCCGGGAATATTGAACGTTTCCAATACCTTAGAAACCTCCAACCCGCTTACCTGTGCGCTAAGGGAGAGGACCGCTTGGTCTGTCCTGGCATCAAGTTGCCCGGAGGCCGTGAGCCCGCCTGAGTCCGTGGTTGCGCTCAACCGATCGATCGACGCAAGACCGCCGTTGCTACTAATCTCGAGAGCGACGTCATTGAGTTGCAATCCAAACGCCGCCGCGCGCGTCGCTTCAATCGAAAAATCAGCGTCGAAAAGTTGCAGCGCCTCGAACGGCAGCGGCGCATCCGTCAGGATCGGACCCTCGGACGATGCGGCACTATCCATTGCCGCTGGCGACCCCTCACCCGATAGGTGCGAGAGATTGAGGACCGGTGACTGGAGTTGAACAGACAAGCGCGGTCGCGCGCCGGTTGAGTCGAACAATGCCTGCCCTGTCAGCTGGGTTGGCCCCACGGAAATAGCGATGTCTCGAAGCGCGAGTGCATCGACCGGTCCTTTGAGGCGCGTGGCAATCGCAAAGGGCTCCTCGATCGACACTGTTGCACCTGCGGCGCCCGCCAATGCCGATAGGGGGACGCACCTTGCGCCGATAGCGCCAGATCGAGTGCCGGCGCCTCGCCAGGATCACGGATGGCACCTTTGACCTGGAGGGTACTCGTTCCAGCCTCGACGGTCAGGTCGACGGGAAAGGCTCGGCAGTCGGTCAAGGCGAGAAGGCTACCGGTGCGGGCGCTGGCCGTAACTCGTTCGCCGTTTCGGATCATTGTCAGGTCGACCTGAGTTTCCGCATCGCCGGTCGGTCGGACGGTGAGGCTCGAGAAATTCGAGCACTTGGTCACCTGAGATCGTCGCGGCGTACAACCGAAATATCGGCAATTCGAATGAGATCGGGCAACGACACCTCGGCCGAGTCGTCCGGCTCGTCGGCGCTTTCCGGCGACGCGAACGCCAGTGAGGCGGTTTGCTCGGCTCCTTCCTCGACCAGCACCCGGACACCGCTGGCTTGGATTTGCCGCACGTCAACGGTCCCGCTCAGCAAGGCAACCACGCGACCTGGGCCGATACGACATCAATCGTCACGACATCCGGTTCTGAGCCGCCAATCACATTGGATAGATGAACACCGGTCGCCGTCGCGCGCGGGCGCGGGAAGAGCGAGAGCTCGATATCGCCGTCAATGGTGAGTTGCCGGCCCGTCGCATCAAATGCCGCTTCGGCAAGGGTGGGTTTCAAGCTGTTTCAGGTCGAAGAACAACGAAACCAATCCGGCGCCAATAACGCCGAGGACGAAACAGCGTGAGAACGCCATAAAGGAATAACCGAAGCGCTTCATAACCAAACAGAACCTATCCAAAATCTTTCGGGTCAGAGCCGGAAAATCGGGTGCGATTTCCTGGGCACCGGCGCTTAGGAGGCTCTGAGGCTCATGATACCCCCATGCGACACCAATGGGAGTCACGCCTGCGTTCACGGCCATTTCAATATCAAATCGGGTATCCCCGATGACGACGGCGTTATCGGGGTCCACGCCCGCCTCGGCAAGGCTCGTTAGGACCATCGAGGGTTGGGTTTGCCTGGGTGGCGGTCGCCGGTTTGCAAGTTGACGAAAAATTGGCGCAGGTCGTGCCGCTCTAGCGTCGCAAAAAGGCCTTTGCTGCTTTTGGCCGTCGCGACCGACATCAGAATGCCCGCACGATCGATCGTTTCGAGGCAGTCGCGGGCGCCGGGGAACATCGGTTCCGGCGGACCCCTGCGGCTTAGGCGATGAAAGCGGTAACCATCTTCCAGGGCGACACGAACGTCCGGCGGGTCACCCGGGGCGAGCACCACGATCTGCTCGGCAACCGAAAGACCGATCATCCCACGCAACGTGGCCTCAGACGGCGCAGCCAAGCCGTGGTCGCGAAACGCGGCCACCATTGCCTCATGGATTGCGACGAGGCTATCGACCAGCGTGCCGTCACAATCGAATATCGCGAGACGGAGATCCGGCCGGGTCATGGGGACCGCCATTCCGCCGGCGGCACAGGGGGTTCCGCCCACCCCAACGAGCGCCAGCTTTGCGCCATATGCGGCGGAAGGGGCGCCGTCACCGACAAGTGTCCGCCTTTGGGATGGGGAATCACCAATTGACGCGCATGAAGGTGCAGACCACCACCGAACGACTCGGTCTTCTTAATGGTCGATTGCCCGTAACGTCGGTCGCCGATGATCGGAAAACCCGCCTCGGCCGTTTGGACCCGAAGCTGATGGGTGCGGCCGGTCAGCGGCGTCAGAGCAAGCCATGTCACGCCAGGGTCGCCGCGCGCGAGGCATCGATAAAGCGTTACTGCGGATTTTCCAGATGAATCAGATGCCATCTGTTCGCGCCCACCCCTTGTCGCAATCTTGCTGAGGGTCGAGTCGAACCGACCTTCGTCTGCGTCCGGTCCGCCATTCACCAACGCCCAATAGGTCTTCTCGGTCGTCCGATCTGCGAACGCTGCTGTTGCGGCTGTCGCCGCGGCCCGGGTTCGAGCGAGGACGAGAACGCCGCTGGTATCTTTATCTAGCCGGTGCACGAGGCGGGGGCGTTCGGGCGCATCGAACTGCAATGCGTCGAGCATGCCGTCGAGATGTCGCGCGATGCCGCTGCCGCCTTGTACGGCTAGGCCCGCAGGCTTGTCGATTACGATGAGGGCGTCGTCGCGATACAAGACCCGTTCGCGCAACGCGGCGGCATCGGCCGGTGAAACCGGCGCATTCGCCGCTGCATCCACCGATTCGGGCTTTGGAAGCGGCGGCACCCGGACAACCATGCCGGCGACAAGCCGGAGATTGGCACGAACGCGACCGCCATCTACCCGAATCTCGCCCTTGCGCAGGAGCTTTTCGAGGCGGCCGTGCTTTACATGGGGAAACTTCGACCGGAACCAACGGTCGAGGCGCAATCCCTCTTCGTCAGTCGAAACCGTGACTTTTTGAACGCTCACGTCAAGATTTGTCGGAATAGCCACAGCCCGAAGAACAACGCAGCAATCGAAAGCCCCACCGACATCAAGACATAGAGTGCCGCAGGCAATAATGCCCCGCGCTCGCCCAAAACCGCGACATCGAGCGAAAACGTGCTGAACGTCGTGAAGGCGCCCAGCACGCCCACGGTCATGAAGGCCCGGAGTTCGGGTCCAACGTTCCAGCGAACCGCCATCAGTTCCACCAGGGCGCCCATCGCAAAGGAACCGACAACGTTGACGGTCAGCGTGCCCCAGGGAAAACCGCTGCCGAGCAGACGGAGCATCTGGGCACCGACCATATGTCGGGCCACCGCACCGACCGCGCCACCAATCGCAATTGCCGCAATAATCTTCACAGACCTACCGTACGCCGAAAATCCATCCCTCGGTCTGCCGCACCGTAGCGTCCATGGCGGATGGCCGCCAGAGCGCGGCCATGTCCGCCCAAGCCCTTAACGCTGCGGCAGTGACCAGCGCATCCGTCACATTGTCGTCCAGCAGCCCTGGGGTCGTCGCAGATCGAGTGCCATAGCCGGCCAGCACTTGGTTGAGGGATTGGGTTGACCGCACTTTGGCCACGCCCTGCCCGCCAGCCGCCAAAAAAACCCGCGGAAACACCTCGACAATCGTGGATCGGCCCGCCTGGAACGGGTCGAAAGGCCAAACACAAACTTTGGCGCTTCGCGCCGTAGCGCCGCCAGAAATCGCATGCCCGCCAATGATCCCAGGCCCACCTGCTTGGGCCCGATCAAATGGAAAACGGTTTCAGGCCAGCCGAGACCTTGGGTAACGCAGGCCCGCTCGACCACCTTGTGGCGGCGGGAAAATCGGGCACCTATTGCACGTGGCGTTTGGAAGTGCGCCGCAAAAGGTTGGGTATCGACGAAGGCACCGGCATAGAAATCGTCGCCGTCGGCCGAAACCCGGTCAACCTCCATCCAGAGGTCCCTAGCAGTGGGCAGTGACCGACGACTACCGGGGAAATAGGCACCGCGATCGACGAACGGCACGGTGAAGGAGAAATCAAACCCTGCGAGGACACGGCCCTGATGCTCAGCGTCGAGCATCCAATCCAAGACCCCTCGACGGCTCCAGGCGCCACCCGGCGCCGGGACGATGCGCGGCGCGCCGTCTCCTGGTTCGCACATCGCAACTTGAATGGTGCGATGGCGGGATCCCTTGGCCCCAGACCAATCGACACCAACAAAAGCGTCAAACGTCATCCGATGCGTCGCCTGGCTTTCTCCCGCAACGCGCGCCAATAGGCGAGGCGCTTGGTCACCTCCCGCTCAAAACCATATTCGGTCGGCGCGTAGTAAGTCGCGCGAGGCATATCGTCGGGAAAGTAGTTCTGGCCTGAGAACGCTTCGGTCGTGTCGTGATCGTAGGCGTAATCCTTGCCGTACCCGAGATCCTTCATCATGCGGGTGGGGCGTTCAGAATATGTTTCGGAGGCGCAAGGGATCCGGTTTCGCGCGCCGCCTTGGTCGCCTGACCGAGCGCTTTGTAGGCTGCGTTCGATTTCGGCGCGGTCGCGAGATAGATAACGGCCTGTGCGATCGCGAGTTCGCCCTCTGGCGACCCGAGAAAGTCGTAAGTATCTTTCGCCGCCAAAGCTTGGTGGATCGCGTCGGGGTCGGCCAAACCGATATCCTCGACCGCAAATCGCACGAGGCGACGCACGATGTAGAGCGGAGACTCGCCCCCAACCAGCATACGCGCCAGCCAGTAAAGCGATGCATCGGCGTCCGAGCCGCGCAGGCTTTTGTGCAGGGCGCTGATCAGATTGAAGTGTTCGTCACGTGACTTGTCGTAGATCGGGGCGCGTTTCTGAACCGCTTTGACGAGGGCCTCGGTGTCGAGCGGATCTCCGCCGACTGCGAACAGATCTTCGGCGAGGTTCAGAAGGTAGCGCCCGTCCCCATCCGACATTCCCCGCAAAGCTTCGCGTGCCTCAGGGGTAAGCGGCAGCGCGCTTCCCTCGACCGCCTCGGCACGGTGGAGCAGTTCCTCGAGATCGGTGTCTTCCAACCGATTGAGAACAGTACCTGGCACCGCGAAAGGAGCGCGGCGTTGAGTTCAAATGATGGATTTTCCGTCGTCGCGCCGACCAACACGATGGTGCCGTCCTCGACCACGGGCAGGAACCCGTCTTGTTGGGCCCGATTGAAACGGTGGATTTCATCGACGAAAAGAAGCGTACCGCGCCCCATTTGACGCCGTTCTCTCGCAGCGTCGATCGCTTTTCGTAGATCGGCGACCCCGGAAAAAACAGCGGAAAGCTGGATGAAATCTAACCGACCTGATCCGCCAACAGCCGAGCGATCGTCGTTTTGCCGGTGCCCGGGGGCCCCAGAGGACAAGCGATGGTAAACGGCCGGCTTCGAGCATCCGACGTAGCGGTCCATCAGCGCCGAGGATGTGAGTCCTGGCCCAACACGTCCGCAAGCGTTTTGGGACGCAAGCGATCTGCCAGAGGGTGAGGCGTTCCGTCCGACAGGCCAGCCGAGTCAAAGAGCGTGGTCATATTCGCGCCGCGATCGTCAACTTTTTGTCGCCACGGCGAAGGGTGATGCGCCACTGCTGGGTAGCATTCAGGAGACGGATAAGATCTTCGACACGCTCGACCGGCGATCCGTTGACATCCAGCACGATATCGCCGGGGCGCACGCGCGATTGTTGAGCCGGGCTGAATCGGGCAATGGCAAGGATGATGACGCCGCGGTTGAAGGCGAAGGCGTCGAACCCGAGTTCTCCAGCCAGGGCGGGGACAAATTGGCGATCCGCGCGCCGGTTAGGGGGTTACGACCGCCAATATCGGTAACGTTGCGTGGCGGAATTTCCGGTGCCACCTGGAGCTCGATGGGCAGCTGAAGGCTCTCGCCCGACCGGAAGACGTCCAACATCGCCGTTTCTCCGACCGGCCGAATAGCAATGCGGTAGAGGAGGCTTTGCGGATCGTCGACGGGCCGTCCGTCAATCCCTGTGATGATGTCACCGGTTTTCAACCCCGCGCGATCTGCCGGACCGTCGGGATGAATGTCGGTCACGACAACGCCCCCCGGCCGCTCAAGATCGAGGACTCGGCAAGCTCGGCGGTCACCAACTGCCCAGCCGCACCGAGCCAGGGCCGCTGGATCTCAACGCCGCTGACCGCCGCGTTGACGACCGAGCCGACCATATTCGAGGGAATGGCGAAACCGATCCCGATCGAGCCACCAGAGCGCGAAAAAATCGCCGTATTGATGCCGGCAAGACGGCCATCCATGGTGACGAACGCACCGCCGGAGTTTCCTGGATTGATGGCTGCGTCGGTTTGAATGAAGAACTGAAAGTCAGATACACCGACCTTGGTCCGCGCTAGGGCAGAAACAATGCCGCTAGTCACCGTCTGACCGACCCCAAACGGGTTGCCGAGGGCGAGGACCAAATCGCCCACCTCGAGATCATCGGAGTTCATCAGATCGAGGGCTGGCAACGTCGTCGCCCACGTCGATCTTCAAGGATCGCCAGGTCGGTGCGTTCGTCGGCGAGAACGACCTCGGCTTCGAATTCCCGGCGATCCGTCAGTGCCACAATGATTTGAGAGGCACTCTTGATGACGTGATTATTGGTGACGACGAGGCCATCCGGGCGCACGATCACGCCGGACCCTAGAGAACTTTCCATCCGCTCTCTCGGTTGTCCGAATGGAAGAAAGTCGTCGCCAAAGAAGCGCCGAAACAACGGATCATCGAACAGTGGCGACGCTGATCGATCTTGAACCTGCTTGCGGGTGAAGATGTTGACCACGGCAGGCGCAACTTGCTTGACCAACGGCGCGAAGGACAAGCTGAACTTGCTCGCGGGTTTCCGGCACGCTGCGGGTCTGGCCCGTCGTCTCACCGACCCAACCGACAAGGGCGATAACCAACATCGCGAACAGCGCGACCAAATGAGAGGAACGACGGATCATGGCCCTCTCAGTGTAGCGTCCGCACGAAAAAGGGGCAGCCCCAGCGGAACCGCCCCTTTGATATCGTATTGGGCTGGGCCGCTAGGCGGCGGCGGCCTCGTCGTTGTCGTCATCCACATCGACGGGACCTGAATCCTGCCCTTTGGCATCGGAATCGCGGTCGACCAACTCGATAACCCCCATCGGCGCCGAATCGCCGTAGCGGAACCCGGCCTTGAGCACGCGGGAATAGCCGCCGCTGCGGTCGGCATAGCGTGCCGCCAAGACGTCGAAAAGTTTAGCAACCTGCGCCTTGTCTCCGATCTGCGACAGGGCTTGGCGCCGCGCGTGCAAGTCGCCACGTTTGCCCAGCGTGATGAGCCGCTCAACGATCGGGCGCAGTTCCTTTGCCTTGGGCAGGGTCGTCCGGATCTGCTCGTGCTTGATCAGCGCCGAAGCCATGTTTGCAAACATTGCCTGGCGGTGGGCGCTGGAGCGCTTGAAGCGGCGAACCCGTCTACGGTGACGCATTGGATCTCTCCTGGATCAGAAGTTCTCGTCGAGCCGCTTCGCGAGCTCTTCGATGTTGTCCGGCGGCCAGTTGGGCACTTCCATACCGAGATGAAGGCCCATCTGTGCCAAGACTTCTTTGATTTCGTTCAGCGACTTGCGGCCAAAATTCGGGGTCCGCAGCATCTCGGCTTCGGTCTTCTGAAGGAGATCGCCGATGTAAACGATATTGTCGTTCTTAAGGCAGTTCGCCGAACGGACCGACAGCTCCAGCTCATCAACCTTGCGTAGGAGGTTCGGGTTGAACTCGGGCTCGTGCCTGAGTCTCGACTTTGGCTTCGGGGCGCGGCTCTTCGAAGTTGATGAAGAGCTGGAATTGATTTTGGAGAATACGCGCCGCATAGGCCACGGCATCTTCCGGTGTCACGGCGCCGTTGGTTTCGATGCGCATGGTCAGTTTGTCGTAATCGAGCTTTTGACCTTCGCGCGTATTGTCCACTTTGTAGGACACGCGGCGGATCGGGCTATAGCCCGCGTCTACCGGAATGAGCCCGATCGGCTTGTCGTCCTCTTTGGAAACCTCGGCGGCAACATAGCCCTTGCCGGTCTCGACGGTCATTTCCATCGAAATCTGAGCACCCTCGTCGAGCGTGCAGATGACGAGCTCGGGGTTCATCACTTCGAGGTCGTGTCCCAGTTGGATATCGGCGCCCGTAACCTCACCCGGTCCGGTCTTGCGCAAGGTCACGCGACGCGGCCCCTCGCCATGCATACGCAGCGCCAACGTCTTGATATTCAACACAATATCGGTGACATCCTCGCGTACGCCGGGGATCGAAGAGAATTCGTGCAGCACGCCTTCGATCTGTACCGAGGTGACCGCGGCGCCTTGCAGCGACGACAGCAGAACACGGCGCAACGCATTGCCCAACGTCAGGCCGAAACCGCGCTCCAGCGGTTCTGCCGTGAGCGTCGCGATGCGACTGGGATCTTCCCCCGGTTCGATGGCGAGCTTGTTCGGTTTGATCAGCTCGGTCCAATTCTTCTGAATCACGTCCACATCCTCGTATTGCTCGCCGGCTCAAGACCGGCCATTCCGTTTACGATTGGGGTCGTTAGGTCGTTAGACCCGACGCCGTTTCGGCGGTCGGCAGCCGTTGTGCGGGATCGGCGTTACGTCGCGTATGGACGTAATCGTGAACCCGACCGCTTGAAGTGCGCGCAAAGCGGACTCGCGACCCGAACCCGGACCACGAACCTGCACCTCAAGTGTCTTCATGCCATGATCCTGGGCCTTCTTGCCGGCCTCGGTCGCAGCGATTTGCGCCGCATAAGGCGTGGACTTGCGCGAACCTTTGAACCCGTTGGCGCCGGCAGACGACCAGGCGATCGCGTTGCCCTGGGCATCCGTGATCGTGATCATGGTGTTGTTGAAAGACGCGTTTACGTGCGCAACACCAGAGGTAATGTTTTTCCTCTCGCGACGCCTAACGCGAGCGACATCCTTAGCCATCGTTCTTTCCTAAGCTTTCTTCTTGCCGGCAATCGGCCGGGCAGGACCTTTGCGGGTCCGGGCATTCGTGTGAGTCCGCTGGCCGCGAACCGGGAGGCGCCGACGGTGGCGCAATCCGCGGTAGCAACCCAAATCCATCAATCGCTTGATGTTCATCGACACCTCGCGGCGCAAATCGCCCTCGACCACGAAGTCGTTGTCGATGATTTCGCGAATCTGGATCACCTCGGCATCGGTCAATTCATTGACCCGACGCTCCGGTGCCAAACCCGCCTGTTCGCGAATCTGGCGAGCCTTGGTGCGGCCGATCCCGAAGATGTAGGTCAACGCGATTTCGACGCGCTTGTTGCTTGGTATATTTACGCCGGCTATACGCGCCACGGTTGATCTCCTGCACAGAAAAACGCCGACCGTAACCGTTCCGAGGTCCCGGCGCGTTGGTTCTGAATGTCGAATGTGTCCTGCCCAAAAGGCGGGCGGATTATTGTTTCAGGACCGTTCAAAGTCAACAATCCACCCCTATTTTTCGTCCAGAATCGTAGCAATTTGGCCGGTCACGGCATCAAATGCCGCAGCCCCGTCCACGCTCTTGAGAATGCCCTTGCCGGCGTAGTAGTCGATCAGGGGCGCAGTGAGGGCGTGATAGGCCTTAAGGCGGGCCCGCATCGCCTCTTCGTTGTCGTCCGAACGCCGTTTGAACTCGGTGCCGCCGCAGCGATCGCAGACCCCGGCCGTAGCCGGCAGTTTGAAGGTGTCGTGGTACCCCTCCCCGCAGCTCGCACAGGTAAACCGCCCGACCACACGTTCTACGAGAATTGTATCGTTGATCTTCAGCTCGATGACGAAGCTCAACGCCTTTTGCTTTTCCGCCAGCAACCGATCAAGTGCCTCGGCCTGGCCTTGGGTGCGGGGAAAGCCATCCAAAATAAACGGCTGGTCGCCGATCTCGTCGAGCTTGTCGGCAATGATCTGCACCATCACGTCATCGGGCACCAACTCGCCGCGATCCATGATGGCCTTGGCCTTCTGACCAACCTCGGTCCCCTCGCCTACGGCCGCCCGCAACATGTCGCCGGTCGAGAGTTGAATGAACCCTCGGTCGCGCTCAAGCAGCTGCGCTTGGGTGCCTTTGCCCGCGCCGGGCGGGCCTAGGATGATGAGGTTCACCGGTTCCGCCCCCGAAGCTTGGACTTCTTGATCAAGCCTTCGTATTGGTGCGCCAACAGATGGGACTGAATCTGCGCCACCGTATCCATCGACACCGTGACCACGATGAGGAGCGACGTACCGCCAAAGAAGAACGGGACCGAAAAGCGCGAGATCAATATCTCCGGCAAGATCGCAACCGCAACGAGATAGGTCGCACCGACGACGGTCAGACGAGTAAGGACGAAGTCGAGATAGTCGGCGGTATTTTTACCCGGGCGAATCCCAGGTACGAAGCCGCCGTATTTCTTGAGGTTGTCCGCCGTGTCCGACGGATTGAACACGATCGCCGTATAGAAGAACGCGAAGAACGCGATACCAGAGGCGTACAGAATGAGATAGAGCGGCTGTCCACGACCCAATAGCGCGGAAATCGTCAACAGCCATTCGGGACCGCCCCCGGCCGTGAAATTGGCCAGCGTGATCGGGAGCAACAGCAGCGACGAGGCGAAGATCACCGGAATAACGCCGGATGTGTTGAGCTTGAGCGGAATGTGGGAGCTTTCGCCGCCCATCATTTTGTTGCCCATTTGGCGCTTCGGGTACTGAACCACGATCCGCCGCTGAGCGCGCTCGATGAACACGACGAAAGCGATGACCGCGAACATCATGACGATCAGGATCAGGATGAAACCCGCCGACAACGCACCGGTGCGGCCGAGTTCTAGCGTCCCGACCAGCGCCGCCGGTAGGTTGGCCACGATGCCGGCAAAGATAATCAGCGAAATCCCGTTACCGACGCCCCGCGCGGTAACTTGCTCGCCCAGCCACATCAAGAACACGGTGCCGCACGTCAAGGTAATGACCGTGGTGATTCGGAAGAAAGCGCCCGGATCGATGACCGCGCCGCCCGCCGAACTGGTCATGCTCTCGAGGCCCACCGAAATGCCGTAGGCCTGCAACGCCGCCAGAAGCACCGTGCCATAGCGCGTGTATTGGTTGATTTTCTTGCGGCCCTGCTCGCCTTCTTTCTTCATGGCCTCAAATCGCGGCGACACCGCCGTCATGAGCTGCATGATGATCGAGGCCGAGATGTAGGGCAGGATGTTGAGCGCAAAAATCGTCATCCGACCGAGCGCCCCGCCGGCGAACATGTCGAACATCCCCAAGATGCCTCCAGCGTTTTGCTGGAAGATGTCTTGCATCACGACGGGATCGACACCCGGAATAGGAATGAATGTACCGAGGCGGTAGACGACCAGGGCGCCAAGCGTGAACCACAGCCGTTTCTTCAGTTCGGTGGCCTTGGAAAAGGCGCCCAAATTGATGTTGGCTGCAAGTTGTTCAGCGGCTGATGCCATCGCTCTTCTATCCCTCGGGTGCGAACGCGCCTAGGTCGTTCGTTACGCCCTCTAAGCGTCTGCGGCCGCGCTTTTGCCCTTACCTCTTGCTCGGCGCTTGTCGGCTTTTGCGGCGATGGCGGCTTCGTCCCGCACCACCGTCTGGGTCACCTTGCCACCAGCTTTTTCAACTGCGGCAACCGCCGCAGCCGACGCGCCAGCGACTTCGATCGTCAGGCTGGCTTTCAGTTCGCCCTTGGCGAGCAACCGGGCCCCATCACGGGGCCGACGAATAACGCCCGCGGCGAGCAGCGCCGCGGTATCGACCGGTTTGCCGGCGTCTAAGCGACCCGCATCGATGGCCTGCTGAAGCCGCCCAATATTGACGGCCTGAAAGTCCTTGCGGAATACATTGTTGAATCCGCGTTTCGGAAGCCGCCGATAGATCGGCATCTGGCCGCCTTCGAAACCCTTGATCGCAACACCGGAGCGGGACTTGGCGCCCTTATGGCCTTTGCCCGAGGTCTTGCCGGTACCCGATCCAATGCCACGGCCCACTCGTTTTCGCGGTTTGCGCGAACCTGCCTTATCGGCGATGTCATTGAGCTGCATATCCGTCCCTACTCCGCGGTCTCGACGCGCACCAAATGATGCACCTTGTCGATCATGCCGCGCACTGCCGGCGTATCTTCAAGTTCGCGCGTACGGTTCATCTTGTTCAAGCCGAGCCCGACCAGCGTTGCGCGTTGATCTTTAGGGCGCCCGATCGAACTGCCGGTCTGGGTGACACGCACCGTTTGTTTTTTTCCTGCCATACCTACGCCTGCGCTTCGGCAGCCTCTGTATCGCGCCGCCGACCGATAATGTCGCCGACTTTCTTGTTACGCTTAGCCGCGACGTGCCGCGGCGACATCAAATTTTCCAGCGCGTCGAACGTCGCCTTGATCATATTGTGCGGATTGGCGGTGCCGATCGATTTTGTCACGATATCTTGAACACCGAGCGTTTCGAAGATGGCGCGCATCGGACCACCGGCAATCACGCCGGTCCCCGGCGGCGCCGCGCGAAGCACGACGCGTCCAGCGCCAAATCGACCGGTTGCATCATGATGCAACGTGCGGCCCTCACGAAGGGGCACCCGGATCATGTTGCGCTTGGCCGATTCAGTCGCCTTACGAATGGCCTCGGGCACCTCGCGGGCCTTGCCTTTACCCCAACCAACGCGGCCTTTTTGGTCACCGACGATGACAAGTGCGGCAAAGCCGAAGCGACGGCCGCCCTTGACCACTTTCGCCACCCGGTTGATTCCGACGAGCTTGTCGACCAGGTCCGAATCTTGCCGATCTCCGAAATTCTGACGCGCCATAACTGACTATCCTCTTAGAACGACAAGCCGCCTTCACGCGCGGCATCGGCCAGCGCCTTGACGCGGCCATGAAACATATAGTCGCCGCGATCGAACACGACCTCGACGACGCCAGCGGCCTTGGCGCGCTCGGCAATCGCCTTGCCGACCGCCGCGGCGGCGTCTTTGTTGCCGCCTTTGCCGCCGGCAATATCTTTTTCCAAGGTCGACGCGGCGGCCAGGGTTGCCCCCTTCGTGTCGTCAATGACCTGGGCGTAGATATTCTGGTGCGACCGGAACACAGATAACCGCGGACGCCCCGTAGACTTCCGGCGCAGTTTGGTGCGCACCCGTGTGCGCCGCTTGAGTGATTTCTGCGTCATAGCCCGACCTATTTTTTCTTACCTTCTTTGCGGAAAATGTACTCACCGACATACTTCACGCCCTTGCCCTTGAACGGTTCAGGCTTGCGGTAGGCGCGAATTTCCGCGGCGGTTTGTCCGACACGTTGGCGGTCGGCACCGGAGATTTTGATTTGCGTCGGTGACGGGCACTCGATCGTGATGCCCTCGGGGATCGGGTGACGCACCTCGTGACTAAACCCTAGGGCCAAAACCAGATCCTTGCCCTGGGTTTGCGCACGGTAGCCGACCCCGACGATTTCCAGCTCTTTGGTAAAGCCGGTGGAAACACCGACGACCAAGTTATCGACGAGCGACCGCTGCATGCCCCACATCGTACGTGCGCGTTTTGACTCGTTGCGCGGCGCCACCCGGATCGTATCGTCTTCTTTGGTCGCGATGACGTCGTCAACCAACGTCATGGCTAGGGTCCCTTTCGGGCCCTTGGCGGAGATGTCCTGTCCGGAGAGGGTGACCTCTACGCCCTTAGGCACGACAACTGGGTTCTTACCGATACGAGACATGACGAATCTCTAGATCACGTTGCACAGAACTTCGCCGCCGACGTTGGCTTCGCGCGCTTGCGAATCCGACATCACGCCACGCGGCGTCGAAAGAATGGCGATGCCCAACCCGTTACACACGGTCGGCAGGTCGCGAATGGACGAATAAACCCGCCGACCCGGCGTCGAAATGCGTTGGATCGTCTTTATAACGGGCTCGCCCTCATAGTATTTGAGGTGAATTTTCAGCTCGGGCTTGCCAACTTCAATCTCCAAACGCTCGAAGTCGCGGATGTAGCCCTCGGTCTTGAGGACTTCAAGCACGTTCGAACGGAGCCGCGAAGCAGGGCTCGAGATTTCAGAAAGACGCGCACGCTGCCCGTTTCTGATGCGGGTGAGCATATCGCCCAAAGGATCGGTCATCGTCATCGGCGTCTTCCTACCAGCTCGACTTAACCATTCCGGGAATCTGACCAACCGAGGCCAGATCACGCAGCGCAATTCTCGATAGGCGCAGCTTCCGGTAGACACCGCGAGGACGTCCGCTGATCTCACAACGGTTGCGTACCCGCGTCTTCGAAGAATTCCGCGGCATTTCGGCAAGCTTCAGGCGCGCCGCGAAGCGCTCTTCCTGGGGAAGAGACTCGTCTTTGGCGGTTGCCTTAAGGCGCGCGCGCTTGGCTGCATACCGAGCCGCCAATTTGCGGCGACGGTTGTTCTTCTCGATGGCGCTTTTCTTTGCCATTTGACCCCTATTCCAATCTTCGCTTAGGCAGCGAACGGCATGCCGAAACCGCGCAACAATTCGCGCGCTTCGTCATCGCTGTCAGCCGACGTAACAATGATCACGTCCAAGCCGCGAATGGTTTCGGCTTTGTCGTAATCGATTTCAGGGAAAACGATGTGCTCTTTGATGCCCATAGCGTAGTTGCCACGACCATCGAAGCTGCGCCCGGACACGCCACGGAAATCCCGCACCCGCGGCAGAGCAATGGTGATCAGGCGATCAAGAAACTCGTACATGCGCTCCCGGCGCAGCGTTACCTTGCAGCCGATTCCCATGTTCTCGCGCAGCTTGAAGTTCGCGATCGATTTCTTGGACTGCGTAATGACCGCCTTTTGACCCGCGATCAGCGTCAGGTCTTCGGCCGCCGCATTGACCTTTTTTCCATCGGCGACGGCATCGCCCACACCCATATTGAGAACGATCTTTTCAATCCGCGGCACTGCCATCGTGTTGGCATAGCCGAACCGTTCCACCAAAGCGGGTTTGATGTCTTTGTCGTAAACTTGCTTTAACCGAGTCGCCATGACCGCCTACCTGTCAATCACTTCGCCGGATCGTTTGGCGTAGCGGACCTTGCGGCCATCCTCGAGGGTCTTGAAACCCACGCGAGTCGGCTGCCCGTCTTTAGGGTCCTCGATCGCCAGATTCGACAAATCAATCGACGCTTCCATTTCCTTGATTCCACCAGGGTCGCCAGCGCCTGGCGCCTGGTGCCGCTTCATCATGTTCACGCCTTGGACGAAGGCCCGATCGCGAACGGTGTCGACCCGCACCACGCTGCCTTTCTTGCCCTTTTCACGACCGTTCAAGACGATGACGTTGTCGCCCTTTTTGATTTTTGCAGCCATTACAACACCTCCGGCGCGAGAGAGATGATCTTCATGTACTGGCGGTCCCGAAGTTCGCGCGTCACCGGTCCGAAGATCCGGGTGCCGATAGGTTCGTTCTCTTTAGAAATCAACACAGCCGCATTTTTGTCGAACCGGATGGCACTACCGTCTTGGCGACGGATTTCTTTGGCAGTCCGGACGATAACCGCACGGTGGATCTCACCCTTTTTTACGCGCCCGCGCGGAATGGCCTCTTTAACCGAGACCACAATGGTATCGCCAACCGACGCCGTCTTGCGCTTGCTGCCGCCCAGAACCTTGATGCACTGGACGCGCCGCGCGCCGGAGTTGTCGGCGATTTCGAGATTTGTTTCGACTTGAATCATTGCTTGAACCTGTACCGAACGCGCGACTAGCCGCGCGCGACCTGCTCCACCACTTCCCAAGTCTTCATTTTGGAAATCGGGGCGCATTCTTGAATGCGCACAAAATCTCCGACCTGATACTGATTGCCGGCGTCGTGGGCGTGATACTTCTTCGACCGCCGAATGAACTTCTTGTAGAGCGGATGCTGGACGCGGCGCTCAACCCGAACGACAACCGTCTTGTCGCCTGATTTGCTCACGACCGTTCCGGTCAGATTTCTTCTTGGCATCGTTTTCTTTCCGCTCTACGTCGCTGGCTGCTGGTTCTTGAGGACCGTCTTGATCCGCGCAATGTCTCTGCGGACCTGGCGAATCCGCGCGGTGTTCTCGAGCTGCCCGCTGGCGCGCTGAAATCGAAGGTTAAAGGCTTCTTTACGCAAGCCCAGGAGCTCGTCTTTGAGTTCGTCGGCGCTTTTGCCCAGGAGTTCTTCGGCTTTCATCTATTGCCCTCCCTCACCCAGGCGCGCCACGACTTTGGTGCGTACGGATAGTTTTGCGGCACCCAAGGCGAACGCGCTCTTGGCAACCGCTTCGGGCACGCCGTCGACTTCGAACATGATCCGGCCCGGCTTGACGCGGCACATCCAGTACTCAGGCGACCCTTTGCCCTTGCCCATCCGCACTTCGGTCGGCTTCGAGGAGACCGGGACATCGGGGAAAATCCTGATCCAAACACGACCGGCGCGCTTCATCTCGCGCGTAATCGCGCGACGTGCTGCTTCG
This sequence comes from Alphaproteobacteria bacterium, assembly GCA_038141965.1. Taxonomy (GTDB): domain Bacteria; phylum Pseudomonadota; class Alphaproteobacteria; order SHVP01; family SHVP01; genus CALJDF01. The sequence continues at coordinate 81,213 of JAYQJC010000006.1, forward strand.
ATCTCACGCGCATTGACCCGACCCGGCCCAATGGCCTTGAGGCCGTAAGCACCAAACGCCAGCGTTGTCCCACCCTTGGCATTGCCATGGATGCGGCCCTTGTGAGCCTTGCGGTATTTCGTACGTTTCGGACTAAGCATGACCTACCTCAAGAACGCGCTGGCGCGCCGCCGCCTTGCTGTTGTTGTTCGGAAAGGCGCTTGTCCTTAGCCATCGGATCATGGGCCATGATCTCGCCGGTAAAGACCCAGACCTTCACGCCGCATGTTCCATAGGCCGTCTTGGCGGTCGATTCGCCGTAATCGATGTCAGCACGCAGGGTGTGAAGCGGCACGCGACCCTCGCGGTACCACTCCGTCCGCGCGATCTCGGCACCACCGAGGCGGCCGCCGCAGTTGATCCGAATGCCTTGAGCTCCCAACCGCATGGCAGATTGCACCGCACGCTTCATGGCGCGCCGGAAGGCAACACGACGCTCCAGCTGTTGCGAGATATTGTCGGCAACGAGCTTTGCGTCGATCTCGGGCTTGCGAATCTCGACGATATTGAGGTGCAACTCCGAGTTCGTGATCTTGGCGATCTCGGTACGCAAGCGCTCGATTTCCGTGCCTTTTTTGCCGATGACGACGCCGGGGCGGGCGGTGTGAATCGTGATCCGAGCCTTCTTGGCCGGCCGCTCGATGATGACCTTGCTGACGCCGGCCTGGGAAAGCCCGTCGGTGATGTATTTGCGAATCCGGAGATCCTCGTGGAGCAAACTCCCGTACTCGGCATCGTTCGCAAACCACCGCGAGTCCCAGGTCCGATTGATCCCGAGGCGTAGCCCGATTGGATTGACCTTCTGGCCCATCAGTCCCCCTCGCGCTCGCGCACGACAATTGTAATGTTGCTATACGGCTTTTCGATGCGACCGACGCGACCACGTGCCCGCGCCCGCCACCGTCGCATGACGAATGCTTTGCCGACCGTCGCTTCCGAAACCACCAACCGATCGACATCGAGCTGATGATTGTTCTCGGCGTTAGCGATCGCCGACTGCAGCAGCTTCTTCACGTCATTCGAAACCCGGCGCGGCGAGAACGTCAACGTCGACAACGCCGATTCCGCGCTCTTGCCCCGAATGGACGACGCCACGAGGTTCAGCTTTTGCGGGCTGATCCGTACGGAGGTCAACGTCGCGCTGGCTTCGTTATCGCCCAAACGGCGGGGTGCAGATGCTTTACTCATCGCCCGACTTAGCCTCTCGACGCTTTCTTATCGGCGCTATGGCCGGAGAACGTGCGGGTCGGCGAGAACTCACCGAACTTGTGCCCCACCATGCTTTCCGTCACCAAAACCGGGATGAACTTTCGGCCGTTGTAGACGCCGAAGGTCAGCCCAACGAACTGCGGTAGAATGGTCGACCGGCGTGACCAAATCTTGATCACTTCCTTACGACCAGACGAACGAGCCGTCTCGGCTTTTTTCAACAGGTATCCGTCAACAAACGGACCCTTCCAAACGGAGCGAGCCACGCTGCCTCCTACTTCTTCTTACGGCGCCGTCGCAAAATAAAGCGATCGGTTGCCTTGTTGTTTCGCGTCTTGGCGCCCTTGGTCGGCTTACCCCACGGCGTCACGGGATGCCGGCCACCTGAAGTCCTGCCTTCACCACCGCCATGCGGATGGTCGATCGGGTTCATCGCCACGCCGCGTACCGAGGGACGCTTGCCCTTCCAGCGCTTGCGCCCGGCGTGGCCGAGCTTGATGTTCTGTTGGTCGGGGTTGGAGACCGCGCCCACCGTGGCCGTGCACTCGGCGCGCACCATGCGTTGCTCACCCGAGGACAACCTGATCAGGGCGTAACCTGCATCTTTGCCGACCAATTGCACGTAGGTGCCGGCCGAACGAGCGATTTGGCCCCCCTTGCCGGGCTTGAGTTCGACATTATGAATAATCGTTCCGACCGGAATGTTCTTCAGCGGCAAGGCATTGCCGGGCTTGATATCGGCGTCTTCGCCGGAACGAATCTTATCGCCCACGCGCAACCGTTGCGGCGCCAAGATATAGGCCTGCTCGCCGTCGTCATAGGCGATCAACGCAATGAACGCAGTACGGTTCGGATCGTATTCCAGACGCTCGACAGTGCCATTGACGCCGGTTTTGCTCCGCTTGAAGTCGATCTTGCGGTAGCGCTGCTTGTGCCCACCACCAATCCGGCGCGCCGTAATTCGACCGGTATTGTTGCGGCCGCCCTTCTTGGTTTTGCCTTCGGTCAGCTTTTTAACCGGGCGGCCCTTCCAAAGGTCCGAGCGGTTAACCAGCACCAAGCCGCGACGCGACGGTGTGGTCGGATTAAATGTCTTGAGCGCCATCGCCTTAGACCCCCGTCGTCACGTCGATCGATTGGCCCTCTTCGAGGGTCACGATCGCTTTTTTCGTTTCAGGACGCCGCCCGATGGTGCCGCGGAACCGTTTGATCTTGCCGTTGGTCCGCAACGTATTCACGGCCTTCACCTTGACCTTGAACAATCCTTCGATCGCCGTTTTGATTTCCGGCTTGCTGGCATCGAGTGCCACGCGAAACACAACCTGATTTTGCTCCGACGCCATGGTGGCTTTCTCGGTAATGACCGGGCCGCGAACAATCTCGTACATCCGCTCGCGGCTGACCTCACAACCCCTCATGCGAGCCTCCCTTGCAGGGCTTCGACAGCGGCTTTCGTCAGCACAAGGGTGTCGCGCCGCATGATGTCGTAGACGTTCGCACCTTCCTGCGGCAACACATCGATCCGAGGCACATTGCGTGTAGCCCAAGTGAAATTGGGGTCGAGATCCGTACCGTCGATGATGAGTGCCGATTCCCAACCAAGCGCCTTGAGCTGAGTCATGAACTGCGCGGTCCGCAACTCCGACAACTTGGCATCATCGAGGATGACCAACTTGCCTTCGGCCCGTTTCGCCGAGAGCGCGGTTTTGAGCGCCAACTTGCGCACTTTTTTCGGTAGGGCATGACCATGGTCGCGCGGAATGGGGCCGTGCGGGGTCGCGCCGCCACGCATCTGGGTCGCCCGGGTAGTACCCTGACGTGCCCGACCGGTTCCCTTTTGCTTGAAGGGCTTAGCCGTGGTGCCGCTGATCTCGCCGACGAGTTTGACCTTGTGGGTCCCCGCCCGGCGCTTGGCCAACTGCCAACGCACCATGCGGTGGATGAGGTCGGGCCGCGCGGGCAAACCGAAGACGGCATCATCGAGGTCGATGTCGCCAGCGGCTTTGTTGTCGATCGTGGTGACTTTGGCTTTCATGAGCCTAGTCCTTCTTCTCGGTATCAGCGTCGGCTGCAGGTTCGTCGGCCGGCGCAGCTTCTTCGGCGGGCGCCGGTTCCTCGGCGGCCTCTGCTGGCGCGGCTTCGGCGGTATCCTCGGCTGTCGAAGATCCACGCAACTGTGCCGGATAGGGCGCATCATCAGGCCGCGCGCGCTTAGCGGCATCTTGGATCAACACCCAACCGCCCGCAGCGCCAGGAACGCCGCCTTTGACGAAGATCAGGCCCTCGGAGTCGTCCGTGCTGACAACCTCCAAGTTCTGGAGGGTGACCCGCTCGTCACCCATATGACCTGCCATTTTCTTGCCCTTGAAGACCTTGCCGGGGTCCTGACATTGACCGGTCGAGCCATGCGATCGGTGCGAGATCGACACGCCATGCGATGCCCGAAGACCGGCAAAGTTGTGACGCTTCATGGCGCCGGCAAATCCCTTACCGATCGAGGTCGCCGACACATCGACATGCTGGCCCGAAACGAAATGACCTGCCGACAATTCGGCACCCACATCGATCAACCCATCCTCGGCAACGCGAAATTCAGCAAGGCGGCGCTTGGGCTCAACCTTTGCTTTAGCGAAGTGGCCGCGCATCGCGCCCGACACATTCTTCACTTTAGCCGTGCCCGCGCCAAGCTGGACGGCGGTATAGCCATGCTTGTCTTGGGTCCGCTGATCGACAACCTGCAGGTTGTCCACCTTAAGGACGGTGACCGGCAGATGTCGCCCGTCGTCCGTGAAGACGCGGGTCATGCCGACTTTTTTTGCAATAAGACCGGTACGCATGGCCAACCTAAAGTTTGATCTCCACATCGACACCTGCAGCAAGGTCGAGCTTCATCAGCGCATCAACCGTTTGCGGGGTCGGATCGACGATATCGAGCAGACGACGATGGGTGCGGATTTCGAACTGCTCGCGCGACTTCTTGTCGATATGCGGCGAACGAAGCACCGTGTACTTCTCGATTTTGTTGGGAAGCGGAATCGGTCCACGAACGCTGGCCCCGGTCCTCTTTGCAGTCGACACGATTTCGTTCGTCGACTGATCGAGGACGCGGTGGTCGAACGCCTTAAGGCGAATCCGAATATTTTGACTATCGATCGCCATGATTTCCTCTGCGGACCAACTGCGCTTCTTCTCTATTCGATGATTGCAGCAACGACGCCGGCGCCGACGGTACGGCCCCCTTCACGAATGGCGAAGCGCAGACCGTCGTCCATCGCAATCGGTGCGATCAGCTCGACCTCCATCGTCACGTTGTCGCCCGGCATCACCATCTCGGTGCCCTCAGGCAGGCTCACAACGCCCGTCACGTCCGTCGTCCGGAAGTAAAACTGAGGACGATAGTTCGTGAAGAACGGCGTATGACGACCGCCCTCTTCCTTCGTCAGAACATAAGCCTCCGCCTTGAACTTCGTGTGCGGCGTGATGCTCTCCGGCGCCGCAAGAACCTGGCCACGCTCGACATCCTCGCGACCGACACCCCGCAACAGGCAACCGACGTTGTCGCCAGCCTCGCCGCTGTCCAGAAGCTTGCGGAACATCTCAACGCCCGTGCACGTCGTCTTCGACGTATCCTTGATGCCCACGATCTCAATCTCATCGCCGACATTCACGACACCGCGCTCAATACGGCCCGTCACAACGGTCCCACGACCCGAGATCGAGAACACATCCTCAATCGGCATCAAGAACGGCTTGTCCTTCGGACGCTCAGGCTGCGGAACGTACGCATCGACCTGTTTCATCAGCTCGAGGATCGAGTCCCGGCCAACCGCAGGATCGCCGTCCTCAAGCGCAACAAGCGCAGAACCCTTCACAATCGGAATGTCGTCGCCCGGGAACTCGTAGCTCGACAGAAGCTCGCGTACCTCAAGCTCAACCAGTTCCAGCAGCTCGGGATCGTCAACCTGATCCGTCTTGTTCATGTACACGACGATCGCCGGCACACCGACCTGACGAGCCAGCAGAATGTGTTCGCGGGTCTGCGGCATCGGGCCGTCAGCCGCCGAAACGACCAGGATCGCGCCGTCCATCTGCGCCGCACCCGTGATCATGTTCTTCACGTAATCCGCATGACCCGGGCAATCCACGTGCGCGTAGTGACGGTTTTCCGTCTCATACTCGACGTGCGACGTCGCGATCGTGATACCGCGCGCCTGTTCATCTGGCGCCTTGTCGATCTGGTCGTAGGCCGTGAACTCGGCGCCGCCAGACTCCGCAAGCGTCTTCGTGATCGCCGCCGTCAGCGTCGTCTTGCCGTGATCAACGTGACCAATCGTCCCGATGTTGCAATGCGGCTTCGTACGTTCAAACTTCTCTTTAGCCATCGCTTAATCTCCAAATGCTGCGATGTTGACTATCGGCTACGCGAGTTTGGCGCGGACTTCGTCCGACACCGCCTGCGGAACCTGTTCGTAATGATCAAAGTGCATGGTGAACTGCGCCCGACCCTGCGACATCGACCGCAAGGTGTTCACGTAACCAAACATGTTCGCCAAGGGCACCATCGCGCTGATCGCCGTCGCGTTGCCACGCGGATCAGTGGCGCTGATTTGACCGCGCCGACTGTTCAGATCGCCGATCACGTCACCCATGTACTCTTCCGGCGTCACCACCTCGACCTTCATCACCGGTTCCAGCAATTTGACGCCGAGCTTAGGCATCGCTTCGCGGATGGCGGCCCGGCCGGCAATCTCAAACGCCATAACGCTCGAATCGACGTCATGGTAGGCACCGTCAACCAACCGGACCTTGAAGTCGATGAGCGGAAAGCCCGCCAAAAGCCCCGACTCAGCCACAGATGTCAGGCCTTTTTCGACACCCGGAATGTATTCCTTCGGAATGTTGCCGCCGCGAATCTCGTCTTCGAAGACAAAGCCACCACCCGGCTCTAACGGCTCGAACGCCATCTTCACGCGGGCAAATTGCCCCGAACCACCGGTCTGCTTTTTGTGGGTGTAGTCGATTTCCGTCGCCTTGGTGATGGTCTCGCGATAGGCGACCTGCGGCGCACCAACATTGGCGTCGACTTTGAACTCGCGCTTCATGCGATCGACGATGATCTCAAGGTGAAGCTCGCCCATCCCCTTAATGATCGTTTGACCGCTTTCCAAATCACTCGATACCCGGAATGACGGGTCTTCCTGCGCCAGACGATTGAGCGCAACGCCCATCTTCTCCTGGTCGTTTTTGGTTTTCGGCTCGACCGCGATTTCGATCACGGGATCCGGGAAATCCATCCGCTCTAGGATGACAGGCTGATCTTCGGCACTGAGGGTATCGCCGGTGGTGGTCAATTTGAGACCGGCAATCGCGACAATGTCGCCAGCGCGCGCTTCTTTGATGTCCTCGCGGGAGTTCGCGTGCATCTGCAGCATCCGACCGATGCGCTCACGCTTGCCCTTCACCGTGTTGAGGATCGAGTTGCCGCTTTCCAACACACCGGAATAGATCCGAACAAAGCTAAGCGAGCCGACAAACGGATCGGTCATGATTTTGAAGGCCAGCGCGGAAAACGGCTCGTCATCACTGGTTTTGCGGACGACCTCTTCTTCCGTGTCGGGCACGACACCTGTGACGTGGCTGACGTCTACCGGAGAAGGCAAAAAGTCAATGACCGCATCCAAGAGCGGCTGCACACCTTTGTTCTTGAAAGCGGACCCGTTGAGGACCGGCACAAAGGCACCGGCGTTGGTCCCCTTGCGAATGCAGCGCTTGAGCGTCTCGACATCCGGCTCGTTACCTTCGAGGTATTTCTCAAGCGCGTCGTCTTCTTGCTCGACCGCCGCCTCGACCAGTTTGGCGCGATACTCGGCAGCCTTCTCGGCGTGTTTCGCCGGTATGTCCTGATAATTGAACTTAGCGCCAAGTGACTCGTCTTCCCAAACGATTGCGCGCATCTCGACCAAATCGATCAAACCGACGTAGTCACTTTCGCTCCCCAGCGGCAGCTGCAGCACCAAGGGGTTCGCGCCCAACCGATCAACAATCATGTCTACGGTGCGGTAGAAGTTCGCGCCGGTGCGGTCCATTTTATTGACGAAGCAAATGCGCGGTACTTTGTAGCGATCAGCCTGGCGCCACACCGTTTCGGACTGCGGCTCAACGCCGGCAACGCTATCGAAAACGGCAACCGCGCCATCAAGCACTCGGAGGCTACGCTCGACCTCAATGGTAAAATCAACGTGGCCGGGGGTGTCGATGATGTTGATTCGATGGTCGTTCCAAAAACAAGTCGTCGCCGCAGACGTGATGGTGATGCCGCGCTCTTGCTCCTGCTCCATCCAGTCCATCACGGCGTTGCCGTCGTGGACCTCACCGATCCGGTGCGAAATACCTGTATAGAAAAGGATTCGCTCGGTGGTCGTCGTCTTACCGGCATCAATGTGGGCCATGATGCCGATATTGCGATAGCGGTGGATGGGGGTTGTGCGCGCCATGAAATTCGTGTCCTGAAGGGTTACCAGCGGTAATGCGAAAAGGCCTTATTGGCCTCCGCCATGCGATGGGTGTCCTCCCGCTTTTTGACGGCCGTTCCGCGGTTATCCGACGCGTCAAGCAATTCGCCCGCGAGTCGTTCCGTCATTGTTCGTTCGCTTCTTGCGCGCGCCGCCGCGATCACCCATCGAATCGCTAGTGCCTGCGCGCGTTCGGTCCGCACTTCGACGGGCACCTGGTATGTGGCGCCACCGACGCGGCGTGACCGGACCTCGAGGTCTGGCTTTACGTTCCCCAAGGCATCGTGAAAAAGCCGAACAGGATCCTGTTTGCTCTTGGCGGCAATCTTATCGAACGCACCGTAGACGATCGTCTCAGCGGTCGATTTCTTGCCCGCATACATCAGGGAGTTCATGAACTTGGTCACTACCTTGTCGCCATATTTGGCGTCGGGCAGGACTTCGCGGCGTTCGGCGGCGTGGCGTCGTGACATCGTTCTCTCGCCCCGCTATTTCGGCCGTTTCGCGCCGTACTTGGACCGGCGCTGACGACGATCGCCGACACCTTGGGTGTCGAGAATGCCGCGAATGACGTGGTATCGAACACCGGGCAAATCCTTGACGCGACCGCCACGGATCATGACTACCGAATGTTCCTGAAGGTTGTGACCTTCACCGGGAATATAGCTGGTGACCTCAAACCCATTGGTAAGCCGGACGCGTGCGACCTTCCGCAATGCCGAGTTCGGTTTTTTCGGCGTGGTCGTGTAGACGCGCGTACACACCCCCCGCTTTTGCGGACATGCTTCCATGGCCGGAACCTTGTTCTTCTTAATCGGCCGTTCGCGCGATTTGCGAACCAGTTGATTGATCGTTGGCATAGCCGCTCGCTGTCGTTCCGCGTACAAAAACGCCCCGATACGGCCTACTCTTTGAGCGCCGCCGGGGTCGTCCACCCATCACTGGGCTTCATTATGGTCACCGGTTTCCTGCGAGACCGCGTCTAGGCAGTGCCTACTACCGGCCCCTCAGAAGGCGCGCATACTATGGTTGGCCCTGGAGACCGTCAAGGGGGCCCTTCGCAAAAAAATCCAGTGTTTCCTTGGCCTTCGTGGTGGTTGGCGCCCGAAGCCGCAGACGATGCTGCAGCGCAGCATCCAACGCACTACTCCGCCAACCACCCGGCAAGGAGAACCGACCCCGGCAGGCTCAATTCTGCTTTAGTTTCAACGACTTAGGCCGGAGCACCTTCTTCGACGGGATCCGTGGGCTCGGAATCCGGGTCCGGGCTGGCCTCCGCCTCTTCGGTCGCCGCGAGGCGCGCCTGGTTCCGCTCCAAAACCTCCCGATCACGCTGACCCGCGATCGAACGCTTCTTGTTCATGACGCCACCGGTGCCAGCGGGGATCAAACGACCCACGATGACGTTCTCTTTGAGGCCGACAAGGGGGTCGATCTTGCCCGAAACCGAGGCCTCGGTGAGAACCCGGGTCGTTTCCTGGAACGACGCGGCGGAGAAGAAGGATTTGGTCTGGAGCGAGGCCTTGGTGATCCCCAATAGGATCGGCTCGGCCGTGGCGGGCTTAAGCCCCTCGGCTTCGGCCTCGCGGTTCACCTCGTCGAATTCCTCACGATCGACATGTTCGCCGGCGAGGAACGTTGTATCGCCCGAGGTCAGGATTTCAACCTTCTGCAGCATCTGGCGACAAATCACCTCGATGTGCTTGTCGTTAATCCCCACGCCCTGCAGACGGTAGACCTCTTGAATCTCGTACACGAGATAGGCGGCCAAAGCCTCGACACCCAGCACCCGCAGGATGTCGTGCGGGACCGGATTGCCGTCGAGCAACAGGTCGCCCTTCGAGACGAAGTCGCCTTCTTGGACGGCAATATGCTTGCCCTTGGGAATGAGGTACTCGACCGGATCACCCCCATCGGTGGGATTGACGATGATCCGCCGCTTGTTCTTGTAGTCCTTGCCGTACTCGACGGTGCCCGGGGCCTCGGCCATAACGGCGTGATCCTTGGGCATGCGCGCCTCGAACAGCTCCGCCACCCGCGGCAGACCGCCCGTAATATCGCGGGTCTTACTGGATTCGCGGGGGATTCTCGCCAGCACGTCACCGGCGTGAACCTCCTGTCCATCCGCAATCGACAAGATCGCGTCGACCGATAGGAAGTAACGGGCTTCGATGCCGTTGGCCAACGTAATAACCTCGCCCTTGTCGTCGCGCAGCGTGATCCGCGGACGCAAATCGGCGCCACGGGGCTGTTGACGCCAATCGACCACTACCTTGCTGGCAATACCGGTCGCATCATCGACGACGTCACGCATGGAGACCCCATCGACGAGATCGCGGAATGTCGCCACGCCTTCACGCTCGGTAATGATGGGAATCGTGTAGGGATCCCATTGGACGAGCTTCTCGCCTTTCTTGACCTCACCGTCATCATCGACCAGCAGGCGCGATCCGTAGGGCACCTTGTGCCGGCCGCGCTCCCGTCCGTCGGCGTCGATAACGACAACCTCGGTGTTGCGGCCCATTACGATGAGATGACCTTTCGAGATCTTTGACGACGTTGCGGTTTTCGATCCGCGCTTTGCCCGAATACGCGGCCTCGGCACCGGTTTGTTCCGCTAGCTGGGCGGTGCCGCCAATGTGGAAGGTCCGCATTGTGAGCTGTGTCCCCGGCTCGCCGATCGACTGAGCCGCGATAACGCCAACGGCCTCGCCGATATTGACGGGCGTGCCGCGCGCCAAATCGCGACCGTAGCAGTGGCCGCACACGCCGCCTTTGCTCTCGCAGGTCAAGACGGACCGGATCAGAACGGATTCGACACCTGCCCGCTCGACCTCGCGGACATGGTCTTCTTCCATCGTTTCACCGGCCGCAACCAACACCTCGCCAGACAGCGGGTCGACGACATCGACCGCCGCAGTCCGTCCAAGGATCCGTTCGCCGAGCGAGACGATCACTTCGCCGCCCTCGAGAACTTCCTTAATGGTGAGTCCGTTGGTGCTGCCGCAATCACGCTCGACAATGATGCAGTCTTGTGAGACATCGACCAGACGGCGGGTCAGATAGCCCGAGTTGGCGGTCTTGAGCGCCGTATCGGCGAGGCCCTTACGCGCGCCATGCGTCGAGTTGAAATACTCGAGCACGGACAGGCCTTCTTTGAAGTTCGAAATGATCGGCGTTTCGATGATCTCGCCCGACGGTTTGGCCATCAGGCCACGCATACCGGCGAGCTGCTTCATCTGCGCAACCGATCCACGGGCACCGGACTGCGCCATCATGAAGATCGAGTTGACGTTCTTGTTGCCGCTGTCAGATCCGTCTTCGTCGCTCGACATCCCCTTCATCATTTCGTCAGCGACCTTTTCGGTGCACTGGGCCCAGGCGTCGACAACTTTGTTGTACTTCTCGCCCTGGGTGATGAGGCCATCGAGATACTGGAGCTCGTACTCCTTCACGAGTTCCTGGGTATCGTCGACCAATTTGATCTTGGCGCCCGGAATGACCATGTCGTCCTTGCCGAACGAAATACCGGCGCGGGCCGCATTGGAGAACCCGAGCGTCATCAAGCCGGTCGGCGAACAAGACAGTCTCTTTTTGACCGCAGTGACGATAGACCTCGTCGATCACCTGACTGATTTCTTTCTTGGTCAACAGACGATTGATCAGCGAGAACGGCAGCTTTGGGTGCCGCGGCAAGATATCCGACAACAGCATCCGGCCCGGCGTCGTCTCAACGATCATTTTGACCGGCGCGCCGTCTTCATCGACGGTTTGATAGCGCGCCTTGATACGAGCGTGGAGAGACACGGCGCCGGTCTCGAGCGCATGCTCGATTTCGGCAACCGTCGCAAAGGTCATGCCCTCGCCAGTCTCACCGGACTGCGAAATCGTCACATAGTACAGGCCGAGGACGATATCCTGCGACGGCACGATGATCGGCTTGCCATTGGCGGGGCTAAGGATGTTGTTCGTCGACATCATCAACACACGCGCCTCGAGCTGCGCTTCGAGCGACAGCGGCACATGGACGGCCATCTGATCGCCGTCAAAGTCCGCGTTGAACGCCGTGCAAACCAGCGGATGGAGCTGAATGGCCTTGCCCTCGATCAGGACCGGTTCAAAAGCCTGAATGCCCAATCGGTGGAGCGTCGGCGCGCGGTTGAGAAGAACCGGATGTTCCCGGATAACTTCTTCCAAGATGTCCCAGACTTCGGGACGCTCGGTTTCGACCAGTTTTTTGGCCATCTTGATCGTTGCGGCCATCCCGTAATGCTCTAGCCGCGAGTAGACGAACGGTTTGAACAGCTCGAGCGCCATCTTTTTGGGTAGGCCGCATTGGTGGAGCTTGAGCTCCGGACCCACGACGATGACCGAACGACCGGAATAGTCGACACGTTTACCGAGCAAGTTCTGGCGGAAACGCCCCTGTTTGCCCTTGAGCATGTCGGCCAGCGACTTGAGCGGCCGCTTGTTGGTGCCGGTGATCACACGGCCACGACGGCCGTTGTCGAAAAGGGCATCCACCGATTCCTGAAGCATGCGCTTTTCGTTGCGGACGATGATGTCCGGCGCTCGCAGTTCGATGAGGCGCTTCAACCGGTTGTTCCGGTTGATCACGCGGCGATAGAGATCGTTGAGGTCCGAGGTTGCGAACCGACCGCCGTCAAGCGGCACGAGGGGACGCAGGTCCGGCGGAATAACCGGAATCACCGTGAGGATCATCCACTCCGGCCGGTTGCCGGACTTGATGAACGACTCGACCAGCTTGAGGCGTTTGATCAGCTTCTTGGGTTTGACGGTCGAGGTGGTCTCGGCCAACTCGGTGCGAATGTCTTCTCGCGCCTTTTCCAAATCCATCGCGATGAGAAGTTCGCGAATGGCCTCGGCGCCGATGCCCGCGGTGAAGCTCTCTTCGCCATATTCATCCTGCGCGTCGAGGTACTCCTCCTCGGTCATCATCTGGAATTTCTTGAGCGGCGTCAGACCGGGGTCGACCACGATGTATTGCTCGAAATAGAGAACCCGCTCGAGGTCCTTCAACGTCATGTCGAGCATCAAGCCGATGCGTGACGGCAACGACTTCAAGAACCAGATGTGGGCAACCGGCGAGGCCAGTTCGATATGACCCATCCGTTCACGGCGCACACGGCTTAGGGTGACCTCAACGCCGCACTTCTCACAGACGATGCCACGGTATTTCATGCGCTTGTACTTGCCGCACAAGCACTCGTAGTCCTTTACGGGCCCAAAGATGCGGGCGCAGAACAACCCGTCCCGCTCGGGCTTGAACGTCCGATAGTTGATGGTCTCGGGCTTTTTGATCTCGCCGAACGACCAGGACATGATCCGTTCCGGGCTCGCGATCGAAATCTTGATCTGATCGAAGCTTTGAACGCCCTCGACCTGACCAAAAAAGCGCATCAACTCGTTCATCCGCCTAACTCCTTCCCGCTCTTAACAGAGCTGGGCTTGCGCCCAATAAACCGTGTGTCTGGAACTAACCCGAAACGCTTTGCGACAGCTCAACGTTCAGGCCGAGAGAGCGAAGCTCCTTGACCAACACGTTGAACGATTCGGGCACGCCCGCCTCGAATGTATCGTCGCCTTGAACGATGGCCTCGTAGACCTTCGTCCGACCGGCAACGTCATCCGATTTGACCGTCAACATTTCCTGCAACGTATAAGCAGCGCCGTATGCCTGCAGCGCCCAGACTTCCATTTCGCCGAACCGCTGGCCGCCGAACTGGGCTTTACCACCGAGCGGTTGCTGGGTTACCAAGCTGTAAGGACCAATCGACCGCGCATGGATCTTGTCGTCAACCAAGTGATGAAGTTTGAGCATATAGATGTAGCCAACCGTTACTTTTCGGGCGAACTGCTCGCCGGTACGACCATCGATCAGCGAAACCTGACCCGACGTATCGAGCCCGGCCCGATCCAACAACTCGACGATGTCTGCTTCGTGCGCGCCATCAAAGACCGGCGTCGCCATCGGCACACCCGGCGTTAGGTTCGTGCCCAACTCCATCAATTCCGGCTCGGACATTGGTGCAATCGCCCGTTTGTACTGATCTTGCCCGTAGAGCCCTTCAAGCTCTTTGCGCAGCGGATCGGAGGACTGGCCTGCCTTGCACGCCTCGATCATTTCGCCGATCTGCTGGCCGAGGCGGGCCGACGCCCACCCCAAGTGCGTTTCGAGAATCTGTCCGACGTTCATCCGAGATGGCACGCCCAACGGGTTCAACACCACGTCGACCGGCATCCCGTCTTCAAGATGCGGCATATCCTCGATCGGGACGATCTTGGAGATAACACCCTTATTGCCGTGACGGCCGGCCATCTTGTCGCCGGGCTGCAGCTTGCGCTTCACCGCAACGAACACCTTGACCATCTTCATCACGCCCGGCAGCAATTCGTCGCCACGCTGAAGCTTCTCGACCTTGTTCTCGAAACGCGCTTGAAGCGCGGCTTCGGCCGAGTCGAATTGCGTTTTCAGGCGCTCCACCGAGTCCGCCGTAGCGGATTCTTCAAGACCGATCTGCCACCACTGCCCCGGCGTTACCTGGCTCAGCGCCTCTTCGGTAATTTTGCCGAGCGGGAAGCCATCCGGACCGCTGGTGGCCGTCTTGCCGGTCAGCATTTCCTTCAAGCGATGGAAGGTGTTGCTTTCCAGGATGGCCTTCTCGTCGTCTTTATCTTTAGCCAACGCCTTGATCTCTTCGCGTTCGATGGCCAACGCACGTTCGTCTTTTTCCACCCCGTGACGGTTGAAGACGCGGACCTCGACGACCGTCCCGGTCACGCTCGGCGGTAGGCGGAGCGAGGTGTCCCGTACATCGGACGCCTTCTCGCCAAAGATGGCGCGGAGGAGCTTTTCTTCCGGGGTCATCGGCGATTCGCCCTTGGGCGTGACTTTACCGACAAGGATGTCACCCGGCTCGACGTTGGCGCCAACATAAACAATGCCGGCTTCGTCGAGATTCTTGAGCGCTTCTTCACCGACGTTCGGTATGTCGCGGGTGATCTCTTCTTGGCCCAACTTGGTGTCGCGGGCCATCACCTCGAACTCTTCGATGTGGATCGAGGTGAACACATCGTCGCGAACGATGCGTTCCGAGATCAAAATCGAATCCTCGAAGTTGTAACCCTGCCACGGCATGAACGCGACGAGCACGTTGCGCCCGAGGGCCAACTCACCGAGATCCGTCGACGGGCCGTCGGCGATGATGTCACCCGTGTCGACCCGATCGCCCATCTTCACCAAGGGGCGCTGATTGATGCACGTGTTCTGGTTCGACCGCTGGAATTTCAGAAGGTTGTAGATATCAACACCAGGGGTCGCCATGTCGTCGTCGCTATCGGCACGAACGACGATGCGCGTCGCGTCGACCTGACTGACAATCCCGGCGCGACGCGCAATGGCGGTGACGCCCGAATCGCGGGCCACAACCTCTTCCATCCCGGTGCCGACCAGCGGCGCCTCGGCACGAATGAGCGGGACCGCTTGGCGTTGCATGTTCGAGCCCATCAACGCGCGGTTGGCGTCATCGTTCTCGAGGAAGGGAATAAGAGCCGCCGCCACGGACACGAGCTGCTTAGGCGCCACGTCCATGTAGTTGATGTCTTCCGGGCGCACCATGACGAAGTCGCCACCGGCCCGGCAGCTGACGAGATCAGCCGTAAACTTGCCCTTGTCGTCGAGTTCGGCGTTGGCCTGGGCGATGGTGTAACGCCCCTCCTCCATTGCGGAGAGATAAACCACCTCGTCGCCGATCTTGCCGTCGACCACTTTGCGGTACGGGCTCTCGATAAAGCCGTATTTGTTGACCCGTGCGTAGGTGGCGAGCGAGTTGATCAGACCGATATTCGGCCCTTCGGGCGTTTCAATCGGGCAGACCCGTCCATAATGAGTCGGGTGCACGTCGCGCACCTCGAAGCCGGCGCGTTCCCGCGTCAGCCCGCCCGGCCCCAAGGCGGAAAGACGTCGCTTGTGCGTAATCTCGGCAAGCGGGTTGGTCTGATCCATGAACTGGCTGAGCTGGCTCGAGCCGAAGAATTCGCGTACCGCGGCGGCCGCCGGTTTGGCGTTGATCAAGTCGTGCGGCATCACTGTGTCGATCTCGACCGAACTCATGCGCTCGCGGATCGCCCGTTCCATGCGAAGCAGGCCGATCCTGTACTGGTTCTCCATCAATTCGCCGACCGACCGGACGCGACGATTGCCGAGGTGGTCGATATCGTCGATTTCACCGCGGCCATCCTTGAGGTCGACCAGAGTCTTGAGGATCGACAGGATGTCTTCTTTACGCAGCACGCGGAGCTGATCGTCGGTCTCGAATCCGAGCCGCGCGTTCATTTTCACTCGGCCAACCGGCGACAGGTCGTAGCGCTCGGCGTCGAAGAAAAGGCTAGAGAAGAGATTCTGGGCGGTTTCCTCCGTCGGCGGCTCACCCGGCCGCATCACGCGGTAAACCTCGATCAACGCCCGTTCCCGGTCAGTCACCTTGTCGACCTCCAGGGTGTTGCGGACATACGGACCGATGGTCACGTTGTCGATATCGAGCGTCGGGATCTCAGTGACGCCAGCCTCGATCAAGGCAGCGACCGATTCCTCGGTTAGTTCTTCGCCGGCCTCGACGTGAATGCGCCCGGACGATTCGTCGACCAAATCCACTGCGAGGTAACGACCGATCAACTCTTCCGACGGGACCAGAAGTTCGTCGACACCGGCCGCTTCAAGCTTGCTGAGCACCCGACCGGTAATCTTCGTGCCGGCCTCGATCGCGACGCGACCGGACTTGGCATTGATCATGTCGCGTGCGGCTTTCAGGCCCCGCATGCGCTCGGCGTTGAGCGGCATTTTCCAGCCGTCGCGCTTCGCGTCATAAACGTAATTTACCCGTGCATAGAACTCGTCGAGGATTTCCTCTTGGCCCATGCCGAGCGCGTAAAGCAATGTCGTCGCCGGCAGTTTGCGCCGGCGGTCGATGCGCACATGAACGATGTCCTTGGCGTCGAACTCGAAGTCGAGCCATGATCCGCGATAGGGAATGACCCGCGCCGCGAAAAGGAACTTGCCCGACGAATGGGTCTTGCCTTTGTCATGATCGAAGAACACGCCCGGCGAGCGGTGCATCTGGCTCACGATGACGCGTTCGGTGCCGTTCACGATGAACGTACCGTTCTGCGTCATCAGCGGCATGTCGCCCATGTAGACGTCTTGCTCTTTGATATCGAGAACCGAGCGGGATCCGGTCTCTTCGTCCACTTCGAAAACAATTAGGCGAAGCGTGACTTTGAGCGGCGCGGCGTAGGTCATGCCGCGCTGTTGGCACTCCTCGGTGTCGTATTTGGGCGGTTCGAGTTCGTACTTCACGAACTCCAGAGACGACGTCTCCGAGAAGTCGGTAATCGGAAAGACCGACTTGAATACGGCCTGCAGCCCGGTGTCTGTGCGATCAACATCTTGAACACCAACCTGAAGGAAAGCGTCCCAGGAGCTCTTTTGCACCTCGATCAAATTCGGCATCGACGTTGCCGCCGCAATGCGACCGAAATCCTTACGAACCCTTTTGCGACCGGTGAAGGACACTGACATACCCGCTCCTATAGACCCGCTAGTAATTCCGCTTCGCGCTGTGGGTCTGCGCGCGAAACGCATGAACCGGCCCGGCGGAATCGGATTCCGCCGGCCGGCCTATGGGGTAACGCCCCCGCGTCGTGTGCGGTTCGCCGAAACGAAACCGCGATGTGCATCGCGTGACTATTTGACCTCAACAGTCGCGCCTGCGCCCTCAAGCTGCTCTTTGATCTTGGCGGCTTCGTCTTTGCCAACACCTTCTTTGACTTCTTTCGGCGCCGCCTCGACAAGATCTTTCGCTTCTTTCAGACCAAGGCCCGTAATCGCACGGACCTCTTTGATCACGTTGATCTTCTTTTCACCGGCCACGGCCAGGACGACCGTGAACTCGGTCTGCTCCTCAGCAGCTTCGCCCGGTGCAGCACCTGCTGCCGCAGCAACAGCAACCGGCGCCGCAGCCGACACGCCCCACTTCTCTTCGAGAAGCTTCGAGAGTTCGGCCGCCTCAAGGACCGTGAGGCCCGAGAGGTCTTCGGCAATCTTTTCAATATCAGCCATGTTTTAGTTCACTCCTTAATTCGAAACCGTTGGGAGTCTTTCGACTCACGCCGCATCCTTGGATCCATACGCCCCGATGACCCGGGCAACCTGTCCTGCCGGCGCTTGCAGCACACCCGCGACTTTGGTCGCCGGCGCTTTCAAGACACCCACAATCTTGCCCCGCAACTCGTCGAGAGACGGTAGTTCGGCCAACGCCTTAAGACCGCCCACGTCGAGCACGGTCTCTCCCATCGCCCCACCGATGATGACGAGCTGATCGTTTGCTTTGGCGAACTTGGCCGCGACCCTGGCGGGGGCGACCACGTCGTCCGAGTAAGCGATCGCCGTCGGACCGGTAAGAAAGTCCGAAAGAGATTCGTATGGAGTTCCGCGGAGTGCGAGCTTTGTGAGCCGGTTCTTTGTGACCTTGAAGTTGGCACCTGCCTCACGCATCTTCCGCCGCAAATCGGTCAACTGCGCCACCGTCAACCCGGTATTTTGGGTGACGACGACAACAGCCGTGCTGCTGAAGACCTCGTTGAGAGAGGCGACCGTCTTCTCTTTCTCTGTTCGGTCCACTCTTGCTCTCCGTCGGTGGCCGGCGCGGAAACCGTGTCGGCCTGGTTGCACAAACGGACGATCCAACATGGAACGTCCAACTTGCCTGCCCCAGGGTTCCCGACGCCCGGCGAAACTCGCCAAACGTTTTGACCACTGTCTATGCAGGCGATGTTTCCACCATTACACCGCCTCGCGGCGGCACCTGCAGTCTCGGACAGGTTTGGACCTTTCGGCCCAGTTTCGGCGGATCGCTCCGCCGGAACGCTGTTCCTTCGACCCCTCAGCCCATCAGGCTGGGAACGTCGATCTTGATACCCGGCCCCATCGTCGAACTGACGGAGACCTTCTTCACATAAACACCCTTGGCGCCGGACGGCTTGGCTCGGTTAATCGCTTCCGCAAACGCCTTTGTATTCTCGATAAGCGCCTCTTTCGAGAAGCTTGCTTTGCCGACACCGGCGTGAATCACACCGGCCTTTTCGACGCGAAATTCGACCTGACCGCCCTTGGCGTCTTCGACCGCTTTCGCAACATCGGGCGTCACCGTTCCCAACTTGGGGTTCGGCATCAGGCCACGCGGGCCCAAGACTTTCCCGAGGCGACCGACCACGGCCATCATGTCCGGCGTCGCGATGCAACGGTCGAAGGGGATGTCGCCACCTTGAACCCGCTCGGCCAGATCCTCGGCGCCGACGACATCGGCACCCGCCGCCGTCGCAGCTTCGGCCTTGTCACCGCGCGCAAAAACGCCAACGCGCACCGATCGTCCCGATCCATTCGGCAACGACACGACGCCACGGACCATCTGGTCGGCATGGCGTGGATCGACACCCAGATTCATGGCGATCTCGATCGTTTCGTCGAACTTGGCGGTGGCGAGCTGTTTCGCCAAATCCATCGCCTCGTCAATCGGGTAGGCGCGATCGCGATCCAGACCTTCGATGACATTGCTCAGTCTTTTTGCTGTCTTTGCCATGCCTACCCCACCCCCTCGATACCCATCGAGCGTGCAGATCCCTTGATCATCTCGACTGCGGCATCGACGTCGTAAGCGTTGAGGTCGACCAATTTGGCTTCGGCAATCTCGCGCACTTGGGCTTGGGTGACACGTCCAGCGGTCTCGCGACCGACGAGTTTGGCGCCTTTTTGAATCTTTGCCGCCTTCTTCAAGAAGTAGGACACCGGCGGCGTTTTGGTTTCAAAGCTAAAGGACTTATCCGTGAACACCGTAATGGTGGTAGGAATCGGCACGCCGGGGTCCATATTCTGCGTCGCTGCGTTGAAGGCCTTACAGAACTCCATTATCGCGACGCCGCGCTGACCAAGTGCGGGGCCAATTGGGGGCGACGGATTCGCTTGCCCAGCAGGCACCTGCAGCTTGATATAGCCGTCAATCTTCTTTGCCATTCTCTACCCTTTCTGTTGCCGGTTTACCGACCGTTGGGTGCGCGGTACGACCATGGCCAGTCTCCCGCGCGCTATCTCTAAAGTTTTTCGACCTGCGTGTACTCAAGTTCAACCGGCGTGGCGCGACCAAAAATGGACACCGCCACTTTCAAGCGCGTCCGCTCTTCGTCGACCTCTTCCACCAGGCCGTTGAACGACGTGAACGGACCGTCTGCCACCCGCACCTGTTCGCCGACTTCGAAGGTGATCGAGGGTTTCGGACGCTCAATTCCTTCTTGGACCTGATGCAAGATGCGGTCGACTTCGGCTTGGCTAATCGGGGATGGTTTTGCCGCCGTTCCCAAGAACCCGGTAACCTTCGGCGTATTCTTGATCAAATGGTAGGTCTCGTCGGTCAACTCCATCTTGGCCAGCACGTAACCTGGGAAGAACTTGCGCTCGGCGTTGACCTTTTTGCCCCGCCGCATCTCAACAACCTCCTCGGTCGGCACCAAGACGTCTTCGATGAGATCGTCCAGTCCTTTTAGCTCGGCCTGCTCTAGGATCGACTGGCGCACTTTGTTCTCAAAGCCGGAATAGGCGTGAATGATGTACCAACGCTGGGCCACGATCAGCCTCCGAGACCTAGGATGGCGCGAATCCCAAACGAGAAAGATCTGATCCACGACAAAGAAGAACAGCGAAACCAATACGACCATAATAAGAACCATGACGACAGACACAGCGGTCTCGCGCCGTGTCGGCCAAGTCACTTTCGACGTTTCTTGGCGTACCTGCCTCAGAAACTCAACCGGATTGGTTTTCGCCATCTACTGTCTTCTTAATCCTTGGCAGGAGTGGAGGGACTCGAACCCACAACCCCCGGTTTTGGAGACCGGTGCTCTACCAATTGAGCTACGCTCCTAAGGCCTCTACTCGATGATTGCTGCGACGACGCCGGCGCCGACGGTGCGGCCCCCTTCACGAATGGCGAAGCGCAGACCGTCGTCCATCGCAATCGGTGCGATCAGCTCGACCTCCATCGTCACGTTGTCGCCCGGCATCACCATCTCGGTGCCCTCAGGCAAGCTCACAACCCCCGTCACATCCGTCGTCCGGAAGTAAAACTGAGGGCGATAGTTCGTGAAGAACGGCGTGTGACGACCACCCTCTTCCTTCGTCAGAACATAAGCCTCGGCCTTGAACTTCGTGTGCGGCGTGATGCTCCCCGGCGCCGCAAGAACCTGGCCACGCTCGACATCCTCGCGACCGACACCCCGCAACAGGCAACCGACGTTGTCGCCAGCCTCGCCGCTGTCCAGAAGCTTGCGGAACATCTCAACGCCCGTGCACGTCGTCTTCGACGTATCCTTGATGCCCACGATCTCAATCTCATCGCCGACATTCACGACACCGCGCTCAATACGGCCCGTCACAACGGTCCCACGACCCGAGATCGAGAACACATCCTCAATCGGCATCAAGAACGGCTTGTCCTTCGGACGCTCAGGCTGCGGAACGTACGCATCGACCTGTTTCATCAGCTCGAGGATCGAGTCCCGGCCAACCGCAGGATCGCCGTCCTCAAGCGCAACAAGCGCAGAACCCTTCACAATCGGAATGTCGTCGCCCGGGAACTCGTAGCTCGACAGAAGCTCGCGTACCTCAAGCTCAACCAGTTCCAGCAGCTCGGGATCGTCAACCTGATCCGTCTTGTTCATGTACACGACGATCGCCGGCACACCGACCTGACGAGCCAGCAGAATGTGCTCGCGGGTCTGCGGCATCGGGCCGTCAGCCGCCGAAACGACCAGGATCGCGCCGTCCATCTGCGCCGCACCCGTGATCATGTTCTTCACGTAATCCGCATGACCCGGGCAATCCACGTGCGCGTAGTGACGGTTTTCCGTCTCATACTCGACGTGCGACGTCGCGATCGTGATACCGCGCGCCTTTTCCTCTGGCGCCTTGTCGATCTGGTCGTAGGCCGTGAACTCGGCGCCGCCAGACTCCGCAAGCGTCTTCGTGATCGCCGCCGTCAGCGTCGTCTTGCCGTGATCAACGTGACCAATCGTCCCGATGTTGCAATGCGGCTTCGTACGTTCAAACTTCTCTTTAGCCATCGTCTTTTCCCAGTTTTCTCAAACGGACCCCAGACACCGGTCCTTTGGTCAGATCACTTTAGTTTCAGTCGAGTTTTGGAGCGGGTGATGGGAATCGAACCCACGTAACCAGCTTGGAAGGCTGGGGCTCTACCATTGAGCTACACCCGCCAGAAACTGTTCCGCGAGACCGGCTGCGCCCCTGAAACTCCTCATATAAACCCAGTCTCCGCCAGATGGTGGAGGGGGTTGGATTCGAACCAACGTAGGCGTACGCCAGCGGATTTACAGTCCGCCCCCTTTAGCCACTCGGGCACCCCTCCGTTCAGCCAAAAGGCCGCCCGCCGGAAGGCCCGCACTATGGGAATTTGCCGCGTATTGTCAACGTCAAAGCAAGCAAGAACTTTGGCTGCCCGGGCCTTTTCCGTGCACCATCGTCCTGCTTTACCTATGGCGTCATTATATAGTGCCAAACATGCGGCACAGCAAACGCCCCACGCCCCAGGGTTCGACCCATTCCCGGCGCAATCGGCCCAAGCAGGAAAGGTCGGTCGACGGCCCCTACTGGCTTTACGGGATTCACGCCGTTCGGGCCGCGCTCGCCAACAGAAACCGCAGAATTCTAAGAATTTTGGCCAACGATGCGGGCACTAAAGCCCTCGAAGCCGCAACGACGCCCGCCCCACGGGACGATCACCCCAACCCGGAACCCCTCGATTCCAGCGCCCTACCTGCCGGAATCTCCGAGAAAGCGGTCCACCAGGGCCTGTTGGCCGAGGTTCGGCCTCCCGGCGCCCGACCCCGCGCTCCTCGACTTGCCGAATACGCAGCGGGTGATCGCCCTCGATCAGGTCACGGACCCCCAAAACATGGGGGCTATTCTGCGCACCTGTGCCGTTTTCGGGGTCCAGGCGGTGATCGTGCCCCGCCACAACACCCCGAGGGAGACCGGCGCGCTGGCCAAAGCCGCCTCCGGCGCCCTGGAAATTGTCCCGATTCTGCGGGTCACCAATCTATCGCGGGCGCTCGACGGCTTGAAAAAAAGTGGGTTCTTCGTCATCGGCCTTGCTGGGGAAGCCGAGCGAACCATCGGCGATTTCGCCCCTCTGGAGCGCTGCGTCTTGGTCGCCGGCGCGGAAGGTCAAGGACTACGCCGTCTTGTGCGAGAACATTGCGACGCCACGGTGGCGCTCCCGGTTGCACCGACGGCCCAAACTGCGGGGATCGATAGCCTCAATGTTGGCGCCGCGGTGGCCGTGGCGCTGCATGATCTTGTTCGTTGCCAAGGCGACCGCTATCAACGATCGTTAGATGACTGACCCAATCCGCACCGACGCGCCCCTTCTCGACAGCCGCAGCGAACGCCTTTTGCGCTGGGTCATGCGCCTTATCGAGCAGGTCGGGCCCTACTGGACGTCCTTTATCATCACGACGCCGGTCTGGTTGGTCACCAATGTCGCGGTCGAGGTGGGCTATTTTGCCGACGGCATCACCTTCGCCGATCGACCGGTGAGCGGTTTGATGCCCTGGACGATGCCTTTTTTGGTCGGCTACCCGGTCATTCTGATCTTGGTGCGAATCATCGAGCGGTTGGGCAAGGTCGAAGGCGACCTCCGGGGCAGCGAAACGAAATACCGCAACCTTCTTGAAGGTTCGCTGCAGGGGGTTTGTGTCCACCGGGAACTCGTCCCGGTTTTTGTCTCGCAAACCTTCGCCGAATAGTTCGGCTACGAAAGCGTCGATGACATCATGGCAATGGGGTCGATCCTGCCGCTATTCGCGCCAGAAGAACACGACGCCATGTTGACGAACGCGCGGGCGCGATTGCGCGACCAAGGCGACCTGTCCAACGTGTACGAGCGTCGCGCCATCCGTCGGGACGGCACTCACATCTGGATCGAAATCCGCGTCACTAGGGTTATCTGGGATGGCCAACCGGCAGCCCAAGTGACCTTTATCGACATCACGCAACGTAAGAAGGTCGAACGCATGAAGAACGACTTCATCTCGACGGTCAGTCATGAACTACGCACGCCCCTGACGTCCATCAGCGGCTCTCTGGGGCTGATCTCTGCCGGGATGGCGGGCAAGATTCCCGAAGAAGCCAATAATCTTGTCACCATTGCCAACAACAACAGCGGCCGATTGGTCCGTCTGATCAACGACATTCTGGACATCGAGAAAATCGAATCCGGTCGCATGGAAATTGAGTTCTACCCGGTTCAAGTCTGGTCCCTTCTCGAGATGGCGGCCGAGTCGAGCCGCGGCTTTGCCGAACGATTTGGAATCACGATCGAGATCACCGGCGCACCGGTCCACTCTCGCGTGCTTGGCGGCGTCGATCAGTTAATGCAGGTGTTCACCAACCTGTTGTCGAATGCAGTCAAGTTCTCACCGCTGCGCGGGGCGATCGAAATCGGCGCGGAACGTACCGCAAGCGGCGACATCCGTTTCTTCGTCACGGATCACGGACGCGGCATTCCGCTGGATTTCCGCGATCGGATTTTCGACAAATTCACGCAAGCCGACCAGGGCGAACAACGAGAGAGCGGAACAGGTCTCGGGCTCAGCATTTGTAAGTTGTTGGTCGAGCGCCATAACGGCAAGGTCGGTTTCAACTCCGAGGTCGATGTCGGCTCCACGTTCTATTTCGAACTTCCCGAATACAAAGAGTCCGACACGGCTGCCAACTCGGCGATGCCCGACCGCGCGGCAACTGCGTGATACCCGCTAAGGCCGCGGCACCTCGAAAGCCCTCCAGACCTTGAACGATACAAGTAACGCTAGCGACCCCGCAGACCGTCCTGCCCTTCTTCGCGATCGCTCCTTCGTTCGCCTTTGGTCGGTTGGAGCACTGATCATGGCGATGCGTTGGTTCGAGATTTTGGCGACCAGCGTGTTCACGTTCTCGGTAACCCAGTCCGCTTTGGCCGTCGCGCTCGTCAACCTCGCCCGCGCCGCACCAAACTTATTCTTCGGCGCCTTTACCGGCGCGCTGGCCGATCGGTTCGACCGCCGCCGCTTGCTCCTAACCGGCGAGATCGTTCTCGTTGCCGTCACGAGCGTGCTCTTCTTTCTTGCCGCCATCGATGTGATTTCCCCCTGGCACATCGCGATCGGCGCCTTTCTCAACGGCGTCGTGTTCACCATGGAGTTTCCCGTTCGGCGCAACATGATGGGCGACATCGCCGGTATCGATCGTATCGGCAGAGCGATGGGCCTTGATCTCACTGCAAATAATGCCACGCGGATCGTCGGCCCGGCTCTAGGCGGATTTGTCCTCGAGACGATCGGCATCGCCGGTGTCTACGCACTGGCGACCTTTTGCTACGTCCTTTGCGCCGTTCTCGTCTTCGGCGTGATCTCGCCGGCGCGCCCCGTAGCGGCGATCTCGCAGGGGCTGTTCGCCCACGTTATCGACGGCCTCAGGTACGTGCGCGGCCAACCGGCGCTCGTCGGGTTCATGTTGATCACCGTCATCATGAATATTTGGGGCCTGCCCTATGTGGCGATGGTTCCGGTGATCGGCGCCGAGGAACTGAACATTTCCGCATTCCCTATCGGCCTCCTGCTTTCGTCGGAAGGCGTTGGCGCTCTACTTGGTTCGCTCCTTGCCGCGGCTTATGCAAAACCGATTCACTTCAGAAAAACCTACCTCTATGGCTCGATCCTCCTGATCGTCGCCGTTATTGCGTTCTCTCAGTCGGACAACTACGCGTTGTCACTGGTCTTTACATTTGCGGTCGGCCTGGGGATCGCAGGATTCACCACCATGCAGGCAACGCTTTCCTACGTCGAAGCCGATCCCGCGATGCGGGCACGCGTGATGGGCGTCTTGGCGGTGTGTATCGGCTCCGGGCCGATCGGCATGTTGCACCTCGGGCTTTTGGCGAATTGGCTCGATGCGCCGACGGCGCTCGCCGTGATGGGCGTCGAAGGTCTCATCGCGCTCGGTATCGTCATGTGGATATGGAAGGAAGTGCGCTAGCTTTGCTAGGCTACCCAACGACTAGCGCTCTCTCCGCGTCGGCTAAGGAAAGGCTGCGAGAATGGAAACGGTTGCCATAGGACCA
>JAYQJC010000007.1:0-36963 GCA_038141965.1 Alphaproteobacteria bacterium
ATTTCAACATCACGCAACCGCCCGACATGAAGGCTAGTAACTTTCTCAGGAAATGGGATGAGGTTAACCGTCGGGTTCACGACATCGCTCATGCTTTGGGCGGCAGTATCAGTGCAGAGCACGGCTTAGGCCGGCTCAAACGCGATGAAGTTCTGCGCTACAAATCCGACGTCGAGATCGACCTTATGCGCACGATGAAGCGCGCACTCGATCCGAACAACATCATGAACCCAGGCAAAGTGGTGACGATCTAGGGGCGGCAGACCTAAGCGCCAAGCACCTTGGATACCGCGCGATACGGCAACGACAACGCTTGCGCGACGGGCTCATTGGTCACCGTGCCGCCATGAACATTCAGCCCGTTTGCCAAGTGAGGATTGTCCTGCAAGGCCTGGCGCCACCCTTTATCGGCTAAGTCGAGAACAAATGGCAGCGTGGCGTTGTTGAGGGCGAACGTCGATGTGCGCGCCATTGCGCCCGGCATATTGGTGACGCAGTAGTGAACGACATCGTCGACGATATAAGTCGGTTCCGCATGGCTTGTCGGACGGCTCGTCTCGAAACAACCGCCTTGATCGATCGACACATCGACCATGACGGCGCCTCGCCGCATTTTCTTCACCATGCCGGCTGATACTAGCTTCGGCGCCTCCGCGCCGGCGACGAGAACCGCACCGATGACTAGGTCGGCCTCGAGAACATGTTCCTCGATGGCGTCCATGGTTGAAAACACGGTGTGAATTTTGGAACCGAACTGGAGGTCGAGTTCGTACAGACGTTGGGGATTCATATCGACCACCCAGACGCTGGCGCCAAGGCCTACCGCCATCGATGTGGCATGGGTGCCCACGATGCCGCCGCCCAAGATAACAACTTTCGCCGCCGGCACGCCGGGCACACCGCCCAGCAACTGCCCACGACCGCCCATTTCGATCTCCAGGCAATGCGCGCCGACTTGAACCGACATGCGACCGGCGACCGCGCTCATCGGCGTCAGAAGGGGGAGGCCGCCGCGTGGGTCGGTCACCGTTTCGTAGGCGATCGCGACGGATTTTGAATCGATCAGCGCCTTGGTTTGATCGGGGTCGGGCGCAAGATGAAGGTAGGTAAACAGGACCTGGTCCTCGCGGATCAAGGGATATTCGCTGGACTGCGGCTCTTTCACCTTGACGATCATATCGGCGGTCGACCAGACCTCTTCGGCCGAGCCCACAATGGTGGCGCCGGCCTGCCGATAATGTTCGTCTTCTAGACCGATGACATGGGCCGCATTGGTCTCGACGACGACCTCATGCCCCCGATGAACTACTTCGCGAACGCTGCCCGGCGTCAGACCAACCCGGTATTCGTGATTTTTTATTTCCTTTGGAACACCAACTCTCATGGCAACTAGTCAACCTCGCCGATAATGCGGCCCAACGTCTCGAACAACTGATCGATTTCGGACTTCTCGATGATGAGTGGTGGCGAGGCCGCGATGATGTCGCCGGTGGCACGCACGAGGACACCTGCCTCGTAGCACTTCGTGAACACTTCGTGGCCTCGGGCGCCTGGCGCGCCGGGTCTTGGTTCCAACTCGATGCCCGCAACAATCCCGATATTTCGTATGTCAACGATGTGTCCCGTGCCCTTTAGACTATGGGCTGCATCCCCCCAATAGGGTGCGAGCGAAGCGGCGCGTTCAAACAGCCCTTCATCTCGGTAGACATCCAACGTGGCAAGGCCGGCCGCACAGGCGAGCGGGTGGCCGGAATAAGTGTACCCGTGAAACAGCTCGATCGCGCCTTCGGGCGAGTTCTCCATAAAGGCGTCGTAGACATGCTTGCGCACAAATACGGCACTCATTGGAACGGTCCCGTTGGTGAGGCCCTTGGCGGTCGTCATGATGTCCGGCAGGACATCGAAATAGTCTGCGCCGAAATTGGCCCCAAGCCGTCCAAAGCCCGTAATGACCTCATCGAAGATCAACAGAATGCCGTACTTGTCGCATATTTCGCGCAGGCGTTTGAGGTAGCCCTTGGGCGGGATCAGCACGCCGGCCGAACCCGACACCGGTTCGACGATCACCGCGGCGATTGTCGAAGCATCGTGCAGCCCCACGATTCGCTCAAGGTCGTCGGCGAGATGTGCGCCCCACTCCGGTTCGCCGCGAGAGAACGCCTGGTGCTCGCGGCTGTAGGTCGCCGGCAGATGGTCCACACCGGAAAGCATCGGACCGAAGAACTTGCGGTTGTTGACCATGCCCCCAACCGAAATGCCGCCGAACCCGACGCCGTGGTAGCCCTTCTCTCGCCCGATTAGACGGGATCGCCCGCCCTCGCCGCGTAAGCGATGGTAGGCAAGCGCAATCTTTAGTGCCGTATCGACAGCCTCTGATCCCGAATTGCCGAAGAAAACGTGATCGAGGTCGCCAGGCGTTGTCGCAACAAGACGCGCAGCAAGCTCAAACTCCGCCGGATGGCCCATCTGAAACGCCTTGGAGTAATCCATGCGCGCGACCTGCGCCTGCACGGCCGAAACGATGTGGTCATTGCAGTGGCCCGCGTTGACGCACCAGAGACCAGCCGTCCCGTCGAGCACTTGGCGGCCGTCGTGGCTGGTGTAGTACATGCCCTTCGCGCCGACCAACATGCGCGGATTGGCTTTGAACTGTCGGTTCGCGGTGAACGGCTTCCAGAGGGCATCGAGGTTGTTGGGATTTGAATCGTGGGCGACGGAGGAAGACATCGCAGCGGCCTTTTCGTTGGATACGCCAGTCGATGAGCCTACCAGGGCCAGACCTCGCCGCAAACGCCCTCAGGTTGTCCCTAGGGCGGCTATGCCGGGGTATAGAGGGTCACCGGCCCGTCGATCCCCTTCATGCCGTACTTGCCGGCCTCTTTGAACTTGATCGACTTACCCGTGCACAACTCTCGGACGATATTGGTGACCAAGACACCGTCCGTTTCGGCCGCATCACAGACACGTGCGGCCATCTGAACGGTCGATCCGAAAAGATCGTTGTCTTCGACGATCGGCTCCCCGGCGTTGATGCCGATGCGCATGTGGAGGGGCAATGCCGGCCACTCTTTGTTATGCGCGGCCACGCCCTTGAGCATCACAAGGGACGCCTCCACCGCCTGATGCGAGCGACCGAAACGAGCCATGATCCCATCGCCGGTGTGTTTAACCTCGGTGCCCCCGTAATCTTTCAGCGCGACGCGAACGATCGCGTTGTGTGCTCGAACGATTTTCTGAGCGCCCTCATCGCCCAACTCCTGGGTGATCTTGGTCGAGCCGACAATATCGGTGAACAAAACCAAGATCGGTCCATCGTTCTTGGCGACGTCGGTTTCCTTCGGGTTCCGCCACTTATCGATGACTTTCGCCATCGCGCCGAGCGCCTTTTCGTCCCCTTTCGCGAACTTGCGAAGCGCCTTGGAACCCGCCTGAAAGGTGCCGATGTATTGCGGCTCTAGCAAATACTCCTCGTACCGATCAGCCAACTTTTGCGCCGCATCATCCTTGTTTCCGATGAACGCCAGAGCCTTCTTGAGCAGGTCGACAAACTGACTGTCGTTGAGTTTGTTTTCTTCCTTGATGACCTCGGCGGCGCCGGCAAGGAAAAGGTTTGCGCCGAATTTGTCCGCCCCCGAAATATGGATGTCTTCCTTGATGAGATGCGCAATCGACCCTTCTAAGAATTTCATCACCGTTTGGGTGGCGCTGTCGGAGTCTCCCTCGGGCTGGGGTTCCTCCTCCTCTTCTTCTTCGCCATCATCCTCGGCATCCGCAGCCGCTTCTGCGATCGCCTCCGTAACGGCGGCGGGCGAATTGCCGATTTCTCGGGATACGGGTCGCGCCGGCAACCCAGCCATGCGCCGCAGCACCTGAAAGTCTTCGCCGGTGAAAAAGATCATCCCAAGCAGCGCGCTGCATACGATGAATGCGCCGACAAAAATGATGAAGCTTTGCGGGTCGAGAAACATCGGGCCTACGTTGCGCTCTTGGCAAACCTCGTTTGGCCGTCGATCGACCTAGAAGCCGCCTCGCTGGACCATCCAAGTAACGATCGCGGCAAACGCCAAACTGGCCGTAACGATAACGAGAATCTTAGTTAAAACAACAGCTTCTGGACCTGAAACGGCGTTTTGGACGCTTCGAGCGGCCGCCCGGGTTCCGCCGGCTGCCGGCGTGGCCTCCTCGTCGTCATAGTCGTCCCAGCCGCCGCCTACGTCGACTTCGAAATCGTCCCAGTCGCCACCGCCGCCGTAGTCGTCATCGTCAAACCCGCCGAAATCTTCATCGCCACCAAAGTCATCGTCGAAATCGCCGAAGTCGTCCGCGCCGGGCTCTTTGCGGCCGGTTTTCTGCCCCTTCTTGATTTCACTTGAGTAGATCGTCGATTCGCGGCTTAGCCCAGTCGCCGGATTGCGCTGCTCGCGCACGACCTTGACCGACTCGATGTGGGGTTGCTTCGCCATCTGCTTGGCGTCGTCAACCGCCTCGTCCCGCTGATGAGACTGGAAGTTGGCCTCCAGTATCCAGCGGTTGTTCTGTTTGACGTATAGTTCGTAGTGGATTTCCATCAGGCGGCGCGTCGCTCTATCCCGGCGGTTGGGCAGTGTCTCCGGGTCGGTTGACGTTGGCAAGCATCAAAGTTTCGTGGCTTAGGAATCCAGGAACTGCCTTAGGATTGCTGCGATTTCTGCAGTATGCGCATCCAGCATCCCGTGTGAATAGGGGAGATCGTGAATTCGGCCGTTCTTCAGCAGCGGCGCAGCCCGGGGTCTGTTCGGCAAGGTCGTCGTCGGGGTTGAGCAACAGGAGCGGTTGCTCGACGGTCGGCAAATTATCGGCCATGGCGTAGGTAAACGCAGCGCGATGCCCCCACCAGGCGATCGGTCCACCCCGAAGCGACTCACAGAAGTTGCGCGCCACCACAGCCTCTTCAACCTCGTCTCCGTAGAACTGCCATAATCCGGCGAAACGGTCGATGAGATGGGAGCCGTCTTCCTTGATCTCCAGCGGTTTGTTGCGCGCGTGGCGGATTTCGCGTTCCTCGGCGGTATAGAGCGGCGCCGACACCATCACGACCTTGCCCACGAGGTCGGGCCGCTGACGGGCTAGTTCCATCGCCGTTTGGGAACCCGTGTGATACCCCATGACGTCAATGCGCTTGAGCCCCAGATCGTCGATCAAGCCCCCCATACAGGCCGCGTAGTCTTCGATGATCGGCGGCGAATGCGGCGGATCGGATTCGCCGAATCCGGGCGTGTCGGGCGCCAGCGCTGCCCGATCACGCCCCATCTCGACAAGTAGGGCCTCATAGATGCGTCCGGAATTCGGGCTCATATGAAACATCACGAAAGGCGTTTTCGACCCCTCTCCGGCACTGCGAAGGTGGATCAGACCATGCGGTCCGGGATGAAAGGATTTCCGGATTGCCGCAGGCTCGATCTTCGGCGGGGCAGGAACCGGTTTCGGCGCTGCGTCATCGCGCGGCAATGTCGTAGCCGGACCGTCGAAAAAATCACGCAGGCGGGCCGTGAAGGACTCCGCATGAACGTCGATCGACCCGTGAGAATAGTTCGGCCATTCTTCGACGCGTCCGTTTGCGACGTATTGTGCCGCTCGGGCGGTGGGTCGCGTCAGGTCGTCTCCAAAATTGAGAACCAAAACGGGCTGGCGCACCTTTGGTAGATTTTCGGCATGGAGATAGTTGAACGCGGCGCGATGCCCCCAGGGCGCCTGGGGGCCGCCTTTTAGTGCCTCAGCGATACTGCGGTGCGACACGATCCACGGCACATCGTCCTTACGGAACGTCTTTGAAAAGTTCCAGCGCCACTTGAGATGCGTGCCATCGCGCTTGATCGTTTCAGGTGCGTAGTCGCGCTTCTGCTTCGCTAATTCTTCGTCCGAGTAGATCGGCGCCGATACGAGCACTAGTCGACGCACCAAATCGGGGCGTTGCAATGCAAGCTCGACGCAGGTCTTCGATCCGGTGTGATAGCCCACCACATCAATCTCTCGAATCCCGAGGCCATCCACAAAAGCGCCCATCGTAGCGGCGTAGTCGGCGATCTCCGGCGGTGTAGGCGGCGGATCAGAATCGCCGAAACCCGGCGTATCCGGAGCGAACGCGCGCCGATCTTGCCCGAGCATCGCCAGAACGGACTCCCACATACGTCCCGAGCTCGGGCTGGAATGAATGAGGAGGACCGGCGTTAGGTCGCCGGAAGCAGGGGCCGTCCACCGATAGTGTAGTTGACCGTATCGCCCATCGACGTAGGCGCGATGGACGTTATCGGGACGCCGCCAAAAAGAAAGGTCGTCGCGCGTCGTTGCGGCGCTCAATTTGGTTTCTTTGCTTGGTGATAACCGACGTCGTCCGCCCCTAACCCGAGTTCGTTTTTGCCGAACGGCGTGATGTTGCGGTCCCAGTTCACCGCGATCTGCGTCCCCATCGCAGTGATGTCCCGGTAGTGACGCTGAACCGGATTGTCGTCGTAAAGCCCCATCGCCCCCATCTGTCGGACCAAGCGTGTCACCGCCGAGATCAAAAGCTTGGCAACGAATGCCCGGTCGCGGTTCATCTCTACGAGCTCTGCGGCGGTCAAGCCTACACCCACAACACCGCGCTCATGGAGAATTTGGTTGTTGCTCTCGTACATCAAACGGGCCGCTTTGATCTCTGCGGCCGACTCTGAGAGGCGTTGCTGAACTTGGGCCAGGCCAGCAACTTTGCCCCCGAACAAAGCGCCTTCGCGGACGGCAGTGATATCTCGGTAATCGGCGTAGGCGCCTTCGGCGGCGCCGAGCATCGGCCCCAGAAGACTCGAGCCGAAATAGGGACCAAATTCTAGCGTGTAGAGGTAGTGATCCGGGTTGACCTCCGCGCCCGGTGGGTTCGGCGCGAACGTCGCGCGTGAATCCATGACGCGGTAATCCGGCACGAAGACATCGTCGCACCGCACGTCCTTGCTGCCGGTCGCCTTGACACCAGACACAAACCAGGTGTCGAGGACGGTGTAGTCGCTTTTCGGCATGAGAACCCGCATGAATCCCGGCGCGTCATGTAGACCGCGTTCCTTGGCCTCCAGCGGCACCGGCACCATGCACCAATCGGCATGATCGACCCCTGAGGCGAACCGCCAGGTGCCGGTGACGATGTAACCGCCGTCGACCTTTCGTGCCGTTCCCTCTTTGCGCGCTGACGCCGTTGCGATGACCTGATTTTGGTTCGGTCCCCAGACATCGTCTTGGCACTGTTTCGGCATCCGCGCGAGGATTGCGGCATGGGCACCGACCACTGACACGATCCAAGCGGTTGACGAACAGGCGCGGGCAAGGACGCGCGCGGCTTCGGCATGGGCCGCCCAATCCATCTCGTACCCACCGTAACGCTTGGGCTGGAGTAGACGCATCATCCCGTTTTCGTAGAGTTCCGCGACCGTCGCGTCGGGCAGACGCCGGAGTTCTTCTGCTTCCTTCGCGCGCTCCCGCAACGCCGGCAACATTCCCTCTGCGCGCTTGAGAATCTCGTCAAGCGTGGGTTGGGCGGTATCACTTTGTTCCATCACTGCCATATTCTTGTCTTTCCTAGGATACGGCCCGACCCAACTCTTGGTCCGCCTGTGCGTCACCGGTCGGAAGGCCAAGCGCCCATTTGCCGTACGACAACATGTTGCGATCCCAGTTGACGCCGATTTGGGTGGCCATAGCCATGACGTCACGATGATGCCGCTGCACGGGGTTGCCATCGAAGATCCCCATCGCACCCATCATGCCCACCAGTCGCTCGGTCGACTGGACGCAAAGCTTTGCAACGAAGGCGCGGTCGCGATTGATCTCCAACCGTTTTGTCGCCGGGATCGTCTTGTTGTTGTTCCCGGCATCACGAAGGTAGGCGATCTGTTCCGTCATGATCACCTCCGCAGCGTGAAGTTCCGCCGCGCTCTCGGCAACTCTTAGCTGAACCGGCGCATTTTCGGCGACGGCTTCGCCGGTCATCGTGCCGGTACGTTCCGAGGTGATGGCGCAGTAATCGTTGTAGGCCCCTTCAGCGGCGCCAAACAGCGGCCCCAACAGACTAGTGCCGACATAAGGGAGGAACGGCACCCGGTAAATGTAGCTGTCGTTAACTTCGCCACCCGGTGGGTTCGCGCCAATCCACTCATCAGCCGGAAGCGTTCGGTGATGCGGCACGAGAACGTCCTCTAAGACCAAGTCTTTGGTACCCGTGCCACGCATGCCGGCAACATGCCATGTATCGGCGATGGTCCAATCCGGCCGCGGCACGACAACTTGAGTGGGTACTTTGTCGCCGTCGACATGAACCCCAAACATGGCCCATTCCGCATGATCGCATCCTGAGGAGAACCCCCATTGGCCCGACACCCGGATGCCATCGGATTCGCGCGTGGCCCCGCCGTGGCGGTTGACGGAGGCGGTGGTGATCAGTTGATCCTGACGCGGTCCCCAGACCTCATCCTGCACCTCACCCGGCATGCGTCCGAGGAAGCACGCATGCGCACCCACGACCGCAACGATCCAAGCGGTGGAGGGACAGTGTTTCGCCACTTCCCGACCGATCGCGAATTGGGCACCCCACTCTAGTTCGAATCCGCCGTGCCGCTTGGGTTGGAAAAACCGCACCAGTTGGTGGTCGAAAATGGCCTGCATGTTGCGCGGGAGCACCGAACGATTGGCCTCGGTTTCGGCCGCCGTTTCGCGCAATTGCGGCCCCAACGCGCGCGCGCGGGCAACAAGTTCGGCCTCCATTGCCAACGGATCCATTTCCTCTGATTCTCGGACCGCCACTGGTTCGCCTCCCGTTGTCGTTGCCATCTTTTTCGCACGCGAATTAGCGCCATCAAACGCCCGACCGGACCGGGTTCGTCTGGCGGTCAAGCGGCTGAGAATGCCGCGTCGGCGAAGCCACCAATGGCCCTTGCCATCTCGGCCGGGCTGTCTTCTTGCACGAAGTGATTTCCGCGCAGAGTGACTTCGGTTTGGTTGGGCCATTGGCGACACTCCGCACGCTGACGTTCGGTCAGACCGGTGCCCGCGGTCACCACCATCAGCAGTTTTGGGAGGTCGGAGTCCGCCATAAAAGCCGCATCAGCTTTCGTGATCGCAACAACG
The DNA here is from genome assembly GCA_038141965.1 of Alphaproteobacteria bacterium. Classification (GTDB taxonomy): domain Bacteria; phylum Pseudomonadota; class Alphaproteobacteria; order SHVP01; family SHVP01; genus CALJDF01. The sequence goes on from JAYQJC010000007.1 coordinate 9,127, forward strand.
TCGGCAGGTTCTCCGCTGATTGGAAGTTCGCGTGGAAACATCAATGTCGGCAGACGCGAGCGGCCCGGCGTCTCGAATGGCGACCGGTAGTGCGCCATTTCCTCCGGCGACAAGTCTCGCGCGACGCTGCGCGGAATGGCTTCGACAAAGATGTTGTCCTCTAGGACCAAGCGTTCGCCATCCGAGCCGCGCAAGGATTGGAAATACGACCGCCGTGAGTCCGGAAAGTCCGACCAACTGCGTTCGCCGACAACCGGCTCGCAATAGGCGACGCCGCGCACCGTCTCGGGCCGCCGGCGTATTCGATGGAAAGCAAGCGTCGCACCCCACCCATGACCGACCAGCACGTGAGGACCGAGCGCCATTTCATCGAACCAAGCGTCCAGGTACGCGACGTGGTCGACGAACCGATAGTCAAAGCCTTCCGGCTTCCCCGAGTCTCCCATCCCAATGAGATCCGGCGCGAGACAGCGAAAGCGTGAACGCAACTCGGCAATCACGTTGCGCCAGAGGTATGACGATGTCGGGTTCCCGTGCAGCATCACCAGCGGCAGGCCCTGACCCTCGTCGACAAACGCGATTTGAGAGTCTTTGACGGACAGTTTGCGCCGCGCGTGAGGGTCAGCAGCGGAAATGGCGTTGATTGTTAGGCCCCCTTCTTGCCCGGTCTCCCGAAAGCCCCTTGGGCTTCCAACGCCGCTAGGTGCGCCTCGTCGTAGCCCAGTCGTTCGGCCAGGATCGCGGGACCGTCGGCGCCAAGGACCGGGGCCGGGACATAGTGGGTTTGGTGACCCACGGCCTTCACCGGGTTGCCGGCAAGCGCGACCGCAGTACCCGCAATATCAACCTCAGGCACCATGTCGCGAGCTTCGGTTTGCGGTGCCGCTGCGGCCTCGGCAACATTTTGAATAGGCGCAGCGGGGACGTCGGCTTCGGCAAATAGGTCGAGCCACGCCGCCCTCGTTTTGGTCTTCAGTACGGCGGCGATCTCGGGCTCCAAGGTCTCGCGGTGCGAGACCCGTGCCGCGTTGCTTCCGTAGCGCGCGTCGGCGGCAAGATCGGCGCGCCCGATCACCTCGCAGAACGCCGTCCAGTATTTTTCAACCCCCACCGCCGCGACGACGATCGGGGCGTCTTTAGTTGCGAAGGACTGATAGGGAAAAAAATTGGGGTGTCCCGACCCATGTGGCGGTGAAAGCTCGCCACATACCGAATAGTTGGTGATCTCGTCGCCCAACAAGGCAATCTGCGCATCGAACATCGAGACATCGATGCGGCGTCCCTTACCGGTGCGGTGCCTTTCGACCAACGCGGCGAGCAGACCAAATGCACCGAACATGCCGCCCGCCGTGTCCCCGAGATGAAAGGGAACGTGCGCCGGCCCCGTCGCGTCATGGCCGGCAAGGCTCATACCACCGCCCAGTGCTTGTACGGTGAGGTCGTAGCCCGCCCGTTTTGCCCACGGGCCATCTTGGCCGAATGCACTCACCGAACATGAAATGATGGCCGGGTTAATGGTCGACAACCGATCATGATCGAGCTTTAGGCGGGCCAACACGCCCGGCCGAAAGTTGTCGAAAACGACATCCGCCTTCCGCACGAGGTCGTCGAAAACCTGCAAGCCGCGCTCATTCTTGAGATCCAAGACGACGCTTTTTTTGTTGCGGTTGTAGCTATGGAATTGTGCATTTTCGCCGCGCACTTGGGGGCCGATACGGTTGCTGCGGACAGGGTCGCCCGTCGGCGGTTCGATCTTAATTACGTCCGCGCCCAAATCCGCCAACAGCATCGTACCGAACGGGCCTGCAATGAACATCGACAGATCCAGCACGGTGATCCCACTCAGTAGGCCGGCCTGCGTCACGACCAGCCCCAGATCGCCGCCGCGTTACCCCACAGGAATGCATGGCGCGATTCGGGGCGCAGGTCCATCGACGCGACATCGGCAACCGGCTTTGCGTAGTCCATGAACGGATACCCCGTCCCGAACAACACTTTCTCTCGACCATATGAGTTCAAAAAGTGCTTCAACGCCGGCGGCAGGTATTTCGAGCGGTGCCCCGAGGTGTCGATGTAAACCCGCTCGTGTTTCCACGCCAACCCGATGAGTTCATCGGTCCATGGAAAGCCGGCATGACCAGCAACGATCGTGAGATCCGGAAAATAGAGCGCAACATCGTCGAGATAGAGCGGTCGCCCGACTTCCGATCGTTCCATGACCGCCGTGTGACCGGTCAGAATCAGAACTGGGATGTCGCGGTCGACGCACGCGGCGTAAAAGGGATAATAGATCGCATCATTCGGTGGCGCCCCGTAAAGGAACGGCAACACCTTGAATGCCCGCATCCCATCCTCGGTAACCGCACGGCGCAACTCTCGGACGCCCTCCATCCCCCGTCGCGGATCGACACTCGCGCAGCCGACAATCCGGTCCGCACTCGCTGCGGCTATCTCTGCGACCTTTCTGTTGTCGCACGGCGTGCCGGGAAAATCCGTCGCCGACAGAACGATCCGTTCGACGCCCCCTGAATCCGCCTCGTGCGCCAATTTCTCACCGGTGACCGCCGCCCGCTCGGGCATGGCCAAACGATCGTATAGCGCCTGCATCTGGGGATAGGCCGCGAAAAAGGCGGCATCCCAATAGTTCGCCCAAACATCGGCAACGCGTGGCATTGGATCAGTCATTGCGGGCATCGTCGGTGTCAGCGCGCATCTGTCAAGGCCCGAGGCCGCCTTCGGCCTAGCCTGTGACGGTCGCCACAGCGAGTACGGGCAAGCTAGGCGAAGATGGTGACCGCAATCGGCATGGCATGGACCTTGCGCCGATCAAGGCAGCCAGCCGCAAGAAGCGAGTTCTCGGAACGCCTTTTGGACCAAACTGAGACAATTTCCCGCAAAACAAGGCTGCCCGTTCCAATCTCGGACGGGTAGGCGGACACTCGATGGAAGGAGAACTGTGTCTCTTCGTCTTGCCACTAATTGTCGCTCTCGCATTCATTTGGACCGCACCCGCTCATGCAGCAGCAGCCCTCGTGGATGGGCGTTGGGCGGTTCAAAACGTCGCCAATCCCAACGTCGTCTTCCTCGATGTCCAATCCGCGCGAAACTACCAACGGCGACATATTCCGGGCGCCATCCACACGGACTATCCCGGCGACGGGTGGCCTTTCTTCACCGAAGAGCTAGGCGTCGTGCTGCCCTCCCCGGTCGAATTCGCCCGCCTCGTTGGGGGGCTCGGCATATCGAACGATAGCCACGTTGTTTTGGTGGCGACCGGTGGATCCCAGCGCGACATGTCGGTGGCCACCGATGTCTTCTGGACATTCACGTACTTTGGGCACCGAGACGTATCGATTCTCGATGGGGGTCTGCGCGCGTTCAGAAGCGCGCGTGGAAAAGTCGAAAAGGGGGCCGGAACGGCAAGACAGGCAACTGAATACAACCCGCGACGTCGCGCACGCTATCTAGCCGAATACGACGACGTTTTTGGCGCGCTGGGCGTTAGCATCCTTGTCGACCACCGACCATACGCGAACTATCTCGGGATCAATAAGGCAAATGTCACCAAGACCTACAGCGCGATACCGGGCACCAAGCACCTCCCGACGGACTGGCTGATGCAAGACGGCGGCGGTCGGTTCCGCAGCAGGGATCAGCTTCGTCGCCTGTTCGCCCATGCAGATATCCCGACGCAAGGCCGCGTCATTTCGATCGGTGACTCGTCGCTCGAGGGTTCTTTGGGGTGGTTCGTCATGTCCCAAATCTTGGGCAATCGAAGCGCCAAGCTTTACGCCGGCGGGATGGCACAATGGACGCGGCGCGGTGACAATCCGATGGTGCGCCGCGTTAACCTAGACGCGCCTATCCCCGGAAACTAACAGGTCGAGTTTAGTTTAGATCCCCGGCGGTACCGGGCAGGAAGGTTACGATCTCGGGGAAAATGGCGATGAGGACAACAAACGCCGCCATGATCAGGAAGAACGGAATCGACGCCCGCGTGATCTTGCCTATCGAGTCTCCTGTCAATCCTTGCACCACGAAAAGGTTGAAGCCAACCGGCGGCGTAATCTGAGACATCTCGACGACGACCACCAAGAAGACCCCGAACCAAATCGGGTCGAACCCCGCAGCAACAACGAGCGGAAAGGTGATCGGGAGGGTCATCACGATGGCCGACAGGCCGTCGAGCACCATGCCTAGAATCGCGTAGAACACCAGCAGGACCGCGATCAGGCCAAACGGGCCAAGTTCCATTGCCGAGATGAAATCGGCGACCTGCCGAGGGACGCCAAGAAACGCCATAGCTTTTGACAGGAACAGGGCCCCTGCCAAGATCAGCCCGATCATGCTGGTGGTCTTGATTGCCCCCATCAAGCGCAAGACGAAGGGTCCGCAGATTGAGGGACCGCTGGAAGGCCGCCACGACAAGCGCGCCGAACACGCCGACCGTTGCCGCTTCGGACGGCCCGGCCTTGCCCGAGTACATCGACCCCAACACCAGCGCGATCAGAAAGACGATGGGCGTCAGATCAATGATGCCACGCCAACGATCGCTCCACGTGAACTCCTCTGCGGTGGCGGGCGTCAAGCTTGGGTTGATGGCTGCGCGAATGCCGATATAGACCATATAGCTGGCCGCGAGGATCAGACCCGGCAGAATGCCGGCGATGAACAGCTGAAGGATTGAGGCTTTCGTCAGCACGCCGTAAATGATCAGAATAATCGACGGCGGGATCAGCAATCCAAGAGTGCCCGCACCGGCGAGCGACCCCAAAGCAATCTCACGGTTGTACCCGCGCTTGAATAGCTCGGTCAGGGTAATCCGCCCGACCGTGGCCGCCGTTGCGGCCGAAGACCCCGAGGCGGCAGCAAACATGGTGCAACCCATGATGTTCACATGCATCAGGCGACCCGGGAGCCGCGTGGTCCAAGGCGAAAGACCGCGAAAAAGCATCTCCGACAGGCGAGTATGGAACAGCAACTCGCCCATAAGGATGAACAGCGGGAGCGCGATCAGCTCCGGGCTACTCATGCTGCCCCAGAAATCTTGGGCAAGGAATTTTGCGACCGGCATGCTCGGTCGGAAAACCTCGAGACCAATGATGCCTACCGCGACGAGCGCGAAACCGACCCAGACCGCAGCGCCCAGGAAGACGATCAACATGACGATGACGGACAGTGCCGGAAGGGTCACAGCGAGGTTTCCTCAAGGTTTTGGTCGACTTCTCGTTCGACGTCCTCGCCGATCAAGAGTCGAATCAGCCGCGCCAACAACGCCAACGACAATAGGCATATGCCGAAGGTCAACGCGGTTTGCGGCCAAGCTAACGGGGTCTCACTGGGGAAATAGGAGCCGCTGCCAAGTTCATATGTCCGAGCGGTAAACCGGACCGACGCAATTGAAAGATAAATCGAAATACCGAGCGCAAATGTTGTGCCAATCAAGTCGACCACGCGGCGGCCTATCGAGCCCAACGGCTGCATGATCAGGTTGACCCGAATATGAGCGCCCTCGGTGAGCGCCCAAGCACTCCCGCCAAACATGATGAATGCAAGCATGTACGCCGAGTATTCGAATGCGAACGGCAGAGAGTAATTGAACCACCACCGCGACAGAATTTCGACCATGCCCAATAGGCCCATCACCGCAAGAGTGATGGCGGCCAGCCAAGCCGACGCGCGGCACAGCGCATCAATGGATCGCAAGAAGATTTGGATCATGAAAGATCGGCTAGGCGGCCGCACAAGGACGACCGCCCAGCCTGCTCTATCTAAGTTTTAGGATTTGCCAGCTTCTTTAAGAAACTCTTCCAGAATCGGGCCCGATCCGGCGACCGTATCTGTGAACGGTTTCCAGAACTTACGGCCTTCGGCCTGCATTTCCTTGATGATTGTTGCGTTCATCGGCTCAACAGTCATCCCCTGGTTTTTCAGTTCCTTCAGCTTCACGGCATCTTCGCCCCGGCTGACGTCCCAGAATTCCGGCTCAAGCTTCCGAGCCAAGTCCTCGATCGCCTTCTGGTTCTTGGCCGACAGCTTGTTCCATTCGTCGAGATTGACGGTGAGTTGATTGAGCGCCCACAGATGGTTGGTCCTGTAAGTGTGATTCAGGAACTCCCAGTATTTCTGTGCCACAGCCGTCGAACCCGACGTCATGACCGCGTCGATCCCACCAGCCGCGAGTGCAGGCACGATGTCCGGGCTAGGAATAAGCTGCGGTGACATCCCAAGCGCCGTCATCAATTCGGTCGAGGTTTTGTTGTAGGTCCGAATCCTCAAATCTTCGAGGTCGGCCATGCTGGACACCGGGTTTTTGGTGAAGATGTTCTGGCTGGGCCAGGGCACCGTGTAGAGCATCTTTTGATTGTGCTTCTCGAAGGCCGCCTCATAGAGGCCTCTGATCTTGCCAACGAACATCTCAAGTTCGTCATAGTCGTTGATCAGATACGGCAAGGCCTCAAAACCAAGCAACGGCTCTTCGCCGGTCTGCTGGAAGCCTGCCATCTCGGCCATCGGGACAATGCCGTCCTGCACGGAGCGCAATGATTCAGCGCCTTTGATGCCAAGGGACCCACCGGTGTGAACCGTGATCTGAACCTCACCGTTGGTAACCTTGCCTACTTCCTCGGCAAAGCGAACGAGGTTTTTGGTGTGAAATTCGCTCGGGCCCCAGGGCACGGAAGCGTCCCATTTGGTTTGGGCAAGTGCCGGGGCGGCAATAAGCGTGGCGACCGCGGCAGCACCCGTCACGACCGCGGCAGTCTTCATAAACGTCCTTCTCAGCATAGAAAAATCCTCCCAGTTCTTATGCGGTCCATAGCCTATCCTCGCGGACCGCACACTCCAAGCGCCAAGACGCCGATAGTCCTTTTGGTGGTCGGCACCATGGCCGGGCCATCGTCCGCAGGATTTGGGCATCCTATGATAGAGCCAATGACCAACGCTTCCCGCCTCGGACACGAAGACTTGCGCGGCCTCAGCCCGGCGGCGCTCCGCGCGGTATTTCGAGCCGACCGGTATGATGGGCCGACGACCGGTCTGGCGCCGGGAAAACTCCAGTGCAACCTGGTGATTCTGCCGGAAGCCAGCGCCCGCACATTTGTGATCTTCTGCGAACGCAACCCCGGTCCCTGCCCTCTCATCTGCGTCGGCGAAGCCGGCAATCCGTCCCTCGACGCGTTGGGACAGGACATCGACGTACGGACCGATCTACCGGCCTACCACCTGCATCGCGAAGATGGCGCAAAAGACCACCTCAGCGAGATCACGCGATTGTGGCAAGCGGATTCCGTCGCGATCTTGTTGGGATGCTCGTTATCGTTCGAGGAAGCCCTCATCGGTGCAGGTATTCGCCTTCGCCACCTCGAACGGGGTGGCGACATCGCCGCCTTTCGCACCAACCGACAGACCCGTGCGGCGGGCTCCTTTGGCGGGCCCCTCGTCGTCTCCATGCGTGCCATTGCTGCAAAAGACGCCGACCGGACGCGCGACATCACCGCGCAATTTCCCCATGCCCACGGCGCGCCACTTGAGGTCGCCGATCCGTCCAACCTCGGTATCGACGACATCGAGCACCCGGACTGGGGCGAACCGCAGGGCATTCGGCCCGACGAAGTGCCGATGTTTTGGGCCTGCGGGGTGACGTCGCACATGGCGCTTCTCAACGCGCGGCTTCCGATTGCGATCACCCACGCACCGGGATCGATGCTCATCACCGACCTGCCCGCGGACAGGCCGCCGACGGTTTAGCCTGCGCAGTGGCGACGAATGAGGTCGACGATCTCGTCGGTTCGCGTTTCCAGCGGCCAAAGGCCCGTCGGCGACAGATCGACGACGCGCCCATTCTTCATGACATCCGCCGAGCGGGCCGTCGCGTCGTAGATATCGTCCTGAACATTGAAAACCAGGACCGGCTGATCGACTTCCGCTAAGGCGGCACCCATGTCGTGCGCAAACACTGCCTGCACCGCATAAGCGGCGTTGCCGCGATTGCGCAAGCTGTCCGACAGATAGCGCTCGATCATGGCGTCGGCCACCCCCGGTCCGCGGAACTGCGCCCAGTTATTCCACAAACCCACGAGGTGCGAACCGTCGCTGCCCTCCGTCGGCTGTAGCGCCGCGCCCGTCCAGGCACGTTGCTTGGCCCGCTCCTCCTCGGTGTAGACCGCGGCCCCCACTAAAACGACATGCTTGATCTGATCGCGATGTTGCCGCGTGAACTCGACCGCAATTCGTGCGCTGGTATGCACTCCGATCACATCGATTTCACCCAGGTCCATGACATCGATCACCGCACCGTGCGCCGCGGCATACCCCTCGATCGACAATGGTTCCGGCGGCGCGTCGGAGTGACCGTATCCCGGCGTATCGGGTGCGACGAGATAGCGCTCACCCGCCAACGCGCGCATCAGGGCGTCAAACGTCCGGCCCGATAACGGGCTTTGGTGAAAACACACTAGCGGGCGCGCGCCATCGCCCAGCGTGCCCGCTTCATACAAATGCACCTGCCCGAATGGGCCCTCGACGTATCGGCGTCGGACCTTTGTCACCTAGGGAGCGCCGCCAATTGAACGGCCGTTAATGGTGGGGGCTCCGCGCTCGTCGATCGCGAAGTCGAAGACATGAACCGTTTCGCCGCCCCGTTGCTCGGGACGCCCCATCGCCAATGCCGCGGCCAAACCGCCAACAAGTTGCGGGTCCGCGCCTTCCGCAGCGAGCCCGGTGACCAACCCGGTGAGCCCATGAACGATAAGGCGATTTGGTTCCGTCGAAAGCTGCATCGTTTGGATGTCGAATTGTACGGGCGCTTCCAGAAACGCTTTGGCGCCCACGCCTTGAACGTCGAGGGTATCCAGAGAAAAAACGGCGCCCGATTCCGCCAGCGCACCGAAAACGGGCGCGACCGCCGCTTCCGGCGGACCGAGCGGATCCGCGTTCGCCAGGACATCGATCAGATGCGACAGCGACACTCTCTTGAGACCTAGCTTCAGTCGGCCTTGTGCCGGAAGAAACTGCGAGGGCGCGATGTCGAACTGAAACCCGTCAAACGCAACGATCTGGGAGCCGGCAAATGAATCGGCGTCGGCAACCTCGCCGCGACTTTGCATTTCCAACTTCCCGAACGAATAGAGCCGACCGTCCAGCACGTCCTCGGCGTGAACGCCCTCCAGCGTGCCCGCATAGACCACACCGTCGCCGAGTCGCTGGCGGAGCAACATCCGATCGGCATGAAGGGACCAGTCCGAATCCCTCACCACCAATTCCTCAGCTGTCATCTCGAGGTCAAGGCTGCCGTTTTCACCACCCAGCCCCAACATGCCTAAGAGTGCCTCCGGCCCGGCGTCCGCGCCCAGCGCATTGAGGTTCAACGAGAGACCTGCGCGAAGCACCGCCAAAATCGACCGACGCGAGTATTGCCGCAGCAAGAACGCCAACAAGCGCCCCGCGAGAAACAATCGCCCTCATGCCTGCACCATCTGCTGCAGCGCGCCCGAACCGGGGTTGCGCACGATCGCCGTGTCGACCCGTCCCAAGCCGGGTACCTCAAGCACCGTGCGCGGCGTGTAGGTCTCGACGCCGAGTGCCACGCATTCAGCCATCGTTGCGTCCAAGTCCAGCACGAGGAAGGTCTGCATCAAGTAGCCGATGTTGGGCGCAACCGAGTCGGGCACGAGATCCGGCACGGGATAATTCAACGGCTGCGAGGTCGCGATTTTGCCGAACATGTGGTTGCCTTGCATGAACGTCACTTGGGTGCGCCCACCATCCGGCACCTTTTGGAACTTGCGGTAGTTGTCGCTGTCCAGGACTTGATTGATGTGAACCCCCATCTTCAAGACGCGGACGTAGAACTCTTTTGATTTCTCGATGTCGCGCATGCACGACGCGGTGGTCACCACGGGCGTGAAGCCGGTCTTCGGTTTTGCCAAAGCTCTCGACATAGGCGCGCATCTTACCGATGCGGGTGGCCGGGTCTTTGGTCGCGAGTTCGACCCAATTGATGAGTACGCCGTCGGGTCCTTCGAACACCACTTCGATCGGCGTGCCGACATCAGGGGTAAATTCGTGGGCTACGGGCTCGGACCAAAATTCGTAGCCCGCCTTCTTGAATTTTTCGGTCTCGCCGAAGATGTCCGCGGTATAGAAGTTCAAGTTGATCAGCCCATAGGCGCGCGCCGGTTTCGCCGCGCGTACGACCTTTCGATCCGAGGCATCAAACTGGACAAGCAAGATGCGCCCGACGGGGTCTGGCCCATGGTGCAGGAACACCGCCTCGCCTTTGGCGCCCGCAGGCAGGTGCCAAAAGGCTTCGAAGTCCGCGCCAGACCACGTTACCGATGGTTCAGCCGTCAAGCCGGTGAGATCACGATAGAAATGCAGCGAGCGCTCCATATCCTCGACGCCGATCACGGCGACACTCATGGGCGACCCGTCCTGCGCAACGATGTCTGTGGTCATGCTGTGATCCTCCCCCTGGGTTGATCATACACTTAGCCCTTGGCCGCCACCCAACCTGAGAAGTGTTGATCGCATACGCTATGGAGCGCTGAGGCGCCGTTTTCCGTCGGGTGTTTTCAGAATACCGGGTTCATCCAAATCCAAACGGTCCCAGAGCTTGCAGGTCACCTGCTTATGTTTTTGGTCGAGGGCCTCGCAATAGTTGGTGTATTCGCACAAGCGAACCGAGGCGCCGTCTCCGTGCGCCACCTTCACGAACCAATCTGGATCAGCCAGAGATTGACGGGCTAACGCCGCGACATCGGCCGCCCCGGATTCAAGGATGCCCTCGGCTTGATCAAAACCATGGATGCCGCCCGAGACGACGACCGGCACGTCGAATCCGACGTCGCGCACGGCTGTGCGAATCGTTTTTGCGGCATCCACGTTGCGACCGAACGGGCCGCGCTTGTCGGAAATGTATTGCGGCATACACTCGTACCCGGACGGCCCGGTGTAGGGATACGCCGCCCACCCTACTGAGGGCTGCAAGGCATCATCGAATTTGCCGCCGCGCGACAACGACAAGAAGTCCATGCCCGCATCAGCAAACGCGCAGCCGAACCAAGCGGCATCCAGGACGGTATTTCCGCCTGCAATGCACTCATCGGCCAGGAAGCGTGCGCCCACAGCGAAATCGGCGCCGACCGCGTCGCGGACCGCGCGATAAACCTCGAGCGGCAGACGTGCCCGGTTCACGCGTTCGCCGCCGTAACCATCGGATCTCGTATTCGTCGCCGACAGAAACGACGCCATGGTGTAGGCGTGCGCATAGTGCAACTCGACACCGTCAAAGCCAGCCTCTTGCGCGCGCCGCGCCGCGGCGGCAAAGGCCGGCGGCAACACCCTCGGCAGGTCCGCAATCTGGGGCAGGTCAATGTCGGTGACCCGTTCGCGATACCCATACTGCAACGCTTCCAATTCGCGCGGCGTGAGGGTGTGCGCGAGCACGTCGTCATCGAGCACGGCGAGCTGCTGGCGAATCTCGGCATCGGTCGCCTCGGGCATTTCAAGCGCCAGGCGGTGGCGGGCGGTGATCTTGAGGAACCGTTCGAAGTATTTCGCGGGGTCGGGTCGCCGCCGAATGCCCAGGAAATCGATAATCTGGATGAAGAGTTTGGTGTCGCCCTCACTCGCCTCTCGAACGGTGTGGACGAGGTCCTTTAGGCCGGGCAGAAACCGGTCATCGTTGATGCGAAGAAGCGGTCCGGAAGGGACCTCGCGGACACCGGTCGCCTCGACCACCAACACGCCAGGCTTGCCGCGCGCGAACCGGCCGTACCAATCCAAAACCTCTGGTGTCACGAAGCCGGCATCGGTCGCGCGCCACGGGACCATGGCGGGCACCCACGTGCGGTGCCGCGCCTCAACCGGTCCGAAGCGCACCGGCGAAAACAGCTTCGACGCCGCGGCTTCTTTCGCGCTCGGCCACCGCGCGACGTCGGCTTTCCATTTGATGCGTTCCTTGGGCCGCCACATCAGAACATTGTGACACGTTCCCGCGGCGGCTGCGCAACCGGCTATTGGGTGACGCGGCTGCGGCCCACCCAAATAATGAGAAGGAGCGCCACCGCCGCCAGGACACCGTAGCCGCCCACGAGCGGCAGAACGGTTCCGTCATAACTGCGCCCAATGCTCGAGCCGATAATCAGCGAAAGGAAGCCGGTCAATGAGGCGACAACGGCCGAGCCCACGCCGGCGATATGCCCGAGTGGCTCCATCGCCATCGCGTTGAGATTGCCGAAAAGTACGCCCATACAAAAGAACGTCGGCAGCCCATACACCATGAACGACCACAGCGGCGGGACCCCAGAAAACGACCACGCGATCGCGAAGAAGATCGCCGACATCACGATCAACGCGCTGAGCGACCAAACCGTGAGTTTCTGCATGCCAAAACGCATGACCAGGCGTGCATTCATCAAGGACGCCGCGCCGATCGCCACGGCAAGAATGGCAAAGAACACCGGGAACAAGTCGCCCACCCCATAGGTGTCTTGGAAGATCTGTTGCGACGACGTGAGGTAGCCGATCATGGCCGAGAAAATGACGCCCGCCGCGAGCGCCGCACCGATCGCCATGCGGCTTTTGAAGACCTCGACGACGGCCCGGCCGATCCGTCCCATCGTAAAGGGCCGTCGTTTCTCGGGCGGCAGCGTCTCGGGTTGCCGGATCGAAAGCCATAGGAAGGCAACCACCGCCAAGGCGAGGAAGAGAACGAAAATGCCGTGCCAGGTTCCGATAAAAAGAATTCCCTGGCCCAGCATCGGCGCGACGATCGGCACCAAAATAAAAACGGTCATGACGAACGACATGATGCGCGCCATCGCCCGCCCGGCATACTGATCACGGACCAGCGCGACCGCCACCGTCCGCGGGCCAGCCGCGCCAATCCCTTGGAGCACGCGGCCCGCCAACATGGTGTTGAAGTCGGTCGCAATGATCGACAAAACGCAACCCGCCGCAAAAATCGCGAACCCGATGTTGATTGCCGGTTTGCGTCCGATGCTGTCGGAGATCGGCCCAAAGAAGATTTGCCCGATGGCGAGGCCAAGAAAGAAGCCCGAAACGACCAGTTGGTTGTCGTTGGCAACTTGGACCCCCAGGTCGGCCCCGATAATCGCCAGTGCCGGCAACATCGCGTCGGTCGACAACGCCACAATCGATGTCATCAGCGCCATCAACGCGACGAATTCCGCGACCGAGCGTGCAGGCACCGCGCTATCTGACTGAGACATGTCGGTTCGTTCTTTCTGGTGGTCCAGCCTCGGCCACGAAAGCCGGGACCGAATACGGTCGACTATACGACCCCTTTGTCGCGAAGTGCGTTGATCGCGTCTTGGTCCATACCGAGAAGACCGCTCAAGACTTCTTCATTGTGCGCGCCAAGTGACGGTCCCGGCCAGTCGGTACGCCCTGGTGTTTCAGCAAGCCGTGGAGCAATAGCCGGTATCTTCAGTGGCTTGCCGTCGATCTCAACCGATTCGATCATGTCGCGCGCCTGGTACTGCGGATCTTCCATGATGTCGCGAACGCTGTAGATCGGCCCGACGGGGACGCGAACCTCTTCGAGCTGCCGAATGATATCTTGACCGTCGACCGTGGAGGTCCAAGCCGCCAAGGCATCGTCGATTTCCTTCTCGTGTTTGACGCGGCCTGCGTTGTTCTCAAGCGCGGGATCGTTGGCCATGTCCTCACGACCCGCCACTGTCATCAATCGCTTGAAGATCGAATCGCCGTTCCCCCCAATGATGATCTGTTGACCGTCTTTGGACCGGTAGACATTTGTCGGCACGATCCCGGTCAGCGTCGATCCCGAGGGTTCGCGTACGAGTCCCGCACCATCGAATTCGGGCACGACGCTTTCGAGCACGCCGAACACCGCTTCGTAGATCGCGACATCCACGACCTGACCGGTGCCGTTCATCTTGCCGCGTTCCACAATGGCTAGGAGGATGCCGATCACCGCATGAAGCGAAGCCAATGTGTCGCCCAACGAAAGGTTTGGACGCACCGACGGCCGATCTGGAAACCCGTTTACATACCGAAAGCCGCCAAAGCCTTCGCACACCGAGGCATAACCGGGTTTGGTTGCGTTAGGGCCAGTTTGGCCGTAGCCCGAAACCCTGGCGTAAACGAGCTTGGGATTGTCCTTCTTTAGTTCGTCGGGCCCCAACCCCCATTCTTCCATGCGACCCGGCAGGAAATTTTCCACCAGCACATCGGCCTTAAGTGCGATTTGTTTTGCGATCGCGCGGCCTTCGTCGGTGCGCAAATCCAGGGTCACCGACTTTTTGTTGCGCGCCATTGCCCGCCACCAATAGGAGGTCCCTTCGTCATCGAGAACGCGCCACACGCGAAGCGGATCTCCCCCTTTTGGCGGCTCGATTTTGATGACTTCGGCACCGAAGTACCCCAAAACCGAAGTGGTAAAGGGGCCGGCAATAAGTTGCCCCATCTCAAGGATTCGTATTCCATCAAGCGGGCGGCGGCCCGTCGTCGGCGTATCAGTCATCACAATCTCCGGTGTCGGGCCGAGGCATTAATGGATTGCACCGGAGGAGTCCACAGAACCCGCCCAAAACAGCTCTCCGGACGTTTAGAATGCCGCAATGAGCGAACGACCACCCTTTCACTTGGCGTTTCCCGTAACCGACCTCGATGCCGCCCGCGCTTTCTACGGCGGCCTTTTGGGTTGCCCGGAGGGACGCTCCTCAGCGGCCTGGATCGATTTCGATCTCTACGGTCACCAGATTGTCGCCCACCTCGCCCCTCCGGAGAGCGCGTCACCCACAAATACGGTTGACGGCAAAGCGGTCCCGGTGCGCCATTTCGGAATCGTTCTGCCTTGGGAGGAATGGCATGTGCTGGCCGACCGCCTACGCGCGGCGACAACGTCGTTCATCATTGAACCGGCCATTCGCTTTGCCGGCGAGGTCGGCGAACAAGCCACGATGTTTTTTCTCGACCCCTCGGGCAACGCCCTCGAATTCAAAGCCTTTCGCGATCCCGACCAGCTCTTCGCGAAGGCCCAGTAGCGGGCGATGGGCCTAGCCGGCAAATAGGCGTACCACGACAACGAACCCCATCCCGACCGCGATCGTGATGAACAAGTTTCGCGTGATAGCTGCGATCGCCAACGTCGGCAGAACGGCCCAGACGGTGGCATCGTCGAACGAAAAGCTCAATTCGGCGTTTTTAACCAGAACCAACTGCACCACCATGCCCGAGAGCACCGCCACGGGGAGGTGCTTAAGACCATCCTCCACGATGCGCGGTAGTTTTCTGCTGCCCAGGATCGCCAATGGGACGGCCTTGATTAGCAATGTCACCGCACTCATCCCGAGGATCGTGAGGAGGATTGCTATTTCGCCCATCGATCGGTCCCCCACCCGATAAGAAGGCCGACCAGCGTCGCGAGCAATATCGTCCAGAAGGCCGCCCCAACTGCAAAAAATCCAGCGGTCGCCAATGCCGATCCGACGGCAACAAGGACTTGGCCACGATCGCGAATCAGGGGTACCAGCAAACCGATAAACATCGCCGGCATGGCAAAGTCGATGGCGAATGCATCGAGGTTTCCAGCGGTCTGTCCCACGATGACACCGGCGAGCGTCGATCCGACCCACACGAGGTGGCCGATGATATTTGTGCTGAATATCTCGGTTTTGCTGGCATTGGCGCTGGGCAACCGCGCGATGTGCAACGCAAACGTCGCATCCGTCAGTTGTGTTGCATATAGCGCCCGCTCCCAGGTCTTTAGACGCCGAAGATAGGGCACGAGCGCCGACGCCATCACAAAGAACCGCGCGTTGATGACCGCAGCGGTGACGATGATGGAGACCGGTGGCAAATTGAGCGCAATCATCTGAACGCCAACAAGCTGCGCGGTGCCGGCGTAAACGAGCGCCGACATGAGGACCGCAAGCCACGGCGGAATGCCGTTGTCGACGGCCAACACCCCGTAGGCCATCCCGATCGCCACATAAACCATCAAGACCGGAGAAATGACGCCGACGCCTCGCGCGACGTCGCGCAACCTTGCTGAAGTTCCTGTGGTCTTTGGAATGTCGTTCATCGCCGGGGACTGAACACGCTAGTAGAGCCATTGGCAAGTCGGCCTGGCCACCCACCCTATCTATGGCGACGACGCCGAGACGCTGGTTTTCCGAGCCGAAGACCTGTAGCTGTTTAGATTAGTGATTATCGGCAACCAGACTTGAGCGACCTTCCGAAATGACCCGAACCGAGCAGTGGCGTCTCGTCCTCACGTTGTCCGCCGGCCTAGCGCCCCTCGCAGCCTTAATGGGCTTGATCCCCGGCTATTTTCTCGGCGACGGCTCCCTCCTGGCAGTGCTTTCCGGTGGCCTTATCGGCTTCCTGATCGGCACGGGTATGGTTTCTTTTCAGGTGAGTTGGGGCGTTGGCCTAATCGCACGGCGCATCCGCGAAGCGCCATTCTTAGCCGTCTTGCTCACAAAAAGTGTTGCCTGGCTCGTCATTATTTTTCTCGGGTTGAGCATTCCATTGCTGACCATTGGCAACGTCCCCATCAAAGAACTAGCTGCTCCTTCCTTCATCATTTCGATCCTGATCAGCTTTGCGATAGCGGCAGCGATCAACTTCGGGTTTCAGGTCAATCAGCTGATGAGCCGCGGCGTTCTCGTCGGCTTGATCGCGGGTCGCTATCACCGACCCCGCGAAGAAGACCGCATCTTTTTGTTCATCGATCTGCGCGGCTCGACCACCCTTGCCGAGCAGCTCGGGAACATCCGGTACCACGCTTTGCTGCGGCGATTTATTGCCGACATCACACCCCCCGTTATCCGGAATGGCGGCGATATTCACCGATATGTCGGCGACCAAATCATTCTGTCCTGGCGGTCGAGCCGCGGGATAAGGAATGCGGCGTGCGTGCGGGCGTATTTCGGCATGCTCGATGAGATCGAACGCGCACGAGAGCACTACCGCCGCGAATTTGGCATCGTGCCGTCTTTTTGGGCGGGCATGCACCGTGGTCCTGTGGTCGCCGGCGAAATCGGTACCGCAAAACACGAGATTGTCTACCTCGGCGATACGATGAACGTCAGCGCGCGAATCGAACAAAGTTGCCGAACGCTTGAACGCCCCTGCCTCGCGTCGGCTGATCTTATTGAATCGCTCACGTTGCCTGACGATGTCGCTGCAGAAAGCCTCGGTGAGATCGACTTACGCGGCGTTGGCGCACCTGTCTCGTTGTTCGCCCTCTCCCGTCGACTTTAGGTCTCAAGAAAGGCCACGAGGCCGTCAAGGCAACCCGCCCACCCCGCTTCGTGTTGTTCCCGCGCGGCTTCGTTCGCAAGGCGTTCGTGGAACACCACGACATCTGTTTCCGCACCGCTCCTTTCGAACCGCACCGTGACGCGCTCCGCCGGCGCCTCGACATGCTCCATCTTCCAGCTGAAAACCAATTCCGAGGGCGGGGCAATGCGCTCGAAGGTGCCGCCGATCCAAACCTCGTTGCCGTCCGGCATGCGGTTTCCGATGCGATAGGCGCCGCCAACACGAAGATCCATTTCGGCGCCGGGACATTCGACGCCGGGTGGCCCCCACCACTGGACGAATTGTTCAGGCGTCGTCCATGCCTCGAAAAGCCGTTCCGGCGTCGCCGCGATTCGACGCCGAATCAGGAGCGTGAGCGTACCGGGTTCCTGACTGTCCGGTTGCGGTTTGGTGCTCATTTGGTCTTGCTCCTATGTTGCTTGGAACACTTTTGGTCATCGGGGTTGTCTTCTTCCGCGACAAAACGAGCAAGCGAGTCGAGGGAACCGCTCCAGAACCCGCGGTAGAATTCGAGCCATGCGTCAGCATCCCGCAAGGATTCGGGGTCCAAAGCACAACGGTGCACCCGTCCCGAAACGGTTCGATCGATCAGCCCCGCTTTTTCGAGAACTTTGAGGTTCTTCGACGCAGACGGCAGCGACATATCAAAAGGCGCCGCCAATTCGGTCACCATCGCTGGCCCTTTCGCCAACTGACGCAACATCGCGCGGCGCGTACGGTTTGCGAGCGCGTGGAAAATCGCATCGAGTCGCGCCTCTTCGTCTTCGTCGCGAGGTGCTTGTTGAGGGCTTGCCATGGTCACCAAATTAATATTAAGCCATTCGTGCAACTATTATACCGATCAACAGAACCGAGGAAAGACCCATGGCAAAATCAATCCACCAAGAAGTGAGCTTTAAGGCCAGCCCCGATCAGGTTTACGCCGCCCTGACCGATGCCGAAACCTTCTCGGCGGCCACTGGCGCCCCCGCTGAGATCGCCTCAAAGGCAGGCGGCGCGGTATCGCTTTTCGGCCGCCAAATCGCGGCGCGTAACATTGAACTGGTGCCCGGCAAACGCGTAGTCCAGGCCTGGCGCGCCGGCAATTGGGAAGAAGGTCTCTACTCGGTCGCTCGCTTCGAACTCAAAGGCGAAGGCGACGCCACCAAGCTCGTCTTCGACCACACCGGCTACCCCGACGAAGGGCACGATATGCTTGAGGGTGGCTGGCACAAAATGTACTGGGAGCCCCTCGGCAAATATTTCGGCTAGAACCCCTGGGTTTTGTCGATGACCAACATGCTATCCTCCCCGTAAACGGGGGAGGATCGGCATGTTGCTCAATCGCGACCGCGCCAACGCGGTGATGGACCGGCACGGCCTCAAGGGCTTGGTGGTCCGTGAAAAACACAACGTCTATTACCTAAGCGACTATTGGGAGAGCCTCAGCGAAGGTGGCTGGCCGTTCGCTGCCTTCGCTGTCTTGCCGCGTGATCCGTCAGCCCCGCCGACGCTAGTCGTCCCCGCAATCTCCTTGCAACGCTTCGATGTCGCGGCGCCGACATGGATGGAAAACATTGTCGCGTACTCCGACTATTCGGGTCGGCAAGCGGGCGACGATGGTATTCAGACCGCACCGGACGAACCGAAAGCCGCGCCCTATGTCGGTTGGCCGACCCGCGAGGGAGTGACCCTCTCGCCTCTCGCCAAGGAATGGTCGGCACGCCGCGATGCCATCCGACCGCGCGTTGCCGCCACGCCGGCTTGGGCGCTTCGGCGCGCCATGAATGAAGCGGGTCTCGCGGATGGGCGAATTGGCACCGACGATCTGCGCCTGACCCAATGGATGGCCGACATGGATCTCGCCCGCATCGAACCGGTCGATGCCATCAACATCTTGCGCGAAATCCGCATCGTGAAGACCGATGATGAAATCGCGATCATGCGCGACGGCGCCCGAATGAACGAAACCGCGTGCCTCAAAGCCATCGACGCGATGTACGAAGGCGCGACCTGGCCGGAACTGACGAACGTTCACGCGACCGAAATGGCCCGCCAGGGCGGCCGCGCACGTTACATGAACACCTACCTTGGCGGTCTTCCCTACGAAAAGATCGTCCGCGACGAACCACTCTATTTCGACGCACTCGGTGAGTACAAGCTCTACCTCGCCGACTTTGGTCGCTCGGCGGTTTTCGGCACACCTAGTTCTGAACTTGAAAGCCGGGTAAAGGGTTTGGAGGCGGGCTTTCAAGCCGCGCTCGAAATTCTCAAGCCCGGCGTGCGCAAGAGCAAGATCGTCGACACCGTTGTCGCGGCCGTTCGGAACACCGGGTTCGAGGCGTTTTTCAACGTCTCGCCCCACAGCCTGGGCCTTGAGCACACCGACAACCCGATGCCCGTGGGGGCGGAAACGTTTGGCGACGCCGACGACTTCGCGCTGGAAGAAAACATGGTGATCAACATCGACATGCCGCATGTCGAATACGGCTGGGGTGGCGTCCATATCGAAGATACGCTGCGCATCACGCGGGACGGCTTCGAACCGTTGACCAGCCTCGATACAGCCCTCGTAGTTGTTGATCGCTAAGCCGACAAGTCTTCGATGCAGCGCGCGCCCGTCACACCCAGCCTATTCGTCTCCGACCTCAAGGCCGCACTGCGCTTCTACGCCGATGTGCTTGGCTTCGAACAAACCGGCGCCTATGAGGAAGACGGCGAAACCTTTTGGGCCGAGGTGGCGCGCGGCGACGCACGCATTTGCTTCTTCGCGAACGCGCTCGACGGCCTTCCTCAGCCCACCTTTAGCGGCCTCATCTACGTCTTTGTCGAGGATGTCGATGATCTTGCCGCGAACCTAAAGGGTCGCGTTTCCATCGAGTGGGGCCCGGAAACCCAGCCCTACGGCCTGCGCGAACTCGGCATCAAAGACCTCAATGGCTACTATCTGGTCTTTGCGAAGGATGTCTAGGCGCCGGGCTTCCCATCTGTTGGGAAACCGGCCGGATCAAAGGAGCGACGAATGACTGCAGAGCAACGCCTCAAAGAACTCGGGCTCGATTTGCCACCGCCCTTTCGTGACGAAGCCAATCGCGTGCGGGCGTTGCGCTCGGGCAACCACATTTACATGAGCGGTCATGGCCCCCTTGGCGAGGGTAACGTGCCGCTGGTTTCGGGCAAACTCGGACGGGAACTCACGATCCCGGAAGGATATGACGCGGCGCGACTGACCGGCTTGTGTTGTCTTTCCACGCTGCGAAACCACCTCGGCACGCTGGATCCGATTACACGGGTCGTGCGGGTTGTTGGGTTCATTAACTGTGCGCCCGGCTTCAACACACCGTCTGACGTTTTGCACGGGTTCTCGGATCTCATGGTCGACGTTTTCGGTGAAAATGGCCGCCACGTCCGCTCTGCCATCGGCGTGGCCGAGCTTTATGCCGACATCCCGGTCGAAGTCGAAGCCCTGTTCGAAGTTAGCTGAGCAACCCTCTAAGAGGCCTCTCATGCCACGTCCCCTTAGCGAGAAAGTTGATCCCACAAAGACGGCGCTGGTGGTCATCGATGTGAAAAACGATTTCTGCCATCCGGACGGATTATTTCCGCAACTCGGCGCGGATATCTCGACGATGCCGCCAATGGCGGCGCGCATCGCTGACCTCGTGGCCGAAGCGCGGCGTCTCGACATCCTCATCTTATGGGTCCGAGCAACCTACGACCCCGTCGTTCGTGGTGCCGCGCTTGATGATGCGCTCGACAAATCGGACCAAGACCCCAATGCCTGTCAGACCGGCACGTTCGGAGCGGAATGGTACGGCGAGATCGTGCCTGACCTTGATCGCCCGAACGAAGTCGAGATGACCAAACATCGCTACAGTGCGTTCTGGGATTCGCCGATCGATCTTTACCTTCGCTCGAACGCCATCGAAAACGTGATCCTGACCGGCGTGATTACCAGTGGGTGCGTCGAGTCGACCGGACGCGACGCCTTTTTCCGAAACTATTTCGTCGTAATCCCCAATGACGCCTGCGCATCGTTCTCTCAGGAACGGCACGACGCCTCTTTACGCAAATTCGCCCAGACCATGGGCACGGTGCCAAGCAGCGAAGACGTCCTCGGCATATGGCAGACAGCCGGCCCCGGCGCACGCGGCTGGCACCTCGATGAAAAGAAAAAGCGGGTACTGCGCGGTCTGCCCGACGTGATCGACCCGACCAACACGGCTTTGTTGATCATCGACATGCAAAACGACTTCTGTCACCCCGACGGCGTTATGGCGCAGCGTGGTGCCGACATTTCAGCCAATCAGGCCATCATTCCGTCGATCGCCGCCGTACTCGATGACGCCCGCACCGTCGGCGCGATGGTGTTGCACGTCAAGCAAACTACGGCCCCCTCGCCGGCTCACCTGCCTGGCTGTTCGGCGACACCGAAGCTTCGGTGGCGTTGGATATTGCCTACCGCGAACATGGGGCGCCGAACAGGTCACCGAGCTTGCGCCGCGACCGGAAGAACTCACGGTCATCAGAATCGGTACAGCGCGTTCGTCGACACTCGACTAGAGACGATCCTGCGCTCGAACGGAATTCGAACGGTCGTCGTCTGCGGCACGGCAACAATGGCCTGTGTCGAATCGACCGTGCGGGACGCAATGATGCGCGATTACCGCGCCGTCGTCCCACGTGACGCCGTCGCGGCGCGCGGCCACATGAAAGCCCTCCACGACGCCTCTGGACACGATGAGCGCGTTCTTTGCCCTCACCCCGACAGGCGATGAGTTGGCGGCCGCCTGGAAGGCGTAGCGGCTAAGCCGCAGTTGCCCTCCAAACCGTAAAGAGTGTTAGAACGGCTCGAACTGTTGAAGTTCGGGCATGACCTGTTCGCCGAAGAGACGGATCGAGCGCATGAGGTCGTCTTCGGGTAGGTCCGAGAAATTGAACTCGCCCATGAAACAATTGAAGACGCCCTCGCTGGCGGCCTTCATCAGCTTTTCCGTGACGGTTTTGGCCGACCCGATAAAGACCAAATCGTTCTCGTGCAGATACTCGGCATCGAATAGGTGGGCGCGAATGTCGGCCGCAGGCCCCTCGCCCCGCTCATAGGCCAGAGCGGCAAACTCCGCGACGCGATCCTCGAACGTGCGCGACGGGTCGTCCGGCACCGATAGAAACCCCTCGTAGGCCCGCCCAGCGCGGGCCAGCGCGACATCGAGCGCTTTGTCGTCACTCTCGTCCACATACACGACGGTCGAATAGGCAATGTTGGGACGGTGCGACCAACCCGCCGCATCCCAGTCGGCCAGAAACTGACGGTAGCGCGGCGCTGCCTCGCTTCGCGGATAAACCAGGAAATACCCGGTGTTCAAACCCCGCGCGGCACAGAACCGGAGGGTCTCGGGATCGCGACTTTGCATCCACAGAGGCGGATGCGGTTGCTGTTTGGGCATGACCGCCAATCGTGCACGGGCCGTGCGATGGTGTGTTCCCTCGAACGAAAACGGCTGCGCGCCGAATGCGGCCTCCAAGTAATCGATGTATTCCATCGTCGGTGCCTTGCGCGCATCGTATTCAAGCCCAAAGGGCTCGAAATAGAGCGGGTTGATCCCGGCACCAAGCCGACCTCGAGCCGCCCATCCAGCATCTGATCCAGCAGCGCAATTTCTTCGGCAAGCCGAAGCGAACCGTAAAGCGGCACGATGTATCCCATGGGACCCAGACGAACGTTCTTGGTCCGCACGCCGGCTGCGGCGGTGAACAAACTCGGCGCCGACATCCAACTCTCGTCCGGGCGAAAGTGGTGTTCGACACAAAACGCATAGTCGTAGCCCAGCGCGTCGCAGAGTTCGATCTCGCGCCACAATTGCTCGTACCGCGCATGAGGCGACATGCCGGGCTTACCCCAGACATGAGAAAAATGTGCAAGTTTCATGCGCTACCGAACCGATCGCTATCAGGTTCAGTCATAGCGGCCCTCGTCCGCAGCCGCAACGCGGCGTTTAGAGCGGGGTAGGCTTTCGGATCGATACCGCAGGTCGTGAGAAATTTCCTGATCTGCGCAACTTCGTCCTTCGGCAGATCGTGGCTCATATGCGTGAACGCTACCGTATGCCCGTTCAAGGTAACACCGATCCGATTACCGGACTTGTTCTCAACCACCGCGCCGAGTTCTTCTACGACGTGCACCGCCGCTTGGTAGTTGATATTGGCGCTGACCGGGTGTGCGAAAAGCGCGTGGAGTGTCTTTCGGTGTTTGTGATCCATGCAAGCCCTCTCTTTGTCATAGGAGAACTTTCGCATGGTCGCGAGGGTCGCGCGTTGCGCTGGCTCAACCCCGTTCCGCGCATCCAAGCCGGTCGTCAGACGCGGTGAAAAGGCGAACCGGAATGTCGACATTCTGGTGCGTCGAGCAGCCCGTGCGGCAATCCGGCGCAGCACACGCCCTTGCACGTATTCTCTCCTGAGCGCACGCTCATTTTTGAAAGAACGCCGCACACGGAGAACCCAATCGTGACCTCCCATTCGACCCACGTTGAGCGACCGGGCCTGGGAACCGCCTTGCGGCGCGCGCTGCGCGGACGCTGCCCCAATTGCGGCCAAGGCCGCCTCATGCGGTCCTATCTCAAACAGGTCGAAACGTGCTTGTCCTGCCAGGAAGCGTTCGGCCATATCCGATCCGATGATGCCGCACCGTGGCTGACGATCATGATCGTCGGCCACATCGTGGTGCCGATTCTGCTGCTCGTCGAACAAAATACCGCGTGGCCGACATGGGTCGCCATGACGCTATGGCCGACGATCGCTTTGGCGTTAGCGCTACTGGTCTTGCCGCGCGCAAAAACGCTTTTCCTCGGCCTGATCTGGGTCACCCGCGCCCCCGGATCGGAGGTTTCCTGAGACCAGCTTGTGGGGGCACAGATGATGGTGCCCAGGGGCGGATTCGAACCACCGACACGCGGATTTTCAGTCCGCTGCTCTACCAACTGAGCTACCTGGGCCCGTGACGGCTCGCCACGGAATAGTTCTGTGGCGGCGCGAACTGTGTCCCTTGGGTAGGACACGAGGCAGCCGCCTTATAAAAGAAGGTCTTGAGGGTGTCCAGCCGCCGCCAAAGTCCCTTGGTGCGGCGGCGCCGAACGCGCCGTTAAGCCTCGCCTTCGGGCGCGTTGTCGTTCGAAATGATGGCCTCCAGATCGGATTCGCTGAGCGGTTCCTCGGCGGGAATGGCGTAGGTGCCGCCCAGCCACCGACCTAAATCAACATTAGCGCAGCTCTTTGAACAAAACGGCCGATATTGGGTGGCCGCCGGTTTTTTACAGATCGGGCAAGGTTCTGAATTCGCTGTCATGTCGCGCCCTTAGTCGATCAGACCCGCACGACCTCGAAGTCCGGACGCCCGAACTCGTCGGCCGCCACCAGTTCCACGGAACATCCGGTGCGCTGTTCAAGCGCGAGGAGAAGCGGCTCTGCCTCTTCGAGATAGTCGATCACCGATTCCGCGGCATGCAGTTCCAGACGCTTACCGACATCGCTGCGCACTGCGCGCCCTTCCGCTCGGCGCGCCACAATACCGATAGCGCGACGGTCTCGATGGTCGGGACTCGCGTGGTCCCGTCGCATTGGGCACACAGTTCGGTAAATCGCTTGTGCACCGAATCGCGCGTGCGCTTGCGAGTCATCTCCAACAGACCGAACTCGAAATCGCGCCGACCCGCACGGGCGCTTTGTCGCCCTCCAAGCCTTTTTGAGTTGCGCGATGACCTGGGCTTGGTGTTCAGGGTCATCCATGTGGATGAAGTCGATCACGATGAGGCCACCAATGTCGCGAGTACGTAGTTGGCGGGCGATTTCGGTGGCCGCTTCCAGGTTGGTCGCGAGCGCGGTTTCGCTATGCGACCCGGCCTGCGTGAAGCGCCCCGAGTTGACGTCGACCGAGGTCAGCGCCTCGGTCCCTTCGATCACCACGACCGCCCGACGGCAACGCCACCTTCGGGTCCAACAGGGACCCAGACGCTCGGCGATGCGTGCGCATCGAAAATCTCGTCTTGGTCTTGGTATTGCTCAACCGCGCCCTCGAAATCGGGAAGATTGTTGGTCACGAAGTTTTGGGCCGCCGTACATGCCGCGGCATCGTCAATCAAAACCGTCGCGGTCTTCGCGCCGATATGGTCGCGCAGGAAACGTTCCACCGGCCCAAGGTCGGAATAGAGGGCGGCCGGCGGTTCGGTATGTTTCGCCCTCTTCCGCCACTTCTGCCCAAAGTTCCTCCAGCCCCGCGATGTCGGCCGCCAAATCTTCCTCCGCCGCCCCATTTGCGGCCGTTCGAACGATGAAACTGGCGGCGAGATCCGATCTGCGGCGATTTTGCTGACCACGTCGGTCAGGCGCGTGCGCTCGGCCTCGTCCTCGATCCGCCGCGAAATAAAAACGCCCTCCGCATCGGGCACAAAAACCAAGTATCGCCCCGGAATCGAGACCCGGGTCGATAGCCGCGCACCCTTGTCGGCCAAGGGCTCCTTGGTGGCTTGAACAATTACGGCTTGACCCTCGTGCACGAGGTCGGCGATCGGCGGCGCCCGACGTTGGCCGTCTTCATCGACCCAATCGTGCGGACGCGCATCCCAGGCCGAAAGGAACCCGCTGCGTTCGGTACCGATGTCGACGAACGCGGCCTCCATGCCCGGCACGACCGAGGTGACGCGGCCGAGATAGATCGCCCCGACGCCGGTCACCTGAGCGCCGCCAAGTCGCTCGATCGCGAGTTGAGACAGGCCGCGTTCATCGATTGTGGCGATACGCACTTCGCCGATCCCGACGTTGACCAAAATGGTTTCACCATGGCGTTGCGGCGCCGGTACCCAGCCCTCCAACAAGCTCACAGTTTCGTAAAGCGGCAGACCGACGACGGCCGAGTAACTGCCTTGTATCGCCACGACGAAACGACCGGCACGACCCTGGATGGCATATCCACCGGCCTTGCCGTTCCACTCGCGACGCAATGTGTAATCCTCAACATCTGTATCGCTCAGCCGCTGGAACCGGACGCGGGTTTCGACCGTGCGTTCCGCTAAGCGCCCATTCGGCGCAAACGCCGCAACGGCGGTCGTCACCTGATGGGGCCGCCCCCGACAGTAAGCCCAAGCACGCCCGCGCTTCCGCCTCGGATCTGGCTCGGCAGAACGCCCGACCACGCGCCACGACCGTGTCGGCCGCGAGGACATAGTCATTCTGCGCTTTCAGCGACAGCTGCTGCTTTTTCCCGCGCCAACCGCTTCGCAAGGTCCCGCGGCAGTTCGCCCGGCAACCGGGATCTGTCGATGTAGAACCACAGTTGCGTCGGGAATGAACCTGATTTGCGAGAGGAGTTCGAGGCGTCGTGGTGAGCCGGACGCGAGAACCAACGCGGGCGTCGATTCCAGCCGTGGGCGCCGCCGCCGGACACAGCGGCAATTCCTACTTGTAGCTTCGCAAACGTGATGCGGCCCTTGGTCAGATCGTACGGCGTCATCTCGACCAGGACTTTATCACCCGCAGCACGCGGATGCGGTTCTGCGCATTTTGCCCGAGGTGTGTGCGAGTACTTCGTGCTCGTTCTCCAGCTTCACACGGAACATGGCGTTGGGGAGGATCTCCTCCACCGTGCCGTTCATCTCGAGCATTTCTTCCTTAGCCATTAAGTCTCCATTCCGAATTTGGGGCCCATAAAGTCGTGCGCGCGGCGATAAATCAGGCGGATTCGCGGGAGCGCGGTTATAGGACCACCCGGCCGCGCGAGGCGCTCGGCAAGAAAATCGAAAACCCGTCGCACGCGCGGGTTTGTGCGCAGACCGGCGTGCGCTGTGAGCCAGACCGGTAGGGGCGGGAATAGCAAAGTCCGCAGACACATGAGACCAAAGGTTCTGCATCGCCAACCCGGACTTGGCTAAAGCCAATTCCAACGCCGGCCACAACAAGATGCCAGTAGGCCACTTGGTCATCGCAGCGCGCGACGAAGAAGTGGCGGTCCACGTCAACGCCTACAGCAGCAAAGCCTTGCAAAATGGTCTCGTCCCGATCATACCCGACAATGTCATGAGCTAGGGAGATCATTGAGCTCGCGTGGCGTGCCGCGGCGGAGATAGCTATTCGCCGCATACACGCCAAGGCTCAGTTCCGACACTTTGCGTGTAATGACATCGACCTGCCGGGGCCGGTACATGCGAACCGCAATATCCGCTTCGCGCTGCAGGAGATTTTCCGTTGCATCCGACGCGACAGTTCGATCTCGATCTCCGGATGTGCCAATCGCAAATCCGCGATGATCTCCGGGAGGGTTAGCGTGGCAACGAACGCACTGGCCGTTACGCGGACCGTGCCCGAAACCGCGGCCTCAGCGGGACCGGCCGCGGCGAGCGCCAAGCGTGGTCGCCGCCGCCATCTCACGACCATGTTCCAGCAGGTCGCCCGGTGTCGGTTAGGTCGAGGCCCCGGTGCGTTGAAACAAGCGCACACCCAAGCTGTCTTCGAGCGCCTGGATGTGCCGACCGACCGTAGGCTGACTGA
>JAYQJC010000008.1:0-17215 GCA_038141965.1 Alphaproteobacteria bacterium
GACGCAACATCGCGCAACGCGTACGGTTTACGAAAGCGCGTGGAAAATCGCATCGAGTCCGCGCCTCTTCGTCTTCGTCGCGAGGTGCTTGTTCGAGAGCTTGCCATGGTCACCAAACCAATATTAAGCCATTCATTTGCAACTACAACCCCATACCGATCAACAGAACCGAGGAAGAGGCCTGGCAAAATCAATCCACCAAGAAGTGAGCTTTAAGGCCAGCCCCGATCAGGTTTACGCCGCCCTGACCGATGCCGAAACCTTCTCGGCGGCCACTGGCGCCCCGCTGAGATCGCCTCAAGGCAGGCGGCGCGGTATCGCTTTTCGGCCGCCAAATCGCGGCGCGTAACATTGAACTGGTGCCCGGCAAACGCGTAGTCAGGCCTGGCGCGCCGGCAATTGGAAGAAGGTCTCTACTCGGTCGCTCGCTTCGAACTCAAAGGCGAAGGCGACGCCACCAAGCTCGTCTTCGACCACACCCGGCTACCCCGACGAAGGGCACGATATGCTTGAGGGTGGCTGCCACAAAATGTACTGGGAGCCCCTCGGCAAATATTTCGGCTAGAACCCCTGGGTTTTGTCGATGACCAACATGCTATCCTCCCCGTAAACGGGGGAGGATCGGCATGTTGCTCAATCGCGACCGCGCCAACGCGGTGATGGACCGGCACGGCCTCAAGGGCTTGGTGGTCCGTGAAAAACACAACGTCTATTACCTAAGCGACTATTGGGAGAGCCTCAGCGAAGGTGGCTGGCCGTTCGCTGCCTTCGCTGTCTTGCCGCGTGATCCGTCAGCCCCGCCGACGCTAGTCGTCCCCGCAATCTCTTGCAACGCTTCGATGTCGCGGCGCCGACATGGATGGAAAACATTGTCGCGTACTCCGACTATTCGGGTCGGCAAGCGGGCGACGATGGTATTCAGACCGCACCGGACGAACCGAAAGCCGCGCCCTATGTCGGTTGGCCGACCCGCGAGGAGTGACCCTCTCGCCTCTCGCCAAGGAATGGTCGGCACGCCGCGATGCCTACCGACCGCGCGTTGCCGCCACGCCGGCTTGGGCGCTTCGGCGCGCCATGAATGAAGCGGGTCTCGCGGATGGGCGAATTGGCACCGACGATCTGCGCCTGACCCAATGGATGGCCGACATGGATCTCGCCCGCATCGAACCGGTCGATGCCATCAACATCTTGCGCGAAATCCGCATCGTGAAGACCGATGATGAAATCGCGATCATGCGCGACGGCGCCCGAATGAACGAAACCGCGTGCCTCAAAGCCATCGACGCGATGTACGAAGGCGCGACCTGGCCGGAACTGACGAACGTTCACGCGACCGAAATGGCCCGCCAGGGCGGCCGCGCACGTTACATGAACACCTACCTTGGCGGTCTTCCCTACGAAAAGATCGTCCGCGACGAACCACTCTATTTCGACGCACTCGGTGAGTACAAGCTCTACCTCGCCGACTTTGGTCGCTCGGCGGTTTTCGGCACACCTAGTTCTGAACTTGAAAGCCGGGTAAAGGGTTTGAGGCGGGCTTTCAAGCCGCGCTCGAAATTCTCAAGCCCGGCGTGCGCAAGAGCAAGATCGTCGACACCGTTGTCGCGGCCGTTCGGAACACCGGGTTCGAGGCGTTTTTCAACGTCTCGCCCCACAGCCTGGGCCTTGAGCACACCGACAACCCGATGCCCGTGGGGGCGGAAACGTTTGGCGACGCCGACGACTTCGCGCTGGAAGAAAACATGGTGATCAACATCGACATGCCGCATGTCGAATACGGCTGGGGTGGCGTCCATATCGAAGATACGCTGCGCATCACGCGGGACGGCTTCGAACCGTTGACCAGCCTCGATACAGCCCTCGTAGTTGTTGATCGCTAAGCCGACAAGTCTTCGATGCAGCGCGCGCCCGTCACACCCAGCCTATTCGTCTCCGACCTCAAGGCCGCACTGCGCTTCTACGCCGATGTGCTTGGCTTCGAACAAACCGGCGCCTATGAGGAAGACGGCGAAACCTTTTGGGCCGAGGTGGCGCGCGGCGACGCACGCATTTGCTTCTTCGCGAACGCGCTCGACGGCCTTCCCCAGCCCACCTTTAGCGGCCTCATCTACGTCTTTGTCGAGGATGTCGATGATCTTGCCGCGAACCTAAAGGGTCGCGTTTCCATCGAGTGGGGCCCGGAAACCCAGCCCTACGGCCTGCGCGAACTCGGCATCAAAGACCTCAATGGCTACTATCTGGTCTTTGCGAAGGATGTCAGGCGCCGGGCTTCCCATCTGTTGGGAAACCGGCCGGATCAAAAGGAGCGACGAATGACTGCAGAGCAACGCCTCAAAGAACTCGGGCTCGATTTGCCACCGCCCTTTCGTGACGAAGCCAATCGCGTGCGGGCGTTGCGCTCGGGCAACCACATTTACATGAGCGGTCATGGCCCCCTTGGCGAGGGTAACGTGCCGCTGGTTTCGGGCAAACTCGGACGGGAACTCACGATCCCGGAAGGATATGACGCGGCGCGACTGACCGGCTTGTGTTGTCTTTCCACGCTGCGAAACCACCTCGGCACGCTGGATCCGATTACACGGGTCGTGCGGGTTGTTGGGTTCATTAACTGTGCGCCCGGCTTCAACACACCGTCTGACGTTTTGCACGGGTTCTCGGATCTCATGGTCGACGTTTTCGGTGAAAATGGCCGCCACGTCCGCTCTGCCATCGGCGTGGCCGAGCTTTATGCCGACATCCCGGTCGAAGTCGAAGCCCTGTTCGAAGTTAGCTGAGCAACCCTCTAAGAGGCCTCTCATGCCACGTCCCCTTAGCGAGAAAGTTGATCCCACAAAGACGGCGC
Source organism: Alphaproteobacteria bacterium (assembly GCA_038141965.1). Classification (GTDB taxonomy): domain Bacteria; phylum Pseudomonadota; class Alphaproteobacteria; order SHVP01; family SHVP01; genus CALJDF01. The sequence goes on from JAYQJC010000008.1 coordinate 2,843, forward strand.
TGGTGGTCATCGATGTGCAAAACGATTTCTGCCATCCGGACGGATTATTTCCGCAACTCGGCGCGGATATCTCGACGATGCCGCCAATGGCGGCGCGCATCGCTGACCTCGTGGCCGAAGCGCGGCGTCTCGACATCCTCATCTTATGGGTCCGAGCAACCTACGACCCCGTCGTTCGTGGTGCCGCGCTTGATGATGCGCTCGACAAATCGGACCAAGACCCCAATGCCTGTCAGACCGGCACGTTCGGAGCGGAATGGTACGGCGAGATCGTGCCTGACCTTGATCGCCCGAACGAAGTCGAGATGACCAAACATCGCTACAGTGCGTTCTGGGATTCGCCGATCGATCTTTACCTTCGCTCGAACGCCATCGAAAACGTGATCCTGACCGGCGTGATTACCAGTGGGTGCGTCGAGTCGACCGGACGCGACGCCTTTTTCCGAAACTATTTCGTCGTAATCCCCAATGACGCCTGCGCATCGTTCTCTCAGGAACGGCACGACGCCTCTTTACGCAAATTCGCCCAGACCATGGGCACGGTGCCAAGCAGCGAAGACGTCCTCGGCATATGGCAGACAGCCGGCCCCGGCGCACGCGGCTGGCACCTCGATGAAAAGAAAAAGCGGGTACTGCGCGGTCTGCCCGACGTGATCGACCCGACCAACACGGCTTTGTTGATCATCGACATGCAAAACGACTTCTGTCACCCCGACGGCGTTATGGCGCAGCGTGGTGCCGACATTTCAGCCAATCAGGCCATCATTCCGTCGATCGCCGCCGTACTCGATGACGCCCGCACCGTCGGCGCGATGGTGTTGCACGTCCAAGCAAACTACGGCCCCCTCGCCGGCTCACCTGCCTGGCTGTTCGGCGACACCGAAGCTTCGGTGGCGTTGGATATTTGCCTACCGCGAACATGGGGCGCCGAACAGGTCACCGAGCTTGCGCCGCGACCGGAAGAACTCACGGTCATCAAGAATCGGTACAGCGCGTTCGTCGACACGCGACTAGAGACGATCCTGCGCTCGAACGGAATTCGAACGGTCGTCGTCTGCGGCACGGCAACAATGGCATGCGTCGAGTCGACCGTGCGGGACGCAATGATGCGCGATTACCGCGCCGTCGTCCCACGTGACGCCGTCGCGGCGCGCGGCCACATGAAAGCCCTCCACGACGCCTCTCTGGACACGATGAGCGCGTTCTTTGCCCTCACCCCGACAGGCGATGAGTTGGCGGCCGCCTGGAAGGCGTAGCGGCTAAGCCGCAGTTGCCCTCCAAACCGTAAAGAGTGTTAGAACGGCTCGAACTGTTGAAGTTCGGGCATGACCTGTTCGCCGAAGAGACGGATCGAGCGCATGAGGTCGTCTTCGGGTAGGTCCGAGAAATTGAACTCGCCCATGAAACAATTGAAGACGCCCTCGCTGGCGGCCTTCATCAGCTTTTCCGTGACGGTTTTGGCCGACCCGATAAAGACCAAATCGTTCTCGTGCAGATACTCGGCATCGAATAGGTGGGCGCGAATGTCGGCCGCAGGCCCCTCGCCCCGCTCATAGGCCAGAGCGGCAAACTCCGCGACGCGATCCTCGAACGTGCGCGACGGGTCGTCCGGCACCGATAGAAACCCCTCGTAGGCCCGCCCAGCGCGGGCCAGCGCGACATCGAGCGCTTTGTCGTCACTCTCGTCCACATACACGACGGTCGAATAGGCAATGTTGGGACGGTGCGACCAACCCGCCGCATCCCAGTCGGCCAGAAACTGACGGTAGCGCGGCGCTGCCTCGCTTCGCGGATAAACCAGGAAATACCCGGTGTTCAAACCCCGCGCGGCACAGAACCGGAGGGTCTCGGGATCGCGACTTTGCATCCACAGGGGCGGATGCGGTTGCTGTTTGGGCATGACCGCCAATCGTGCACGGGCCGTGCGATGGTGTGTTCCCTCGAACGAAAACGGCTGCGCGCCGAATGCGGCCTCCAAGTAATCGATGTATTCCATCGTCGGTGCCTTGCGCGCATCGTATTCAAGCCCAAAGGGCTCGAAATAGAGCGGGTTGATCCCTGGCACCAAGCCGACCTCGAGCCGCCCATCCAGCATCTGATCCAGCAGCGCAATTTCTTCGGCAAGCCGAAGCGAACCGTAAAGCGGCACGATGTATCCCATGGGACCCAGACGAACGTTCTTGGTCCGCACGCCGGCTGCGGCGGTGAACAAACTCGGCGCCGACATCCAACTCTCGTCCGGGCGAAAGTGGTGTTCGACACAAAACGCATAGTCGTAGCCCAGCGCGTCGCAGAGTTCGATCTCGCGCCACAATTGCTCGTACCGCGCATGAGGCGACATGCCGGGCTTACCCCAGACATGAGAAAAATGTGCAAGTTTCATGCGCTACCGAACCGATCGCTATCAGGTTCAGTCATAGCGGCCCTCGTCCGCAGCCGCAACGCGGCGTTTAGAGCGGGTAGGCTTTCGGATCGATACCGCAGGTCGTGAGAAATTTCCTGATCTGCGCAACTTCGTCCTTCGGCGGATCGTGGCTCATATGCGTGAACGCTACCGTATGCCCGTTCAAGGTAACACCGATCCGATTACCGGACTTGTTCTCAACCACCGCGCCGAGTTCTTCTAAGACGTGCACCGCCGCTTGGTAGTTGATATTGGCGCTGACCGGGTGTGCGAAAAGCGCGTGGAGTGTCTTTCGGTGTTTGTGATTCATGCAAGCCCTCTCTTTGTCATAGGAGAACTTTCGCATGGTCGCGAGGGTCGCGCGTTGCGCTGGCTCAACCCCGTTCCGCGCATCCAAGCCGGTCGTCAGACGCGGTGAAAAGGCGAACCGGAATGTCGACATTCTGGTGCGTCGAGCAGCCCGTGCGGCAATCCGGCGCAGCACACGCCCTTGCACGTATTCTCTCCTGAGCGCACGCTCATTCTTTGAAAGAACGCCGCACACGGAGAACCCAATCGTGACCTCCCATTCGACCCACGTTGAGCGACCGGGCCTGGGAACCGCCTTGCGGCGCGCGCTGCGCGGACGCTGCCCCAATTGCGGCCAAGGCCGCCTCATGCGGTCCTATCTCAAACAGGTCGAAACGTGCTTGTCCTGCCAGGAAGCGTTCGGCCATATCCGATCCGATGATGCCGCACCGTGGCTGACGATCATGATCGTCGGCCACATCGTGGTGCCGATTCTGCTGCTCGTCGAACAAAATACCTCGTGGCCGACATGGGTCGCCATGACGCTATGGCCGACGATCGCTTTCGCGTTAGCGCTACTCGTCTTGCCGCGCGCAAAAACGCTTTTCCTCGGCCTGATCTGGGTCACCCGCGCCCCCGGATCGGAGGTTTCCTGAGCCCAGCTTGTGGGGGCACAGATGATGGTGCCCAGGGGCGGATTCGAACCACCGACACGCGGATTTTCAGTCCGCTGCTCTACCAACTGAGCTACCTGGGCCCGTAACGGCTCGCCACGGAATAGTTCTGTGGCGGCGCGAACTGTGTCCCTTGGGTAGGACACGAGGCAGCCGCCTTATAAAAGAAGGTCTTGAGGGTGTCCAGCCGCCGCCAAAGTCCCTTGGTGCGGCGGCGCCGAACGCGCCGTTAAGCCTCGCCTTCGGGCGCGTTGTCGTTCGAAATGATGGCCTCCAGATCGGATTCGCTGAGCGGTTCCTCGGCGGGAATGGAGTAGGTGCCGCCCAGCCACCGACCTAAATCAACATTAGCGCAGCTCTTTGAACAAAACGGCCGATATTGGGTGGCCGCCGGTTTTTTACAGATCGGGCAAGGTTCTGAATTCGCTGTCATGTCGCACCCTTAGTCGATCAGACCCGCACGACCTCGAAGTCCGGACGCCCGAACTCGTCGGCCGCCACCAGTTCCACGGAACATCCGGTGCGCTGTTCAAGCGCGAGGAGAAGCGGCTCTGCCTCTTCGAGATAGTCGATCACCGATTCCGCGGCATGCAGTTCCAGACGCTTACCGACATCGCTGCGCACTGCGCGCCCTTCCCGCTCGGCGCGCCACAATACCGATAGCGCGACGGTCTCGATGGTCGGGACTCGCGTGGTCCCGTCGCATTGGGCACACAGTTCGGTAAATCGCTTGTGCACCGAATCGCGCGTGCGCTTGCGAGTCATCTCCAACAGACCGAACTCGGAAATCGCGCCGACCCGCACGGGCGCTTTGTCGCCCTCCAAGCCTTCTTTGAGTTGCGCGATGACCTGGGCTTGGTGTTCAGGGTCATCCATGTGGATGAAGTCGATCACGATGAGGCCACCAATGTCGCGAGTACGTAGTTGGCGGGCGATTTCGGTGGCCGCTTCCAGGTTGGTCGCGAGCGCGGTTTCGCTATGCGACCCGGCCTGCGTGAAGCGCCCCGAGTTGACGTCGACCGAGGTCAGCGCCTCGGTCCCTTCGATCACCACGTGACCGCCCGACGGCAACGCCACCTTCGGGTCCAACAGGGACTCCAGACGCTCGGCGATGCCGTGCGCATCGAAAATCTCGTCTTGGTCTTGGTATTGCTCAACCGCGCCCTCGAAATCGGGAAGATTGTTGGTCACGAAGTTTTGGGCCGCCGTACATGCCGCGGCATCGTCAATCAAAACCGTCGCGGTCTTCGCGCCGATATGGTCGCGCAGGAAACGTTCCACCGGCCCAAGGTCGGAATAGAGGGCGGCCGGCGGTTCGGTATGTTTCGCCTCTTCCGCCACTTCAGCCCAAAGTTCCTCCAGCCCCGCGATGTCGGCCGCCAAATCTTCCTCCGCCGCCCCATTTGCGGCCGTTCGAACGATGAAACTGGCGGCGAGATTCCGATCTGCGGCGATTTTGCTGACCACGTCGGTCAGGCGCGTGCGCTCGGCCTCGTCCTCGATCCGCCGCGAAATAAAAACGCCCTCCGCATCGGGCACAAAAACCAAGTATCGCCCCGGAATCGAGACCCGGGTCGATAGCCGCGCACCCTTGTCGGCCAAGGGCTCCTTGGTGGCTTGAACAATTACGGCTTGACCCTCGTGCACGAGGTCGGCGATCGGCGGCGCCCGACGTTGGCCGTCTTCATCGACCCAATCGTGCGGACGCGCATCCCAGGCCGAAAGGAACCCGCTGCGTTCGGTACCGATGTCGACGAACGCGGCCTCCATGCCCGGCACGACCGAGGTGACGCGGCTGAGATAGATCGCCCCGACGCCGGTCACCTGAGCGCCGCTAAGTCGCTCGATCGCGAGTTGAGACAGGCCGCGTTCATCGATTGTGGCGATACGCACTTCGCCGATCCCGACGTTGACCAAAATGGTTTCACTCATGGCGTTGCGGCCGGTACCCCAGCCCCTCCAACAAGCTCACAGTTTCGTAAAGCGGCAGACCGACGACGGCCGAGTAACTGCCTTGTATCGCCACGACGAAACGACCGGCACGACCCTGGATGGCATATCCACCGGCCTTGCCGTTCCACTCGCGAGACGCAATGTAATCCTCAACATCTGTATCGCTCAGCCGCTTGAACCGGACGCGGGTTTCGACCGTGCGTTCCGCCAAGCGCCCATTCGGCGCAAACGCCGCAACGGCGGTCGTCACCCGATGGGCCGCCCCCGACAGTAAGCCCAAGCACGCCCGCGCTTCCGCCTCGGATTCGGCTTTCGGCAGAACGCGCCGACCACGCGCCACGACCGTGTCGGCCGCGAGGACATAGTCATTCTGCGCTTCAGCGACAGCTGCTGCTGCTTTTTCCCGCGCCAACCGCTTCGCAAGGTCCCGCGGCAGTTCGCCCGGCAACCGTGATTCGTCGATGTTAGGAACCACAGTTGCGTCGGGAATGAACCCGATTTGCGAGAGGAGTTCGAGGCGTCGTGGTGAGCCGGACGCGAGAACCAACGCGGGCGTCGATTCCAGCCGCGGGGCCGCTGCCGCGGACACAGCGGCAATTCCTACTTGTAGCGAAACGTGATGCGGCCCTTGGTCAGATCGTACGGCGTCATCTCGACCAGGACTTTATCACCCGCAAGCACGCGGATGCGGTTCTTGCGCATTTTGCCCGAGGTGTGTGCGAGTACTTCGTGCTCGTTCTCCAGCTTCACACGGAACATGGCGTTGGGGAGGATCTCCTCCACCGTGCCGTTCATCTCGAGCATTTCTTCCTTAGCCATTAAGTCTCCATTCCGAATTTGGGGCCCATAAAGTCGTGCGCGCGGCGATAAATCAAGCGGATTCCGCGGGAGCGCGGTTATAGGCCACCCGGCCGCGCGAGGCGCTCGGCAAGAAAATCGAAAACCCGTCGCACGCGCGGGTTTGTGCGCAGACCGGCGTGCGCTGTGAGCCAGACCGGTAGGGGCGGAATAGCAAAGTCCGGCAGGACACGCGAGACCAAAGGTTCTGCATCGCCAACCCGGACTTGGCTAAAGCCAATTCCAACGCCGGCCACAACAAGATGCCAGTAGGCCACTTGGTCATCGCAGCGCGCGACGAAGAAGTGGCGGTCCACGTCAACGCCTACAGCAGCAAAGCCTTGCAAAATGGTCTCGTCCCGATCATACCCGACAATGTCATGAGCTAGGAGATCATTGAGCTCGCGTGGCGTGCCGCGGCGGGAGAGATAGCTATTCGCCGCATACACGCCAAGGCTCAGTTCCGACACTTTGCGTGTAATGACATCGACCTGCCGGGGCCGGTACATGCGAACCGCAATATCCGCTTCGCGCTGCAGGAGATTTTCCGTTGCATCCGACGCGACGAGTTCGATCTCGATCTCCGGATGTGCCAATCGCAAATCCGCGATGATCTCCGGGAGGGTTAGCGTGGCAACGAACGCACTGGCCGTTACGCGGACCGTGCCCGAAACCGCGGCCTCGCGACCGGCCGCGGCGAGCGCCAAGCGGTCGGCCGCCGCCGCCATCTCACGACCATGTTCCAGCAGGTCCCGCCCGGTGTCGGTTAGGTCGAGGCCCCGCACGGTGCGTTGAAACAAGCGCACACCCAAGCTGTCTTCGAGCGCCTGGATGTGCCGACCGACCGTAGGCTGACTGATGTTGAGCTCGCGACCCGCGGCGGAGAGGGACCCGTGCTCGGCGACGCCGACGAAAACGCGTAGATGGTCCCAATCTGGCGACATAGCGCACTATTCATTTTTAAATATCTGTTCACACAGAATAGCCACTTCCTCACTAAAATTGAATGGATAAATTTGGCGGACAAACAGCGATGGAGTTCTCAATGTCCGCCACTACAACCGCCCTTTCTCAACCCGCCCAAACCGTCTTGGTCCTTGGTGCGCGCGGCCGCTTTGGTCGTGCAGCGGTGACGGCGTTTTCGCAGGCCGGTTGGCACGTCCGCGCATTCGTTCGTCCCGGCCGGCAGCCAGATGCCACACGCGGCGTGAAAATGGTTGAAGGCGACGCCTTTGATCCCGACGCCGTCGCTGCTGCAGCGCGAGGCGCCAACGTCATCGTTCACGCCCTCAATCCACCGTATCCGCGATGGAGCCGGGATATGCCGCGGTTGACCCACTCAGTCTTGGCCGCCGCACACGCGTCCGGCGCGACCGTCATGATCCCCGGCAATGTCTACAACTACGGCGCCGGGATGCCGGAAACGCTTCGCGAAGAAACGCTACACCGGCCGACGACCCGCAAGGGTGCACTCCGCGAGGAGATGGAACAGGCTTTTCGGCGCGCCGCCGATGACGGAATCAATACGGTTATCCTGCGCGGCGGAGATTTCATCGAAGCCGAAAAGACCGGCAACTGGTTCGACACCTACGTCACCGGAAAACTCGGCGCGGGGGTGGTTGTTTACCCCGGCCCGCTCGATCAGGTGCATGCATGGGCCTACCTTCCTGACATGGCGCGAGCCATGGTGGGACTAGCCGAACCTGGCCGCCGCAAAGCCGGGTTCGAGTGTTTCAATTTCGCAGGCTACAACATTTCAGGACGCGAGTTGATCGACCCGTTGGAAACGTGGGCCGGCGCGCCGCTGAAGAGGCGGGGTATTCCCTGGCTCGCAATGCGCGCGCGCGCGCCTTTCTCCCCCCTCATCCGCGAGGTGATCGAAATGCGTTATCTGTGGACGACACCGCACGCGATAGACGGCACGCGGCTCCACGACGCACTACCTGAATTTAGTTCAACGGCATTGGCCGAAGCATTGGATCGAATCCTACCCGCGTTAACCCGACCGTCGACGCGCCGCGAACCAATCGGCACGGCTTCCGCAGCCTAGCTATTCGTTGGCAGAAGCCGTTGGTGCGCCAAACCGATCAAGAATCTTGGCTTGAAGGAAATCGCGCACCTCGCGGTAGGCCGTGACGATTTGATCCCGTCGCCCTTGAACAAAGGTTGCGTCAAAGGTGTGCCAGAACTCCAACTCGCAAGCCATTGTGCGAGTCATCTCAACCGCAGAATGCTGCGCCTCGGGAGAAAGTGAAACAACGATATCGAAGGACGAATCTTCAAGTTGGTCGAAGAGCTTAGGTTCATGACCCGAGATATCGATGCCGATCTCTCCCATTACCCCCACTGCGAAAGGGTCGATGTCGGCCGGTCGCACCCCAACCGAATCGACATAAACCCGATTGCCGAAATAGTGCTTCATGAGGCCCTCGGCCATCGGCGAGCGCACGGCGTTCATCGTACAGGCGAATAGGATTGATCCGGGCAGCGTCGACATACTTTAGCGCAGATGCAAAACGCACAGCAGGGTGAACAAACGACGTGCCGTGTTGTCGTCAACCGTGACCTTGCCGACGAGGCGCTCGCGTAAGAGGTCCGATCCTTCGTTGTGCAACCCACGGCGCGCCATATCGATCGCTTCGATCCGCGAGGGCATGGCGTGCTTGATCGCGTCGTAGTAGCTCTCGCAGATCTGCCAATAGTCTTTCACGACCTTGCGAAAGGGCGATAGCGACAGACCGACTGCGACGACAGGCGTTTCGTCCTCGCGCCGCACGTCAAACACCAGCCTGTTGTCCATAATCGACAAGTGAAGGGCATAGGGACCGCAGGATTCGCGCCCATCCAGAACGAAGTGGTTCTCTTCAACCAAGTCAAAAATGGCGACTTTTCGCTCGCGGTCGATCTCGGGACCGCGGCGCGCAACGGTGCGCTCATCAAGCGTCACCGCACAAACCCGATCGATCGCGTTCATATCAGGATCCCTTCCGGCGCCTGATTGCGGCGTCACCGGAGGCGCAATCGCACCGAATGGGCATGCGCCGGGAGTCCTTCGGCATCGGCAAGCGTTGCGGCGGCGGGACCGATCCGAGACAGACTTTCACGATCGCAACGCACCACCGACGTGCGCTTCATGAAGTCGGTGACCGACAGGGCCGAAGCAAATCTTGAACTCCGCGCCGTAGGCAAGACATGGTTTGGACCGGCAACGTAATCGCCGATCGCCTCGGGCGTATGGCGGCCTAAAAAGACGGCGCCAGCGTTACCGACCTGCGCAAACATCGCGTCCGCATCATCGACCGCTAACTCAAGGTGCTCGGGAGCCACTCGGTCAACGAGGGCCGGTGCGTCATCAAGACTTCGCAACACGATGATGGCGCCATGACGCGACCAGCTCTCCCCCGCAATGTCGCCGCGTGGAAGCTGTTCGAGTTGACGCGCCACGGCTGCAGCAACCTGATCTGCAAAGCCGACGTCATCGGTCATCAAGATCGACTGTGCAGCCGAGTCATGCTCGGCCTGTGACAACAAGTCTGCAGCGATCCAGCTCGGGTCATTGGCGGCATCGGCAACGATCAGGATTTCCGACGGGCCGGCAATCATATCGATACCCACCGTGCCAAAGACCTGTCGCTTCGCCGTCGCAACATAGGCATTGCCTGGGCCGACGATGACATCGACGTTAGCCACTGAGTCCGTCCCATACGCCAAGGCCGCGATCGCTTGGGCGCCGCCCAACCGATAGACCTCCGTGATCCCGAGAATCCGCACCGCCGCCATGACCAGTGGGTTGATCACGCCGTCTGGTGTCGGCACCGTCATCGCAATCCTCGGCACGCCTGCGACCTGCGCGGGGATAGCGTTCATCAGGAGCGAGCTGGGGTACGCGGCTATTCCACCCGGCACGTAAAGCCCGGCAGCGGAGACGGCCGACCATCGTGCGCCCAATTCGACGCCGACATCGTCGACGTAGCGCATGTCGGCGGGGCGCTGTTTTTCGTGAAAAGCGCGAATGCGTACTTTTGCAGTCTCCAGCGCTGCAACGGACTCGGGAGACGCTTGCGCTGCAAGATCGGCTATTTCTTGATCGGTCAAGCGCAGCCGTTCGGGCGCCAACGTCAATCGATCAAACCGCGCGGTATAGTCAACGAGCGCCGCATCGCCGCGTCGCCGAACATCGGCAATGATTTCGGCGACCGCCGCGTTCACATCCGCTGCGGTTTCTCTCTTGTCTTCTAAGAGACCCGCGAACGCGGCGTCGAAATTAGCATCGCGCGCGTCAAGCCGCTTGACCACGAACCACCTCACTGAAGCTCTCGACGAGCGCACCGATCTCGGCAGGCTTGGTCTTTAACGCCACTCGATTGACAACCAACCGTGACGAAACATCGGCAATCGTTTCCAACTCGACCAAACCGTTGGCGCGCAAGGTCGACCCGGTCTCAACCAAATCGACGATCCGGCGGCACAAGCCCAATGCAGGCGCCAACTCCATCGCACCGTGAAGCTTGATGCATTCGGCTTGTACGCCCCGTCCCGCGAAATGGCGCCGGGTTAGGTTGGGATATTTGGTGGCCACGCGTACGTGGCTCCACCTTTTGGGATCATCCGTAGCCTTCATGGCTTCCGGCTCCGCCACAACCAATCGGCAGCGCCCAATGCCGAGATCGAGCGGCGCATACAGCTCGGCATATTCGAACTCCAGCAGCACGTCGCTTCCCGCAATGCCGACGTCTGCCGCGCCAAACGCGACAAATGTCGCGACATCGAAACTTCGGACGCGAATAAGATCGACATCGGAACGGTTGGTCGAAAACCGCAATTGCCGCGAGTCTTTTTCGAAGAACGCGTCCTCCGGTTTGATGCCGATTGCACCAAGTATCTCGGTGCTCGCATCGAGGACGCGACCTTTCGGCAAGGCAAAAATGATCTTGTCGCGGGCGTTCACGGCAATTGAATCTCGTCGGGGTGGATAATTGCGGCCATTCCTAAGCGAAGCGGTAGGCGCCGACAAGGACCAGATCGCTAGCCGGTTTCCGGGTGATCCGGAACGTGGTCCGCCCGCCAGGTCGGTCCCAGATCCCGCACCTCGGCATCGAGGCATTCCGCGACAAGGCGAATGGCCCCGCCACCAGCGAAATCCAAGGTGATCTCGGTGCCCCCGACCCCGTCAGGCGCACAACGGATGGCTAAGAGCTCGGCGAAGGAATCGGCTTTCGCAAGAGCCAGTTTTTGGTGCTGAACCTTTAGGACGTGATTGAAATGAAGTCCGGCCCGAACCCGTTCCTGGGCAGTCGGCCCGGCTTCCCACCGGAAGCGACCAAGCACCAAAACGAAGCGATGCCGCTTCGATTCGTATGTCATATCTGCGTGACGAACGAGCGCATCCTGCAGAAGCGCCGACATCACGATCAGATCGTCAGGATCGCGCGCAACCAAGTGAATAGGTTGGGGCTGTCGCGCCATTATTCCTGCCTGCTCATCGTCGTATCGGTTAGCTGGTGATGCGCTCGATATCGGCGCCACACGCCGAGAGTTTCTCGACCAAGTGCTCGTATCCTCGGTCCAAATGGTAGACCCGGCTTACGGTCGTCTCCCCCTCTGCCGCGAGGCCAGCGAGCACCAAGGAAACTGAGGCACGCAAATCGGTCGCCATCACGGGCGCACCGCGCAACTGGGGCACACCCCGGACGACGGCGGTTGACCCCTGCAACGCAATATTGGCGCCCATGCGCATCAGCTCAGGCACGTGCATGAATCGGTTCTCGAAGATCGTCTCGTTGATTGTCGAGGCACCATTCGCGGTCGTGAGCAGCGCCATGAACTGTGCTTGCATATCTGTGGGAAAGCCCGGATAAGGTTGTGTCGTGATGTCGATCGGCGAGACCGCGTCGGATCGCCGCGAAACATCAATAGTCCCGTTGTGCCGTTCCACACCGACGCCACACGATTCAAAAGCGTCGACCACCGCGCCCAGGGAGTCGGCATTGGTCCCGGTCAAAGAAAGTGCGCCGCCGGTGATGGCGGCCGCAGCCATATATGTTCCGGTTTCGATCCGATCCGCCATGACTCGGTGACTCGCCCCCTTTAGCTCCTGCACGCCCTGAATAACGATGCGTTCGCTACCGGCGCCTTGGATCTGCGCCCCCATGGCAGTAAGGCAGTTTGCCAAGTCCTCGATTTCGGGTTCCCGCGCCGCGTTTTCGAGAATGGTTTCACCACTGGCGAGTGCGGCCGCCATCATTATGTTCTCGGTTGCGCCGACAGACACCGTCGGAAAACGGACCCGCCCGCCCTTGAGCCCACCGGGCGCCTCGGCGTTGACATAACCTTCCTCAAGGTTAATGCGCGCGCCAAGCTGCTCAAGCGCTTTGAGGTGCAGGTCGACAGGCCGCGTTCCAATCGCACAGCCACCAGGCAGGGAAACCTTTGCGTGGTGACAGCGCGCAAGCAGCGGGCCAAGAACCAAAATGGAGGCACGCATCTTACGCACCAAGTCGTAGGGTGCGGTTGTGCTCAGGATGCTCGGCGCCTGCATCGCCAGTGTCTGGCCACCGTCCGATGCATTTCCATTCTGGCGCAGGTCTATGCCAACACCGTGCTGTGCCAACAATGACGCGAGGGTTGCGATGTCGGCGAGCTTAGGCACGTTCGACAGCGTGAGCGTATCCGACGTCAGTAGGCTCGCGGCCATCAGAGGGAGGGCGGCGTTCTTTGCCCCCGAAACGTGAATCGTCCCCTTCAACCGCTGACCGCCGCGAACCTGAATTCGTTCCATCGTTCCGTTACCATTCCGTCGGTTGGAGATTTTCCGACCGAGACTACAGTTGCTTGTTAAACGTCGCCTGGGATTGCGCCCACATAACCTTCCGAATGAGGCCGGACCATGACAGCGAAGACGGTCATTTGTTCCGCCCTGGCGTGTGATCACCTGCGGCGTCCGTGTTGCGCGCCTGGGCTTGGGCCTTTCGCCGCTTCAAGTTGGCTCGTAGCGCAGCTGCAAGCCGTGTTTCGCGTTTCGTGCGCGCGTCGACCGCTTTGTCACGATTTTTCTGTTGCCGGTCTGGGGGCGAGGCCATCTTGGTCGAACGGACCCTCGAAACCTTTGTGAATCAAAGCGTTAGACCGCCTCGGCGGCGCTTGCTCCGACGGCCCGCACTATGGCATGTTGCGCCCGCCCTGCGAAGCCCACATAGCTCAGGGGTAGAGCACTCCCTTGGTAAGGGAGAGGCCGAAAGTTCGAATCTTTCTGTGGGCACCATTTTCAGGCACTATTTCCCAGTTTTCTGGGATTTATTCCTGCTCTGACGCCGTATTGCCATGATATTTGCCATGAAACTTTGCTTGATGGTGGATTACAATGGCAAGTATGAGCATGCGGTACCTTCGCGAACCAAGAGGCAAGCGCAAGCAGTGGGTGTACCAAAGGACCATCCCGCCTGAACTGCAGGCCTATGATCGCGGCAAAAGCGGCCAGCCTCGAAAACAGATTGAAATTGGCCTAGGCCGATCAAAAGCCGAAGCCATAGCTAATTATCAAGCAGTTCACGAACAGCAGGAACAGAAGCTTGATACGTACAGACGTTACCAACTCAGCGGCACCACACCGAGTTACAGAATAGAGCGACTGCAGTCTTTCTGCCGAAAATGGCATTTAGAAGACAGGACAGACCCTCAGTTCGGACTTAACTGGGACATTATGTGGCAGAATGAGTTTGCACCATTCATCGATGAAGAACGTTTGCGCGAACTTGAGACGAAAGCTGAAGACGATCTATTCATCCAGATTGATTATACGGACGCGCTGAATATTCCAAATTGGAAAAAGGAACTTTACGAAGACCTTAAATTACTCCGAGGTCCAGAAGAATTAACGAGTATGAAAGACGTTTTCGCTTTCTACAAAAAGCACAAACCATCAAACCGAACACGAAGTGCTCAAAGAAGAGAAGACAACGAGTTAGCTAGATTGCAAAATGATTTACTGACGGCTGTTGGCAATGTTGGCGCATTGGCATTTTCCAGAGATCATGCGCAAAAATTGAAACAGTTCCTTTTAGATCGCAAGACAAGCAATGGAAACAGCCTGACAACCTCGACGATCCAAAAGTATTTCGCGCGCTATAGAGCCATTTATCATTACTGGCTCAAGCACAACGAACTACACTTAAAAAAAGTAAACCCCTTTTCTTCGCCCGAATTACCTAAAAGTAGGAA
>JAYQJC010000009.1:0-157270 GCA_038141965.1 Alphaproteobacteria bacterium
GGCGACCTCGCCATAGAGATTCGCTTCTTTGGCCGCACGCCCCGCCCCGGTCACGCCCGATTTGGAATCGATGATGATGTCATCGGGATCGATCTGCCCTGCCTCGATCAGCGGCACCAACGGCAGCAACGCGCTAGCGGGATAGCACCCGGGGCAGGCGACGAGCCGCGCCTGGGCGATATCGGTCCGGTTGAATTCGGTCAGACCGTAAACCGCCTGCGTTTGAAGTTGCGGCGCCCGATGGGGATGACCGTACCATTGAGCATAGGTGTCGCCGTCTTCGATCCGGAAATCTGCCGACAGATCGATCACCCGCACCCCCTCGGGGATACCCGCGATCAAGTCCTCGCGCCGTTCCTCGATCATTTCGTCCACGACATCGTGTCCGGTGTGGTGCAACAGCCCGGCGACGATTTCCTGGGTGGTGCCGTGCGGCAACGCGCAGAAGATGATGTCGACTTCAATACCGGCCCATTCGACCTCGTCGATCTTGATCAGGTTCGGCAAGTTCAGACCGAACAAATGGGGGAAGACCTCGCTGATCGGTTTGCCGGCGTGGCGATCGGCGGTGAGCAGAACGATCTCTACGTCAGGATGGTTGACGAGCAACCGGATCAATTCGGCGCCGGGGTAGCCACTCGCGCCGAGAATACCGATCCGAATCTTTTTTCCTTCGTGTGACATGTGCGTCTCCCACGTCGGGCATCAAATGCCCATAAAAAAGGGGCGTCCGTCAAGACGCCCCTCGTTATTCGAAAAAGCTGACGGATTAACGTTTCGAGAACTGGAAGCTTCGTCGGGCCTTGGCCTTGCCGTACTTCTTACGCTCGACCACGCGGCTGTCGCGGGTCAGGAAGCCGTTCTTCTTCAGTACAGGGCGAAGCGCCGGCTCATAGCGGGTTAGAGCTTGGCTGATACCGTGACGAACCGCACCGGCCTGTCCCGACAACCCACCGCCGGTCACCGTGCAGATAACGTCGTATTGCCCTTCCCGCCCGGCGGTTG
Source organism: Alphaproteobacteria bacterium (assembly GCA_038141965.1). Lineage (GTDB taxonomy): Bacteria > Pseudomonadota > Alphaproteobacteria > SHVP01 > SHVP01 > CALJDF01. Next base: position 1,006 of record JAYQJC010000009.1, read on the forward strand.
CCAGCGGCTGGTTGATGATCATCCGCAGCACGGGGCGCGCGAAATAGGTTTCGCTTTCTTTGCCGTTGATCGTGACGCGTCCGGCACCAGGCTTGATCCAAACCCGCGCGACAGCATCTTTCCGGCGTCCGGTCGCGTAGGACCGGCCCTGGGGGTCGATCTGCGGCTCGGCCGGGGCAACCTCAACGGTGTCCACCGCCTCGGGCGCTGCGGGCGTATCGGAAGTCGTCGTGCCGGCTGCGTCAGTCAGCGTCTTGAGATCGGAAAGCGATTGTCTTTCGTCGGCCATAACTAGGCAGCCCTATTGTTCTTGGAATTCATTGCGGCAACGTCCAGGACATCGGGGTTCTGGGCCTCATGCGGATGTTCCGCGCCGGCATAGACCTTGAGATGGCCCAGTTGTTTGCGGGCCAAGGGGCTCTCTTTCGGGAGCATGCGCTGCACCGCCATCATGATGGCGCGTTCGGGATGGGCGCCTTCAAGCACCTCGCCCGCGGTGCGCTGTTTGATGCCGCCCGGATAGCCGGTGTGCCGGTAGTAAATTTTCTTCTCGAGCTTGCGCCCGGTCAGCCGCACCTTTTCGGCATTCACGACGATAACGTGATCGCCGCAATCGACGTGCGGGGTGTACATCGGCTTGTGCTTGCCCCGAAGGCGGTCGACGATGATGGCCGCCATACGGCCCAAAATCAGGCCATCGGCGTCGATCACGTACCACTTCTTCTGGACTTCGGCGGGTTTTGCAGAGTAGGTCTTCATGGTCTTAGCGTCCTTTGGCGGGGCTCCCCGCGATGGCGCGCGAGTATGCCGCCGAATCTGTAGATGTCAACGATTTCGCGCCGGATTTCATAGGGTTAGCTATGCGGTATTCAAATACCGCGATCCGCAACCGTTTCGGTGCGACACCCACGTCATCGTTCCTTTGGGAGCTTCCGAGACCCGCCATGACACCGACCCCAAGCGCTGAAACCGACCCCATAGTCCGCCGTGCCGAATCGAACGGGGTGGTGCGCTTGACCCTCAATCGACCGCAGGCGCGCAACAGCCTGAGTCGTGCCCTGATGGGCGCGCTAGAGGACGCTCTGGACGATATCGCCCAGAGCGATGCGCGTGTCGTGATCCTCGGGGGCGCCGGACCCGCCTTTTGCGCTGGGCACGACCTCAAGGAAATTCGCGCCGACGCACGACGCGAGTCCTACGAAGCACTGTTCGCCCAATGCAGCCGCCTCATGCAGGCGATCGTCACCCTGCCCCAGCCCGTGATCGCCCAGATCCACGGACCGGCCTCCGCCGCCGGGTGTCAATTAGTGGCGACATGCGACCTCGCCCTCGCCGGTCGATCGGCCCGTTTTGCGACCCCGGGGTCAATATCGGCCTGTTTTGTTCCACGCCGATGGTCGCCCTGACCCGGAACCTCGCGCCCAAACACGCGATGGAAATGCTGCTCACCGGCGAGATGTACGACGCCGAGGCCGCCGCGCGAATGGGGCTCGTGAACCGTCGTCGTCGATGACGATGCGCTGGAAACGGCGACCGACACGTTGGCACGCCAAATCGCGACCAAATCGCGAACCACGGTGAAGATCGGCAAGGAAGCCTTCTACCGGCAGCGTGAGATGGACCTCGCCGCGGCGTACGACTATGCCTCTCGCGTAATGACAGAGAACATGCTGAAAGACGACGCCGAAGAGGGCATCGACGCCTTCATCGAAAAGCGCGATCCGGTCTGGAAGGACACGTGATGAACCACGACCGCTACGAGGACGACTACATCCGCGGCATATTGCGCGAGACCGAGGTCATCGCAATGGTCGGGGCCAGTTCGAATTGGAACCGACCGAGCTACTTTGCGATGAAATATCTCCAGCGCAAACATTTCCGGGTTATCCCGGTCAATCCTCGCGAAGCCGGGAACAAGATTCTCGGTGAAACAGTCTACGCCGCCCTCGCCGACATTCCCGACAAGATCGACATGGTCGATGTCTTTCGCAATTCAGAAGCAGCCGGACCAATCGCCGACGAAGCGATAGCGGTCGGCGCGAAAACGCTGTGGATGCAGCTCGGCGTCCGTAACGACGCGGCGGCAGAGCGTGCGGAAGCTGCGGGCTTGCGTGTCGTGATGAACCGCTGCCCCAAGATCGAATTCGGCCGCCTTTCGCGTGAGATCGGTTGGATGGGAATCAATACCGGCGTTATCAGCAGCAAGCGCCGTTCAAAAATCTAAGAAAAGGAAATCAACCTCATGGCTGACGACAATATCTCTTACGGCTTCGAAACCCTTGCCGTTCATGCCGGCGCGGCGCCCGATCCCGTCACCGGATCTCGCGCGACGCCCATCCACCAAACCACATCGTTCGTTTTTGACGACGTCGACCACGCCGCTTCACTGTTCAATCTGCAGGCCTTCGGCAACATCTACACCCGATTGACCAACCCGACGGTCGCCGTACTCGAACAACGTCTTGCCGGTCTCGAGGGCGGTCGCGGCGCCGTGGCCGCCGCGTCCGGGCACGCCGCACAATGATGGCGTTCCACGTGCTGATGGAGGCCGGCGATCATTTCATTGCCGCCAAACAGCTCTATGGCGGTTCGCTCACCCAGTTCGGGCAGTCGTTCAAGAAGTTCGGCTGGGAAGGCACCACCGTCGACGCTACCAACGTGCAGAACTTCCGCGACGCCATGCGCCCCAACACCAAAGCGATCTTCATCGAGAACCTTGCCAACCCCGGCGGCGTGGTCGTCGATCTGGAAGCGGTGGCTGCGGTCGCCCACGAGGCCGGCATCCCGTTGATCGTCGACAATACCTTGGCAACGCCGTTCCTGTGCCGCCCGTTCGAATGGGGCGCCGACATCGCCGTCCATTCTCTAACGAAGTTCCTCGGCGGACACGGCAATTCGCTGGGCGGCATGATCGTGGAGTCCGGCAAATTCGATTGGGCTCAAAACGACAAGTACCCGGCCCTTACCCAACCCAACCCGTCCTATCACGGACTGAAATTTTTCGAGACCTTCGGCGACATGGCCTATTCGGTGGCGATCCGCGCACTGTCCTTGCGCGACTTGGGCCCCGCCCTGAGCCCGACCAACGCGTTCTACATTCTCAACGGCATCGAAACGTTGCCGCTACGGATGGAGCGCCATTGCGACAACGCGCTCAAGGTTGCCGAGTTCCTGGAAGGCCATGCAAAGGTCGATTGGGTTTCCTACGCTGGATTGAAATCGAGCCCCTACTACGACTTGGGCCAAAAATACCTACCGCGCGGCGCCGGCGCGGTCTTCACATTCGGCGTCAAAGGCGGCTTCGAATCGGGCGTCACGTTGGTCGAGAATGTCGAGCTGTTCTCGCATCTCGCCAACATCGGCGATACCCGCAGCCTAATCATCCACCCGGCATCGACCACACACCGTCAATTGGAAGAAGCCGAGCTGATTGCGGCAGGCGCGGGCCCGGATGTCGTGCGGCTCTCGGTCGGGATCGAAAACGTCGAGGACATCATTCGCGACCTCGATCAGGCGCTCGCGAAAGTCTAGTCAGCCCGCCACAAGAATGGCCGCCGCGGTGATCGTGACCAACGACACCGCGGTTTGGAACGTAATCAACCCGGCCATTAGGGGCGCATCGGCGTTCATGCGTTGCGCCATGATGAACCCCGACGATGAAGTTGGCATTGCGGCGTAGAGGACCAATGCGGCGGCGCCGACGGGCTCGACACCGAACCACCACGCCACCGCCGCTACCAACACGGGCAAACCGATCAAGCTGAGCGCCGAGGTTGATAGGACCTGTCGACCCGCGGCCCGGGCCGCAGCTAGGTCCACCCCAGCACCAACGGCGAAAAGCCCGATCGGAAGGGCGGCACGCCCGATCACTTCCAGGGCCGCGAAATCATCAAGGAAAGGCCCAGCGCCAACCGCGTTCAAAAACAGTCCGATAAACACGCTTAAGATCAGCGGATTGCGCGCCACCTGCAGAACCGCGTGCCGGGCCCCAGCCGCCTGCGCCCCGGAACGGGCGAACATGTAGACCGCGAGAATAAGCCCGGCGGGAATCCAAACCGCAATGACGATCGAGATTTGGGCCAGCGCGTCTGCCCCTAGGACCGCCAAACAAGTTGCGATTCCCATATAGCCGTTGGGTCGCACGACCCCGCGGAAAATCCCCCCCACGGCGCCCGGCTCGAGCCGGAAACCCCACCGCGCCCCGATGAGTACACGCGTGACGACCGCCAACGCCGCCGCAACCGTCGCCACCATCGGCCCGGCATCGAGTTCGTTGAGACGACCGGTGGCGATCGCGTCGATCACCAATGCAGGCAAGAGAATGTAAAACGTGAGCTTTTCGGCCGGCGCCCAAAACGTATCGGGCAGGAACGCCGCGCGTTTCATCGCGTAGCCGATCCCGATCGGGACAAAGACCGCAAGGACGAGAAGAAAAATCTGCAACACGAGTGGCTTAGTCGCCCTCGCCCGTTGCGACGGGCGCTTGCGCCGAAACCGTAAGCCGATCACGCGGCAACAGGCTGGCCGTTAGCCCGGCGCAGGCCGCAAACAGCGCCAACGCGATAAAAAGGAAATCCAGCGACCCCGTCCAATCGGCGATCGCCGGCACCAAGGCCACGCCAAGCGTGCTAACCCCCAACGTGAGCACGAACTTCACCCCGAACATGCGCCCCCGCCACGCCAACGGCGTGTAGCGCGCGAGCAGCGCATTCTCTGCCGGCTGCCCGGCCACGTTCAGGCCGACCATTGCGATCGCCAATACGACAAGGCCGTAGTTGAACGTGAGGAAAGCCAATAAAATGACCGGGATTTGCAGAATCTGGGTCCACATATAGACCCGCTTGAGCGAGAACCGATCGGCCAATTCACCACCGATCAGTTGGGTCCCCGCCGAGACGGCATAGCCGAAAGCCACCAACGACCCCGCCGCTAAAGCACCGCCGTCCGCCACCAAACGGTCGGCAAAGATTTTCGGCATGGCAACCGAGGTGCTTTGAAAAATCAGCCCGACCGCAATCACGGTCGCAAACAACGCGAGAAAGGCCCGTCGAACATCGTGCGCCGGCAACGCCTGCGCGGCGTCGTGCGGCGCCCCTCGCGTTTCGCGCACCCCGCCACCCACGATGAGCAGGACAAAAACAGCACCCACCGCGATGGAGATCAGGCCCGGCACCAGAAAGGCCGCGCGCCATCCGAAGAACTCGGCCAGCACCCCCGCGACGAGCGCGGCACCGGCCGTCCCCATGCTGCCGAACACGCCGTTGATGCCCAGGGCGCGACCGGGATTCGGTGCATTCCGCACCAGCCAAGAAATACCGACCGGATGATAGATCGCCTCAAAGGTGCCGATGGCCGTAAGGCCGATCAACAACCCGAGGCGTCCATCGGCCAACCCGGTTACAACCGCCGCGCCGCCGACGCCGAAGAAGAATACCGCCATCATACCGGGCGCACTCCAACGATCGCCAAGCCAACCCGCCGGTAATGCGGCAACGCCGAACATCACGAACCCCGGCACCGCCAGCCACTGGAGATCGGCATAGGTGAACCCGAACTCGGTCTCGATGACCAGAACGACGGTCGCATAGAGCAGGACGAACATATGCGCAAAGGTATGTGCGACCGAAGACACCGCCAGCGCAATCCGCGTATCGCGATGGCCGAGCGCGCCACCCTGCTCATCGGTCGGAACGTGCGGATGCGCCGGTCGTTTGGTCGGCGATCCATTGGAGATAAGCGGGATTGCCCCCATCGATCGGCAACGCCACGACGCAAGGGCATGCATAGGAATGCAGCGCTTTTACTCGCTCGGTCAGCGGCGTCACCAAGTCGGCTTGGGTCTTGAGAACCAACACCACTTCGGCGTCTTCCTGCACCGCCCCCTCCCACCAATAGATCGAAGTCACAGGGTCGATCACGTTGGCACACGCGGCCAGGCGCTCCTGCACCAAGGCGCGACCGATCGCGACGGCCTCATCACGGCTCTCGGCCGTGATGTACACGAAACGAGCGGCGCTCATCGGTTGGTTCGCCGCGTGGCGTGCAGCGCGAGGATCGCCGTGGAGAACAAGATCATCCCGCCGGCTTGGTGCGTTGCCGCCAACGGCACGGGTACTACGAAGATCAACGTGGCAATGCCCAGCAACACCTGGCCGATCGCCACGAACGCCAAGCGCGTTGATCCACCAAGACACGCGCTCGTCCACCGGAATCCACTGGTGGACCAGCCAGAACAACAACACCGCCGTGACGGTGGCAATCCCAAACAGGCGATGGGTGAACTGGATGGTGATGGTGTTTTCGAAAAAATTGATCACCGTCGGCGTGTGATCGAAAAGGCCGAGCGGGACCCAGCGCCCGTCCATCAACGGAAAGGTGTTGTAGGTCAGACCGGCATCGGTGCCGGCGACGAACCCTCCGGAAAGAATCACGATAAACACCCAAGGCACCAGCAGCCGAAGCCCGGCCCGTGCGGTGGCGTTCTTCGCCGCCCCCGTCGAAGGGTGCAAGAGCGCAAGCGCGATCCAGAGCATGTAGCCGTAGATCAAGACGGCGAGCCCGAGATGGGCGGTCAATCGGTACTGACTGACGTCAGGCCGATCGACGAGTCCGCTTTGCACCATGAACCACCCGAGCAAACCTTGAAGACCGCCCAGCACAAACAGCGCGACCATCCGGGGCATCATCGGCCCGCTGATGCGCCCGGTCAGCACGAAAGAACAAGAACGGCACCAAAAAGACGATGCCGATCACGCGACCCAACAAACGGTGAGCGTATTCGAACCAATAGATCGATTTGAATTCGCCGAGGGTCATCCCTGCGTTGATCTTTTGGTACTCGGGAAAGGCGCGATAACGCTCGAACACCTCGGCCCAGGCCGCCTCGTTGAGCGGGGGCAGCACCCCCATAAACGGGCGCCAATCGACGATCGAGAGTCCCGAATCTGTGAGCCGGGTAACGCCTCCCAAAATCACCATCGCGAAAACCAAGCCGCAAACGACGACCAACCACCAACCCACCGGGGCGGTGGATCGCGAAAAACCACCGGACTGCCCGGGGTATAAGGCCAAGGTTTGGGTCACGGGCGGAACGTATCAGGGTTGGGCCGCATCGGCAGTAGGGGCGCGGCGCGACCGGTTGTCACAGAAATCTGGCCCGCCGTTTACCTTTGATTCACGGTGGTTTGCAAGAATATCTTGTACGAGATTCTGAGATTGATACGATATCTAGGGCCCAAAGGCGGACGTACGTGCATATTTGGTTGAACAAGCCCTCGGGGAGGACGGCGAAGCCATAGACCGACCGGTCCTAGGAGGGATCCCCATGCGCCCTTTTTGCCTCTAGCCCTCGGCACAGCCCTGGCCACCTCGGTCATGGTGCCCCACGCCGCCGCCCAAACCCGTATCTGCGGCGAATACGACGTCATCACCGCCAAACTCGCAGCCCAATTCGGCGAACAAGCGATCGCCTCGGGCACGTCCCACAACGGCCGCGCCTATGTCGAAATCTGGGCCTCGGAAAAGAGCGGGACGTGGTCGGTGGTGACCGTCATGCCTAACGGTATGTCCTGTCTGACATCGGCCGGTCAGGATTTTTAACCACTGACGGGCGAAGCCGCCAAAGGTCGGTTGCCGGTGACCTAGTTACTTGGCGGCGGCGAAGACACCGACAGCGCTGTAGCCGCCGCCGTCGACCTTGAACTGACCGCCCATCTCCGCGGCAACATCGCCGCCGCCCGACATAAACGAGCCGGTGTATCCACCGGTGCGCCCGGCGCCCGCAATGGTTCCGGCAAACTTGTGGCGCGCTCCGTCGGCCGTGATCGCCAAACCCGTCCCGGCATAGTTTGCACCGTCGAAGTTCGAGATGTTGAACGTACTGGCCGAGGTATTGTCGAAATTCACCGTCGCCGACAGACTGCCAATGGCTTGGTAGACTTGGCTGTTGGTGAACACTGTCCCGATGGCGTGGCCGCTATAAGGCGCGGTGCCTTGCAACGCATTGACCGCCGCAAGCCCAGCGATTTCGCCCACGACATAGTTGGCCAAATGAATCATCTCGGACGAACTGGCCGAGTTCGCGATCCTTCCGCCCCAGAATCCCCAGGTAAGATATTTGCAGTCGCAGGTCGACACGCCGCTCGGAAGGAAGCTCGCGGCAAACTCGCTCGACGACCCGACACTCACAAAGGCGATGTTTGATTCGTCTTGCGGCGCGGAATTGATTGTCACGCTGCCGCTGTTGTCTTGACTTCCGCCCGCCATCGTTTGGTCGTCGATAAACACGCTATCGCCCGAGGTCGCGTTCCCGTCGCCGAACGCCGCGTCCTTGTCGCCCCAGGCGATCTGAAACGTCGGCCCCGTACCGAAAGCGTTGTCGAACTTGAACGCCCCTTGCACTTTGTTGGGTGTCGCGCTGGTTTTCAGCGAGGCATCGAAACTGTTGCCGTTGAGACCTTGGAACATCGTTGTCGTCGACAACGCACCCGCTACCTCGGTCTGGTAGGCCCCACCAAGGTAGCCACCCATCGTACGTGTGCTGCGCGCGCCCAGAGTTGAGGTGGCCGGGACGGCGACGACGGTGGGAAAAAACGTCGTGGTTTGCGGCGACCCACCTGGATTGAAGCGCGTCGCCCCGGTGGTGCTCACGGTCGAGTCGTTCAAGTCGACTTGGGCGCTCTCCAATACGAAATGAGATGCGTTTGGTCCGAAGAAATCGTTGCCCAGGCTGTCGTCGGCGGACGACAATTCGGAGTCGGTCACGGTCGGTAGCTTCACGAGGTTCTGCCGCGCTGTGCCGATCGCGCCGCCGCGGAGGAACGCCCGTCCGTTCGAATCGACCAACACACGACCACCCCCCAGGGCCATCACCGACTTCTGAGACGTGCCCTGTCCGGTGATCGAAATCGTGCGGAACCCAAATGAGCGTTGTGCCGTACTGGATCCGGACACATCCCAGTAGATCGCCGCATCGGCTACGCCCTCGGCCTGCGGCACCGTAATGCCCGACGAGTCCGTTTGGCGCATGAACGGCACCACCGAGGCCAACCCGAAATCGTCTTGAAGCGCATAAAACGTTGCGCCCGATGTCGGGATGGAACCTGTCGGCTGGCCGGCAAACCCGACGATCTGATTCGTCGGGTTTGCCGTCTCGACCCTCGAGAAACAGGAACTGCGTCGTCGGAAAGAAAGTCACTTCCCCGGTGAAAGCGCCGTTCGGCGAGGACGTCGCCGTCGACGAAATAATGCCGGTGGTGCCGTTGCCAATGACCGGGAACTTAAAAGTGTTGCTGCCAAACGTCGCCGTAAACACGCCCGAGGCAAGCGATGCACCGGAAAACGGCACGTTGCTCGCGGAAGTCTGGTCCGCCGTGCCAGCGAGACGCGAGAACGAGCGTTTATGGCGCCCCGACAAATTCGATGCCGAGGGCAACAGGTTTTGCTGCAGCGCATTGTTCTGTTGCGCTTGATCAAGCGTGTCGCCCGGTTGCGGTCCCTCCGCATCCCCGCCGATCGCCGCAAGCACTGGTCGGGCGAACGCCACCACAATGGGCGACGCCAGCGCCCGTGGTGCCCGTTGGGAACCCTGCGCTCCTAGGCTGGTCTCGGCGACATCTTGATCGGTCGGCACACGCTGACCGCCTGACCTGTCCTTGTTGCTGTCCGCCTTGTTGCTGACTGGCGCCGCTTTGCGTGCCTTGCTGTTGATCGCCACTTTGCGGACCCTCTTCTTGGGACGGCGGCGCGCTCCGCTCCAAGGAGTTCAGGGCAGCGGTCAGCAGCGCCGGCGGGGCCGGCGTCGGCGCGGAGGGCGCTTCGTCGGCGGCCGTCGCGGTGATCGCAAAGCCCGGTCGCGTGGCAACCTGGGTAACGCCGGCCGCCGCGACGGTCATTTGGTCGCCGAACAAAAACGTCGCTTGCGTCGCGCCGCTTGGCTGCACGTTCACCAACGCAATGCCCCCGCGAATGCCGATCACCGCGGTAGGGGTTTTCAGCGTGACCGGATTGTTCTTACTGATCTTGCCGCCAACGAAACGGAACACGCCTTTTGTCGCTGTCAAGGCAAGGCGACCGGCCGGTATCGGGATCGAAGACGAACTCATCGAGAACCACTTCCGAATTCGGACCGACCGTGAACGCACTCGTCGATAAAGAGCATCTGCGCCTGACCGCCTTCGGTCGTGGCAATACGTTCGTTGGCAAAGACGTTGACGCCGACCTCAAGCAGTCGCGGTGCGGCTTGGGGCGGCGTACCGGTAGCATTCGGGTTTAGCGCCGCGGTGACGCCAATCTCGGCGCCGTCACGCGACGTCTGGGCATTGGCCGAAAACGGCGCGAAAAAGATGCAGGAGATTAAAGCAAGACAACCAAACGCGTACGTATTCACAGACAACCCTCGGATCAGCCGCGACACGATCGCGGCAGTCATCCTCCCCTTCTTGTTATTACACAGCAGATGGCGGCTTGGATGCACAGCGCGATCAACGTGGCCCCCTTCGCAAGGCCACCCTATACTCCTGCTCAGAGTAGAAAATGAACCGATTTCAGCCAATTTTCGCGTTTCTGGATTGGTGGGGGAGCGAACTTCGATCGCTTATTCCCCAGCCCCTTCGCCGTGCCGTCGGGACAGCGCGCGCCCATCTCGTCATCCGCCTCGACGGACGCACCGTGGAGGCCTTCCACGATCGGGGTGCGGGGCAGCAACCGATCGCGGCGACCGAAGTAACGCCGGACGATTGGGGCGATCTCGGAACGAACTTTGCGCAGGCCCTCAATGCGAGTGACGCGCGTGGCGTCGAAACAACGTTGATGATCGGCGCTTCGCAAGTCGTGCGCCGCAATCTTCGACTTCCGCCTACGCCGGACAGGGATCTACCCGGTCTGCTGTCCTTTGAGATCGAACGACACACACCGTTCAATCCCGATGAAGCGTATTTTTCCTACCGGCGGGACGCGACCCACGGCGACTCGATGGATGTCACCATTAGCGTCGCGCCGCGGCGCATTGTCGATCCGCTGATCGCCGCTCTTTCGCACATTGGGTGCCCGCCGAATCATGTCCTGCTCGGCGACGGCGATTCACGCGGTGTCGTCGGTTTGGGTGCGCCCGCACCCCGCGGCGGTATGCGGCTCGCCGGCGTCGCCTTGGCTCTGCTCCTCATCGCCGCCGTCGCATCGCCGCTCCTACGCCTGGAGGCGGTTGCCGACGATCTCGCCGAAACCCTGGAGGCCGCCCGACAAACCGCCAACATCAAAGCCGGCGACAACGACGGCAAAGCGCTGGCCGCCCGACGCTTTCTCCAGGACGAACGGAGCCGCCGTCCCTCGACCATCGCGGTCCTGAACGATTTATCGGCGATCCTACCCGACGGCACCTGGCTGGTTCGGTACGGGCAAGCCGGACGCGACATCGCGCTCGAAGGACAGACCACCTCAAGCGCCGACCTGATCCCACGGCTTGAGGCCAGCCCACGGTTCGATGCCGTGCAATTCGACGCACCGGTCACCCGCGGAGACCGCCAAGACCAAGAACGCTTTACGTTTTCGCTTCGTATTGCGGCGGGTGCATCATGACGCGGGGCTCACCGGGTTCACGCGCCGCTGCACTGGCGCTGCTCGTCGTGACCCTGGTTGCGGCGTATGGACTTATCGGGTGGCCGATCCAATCCGCCTACCAAGAGGCGCTGGCCAGCATCGACGACCACCGGCGCGGGCTCTCCCGGTTGGAGGCGGCGCAGGTCCGCAACGACGCGCTTGCCCGCCAGTTGCAAAGCGACACGAACGGGCGCACCTCCCCTCGTCGCAGCGGAAACCGACGGGAGCGCGGCGGCCGTCCTGCAAGCCCATTTGCAGACGCTCCTTGAGGCCCATGACGCACAACTCACCAGCGTCGAAGCGCTTCAATCCGAGCCACTCGGGACCTATCGCGCGATCAATGTCCGTGCGCAATTCACCACCGGGCATGACGGACTTCGACAAATTCTTTTCGCGCTAGAGAGCGGCCAACCAGTGGTCTTTCTTGACAACGTCACGATCAACGCACGCTCCGTCCGCGCGCTGGGCGTCGATCGGCCGCTCGACATCCAAGTCGACCTCACCGCTTTCCGCGCCTTGAGTGATTAGGGGCCGCGCGATGAACCGATTGCTCTACACGTGCCTGACCATCGCGTTCGCAGGGATTGCGATCGGCGCCTGGTTAGTCCCACCAGCCGCACTCGGACCAAGGCCCGCAATGCCGGTCCCTCGGGTGTCCGATCGGCTCGACCTTGCCGCGCCACAGCGGTTGGACGATTTCGCCGCGCTGGCCGAGCGCCCGCCGTTCGCGGCCAGCCGGCGGGCAGCCCCCTCGGCTGGCGGCGACACGGCCGCGCTGGTCCTGGGGCGCTACCGGCTTTCTGGCGTGGTTGTGGCGCCCACCAGCCGATCGGTCATCCTCAGCGGGGCGGACAACCGCTCATTGGTCGTGGCCGAAGGCGAGACGCTGGATGGCTGGACGGTCGACGAAATCACCGCGGAAAAGGTGGTCTTTACGTCCAATGGTCGGCGCGAGGTTTTCGATGTCGAGCGCGCCGGTGACTAACGCCTTCGGCTCCATTGATCTGGACAAGGCTTGCTTCGTAGGGTACCGCGTTGGCAGGGAGGGACGTAACGTGAATTGGAGACTGGCAATTGCCGGGTCGGCACTCGTGCTGGCCGCCGCCTGCACTGCGCAACCCGTGCGCGATGTCTCCGAATTGTCAACCGGCCATTCCGGAAACTGGCCCCCGAGTCGTACAGAATCAGGTTGCCGTCGCCCCGACACGGCAGAGCGCACTGCCCGCCTCAAGCCCCCAGGTGGTCAACCGCCAACCGCGGATCGACGAGGTTTACCCGGCGCGCACCTCAACGGAACCCGGAGGCGGCACACGACCGCTGCGCACAGCCGAAGGCGACATCACGCTAAATTTCGACAATGCCGACGTGCGCGAGGTGGCGCGCGTCATTCTGGGGAATCTTCTGGGCCTCAACTACATCGTCGACCCGGGCGTCGCCGGCACCATCAGTCTCGCCTCGGAACGGCCACTACGCCGAGACGATTTGCTGCCGACGCTTGAGGCCATCTTGGCCGGTCAAGGCATCCAACTGGTGAACTACGGCAATGTGTTGCGTTTGACCCGCGCCAACGATGCGCAGGCGCGGGCTGGCGGCGGTATCGGGTTCGGTGCTGGCACCGCCTACCGGGTCTTTCCATTGCAGTTCATCGCGGCGGCCCAACTCGAAACCGTCCTGACGCCGCTTCTCCCGGCGGGCGCCCTGGCCGTCGTCGACCCCGTGCGCAACCTCGTCGTCGTGACGGGCGATTCTGCGGCCATGCGATTGGCGGCCGGTACGATCGACATCTTCGATGTGAACCGCATGGCGACCCAAACTTCGGCGATCGTCACGTTGGAAGAGGCCGATGCCGTCGTTGTGGGGGCGGAACTGGCCAACATTTTCGCCGCCACCGGATCGCTCTCGGGTGGCGATGGCGAACCGGGCGCTTTGCAGCTGATCCCGATCGAGCGATTGAACGGCATCTTGATCGTCGGCCAGAACAGAGAACTGGTCGAGGATGCGCGCGAATGGATTTTCCGCCTTGATCGCAAGCGCGACCCGGCCGAACGGCGTGTGTTTGTCTATTACGTGCAGCATGGCGGCGCCGAGAGAATCGCCACCGCCTTGAACGAAATCCTAAGCGGCAATGGCGGTGGCGCCACAAACGACGGGGAGGCGTCCGACACCACCGCGACACCGGCGGGCTTGTCGGACGACGATCTGCGGATATCGGTCGACAGCGAAAACAACGCCCTCTTGGTTTCGACAACCACGCCAAACTTCACCCTGATCCTCGACGTGCTGCAACGGCTCGATATCCAGCCGCTCCAGGTAATGATCGAGACCAGCATTTTCGAAGTGTCGTTGCGCGACGACCTACGGTTCGGCGTTCAGTACGCGATCAACAACGGCGGGGTCGGGATCGGCGAAGGCGGCACGATCTCGTTCGGCAACACCGACAAATACGACGACCGGGCCTGGGACGATCGTCAATCCAGTCATCTCGCCCGTACTGGCGGCGACCGGCACCTCGACCACGGTGGGTGGTTTCAACTTCACGATCGAAGGGGCCTCGGCGACGCGCTTCATCATCGATGCGCTGTCCGACCTGACCGAGGTCAACATGATCTCCTCGCCCAACGTGATCGTTCTCAACAACAACACAGCGTCGCTCAACGTCGGCGACGAAGTACCGATCATCACGCAGACCACGACCAGCACCGTCACGACGAACCCGTTGATCGTCAACACCGTTCAATATCGGCCGACCGGGGTCAGCCTCGAAGTCACGCCGCAGGTCAACGCCAGCGGCATGGTCACGCTGCGGTTGTCACAGGCGGTCAGCGACGTGCGTGTCACCACCTCGTCCACGATCAACTCGCCCACGATCCAAAACCGCAGTTTGTTGAGCACCGTCTCTGTGCGCAGCGGCGACACCGTTCTTCTGGGCGGCCTCATCCGAGAATCGGCGGGCGACGGGCGCACCGGATTCCCCTACTCAACGAACTGCCGATCGTCGGGAACCTATTCGGCCGCACCACGGAAACCACCCAGCGGACCGAACTCGTCATCCTCATCCGGCCGGTCATCATTTCGACCCCCGAAGAGGCGACCAGCGTCACCCAATCGATGCGCAACAAGTTTCTCTCGCTGGTCCGTCAAGAGCGCGAAGGCATCCGCCAACCGCGCGCCATTCCCGGCGCCGGGCGCTAAACCACCATCCAAAGCGTTGAGTTGCCGACGCGGCTATTGCTGCGTGGCGCTGACCGCGTAGCTGCCGGTACCGCCACAACAGTGACTGAACCTCGACGAAGTAGCGCCCGTCGGCACGACTTGGCTGATAGAAGCATTGTACCACGTGCCGGAATCATCGTCCGTCGCGAGCGCTTTGCCCTCGCCGTCCCGCAGCGTCAGCCGCACATCGGCCGATCCCGAGGTGCTGACCGCTAACGTCGTCGGCTGATCGACCTGGATACGGAAGGTGTCGGTATCGCCGGCCGATTCGATGCGACCGAATGTTGACCCACTCAGGTTCGTTGCATCGGCAAGACTGCCGGCATGATCGTCGGCAAGCGGTTCGATCGTGCCCGTCCCGGCCAACACGGCGACGCTTTGCGCGGCATCGCGTTGTTCCACGACGTCGACGATATCGATGGCGAAATTCTCGACCGGTCGGAACGCATCGCCGGCATTGAATGCGCTTAGCACCACGCGGCCGGTCGGCACGGTCCCAGGGATGGCGATTTCGGCTTGGATCGTCTTCTCGTCGACATAAGCGACGGTCCGCACCGTCAGGCCGCTCGGCGCCTCAACAACCGGCCCGCCGGCCTGGGCGCTGTAACCGTCGGCCGTCAAGGTGAGCGTCACCGTCGTGCCACGCGGAACGAACGCCACCAATTTGACGAGTTCGCGATAGGCGACCTCGGTGACGCACGAAACCCCGCATCCCGGCTTCGTGCCGGCCTCGGCCACGGCGTCGCGCACCGCATCTGGAATGTCCGGGCTGTCTTCCACCAATTCGCTAAACAGGAAAGCCGCCGCCGCGGCGCTGTCGGCAAACCAGCGCCCGCCCTCGCCATCCAGGCCGACATAGATCCGCCCGCCGTCCCGTTCGACCACGCCGCCCCGGTCGGTCGACCCGCCCAGTGCGCGGAATACATCGTACGTCCGCGCCATGGCGCGCACTAAAGCCTGATCTGCAGGCGCGAGCCCGGCGGTTGCCGCGCCCTCCCCAAAGTCGAGAAACTGCGGCGCAAGCGTAACCTCGCCGGCCGCACTTTGCGTCAGTGCCTCGACCTCGCTCGCCAGCTGCTGCACGTAGTTGGAGTAGACCGGCGAATCGTGCTGTGCGACCCCGGCGGCTTCCCCCCGAGGTCCGACAGCCACCAGCATCGTCAATGCCGTTGCAGCGATCAGCGCCTTACGCATCCCTTAGCCCACCACCAGCATGCAGCGTTTGGGGACGCGGACCGATGTGCCGCGCGAGAACCACGTTAGGAAGGTATTGCCCGTGCACGTCGACCGCGTGATGCCGATCTGACCAAACCCGTTGATCGTGATGTCGGTCACCTCGACGCGCATGAACTGACCTTCGTCGAAGGTCACGATACCGCACCACCGCGCGTCGTTGGCATAGAGGCCGTTTTGCGAACAAACGGTCTTGTTGATCAATTGCGATTCCAGCGCAAGGGCGGGATTGCCCGCGGTGCCAGTCGGCGGCAAGCCCGAGTATCGCGGCGCGGGCGAGTTCGCCGACACGACGTATTCGTTCTGCCGCGGCGGCGTCGCTTGGGCGACCTGCACCGTGCCCCGCGACCGGCCCAGCGATTCCAATCGTGCATTGGCCAACAGCGCCGTCGGCAACGACGGATGGGCGACCAAAATGTCGTGGTACATCCCCTCGGCATCGGCAAAACGCCCCTGCAGTTCGAGCTGGTAGGCCGATGCAAACGCCGCATCGGCCGTCGGCGGTCGACGCAGGCGCTGACGTACCCGGGGCGCTCGTTGTCGAAACCGTCGGCGGCAGGGCCCGGACCGCCACCGGGGCGACCGGAACGCGCGCCACGGCAGGTGCATTCAAAGCAGGTGCGGTGTTTCGCCCACCGATCACCCAGGGGCCGTCGCGTCCGGCATATTGCTGTACCAACGATCCCGCGCCGTCATGTTCGATCCGCAAGGCTTCGGCAGGGCGCGACGACACAAGACGCACCGGCGCGCGTTGCGCGACCGGGATCGGGGCCAGCTGTTGCGCGACCATCGCCCGCAATCAAGACGGTCCCGGTGGCGGCAAACGAGGTTTGCGGCGTCAGTTGCGGCGCCGTCGCCGCGACGGCTGCCGGCACCGCGTCGTTGCGCACGACCGGTGGTGGCGTCGTTTCCAACGCAGCGACTTGAACCGCACCCCCCAGGACGCGCGTGACATGCGCGGTGCGTCCGGCGTAGGCGCCGCCGCTGTGCACCGTGGGCGGCACAACCGTCGCCGCAGCGGTTTCGATCGGGCGGGCCGCACCGGTCGGCTGCAAAGGTTGGTCGAGGCGTTCGCCGGCATCGACGGCCGCCAATTGGACGCTTGGCGCGGGCCGCGGTGCGGGTGCGCTGGCCAATAGACGCGTCATTTCTTGCGGGGACGCCGCCGGCGCATCGGCCACCACCTGACGGTTCGCCGAAGCTGAGGTCGCGGAAACCTGCGGAGGCTGGCTGGCGGCCTGCGCCAGCAAGACGCCGGGATACGATGACGCGCGTTCGTTGCGCCAGGTCTCGATTTGCGCCACCGTCATTTCTTCTTCGCTCACGAGTTCGCCGCGGCGGAATGTTGCGCGAATATGGGCGCCGGTCGTGCCAATCACGGTAAAGTCGCCGTCCCGCACGCCATCGGCGTAGGACCCGACGATCACCTCGCCATCGGGATAGGTCGTAATGACCTCGCCGTGAAACTCGCCGGCGCGAAACGTGCCCTCGTTGCGCTCGGACTCGACCCCTTCGACGTACCAAACCAGCGTCCCTTGGCCGGACAGCCGACCGTCCTCGCATGCACCGAACCAACGAATCTCTTCGTCGGCCCGGGCAAACGGATTGCTGGTCGCACACTTCGTGACCGGATCGATGATCCAACCGGGCTCGCCCGCGACGACGGAAAGCGCGCCCTCGCCCCGGTCCGCGCCGAGCAGCGGCGCCGGTGCTGTCTGGGTAACGCTCGCAACTGGTTTGAGCTCCGGCGCGTTGCCGCCGGTCATGAGGGAAGAGAGGCTATCAACGCCGGGCAGGTCGCTCATAAAGGAGCAGCCGGTCAAAGCGATCGCGAGGGCGCCAACGGCAAGAAGCGGTTTCGTCATCAACTCAATCCTGTTCCCCGCCCCGTCGCGGCCTCGATTATAGAAACTGGCGCCCAGAATAACAGGGAATTGAACAATCTCACCCCCCTGAAACGCCTTGTTTTCAGCCATTTATGGGTTGGCCCGCGCCCAGGTCCGAAACAGAAGCGGCATTTCGGCGTCACCCGTCAGCCAGGTCACCGCGCGCCACGAGACCCCCCCGCCATTGGTCGTCGGCGCGGTGGCGGTAATCTCCACCGCAAGGCCTGGCGAGGGTCGAGATAGCGCTCAGGCGCGCCAAGCGTCGGCGGCGCGCCTTGGGCCCCGGCCTCGAAAGAGGCCTGGCGATCCGAGAGATAGGCCTCCCGTGCCGTGGGGGTCACGCCGGGAATCGCCGCCAGAACGGCCGACGACGCGGCCAACGGATCGATCCCCGCATTCAGGCAGTCGACGGTGACGTGCGGACGCAAGGCCTGCGCCGTGTCGGCATCGACACCCAATATCTGCTGCAATTCGGAAACCGAGTCGAACGGGCCGTTGCGTGCGCCATGGCCACGCCCCGCCGCACGATACTGCGCGGTCTCTGCCCCGCCGGGGGTGGGTGTCGAATCAGGATCGCGCCAATCCAAAATGGCTGCGGCGACCGTGCCGTCCGCATCGAGATTGTCGACCAACTGTCGGATAAGATCGCCCCATCCGGTATTGAGATCGATCTTGCCGCATTCGTCCGCGTACCCGAGCGCAATATCGGCATCGCCAAATTCAACCGTTGCGGAACCGTCCAGCACTGGATCGTCCCCGGCCAGAAGCCGAAGCGCGCCATGCATCACGCCTGCCTGGGCGTGATGGCGCGCTTGTGCTTCGGCAATCTGATGCCGGACCACGGTCAAATCGGTGCGCACAGTCCCCGCGACGACAACCGCCAGCCCAGCGATCAGCACCGACGCCCATAGTACGATCAACAGGGCCGCCCCGCGCTCTGACCGTTGATGCCCGCGCCATGAACCCGTCATCGCGGTTGCTCCCCCAAACGCGGTGCGATCACGATCGGCGGCCATGGACGTCCCTCGGTAGGTTCGATCTGGATCCGGATCAACTGGGGCAATCGGCGCGTATCCGGCCATGCTTTGTGCCAACCTGCTGCGCCACGGCCATTGGGACGACCGTAATAGTCGAACCTCAGGGCCGAGATATCTGCGGCGATCACATCGCCGTCCGCCGCCTCGAAACCCGGCGTGCGCCCTTCAGTTAGCGCGCGCACTAGCACCAGCGCGCCGTCGCGCCGGCGCAAGGTCAGCTTGGTTAGGCCACCGGTTTCCGGGTAATTCGGCATGTCGGTGACGAAACTCAGTCTATCTTGTCGCCCGTCGAATCCAACGACGTTCCGACCCTCCGCCGTCTCCCATCGGACCGGTCGCACGGCCTGCAACCGCTCGCGCAAAAAGGCGTGTACCCCGCGCATGACATCGATGTCGGCCGCGCGTGAGGTCACGCGATCGGCACCCATAAGGCCGATCCGCAGCCCACCGGTCACCGCGACCATGATGAAGCCCAACAGCGTCAGGCCCACCAACAACTCGATCAGGGTAAAGCCGCGCTGCACGTTACTCATTGCCCGCACGCTTCGTCACCTTGATGGTCTCCAATGTCACGCCGTCGCGATCCCGAATCTGCCCAACGGACTCGCACCTCGACGGCAAAGGCGGCGACCGGCAATCGCCCCATCGTGGTTTCGGACAGACCGCCATAAGGCGCGACCGTCGCCTGCCACGACAGACCGGGCTGAACGGTGCCGCGCTGGGTTCCGATCTCTGAGCGGGATCGCAGTGCCGATCGAGTCCATCGTCGATTCTGCCGCGATCAAGGCGCGGGTCAGGCGCTCGGCGCGCGCGCTACCATCGAACGCCCCGCCGAACAAACGCAGCGCGGCAACCATTACCAGGGCAGCCACGACGAAGGCGACCACGACCTCGACCAGCGTGAAACCGGCGTCAGGGCGTTTGGCGCGCATGGCCGGTAATCCAATCCACCTGAATCGTTCTGGTTCGGTCGGAGCGGCTTAGGTGGACCGTGCCCCCGGTCGCGCGCCCATCGGGAAAGAAGCGAATAAAGGTCCCTTGTGCCCCCTCGCCCGCCGGTGGCACCTCGACCGTCATGCGGCCCCCCCCAAGCGTATGGCGACGCGCTTCGCCCATGCGCCAATGATCGCGGTCCAATACGACATCGACGGCGCGTCCACTGGCCATGGCTTGGGCGCGCGCCTCGCGCAAGCCCGACACCATCGCCCGACTTTCGCTCCGCAGCTGACCGAAACCAACGGCGCTGCCCAAAGACGGCGCCACCACTGCGGCGGCCAGCGCCACGATCGTCAAAACCACCAGCAGTTCGATCAGGGTAAACCCGGCTTGTCGCCGTCGTGCCTGCTCGTCAGTTGACGATGTCCGCATCCTCACCCTCGCCGCCGGGCTGACCGTCGGCACCCAGAGACATCAGGCGATAGGGCTTGCCGCTCTCGCCAAGCAACTCATATCGGTACGCGCGGTCCCAAGGGTCCAGCGGCACGGCATCGGCCCGTAGATAAGGCCCGTTCCATCGCGCAGCATCGCCTGGTCGCTCGATCAGCGCGTCGAGGCCCTTCCTGCGTTGCCGGATATCGTCCGACATCGAGCTGGAAAAGATCCAGCGCCGTGGCAAAGCTTTCGATTTGAATTTTGGCGACATCGGATTTTGCGCGCGACAAAAAGTTAACGGCGCGGGGTGCGACGATCCCGATGATGAGTCCCAGAATCACCAGGACCACGAGCAATTCGATCAGGGTAAACCCGGCCTGGCGGTTTCGCCGTTTAGAACGCAAGCGCATTGATCCCCGCGATGGCCGAAACGAGCGACAGGATGATCGCCCCGACAATTACTCCGATGACAACGATAAGACCCGGCTCGAGGATTGCAACAAACCGCTTGATCGCGGTTTCGACCTCGGTCGCGTTACTTGACGCAAGGCGATCCAGCATTTCGACGAGCCCACTGCCCTCTTCACCGACACGCACCAGTTCAAGGGCCACGGGCGGAAAGGCGTTGCCCCGGGCTAACGCCGCGGCCAGGGTTGCGCCGCTCTTCACCAACTCGGTGCTGCGCCGGATCGTGTCGGCGAATACCTTATTGCCGGCCGCATCGGCCGTGAGGGTCAACGCATCGGGGAGCGACACGCCGTTGCGCAAAAGTGCGGCCAACGCATAGGCGAACCGTTCGGTTTCCAGTCGCCGGATCACGTCGCCCAGAAACGGCCAGCCCAAGACCATCCGGTCGAAACGTCGACCGACGCCCGATCGCCGCCAGTTGGACGCGCAGGTAGAACCACAGCGCCAGCCCAACCAGCAGCACAAGCCACCCGTAGTCGACGACAAATCGCGACGCGCCTACCACGGCGCGCGTGCCCCACGGCAACGGCACCGCGGCTTCGCGAAACAACTGATCGAATTGCGGCACGACGTAGACTAACAGGACGACCAAAGACACCAGTGCAGCGAGGGCCAATAGCGTCGGATAAATCAGGGCCGATTGAACGGTGCCGACCAACTGGCGCATGCGTTCTTGGTATCGGGCGAGTGAGGCCAAGGCTTCGGCCAAACGTCCACCGGCCTCGCCCGCGCGCAAGGTCGCGCAGTAGAACGGCGAGAATACAGTCGGATGATCCGCGGCCGCTTGCGCTAAGCCCTGCCCTTCGCGCACACGGCGCCGCATGGTCCCGGCCACATCGGCCAACGCGGGATGGGTGGTGGTTTGCGCTAACACCTCCAAGGCGCGATCGACCGACACGTCGGCACCGATCATCGTCGCAAACTCACGGGTGAACCGGACTTGGGCCTGGCGCGCCGACCCCCGGCCGATTTGGCGTCGCCGGCGCGGCGCTTGGCCGCTCGGCGTGGCGTCGCCGGCGTCTGATGCGATTTCGACCGGCAACCGCTCGGCCTGGCGCAATTGGGCGATCGCCGCCGCGCGGTCGGGCGCCTCGATGACGTCTTCGCTAACGGCCCCATCGTTGTCGACCGCGCGATAACGGAAACGCGCCACTATTTGTCCCCCACGGCACGCAGGACTTCATCGATACTGGTCCGTCCGGCCGCGGCTTTTCGCAGGCCGTCGCGTCGAATCGAATCGCTGCCGGCGGCCCGTGCCAAACCCGCGATCCCGTGCGCGTCGACGCCGTCCAAGAGCGCCGCACGGACGGAGTCGTCGACGGCAATCAGTTCGGCAATTGCTTCACGTCCGGAATACCCGGTGCCGCCACAAGCATCGCAACCCTGCGCCTGATAAACCGTAACGTTTGGTGTGGCGCCGACGAGATCGGCGTCGAGCGCCTGCAAAGCCGTCTCGCCGTCTTTCTGCGGCACTCGGCAGTGCGGGCACAACGTGCGAACCAACCGCTGCGCCATCACGCCACGTACCGCCGAGGCCATGAGGTAGGGCTCGACGCCCATATCGGCCAAGCGCGTTACGGCACTGGCGGCATCGTTGGTGTGCAACGTCGAAAGCACGAGATGTCCGGTTAGCGCCGCTTGGATGGCCATCGCCGCGGTATCGAGGTCGCGAATTTCGCCGACCATGATGACGTCGGGGTCGTGGCGCAGGACCGAGCGCAAGATGTTGGCGAACTCCAAACCGATCTGAGGTCGGACCTGCATCTGATGAACGCCGGGCAAGGCGTATTCGACCGGGTCCTCGATCGTCAGGAGCTTACGCGCCGGATCGTTGAGGCGTTGGAGCAGCGCGTAAAGCGTCGTGGTTTTGCCGCTTCCCGTCGGCCCGGTGACCAGAAAAATGCCTTGGTTCGCGGCCAGTACGTCGGTCAACCGGTCGGCAACGCGTGGATCGAACCCAAGCTGCGGCAATGTGAGCGGCGCATTGGCTTTGTCGAGCAAACGCAAAACAACGCTCTCGCCATGCATCGTCGGCAAACAGGAAATCCTGATATCGATCGCTCGGCCCTCGACATTGACGCGGGCACGACCGTCCTGCGGCAACCGCCGCTCGACGATGTTGAGATTGCCGAGGATTTTCACGCGGCTAACGATCGCTGCGTGATCGTCCGCGGGGAGCATCTCGACATCGCGCAAACGGCCGTCGATGCGATGCCGCAAACGCAAACCGTCCTCTTGCGGCTCCAGGTGAATGTCGGAGGCACGCGCCGCCACCGCCCGTTCAAGCATCTGGTTGACCCGTTTGATGACGGGCGCATCGCTCGCCATTTCGCGTAAGCGCTCAAGGTCGCCGGGCCGCGCCGCACTCGCGGTAGGCTCGGGCAACACGGTGCCGTAGATCGCTTCGAGTTGACGGTCCAGTTCGCCCGGCACCGCAACCACGACCTCGACCGGCTTGCCGAGTTGAAGTTCCAATGCGCGGCGGGTTTCGTCGTCCAAGGGGTCGGCCATAGCGACCACCACCGCCGCGCCGGACTCGCGCAGCGGCAGAACGCGATACGTGCGCAAGAAATCCGCCCGCAGTCGGTCGGCATGCAGGGCTTTTTCAGGGATAGTCGGCCGGTGCGGCGACCGGCAGCGACAAGCACTCGGCCAGCCCGCGTGCAACCTCTTCCTCGGCGACCAGCCCAAGGCGACAAAGAATCCGATGCAGCGGTTCGCCGCTGCCCTGCACGACAAGCTCGGCCCGCGCGAGATCGCGCTCGCTGAGCGTGCCGCGTTCCATCAGAACACGCGTCAGTTGCTGGTTCATGCCAACACCACCGGTCCGTACATCACGGTGATCCACGTCGCGCCCGCAAGATAGGGGCCGAAGGCAATTTCCTGTCGCGCGACCCGACCTGAGACGCGCAATGCCGTCGGCATCGTGACAATCAACGCCGCGACGCTCGCCAACAACACGATGCTGGGCAATCCGGCCCAGCCGACCCAGGCGCCCGCCGCGCCCAACAACTTGGCATCGCCCAATCCCAGCCCGTCGCGACCACGCCAACGGCGATAAGCCAAAGCGATCGCCGCAAACGCGGCGAATCCGACCAACGCCCCGGCCGCCGCATCGCCGAGCCGGCCTTCCGCACCCGCGACGAGAAGACCAAGCAACAAGACGGGCACGGTGAGAACATCGGGCAACAGCATCGTGCGCATGTCGATCACCGCGAGCGCCAGTAAGGCCCACCCCAGCAGACACGCCAGCATGAGTTCCCACCCACCAAACTGCGTGGCCGCCCATAAGCCGATCCCGAGCGCGGCCATCTCGGTCAGTGGGTAGAGCGTCCCGATCGATGCGCGGGTGTCACCGCACCGTCCCCGCCGCGGCAGCCAACTCAATAGGGTCACAAGGTCGAACCACGCCAACCGGGTCGAACAGGTGCGACACGCCGATCGCCCCGATAGGACGGAAACGCCCCGCGGCCAGCGCACCGCCAAAGTCGCGATGAAGCTGCCGACAAAAGGGCCGGCGGCGATCAAAAACAGGGCGCCCGCGTCAGGCATAGACCGCGTGATCCGAAGAGGGCATGCATTTGACCCCGGTAATGGTCGTCTGGTGTGATGACATTCCGACCCAATGGTATCCGAAAAAGCACCATGAACCGAGAAAGCCTGCTTCTTATTGCCGCCGCCATCGTCGTCGTCGGCACGGTTGCCGGCGCGGCGGCCTGGTACGACGGGCACAGCACCGCCTGCCGGTGCAGGGCGAGTCCGAAGCTGCCGAGATCGACGCCCTCGAGGCCCGGCTACGGGAACTCCAGACCAGAGTCGCGGCGGCGCCCGCCGACGCCGCAGCCTGGCGCGAGTTGGGCCGCGGCTACATAGCATTGGGCCGGTTTCTCGAGGCCGTGGAAGCGTGGAGCGTGGTGGCCGAGATGCGGCCCGGCGACCGGGAGGCCGCCGCGGCTTTCGCCCGCCTGGACGACATCGCCCGCAGTCGTGGACGCCACCAAGATCAAGGAAGATAGGCCGCGTCAAGGCCAATAAAGCCCGGAATGGCCCTCGAATATGTTCTGGCGGTGGCCTAAGCTTGGCGCCAATAACGGTCGGTCGAGGCACCGTAGACGGGTGGTTGCGAACGACGCAGAAACGGCGGCCGACAAGGATCGCCGGATATGGAGGGAGGGCACGATGTTGGCCAGGGCTCGAGTTCTGACTTTTGTTTTCGCGGCAGCCGCGGGCGTCGCATTTATGGCGCCGCCGAGTTCGGCGCAGCAGCAACCAAAAATGCCGATTGCAGACGGCGAACTTCACCTCGGTGTCGCTTCCTGCGCCGGCAGTACATGCCACGGAGCGGCGGCGCCTCTGCCGGGCTCCAACGTGCTGCAAAACGAATTCGTCACCTGGCAGCAAAAAGACCAACACCACAAAGCCTACGAGGTGTTGCTCAACGACCGCTCCAAACGGATTGCCCGCAACCTGGGGCTCGAGGCCGCGCATACCGCCGACCTCTGCCTTGATTGTCATGCCGACAACCCACCGAAAGACAAACAGCACGTAACGTTCCAGGTCACCGACGGGGTCAGCTGCGAAGCCTGTCACGGCGGCGCCGGCCGGTGGATCGGCAGTCACATCGTGCCGACGGCAACCCATGCCAACAACGTCGAAAACGGCCTTTATCCGACGGATGACCCGGTGGATCGCGCCCGGCTTTGCCTCTCGTGTCATTTCGGTGACGACACCCGTTTCGTTTCGCACCGCATCATGGGCGCGGGCCATCCGCGCATGAGCTTCGAACTCGACACCTTCACGGCGCTGCAACCCGCGCATTTCACGATCGACCGCGATTATCGCCAGCGTAAGCAGGCCGCCAACGGCATCCAACTTTGGGCGATCGGCCAAGCGATGGCGATCAACGTGATTCTCGACACCATGCTCGATCCGGAGCGCGGGGTGGACGGCCTGTTCCCCGAACTCGTCGCCTTCGATTGTCACGCCTGTCACAGCCCGATGAGCGCGCTGGAATGGGCCCCGCGCACCGGTACGGCCGCCTTGGGCCCGGGCATTCCGCGCTTCAACGACGCGAACTTGCTGATGCTGCAGGTCATCACCGATCACGTCGATCCCGACCTCGGTCGGCAGTTGCGCACGCGGACCAACGCCTTGCACACCGCAACGCGCTCCAATCACAGCGCGATGCTGGGGGCGGCACGAGCGCTCAAGGGCGTCACGGCGCAATTGATCAACCGCTTCTCAAAACGGGACTTTAAGGCAGACGACATGAAGGTGTTGCTCGACGGCATCATCGCCAGCGGGCTGAACGGCGAGTACGTCGACTATGCCGGTGCCGAGCAGGCCAGCATGGCCATCGGCACCATCATCACCGCCATGCAAAACGTTGGGGCGCTCGAGAAAGATCAAATGGATGCAATCAATACCGCGCTCGACAAGGTCTTCGAAGCGGTGGACGACGACGAGAAATATCGTCCGCAGACCTTCGTGGCCTCGCTCCGCGGATTCCAGCAGAGCGTGCCCTAAACGACCTATCCGCTCACGAAAAAGCCCGCCGGTGACGGCGGGCTTTTTTATTGGTCGGCGCTGCGCTTACTGGGTCGCGCGACCGGTGTCGCGGGCTTGTCGCCGTGGCTTGGCGGGGACGAAGTCATCGGGTTGGACGTCGTCCTCGACCGTCCACACCGATCCGTCCTCGTTGAGGTAGAGCTTTTGCTGCTCCTTGAGATTGAACGGTCGTGACCCCAATCGGCCGAAGACCGCGATCTGGCCACCGGTTTCATCGACCCCGCGATCGCGGTCCAAGCCCTTGGACATCGAGAGCGCCGGCCACCGGGTCTTGTAGGTCGCGACCAATTCCGGCTTGGGATCGGGGCTGAACCCGTAGAACCCAGGCTGGCTGTCCGGCGAGGTCAGTTGGATGACCCGCAGCCCGTTACGTCCATCAGCAACATACGCGAACGCCGAGGCATTGGTATGGGCGACCACCACGTCATAGGCGTCGTTGATCTGTCCGTCCGCCGTAAAGCTTTGGTAGACGAAGGGCGCCTCCGGCTTTTCGACATCGACGATCACCAACCCTTCGTCTCGCGCGGCGACATAGGCGAAGAAGCGCGCAACGTAGACCCGCTGCGCATCGGCCATTGGGATCTGCGCACCGGTGATCCTCGGTTTGTCCGGCGCCGTGACGTCCACCACCGACAAGCCCTTGGCATCGGTGACGAACAGGTAGCGGAACTGCAACGCCGTCGCGCGGGCATCAGGAAGATCGATGGTCGCCGCAACCTTGGGCTGCACCGGATCGTCGAGGTTCAAGACCACCACGCCGCGCGGCGTGGTGACGTAGACCCAATAGCCGGCAATCGTCAGGTGCCGCGCACCGTCGAGGATGCCACCTTCGTTCCAGGTCAGCGCGCGGGTCAGGAAGTTGTCACGCGGCTCGCCGTTCGCCAGCGTGTTGACGTCGGTGAGGATCAGGCCCTCCTCCGCATCGGTAATCAGGGCGTAGTCGTAGATCGGATGGAACGGCAGTTCTTGGTTGGTCTCGCGCATCAGCGCGCCTTTGTTCCGATCCGGGTGAATCGGCTGGTTGGTCGGCAGCGCCACGCAGGTGGCGTTTTGCGATTCGACGCGGACGTCATGTCCCCACGGACCGAACGGCCCGGAAAGGATGCGGTCGGCGACGCCTTTGTTGCCGATCGAGGCCACGTCGTAAGCGATCGTCCCGTCCGGCCCTTCGGCGGTAAATAGATACTCCCCGCGAATCTGCAAACACCCGGTCCGATTGCCGCGTTGACGATACCCTTCGGTCAACTGACGATCGCGCTCGAGGTGATCGTTATACCAATCGGGATAGGCGTAACGCTGCAGGAAGGAGCCGATTACCGCCTGCGGTTCGTCGAATTCGGTAATCCGTACGCCGGTGATCCCACCATCGCTGCCAACCCATGCGAAGGGCGACATGAAGTTGATGTAGTTGGTGCCGTGCAGCAGCGTCTGCGCCACGATCGCGTTGTTGTCGTTGGCGGCGCTGACGTGACAATCCGAACAGCCCTTAGTTTCGGTCTTCCGCGCAGTATGCGCGAAATGCGGCGCAAAGGCCTGACTGGAATAGCCGCTGGCCGCGAACGCCCGCTGCGTGACGTAGATCCGTTCACGGTTGATGTTTTGCGACGACAGAACCAACGCCGAGGTCGACCGGATCGGCGCAATGGTGTTGCCCTTGACCGACCCGTGGATGCCCAACTGGAAGATCTGATCGCGCACGACCTGCGGATTGTAGGTCGCAAAATTGCGCGAAATGCCACCCTCGAAATGGTGGCGCTCCGACAACCGGTTGGCCTGGATCGGCAAATGACACCCGCCGCAGGAGGTGGTCCAAGACAGATGGCAGGTAAAGCACTCCATCCGGTCTTCGACGTCATGCGCGCGGTCTTCCTTGGCGACGCCCGGACCCCATTCCTGGGTCGCGGTGTTCTTGGAGATCAGCTTGGCGCGCGCCGCTTTGGCGTTGTAGTGCGGATTATCCGGATCCATGGTGTCGCGGACCAGACTCATTTCCCATTCTTTGTCGGGGTCGACCGCCGAGCGTTGCATCAAGCGGCAACCCGGCTCGTGATCCTCGGTTCCACAATTGCTCCCGCCGACCCACTCGAAGCGCTTGCGACCGTCCTGAACACGCAGCAGCGAGAGGTCGTTGCCGCGCGGCGGGGCCGCTGGACCACTGGTGCGCAAGGTCGGGTACGCATCCGGCGTCCCGTGACAGTCCTTGCAGCGAATTTCGATCGCGGCCTGTACCTCGCCATACAGATGTCCGGTGCCGTGCGAATCTTGCGAGAAATGGCAATCCACGCATTGCATGCCGATCTCGGCATGGATTGAACGCATATGGACGGCCTTTTTGAACTTGTCGGGATCGTCGTGGCTGACTTTGGCGCCTTCGGCATCGAGAAGATTGCCCTTGCGGTCCTTCTTGAAAATCGCGCGGAAGTTCCAGCCATGGCCGTGATAGTCGGCGAACTGCGTATTCTTGGCCTTGGGATTGATGTCGGTCCAAACATCTTTGAGGAACTCGATGTCCGACCACAGACCGCGCAACACCGCTTCTTCAGGGTTGCGGTCGAGAATTTCCATTTGCTCGTCGGACGACAGGTAGCGCTGTTCCTCCGGGAACATCAGCGGCGCGTCCGATTCGTAGTCCCACATCGTGTAGCCGAGGTAGGTATTCACGAACACGTTCGGCTGATGCATGTGACAAACCATGCACTGGCTCGTGGGAATCGCGTTGGTGAACGCATGTTCCAGCGGATGACCTTCTTCGTCGCGCGGGATCGTCGGATCGACGGTCTGGGTCTTCCCCGAATGCCCGTACTTGGCATAAGGGCCGGAATGGATCGGGTCGCGATCGTTGGCGTAGACCACATGGCACGCAGTACACCCCGAGGACCGGTAATCGCCCGGTTGATCGTTGGTGCCAAGGAACCACAAGAACGGATCGTTCAAACGGGTCTTGGTAATATTGATGACCGGCACCGCAATGCGCAGGCCGGTACCCGGTCCGCGGTTCGACTGGCGAATGTCGGGACGACCGGGCTCTTCAAGTTGCTGCAATCGCCCGACGGAGTTCGGGTTGCCGATTTCCGGAAACAAATTGACGATGTTGCGCCCGCCGCGCTCGAAAATCCGGAAGATGTCGCCGGGCGGGATCACTTCCCAAGCCGGCAAGGGTACGATCTGCGGCAATATTCCCTTCGCCAGCATGCGCTCGTCCGGCGGGATCGGGTTCTCGACGATCGCCGGCACGCCTTCACGGGTATACGCCTCGCCCAAGAGATAACGCTTAAACGGCACGATCCCATTGTTGTAGGCCGCACCGCCCCACAGCATCGCGCCCGTCGCCATCAAGCTGCGCTCGACTTTGGCAATTTGATCGAGGTGGCAAGCCCCGCACGATTCACGGGCAATCCGCAGGTCGCCCGGATTGACGAAGCGAATGAACTCCGGCGATTCGCGGTTCAATAAGGTGTAGCTGCGTTCCGGGTTGGCCGAGCTCGGCGCATGCCAGGTCTTGGGGAACCGCGGCAGGACATGCGCGCGGTTGATGGCATCGCGATCTTGCATCGACGTTGCCTTCACGCTGGCGTCGCCACCGTGACAATCCACGCACCCCAAGATCACCCCAGGGGTCTTGTGCATCGAAAAGGAGTCGGTGCGCGTATGGCACGTGATGCAGCCCGCGCTCTTCGCCATCGCTTGTTCGGGAAGCTGCGATCGCGGCGCCGGCGGCGCGGCGACATGGTCGATCTTACGCGCCTTTTCGCCCTCGGCCGCCAGGGCCGGCTCGCCGATGCCGACAACGATCGCCGCGATAACGCCGCAGGCCAGAGCAAAAAGGGTTCGCGCCATAGGTTCGGTTCCTAAAAGGTCAGCGTGCCGTTGGCCAAAATAGAATAGAGGATCTCATCGTCCCCGCCTTGCGATGTGGCGAACAGGTCTTTGAAGCCCGGTCCCGGCACCAAGGCGGCACCCGACAAGCGCAGAACGATGTTCTGGATGAACAAGGGACGCCAAATGACCGCCGCGGACAAATCCCACCCGATCTCATCCTCGATCTCGCCCTGATTGCGCAAGACTTCAAGATTCGACGTATCGTCAAACCGCAGATTGTTGAAGTTTGTCGAGATGCGAAGTTCGGGCGTCACGTCGAAATCGGTCCCCAGGCCCAGTAGCACGATCCCTGGGTTGTTGAAGTTGGACTGACCGTGCTCCTTCGAGCTGCGCAGTTCGGCAAGCACGCCGTTGCGCTGCGTCAGTTGCACGCCACCGCCGCCGATTAGCGGGATGCCCTGTCGAATCCAAAAGCTGGTGTCGCCCCCCGCGAATTGCGGGTTCTCGAACACCGCAGAGAAGCCTTCTTGTTTCTTATCGAACGGGTCGCTGTCGCCACTGGCAATGAGGAACGAGCCCCGCACGCGGATCCAGTCGAAATCGAACGACGGTTCGGCCGCGAAGAAATACGCCCGGATATCGGCATCGTCGTCGATCAGGTTGCCGTTGATCTGGCTGTGATAGTCGGTGCCGAACGCGTAATAGAACGACGTCGTTAGCTGCGCACGTCCCACTCGCCCGTCGCCGTTATAGCCGAGGTAGGTGACGTTGTATTTGTGCAACCGTTCGTCGCCAAACGAGGCGGGTCTTTCGATAAAGTCGTTTTTGTTGAAGAAGGTCTCGCTGTCCTCGTCGTTGCGGTTATGCAGCAACGTGAACTGCGAGACGAAGCCGAGTCGGGGCAAATCCTGCAGATACAGGTTGGCGACAAAGAATTCGTCTTTGCGAATCTCTTCGCCGAAATCGTTCAAGCCAGAGTTGGTGTCTTTTTCGAGCCGACGGAAGTAGCCCAGATTGTACTGAAACAAGTTGTTGTCGCGATTGCCGAACAGGCGAAACCCGATTTGGTTGTCTTGGAACAAGAACCCGCGAAAGTCCGTTGAGAAAGGCTGAATGCCGATGCGAAACGAGTCGAAGTCGAACCGGCGCGACACATTGCGAATGTGGTAGTCGAAAAAAGCCTCTTGGATACCGATGTGCACGTCGTTGCGGACGGTGCCCTCGGACGGATCGCGCCGCAGGACCGCGCGCTCTTCGACCTCGGCGCGGTTGAAGTTGAAGACCGGTGTAAAGCGGAACTCGATGTCCGGCGGCCGATACGCGGTATCGCCTTGCAAAAACGACAGACTGACGACCAGGTTTTGCAGGTAGAAAAGCTGCTCGCCCTCACCAAACGTATCCAGCGAGCCTGGCTTTTGCGATGAGTTCGGGCTGATCGGAGTCGGCAGACGACGCGGTTCGATCACCGTGTCCGAAATGACCGCGAGATTGAAAAAGTAATCTTCCGTTCCGGGCAACGGGCGGTCGGCCTTCAAAGTGTTCTGGTTGTAGGGATCCCAAAAGTTGACCTTGACCCCGAGGTTGTCGATCAGCCGCCAGCGATCGGGCACCGGAATGAACTCGGAAGGCAAGTTCGGTTGCGGCGGACCGACGCGCGACAGATCGGCTGGTGGGATCGGGTCCAACGCGTCTTGTCGGGGACGCTGCGGAATGCGGCGCACGTCGTTTTGCACCAGCACCGGCTTTTCGCCCACGGTGACGGCGCGCAACCGCTCCTTGCCCGCCTGGGCCGGACCGGTCGCCAGCATCAACGCGGCCAACGCCGCGCCGGTCACGCCATATGCGACTCTATTTGCCATCGCAAACATTGTTTTGCCGTGACCCCAGGAACGGTTTGAACGGACAGTTGACGTAGCGCAGGAACCCGCCCGGCGCTTGAAGTTGATCGGCCCGTTGGGACGGCGGTGCATTCCCGACGCCGGAATTGAGAATGAGGCCGGCGTTATGCAAGCCCAGGAACGACACCATGTCGTCTTGGTCGATGCCGTCACCCGACACGCCGATGCCTCCGATCACGGTGCCGTTGCGATAGATCGGGACGCTGCCCGGGAAAATCTGGAACCCATTGGAAATACGCGTGAGTTGCGTGCCCCCGTCCCGGGTAAACCCAGAGCAGGTCGCGCCGGTATCGTTATTCGCGCCACCGACGTCGGTGTACAAAACGTGCGCCGCGATATTGTCGAATACGACATCGAGTTGGAGCCCTGTATTGAAGGGGCTCCACGTCGCGATGGGATAGCTGAACGGACCGTTCTGCGCGCCGATGATTCCATCCGGCAGGTAGGGCCGCGACAGGTTGCCCCCGAACGATCGGCAAACGCAGTACCGTCGGCCAGGGCGTTGTTGCCCAACACGCGTCGTACGGCAGTGACGTAATCCGAAATGGTCACCCCGTTGGCGTTTTGCCCGGCTGGGGTCCCGCCAACGGTCGAATTGAACGTGCCCAAATAGGTCCCGGCGTTGGAACTGGAAAACAGCGTCGCGGTACGCGCTTTTTGCAAAGACACATCGGTGCCGAAGATCGGTCCGTCGAAGGTCCGGGCGATCCCAAGAATATTGCCGTTGCCGTCGACGACCGACACGGTGACGTGCACGGGGCTGGGCAACGGGCGCCTTATCTGCGCCCGGCTCGCATAGGCGATGTTCAGCGCACTGCGGATGATCTGTCGCACTTCCGCCGTGGTCAGGCCGCCATTGGCGACGGTCGGGCTGATGCTGTCGCGCGGGCGAAAGCGTGCTGCGGGTGGGTTGGCGCCGTCGAACAGCACGAACACGACGCCGCCGACATTGTTGTAATCGCCGTTGGGATCCTGGGCAAAACCCGACTCCGCATTCCCGTAGGCCGTCCCGGCCACCAAGGCGCCACCGGCATAGTAGCCGTTGACCGCCACCAAATTGCCCGCCGACCCATTGATCGTCCCGAAGGCTGCCGCGGCGCTGGGGTTTCGGAGCAGGACATTTACGTCCTGATCGATGTAACGCAGGCTTTTGCCTTCTACGAAAATCCGATTGGCCCGGATATCGTCGGGGGGCGCAAAACCCGATTGGCCCGCCAAGGCGACGATTTCTTCGACGTCGGAATCTTGGTCCATGACCGAAGCGTCAATCGTGTAAAGCCCGTCGATCTCGATCCCGACGCCACCGACGACAACCCCGGACTTGTAAAGCGGCAATCCGCCCGGATCGGCCGAAAGCCCAAGCGGCGACCGCTTAGGCCCCGCCGTCGCATCGACCAATCCCGTCGGCACCCCGTTGGTGGCCTGACGCACGGTGAGATCCGAGCACGGCAACTGGCTGAACTGCACGCCGAACAACGGACCGCTCGGGGCGAAGCTTTCGCCGGGGTTGAAGTGCTCCTGCACGATCTGGCTCGCGGTGCGCGTCGTAAACGCATTGCCGCTAGAGGAGAGGTACGCGCCGGTAATCGCTTTGGCGATTGCCGACAGGCGTCGTTTGGGGGAACCGGCTGCGCCCAAATTGGTAAAGGTGTCTTGGACTTTCTCCAAGCCGTTGGTTCGCGCGATCCCCTTGCCGCTGTCGACCCGCAAGGTGCCCGCCGCACCGGTCATTTGGAAAACGCCCAGCACGTTCCCGACGCGATCGACCACGGAGATGGTCGCATTGACATTGCGCGCCTGGGACTCGGCAACCGCCTGAGCGATGATCTGCCCGACCTCGTTGGTGGTCAGCGCCTGTTGCGAGACCTGCGCCTGCGCCACGACCGGCGCCATCAAGGCGGCGGCGAGGCCCGCGGCAAATAGCCCACGACGCATCACGACCCGCCTCCGGCCTTCGGCACGATACCGAGGGCGCCGTGCTTCAACGTTTCACCCACGCGGTAGCCTACGATGACGGTAATACCCTGATTGTCCGCTGCGATCGATCCATCGATCACCTTGTACTCGATCTTGCCGTTTTGGGTTTCAAAGCCGTTATCGATCAGGTCGGCAACATCGCCGCTCCACGGCACCCAATAACCGTTCGCCGTGCGCTGGCGTAGTTCGGCGCTGCCGACAATGGCCCAGACATGGGTCGCTGTGACGGTATCGCCCCCGACATCGACTGTAAGACTAAGATCGTCCAACTGACCGTCGGACTCCATCGTCCCTAGCGACACCCCCTCGACCGATAGAACATGTGGCCCGTCTTGCGCCACCGCGCCGGCCGCCGGCAGTAGAAAAACCAGACCCGCCGCGGCCATGCCGATCAGGCGGCGGCGCATGGCGAAAATGGGCATGACTCCACGCAACACGTCAGCCGCCCTCGGCGCGGGCGTTCTGCAACGGCTTCCGCATGGGGTCGTGAAAATCGAGATGGAAGTCGTGACAACTCACGCAGGTCGAGGGCACCCGTTGCGCCGCGGTCTCGCCGCCGTGACAGGCGGTACACGTTTCGATCTGCGGCAGCAGTACGTCGGACGCCTTTTCGGAATCCGGTGCTGCGTGACAATCGACGCAGCCCGGCGCGCTATGGCGGCTGTGATCGAAACGCCCCTTAGGCATCCAGCGGTCGACCACCAGTACCGGTGCGACCGTATAGTCGAGCGGCCCGTCGCCGGTGCGGCTGACCTCGTGACAGGTGCCGCACACCGATTTCGCAAACACACGGTCACCGGCATCACGCGCGGCTTTGTTGGCCCAGTCCAGCGCTTCCAGGCGCTCCGCCTCGCTCAGCGCGCGGCCACCCGGGCGGCGGCGTACGATCGCGGGGGCATCTTCAACCTCGGCACCGCCACGCAACGCGAGATCGCCATAGAACTCACGCAAGGAATTGATCACGGCCTCGACATTGCCGTGCGGGAGACGCCGCGCCGGCACCGTCGGCTCGAAGTTCAACTGATGGCATTCGCTGCAATGGTCTTCCATAGCGACGGGCGCGAATCCGGCACCCCCCC
The DNA here is from genome assembly GCA_038141965.1 of Alphaproteobacteria bacterium. Lineage (GTDB taxonomy): Bacteria > Pseudomonadota > Alphaproteobacteria > SHVP01 > SHVP01 > CALJDF01. Next base: position 36,150 of record JAYQJC010000009.1, read on the forward strand.
CGTCGGTCGTGTGGCAATCGGCACACGCCATGACGCGCCGCTCGCGTTGGCCGGGCACCAAAATCCCCTTCGGGTTGAGGTGCTTCTTGTGGGTGAAGACAAGGTTGGATTTCTCGACTGGCCACTTCGCGGGGTCGAGCTCAACGCGTTCGAACGCCTTGGCGACCGCGTCGGTGACGACCGTGGGCCGGAATTCAGGATGGTCGCGACCGAAATTCGAGACGTTAAACAACTTGGTGTCGCTCGCAACATCCTCGAGATCGACGTGGCAGGACGAGCAGAAGGCCTGATCGTTTCGCGTAATGGGCTCGGCGCCCTGATGCTCCTTGTGGCAACTCTGACATAGCGCCGTCGTGATCTCGGGCAGATCGTGCACCTTGGGATCGACATGGTTCGTAATGTCGGCATGACAGTCGGTGCAGACATTGTCCTGTACGCGCACGAACGGACGTTCGTGGCAAAAGCTGCAATTCTGCGCCAAGAATTTGTGCGGCCCCGACACCGGACCGGTGACCCAAGCCAGATCGGCTGCAATGGGCCAGCTTTCGGTCTCGATCGCCATTTCGATCGGATTCTTGGAAAGCGCTGGGTCCTGGCCGTCGAGCACGTAAGCTTCGACGAGCGGCCACACCAGAAAGGCCAGCAAAACAACGACCAGCGCACCCCAGGCCAACGGGCGTTTACTGACCCCGACCTGTTCGATCCGGGTCGTGCTGTTGGCCCGCAACGTTTCCAGTGCGTCACCGACGGGCCGGGTCAGTTCGACGGACAGCGCCACCTCGGCGTCGCCCTCGGGCGGTAACACCGTGATGTCGTAAGGCCCAACACCGATGACCGACCCCAACTTGACCGGACCTGCCGAGACCGGCTGGCCGTCGATCGAGATGTTGTTTCGTCCCTCGCCCTCACCCTCGAAATACAAGCCGCCTTCGCGTTTGTGCAGAACGCCTTCGTGCAGCAAGACGCCCGGCGCGGGAAGTTCGACTTCGTTATCGGTGCTGCGCCCAAAGCGCACCGTTTCGCACACGACCAGAGCGTCGCGTGCGGCAATGGCGCCGTCGCGCTTCTTCGTTAGGTGACGAACTAAGACGTCCACGACGGCCTACCAGTACAAAAACACGGAGACGATATGGATCGCAAGCGCGCCGAGCAGCGCTACCGTCAACGGAATGTGGAAATACAGCCAAATATCCAACAGCGCCTTGTATTGGATATCCTTACGAATGCGGGTCAGCAGTTCGACCTTTCGCGCCAAGACCCGCACAAGCCGGCGTGCGGCATCGGCATCGCGACCACTGTAGCTCTCGGCGAGGTCGCGCACTTTATGGAGCGCTTGCGTGCTGGCGCAATTCGGGTCGGTCCCGGACAACTGCCGCCAGACGCTGCCACCAATGGCAGTTTTCTTGTCGGCGTATTCGACGAGCGCATAGACCTCGTCAGGCAGGTCGCGGGCGATTTCGTAACAATCTCGGCTCATCCCCGCGACCAGCGCCCACACATCGCCCAGCGCGCCCTCGCCGCGATTGATCGACCGCATCCGCGGGTAGCGCATGTAGGCGTAGAGCCCGAACGCACCACTAGCGATCACCAGCACCATCAGCGCATAGGCCAGGGTGTGCACGTTGATCCCGAATTGAAACCCACTATGCAGCGTCGCGATGACCAACAGCGACAGCCCGAGATAGACGTGCCCCGAAGCCCAGTCTTCGAGCAGGAGCTTGCCGACGCCGTACTGCCGCTTGCGAACGCCAAACCAGGCGAGCCAGACGATCAATGCGGCGGCGAGACCGCCGAGGGTGTAGCCCAGCCACGTGCCGCCGTTGGGTTTGCCGAGCGGATCGTGGATCGCATAGGCGAGAATCGCCGCGGCAAGAATCACCAACGTGATTTTCAGATAGCGGAAATTGCGAAAGACCAGGAGTGATGTATGCATGCCTGCCGCCTACCCGCGCGCCGACAGTTCGGACAGCGAGAAGAAATCTTCCGGGCTGACGCGAATCGCGGCCCCCGTCGGGCAGGCCCGCACACACGCCGACCCGCCGGGAATGTTAAGGCACATGTCGCATTTCACCGCGAGTTTCGGCGATCCATCGTCTTTCTTATGGGCCTTGTTCCACGTCTTGTTCTCGCCCGGCCCCGGCCCCGAGCCGAACATCATCCACGAGAACAGCCCCGGTTTTTTCGGCGCGCCCGACGACAAATGGATCACGCCATAAGGGCAATTGCGCTCGCAGTTGCCGCAGCCGATACAGCTTTCGTCGATGTAGACCTCGCCGTCCACCGCGCGGTGAATCGCGTCGGGCGGGCAATCGGCCATGCAGTGCGGATGCTCGCAATGACGACACGACGTCGGCACGTGGATGCGCGCATAGGTCGGACCGGCTTCGCGATTCAACCGCGATACCCCGCCATGGGTTTCGGCGCACGCCTTCTCGCAATTGTCGCAGGCCACGCACAGCGTCTCGTCGATCAACAAAATGTCGGTCGCTTCGCCCACGCCCTGTTCGACCAGGAACTGGATGATGTTCCCCGCCTCGGGCCGGGTGTGCATACTTTCGCTTTCGATAAAGCGGGTCAGCAACCGGCGTTCGACCTCTTCGCGCAGCTCCGGTGAGGCATCGACCATCTGGCGGAAGCTTTCGCTTTCCAGCCAAATCGTTTCGGTGTTGATGGCAGCCCGAACCGTGGCATTGCGGCGCGCCCGAGTCAGGAACGCCATTTCCCCGACGTAGTGGCCGGCTGGGACATAGGCGATGACGATGTCCTTGCCGCCGATGCGGCGCGATACCGTGACCGACCCTTTGCGGATCAGATACACGCCTTCGTCCGCATCGCCCTCTTTGAACAACACCTGGCCCGATTTGAACGCCCGCACCTCGGCGGTTTTGAGGACCGGCTGGATCGCCTCGTCGGTCAAACTGGGCAACAGGTACGTCCGCAATTGCCGCACCAACGCCACTTCGTTCATGGCACGTTCGACCGCTTCGACCGAGTTGATCAGTTTGATCATCGACCGGCGCGGCGATTCCAGCATGAACGACGGCTCGGCGGCGTTCACGGTTGCGCTTCGTCGGCGGCCCGCAATCAAGCCGATCTCACCGAAGAAATCACCGACGCCCACGGTCACTTTGATGCTGGGATCGTTCTCGTCGATCTGAATGTCGGCGCTGCCCTCGACGATCATATAAAACGAGTTCGTGTAGTCGTTGCGCTCGAAGATGACGTCGCCGGCTTTTGGCACGTGAATAGTGGCGTCGAGCAAGAATTCCCGTAGCTGCAGCGGCGTCAGGCTGCGCAACAACGGCACGTTCTCGCGAATGTGAGTGATGACCTCGTCGACCGAACGGTCGCCGGGCAATGCGCGGAACTTGTCTTCCAGCAAAGGCTCGTCGGCCGGCTTGATGTGGTTGCCGAGGATGAACTCGATCACCTCATAGCCCTGGTTCATCGCCTGCTTGATCAGCGGGAACCCGGCCAACGCGCCGACGATATAAAGGCCGGGCACGTTCGATTCGTATTGCGGGCTCAATTCCGGCAGCGACGTCGGGTCTTTACTGGGAAATTCGATCCCGCAGGATTCGACGAACTTGCGCGGCGCCACGGCACCAAGACGCGCGATAATGCGATCGCATTCGACCTCGGCCTCGCCGTCCGGCACCGTCAACGTCAGCTTGCCGGGCGACACGCTTGCCGGGTCGGCGCTGTAATAGCAGGTGATGTCGCCGTTCTCGATCGCCGATTCGATCAGGTTGCGGTTGCCGTCCTTGGCACGCGCGAACTCGTCGCGGCGGTTGATGATGTAGACGTTGTTGTTCTTCGCCAGCGCCACCGCGTTCTCGATCGCCGCGTCGCCGGCGCCGATGACCACGATGTTCTCGCCCTCGTACTCGTCGGGGTCGTCGAGCTGGTACTGCACCCCTTCCCAATCGCCGCCGGGACAGGTCAGCTTGCGCAGGTTCCCCTGCAGGCCGATCCCGAGCACGACATTGTCGGCCGTGAACGTCTCGCCGTTCTTGAGGGTGACGGTAAAGTTGCCCTTTTCGCCGGTGATCTCGGTGACCTCGGCGTTATAGCGCACGTTGACGCCCAGACTATTGGTCTGCTCGTCCCATTTGCCGAGGATCGCCTCGCGCGTCCCGGCGTCGAACGCCATCGAGCTGCGCAGCGGCAAGATGTCCGGCGTCGCCATGACATGCTTGCCCTTTTGGTACTTGAAGATGGTGTCCGAGAGGTGATCTGTGCGCTCGAGCACCACATGCGACATGTTTTGCTCGGCAGCACGCCCCCGGCACTCATGCCGCAGGGACCCGATCCGACGATCGCTACCTGAAAGTGTTCGGCCATCAGAAGGGTAGCCCTCAATCGGCCGAAAATCGGCCGCCCCCGTTGATTACTCGGGCTCAACCGTATTTTTGCGGAGCCCTAAAGACAAGGCCACAAACGTAAAGAAAAGCCTTGATTTTGTTCATGAATCCGGGGCACGGCGAGCTGCCGCAAAGTACCGGACGGATTGGTCCGCCGGCCGGCGGAAGCCCTGCGATGACGGCCAAGATCGCCCCTCGCGGGTGGATTTACGGGTCGGCGGCGAGGATTGTTCCGGAACCGCCGGAAAGCGTCGCGGTTTGGGGCCGATTGAACCGCTTACGGGCCTGAAAGGTCATTTCGTCATCCAGATAGGATTTGACCTCCGACACATGAGTCCCGAAGCGCCGCCCCAACCGGCGCATTTTGACCTCCCGACTGGTGGGGCGGGCCACAGGCCCGTCTCGCCGTTTGGTGTGAGAAAACCACTCGCAGGTTCAGCGCTCAGAATTTGGGCTTGAGGCTAAAGGGCACAACGCGCACGACATAGTTCGTCAGCCTGTGACGACACTCCCAAACCCTGTGGCCCCTTGGAATAATGCGGCGGGCCTTAGGCCCGCCCCTTATTCCCTAGTAGCAGATTTCCCGCTTTCTCGTGTAGCTGTAGTAGCAAGTTTGTTTGTACGCAGGCGTTGGCGCGCTCGTTGCCGGAGGGTTGTTGACGATGATATTCGTCGTGTTTCTCGAACCGGCTTCTAGTGAAGCTCGACAACTAACGTATTCCGGTGTGCCTAGCTTGGCGCCGAACTTAGCGCACTCTAGATGATCATCGCTGCAGTCACCTGAAGCCTCGCTTCGACACCTCTCGCTCCAGCGCGGCACTAGAATGGCCGAGAAAGACTGGCAAGCATATTTCAGCGTCTGACCTTAACGCGAGTTGCGCCGGTGTCTCCTGCTGAATCTCGATGGCCTTGGCAAACCCGCAGGACGAAAGCACCACCGCGGCAAGTAGCAGAGTTGTTAGTTTCATACCCCCAATCTAGTTCGAACAGCTTAGCTCAATACTGCCGAGTATGGACGGTCCAGTATCATTCTCAGCGGAATTATCCCGTTGGCGTATGTGCCCCTCGAGCGGTAGGTTGGTTTTCGGCGATCTCCCCGTCAACTAGCCGCCCCACGTGGGGCCAATTCATTGGGACCGCCTATTGCGCCGCACGCCGCACAAAAAAGGGGCTGCCGAAGCAGCCCCTTTTCCTTGAATGTTGGACCGACTAGTTGGTCAGTTCGAATTGCCACCACAGCGGCACCCGATTGACGAGCTTGTAGCCCTTCAAGTTCGGCGAAATGCCGTCGATGGCCGGACGCTCGTGGCTGAACACCACCGGCGCCTGGTCGTGATAGAACTGCGCAACCTCTCGCATCAGACCTTCACGCTTGACCGGGTCCATTTCCGCGTCCATCGCCTTGATGGTCGGTGCGATTTCTTCGAAGCAGGTGTGCTTGGCGAAGAAGTTGCACGAATGCGTCGCCATGATACGCGACAAGTCGGCCATCGGATGCGATTCGTACATCATCGAGAACCCATCGCCTTCCCATTCCTGCTGCGCCAAGACCTTCTTGACGAAAACACCAATGGACAGATTGACCAGCTCGGTGTTGATGCCAACGCGCTTGAAGTCCTGCGCCATGGCTTGGAACGTATCGCCGAATTCGCCGCTCGAGGTGACCAATTCGATCGTCATGTCGAACCCGTCCGGATAGCCCGCTTCGGCCAAAAGCTGCTTGGCTTTTTCGGGATCGTAGGGGTACGGCTTGATGTCCTCGAAATAGCCGGTCGCGCTGGAATCGGCGGGCTGGCCGTTCGTGCGGGTGATCCCACCCATGAACTCGTTGACGAACGTCTCGTTGTCATAGGCGTAGTTCAAGGCGCGACGCACGCGAACGTCCGTCACCGGGCTGCCCGGCTTGCGGTGATGCAAGATCAGATTCAGCGTGTCATGACGACGCGACAGAACAATTTTGTTGCCGGCCGCTTCGACCAACTGCATCGCGCTTGTGTCCAGCGCCCAGGCAATATCGACCTGCCCGGAGTTCAGCGCCTGCACCCGTGTCGGGATCTCGGGGATCACGAGGATTTCGATGTTCTTGGTTTTCGGGGCGCGCCAAGCGTTCTCGTAGGCGGTCGCTTCGATTTTATCGGTGCCCCAATTCGCAATCTTGTACGAACCCGTCCCGACCGGGTTCCGCGCAAAACCTTCGGCACCCAAATCGGCCCAGGCCTTCGGCGAATGCACCCGCATGACATGCAGGCGCTTGGGGAAGATCGGATCGGGCGATTTGGTCGTGATCTCGACTTTATGCGAGCTCAGTTTCTTGACGCTCGCCAGGGTCGGGAACTGACGCCGGACCTGCTGCTTGGACACGATCGGATCGGTCAGCAACGCATTGATGTTGCCGATCAGCGCATCGGCGTCCCAAGCCTCGCCGTTGTGGAACGTCACCCCTTCGCGCAGCGTAATTTCCCACGTCGTCGGGCTGGTCAGCTTCCACTCGGTGGCGAGCTGCGGGTTGGTGGATTTGTCGTCGTCGACGAACGTCAGGCCGTCGAAGAACGCATACAACTGATAGGCACCGTTGGCGCCAAACGTGCCGTAGGGCATGCCAAGCTGCGCCGGCATATTGTAGTGCGCGATCCGAAGCGTATCGTTATCGGCCTGCGCGATACTTGCGGATCCCAACATCGTGACCGCCGCAATACCGCCCAGAATTTTGGACGTGAATTTCATTCCTGCCTCCCAGGGCAAACCTTATTAGCTAAGACCGGTTCTTATATCGCAGCGAACCACCTAATTACAGCTTTCCTAAGGCAGCGCCCGACGATGTTAGAATTGTCCGAACAAAGGTTGCACGGAGCCCCCAATGTTCTACCGACCCGAAGACGGCCACGGCCTACCGCACGACCCGATGAGCGCCCTGGTCATGCCGCGCCCGGTGGGCTGGATTTCCTCCCAAGACGCCGACGGACACCGCAATTTGGCCCCGTTTGCCCTGTTCAATCTCGTAGCCTACCAGCCGCCGCACGTCATGTTCGCCCCTACCGGGCAGGTCGGCGGGCGCTTCAAAGACAGCCTCAACAACGTCGAGGCCACGGGCGAGTTCGTCGCCAACATGGCGACCTGGGCACTGCGCGATGCCGTTTGGCACACCTCGATCCCCGCACCCCCGGATGTCGACGAATTCGAACTCGCCGGCCTCACGCCCATCGCCAGCACGATCGTGACCCCGGCTCGCGTCAAGGAAAGCCCCGTCAGTCTCGAATGCGTTCATGTCCAAACCATTCGCCTGCCGCACGTCGATCCCAGCGCCGCCAATCATGTCGTCATCGGCAAAGTGGTCGGGGTGCATATCGACGACAGCGTCATCACCGACGGCATCGTCAGCGAAGCGGCGCTCGAACCCATGGCGCGGCTGGGCTACCTCAACTACACCCGCGTCACCGAGGTGCACACCAAGCCGTTCCCGACCTGGCCCCCGAAAGAGGACTAAAGCGATCACGATTTCCGGTCCCCGCATTGTGCACAGGCTTCCGACCGCACATCTCAGGGGCACACACCGCGGGCCGGCCCTCGGCGCGCGCAACTCACCCACCAACCCAAGGAAAACTGCGGGCGTTGGCTTTGTTTCGGCATAAAAGGGTTTTTCGGGACGCAGATAGGGCGGCTCGGTCCCCACAAAGCGTTTTCCCAGGAAAACTGCGGGCGTTGGCTTTGCTTCGGCAAGGTAACTTGTGATGGCGACGCCCGACCTTCTCCTTGCCATCGATCAGGGCACCAGCAGCACCCGTGCGATGGTCTTCGATCGCGAAGGCACGGTCGTGGCCACCGCCCAACGAGACCTCCCCCAGCACTATCCCCAAGACGGCTGGGTCGAGCACGACCCCGAAGACATCTGGACCGCCACGGTCGCGGTGTGCCGGGACGCCGTCGCCGAAGTTTCACCAGATCGACTCGCCGCCGCCGGCATCACCAACCAGCGCGAGACCTGCCTGTTATGGGATCGCACCACCGACGAACCAATTCACCGCGCGATCGTCTGGCAAGACCGCCGCGGCGCCGACATGTGCGATACGCTAACGGCGGCTGGTCACGCCGGCCCCATCCGCGCGGCCACCGGATTGGTGCTCGATTCCTATTTCTCCGCCACCAAGCTTGTCTGGCTCCTCGATCATGTCCCCGGCGCCCGCGCCCAAGCCGAGGCGGGCAATCTCGCATTCGGGACCATCGATACCTTTTTGCTGTTGCGCCTCACCCAGGGCCAACACCACGCCACCGACGCGACCAATGCCGCACGCACCATGCTGTTCGACATTCACCAACAGACCTGGAGCGCCCCGCTTTGCGATCTGTTCGGGGTCCCTATGTCGGTGCTGCCCGAGGTGCGAGATTGCGTCGCCGACTTCGGTGTTGTCGACGCCGACATTTTAGGCGTTCCTCTGCCCATCGGCGGCATCGCTGGCGACCAGCATGCCGCTCTAATCGGCCAGGGCTGCGTGCGTCCCGGCATGGCCAAGGCAACATACGGCACCGGGTGTTTCGTTCTCGCCAACGACGGCTTAACGCCGCCGGCCGATAACGGTGCGCTGCTGACCACCGTCGCTTACCGTATCGCCGGCACACCGACGTTCGCGACCGAAGGCAGCGCCTTCAATGCCGGCACCGCGATCGCCTGGCTGCGCGATAGCCTGGGGATCGTTCAAACCAGCGCCGAAACCGAATCCCTCGCCCGCGGTCTCGACGACAACGGTGGCGTCTATTTCGTGCCCGCGTTCACCGGTCTCGGCGCGCCCTATTGGGAACCCGCCGCGCGCGGCGCGATGACGGGCCTGACCCGCGATACCGGGGCGGCCCACCTCGCCCGCGCGGCCCTCGAAGCGGCGGCCTATCAAACCCACGACTTGCTGACGGCGACCGGCGACCGCCCCACGGTTTTGCGAATCGACGGCGGCATGGCCAACAACGATTGGTTGGCCCAATTCCTCGCCGACCTTCTCGACGTCACTGTCGAACGCCCGGCCGTGACGGAAACCACCGCCCGTGGCGCCGCGATCTTGGCCGGCCTACATGTCGGACTTTACGGGTCGTTGGAGGACGTCGCCAACACCTGGCAAACGGCCGCCCGCTTCGAGCCGTCAATCAATGAAGACCGACGCCAAACGCTCTTGAACGGCTGGCAACGGGCCGTTGCCCAGGTCCGCGCGGGCTACGATTAGGTGGGCTTGGCCAACGCTTTGGCCAACGGCGCAAATGGCTCTTCATAGGCGCGCCATGCGGCGACCGAATCGCGAAAGATCGGGCGCCGCACCTGCGCCCAACTCGCGGTGTCCGCGCCGCGGGTGCTCTCGTGGAAATCGACGCATCCGGTTTCGAAGGGCAGTCCGCAATAATCGAGCATTCCGCGTACGGTGCCCTCAAGGTCGTCAATCAAATCATCATAGGCGACGTCGTGAATCTGGATTGGGCAAACCTCCGCCCAGTGCGCCATCAACCGCTGGTACTGGCGGTGATAGTTCGCCAGCGCCGCCATATCGAACGCATAACCATGCGCGCCATGAAAGTTGTGCCGATAGATCGAAAAACAAACATCCATCGCATCGCGCCGGCAATGAATGACTTTCGCGTTGGGGAAAAGTACGCCGATCAAGCCCAGATACCGAAAATTCGCGGGCATTTTGTCTGTGAAATGCTGTGCGCCTTTCGACAACCCGTCGGTCACCCCGAGATAGCGTTTCGCCGCGGCCTCCAGGTCGGTTTCGGTGTTGGCAGTCAGCGCCCGCGGGTAGCCGCGGCTCGACCCCGAAGCACGGGCCAGGTCATCGCTGATTTCGCCAAGATCGCGCAGTTCGCCCAGCGCCGCGACCGCCGGGTGCCGCGAGAAAACCTGCTCCACCAACGTGGTCGCGGAGCGCGGCATGCCAAGAATGAAGATCGGCCGGGCCGTCGGGTCGCCCCAATTGCGGCGTTCCTCGAAAAACTTTTTGTCGAACATCTTGATCGTCCGCGCGGTCACCAAGGTGTCGTCGTTCGGTTTGTGTCGATAGGTGCTGTAAATCGACGCATTCGCCTTTTGCAGAAACGGAAAGGCCTTTGCGGGGTCGCCCTGGCGGTGCCAGTGCTCGAACAAAACGAAGCCAAGCCGCCCAAGCGTTTCGGCATCGTCAGCACCGCGATCCAGCCGTGCCGAAAGACTTTCCACCTCCGACGCCGAAAGCGCCCGCTCGGGGTCGGCGACATGCAACTCGAACCCGGTGATGTTGTCGGGAAACCGTTCAAGCAAAGTGTCGACCACTGCGCGACCGGCATCCAAGTCTCCGAGCCGACGGTAGGCGTGACCGGCCAAGCGCTCGAGGAAATAGGGATCGTCGGGAAACCGTGCGGCACCCGACTCACAAAGCGGCCCGACTGCGTCGTTCTGTCGGGTTCGGATCAAAAATCCGATGAGATTGTGCAACGACTGCGGTCGAGCGTCGTCGAGCTCCACCGCGCGACGAAAGTGCGGCTCGGCTTCATCGAATCGACCGAACCGCTCAAGCTGCGGCGCGATGTTGGTGTGGGCCGCCAGGTTATCGATGTCGGCAGCCAAGACTTCCTCATAAAGCTCGATCGCCTCTTCCCGCGCGCCGAGCTTCTCTTTCGCCGCGGCCAACCCGAGCAACGCGACCAAATCAGTCCGATCCCTTTCCAAGAGACGCTTATAGACCGGCAGGGCGTCGCCCGGTGCATCCTGCTCGACCAACAAATTGGCAAGGTTGCGCGCCGGCACAGGATCGGAAGGGGCAAGCCGGGCCGCCGTCCGAAACGACTCAAGCGCCTGTTCACGCATCTCGCTGCCCACCTGGGCCACACCGAGGTTCAGCCACGCACCGGCATTGCGCGCGTCGGCTTTGGTCACCCGACGGAAGGCCGCGACCGCCTCGGTGGTTCGGCCGGTGCGCAAATAAGCCAAGCCCAAATTGAACTGGGCGGGAAGATACCCCGTGCGCTGCCCAACCGCCTGCTCCAACAGGCGGACACCTTCCTCAGGCTGCCCGGTGCTGAGCTTAGCAATGCCGAGGTGGGTCAACGACTCGACATGCGTCGGGTCGAGCGCGACCGCTTTTTCCAACAGGTCCGCGGCGGCAACCGCTTGCCCGAGCGAGAGTTGGGCCAAGCCCGCGAGATTAAGGGCGCCGACATCGTCGGGTGTCGTCGCCAAATAGACCTGGAGTATATTCAGCGCGTCGGCCGGTCGCCCGCCTTGCATCGCCTCGTGCGCTTGGCGCAACGCATCGGGCATCGTCTCGGTCGAGCGCGCCATGTTTCAGGTCCTCGGGTGTTTTGCGATCCAATGGCGGGCGATTTCTTCGCGCCGACAGACCCAAACATCATCGTGCTTTTGCAGATGATCCATGAAGCGAAGCAAACCGGCGAGCCGCCCCGGATGACCGACAAAACGGGAATGAAGACCGATCGACATCATGCGCGGAATACGCGCGCTCTCGCGGTAGTAAATGTCGAAGGCGTCTTTCAGGTAGGTCTCGAAGTCCGTCGCCGTTCCGAATCCCGGGGGCGCGGTGAACTTGGCGTCGTTGTTGGTAAAGGTATAGGGAATGACGAGGTGCTGACGGCCCGACACCTCGACCCAATACGGCAAGTCATCGGCGTAGGAATCCGAATCGTACAAGAACCCGCCTTCTTCGACGACGAGGCGCCGGGTGTGATCCGACGGCGAATAGCGGCAGTACCATCCAACCGGGCGCACACCGGTGGTTTTGGCGATTGCATCGACGGCAAGCTTTATGTGCTCGCGCTCTTGTTCTTCGCTAAGAAGATGATGACTGATCCAGCGCCAGCCATGGCTACAGACATCGTGACCGGCCTCCGCGATCGCCCGGGCCGCATCAGGGTGGCGCAACAGCGCCAAACCGCACCCAAATACCGTCATCGGCAAGTCACGCTCGGCGAACACGTCCATCAGCCGCCAAAACCCGACCCGGCTGCCGTATTCGTAAAGCGACTCGGTGACATGATCCCGTTTGCCCGCACCGACCGATGCAACGGGCACTTCGCCAATATAGGTTTCGGCCGCCTCGTCGCCGTCGAGAATGGAGTACTCCGACCCTTCCTCGTAATTCAGCACGAAATTTACAGCGAGCCGCTTACCACCGGGCCATGCCGCATTGGGCGGGTTCCGCCCGTAGCCGACCAAGTCACGGGGATAGTCGCCGGCATCGTGTGGCATAGACGCCCTCCGTCTGGGTTAGCCGGCGGTGACGAGATGAATTTCGCCGTCGGTGTGAAAGATCCGCAATCCCTTGGCGTGGTGGTAGTCGGGATCGTCGTAGAACGCCCGGGCTGCCGCTTCGTCGGGAAACTCGATAATCGCACCGCGCTGCCACGACTTGGCGCGCTCAAGCGGCGCAGGCTCGCCGGCGGCGAGAATCTTGCCGCCGTGTTTCTCCAGCAACGGCACCACCAACTCGTAGTATTGATCGCGCCAACTGGGATCGTCGCTGTGCTGACTGGAGAGCGATATGACATATGCCGACATGTAATTTTCCCGCGTAATACTGGTTTAATGTGACCCGGCGCGGCACTTGGGCTCCCGCCAATTGAAGGACCTTACCGTTATGGCCTGGGAAATCCTCGAACGCAATCTACCCAAGTACGACTTCGTCGAGCGCCACCAACGCCTCATCAAGGCCCCGCCGCCCGATGTCTGGCAAGCCGTTCAAACCGCCCGTGTCGCCGGATCGATGCTAACCCGCAGCGCCGTGGCGTTGCGTATGTTGCCCGCGCGGCTGGCTGGCCAGGCGGCGCCCGAACCCGCACCGCTCTACGATCTCAGCGGCATGAAGAATTTTCTGCGCCTGGGCGAAGCACCCGAGCGCGAGTTCGTGCTCGGTATGGTCGGCCAGTTTTGGCGCCCCAGGGGAGTCCTACGACCGATCGCCCCGGATACGTTTGCGGCCTTTGCCGAACCCGATTTCGCCAAACTCGCGTGGGGCTTCGACCTCGAACCGAGTGGCGCCGGCACGCGCCTGCGCACCGAAACGCGCATTCAATGCCCAAGCACCGAAAGCAAACGCCACCTTCGTCCCTACTGGATGATCATTCGTCCGATCAGCGGGCTGATCCGGCGAGAGATTTTGGGCGGAATCGGCAACGTCGCGGAAACGACAGGTTCAGCGAAACCTTAGAAGAGGCGCGGTCGGTTGGTCAGAGTCTCCGCGGCGGCCCCTACAATGCGGGGACCCAGCACCTCATCCTTTACGAAGGCATAGACGAACATCCCGTCCTTCCCGGCAAAGCAAGAGATTCGCACGCGACGTTCGTCGGCCAGTTCCATGTAGTAAACGGTGACGGACTGCCCGGTCCCGTCGGAAAAGACGTGGGTCCGACTGAGCTCGTAGTCGAAATCAGGCGATGCCTCGGCGTAAGCGGGCCGGTTATCGAGAACTGCCTTCTGGCAAGCGACCTCATACCCTTTCTCGGAACAAGCTCCGAGAACCAACGCCGTTCCGATCGCCAGTGGCCACCATCGCACGGCAATAGTCCCTACTATGACGAACGAGGAAATGGTCGGAGCGAGTGGATTCGAACCACCGACCCCCACACCCCCAGTGTGATGCGCTAACCAGACTGCGCCACGCTCCGACCGTAGGCCGATATATAACGATTGATGGATGGCGCAGCAACGCGCCGAATAAAGCTAACGGCGTTTGGCGTCGGCAATCAGCTTGCGCAGCCCATCGAGTTCCTCGATCGCGCTCTCGATGGCGGCGGCCTTGGCGCGGGGCAGGCCTGGGCGGTCACTGAGGCGGCGACCGGCCTTGGACGGTCGCGCGATCTCGCCGCGCTTGCCGTTTTCCTTGAGAAGCTTTTGGACACCCTTGATGGTGAAGCCTTCTTCATAAAGAAGGGAGCGAATCCGGCGCAAAAGCTCGACATCTTCGGGCCGATAATAGCGTCGTCCCCCGCCCCGCTTGAGCGGCCGGACCTGAGCGAATTTGCTCTCCCAAAAGCGCAAAACATGCTGCGGCACGTCGAGTTCCGTGGCGACCTCGCTGATCGTCCGGAACGCCTCGGGCGATTTCCGGCTACGCGAACTGCCTGATTCTCCCCCGGCTGTCGTGGTCGCCATGCCCTACTCCCGTTCTTGCGAGGTTTCCGCGTTGATGCGGTCCTTCAAGACATGCGAGGGGCGAAACACGAGTACGCGCCGCGGAAGAATCGGGACCTCTTCGCCGGTCTTGGGGTTACGCCCAATCCGACGACCCTTTTCCCGCACGTAAAAGCTCCCGAACGAGGAGATTTTGACGGTTTCGCCCTTTACCAGGCTGTCACCGATTTCGTGCAGGACCGATTCCACGAGATCCGCGGATTCGTTTCTGGATAGGCCAACCTCTTGGTACACAGCCTCACTAAGCTGTGCACGGGTGACCGTATTCCCTGCCATGGTGGGTCCCCTCCCTCACTGCCGCGCAAACGGTACTCGTGGGGTCATACCCCGTCAATAACAAAGGGATATCAAGGGGATATGACACGACGCTGATGTTGCATGGAATCCGCAGTAATCGGCGGAATCACCAACGGACGAGGCACGCCCCCAGGTGAATCCGCCGCCCATGGCCTCCATCAGCACCAAATCGCCCTTTTTGATGCGGCCATCCTGGACCGCCACATCCAGCGCCAAAGGCACAGATGCCGCCGAGGTATTGGCGTGCTGATCGACGGTGATCACCACCTTGGCCGGGTCGATGCCGAGTTTTTTAGCGGTGGAATCGAGGATTCGCTTGTTGGCCTGGTGCGGCACCAGCCAGTCGATGTCGGAGAGGCTAACGCCCGCCTCGGCGACGACCTCCTCCACCACCTTGGCCATGTTGACCACCGCATGACGGAAGACCTCTTTGCCCTGCATCCGCACGTGACCAACAGTCCCTGTCCGGCCGGGACCGCCATCGACATAGAGCGCCTCGCGCATGCGCCCGTCGGAATGGAGCCGCGCGGCGAGCAGACCGCGATCCGCCGTCGTGCCGGCCGATTCCTCGGCCGTCAAAACGACCGCGCCGGCACCGTCGCCGAAAAGGACACAGGTTCCTCGGTCTTCCCAATCCAGGATGCGCGAAAACACTTCAGCCCCGACGACGAGGGCCGTGCGCGCCTGGCCCGTCCGCAACAGGCTATCGGCGACCGTCAAGGCATAGATAAAGCCGGAACAAACCGCTTGGACATCGAAAGCGCTGCCCTGGGTCATCCCCAATGCGGCCTGCAGCGTCGTTGCGGTCGCGGGAAACGTATCGTCGGGGGTCGTCGTCGCCAGGACGATGAGATCGAGCTCGGTCTCAGGGTCGACCCCGGCTTGCCCCAACGCCTTGCGGGCGGCCTCTAGCGCCAGCCCCGAGGCGAGCTCGCCGTCGGCTGCGATGTGCCTTTCACGAATACCCGTGCGTGCCTGAATCCACTCGTCGGTGGTGTCGACCTTTTTGGAAAGGTCGTCATTCGTGACAAGCCCGGTCGGCAGGTACGAGCCGCACCCGTGGATCACCGATCGAATAACGGTCACGAGACGGCAGCCTCGGAGCTCTGCTCGTTTTGGTCCGAGATAGACTGTAGATCGGCGACGATCTGTTCGTTGAAACGCCCCCGAATGAGATCCGCGGCGACGCCCAGCGCGTTGGCAAAGCCGATCGCATCGGTACCGCCGTGGCTTTTGACGACGACCCCGTTGAGACCGACAAACAAAGCCCCGTTGTAGGTCGGGGGAGCGACTTTCTTCCGGATGGCCTGCAACGCCGGTCGGGCCAGCAGGTAGCCAATCCGGGAAAGGAGCGAACGACGAAACGCGGCGCGGAGCATCTCGCTGTAAAACTTCGCTGTCCCCTCTGCGGTCTTCAGCGCGATATTGCCGGCAAAACCGTCGGTAACGAAAACATCCACCGTGCCTTGGCCGAGGTGGTCGCCCTCGACGAAACCTTCGAAAGCCAGCGGCAGCTCGGTGGTATCGCGCAGCACTTGCGCGGCGACCTTGAGTTCGCCGTGGCCCTTGAGTTCTTCGGTACCGACATTGACGAGCCCCACCATGGGCCGGCGCACGCCCAGCACGGATCGAGCGAACTCGGCCCCCATGATGGCGAACTGCACCAGGTTATCGGCAGTGCATTCGATGTTGGCGCCAAGGTCGAGGATGACGCTTTCGCCGCGGCGCGTGGGAACGACGCCAGCCATGGCCGGGCGATCGATCCCATCGACCGTCTTGAGGACAAACTTGGACATCGCCAACAAGGCGCCGGTGTTGCCCGCCGATACCACGCCCGCCGCATTGCCATCGCGTACGGCATTGATGGCGAGGCGCATGCTGCTTTCCTTGCCGCGACGGAGCGCTTGGGACGGCTTGTCTTCCGCCGCGATGACCTGCGGGGCGTGACAGATCTCCACCCGGTCGGCCAATTTCGGAAACCGCTTGAGGATCGGCGCCAGAAGTCGTTCGTCTCCGAACAACAGGAAATGAACATCGGGATGGCGCTTTCGCGCGATATCGACGCCTTTGAAGACCATGCCGGGGCTTTATCCCCGCCCATGGCGTCCAGCGCGATCGTGATCGGCTGCGTCAAACCAAACCCCTGCGCGGCCTAGACCGCGTCACTTCCTTCGGTGACTTCCTTGCCGTTGTAGTAGCCGCACGCCCCACACACATGGTGCGGTCGCTTGAGCTCACCGCAATTGGGGCATTCCGCCGAATTTTGGGCCGCCAGCGAGTCATGCGCGCGGCGCATGTTGCGGCGGGAATTGGAGATTTTACTCTTGGGAACAGCCATGACTAACCTACGGGCTCCATTTAACTCTCGTTTGCCAAGTACTTAAACCTTGTTTCTCAACTTTGCCAGGGCCGAAAACGGTCCTGGATCGGCCTCGACATCGTTATCGAAGCGAAATTCGACGTCCGGACGCCGCGGATAGGGATCGATCGCCAGGGCAAGATACTCGGCCACCGTTGCACCGAGGTCGATCGCGCTGCCGGTCATCGGCTCGACATCTTCGTCGTCGGGCGAGACCTCGACATCACGCCGAAGATGCTCTTCCCAATCGGCCATGGGCAGATATCGGACTTCGAACCCCTCATCGATGGCGGTTTCGACAGGGTCTAGGGTGACCACGCATTTTTGGGTGACATTGGCGCGAAAGCGACCCTGGACGAGGATTGCGGGGCTATCGCCGTCCCGTCGGATATCGGCCGCCACGGTGAAATTCCTGAGGTCGAGCAGGTCCAGCCGGGTCATCAGCGCTTGGCGCTCGGATTCATCGACCGTGAAATCGACTTGGCGACCGTCGGTGTCGATCTCCGCCGTTTCGATGATATGGGACATTTCACGCATCAAACTGGCCACAAACGGGCGTTTTCTGCGCCCGATCAGGGCGCGAATAAGCCGCGGAAACTAATGATTGGCCCGGGCGGGGTCAATCCGATAACGGGCCGCCTATGCCTGGCCGGAGGGCTCGAAACGCACCCTTCCGGCCAAGAGGTCGGCTAAATCTTGGCTCTCCAGCGCGGCGACCTGGCGACGAACGCTGTCGGCAAGGCCGCGCACTCCGGCGTGATGATCCTCAACCTCGGCAAAAACGTTGCGCGCCAAGGCTTCTTCGAGGTCGGGCGTACCGGCCTCAAGCGCAGCTTGGTAGGCCCGCGCCCGGCCGTAAAAAGCTTCAGCCATTTCCTTGATCTTCTTGCCTACCCGCATGTCGCCGGTCCCCATCTCCCGGAGATTTCGGTCCATGTCGGCGAACAAGTAGGACATAAACTCGCGGCCGAATTTGTCGCTGGCCTCGCCCCTCCCCTTGATCCGATGGACCAACAAAATGGCGTGAAGCGCGATCATCTCGAAGCGGCCCTCGACCGAATCGGGGACACCGAACGACGAATACAGATCTGGCTGTCGAGCTTGGGCGACCACTGCGAGGTAGGCCTCGCGCGCCGGCGCTGCATAGGGCGATTCGCTCGCGAAGCGGCGCCACAATCGTTTAAGAATCGTCATCGTCGCGCCTATCCGGCCCTAAGTTGACAGCCAAGAACGTCGGCTGCATGGTCCGCGACGTTCGCCGGTATCCTTCGTTCGCGGATAAAACGTAGTCGTCGCCTCATGAAACGCTTCTCTCAGATTAGCCCTGCCGTCCTTGTGCTTTGCCTGACCTTGGCGGCCTGCACGCCGACCCTCGTCGTTCAGGGTTACGTGCCGGACGAAGAAACCTTGGCGACCGTCCAACAAGGTGTCGATAACAAAGACGCCGTCGTATCCAAGCTCGGCTCGCCGTCCAGCGTTGCTGCATTTGACGACGACACCTGGATTTACATCAGCAAGCAGACCGAGAACTTCGCGTTCTTCGAACCGACCGTGGTCGGTCAGGACGTCGTCGCGATCAATTTCGACCCCGAGGGACGCGTCGAAGAAGTTCGACGCTACACCCTCGAAGACGGTCGCTTGATCGATCCCGTTACGCGCGAGACCCCCACCCATGGCCGAGAGCTGGGCATTCTCGAACAACTCTTCGGCAACGTCGGCCGGTTTACGGCCGGCACAGATGGCTAGCCCTCAGACGCGCTAGGCCAAGACGGCCAAGAGCAACAATGCAACGATGTTGGTAATCTTGATCATCGGGTTGACCGCCGGACCCGCGGTGTCCTTGTAGGGATCGCCAACGGTGTCGCCGGTTACCGCAGCCTTATGGGCCTCGGAGCCCTTGCCACCGTGGTTGCCGTCTTCGATGTACTTCTTGGCGTTATCCCAAGCACCGCCACCAGCGGTCATGGAGATCGCAACGAAGATGCCGGTCACGATCACGCCGAGGAGCATGGCGCCCAATGAGGCAAAAGCCGCGCCCTGACCGGCGATCGCCCAGATCACGAGGTACAGCAGGATCGGCGCAAGCACCGGCAGCATCGACGGGATGATCATCTCGCGGATCGCGGCCTTGGTCAGCAGATCGACGGCGCGCCCGTAATCAGGTTTGCCGGTGCCTTCCATGATCCCGGGGATCTCTTTGAACTGACGCCGGACCTCGGTGACCACGGCGCCGGCGGCACGTCCGACGGCGGTCATGCTCATCGCGCCGAACAAGTACGGCAGGAGACCGCCCATGAAGAGGCCGACCACGACGTAAGGGTTGCTGAGCGAGAAGTCGACGTCGACATCCGGGAAGAACTGACGCAAATCTTCGGTGTAGGCACCGAACAGCACCAGCGCAGCGAGACCGGCCGAGCCGATGGCATAGCCTTTGGTCACGGCTTTGGTGGTGTTGCCGACCGCATCGAGCGCATCCGTGGTTTGGCGCACCTCGTCATCCAATTCCGCCATTTCGGCGATACCGCCGGCGTTATCGGTGACCGGACCGTAGGCATCAAGCGCGACAACCACGCCGGCCAGGGCCAACATCGTGGTCACTGCAATCGCGATACCGAAAATGCCGGCCAGCATGAAGGTCGAGATGATCCCGGCCACGATGATCAGTGCCGGCACCGCCGTCGCTTCCATCGAAATGGCCAGACCTTGGATCACGTTGGTGCCGTGACCTGTGGTCGAGGACTCGGCAACGCTGCGAACCGGGCGGTAGTTGGTCCCGGTGTAGTACTCGGTGACCCAAACTAGAAGGCCGGTGACGACCAAACCGATCAGACCGCAATAGAACAGCGCGCGTCCGTCGAATGTGACGCCGGTTGCCGTCGTGAATTCGGTGCCCGAACCCAAGACCATATCGGTGACAACCCATAGACCGACCGCCGCCAGAACCGCCGAGACGATGAAGCCGCGGTAGAGCGCGCCCATGATGTTGTTGTTCTTGCCCAGGCGGACGAAGAACGTGCCGATGATCGAGGCGAAAATGCATACGCCGCCGATTGCCAACGGGTAGACCAAAAACGCCGGGCTGGCCGAGAACAGAATCGCACCCAGGACCATCGTGGCGACCATGGTCACCGCATAGGTCTCGAACAGGTCAGCCGCCATACCGGCGCAGTCGCCGACGTTGTCGCCAACGTTATCGGCGATGACCGCGGGGTTGCGCGGATCGTCCTCGGGAATGCCGGCTTCGACCTTACCCACCAAGTCGGCGCCGACATCGGCGCCTTTGGTGAAGATACCGCCACCAAGACGGGCAAAGATCGAAATGAGCGAGCCGCCGAAGCCGAGCGCAACCAACGGGTCGATAATTTCGCGGCCGTGCGCGCCGATGCTCAGCAAGAAGGCGTAGTAGCCGGCCACCGAAATCAGCGCGAGACCCGCCACCAACATGCCGGTGACGGCACCGGCGCGGAAGGAAACCGACAAGCCTTCGGCGAGCCCGGTTCGGGCCGCTTCGGTGGTGCGCACGTTGGCGCGTACCGAAATGTGCATCCCGATATAGCCGGTCGCGCCGGAGAGGATGGCGCCGATCAAGAAGCCGACCGCCTCTTTCCAGCCCAGAACGATCAAGAGCAGGACTGCAATGACGATACCGACGATGGCGATCGTCCTGTATTGCCGGTTCAGGTAGGCGCTCGCGCCTTCTTGAATGGCCCGAGCGATTTCCTGCATCCGCTCATTCCCGGCGCTCCGCGAGAGAACCGATCGGCTGGCGTAAATGCCGTAAACAATGGCGACAACGCCCGAAATGATCGCGAACCATAACCAGTCTGACATCGGTGTAACCCTCTTCGAACCCGCTGAATGTGAGATGGCCGGGAGGACTGCAAACGCAGGCCCCGGCGGAAAATCGCGCGGAACATGCCAGAACTAGGGTTGCAACGCAACAAACCGAGATTTTCGGGCCGAACGCCTTTTTTTGCGGCGTTTTGGCGGATTTGGGCGGGTTAGGCCTGCGCGGGCGCCGGCCGGCGTAAGACCAGCCAAAGAAGCGCCAGCGAGACAACGATCAAGAACGGCACCGCGCCGTAACTCACCGCCCGCCAACTCAAAAGCTGCAGAAGGGCACCCGACGACAGCGAAGCCAGCGCCACCAAGCCAAACACCATGAAATCGTGAAATCCCTGGGCTTTAGCGCGTTCGGCAGGCTCGTAGGTTTCCGTCAGGAGGCTGGAGCCGCCGACGAACATGAAGTTCCAGCCCAGCCCCAACAGGAACAAGGCGGCCCAGAAGTTCAGGAACGCCACCCCGGTAACGGCAAACACAATGGATCCGATCATGAATACGACGCCCATGGCGATAATGTTGAGCACTCCAAACCGCGCAATCAGCATCCCCGTCACAAACGAGGGCGCGAACATCGCCAACGCATGCCATTGGATGACGGTCTTGGCATCGCGCAGGGCGTGGTTGAATTGTTCGACCATGGCAATCGGCGTCGCCGTCATTAGCAGGACCATGACCCCCAAGCCAATAATGCTGGAGAGCACGGCCACGATGAATTTGGGCTGCCGCATGATCTCGGACATCGGACGTCCCGTTTCGGGGCGCTCCGCGACCGTCGGCGCCGGAATGCGAATGAACTGGATCAGGACGATCGACACCGTCACCAGCGCGATGACGGCAAGGTACGTCCCGAGGAACTGGGCGCCGGGGACAAGGTCCGCAGTCCTCAAGGCGATTTCAGGTCCGACAAAGGCGGCGACAACGCCACCGAACAGAACGAGCGAGATCGCACGGCTGCGAAACTTCTCCGACGAAACATCGGCTGCAGCAAAGCGGTAGTAGTGAGAGAACCCGTTGTACATCCCCATCAGGAGGATGCCGAAGCTAAAGCCCCAAAAACTGAGTTGCCAAACCGAGAGCGCCGCGATTGCTGCGCCGAGCACCCCGATAAGCGCCCCGATGGTGAATCCCCAGCGGCGCCCCACACGCTTCATGATCATCGAGGCCGGCGCCGTGGCGATCGCCGTCCCGATCACCATCGCGGAGACGGGTACGGTCGCCAAAGTGGTGTCCTCGCCGAGGAACTGGAAACCGACCAAGCCGGTGGTCAGCGCCATGATCGAACTCGACGAGGTAAAGAAGGCCTGACATAGGGCCAGCAGCCCTACGGTTGTTTTTGCATTGGTCGACAAAACGTACTCCTAGTGGTCGCCGCCACTGCTCTCTTTTTTGGGTTTGGGTGCCGCGGCGGGCGGCGCGGGGCGACCGGCCTTCGCTTCGCCGACCTCCACACTCTGAACGATGTCGTGGAACACCTTGTTGGCGGACTGGAGAAAGCGCGCATTGAGATCGCGAGGGTCGATCGACCGGTCTTCTTTGAGACGCAGCGGTTTGGCATGGACCGAGCGCACGATCGCGTCGCGCAAGATCGGACGATCTTCTTCGGCGTGGGCTGCTTGGTCCGGTCGGGCCAAGAGTTCGTAGGTCGCCGACATGATCACATATCGACGGATTTTATCGTCGCGGATCACCGGGACGCCGAGCGGACGCATTTCGTAAACGACCGTCTCTGCCGGCTCGACCGGCTCCTCGACCTTGACCTCGGCGACTTCTTCTTTCTCGCCACCACCGCCGACAAGAGACATGCCGACCGCAGCAACAACGACCAGCAATATGATGCCGACACCCAGAAACAGGAGTTTCTTCACGGATTTCTCTCAGTCTTATTCGAAGCGGTCACGCTACGCCGTCGGCGCATAGCGGACAAGCTTAGCTTCTTAGGGCCGCAATTCCGTCAGGTCTCCGCCGGCACACCCTTAGCTGCGGCTCCAAGGCTCAAAAGTGCGTGTGGCCCGCGCGTGGAAGGACGACGGGCGTGCCGTTTTCATCGATCACCGTCACGTCGTGCCCGGAGGTGATCTCGCCGATCGGAGTCACCGGGACATCGAGTTCTGCTCCGAGGGCGATCAGAGCGTCATGCGCCGTCGGTGGCGCGCAAAACAGAAGCTCGTAGTCGTCGCCACCGGTTAGAGCATCGGGAAGCGAAAGAATGTCCCCCGCCATCGCCGCACGAAGGGCCCGGGACAACGGTACATCGGCGGCTTGCACCGTGGCGGCGACCGCAGAGGTCTCGCAGATGTGCGCGAGATCGGCGACAAGCCCATCCGAGACATCGATCGCCGCGGTGGCCAAACCCACCAACCGCGGCCCGACCGTCACGCGCGGTTGCGGCAAACGATACCGCGCGATGAGGGCATCAGCATTCGGAACATCCGCAGGGTCGGTCAGCAGCCGCAGACCGGCCGCGGCATCGCCGATCGTTCCGGTGACGTAGATCCCGTCGCCAATCTGTGCATTGCCGCGTTTCAGGGCGCGACCGATCCGCACCTCGCCGATTGCGGTGACCGACACCGTCAGAGGCCCCGGAGTGCGCACGGTATCGCCACCGAAAAGCGTGATCCTGTAGATCGCCTGATCCGCGGCGAGGCCCGCCACAAAAGCATCGAGCCATGCGTCCGTCTCGGTTTCGCGAAGCGCAAGGTTCAGCAAATAGCCCTGCGGGACCGCGCCCATCGCGGCGATGTCCGAAAGGTTGACCCGGAGCGCCTTGCGCGCGATGTCGCCCGGCGGATCATCGGGCAAGAAATGAACACCGGCGACCAGCGTATCGGTGCTGAGCACAGCAGTCCGTCCCGGCGCCGGCGCATAGAGTGCAGCGTCGTCGGTCAGCCCGAGGCCGCGCGCGGTGTCGCTCAGCGGCGCCAGGCTCTGTGCGATGACATCGAACTCGCCGCGCCTGATCATGCTGGGTTCCTAGGCGGCGCCCTTTTGGGTCTGACCCGACATTTCGCCGGATCGCACCTGCCGGGCTAATTTGTCGAGCACCCCGTTCACAAATCCAGGCTGCGGCCCATCGAAGAAGGCGTGGGCCACATCGACGTATTCGCTGATCACCACGCGACTCGGCACGTCGATCCGCGTCAGGAGCTCGTACGCGCCGGCGCGTAGAACGGCGGCGAGGATTTTTTCCAATCGGTCGAGATCGCGGTTTTCGAGCACCCCCTGAATCTGCGTGGTGATTTCCGCATCGCGCACCGTACCGCCGCGAACCAGGTCTTCGAAGAACGCACGGTCTGCGCCCTCGTAAACCAGGCCGTCGATTTCGCGACCAAACCGATGTTCGACAAACTCGCCGATCACCGCGTCTGCCGATACGTCGGTGATCGACATCTGATAGAGCGCTTGGACCGCCGCAAGCCGTGCCGCCGAGCGTCCGCCTGAGCTTGACTGTCCGCCCGCCATGACCGGGCTAGCCTCCGTTGCGGAAGGCATCACGCACCGCAACGAGATCGAGCGCGGCATTGGCCGCTGCGGCGCCCTTGTTGCCCTGATCGACCGCCGCGCGCGCCCAAGCTTGGTCGCGGTTCTCGCAGGTCAGGACGCCGGTGCCGATCGCCAGCGAATGGCGTAGGGCGAGTTTGTGCAATCCGCCGATGCTTTCTTGGCAGACATGGTCGTAGTGGGTGGTTTCCCCACGGATCACGCAACCCAAAGCGACAAATCCATCGAAGGTGGTCGCCGTGCCGGCCGCGGCGGCATCGACCGCAAAGCGCACGACTAATGGAATCTCCATGGCGCCCGGCACGGCAATGCGCTCGCACACGCCGCCACGCGCCTCGACCGCCGTCGTCGCACCCGCAACGAGTTGGTCCGCAATGTCGTCGTAGAAACGTGCCTCGACCAGCAGAATGCGCGGGGTGTCGGTCATGACGCAGACTGCATGTCGTCGATCGCGCGCCGATCGACAATGGAGAGGCCATAGCCCTCGAGACCGACGACCGGGCGCGGCTTATTGGTCAGCAAAATCATGTCGCGTACGCCGATGTCGCGCAGTATTTGGGCCCCGACCCCGTAGTCGCGCAGCGGACCGGGCGCATCCTCGCCCAATTCGTGGCGAATGCGGTCCACCAAGCTGGTGGCTTGCGCCTCGCGAATGATCACGACCACGCCGCGACCTGCCTCGCCAATCTGGCGCATGGCGCGATACAGCAAACCGCCGCGCGCAATCACCTCGCCGAGCAGATCGTTGACGACGTTGAACGGATGCACGCGCACCAACACCGGGTCGGCGCCGCTAATGTCGCCCTTGACCAACGCGATGTGCTCGGCGCCGTCGACGCTGCTGGTATAGACCGAAAGAATCCAATCCCCACCGTGAACCGACCGT
The DNA here is from genome assembly GCA_038141965.1 of Alphaproteobacteria bacterium. GTDB lineage: Bacteria > Pseudomonadota > Alphaproteobacteria > SHVP01 > SHVP01 > CALJDF01. Next base: position 61,553 of record JAYQJC010000009.1, read on the forward strand.
AGAGGCCGCGTGACAGCGCATTGGACCATCTGTTCGTTGTGACGGCGATGGGCGATGAGATCCGCGATACGCGCGACCTTCAGCCCATGCAACTGCGCGAACTGAACCAGATCGGGCAACCGCGCCATGGTGCCGTCGTCGTTCATGATTTCGCAGATCACGCCCGAGGGGTTCATACCGGCAAGCCGCGCTATGTCGACTGCCGCTTCGGTGTGACCGGTACGGACCAACACCCCGCCTTTGCGCGCGACGAGCGGGAAGACGTGGCCGGGCGAGCCGATGTCCGCTCTGCCCTTCGTCGGATCGATCGCGACTTTGATAGTTTGGGCACGGTCGGCGGCTGAAATACCGGTGGTCACGCCTTCGCGTGCCTCGATCGAAATCGTGAACGCCGTTTCGTGACGCGACTGGTTCTTGCGAGTCATGAGCTCGAGCCCGAGCTCGTCGCATCGGTCTTCGGTCAACGCAAGACAGATCAAACCGCGTCCGTGCTTGGCCATGAAATTGACCGCCTCCGGCGTCGCTTTTTCCGCCGGGATGATGAGATCCCCTTCGTTCTCTCGATCCTCGTCATCGATGAGAATGATCATCTTGCCCTTCTGGACATCATCGATGATCTCGTCGATCGACGAGAGATAGTCGTGCAGCGAATTGGTGGTCAGCGCGTCGGCCATTAAAGCGTTTCCCGCAACCGGTCGACGTAACGCGCCAACACATCGATTTCGAAATTGACGCGGTCGCCTGGCTGGAGATCGCCGAACGTCGTCGCGGCCTGGGTATGTGGAATGATGTTCACGCCGAATTGGCTCCCATCGACTTCGTTGACCGTCAACGAAACACCGTCCAGGGTCACCGACCCTTTGGGCGCCACGTAGCGGGCGTATTCATTGGGTGCTTCTAGCACGAAACGCTGGGAGTCACCTTCCGGGGTCACGCTGATCACGACCGCAATGCCGTCGACATGGCCGGTCACGATGTGACCGCCCATTTCATCACCGACCCTCAGGGCGCGTTCGAGGTTGACCCGCGTCCCTTTGGCCCAGCCACCCAGCGTCGTCTTGGACAGCGTTTCAGCGGAGGCATCCACCGCGAACCAGCCGTCATCCTTGTCGGTCACCGTAAGGCACGGCCCGGCGCAAGCGATCGAAGCGCCGATGTCGATCTCATTGGTGTCGTAAGCGGTTTCGATTACCAACCGCGTATCGCCGTTGGTTTCGACCGACCGAACCCGACCTACGTCGGTAATGATGCCTGTAAACATGGGGGTTACTTAGTCGGCTAGGTGGAAAGTTTCCACCACATCGTTGCCCACCGCCCGGATAGCGGTCCTATGTAACGGAAAGTTCTGGCTCAGTTTTTCGACGCCTAGGGGGCCCGTCATCGCGATGCCGTCGCCGCCCAGCAGCATCGGTGCGCGGTAGAGGACGAGGTCATCGACCAAACGGTCGCGCAAGAGCGCACTGGCCAACATGCCGCCGGCTTCGGCCAACAACCGTGTGATTCCGCGGTCCGCAAGGTGCCCGAACGTTTGCCGCAAGTTCACGCCATGTCCCGAACCATCCGTCGCCACCGTCACGTGCTCGGCACCGGCGCGTTGGCGTTCCTGAACTTGCGGATCGTCGGCAGGGACCGCACTGAAAACCCACAACGGCACTTCGGTGGCCGACGCATACAACTTGGCCGTAAGCGGGACGCGCAAATGCGCATCGAGGAGAATACGCACCGGCGAACGATCCGACATACCGGGTAAACGACAGGTCAGAACCGGATCGTCCGCAAGCGCAGTCGCCGACGCGACCGCGATGGCATCGTGATCGGCGCGCAGGCGGTGCGCGTCCGCCCGGGCTTCGGCACCGGTGATCCATTGGCTTTCGCCGTCGGCGGTGGCAATGCGCCCATCGGTCGTGATCGCGGTTTTCAAAGTGACGAGAGGCAAATGATCCGAGAGCCGTTTGAGATAGCCTCGGTTGAGGGCGTGTGCTTGATCAGCGCAGACCCCGACATCGACAACGATGTTGGCCGTGCGAAGCTTGCTAAGCCCCTCTCCGGCGACACGGTCGTCGGGATCTTCCATTGCGACCACGACGCGCGCTACGCCGGCCGCGATCAGGGCATCGGCGCAGGGCGGTGTCTTGCCGTGGTGGCTACACGGTTCGAGCGTGACGTAGGCTGTGGCACCCTGCGCGGCGTCCCCGGCCCGGTCGATGGCTTCGGTCTCGGCATGGGGTCGCCCGCCTTGTTGGGTCCAGCCGCGGGCGACCACGCGATCGTCTTTCACGAGGATGCAGCCGACGGCGGGGTTGGGCCAGACTTGGCCGAGCCCACGTCGGGCCAGCGCCAAGGCCGCGCGCATGTGCGCGCGATCGACCTCAATAGTCGTCTTCGACACTCCCGCCCATCTCGCCGATAAAGGCTTCGAAGTCGCGGGCCTCGCGGAAGTTTTTGTACACGGAAGCAAACCGCACGTAGGCAACCTGATCGAGGTTGGCCAACGCCTCCATCACCAGCTCGCCGATCGTCGTGCTGGAGATTTCCGACTCACCCAAGCTTTCCAGCCGTCGCACGATGCCGTTGATCATACGGTCGACCCGTTCGGGTTCCACCGGGCGTTTGCGGGTGGCGGTAATGATCGATCGTGCCAACTTGTCGCGATCGAACGGCACGCGCTGGTCGTTCTTTTTAAAGACGGTCAGTTCGCGAAGCTGAACCCGTTCAAAGGTCGTGAACCGCGACCCGCAAGCCGGACAGAACCGGCGGCGGCGAATCGCTGAGTTATCTTCTGCAGGTCGCGAGTCTTTGACCTGGGTGTCGTCGTTTCCACAAAACGGGCAGCGCATTCTAATTCCCCAAGCCTAACGGACGGCCGTCTAAAACAACTTTATCTCGGATAAATCGGAAAACGGGCACAAAGCGCAAGGACGCGTTCCTTGACCGCGGCTTCAACCGCCGGGTCGCCATCGGGGCTCGCGGCAAGCGCGTCCAAGACTTCGACGATCATGGCGCCCACCTCCCGGAACTCCGCGACGCCAAAGCCCCGCGTCGTGCCGGCCGGCGTGCCAAGGCGCAGACCCGATGTCACCATCGGTTTTTCCGGATCGAACGGGATCGCGTTTTTGTTGCAGGTGATGAAAGCGCGCTCGAGCGCCTGCTCGGCATCACGGCCCGTCAAGCCTTTGGGTCGGAGGTCGACCAGCATCAAGTGCGTGTCGGTGCCGCCGGTGACGATATCGAGGCCGCCTTCGACGAGGCGTGCCGCGAGGGCCTGCGCGTTGTCGACGATGGACCGGGCATAGGCCTTGAAATCCGGCTGCAATGCTTCTTTGAACGCCACAGCTTTGGCCGCGACCACATGCATCAGCGGGCCACCCTGAATGCCGGGAAAGATCGCCGAGTTCACCTTTTTGGCGATATCGGCGTCGTTGGTCAGGATCATGCCGCCCCGCGGGCCGCGCAGCGTCTTGTGCGTCGTCGTGGTCGCGACATGGGCGTGCGGGAACGGACTGGGATGCACGCCACCGGCCACAAGGCCCGCGAAGTGCGCCATGTCGACCATCAACAGCGCACCAACCGAATCGGCAATCTCGCGGAAGCGCGCGAAGTCGATGATCCTGGGGATCGCGGAACCGCCCGCGATGATGAGTTGGGGTTTGTGCTCGGCCGCCAATGCTGCGACTTCGTCGTAATCGATGAGCGCGTCTTGGCGCCGCACGCCGTACTGCACCGCGTTGAACCACTTGCCGGATTGGTTGGGTTTAGCACCGTGGGAGAGGTGGCCACCGGCGGCAAGCGACATGCCGAGGATGGTGTCGCCCGGTTTGATCAGCGCCTGAAAGACGCCTTGGTTGGCCTGCGACCCGGAACTCGGCTGCACGTTGGCGAACGCGCAGCCAAACAACTTTGGCGCGGTCGATGGCGAGATTTTCGGCCACGTCGACGAATTCGCAGCCACCGTAGTAGCGCCGACCGGGATAGCCTTCGGCGTATTTGTTGGTGAGCACCGAGCCTTGCGCTTCGAGGACGGCACGGCTGACGATGTTTTCCGAGGCGATCAGCTCGATCTGGTTCTGCTGGCGGCCCAACTCGTCCTGGATGGCACCGAACAGTTCGGCGTCTTCGTCGGCCAAACTTGTCGTGAAGAATCCGTTGTCTTGATCGCTTAGTGCCGCACTCGCAGTTGTCATCAAACAGCCTCTTTCGTTTGCAATTGATCGATTTTGCCGACGCGACGGGTATGCCGGTCGCCACCGAAGGGGGTATCCAGGAAGGCCCGCAGCGCGTCGCGCGCAACTTCGACGCCGATCACGCGTGCGCCCAACGCCAAAATATTGGCATCGTTATGCTCGCGCGACAGCCGGGCCGTCGTTGCGTCGTGGCATAGCGCGGCGCGGATGCCTGGGTATTTGTTGGCGGCCATGCTGATCCCCAACCCGGTGCCGCAACAGATCACCGCCAGGGTCGCGCGGCCGTCCAGGACCGCTTCGGCCGCCGCATGGCCGAAGTCGGGATAGTCCACCGATGCCGTGTCATGGGTGCCGAGATCGAGCACCGTGTAACCCAGCGCGCGCACCTCTTCGGCCATGATTTCCTTGAGCGGAAATCCGGCATGATCGGCGGCAAGCGCGATGACAGTTTGGGACATGGTGTACGGTTTTTCGGGGCCCGTTTCGGGGTCGCCTACGTACCATATGTGGCAACGCCGTACCAGCGTTCTACCACTTCTCGGATGCGGTTGAGTTTGCCCCCACAAACTGAGGCACATCTAGTAAGTGCCTGATTTTCAACATGTTGTTGCGCCGCTACCAGATATAGCGGTACCGCCGGTCGGTCGGTTTGGGTCTGTTTAGCCGGCGCGGGCCCGGCGGCGGGCCATCTTTTGGACCAAGGTGTCGGCGACCCCCGGACGGCTCCATGGGCACACCGCGATGCAGATGCCGCAACCCTTGTTCTCGTTGAAAAAGGGGAGGCACTTGTCGAAATCGACGTACCACTTTTCGACCCCACGCACCCATTGCTTGGTACTCGACAAGGCCTGCGGCGGGCAGGCATCCGAGCAGACCCGGCAGTTGGTGCAAAACTCATCCGCGCCGAAGACATCCTCGCCGGTTTCTTCGAGGGGCAGGTCGGTGAGCACCAACGCCAATCTAAAATTGGCGCCGAACGTGCGGTGGATCATCGAACCGTGCCGACCGAGTTCGCCCAAGCCGGCTTTGATCGCGGCCGGGATCATCACCATCGACCCGGCCATCGGGCCACCCTTCTCCTCGGCGGCCCAACCTTGGTTCCGAATCCACCCCGTGAGATCTTTCACGACCTTTAACGCGCGGCCGTATTGGTTGACGACTTCAGTCGCGGCGGGATCTTTCGGCGCGGCCTTGAGCGCCTCGTAATCATGCTGGACCGCAATCGCGATCGCCCAGGGCCAGGTGCGTTGTTGGTGCCCCTCGAAAACCCAACTCGGGTCCATGCGCGCGACGCCGACATCGTCGGCGCCAAAAGAAAGCCCCGCCTCTTTGACCAATTCGACCCAGCGCGCGGGTGTTTCGCGTCGTTGCGTTTCCGCGACCTCCGGCAGCGGTCGGTCGATGATCTCTTGCCGCCGCGCTCGTGCGGCCGCCACCTCGGGCGACTGGGTGTAGCGACCGTAAAACCAATTCTGCAACGGTCCGTGCGGGATCGTGTCAGGCTCGTGCCAATAGACCGGACTGGGCGGACGCGGTTCGGTTTCGCCGAGGCCGTTGATCGCATTGCCCGAGACGTCAGGCCACAGGGCCATCTGATCGGGGTCCGGGACGTAGGGCGCGGGCGTGTTGCGGTTGTCCATCTCGCGATCTTAACGCGAATGTCGTCGTCGCGTGACGCCCCGTGCGATCAAAATCCATGCCCGGTTGCGATCCTCGTACCCCGCCGCCTTATCGGCTAAGGTTTCCGGCAGCATGATCGAGTTCATCAACTTCTATCTCATTCCCGGACTGGTCCTGGGCTGTATGTACGCGCTAGGCGCGATCGGCGTATCGATGCTGTTCGGCATCTTGCGCTTTGCCCATTTTGCCCACGGCGACATCATCACGATGGGCGCTTATTTGGCGCTCTTCTTCGTCACGGCGCTCGGCTTTCCCGTCTTGCTGGCCCTCCCGGTGGCGATCGTCTTGACCGCCGCTATCTCGGTGTTGCTCGATCGGGGCTTTTACAAACCGTTTCGCAATAGCCCGACGATTTATCTGGTGATCGCCTCGTTCGGGGTCGCGTTGATGATCCGCTCGTTGGTTCAACTGATTTGGGGCGTGAAGGTCGAGTCCTATTCCGCGGGCACCTTTAGCAAGCCGATCATCTTTTTCGATACGTTGCGCCTGGCCGACAAACACATGTGGATCGTCGGCCTGACGATCCTCATCGTCGTGGGACTGCACTACTTTCCTGTCGCGCTCGAAGCTCGGCAAAGCGATGCGCGCCATGGCCGACGAACCCGATCTCGCGCAAGTCAGCGGCATCCCCACCGAAAAGGTGGTGCGCGCGACCTGGATTATCGGCGGCGGATTGGCTGCGACTGCGGGTGTCTTTCTCGGCATGGACACGCAACTTCACACCAACATGGGATGGGACCTGCTGCTCCCGATCTTTGCGGCGGCTATTCTCGGTGGGATCGGCAGTCCTTACGGCGGGATCGCGGGTGGACCGGTGATTGGGCTAGCCGAGGAGTTGTCGAGCTACCCGTGGATCGGCGTCGAGCCCCTGCTCTCCCCCGGCTATAAGACCGGGGTGGCGTTCGCGCTGATGGTCGCGTTGTTGATCTGGCGCCCGAGCGGACTGTTTCGTGGGCGGGTGTTCACATGAGTAGCGAACTCGCACTCGGCCTCCTGCTTTACGCGGTCTCACTGCTGACGATGGCGGGGATTTACGGTGTGCTCGCCATCGGCCTCAACATTCAGTGGGGCTATACCGGGTTGTTCAACGCCGGCATCGCCGGGTTCTTCGCGATTGGCGCCTATGTCAGCGCCATCCTGACGGCGGCCAGCTCGGACAATTTCATCGGTGGGTTCGGTTGGCCGTTCCCGGTCGGCTTGGTCGCAGCAATGGTTGTGGCAGGCGCGATCGGCTATCTCGTCGGACGATTATGTATTCGACTTAGATCGGACTATCTCGCCATCGCCACCATCGGGGTGGCGGAAATCTTTCGTCTGATTCTCAAGAACGAGATTTGGGCGACCAACGGGCCGCGCGGCATTTCCAACATTCCGCGCCCCTTCGAAAGCTTGAGCCAACCTTGGTCGCAGATAGCGTTCCTCTTGGTGGTCGGCCTCGTCGTTTTGATCGCCTATGTGCTGGCGGAACGCGCCGGGAAGTCGCCTTGGGGCCGGGTGATGCGCTCGATCCGCGACAACGAGGCCCCGGCCCCCGCGATCGGCAAGAACGTCACCGGGTTCCGATTGCAAGGGTTCGTCATCGGCGCGGCCCTGATGGGCCTCGGCGGTGCGCTGGCCAGCCACTTCTTCAAGTTCATCGGCCCCGAAGCGACCGAACCGTTGATGACGACATTCCTGGTTTGGGTAATGTTGATTATCGGTGGGAGCGGCAACAACCGTGGCGCCTTGTTGGGCGCGCTCGCCGTTTGGACCCTGTGGTCGGCGACCGAATTGTTGACCTCGCAGCTCCCGCCGGAATGGGCGGTGCGGGCCACCTTCCTACGCATTTTCCTTATAGGCCTAGGATTGCAGATCGTGTTGCAGCGCTACTCGAAGGGGTTGCTGCCGGAGACCCTGCCCAAGGTGGATCCGTCGGAGTTCGAGACGCCACCCGGCCGCGCGCAAGAAAAAGCCCCGGCCGCCGAGTAGCGGACGGGGCGATTTCGGAGGCCTCGACTAGTCGATGTCGATGATGCCCATTTCCTTGAAGGTGTTGCCTTCGATCCCGTATTCACCGATGACGCCGGCAACGTCGCCCGCCGCATCGAAGTTGTGGGAACCCGCCGCACCTTCGTAGTCGATGTCCTGCCCGCGGGCGAGCAGATCAACGGCCTTTTTCCAGTCGCCCGGACCGACCTTGACGCCCGGCGGGCCCGCAACGGCACGAAGCGCGTCTTTGATCGCCACACGTTCCGTGCTGCCGGCCTTTTGGATGGCCAACGCGATCAGCATGGTCGAATCATAGCTTTGCTGAACGAAGATCGAGTTAGGATCGCCACCAGCGGCCGCGAAAGCGGCGTCGAACGCATCCTTGGCCGGGTTGGCCTTGGACGTCGGCTGCGTGATCAACAGGTTGTCCTTCAATTCGTCCGCACCGAGCTGTTCGATGAGGATGTCATCGCGCATCCCGTCGGCCCCAACAAACTGTTTGAAGAACCCGTTTTCGAGGCTCTGGCGCAGAATGGTGACACCCGAGGTCCCGGCATACGCGAGGACGACCAGCGCGTCGGGCTTGCCCGATGCCAAGGTCGCCAACTCAGACCGGTAGGAAGACTTCTTGTCTTCATGGACCTGATCGCCGGTGATCTTGCCGCCTTCTTTGACGAACGCTTCGCGGAACGCAGATGCCAGACCGACGCCGTAGTCGTTGTTCACGAAGGTCAGCGCAACGCTATTGATCCCTTTGGACTTCACGTACTTGGCCAAAACGATGCCCTGGTAGGCATCCGACGGCGCGGTGCGGAACAGAAGGTCGTTATCGTCCAGGCCCGTGATCTCGGGCGAGGTGGAGGCCGGCGAGACCATCACGACATCGGCCGGGATAGCCACGTTGCTGGCGGCACCGATCGTGGCACCCGAGCACAGGGCGCCTACGATGGCGACGACTTGCTCGACGTTGACGAGTTTGCCTGCGGCATCGACCGCGGCTTGGGCGTTGCACTGGGTATCGCCGACGACAAGTTCGAGATTGCGACCGCCGAGAATACCACCGGCATCGTTGATCTCTTTCACCGCCAATTGCTCGGCCTCGATAATCGGCGGAACGAGGTTGGCGATTGGGCCGGTCACGGCCGACAGCGAACCGATCTTGACGGTTTGCGCCATCGATGCGTGGCCCATGCCGGCTGCCAATGCAGCCCCCAGCACGATCGGCAACGAACGCCGAAGAATTGAAGATTTCATGGGATAGCCTCCCTTTTGTTAGGCCTAGTTTTTTTGAACAATCCAATTGCACCCTCGGGTGACCTCGGACGCAAGCGTTGATCTTGGCACACGCGCCCGCTCCCCCCCAAGGAAGAACGCGTGGATTGCCGATTCTTTGTGACTTTTCAGCGGTCTATCAGCGTCAGCCGATGACCTAACGTCAACCTCAGCCGCCGAGAAACATCTCCGCCACCTCGCGGTTGGCCAACAAGTTGGCCCCGGTATCCTCGTGCCGATTGCGCCCGAGCGCGAGGACATAGCCGCGATCTGCCAGCGCGAGCGCGTCCTTGGCGTTTTGTTCGACCATGAGAATGGCCACGCCGGTCGCATTGATCTCTTTGACTTTGTCGAAAACCATGTCGGTGAAAAGCGGCGACAACCCCGCGGTCGGCTCGTCGAGCAACAGAAGCTTGGGTTCCAACATCAGCGCGCGACCCATCGCCACCATTTGGCGCTGACCACCGGACAGACTGCCTGCCGGTTGGCGGCGCTTTTCCACCAGCGCCGGAAATATCTCGTAGACCGCATCCAACTGGCTGGAGAAATCGTCGTCGCGCAAAAAGGCGCCCATCTCGAGGTTTTCGTTCACGGTCAGGGTCGGGAACACGTTCTTTTCTTGCGGCACGTAGCATACGCGTAGGCGCGCCACTTCATCGGGACGCCGCCCGGTAATCTCTTGACCGTCGAACCGAATGTGGCCTTCGCGAATTTTGACCAGACCGATCACCGCCTTCATCGCTGTCGATTTGCCTGCGCCGTTGGGGCCGACGATGACGACGATCTCGCCGTCTTCGACGCGCATGTCGATCCCGTTGAGGATACCGACGCCCCCGTACCCGCCGTAAAGGCCTTCGGCTTCGAGCAAGCTCATGCCTCGTCCTCCGACGGCAGACGCGCGCTGCGGCCGCCACCGAGGTAAGCGTCGAGCACTTCTTGGTTTTGGCGAATTTCGTCCATCGATCCCTGCGCGAGCATCGCGCCCTCGGCCATCACGATGATCGGATGGCAAAGCTTGGCCACAAGGTCCATGTCGTGATCGATGATGCAAAACGTGTAACCGCGCTCCTCGTTGAGGCGCCGAATGTCGTCGGCCAGCTTGACCATGAGCGTGGGGTTCACGCCCGCCCCCGGTTCGTCGAGCAAAACGATGTCGGGATCGCTCATCATCGTGCGGCCGAGTTCAAGGAGCTTCTTTTGACCGCCGGAAAGATTGCCCGCGTATTCACCGGCGACATGACTGAGCCCAAGGAAGTCGAGGACTTCCTTGGCTTTGTCGCGCACGCGCTTTTCTTCGGCGGTGACACGGCCCCACATGAACCAAGTGCGCAAGACGTTTTCACCTGACTGTCCGGCCGGGACGACCATCAAGTTTTGAATGAGCGACATGCGCTCGAAGGCCGCCGGGATTTGGAACGTGCGCATCAAACCGCGTTTGAACAACTGATGCGCCGGAAGGCCGGTGACGTCTTGGCCATTGAGAACGACTCGCCCCGCGTCGGGTTTGATAAACCCGGCAACGATATTGAACAAAGTGGTCTTGCCGGCGCCGTTGGGACCGATCAACGCGGTGATCGTGCCCCTGCCGATATCGAAGCTTGCTTCGTTCACGGCTCGGATGCCGCCAAAGCTTTTCGTGACGCCGCGAATCGACATCATGGGCGCGCTTTCGACTTGCGCGACGCCTTTCACGGCCATCCCAAACACCCCTGTGTTTTTCTTTTAGCTTAGCGGGCCGCCCAAAGACGTACAAACAAACCCGCGCCTATCGCTTGCCGGATTCCTGATTCTTTTTCAGGACGTATTCCATTTTCGCACGGCAAGACGGGTCAACTCCGCCTCGCTGGCCCGCGGATCGCCCACGATGGAGGTTTCGGTATTCGTCACGGGATCGATTACCGAGACCTTTACGTAGGCCCCGATACGATGAAATTCGATGAGATAGTGCGGACGTGCCATAGCCTCTCAGGGGCGAAAGCATGCCCCCTCCTTGGCCAAGCCGCAAATCGAACTTGACGGGTGGTGTTGTGGCGCTTCCATTAGGGGACCGACACCCAGCGAGCAACCCTTTGACCACAGACCCGGCGCCAAGCCCCTCGGCAGGACCACAAGATACCGTCGCACAACGTTTCGCTCTGATCCGCGAGCCGAACTTTCGGCGTATGTGGATCGTGGGCGGCGCCAGCATGGCCTTGCAATGGCTTGAAATGCTGGCGGGCAGCATTTTCGTCTTCGCCTACACTCAATCGGGCTTTGCGGTCACGCTCGTCACGCTGGCGCGCGCGGCGCCGATGGTGCTCTTCGGCATGATCGCGGGCGCGTTGGCCGAGCGCGTGAGCCGCCGCAACTTGTTGATCGGCGGGTACGCGATGCTCATCGTCACCTCGGCAACGCTCGGCATTCTCGCCGTCACCGACCTTATTACGCCGTGGCATGTCGGGATCGGCATGTTCCTGACGGGCACCGTCTTCTCGATGGAATTTCCGATTCGTCGCAACCTGTTGGGCGAGTTTGCCGGCATGGACCGGATTTCAACTGCGATGGGTTTGGATTCGGTGGCCCGTAACGGCATGCGCATCATCGGCCCGCTGGCGGGTGGGGCTTTGATGCAGTTCGTCGGCATCGAGGGGGCTTATTTCCTGGCGACCGGCGTCTACGTCTGCCTCGTCTACATGTTGTTCCGCGTCGACAACGTGCGCCGCCCTGCCGAAGCGGGCGGCCCCACGTTGATGTCGACGATTGTCGAGGGCGTCCGCTTTGCCCGGAGCGACAAAGCCGTCCTCGGCATGCTGTCGATCACGATCGTGATGAACATCTGGGCCTTTCCCTACATGGCGATGGTGCCGGTCATCGGCCACGAACGCCTTGGCTTATCGGAATTGCCGATCGGGATGCTGGTCGCGACCGAGGGCTTTGGCGGCTTGATGGGAGCGTTACTGATCGCCGCCCGAGGCAGCGCGTGGTCTTGGGCCTACCGAAAGATGTACTTCTACGGCTCGTGCATCTTTATGGCCGCGATCGTCGGGTTTTCGCTGTCGCTGTGGTTCGAAGCCTCGCTGCTGATCGTTTTGATCGGCGGGCTGGGGGTCGCCGGTTTCTCGACCATGCAAGGGACCCTGCCATTCGTGATCGCCCCACCGGCCATGCGCTCGCGCGTGTTGGGTCTGCTTTCGGTGTGCATCGGCACCGGCCCGCTGGGCATCCTGCACCTTGGCTTGATGGTCACGCTGGTTGGGCCGTCGTTGGCGACTACCATCATCGGCCTCGAGGGCCTGATCGCGATGGCGGTGGTGTGGGTTTGGATCCGCGAGGCGCGTTAGGCGGCGATGTAGCGCTGGATGTCGTGCGCCGACCAAACATGGGTCAGGGCATCGACCAGTTCATCCATCATCCCGTCGGTATGAAGCGGCGACGGGGTGAAGCGCAATCGTTCGGTGCCACGTGGCACGGTCGGATAGTTGATCGGCTGCACGTAAACACCGAAGTCGTTCAGCAGCATGTCGGAGGCGCGTTTGCAACACGGCGCGTTGCCGACCATCAGCGGCACGATGTGGGTGACCGATTCCATGAGCGGCAGACCGGCATCGCGGAATCGCGTCTTGAGCGATGCGGCGCGTTCCTGATGCCGCACCCGTGAATTCGTTATGGGATTTCAGGTGCTGCACGCTGGCCAAGGCCCCGGCCGCAATCGCCGGCGACAGGGACGTCGTGAAGATGAACGAGGCCGCATAGCTGCGCACCACATCGACGATCGTCGAGGACGCCGCAATGTAGCCGCCCATCACGCCGACGGCTCTGCCAAGCGTGCCTTCGATCACGGTGAGCCGGTGCGCCAAGCCTTCGCGCTCCGCGACGCCGCCGCCGCGGGGCCCGTAGAGGCCGACCGCATGGACTTCGTCGAGGTACGTCATGGCACCGTATTTGTCGGCGAGATCGCAAATCTCGGCAATCGGCGCGATATCGCCGTCCATCGAGTAAACCGACTCAAACGCAATGAGTTTCGGCACATCCGTATCGGTTTCCTTGAGAAGTTGCTCAAGGTGTTCGACATCGTTGTGACGGAAGATTTTCTTTTCGGCGCGGCTGGCGCGAATGCCGGCGATCATCGAGGCGTGGTTCAACGAGTCCGAGAAAATCACGCAACCCGGTAGAAGCCCCGCCAGCGTTCCGATCGTCGCTTCGTTCGAGATGTAACCGAGGTGAACAGCAACGCCGATTCTTTGCCATGCCAATCGGCAAGTTCGCGCTCGAGCAGGACATGGTAGTGATTGGTGCCCGAGATGTTGCGCGTCCCGCCGGCGCCGGCGCCGACCGTGTGGAGCGCCTCTTCCATCGCCTTGATGACGACCGGGCTCTGGCCCATACCGAGATAATCGTTGGAACACCACACCACCACCTCGTCTTGATGGTTGCCGTGGTGATAGGTCGCGCGGGGAAAATCACCTGCGTGACGCGCCAAGTCGGCGAAGACGCGGTAGCGGCCTTCTTCCTTTAGCGCCCCGATCTTGCGGGCAAAGAACTCTTCATAATCCATACGCACCGGACCTTTTCGGGGACTTTATGTGCCCTGGGGCCATGGAGCAAACATACTTGTTGTCGCAGCTACAACTTTGCGGCATCTCAATTAGGCGCGTATATAAGGGCGAATACGGCCTTACCTGGGCTAACCCCTTAGGTTCGAGCCTATTCCGTCATTTTCGGAGGATTTCATGACCGTCACCGCGCATTCTGACTCGGCCGCAAAACGGACCTCGTCAAAGCCCGTCTTCCAGTGGGACGACGCCCTTCTCTTGGATGAGCAACTCACCGAGGAGGAGCGGATGATCCGCGACACTGCGCGGGATTACGCCCAAGACAAGCTGATGCCGCGGGTCTTGGAGGCCAATCGGCACGAAATCTTCCACCGCGAGATATTCAACGAAATGGGCGAACTCGGCCTATTGGGGCCGACCATCGACGGCTACGACTGCGCCGGGGTCGGTTACGTCAGCTACGGCCTGATCGCCCGGGAAATCGAAAAGGTCGATTCGGGCTATCGCTCGGCGATGAGCGTGCAGTCGAGCCTCGTGATGCACCCGATCTATGCCTATGGGACCGACGAACTGCGCCAGCGCTTTCTGCCCAAGTTGGCCAAAGGCGAGATCGTCGGGTGTTTTGGACTGACCGAACCCGATCACGGCTCCGACGCCGGCGGGATGAAGACCCGCGCCAAAAAGGTCGACGGCGGCTACGCGCTGACCGGCAACAAGATGTGGATCACCAACTCGCCGATCGCCGATGTCTTCGTGATTTGGGCCAAGGACGATGATGGGAAGATCCGCGGCTTCGTCTTGGAAAAAGGGATGGAGGGCCTGACCGCGCCGAAGATCGAAGGCAAATTCAGCCTGCGCGCCTCGATCACCGGCGAAATCGTCATGGACAACGTGTTCGTACCCGAAGCCAACGCTTTCCCGGAGATTCGCGGATTGAGCGGGCCGTTCGGCTGCCTCAACAATGCGCGGTTTGGGATCGCTTGGGGCGCACTCGGCGCCGCGGAGTTTTGCTGGCATGCCGCGCGGCAATACACGCTGGACCGCAAGCAGTTCGACAAGCCGCTGGCAGCCAATCAGTTGATCCAGAAGAAACTTGCCGACATGCAGACCGAGATCAGCATCGGCTTTCAGGCCTGCCTGCAGGTCGGTCGTCTCAAGGACGAAGGACGCGCCGCACCCGAAATGATCTCGCTCATCAAACGCAACTCCTGCGGCAAAGCGTTGGACATCGCCCGGTTGGCGCGAGACATGCACGGCGGCAACGGCGTGGCCGACGAATTCCACGTCATTCGGCACCTGATGAACCTTGAGGCCGTCAACACCTACGAGGGCACGCACGACGTGCACGCCCTGATCCTGGGTCGCGCCCAGACCGGTCTGCAAGCGTTCAAGTAAGCAGCGCTGCCTGGAATCAAAAAGGGCGGCCTTCGGGCCGCCCTTTTTTTGTTGGCTGGGTTGGGGCCTAGCGGGAGCCGCCGTAATGATTTTCGTCGCTCCAGAAGCGCTCGAGCGCCTGCAAGGTGTCGTTCATTTCGGTGAGGGTGGCGGAACCGAGCGGACCACGGGTCAGCGTCACGACGTGGGTCTCATAGAGCGCGTTGATTTTTTCGTATAGGTCGAGGCCTTTTTCGGACAGACGCAACCTGATGGAGCGGCGATCATGCGGCGAGCGCTCTTGTTCCAGGTAACCGTTCTCGACCATCTTCTTGACGTTGTAGGAAACGTTGGAACCGAGGTAGTAGCCGCGGCTCGTCAACTCGCCCACCGTCATTTCGTCACGCCCGACGTTGTACAGAATGAGCGATTGAATGTTGTTGATGTCTTGGATGCGCAGTCGATCAAGCTCGACCTTCACGACATCGAGAAAGCGTCGGTGCAATCGTTCGATCAGTTGCAGCGAGTCCAAATAGACACGCTTGAACTCGTCAATGTTTTGATCGTCTGACGTGTCCGCCATTTGTCCTGGTCGTCCCAGCGTCGAGTCGCTGAAGTCCCCCATATTCATCAAACGCCCCGGAAAGTAGCGCGCGCTCGGCCCGTCGGCCAGTATTTTCTATAATATCAAGGCATAAGGACGTTATCGTAGCGCCAAACCTTAGGCGACGCCCCTCCCAGACAACCATTCAACGGTATTCAATGTTTCAGCATGATCTTTTGCAGGGCAAGCGCGTCCTGATCACCGGCGGCGGCACCGGTCTCGGCAAATCGATGGGCGCACGCCTGGTTGAGTTGGGCGCGCACGTCGTGATCTGCGGTCGCCGCGAAGAAGTGTTGGCGGCGACAACCGACGAATTCAACCAGGTGCGCGCCGATGCTGCGAGTTGGCATGCCTGCGACATCCGCGATCCCGAGGCGGTCAATGCGATGGTCGACGCGGCATGGGCCGACGCGCCGCTCGACGCCCTGCTCAATAACGCCGCCGGCAACTTCATTGCCCGTTCGGAAACGCTGTCGCATCGCGCCGTCGATGCGATCTTGAGCATCGTCCTCCACGGCACGACATACGTCACGCTGGCGTGCGGGCGACGCTGGCTGGCAGAGAAACGCGCCGGCAACATTCTGTCGATCTTGACGACCTACGCATCGACGGGCTCGGGCTATGTCGTACCCTCGGCAATCGGCAAGGCGGGCATTTTGGCCCTGACCCGGTCGTTGGCCGTCGAATGGGGCAACCGCAGCATTCGGGTCAATGCGATCTCGCCTGGGCCGTTTCCGACCGAAGGTGCATGGAAGCGACTGTTCCCCGAAGGCATGGCCGAAAAACGCATGCTGTCGCGCATCCCGATGGGGCGCGTCGGCGAACACCAGGAGTTGGCCGACCTCGCCGCGTTCCTGCTGGCCGATCAATCCGGGTTCATCAACGGCGAGAACGTCACGATCGACGGCGGCGAGTGGCTCAAAGGAGCCGGCCAATTCAACATGATGGAAGAACTGACCGATGAGATGTGGGACATGATGAAATCGCAGGGCAAGGGCTAGCCGTGCCCACGTTATTCGTTGCCAAGAGCAAGGACCTTCAGGACTGGGGCCACGGTGTCGGGGTCACCAAACACCTCTTTAAAGTCGGCGTCACCGACGGATCGGGCGACGACGCGATCACCGAATTGACGGCACGCAAGGCGGCCGGTCGCGAAGACTGGAAATTGCTGGGCAAACAAGACGCCGATCAAGACGAGGCCGCAGCGCTGGAACAACTTGGGTTGCGCGAACAGCTCCTTGATCCCGATTTCTATCCCGCCATTCGCAGCGAACCCGGCATCTTCAAAGTAAAGATCGCCAACGTCGAGAACGACATGATGGTCCGCGCCGCGCTGTCCAACGAGAACGAACAACTGAAGACCTTGAAGGCCAAGGACAAAGACATCGCCGCCTACTTGTTGCGCAAGGCCTCGAAGAGCAACGAGTTCTGAGGTAATTGTTCGCCCGCACCTAACCCTGCGGCCCGAAGAGAATGTCCATGACACCACACCCCCGATACCCACGCACCCGGATGCGCCGCAATCGCAAAGCGGATTGGGCGCGCCGATTGGTCGCGGAGAACACGCTTTCCGCCGACGATTTGATTTGGCCGGTTTTCGTCGTCGAAGGGCAAGACCGAAGCGATCCCGTGTCATCCATGCCCGGGGTCGAACGACTAACGATCGATCGGTTGACCGATGCGGCCGCGACAGCACGCGACCTCGGCATTCCGGCCGTGGCGGTGTTTCCGGTGATCGACGCCGCACAACGCCGCGACGACGGCGCCGAGGCGATCAATCCCGACAACTTGGTTTGCCGCGCCGTGCGCGCCGTCAAGGCCGCGTGTCCCGACCTCGGCGTCATGTGCGACGTCGCGCTGGATCCGTTCACCAGCCATGGCCATGACGGGTTGGTGCGCGACGACGTCATCCTCAATGACGAGACCATCGAGGTTCTTTGCCAGCAAGCCCTGGTTCAAGCAGAAGCGGGCTGCGATGTCATCGCGCCGTCCGACATGATGGATGGTCGGGTGGGCGCCATTCGCGATGCCTTGGACGGCGCCGACCACCAAGATGTTTCGATTATGGCCTACGCTGCGAAATACGCGTCGGGGTTTTATGGCCCCTTTCGCGACGCGTTGGGCAGCGCCAGTCGCCTGAAAGGCGACAAACGGACCTACCAGATGGACCCGGCCAACAGCGACGAAGCCCTCAACGAGGTGGCCCTCGACCTCGAAGAAGGCGCCGACATGGTGATGGTCAAACCTGGGATGCCCTACCTCGACATCGTGCGCCGGGTGCACGATCGATTCGGGGTGCCGACCTTCGCCTACCAAGTTTCTGGCGAGTACGCGATGCTCAAGGCCGCAGCCAAGAATGGCTGGCTCGAAGAAGAACGGGTGGTGTTGGAAAGCCTGCTGAGTTTCAAAGCGGGCCGGCGCGGCCGGCATTTTGAGCTATTTCGCGGTTGACGCCGCGCGCATGATCCGCGAAGGGTAAGGCTATGGCAGAAACGACATCGACCCCACGCCGCCACCCGAACATGGTCGGGGCCGGCCTCATCGCCGGCATCTTGGCCGGCCTCGCCGTCGGCGGATGGCAGGACAATTTCGGGCTTTGGGTCCCCGTTGCCGGGGCCCTCGGGGTATTGATCGGCCTCTTGCTCCAGGCCCGGGGCGGCGCCGACCGAGACTAATTGAGGGGTCCCCCTCAATTTCATTTGCCGCCTTCAGGGATTTGGTTTAATTGGCGCCTTCGTGGGCGAAATGGCGCCCATGGCGCACCTTTCCTGAGGACTTGAGAGCGATGAACAACATGTCGTCGGCCGTGCAGAATGCGGTCGGAACACCCGATTGTGGACAGGTCGAAACATCTTTGACGCAGAAGGCCTGGGGGCAGCATCTCGTCCTCGACCTCGGCGGTTGCGATCGTGACGCGGTCACCAATCCGGACACTATTCGAGCGTTTTCGGCTGCCTTGGTTGAAGCCATCGAGATGACCGCCTATGGCGAACCGATCATCGAACACTTTGCGACCCACTCGCCCGAAGCGGCCGGCTACTCGCTGGTGCAATTGATCGAAACATCGAACATCTGCGCGCACTTCTCGGACCTGACGGGCGACATCTATCTGGATGTCTTTTCGTGCAAGCCGTTTTCGAATGAAATAGCCCTCGAGGTGTGCGTTAAGTTCTTCAATCCCAAGACCGTGACGCAACAAACGCTGATGCGCACCGCGCGCCGAGCGTAATCCACCGGGCCCATCGTTAGCCGGGGCGCAGCCCGGTTCTCGGTCCCGGCAACGAGCCAGGACCCGCCCCATGCATCCGACACTTGAAGATATTCGCAGGGCCGCGACCGTCATCGACGGTGCGGTGCTGCACACGCCGTGCGAGAAAGGTCAGACGCTGAGCGACATGACCGGCACAGATATCTGGGTGAAGTTCGAGAACCAACAGTTCACGGCTTCGTTCAAGGAACGCGGGGCGCTGAACAAATTGGTGTGGCTGCGCGACCAGGGCCCGCTTACCGGCGTGGTGACGGTTTCGGCGGGCAATCATGCCCAGGGCGTTGCCTATCACGCTTCTCAACTGGGCATCGCGGCGACCATCGTGATGCCGCGCAACACGCCGTTGAACAAAGTCCAGATGACGCGCGCGCTTGGCGCCAACGTCGTGCTCGAAGGCGACGATCTCGAAGCTGCTAAACTCGTCGCCGACCGCTTGGCGGAGGACGACGGCCTTACGCCGATCCATCCCTATGACGACGCGCAAGTGATTGCCGGTCAAGGGACCGTCGCGCTGGAAATGCTGGCCGACGTGCCGGAGCTGGATTGCCTTGCCATTCCGATCGGCGGCGGTGGATTGATAAGCGGCATGGCCATCGCGGCAAAAGCGATCAAGCCGGACATCAAAATCGTCGGGGTCGAGGCCGACCTTTACCCGTCGATGGTCAATGCGTTGGCCGGCTTGCCGCCTGCCCGCGGCGGCCTGACCGTGGCCTGAGGCATCGCCGTCAAGAAGATGGGCCGCCTCACCACCGAGATCGTGCGCGACCTGGTTGACGAGATTGTGACGGTCGGCGAGCCGGCGCTCGAACGATCCGTCATTCACTACCTTGAGATCGAAAAGACGGTGGCGGAGGGCGCCGGCGCGGCGGCACTCGCGGCGGTCTTCGCCCACCCCAAGATCTTCGCGGGCAGAAAAGTCGGCGTCGTTTTGAGCGGCGGCAACATCGATTCGCGCCTGCTGGCGTCCATCATCATGCGGGTGTTGTACCGGGACGGCCGATTGCTGCGCTTGGAAATCGATTTAACCGACGTTACCGTCGCCCTCGCCGAGGTCGCCCGCATCATGGGCGAGGCCGAGGCGAACATCATCGAGGTCGCGCACCAACGTTTGTTTTCGCAACTCTCGGCCAAAGGAACGGAAATCGAAGTGGTCGCCGAGATCCGCGATCGCGCCCACGGCGAGCGGGTTGCCACGGCGTTGCGTCACGCCGGATACGCGGTTCGCTTGCCGGATCATGGTTAACGCGACCCCACCCCCGACCCCATACGCTCTAGCGTGGCACCGGGGTAGAAAAATCGTACAATAGATCCCAGATTCCACGGACAATGGGTCGCGTCAGGTCAGCCCGGTGACGCGATCTTGCGAGGGGCTCGCCTTGCGCGAGAGGTTTTTCGGGCATAGCCGTGCAAACGATGCGCGCGGGGCAAGAAGTCCAGATGGAAGCCGGTCACAAACAACCGATCGTCATCAACAAGAAGGTCAAGAAGGGCGGCGACCATGGTCACCATGGCGGCGCCTGGAAGGTCGCCTATGCCGACTTCGTGACCGCGATGATGGCGTTCTTCCTGTTGTTGTGGCTGCTCTCGACGACGACGGTGGAGCAACGCGCCGGGATCGGCGACTACTTCACGCCGACGACCACGCTTGCGCCGGGTGCGAGCGGCGCCGGCGGCACTCTGGCCGGCCAAACGGTCAGCGATTCGGGCGCCAAGATCGGCGAAGGCGGCACCGCGTCGGTGGTGGTCGAACTATCGCCGCCTGACCAAGCAAGCCTCGGAAAAAGACATCGAGGAACTGGCGGCCAAGCGCGAACAAGAATCGTTCGACGAAGCGGTCGAGGCGCTCAATAAGGCGATTACCGACTCGCCGGAATTGTCCGACTTGAAAGACAACATCCAGGTCGACATGACCTCGGAAGGCATGCGCATTCAGATCGTGGATCGCGAAGGCGGGGCGTTGTTCCAAGCGGGTTCTGCGGATATGACGTCGCGGACCCGAGAACTGTTGGATCAAATTGCGAAGGTCGTCGCGGAACTTCCCAACACGATCTCGATCTCGGGCCATACCGACGCGAGCCCGTTCAATCGCGGCAATTACTCGAACTGGGAACTTTCGTCCGATCGCGCAAACGCAAGCCGACGCGAACTGGTCTCCTGCAGGGATCGACCCCACGCGAATCGTTCAAGTGGTTGGCAAAGCCGACCAAGAACCGCTGATCGAGGAAGACCCCTTCTTGCCGCAGAACCGCCGCGTCAGCATCGTGCTGCGCCGCACCTCGGCCGTGTTGCCACCCGGCCTTTTCGAATAGCGCTTGGCAGGCGGCGGACGCGTCGCCAAGATAACGGCATGGTTTGGCTTGAAAGTGTGGACCCGAGCGCGACGTGAACCAAGTTCCCCATGCGCCCCTGGTCCGGTTCTATAAGACGCCGTCGATGCCGTGTCCGTACCTGACGGACCAAAGCGAGCAACTGGTCTTTCACCCATCTGAAACCTGCGGGAACGGACCACCTGCACGGCGTTTTGGCCCAAGCCGGATTCCGTCGTAGTCACAACATTCTCTATCGACCGGATTGCCCGACCTGCAACGCCTGCGTCCCGGTCCGTGTTTCGGCAACGACCTGGCCGCATTCGTCCCGTCGCGGTCGCAAAAGCGGATTCTCGCGGCCAACAAAGACCTCACAGGCGTCGCCGTCGATCCGGTCGCCACAGAGGAGCAGTTTGAGCTGTTCATGCGCTATCAAATATCGCGCCACAGCGACGGCAGCATGGCGAAAATGGACATCGACGACTATCAATCGATGGTCGGAGATCGCCGATCAAGACGGTCATGTTCGAGTACCGCTCTCCCGAGGGCGCGCTTGTGGCATGTGCTTTATCGGACGAGCTGAGCGACGGTTTGTCGATGGTCTTCAGCTTTTACGAACCCGATATCGGCGGTCTCGGCACGTTCATGATCCTCGACCATATCAGGCGCACCGGCGATCTCGGGCTGGACTATGGGCGCGGCCGTGGTCTACCTGGGCTATTGGATCGCCGATGCGCCTAAGATGGCCTACAAGACCCGTTTTCGCCCGCTCGAAACCCTTGGGCGGAGCGGCTGGACAACCCTGCGCGCCGAGTTCAACGCCCGGAACAACGACGCCCTGACGACGTTGGTCCGCGAACACGACGTGAAGCTGCGCAAAATGAACGATCGCATTCTCAACGAGATCGGGCGTCTTTCCGGCGAAGTGATGGCGGAAACCGCTGCCGAAGGCGGCATCACAAAGCGTGTCTACGACAGCTTCTTGAAATTCCGTAATGGCGCGATCCGGTGGTCGCGCATTTCCGACCAGGCCTACTGGAACGTACGTCTGCTGCCGTTCAAATACGGCTAAGTCGACCGACGAACCAAAGAGAAAGCCCGTACCAGCGAATACTGGTCGGGCTTTCTCGATTTTTTGGGTTTGATCTGTGCCATCCCTCGCCGCATTCATCCGTTTTGTCGACGTCCTGAACGAGCGCATCGGGCGCACGATTTCGTGGGTCGCGCTAGCCATGGTGCTGATCCAGTTCCTGGTCGTCGGGATGCGTTACATCTTCGGCATCGGCTCGGTCTTCCTGCAGGAAACCGTGGTCTACATGCACGGTACGCTGTTCATGGTCGGCGCGGCTTATACGTTGCTGCATAACGGCCATGTCCGCGTCGACATCCTGTACCGCGAGGCCTCGCCACGCCGAAAAGCCTGGGTCGATTTGTTCGGCGTTTTCTTCTTTTTGCTGCCGGTGTCGATCCTGGTGTGGATCGTGGCCAAGCCCTATGTCGCGCAGTCCTGGGCGATCCGCGAGGGCTCCAAGGAGACCAGCGGCATCCAGGGCATCTTTCTGCTCAAGACCATGATTTTGGTGTTCGCCACCTTGCTGCCTTTGCAAGGCCTCGCTTTGGCGGCGCGCTCGGTACTGACCCTGACCGGGGCGCCGGCCCCGCCCCTCCCCGACGAGCCCGCGCAGGACGGGGTCTAGCCCGTGCAGGAAATCCTCGATATCACGATGTTCCTGGTCGCCATCGCGTTTTTGATGGCGGGCTTTCCGGTCGCCTTCACGCTGGCCGGGACCGCCTTGGTGTTCGGCCTGATCGGCTTTGCGATCGGGGTGTTCGACCTGTCGTTCCTCGGGCTTTTCCCGCAGCGCCTGTTCGGGACGATGACCAACGAGGTGCTGATCGCGGTACCGCTGTTCGTCTTTATGGGCGTGATGCTGGAAAAGTCGAAAGTTGCCGAAGAGCTGCTCGACAACATGGGCAAGTTGTTCGGTACCTTGCGCGGCGGTCTGGGCATCTCGGTGGCCGTCGTCGGTGCGCTGTTGGCGGCGTCGACCGGCATCGTCGGCGCGACCGTCGTAACGATGGGCCTGTTGTCGCTGCCGACCATGCTGCGCCGGGGCTACGACCCGGCGCTGGCGACCGGCACGATCGCCGCCGCCGGCACCTTGGGGCAAATCATTCCGCCGTCGATCGTGCTGGTGCTGTTGGGCGATGTGATTTCGTCGGCGTTCCAGAACAGCCAGCTCGCCCAAGGTATTTTCTCGCCCGAGACGGTGTCGGTGGGCGATCTTTTTGCCGGTGCGTTGCTGCCGGGCCTGGGCCTGGTGGGGATGTACGTGCTGTATCAGATCGGCGTGGCGTGGCTGCGACCCGAGTCCTCCCCCGCGATCCCGCGCGAGGAACTGGAGACCGACGCCCGCACGATCCTGGTTGCCACGCTGAATTCCTTGGTGCCGCCGATCGCGCTGATCGTGGCGGTGCTGGGGTCGATCCTGACCGGGGTCGCGACCCTGACCGAGGCAGCCGCGGTGGGCGCCATCGGCGCCACCTTGTTGGCCGGACAGCGTCTGAAAAAAGGCGGCGGGCTGCCGATTTACGTCGGCGCGCTATCGATCGCGGGCTTGTTCATCTTCAACGAGATTTTCGATTTGCGTCTGAACCGCGAACGGCCGTTGATCGACGACATCGGCGTCACCCTCGCGTTCGTTCTGTCCGCGGGCGTGGTCTGGGAGTTGGCGGTCAGCCTGTGGCGCACGTTCGGTGCCGAGGTGTTGCGCCCGGTGATGCGCTCGACAACCCAAATCACGTCGATGGTGTTCGTCATCCTGGCGGGCGCAGCGTTGTTTTCGTTGGTCTTCCGGGGGTTGGGCGGCGACGAGACGGTACAGAACCTGCTGACCGACATGCCCGGCGGCGCGGTGGGCGCAATGATCATCGTGATGATCGTGATGTTCATCTTGGGCTTCTTCCTCGACTTCATCGAGATCACGTTCGTCGTCGTGCCGATCGTCGCGCCGGTGCTCCTGACGATGGGGTTGGACCCGGTATGGCTCGGCGTGATGATGGCGATGAACTTGCAGACTTCGTTCCTGACGCCGCCGTTCGGGTTTGCGCTGTTCTATTTGCGCGGTGTGGCGCCCCCGTCGGTGCGCACAATGCACATCTACAAGGGCATCATTCCGTTCGTCATCATCCAGGTCATCGCGCTGAGCTTGCTGGCCACGTTCCCCCGCATCGCGACCTGGTTGCCCGAGGTGGTGTACGGCGACGGCACCTCGATCAGTCGTCCGGTCGAAAGCGACACCGACGACACCTTGGGTGATTTGGACCAACGGCGCGACGCGCCCACGGACGAAGAGCGCGAGGACGCTGAGTTCAACAAGCTGTTCGATGACGACGAGTCATCGGAAAGCGATCGCCAGGACGCAATCGACAAGTTGTTCGACGACGAGGAGCCATCCGAATCGGATCGACAGGATGCGATCGACAAACTGTTCGAGGACGAGCGCCAAAGCGACGACGAGGCGCAAAAAGAAATCGACGATCTATTCGAGGATGACGACTAGCGGTTTCCCGGCAGAGTCAGCTCGCCATCCACGAGCCGACGCAGCGTCTCGATCAGAAACGGCTTTTCTTTGGCCTGAACCCGTGCACCGAGCGTTTCCGGCGTGTCGTCGGGCGCCACCGGCACTTCGGCCTGCGCAATAATGGGACCCCGATCGTATTCCTCATCGACGACATGGATGGTGACGCCGGTCGTGGCCTCGCCGGCCGCGATGACGGCGGTATGGACGTGCATGCCGTACATTCCCGCGCCACCGAACTTTGGTAGCAAGGCCGGGTGGGTGTTGATGATGCGGCCGGTGAAGGCGGCTAGGACAGCCGGGCCTAACTTCTTCAGATAACCCGCGAGCACGACGAGATCGACATCGGCGGCTCTCAGCGCGCGCGCGATCGCTAAATCGGCCGCCTCGGCATCGCCTTCGGTCTTGGCGCTGATGTGCCGGGCGGGAACGTCGAGGCGTGCGGCGCGTTCGAAAACGCCCGCCTTCCCGTTGTTGCCGATGACGACGGCGGGATCGAGTTTGAGATCACCAGACCGGCAGGCCGCGACCACGGCTTCGAAGGTGGAGCCGGCGCCCGAGGCGAGAAAGCCGATCCGGCGGATCATCGCCCTGCCCGATCAGGTGAACGTGTTAGTGCGCGAAAACCCGCGCGGGGCGAGACGGCCCGCGTTGCCGCGCTTGTTCACCCAGGTGACGAGATCGGTTTCGGTGCGGAACTTGCCACCGGTGCGCCAGGTCAGGCCTTCGTCTTTCACAAAACAAATCGCGTCGGACAAACGGCCGTCCTTGTAGCGCTGCAGCGTAATGCCGCGGCCGCGCGTCATCTCGGGAATGTCTTCGATGGGGAAGATCACCATTTTGCGGTTCTCGCCGATGACGGCGACCGAGTCGCCTTCGGCCGGCGTGCAGACCCGCGCCTTGTTCTTGCCGGAAACATTGAGAACTTGTTTGCCGCCCTTGGTCTGCGCCACGACCGCTTCTTCGGGCACGATGAAGCCACGCCCGTCGGACGAGGCCACGAGAATGCGACGGTCGGCGGCGTGTACGAACAGCGCGACGATGTCTTCGTCGTTGCCGAGGCCGACCATGAGACGAACCGGATCGCCGAACCCCCGCCCGCCGGGCAGTTTGTCGCAGGCCAGGGTGTAGAACCGGCCGTTGGAGCCGAACACCAACAGCTTGTCGGTGGTTTCGGCGTGGATCCAGAAGCGCGCCTTGTCGCCGTCTTTGTACTTTTCGTCGCCCTTTGGCTCGACGTGACCTTTGACGGTCCGAATCCAGCCCTTGGCCGAGCAGATGACGGTGATCGGTTCTTTTTCGATGAACGACTCGAGCGACACCACTTCGGCGGTGGGCGCATCGCCGATTTCCGTGCGACGCGCGCCGATCTCGGACTTGGGTCCGAACTCGTCGCGGGTGGCTTTGATTTCGTCGGTGATCGCCTTCCAGCGTTTTTTCTCGTCGCGTAGCAACGCTTTGAGGGTTTTCTTTTCGGCGCTGAGTTTGTCGTGTTCGCCCTTGATCTGCATTTCCTCGAGCTTGCGCAATGCGCGCAGGCGCATGTTGAGGATAGCTTCGGCTTGGACGTCGGTGAGCTTGAACGCCTTGATCAGCTTGGGCTTGGGCTCGTCGCTGTCGCGAATGATCTTGATGACTTTGTCGAGGTTGAGATACGCGATGAGATAGCCGTCGAGCACCTCGAGCCGGTGTTCGATATTGGCGAGGCGGTGCTTGGAGCGCCGCACCAACACGTCGTGACGATGATCGAGGAAGGCCTGCAGGACCTCGCGCAGGTTCATCACCTTGGGCGCGCGGCCCATGTCGAGGACGTTCATGTTGAGCCCGAACCGCGATTCGAGATCGGTGTTGCGGAACATCAGCTCCATGAACTGTTCGGGATCGACGGACCGGCTGCGCGGGATCAGGATCAGGCGGACGTCTTCGGTCGATTCGTCGCGGATATCGTCGAGCAGCGGAAGTTTCTTGTCCTGCATCAGCTCGGCGATCTTTTCGATCAGCCGCGCCTTTTGCACCTGATAGGGCATTTCGGTGACGACGATTTGCCACGTGCCGCGACCGAGGTCTTCGACCGCCCAACGCGCACGGATACGCATCGAGCCACGACCCGTGGTGTAGGCCTCTTTGATGGCTTCGGCCGATTCGGCCAACACCCCGCCGGTGGGGAAATCCGGCCCCGGCATGAACTCCAAAAGCTTGGCGATGGTAGCCCGCGGGAACTTGATGAGATGCAGCAAGGCCGCGCAAATCTCGCCCGAATTATGCGGCGGGATGTTGGTCGCCATGCCGACCGCGATGCCCGACGAGCCGTTGGCCAGCAAATTGGGAAAGCGCGCCGGCAGGACCAGCGGCTCTTCTTCGCTGCCGTCGTAGGTTTCGCGGAAATCGACCGCGTCTTCTTCGATGCCTTCGAGCATCGCTTCGGCGACCGCGGTGAGGCGGGCCTCGGTGTAGCGCATGGCGGCGGCGTTATCGCCATCGATATTGCCGAAGTTGCCTTGGCCGTCGACCTGGGGGTAACGCGCGGCGAATTCCTGGGCGAGGCGCACCAGCGCGTCGTAGACCGACTGATCGCCGTGCGGGATGGTATTTGCCGATGACGTCGCCGACGACACGCGCGCATTTCTTGAAGCCCGATTTGGGGTCGAGCTTGAGCTGGCGCATCGCGTACAACAGCCGCCGGTGAACCGGCTTGAGCCCATCGCGTACGTCGGGCAACGAGCGCGCGGTGATAGTCGACAGCGCATAGGCGAGATAGCGCTCGCCCAGGGCCTCGGTCAGCCCGGTGTCGCGAATCGCGCCCGTGGGCGGCGGCGAAGATGCCGCAGCCTTACGCCGCCCAGATTTACGCGCTGCCCGCGCCATGCCTTGCGTCCAAGTCCAGGAGTTGAAAGAGGCCCCTCCCCCGGCGAACCGGGGGAGGGAGAGACGACGTCTCTGAGAAGTACCTTTGCAACGGGGCCTTATATACCAGATGTTGTGCCAGAAAGCGAAAGACGATCTACAAGTCGTAGGCGCGCCGGGGGTAAATGGCCGCCGTGCGGTTCCAGGACGTGGTGGGTCAGGAAATGCCCGGTGAGGCGCAATCCGGCCGTTAGGGCCGCGGCGTCGGGCGCGGTTTCGGCGCCGTCGTTGCGTAAAAACTCCGGCAAAATCAGGAGCTTATCTTTGTAGGGCAGCCCCGCCTCGGCAGATACGGCGCGGCCCGAGCGGGGCGAGACGTAGATCAGATCCTCGGTCGTGCCGGTACTGGCGCAATGGCCGAGATCGAGCCCGTAGCCGAGATCGGCCAACAGCGCCAATTCCCAGCGCACATAAGCCTGCGCCCAGGCCGGATCATGGTCGAGCGAGTCCAGCAACGCGCCAAAATCGGCATAGACCTCGGGGTGGCTTTCGCGTTCCGGCAAGGCCGCTTCGACCACGGCGGCCGCCGCGGTGAGCGCGCCGAGCCGACCCGCATCGTCGAGCCACGCGGCGGCGCGCGCGCGGCGAGCAACTCGACGGTGAAGCTGCCCAAGTGTTCGTCGAGCCGGCCGCGCCAGGATACGCGAACTTGGTTGCCCGCTTGCAAGTTGCCGCGTTGACGGCGCCCCGACCCGCCACGCACCAAGCCGGCGTGCCGACCGTGCTCGGGGGTCAGCACATGCACGATCGCCCCGCCCTCGCCGTACTTGCGGGCGGACAAGACGATCGCATCGTCGGTCCATCGCATCCCTGCGCGACGCGGCGCTAAGCGCCGCTCCTCAGGACAGGCACACGCCAAACGCCGAACATTGCCTCCACGAAACGAACCCATCCTCCTTGGCGCCGCGCCTTGGGATGATCGGCGGCGGTGAAGTACGAAATTACCAAACGAAGCCAAAGAAACTTGGAAAAACAAAGACTTGGCATTTTGGGGTGACGAACGAAGCCAAATTGGTGGGCAAATTCAATGGGCTAGCGGTTCCTGGGTTGTCGAGCGGGCACGCGTTGCGTTGCGGGCGAAAAACAGTGCGCCGAGTCTATGCGGGATTGATGGCGACGACGAATCAACTTCTCAGTCCCCACCGCCCTTCGGGATCATATCGGCTCTGCGCTTTGCATAGAGGGGAGGATCCCCCTTCATTAGCAAAACGCTAATCTTGCCGCCCCTCAAGATTACATTTAGTAAAGATGCGGCGCGGACCTTGGTGCGATTGCCGCGGAATACGGCGGATCGGCTGCGGCTGAAGATTCGGCAATTTGCGGCCGACCCGGCGCACCTTGCCAACAATTTCGACGCCCTTGTCGGCGAACCCGATGGGTTTCGATTGCGGGTTGGGGCGTGGGGCGTGGGGCGTTGTGTTCCGGCTTGAGGGCGATGTCATGCGTGTGCGTTTGATTGCGAGCCGGGGGAACGCGAACAGGGTCAAGAGGTAGCGATGTTGAAGGTGCAGTTCATTCGAACCCCGAAGGCGAAGCGCTCGCGGTGTTGCCGCGCGCGGAATACGAAGCCTTGGCCAAAGCGGCCGATCGTTACGACCGCGCACAGTTGCGCGCCGTCGAACGCCGTATCAAAGAGGGCCGCGAGAAGGAGTACCCGATTGCCGTGGTCGAGGCGGTGGCCGATGGCGTGCCGCCGATCCGCGCCTGGCGCGAAGACCGCGATTTGTCCGCCGCGGCGGTGGCCGAGGCGGCGGGGATTAGCGCAGGCTACTTGTCGCAGATCGAAACCGGCCGGCGCACCGGCACGTTGCGGGTGTTGCGCGCCATTGCCGAAGTGATCGGCGTGACGGTGACCGAGTTGACCGCACCGTTCGAAGGGTATTGAGCTTCGGCCCTTCGAGACGCGGCCCGGGGGGCCGCTCCTCAGGATGACGATAAGAGGGGGCGCTTGTTCTGCCCTAGCCCTTGGGGAAATCCAGGCCCATGGCTTGGTAGCGTTCGGGGTCGTCGACCCAGTTGTCGCGGACTTTGACGAAGAGGAAGAGGTGGACGCGGCGCTCGAACAGGGATTCGAGTTCGCGGCGGGCATCTTCGCCGACCTTTTTGATTTGTTGGCCGCCTTTGCCGAGGACGATCTTTTTTTGCGAGTCGCGGCGCACGTAGACGACTTGGTCGATCTTGACCGAGCCGTCGGGGCGTTCTTCCCAGGTTTCGGTCTCGACGGTCAGCGCGTAGGGCAGTTCCTGGCGCAAACCCATGAAAAGTTTTTCGCGGGTGATTTCGGCCGCGAGTTGGCGCAAGGGGATTTCCGAAACCTGATCTTCGGGGTAGTGCCACGGGCCTTGGGGGGCGTGGGCGGCGAGGTCGTCGAGCAGGTCGGTGACGCCGTCGCCGTTGAGGGCCGAAACCATAAAGACCGATTCAGCGATCCCTTGCGCATCGACCCAGGCCGTGAGTTCGAGCAGCCGGTCGCGCGGCACGGCGTCGATTTTGTTGAGGACGACGACGGCGCAGCGGCCTTGTTCCTTAAGGGCCGCGACGATCGCTTGGGCGTCGCGGTCGGGCAGGCCGTTGCGCGCAGCTTGGGCGTCGATCAGCAGCACCAGACCGTCGTTTTCGGCGGCCCCGGTCCAGGCCGCCTCGACCATCGCGCGCTCCAGGCGACGCTTGGGCGCGAAGATGCCGGGGGTATCGACGAAGACCAATTGCGCGGCGCCGTGCAGGGCGATGCCGACGATGCGGTTGCGGGTGGTCTGCACCTTGGGCGTGACGATCGCGATTTTGGCGCCGACGACGCGGTTGAGCAGCGTCGACTTGCCGGCATTGGGCGCGCCGATGATCGCGAAAAAGCCGCAGCGGGTGTCGTCGGTCATTCTTCTTCGTCTTTGGTGACGGTTTCGAGAAGGGCGGCGGCGGCGGCTTGCTGGGCGCGGCGTTTGGACGAGCCCTCGCCGTTGACCGGGGGATAGCCCTCGAGCGCGGCGGCGACGACGAAATGCGGATCGTGCGCCGGGCCGGAACGTTCGACCTCTTCGTACATCGGCGGATGCAAGCCCGCAGCGTGCGCCCATTCCTGCAACGCAGTCTTGGCGTCGCGCCGGGCTTGGCCGTCGGTGCCGACAAGCGAATCCCAATGGGCGTGAATGAAGGTCGCGGCGGCTTCGAGCCCGCCGTCGAGATAGATCGCGGCGATCACGGCCTCGCAGCCGTCGGCGAGCAAGGCGGATTTGTTGCGGCCGCCGGAGTTCTCTTCGGCCTTGGCCATGCGCAAATAGGCGCCGAGGTCGAGCTTGCGGGCGACCTTGGCCAAGGTCTCGCGCCGCACCAGGCTGTTGTAGCGCCGCGCCAGGCCACCGGCATCCGAATCGGGGAAGGTTTCCAGCAAGTGGTCGGCGATCACCAAGCCGAGCACGCGGTCGCCGAGAAATTCGAGGCGTTCGTTGTCGGGACCGTGGGTTTTCTTGCGGCCCCCATCGAGGCTAGCATGGGTCAGCGCCTCGGTGAGAAGCGCGGGATCGCGAAAGCGGTAGCCCAGGCGCGTTGCGAAATCGTCCTTGGGCGTCGACGGCATAGGCGGCTAGAACTCTTGGACGGTCTTGAACAGCCGGTTCCAGCGAATGCTTTTCCAGAATCGGATGTAGTGCCCGGTGCCGTTGGTCGAGAGGAACATGATTTCGGCCCGGCCGACCAGGTTTTCGGCGGGCACCTGCCCCACCGCGAACGTCACGCGGCTGTCTTGGGAATCGTCGCGGTTGTCGCCCATCATGAAATAGAAGCCCTCGCGCACCTGGTAGACCGCGGTGTTGTCGAGCGGGCCGTTCGGCGTTTGATCGAGCGTGCGGTAGGACCGGCCGTTGGGCAGAGTTTCGATGAACTGCGGGATGGCGACATCGACGCCGTCGCGCCGGGTGAAGCGTAAGTCGGCGGTGCGTTCGCGTTTTACGGGCTCGCCGTTGATGTGCAGGACGCTTTCGATCATTTGGATGCGATCGCCGGGCAGGCCGATGACGCGCTTGATGAAATCCGTCGACGGATCGCTGGGCAGTTTGAAGACGACGACATCGCCGCGTTCGGGCGGATCGCCCAGCACGCGCCCGGAGAACAAATCGGGGCCGAACGGGAGGGAATAGCGGCTGTAGCCGTAGGAGAATTTGGAAACGAAGAGATAGTCGCCCACCAGAAGAGTCGGGATCATCGAGCCCGAGGGGATATTGAACGGCTCGTACGCAACGGTCCGGATCACGACCGCGATCAGAACGGCGTAGATCAGAGTCCGGATGAGCTCGCCAACTCCACCTTTGCCCTTGCGGGCCGCACGCGTACTCGACACTAAAACGATTCCTTTGTGGCTTATGCGGTTGCTGCGTCCGCCGGTACGACGGTGATCACGACGATGGCCTGGGCGAGCGGGTGGTCGTCGGTGATGGTGAGATCTATCTGTGCTTTCATGCCCGGCGGGAGCATTTCCTGCAAGCGTTTCTGTGCGCCGCCGGTCAATTCCATGGTGGGTTTGCCCGCCGGCAAGTTCACGACGCCGAGATCGCGCCAAAACACGCCACGACGAAACCCGGTGCCGAGCGCCTTGGAGCAGGCCTCTTTGGCAGCGAAGCGCTTGGCATAGGAGGCCGCGCGGTTGGCGCGGCGGTCGGATTTGCGTTGCTCGACCGGCGTGAAACAGCGCTGGACGAAGCGATCGCCGAAACGTTCGAGGGTCTTTTCGACGCGCCGAATGTCGATGAGGTCGCTGCCCAAGCCGATGATCATGCGTTGATCCGCCGCGCCTAGGCGCTGCGCGCCCCGCCGGTATCGGCACGGGCGAGGTCCATGATGGCGCGCATGCGTTTGATGGCCGAATCGAGGCCGCCGAAAATCGCCTCGCCGATCAGAAAGTGTCCGATGTTGAGCTCGACGACATTGGGAATTTCGGCGATCGGGCCTGCGGTCTCGAACGACAGACCATGACCGGCGTGGCATTCCAAGCCCGAAGTCCTGCGCGACGGCGGCGGCTTGGACGATGCGCTCGAGTTCGTCGTCGCGCGCCGCGCCTTCGGCATGACAATAGGCGCCGGTGTGGAGCTCGACGACCGGCGCGCCAACGCGTTGCGCGGCTTCTAGCTGGATTTGATCCGGCGCGATGAACAACGAGACGCGAATGCCCGCGTCCTTGAGCCGCGAAACGTAGGGCCGCAATTCGTTTTGGGCGCGGTGGACTTCGAGGCCGCCCTCGGTCGTGCGTTCCTCGCGGCGCTCGGGGACGAGGCAGGCGGCGTGCGGGGTGTGGCGCAACGCGATTTCGAGCATTTCTTCAGTCGCGGCCATCTCGAGGTTCAGCGGCAGCGTGATCTCTTGACCCAAACGTTCGATGTCGGCATCGGAAATGTGACGGCGATCTTCGCGCAGGTGGGCGGTGATGCCGTCGGCGCCGGCGTCGGCGGCCATGCGGGCCGCACGCACCGGATCGGGATGCGGACCACCCCTCGCATTTCGTATGGTGGCGACGTGATCGATGTTCACGCCGAGACGCAATCGGGTCATGGCGAATTCTCTTTGGCGGCGGCTTCCATCATGCCTTTGCGTTGGATCATCCGTTGGCGGGCTAGCCGCTCCATCCGATGCCGACGGGAAGTGCGGTAGGACCGAATGACGTAGCGCAAGGGATAATAGGACACGAAACCGACGACGATCGCGGTCGGGATGCTGCCGACCAGCGTCGGCACAAAGACATCGACCAGGTTGTCGAACACGGAGGTCTGGGAGATCGCTTCGGGAATCTCGTCATCTTTGCCCAAGATCCAGTGGCCGACCTGGATGTCCCACAGGAAAATCGGCGGGAAAGTCCAAGGGTTACCGATCGCCGTGCCGAGCGCCGAGGAAAAAAGATTGCCGCCCAACGCCCAGGCAATAAGCGCCGCCACGATCAGATGAAAGCCCATCAGCGGCGTGAACGAGACGGCGATGCCGCAGGTCAGGCCCATGGCAATGCTTTCGGGCGATCCCGGCAGGCGGGCGACGCGATGACGCAAATAGGAGAACGAACGGCCCCACCCGGCACGCGGCCAGACGACATTTCGCGCGTGATAGAGAACGGTTCGGCGTTTGCGAGGCTTGAAAAGCATGACGTTACTTTAGATCACGGCTGCCCGGTTTGACGGCGGGGATGGCCGCCAACTCGGGCGGTAGGTCGTCTTCGGCATAGGCCGGGACTTTATAGCCGGTAAGCGACAACAACGGGACACCGAGATCGACCTCGCCGTCGCTGCGATCGATCAAACACGAGGCGCCGACCACGGTGCCGCCGTAATCGGTGATGCAGGCGATGCATTCGCGCGAACTTTTGCCGGTCGTGACGATGTCTTCGGCCATCAGCACTTTAGCGCCCGCCGGGATATCGAACCCGCGGCGCAGGGCGAAGCTGCCCTCGACCCGTTCGGTGAAAATGCCCGGCACGCCGAGTTGGCGGGCCATTTCGTAGCCGACGACGACGCCGCCCATCGCTGGCGAGACCACGAGATCGACCCCGCCCGGCCCCAATTCGGCGACCACTTTGTCGGCCAGCGCGTGGCACAAGAGGGCGGCGCGCGCCGGATCCATCATCACCCGCGCGCATTGCAGATAGACCGGGCTGTGCAAGCCGGAGCTGAGCAGGAAGTGCCCTTCGAGCAAGGCCCCGGCATCGCGGAAATGTTGCAGAATTTCGTCTCGGTTCATGCGCGCACCCGGGCCACTTTGTGAATACCGTCATCGGCGCGGAGCGCCGCAATCATGCCGGTCAGATGCTTCACGTCGCGCACCTCGACATCGACCAAAAATTCGAAGAAATCGTCGGACCGGTTGCTGACCTTGAGATTGGTGATGTTGGCATTGTTCTTGGCAATCACGGCGGTCAACGCGTTGAGCGAACCGGGCTCGTTGGACAAGGTGACTTTGATACGGCCCAGATGCACGGCGTCGCTATCGGGGCCGACGTCCCAGGATACATCAAGCCAGCGTTCGGGTGCACTGCTGAGGCTGCGCAGGGTCTCGCAGTCGATGGTGTGAATGCGCACGCCCTTACCCTCGGTCAGGATGCCGACGATGCGGTCGCCCGGCAGCGGGTGGCAACAATCGGCGAAGTGGACCGCGACGCCCTTGATGAGCCCCTTGATCGGAATGGCCTTTTCGACGTTCTTGTCGGCCCGGACGCGGCGGATCGCCGAGCGCACGAAGTTGGGAATGCGGCGTTCGGATTCGGCGGGAAAGACGATGCCGACGACCTCTTTGCCCGAGGCGAAACCTTGGCCGACATGGGCGTAGAGTTCTTCTTCGGATTTGAGGTTGAGCACCGTGAGGGCGCGCTCGAGCGCCTTGCTGTTGAGGGTATGGCCGGCCTGTTCGAAGGCGCGCCGTACGATCGCACTGCCCAGGTCGACGTATTGCTGATCTTGCTGGACGCGCACGAAGCGGCGGATGGCCGAGCGCGCCTTGCCGGTGACCACGAAATTGAGCCAGGTCGGCGATGGGGTTTGCGCGGACGAACGCATGATCTCGACCTGGTCGCCGTTTTCGAGCGCGGTGCGCAACGGCGCGATGCGGCCGTTGACCTTGGCGCCGACGCACGTGTCGCCGACGTTGGTGTGGACCGCATAGGCGAAATCGACCGGCGTTGCGCCGCGCGGCAAGGCGATCAACCTGCCCTTGGGCGTGAAGCAAAAAACTTGGTCTTGGTACATCTCGAGCTTGGTGTGCTCGAGGAACTCTTCGGGGTGGCCGCCGTGTTCGAGCATTTCGAGCAACTGGCGGATCCAACTGAACTGCTGGGCGCTTTCCTTGATCGCGCCGCCGTCTTTGTACTGCCAATGCGCGGCGACGCCGTGCTCGGCTACCTCGTTCATATCGCGCGTACGGATTTGAATTTCGATGCGCCGCTTTTCGGGGCCGATCACCGTGGTGTGGACCGAACGATAGCCGTTGGGTTTGGGGGTCGAGATGAAATCCTTGAAGCGCTCGGGGATCATGGGATAGGCGCGGTGAACGACCCCCAACGCGCGATAACAATCGTCGTCTTCGTCGACCAGGATGCGGAACGCCATGACGTCGGCGAGCTGTTCGAACGAGATGTTCTTGCGCTCCATTTTGCGCCAGATCGAATACGGTCGTTTCTCGCGACCGAACACCGTCGCCTCGAGGCTCGCGACCGACAAGGTGCGTTCGAGCTCACTGGTAATGCGGGCGATGGCGTCGCCGCTTTCGGCGCGCAAGTATTCGAGCCGACCCAGAATAGACTCGCGCGCCTCGTTGTTGAGTTCCGCAAAGGCGAGATCTTCCAGTTCGTCCTTGATGGCGTGCATGCCGATGCGCTCGGCCAGCGGCGCGTAGATGTCCATCGTTTCGGCGGCGATCCGATGGCGCTTGTCGGACGAACCGATGAAATTGAGCGTGCGCATATTGTGCAAACGATCAGCGAGTTTGACGATCAACACGCGTAGATCGTTCGACATCGCCAAAAGAAGCTTGCGGAAGTTCTCGGCCTCGCGCGACTGCTTGGTCGGGCGGACATGCTCGAGCATGGTGAGCTTGGTGACGCCGTCGACAAGTTGGGCGATTTCCGAGCCGAACTGCGTATCGATCTGGTCGATGGTCGCGACGGTGTCTTCGACCGTGTCGTGCAGCAGGCCGGTGGCGACCGAAGCCGCATCCAGCCTCATGTCGGTCAGAATGCCGGCGACTTCGAGCGGATGGGAGAAATAGGGTTCGCCGCTGGCGCGGGTCTGGGTGCTGTGCGCTTCGAACGAAAAGTCGAAGGCCTTGGCGACAAGGCCGACATCGGCGTCGGGATCGTAGCGTTGGACGCGGGCGACGAGGTCAGCGTGATTCATTATGACACCCCGCAAGGGGCGACACGCCGAGGCTGCGTCGGCAGTAAGGCGCGCAGGCGCGGGTTAAAGACCCTCCGGCGCGGCATTGGCCGGCCCCTCGGGCTTGCGCTCTTCCTCGACATATTCGGGGTCGGGTTTGGCCGGCGGTTGCGGTTCCGGCGTCCAGTCGCTCGACATCAGCATGGCCATGTCGTCTTCCTCCGGCTCGTCGGATTCGACCTGCTTTTGCAGGCTGAGGATGAGCGCATCGTCGAGTTCGTCGACCGGCACGGTTTTGTCGGCGATTTCGCGCAAGGCGATGACCGGGTTTTTGTCGTTGTCGCGGTCCACCGTGAGCTCCGCCCCGGCGGAGATTTCACGGCTGCGTTGCGCAGCCAAAACCACGAGTTCGAAGCGGTTGGGGACGATTTCGACGCAGTCCTCGACGGTGACGCGGGCCATTTAGCACTCCAATTTGGATGTCCGGACGCAATCCGGCGCATCGGTCCGGCACCGATACGCCTCTCTTAGATATGCGGTTGCGCTGCACAACGCAAGAGTTTGTGAGCCATTTCAAGGCATTGGCGGCGACTCCAGGGGTCGCGTGACCTGGGCGGGATCGAGCGCCGCGATCAGCGTGGCGAGGGATTTTCGACTTATTGGATGGACCCAATCGGGCGCAATCTCGGCCAGCGGGAGCAGCACGAAGGCCCGCTCGGCCAGGCGAGGATGGGGGATTTCCGGGCCCGGCGGCCCCTTTTGCACCTGCCCGTCGTAGTCCAAGAGGTCGAGATCGAGGATCCGGGCGGCCCAACGTTCGCGCCGGACGCGACCGAAGGCCGCTTCGATGCGGTGCAAGGCGGCCAAAACCTGGGCGGGGTCCAACGTGGTTTCGATCCGGGCCACGGCGTTAACGAACCAGGGCTGGTCGGACACCGGCACCGGGGCGCTCTCGTAGAACCGGGACACCGCTGCCACGGTCATGTTTTCGGCGGCAAAATGCGCCAGTGCGGCGCGCAGCGTGGCCGCCGGCGGGCCATGTTCGGGATGCGGCAAATTGGCGCCGAGACCGACCAAAATCACAGTGATGTGCGTTCCTTGAGAAGTCCTTGTGCAGCATTTGCGGCACTCTACATAACCATCATAGACCGGCCATCGCGTATTGCCGCGATCTGCGGGCCGCCCTAGCGCCCCGCTGCCGCTTGAAATGGATGTGAGCCATGATGGTTTCCCCGCTTGAGCGAATTGCGCTGTTTATCGACGGCTCGAACCTCTATGCCGCCGCCCGCGCCTTGGGGTTCGACATCGACTACAAGAACTTGCTGGAAGCGTTCACCGAACGCGGCCGCATGATCCGCGCGTTCTACTACACCGCGCTGATCGAGGATCAGGAATATTCGCCCATTCGCCCCCTGGTCGATTGGCTGGACTACAACGGCTATACGCTGGTGACCAAGCCGACCAAAGAGTTCACCGACCACATGGGGCGGCGCAAGATCAAGGGCAACATGGACATCGAGCTCGCGATCGACGTGATGGAGATGGCGCCGCACCTGGATCATATCTATCTGTTCTCGGGCGACAGCGATTTCCGCCGCTTGGTCGAAGCAGTACAGCGCAAAGGCGTGCGCGTGACGGCGGTCAGCTCGATCGCCACCAACCCGTCGATGATCGCCGACGAGCTGCGGCGACAAACCGACGAGTTCATCGAACTGGCTGATCTCGCGCCCCGTATCGCGCGGGTCCATCGCGAGGGACAGACCGCGGCCAACGAATCCGGATCGCCTGCGACGTTGCGCGAGAGCGCCTGATCCCTAAAGTCGCGAGGGTATGGAGACCCCTGCCCCGACCTGCGCCTTGTGTCCGCGCCTTGTGGCTTTTCGTGAAGAAAACGCCGCCAAATTTCCCGATTGGCATAACGCGCCGGTCGCTTCGTTCGGTGACGACGATGCGGCGTTGCTGATCGTTGGACTGGCGCCGGGCCTGCGCGGGGCGAACCGGACCGGGCGACCGTTCACCGGCGATTGGGCCGGGCAGTTGCTTTATCCCACGCTCTTGAAGTTCGGCTTGGCGACCGGGCCCTATGACGAGCGTCCCGACGACGGGATGACGTTGGTCAACGCGCGGATCACCAATGCGGTGCGCTGCGTGCCGCCGCAAAACAAGCCGACCGGCGCCGAGGCCAAAGCATGCCGGCCTTTTTGGCGAGTGAAATCGCCGGGATGACAAACCTAAAGGGCATCTTGGCGCTGGGCCGCGTGGCACACGAGGCGGTGCTGACGACGTTGGGCGAAAAGCGCAGCAGTTTTAAGTTCGCGCATGGCGCGGTGCACGTCTTGGGCAACGGGCTGTGGTTGGCCGACAGCTATCACTGCTCGCGCTACAACACCAACACCGGCCGACTGACCACCGAGATGTTCGAAGACGTGGTCGGCGCGGCGGCGGCGCGGGTTAACGGCTAGGCGTTGCGCAACGCGGCGACGCGCGCCGCAACGAAACACGTCAGCGCGCCGGACGTGGCAATTGCCAATAGGGCCGCGAGCGGCAAGGCCGTGTTGTGG
Source organism: Alphaproteobacteria bacterium (assembly GCA_038141965.1). GTDB lineage: Bacteria > Pseudomonadota > Alphaproteobacteria > SHVP01 > SHVP01 > CALJDF01. The sequence goes on from JAYQJC010000009.1 coordinate 100,618, forward strand.
GTAAGTAGACCTGCGGCCACGGTGCCGCCCGCCCCCATGGTGTAGGCCCAAAACCCGAGCAACGACGAACCTGCGCCAGCCATGCTGGGGTCGGTGCCAACGGCCAGAGCGTTCGCCATCGGGATGGCGAAACCATTTCCGAAGCCATAGAGCGCGACCGGCAAGGACACCGCAACGACAGGCCCGGCATCGGTTAACGTCAGGAGTGCGAGCGCGGCGGGTGACAATATCGAAATTGCCGTCCCGGTCACGACGAGGGTGTCGGGGCGAAAGCGGTGCGCGACGCGCACGACGATGAAGTTCGCGCCGAGAAACGCCAGCGTCAGCGTCATCATAATAAGGCCAACGCCCGCGGCGGAGGTTTGGTACAGATTGGTGAGAATGAAGGGCACCGACACGATGAAGGCGTAGAAACCTGTTCGCAGAAACCCGCCACCGATAACGTTGAAGGCGAATGGGGCACGGCGCATCAACGACCAATAATCGGCGATATAGCCGCGTACGCCAGCGGGGCGTTCGATACTGCCGGTGGCCAAGTGCGGCGCCCGACGCGCCGACAAGAACAGCACCCAAATCGCCAGCAGACCGAGCACGAGAAAGCTCACGCGCCAGCTACCGGTGAGGCTTTCCAGACCGCCGCCGATCACCGGTGACGCGGTCGCCGCCGCCGAGGCGGCCATCGAGAGATAGGTAAAGACCCGCGCGCTGGCCTCGTGGCCGAATTGATCGCGCGCGATGGCGCGCGGCAACACGCCGACGCCCGCGGCACCGAGCCCTTGGAGAACCCGGCCGGCGATCAGCGTTTCGATGTTGGGCGCGAGCGCGCACACGGCGGTGCCGACGACAAACACCACGAGGCTGCCCGCAAGGACGCGGTATCGCCCCAAACGATCCGACGCCGGCCCATGCCAGACCTGCACAATACCGAAGGTCAGCACGAAGGCCGTCAGCGAGAATTGCGCCATCGAGGAAGAGGTGCCGAGATTGGTGGCGATCGAGGGTAAGGATGGGACGTAGATCGTCGCCGCCACCACGGAGACCATGGTGGCGATCATCAGATAGGGCACCGAGACGGCGGGCGCGCTGGCGGCTTTGTTGGTCACGGCGACACGCTGTGGCGGGGGTACGGATTCGTCAAGGTACCACGCGCTTTCTAGACTGCGACGTCATGGAAAAACTGCTCCTGCGGCTGTTCGGCATGCGCGACGAGGTCTGGGCGCGTCACGTGAACCCCTGGAGCGTGTGGACCCGCATGCCGGTGATCGCTTTGATCGCGTTGGCGATTTGGGCGCGGGTGTGGCTGGGCTGGTGGTGCCTGGTGCCGCTCGCGATCATCGCGTTTTGGATCTGGGTGAACCCGCGGCTGTTCCCGCGGCCGCGCACGACGCAAGCTTGGTCCTCCCGCAGCGTGTTGGGCGAGCGGGTGTGGTTGGAACGAAAGAAGCTGGTCCTGAGCACGCGCGAACGATGGATGCCGCAGGTCGGCAATGCGGTGGCATTGGTCGGGCTTGTGGTGTTGGCCTACGGATTGATCGACCTTGTGGCGTGGGCTGCGGTGGTGGGCACCCTCGTGACGATCGGCGGGAAGCTGTATTTTCTGCATGAAATGACCCGGATCTATGCGGCGCACAAAGACGAAGACCCGGTGTGGGCGGGGTGGCTGTATTGATGCGCGCGTTCAAAGACACCTATCGCGGGCCGTTCGGCGACGACCTAACCTTTCAGGTCAACCGCGCGATTCTTTTCGCGCCGGGTGCGGCACTGCCGAAACGCGCGGTACGCCATTGCATCGATTTGGCGCCGACCTATCACGACCGCAAGCGGCAGGCGGCGTAGCTAGCCCCTGTTGCGCAAGAGACGGGCTTGGCTGCGTTGCCAATCACGCGTCTTCACGTCGGCGCGTTTGTCGTAGAGTTTTTTGCCCTTGCCCAGGGCGAGTTCGAGTTTGGCGATGCCGCGGGCGTTGAAATAGATCTTGAGCGGGATGATCGTCATACCGCCACGCCGCACCTCGCCCAGATATTTGGCGAGTTGCTTTTTGTGCATCAGGAGTTTGCGCGGCCGCGTGGGTTCGTGGTTGTTGCGGTTCGCTGCTTTGAACTCGGGGATATGCGCGTTGACCAGCCACAGTTCGCCGTCACGTTCGGCGGCGTAGGCTTCGGCGATGCTGCCGCCGTTGGCACGGAGGCTTTTGACTTCGCTACCGGTTAGGACGATCCCGACTTCGAGCGAGTCCTCGATGTGGTAATCACGGCGGGCCTTGCGGTTGACCGCGACAGCGCGGTCGACCTGCGACGCTTTTTTTGCCATGGCGTCACGCGACCAGCCCGACCGATTTCAGGGCCGTCTCAACACGCTTTTTCGTCTTATCACCCAGACCGACCAGCGGCAGGCGCACTTCTTCGCTGCACTTGCCGAGGAGGCTGAGCGCGTACTTGGCGGGCGTCGGGCTGGTTTCCAGGAACAGCGCGATGTGGAGGGCCATCAGTTTGTCGTGCAAGGCCAGCGCGTCGAGCGGGCGGCCTTCGGCCCAAGCGTTTTGGAACTCGGCGCACAGGCGCGGGGCGACGTTGGCCGTAACCGAAATGCAGCCATGACCGCCATGCGCCATGAACGCGAGCGCGGTCGGGTCTTCGCCGGAGAGCTGACAGAATTCCGCCCCCAACAGCAATCGTGTAGAGGTCACGCGCGGCAGACTGGCGGTGGCGTCTTTGATGCCGACGATGCGCGGCAATTCGGCGAGCCGCACCAAGGTGTCTTGCGACATGTCGATGACGCTGCGCCCGGGAATGTTGTAGATCAAGATCGGGATCTCGGCCGCATCGTGGATCGCCTTGAAGTGGGCGTAGAGCCCTTCTTGGGTGGGCTTGTTGTAGTAGGGCGTGACCACCAGCGCGGCATCGGCGCCGGCCGTTTTGGCGTGTTGGGTGAACTCGATTGCCTCGGCGGTGGCATTGGAGCCGGTGCCCGCGATGACGGGCACACGTCCGCCCGCGGCCTCGATGCAGAGCTCGGTCACGCGCATGTGTTCGGCGTGGGTGAGCGTCGGCGATTCCCCCGTAGTTCCTACGGGGACGAGACCGTGAGTGCCCTCGGAAATGTGCCATTCCACGAGGTCCTGAAAGGCTTTTTCGTCGACGGCACCGTTCTTGAAAGGTGTCACCAGCGCGACGATGGAGCCCTTGAACATGGCTAACCCCATATACACAACGAAGAAATTCGCGCGACCATAACGCTAAGGGGTCACCCTCGCAAGCGAGGGTAGTGTAGTCTCGCGGTGGGCAAGACGAGGGAACGATGCACCGACTAGCCGGGTCGATGATTGCGGGCGCTATTGTTCTTGGCGCTTGGGTCGGTGCGGCCGACGCCCAGAGCGGGACGCCGCTGTCGCCCGACGACCGATTGACCTACGGCAAGGCCTTCACGGCGGCCGAAAAGAGGCAGTGGTCCAAGGCGTTGGACGCCGCCGCCGAAGGCGGGAACGAACTGGCTACCAAGTATTTCCGCTGGCGGTTCTATACCCAACCCGGCGCCGAACCGTCGTTCGAAGAAATCGCCTCGTTCATCGACAGCCATCGCGATTGGCCGCGGCAATCCCGCATGCTGCGCAACGCCGAAGCGCTGCTGCAAGAACGCCCCGAGAGCGACGATTTGTTCGTGCTTGATTGGTTCGGGCGCTACCCGCCGGTCAGCACGACGGGCAAATGGCGGTTGGCCGAGGCGCAACTCCGCAACGGATTGCATGACCAGGGCTATGAATCGCTGCGCGAAGCCTGGATCGAGGGCAACTTTGCCCGGCGCGACGAGCGCACCCTGCTGCGCCGCCACCGTCAACTGCTGACCCGCGACGACCATGCCGCGCGGCTGGATCGGTTGTTGTGGGATCGAAGGCGTGGCGATGCGCGGCGGCTGTTGCCGCGGGTCGAGCCGAACCTGCGCACGTTGGGTCTGGCGCGGATCGGCCTTATCGAAAGTGCCGGCAACGTCGATACGTTGATCGCAAACGTGCCCGAAACGCTGCGCGACAATCCCGGTTTGGCGTTCGAGCGCGCACGCTGGCGACGCACAAAAGGGTTCGACGAACGCGCGCGTGAGATTTTGCTGGAGCCCCGCCTGCACGAGCATCGTGCCGACAAGTGGTGGCGCGAACGGCGTATCCACGTGCGCAAGGCGCTGGCGGAGGGCGAGTTGACCGACGCCTATGTCGTCGCGACGTTGAGCGATTTGGAGCCGGGCGGCGCGGACTATGCCGAGGCCGAGTGGTTGGCCGGTTGGGTGGCGCTGCGGTTCCTCGACCAACCCAGTCTCGCGCTGGATCATTTCGCACGACTGCACAGCGCGGTGTTTTTTCCGGTCAGCGTATCGCGCGCGGCGTATTGGGCCGGTCGGGCGGCGGAAGATTTGGACGACCCCGACTTGGCGGTACAGTGGTACGAGGATGCCGCCCGCTATCCCTGACCTATCACGGTCAATTGGCGATCGAACGTTTGGGCACGGCGCCGACGCTGTCGCTGCCCGACGAACCGACGCCGACGATTGCCGAGGCGGAAGAATTTCCAGGCCGTGAGATGGCGCGCATGACGCGGTTGCTGAACGAGCTTGGCGAGAGCCGCATGGTCGATCCGTTTCTGCTGCATCTCGACCGCCAGGTACGCACCGCGGGCGAACGCGTTTTGGTCGCCGTGCTGGCCGAAGACATCGGGCGGCGCGACTTGACGGTGAAGGTGGCTAAGAGGGCCGAACGCGACGGGGTCTACCTGCCCAACCGGGCCTATCCGGTGATCGACCTGCCGAGCAAATACGTCGAGGACGCCGCGCTGTTGTTGGCGATGTCGCGCCAGGAAAGCGCGTTCGATCCTCAAGCGATCAGTCATGCCGGGGCGCGCGGTTTGATGCAATTGATGCCCGCGACCGCGCGGCGGACCGCGAAGAAGATCAATGTGCCTTACAGTCCCGACAAGCTGACCAGCGATCCGCAATACAACGCGACGTTGGGCTCGGCGCATCTTGCCGAACTGTTGGAAAATTTCGACGGCAACTACGTGCTGGCGGTGGCGGCTTATAACGCAGGCGGCGGTCGGGTCCGGCGCTGGCTGCGGCAAAACGGCGATCCCAGGACCGGCGAGGTCGATGCGGTCGATTGGATCGAGCTGATCCCGTTTACCGAAACACGCGATTATGTGCAGCGCGTGATGGGAAATCTGCAAGTCTACCGCACGCGTCTCGCGCAAAACGGCGATGTCCGGCTGAGCTTGAGCGAAGACCTAACGAACTAAAGAGGCATCAGACATGAACGTGGCGGCGCCCGAGACCGGCTTCCGCGCCCATCGCTATACGGTGGGCGATGGGACGCAATTGTACTATCGCGACTACGGCGACCGGCTGGCGACCAAGATGCCGGTGGTGTGCCTGTCGGGGCTGACGCGCAATTCCAAAGACTTTCACCGTTTGGCGTTGCGGCTGTCGGCCGAGCGCCGGGTGGTGGCGATGGATTATCGCGGCCGCGGGCAATCCGACTACGACCCCAAGGTGCAAAACTACGTGCCCGATACCTATGTGCGCGATGTCTTGGACCTCGCGGCGGTGACCGGCATTCACAAAGCGATCTTCATCGGCACGTCGTTGGGCGGGTTGGTGTCGATGGGCCTGGCGATCGCACGACCGACGTTGCTGGCCGGCGTGGTGCTGAACGACATCGGCCCGGAAATTCCCGTGGCCGCGCTGAAGCGCATCGGCGAATACGCCGGCAAGACCGACACGTTTGCGTCGTGGGACGAGGCGATCGCCGAATGCAAAAACCGCTATGGCCTGGCGCATCCGAAAAAGACCGACGCCGATTGGGCCGACCTCGCCCATGACAGCTTTGTCGAAAAGAACGGCCGCATCGTGCCCGAATACGACATTGCGATCACCAAGGCGAAGGTGAGCGAGCCGCCCGATCTGTGGGCGATGTTCGGCGCCTTTGCGCATATTCCGGTGCTGGCGATCCGCGGCGCGCTGTCCGATGTCTTGACGCAAGAGACCTTCGACAAGATGGCGGATGTCAAACCGGATCTCGAACGCCTGACGGTGCCCGACTGCGGCCACAATCCGACCCTGGAAGAACCCGAGGTGACGGCGGCGCTAGATGCCTTTATCGCCCGCATCGATGGTCAAGGGGCGCACGGCTAGCGCACGCCAAAGCGGCCCGATAGAGTCCGCGGCATCGCCAAGAGGATGCCGCCGTGGCCGAATACCGCGAATACACCCACCGAACCCGTGACCGGCTGGAACTCTATTACCGGGTCTATGGCCCAGAGCAGAGCGACCGGACGCCGGTGTTGTGCCTGTCCGGGCTGACGCGGAATTCGCGCGATTTTCATGCGCTGGCGGCGCACCTGGGCCGCACGCGCACCGTGATGTGTCTCGACTATCGCGGTTGCGGGCGCTCGGATCGCGATCTCGACTATATGAACTATCAGGTCGATACCGACGCGGCGGATGTCGTCGACCTGTTGGACGGGATCGGCGTACCGGAAGCGATCTTCTTGGGCACCTCGCGCGGCGGACTGACCACGATGAACCTGGCGCTGTTGCGGCTCGATTTGATTGCCGCGGCGATCATGAACGATGTCGGCCCGGCGCTGCGCCGCGGCGGACGCGGCAAGGTCGGCAAGTATTTCGAACTGCCCTATGCCTATCCCGATTGGGACGCGGCGTGCGCGGCGTATCGCGCGTGGTCGGAAAAGACCACGCCCGATTTGAGCGAGACGCAATGGATGGAACGGGCGCGGGCGACGTTTGTCGAAACCCAGGATGGGCGCGTGCGGTTCGACTACGACCCGAAGATGGCCGACGCCTATCGACATCGCACCGACCCGCCGCATAGCTGGGCCAAATTCGAAGCCCTGATGGTCAAGCCGGTGCTGTCGATCCGCGGCAAATGGTCCGGCATTTTGACCGCCGAGACGGTGGAGGAGATGCGGGCGCGCAAACCGGATTTGCAGGCCGTGACGGTGCCCAATCGCGGCCACACGCCGCTGCTGGACGAGCCCGAGGCGGTGTCGGCGATCGATGCGTTTTTGAAGGACCTGCCATGAGGGTGGCGACCCCCGCCCTACCCTCCCCCTGTGAACAGGGGGAGGCGGATGACGCGCGACATGGTTGATGCGGTGACCTATGACGATGTGGTGGCGGCGGCGGCGCGGCTGAAAGCGTCGCGGCACGGACGCCACTATTGGAAGCAGCCTTGCTGAAACAACGCGCGGGCGCGCGGGTGTTGGTCAAGGCCGAGATGCTGCAAAAGACCGGCGCGTTCAAGTTGCGCGGGGCGTGGAATCGCATCGCGCAACTGAGCGACGACGAAAAAGCCCGTGGGGTGCTGTGCTATTCGTCGGGCAATCATGCGCAAGCGATCGCCGCCTCGGCCACGCTGGCCGGCACGACCGCGACCGTGGTGATGCCGGCGACGGCACCGGCGTTGAAGGTCGAACGGTGCAAGGCGTTCGGGGCAACGGTCGTGCTCCATGAGGGCGACCGTTACAGCATGGTGGCACGGGCGACCGACATCGCCGACCGCGAGGGCCGCGTGTTGATCCCGCCGTTCGATCATCCCGACATCATCGCCGGGCAAGGCACGGTGGGGCTGGAGATCGCCGAAGACATGACGGCGCGCCGTCTTACGCCCGATGCCGTGATCATCCCCTGCGGGGGTGGCGGACTATCGGCGGGCGTTTGCTTGGCGATCCACGAGCGCTTTCCCGAAGCTGCGTTGTACGGTGTCGAGCCGGCCGGGTTCGACGACACCAAACGGTCGCTGGCGGCCGGGCGCCCCGTGGCCAACACGCCCGGCGCGCGCACGCTGTGCGATGCCTTGATGGTCCCGGAGCCGGGCGCGCTGACGTTTCCGATCAACGCGCGGCTGTTGACGGACATAGCGACGGTGACCGACGACGAGGTATGCGATGCCATGGCGGCCGCCTTCGAACACCTCAAGGTCGTGACCGAGCCGGGCGGCGCGGCCGCGTTTGCGGCGGTGTTGGCGAACAAGTTCGAACTTGCGGGCAAAACGGTGGTGGCGATCGCCTCGGGCGGGAATGTCGATCCGACGCTGTTTGCCGACGCGATCGAACGACAACGATGAACAAGGAGACAGGACGATGATGAAGCACTATTTGACGCTGCGCGCCGAACACAACCAATGGGTCAATACACGGCTTTATGACGTTGCGCCGAAGCCAAGCGAGGCGGATTACTTTGCCGATCGCGGCGCGTTTTTCGGCTCGGTGCACAACACGCTGAACCACATCGTGACCACCGACATGATCTGGCTGCATCGCATCGACGGGACGGGGACCGCACCGGCCGGGTTGGACGCGGTGCTATTCGACAACGTTGGCCGACACCCGAGCCATGCGCGAGCAATTGGATGCACGGATGATCGCCGCCGTCGATGCGATGGACGATGCCGCCCTCCGCGCGCCGATCCGCTTCAAAGCGCGCAACGGCGAAGACGTGGCGATAGCGACGAACCTGATGGTCGCCAACCTGTGCAACCACCAAACCCACCACCGCGGCCAGGTGCACGCCATGCTGACCAGCCTGGGCCAAGAGGTGCCGCCGCTCGACTTCTTCCCGTTCCTGATGGCGACGGGGCGGTCGACGGGGTAAGCTCTGCGCGCCGACAAAGACCGCCGCCATCCATGCCAAACCGGCGATGACGAGGGCGCCGGAGACGACGTATTTGGCTAGCGGTATCTGGCTGCGAAAAACTCGGCGGCCATCGACATAAAGCGTCTTGGTTTCGGATGTAGGGAACGAGGCGCGCGGCGATCGTACCACCGCTTCGACCCGCACCGCGCCATCGACCGTATTGACCCGCGCGTGAACGCCGTGGCAAACTGGCAAAGCCCGAGACGTAAGCCCCATCATAGGACGAACCGGATCAACGATCATCGGCGTGGGTTATCTATAGGTCAGCGGCCGTTTTGTGACGCGACGGCTTAGATCGTCGAACTTCGCTCGGTCGGCTGTTAGGGGTGGGCGTTATCGCTTCAGTCGGTCTTGGCGGCCCCTTCGGGCGGTTCGCCGAGGATGGGCGTGGGCGCGGCGTATTCGTCGTCGCGGGCGTTCTCGATGAGCGGGGACACCGCCTCGGGCGGCAGCCCGAGAAGGCGCATGGTCTGCGCGGCGAGTTGCAGGCTGGCCTCGACGGTTTCGGGCACCGCGCCCGCCGCGCCGGCAGCCGCCAAGTCGGCGGCATGTTTGCGATCGCGGCACGGACCAAGATCGGCACCCGCGGCCAAGCTTGTTTCACGGTGGCCACGGTCTGCGCGGCGCGGGCGGGATCGTCCATCGTGACGACGACGCAGGCGGCGCGATCGGCGCGCGCATGCTGCAACACGTCGCGACGACTGGCGTCGCCGTAAAAACCGGAAAGGCCGTGGGCCCGGCAGGAACTCAGCCGGTCCGGCGTCGAGGTCGAGGGCGATATAGGGCACGGTCTGCGCCTCCAGCAGACGACCGATGGTTTGGCCGACGCGACCGAATCCGGCGAGAATGATGTGGTCTTCCAAGAGTTCCGACGCCATATCGGCGTTGGCATAGGCTTCTTTGCCAAGGCCGTGCGCCCCGTGCGGACCCTTGCGCTCCATCGCCGTCGTGACCCGCCGCCCGGCGGCGACGACGATCGGCGTCAGCATCATGGTGATCCCGGCCACGATAATCATGAACTGTCCGACATCGCCCGGCAAAAGGCCGAGCGACATCGCGACGCCGACGACGATGAAGGCGAACTCGCCCGACTGCGACAGCAAGAAACCGACCTGGACCGCCACCGACTTGGGTTGACCGAAAAGACGGGCCAGCGCACCCGCCATGATGCCCTTGATGACCATCAGCCCGATCACCGAGAGGACGACCCAAACGGCGCGGTCGGCGACGGCGGCGAAATCGACGCTCATGCCGACGGTAATGAAGAACAGCCCGAGCAAAAGTCCTTTGAAGGGTTGGATGTCGGTTTCGACTTGGTGACGGAATTCGGTTTCCGCGAGTAGCAGACCGGCGAGGAACGCGCCCAGCGCCATCGACAACCCAGCCAGCCCGGTGAGTGTCGCAATGCCGAGGGTCACGAGCAGCGTGGTGGCGACGAACAGCTCGGCGCTGCGGGTGCCGGCGATGACGCGGAACAGGGGGCGCAACGCGCGGCGGCCAACCAGGTAGATCACGAGGACCGCGCCGGCCGCGGTGCCGAGCGCGATCAGTAGATCGACGAAAACGTTCCCGGCATCGCCGGCCAAGACGGGGACAAGAAACAGGATCGGGACCACCGCGAGGTCTTGGAACAACAGCACGGAAAAGCCGGTATGACCGGCCGGGGTGCCGAGTTCACCCCGCTCGGCCAGGAGCTGAACCACGATCGCGGTCGAGGACAGCGCGAGACACAGCCCCAACACCACCGAGGCGTTGACCGAGTTGCCCCAGGCATAGGCGACGCCACCGATCACGATGGCGGCGCTGAGAACCTGGGCCGAGCCCATGCCGAATACCAGGCGGCGCATCGCCCAAAGTCTGCGCAAGGGCAGTTCCAGACCGATCGTGAAGAGGAGAAAGACGACCCCGAGTTCGGCCAGCGGCGCGACGCTCTCGACGTCGGCGATCAGGGCGAAGCCGTGCGGGCCGATGGCCACGCCGATCGTGAGATACCCGAGGATCGGACTGGCGCGCAGCCGATGGAAAATCGGCACGATCACCACGGCGGCAATCAGGAAGACAAATAGATCGACCATCACGTGGGTGGTTTCGGCGTGCATCGAGCAACCTTTCGCCCGGACGGCGGGCCTGTTACCAATGGTGCTACCAAAGCCGGCAAGCCAATGCCAGCCCTGGGAATAGGGGGAGGACCGACATGAGCCACCAAACGGCCTTTGGCCGGATTGCTTATACCAGCAAAAAGCCCGAGCGTATGGACGCCGACCGGGGTCGCGAATGGTTCGTCATGACCAAACACGGTGACGGCTCGCGGACCCTGACGGCGCACAGCGAGATCGACGACCCGCCCCCGGTGATCCGCGATGTGTCGTTGACCGTCGGCGCCGATTGGCGACCCAACGATTCATCGGTGCGCCTAACCGTGGGCGGCGACTTCATGGGTTCGGGTTGGTTTCGCTTTTCCGACACCGAAGCGGAGTGCCAGTCGTTTACCGCCAACGAGGGGCGACTTGAGCAGCGTATCGCGGTGACCGAGAAGCCCAAGGGCTTCGGCAATCATGCGATCGCCTCGGACGGGTGGTTGTTGAACTGTTACGACCTGAGCAAGGGGCCCGGCACGCAGTACCTCGAAGATATGATGATCTCCTCGCCCGACCATCGCGGCGCGACCGGCCCGTCGATCTTTCGGCTGGGGTTCGGGATCGAATATGTCGGCGAAGAGAAATGCACGGTGGGTGCGGGCACGTTCGACGCGTTGCACTTTCGCATCGTCGGCACCGAAGGACAGCTCCCCGAAACCCACCCGCCCTATGACATGTGGTGCACCGCCGACGGCGACTATATTTTTCTGAAAGGCGCGGTGACGGGCTACATGATGACGCATTACGAATTGATCGAACTGGAGAGGTAGAGAAATGGCCAACGACAAAGGCATGTTGGTTTCGTGGACCGAAACAAGCCCCGGATTTGATGCCGAGCTGCGCGAGTGGTTCGTGCGCGAACACATCGACGAACGCGCCCTGGACACGACGGGCTTTTATCGCTCACGCTTTTACGACGCGGTCGACGCCAAGGTGGAATACTTCGCGACCTACGAGACCGACAGCCATGCCGTATTGACCGGCGAGGGTTATCTCGAACGGGTCGGCAACCAAACCGAGTGGAGCCGCAAGGTCATCCCCGAACTGACGGTGCTGAACCGCATGACCGCACGCTTGACGATCGACATGATGCACGGGGTTGGCGGATCGGTTGCGGCGGTACGCTTCTTCCCCCCACAGGACGACGCGGGGCAAGAAAAACTGCGCCGCCATCTGCGCGATTCGGTGTTTGCGCCGATGATTAAACAACAAGGCGTTCTGGGCGCGTGTTTGGCCGAGAACATGCTGGAGGCCGCCAACGCGACCGGCGCCAAAGCGCGCGCTTTGGGCGGCGCGATGCCGGTGCTGGAGAAGGTCGAATGGCTGGCCGTGATCGAAGCGAGCACCGATCAGATCGTGCGCGAGGCCGCGCAGGCCGCGTTCGGACCGGACGCGCTGAAAGCGCACGGGGTCACGGACGCGCCCGAGATCGGGCTTTACCGGTTCGTGTACGGCATGGACAAACGCGGGCAGTAGGCTCTAGCGCTCGGTCTTTTCCATCAGCTCGGCGAAGGTGGCGTCGTAGACGCCGCCTGTCGTGCGCAAACCTGCGGCGACGCCGGCGACATCGGGCGAACGGTTTTGGCTGAGCTTTTGTTTGGCGTCGATCCGCGTGATCAGAATCTCGAACGCGACGATGCCGCGCATCAGCGCGGTGCGTTGTTTCTCGGGCACCTTTTTCAACGTCCATGGCGGCTTGGGTGCGAGCGACTGTTCGCTGGCGGCGGTGAGATCGGCCATCATTGCGGCAACGCGCTCGGGGTCCTCGACGATTCGGGGAACGCCGTAGGCATGCACGGCGACATAGTTCCAGGTCGGCACCAAACCTTCGGTCTGGTACCAATCGGGCGAGACGTAGGCGTGCGGGCCCCAGAAAATCACCAGGGCGGGGACGCCGTCGAAACGCCGCCAAATCGGATTGGCGCGCGCGACGTGGGCGCGCAGCGTGCCGTAATCGCCCTGCGTGGGATCGAACAGAAACGGGATGTGCACGGCGTCGAGCCCTTCCGGGCCGGTCACGACCATCGCGGCAAAAGGGTTTTCCCTCATCACGGCCTGTGCGGCATCGGGACGGTCGGCGGGGAACGCGAAAGGGCTTGGCGTGTACATGGCGGTCTCATTTGGGCGGCGCGGATACCGGTGGCGGACCGCTCTGATAGGATGACGCCATCTTAGCGTCAAATACCTGGACGGCATGAGCGGTTCCGCACGCACCATCACAGATTGGCTTCGCGCCCTAGGCCTGGCCTACCACGCCGCGGCCTTTGCCGAAAACCGCATCGATTTCGACGTGTTGCCCGACCTCACGGACGAGGACCTCCGCGACCTCGGCGTGACCGCGCTGGGCGATCGCAAACGCTTGGCCCGAGCGATCGCCGACCTCGGCAAGCCGGGCGTCTCGGCGCCGGCGGCCCCTGCCCCGCAGAGCGAGCGGCGTCAGGTCACGGTCTTGTTTGCTGACATCTCGGGCTACACCAAGCTGAGCCAGGATCTCGACCCCGAGGAAACTCTGGCGTTGCTCAACGGTTTTTTTGTCGCCGCCGATGCCGTGATCAAACGCTACGGCGGCACGGTCGATAAACATATCGGCGATGCGGTGATGGCGGTGTTCGGTGCGCCGATCGCGCATAGCGACGATCCGTTGCGCGCCGTGCAGGCCGCGATCGACATCCATCAAGCCAGTGCGGCGCTCGACCCGCCGCTCGGCGTTCATATCGGCGTGGCCAGCGGCGAAGTCGTCGCGAGCGGCACCGGGAGCGACGACCACCGCGAATACACCGTTACCGGCGCGTCGGTGAACTTGGCGTCGCGGCTGCACGATCTTGCCGGTCGCGGCCAGACGTTCGTGTCCGGTGCGGTGCACGACGCGATCGGCGCGGCGGTCGATGCCGAGGCTGAAGGCGGCACCGAGATCGCTGGATTCGATGGCACGGTTCCGGTGTGGTCGATACGTGGACTGTCGGATCATCATCACGCCACGCCACGTTTGATCGGTCGGCGACGCGAACGCCGGCAGTTCGAAGCTGCCGTCGAGGCCTGCTTGGAAACCAAGCGCGGCGAAGTGATCTACGTTCGCGGCGAACCGGGGTTGGGCAAGACCAGGTTGGGCGAGGCATTTCGCGCGATGGCGGAAGAACGCGGCTTTGCCTGTCACGCCGCCCAAGCGTTGGACTTCGGCAGCAGTGCCGGCGGCGGTCCGACCGGTACGTTGGCGCGCAGCCTGCTCGGTGCGTCGCCGGGCAATGAAACCGACGCGATTGCGGCGAACGTGGCGCGCGAACATTGGGATACGGCCCTTGCCGTGCACGTGTCCGTGTTGCTCGACCTCCCGTTGACGGAAGCGCAACGCTCGATCCACGACGCGATGGACCATGCGACACGGATGCGTGGTCGAGAGGCGGCGCTGGCGGGCCTTGTGGCGGAGGCCGCGGCGCAGACGCCGCTGATGATACTGTTGGAAGATTTGCATTGGGCCGAGGACACCTTGCTCAACGACGTCAGGGCCCTAAGCGAGGCGATCGGCGCGCAACCGGTGGTTCTTGTCTTGACCACCCGTCTCGGCGGCGACCCGGTGAACGAGGGACGGCTTAGGCTGTCGCCCGACGTGCCGATCGTGACATTGGATCTTGCCCCCCTGCCCGCCCAAGAAGCGCGCGCCTTGGCCGCGGAAATCGGATTTGACGATGCCGACGTCGTGGCCCGAAGCGTGGCGCGGTCGGGCGGCAATCCGTTGTTTCTCGAACAGTTATTGCGCGCCGGCGCGCCGGAGGAGGACGGCGGCGCGGTGCCGGGCACCATCCAAAGCGTGGTGCAGGCCCGCCTGGATGCTCTGGCGGCGCATGATCGCGACGCGTTGCAGGCTGCATCGGTGTTGGGGCAACGGTTTTCGCTCGATGCCATGCGGCACCTGATCGGCCGGGCGGACTTCGACCCCGGCGAGTTGGTCCGACGCGCGTTGATCCGGCGCGACGGCGACGATCTGATGTTCGCCCATGCGCTGGTCTTGGACGGCATCTATCGGACACTGTTGAAGTCCCGCCGGATCGCCTTGCACCAGTCCGCCGCCGCTTGGTACCGGGACAACGACCCCGTGCTGTTCGCCCGGCATCTCGACAAAGCCCAGGCACCCGAGGCGGCGGGCGCGTATTTCGATGCCGCAGCGATGCTGGTGGCGGCGCGGCGACCCGCCGAGGCGCTCGACCTGGCGGCCCGCGCCGCCGAGTTGGCTCAGGACCGGAGAGGGCGCTGGGCAGCGCAACAACAACGGGCCGACATCTTGTTGTCCCTCGAGCGCGGCCGGGAGGCCGTCGACGCCTATCGCACGGCCCTTGCCGAGGCCGAGGGTGAAACCGAGGCGATTGCAGGACAGATTGGGATTGCCGCGGCAGCCCGCCTGAGCGGCGACGTCGCCGCCGGGATCGCCGCGCTCGATGACGCGGAACCGCGGGCGCAGGCGCTCGGTGCCTCCCGCGATCTCGCCCAAATCAATTACTACCGGGGCGCCTTTTTGTTTCAGCAAGGCGATATCGAGGGCTGCACCAGGGCCCAGGAACGCGCCGTGGCGGAAGCCGAGGAAGCGGACGACCCGGAGTGGATCGCCCGTGGCCTCAGCGGATTGGGCGACGCCCGCTATGCCAATGCCGACATCGGGCGCGCCTTGGCGGCCTTCGAACGCTGCATCGCAGTGTGCGAGGAGCACGGGCTGGGGCGAATCGCCGTCGCCAACCGCTACATGGTCGGCAACATGCTGCGCTATCACAACCGGTTCGACGAGGCGCTCGCTCTGGCGCCGAATCGATCGCCCTGACCCGTACGGTCGGCGATCATCGCGCGCTCGCCTTCGGCTTGATGTTGTACGGCGAGTACCTGACCGATGCGGCACGCTATGCCGACGGAATGGCGTTGTTCGACGAAGCCTTGGCGCTGGGCGATATGCTGAACAACGACCGCATCCGAATGCACCTTGTTTACCGGCAGGGACGTTCGATCGGCCTGTCCGACGATCCGGCGCAAGAACTTGAGGTCTTGGCCAAGGCGCAGGCGCTGTCTCAGGCGGTGGACCCGCGCTTTCTGGGGCCCCGAATCGAAGCGGCGCGCGCCTTGTTTTTGACGGGTGACGCGCAACGTGCGGCCCTTGCACGGGGCGAAGATATTCTGCGTAGCGGCGTGATTTCACACAATCACCTTGAGTTCAATCGCGATGCGATCGATGCCTGTGCGCGTACCGCACGTTGGGACGACGCCGAACGCTATGCGGCGACCTTGCGCGACTTCACCGCGCCCCATCCGTTTCCCTGGGCGGATTTCTTCGTGGCTCGCGGCATGGCCTTGGCGGCGGCCGGGCGCGGCGACCCCGACGGGCGAGCGCTGGCCTTGGCAGCCAAGGCCGAGGCCGAGCGGATCGGATTGTTGGGCGCAGTGCCGCTGATCGAGCGCGTTTTGTAGGCAGCTCATCGCGTCGAGGACGTCGTCGGGGGCGGATGCACCGACCACGCTAGAGCCCTCAGACCGTAGGTCTTGGCGCGGGCGGTGTGGGGTGCCACGATGCCGGCCGATTTCTGAGGGACAGTTCAGGAGAATGCCGCGTGACCGGCAACGTTTTTGCGCTATTTGAAAGCCGGTTTCCGAGCGACCGCACCACGACGATTATCGAAAGCCCGACACGTGGGGCCTATTCCTATGGCGATGCCGCGCGTTGGATAAACCGGTTCGCCGGGTTTTTGGTCGCGAGCGGCGCTGCGCCAGGCGATCGGATCGCGGTACAGGTCGATAAGTCGCCCGAAGCATTGTTTCTTTACTTTGCCTGCCTGAAGGCTGGGCTCGTGTTTCTGCCGCTCAACACCGGGTATGAGGCCGAGGAGATCCGGTATTTCGTGGGCGACGCCGAACCGCGTTTTTTCGTGACAGCCGATGCCGCGGTCGCGGCCATCGGCGAAGCGATCGGCGACACGCCGTTGCTTACGTTAAACGCCGACGGGACGGGGTCGTTGATAGAGGCGAGCGCAGGCCATGACGGCGCAACGGTCGAGACCCAAGAGGTCGCCGGGGACGACTTGGCGTCGATCATCTATACCTCGGGCACGACCGGGCGGCCCAAAGGGGCGATGCTGACGCACGACAACCTCGCGTCGAACGCGTTGTCGCTGCATCGCATTTGGGGATTCTTGCCGGGTGACGTGCTGCTTCACGCGTTGCCGATCTATCACGTGCACGGCCTTTTCGTGGCGACCCATTGTGCGGTGCTGAACGGGTCGGCAATGCTGTTCCTCGAATCGTTCGACGCCAAGACGGTGCTGGGCCTGCTACCACGCGCTACCGTGATGATGGGCGTGCCGACGTTTTACACGCGGTTGCTGGGCGAGGCTGCGTTCGACGCGGCGGCTTGCGCGACGATCCGGTTGTTCGTGAGCGGGTCAGCGCCGCTGTTGCCCGAGACGTTTGCCGAATTCGAAACGCGGACCGGGCATCGAATCCTCGAACGCTACGGCATGACCGAAGCGGGCATGATCACCTCCAACCCGCTTGAAGGGGCGCGACTGCCGGGCACCGTGGGGTATCCCCTGCCCGACGTCTCAGTCCGGGTGACGGGCGAGGACGGCGCGACGTTGGCGGTCGATGACGTCGGCGGGCTGGAAGTGCGCGGCCCCAACCTGTTCAAAGGATATTGGCGCAAGCCCGAAAAAACTGCCGAGGACATGACCGACGACGGTTATTTCCGCACCGGCGATCTGGCCTCGATCAGCGACGATGGCCGCGTATCGCTGGTCGGCCGAGCCAAAGACCTCATCATCAGCGGCGGGCTGAACGTCTACCCTAAGGAGATCGAAACCGAGATCGACGCCGTGGCGGGGATCGGCGAGAGCGCAGTGATCGGAGTCCCGCACGCCGATTTTGGCGAGGCTGTGGTCGCGGTGGCGACCCGTACCGACGCCGAGCTGGACGAAGCACAGGTGCTGGGTGCGCTGGATGGCAAACTGGCCCGGTTCAAACGGCCCAAACGGGTGTTCTTTGTCGATGCCTTGCCGCGCAATGCGATGGGCAAAGTGCGCAAGAACGCCTTGCGAGATCGTTTCAGTGATACTTTCGGATAATCGCCGGGCTTGATAGCGATCAATGAGGTCTGTCGTTTGGGAGCAGACCTTTGGGGGCAACCCGGCACCAGCCGATGGAGGGTTGTCATGACAGGACGTTTTGCGGTGTTCGCCGCCTTCGCCTTTGGAGTTGGGGTCGGCGCGGCAGCGACCGCTTCGATCGGCTCCCAGGCCGCCGAACGCCCGCAACTTGCGGTGACCGATATCGAGGGATTGGACGATCACATCCGCAAGATCGCCGAGGAATGCGTGATCGCCGGGGCGGGCACCAGCCTGGCGCACCTGACCTGTCGGCGCGCCGCGTTTTAGGAACATCGCGCCGCCGCTTTCACCGCGACGGCGTGATTTTTTCCTAGGCCGCCTTGACCTCGATCTTTCGGGATTTGGCCTCGGCCTCGGCCGTCTTGGGCAACGTGACCTCAAGGACGCCGTTCTTGAGTTTGGCATCGATGTTGTCTTCGTCGATCCCCGGCGGCAGTGACAGCGACCGCCGATAAGTGCGACGCGACCGCTCGACTCGGTGATATTGCTTGTCTTTTTCATCCGACTTTTCTTCGTGCGTCCCGGTAATGGTGAGCACGCCGTCGGCTATTTCGATCGACATGTCCTTTTCCGAGATGCCGGGAAGTTCGGCCGAGACGTGAACGGCCTTGTCGCTCTCGGCAACATCGAGCTTGGGCATCGCGAACCCTTCCGCGTTGTCGGTATCGAGCCACGGCCCCCAGCCGCCCATAAAGTCCTCGAACAGGCGGTCGATTTCGCCTGCAACGAGGTAAGAGAACCAAAACCAGCGCGACGGGGCGCAACTTCACCTTTCGCCATCTTGTCCTCCATCGATTGACTTAGTGGGAATACAAGAACTTTACCTCCATTTGAGGTGGGGCCGACGTTGATTGTCGTCAAGGCTCGGTTTGACCTCGCGCAATGGAGAGGCACAATTACGGCGGAGGGAGAGGTCATGTTTCAGCCAACGGGCCAGAGCGCCCATCGCGACACCTTTGCCCGCGACAACCTGCCGCCGCGCGAATTGTGGCCCGACATGGACTACGGCGCGGTGCCCGATCTCGCGGCCTATCCCGGCCCAGATCAACGTGGCGCGCGATCTTCTTGACATTCATGTGGCGGCGGGATTTGGCGACCGCCCTGCCCTGCATTTCGGCGACCTGACATGGCGCTATGCGGACTTGCAGGTGCGCGCGAACCAAATTGCCCATGTGTTGGTCGACGATCTCGGCCTGGAGCCCGGCAATCGCGTGCTGCTGCGGGCGCCCAACAACCCAATGTTGGTGGCAACATGGTTTGCGGTCCTGAAAGCCGGCGGGATTTGCGTGACGACCATGCCGATGCTGCGCGCCGCCGAATTGGCGCCGTTGATCGATACGGCACAAGTCCGTCACGCGCTGTGCGACATCGCGTTGGCCGACGACCTTGAGAAGGCCCGCAACGACGCGCCGGGCCTCACGTCGGTCCTGCACTTCGGCGCCGACGGTCGCGGCGACACCGCGCTGGAAGAAGCGATGGCGGACAAACCCGAGACTTTTGAGACCCTTGATACGGCGGCCGACGACGTGGCGTTGATTGCCTTTACCTCGGGGACGACCGGGGGATCCAAAGGCACCGTTCATTTTCACCGCGACGTCCTGGCGATTGCCGACTTGTTTCCCAAGCATGTTATTTCGATTAAGCGCGACGACGTGTTTGCCGGCTCGCCGCCGCTGGCGTTCACCTTTGGATTGGGCGCATTAGTGGTGTTCCCGATGCGCTATGGCGCCTCGTCGGTGATGGTCGAGCGATTTGGGCCGGACACGATGATGGAGACCATCGCGCGGCATCGCTGCACCGGCATTTACACCGCGCCGACGGCCTATCGGGCGATGCTGGCGAAGGTCGGCGACTACGACTTGTCGAGTTTGAAGGTTTGCGTCTCGGCCGGCGAGCATTTGCCGCGCGCAACCTGGGAGGCCTGGAAAGCGGCGACCGGGATTGCCTTGGTCGACGGTTTGGGCGCGACCGAGTTGCTGCATATCTTCGTCTCGGCATCGGGCGAGGACATTCGACCCGGCGCGACGGGCAAAGCGATCCCCGGGTACGAAGCGCGGCTGATCGACGCCAACGGCACCCGCTGCCGCCCGGCGGCGAAGGGCGATTGGCGGTGCGCGGGCCGACAGGATGCCGTTATCTAGCCAATCCCGAACGGCAGAAAGGGTATGTGCTGGATGGTTGGAACCTGACCGGCGACGTCTATCGCCAGGACGAAGACGGCTACCTGCACTACGTCGCGCGCGCCGACGATATGATTATTTCGGCCGGCTACAACATCGCGGGCCCCGAAGTGGAGAACGCGTTGCTGACCCATCCTGCGGTACAGGAATGCGCCGTGGTCGGCGTGGCGGACCCCGAGCGCGGGCAGATCGTCAAAGCCCACGTCGTGCTGAAGGACGGGACCAACGGCGATGCCGCGTTGGTCAAAGCCCTGCAGGATCACGTCAAAGCGGAAATCGCGCCCTACAAATACCCGCGGGCGATCGCCTTCACCGACGCGTTGCCGAAAACCCAAACCGGCAAAGTTCAGCGGTTCAAGCTGCGGGACGCCTGATGAAGGCGGTTCAGTTCGACCGTTTCGGCGGACCGGAGGTCCTGGACTACCGAGAGGTTGCCGCGCCCTGAGCCGGGACCGAACGAAGTGCTGATCGACATCGCCTGCATCGGCGTCAACCATCTGGATATCGATGTGCGGGAGGGCGTGTCGGGATTGCCGGTCGCCCTGCCCCACACGTTGGGCACCGAAGCGGCCGGGGTGGTGGCGGCGATCGGTGCGTCGGTCGACGGGTTTGCCGTGGGCGACCCGGTAGCCACCTATGCGTTTCGAAGTTGTGGGACCTGCAACGCCTGCACCGCCGGGCGACCGAACCTGTGTGCGCACATCGGCACGTTGGGCGCCCACGATCCCGGCACCTATGCCGAGCAGATCGCCTTGCCCGTGGATCGCGTCGTCAAACTGCCCGAAGGGCTGAGCCCGGTCGGCGCGGTCGCGAGCTACAAGCTGGCCACCGCATGGGAGGCGTTGGTCGATACCGCGACGCTACAACCCGGCGAGACGGTGGCCATTACAGGCGCCGGGGTAGCGTCGGCTCCGCCGCCGTCGTGCTGGCCAAACACCTCGGCGCCAAGGTCATCGGCATCGCGAGTAGCGAGGCGCGCTGCGCACGTATCGAAGAAGCCGGTGCGGATCACACGATCAATTATCACGCCGTCGATCTGGCCGAGGCTTTGTTGGCGCTAACCGACGGCAAGGGCGTCGATCTTGTTTTCGACGTGGCCGGCGGCGAGGGATTGGTCGCCGCGATCAAGGGATTGGCCTGGGGCGGCCGGGTCAGGTTGGTCGGCGCCCATGCGGGCGAGGTGGTGCCAATCGACATGGTCGATTTGTTTCGCCGCCACCTGACGATCTACGGCTGCGGGCGCTATACCCGCCCAATCCTCGAATCGGTGCTGGCGGCGCGCGCCCAAGGCCTCGGCGCACCGCCGATCCATACGACGCTGCCTCTTGCCGAAGCGGCCGAAGCGCACCGGTTGATGGAAAGCCGCGCCTTTTTTCGGGCGGATCTTGCTCACCACGCAGTAGACGCGCGGCCATCGCCGGCGTGACAACGCGTTGCGGCGCGCCGACAATGCGCCAAGAAATTTGGGAGGACATTACGTGGAACATCGCACTTTGGGGCCGTCGGGCCTGTCGGTCTCGTTGGTTGGCCTGGGCTGTAACAATTTCGGCGGCCGTATCGGTGTCGATGAGACTCGCCAAGTGGTCGACCGGGCGCTCGACCTCGGCATCAATTTTTTCGATACCGCCGATGTTTACGGCAATCGCGGCGGATCGGAGGAGTGTCTTGGGCAGGTGATGGGCGACCGGCGCAAAGACATCATTCTGGCGACCAAGTTCGCCATGCCGATGAGCGACGATCCGGCAATGAAGGGCGCCTCGCGCGACTACATCATGAAAGCGTGCGACGCGAGCCTGAAGCGGTTGAAGACCGATTGGATCGATCTCTATCAGGTGCACCAGCCCGACAGCGAAACCCCGATCGAGGAAACCCTGGGCGCGCTCGACGACCTGATCAAGCAGGGCAAGGTGCGCCACATTGGCAGCTCGAACTATTCGGCCGCGCAACTCGACGAAGCGCAGGATGCGGCCACCGGCAACGGCTGGGCCGCATTCGTTTCGTGCCAGGATCATTACAGTTTGCTGGCGCGCGAGATCGACGACGAGCTGCTGCCCGCCATCACGCGGCGCGATCTAGGGCTTTTGCCCTATTTCCCGCTGGCGAGCGGCTTTCTGACCGGCAAATACACCCGCGACAACCCGCCGCCCGAAGGCACCCGCATGGCCAACATGCCGCAGCTGGCCGACCGCTATATGACCGAGCGCAACTGGGACATCGTCGAAGGGCTCGACGCCTTCGCCAAGAAGCACAATCGTTCGCTGCTGGAACTGGCGTTTGCGTGGCTCGCGGCGCGGCCCAACGTGTCGAGCATCATCGCCGGCGCGACGCACCCCGACCAGGTGAGCCAAAACGCGGCGGCGGTGGGCTGGACGCTGAACGCCGACGAGATGGCGGAGATCGACGCGATCACCGGCGGTGCGTGAGGCTTTTTCTAAGCCGTTGGAATCAAAAAGATTTCTGACGACCACCCGGAGCCGGTAACGCGTCAGGTTATTCCGCGGCGTCGCTTTTCTTGCCATCTTCCGCGGCTTGGCGGTCGATGATGACTTGTTGGGCACGACGTGCCGAAGCCTTGAAGTCTTCTTGGCTGTCGCGCACCCAATCGTAGGATTGACGGCGCTGGATGTTGTGACCTTGGAAATGCGGCATGACGTGGCGGGCGACGAGCTCGTAGGACTTGAGCTTGTCTTCGAAGCGCGCCCAGTTGTGGTCGACCAGCAGGTAGCAGCCGAAGCCGCCCGTCGCTTCCTGGAGCGTCTCGATTTGGCGGATAGCATCGCTGGGATCGCCGATGACCGCGCGACCCACGCTGACGAGGTGCTCGGCGGGGTCGCCTTTGCCTTCGGGCGGCACCATGGGGTGGGTGGCGACGTCTTCGAAGTATTGGATCCACTCGTCGATCCCGTAGCGCACGTTGGCGAAGGCCTGTTCGCGCGTCTCCGCGATATGCACCAAGCCGACGAGACGCCAATCCCGGCGCTCCATGGGATGTCCGTTGGCCGCCGCGGTTTCGGTCGCGATTTCCCAATTTCGCGTGGCCGCGGCAATGCCTTCGGGAGAGGTGCCGCCCATCGCCATCAAACCGGTGCCGAACCGACCGGCCGAACGCGCGCCGGACGGTGTGAAAACGCTGGCCGTGGCGATTTGGATGGGTTCGTTGGCGTAGGGCCGGATCTGAAGACGCGCTTCGTTGAGCTCGAACCAATCGGTTTTCCGCGTGACGGTCTCGCCGTTGAACAAACGGATCATGACATCGAGGGCTTCGTCCATCATGTCGCGTTGGCGCTCGGGCGTAATGCCCAGTGCCTTGGCATCGGAGACCAGCGCCCCGGGCCCCGCGCCCAGCATCGCGCGGCCCCGCGTCATGTGGTGAAGCTGCATCATGCGGTCGGCGAGGATCAGCGGGATGGTGGTAGGGCAACGACGAGACGCCGGTGCCAAGACGAATGCGTTTGGTGCGATCGCCGAGCACCGCCAAAACAAGCTCGGGCGAGGCAATGAGTTCGGTGCCCGCGGAGTGATGTTCGCCGATCCATGCTTCGTCGTAACCCAGGGCATCGAGATGCTCGACGGTTTGCATATCGCGCTCGATACACAAGGTCGGGTTTTCGTCGACCGGATGGATCGGCGGAATGAACGTGCCGAAACGAAGTTGAGTCATTGTGATCCTCCCACGCAGGCATTGTGGCAGCGCACGCCGACGCCACCTAGCCGGTTTGGCGTCGCCGTTCGGCGGGCGGGCGCGCTAAATCGGTTCGGGCGGGAACTGCATCACCAGAACGGCGGCGCCGGCTCCCCTGCCCGGAAAGTGTCCGTGTCGTTAGGGCCGATATGAACGCAGCTACCGGTCTCGAGCGCCTTGTCCTGGCCGTATATTTCGCCGGCGAGCACGAGGCCGAAGCGTCCCTCGCCCGGACGCGAAAGCGCCAGATCGGAATCGGCGCCGGCGCCTAGGCCGAAGGTCGACACGCCAAGGCCGTCTTCTTCGCAGGCCAGCGCGTCGTGACGATCGACCGTCCCGGCGCCGAGCGGCGCTAGATCGGGCATGACGATTTCCTCGATCATGCGGAAGCGGCGGCGCACCTTGCGTAGGGTCGGCCGGCTCTGCGGCATCGTTTTGCCGCCCGAGTCCCATTGGTTGCGCAGCGTGAGGTAATGGGTCGCCTGGTCGTGGGTGACGATCGGACCGTACGGGGTGTGACCGTTGGCGTAATGAACCGCCAGGGGCGCGACCGGTTTTTTGCCGAAGACCGCTTCGCCGCGCAGAAAGACTTGGAATTGATTGGTGTCGTGATAGTGCGGCGGCACCGTTGCCTGGGGCGGCTGCTCGACGTAATAGGCTTGCGGTTGGCCCATCGCCGAGTCCGGCGGATTGGGATCGACGTTGGCCGGAAGCGCACCAAAGAACTGGGTGACGTAATAGTTCTCGTCACTGCCGGTTTCGGTGTAGCCGGGCACCATAAGGACTTGGCGGCGGGCAAAAGCTTCTTGTGTCGCGACGACATCGACCACGGGCACGCTCCCAATCTGTGAGCCCTAATTGTGGCGGCTGGGACGGGGTCCGTACAGGGGCAAATGAGGACGAGAAGCCTAGGTGCCGACGCTGGGGACCGGCGGTGCGCCGTCGATCTCAAAAGCGCCGATTTGCTGGGCCATGGCATCGATGGGGTCGTGCACCGAGAGGGTACGGGCGTTGCGCCAGAATCGGTCGAGCCGATATTTGTTGTTCGTGGCGCGACCACCGGCGAGACCGTGGACCTGCCCGGTAACATCGAGCGCGGTCGCGCCGCTCACGGTTTTGGCACGCATCATCTGTACCGCGCCGGCGCCGCGATCGGCGGCGCCGATTTCGGCGTCGGCCACCATTTGGCTGGCATCGCGCTGCAACGCATGGGCCGCCGCAAGAGCAGCCGAGGCGCGCCCGATGTGCAACCGATTGACCGGATCGTCCGCGGCCCGATCGAGCGTCGGCAGACTGGGCCGGGCATGGTCGCGAACGAAGGCGGCCATCGCGTCGAGCGCGCCGAAGCCCATGCCGAGAATGGTGGCCCCGATCAGGAGCTGAAAGAACGGGCCGATGACGCTGGCCGGGCCGGTGAGGCCGTCGGCGCCCGCCGCCATCGGGAAGAAGAAGCGCGCCGGGACGAATACGTTGTCGAACGTAATCGTGCCGCTGCCGGTGGCGCGCTGGCCCATATTGTCCCAGTCGTTGTGCGGTTTGACGCCCTCGGCGTCCATGGGACCAAGAGATAGACCACGCCTTTGTCTTCATCGCCGCGAATGCGCACCGGGGTGATGGTGTAGGTCGCTCCGGCCGTGCCGGTGTTGAACACTTTGACGCCGCTGAGCCGGTAGCCGCCGTTAACCGGATCTGCGGTGACGTGGTATTCGCCGCGCCGCGGACCGGCCTCGGCCGCCGAGTTGGCTAGCCGCATGCCGTGGTTCAGCACCCCATCGGCGATTTCTTCGCGGACCGCCTCGTCGACCTTGAGGGCGCCGCCGAAGATGAGCCGTGCGGCAACGAGGTGAATGCTCCAGATCTGCGCGGTGGCGCTTTCGCCCGCACTGAGTTCGGTCAGCAGATCGGTAATCAAAGGCAGGTCCGCTGCCAAGGCTTGGGCCGAGGCGATGCCGCCATAGGCGGATGGAATGAGGAGCCGCGTGAGCCCGGCGTCGTGGATGCGGCGTAGGTTGTCGGCCGGGTCTTCGCCGGTGCGATCGATCTCGGCCGCGGTCTGAGTGAAATCTTGGCGCAGCTGGTGCGCGGCCGCCGGCAAAGCCGCTCGGGCCGCGGCGTTGTCGTCTGTTGTCACTGGGTTTTCTCCTGCCATGCTGGGGTTTTAACACACTTGGAGGCCTGTCATGGACGCCCAACGCATTCACCTCGACCCCGATCCGTTCGATCAGTTCTATATCTCGCAAGGGTTCCGCATCGGCGATCTCATCTTGCTGTCGGGCCAAGTGGGCATCGGCGACGACGGGACCACCGTCGCGGGCGGTTTCGATGCCCAAGCCGATCAGGCGATGCGCAATATTCAACGTGCCCTCCAAGCGGCCGGCAGCGACATCGACAAAATCGTCAAGGTGACGATCTACGTCACCGACATGCAATATCGCGAGAACGTGTTCGCCCTGCGACAACGCTGGTTCAAGGTGCCCTACCCCGCCGATACGTTTGTCCAGGTGGCGGCCCTGGGCCGCCCGGAACGGCTCATCGAGATCGATGCCACGGCGCTGGTCGAGGGTCAGTTACGGCCCTAGTCGGGGCTGCTGGAAGCGGGAAGCCCGCGCCATGGGCGGCACGGGCCGAAGGTTTGGCCAAACCGGCCCAGAGGTGCGAGTATCTCGCAAATCGTGATCCATACTCGAACCCCAATATTAGCGCTTGATGCCAACCGACGATTATTCTGGCGGCCGCCGGACGGCGGGCGACGCCGCCATTTTGTGGCGAGATCATCAAGCTCGCCCTGCAAAACCGCGTCCGCGTGACCATTGCCGTGATCGCGACGCTGATCGCCGTCGTCCTGCAACTGCTGATGCCCCGCCTATTGGGCGATGCGGTGGACGGCGCGTTGCTCTCGCTCGGCGAGGAGGCGGTCGATGCCGAAGCGGCCCGCGCCGCGCTATGGACGACCGCGGGACTTTTGTTCGTGGTTTCGGTCGCGCGCGGGGCGTTTACGCTGATCCACAACTACGGCGGCGAATCGATCGGCCATTTGGTGGGCTATCAGCTACGGCTGGACTTCTACGCCAAGCTGCAAAAACTGAATTTCGCATTCCATGACAGCGTGCATACCGGCGACCTGGTCACACGGGGGCTGTTGGACATCGAAGGCGTCCGAATGTTTTTCAACATGGCCGTGCTGCGCTCGTTGCTGTTGGTCGTGATGGTGGCGGTCGGCGCGTGGTTGATGCTGTCGACCGATGTGGTGCTGGGCCTGTTGAGCCTAAGTTTCGTACCGTTTGTCGCGTGGCGGTCGGCAACGATCCGACTGCGGCTGCGTGGCCTTTGGCTTAAGTTGCAAGAGCACCTCGGCGTTTTAGGCCGGATCATGGACGAGAACCTGACCGGCATCCGCGTGGTCCGCGCCTTTGGGGCGGAAGATTACGAAATGACCAAGTACGACGGGACGGCCGTCCCGGCTCTGGGCATTTCGCGCGAACGGATCGCGGCAAGGTCGTCGGCGACCAGCGCCATGACCTTCGCCTTTTTTGTCGCGATGGGCTTGGTGCTGTGGGTCGGTGGCTTGCGCGTGCTCGACGGCACCATGACGGTGGGCACGCTGACGGAATTCCTCGCCTTCATGACCATTTTGCAGCAACCCGTGCGGATGATCGGCATGGTGGTGAACTCGTTCGCACGGGCCTCGACCTGCGGCGGGCGCTTGTTTGCCGTGCTCGACTCGGATGTGGTGATCAAGGATGCGCCGGGTGCGCAAGCCCTGGGACCGGGAGACGGCGCCATCGCCTTCGAACATGTGACTTTCGCTTATGAGACGACCCCGGAGGCGCCGGTGTTGCGCGACGTCTCGTTTTCGGTCGCGCGCGGCAAAACGCTGGGCATCGTGGGCCCACCCGGTAGCGGCAAATCGACGATCTCGCAGCTGCTGCCGCGGCATTACGAACCGACAGCAAGGCCGGATCACGATCAACGGCCAGGATATCCGCAGCGTGACGGCGGCATCGCTGCGCGAGGCGGTCTGCGTTGTGGCGCAAGACCCCTATCTCTTTACGTCTTCGATCGAGAACAACATTGCGTATGGGGACCCTTGGGCCGAGGAGCGCGACATCCGCGAGGCCGCGGGCGCCGCACAAATCGGGCCATTTATCGACAGTTTACCTGAGGGCTATGAAAGCCTTGTCGGCGAACGCGGGGTGTCGCTGTCGGGCGGACAAAAGCAACGCGTCGCTATCGCGCGGGCGGCGCTACTAGAGCCCACGGTGTTGGTGCTGGACGACTCCACCGCCGCGATCGACGCCGGCACCGAACGCGCGATACAACGCGAACTCAATGCCGATGCGGCGAACCGAACGACGATTATCGTTTCCCACCGCCTGAGCACCTTGAAGCACGCCGACGAGATCATTTTTCTCGAAGCCGGACATATTGTCGAACGCGGCACCCACGACGATCTGCTGGCGCAAAACGGCAAGTATGCGGCGCTGTATCGTCTGCAGACCACCGGCGAGGAAGACCCAGCCCTTGAGGTAACGGAATGACGGCCCTGGATCCGACCCAAATCGCTGGGCGCAAATTGCGCGCGGTCGTCGGCTCGCAAATTAGTCGCGACGAAGAAATGTTCGGCGCGGCGTTCGACCGCAACGTCGTACGGCGCTTTATGGGCTATGTCCGGCCCTATCGCGGCGCCATCGTGCTGGCCGTCATCGCGGTCCTGACGTTTACCGCAAGCCAACTGGCGATTCCGCTGATCATTCGTTGGTCGATCGACGAGGCGCTCCTGTCCGAGGCGCGCGGCGCCGATCTTTTGACCGTGACGGTTTGCGTGTTCTTTGCCGTGGTGCTGACCAATTACGCTGCAAATTGGCTGCAGGACTGGCTGGTCGGATGGACCGGCGAACGCGTGATCTTCGAACTGCGCCGCAGCATGTTCGCCCACCTGCAAAACGTCGCGCTGACGTTCATGGATCGCACCGAGGTGGGGCGCATGATGTCGCGCCTACAGGGCGACGTGAATTCGCTGCAGGAGTTTCTCGACAATTCGATTACCGCGATCGGCGATCTCGTGCTGTTGCTCGGCATCATCGTCATCATGTTGAGCCTGAATTTCGAACTGGGACTGCTGACCCTGGCGATCGTGCCCACATTGTTCCTGGTCCGTATCGTGTGGCTGCCGCGGGCCCGGGCGGCCTTTCGTCATGCCCGCGAAACCAACTCGATCGTCAGCGGCGCGCTGGCCGAAGGCATTCGCGCCGTGCGCACCGTGCAGGCGATGCGCCGTGAGGCGGTGAACTACGACCTGTTCGACATCAAGGCGCGGGACAATCTGAGGGCCCATTTGCGGGCGGCCAAATTCGGCCAGACGATGGTGCCGATCGTCGACACCTTGACCGGCCTCGCCCTGGCGATCGTGATCGTGTTGGGCGGCTCGCTGGTGCTAAACGACGGGCTGGATATCGGCGTGATCGTCGCCTTTATCTTTTACGTCCAACGGTTTTTCGATCCGATCCGGTCGCTGACGATGCAATACAGCATTATGCAACGGGCGATGGCTTCGGGGCAGCGCATCTTCGAGGTGCTCGACGTGCCGCTGGCGATTTCCGACAAACCCGATGCGGTGGCGCCGGCGACCATCGACGGGGCAGTTGAATTTCGCGACGTCACCTTCGGCTACGAGAAAAACCGACCTGTACTGCACAACGTGAGTTTTGCGGTGCAGCCCGGCGAGACGGTCGCGTTGGTCGGGCCGACGGGATCGGGCAAGACAAGCATTACTGCCCTTCTCCACCGGTTCTACGAGGTATGGGACGGCGCGATCATGATCGACGGCGTCGATGTGCGGGACTACGCCAAAGAGTCCTTGTCTGATCACGTCAGCATGGTGTTGCAGGACCCGTTCCTGTTTACCGGCACGATCTTGGAGAACATTCGTTACAACAAGCAAGACGCGACGCGGGACGACGTCGAGGCCGCGGCCCGCACGGTCGGGGCGCACGACTTCATCATGCGGCTCCCGCAAGGCTACGACACGATGCTGGTCGAGTTGGGGCGCAATCTGTCGTTAGGGCAGCGCCAATTGTTGAGCTTTGCCCGCGCGCTGGTCGCCGATACGCGTATCTTGATTCTCGACGAGGCGACCGCGAACATCGACAGTTACACCGAACGCCAGATCCAAAAAGCCTTGGCGCGCCTGTTGGAGGGGCGCACCGGTATCGTCATTGCCCATCGGCTAGCCACCATTCGCGGCGCAGACCGTATCATCGTGTTGAAGGACGGGCGCATCGTCGAAAGCGGCCCGCATGATGCGTTGATCGCGCAAAAGGGCCTCTACGCCAACCTCTATGCGTTGAACTATGCATCGTTCGACGACATGCCCGGTGCGCTCGCCCAACAAAGCGAAGACAACCGCAGTTCGACCTAGCTAACCGCGCCTTGCCGGACACGGCGACGGGCGAGTTTCTGCACCAAGTTGGGCGCGACGCCGGGGCGGCTCCACGGACAGACCGCAATGCAGATGCCGCAGCCGGTGGTGTCGTTGAAGTAGGGACGCATTTATCGAAGTCGACGTACCACTTGGTTTCGCCGCGCACCAAATGCTTGGTCGGTGTGATCGCGGCGGGGGGACAGGCTTTTTCGCACACCCGGCAGTTCATGCAGAATTCGTCGGCGCCGAAAGCATCCGGCGCATCCGCCACGAGCGGGACATCGGTCAGCACGTAGGCCAGTCGAAAACACGACCCCAGGTCGCGATTGATAATCGAACCGTCCTTGCCAAGCTCGCCAAAGCCACAGGCGAGTGCCGGCGGAATCATCAGGATCGGCCCGGCCTCGGGGCCGCCGTGGGGTAACCCATCCCAGCCCTTGGTCCGCAACCAGCTGGCGAGGCGCTTCGCGACTTGGGTGCCGCGCCCGTACTGGCGCACAACCTCGGCAATCGAGCGCGGGTGGGGTGCCGTGCTTTGTTCGGCGTAGTCCATGGCAATGCCCATCACGACGACCCATTGATGGGTAATCTCGAATCCTTCGAACACCCATTCCGGGCGCATGGGCGTAATGCCGACCAGCTCGGCCCCGAGGGCGCGGGCCTGGTCTTTGACGGCAGCCGACCAAGCGGAGGGATCGCGCTGCTCGGGCGCGGGCGCGAGCGGCGCGAGGTTCTCTTCCATAATCGGCACGCGGTCGCGGCGGGCCTGGTCGATCAGCGGATGACCAGCTAGGCCGCGAAACCAGGTTTGCAAAGCCCCGAAGCGGGTACGTTCAGGATCGTGGTGGTAGATCGGTTCGGGACGGCGGACCGCACCCTCACCCACCCCGTTGATCGCGTTGCCCGACACCTCCGGGAAGAGATCGCGCTGGACTTGGGGCGTGACGTAAGGCTCAGGCGGTGGCCGCCATTCGGCGTCAGACGCCGCGCTTTTTCACGCCTCGGGGCCAAAGAGTTTAGCGCTCCACACCGCTTCGAATGGCAAGCCGGCTTTGCGGTTCGCCGAACGCACAGCCTCGGCGTCGGGGGCCTCGTAGACGCAGATCATGCGCTTGCAGTCTCCGGCAAAGTACGTTTTCAAGAATTTGACGTTGTAAAGATCGAGACACCATTGCGAGTCTGCCTCGAGCTTTTGAAGTGCTTCGTACTCCACAGGCTCCTCGAAGAGGCGCTCAACTATTATTTTGGCCATGATCAGCTCACCTCCGCTTCATCCAGTTGAGTTTGGCCCGCAACGAGCGTTGCATCCACCAACCGTTTGGTGTGATTGGACAGCGGCTCCTGGCCGAGCCGCAACAGTTCATCGAAGTAGGTGTCATGGGCGTCGTCGTCGCCCTGGACAGCGCATGCCCGGACAAGCGAGGCGAGAACCCGTGCGGTATCGTTGGGCCGACCGAGACTGCGCACACAGGTTAACGCCTCTTCGGCCATCGTGCGGGCTTGCCCGGGCCGGCCTCGCTCGAGGTGAAGACCGGATCCGATCGTCAACACCACAGCCAATCTGTGCTTCGCATCGGCCTGCCGAAGTACCTCGATCGCCGCCGTTAGATCAGCTGTCGTCGATTTGTTTTCATCATGTGTGAAGCGACATAGCGCGCCGAGCGCCCGCGCCAGGGGCAACTCGCTGCCCTCGCGGAGCTTCTCGCCCAATTGTTCGAGTTCGGCGCAAAACGTATGGGCGGACTCACGCCGACCGCGTTCCATTTCCGCAATGACGAGATGTTCGAGGGCAAAGAATTCGTTGAGGCGGTTGCCGTGTCGGCGCGAGAGATCGCGCGCCTTGCCGAAGAGCTTGCTGGCCTCATCATGGTCGCCATGGAATTGATGCAGGAGGCCCTGCGCGTCTTCCAGCGATTCATGCTCGACACCGGTGCGTTGCGCCAGCTGAGCGTGCCTCAAGAAGCATCGCTTCGGCTTGGCGCAGATCCTTGTCGAGGATAACGAGACAGCGCGCCGCCTCGCCCAATCCGAGAATGCGCTCTCGGTCGCTTCCGCCGCGGGTGAGAAACTCGGCGCGGCGCATATAGGCATCCGCGTTCGATATGTCGCCGCCCTCCCAGCGTACATCGGCAAGGAGCTGAAATCCGGCGCGCGCGGACTCGAGGAGACCAAGGTCGAGCGCGCGTTCCGATAACGACTCGATAAGCGCACCGGCCTCTTCGGCATCGTCGGGTGCTTTCGCTTCGTATCGAATGGCGAGGAGACGCAAAATGAGCGGCACCCGGTCTTAATCGGCCAAACTTTCGGCGTAGCGTTGGCCGCGGCGCGCGACGGCGTCGGCCTCGGCATTGGCGAATTGTCGGAGGTAGCGCCGGCCTGCGTGGACGCACGCCCGCGCCGCCATCGCGTTCTCGCCACCCATCGCGGCGTGGTAGGCGATATCGCTGGCGACATCGGAATCCTTTTTGGCGTCTTGTTCCAGACGTTGCGCGATCTTAAGGTGGATGAGGCGCCGACGCGGCCCGGAAAGCTGACCATAAACAGCCGTGCGCACCACGTCATGCGCAAATTAATACCGCGCGCCATCGTCACCGGTATCTTGGATCAGGCCGTGCCGCTCGAGAAGTTCGAGCATCGCCACGAACTCCTCCAAATCGCCACTCACGGCGTCTGCAAGCACATCGCTGCTGAAGGTTTGACCCATCGCCGAGGCCCAACGCAGGACATCGCCAGCAAGCGGGGGCAATCGGGTCAGGCGATCGCGCACCGCCTGGGCAACGCTGGTTTCGGTGCCGACCGACGCCGTCGCGGCATGCGCAAGTTGGATAGCGAACAGCGGATTGCCGGCGCTTTGCCGATAGACGCGATTTGCCTCGTCACCCGGGAGGCCGGTCACCAGCGCTTTGGTTTCGGCTTCGGTGAGGGGGCCCAGAGGGATTTCCTCCAGGACTCCGTCTCGGCGCAGAGCTGCCAACATGCGGGTCGTGAAGTCGTTGTCCGGCAGTTCACCTTCGCGCGCGGTCAAGATCACGAGAATCGGACGATGCCGCGACATGCGAAGCACGTAATGCAACAACTCGCAGGTTGCGCCATCGCTCCATTGCATGTCTTCGAAGACAAGAACGACCGGCGGTGCGGTGTGCGCCAGGGTGGCCAGCAACTCGACAACGCCGCCATAGAGTCGGTCGCGCGAATGATTCTCGTTCGAGTGCTTCTCCAAATGAGGCAACAATGGCGCGAGGTCGGCCGACAGGCCGGGCCCGATCGCTGCGGCGCGAATGTCACGTAGCGCTTCGACCCAGGGCCCGTAAGGGCGACCGGACTCCGCTTCGAAGGCTTCGCCCGACAGGACCGTGGCGTTCGTCTTCTCGGCTTGGGCGACGATCTCTGCGACCAAGGAGGTCTTACCGATCCCCGGCTCTCCCGTGACCACGGCAACCCGTGCCTGACGCCGGGCGAGGACATCACCTAAGAGGTCCGACAGAACCTTGAGTTCGGCGGCGCGCCCGACGTAGTCGGTCACCACCGGTTGCGGCGACGCGAGATCTTCCGTGGCCGTGGGCGCCGGCGGCGGGTGCGGGTTTCCGCGTCGCTTGCCATGCCCGGTCGATCGGCGTTGAAGGTGCCCCAACCTCAGCCAAGAGACGGGTCCCAGCACGATATTGCTCTTCCGCTTCGGCGCTATGCCCGGATTGATGCAAAAGCGTAATGAACCGCGCACGCGCGTCCGCGTCATAGGGGTCGATGTATACGCGGGTGCGCGCGTGGCGAATGCGGTCGGCTTCGGCCAAATCCTCGGACCCCAGAACGGCATCGAGGAGACGAATTCGCTTCGATCGCACGTCCTCGCGCTCGGCCACCAACCACGCCTGGTAATCGAGCAGATTGGGTAGATCGAGGCCCTCGAGAAATTCGGCGCGGCAGGCGTCCAACGCCGCTGTCTGGTCGGCCAGCCCCAAATCCAAGCCGCCGACAAGCGGGGCCAGATCAAGGGCGACACCGGTCAACGCGACGGTTTCCCGGTCGGCGACGATCCGGGGCGATCGGGGTCATCAATAAGGGCCGCAACTTGCTGAGCGACCACCGCAAGCCGCCTCGGGGATCGTCGGCCAAATCCCAGAACACCTCGCAGAGCCGGTCGCGGCGGTGGGCCCGGCCCGAAATGGCCAAATAGGCCAACAGCGCCTTGGTTTTCTTGGATTGAGGCAATTTCACCGGGGTGCCGTCGCGGACGACCTCCAGCTCCCCCAATACCCGCAATTCGACCGTCATTCGCCGTTCCCCGCTTCGCCAAACGGCCGTTTCCACGGTCCTGGGGCGATAATTTCCCCATTTTGGGCTTTTTCCACGGTCGTTCCAACGGTGTCTCAAACGGTGGGGGCCATCTTCGCCATGCAGCCAAGGCGGCTGCCCTAACTGACGGAGATAAGAAGATGACCGCATTCGTACCAAGCACCCACGGTTTCGAGCCCTGGCAGCGTTTCGTCGCCACTGGCCAGTCGGCCCTCAAAGCTGTTCGGCGCTGGGAATCACGCCGGCTGGCGACCGCACGGACCCGGGATATGTCCATGCAGCGGCTGCAGGCCATGGGTCTGCGGTCGCCCCAAGCTCTCGCTGTTCGCTACGGCGTCGCCGTACCCACCCTCGACGACTGACCCCTGAAACCTTTTTTCTCAAGGAGAGACTTCAATGAACATGGAACCGACCAACCTGACCGCGATGCAGGCCACAACCACGACGAGACAGGCCTTCACCTACAAAGAAGTGCTGGCGACCTCGGAGCGGGTCAACTGGCGGGTTGAGGACATCATCGGCGAGGACCGGCCGCTCGACTTCGGCCGGAACTTCATGCCCGACACGCTGGCGCGCACCGACGTGATGACGTTCTTAACCGAGGAAGAGCGGATGGTGGCCAATCAGATTCGCGGCCACAACTATTTGTACATGTTCGGCATGGTCGAAGAGTTTATTTTGCCCTTCGTCTTGGATCACGCCCGCCCGCAGCTTAAGGACGGCGACGACTATCGGGTACGCGCGTTGCTTCAGTTCGCGACCGAAGAAGCCAAACACATTCACCTGTTCAAGACGTTCCGTGAAGCGTTCATCGACGGGTTTCGCACACCGTGCGATGTGATCGGACCGCCCGCGGAAATCTCTCGCGCCGTCCTCGCCCATCATCCGTTGGCGGTCGCGCTGACGATCCTGCATCTCGAGTGGATGTCGCAAGCACACTATGTCGACAGCGTGAAGTGCGACGACACCCTAGATCCGCAGTTCAAGTCCTTGCTCAAGCACCACTGGATGGAAGAGGCCCAGCACGCGAAGATCGACTCGCTCATGGTCGACGCCTTGGCGGACTCCTCGAGTCCGGAGGAAATCGAGATGGCGATCAACGAGTATTTCGAAATCGTCGACATGATCGACCAAGGCTTGCGTCAGCAGGCTGAATTCGATGCCGACGCGTTCGTCGCGGCGACAGCTCGACCCTTCTGCGGCGACGAGCGATCGCTCTACGTCAACACCCAACACCAAGCCTTGCGTTACACGTTTATCGGCTCTGGGATGGTCCATCCGCAGTTCATGGGTTCGATGGAGCGCATTAGCCCGCATGCCGGCGCCCAGGTGCGGAGCGCCGCCCACGTCTACTCGTAGACGGCCAGACTCAAACGCCCGTCCCTTTCGTGGGGCGGGCGTCCCTCGTTTAGCGCCAGCCCAAGTTGCCGGGATTGAGGCGCCGGTCGGGGTCGAGGAGGTCTTTGATCTGAGTGAGGACGGTGTAGGTCTCGGGCTCCAGCGCGTCGGGCAGCCTATAGAACTTGCCGATTTGGGCCGAGACTGCGCCAAGGTCGTGGAACATATCGCGCAGCTCGGTGCGAATTTCCATCACGGTGGCGCGGGCTTCGAGGTTGGCGGGAATGCCTTCGAACTTGGCGTAGCGCTTGCGGTCGAGGTAACGCATGTGGAACTCGCTGACCTCGTCCGTCCAGTAGAACATCGGCTCCAGCAGCCAGAACTGGCCGTTGATTGAGGACAGATAGGAGTGATGGATCTGGTGGGTATCGAGCTTCGCCTGGCGCTCGGCGAAGAAGGCATCGACGGCCTTCACGACCTCTTGGGCACGCGACATCGGGAACACGCCGTGCACCGGCACCCAGCGTTCGCCCTGCAGGCCGAGGAAGCCACGAATCGAGAAGGGTTTGGCGCGCATCGCGATGGGGATGCTGGGCTCGATGTCACGCCCCCCGTGACCGGCACAGGCCTTGCGCGCAGCCTCCATCGCGGTCTCGGCGGCGCGTTGATCGAAACCCTCGACCGTAAGATGCAAGGACCATTTGACGTCGTCGAAGGCGTCGCGCCCAGCGGCAACGATGCGGGCGGCGTCTTTGAGGCCGCGCACCAACGAGCCCGAACTGCGGGCGACTTCTTTGAGGGTTTCTGCGCCGTCGCGCAGACTGACCTTGGTGGCGGTGCGGTTCTTGAGCGGATCCATCCCGAAGCTTTTGGCGGCGACGCCAAGGCGGGAGACGTCGGTCATCGCGGCCGCCATCTCTGACAAGGTCTCGAACGCGAAGGAGCCAAAGGCAACGCCCTCAGGAATGGGTTCGATGCGCAGCGTGAGACGGGTTTTGACACCGTAGGTGCCGGTGTCGCCGAGGAACAACCCGGTCAGATCGGGGCCGTAGTAGCGATAGAACGGCGACTTGGCGCGCGCGATCGCCGAGGACCCGGTGTGCACGATGCGCCCGTCGGCGAGCACGACCTCGATCCCGAGGATGGTGTCCATGCTGCCGGGATGTTTGTGAGACGGCGCCGCCCGACCGTGGAATAGATGCCCGAGATCGGGCCGGTGAGAACAGTGCGAAGACCGCGCGGGCGGAGTTCATCCATCACCTGCTGCCATGTGACGGCCGGACCGAGGGTGATGTAGAGATCCTCTTGGTTGACCTCGTGAATCTCATTCAGACGCGTAAGGTCGAGCACCATGGTGCCGGATTTTTCGGGCACGTAGCCACGGGTGTAGGAAAGGCCGCCGCCGCGCGGTGCGACCGCGAGGCCGAGTTCTGCCGCCAATTTAAGCAGTGCCGAAACCTCGGCCGGCGAGCCGGGCCGGACCACGACATCGGCAAGCGGGGCGTCCCATTGCACGATATCTTGCGAATAGACCGCGCGCTCGGCTTCGTCGGTGACGACATGATCGGCACCGATCACGGCGGCGAACCGGCTGGCGAGGGCGCTTGTGTCGGTGGCGGCAGTCATGACGTTACCCCTGGGATTTGAGGAACTTCTGGATCGCTTTGGCAGTGCCTTTGGTGCTGGGGATCGGCCCCAGGTCGTCCACCGGGCGGTCGAGCAAACGTTCGGTCGCGTCGCGGCAGGGGGCAAAGTCGTCGGCCTCGGTGACGCCGACCCACAACGGTACGCGCACCTCGGACAAGCGTTCGCGCGTGGGATAGGCAAAAGCGGCGTCCCAGGCCGGTTTGAACGAGGACGGATGTTTGATCATTTGCACGACTTGATCGTGAATCGCCTCGGGCGTGACGCCGGGCTCGATGAAACGACTGGCGGCAAGTGTCTTTTCGTACCAGGGGTAATAAAGCCGCTTATCGCGCGTTTGGTGCCAGATGGTGGTGAGATGATGGCCGTCCCACACCGGATCGGCGGGCTCGGCCCACCGCTTACCCAGACGGGCACGGTCGGGCGCCGACATCACCATCGGGCCTTCGAGCATCAAGCTGGCGACGGCTGCGGGGTGTTCGAGCGCCAAGGCGATGGCCACGGAGGCACCGGCATTGTGGCCGTAGACATGGGCTGCCGGCAGGCGCAGCGACGACAGAACATCGGCCACGACGGCGGCATAGCTCGAGACGCTGTGATCATCGGTGGGATCCGAATCGCCGTGGCCGGGTAGATCGATGGCGATGGCACGGCGCGTTTCTCCGAGTTTAAGCAACAAGTCTTCGAAGTACGTGCCCGAGCCGGGGAAGCGGTGCAGCAGGACAACGGGCGCGCCGCTGTGGTGATCGCCCGCACTGCGAATGGCTGTTTGACGACCGGCGACCGCGACGTAGCGAATGGTCGCCCGACCCGGGAGGTCGGTGACGTCGGGCGCCGGCGCGGGTTCGCCTTTGGCCGGGTATTGCCGGAAGATTTCAAGCTCTTCCATCGCGGCGTCGCGTTTGTCGCGTTTGAATTCCTTGAGCCAGGCCTTTTTCGGCATGCGTTTGAGTGCCGAGAAGATCGAATCCCCGGGACGCGCACCGAAGCAGACTGGCACCGGACCCTTCATGATGTCGTTCACGCAAGGTATGCCTTCATGCAGGAAGGCCGCAGCATAAGGTTTTTGGTAGGTGTTACCGGCGACCAAGATCTCGCGGGTGCCGCGCTGCAAAAACGCGAGGTCGGGCACGTCTTGGTCGGCGCGGTTGGCGCCTTCGTGTTTGTTCCAGGGCCAGAAGACGTGCTGTTCGCGGTAGCGGAACCACCACCACAATAGGTGCGACCCTGCCCAATCGGGCACGATGTCGGCGAGATAGTTCTTCAAGTATTCGTCGCGCACCGCGGCGGTGAAGAGCGGAAAGCCGTCGGTGATCACGAGGGCCGACCGGCTGGGATAACGACGGGCATATTCAACCGCTATCGAGGCGCCGGTATGGCGGCCGTACAACGCGCAATGTTCGACGCCGATGACTTCCAGGGTTTCGGCCAGCGCATCGGCCAAATCCTCGATCCGTTCCTGGCGCCC
The DNA here is from genome assembly GCA_038141965.1 of Alphaproteobacteria bacterium. GTDB lineage: Bacteria > Pseudomonadota > Alphaproteobacteria > SHVP01 > SHVP01 > CALJDF01. Next base: position 139,606 of record JAYQJC010000009.1, read on the forward strand.
GAGGTCCAGCCGATCGGAAAAACCTTGGCCCGGCGTGTCGATCGCGATGACCGTGAACTCTTTGGCGAGGATGGGAAATGGACCTCTTCGAAGACTTCGCTGGAAACCGGCGAGGCGTGCAGCAACACGATGGCCGGCCCCTGCCCGGCCCGCCGGTAATGGACGCGCCGCCCGCCGACGGTGGCGTAATGCCGGGTGATGATCATGTGTCGTAATCCCCTCTGTTCACGGCGTCGCGCAGCTCGCGGTGCAAGATTTTGCCGGTCGCGTTCCGCGGAAGCGCGTCGATGAAGTGGAATTCCTTGGGTAGTTTGTAGCGCGCGAGTTCGTGGGCGCAGCGCTCTTTGAGTTCGTCGGCCGTGATCGTTTGCCCCTCGCGTAGGACCACGAACGCGGTGACGGCTTCGCCCCAGTAGTCGTCCTTCTTGCCGACAACCGCGACATCGCCGACGGCGGGGTGATGGTGCAAGACTTCTTCGATCTCGCGCGGGAAGATGTTTTGGCCGCCCGAGATGATGACGTTCTTCTTGCGATCGACGAGGTAGAGATGGCCCTCGTCGTCCATGCGTCCGAGGTCGCCCACCGAGCACCAACCGTCGACCAACGCCTCGGCGGTGGCTTCGGGCTTGTTCCAATAGCCGTTGAACAGCCATGCGTTCTTGACCCAAACCTCGCCGACCTCGCCGACGGGAAGCTCCTTGCCTTTGTCGTCGCGGATTTCCAGCCAAACGCCGGGGCCCGGCTGGCCCACGCAACTGTCTTTGCGCAGTTGGTCTTCGGGGCGCAGGAAGGTGCAGCCGCCGGCTTCGGTCGAGCCGTAGGATTCGAACAAGATACCGTCGCCGAAATAATCGACGATTTTGACCTTGGTGGCTTGGGGCAACGGGGCGGCGTTGGAATGGATGACCTTGAGCGAGCTTTTGTCGTACTTGCTCAGGGTGTCGGCCCCCAAATTGAACAGCGCATGGAAATGCGTCGGCACCATGAACATGCTGGTGATGTGGCGTTCCTCAAGGGCGCGGAGCATTACCTCGGGTTCGTATTTCGGCAAGATGTGCGTGGTGCCGCCGAAGAACGGCCCGGCCAACGCATTGATGAACCCGGCGCCATTGTGGAAGGGCGAGGTCGCCAGCGGCCGCGCGGTCGGCGTGTAGCAACCGTAGTTGGCCGCCATCGTGAACAGCATGTGATTGACGCGAGACCGGTGCGACAGCAGCACCCCCTTGGGATGCCCGGTCGTGCCCGAGGTATAGGGCATCGAGAAGACATCCCATTCTTCGAGCGGCACAACGGTTTGATAGCTCGACGCCGCGGCGAGAAGTTTTTCGTAATCGCTGTTGTCGTTGCCGGGATCGATGACGACGATGCGCTTAACCGTATCGAGGTCGGCGGCGAACGCCGCGTCCTGGTAGTCGATGTGGACGAACAGGATTTTGGCACCTGAATCGTTACAAATGTACGAGGCCTCATGCGCGGTAGAGCGAGCGTTGATCATCGCCGGCGCGACGCCGATCTCGGACATGCCGCAGGTGACCTCGACGAACTCGATACAGTTGGCGCACATCAGCGCGACGTGGTCGCCCGGCACCAAGCCAAGTCCGAGCCCGGCGTTCGAGACCCGGTTAATCCGGCGAATCAAGTCGCCGTGGGTGAGCTGTCGCCCGGCTTCGGTAAGGGCGAGTTTGTCCGGGTTGTTGCGCGCACTGGTGCGCAGGCCCTCGGTAATCGTGACCGGTCGATAGGATGCCGGGCGTTCGCTGATGGGTCGCGCGTGATTCATGGTGGCCTAGTACCGCGATGGTGGGGGCAAAGGTTTCGATCCGGCCTTGGCGAGTTCGGGTGGCAGGACCGGCGCGTGTTCGGGCTGGTAGGTGTGGGGCACCGGATCATCAAGTTCGGTGGTCAGCGGCCCGCCCACACTGCGCAAGATAATCAATGCACCGGTCGGACTGCCATAGGGGCCGTGGGTCACCATCGGCGGGCGCCAACAATAGGCCCCGGCCTGCATGACGCCGCCGACACCGGAAAGCGATCCGCCCAGAATGTAGAACTCTTGTCCGACGGGGTGGCGTTCGGGCGACGACTCGGCTTTGAACGGCACGACGCCCGTGAGGTACGTGATTTCGCCGGTGTCGGGATCGGTAAACAACGACAACAGGCGCGAACTGGTCGAGATATCGCGAAGGCCCATGGCGTCGAGGTCGGCGTTGCCCCAATCGGCGGTGGGCGCGGAGATCTTTTCGACGAGGCGATCGGCACGGAACGCTTCGCCGGGTGCGTCCGACAATTCGGCGTCGACCGGCCCTTCGAAGAAGGTGAGCAACACCGCGCCGTTCTTGGACTCGGCCGAGGTCCGCAAGTGGCCGGCCGGCAGATGCGCGTAGCTGTCTCGGTCGTATTCGATGCTGTTGATCGTGAGACTGCCGTCGAGGACATAGAATTCTTCGTCGGTGGTGAGGTATCCGGTGTTGGACCGCGACCACCCCGCGGGGTAGCGGACGACGCACGTCGACGCCCCGGTTTCATCGTCGAGGCTGAGGGTTTTGCAACCGACATCGGGACGCGCGCCGCCGGACGGCAGGCCCTCGGCCCACTCTAGCGCTTGGGATTGAATGAATTCGATATGGGGGCGCGCCATTACTTCTTTCCCTTTTTGGCCGGTTGTTCGTCTAGGGCGGTCATCCAGTTCTTCGGCTTTTTCTTCAGACCGCCTTTGGGCAGATTGAAGATGCGAAGCGCATTGTCGCGCATGATTTGCGCCTTCGAGGCCGGCTTGAAATTGAGTTCTTCGACCTCGCGCACGGCGCGTTCGGGATCGATCACCATCCAGTCGGTGCCGAACAGGAATTTGTGCGATCCGTAGGTGTTGGCGTAGTGCACCATTTGCTTGGGCCAATAGCGCGGGGCATAGGCGTCGCCGCCGATGTAGATGTTCTCATGCTTCCACGCCATCGAGATCATTTCGTCAGTCCACGGCACCCCGAGGTGAATGCCGAGCAGTTTGAGCTCGGGGTACAAAATCGCGATGCGATCCAGTGTGATGGGCTCCGCCATGCTGGGCAGGCGCCGGTCGCGTTGGTACACGAGGTTGTGCCCGACCTGCATCATGATCGGGATATCGAGCTCGATGCATTTCGAGTAGATCGGGAAGACATAGGGGTGGTCCGGCGCCATGTTGAACCAATGGGGGTAGAAATGGGCGCCGACGAAGCCGTATTTGTCGACCGCTTCTTCGAGGTCGCGCAGTTGCTGCATGCCCAACATCGGGTTGACGCCGGCCAGACCTGAAAAACGATCCGGATATTTGCGGCAAATGTCGGCGACGTATTTGTAGGAGATTTCTTTGGAGCCCCGTACGTTCATGTCGCCGGCGCGCACCGCGATGAGCAAGGATCGTTCGATCCCGGCGCGGTCCATCTTCTTGAGATAGTCGGCCATCGAGACCCCTTTACGGGCACTCTTGGGCTGGCGCGTCTGATCCTTAAATTTGTTGTCACTGGGTGAACCGCCCGCTCGAATAATGTCCGGCGTGGCGACGTTGACGACGATATCGATAGCGCCCTTGGTGGTCATGACGTTCTCCCAATGAATTGGTCTTGAAATTTCTTATGCATATCGCCGTCCGCTGCGGCGTCGGCGTTGCGAATGTCGTTGGTCCCGTCGGCGACACGAACACAGGCTGCATGGTGGTCCTCGCCGATCGCCGTCGCGCCCGGCTTGGCGGCATTGCAGTCCGGCCGCACCAACGGACAGCGGGGCGCGAACGGACAGCCCGGCGGCAAATGGACCGGGCCCGGCACCTCGCCTTCCAAGATCTTGCGATCGAGCGTCACGTCGGGGTCGGGCGGCAAATCGGCCGACAACAAAGCCTGGCTATAGGGATGCGAGGGTTTGGCAAACACCTCTTTGGAGGGGCCGTCTTCGACCACCGAGCCGAGATAGAGAACCAGAATGCGGTGGCTGACCAGTTCGACGGTCTCGAGGTCGTGCGAGATGAACAGCATGGAGACGCCGGTCTCGCGTTGAAGCTCGCCCAACAATTCCAAGATACCCGCCCGGACCGACAAATCGAGCGAACTGGTGGGCTCGTCGAGCACGATGACCTTCGGGTTGGTCGCGAGCGCGCGGGCGATGCACACGCGCTGCAACTGGCCGCCGGACAGTTCGTTGGGAAAACGGGTGAGCAGGTCGGCGTTGAGGTGGACCCGCTCGGCCAGGGCGGCGACGGCGTCACGACGCGCAGGGGCATCCATGTCGGTGTGCAGTTTGACCAATTCGCCGATTAGGTTGCCGACCTTCATCCGAGGGTTAAGTGCGCTATAGGGATCTTGGAAGACGATTTGGATTTCTTTGCGCAGCGGGCGCATTTCACGTTCGTTGATCGTCGTAATGTCGCGACCGCCGAATTCGATACGTCCGGCCGTGGGCTTGTAGAGGCGCAGGACACACCGCCCGATGGTCGATTTGCCCGAGCCGCTTTCGCCGACGAGGCCGACGGTTTCACCGGGCTTAAGGTCGAACGACACACCGTTGACGGCATGGATCGTTTCGCCGGGCTGACTGCCGGGGAAGTGTTTGACCAGGTCGCGGACCTTGAGAATCGGTTCAGCCATTTTGCACCGTGGCGGCGGCGGAGTCGGGCGCCACGGCGAAGTGACAGCGAGCGTACTGGCCACCCCCGACATCTTCGAGCGGCGGCGCGGTATGACACACTTCGGCAGCCCGGTTACAGCGGTCGCGATAATGACACCCCGCGGGCAGCGCATAGAGGTTGGGCGGCGGCCCGCCGATTTGGCCGTAGCCTTTTTCCGCGATGCGCTTTGGGGTCGATGAAATGAGTGCCTGGGTATAGGGATGGCGCGGATCGTTGAAGATTTGCCGAACCGGCCCGGTTTCGATGATCGAGCCGGCAAACATGACGCAAATCCGGGTGCAATAGTGGGCCACAACGCCAAGGTCGTGGGTGATGATCATCGCCCCCATACCGCGATCGCGCACCAAACCTTGGAGGAGATCGAGGATTTGGGCCTGCACGGTGACGTCGAGCCCGGTGGTGGGCTCGTCGGCGATGATCATGCGCGGCTCGTTGATCAAGGCGAGCGCGATCAACACGCGCTGCGCCATACCGCCCGACAATTCGTGCGGCCAAGCGCGCATGCGACGCTCGGGGTCAGGAATCCCGACCGTAGTCATTGTCTCGACCCCGGCGGCCCAGGCGTCTTCTTTAGAGATGTCGCGATGTTCGCGTTGGGCGCGGACCAACTGTTTGCCGACGCGGCTGAGTGGATCAAGCGAGGTGAGCGGCGATTGAACGATCATCGTGAGTTCGGTACCGCGGATGCGATTGAGATCTTCGGCCGGCAGGCCGAGAATTTCGTTGCCGTCGAAACGGACCGAGCCCTCGACAACGCGCGCCGGCGGTTGCAGGAGCCCCATGTTCGACATCGCGGGGAGCGACTTGCCGGCACCGGTTTCGCCGACGATGCCGACGACTTCGCCCTTGTCGACCTCGAAGGTGACGCCGTTCAGCCCTTTCGCAATCCTCAGATTGTTGTTGAGGTCGTGCGAGATGAAGTGGGTGTGGAGGTTCGAGACCTCGAGCAGGCTCATTTGCCGGTCGCCTTCCGGCGCGGATCCAACAGATCCTGCAGCCCGTCACCCAGAAGGTTGAAGCCGAGCACGATGCCGACCAGCGCAAGACCCGGAAATAGTGCGACCCACCATTCGCCACTGATGATGAACTCGGCGCCCTGGCGGATCATTGCGCCCCACTCAGGCGTGGGCGCCTGAATGCCGACGCCGATGAACGCGAGCGTGGCGCTAATGCGGACCGCCCAGGCCATGCGCACCGCGATCATGGCGGTGGAGCCACGGATCGCGTTAGGCAAAAGGTGAACAAAAAGAATGCGCCAGGTCGGGTTGCCGGCGGCCACGGCCGAGTCGACAAAGCCGCTGGAGCGCAGGGCCAACACCTCGGAACGGACCAAGCGGGTGAAGATCGGTGCATCAAGGAAGCCGATGACCAGCACCACGTTGACCAGCGATTGGCCGGTGGCGGCGACCACCGCGAGGGCCAAGACGATGGACGGAAATGAGCGCACGACGTCCATGGTGCGGAGCACGACTTCGTCGATCATCCCGCCCTTGTAACCGGCGATAAGGCCCAGCGGCACGCCGATCACCAACATGATGATGGCCGACGGCACCGCGATCCCGAAGGCAAAGCGCGCACCGTGCATTACGCGGCTGAAGACATCCATACCGTTGCCGTCAGAGCCGAACCAGAATTCGGGGCCCGGCGGGATTAAGACCTTGCTCGAGAACGTTTCGATCGCGCCAAAGGGCGATATCACGTTGGCGAAGACCGCAACAAAGGCGAAGATCACGACGATCAAGAAACCGATCGCAAAGGTCGGGCTGCGGCGCGTGACACCGAGAATGCGCCCGGTCCAAGTGAAGCCGGGTTCCGCGGATGAGGTGGCGGCAATATCGGTCATGGCCGCAACGTCGCGCGCGGTTCGAGGAGCAAGACCAACACGTCAATCACGATAAAGACGGCAACCGAAAACAGCGCAAGGACCAGCACGTAGCCCTGCACGGCAGCGAAGTCGCCCGTGAGGATGGCGTTCAACCCCCACTGCCCGAGACCGCCCCACGCAAAGATAAGCTCGATCAAAGAGACGGCGGCAAGCAGCCCGGTGAGTTCGGTGCCGATAAACGTGAGAACCGGCGTAATGGAATTGCGCAAGGCGATGCGTCGGACCGTTCGCGGCCGCAAGCCTTGCGACCTAGCGTAGCGCACGTAGTCGCTATTCAGAACTTCGAGCGAGATCGCACGAGTGTGTTTGATGATGGGCGCGGCAACGATGATGGAGAACAAAATAACCGGCAACGCAAGCTGGCTCGCCGCGGTCCAGGCAGTGGACCATTGCCCCGTCAGCAAGCTGTCGACGAGGTAGCTGCCGGTAATATCGCGCGGTGGGAAGGTTGCAAGGTCAAGCCGACCCAAAGGGGGTGGCGCCCAGCGCAAAAGGAAAAAGAAGACGAAGATCGACATCAAGGCGATCCAGTAGGTCGGCACGGAGAAGCCGAAGAGCGAGACAAATCGGCTGACCTGATCGAAGAGCTTGTTCGGTCTCTGTGCCGCACGCAGGCCGACCGGGACGCCGACAAGGGCGCCGAGCAGGACGGCCGACAAGAGAAGTTCAAGACTGGCCGGCAGGCGGTTGCGGATTTCGTCCGCGACCCGCTCGCTGGACTGCCAGGACTCGCCGAGATCGCCGGTGGCGAGTTTGCCGACATAGATGCCGAACTGAACGAAGAAAGGCCGGTCGAGACCGAGTTCGCGCTCGATTTCGGCCAACGCCGCTTCGTCGGCCATCGGTCCGGCGAGCATGGCCACAGGGTCCTGCTCGCCGATCCGAAGCAACATGAACGTCAGGAAGGTGATGCCCAAGAGAATGGGCACCACCATCAAGAGCCGCCGCCTAAAGAATTGGCGGAGTGTCATTCCTGAAGACTCAGACTAGGAGGGTCGAGCCCCCTTAGCTGTCGTCACACCTCAGGTGTTTCCAGACCAAGCGATCATGTTGATGCCACAACCACCCGTTGATGCACGGCACGGTCACCGCGTAGGTCTTCGGGAAGTGGGTCACGACAAACGTCGCATCATCGGCATGGATTTTCTGCGCCTTATGGGCGAGCTCGACCCGCTTGTTGTGGTCGGTCTCGGCAATCAACGCATCCACGGCCGCATCGAATTGGTCGCTCTTGTAGTCGTTGACGTTCGACGAACCCTTTTGGTGGGCCGACAGGTAGAACGCATAGCCCGGCGCCAGCACGAAGGCGTTGGCGAGATGCGGGAAGAACGGCAGGTCACGCTTGCCGGCGCGACGACGCGAGTTCATTTCCGCTTTCGGAATCCGCTTGAGGGCTAGGTTCACACCTACTTTGGCAAGCGCGTCCTTGGCCTGGATCGCCAGGGGTTCTTCCCACCACCAGTTGTCGGTGTATTCCAACTGGATGTCGAGACCGTTCCCGTGTCCCGCTTCGCTAAGCAGCGCGCGGGCTTTGTCCAGGTCCTGGCTCGCCGCGTGGGACGCAGTGTGGAAGTCGCCGAAGGCCGGAGCCAAGATCGAGTCGGCGCGTTCGCCCAATCCGCGGAACACGGCTTCGCCGATGGCGTCGTAATCCATCGCGTGAATGATGGCCTGACGCACCCGAATGTCGTCAAACGGCGGGAAGTTCGGGTTCATCCGCAGCGTCGCCATGCCGGTGCCGGGCACGCTGTCGACCTTGACGTTGGGGTCTTTGCTGAGGTCGACCAACTGCTGGATCGGCATTTGATCGGCCCAGTGAACCTGGCCGCTCTTGACCAGCGCCGCACGGCTGGCAGCCGACGGGATTTCACGGAAGACGATGCGATTGAAGAACGGCTCGTCCGAGAAATAGTTTTTGTTCAGCGTGAAGACCGCGCCTTCGCCGGGACGTACCGACTCGACGTGATAGGGCCCGAAGCCCCCGGTATTCTTGGCCATCCACTTGGTGGCCCATTTGTCGTCGTCGGTCGCGAACTGCTTGACGTGTTTGGAGTCGACGAGCGCCGGGAACACGGTTGTGAGAATGCGCGGGAAGATCGCGTTCGGGGTCGTCAGCGTGAACGTGACCTCGTCGTCAGCCGTGGCCTCAACCGAGCCGACGCGACCGACGGTGCGCATGAAGTTGCCGGTCCGCTTGCGGTCGGCCGCCATCTCCCAGGAGTACGCGACATCGTGCGCGGAGAGTTCGTTGCCGAACGGGCTTTTGACACCTGGACGGATCTTAAAGGTGATCACACGACCACCGTCACGAACGTCCCAGCTTGTCGCCATGTGCGGCTCGACGTTGGCCGAATCGATGACTTCGCGCCCGGTCGAATCCTTGACGATCGAATGCCGGGTCAAGTTTTCGTAAACGTTGACCGTGGATTCAAGCATCCCGGCCTGCCAGTTATCGGAATCGAAGCTGGCTGGTGTCGCGGTATACGCAAAGATGAACGTGCGGTCCGCAGCCTGGGCACCGGCGCCCAAAAGCGCGGTGCTCGCGCCGAGCGCGATCGCCGTGGCGAGCGCGCGCGGACGGAACTTGTCTGTCTGTTTCATGGGTTCCTCCTCTTTATGTCGCGCTTCGCCCAGGGGACGTGCGCTTGAGGGGATGAAACAGGGCTCCCGGTCCATTGACAACACAGGAATTGACCGGCCACAGTTAAGCAAAACTAATGCATGGGAGGCACGCAATGCCACGCGAACTACCCCCGCTTAACGCAGTACGGGCATTCGAGGCCGCGGCACGCAACCTGAGCATGGCGCTGGCGGCGCGCGAATTGGGCGTTTCGGCCGGTGCCGTCAGCCAACAGGTGCGCCAACTAGAGGACTATTTCGAGACCCGGTTGTTCCTGCGCGAGACCCGCAAGGTCTCTCTGACATCGGCGGGACAGGCCTGTCTGCCCGCGTTGACCGAAGGCTTGGACCGGATCGAAGAGGCGGTGCGCCGCTTAACCCAGGCGCAAAAACCGGGGCGCGTAACCGTCAGCGTCGAGACCTCGTTTGCCGAGCGTTGGCTGATCCCACGCCTGACCCAATTCAATCAGGTCTATCCCGAAATCGTTGTCGAGTTGGTCGGGCGGCCGATCGATCCCGAAACGATGGCGTACAAGACGAACATCGCGATCGCCTATGGACCGCGACGGTATCAAGGTCTGATCGTCGAGCGGATCATGGAAGAGGCCGTCTTTCCGGTGTGTAGCCCGGCTTTCGCGGCGCGGCATCGGCTCAAACGGCCGACCGACCTACGGGACGTCCCCCTCCTCCACGACGACACGATGAGCCGCAATACGTGGTTTCCCGATTGGCAAGACTGGCTGACCGCGCAAGACGTACATAACATCGATACGGCAGGCGGACACCGCTTTACGGTGGCCGGGATGGCGCTCGAATCAGCGCGCCAGGGACAAGGCATCGTGTTGGGTCGGGGGCTTTGGTCGAACGCGACCTTGCGTCGGAGACATTGACCGCACCGTTCGGCACCGAAGGCGGCCCGTCGTTCGACTATTACACGGTCGGGCTTCAGGCCGCCCTTGAGCTGCCGCAGGTCGCGTTGTTTCGCGACTGGCTGATGGAAGAAGGATCGAAAACGCACGCCGTGGTGCGCCTAGCCAGTTAGGTCTGCGCCGGCAAACGTTCGACCAGATCGTTCTTGAGCACTTTGCCTTGGGCGCTTTTGGGGAGGTCGTCGATGAAGAAGACCGCCTTGGGCACCTTGTAGGGCGCAAGCGCGCCCCGGCAATAGGCGATCAACGCCTCGGCGTCGGCTTCACCTTCGGCGACGACAAAGGCCGCGACTTCCTCGCCCAACTCGGGCGAAGGCCACGCCACCACGGCGGCGTCATGCACGGTCTCATGCTTGCACAACAGATCTTCGATCTCGGCGGGATAAATGTTGATACCGCCGCGAATGATCATGTCTTTGACCCGGCCGACGACATAGAGATAGCCCTCGTCATCGACCTTGCCGAGATCGCCGGTGTAGTACCAGCCGTCGCGGAAGGCTTTTTTGGTTTCTTGTTCGTTTTTGTTAAAGACGTCCGGAAGCCACGGCGCGCGCTGGCGAATGCGGCCGACCATGCCGGCATCAAGCGGCGCATCGTTCTCGTCGACGACCTGAAATTCGTTACGGTAGGCGGCGCGCCCAACCGAAGCCGCCTTCTCTTGCGGATCGTTGGGGGCGAGGAGCGCAACGCCGCCGCCCTCGGTGGAACTGAATAGATTGACGAAATAGGGGCACAGATCGCGTTTGATCGCTTCGCGCTCGTCGCCATGCAGGATCGACCCGCTGGAAATCAGCATCCGCAAGTTCGGGAACAGCAACGATTTGCCATCGGCGATCGCAAGCATGCGGCGAAATAGCGTCGGCACCAGAAAGAGCGTGGTGATGCCCAGGGTATTGACCGCTTTCGCGAGTTCTTCCGCCTTGTAGGGCGGCGGGTGCATCACCACGGTCGCACCGAAAAAGAGATTGGAGATCGTAAAGCCGCGACCGCCGCCGAAATAAAGCGGCGTGGCCAGAATGTTGCGGTCGTGTTCGTTAAACCCGAGATCGACGGTTTGCGACAAGAACCGCAAGACCATTTGCCGGTGGGTGACCAGCGGCCCCTTGGGAATGCCGGTGGTGCCCGACGACAGCGAGAGCCACAGCGGATCATCGATGTTGTTGGGGAAATTGCCGTCGGTCCCCTGCCCCGCGACGGCGTCGTGCCATGAATCGTCGATACACAGCGTGCGCACGCCTTCGACCGGGCTTTCGGCAATGACGGCCGTGGCGCCGAAGAATGCCGCGATGCGGCTTTTTTCTTCCGGGGTCCAGCGGATATCCATTGGCAACAAAATCGCGCCCATGCGGAACAAGCCGAACATCAACCCGAGATGCGCAGCCGTATCGGGCATCGATAGCCCCACGATGTCGCCCGCCTTGATGCCTTGCGCAATGAGGTGATTGGCTGTGCGCCGCATCAAGATTTCGAACGCCGCATAGGTGATGACGTTGCCATCGCGCTCGACAAGCGCCGGGTGCGCTGGGCGCCGCCCGGCATTGTGCGAGATCGCGTCGGCGATATGCAGCAGGGTATCGCGCGCCATGGCTAGAGCTTGTAGATGCGCGCGGCGTTGTCGCGCAGGAAGAGTTTGAGCGATTCCGGACGCAGGCCGAGATCTTCGATTTCTTTGCGCGTGCGTTCGAATTCGAGCACCGGGAAGTCGGTACCGAAGATGACTTTGTGTTTGCCGTAGGTGTTGATGTAGTGGACGAATTCCTGCGGCCAGTATTTCGGCCCATGCGCGTCGGAGCCGATGTAGATGTTGGGGTGTTTCCACGCCATCGCGATCATTTCGCTGGTCCAGGGAATGCCGACGTGGATTCCGACCAGAACCAATTCCGGGAAATCGCAGGCGACATCGTCCAACAGGATCGGTCGACCGGTGCTGCGCAAGCGCCGCTCTGGGTTGTAGACCAGCGATTGGCCGACCTGCATCTGGATCGGAATATCGAGCTCGACGCACTTGGCGTAGAACGGATATACGCGTGCATGGTTGATCGGCATGTCGAACCAATGGGGATACCAGTGGGCGCCGATGAACCCAAGATCGTTGACCGCGCGCTCAAGCTCCTTCACCCCTTTCATGCCCTGGGTCGGGTCGATCCCGGCGAGCCCCTTGAAGCGATCGGGATGCGCCTTTACGGCGTCAGCGACCATCTCGTAGGGAATGTAGGAACTTCCCGGCAAGCCCATTTGTCCGCTTTTGTTGGCGATCAAGAACGAGACCTCGATGCCGGCGGCGTCCATACGGCGCAGCATTTCGTCATGCGAGATGCCGGTATAGGTGCTCTGATCGACCCCGATCTTGCCGGTAAAGAACTCCTTGTTTGAGTCCGGGCGGAGCGCATTAGCTTCGTCGGTCCAGATGTTGACGACTGCGTCGATGGCTTTGATGTCGTAGCTCATGCTTTTTCCTTTTTTGGGGCAATCTAGAGACCGGCTTCGCGCGCGATGATGTCGCGTTGTATTTCGTTGGCGCCTTCGCCGAACGTGTAGAGGCGCGAGTCGCGCCACAGGCGCTGCATGTCGCTTTCGATGGCGTAGCCCGCGCTCGCGAGCAACTGCATCCCCTGATGGGTGACGTATTGCAGACATTCCGAGGCGACCATTTTGGCCTGCGCGGCTTCTTTGCGGCAGCGTGCGCCTTGGTCGACCAACCAGGCGAGGTGATAGAGGATGAAACGCGCTTGGTCGACGCGGGTTTGCATGTCAGCGATTCGGTGGGCGACCGCCTGGAACTTACCGAGCGGCCGGCCGAATTGTTCGCGTTCTTTGACATGGGCGACCGCGATATCGACGGCGCGCTGCGACTGGCCGATGGCATTGGCGGCTTGGCCGGAGCGGCTGTATTGCAGCGTCGACATCAAATGCTTGAAGCCGTCGCCTTCGTCGCCGAGCAAGCCTTCTTCGGGCACAAAGACGTCCTCGAAGGCGATATCCCAGGAGGACAGACAGTTGTTGCCCACCTTTGCTAGCGGCGTCATATGGATGCCCTCGGCGCCGCGCGGGACCAGCAGCATCGAGATACCCCTGTTTCCCGCCGATCCTTCGGTAGTGCGACACGCGGTGACGATGTAGTCGGCTTGGTCGGCGCTGCTGATCCAGGTCTTGCGCCCATTGACGATCCAACCCCCGTCGCCACGTCGCGCGCGGGTGATCAGCGCACCGGCGTCGGTGCCGGCACCGGGTTCGGTGAGGCCGAGCGAAAAGCGCAACTCGCCGGCGATGATCTTCGGCAGCAGCGTCTCGCGCTGTCGTTCCGAGCCATAGGTGTAGATCGACATGCCGCCGAACCCGAGCGTGGTACCCAACAACGACGCGGCCATCGCCGCGTGGTACCCGAGCCGTTCGTGCGCCACGGCCACGGTCTGCCACGCGCCGCCGAGTCCGCCATACGTCTCGGGAAACGGGATAGCGAGCAACCCAAGGTCGGCATAGTGCTTAAGCAAGAAGTCGGGCGGCTCATGCGATTGATCGCGACGACGTACTTCTTCGGGCGGCAAATGCAGCGCGATCATTTTGTCGACTGAGTCGAGAAGCGCGCGCTGTTCGTCGGTGAGGCCGAAGTCCATATCCGATCTCGCTAGGCCAATTGTTGATCCGTTGGGGTGTGTTCGGGCCGGGCGCTCGACCGCCACGTCACGACGATCCCTACAACACCGCCAACAGAAAGCGCAGCCATCACCGCAAGCCAGGCCAAGGGGTTCGTGGCATGGAAGACAACCTGCCCCATGATCTCGAAGACGACCGCGACCGCGGCCACGACGCCCCAGCCGACGACAAGGCCGCGGGTCGATACTTCTTTGGTGCCACCACTGCCTTCTTGATCGCTCATCAATGCGCGGGTCAGGTCGTTGATGTCTTTGGGCGCGTCGGCAATCGCCTCTTCGCCTTCTTTCTCGAGACGACGCTGGACCATGCGTTGAGCATAGCGACCAATGCCGGTCGCGCGATCGCCGGTGGCGCGTTCTTCTTTTCTTATGCGGCGCCGTTCGTCGCTTGCTTCGGTCGCGGCACGGCGGCTCCACCAGAAGTTCAGCGCAACACCGAGGGCAAAAAGTGCAATGCCGGCCGCGTCCGAGCTGAGTTCCGGCACGATCAAAAGGAACGTGGAAGCCAGGAAGATCGTGCGCTGCCACAACGGCACGAAACCGAAGAAGTAGCCGGTGAAGGTGATGGCCAAGGCAGTCAGCCCAAGAAAGGCCGTACCGCTGACGGCTATCACTTCCCACCATTCTCCTTCGAGAAGCAATGCCGGGCCGTAGATGAAGAGGATGGGCAACAAGAAGGATGCTGCTCCCAGCCGTGTGGCTTGAACGGCCGTCGCCATCGGGCCTGCGCCAGCCAGCGGTGCGGCGGCGAACGCGGTGAGCGCGATCGGCGGCGTGATGTTGGAAATGATGCCGTAGTAGAAGGCGAAAAAGTGCGCCGCAATATCGGGAATACCCGCGCGGGTCAGAATCGGAATGACGGTGGCGACCAGCGTGATGTAGACCGCGGCGGCAGTCATTCCCATTCCCATAATCAGCGCCATCAGCGCCGCGATCACGAGCAGAATCCAAATCTGGCCGCCGGAAAACTCGACCGCGGCTTGGCTGATTTGAAAGCTGAGCCCGGTGGCGAAGATCGCGCCGATGATGATGCCGGCCGCGGCGGCCGTCGCCGACAGGCCCACCGTGGCGCGTGCTGTTTGTTCGATGGCATCGGCTAGGCGAACCGGCGTCATCCGGTTGGTCCGCTGCAATAGCGCGAGGCCGAAGGTGGTGAGGATGATGACGATCGCCACGAAGACGATCGAATAACCGAGCACCAACGTAATGATGATCAAGAGAAGCGGCAGCGCCAGGTAGCCTTGCTTGCGAATGATCGGCCACGGGCTCGGCAGATCGGCTTTGTTCATGGTCGCGAGGCGGAGCTTCTTGGCCTCGAGATGCACGGTGACGAAGATCACCGTGTAGTAGAGGATGGCCGGAATGGCCGCGGCCATGATGATCTCGAGATACGGACGGTCGAGGAACTCGGCCATGATGAAGGCCACCGCCCCCATCACCGGCGGCATGATGATGCCGCCGTTCGAGGCCGCGGCTTCGACGCCGCCGGCGAACGGCCGCCGGTAGCCCAGGTGCCGCATCAACGGAATGGTAAAGGCACCGGTGGTCATCACGTTGCCGATGGAACTGCCTGACAGGCTGCCCATCAAGGCGGACGATACGACTGCGGCTTTGGCCGGCCCGCCCGTGCGATGGCCGAACAGCGCAAAAGCAAGGCGGGTGAAAAACGTGCCGCCGCCGGTGATGTTTAGCAAGGTGCCGAACAAGATGAACAGGACGACGAACTGCGCCATGACCGCAACGGGAATGCCGAAGATGCCGTCGCTGCCCAAAAGCATCGTTTCGGTGAGCCGGTTCCAAGACGCCGGGGGCCCGTGGAACATGCCGGGGAAATGATCGGCGAGCTTTGCATGGAACAGGAAGACCACGCAGATGATCACCAACACGGGACCCACCGCACGTCGCGCGGCCTCGAGGACCAAAACCGTCAGCAAGGCGGCGGTGAAGTATTCTTGAAAGCGCAGCGAAAAGCGCCTGAAATCCCAGGTCTCTAGTTCGATGACGAAATAGGCGACGACCCAAAACGCGCCAAGCACCAGCAGGAAATCGATCAACCGGGCGAGCAACCGAACCGGCCCATGCGCATTGCGCAGTAAGGGGAAATACAGAAAAACGAGCGCGAGGGCGGTTCCGACGTGAAAGGCGCGGTACAGGATCGATTCCGGCGGCCCGTAGAACCCGGCGTAGACGTGGATGAGGACGTAGAACGTCCCGAGAAAGGCTATCACCCAGCCGCGCCAATGGCGCATGAAGGACGTTTCCCCGTAGGCAATATCGCGGATCATCGGCGGTGCTGTCTCAGCAAGGGAAACCCCGGAGCACGACGGCTCCGGGGTTATGCCCTGTCGCTAGAGTATGCGTAGGCCTATGGACCTACATCATGCCCTTTTCGCGATAGTACTTTTTGGCACCTTCGCAGACCGGCACCGCATTGTTAGACAGCGGGTCGTTCACGCCGATCTCTTCGGAACCACCGAACAGGCCGTGAAACTCTTTGGACTGTTCGTTCATGATCTTGGTGACCTGGTAGGTCAGATCATCCGGCAACTTGGAGCTCGTCACCAATTGGTTGACGTACCACGGCACGTTCACGTCTTGAGTTTGACCCTTGTAGGAGCCGGCCGGCACAACGCCCCGGTAGATGCCCGGACGCAGCGCGCTTAGTTTGGAAAGGGCCTCGTCGTCCCAGTTGATGAGATGGAAGCCCGGTGAGTTCTCCAACTGCAGCATCAAGCTGTAGGGGACACCGCCCGAGAAGAACGTGAGATCGAGACGGCGATCCTGGAAGGCTTGCACCGTGTCGCCGTAGCCGAAGGACTCGAGGATCGTGCCGTCTTTTTCGATCTGCAGCACGTCGACGCCATGCGCTTCTAGTGCCGGCGAGATCAAGTTGAAGAAGAAGCCGGTCTTCGAGCCGGTCCACATCCGATATTTGCCGTTGGCGAGTTCGCGCAAATCTTTGATGCCGTCGGTCTTGGCCACGGCATAGAGGCCCGAACCGTAGAGCGTCATGATGTGACACACGTCAGGCGTCTTGATCGGCACCGTCGAGTTGCCGTCAGCGATCCGCTTGACGTCGTAGGTGTACCCGATCTTATAGTGGACTTCGCCGTTTTGGATGTCGATCTGTGCTTTAACCGAATCGCCAGACACCGATGCCGCCTTTACGCCATCGATGTTCTTGTTGATCAGTTCCGTCAGTTTGGCGGCGAATAGCGGATAGGTCCCGGCAAGACCGCCGTTAACCCGCAACAACTGCTGCGCTTGAGCACCACCAGCCAGCGAGACCGCGAGGACAGTCGCGCCGACAAAACCAATAATCTTTCGCTTGTTCATAATTTCTTCCTCCCTATAAGGCGGCGTTTAGCATAGCCGCAATGACACAACGTTCAACTCGCGCGTAAACGATCATGCGTCGAAATAGCGTAACGACTCAGGATTCAGCGCAAGAAAAGACGGATCGCGACGAAAGGCGCGGCGAATAAAATGAGATGGACGACAAAGCTTGTGACCGCCACTTGGCCATTGAGGACGGCCCAAAGGGTCACCCCGGCGACCGAGGCGATCGTTCCGAATACCGCGGTTTTCGAAACAGTCGGCGCGATCTTTTCCCATGTCGAAGGGAGCGGGACGCGCTCCAGGAAGGTTCGAAAGTCGGCGGCATTGTCGGACGCGAAACGGCGGCGGCCCTGATTTGGTTGCGGATATGTCGCGACCAGGCCGTCTTCGTACAGCAGGAGAGACGGCGGGGCGCCGCGGCGGCGACGGCGCGACGGATGGTGGAGCGAAAGCGCCGTGGCCACTTTGGTGTGGCGACGCTGCACCGCATAGCCCGCGGCCCGCAGCGCCTCGAGACGGCGCCAGGCGATCTCCGAGGGTTGCTCTTGTGCGGTCATGACGGGTCCGGGGAAACCCAGGCGCGGCA
>JAYQJC010000010.1:0-295318 GCA_038141965.1 Alphaproteobacteria bacterium
TCCAGCCGCCGCCGAGGACGCGGGGGCCGTCGTAAAGCACGCAGGCTTGGCCGGGGGCGACGCCGAGGGCGGGAGTATCCAAAGTGACGGTGGCGCCGCCCTGCCCGTTTGGCCTGACGTGGCCGGGTTGGGCGTCTTGCATGGAGCGGACTTTGATCGTGCAGCGGCGCGGTTGGCCCGCGGCGAGATCGGGGGCGAGCCAGTTGGTGTCGCCGATGCGGACCTCGTCCACCAGCAGCGCGTCTTTGGGGCCGACGACGACTTCGCGGGCCTCGGGGCGCAGTTCGACGACGTAGAGCGGCTCGCCAGCGCCGGTGACATCGCCTAGTCCCAAGGCCCTTGCGTTGGCCGATGGTATAGCCGGCGATGCCGTCGTGGCGGGCGAGTTCTTGGCCCTGGAGGTCGACGATGGCGCCGTCGGCCAGGGCTTCGGGGCGGTGTTTGCGGACGACGTCGAGGTAAGAGCCGTTCGGCACAAAGCAAATGTCTTGGCTGTCGGGCTTGTCGGCGACCAATAGGCCGAATTCGGCGGCGAGCGCGCGGGTCTCGGGTTTGCTTAAGCCGCCTAAGGGAAAGCGCAGGTAGTCGAGCTGTTCAGGCGTGGTCGCGAACAGGAAATAAGACTGATCGCGGCCGAGATCGATGCCGCGATGCAACTCGGGGCCGCCCTCGCCTTCGATGCGGCGGACGTAGTGACCGGTGGCGAGGCCGTCGGCGCCGAGATCGCGCGCGGCGGTGAGCAAATCGGCGAACTTGACGGTTTGATTGCAGCGCACGCACGGGATCGGGGTGCGGCCTTCGAGGTAGCTATCGACGAAATCGTCGATGACGGCGTCCTGAAAGCGATCTTCGTAGTCCAACAGATAGTGCGGAATGCCGAGGGTATCGGCGACGCGCCGCGCATCGATGACGTCTTGGCCCGCGCAACAAGTGCGGCTTTTCACGGCCGTTGCGCCCATATCGTAAAGCTGCAGGGTGACGCCCACGACGTCGTAGCCCTCGCGCGCGAGCATCCCGGCGACGACCGAGGAATCCACGCCGCCCGACATCGCCACCACGATGCGGGTGTCGGCGGGCGGCTTGGCAAAGCCGAGGCTGTTCATATTTGGCGCGGCAGCATCCATGGAGCCGAAATATAGGCGCTTGCAGCCCCGCAGCAATGGGTGGGGCGGGCGCCATCTTTACCGCTCGTTAACCAAGGCGCGGCACACTGGGACGATGTTTGACCCCCGACCCCGCTCCGGTATCCCAGCGGTTCGGCGCAATACGGCGAAAGCCGCCGATGCGCTGCGTTTTCAAGGAATGCGACCATGATCTCGACTTCGGCCGAACGCCCCGCCCGGGCGGTCCCCGCCTCCCCCACCCCGGAAGATTTGGTGGCGCTGGAGGATGCCGCGCAGCAGGCCATCGAGGACGGCAATCTGGCGTTGGCAGAGCTCGCCTACGTCCAATTAACCGAAGCCCAGCCGAGCGGCGTGGCATTTGCCTGCGTCTCCGAAGTGGCGGCGGCGCGGCGCAATTTCCCGCTGGCGCAGCGCGCGCTGGAAGCCTTGATCGAGTTGGAACCGAACAATGCGCAAGCCTGGGCGCACCTCGCTCATGTGCGCTATTTGGTCGGCGATGTGAACGGCGCGCTGGATCCGTTGCGCCGCGCCTTGTTGATCGAACCCGACAACGCCGCGTTTGCCGCGGCGCACGCGATCTTTTCCTACGCCACGCTGGACCATGCGCACGAAAGCCCGAAGCTGCTGAACAAAGCCGCCGGACTGGATCAGGACGGCCAGCAGACCGACGCGATCGTCGAAGCGCTGATCCATCAACAGCAATTCGAGAATGCCGAGCACGTTATCGGGTTGTTGCAAGAACGCGTCGGCAGCCTGCATCCCCGCATGCTGCGCGCTATGGGCATCGCCCTGGCCGGACAAGACCGACAGGACGATGCTCGCGAGGTTTTTGCCGCGGCGATCGCGGCCTGCAACGGCGCGTTGGACGACAAGCCGCCGACGCGTGACGCTTGGCGTAGTCTTGATGACGAGGAAGGCCGCCGACAGGTTCAGCTTTATGCCTATCGCGCCCGGCTGGAGCATGAATCCGGCGAGACCGCCGGGGCGATCAGCACCTACGAGGTGTTGCGCGACGCCGCGACGGCGCGCGGGCTTCATTATCCCGATGCGCCGGGCGTCGACAGCGCGGCCCGGCTTGCGGATCTTCGCAAACTGATTGGCGGTCGCGATTTGGTGGTGTTCGGCCAGGGTCATTCTTTGCGCGATTTCGCCGCGCGGATCGGCGAACTTGGCGACCGGACCCCGGCGATGGCGAGTTTCAATCGGTTCGGCGTGGTCGCAAACGACATCCTGGCGCCGGCCCGCCGCGCGCTGGACGTTGTGGTGGAAATCGCGACGCCGTCGGTGGCCCGGAATCTCAAGCACCTCAAACCATTTCTTCAGCAAGCCAAGCCGACGATGGCGATCGTATCGCCGAGCGCGTTGGACGCCGCGTTCGATCCCGAAGAGCGGGAGGTCTTCGTCGCGGTGAACGGCCGACGGCTGGTGACGACCGAACCCAATCTTCTGCATAGCGTCACGCCCTACGATCCGCTGGGCGTGATCGCCGACAACTCGCTTCTTGGCGTTCTACCCCTGTTGGTGGCGGCACAGCCCAAACGCATCTTTGTGATCGGCGCGGATTTCGACGTGCCGGCGGATCAACGGGCATCGCACTACGGCGTGGGCTCCAAGAATTTTGCGGCACGGAGCAGCACGGATTTCGTGGCGCTGGGCCAGGACCGCCAGCAACGCGCCAATTTCGTCACGGCGATGCATCACGATGCCGCCGCGGTGGACCGCTATTTGGCGTTTCAGGTCGGCTCGGTTGCGACGCTGCACGGCTTCGACGCGCCGCCGCTGTTCAACGTCGCCCCCGACAGCCGCCTCGAGTCGATGCCGAAGATTACGCTGGACGATTTCTTTGCGATGATCGATTAGGCCACGCCATGGGCGGGCGTCGTGCGACGGCGCTATTCGAACAATCTTTTGAAGTGAAGGTCGGCCTGCGGCACTGTGGCCGTCACCCGATCGCGCCACCAGTCTTCGCCGTGCACCGCCTGGTGGGTCGGATCCCAGGCGTTAAGCGCATCGACTTCCTCCGGCGTTTCGCCGCATTGAATATCGAAAAACACCGGACCCCGCGCGACGCGACTGCATTCCATGAGCGCTTGGTCGAGCGCATCAGGATCGACGTGAGGCAATATTTCTTTGCCGATCACTAGATCGAAGGAAGCATCGGCGAAGGGCAACGCGGCGATATCGCCGACCAATAGCCGCGCGCGGACCGCGTCGTGGCCGTGAGATATCGCGTAAGCGCTGGCGTCCACCCCGCAGACCTGTGCGCCGCGCGCCGCGAACTCGACCAACACAAAGCCCTTGGCGCAACCGATTTCAAGGATACGCGACCCGACGCCAAGTGTGTAATACGCCATGATGTCGGCGGCACTTTGCGCGTAGCGGCCGTCGTAACGGTAGCCGCCATAACCGATCCCGAGGTCGGGGTTGTCGAAGTAATCAAAACCGAAGTCGTGATAGTCGGCGCTCGCCGCCCGCGCGCGCGCGCGCTAGCGCCGCCCGCCGTGCGTTGGCATTGCGGGCCCGCGCGCTGCCGAAGAAGTCAGGCGCTGTCGGCATCGGCTGTGGCGAACGGGTCGGTGGCGCGGCGGATCACCTTTGCCGGAAGACCAAAGACCGTGGTCCAGGGATCGGTTGGTTTGGTGACGAAGGCGTTGGCCCCGACTTTGGTGCCTTTTCCGAGGGTGAGCCGGTAATTCACCTTGGCGCCCATGCCGACGTAGCAAAAGTCTTCGGCGATCGCGCCGCTTGCCAACATGACGTGGGCATTGATGGTGCAGTAGGACCGGACCTCGGCCAACGGGCCGAACACGGCAGCTATGTTAAACGCGTTGAAGTCACCGATCCGCACCCCGGCCTGGAGGACGACGTTTTGGCTCATCAAGTTGCCGAGCCCGATTTCGGCGCGCCGCGAGATCTGCACGGAGGGGTGAATGGCATTGGGAAATTCGGCGCGGGTGCCGGCGAGGCGGCCGATCGCTTTGTGACGGGCAATGGGATCGCCGATCGCGCACACCACCGCAAGCGATTGGTTTGTCGCGCGGTCCACCAACCACGAGGAATCGCCGAGGACCGGATAGTCGTAGAACGCTTCGCCCGCAAGATCGGGGTCGTCGTCGACGAAGCCGATGATCTTGAATTCTCCGTCACCGTCGTCGATGCGGTCTTCGAGAATTTGCAGCGCCTTAAGGCCTGCGCCCCGGGCGCCGACGATCACGGTGTCGGTCATGCGGTCGTCGCGAAGAATTCCTCGATGCAGGCGGCGATATAGGCGACGGCCTCGACATCGAGATACTGATGAATCGGTAGCGACAGAATGCGTTGCGCCTGGGACTCGGTTTCGGGAAGGCGCCCGGCGCGTAGTCGAGATCGCGCGCGGCCGGCTGCAAGTGAATCGGAACAGGGTAGTGAACCGCGCTGCCGATGCCGGCTTGCGCGAGGTGCTCTTGCAACGCGTCGCGCTGCCCCGACTGGATGACATAGGTATGGAAGGTGTTGAAAGCGCGCGCATCGTCGGGCGCACGAAACACCGCGGGCGAGGTGAGGCGATCTTGATAGACGGCGGCGTTGCGGCGGCGCGCGGCAATGACGCCATCGAGTTTTTCCAGACGCAGTTCGAGAATGGCCGCTTGCAAGTTGTCGAGCCGCGAGACGGTGCCCCACTCGCCCGACCGATCGCGGGTTTCCAAGCCATGACGGCGAAGGTTCCTCAGCCGGTGCGCCAGCGCGACATCACGCGTTGCGATAAAGCCGGCATCGCCGGCGGCGTTGAGGTTCTTGACCGGATGGGCCGAAAAACAGCCGATGGCGCCGAACGATCCAGCCCGTCGGCCATCGAAAGTCGAGCCCATTGCCTGTGCCGCATCTTCGACCACGGCGAGGCCATGGCGGTCGGCGATGGCCATGACGGCCGCCATGTCGGCCATCCGCCCGGTGAGGTGCACCACCATAATCGCGGCGGTGCGCGGTGAGATCGCGGCCTCGACGGCGGCAGGGTCGATGTTCTGATCGGGCCCGACATCGGCAAAGACAGGGGTGGCCCCCACCCGTTGGATGGCGGCGGTCGATGCAATGTAGGAATTGGGCGGCGTGATGACCTCGTCGCCAGGTCCGATCCCGAGGGCCCAAAGACCGAGTTCGAGGGCATCTGTCCCGGAGTTCACGCCGACGACCTGCGGTACGCCGATGTACCGCGCCGCCGCGCTTTCGAAACGTTCGACGAATGCCCCGCCGACGAACTGACCGGAACGGAAAACCTGATCGACGCGCGCCAAAATCTCGTCGCGCTCTTGTTCGTATTGAGCAGCGAGGTCGACGTAGGGTATCTGCACCGGTGGCGCGCTCTTCAAAGCTAATCCCGCTGCTGTCATCGGCTTTTCCTTTGCGGATCCCAATGGGGATCCCAGAAAGCCCATCTTGGCCGCCGCATGGTTAACGAAAGGATAAGCCGGGCCTGGTGTAGCGCCAAGAACCCCAGATTTCTGCCGATCATGTCCCTGCCATCACCTGGGCGTAGAACCGCGCCAGACGCGGCGCATTCGCCTCAAGCGACCAATTCTGGCGAGCCTCGGCGGTTTCGTCCGGCGGGTCGAGGACGTTTTGTTTGAGGTTGTCCCAAAACGGCCGATCGAACATGGCGGGAGTGGCCGCAATTCCAATGCCGAGCCGACGGGCGAGACCGAAACTAAGAAGATGTTGCGGCGCAATCATGAAATAGAGCCCCGCATCGAGATAGTCGGCAAGTTTGTTGGCGTAGGAATAGCGATGTTTTTCGGGCGCGTATTGCCAGGCTTGCCCGCCGGTGACCAAGCTACGTCGCACCAACACGCCGATATCGTATTGCGAAATCTCTTCCAAGAAGGCGCGGTGATCGAGCAACGGGCGGTGCAGGTGAAAAAAGCGCGTGCCGCTTTCAAACGCGCGGTACTCGGCCATCATCTCTTCGAATTCGTCGGGACCGGCAACGGTGGGATAAACGTGAAGATGGACGCCGTGTTTGGCGGCGGTTTCGGCCAACCAGAGCAGACCGTGGTCGGCGCCTTCGGGGCTGCGTGACTCAAGCCAAACCGTGCCGCCGTAAACAAGGTGAAGTTCGCCATCCGACGTACTGAGTTTATCGCGCCGCGCGATGTCGCCCCAGCAATAGTCGCTATAGAACAGCCGCGGACCCTGGAGCGCGAGACCGTCTCGGCGCACGGCGACTTGGCTTTCGAGATTGCGGCACACCAATCCGTCGGCGCGGCCGAAGATCGACCGTTCGAGCGCGCGTTCGAGATTGCGCGTCGGTTCGGTGGCGACGAACGCGGCACTGAGCATGTCGGCGTTGTCGTAGGGATCGACGAGGACCGGTGCCGGGCGAACGGTGAGCATCGCTGCCGCCGTTTCGTACTGCATCAACGAAAACACATGGCAGATTTCGGGGTGCAACGCCGCAGCGAGCCGCGGCGCCTGCCAGGGCGAATCGAACGTTTGGATGGAGGCAAACAGCGACGAGCCGTCATATCCCGGGGGCCGGGCGCAGACGAGATGAACCTCTTTGCCGCTGTCGCGCAGCCCTTGGGCGATCTTGGCTTCGCGTACGCGCGGGTTGTCCGAGACGAGAACGACCCGATTGGGCGTTGCAGGGCCAACAGTTTCGGCTGCGCCAACAAGTTCACCTGCGATCAGCGCAAGGTGTTGGTTGGTGGGATCGGTTTTGAGGGCACGGGCCAACAGGTCGTGCGCATCGGGCTCACCGAACAAAAGGGCCCAGTGGGCCAACTGCGTGCCCGCGGCTTGATCGTTGGGATCGCAGCGCACAAGTTCGCGCAACGCGCAAATTAGGTCAGCCGCCGCGCCCGTCATTTGCGCGACTTGCGCGCGGTAGGCGTGCACTTCTTTGATATCCGGTGCAATCGTCGCCAGGGTCTCCAAGGGCGATCGCGCTTCTTGCCACGCGCCTTGCGCAAGATGCGCCGTGCCAAGAAGGAACAACGCTGTAGGCTCGCTCGAATTGTCGCTGAGCACGGCCTCGGTCGCCGCCACAACGGACGGCCAATCGGCGCGTGCGGCCGCGGCCCGCGCAACCTCTAGGGGGTCGCCGGACGGATTGCCGTCGGACGAGGTGGAATCACTCATCCTGGCAGCATGCCATGGGCACGTTAATAAGGTCCAAACGATGCCCGCGTCGCGAGTTGTTTAACCGACTGTTAATCACGCTGGCCGAGTATGTGCGCGCAATGTACCCTTGCTCCGCAGGCGCATGACCAACTATCGTATATGTCGAATCAGCCGGATCGCGTATGAGCCGGCGCTCGCGTCCCTATATTTGCGCGACCCTGCCCTATCGCAGGCGTCCTACGACGCCCAACTGCAAGCGTTCTTCGACAATAGCCTGGTCTATTCGGACAGTTTCTCGGACGCGATGCGCGCGCTGGGCAACGAGGCCGTGGAGCTGATCTCCAACGCCGAGAACATTCAGAAGACCTGGGCGAAAGAGCACGGCGCGCCCTATGGCGCGGACGATTGGATCCGCGAGATTCTCTATGCCCAGATCGAAGCAATCCGACCCGACGTGGTTTTCGTCCAAGGACTGAGTACCGATCCGCAGAATTTCCAGCCGACGCGTGAGTTTCGCGAACGATTTCCGTTCGTGCGTTTGGTGGTCGGGCACTCCGGGTTTGTCAGCCCGCTTGAGGAATTGGATGGTCTCGATGCTGTGATCGGCAGCATGCCGTTCTTGCGGGACTATTACGCGAAATCGGGTGTCACGGCGCATATGGTCTATCACAGCTTCGATCCACGAAGCTTCGGCCGGATCGGCGGCGACCCTGCGTGGCGCCCCGGGTATTCGGAGCAGGACCGGCCACATGGGCTGTCGTTTACCGGCACGTCGGGGGTTGGGCATGGCCCTACCCACGCGACCCGGTACTGGGAGCTGGTGCACCTGATGCTGGCACAGCCGCTGGAGTGCTGGCTGGACGATCGTACAAGCGCCGCGGCCCAGGCGATTCAACCGGCACAAATGGCCAGTCTGGTCGATGGCCTGACTAGCAGCGCTGCACAACACGGCGCGGCACTCGCGGTGCAAGCACTGCGTGATACTTTGGCTGAAGCCTTGAGCAGCGATCAACCGTTCTTGCCGCTGGCCGGTCTGTTTCCCGAGCGCTGCCATGCACCGGTCTATGGGATCGATATGCTGGCAACGTTGAGCCAGTCCCGCATTACCGTGAACCGTCATACCGACGCGATGGGCACCAGCTTCGGCAACATGCGCGCCTTCGAAGCCACCGGGATGGGCGCCTGCATGGTGAGCGACGCGGGCGACAACGTTCGGAAGTTGTTCGAACCCGATACCGAGATCGTCACCTATGAATCTGCGGAAGAAGCGGTCGAGAAGAGATTCAATATTTGCGTGACCATGACGACGCGCGGCAAGCGATTGCGCGCGCCGGCCAAGCGCGGACGTTGAACGAACACACCGCACGCCATCGCAGCCACGCCTTCCACGAGATCATCAGCAATGCGCTGAAACTGGCAGCTTGATGACTGCCGACCCCGCGATATCCGACCCTAACGAGGAAATGCGTGCGGTTGAGCCGTTGTTCGACGCAATGCGCGGCCAGACGGGCGCGGTCGCGTTGTCCGCCCTTCACCAGCAGCCATGGTTCGACGAACTCGTTGCATATTTTGACGGCTACCCCGCGCATGCGCTGACCAAAGCGGCCTGCCGGGCCTACATGTACGAGTTGGTGCGCGCATTGAAGCCCCGGTTTGCGATCGAGATCGGCACCTATCGGGCGGGCACGACCGAAGTGATGGCCAGGGCGATGCACGCCAACGGTGGCGGTCTTTTACTGACCATTGACCCCTACGGCGGCCACCGCTTGCCCGGCATTCTTGAGGCGTGGCCCGAACCACTGGCGGCACTGGTCAACTTTCTGCCGGTCAATTCGATGGATTTGTTTGTTCAGCTCGATCGGTTGGGCACAACCGTCGATCTGGCCTTTGTCGACGGCAATCACGCCTACGCGTTTGCCTATTACGATCTCGCAGCGGCCGCCAAATGGGTTGCCCCGGGCGGCGTCGTTGTGTTGGACGATTACGACCAGCCCGGCGTGTTTTGGGCGGCCAAACATTTCTTGGATGCCCACGCCGACTGGCAAGAAATCTCGGGTGTGTTCGACGATCTCGACGCGAGCGCGCCGTTCGACACGATGCGACCGACAATTCCGGACACCAAGTTCCTGGTGCTCCAGCGCACCCCGCAAATCCGGTTGGGGAACGGCACGCCACTGAGCTTCGAGATTCCGAACCTCGACGCGCCCGGTCTAGCGGGCATCGGGGTGCCGGTCGACGCCCCTTGCGCCGGCACGCTGCACGCCAAGGTTTTTTTGCGGTCGTTTTTCCGAGACGGCGCCAAGGGCGACCCTGAACAAATGCAAACGGTGATCTCGACGCCGGTCGCTGCCGGCCGCCACGACATCGCGGCCCGGTTCGACAACACCTTGTTCAACACCCATCCGTTGGACCTGACCCGACGGGAGGTCGAGATCATTCTGATTTGGCAGCCCGAGTCCGGTGACGCCGCCCTGACGCTCACCGCCCCGCCCCAGCCCATCGCGGCCGACTAAGGACCGAAATCATGATCGGGATTGACCCCGCCATCGACGATACGATCGCGACGCTGATCGAAACGATCAACGAGAAGCTCAACAAGACCTGCTTTTACAACGATCGGATGATCACGTTCGACAAATCGACGGCCTTCCTGACCAAGAACGAGCGCTTCAAGCGTGCCTTCGACAAATGCGCGCTGAACGACGAAGACCGCAGCCGGTCGTGGCGTATGCACACCCTGGCGTGGGCCGCCGATATCGCGATGCAGCTTGAGGGCGATTTCGTCGAGTGCGGCGTGTTCGAAGGATTCATGTCGCAGACAATCGTCGAATATGTCGGGTTCGCCGACACGTCGCGGACGTTCTACCTGTACGATACGTTCGAAGGGTTTTCGCCGAAATATTCAGAGCCTGACGACTTTGGGACGGGCTCAGGTTTTTACGACTTTGCCAACAAGGTTTACGGCCGTGACGGACTCTACGAAGACGTCGTGAAGCGCTTCGCCCCCTACCCCAACACCAAAGTGATCCGCGGCGTCGTACCCGATGTGCTGCATGAGGATAGTCCAGACACCATTGCTTACCTGCACATCGATATGAATTCGCCGCGTGCGGAGAAGGGCGCGTTGGAGGTTCTGTTCGATCGCGTCGTGCCGGGGGGTGTGATCGTGTTCGACGATTACGGTTGGCTGTCTTATGCCAAACAAATGGAAGCGGCAGACAGCTTCATGAACGAACGCGGCTATTTCGTGTTGGAATTGCCGACCGGCCAAGGCCTAACCGTCAAGCGCTAGACATCAGTCGAACGCGGGGTTGGCCACGGCGAGGACGCCGTCTTGGGTGGCGAACGATCCGTCGGGCGTCTCGAAAGCCGTTTCCGGGCTCCAATCGATTTCAATCCTGAAACCGTGCGAGCGGAACATCTCCCCCATGGCGTCGTGGACGTCCTGGCCGTGTGTGCCGAGATGCACCCACCCGACCCGTCGTACCATGAGATCGATAAAGAGCGGTAGTGCCGTGTATTCCGCCGACTGAATGTCGATCTCGAGATAATCCACATGATCGAGCGGGCCGAGGATATCGCCCAGGGTGACCGAACTCATAAGACGAAGCTCAGCTTGAACATCGGTATTGTTGAGCGTGGCGAATAGCCCGGTCGTGCCGTCGCGTAGCAGCGATGCGAAGGCCTGTTCGGTGTGGCCGGCGTTTTTGATCGACTCGACCAACATGTCGATGGCCGGTGCCGAACTGATCGCCGCATTAGCGCCGGTGCGGGTGGTCGCGCATGGGAAGATGACCGGTTTGTTGTCGCCGACCGACAACAGCGTTGATCAAAGTGAGATCGGCGATATCGACCTCGTTGTCGGCGAAATGCTCGGCGACCATGGCGCACATATGAGGGTCGCCCTCAACGCCGACCAGACGATAAGGCATCGGTCGCATCGCGCGCAGCAGATGAACCGCATTGACCAACGGGCCCCCGTAATGCGCCCCGAGGGACACCATCGTGAAGCGTTCTTTCGCACGGGTGATGGCTCGACTGGTGGAAACCCATTCGGCAAAACCCTCGCCGTCCGCGATCGTCGGGAGCTTTTTCGTAACGTAGCGGGGCGGCTGGTTGCCGGCCGGGTCAAACGGCGTGAGAACGCCCAGAAAATTGCACCCGCGCCCAGCGTCAAGATGGCCGGACCACGGCGTCAGGGTGGGGAGCGCGGCGGATAGGCGCGCTGCCTCGGCAGAATCGATGCGAACGGCCATCGCGGAATCCGCGGCGACCTGAGGTGCGACGACGGCCATTGGGACGGGATCAGGAGGCGAGATCGCCGTATTGCGTGAGATACTGCTCGACCTGCGTGCGCAGACTCTGCGTATCGGTATCGGCCACGTAGGTGCAGGTCTCGCATTCCGGCTTGAGATCGCCGGTCAACAACGTGCGGCGCCATTCCATCATCTCGGCGGAGTTGATCGAGTCCGTGATCGGTTTGCCGAGAACGTTGTCCACCATCGTGTCCTTGACGATGCAACACGGCGGCACGTCGCCGTTCCAGAAGACGTAATAGAAGTCCCACGGCATCATGCAACTCTTGGTGCGGCGGGTTCCTGGCGGGTAGATCGGCGCCGTCGTCTTGGCGTCTTCACCGCCGTTCAAACCGGCATTGATCTCTTCGAGAATGTCGGGCTGGATCGACAGGTTAATGCGGTTCTCCGCAAGTGATACCGCGGCCCTCAGGGCCTGGACGCCGGCATGAAGTCCGGCATCATCCAAGGTTCGGATCTGGTAGACCTGAGTCGCGTTGGGATTGTCGCGCAGATCGTTAATGCCGCCCGAAACCTCTTCAAGGTCGACGTAGCGCACCATCGAGACTTGGGCGAAACCGTTGGCGATGGCGAAAGCCACGGTCTTGTCGGCGTGGCTGACGTTTTTGTCGTGAAGGACGACATTGCAGACGAATTCCGGGATCGGGCGGCCGGTTGCGATCGCCCGAGCGCGGACCAATTGCATGTTCAACGTGATGGTCCGCAAATCGGCGCGATACCGAATTTTTTTCAGCAGCGCCGCGTCGGAGGTATCGAGGCTGATCAGGATCTGTCGAAACTGCGAGAAGACGTCGACCTCTTCGTCCGAGAAAATCCCTTTCGAGAAATTGCTGATCGTCCGCAGGTCGATACCCATGGCGAGGATGCGGCGGGCGACATCGGTCCAGCCCGTGAACATCGTGATTTCGGCGTCGCCCGACATGGTCACGTAGTCGACCGGAAAGTCGCGCAAGAAATCGACGATGCCTTCGATCAAGAGCGGATTGGCGTCCTTGCCGCGTCGCGACAGCGGCGCAAAATGACAATAGACGCAGGCGAGGTTGCAAGTGGTGGTCAACTCGACACCCATCTGGCGCAAACGCCGAATGCGCAGCAACTGCTCCGGGATGTCTTTCACCGCCTCGGCGGCGTCGACCACGGCGAGATCCTGGGGGTCGGAATGGGCGTGAACGGTCATCGGGTTAATCCCTTTTAGTGAGTAGCGGCGGCCTGGGCGCGACGAGGTGACTCGGTTTCGATAAGTGCGGCTTCGTCCAGATAGTCTTCGACGGACAATTCTTCGAGCGGAGCAAACCGCGCGGCAGTTTCGAGCGCTTCGAAAGTTCTGAATTTGTGCACCCAGAACCCGGCTTTTTCGGAAAGCTCCTCACGCAGGCTGTCGTCATTGCCAATCACGAGGTCGGCAGGGGTTAGATTGAGGCCAAGGATTTCGGCCCGGCTACCGACGGCGACGATGTCGTCTTGGCGCAAATCCGAGACCAATTCGCGCAGCGCCCCCGCGTCTTCACCTGCTTCGATAAAGATGCGATCGATCGGGCTCATGGAGGTGATCAACGCCGTCACCCCTTCGGCGATGAAGTTGAGGCGGTGCTTCGCCCATGCTTCGTCGATTTGTTTTTCGGCCTCTTCGGGCAAATAGACCCGGGCGCGGAGCAGCAAGTCACGGCCAATGAGATAGAAGCCGCGGGCAATCGCCCGGTCGGTGGCAACGAAATACTGCTTGGCCAAAACGTGGGTCACCATTTGCGCACCGATACCGGAGCGCATCGGCCCAAATTGCGAGAAAAACAGTTCGTAATCGGCGAGATAGCATTGCAAGACATCGGCACGGTAGAGGTTCTGCGATTCTTGGTCGCCGTGCAGCGTTACCCGGACCATCGTGTCCTCGATCATCAAGAGATCGCCGTACTTGGTTAGGAGAGCCGCACCGTAAAAATCGAACCCATATTGGTTCTGAAAAGGCATGTGGGAGCGATGCAAGATATCGGTGCGAACGATCGGCAACTCGGGCGTTGCCGCATTGAGGTACCAGTGAATGAGATCGCGTTGGCAGACCCGAGTCTCGCGCTCGATCGCGACGGCTTTGAACTTGCACTTGTCGTCATCCGGCAGCCAACCCTCCCAGGCGCCATAGACCGCGGAAATCGTGGGGTCGGCGTCGAGCCGGCGGACTGCCTCGATGAGTCCCCTCTTCGACGACGAAATCGTCGTCCGACGTGCAGATCGCGTAGCGGCCGCCGGCACTGTTCATGACGGCCATCTGTGACTCGAAGAAACTCAAGGGGGTTTGCTGCCGGACATAAACAACGGACTTGAGCTCCGATCGATACGCCTCAACGACTTCGGCGGTGTCATCGTCAGAACAGTTGTCGGAAACCACGACTTCGTAGTCGAGGTCTTTGAACGTCGCGATATGGCGCAGATGGCGTGCGAGCCATAGCCGTCGATTTCGCGTCGGAATACAAATGCTGAGCGCTGGGCGATGCACGTCGGGCCCCTCCGTCATGAATTCGGAGGCCAACCTAGTGCTTTCATGTTTAACAGACTGTTAAGAATACCTGTGCCTTCATAGGGCTTCGCGGCAGAAAGCTGCGGGACTATGTGAGGACGACACGTGTCACAACCGGCACATCCGATACGACAAGCAGTCATTTTGGCGGGCGGCCTGGGAACGCGGCTACGCCCGCTTACCGACCATTGCGCCAAACCAATGGTGGAGATTAACGGACGACCGTTCCTCGACTATTTGTTTGAGTTGCTGCGCGAGCATGGAATCACGCACGCGTTGCTGCTGCTGGGATACCACGCCGATAGCGTGATCGATCACTACCGCGCCAACCCGCCCGAGGGACTTCATCTCGATTTCCAAGTTTCCCCGATTGAGGACGAGACCGGCCGCCGATTGAAGCGCGCCGAGGCGCGTTTGGACGACACGTTCCTGCTGCTCTATTGCGACAACTATTGTCCCGTGGACCTGGCGAAAGCTTGGGCCCAGCGCGAGGCACTAGGCACACCCTTGCAGATCGCGGTTTACGCAAACCGGGACGGAAGCTCGCGCGACAACCTTTCGGTGACCGATAACGGGCTTGTGGCCGTCTACGACAAGAGCCGCACGGCACCTGGGTCTGGCTGGTGTGGACATTGGTTTTCGCGCTGGTCGATCGCACCGTGGTGACCGACCTACCCGATGACAATGTTTCTTTCGAAGCCCACGTTTATCCACGAGCGGTCGACCGCAAGGCGCTTTCTGCTTTCGTCACCGAACACCGGTATTACTCGATCGGCAGCTTGGAGCGGTTGGACGAAACAGCGCGGTTCCTGGCGCGCCCACCCACGGTGCTGCTGGACCGCGACGGTGTCTTGAACCGAAAAATGGGCCGCGCAGAATACGTCTGCGACTGGTCGCAGTGGGAGTGGTTACCCGGTGCGTTGGATGCCGTGGCCCGGCTCTACGCCAGTGGCTACCGCGTGATCGTGGCGACGAACCAGCCCGGTATTGCACGCGGCCATCTTACACCGAGCGCGCTAGACGCCATTCACGACCGAATGCGTGCCGATGTGCGCGCTGCAGGCGGCGATGTCGCGGCGATCTATCACTGCCCGCACGGTTGGGACGAAAACTGCGATTGCCGAAAGCCCGCACCGGGTCTGCTGTTTCAAGCCCAAAAAGATTTCGCGCTCGATCTGAGTCGCAACACCTTCATCGGGGACGACGACCGAGACCGCCAGGCGGCCGAGGCCGCCGGATGCCATTTCATTCACGTTTCCGAAGACCGTCCGCTGATAACGGCGGTCGACGAACTTCTCCATCACGCCGCTTAGGAAGGACAGCATGGCCGAACGCATTTTGATTACTGGGGTTACCGGATTCGTCGGGTCGCACTTGGCTGACTTGGTTCTTTCAAAGGGATCCGACTACGAGATCTATGCGACGCGGCGTTGGCATTTGTCGCGGCCGGATCACGTCAAGCACATCGAGGATCGGATCAATTGGGTTGATTCCGACCTGACCGACCCCGTCGGTGTACGCGACATGATGGAAAAGGTTGCGCCCGATCGCATCTTCCATTGCGCCGCCGAGAGCTTTGTCTCGCCGTCTTGGACGCATCCCCACCGCTATATGACGGTGAACTACGACGCGACCGTCAACCTCTTGGATGCCCTGAAATACTTCGGCTCCAAGGCGAAAATCCATTTACCAGGCTCGGGCGAAGAATACGGCGACATCAAAGAAGACGAACTGCCGATCACCGAGGAAACCGTGCTGCGGCCGGTCAATCCCTATGCCGTGAGTAAGGTGGCGCAGGACCTGATTTCCTACGTCTATTACCGGTCTTACGGGGTCAACACGATCCGAACACGCGCGTTCAACCACGAAGGGCCGCGGCGCGAATACGTTTTTGGCATTCCTTGGTACGCCTATCAGGTGGCCCGCATCGAGGCAGGCTTGCAGGCGCCGTTGGTCAAGGTGGGGCACGTAGACGATCGGCGGAACTTCACCCACGTCAAAGACATGGTCGAGGCCTATTGGACGGCCACCGAGAAGTGCACCCCAGGCGAGCTTTACCTGATCGGCTCGGAAGGCGACGACCGAGTTTTCACCTTCCGCCAGGCATTGGAAATGCTGATCGAGATGTCGTCGGTCAAGACAATCAAGTACGAGACCGACAGCCAATATGTGCGCCCGACCCAGGTGCCGCGCTTGATTGCCGATACCTCGAAGTTCCGGGAGGCGACGGACTGGGAGCCCAAACTTTCTTTCGCGAAGATCTTGTCCGATACGCTGAACTATTGGCGCTGGCGGGTGGCCCAAGACATCCCGCCGATGGAGATGGCGTCTTGAACGCGCGCCCCGTCACCGGCCCCGACGCCAAACTGACGTTAGCCGGCGCTGATGGAACCCAAACG
This sequence comes from Alphaproteobacteria bacterium, assembly GCA_038141965.1. Classification (GTDB taxonomy): domain Bacteria; phylum Pseudomonadota; class Alphaproteobacteria; order SHVP01; family SHVP01; genus CALJDF01. The sequence goes on from JAYQJC010000010.1 coordinate 16,445, forward strand.
GTGGACCTCTATTCCGAAGAGGGGCTGGCGCTGGTGTCGGATTTGTGGCTCAAGCTCTCGGCTGAGTACAAGATCATGTACGAACCGACATGGTTGGGACGCCCGATCATTCAGCTGCCGCACGACATCGTGCAAATGCAGGAACTGATCTGGCGGGTCAAACCGGACTTGATCATCGAAACCGGCGTTGCGCATGGCGGTTCGTTGATCCTGTCGGCATCGATCCTGGAATTGCTTGGCAAGGGCCGCGTGCTGGGTGTCGATATCGACATCCGCGCCCACAATCGCGTCGCCATCGAGGCGCACCCCTCACCCATCGCATCGACCTGCTGCAGGGCAGCTCGATCGACCCGGCGGTCGTCGCCGACGTCTCGGCGCGGGCGGCAAACGCCGGCACCGTCATGGTGGTACTCGATTCGAACCACGCCGCGGATCATGTGGCCGCTGAATTAGCTGCGTACGCACCCCTGGTCGACGAGGGGAGCTACCTCGTGGTGATGGACGGCGCCCAGGGGCAGGTCTTCGACATTCCCCGTGGCAAAGCGGCATGGAAGGACGATAACCCGTTGGCCGCGCTTGAGGCCTTTGTCGCCGGCACCGACGAGTTCGTGGTCGACGACCATTTCACGCGGCTGCATGTGACCTCGAACCCGCGTGGCTACTTGCGGCGCGTCAAAGCCGCCGCCAAACCCGCACGGCAAGCGGCATGAATCTCGCCGTGCACCCGCAAAACATCATGACGCAAGGCGCCGGACTGGCCGGTTTGCGTGTGCTGGTGACGGGTGCGCGCGGCGGCATTGGCCATGCCATCGCCGAACATTTCTTGGCCGGAGGCGCCATCGTCGGCGCCCATCACCGCAGCGACGCACCAACCTTTGATGCGGGCGAACCGGCGATGACCATCAAGGCCGACCTATGCGATCACGCTGCCCGACGGGCTGTTGTGGCGCAGTTCGTCGCCGAAACCGGCGGGATCGATGTTCTGGTCAACAACGCCGGCGCGGTCCCGTCTTATGCCCCTTTTTCCGAAATCGACGATTCGGTCCTGGCGGAAACGTTCGAGATCAACGCGCTGGCGCCGTTCCGCTTGATCGGCGAGGCGTGGCCGCACATGACGGCGCAAGGTCACGGTCGGATCATCAACATCGGCACCGCGGCGGTGAAATACGGCGGCAGCCCCAGCGGCGTGCACTACGTGGCGGCGAAAGGCGCGTTGGACGCGATGACCGTTGCCTTCGCCAAAGCCGGCGCGGCAAATGGACTCCGCGTCAACGCCGTGCGCTGCGGAGTCGTGAACAGTGGGATGCATTTGAACGTGCCGGGCTACACCGATGCCCGTTTTGCCAAGCGCGCGGCGCAGGTGCCGGTAGGGCGCGCCGGGCGGACCGAGGAAGTGGCAGCGTTGGTCGCGTTCCTGGCCTCACCCGAGGCCGACTATATCACCGGCCAATTAATCGACATTGCGGGAGGCGACTGATGGCGCAGGCAAAGATCTTTGTGACCGGTGCCGAGAGTTTTGTCGGCCGCGCACTGCAGGCAGCTTGCGCCGATCAGGACGTGGCGTACTCAGGGATCGACTTGGCGACGTCCTCGCACCCCGACATTGGCGTCGGCGACATTCTGGACGCCAATCTAGAGGACGCGATCCCGACGGGCACCGACACCGTGGTTCACCTCGCCGCACTCTCGCGCGATGCTGACTGCAAAGGCCGATTGGCCGAATGCCTGCGCTTGAACGTGATGGGCACGTTGAATGTCGCCCAAGCGGCGCGGGCCCGCGGCGTGCGCCAAGTCATCTTCGCCTCATCCGAGTGGGTGTACGGCAATGGCCCCTTCCCCACCGCCCGAACCGAAGAAAGTCCGATCGATATCGATGCGCTGACCAGCGAATACGCGCTGTCCAAAGCGATGGCCGAAGCCGCGCTGCGACAGGAGACGGCCGCGCATGGCGGCGACATGACGGTTCTGCGCTTTGGCATTATCTACGGTCCGCGCCCGAGCAATTGGTCGGCCGTCGAAGCGCTAACCCATGCGGTCGGCACACAAGACGAAATTCGTGTTGGCGCCCTAGCGACCGCACGCCGCTTCATTCACGTCGACGACATCGCGCGCGCCATTCTAGCAGCGCGCGGACGGACGGGATTCGAAGTATTCAACGTTCAAGGCCCGACGTTGACGTCTCTAGGCGATGTGATCGCCGCTGGTTCCGCTCAGTTCGGGTGCACGCCCCGCATTGTTGAGAAAAACCCGAGTGCGCCGAGCATTCGCAACATTGAAGCCACACGTTTCACCGAGGCTACGGGCTGGCGGCCGACAATCACGTTGGCTGACGGCATTGCCTCGCTCGGGCCCACCGTCCTCGCGAGGGCCGCCTAATGCACCCCAAGCGTTGCCTGATCTGCGGCTCGTTCGACGCCAACCCTGTGTTCACCTACGACGCACCGGATTACTATGAGGCCGAAGTCGGCGTTGAAGCAGACGGGTTTGAAAGGTCCTGGGTGCGCTGCGCCGGCTGCGGCTTCCACTATTCGCGGTACTCTCGCGACCCGGAAGTGCTGGATCGCATCTACGACGAAGCTTACCGCGCGACGAATGTTGCATGGCGCAGTGCCACACCGCGCGAGACCTTTGACGCGGTCGTACAGCTACCACTCGACAAATCGGAAACCAAGCAACGCGTTCGCTGGATCAAGGAACACCTGGACACTCTGACGCAGAACGGCCAGTTCCATATGAATGGTGCGCCCTGCACGTTTTTGGATATCGGCGGGGCCAACGCCATCTTTGCCTATGAGTTTCGCGATACGCGTTGGCAACCCCATGTGATGGACCCCAGCGCTGCGGGTCGGGCGCTGTGCGACGAGCTAGCCATTCCCTACGCCCATACCGCGATGGAAGATGCGAGTGAGCGGCAACGTTACGACCTCGTGACGCTGACCTATGTGTTGGAACACCTCCGCGATCCAGGCAAAGCATTGCAAGCGGCACGCAAACTGGTTGCCGAGGACGGCGCGATCTTCGTTGAGGTGCCGGATGCCGCATGTTTCGAGACGCGGCCGGCCGATGACGACATCTTCAACGCGTGCCATCTCTGGATGTTCTCCGCAGCCGACCTTGGCCGCTTGTTATGGGCCAACGGATTCGAGCCCGTTGCCGAGGAACGCGGCACCAGCGTGCGCGGCCACGAATCGCTCAAAGTCCTGGCGGTGCCTGCATGAAGATGACCGCAACCGCACTCGAAGGACTGCAGGTCGTGCAGCTTGACCGCCTTGACGATGCGCGCGGCCACCTGTTGCGCGTGTTCGACGCCCTGGAGTGGGCACCGCACGGCGAGGATCTCTCGGGTTGGGCCCAAGTCGTCACGTCATTCACCGCGACAAAGAACACGTTGCGCGGCATGCACTACCAACTACCGCCTTACGCCGAAGGCAAGCTCGTGGTGCCGCTGACCGGCCGCATGTTTTGGGCGAGCGTCGATGTCCGCCCCAACAGCCCAACCTTGGGGCGCTGGCACGGCGAGACCTTAGAAGCCGTCGACGGCGCAGCGCTAGCTGCCGCGCCGGGATTTGCCCATGGCTGCCTGTCGCTGTCGGGCGATGTGACCTTGCTGATCCTGTCGACGCAAACCCACCGGGTCGACGGTGGCGCGGGCTTTCGCTGGGACGATCCGTCCGTCGCCATTACATGGCCGGATTTGGGTGCGCCCCCCCATTTATCGCCGGCGCATCGTCGTCTGCCGCGCTTCGACGCTTTTGCCGAAGGGCTGGGCATTGCGCGGGAAAGAGAGGCCGTTCATGCATGAAGATCGCTTAACCGCTTTGGCCGAACGGGTGCTCGCCGTCCGTTTGGGTCAAATGTTGATCAACGAACGTAACAAAGCTGGGGCCTTTCGCGTTCCGATCCACTTGGCCTTGGGCCACGAAGCGATCGCCGTCGCGGTATCAGATGCCATGAAGACCGGCGATCAACTGCTGCTGACCCATCGCAACGTACACTACAATTTGGCACGCAATCCGAGTCTTGCCGAAAAGCTACGGGAATTTGCGCTCGACCCGACCGGCGGCGCCGGCGGCCAGTTGGGCTGCATGAACTATAGCGATGCCGCGGCAGGCATCCCCTACACCTCGAGCATTCTGGCGAACAGCCTGAGCGTGGCCCCCGGCATTGCGTTGGGTCAGTCGATCTTGGGTCGGCGCGTGGCCACCTTTGTCGTCACCGGCGACGGCGCCATCGAAGAAGGCGCGTTTTACGAATCACTGTTGATGGGCCGGTCCGTGGCCGCATCGATGGTCGTCGTGGTTGAAAACAACGGCTGGTCGTTGGCAACCCAAATTCACGAACGCCGCGCGCCGATCGGCCTCGAACAAATGGCCAACGCCCTGGACATTCCCTTCCAGCGTCTGCGTGGCAACGATCCTTTGGACTATGCCGAGCACCTTGTGGCCCTGCGCGATGAGGCGATCGAAGCCCGCACGCCGGCACTTCTTGAGGTTTGCGTCAGTACACTGGGAGACTGGACGCAGGAAACGCCCGAACGTCCCGAAGGCAAGTTGATCAACTACCACGCCGGGATCGCCCCAACGGTCGATCTAGAGAAGGGCCCCCTACTCGCCGAAGACATCGGCGACCCAGTCTACGTTCTGATGCAGCAGTTCAGCACGGAGGACCTCGCCGAGCTGGCCAGCCCGCGCAATGGCCTCTTTGGGGAGGTCTCCCAATGACCTATGTCGGTCACCTCAATGGCCTGATCCGGATGCGATTGCGACGACCGACACCCCGGTGATTTTTGGGCAAAACGTCGCGGCGGGGAGTTGCCTCTCGGGCTTGACCCGCGGCATTGATCAAACCGCGGCACAAGTCATCAATACGCCGAACTTGGAGAACACCCTGGTGGGAACCGGGTTTGGCCTCATGATGAGCGGGGTACAGGCCGCGTTCTTCATTAAGCAGCAGGATTTCTTGCTGCTAGGCGTAGATCACCTCGTCAACACCTACAACTTGATACGACGGCAAGACACCGGCGCCGGATCGTTCACGATCGTGCAGATCGTTGTCGACAGCGGATTCGAAGGACCGCAATCCGCGCTCAACAATTTGCCGGATCTGTGCTCGCTCGCACGGATCGAAGGCTACGCTATCGCCAACGCCCACGATGCCGACACGGTCGTGGGCAACGAGCTCTTCGCGCCGGGTTTCCGCATCATCAGCGTGAGCCAGCGCTTGTTCAAACGCGACATGCCGGCCTGGGAGTCGTCTGTGGAACCGGCAGGCGGAAACGCCGTGAACCGGTATGCCCTTGGTGAAGACGTCACCATCGTGGCGCTGAATTTCGCCTTCGAACAAGCGGTTGATCTCTACCGAGCGGCGCAAGGATACGACCTCAGCGCATCATTGTTCGCGTCGAACAGCTTGAGCGAGGTGGATTGGCACGCGGTGACCGCCGATGCCGCCAAGACCGGGCGTCTTGTCATTCTCGACGACACCAAGAGCGTGCGCAGTCCTGGCCACATTCTGGCGCTGGAAGCACGGGCGGCCGGCGTAGCCGAGGTCATTCACCACCGCCGGTCGCTTGATGACGGGCTTTTCCGCCCGCAAGCCGATCGGTTCGAGATTGATTGCGCCGCGACTTTGGACGCGCTCGGCTTGCTCAGTCGCCCCCGGATTTCCTTGTTGAGTGCCTAACGAACGAGATCAGACGATGGACGCACGACAAAAATATCTGTTCGACCTTCACGGCTATGTCGTGCTGCGCGGCGTGCTATCGACCGACCAGGTCGCCGCATTGAACGCCGCCTGCGCCGAAATCGAAGCGGGCGTTCCGGACCGACTGCCGGGCGGCGTTGCGCTTGGCAAGCCTGTCGAAAATGGCGAGCTATATATTTCCAACATCGCCGAAGGTGGCCCGGCATTCGAAGATCTGATCGACCTCGAACCGGTAGTCGATATTGTACGCGGCACGTCGCCGTGGCAGTTCCGGTTGAATCACACCAACCTGACCACAAGGCACGGAGAGGGTTACACCTACATGCACATGGGCGGCACCCCGGTGCACCCCAAGGGCATGTACGTCTGTCAGAACGGGCAGATCGGTTCGACCCTGACCAAAGCGGTCTTCCCGCTGGCCGGCACGCGCATCGAAGACGGGTGTTTCGCGGTTATTCCGGGATCGCACAAAAGCAATTTCGAACGCCCCTTCGGCGATCACCCCGACGACAACCCGCCGCTGGTCCCGATCGCGTGCGAACCGGGCGACGCCGTTGTGTTTACCGAAGCGTTGGCGCATGGATCGCTGGTCAACAAATCAGGCGCCCTGCGCCGAACGCTTTTCTACTGCTACAGCGTCGGGTTCATGCCCGACTGGGGAAAACTCGATCTGCGGTTCAGCGACGAGTTTGTCGCCCGTCTAAGCGAACCCCGCCGTGAAATCGTCAGAATGAAATGAGGTAATGCCATGGCCCTGGCCGAAGCAGACATCGCGACACCCAAGTACGACCCCGAAGCGCTCATTCAGTTTTTTGACTGGGACACCGGCGCCTTCGATTTCATCGGCCACTATCGCACCCACTTGGCGCGCGCGGTCGGGTGCGATGACCCGCGCCGATTTCACGAATTCATCCCTGCCGAGCACATGCCAGGCGACACGATCGAGGGGACGGCCCACACCTACGGGCACGATTTGCTTTATGCGATCGACCCGGCATTCCGTCAAGCCGACTATGTCCCGGCGCAAGACATCGGGTTCATCGCAACCTACCAGCGCTTTGTCCGCTTCATCCAGGATGAGATCATCGGCGAACCGGTCGTCTACCAGCGCCTGCCGTCATTGCGCATTCAATACCCCGACAAAACATCCTACGGCGTGATGCATACCGATCGCGAGTACAACCACCCGCCGGAAGAGATCAACGTCTGGGTGCCGATCACCGAAGTGCGGGGCACCGCGTCGATGGTGATCGAAAGCGACTTCGGCAAGCACGATTACGCGCCTGTCGAAATGCCCTATGGGCAAATGGTGATCTTCGATTCCGGGTTGATGCACGGCAACGTCGTCAACGAAGAAGGTTACACGCGGATGAGTTTCGATCTGCGTGTCATTCCGAAGCGGATTTACCAAGATAGCAAAGGCGCCTTTTCGGCGACCGCCGGGAAAGAATTCACGCTCGGCAACTACTACGCAGAATTGCCGGACGAGGGCTAAGCATATGACCATTCATGACGTCAAAGTGGTCCCTCTGCGCCGCATCCCCGACGAACGCGGCCTGATCATGCATATGCTGAAAAGCAGCGATCCGCACTTTACCGAGTTCGGCGAAATCTACTTTTCGTGCGGCTATCCGGGTGTCGTGAAGGCCTGGCACATCCACAAGGAGATGACGCTGAACAATTGCTGCGTCGTCGGCATGATGAAGCTCGTTTTGTACGACGGGCGCGAGGACTCGCCGACAAAGGGCGAGCTGATGGAGCTGTTCATCGGCGAGCAGAACTACTGCCTGGTGCAGATCCCGCCCGGCATCACCAACGGCTACAAGGCTTATGGCGACAAGATGGCGGTCCTCGCCAATTGCGCCTCGATGCCGCACGACCGCAACGAGCTGATCTACATCGATCCTTTCGAGAACGACGTTCCTTACGACTGGTCGCTGAAACACGGGTAGAAACATGACCCCTAACGGCAAATTCATCACGACCCGAACTCCCCTGCGCGTCAGTTTTGCCGGCGGCGGCACCGATTTGCCTGAGTTCTACGAAAAGGGATACGGCGCCGTTTTTTCCACCGCCATCGACAAACATCTCTACGTCACGGTGAAGCCGCTCAGCCCGATCTATGGGACCAACTACCGCCTAAACTATTCGCAAAGCGAGCAAGCCGACTGCATCGACGATATCGAAAACGCAATCGCACGCGAGTGTTTGCGGCTTGTCGATGTCGAACCCCCGATCTACATCGGCACCGTCGCCGACCTGCCGGCTTTTTCCGGTCTCGGTTCGTCCAGCAGCTTTGCCGTTGGGCTGCTGCATGCGCTGCATGCTTATCGCGGCGAACGCATTTCAAGCGGTCACATCGCCGAGGAAGCGGCGCATGTTGAAATCGAAGTGTTAAAACGCCCGATGGGCAAACAAGACCACTTCGCCGCGGCGTTCGGCGGTCTGAACTACATCCGGTTTCGCAACGATGGCGGTGTGTCGATCGAGCCGCAGAACATAGATGCCGGCAAGGTCGCCAAGCTCTTCGACAATGTCTTGCTATTCTGGACAGGCTTGCACCGTGATTCCAGCGAAGTCCTCTGCGAACAGCGTCAAAACGTCGATGACCGAACGGACGAACTGGAACCATGCGCGACCAAGCGATGTCGTTGCGCGATGTGGTCAGCAACGGGTTCTGCATCAGACAATTCGGGACGCTTCTCGACGAGGGCTGGGCGCTAAAGCAGAAACTTGCCTCTTCGATCACCAACGATCGTATCTCAGGTTGGTATCGCCGCGCCAAGGAAGCTGGCGCCATCGGCGGCAAACTGTGCGGTGCGGGTGGCGGCGGCTTTCTGCTGTTCGTCGCCGAGCCGGACCGGCACGACCATATTCGGGATGCGTTGTCGGATCTGACAGAAGTCGACATCGGTTACGAGCCCCAGGGCTCCAGCGTCTTGGTCACGGTTGCCGACTGAGATGCGCGCATTGATCTTCGGCGGAAGCGGTACGGTGGGCGCCAATTTGGTGCGTCGGCTACTGGCGGACGAATGCGATGTGACGGTGGCTTCACGCAAGGCCGCCCACGCGCCAATCGCCTTGCCGGACTCGACGCTGTGACCAAGTTGAATGTTGATTGCCAAGACGCCGAAGCCGTGGCGGCGGTTGTTTCGATAGCCAAGCCGGATGCCGTTTTTCATCTCGTGAGTTCTCGTTTTGGTTCGCCAGAGACGACGGCGCAAGATCACCTCGCGATCAATACCCTCGGCACGCTGAACGTTCTCGAAGCCGCACGCCGGCACGACGCCCCCGTGTGGTGCTGAGCGGGTCGGCAGCGGAATACGGGTCGGGCACACGATTTAGCGAAGCCCAAACGCCGCAACCGGCAAACCTATATGGCGCCACCAAGTTATGCGGCAGCCTACTCGGCGAGACCTATGCCCGGGACGGTCTGTCGGTGATCAATTTACGCCTCTTTAGACCGTATGGTCCGTGGGAGCGCGCCCAACGCCTCATTCCGTCGGTCATTCTTTCGGCTCTCGCGGACCGCCCCGTCACCATTGGCGACGGCGCGCCGGAACGCGATTTTGTCTTCCTGGAAGACGTCGCCGATGCGCTGATCGCAGCGGCGGCCCATGACGCGGTCGGAACCTTCAATGTCGCGTCAGGCGAAGGCATATCGGTGCGCACCACCGCTGAGACGATCCTGGAATTGATGCAGAGCCGTGTACCGATCGAAAGCACCGGGACCACCCGCAAGGACGAAATCTCAAAGATGTCCGGCGACGCGGAAGCGATTCGACGTGCATTGGGATGGCGCCCACGGCACGACTTTCGGGCCGGCCTGGAAAAGACCATTGCGTGGTTCTCGACCCACGCCGCCCTTGCCCCCCAACTGGATTAACGGAGTGACGACATGACGACCTGCTTGGTATGCCATTCGGAGGCAGTCGACGCGTTTCTCGATCTGAACGAGACCGCCTTGGCAAACAAGTTCTTGCGCCCCGAGGAGGCCGGCAAGGGCGAGAGCTGCCTACCCGCTACGGGTTGGGTTCTGCCGTGACTGCAATCACGTACAGCTGATGGAGCGGGTGCCACCCCAAGCGATGTTCGACGACTATCTCTATATCTCATCGATGTCGGACACGTTGGTGGCCCACCTTCAAGGTTTGGCGCAGGCGGTCAGCTCACGGTTCGACCTGGGCGCCGACGACCTTGTGGTCGATGTCGGCTGCAACGACGGGACGCTGCTGAAAGGCTTTCAGGCCCATGGCGCGAAAACGCTGGGCGTTGAGCCCGCCGCCAACCTAGCTGCCATGTCGCGCGAGGCGGGCGTTGAAATCGTCAACGACTACTTCGGCGCCAAGACCGCGCAAGCCGTTCTGGACTCCCACGGCCCGGCCCGCGCGATTACGCTCACCAACGTCTTCCCTCACCTGCCCTTCTTGGATGATTTTATGGCGGGGTGAAAACTCTGCTGGCCGACGACGGGGTGTTGGTGCTGGAAGCGCACTATTTGCAAGACCTCTTGGCGCACCGCGCGTTCGACACGGTTTACCATGAGCATGTGTCCTACTGGGCGTTGCGGCCGATGATGCAGCTGTTCGAACGCTACGGCATGGAAGTGATCGACATCGCGAGGTTGCCGATCCACCACGGCCAAATTCGCGTCTTCGCCCAGCGCAAAGGAATCGGCATGCCTGCCGCGACGGTTGCTACCCTAGTCGAAGAAGAAATCGCTGCCGGGTTGGACCGCTTCGAGACCTTTGCCCAATTCGGCGACGGCGTGCTGGGCCTCAAGCGCGACCTGTGGAACTTGCTCGATAACCTTGCCGCCGACGGCCAAAAGATCGCCGCCTACGGCGCGCCGGCAAAGGGCTCGACGTTGCTGAGCTTTTTCGGGATCGGGCCCGACACGGTGCCCTACATCGCCGACAAAAGCCCGCTCAAACAAGGCCGTGTAACGCCAGGCACCCACATTCCGGTGGTGTCGCCCGCGCACATCCAAGAAGACAAACCCGACTATATGCTATTGTTGGCTTGGAATTTCGCCGACGAGATCATGGCGCAGCAAGCCGATTACCGGGCCGCCGGCGGTCGTTTCATTATTCCGGTGCCCGAGGTTCGGGTCGTCTAACGTTATGAACGATCGCGAATATCCAGCGGCATCGCCGCCGGCCATGCAAGGATAACCATGACGACGCCACCTGCACGCCGCCCGGGACCGATTTCGCAAGAACGATCCACCAAGGTCACGGACCTGCGGGCGCCCTCTTTCGACGAGCAGCGCGCGCAGTCTTTGCTGGAACTCGCCAAAGGCGCGACGCGACGCGGCGAGCATGCCTTGGCGAGCCGCTTGTACGCGCGCGCGTTGGAAAAAGACGACACCGACATCGAAGCGACCGTCGGCTTGGCGTCGAGCCAGCTGATGGAAGGTAAAGGCGCGGCGGCGGAAGAACTGGCGAAACGGGCGCTGGAGATCGCACCGACATCGCCGGAACCGCGACTGATTCTTGCGAACCTCCGTATTGCGCAAGACCGCTACCAAGAAGCGATCGAATATCTGAAGGACTCCATCACCGTCGACCCGAAGTTCGCCCTAGGGTTCAGTCGGCTTGGGACCATTTTGACGGCCGTGGGCGAGAATGCCGCCGCTGAACCTATCCTTCTTAGGGCTCTTGCCCTCGATCCAACCGACGCCGACGCCCTGAACAGCATCGGCAACGTGGTTTTGGCACGCGATGACGTGAAAGGTGCGGCACTGCATTTCGAACGCGCCGTGGCCGCCAATCCAGGATGGCTTCAACCGCGTATGAATCTCGCGTCAGCCCTCGAACGGTTGGATCGCCTGGACGACGCCATCGACGCGCTGGAAGACGCCTTGATCCAAGAGCCGCGCAATATCGAGGCGAAAGTCTATCTCGCCGGTCTTCTTCATCGGGTGGGCAATCTGGGCCGGGCCGAAATTACGTTGGACGACGTAATTGAAGCCCAACCCAATCATCCGGGCGCGCTGTTCTTTGCCGGTCTGGTGCGCATACAGGACGAGCGGCCGAACGACGCGATCGATTTTCTTGAGCGCGCCGCGGTTTTGGCACCGGACTCGGCCGATGTGATGGTCAATCTGGTGGCAGCCTACCGTGAAGCCGAACGGCTGGAGGAAGCCTTGCCGGTCGCGCGACGCGCAGTGGCGAGTCACCCCGACACGGCCGCCGTCCTCAATGCCCTGGGCTCAGTCCTACTCGACCTCGGCGAGCGCGAGGAAGCAGCCGACATGTTCCGCAAAACCATCGCGAGCGATCCAACGTTTCACATTGCACATGTCAATTTGGCGTCGGCGCTGCTGGGTATGGACGGCGCTGCCGAAGCGATCGACCTTCTTGAGCAAGCGCTGAAGCTGGGTGCAGCGCCAACCGCGGTCTACCGCACCCTCGGTCTAGCCCATCGGGAGGTCGGTAATTTAGAGCCCGCCGAAGCCAACCTTCGCCGAGCGATCGAAAACGACCCGGGCGACGACAAAGCGCTCTACGCACTGGCCGCCGTGCTGGAGATGGCGGGCCGCGCATCCGAGGCCCGCCCGGTGGCGGATGCGCTTGTCGCCCGCGATCCCGGTCTAGTCCATGCCCATGTCGTTAGGTCCCTCACTGCGCCCTCGAACGACGATGCCTTGGTGTGCATCAGTAAAGCACTCGCCCTTGCACCGGACAGCATCGATGCCTTGATGGTGGCGGGAACGCTTAACGACAGCGCGAGCCGACCAGAAGAAGCGTTGCGGCATTATCGCCGCGTCCTTGAACTGCAACCCGACCACCGAAAAGCGAAAGTGCGGTGCACCGATATCGTTCTCTCGTTGGGAGATTTCGCCCAGCGGGAGGAGTTGGTTCACGACCTTCAAACCGCACTGGACGGGCTTACCGATACATCCGGACTGGACGTTTTTAACCTCCAGGCTCTCGATATCGACTACGCGACGATCGCAAATGCGGCGCGTGTCGCCTCGGACGCGATCATGCGCCGTTTGGAAACGAACGAATCCGATCTTTGGGTGCCACGTGTCGCATCCAAAGGCGCGCGCATTCGCGTAGGCTACCTACTGCCCTATACGTGGTTCCATAGCTTGCCGATGGTCTTGCGACACATCGTGAAGGCACACGATCGTACCGCCTTCGAGGTCGTCGGCTTTACGATGCAAACGGGCAAACGCGAAGACGACTTCGAGCGGACCTATAAGGCAGCGTTTGACGAATTCCACAATCTGATCGGCCTCTCGCCAAAACAGGCCGCCGCACGGATCGGCGCCGCGGGCATCGATATCCTCATTGAGTTTAGCGGCCACACATCGATCAGCTGCATGCCGATTGCTGCCTATCGCCCTGCCCCAATCCAAGCGCACCTGTTGGGGTACTCGATTACGACCGGCGCGCGCTTTATCGACTATCTGATCACAGACGAGATTTACATCCCGCGCGACCAAGCGGAAATGGGGACCGAGAAGGCGGTTTACCTGCCGAACTCGTTTATGCCGGCATTGCCGCAACCCGTCGCCGACGGATCGATCCGGCGCGCCGAGTTGAATTTGCACGAGGATGCTTTTGTGCTCGCCAACTTCAACCACCCCTGCAAGTTCGAGCCAGGGCATCTTCGATGCGTGGATGTCAATCCTGCACCGCGTGCCCAACGCCGTGATGTGGTTCGGCCATTGGTTCGAGGCAACATCCGCCAACCTCCGCCGCGAGGCTGCGGCCCGTGGCGTTGAAGGCGAACGCTTGATCTTTGCACCGATCGCCGAGCATGCCGATCACCTCCGACGTCTAACTCAGGCCGACCTGGCGGTGGATAACCGGCTCCATGGCGGTGGGATCACCACGATCGATGCCTTGTGGGCCGGGCTACCTGTCCTGACGGTCGCCGGTGAAACCCCATCGTCTCGCCTTGGCGCCACGTTGCTGAACGGCATCGAGATGCCGGATATGGTGACCCCTTCACTGGAAGCTTATGTCGAAAAGGCCGTTTCGCTGGCCGAAAACCCTTTGGCGATGGCGGCGGTTCGTGCTCGGCTGGAACGAGATCGCAAGACCGCCCCCTATTCGACTTCTCACGTTATGTCCGCGATCTGGAACGGGCCTACACGGCAATTTGGCAGCGGCACGAAGCCGGCCTCTCGCCGCAACTGATCGATCTCAAAGAAAACAAATGATGCCGCCTAGGACGCGTAACCGCGCCTCAAGGGCTAGATGAAGTTGAGCAGGCTTAACCGGTTCAACTGACTGAACACCCGGAACGACGATTCCAGGGCCAATTGATCTTGGTTGAGCTTGGTTACCGCCTCGCCGATATCGGTGTCTTCGATGTTGGCGATGAACCGATTGATGAAGGCCAATTCGTTTTCATGCCGGACCTGCGCGTCTTCGATGGTGCGCATCGCCACACCATGTTCGGCCTGCGCTGTGTTGGCGACATCGAATGCGGCATTGGCTTCGGGGATCTTGCTCAAGATGAAGGTCCGATCCGCGCTGCTCAACGGGTTGCTGAACGCACTGGGCGTACCCGATGCATAGATCATGAGATCTTGGAACAACTGAAACAAGGGTTCGGCGACTTCGTCGGCAAGGACGCCGTAGGTCACCGTAAGGCTTTCGTCGACCCGTGCTTGCGCTTTGATCTGGTTATTGATGAACGGCTGATCGGCGTTCCCCGCACCAAGCGCTTCGAGATCGGCGGGTAAACGCACCGTGACCGGCTCAACGTCTGTACGTGTACCGCCAAATACGAAACGCCCGTTTTCCTGCACGTTGAGAAAGTTCACCGCAGCATCGAAAAGCGCATCGATGGTATCGCGCAGACCGATTCCGGAGCCGACGTTCATGGCTTTGATCAAGTTTTCACGTAGATCGTCCGCAACGTCGACGATGCCTTGCAAAGAAAGGTTCTGTACTTCGGTGACGCGCTCGAGCTCGAGGTTCGTCTTAAGAAACTGCTCGCCCCTCGAGCGCACCGTTTTGGCACCCGCCAGCGACGCCACATCGGCGGCAATGCCTTGATATTCGCGTGATTTGGTGCCGCTGGTGACCTGCTTCTGGGTATCGAAGAGACGTTGCTGCTGACGCAGAACGTCAACAATCAGGAGCTGGTTCTGTCCTGCTGTCGAAACGCGTGCCATATCAACCTCTCACCCCGTTCTATCGTTTGATCGCCAGGAGTTCTTCGAACATCTCACGCGTCGTCTGAAGCAGCCGCGCCGAGGCGTTAAAGGCATTCTGGAAGAGAATCATGTTGGCGAGTTCTTCCTCCAGATTGACCCCGGTCTGGCTGACAATCCGAGCGGTGATTTCTTCGGAGAGCGCACGCGAGTCCGATTCACGCTCGACAACCTCGTCGGCTTTGAGCGCGAAGTCCGATAGCACCGTGCCGGCATAGGCCGTGATCGTGGTGGTAGTCGGCGACAAATCGCCGGCTGTCGGAAAAGACACGTTGACCACGCCCGCGTTTTGTAATTTGACCACGCCGCGGTTGTCGCCGACGGTTAGCGCAGGATCGATGCCAGCCAGCGCAGTCGCGCTGAGATCGAGCTGTGCCAAAGCCAGCTTGCTGGGATCCAGCACGATGTCCGAGCGAACCGCAACCTGATGAGCCTGATCCATCCGGTAGACCCGCCCGATTCCGAAGAGGTCGGACATGCTGACGCCCGTCGCACCGCGGGCCGTCGTGTCGTTCGTCATGAGAATTCGGTAATCCGAGAGCGAGGTCACCGGCGTGGCTTGGAGCTCGCCGTTTGAGTCGAGCGAGAACGACGCGAATCCTGCGAACCCCGTATTCAGGGCGTTCACCACGTCGGTCAACGTCGTTGCCCCGGCCGTCGCAAAATCGAGCGTGAACTCTTTGGCAACCTGGCCGCGGGGCCCCTTGAGCTGCAGCGTAATATCGCCGGTCGCCCCAAAACCATGTGCGTCGGCGCCCAAAAGGCCGGTCTGGAAGTGAGACGGCTCGAGGGCCTGCATCACGTCGTTGAGGCCAAAGAAATGGGCGAAACCACGACCGGCACGGGCACTGGCCGTTGTAGTGTCTTGCAGCATAGCCACGCCGGTCGAAGCGCCGGTGGCCTGAAAGGTCATGACACCGTTCACCAAGGTCAACGCCGTACCACCAAATTGCGCATTCACGGCGGTGATCACGTCGTCGATCATCGTCCCCCCGATGGCGACGCTCGCCCCACCGTTGAGACTGACCGTCCCGCCGGTGAAGTCGACCTCGACGCGGTTGGTCAACGTATTGGTCGCATCGACCATGCCGAAGGTGACCGTGCCGGTGAAATTGTGTGCGTCGGTCCCCAGGATACCGACGTTGCGGCCGACCAATGAGGAAGGTGGCGGCACCGTGGAGTTGTCATTGTGCGCCGCATTGAGGCGATCGATGACCTTGGCCGACATTTCACCCAGTTCGACGGCCATTGCAGGCAATTGGATATCACGCATGTCAAGAAGACCGCGCAACTTGCCGGATTGGACAACCGGATCGAGGACGGTGATGGTTTCGGTCGACCCATCCGGATTGACTTTGTCGACCGAAATTTGGGCAAACTCGGTATTGGTGCCGACCGTTCCGGCCGAAACCTTGTTCAACTTGCGAACCAGCGCGTCCAACAAAACAACGCCGCTGTCGGAAACTAGCCCCAAACCGCCACCAGGCAGATCGAAGGTCCGCAAATCAATCAACTCGCCGATCTCACGGACCGCGCGCTCACGTTGTTCTTGCAAGCCGGAAGCGTCTTCACCCAGCGCCAAGGCGCGGCGGATCTTCGGATTGAGGTCGTTGATCCGATCGATTGCGGTATTGATCGTGGTAAGTGTTTCGTTGATGCGCCGATCGGCCTCGCCTCGCAGATCCTGAAGGACCCGACTGACCCGGCCGACCTCGTTGCCGTACACCGCCATCTCGTTGATAACGCTGACCCGGCGGACCGTGGAGTTCGGGTCCGGCGCAAGATCGGCAATGTCTTCAAATACGCGATCGATACGCCCACTAAAGGTGATGTTGTCGTCAGGGGCGCCGAGCAGGTTCTGCAACTGATCATGCAGCTCCTTCATCGCGTCGAAGCGGTTCTGTTGGGCGGTGGCGACGCGCTCCTCGCGTACCAAGAATTGGTCGATGAACCGGCTGATCCCCGAGATCGCGACGCCGGCCTGATCGTTGCCGATGACCTTGGACTCGAAATTCGTGACCTTGCGAACGTAACCTTCGGTATTGACGTTCGCGATGTTGTTCGCGGTTGTCGCCAAGGCGAACTGGTTGGACGTCAGACCACTCACCCCGATCTTCAGGGCAGCATCTAGGCTTGTCACTGGCGCTCCCCCTTTGCTGGATGAGGCAGAAGTTTCCGCGCGACTCGCAAAGCCTGCCTGGTGTCACACACCAATGCTGGCGCTGACGTCGCAGGATTGTTGGTTTTGCTAGGCGTCTGTGTGGTCATCGGGACTCTCCCCCTGATCAATGCAAGGGCGGGGCCACGGTGGGCTCAGACTGAAAAAAGAAAAGGCGCCGCAACGGACGCCTTTTCAAATCGGGTGTAACCCAAGGAGATCGTCTATTTGTCGTCGGCAGACGCGGCCTGTTCGGCCTCTTCCATGGTACGCAGATTCTCGGTCGCTAGGTCATGACCCTGAGCAGCCGCTTTTTCGAAAAGCTCGCGCGCGCGCGCGTGATTCATCTCGACGCCGTTGCCCATAGCGTAAAGGACGCCGAGGTTGTACTGCGCGGCCATAAGGCCCGCGTCGGCAGCAATTTCGTAGAACTTGACCGCGCGTCCAAGATCACGCTCAAGCCCCGTGCCGTTCTCGCACATCACGCCAAGATTGAAGATCGCGACGATGTAACCGGATTGAGCCGACTGACTATAAAGTTCGACCGCTTTGAGGTAGTCGCGGGTGACGCCGGTGCCGGTTTCGTAGAGCCCCGCGAGGTTGCACTGCGCCTGGGCGCTGCCCTTCTCGGCCGCACGCGTGTACCAGTACGCCGCCTCGGCGGGGTCCTCGTCGACCCCAAACCCGACCTGGTACATGACGCCAAGACTGTACTCGGCCTCTTCATGACCTTGCTCGACGGCTTTTTGAAACCATTCGACGGCTTTCTCGAAATCGCGCTCGACTCCGGAGCCATTGGCGTACATCAGACCGATGTTGTAGCAGGACTCCGCGTCGCCATCCCCGGCGGACTTGGTCCATTCGGTGAGTGCCGTGTCGAAATCGGCGGCGTGGAATGCCTTTGCACCAGCTTCAAATGACATTGGGGCTTCGCCCTGCGAAAGCATGTCTGAAATCCTTCTACTTAACCTATCAGAAAACGGCTGCCCCAATCCAATGCGAGAACCGGGCCAACCGGCCCGACACCCTGAGGCACGCCAATAAGGTGCTTTTTTCCGTTAACGAGGGGTAAACGCGCAATTCGTGCCGGGAGCGCCCCGGCAGATGCTTCCCGGCCCACACGCGTTAACGCTTACCTGCCGCACATGCACTCGACTGCGTTCTTGGCCCACGCCTTGCTTTGTTTGGCGCGGAACAATGCGACATGTGTAGATGACAAACGTCGGCCCCGATCTTTTGCTTCCAGGCGTTGCCTCGAAGAAGCCAGTAGCGGCGTCAGCCGGCGAGTCAAAAGACGCGCCCGATTCACCGGTCGACGGCGCGGACTTTGCCCAAGAACTCGATACCGTCGTCTCTTCGGAGCGGCTGAACAACGCCTCCGGGCAGGAAATCACGGCCGAAGGTGACGCAACCGTCGGCACTCCAAACGACAAGACCGCCACCGAGATCGCCGCTGCGCCAACCGCCCAGATCAGTGCGGCGCCGACCGAACAACTCCAACAGATCAAGGGGGCGGTCGAGACCTCGGTCGATGCGGCCGAACTCCACCTATTCAACCCGGCACCGCAAGCAGATGCCGCCACCGTGGCGGCGGAGTCTCGGGCGAGCACGCCGTGCCCTCACCGGTAACTGGCGCCGATCCTGCCCGTTACGCCACCCCGACGGTCGATCGGCGAGCAGACGATGTCTCAGAATATCGTACCGATCGTCGTCGGCCCGTTACGCCGACGGGCATCGACGCTGGCGATACTGGAAACCAGAGCCCGCGCCGCTCGTCGTTTTGCCTTCACCGGAAATACAGCCGACCCGGCAGAACGACGCGGGGACGACCCCCGACGAAAATGGCCTGCTGTCGGCCGTCACAGCGCTCAATGGCGTCTCAGGCGCAAGATCCATCACCCCCGCGCAGGGTCAGCCTGCCGGTGTAACGCCTTTACCAGCGCCACAGGCACCGCAGACGCAAGGGCCGAACCCTGCCCTGGTGGCCGCGAGCCTTGCTGTCGATCCGCTCGGTCTGAGCGCGACGGACGCAGATGGGGGCCAAAATACATCTCCCCAAAATGACAAAGCGGCGGCGCGGACCGCCGCCACGCTGACGCCCGATGCCAAGCCGAATGAGGCTACCGGCGGACAGTCGTTTAGTAACGCGCTCAGCACCGCAGCGAGCGAAGCCGCCAGCCAGTCCGCACGCGGTGCGACCCAGGCCGCCGCGCAGCGCCCCGCCCGACCGGCACAGACTGCCCCACCGACGGCACAGATTGCCGTTCATATCGTCCGCGCGGTGGGTGACGGAATTAGCCGTTTCAACGTGCAGCTGCAACCGGCGGAGCTCGGCCGCGTCGAAGTGAAGATCGAAGTCAGCACGGATGGCGCGGTTCGCGCCATGGTGACGGCCGAAAGACAGGAGACGGTGGATCAATTGCAGCGCGACTCGCGCGCGTTGGAACGGGCTTTGCAGGAGGCTGGACTGAAGACCGATTCACAGAATTTGCATTTCAGTCTTCGTGGCGGCCAAAACGGCCGTGGCTTGTCCGAAAACCGGACCTCGATTGGTAACAGTGGCGACGCCGACTTAACGGAAGTACCCGAACCGGCACTCGCAGCACACTGGTCCATTGTCGCTGGATCGACTGGCGCCTTGGACATACGGGTCTAGAGAAGGTTTGAAGATGGAAGTATCTCCAGTCACATCAGTACCGGGCAGCAGCGCTTCAGAGAATTCTGCTGTCAAGCTTGCCGACACCTTCGATTCGTTCCTGACCCTTTTGACGGCCCAGCTGACCCACCAGGACCCGCTAGAACCGCTGGATCCGAATCAGTTCACCGATCAGCTGGTGAATTTCACCAACGTCGAACAATCGATCGCAACCAACAAGAACCTGGAACAGTTACTGGCGTTGTATCAATCCAACGAGCTGGCATCCGCCGTCAGCTTTATCGGCAAATCGATTGAGGCCCCGGGTTCAACAAGCGTCCTGAACAAGGGCTCTGCCCGCTGGTCCTATCAGCTTGGGGCCGAAGCGCAGGCAACGACGCTCAAGGTGCTGGATTCGTCCGGCAAGACGGTCTTTCAAACGATCGGTCAAACAGGCCTTGGGCGCCATGAATTCGAGTGGGATGGCAACGATGTATTCGGCAACCGATGCCGGATGGGCTTTACACGCTCGCGGTCTCGGCAGCCGATAGTCAGAACAACGGCGATCGACAACTCCGCCAACTTGATCGCAACGGCCAAGGGTGTTTTGACGGAAGACGGCGTCAACAAAGTCGACGTCGGCGGTTTCACGGTGCCGCTCAGCAGCATCGTCGCGGTAATCGCAGAGACAGACGCGTAGAGAAACTGCGCCAAAGACGTAGAGGAATGATGAGTCGCGCTCGACACGGCCTTTCGGCCGGTCGGACAGATGGGAGACAACGATGAGTATCTTTGGTGCGCTGTTCTCGGGCGTTTCCGGCCTTAACGCTAATGCGCAGGCCATGGGAACGATTTCCGACAACATCTCGAACGTCAACACGACTGGGTACAAGCGGACCGAGACCCGCTTCAAGACCTTTGTCACGACGCCCGCGACCGCGACGTTCTATACGCCGGGCGGCGTCCAATCGACCATCCAGAATCTGATCGACCGCCAGGGCTTGTTGCAGGCATCGCAGTCGAATACCCACCTCGGTATCGTCGGCCAGGGGTTCTTCGTGGTGGCGGACATTATTAATGCCAACAGCACGAGCGGCACTTTTCAGTACACCCGGGCGGGTGAGTTCGAGCCGGATAAGGATGGCAATCTGCGGAATACCGCTGGATTTTTCCTGCGCGGCTGGCCGATCGACGCCAACGGCAACATCACCTCGAACCAGAGCGACCTGTCGGCCACCGAGACCGTGAATATCACCGGCGTGACCGGCACCGCCTCGGCAACCTCCACCGTGACGATCCAAGCGAATTTGCAAGCTTCCCAGGCCGTGACGAGCGCGCCGCAAGACACCACGACCGCCACCGTCACGAACGGCGACACCGACCTTTCGACGGCGACACCGGCCCTCACCAACGGCGACACGATCACGATCGATTCAATCGGGACTGTGAATACCTTCACCTTCACAACCGGTACGCCGGGCGCGAACGAGTTCAACACGCTCAACCAACTCACTTCGCTAATCAACGCGACCTCCGGCATGGTCGCTAGCGTGAGCAATGGCGCGTTGACCGTGACGGGTGACCCGGGCAATGCGTTGACTGTCGCGGGCACCGGCGCAGCCAATCTGTTTGGCGCAGCCTCGACCACAACGCCGGCCACTTACGATCCGACCTCCGCGTCCTTGAACATGGCGTCGAATTCGGTCACACCCGATTTCGAGCGCAGCGTTCAGATATTCGACTCCAAGGGTGGCGCACGGACGTTGACCTTCGCCTACCTCAAGTCTCAGGTTGCGAACCAGTGGTATACTGAGGTGCACATCGAGCCGTCGAGCGACGTCACCACGCTGAACGGCATTATCGCGTCCGGTACGACGGCGTTTAACTCGGACGGCACGTTCGACAGCACCAATACGACGGCGGCCCTGACAAGCGCCATTACCGTCCCTTGGGCCCCTGTTCTCGGCGTTTCCGCGCAAACCGTGACCATCGACTTCGGCACGGCCGGGCAGGCGAACGGTTTGAGCCAGTTCGATAGTGCGTCGCAATTGGTCGGTTTCGACGTGAACGGCGCCTTGTTCGGGCAGTTAGCCGGCGTCACCGTCGATGAGACCGGCACGGTCACCGCGCAGTTCGACAACGGCAGCAGCCAGGATCTTTACAAGCTGCCGATCGCGACCTTCTCGAATCCCAACGGGCTGCAGCCGCGCACCGGGAACTCGTTCATTCAAACGACGAGCTCGGGCACGTTCAACCTACAGCAGGCCGGTATCGGCACTGCCGGGTTGGTCGCACCAGCGTCGATCGAGGCCTCGACGGTCGATCTCGCCGAAGAATTCACCGACATGATCATCGTTCAACAAGCTTTTGCCGCGAGCGGTCGGGTCATCACAACGGGCGACGAGATGCTCGACGAAGTGATCCGGCTCAAGCGGTAGTTAGTTCGCAGAACGCGAACGCAAAGCTCGGCCGGGCGGGCTGACCGTCCGGCCGAACTTATCCCCTGGATTAGGGGTTTCTTAAAAGTCCGACGCTATTTTCCTCACGAAGCCAAGAGCGAACATGACCGAAACAAGCTACTACCAAGAGAAACCCGCCCAGCCGCTACGCCAGCAAGTGCAAGCGAGCGACGCCCTGCCGCCACCCAACACCAAGCGGTGGGTGATCCGACGCAAGGCGCAGGTTGTTTCCGCCGTCGAGAACGGCTCGATCTCGCTCGAACAGGCGTGCGAGCGCTACTCGCTTTCGGTCGAAGAATTTCTATCGTGGCAGCGTGCCATCGAAGAGCACGGCCTGCGGGGGCTGCGCGCCACCCGGGTCCAGCAGTACCGCGCAAACCGCCCGGAAACCTCGCACTAACGCCCTTCTGCCCGCCACTCGGCAAAACTTGCCGGGATTTAACCTTCTGTTCACCTTCATCGGCGTAATCTGCGGCCATCGAAGGACGCCATTCTCGGCGTCCGTTAGAGAACGGTGCCGCAGTGAACCCATTTCTTCAGATTGCTCAACGTCTCGGCGCAACCCGACTCATCGTGATGGGCCTGGTTGGCGTGGTCATGATCGGGTTCTTCGTTTTCCTGATCGGCCGGGTCACCACGCCGCAAATGGGGTTGCTCTATAGCAATCTCGACATTTCCGACTCGAGCGCAATCGTGGCGCAGCTCGAACAAGCCAATATTCCCTTTCAAGTTCGCGGCAACGGCAGTCAGATCTTCGTGCCGGCGAACGATGTCGAACGCATCCGCGTTCAGGTCGCGCAAGAAGGCTTGCCCGCGGGCGGCTCCGTCGGCTACGAAATTTTCGACCGAAGCGACACGCTGGGAACGACCAATTTCGTTCAAAACGTAAACTTGGTTCGCGCCCTTGAAGGCGAACTCGCGCGCACCATTCGGTCCTTCGATAATATTGACGCTGCCCGCGTCCATTTGGTCTTGCCGCGCCGCGAGCTGTTCACCCGAGAAACCCGTGAACCGAGCGCTTCAGTCGTGATCAAAACCCGCGGCGGTCGTCGTGTTGAGCCCAACCAAGTGCGGGCAATCCAGCACCTCGTTGCTTCGGCTACCGACGGGCTAACGATCAATCGCATTTCAGTCGTCGATGATGCCGGCAATCTGCTGGCACGCGCCCAGGACGACAATCCCGACGGCACGGCAAGCGACGACACGGTGGCCGAAGTCCGCCTTGCGGCCGAAAACCGCCTCCGCAACAGCATCGAACGTCTTCTGGAACGCACGGTTGGTATTGGCTTCGTGCGCGCCGAAGTGTCTGTCGACCTGAACTACGATCGTAT
The DNA here is from genome assembly GCA_038141965.1 of Alphaproteobacteria bacterium. Taxonomy (GTDB): domain Bacteria; phylum Pseudomonadota; class Alphaproteobacteria; order SHVP01; family SHVP01; genus CALJDF01. Next base: position 39,912 of record JAYQJC010000010.1, read on the forward strand.
TACTGAAAACGACGAGGTATTTGATCCCGACGGACAGGTCGTCCGTTCGACCCAGACCGTCGAGGAGAACTCGCTAACCGTCGACCGTGACGATGACCCGGTCACGGTGGCCAATAACCTACCCGAGGCGGAAGCCGACCAGGAGACTTCGGGGGCATCGAGCACGTCGCAAAACTCGAGGACCGAAGAAACCACCAATTTCGAAATATCGAAAAGCATCACCACGCGGGTTCGAGAGTTCGGCGCCGTCGAGCGGCTGACCGTCGCGGTCCTTGTAGATGGTGCACGCACCATCGGCGAAGACGGTGCGCCGGTCTACACGCCGCGCACCCAAGAAGAGCTTCAGCAACTGGCAGCCTTGGTCCGCAATGCGGTCGGTTTCGACGAAAGCCGTGGCGACCAAGTTGAGGTCGTCAATATGCGGTTCGCCGATATCGAAGTGCCAGTGTTCGAGGACGACAGCGGCTTCCTGGGATTGTCGAAGTCCGATTACTTCCAGATTGCCGAGATCCTTCTGTTCATGATCATCGCCGTGCTGGTAATCCTGCTAGTCCTTCGCCCGCTGGTCGGTCGCTCAATCGCCGCGATGCAGCCTCAGCCTGAACCGGCCTTGCCCGGCGTAGAAGGTGGGGCCGGTGCGCTTGAAGGCCCCCCTGCTGCCGAGGGCCCTGCCCTGCCGGTGGAAGAGGAGGATCCCATGATCAGTCTCGGTGCCGTCGAGGGCCAGATTCGGGCCTCTTCGGTGCGCAAGATCGGTGAGATTATCGACAAGCATCCCGACGAAGCGCTCGCCATTCTCCGCACTTGGATCTACGAGGAATAATCCGTGGCTCAAACGATGTCTGCTCCCACGCCGCCGCGCGCCCTTTCCGGGCCGCAAAAAGCCTCCATTCTCATGCTGACGATGGGCGAAGAACGCAGTGCCAGAATCCTTCCCCAGTTGAGCGAGGACGAACTCGGGGTCTTGACCCGAGCCATGGCCAGTATCGGCAAGGTTGATGCAAAAGTGGTCGAAACCCTGATTACCGATTTCTCACAACAGGCAGCCCCAGTTGCCGCACCGCCGCCGAGCCCGCGTGTCGCGCCACCGTCCCCGGCTGCAAAGCCGGCCCCCACCATTTGGGACAAGCTGGCGCGTGTGTCGCCGCAGGTTGTGGGTGGCTATCTGGTCAACGAGCACCCGCAGGCTGCGGCCGTAGTGCTGCGAAAACTACCGCCCGATGCGGCGGCTCGGGTGCTTGGTCACCTACCCGAGGACTTCGCCGGCGAGGTTGTCGCGCGGATCGCCCAGGCCGAGCCGATTCGGCGCGAGGTCCTGGCGCACCTCGAGGAAACGCTCAAAGAAGAGCTGGGCGCCGACCTAGAATTGCACGGCATGGAACCTGGGCCCGCACACCTTAAAAACATTATGGCGCACATGGAAAAACCGGTGAGCCAGCGGTTCATCGGCGCCGCCCAAGCGACCGACAAAAGAGCCGCGCAGGTCATTAAGTCGTCGGTGATGGGTTTCGATGATCTATGCGATCTCGGTGGCCGCGACGTGCAGCGGCTTTTCGACGGGATAGCCCCTAAAACCGTCGCCACTGCCCTAAAGGGCGCGAGCGACGCGGTGCAGGAATTCATTGTTAGCAATATGCCCCCCCGTGCCGCTAAGATTTTGCGGCAAGAGATCGAACGCGCTGGCCCAACCAAACTCCGCGCGGTTGATGCGGCTCAGCAAGAGATTCTCGAGCGCGCCAAGTCGCTCGCAGACCGTGGCGATATCGTGATCCCCGCCCGGCGAGCGGCATAAACGAGACCCGGTCGTGACTGCCATGGCGAAAATGGAGAAATTCCTCTTCGACACCGAATTCGATGTCAACGACGAGGATTGGGACCGCGAAGAGGTTGAGGAAGCCCCCGACCCCAATACGCTTCCGCGCTATTCCGAGAACGAGTTTCAAGCGGCCCTCCAACAGGCCCGTGATGAAAGTCGCGCCGAAGGGCATGCTGCCGGGCTGACCGAAGCACGCAACGAGATCGCGAGTTTTGCGGCGCAAGAACTTGTCAAAATCGCCGAACAGATTACTTATCTCGCCGCCGCCGAGGCCAACAACATCGATATGGCGAGGCACGAAGCCACCGGTCTAGCGCTCGCGGTCGGGCGCCGGCTGGCGGGCGCCCTCATCGACCGGCACCCGCTTGAATTTGCTGAAGAAATGATCACCGACACGCTCAATCACATGAGCGAAGCCCTGCGCGATTCGAAGATCACCATTCGCGTTAGTCCCGACCTTGTCGACGCGCTGACGGCACATATCGGGACGATCGCGGAAAAAACAGCGTTCACCGGTCAAACCATCGTTCTCGGTGTCGAGGATTTCGCGACCGGCGACTGCCGGGTCGAGTGGTCGTATGGCGGTGCCGAACGCGTCATGACCGATATCGATACCTGGATCGATGATGCCGTGGCCCGCTATCTCGCCGCGATCGAAGAGCCACCGGCACTCGAGATGCCGTTCGAGGAAGAAACGCCCGACAATGAGGCAACAGCGGCGACCGAAGATGACGGCATCAAGCCCACGGGTGGTTCGAAAACAGTCCGCTATGACGACGACGCAGGCGCTCCTACTCCGACCGAGGAAAATGCCGGCGTCAAAACGGTCGGCGGCTCGAAGTCGGTCCGCTACGACGCCGAGGAACCCGCCGAGGCACCCGAAACAGTGCCGGAAAATTCGTCGGAAACAGTAGTGTCCGCCGACGAAGAGGAAGTTAAATCCGTCGGTGGTTCAAAGAGCGTTCGCTATGACTGAACACCCGACTCCGACGACACAACAACACCTGCGCTAACCAGGAGGTCGTAATGACCGACACGATGACAGACAACGAACCCGAACAAGAAGACTCCGAAGCTCACCTCGCTGACGAGGACACGGGGAAGGCTGAACTTGAGCTCGACGAGATCGAGGCGACAGATGCGCCCGAAACCGAGGAAGAGCCGGTTCTTGGTAACAAAGAGACCGAAGAAGAGATCATCCGGACGGCGACCGACCTTGAAGCCGTGTACGACGTCCCGGTCCAGGTCTCGGCCGTCCTGGGCAAGACCCGCATGGAGGTCAGCCAGTTGCTCAAACTAGGACGCGGCGCGGTCGTCGAGTTGGACCGCAAGGTCGGGGAAGCGATCGACATCTACGTCAACAACCGGCTGGTGGCGCGCGGCGAGGTCGTCGTCGTCGACGAACGCCTGGGCGTCACGATGACAGAAATCATTAAAACGGATCGTTCGTAGGAACGTAGGGAGTATTTGAGATGCGCTTACTAATTGTCGGAACGATGGATGGCCAGATCGGCGCGGCGAGTAAAATCGCCATGGATCGAGGCGCTAAGGTCTCCCACGTTCCGGATACCGAGACCGCTCTAGGGATGTTGCGATCGGGTCGCGGCGCCGACCTACTGATGTTGGCCGCCGAACTCGATATCGCAGGATTCATCGCGGCACTTCGACAAGAGCGTATCAACGCGCCGGTGGTCGCCTACGGGATCGGCACCGACGCCGAAATTGCGGTCAAGGCAATCCGGGCCGGCGCGAAGGAATACATTCCGTTGCCGCCCGACGCCGAACTGATTGCCGCCGTCCTGGAAGCTGTCTCCGAGGAATCCCACACGCTGATCTACGGCGATGCCTCGATGGAACGCATCATCAAATTGGCGGATCAAATTGCGCCGAGCGACGCCAGCGTCCTCATCACCGGCGAATCGGGTACCGGTAAAGAGGTCCTGGCACGTTACATCCACCGCAAGAGCAAGCGCGCCGAAAAGCAGTTTGTGTCGTTGAACTGCGCGGCCATTCCGGAGAACCTGCTGGAAAGCGAACTTTTCGGTCACGAAAAGGGATCGTTCACCGGCGCGATCGCACGGCGCATCGGGAAGTTCGAAGAGGCCAACGGCGGTACGCTGCTGCTCGACGAAATCAGCGAACTCCACCCCCGCCTTCAAGCCAAATTGCTGCGCGCGATTCAGGAGCGCGAAATTGATCGCGTCGGCGGCACTCGTCCGATCAAAGTCGACATTCGCCTTCTCGCCACCAGCAACCGCAACCTCAACGAAGCGGTCAAAAAGGGCGATTTCCGCGAAGACCTGCTGTTCCGGCTCAACGTCTTGAACATTCGCGTTCCGCCGCTCCGCGAGCGGCGGACAGACCTTGAAGCGCTCTGCCACCACTTCGTCGAGCGCTATTCCGAAGCGAACGGAGTCGAAACCCGCCCGATCTCGGAGCAGGCCATGCAAGCGTTGATGAGCCACCCATGGCCCGGCAATGTGCGCGAACTCGAGAACACCATCCACCGTGCGGTCGTTCTAGCGACGGGCGATGAAATCGATACCGACGCCATCATGCTGCAAAACGGCGACTCTCTGTCGACCGGTCAAGGCGAGGTTGGCAGCGGTGCGGTTGCCGCCGCAGCAAGCGCCGCGGGCGTCCCCTTGGTCGGCAAAACGGTGGCCGAGGTCGAACGCGACCTCATCATCGATACGCTAGATCACTGCTTGGGCAATCGGACCCATGCAGCGAAGATCTTGGGCATCTCGATTCGAACGCTGCGGAACAAGTTGAAGCAGTACAACGAGGATGGACTAGACGTGGTGCCGCCATCCGGTGGCGGCGACCATGGCCGCGCTCCGGCGACTGCCTAAGCGGCATTTTAGATGACCGACGAAACGCAGGACGCACTGGTCGCGACCGGTGGGGAGCCCGTTACCGAATCGTTCGACCCGACGGTCGGCGATGAAAGTGAGGCTCCAACCGCAGGACCGGGTTTAGGCGACCTTTTCGGCGGCCTATCCACGCGGTTGATGCGTGGCGATCTGATCTTCGCCTTCGGGATCATGTTGATCCTGGTGACGCTGATTTTACCGATGCCGCGATGGCTCCTCGACGTTTCGCTTGCCTTGTCGATAACCTTTTCCGTGCTGGTCCTGATGAACGTGCTGTTCATCGGCCGCGCCCTCGAATTCAGTTCGTTTCCCACGATCTTGCTGGTTGCGACAATGTTGCGGCTTGCGCTCAACCTCGCATCGACGCGACTTATCCTGACGAATGGTCACGAAGGAACCGATGCGGCCGGCGGGGTGATCGAAGCCTTCGGTGGCTTCATCATGGGCAACAACTTCGTTATTGGCCTCATCGTGTTCGCGATCCTGGTGATCGTGAATTTCGTCGTGATTACACGCGGCTCCGGCCGCATCGCCGAAGTCGCCGCGCGTTTCAGCTTGGATGCTATGCCGGGCAAGCAGATGGCGATCGACGCCGACCTCTCGAGCGGATTGATCGATGAGGGCGAAGCACGGACGCGACGCAAACAGCTCGAAGACGAAAGCAGCTTTTTTGGCGCGATGGACGGCGCCTCCAAGTTCGTTCGCGGTGATGCGATCGCTGGCCTGCTGATCGTCTTCATCAACCTGATCGCCGGCATCATCATCGGGGTCGGTCAACGGGATATGTCTTTCGCCGAAGCCACGGCGACGTTTACCGCCCTGACGATCGGCGACGGCCTGGTCAGCCAGATCCCGGCGCTCATTGTCTCAACAGCTGCCGGTTTGCTGGTCTCGAAGTCGGGCGTGACCGGCTCGACCGACAAAGCCTTTTTCGGCCAACTCAGCGGCTACCCCAAAGCACTGGGGATGGCCTCGTTCTTGATGGCGGCCCTTGCCCTCCTGCCCGGCGTGCCGATGTTGCCCTTCTTCGTGTTGGCGGCCGGTACGGGCGCCCTTGCCTTTTACGCCCGTCGTGGCGCGGAACGTCGCGCCGCCGAAACGGAGGAACGGGAACGCACCGCCGTCGAAGCCGCACCGGAAGAAGAGCCGATTACGACCGCCCTCGCGCTCGACGAACTACGGCTTGAATTGGGCTATGGCCTATTGCCGTTGATCAACGATACCCGTGGCTACCGGCTGACCGACCAAATTAAGGCTCTGCGGCGACAGCTAGCAAGCGAAGTGGGCTTTGTTATGCCATCGGTACGAATCCTCGACAATATGCAACTGGCCGCCAACACCTATGTCGTTCGGGTCAAAGAGGCCGAAGCCGGGTATGGCGACCTGCGGCCCAACCACCTGTTGATCATGGATCCACGTGGCGAACCCATCACGCTGAGCGGCGAAGACACGACCGAGCCGACATTCGGACTGCCCGCGATGTGGGTTGACGAATCGCTGCGCGAAGAAGCGTCCTTCCGCGGCTATACCGTCGTCGACCCGGCCACAGTTATCACGACACATCTGACCGAAGTCATCAAAGACAACATGGCAGACCTGCTGTCTTACGCCGAGACGCAGAAGCTCCTGGACGATCTACCGAAAGAGCAACAAAAGCTCGTCACCGACCTCATTCCTTCGCAGATCAGCATGTCCGGCACGCAACGCGTGCTGCAGAATCTGCTGGCCGAACGCATTTCGATTCGCGATCTGCCGACGATTCTCGAAGGTATTGCCGAGGCCAGCGGGTACACCAACAACATCACGCTCATCACCGAACACGTCCGGGCTCGGTTGGCGCGGCAAATCAGCTCGGCCAACACTTCAGATTCCGGCTACGTCCCCATGGTGACGCTGTCGCCGGAGTGGGAACAGAGTTTCGCCGAGTCGATCGTCGGTCAAGGCGACGAACGCCAGCTCTCGATGGCGCCAACCCGTCTACAAGAGTTTATTCAGGCGCTGCGCCAGAGCTACGAGCGGTTCGCCCAGGAAGGCGAGGCGCCGATCCTACTGACCAGCCCGGCCATCCGCCCCTACGTCCGGTCGATCGTGGAACGCTTCCGACCCCAGACGGTGGTCTTGTCGCAAAACGAGATCCACCCAAAAGCCAAAATCAAAACACTGGCGCAAATCTAGGGAGAGACCATGCGGCTGAGAACCTTCACGGCGCCGACACTGGACGACGCGATCGCTCTAGTCCGCGACGAGCTCGGCGAGGAAGCGGTCATCGTCTCGACCTACCAGTCGCGGCGGGGGCGCGGCGCCCAAGTCACCGCCGCCTTGGACGAGTCGGAAGACGACACCACCCTCGCCCAAAATATCGCGACCGAAGAAGGCCAGGCCGAACCCGATGACGAAATCGCCCAGGTCTTGCGGTTTCACCGACTGGACGATGCGCTCTCCCACCGAATTGCGGCCGAGGCACGGTCTCTAGGGCGTGACGACACGGTCCTGGCCCTGGCCGGCGCGCTCGACACCCACGTGTCCTTTGCCAGGCTGCCGAGCGAGAGTGCCGAGCCGATCATGTTGGTGGGACCTCCTGGGGTCGGTAAGACCGTGACCGTGACGAAGATCGCCGCGCGCGCGGTGCTTGAGGGTCGTGGGGTGCATGTGCTTACCACCGATACCGTGCGATCCGGCGCCTTCGAACAACTCGCCGCCATGACGGCCATGATGGATGTACCGCTCCGCGCGGCTGAAACACCCGAGGAGCTCGCCACCGCCGTCACCGAGATCGACGACGCAGATTTGGTGCTGATCGATACGCCGGGTTGCAATCCGTTCGCACCGAGCGAGATCAACGACCTGAAAGCCTTCGCGACCGCCGTTGCGGCGCGCCAGGTATTGGTACTGAGTGCCGGCGTCGATGCCGCCGACTTTGCCGACGCTGCTGCGATCTTTGCGGCTGCGGGTGCAACAGCACTCCATGTGACCGGGTTGGACTGCGCCCGACGCTACGGCGGCATTATCGCGGCCGCGGTTTCAGGCAACCTTCCGATCGCCGAAGCCAGCGCGACACCATTTATTGCCAACGGCCTGTCTTCGCTGAGCCCGGTCTCGTTGGCGCGCCTATTGAACGAGACCGCGTTCAAACTTGCGGACCGACCTGTAGAGAGGGCCGCGTCATGAATGCGAATGCCGCACGGAAAATCGTCCAGTTTCCTTCCGCGAGGGGACAGAACATCGTCACGATCGCTTCCGGCAAGGGCGGGGTCGGCAAAACTTGGTTTGCGACCACCCTTGCACACGCCTTGGCGCGGCATGGCGAGCGCGTGTTGCTGGTCGACGGCGACTTGGGGTTGGCCAATGTCGATGTGCAACTGGGGGTGACCCCACAATGGGATCTGAGCGCCGTGTTGAGTGGGCGCGTGCGACTGAGCCAAGCGATTCTGCCCTATGAGGAGGGCGGCTTCGACATCTTGGCGGGCCGATCGGGCTCGGGTGTGTTGTCGACGGCAAGTCGCGAAAAACTGCTTGGACTACGCCAGGCGATACACAAAATCGCCGGGCGCTACGACCGCGTCTTGATCGACCTAGGTGCCGGGATCGATGCAACCGTCCGCTTGTTGATGGGCGGCAATGGCACCATTCTAGCCGTGACGACCGGCGAACCTACGGCGCTGACCGACGCTTATGCCTTTATCAAGGTGGCGCGGATGAAATACCCGAATGCCGATGTTCGGCTGGTGGTCAACAATGCGACCACAGTGCAGGACGGTAAACGGACCTATGCGACGCTGGCCGGCGCCTGTCGGAACTTTCTCAAGATCGACTTGCCTCTGGCAGGTATCGTTCTGAATGATCGGCATGTCCGCGAGGCGATTGTGCACCAAGTTCCGATCCTGACCCGACACCCGACGACACCCGCGAGTGTGTCGGTCGAAAACCTCTGCCGCCGCCTTCGTGAGTAGGGTCCATGAGCGACGTCTCCGGTTCATCCTCCGCACCGCCGCCTCCTAGCGGAACTGCCCGCGTTTCGCCCGCGCCGGTCACACCGGGCCAGACAGGCCAACAGCAAACACCAACGCAAGGTGAACCGCATGCACAGACCGCACATCAGCCGGCACCTCCGGATACCGCTGTCACGCTGGCACCAACCCTTGCCGGACTAGCCGAGGGCGAGACCGTGACCATCACGGTCTTGAGCCATGATGCGGACGGACGCCAAATCGTTCAGGCGCCTCAAAGCGTTCTTGTCACTCTCGACCCCGAACCTTTGCCCGAACTTTCCACCGCGACCATTCGCGTGACCGGGCTTGCACACGATCACCTGCGTGCGCAGCTCACGTCCGTCGACGGCGAGCCCACGCCAACGCCGCACGCGATCCGGTTGCGCGTGTTCCAGGTTTTGTTTCCAAGTAGCCCGACGGACCCGACCAATACGACGACCCCGAACGCGCCACCCTCGCCCCAACCCCTGGCACTGCAGGTGGGCACAGTGGTCGCGGCACAGGCGGCACCGCCAACACCGATTGCAACGGCGGCGACAGCGGCATCCAGCGGACCGAGCGCGCCAAGCGGAAGTGCTGCACCCCCGCAAAGCCCAGCGACGTTCTTTCGCATTATCGCCGCGACACCGCCAGCGACAGCCAATCCAGCGGAGCGCCCCGTGATCAGCCAATACGGCCCCGCCACCGGCAACGAGCAATCCAGCGACCCCGTCCGGGCCCGCCACACCAGCGGCACCCGGTACAGCGGCGACCTCCGCGGCAGTGCAGGCAGCGTCGCCGTCGACGCGCACTCAGGCACCGACGCCGGGCACATCTGCGCTGCAGAGCACGGGAGCGGCACCACGTGATCCCACACCTTCGGCGACGGCAGGCTCCTCCACCACGTCGGCAACACCTACACAGGTGACGGGCACGATTACCGCGTCCCCCCGACCCGACCAAACCCTCGTGACGACCTCCGGTGGAAGGTTGTCCTGGCGCAACCCGCGCCGACATCTTGGCCGCAAGGGACAACATTGGTGCTAGAGGCGGTCGATGCCAGGCTCGACACGCCCGCCACCGCCACCGCAACAGCCAACGCCAGCGCGATGACGACTGCAGCCGCCAATACCGCAACCCGACCGTTGGACCAGGTCCTCATGACCTTGGGAGAAGATTGGCCCGCGTTACGCGACCTTGCCGCACATACCGCGGCAGCCGCACCGGCAACGACGCAAGCTTTCGTCGAGGGCAAGGTCCCGACGGCCAATGCACGCGCCGCAGCGCAGATCATGTTCTTCCTTTCGGTCCTGCGAAGCGGCGACGTCACCGGTTGGCTGGGTGGCGACATGATGCGCAGCCTTGAACGCGCCGGCCAACGTGGTCTGGTCGAACGCTTGGGTGACGATTTTCGCCAACTCCGTCGCCTCGGCGACGAGACCAGCGCGAACGACTGGCGCTTGCTCATGTTTCCATTCGCCGCAGGCGACAAGATCGAGCCGATTCATCTGTTCGCGCGGGGCCAGAGGCGCGATCAATCCGACGGTGATCAAGATGTCCGTTTCGTTGTCGACCTGAAAATGAGCGCCCTCGGTGCACTACAGTTCGACGGGCTTCTCCATCAGAAATCGTTCGATCTGATGGTGCGCAGTCATACCGAGTTGATCGAGCGGCAACGCCAGGACATCTCGCGCATTTTCAATCGAGGCTTGGAGGCAATCGGCTATCGTGGACAGATTGGGTTTCAGACGGTGAAGGAGTTCCCGGTGTCGCCGTTTAATGACCTATTGGGCGGTCGCCACACGTCGGGCACGATTGTCGCGTAGCTGATTGTTTCCGGCGGCGGCGCACCATCTCGGCCGCCATTTCATCGATCGTATGCTGGTCCTTGCGCCGCTCCTCCGCGGCTTCGCGTTCTTGTTGGCGCTCCCAGACAGTTTCGTAGCGACGAACCTCTTGGAAGGCGGCTGAGACCTCTTGGTGGGCGACGTCGATTTTTTCTTGTAGTTCGGCCATAGAGCGCTCAAGCGTTTCGCGCCGGTCTATCACCGCACGCGCGTAGTTACCGTAGAAGACCAACGCTTCGTCGTCATGGCGTGCGGAACGTTGTTCACGCTCCAAGTCGGTTTCGAGTTGTTGTCTGTTGGCCTGCAGGTTCGCCATCAACGATTCGAGACCGGCCAACGTCCGGCGCTTTTCCTCCATGGTCCATTTCGCGACCCGAATAAGGGTGGGGAGCGCGCTCACGCGGCAACCTCTTCAGCGCTGGCCTGTCCCAGTATTTCGGTCAGCTGCGCAAAGGCGGCGCCGAAGTCGGCCGGCTCCTCAATATCTTGTGCGAGGTACGCTTCGAGCAATGGATAGAGTTGGATAGCGCGGTCGACCGCGGGGTCCGATCCGGTCCGGTAAGCGCCGAGGCGGATCATCTCGGCCATGCCTTCATAGGTCGCGATTAAGGTGCGGGCTTCGGCAATCTGCGCGGCCTCTTCGGGTGCATTGCACTTGGGCATCGTCCGCGACACGCTACGCAGCACGTTAATCGGCGGGAACCGGCCGCGTTCGGCGATCGATCGGTCCATAATGATGTGGCCATCGAGAATGGCCCGAACCGCATCGGAGATCGGCTCGTTATGGTCGTCCCCTTCGACAAGGACGGTGAACAGACCTGTAATGGTGCCCTTCCCTTCGCCCGGTCCGGCGCGTTCAAGCAGTTTGGGCAGTTCGGCAAAAACCGTCGGGGTGTAGCCGCGGCTCGCCGGAGGCTCGCCGCCGGACAAGCCAATTTCACGCTGCGCCATGGCAAAACGCGTGACGCTGTCCATCAAGCACAGAACGTCGTTATCGAGATCTCGGAAATACTCCGACAGAGGTGAGCGTGAGATACGCAGCCTGGCGGCGGGCAAGCGCGGACTCGTCGGACGTGGCAACGACGACGACACTCTTCTTGAGGCCTTCTTCGCCGAGGTTGTCCTGGATGAACTCGGTGACCTCGCGACCGCGTTCGCCGACCAAACCGATCACGTTCACATCGGACTGGGTGTAGCGCGACAGCATCGACAGCAGCACCGATTTGCCGATGCCCGATCCGGAAAAAATGCCCATGCGCTGACCGCGACAACACGTCATAAAAGTGTTGATCGCGCGAACACCAAGATCGATTTTTTCGCCCACCCTATGACGGTTATGTGCGGGCGGCGGTGATGCTTTCAGGGCGTAAGAATCGACACCGCGAGGGATCGGGCCTTTGCCGTCGATCGGCTCGCCAAACGCGTTGACCACACGTCCGAGCCATGCGCGGGTGGGATAAACCACCGGTTCGGCATCGCCAATGATGACCCGGCAGCCCAGGCCCACGCCCTCGAGCTCGCGGAACGGCATAAGCAGGGCATGATCGTCCCGGAAACCCACGACTTCAGCGGTAACATCGACGCTGCGCCGGGTCTCGATGACGCACCGCGATCCGATCGAAACCTCGCTCTGGATCCCCGCCACTTCGACAAGAAGCCCCTGCACCGAACTGACCCGCCCGTAGCGGGTGACGACCGGAATTCGGTCGATATCCTCAATAACACTTTTCACAGTCTTGCCGCACCTGTGCCAAATAGGGTCATTCCAACCCGGCCCTAGTTTCGTCTGTCGGGCCTTAAAGCGTGGTTAATACCGTTGAAAACCGCCAAATCTGCCGGGTGTGACGGGCATCACTGGCCACGGAGTCCATTTGTTAACTATTTTAATCTCCTGTTAACCATATTCATTCAGTGTGAGTTAACTAGTTACACACGAGGGCAAAACAATGCGGGTACTCCTGGTAGAAGACGATCTGGCGATGGCGCGCAGCATCGAAATGATGCTGAATGGCGAGGGCTTTAACGTTTACGCCACCGATATGGGCGAAGAGGGCCTCGATCTCGGCAAGATCTACGACTACGACATTATTGTCCTGGACCTCAATTTACCGGACATGCATGGCTACGACGTGCTGAAGAAGCTGCGTAGCGCGAAAATCGAAACGCCCATTCTCATTCTTTCGGGGATGTCCGAATCGGACGATAAGGTCAAAGGTTTGGTCTTTGGTGCTGCCGACTACCTGACCAAACCGTTCGACAAGAGCGAATTGGTCGCCCGCATCCATGCGGGGGTGCGACGCGCCCGGGGTCATGCCCAGTCTTCGATCACGGTCGGCGATTTGGAGATCGATCTCGACGGTAAATCCGTTTCGGTGGCCGGCCAGTCGGTTCACCTCACCGGCAAGGAATACGGCATTCTAGAATTGCTCGCGTTGCGCAAAGGCACGACGCTGACCAAGGAGATGTTCCTAAACCACCTTTACGGTGGCATGGACGAGCCCGAACTCAAGATCATCGATGTTTTTGTCTGCAAGCTTCGTAAGAAGCTTGCCACAGCATCTGGGGGCAACAACTTTATCGAAACCGTCTGGGGTCGCGGCTATGTGCTGCGCGACCGGGAAAGCGAAAAGGTCGCCGAGGTTTCCGCCGCTTAAGCTTTAGAACGTCCTCCCTACCTTGAAAGGCCGCCCTCGGGCGGCCTTTTTCTTAGGCGGGAACAGCGGTTAACGTGACCCCGCCTTCTGCGGCGGTGAAAAAGACCCTTTGACCCTGGCGCGCGGCCAATTTGAGGGTTAGCGCCGCTTGGATTTGTCGCGGCGTAAGCGCCTCTGTATCGACATCGCCGTCTAGGACAGGCTGCACGTCTTCCGGAATACGGGCGCGACCGCCAGTCGCCTCAACCCCGAGGCCCTCGCTTTCCGAAACGACACGCACCGTCCCCCCTCGTGCGACGGCATCTGCACCAAGTAAGACGAGATTGACCAGAAGGCGGACCCCCTCCGGCCCTGGATCGGCGCCACCTTCGGGCCAATCGATCACCACACGGCCCGAGGAGAATAGCCCCTGCGCGGCAACCCGCGCTTCGCTCAGGGTGGTGCCGGGGCCCGCCTTGCCATAGGCGATGCGGTAGACCTTAAGTTTGTTGACGGCGTCGGCAAGCCCATCGGCCGTTAGGGCAATCGCTTCGGCCCGCATTTCGGGATCGTTCTCATCTTGCGCCATGGCAACGCCGTTGCGGGCGGCGCTGACGGACTGATCACGTCATGACACAAACGCGCGCAAAGCAATGCGCTAAAATCGATCTCGTCCATTCGGGCTCCTCGTTTGACTTCATTCAATCCACTGTCTGTTAGGATAGCCTATGAATAATGAAGGGGTGCATCACTCGTGACATTTGTGCTGGAACCAGGTGCCTATGTCCGACACCCTGATCGTCCGGACTGGGGTATCGGGCAAGTTCAAACGGTGGTTCGGAATCGTGTGACGGTGAATTTCGAGAATGCAGGCAAGCAGTTGATCAACACCGCTGTGATTGCCTTGGTGATATTGGACGACGACCTGACATGACGGATGACGCCGGCAAAGCACGTCACCCGGGAAAGGGACGGCACAAGGGCCGCCGAACTGAGCGCGGCCGACAACCAACGGTAGCAGCGCTGCGCGAAATTGGCGACGTTCTGGGCTCCGAGGCGCCCGAGCGGGCGCTACTCCTAGAGTACCTGCACCGTATTCAGGATCGTTTCGCCGGCATATCGGCGCAGCACATCGCCGCCCTTGCCCATCACATGCAACTGTCGATGGCCGATATCTACGAAGTCGCGAGCTTCTACGCCCACCTTGACGTTCACCGCGAGGACGAAGAGGCCCCACCGCCACTAACCATTCGCGTCTGCGAAAATCTGCCTTGCCAGATGGCCGGTGCGGACGCGCTTTTCGACGGGATCAGCGCGGATAGAGGTGCCGATGTGCGCGTCGTTCGAGCGCCTTGTATGGGGCGGTGCGACTCTGCACCGGTTGTCGAAGTGGGCCGCAATCACCTCTGCGGCGCCACGGCGCAGTCAGTGGGTACTGCCGTCGACACCAAGGCGACCAAAGCGCCAATCCTGACGACGACGAACCAACACGACTCGGCCTACGCGATGTTGGACAAAGTTTTGGCCGGATCACCTGACCCCAATGCGATTATGACAACGCTCGACGACGCTGGGCTGCGTGGCTTGGGGGTGCGGGGTTCCCCGCCGCGCGCAAATGGCAGTTCGTGCTAGCGGAACCAACGCCGCGCATTCTGGTCGTCAATGCCGATGAGGGTGAGCCCGGTACCTTCAAGGACCGCCACTATCTGGAATCCGAACCGCGACGCGTCCTAGAAGGTGCAATGATTGCCGCACACGTGATCGACGCCGACGCCGTCTACATCTATCTGCGGGACGAATACCCCCAAGTACGGACTGTCCTCGACAAAGAAGTGGCAGCGCTGCGTGACGCCAGGCCGAACCTGCCGCCGATCATCATACGCCGCGGCGCAGGCGCCTACATTTGCGGCGAAGAGTCGGCCATGCTGGAAAGCATTGAGGGCCATCGGCCCCTACCCCGACACCGCCCGCCGTTTCCGGCCCAGGTCGGCCTATTCGGTCGGCCAACCTTGGCGCACAACGTCGAAACGCTTTATTGGGTGCCCCACATTCTCGAAAACGGCGCGGCGTGGTTCGCCGATCAAGGTACAGAGGGCCACAAGGGGCCGCGCAGTTTTTCGGTGTCAGGCCGGGTCAAAGAACCGGGGATTAAACTGGCACCGGCCGGTATCACCGTACGCCGACTTATCGACGAGTTTTGTGGCGGCATGGCGGAGGGCCATCGCTTCACCGCATACCTGCCAGGCGGTGCTTCGGGCGGCATTTTGCCCGCACGCATCTAGGCGACGTCCCGTTGGATTTCGGAACGTTGGAGTCGCACGGCGCATTCATCGGATCCGCCGCCGTCATCGTTCTATCCGACCAAGATGACATCCGCGATGCCGCGCTGAACTTGATGCGGTTTTTTGCCGATGAAAGCTGTGGGCAATGCACGCCATGTCGCGTGGGTACAGAAAAAGCCGTCGCATTGATGCAAATTGCTGACTGGGATTCGGCGCTGTTGACCGATCTTGGACAAGTGATGCGCGATGCATCGATCTGCGGCCTGGGGCAGGCCGCACCGAATGCGTTCGAAACGTTGATGCGCTACTTCCCGGAGGCCGTGAAATGACGGTGCGCTTCACATTGGATGGCCGCGCAGTAGAGGCAGCGGAAGACGAGACGATCTGGCAGGTTGCAGCGCGCGAAGGCATCGACATCCCGCACCTGTGCTACGCGACGACCCGGGTACCGGGCCGACGGGAACTGCCGCGCTTGTATGGTCGAGATTGAGGGCGAAAGGACGCTGGCGGCGTCATGTATTCGCAAACCCACCCAGGGATGACGGTCCGCAGCAACAGTGCGCGGGCCGAAACGGCGCGACGCAGCATCATGGAATTGCTGATCGCCGATCAACCACCGCAAAAAGACGCCTACGACCCCAATAGCACCTTTTGGGGGATGGCCAAGACAACAGGCACAACGACCAGTCGCTTTCCTGCGAGCCTACACCCTGACCCCGACACCAGCCATCCTGCGATGACCGTCCGATTGGACGCTTGTATCCATTGCGGATTATGCGTCCGCGCCTGCCGCGAAGTTCAGGTCAACGATGTCATCGCGATGGCCCGTCGAGGACCCCTCAGCCAAATCGTGTTCGATGTCGACGATCCGATGGGCGCCAGCACTTGCGTTGGGTGCGGCGAGTGTGTGCAGGCCTGCCCGACAGGCGCGCTGAGCCCGGCGCAGGATGTGTTGCGCACGGAGATCGATCGCACCGTCGACAGTGTCTGTCCGTATTGCGGCGTCGGGTGCCAACTGACCTATCACATCAAGGACGACGCGCTGGTTTACGTCAGCGGCCGCGAGGGTCCAGCCAATAAAGGCAGGCTGTGCGTGAAAGGCCGATTCGGTTTCGACTATGTGCGTCACCCCCACCGCTTGACGACGCCGCTGATCCGCAAGGAGGGCGTGCCCAAAGCGGACCATCCCGACGTCGACCCGGACAACCCGCTAACCCACTTTCGTGAAGCGACATGGGAAGAAGCACTCGACGTGGCGGCACAAGGTTTGCGCACCATTCGAGACACGCGTGGTGGATCAGCCTTGGCGGGATTTGGGAGCGCCAAAGGGTCGAACGAAGAGGCTTATCTCTTTCAAAAACTGGTACGCGCTGGGTTTGGAACCAACAACGTCGACCACTGCACGCGCCTATGCCATGCGTCCTCCGTCGCCGCACTGATGGAAACGATCGGGTCGGGCGCGGTCACCGCGCCTTTTGCCGACGTCACGAACACGGACGTGATCGTGGTGATCGGCAGCAACACCTCGGTCAACCATCCCGTTGCGGCGACTTTTTTCAAGAACGCGGTCAAAAGCGGCACGGAGCTCATTGTGCTCGATCCCCGCGGCGAAGCCTTGGGGCGACACGCGACGCACATGGTTCAGTTCAAGCCGGGCACCGATGTAGCGCTCCTCAACGCGATCATGCATGTGATCGTCGAAGAAGACCTTGTTGATCATGACTACATTGCGAAGTTCACCGAGGATTTCGACGCATTGCGGGACCATTTGGTGGCGTTTTCGCCCGAAGCGATGGCGCCCGCATGCGGTGTCGCACCCGATATTTTGCGCGAAATCGCCCGCATCTATGGCCGCGCGAACTCCGCGATGATTTTTTGGGGCATGGGGATCAGCCAACACATCCACGGGACCGATAACGCGCGATGTCTGATTTCACTTGCACTGATGTGCGGCCAGGTCGGGCGGCCGGGCACAGGCCTGCATCCCTTACGTGGCCAGAATAACGTCCAGGGCGCCTCGGACGTGGGTCTCATCCCCATGTTCTATCCGGATTATGCGAGCGTCGAAGACACCGACGCGCATGCCCGTTTCGAGTCATTGTGGGAAAGGAAACTCGATCCCAAGAAAGGCCTGACGGTGGTCGAGATCACCGACGCAATCCACGACGGCACGATTTCAGGCATGTACATCATGGGCGAGAATCCGGCGATGTCGGACCCGAACCTCAATCACACCCGTGCTGCCCTC
The DNA here is from genome assembly GCA_038141965.1 of Alphaproteobacteria bacterium. Lineage (GTDB taxonomy): Bacteria > Pseudomonadota > Alphaproteobacteria > SHVP01 > SHVP01 > CALJDF01. The sequence continues at coordinate 57,582 of JAYQJC010000010.1, forward strand.
GCCAAACTCGACCACCTAGTCGTGCAAGATCTTTTTCTGACCGAGACCGCGACCTATGCCGATGTGATCCTACCGGCGTCAGCTTTTCCGGAAAAAGACGGCACGTTCACCAACACCGATCGGCGGGTCCAGTTAGGTCGGCACGCTCTCCCGCTGCCGGGGAATGCACGACAAGACCTGTGGATCATTCAGGAGATTGCGCAACGAATGGGCCTGGACTGGCGCTACGACCACCCGCGCGATGTCTTTGCCGAAATGCGCACCTGCATGCCGTCGATCAAAGGGATCAGTTGGGCGCGTTTAGAGCGCGAAAGCGCCGTCACCTACCCGTGCGATGACGAAGCCCATGAAGGGCACGCGGTCATCTTTGGGGACGGGTTTCCAACCGCGACAAAACGTGGCCGTTTCGTGCCCGCGTCGATTATCCCACCGGATGAACCGACCGACGCGGACTATCCCTTCGTCTTGAGTACCGGCCGCCTATTGGAGCACTGGCACACCGGTGCGATGACCCGCCGAACGGCGGTACTCGACGACCTGGAGCCGGAAGCGCTTGGCCCATCTGGCACCCAACGACGTCGAAGCCCTGGGCTTAGAACCCGGCCAAAGAGTGCGCCTCGCGACGCGCCGTGGCGCTATCGAACTGTCGGTCCGGCTCGATTCCGGGGTGCCGGAAGGTATGGTGTTCATGCCGTTTTGCTACGCCGAAGCCGCCGCCAACCTACTTACAAATCCGGCGCTGGATCCGTTCGGAAAGATCCCCGAGTTCAAATTCTGCGCGGCAAAGATCGAAGCTCTGAGTTCGGTAGTCCGCTCAGACCCGTTAGTCCGCGCGGGTTACAGCCTATAATTGCGCCAACGAATACGGCCTCCCGTTTTCCGACAGTACTGTGACGGTGCACACTGTCGGCCGGCCTTCCGCTACCTAGAGTCTGCGTATTCGTTGGTGACCATGGCACCGAGGAGCGCGGTAATGGACGACCAATTGACCTTTGCGACGGCCGATCAGTTGATCGATGTTCACGGAAAGAATGCGGTATCCGTCGCGCAGAACGCCGTGGGTCGCTTTGCGCGCCGGGGCGACGACGCCGGACAACGCATTTGGCAGGAGGTCTTGGTCGCGGTCGAAGAACTATTGCAGCAGAGTCAGCGTCGCGAGAATACGCGCCGCTTTTGAGCCAGATTCTGGTTTAAGCCATCAAATCTTCGAGCGCTTTCATGTCGGCCGCCACGCTGCGCGCCGCTTTTCCTTCCATCTCGCGATAACGCTGCACGACTTCCCGTCCAAACGGCGTCACCTTTGCGCCACCGCCGCCCTTGCCCCCGTCGCGGTTTCGACGAGCGATTGGCGAAAGCAGCGGTTCATCGTTTCCAACAAATCCCATGCGCGCCGATACGACATCCCCATTTCGCGCGCGGCTGCCGAGATCGATCCGGTTCGCTCGATCGCGTCGACCAACGCGGCTTTACCCGGTCCCATCGCCGTTGCGGATCCGAGCAAGACACGCAACTGGGGGACCGCACCATGCGCGGCACCGCTCATTTTCCCTCCTCCGCCAAGAACCGTTCCGCCTGAATCAAGTCTTCAGGCGTATTGGCGTTGAAGAACGGATCGACACCGACCGCGGCAAACTCGACGGTGACGATGGGGTATTGCTCGGTCCAACGATCGATTTTGCGTTCGCCGCCTTCCAATGCGTCGCGCAACTCGTGCCGCAGCGCGACGGGCCAGACACCGAAAACCGGATGCGTGCGACCTTTTGAGGCGGCGCAGGCCAGCGCCGCGCCGGCCAAGCCGACGCGCCTCCAACATCGTGTCGACCAAATCGGTCGGAAAAACGGCGCATCAGTCGGGAACGAGACCACGGTCTCATGATCGGCCGCATTCTCCGCGGTCCATTCCATGGCGGTCAGCACGCCGGCCAACGGCCCGGCAAAACCGTCGATCACATCCGCAACGACCGGCACATCGAAGGCCGCAAAGCGCGAGACATCGCCGTTTGCATTGAGGATCAACGTATCGACTTGCGGGCGCGCCCGCTGGATGGCCCGTTCCAATAACGTTACGCCACCGAGGCTCTGGAGGCACTTGTCGCCACCACCCATGCGCCGCGCTTGGCCACCGGCCAACAAAACACCGACGACGTGATGGTGCGCCTTCAACGCGCGACCTCATGCGGTGCGCCACCCTCCGCTTCGCGCGTGATCTCGTCATAAACAATGCGTTCATGGCCGGACAAGGCGATGAAGCGCCGACCGCGCGCGCGGCCGATGAGCGTAAGGTTGGCTTGGCGGGCGAGGTCCACGCCCCAAGCGGTAAACCCCGACCGCGAGACCAGAATAGGAATACGCATGTTGACGCACTTGATGACCATTTCCGACGTCAGACGACCGGTGGTGTAGAAAATCTTATCGTCGGCCGCACGTCATTGAGAAACATGTAGCCAAGATCTTGTCGACCGCGTTGTGGCGCCCGACATCCTCCAGGTAAAGGAGAGGCTTGTCGTTGTGAGCCAGACGCATCCGTGAATCGCACCGGCCTCGAGATACAGACTCGGCTGGGTGTTGACCTTTTTCAGAAGCGCCGCAAGCGCCGCCGTATGAAGTACCGCGTCGGTCGCAAGTGTGACGTCCTCAAAAGTTTCCATGAGGATCGCCGAACGCAGTGCCTTGGGCGCACCCCGAGGTCAGCGTTTTCTTTCGTAACTTGGCTTCGTAGTTGGTCGGGCGCTCGGTTCGGACGACGACGACATCGAGTTCTTCGTCGTAATCGATACCCTCGATCCGGTCGTCGCGACGTAGCATGTTCTGGTTGAGCAAATAGCCAACCGCGAGCCACTTCGGATGGTCGCCGATCGTCATCATCGTGACGATTTCCTGGCTGTTCAGATAGACCGTCAACGGGCGCTCGACGGTGACCGTCGTGTCGATCTCTGCACCGGACTCGTCCCGCCCGGCGACCCGTCTGGTTAGGCGTGCATCATCTGGGCGGGGCCCGACCTCGAATTCACGCATGGCCTCACTTCTTTCCTCATGGCCGAAAAAGAAAAGCGCACGGCCACTTTGAGAGGGTTATATACTGCCATATATAACGCTCTAAGCAGCGCCGGAAAGTGTTCCTTCGATGATTGACCCGTTTGGCCGAGAAGTAACCTACCTACGGGTATCCGTAACGGACCGTTGCGACTTCCGTTGCGTCTACTGCATGTCGGAGCACATGACGTTCCTGCCAAAGCGCGATGTCCTGTCGCTGGAGGAACTCGACCGGCTTTGCTCGGCCTTCGTGCGCAAAGGCGTGACCAAACTGCGCTTGACGGGCGGCGAACCCCTGGTCCGCAAGGACATCATGACGCTGTTTGACGGTTTGGGTCGGCACCTGAAGTCCGGCGCCCTCGAAGAGCTGACGCTGACCACCAACGGCAGCCAACTCGATCGTTACGCCGACGAGCTTTATGCGGCCGGGGTTCGCCGCATTAATTTGTCCCTCGACTCGCTCGACCCCGACACATTCAAAGCGTTACGCGGTGGGGCAACATCGACAACGTGATGCGCGGGATTGCTGCGGCGAAACGGGCAGGCCTAGCGATCAAAATCAACACCGTCGCGTTGAACGGCATCAACGACGGCGAGTACGACCGGTTGATCGCCTGGTGCGGCGAGCAGGGGTTTGACCTCACGCTAATCGAAACGATGCCAATGGGCGACATCGACGGCGACCGCTCGGCAGACTATTTGCCGCTGTCGGCTGTACGCGCCGACCTTGATAAACGGTGGCACCTTGAAGACATCGACTACCAAACCGGCGGCCCCGCACGGTATGTCCGGGTGAAAGAAACCGGCGGTCGCCTTGGATTCATTACGCCGTTGACCCACAACTTTTGCGAATCATGCAATCGGGTTCGGATCACCTGTACCGGCACGCTTTATATGTGTCTCGGCCAAGCCGATTCGGCGGACCTGCGTGCGCCGTTGCGCGCCAGCGAATCAGATGGCGAGCTCGACGCGGCCATCGATGCGGCGATCGATCGCAAACCTAAAGGGCACGACTTCATAATCGTCCGGACCAACCGCGGACCTGCGGTCGAGCGGCACATGAGCGTGACCGGCGGCTAGGTGGTCCGCACTTAGCGGATCAATACCTGATGCGAGAAGCGTTCGCCGTCCGAGATGGTGATCTGTTCGAACCCCATCATTTTGGCCATATCGAAAAAAGTGAAGAAATCGGCGACACCGAGTTCTTGGAAGAACTGCGTCGTGCGAACCTGGGCCGTAAGTTGCGCGAGCAAGGCGCGGGCACGATAGACGGTTCCGATGGCGGTGTCATTGAGCGCAACGATGATAAGTTTCTGCGCCTCGTCGCCCTTGGCAAAGATTGCAAACTGAGGCGGAAACGGCGCCCTGAGCTGTTGCGCCGTCATCCCGGTAACAAAACCGATCCGCGATTCCCGCGTTGCCTGCGGCAACGTCACGGCGCGCGCAACATAGGTCTCTTGGCTGGCCGTCTCGGGGTAATAGTAGCCTTCGTGCCGGTCGGACTTGTCCTGCGCGGCGACCGAGTGTGCCCCCAGTGAACGAGCCGATCACCACTAGGACTGCCCTAAAACGAAACGCATCGCCAAACTCCAAAATGGGCTGGCTATGATGCGTGACGGGGAGCAGGCCAGGCAACGCTGCGCGTCGCTGGCGCACGACCCGGCCTTCGGCTATACTGAACAACCTTCCCCAAAGAACCGGAAACGCCGCCATGCCGGACCGCATTACCGTGAGCTTTGTTGCGAGCCGGGCGAAAGACGCCCAGAACGGTTTGGCGCGCCTGAAACGTCGCTACAAACATGTGCCGCCGAGCAAGAGCGACGTCATCGTGGCTCTTGGGGGCGACGGGTTCGTGTTGGAAACCTTACATCGTTACATGGACCGCGACGTGCCGATCTTCGGTATGAACAAAGGCACGGTCGGCTTCTTGATGAACGAGTTTCGCGAAGAAAAACTGCTGGAGCGGATCAACGACGCGGAGGAAGTGGCGCTCCGACCGCTGGAGATGGTCGCGATGCGAAAGGGACGGCGCAAGCGCGCCCTCGCGATCAACGAAGTCTCCCTGCTGCGCGAAACGCGGCAAGCCGCAAAGATCAAGATATCGGTCGACGGGGTTGTCCGTATTCCCGAACTGATTTGCGACGGTATCTTGTTGGCCACGCCCGCCGGCAGCACGGCCTACAACCTGTCCGCCCATGGACCGATCATTCCCATCGGCGCCGACATCATGGCCCTCACCCCGATCAGCGCGTTTCGCCCACGGCGGTGGCGCGGTGCGTTGTTGCCGCAACGAGCGCTGGTCCGCTTCGATATCTTGGAGCCGGAGAAACGACCGGTGAGCGCGGTGGCCGACCATACCGAGGTACGCGACGTCTCGTGGGTCGAAGTGCGCGAAGACAGGTCACGCCGGATGCGGATGCTGTTCGACCCGGAACACAACCTCGAAGAACGTATCCTGAACGAACAATTCATTCCGTGAGACCTGCGACCAAGCGAACGGCGCAGCCGATCGATCTGCTGCCGGTCGACATCACCGCCTACACGGGGAACACCGCGATCCCTTACGTCACGACTTTGGACAGCGGGCATCCGGGGCCGCATGTGCTCATCAACGCGCTGACCCACGGCAACGAAGTCTGCGGGGCCCATGCCATCGACTACCTGTTTCGAAACGACGTTGCCCCGGTGCGTGGAAAACTGAGCCTTAGTTTTGCGAATGTCGCGGCCTATGAGTCGTTCGATGCGACCAAACCAGGCGCGTCGCGTTATCTCGATGAAGACTTCAACCGTCTTTGGTCGGCCGATGTCCTTGATGCACCGGCGCGCTCGCGCGAACACGCAAGGGCAAAAGCGCTGCGCCCGTTGATTGACGATGTCGATCACCTCCTCGATTTGCACTCGATGCAAACCCCAAGCCCAGCGTTGGCGTTAGCCGGCGTCACGGAAAAATGTCGCGCGACGTGCAAAGCGATCGGTGTTCCGGCGCATGTCGTGGTCGACGCGGGCCACGCTGCCGGCGTGCGGATGCGTGATTACGGACCTTTTGCCGACGCCACCGATTCCCGGACGGCCGTACTCGTGGAGTGCGGTCAGCATTGGCGCACCGACAGCCGAGATGTTGCGATCGATGCCGCTGTACGATTTCTCGTCGCATTCGGATGTGTGTCCGAGGCTTGGGCAGCCCCACGGCTGGCCGCGTCGACGCCAGTTGATCAATGCACCGTCGAGGTGACGAATGCGGTCACCGTCCAAACCCGCGACTTTCTGTTTCTCGACGACTACCAGGGACTCGAGGTTATCCCGCAAGCCGGCACGGCTATTGCGCGCGACGGGAACCGGATCGTAGCGACGCCTTACGACGACTGCGTCCTCATCATGCCGACCCGGCATACCAAGTGCGGCCAAGCGGCGGTGCGGTTCGGCCGATACCTATGAGCCCAACTAACGTGCGCGGATTGGCAATCGCCCTCCCCATCGGGGCGATCGGGGGCACCGTGTTCTATGCGCTGTCGCTGCCCTTGGCCTGGATGTTGGGATCGATGATTGCCGTGATGGTGGCAGCCCTTGCCGGTGCGCCGGTCCGCATGCCCAATCCCGTTCGCGCCGTTTTCGTCACCGTGATCGGTGTGTTGTTGGGGAGTGCATTTACGCCGGAACTTCTGGAGCAGGCGGCACGCTTTGGCGGCACGCTGCTAATTCAAATCGCGTTCATGGCGGCGGCCACCGCTCTGGGCTACACGATCTACCGCACCCTTGGAAAGTACGATCACACCACGGCGTATTTTTCGTCGACCCCGGGCGGACTTTCGGAAATGTCGTTGGTCAGCGAAGCACTCGGCGGCGACACTCGGATCGTTCCGTTGAACCATGGCGTCCGCATCGTCCTGGTTGTTACGTTGATTTCGTTTTATTTCCGCTACATCGAGCGCCTCGACGTTCCGACCACGCCGCCTAGTGGGGCGAACATTGCGTCGACCCCGCTTGAGATCGCTTTGTTGGTGGGCTGTGCGGTCGTTGGCTATGCCGTCGCGGGTCGCTTGCGAATTCCCGCTGCGCCGCTCATCGGTCCGATGGTGCTTTCGGCAATGCTGCACGCCACCGGTGTTACCGATGCCTCGGTGCCGGTTTGGCTGGTGTCGCTCAGCCTTTTGGTCATCGGTACCGGGGTGGGGTGTCGTTTTGTGGACCGGCTGAGTCCGGCGCAAATGCTCCGGACGATCGGGATCGCGATTTTCACCGGCGTGTCCATGATCGGCCTAGCCGTCGGGGTCGCCGCGTTGTTCTCGCGCCTAGTAGGGATGGATGGGTTCATTCTGTTCCTATCGATCGCCCCTGGGGGCCTCGCGGAAATGAGCCTTATTGCCTTCGCCCTGGCCGCCGACACCGCTTTTGTTACGGTGATGCACTTCTTGCGGGTGATGGTGGTGATGCTGACCGGGGCATTGGTCTACCGGGTCGTCTTTGGGTCCAGAAAGCCCGTCGACTAGAGCGTCAAAACGGGCCATTTCGTGTCGAAAATTGGCATTGGTCGGGTCCGTGCCAATTGCCTATTGTAAGGCCCTGCGGAGGAAACGAGGCCGGGCTTACCGGCCAACCAGAAGAGGTAAAGAATGGGTCAATTCGGTGTGGGCCAGGCGGTCCGTCGCAAAGAAGACAATCGGCTGCTGACGGGTGGCGGACGCTATCTCGATGACGTGACGGTGGAGGGGCAGAGTTACGCCTACTTCGTGCGATCACCCCACGCCCACGCCAAGGTCAACGGGATCGATTCGGCGGATGCCGCCGCGTCGGCCGGCGTCATCGGCGTTTTCACGGCCAAAGATGTCGAGGCGGATAGCCTGGGCGGCATTCCCTGCCTCGCCGTGCTGACGTCCCGAGACGGGTCGAAAATGGCGCAACCCCCCCATAATCTCCTGGCAAGCGACAAGGTCCGGACGGTTGGCGATGCCGTAGCGGTGGTCGTCGCCGAAACGGCGAAACAAGCAAAAGACGCGGCCGATTTGGTGATGGTCGACTACGACATCCTCCCCTCGGTGACCGATACCGCCGCTGCGTTGAGCAGCGATGCAACGATTTGGGACGAAGCGCCGAACAATAAGGTTTTCGACTGGGAAAACGGCGACCGCGAAGCGGTAGATGCGGTGCTCGCCAAGGCCGAACACGTCACCAAGATCGATTTGGTCAACAATCGACTCGTCGTGGCCTCTATGGAGCCCCGCGGCGCCCTCGGGCAATACGACGAAAAGAGTGGTCGGTACACGCTTCACACGCCCTGTCAAAACGTCCACATGATGCGCGACATCGTGGCCGGTGCCTTAGGCGCCGAAGCCGATCAGGTCCGTGTCGTCTCGCCCGATGTCGGGGGTGGATTCGGCATGAAAGTCTTTGTCTATCCGCGAGCAATGCTTGATGCCCTGGCTGGCAAAAAAGACCGGTCGTCCGGTGAAATGGACCAGCGAACGGACCGAAGCCTTCGTCACCGACACGCAAGGCCGAGATCATGTGACCCATGCCGAGTTAGCAATGGACAAAGACGGTCGGTTCCTGGCGCTGCGAGTCGAGAATATCTCGGCGATGGGCGCCTACCTCTCGAACTTCGCGCCGATGGTCGCAACGATGGCGGGCACCGGCATGGTGACCGGCCTGTATGACATACCCACGGCCCACGTGAACGTGGTCGGTGTTTTCACCAACACCGTCCCGATTGATGCCTACCGCGGCGCCGGCCGTCCGGAAGCATCCCACATCATCGAACGACTGGTTGACACGGCCGCGCAGGAAATAGGGTTTGGACCCGGCTGAGATTCGTCGGCGGAACCTCATTCCGTCGGACAAGCTCCGTACAAAGCGCCCCTCGGACCGAACTACGATTCCGGCGAGTTCGTGAAAAACATGGACGACGCCATGAAGCTGGCGGATTGGGACGGCTTCGCCGCCCGACGCTCCGAATCGGCCAAGGCTGGCAAACTGCGTGGCATCGGCATGGCCTGCTACGTGGAAGCCGCCGCCGGCGGTCCGAATGAAAACGTCGACGTGATTTTTGAGGACGACGGGACCGTAACGGTCTTGATCGGTACGCTGACGAACGGCCAGGGACATGCGACCTCATACTCGCAAGTCCTTGAGGAAATGCTCGGACTTCCGTTCGACAAGATTAACGTCGTCCAGGGCGATACCGACCGAGTGGAAACCGGTGGCGGTACCGGCGGATCCAAGTCGATGATGCTCGGCGGCGCGGCGCTCAAGCACGCCTCGGAAGCGATCATCGAAAAAGGCAAAAAGGTCGCAGCCCACATGTTGGAGGCCGCGGAGTCGGACATTGAGTTCGCCGACGGGAGGTTCTCCATCGTGGGTACGGACCGGCGGCTGACAATCGGCGAGGTGGCCGCGGCCGCAAAGGATCAGGCCAACCTACCGACAGGCATGGATGCGGGGCTGGACACGCGCGCGGGCTCGGATGTCGACTCCGGCACCTACCCCAACGGATGTCATGTCTGCGAGCTCGAAATCGATCGAGATACCGGCAACGTCACGCTGATCAACTATGTCGTCGTGGACGACTTCGGCAAGGTCATCAACCCGTTGTTGGTCGCGGGCCAGGTGCATGGCGGCATTGTTCAAGGTGTTGGCCAGGTGCTTATGGAAAACTGCGTCTACGACAACGACTCCGGCCAGCTGGTTACGGGATCTTACATGGACTACGCCATGCCCCGGGCCGACAACTTCCCGACCTTCACCCTCGATTTCAACGAAGTGCTTTGCAAGACCAACCCGATGGGCATCAAGGGCGCAGGCGAAGCCGGGACCGTCGGCGCTCTGGGCTGCGTGACCAATGCTTTGGTCAACGCAATGCAGGAAATGGGCGTTAAACACGTTGAAATGCCCGCCACTGCGGAGCGGCTTTGGCGGATGATGGACGAGGCGAAAGCAGCCTAGCCCGAGAAGATATTGCGACCATGCGCAGGTGGCCGCCCTTCGGCGGCCATTTGCCGTTAGACATAACGAGAGGCACACAATGGGTGAGTTTGGAATCGGCCAAGCGGTCAAACGAAAAGAAGACGACACGCTGATCGTCGGCAAGGGCCGATACATCGACGACATGAATGAGCCGAACCAAGCCCATGGGTTCGTGCTGCGCTCGCCCCATGCCAACGCCAAAATACTTTCGGTCGACATCGCGGATGCGAGCGCCATGGACAGCGTTCTCGCCATCTATACGGGCAAGGATGTTGAGAGCATTGCCCCCCTGCCCTGCGCTGTTGAAGGCATGTTCGAATTCAAACGGCGAAACGGCGAAAAGCGCTTTTTCCCGACCCACCATGTGTTGGCGCGCAGCCATGTGCGCCACGTCGGCGATCCGGTCGCGTTCGTGGTTGCCGAGAGCCGATCCAAAGCGAAGGATGCCGCGGAAGCGGTGTTCGTCGACTACGAAATCCTACCCAGCGTCACCGATACTGCGGCAACACTGGCGCCAAATGCACCGGTGATCTACGCCGACGAAACCGACGGCAACGACGCCTTCCTCTTCACGATGGGCGATGCCAAGGCCGCCGAGGCCGCATTTGCGAGCGCCCACAAGACGGTACGATTCAAGCACGTCAACCAACGCATCGTGGCGGCCTCGATGGAGCCACGCGGGTGTATCGGTGTCTATGACGCCGGCGCCGACCGCTACACGCTGCACACCAACACCCAGAGTGTTTATCGCAACAGGGCGATCTGCGCGGAAATGCTGGGTATCGACGAGAACAAAGTACACGTCACCTGCCCTGACGTTGGCGGCTCCTTCGGGATGAAGGGCATGCCCTACCCAGAGCAACCGCTCGTGATGTTCGCCGCTAAGCAATTGGGGCGTCCGGTGAAATGGTATTCCGATCGCAGCGAAGCGTTCCTGAGCGACACCCAGGGGCGCGACTTGGTGATCGATGCCGAATTGGCGCTAGATGCCGAAGGTCATTTCTGGCCGTGCGCGCGACATCGGTCGGTTCGATGGGCGCCTATGCCTCGAACTTCGGTCCGATGATTCTGTCGGTCGGCAGCACGCGTCTGTTGCCCGGCGTCTATCGCGTTCCCCAAGTCTATGCCGAGGTCGAGGTAAGCATCACGAACAAGGTCTTCACCGATGCCTATCGCGGCGCCGGCCGCCCGGAAGCCAGTTACGTGATCGAACGCCTAGTGGACCTCGCGGCCCGAGAGATGAACCTCAGCCCGGTTGAGATTCGGCGGCGCAATTTGATCGCGGCCGAACAAATGCCGTTCAGCGGACCGACCGGCTTGGTTTACGACTCTGGCGATTTCGCCAAGAACCTCGATGATTGCCTGAAAGCGGCCGACTGGGATGGATTTGACTCTCGCCGCAAAGAAGCCGCAACGCGCGGTCGCCTGCGCGGCATCGGCATGTCGGTTTACATCGAGGCCACAGCGGGCGGTGTGCCCGAAACGGCGCGCATCGAGGTGGGCACCGACGGCTCGGTAACGGCCTATTCGGGCTCACTCACGCAGGGCCAAGCGCATGCCACGACCTTTGCCCAAATCGTCGCAGACAAACTCGGCACGGACTACGACCGCATCACCGTTCACCAAGGCGACTCCGACGTCCTGCCGCAGGGCGGTGGCGCGGGCGGTTCACGGTCGGGATATAGCGCCGGTGGCGCCGTATTGGCCGGTGTCGAGAAGGTTATCGACAAGGCGCGTAAAATCGCCTCGCACATGCTGGAAGCGGCCGAAGCGGACATCGAGTTCGAGGGCGGCACCTTCACGATCGCCGGCACAGACCGCTCCGTGAGTCTTACTGGACGTCGCCAAGGCGGCGGACGATCCATCGAACTTGCCGGACGGCATGGAACCGGGCTTGAGCGAGGATGCAACCTACAAGTCGGAGGCGTCGAGCTTTCCCAACGGATGTCACATCGTGGAAGTCGAGATCGATCCAGACACCGGGCATACCGCTATCGAGGACTACACCGTGGTGGACGAATTCGGCGTGGTGCTGAACCCGATGATCGTTCACGGTCAAATCCACGGCGGAATCGTCCAAGGTGTGGGACAGGCGCTTTTCGAAGATACGATTTACGACGAGGACTCTGGCCAGCTTCTGACCGGATCGTTCATGGACTATTGCATGCCCCGGGCCCTCAACATGCCCTCGATCAAGATCGACATGAACGCGGTACCCTGCACCACCAACTCGCTTGGAGTGAAGGGCGCGGGTGAGGCCGGCACCACCGGTGCGACCGGTGCGGTCATCAATGCCGTGCTCGATGCGTTGGCCCCGACGGGAGTCAAACACATCGAAATGCCAGCAACACCGCAGCGCGTCTGGCGCGCCATCCAGGCCGCCAAGGCCGGCTAGTAACAGGCCCACCAATGAGCGACGGCAATCCGTCGCCCATGTATCCTCTCCCTGAGAATGCGCCGATAGGTGGCGCACGACAGAGGAGACGCGGAATGTCCGATTTCGGGTTTGGGAAAAGCGTTCGTCGAGTGGAAGACGATCGGTTGCTTGTCGGCAACGGTCGCTTTCAGGACGATTTGAACATCGAGGGCAGGCCCATGCGGCGTTGGTGCGCTCGCCGCACGCCCACGCCAACGTGGGTACGATCGACATTTCTGCGGCGAAGGCCGCTCCCGGCGTAATCGCCGTCTTAACCGGCGCCGATGCGGCAGCCGACGGTGTGGGACACATGCCAAGCCCCACGGTCGAAATCCTTCAACTTACACGTCGGGACGGCTCAGCGGCTTACGTCCCGCCACGACCGATACTGGCCACCGAGACCGTGAAGCACGTTGGGGATCCTGTCGTAATGGTCGTCGCCGAGACGCTGCAGCAGGCGTACGATGCGGCCGAATTGGTCGACATCGACTACGACATACTGCCCTCGTTAACGGATACGGCGGCAGCCCATAAAGACGGCGTGCTCCAGGTGTGGGACGACGCGCCGAAAACATCTGCTTCGACTGGTCGATGGGCGACGCCGAAGCAACCGACGCGGCCTTCGCCAAAGCGGACCATGTCGCCAAGGTCAATCTGGTCAACAATCGCGTGGTATGCGCCTCGATGGAACCCCGCGGTGCCACGGGCCTCTTCGCCAACAATACCTACACGTTACACACGAACTGCCAAAACGTGTTTCAGCTCGGCGAGGTCGCCGCCGGCATCCTCGGTGCCGAACCGGGCCAAGTCACCGTTCTGACCGACGATGTCGGGGGCGGCTTCGGCATGAAAGGTTACATCTACGCCGAACAAACCCTGATGTTGTGGGCGGCGCGCAAGTTGGAGCGCCCGGTGAAATGGTACGGCGGGCGCAGTGAATCATTCGTTAGTGACGCCATGGGACGCGACCACGTCACCCATGCCGAATTGGCGACAACTAGAGACGGTGATTTTCTTGGACTTCGCGTTCTTACGGTGGCAAGCCTTGGCGCCTACGCCAATCAAGTTGGGCCGCTGGTTCCGACCCTGCTGTACAGCCGCATGCTGCCGGGGCTGTACAAGATCCCGGCCGCACATGCCCAAGTCACCGGCGTATTCACCAATACGACCGTGACCGACGCTTATCGCGGCGCCGGCCGGCCGGAAGCGGCCTACGTCATTGAGCGGCTTGTCGAACAGGCGGCGCGCGATCTCGATATCGACGCTCGGATCCTGCGCGAACGCAACTACCCGCAAAGCGGTGACATGCCATATCGGACGGCGATGGGCTTGAGTTACGATTCGGGTGACTTCGCGCGCAACTTGCGCGATGCGTTGAAAGCTGCCAAAGCCGACGATGTGACGGCGCGACGGACTGAGGCCCAGAATCGCGGCAAACGCCTTGGCCTCGGGATTGCGACCTACATCGAGGCGACCGGTGCCGACCCCAAGGAGACGGCAAAGATCACGTTCAAAGACGACGGCCGGGTGCTACTCGATATGGGAACACTGGGCACCGGACAAGGCCATCCGACGACGTTCGCCCAGTTCGTTCATGAAGCGCTCGGCATTCCGTTCGACAAGATCGACTTCCGTCAAGGCGACAACCGTTTGCTTCCCCAGGGCGGCGGCAGCCGGCTCGCGATCGCTCGTGATCGGCGGGAACGCCGTGCTGACGACGGCCGAAAAAGTGCGCGAAAAGGCGAAAAAAATCGCCGCACACATGATGGAGGCAGCGGAGGCCGACATCGAGTTTGACAATGGCGTTTTCACTATCGCTGGAACGGACCGGGCGGTATCAATCATGGACGTGGCGAAGGCCGCAAAGGACAAGGCCAACCTTGCCGACGGCGTGGAACCGGGCTTGGACGAAACAGGCGACTTCACCTACCCAGTCCCAACGTTTCCGAACGGCGCACACGTCTGCGAAGTCGAAATAGACGAGGACACAGGTCAGGTGGCGATCACGCGCTACACGGTGGTGGACGACTTCGGCAAGGTCATCAATCCGCTCATCGTCGCCGGGCAGGTTCATGGCGGTATAGCCCAGGGTGCCGGCCAAGCCCTGTTCGAACACGCCGTTTACGACGACGAGAGCGGGCAACTTATTTCGGGGTCATTCATGGATTACTGCATGCCGCGCGCCGACGACTTGCCGTTCATCGACTTCCGCTACAACGAAATCCTCTGCCGGACCAACCCGTTGGGCGCTAAAGGTGCTGGAGAAGCCGGCACATTGGGCGCCCTGCCCGCCGTGGTGAATGCCATTTTGGACGCGCTAGCACCGCTCGGCGTCACCCATATCGACATGCCGGCGACGCCGGAGCGGGTGTGGCGGACGATTCAGCAAGCACAGGCCGCCTAGAGCGACGGAAACCGCATCGCCCGCGCGTGCGTATACCATAGGAGACCCACTAGCGGCGGCTGCCGCGGAGGCTTTGATGGCGACGGAAGCGGCCTTTATAGCGGCGACGCGCTTCGGCTATGGACCGAAACCAGGCGACCTGGAGCGTATAGGCCGCGACCCCCGCGGCTGGCTTGACACACAGATCGGAAATACGGACATCCCGCCACCGCTGCGGGACCTACCACCTCGGCAAGGCTGATCGCCAAGATGATCGAGGAACAGACCAAGCAGATTGGCTTTGCCGACTACGTTCGGACCGAAGCGCGACCGGCCTTCGATCGCGAGGTGGGCCGCCGCACGACCGCCGCGGCGCAAACCGACACACCGTTTCGCGAGCGGCTGGTGCACTTCTGGAGCAATCACTTCACCGTGTCGGTCAAGCGCGTGCAGATCATGTCGTCTGCTGGTGCCTTCGAACGCGAAGCAATCCGCCCGCACATCTTCGGCAAGTTCGAGGACATGTTGATCGCTGTCGTGCAGCACCCTGCGATGCTGATCTACCTAGACAACCAGTATTCTTTCGGTCCGAACAGCCCTGCCGGCCGCCAGCGCGACTTCGGTCTCAATGAAAACCTAGCGCGTGAGATCCTCGAACTGCACACACTCGGTGTCGACGGCGGTTACCATCAGGACGACGTCATCGCGCTCGCCAAACTGATCACCGGCTGGGGCGTGGCGCGGCCGCAGGACCGTCGCAACGGCACACCGGGCGGCTTTCTTTTCCGCGAACCGGGCCATGAGCCCGGCGGCAAGTCATTGCTCGGCAAGACCTATCGCCGCGGCGGCGTGACCGAGGGCGAGGACGCATTGCGCGATCTGGCCCGCCACCCCGCGACCGCGCGGTTCCTCGCCGAGAAACTGGCGCGCCATTTCATCGCCGACGACCCTCAACCGGATACTGTGGCCCGGTTGGCCCGGGAGTTCATGGATACCGGGGGCGACCTGGCCGCGCTTTCGCGCGCGCTGATCGACGCACCCGAGCCCTGGGAAGCGCCCCTCGGCAAGGTTAAGACGCCGAACGACCTGGTGATCTCGACGTTGCGTGCACTCGATGGACCGGACTTGCGTGACAAGGATCTGGTCGGCCCGTTGGCGCTGATGAACCAATTGCCTTTCACCGCGCCCTCGCCGGCCGGGTGGTCCGATAACTCAACGGACTGGCTCGGACCCGAGGCTCTCCTCACGCGGATCGAGTGGCTGCGCGCCGTCGCCAACCACACGCCGATCCCAATACCCTGCAATGGGCGGATGGCCTTCTCGGCCCGGTGCTTTCCGACGACACACGCATCACGGTGTCGCAAGCCCAAAGCCGAAGCGAATCGGTCGCGCTGGTTTTCGCCAGCCCCGAGTTTCAGAGGAAGTGATCATGGCGACCAGACGACACGTTCTGAAAGGGCTTGCCGCAACGACAGCGCTCACGGCCTCGCCGGTAGCCATGCAACGCGCCTTCGGCGCGGTTCCCGGCGATGCCCGGTTCGTCGTCGTCATCCTGCGCGGCGGGATGGACGGCCTCGCTGCGGTCGCGCCCTACGGCGACCGGGCCTATCGGCGCCAGCGCGGCGATCTGGCGATGCCGGGGCCAAGCGAGGAGAACGGGCTGCGCGATCTCGACGGATTTTTCGGGCTACACCCTTCGCTGGCGCCGCTGCACCCGCTGTTTGCTAATGGCGAACTCGCGATCGCACACGCGGTCGGCACACAGTACCGCGAGCGCTCCCACTTCGACGCCCAGAACGTGCTGGAGAACGGCACCGACACTCCACATAGCCGGCCAGACGGCTGGCTTAATCGAGCGATCGCCGCCCTGGACGGCGGCGAGTCACCGGTCGGCCTTTCGGTTGGCGCCAACGTGCCGCTCATCATCCGTGGCCCCGCGCGTTATTCGACCTATGCGCCGCAAGCTTTGCCGGCGTTGACCACCGACTTCGTCACGCGGCTTGAGGCCATGTACCGCCAAGACCCGGTGCTAGCGACCACATTGGACATGGCGAGGGGCTCCCAAGCGATGCAGACGGAGGTTCTCGGCAAGTCGGCGGCGGGCATGGCCCGCAACCGGCGCGGTGGGGGCGCAGCGTTCTACCGCGAGGCTCTTAGCGCCGCGGGAAAACTGTTGGGCGATGCGCATGGTCCTCGGATCGCCGTCTTGGACACCGACGGCTGGGACACCCACGCGTTTCAGGGCACGACACAGGGCGCTCTGGCGACCCAGCTCGGATACCTTAGTGAGGGACTGACTCGCCTGCAGGATGGTCTCGGCGCCGCATGGCGGCGAACAGCGGTTATCGTGATTACGGAGTTCGGTCGCACCGCGGCGATCAATGGGACCAAGGGCACCGATCACGGCACTGGCGGCGTTGCCCTGTTGCTGGGCGGGGCCGTCGCCGGGGGGCGCGTGGTGACGCCCTGGCCCGGCCTGGACCCCCGTCACCTTTACGATGGCCGCGCCTTGGCCCCCGCCACCGATTTGCGCAGCGTCCTCAAAGGTATGCTGCGCGACCATCTCGGCATCGCGGACGCGCATCTAGAAGAGCGCGTGTTCCCCGACAGCCGGAGCGCCCAACCGCTGAGCGGACTGATCCGCACCTGACGCTGGACGGGCCCGAGCCTGCGCCCGATACTCGACGCCTTCATTCAGGAGGCATCATGAAACTCTACGGATCCCTTGCATCCCCTTTGTAGCTCGTTGCTGGCTCGCAGCTGCCGCAAAAGCCAGTAACGTCGATCTCGAACTCTACGAAGACGGCATCAAGAGCGACAGCTACCTTGCAATGAACCCGATGGGCAAGATGCCGCTTCTGGTCGACGGCGAAGTCGCGTTACCGGAGTCGACCGTCATATGCGAATACCTCGACGAGACCTTGCCGGGACCGGCACTGATGCCGAGCGATCCAGGGGGAAAAGCCAAAGTGCGGCTGCTGACCCATATAGCGGACCTTTATCTTTCGGGGCCCAGCAGTCAGTTGTCGCGGGCGGCGCCGGACGACGACGCCGAACAGATCGCCGCCGCCGTGGCCGCCGCCGATGCCGGATTCACCTACCTGGAGCACTTCATCGGTGGCAACGGGCGGGCCTACGGCGACAGCCTGACACTCGCCGACTGCACGTTGCAGCCCTCGGTCAACTTTGCGGTTCTGGTCTTGGCCAAGCACGGCGCAAAAGACAAACTCGACGGCCACCCGAAGCTTTCCCGCTGGTGGAAAGGGTGTGTCGAAAATCCTTCGTTGAAGGATGCGATCGGACAGATCGACGAGGCGGTCCTCGCGTTTCGCAAACGGCGCGCGGAAGAAGCCGCCAAAGAAGGCAGCCACCGAAGCCAAATGAGCATCTGGTCCCATGCGAGGGCGCGCCGATGGTTCCCATGAAGCTTTTCGGTTCGTTGTATTCGCCCTTCGTCGGCCGGTGCTGGCTTGCGGCGACAGCCAAGGGCGGCGGTGTCGACCTCGAGATGTTTCCCGGCGGGATCAAGAGCGACGCCTATCGCGCACTCAACCCAATGGGGCAAATGCCTCTCCTCGTTGATGGAGAAGTGGTGCTGCCGGAGTCGGCGGTGATCTGCGAATATCTTGACGCTGTCCTGCCGGGACCGCCATTGATGCCTTCTGATGCCGGCAGCCGGGCACGGGTGCGGCTGTTGTGCCGTATCGCCGACCTCTATCTGTTTCCAGCCTCGATCGCGTTACTCGTCGCCCCCAAGGCCGCGCCAGCCGAGGTTATCGCCGCGCCATTACGAGAAACCCAAGACGCCCTCAATCACCTGGAGCATTTCTTGGGCGAAGGCCCCTTTGCGTTCGGTGAGAACATCACGTTGGCGGATTGTACGCTCTCGGCGGCCTTAGCGCTGGCGCTTATGGTATTGGGACGCCACGGGGTGACCGGGCGTCTCGACGGACGCCCCAAGCTGGGCAGGTGGTGGGGCAGCATTCGCGAGGACGCGACGCTTGGACCGGCCATCGCGCAAATTCGCGAAGCGGCGACTTCCTACGAAAAACAGCGCAATCTCTAGGCGCTGACCGCAGGCCGCCGATTTGGCTCAAGCCGGTGCTTTACGGTCGAAGCCGTGCACTCGATACTGCCAGTGCCCTTGTGGAGGCCCTATGCCCAAGCTGCTGCGCCTCACGCGCGCGCCCCTCAGACTTGCCGTCGCCACGGGCCTATTTCTCGCAACCACACATGGCGCCGCACGGGAACAGGCGACCTTTGAGGCGCAGATCGAAGCACGCTCGTTCTCACCCGTTCGCAGCGGCGACGTTCGGGTCGACTATCGTGAAAATACGGAACTCAACAGCCGGCTCGCAGCGGAGATCGAACGGGCACTGATCGCGAAAGGCTTTGTTCTTCGCAACCGACCGTCAATGCTGCTTGATTTCCGCACCACTGTTCGCCGAGCAGATACCGGCGGACTTCGCCTGCGCTTCTACGGCGAGGACGGCAATCGCGTCGGACTCGACGATTTCCGGGTGGGCGTCGATCTGCCCGACCCTGATCGGGCGACTCGAACCGTGCATTACGAAGTTGCCATGGACCTGATCGACCGAACCGCGCGGCAGATCGTCTGGACCGGGAAAGCCACGGTTGCGCTGCAGGGCGCGGAGCGATTTCAGGTCACCTCGGGATTAGCGCGACGCCTGACCGCTTTGATCGGGCAAACCGCCAGCACCCCCTAGTAGGGCTCAAGCCCGCGGTACGGTTCGCGCCCGTAGGACTCCAGCTCCGGCGGCAGGTCTGGCTTATGCGGCGGATCGAAAGTGAACTTGTACTTCTCCTCGGTCCAGTAGTTGACTAAGGGTCCACCCTTGGAGCGACCCATCATCAGCAAACCCGAACGAGTACCAAACGGCCCATGATGAATCATGGGCGGCCGCCAGAAGTAGGCGCCAGGCAGCAGCTTGCCGCGCTCCATGAATAGATCGCCGGACAGGATGAACATCTCCTCGACCACGGGATGGTATTCGCGCGACCCCATGTAGCCTTCTTTGACGCCACCCGGGGGTATGACGTTAAGCCAAGTCCGGTCACCGGTGTCCGGATCGGTGCGCTGGGTTTTGGAGCCCATGCCCGGTGGCACCTTAGGATCGTGGTTCGCAAGTTCCCAAGCCTGCAGATTGGTGTCGATGTGCTCTATCAGCCCACCATCTGCCCGAAAACGGTCGCCGCCGGTCGCCAGACGCGGTTCGGCCTCGAAAAAGGTCAGAACGACCGCACCGTTCTTGCTCGCCGCGGTTCGTCGCTCATGTCCCGCCGGCAAATAGGGCGTAGCCGTACGTCCGGTAGTCCACGCCGTTAATGGCCAGGTCGCCGTCGAGCAGGAACATTTCCTCGTCGGCGGCAAGCGACTCGGGCTTGGTCCGCGACCAACCAGGCGGATAGCGTAAGATGACTGTGGAAGCACCGGTTTCGTCGTCGACACTGAGCACCTTGCTCTCAATATCGTCGCGCGCACCGCCGTAGAGGCCGCGTTGCCAGGGCAGCGCCTGGACTTGGATGAACTCGATATGCGGACGTGCCATGAACTCCCTCGTTCGCGACGGGTCACGGCCGGTCCAGCTAGGGCGACGAAGTGTGTCGGTTAGAACGCTCTCGGACGGACGTCGAGCCGCTTCAACACCCGGCGGCAAAGGTACGTCTTTGAGCGCCCAAAGATCACGCGGCGCGTCGAGTTGCCCGGCGAACCAGCACGATACCTTTCGGCCCGGCGCGATTTCCTTGAGCGGCGGCTTCTCGACCTTGCACCGATCTTGCGCGATCGGGCAGCGCGGATGGAACCGACACCCGTTGGGGCGGAAAATCGGCGAGGGCGGATCGCCGGTCAAAACGATCCGTTTGCGGTCGCCACCGGGTTCCGGCACCGGCGTCGCCGACAACAACGCCACGGTATAGGGGTGTTGCGGACGGCCCACGACTTCGTCGGACGGCCCCTCTTCCACAGGCTCTCCCAAATACATCACGATGATGCGGTCCGAAATCTGGTGAACCAATGCAAGATCGTGCGCGATGATCAACAGGGCGATGTGCAGACGATCCTGCAAGTCGCGAAGCAAATTGATGATCTGCGCCTGGATCGAGACGTCGAGGGACGAGACCGGTTCGTCGGCGATCAACGCGCTTGGCTGCAGCGCGAGCGATCGCGCGACCGCGATACGCTGGCGTTGCCCACCGGAGAACTGCGAAGGCACGCGATTTGCCGCATCCGGCGGCAAGCCGACTTGCTCCAGCAATTCGGCCACGCGGTCATTGATCTGTTGCCGCGTTCCGAACTTGTGGGCCTTGAGCGGTTCCGAGATCACACGACGAATGCTCCAGCGCGGATCGAGACTGGAATAAGGGTCCTGAAAGACCATTTGCAGGCGGCGACGGACCGGCATCAGCTCTTTGTAATTGAGGTGCGTGATGTCCTGACCATCGAAGATGATCCGACCGCCCTCTGGCTCGTGTGCCCGCATGAGCGTGAGCGCGACGGTGGATTTCCCCGACCCCGGTCGCCCACGAGGCCCACGGTTTCGCGGGGCCGTACACCGAGGCTGATTTCGTCGACCGCGTGAAGCTTACGCCCACCCGGCGCGCGGAAAGTCACCTTGAGGCTTTCCGCCTCCAGGGAGAAATTCGTCGTTGCCGACGCGTTCGGTTGCACCGGTTGTTTCGGTCATTTGGAGCGCTCCGAGGGAGAACGAGGATGCCAGCAGGCGACCAATCGGTCTTCGGCGTATTCCAGCGGAGGACGTTGATCACAGTCGGGCTCCGCAAAACGGCAACGTGGCGCAAACGGGCAACCCCGAACGATATCTTCGGCGGTCGGCGGGAGCCCTGGGATGGGGACCAACTTGGGTCGCCGGATATCGAACTTCGGCACAGCCGACAGCAGGCCCACCGTATAGGGATGACGTGGGCTGGTCAGAACTTCTTCGATGGTCCCGGTTTCGACGATCCGGCCCGCATACATCACCATAATCCGGTCGCAGATTTCCGCCGCGACGCCCATGTCATGGGTAATGAGGATCATAGTCGCGGAAGACAGACGTTCCCGCAGCAGATCGAGAATCTGCGCCTGAATCGTCGCGTCCAGCGCCGTGGTCGCCTCGTCGGCGATAATCACCTCGGGGTGGTTGATGAGGGCCAGCGCAATCATGACCCGCTGACGCAGGCCACCGGACAGTTCATGCGGAAAAGCTTCGAGCCGTTCGCGTGCCGAGGGGATACCGACATCATCAAGGGCATGAAACGCCAGTTCGGTCGCCTCTTGCTTGGTGACGTTCTGGTGGCGCAACACCGATTCCGTGAGCTGGGAACCAATAGAGCGAACGGGATTCAAACCGGTCATCGGATCCTGGAAGACCATACCGATATCGTTGCCACGGACCTTGCGCAATTCGTTGATCGGCAGGTTGTCGATGCGACGTTCGCGGAGGTTGATCGATCCCTCGATGATCTTGCCCGGCGCGGGGACGATACCCAGCAGGCTGAGGGCGGTCATGCTTTTGCCCGACCCGGACTCGCCGACGAGGCCGAGCGTTTCGCCTTGTCTCAAGTCGAACGAAACACCGTTGACGGCGCGGAAATCGGTCGGTTGGCCTGGTCGCGGAAACTCGACCACCAAGTCGTTGACCGACAGGATCGTTTCGCCAGACGCGGCGGTACGCGCCGCATCCGCGACGCCTTCGGTTGCCACACTCATACTTCGACCGCCCGTGCGCGTTTACGCGATAGCTCGGCGAACCCGTCACCGATGAGGTTGAGGGATATCACCGCCAACACGATCGCCCCTGCCGGTGCGAACATCATCCACGGTGCAATCGTGAGGTACTGGCGGCTATCGGAAAGCATGTTGCCCCACGACGGCGCATTGAGAGGCGCGCCAAGACCGAGGAACGACAGAGCGCTTTCGATGATCAACAAGACCGCGAAGAAGCACGCCGCCATCACGAGGATCGTTGGCCGCAACCCGGGCAGCACGTGGAAGATCAAGATCGACCATTTCGAGACCCCGAACAGGCGGGCCGCCAACACATATTCGCGCGTGAGCAGCCCACGGGATTCGGCATAAATCACGCGCGACACCGCGGTCCATGCGATGAAGCCCATGGTTAGGGATAGCGGCCAGAATCCACGCCCGACCACCGCCACGACGACCAGCGCCAAGACCAAGAAAGGCATGGCGATCATCGCGGCGATCCCCAGCAGCACGATCGTGCGAACGATGCCGGTGTACCAAGCGCCCACAAGACCAATGAAGGTCCCGATGACGGCAACGCAAATCACCGCAACACCGGAATCCCGAGCGACCAGGAAGGCCGCCGAGCACCCTGAACAGCAAATCGCGACCCAATTGATCGGTGCCGAATAGATGTCGTACGCCGTCGGGACCTACAAAGCCCATTGGCTTGAGCCGAGTCCTTAGGTTGCCGTCCAGAGCCGATTCGTCGAGCACGATCCACTGCGCAAGGAGCGCGATGATGATGATCGCGAACAGCAAGAGACCCAGATCAAGCTGAAGCGATCCAGTCCCGAGCTTATTGAACCGAAACGCCGGAGCCGGTTTGTCGGTTGCGGTCGCCGTCGTCATGCGCGTTGCCTCCGGAGCCGAGGATCAATGAAGAGGAAGACAATGTCCGTCAGAGTGATCGCGAAATAGACGAAAATTGCGATCATGAACACGGCCGCTTGCACCACCGGGAAGTCGAGCGTTTGAACCGAGGTTACGAGCAGGCGCCCCAGACCCGGCCAAGCGAAGATCACTTCGGTGATAATCGAGCCACCGACCAAGAACGAAACCTGCGCGCCAATCAACGCCGTTGCACCAAGCATGGCGTTCTTCAGCGCATGGCGCCAAAGCAAGGTATTGAACCCTGCCCGTTGGCTCGTGCCGTACGTATGTAGTCCTCGCGCATCGCCTCGGCGACGTTGGCTGAAATGACCCGCACGACTTGAGGTGCCTGAAATGCCGCCAACGTCGTCGCCGGCATGATCCAACTTAATATGCCCTGGTTGCCGATGGACGGGAGCCATCCCAACTCCACCGAGAACAACTGGATTAACAAAAGCCCGGTGATATAGCCGGGTATGCCCTGCGCAACGAAGACCGCGGTTGCCGCCAGTTTTCGCCCCGTTCGATCTGGGCGGCTCCCGAGCCACGCCCCCAGCGGAATGGAAACGATCAAATTGGCGGTAAAGGCGATGATGACCAAAGTGAAGCTGGTCGGAAGCCGTTCGAACACGAGCCTCAACGCATCTTGGGCGTTCGCCAACGAACTTCCGAAGTCGAGTTGGACGAGCTTGTAGAGAAACACGCCGTACTGAACGACCAACGGCTTATCGAGGCCGTATTGTTTGCGGATCAGTTCGAGCTGTTCTTGGTCGCCGGTCTCGCCCGCCAGCACGGCTGCAGGATCACCGGTCAGGCGCAACAAGAAGAAGAGCAGCGTGCTGATGAACATCAGCAAAAACAGGAGCTCCAGAATACGTTTCGTAAGCGTTTGAGCGGTTTGCTTGGCGACCGGAATAGTCTCCGCGTCGTTCTTTTCCGTCTCAATGGGCTGACTGGCCGGTTCGTTTTTGTCCGCAATATCCGTCACGAAACGCTCCTCAGATGAAGAGATGCGAGGACGTGGAACGCCCCGGCGAAAATGGATGTCGTGAAGTCGCCGCGCGATGCGGCAGGGTCAGATTCAAACCCTCGTCCTCCCGATGCGGGCGCTTGTTTGTGCGCCCCGTCTTGCTTCCCTCGCGGATCATCGTACAGCATTTTTGCTGGTTTTCCGCCTTGTTAGCGTTGGTTTATAGCCCGAATTCAGAACCGTCAAGCGGCTCTTAATCCGCCGAAAAGCCGCTATTTGTACGGACTTTTGCCCATTGCGCGATCATGATGGATCGCGTTCGACCAATTCGATCAGTTCCCCCATCGCCCCGATTGTGGTCGCCGCGCGGCGACCGAAATAGGGCGCCTCGGGCCTCAGAACGGGATTGGTGATGGTGTCTAGCGCGCGCCCGTAGAGGGTATCGACCGCAACAGACATCATCGCATTACCCGGCGGCAGATAGCCCTCGTCTTGGGGCCGGACCGTCGCCTGCGGCGGATAGCCATCGATCTCGACCAAACTTCGCGACCGCATCGTCGTAACGGTCAGACGCAAATCAAGCGTGCGGGGTGGCACACCAAACGCATCATCAATCAAGGACAACTTGGTATCGGCAATATCCCCGGGGGCAATGCCCCAATGCTTCTCGAACCAGCCCTGGACCTTTTCGGGGCAGTTGGTCGCAAGGACAGCGATAAACATGCGGTCGACAAAAGAATGAGCGACCGGCAGATCGTATTCCGGGATATCGACCTTAAACATCGTGAGGTAGAAGATCTCGTCGGCGAGGCCGCGCACCTGCATCGCCCTGATCTCCGGGATCATTTCAAGGTCGGCGGCCGGCCCGACGATCTCGAATGGCGAGTCCTTCAGGCGTTCCTGCAGCGCATCCACATCCTGGCACACCATCTCGGACGCAGCCCAGCCGAAGGTCGTCAGGGGCTTGTATCCCTCAACCTTGGGGTTGTGGACGATTCGGAGGAAGTTCTGCTTGCCGCTTTCGGGCTCTAGAATCGAATAGGAGGCGCCGCTGTTCTTAGGGGCTCCCCAGGAGGCCGCGACGCTGGCGTCCAGCGTACCCCGTTGTACGACGCGAAACCCCAACCAGTCGACGTAGGTCTTTTCCACGGCGTCGACATCAGGTGCCGCGATCGTCGACGCTACCCAAGGGCCAATCGCCGGTACCGGCGTCGAATCGTCTGTCGCTATTTTTCCCTCCCGTCGGCTGTTTCTTTCGACTGTATGGTTGGGGTGCAAAGAGGTCAAACAACACGTCGTTTGACCTCTTCCTCTAGGTACGGCTAGGTACGGCAACCGCCATCCCGGTCTCAACAAAAAAAAGGCCAACTCCAAAACGGCAACAAGGAAACGTCATGAGATACGACTACGTCCCTCTTCCCGACCGCAAACCCCTGCGTTGGCCAAACGGTGCCCGCGTCGCGTTGATCTTGACGATCAATCTCGAACACTGGGACATGGTGAAAGACAGTGACGAGCCCTATTACGCCGGGGGCCCGCCGATCCTTCCCGATCCTATGCCCGGAAATGTCGTCGATTGGCCCAATTACTCGTGGCGCGAATACGGGCAGCGTATCGGCGTTTGGCGAATGTACGACGTCTTCGAAGAACTCGGCGCTAGGGCGAGCTGCACGATCAACGCCAAGACCGCGCTTGAGCGGCCGCAAATGGTGCAGTACGCCGTTGATCGCGGCTGGGAAATCGTGGCGCACAACTACGAACAGGGCGAGCTTCTTTGGAAACACGCGCACGACGAAGCCAAGGAGCGTGAAGTCATCCAGAAAACGTTGGATGTCTACGAGAAGGTCGTCGGCAAAAAGGCCAAGGGCTGGTTGTCGTCCAGCCTACGCGGCACCTTGCGAACGCCGGACCTGATCGCCGAACAAGGATTGATCTTCTATTGCGACTTGATGAACGACGACCAACCTTATCTGATCGAAACCGACTCAGGCCCCATCGTTTCCACGCCCTACACGAACGAAGTCAACGACTTCACCCACTTTCACCGCCGTGGCTTCACGACCGACGAGGTGTTGCAACTCTACAAAGAGCAACTCGACGTACTGTGGGACGAGGGCGCGAAAACCGGTCGCATGATGAATGTCGGCCTACACCCCCATGTCAGCGGATTGGCCTATCGCATCCGCGCGCTTCGCGACTTCATCGCGTATGCGCAGAAAAAACCTGATGTGTGGATCACGACCCGCGAAGAAATCGCGACTTGGTACCTCGAAAATCACACCTCTCACATCGACTGACCGAGTGGTCGATCGACCGATCATGTTCACGCCCACGATGGGGCGGGCGCTGATAGAAGGATGGAAGACGCAGACGCGCCGCCGCGCAGTCGGCAGGAGCGGCAAACCGACGATGTGGACCAAAGCGGCGGTCGGCGTCCGGTTGTGGGTGCGCGAGGCGCATCGCATCGAAGATGGCAGAGTCACCTTCCGAACCGAGGGCGACGCTAGCCCCGGACGTTGGCGCCCGGGTCTCCACATGCCGCGCTGGGCGTCGCGGATGACCCTTGTCGTTACGGCAGTCCGCCGCGAATACGTCAGCGAGATCAGCGACAGCGATGCCGCCGCCGAAGGAATGGCAGCACGCGGCTCGGGGCCTATGAAGGATTTGTTCCGTCAGCAGTGGATCGACATGCATGGCGAAACGGCCTGGGACGACAACCTCGACGTGATCGCCCTATCGTTCAACGTCGTAGACGCCAACATCGATACGCTGCCCGCCTAGTCGAGCGCGGCCTTTTCCAGTTGATCCGCCAATGTCCCCAATTGGTCGGCGAACGCCGCAAAGTTTTTCTCGCCAACCAACGCCCGACAACGCGCGTGTAACTCTTGTTTGACGACCTGTCCGTCGTGCAGGAACCGGCGGCCTTTTTTGGTGTAGCGCACGATTTTGGCGCGCGCGTCGTTCGGGTCGGGCGCCCGCGTAACGTACCCTCGCGTTTCTAGGTCCGACACCATCTGTCCGATTGCCTGTTTGGTCAGGCCCGCGCGCGCCGCCAAAGTTGTTATCCGGGTGCCCCCGATATCTAGATGGGGCAGTAGACCGGTATGGCTTTCGGTGAGGTCGTGGTAACCGAGCCGACGATACCCAGCCATCATCAAACCGACATAGGCCCGTGAGGCCCGCCAGAGCGGCACACCCAGATGGTCGACTTGAGCCGCCTCGAGCGCCTCCAGCTCCTTCTCTTCTGCGTCTTTCGGGCGTTCCGCCATACTAGAGTAGTAAACCTCATTGACTAATATAGTAAAGGTGATTTACTTTTATACCGTCATCGATTTAGGAGGATAATGACGATGCGCGGTCCTATCATTTCACGATCTGCGTCAATTGCCGATTCGCCGCCTGCACCGGACTGGGCGTAGCAGCCGTGGCGACGTCCGTGATCCTGGATTGCGACAATGCCTGCGGCGTCGCGGGATGCGATATCGATGACGCCCTGACCCTTGCCTATTTGCTGGGGCGCGAGGATATCGCCTTGGCCGGCGTGACCTGCGTTTTCGGGAACACCGGCATCGAGCGCGTCTTTAAACAAACCGCCCAGCTGTTGTCCCGCGCCGACGCCAAGGACACGCCGCTTGTCAGGGGCGCAAAAGAGGCCGGCGACTATGCGACACCTGCCGCTGCATTTTTGGCCCGCAAGGCGGCAGACAATCCTGGACAGGTCGTGATTGTTGCCACCGGTCCCCTAACCAACGTTGCCGCCGCGGCGGCGCGCGACCCCGATTTTTCGAAACGTACGCGCAATTCACTGCATGGGCGGTTTTTTTGGGCCCCAGCAAATTGGCTTTCGGGCTGCGGGTGAATTGAACCTGTCTGCAGATGCCGCCGCAGCACATGCCGTCCTAAACAGCGGCGCCCCGGTCTCGCTTTTTGTCACCGAGGTGTGTCGGCAGTTTTTCTTCGGGTGGCGGGATTTGCCGATGCTGCGCGGGCTGGACCGACGGTTCGTCCGCCACCTGTGTAGCTGGTTGGCGCTTTACGGCGCGAGCCGCGGGATCGGTCGATTCTTTATGTGGGACTTGTTGCCGGCGCTTTTGGTAACCCACCCCGATGCGTTCGGCAGCACCGTCGTCGGTTCGAATCCCGATCCGGCTGCGCTTCGAAACGGGCGCGTCGTTCTCCGCAGCAACAACGGAAACCTGGTTGCACCGCAAGCTCTTGTGGACGCGAAACAGGTGCGCCGCGATGTCGTCGATGCATGGCGCCGCGCGCTTCCCCGGTTACCCGTCAGCGCGCGGCCCGAACGCCGGCACCCGCAACGCGTTGACCCGCATAGCGGCGTAGCCTTCGCCGCGCGACCAGCGCTGCGAACCCGATCGAATCGGTGTAAGCTGCTCTCCAACAGCAAGGGAGATACGCTATGTATGTTTCCGCGTTGCTTGAGAACAAAGGCGCAAACGTCATTACCGCAGCGCCGAACACCACAGTCGACAAAGCCGTTGCCCTGCTCGCCGAGAACAAGATCGGCGTGCTTGTCATCTCGGCGGACGGCAAATCGGTGGACGGGATACTGTCCGAACGCGACATCGTTCGGGCGCTCGCCGAACAAGGGAACGATATAGGAAACGCAGATGCGGCGACCCTGATGAGCCGCGACGTCGTATCCTGCGCACCTGGCGACACCATCGAGTCGCTTATGGGCCTGATGACCGAACGGCGCATTCGTCATTTGCCTGTCCTTGAGAACGGGAAACTCGCCGGTATCGTCAGCATTGGTGACATCGTCAAACACCGCCTTGCAGAGATCGAGTCAGAAGCCGACGCCTTGCGCCAATACGTCACTCAGGCCTGATCGATCGCAATGCACCGTCAATACGTTCCGGGGCCCTGGGGGCAAATCCACCTTCATGTTGCGGCTCCGACCGGTCCCTCGGCGCGGCGCCCCCTCTTGTGCTTCCATCTCAGCCCAGGTAGCGGTCGCATGTATCGCCCCTTCCTGGAGGAAATGGCTTCGGACAGATTGGCGGTGGCGGTCGATACCCCGGGTTACGGTGGGTCGGACCCGCCGCCAGCCCCGACCAGCCTTGAAGCCTACGCCGCGGCCTTGGCGACGGTGCTGGACAGCCTTGAGTTGGAAAAGGTCGACTTGTTCGGCGCCCATACGGGATCGCGGCTAGCTGTCGAAGTGGCGCACCTGCGCCCTGAGAAGATCCATCGCCTCATCCTTTTCGGGGCCGCGATCTACACCGCCGACGAACGAGAGAAACAGAAAGAATCCTTTGCGCGCCCCAAACCGATCCAGGCCGACGGCAGTCACATGGCCTCGCGGTGGACGGGATGGGCGTCGTGGCGGTGGCCCGGCGTCACCGACGACATGATCGGTCGCTACGCAGCCGATTCGGTTCAGGACTTCGAGCGCCATTGGTGGGCCCATCATGCAGTGTTCGAACACGACATGGCAGCGCGGCTGGGAAGCCTTGAGCATGAAGTTCTCGTGCTGTGCGCCAAAGACGACATCGAGGGCCCGACGCGGCGCGCGAAATCGGTCATCAAGAACGGCCGCTACCTCGAGCGGCTCGACTGGGGACATTGGTTTCTGGAGGTCGATCCCATCGGCGCCGCTGAGATGGCCCGAGGATTTTACGACGACTGACTCGCCGGTCGCAGGTTAGCCGGCCTTAGCCGATCGTGACCTGGCGACGTCTTTACGCAAATCTTCGAGTGCCGTGCCGGTGATATCGGCGCCCGTGAGGTCGACATCCTCGATATCGATCTCTTCCATTTGTGCGAAACGGAGTTTGGCAAACGGCATGGCCGCGCCGGCTAGTCGGACGTAATCCATTGTCGACTCGGAAAAATCGGCGCCGCGCAGCTGCGCACCGCACAGGTTGGCCCGGGTCAGATCGGCGCCGTTGAAATTCGTGCGCTCCGCCGTTACCCCACGCATCTCGGCATGCATGAATTTGCCGCCGGTGAAGCTGCCGTCCGAGAGGGTCGCTCGCTCAAGGTTGCACTTCGCAAAGTTTGCCGCCTGGGCATGACCGGTCTTCTTGCCCTCGGCGGTTTTGATTTCAATCGCGTCTGCCGAAACCGAGTTGAGCCGCGCGCCCCGCAGGTTGGCCTCGGCCATGTTGCCGCCCATGAGCTCCGGCATTGCGCAAGTCCGCACCGGCGAAGTTCGCACCGCGCATATCCGCAAGGACGAACAATGCATGACCGAGTTTTGCACCGGAAAAATCGCAATCGCGAAGGTCCGCACCACTCAAGTAGATCCCGCCGAGATCGGCACCCGCAAAACTCATCCCCGAAAGGACGGCCCGCTTTCCGTCGACGCCGAAGGAATCGACCCAAAGCGAGTGTTCGCGGAGAATCCGCTGTACGTCGGTGGGAAGCTCGCTTGTACCGGGACTGACATGGGCCTCCTGCAGATCGACCGCGGTGAGGTCGACTCCAGCCAAGACCGCTCCACGGAAGTTGGCGCCTTGGACTTTTGCCCGCGCCAGGTTGGCCCCCTCGAGATTAGCCCCACTAAGATTTGCGTGACGGAGCTGCGCCATTTCCAGATTGGCGTGCGCCATGTCCGCGCCGTGCATATCGACATTCGCCGCGCTGCCACGCGAGAGCGCGGAGGTCATTGCCGATCCCTCGAGCGCGCGAAGCGGTCGGTCTTCGGCCACCATGACGCCCGGCCGCATGTCGGCTTCGTTGAAGTTGGTGTCGCGGAGGCTGGCGCCGGCGAAGTTGGCGCCGCGCAGGTCCGCCCGCGCAAAATTTGCGCCGGAGGCGTCGGCCTTGACGAAGCGCGCACCAAAAAGATCGGCAAAACTGAAATTTGTCCCGACCAGCGTGCAGCCGCTGAAGTCGCTCCCGGCCAGGATGGCGCCTTGGAGGTTCAGGTTCATGAGGCGCAAGCCAACGAGATTGACGTGCTTCAGGTCCGCCCGCACTCCGCTCTTGACGCCCCGCGCAAATCGCTCGTGGCGTTTTAATACCTGGACGAAATCAGCCGACGTAAGCACCTAAGATCCACCTCCCCAACAGATTCTAGCGATGTCCCAGATCGGAACAATAGGCATGCAGAAAAAGAACACTTGTCCCAGTGCCAGACAGAAAAATAGCCCCACCCTGCGAATGAATGAGTCACACAAGAAATATGCCAATAGCTTCCTGTCTATCGGCTGGCTTGG
The DNA here is from genome assembly GCA_038141965.1 of Alphaproteobacteria bacterium. Classification (GTDB taxonomy): domain Bacteria; phylum Pseudomonadota; class Alphaproteobacteria; order SHVP01; family SHVP01; genus CALJDF01. The sequence goes on from JAYQJC010000010.1 coordinate 89,166, forward strand.
TGTTGGTTCGACCGGGCGCTAGTGTGGCGCCCTGATCACGACGACCCACCGGACATTGTATATGCCTGAAAGAACTCTTAGTCGCGTTTTGTACGTTGAGGACGAACCCGATATCCGCGAGGTCGCCCGTTTTGCGCTGGAATATTCCGGCGACTACGAAGTCAAGATTTGCGAATCCGGCGCCGAAGCGTTGTCGATCGTGGGGTCTTTCAAACCCGACATCATTCTCCTTGACGTCATGATGCCGGGCATGGACGGGCTGGCCACTATGGAAGCGCTACGACAACTCGAGGAAACCGCCAGCATCCCGATCGTCTTCATGACCGCAAAAGTCCAGTCGGCAGAAGTGTCGCGTTACCTCGCGCTCGGTGCGGCAAGTGTCATTCCGAAACCGTTCGACCCGCGCACGCTTGGCGCGACGGTGAAAGAAATTTGGGAAGAACACGCTGGCTAAAGTCCTCCGGCGGTCTTGAACAGGCCCTCGCGGCACTGCGCGAGGATTTTGCAGCGTCGCTGCCGGAACGACAGGCGGCACTGTCCGCGGCGTGGGGCGCGCTTGACCAAAACGATTGGAACGCGGCAGACCTCAACGGCGCCTATCACCTTGTTCACAGTTTGGCGGGTGCCGCTGAAACATTTGGGTTTTCCGACCTCGGTATCGCGGCCCGAGCATTGAACGACTATCTGCACGCCATCGTTTCCGACCCCGAACAATCAGCCGGGGCACGAAGCGAGGCCAGTCGGCTCTACGAGGCCCTATCAACGGCGTTAGTCGAAGCCCAACCTCGTCGCTAAACTCGATCTATGTTGATCCCGAGATCGCGAATTTTGCGGTAAAGCGTCGAGCGACCGATCCCAAGCCGTCGCGCGACCTCGGACATCTGCCCATTGTAGCGATCAAGTGCGATGCGGATGGCGTCATCCTCGATGTCGCGGAGAGCGCGCATCGACCCTTGTTGATCCACAGCGGGAATGGCCATGCCGGTGGACGTAGCCCCCAAGCCAACGCCTTGAGGGGTGTAACTCGTTGGGGGGAAGGGTGACGCACCTGCCGTATTTTGCGCGGCCTGGGCCAGGCGCCCAGCGATCTGCCCAAAGTCGTCCAGCTTAAGCGTCTCCCCATCGGCCATCAAGACCGCGCGGAACACGGCATTCTCGAGCTGTCGGACGTTGCCCGGCCAAGGATAGGAAACGAGTAGATCCATGACGCCGTCGTCGACCCCGGAGACCGCTTTGCCTTCGGAGGCGGCAAAGCGTTGAACGAACGCACGCACCAATTCGGGGATGTCCTCCCGTCGTTCGCGCAGGGGCGGCAGGTTGATGGGGAATATGTTGAGCCGATAGAACAGATCCTCGCGAAAACGCTCTTCCTCGACCAATTGCTGGAGGTCGCGGTTGGTGGCCGAAATCAAACGGATATCGACGTTCACCGGGCGCTTGCTGCCGACGGGATCGATCTCGCCGTCTTGCAGCGCCCGAAGCAATTTGACCTGAATCTCGGGCGTGAGTTCACCGATCTCGTCCAAAAACAGGGTGCCGCCATTGGCTTCTTGGAACTTGCCGATGTGCTTTTGTTGGGCGCCGGTAAACGCTCCCCGTTCGTGTCCGAACAAAATACTTTCGACGAGATTTTCCGGGATGGCGCTGCAGTTGACCGTAACGAATGGCCGACCGGCACGGTCGCTGCTGCCCTGAACCGCCCGGGCGATCATTTCTTTACCTACCCCACTCTCGCCCTCGAGAAGCACCGCGATGTTGGAGGCCGCGGCACGTTTGGCAAGGTCGACGACGTTACGCATAGCAGGCGCAACGGCGACCAGATCATCGAACGTCATCTCGCCATTCACCTTGCGGGTGATCCGCGAAAGTTCTCCAGTCAACGTGGAGATTTTGAGCGCGTTCTCGATCGAGATTTGCAGGCGCTCGGGGCTGACGGGTTTAACCAGAAAATCCGTTGCTCCGTGACGCATCGCCTGCACCACGGTGCCGACTCCACCGCTCATCGTCAGCACGATGATCTGAAGGTCCGGATGAACCGGGTCGATGCGTTGCAACACGCCAAACTCGTCGAGTTTGGGGAGAACGAGATCGAGGAGAACCAGATCGACGCCGCTCCGGTCCTGGCGAATCAAGAGATCGACAGCCGCCTCGCCGTCCGGCGCCGTGATGGTCTCGTACCCAAGATTCGCGACGATCGTATCGAGGTAGCGCAACTGCGCCGGGTCATCCTCGACGATGAGTATCTTCTGTACCATTTCGGAACGGTGTTGTTCGAATTCGATCCCCGAACACAACCTATCCCAAGGAATCGGCAGAGTCCCACCTCCAATTACGGGAGGTTTAAACAGGAAGCTCAATCAGAACTTGTGCGTAGGGCTAGGCACCGATGAAGTTGAGAACCTCTTGGGCGTAGACCTCCGGCGCGCGGTAGGGCAATTGCCCCCCAACATCGGGCACCAATTTGAACTTCGCGCCCGGCACCATGGCGGCGGCTTCTTTGTCGATTTGCGCCAAGCTGTCGCCTTCGGCGTTGATCACATAGAGCGGACAGGTGAGCTTTTGTAAGGCAGCTTTTGCGTCGTAGGAGAACACCGCTTTGAAGGCCCAGTGATAACGCGGGTAAATCATGAGGTGCTGGGCAATCGCCGCATGGATGGTTTCAAGATCTGTGTCCTCGCCCCAGTTCTTGCGCCGGGTCGCCCACATCGTCTTGAGGAAATCGCCATCGGCGTCCATTGACGGCTCGGTAATCCGGGTTCCAAACATCTTGGCTTGCTCGGGCGTGAACATCGGCACCCCGGAGAAGACCGCATGCGTCGTTCGATCCGCTAAGTGCTCGGTAATGAGTTCGAGGGCGATGGAGGTTCCGGTGTGGACGGTCGCAAACGCAAATTCTTGGCCTGAGGTGAAATGCTCGATCGCCGGCAGGAGGCGCCTGGCATAGCCGGCCATATCGAGAGGCTCAGCAGGCGGATCGGATTGCCCGTAACCCGGCGTGTCCAGCGCGATCGCGCGACATCGCGCGCCCAACAGCGGCAGGGCCTTTTCGAACTCCCAGGACGACACCGGCGATTCGTGAAGGCAGATTACGGTCGGACCGGACTCCCCCGCGATGCGATAGTGTATCTGGCCGTCCGGTGTATCGACATAGCCTCGGCGCATGTGATCCTCCCTGGTGATGAGGCCCACTATGGCAAAGGCGGCGCGCCCTTCCTAGCTGCTAACTTTCCGCATCCAAGGCATAGCCCGCGCCACGAACAGTGCGAATGAGGTCCGATTCGCCCGGCCCGTTAAGCTGCTTGCGCAAGCGGCGGATATGGACATCCACGGTTCGCGCTTCGAGATAGATGTCCCGTCCCCAAGCAAGGTCGAGAAGCTGCTCGCGAGAGAAGACACGGCCCGGGCGTTTAAGAAGCACGCGGAGCAAACGGAATTCGGTCGGACCGAGGTGCACCAACCTATCGCCACGGGTCACTCTGTGGGCAGCGAGGTCCATCGTGAGGTCGCCGTAGGACAACGTCTCGTCGGGTGCGCTCGACGTCGACCTACGGAGCACCGCGCGAACCCGCGCCAAGAGTTCCGCAGGCGAGAACGGTTTGACGACGTAGTCGTCCGCGCCGCTCGCCAGACCCTTGACGCGATCGGCCTCTTCGCCGCGCGCCGTCAGCATGATCACGGGAACATCTTTGGAATCTGGATCCTCACGAAGTTGACGGCACACCTCGATGCCGGACAACTCGGGCAACATCCAGTCAAGGATGATGAGATCGGGCGTTGCGCGATGGACGTTGTCTAACGCCGCGGCACCATCTTCCGCCACGCTAACGAGATAACCTTCTTTCTCGAGATTGTAGCGCAAGACCTCGACCAAGGGCGGCTCGTCTTCGACCACCAGAATCTGCGGTTTCATTTGCCGCCGGCCTCCTCGGGTGTTGTCAGCTTGACGACGGTGGTACTGGATTTGTCACCCTTGGGTCGCGCGTCTTCGGGATCCTGTCCGACCACCAGGAAGTGGACCTGCTCGGCGATATTGGTGGTGTGGTCGCCGATTCGCTCGATGTTTTTTGCGATGAACAAGAGGTGCGTGCAGGGCGTAATCGTGTGCGGATCTTCCATCATGTAAGTGAGTAGCTCGCGGAACATGCTGGTGTGCAGCTGATCGACTTCCTGATCGGCAAGTCGCACCTCTTCAGCGCAAGCGGCGTCTCGTGCGACATAGGCGTCGAGAACGTTTTTGATCATGCTTTGCACCAGCGTACCCATCCGCGAAATCGTCAGTGTCGGCGACATGGCCGGCGACTGGACGAGAACGAGGGAGCGCTTGGCGACGTTCTTCGCATAGTCGCCGATGCGCTCCAGTTCGTTGGAGATCTTCAAAGCGGCGATTGCGACACGAAGGTCGGCCGCCATCGGTTGACGGAGCGCGAGAACGCGAATGATTCGATCGTTGATTTCGCGCTCTAAGTCGTCCATGCGGACATCGCTCGCACGGACTTCATCGGCGAGGTCGGTATCCCGACGCACCAAGGCCCGAATCGCTGACGCCAATTGGGTCTCGGCCAATCCCCCCATCTCAACGATCAGTTGGTCGATGCGCTCAAGTTCATCACCAAAAGACTTGACGATATGATCGTCCGTCATGCGTGTGCCTCCTGTTACCCGAACCGACCGGTGATGTAATCCTGAGTTTTTTGTTCCTCAGGGTTGGTGAAGACATGCTCGGTATCGCCATATTCCACCAGGTCTCCGAGGTGGAAGAACGCGGTGCGTTGGGAGACCCGCGCCGCTTGCTGCATGGAGTGGGTCACGATGATGATGGTGTAATTCTCGCGCAGCTCGTCGATCAGTTCTTCGATCCGTGCCGTGGCGATCGGGTCCAGCGCCGAGCAAGGTTCATCCATCAAAATGACTTCGGGCTGAACCGAGATGGTGCGCGCGATGCACAGTCTTTGTTGCTGGCCACCGGAAAGCCCAGTGCCCGGATCCATGAGCCGGTCCTTGACCTCCTCCCAAAGACCGGCGCGGCGAAGGCTGGCTTCGACGACTTGATCGGAATCCGCGCGACCGGACACCAAACCGTGGATCCGCGGCCCATAGGCGACATTGTCATAGATCGACTTCGGAAACGGATTGGGTTTCTGGAACACCATGCCGACCCGGGCGCGCAGCTGCACAACGTCGATTTGCGGATCGTAGATGTCGGTATCGTCGAGGCTGATCGACCCACTTACGCGGCAGCTATCGATCGTGTCGTTCATCCGATTGATGCAGCGCAGGAAGGTCGACTTGCCGCAGCCTGAAGGCCCGATGAACGCGGTCACACGGTTTGATTCGACGTCGATCGACACATCGTTGATCGCCCGCTTGTCGCCGTAGTGAACTGAGACGTGTTGGGCTCTAATCTTAATTGGCACCGCCATGCCCTCTTCTTTCGCCACATCATCATGTACGGGCATCTCCGCCATATCCCTCGCCTTTTGTAAAGCCATCGCTACCACCTGCGCTCGAAGCGTCGCCGCAGAACGACGGCCAATATGTTCATTGCAATCAAAAATGCCAGGAGGACCATAATCGCTGCGGAGGTCCGCTCAACGAAACCGCGCTCGGGGGCATCGGCCCAAAGGAAAACCTGGACCGGCAGTACCGTTGCGGCGTCGGTAAACGATCCTGGCACGTCAACGATAAACGCCACCATGCCGATCATCAGAAGCGGTGCCGATTCGCCTAACGCCTGCGCCATACCGATGATCGTGCCGGTCAAGATGCCCGGCATCGCAAGCGGTAGAACGTGATGTAGCACGGTCTGCACCGGCGACGCGCCCATCCCCAGCGCCGCCTCGCGGATCGACGGCGGCACTGCCTTGAGCGCCGCGCGGGCAGCAATAATGATCGTCGGCAGGGTCATGAGCGCCAGGACCATGCCGCCGACCAGCGGCGCCGATCGTGGCAGGCCAAAGAAATTGAGGAAAACGGCCAGCCCCAGTAGACCGAAGACGATCGAAGGAACCGCCGCCAAATTGTTGATGTTGATTTCGATGAAATCGGTCAATCGGTTCTTGGGCGCGAATTCCTCAAGATACACGGCGGCCATCACGGCGATCGGGAACGACAAGACCAAGGTGACGATGAGGGTCAATAGCGACCCCACCACCGCACCCAAAATGCCAGCTTGCTCGGGTTCGCGGCTATCGGCCGTGGTGAAGAAGCCAACATTGAACTTCTTATCAACGAGACCCTGGGCGTCGAGTTGATCGAACCAGCCGATTTGTTTGTCGCTGACTTTGCGTTCATCTTGCGGCACGTCACGTGGAATCTGACCCTTGGCAAAGCTATCGATGTCGGCCGCCGCCTTGAACCAAATGGTCTGGGTCGACCCGATCAGACTAGGGTCGTTCAGCACCATATTGAGAAGCCGAATGTCGGCGCCCGAACTGATCATTCGCGCCAATTCGCGACGATCTCGTCGCCCGCTTGCCTCAGGAAAGATTTCGAGCAAACCATCGCGCACGAGGGTTTTGTAATTGGCCAAGCGAAGGTTCGCCTCGGTCCGGGTGCCTTGGGGATCGATCACCTCTTCACGCAACTCGACGGTGAGTTGGATGTGCGTTTGCTGGAACACCGACAAACCATTGCTGACAATCGTGATCAGCAGAACCGCAAGAATGCTCAGGGCCGTAACAATGGCCGCAAGCCCGTAGAGCTTGAAACGCCGTTCCGCTCGGTGGCGGCGGGCGAGACGCTGCGTCGCCGCAGCATCGGTGAGAACGCGGCCGGCCAATAGATCAGTCATATTTTTCTCGGTAGCGTCGGACCACTCGCAGCGCAATCACGTTAAGCCCGAGCGTGATGATGAAAAGCACCAGGCCAAGCGCAAAAGCGGCCAACGTCTTGGCACTGTCGAATTCTTGATCGCCGGTCAGCAGGGTGACGATTTGCACGGTGACGGTGGTGACCGCCTCGAAGGGATTGCCCGTTAGGTTGGCCGCAAGGCCGGCCGCCATTACGACGATCATGGTTTCGCCGATCGCTCGGCTCACCGCCAAGAGGATGCTGCCGACAATCCCGGGAAGCGCGGCCAGGAGTATGACTTGGCGGATCGTTTCGGACTTGGTCGCGCCCATGGCGAACGAGCCGTCGCGCAGGCTTTGTGGGACTGCGTTGATTACGTCATCCGACAAGGACGAGATGAACGGAATGATCATCACCCCCATCACCAAGCCCGCCGCGAGCGCGCTTTCGGAGGCGACGTCCAAACCAAAGCCCTCTCCAAACCCACGAATCGCCGGGGCGACCGTCAGCGCAGCAAAAAAGCCGTAAACGACCGTCGGAATGCCGGCCAGAACCTCGAGAACCGGCTTGATCACCGATCGAAAGCGCGGGCTCGCGTACTCTGCCATATAGATCGCGGAGAACAACCCGATCGGTACTGCGACCGCCATCGCAATAATGGTGATCATCAACGTGCCGGCAAAAACCGGCACCGCGCCAAATGCCCCGGACTGCCCCACTTGGTCGGCGCGCAAAGCGGTTTGCGGACTCCATTGCAGGCCGAACAGGAATTCCAGGGGCGACACTTGCGCGAAAAAACGGATCGATTCGAAGAGGAGCGAAAGGACGATACCGACCGTGGTCAAAATGGCGATCGACGAGGCGATGATCAGGACGACTTGAATTGTTCGCTCGACGTGATTGCGCGCGCGGAAGGACGGCGCGACCTGACGCCAGCCGACGATGAGTCCGCCCAGGCCGGCCGCAACCGCCGCAATACCCATACCGAAGAACCCAACCCCTCGCAGCGCGCTGTAGTACTCGGCAACCTCCTGCATGCGAGGACCCAGTTCGGTGCTGGTAATCCCGCCTGCGGCATGGTTCTTGATGTCGTTAATTCTAAGCCCAAGCTCCGCGGGACTTAGGTTGCGAATGTCGTCCGGCAGCGCCGCCACCAATAGCGCATTGATGATCTGCGGCTCGAAAACGAGCCACAACGCGATGACGATAAGCGCCGGAATGCCGACCCAGAGGGCGACGTAGGAGCCATAGTAGGTCGGCAGCGAGTGAAGCGGCGCAATCTGACCGCCGGTCGCCCGCAACGCTTTCGTGCGACCTGCCTGAAACGCGATCGTGGACAGCCCTAACAAGACAACGACCAGGAGAACTACGCTCATGTTTCAGGCTCGGTGGCTTGAGAAAAAAAAGATGGCGGCCGCCCAAGAACGGGCGACCACCATCGGTAAACCAAACTACATGCTAAGCGGTGCAAGCGCCTGCGCTTGTTGCGCAATGCTGCGGCGATCGGCGTCGGGCAACGGAATGAGGCCCTTGTCGACTAGGTATCCGTCCGGACCCCAAGCCCGTTCGCTGGTGAACTCGCGAACGTATTCCTCGATGCCAGGAATGACCCCAACGTGTTGCTGCTTTACATAGAAGAAGAGTGAGCGGGAAATCTTGTAGTCGCCCGCGGCGATCTTCTCGAATTCAGGTGCAACTCCCGCCAACCGAGGCACCCTGAATCTTGTCAGCGTTTTGATCCAAGAAGCTGAAGCCGAAAACGCCCACCGCCGCCGGGTTGGCCACCAGCTTCTGGACGATCAGGTTGTCGTTTTCGCCTGCGTCGATGAAGGCGCCGTCTTCACGGACCGTATGGGCCACTTTCTCGAAAGCCTTCTTATCGGCCTTACGCATGTCGGCAAGCATTTTGATCTGCTTGGCACCGCCTTCCATCGCGAGCTCGACGAAGGCATCGCGTGTGCCGCTGGTCGGCGGCGGACCCAGCACCTCGATCTTCGCGTTGGGCAGCGAGGAATCGATATCACTCCAGGTCTTGTAAGGATTGGCAACAAGCTTGCCGTCGACCGGGACTTCCTTCGCCAACGCGAGCCAAATCTGCCCCAGAGTTAGGTTGAGCTTAGGCCCCGCTTTGGAATTCGCGAGCACGATGCCATCAAACCCGACCTTCACCTCAGTGATGCCGATGCCGTTCTCGGCGCACGTCTTAAACTCCGAGGCCTTAATCCGGCGCGAAGCGTTGGTGATGTCGGGGCGGCCCTCGCCAATCCCGGCGCAGAACAGTTTCATGCCGCCACCGCTCCCGGTGCTTTCGACAACCGGAGTCTTGAACGTTGTGGTTTTGCCGAACTGCTCGGCAACCGCGGTGGAGAACGGGAACACGGTAGAGGAGCCGACGATACGAATTTGGTCGCGCGCCTCGGCCGCACCGGCGACCATTGCGCTGGCGGCCATTGCGAGTACGAGAGATCTTCCGATCATGAGATAAACCTTTGTTTAATTGTCCAAGCCGCGGCCAACCATTTGCGCGGCACGACCGGACCCTAGTGTCGGCTGGCGACTCTTATATGACGTTTATATTTCGGTTTTGTGATAGCCGAATTTGGCTGAAAACGCCGGTTTATAGGCCGATCAGGGCTTGGCCGGCACCGTCACCGTGAACGCCGATCCCTTGCCCAGCGTGCTTTCGACGGTCAGCGCACCGCGGTGCCGGCTGACGATGTGTTTGACGATGGCAAGCCCAAGGCCCGTACCACCCATGCTACGGGACCGTCCCTTATCGACCCGGTAGAACCGTTCGGTGAGCCGAGGGATCTGTTCTTCCGGAATGCCCTCACCTTCGTCGCGGACCGTGACGGCCACGCCCAAACCTCCGATTCGCGGCATCCGATCAAGTGTCCGAGCGCCGATCGCGACGGTCGTTCCTTCGCGTGCATAGCTGATCGCGTTGTCCACCAAGTTGCGAAACACCTGGTGCAGCTGATCTGGATCCCCGATCGCCACGGGAAGGTCGTCGACAATATTCAGATCAATAGTCATGCCGCGCTCGGCGGCCCGCGGCGACAACATCTCTTTCAAGCTGTCAAGGATCGCGCGGATGTCGGCAGCATTGGTCGGCGCGATGTGTTCGTTCACTTCGACCCGCGAGAGCGATAACAGGTCTTCGATCAGGTGACCCATCCGCTGGGCTTCGCCTTGCATGATGGTGAGGAAGCGCTCGCGTGCCTCTTGATCTTCCTTCGCCGGGCCCCGCAGCGTTTCGATGAAGCCGATCATCGCCGAAAGCGGCGAGCGTAGTTCATGGCTGACATTGGCAACGAAATCCGCGCGCATCTGGTCGGACCGCTTGGCCGAGGTCACTTCGCGAAAAACGAGCACAGCCTCTAGGCGGTCCGAAGCATCGTTCCGCAAAACGAAAACCCGTAGGTCGAACACCCGAGGGACGGTGCCCGGCAGGGTGATCTCACGCTCCTCGTCACCACCCTTCGAGAATGCACCGGCAACGGCCGCCAATATCTCGGGATGTCGCAACGATAGCGACAGGTCACGACCAAAGTAATTGGTCGGTAAAAGCTCTCGGGCCGCTTCATTCGCGGCGACAACCAGTCGTCCGGAGTCGACAACCACCACAGGATCCGGAAAACGCTCAAGCAGTCCACCTTCGATGGGACTTAGGCTGTGTTCGTCGGACTGATCTCCAGTACTCAATGGACGGTCCCGTAGTCATGCCACGCGGTAGAGGCCTTCAATCAACCACACGGTCTTCGCCTCATCAAGGCGACGCGCTAAGCTGGCGCGGTCATTCAAGGAGGATACATGCCACGAGTAGCGCGTTACGACGCTTTCGGCGACCCCCGCGAGGTCGTCAAGATTGTCGATGAAGATTCCGGTCAGCTCGGGCCCCACGACGTTCTCTTGGGCATGGAAGCCGCCTGTCTCCACATTGCCGATATCTATAGGATTACGGGCGTACGCCCTTTTTCCGGGCCGAGCCCCGGCGGCACACCGGGCGCCGAGGGGGTCGGCAAGGTCCTCGCCGTCGGCGACGCGGTGACGACATTTGCGGTCGGCGACCGCGCGATCCCGCCGCTTTCGTCCAGCACCTGCCGCGATGAATTGCGCCTCCCGGAAAGCGACCTGATCAAGGTGCGCCCCGAAGGCGATGCACTGCAGCTCGCCATGGCGACCGTGAACCCGGTGACGAGTTGGCTCCTCATCAACGCCTTTGTCGAGCACAAGCCAGGGGACTGGATTGTCCAGAACGGCGGCAATTCGGCCTGCGGGCGATACGCGATCGAGTTGGCAAGGGAAATGGGCTTGCGCACGGTTTCAGCGGTCCGACGCGACAGCGTCATCCCTGAGTTGCAAGCCATTGGCGCCGACGCCGTCGTAAAAGACGGGCCTGACCTTCACGAGCACGTGGCCGAGGTGACGGGCGGTGCCGACATCAAGCTGGGCTTTGACGTAGCGGGTGGCCAAGGAACCACCCGGATTGCGCGATGCCTGGGGGAACTTGGGTTGATCGTCAACTACGGCCTCATGAGCGGCGAAGATCCGGTAATCCCGAAAGAACTGTCACTCGGCCGCGGCCTACGATTCCAAGGCTTCATGATGTCGCGCACCTTCAAGACGCTGTACGGCCCCGAACGCGAACGCACCATTCGCGAAGAAGTGGCCAACCTTGTCGGCAAGGGGGCGCTCACCGCAAAAGTCGCGGCCGTCTATCCGCTTGAGAACGTGACCGAAGCACTGGACCATGCGAACCGGCGCGGCGGCGACCGCGACGGCAAGATCCTCGTCACCTGCGGGCACTTCTCCGGCTAGACCGATGACCGGATATCATCTCGCACAATTCAACGTTGCGACGATGCGCTACCCGCTTGATCACCCTGAAATGACCGGTTTTGTCGACGCGTTGGACCGAATCAACCGGCTCGCCGACGTCTCTCCCGGTTTTGTTTGGCGGCTGCAGGACGACTCGGGCGACTCGACCGACATGCGCCCGGTCGGCGAGACGGTTCTGATCAACATGTCGCTGTGGGAGTCCGTCGAAGCCCTGCACGCGTACACCTACAAGAGCGACCACCGTTTTCTCTATGCGGCACGCAAGGACTGGTTCGAGCCCTCGAAGACCCGCGACCTTGTTTTGTGGTGGCACCCTGCCGGCTCGACGCCCACGGTGGCCGAAGCATTGGTCCGGCTAGAACAGATTCGTCTATTCGGCCCTTGCGAGGGGGCGTTCAACTTCAAGCATGCCCTGCCCCCGCCGGGAACGGACGAGACTTAGCGGCAAGCCGCCAAGACGAACTCGTCGTCCGGGAGTTTGGTGTTTTCATCGCCGCAAGCATCTTCAAGCTGCCGCGCCTTGAGGCCGCGCACCCCCTCGAGGTTGGCCCCGCTGAGGTTGGCACGCTTGAGGATCGCCCCGGAAAGGTCGGCTTCGGCGAGATTGGCGCCGCTAAGGTTGGCGCGCTTGAGTTGCGTGTTCTTCAAAACGGCCGACGACAAGTCGGCGCCGCTGAGGTCGGCGCGATCAAGTTCCGCCCTGGTCAGGTCGGCCTGAGAAAGGTTGATATTGCGCATCACGGCGCGCTCTAGGTTGGCGCGTTCTAACTGCGCGGCACGCATATCGGCGCCGGTCAAGTTTGACCGCTTGAAATCCACGCCGCCCAGATCCGCTTCGACAAATTTCGCGTCGACCAATGAGGACTCGCCGATATCGGCATTGCGAAAATCCGATCCGGACAGATCGATGCCGTCGGCCACGGATTTTTCCATATCCACCCCCGCCCCGTTGGCGCCGACAAAATTCGCGTTCTTGAGAGTGGTTTTTTCGAGGTCCGCCCGCCGAAGATCGGCGCCGGACAGATCGGCTCCGGTCAAATTCGTGCCCTTTAGGTCAGCATCGACGAGATCGGCGCGGGATAGGTCGGCCCCCTGGAGGTCTAGATCTTTCAGCTTGGCCTCCGCCAAGTCGCACCGTGGACAGGCGTTCGTATCGTTCAACTGCCCGACTTGCTTGGCGTTAAACGCACTGACGCTTGTGCCAAACGCGACGCCCACAACAACCACCGGCACCACCAGACCATATTTCCTGAACCTACCAATCACAATCGCCTCCTACAGACCAAAAAAGGGGGGTCGGGCACCTCTGCTGCACAATTGGCCCCGCGTTGACGGCAATCAAGGCCTTATCACACGAGACATACGAAATTTTCTCAATGACCGGGGTCACAAATCGGCGGGCTATGGTGGTGCGGGCACCCGGAACGCCCCTGGCGCTTGTCGAGCGCCCACCACCCGACCCAAAACACGGGCAAGTCGTGATCGATGTTCACGCTTGCGGCGTTTGCCGGACCGACCTTCACGTGGTCGATGGAGAGCTCGACGAGCCTCGTTTGCCGATCATCCCAGGCCATGAAGTCGGGGGGCGGGTGGCCGCGGCCGGCCAGGGTGTCGAGACCCTGGTTGTCGGCCAACGCGTCGGAGTCCCATGGTTGGGCAGCACCTGCGGCACCTGCGCCTTTTGCCGGGCCGGCCAGGAAAACCTCTGCATTCGGGCGGGCTTTACCGGCTACACGCTGGATGGGGGCTACGCCGAGACGATGGTCGCCGACGCCCGCTACTGCTTCCCCATCGAAGAGGCTTTCGACGATGCCGAAACCGCGCCGCTACTATGCGCCGGCCTAATCGGATACCGATCACTCCGCAAAGCGGGCGATCCGGCGCGATTGGGCTGTACGGGTTCGGTGCAGCAGCGCACATCGTCGCCCAAATCGCCCGTTACGAGGGACGAACCGTGTTCGCGTTCACTCGACCGGGCGACCGTGCCGCCCAAGATTTTGCGCGATCTTTGGGCGCACAATGGGCCGGTGATTCCGATGCCGCGCCGCCCGAACCGCTCGACGCCGCCGATCCTCTTTGCCCCGGTCGGCGCATTGGTGCCTCTTGCGCTCAGGGCGGTGAAACCGGGCGGACGGGTTGTCTGCGCCGGAATCCATATGAGCGACATTCCCAGCTTTCCTTATCAACTGCTTTGGCTGGAGCGCGAGATCGTCTCGGTCGCGAACCTGACGCGTGAAGATGGTACCGCGTTTCTTCCATTGGCCGCAAAGATTCCGATCAAAACGTCGGTCACGCGATATGATTTGGCAAAAGCCAATCAAGCGCTCGACGATTTACGCCATGGCCGCATCAACGGTGCCGCCGTCCTGACGATGTAAGGAAAAAGGAATGGTGTCCGACGAGTTCAGCGCGGCAAAAAAAAGGGAGGAGTTGGCATGACACATTTAGTCAAACGCGCTTTGGTTCCCTGGCTGTTATTGCCGGTTCTCGCCGTGTCGATGTCTCTCGGCGCGCGCGCCGATGTCGCACAGGGCGTCGACGCTTTTATCGAGGGCAACCGCATTGTCGCCTGGCGGGAACTCTTGCCCGCTGCAACGGACGGAGACGCAACGGCGCAGTTCTATGTCGGCACAATGTATCGGCATGGCTTCAGCACCGAACGCGATGCCGAGGAAGCGACGTTCTGGATGCGCAAAGCAGCGGCACAAGGCCACGGCCGAGCCAAGTTCGTCTTGGGATTCGATCTCATTCAACGGGAAGATTTCGCCGCAGCGCCCCCCCAAATTCTAGATGCGGCACGTTCGGGCATTGCAGCCGCGCAGTATTATGCGGGACGCATCTTGCGGGACGGCAGCGGCGTCGGACAAGATGCACTACAGGCTCTGGGCTGGTTGTTGCTGGCCGCCGAGCAGGACTATGTCCCCGCCCAGTATGAGGTCGCATTGTTGTTGGCTAATCCACCTGAGGACGTGACACTTGACCTCATATCGGCCTACCGATGGTTCGAGATTGCGGCACAGGCTGGGTATCCCGCCGCGCGCGAAAGCCGCGATAGCGTTGGGAGCGCCCTTTCTTCTCAGGAAGTCGCCGAAGCGCGCGCGGAAGCCAGCAATTGGATTCGATCTCATCGTTGACGCCGCTCAACGAGGTTGGGCTGGGTGCGCCCTAGTCTGGAAACAGGACAGCAAGGGAGAACCGTCGTGACCATAAAGACAATTCTTCTTCACCTCGCAGAAGATCCTCGCAACGCCGCCCGCACAGCCTCGGCCGTCGCGCTGGCAGAGAAGCACGAGGCGCACTTGGTTGCGCTGTACACCGTTCCGCCGCTCGTCGTTCCCGGTTACGTTGGGGCGGAGTTGCCCGCGCAAGTCTATGCGGACTATGAGGCCGACTCTGAAGCTAAGGCCGCCGAAGCCGAGAAAGCCTTTAACGATGCCGCCCGCAAAGGAGGCGTTTCAGCGGAATGGCGCAAGGAGCGCGGTTTCGCCCGAGACATCTTGATGGCCCATGCCTACTACGCCGACCTTGCGATCGTCGGACAACCGGCGTCGGACGACGGCGTGCCGTGCGGCGCAGAAGGATTGCCGGGCGACCTAACGCTGGCGTCCGGTCGGCCGGTGCTCACAATCCCCAGCGTCGGCGATTTCCCGGTCATTGGTCGGAAAATTACCCTGGCCTGGAACGGCAGCCGCGAAGCGGCACGTGCCACAGCGGATGCCCTACCCCTACTTGCCGCCGCTGAGGAAATCCTCGTCGTGTCGGCTAATTTGCGGAAAAACACCCCGTCGATGGATATCGGCACGCACCTTGCGCGTCACGGGATCAAAGTGGAGACCAAGGATGTCCACGTTCAGGATCTGCCGATCGGCGAGATACTCATCAATACCGCCAACGATGCCGGCAGCGATCTGATCGTTATGGGCGCCTATGGCCACAGTCGATTGAATGAGTTGGTCTTCGGTGGTGCGACACGTGACATCCTGCGGCATATGACGATGCCGGTCCTCATGTCCCACTAACTCCTTGGAAGAGCCCGCAAACGGCGCTACGCCCGAAGCCGGCCTGCGGCGCGCTCTGTCGTTGCCGCTGATCATTCTCTATGGCGTCGGCACCACGGTCGGCGCGGGGATTTACGTTCTGGTTGGCGAGGTCGCCGCAGTGGCGGGCACCACGGCACCCTTCAGTTTCTTGGTCGCGGCCGTCCTAGCCGGACTTAGCGCCTTCAGCTTCGCCGAACTTTGCGGGCGCTACCCCCGAAGCGCCGGCGAAGCACTTTACGTCCGAACCGCATTCGGCAAAGTCGGCCTATCGACTGCAGTCGGCTTGTTGGTGGTCGCCGCGGGGGTGATTTCGGCCGCCACCGTGATCCGCGGCGCGACCGGCTACATCGGCGTGTTCGTGGGCCTTCCCGTCGTCCCCGACAGTTCTGGCCCTCACCGCCTTGCTCGGCTTGACCGCCGCTTGGGGCATCCTCGAAGCGGTGAGCGCGGCAGCTTTGCTCACGCTGATTGAGCTTGGCGGGCTGGCCTTGGTAATTTGGGTCGGTGCCCCGGCGCTTGCAACGGTACCCGCAGCGTTACCTACCATGATCCCGACGTGGGAGGCAGCCCCCATCGTTGCCGTGGTCGCGGGCGGTGTCGTCGCCTTCTTCGCGTTTATCGGCTTCGAGGACATGGTCAACGTCGCCGAAGAAGTGAAAAACGCCCCGCGCAACATGCCGATCGCCATCGTGACGACGTTGGTGATCACGACTGCCCTTTACATGCTGATCTCGATAATCGCGGTTCTTGTCGTTCCGATGAGCGAACTCGCGGGATCCGATGCCCCACTGGCCCAGGTCCTGGAACGCGGATTTAGCGGCGCGCCGCAGATCATCAGCGCCATCAGTCTTATCGCCGTCGCCAACGGCACTTTGATTCAGATGATCATGGCGTCGCGCATCCTCTACGGTCTTGGACGAACCGAGCAATTGCCCAAAGTCCTCGCGACGGTCAATCGTCGGACGCGGACGCCGCTAATGGCGACTTTCATCGTTGTCCTTGCCGTCGCCCTTTTCTCCGCCGCCCTCCCCCTCCTCACGTTGGCGAAAGCCGCATCGGTGGCTATCCTCATCGTGTTCGCCATCGTGAATCTGGCGTTGGTCGTGATCAAACGCCGCGAAGGCGCGCCGACCACCTCGTTCTCGGTCCCGCTCCTCGTGCCGGTCCTGGGCTTTGTCGCGAGCGCCGCGATCGTTGTTTTTGAAACAACCCGGTGGGTTACTGGGTTGGGGTAGCTTGATTGCTCTTTGGCGTGATCGTGCAGGCGACCGCAATCGGATTAGCCTGCGCCTGGGGATCCGGCCAACGCTCCAGCAGCCACGATCGGTCCGGCGGCAGCCCAATGTGAACCGCTGCACACGCGTTCTGCTGTCCAAGTTCGACGATCGACCACAACAGACGATCCCACGGCACCAAGCTGTCCAGCTGCTCGCCCAGGCTGAGGTGGCCGATGCACAAGATCGGCGGCGCCACCGTTATCGACACTTCGTAGGTAAAAAGACCGCGGATTTGGCCCCGTCATCGCGCCGTCATGACACCGCAGGAATGGCCCATTTCCTGGCGTTCTAGAACCTTGTTGGGCCAAAGAACGCCAGGCCTCGAGCGACATCGGGACATCGCCCAGCGAAACCAGGGGGTAGGCCAAATCGACCTCCGATTTCCCTAAAGGGGCCACCGTTACCGCGAGCTGCGCCATAGCCCATCATGGCCCGGCCTGTACGGCCCGGTATTTGCGGTGTATCAATTCGGACGAAGAGAGTACGGGGTTCGAATCAGAATGTCCTTGAGCCATGGTGAGACACCGGGTCTTCGCCTGTCCCGACGATGCGCGCAGTGCAGCGTGCGGCACAAGGCGATGTGCTCCGCGATCGAGGTGGATCGCGTGGAGGTTCTTGACCGGATTGTGTCCCATATCCAGATCAGGCCCGGTCAAACGGTCTTCGAGGAAGGTGACGAAGCGAAGTTCGTCTACAACGTCTCCCGCGGCCACGTTCGGCTCTTCAAATTGCTCCAGGACGGCCGTCGACAAATCACCGGATTTTTGGCTCCCGGCGATTTTCTGGGCCTCGCGGCCCGGCAGACCTACGCCTACTCCGCCGAAGCGATCACCGAAGCGGATCTTTGCCGCTTCAAAGTCGGGGAACTCGAGACTTTGCTGGAAGAAATGCCCCAAGTCCGCGAGCGGCTCTATGAAATTGCCAACGACGAACTCGCGGCGGCTCAGGAACAAATGCTCTGTCTCGGTCGTAAGACCGCGAAAGAAAGGGTTGCCTCCTTTCTAATCTCCCAACTGCGCCACGGCGCGGGATGTGGCGACGGTGGCGCCGAGTTCGACCTCCCGATGAGTCGCAGCGACATCGCCGACTATCTTGGCCTGACAATCGAAACGGTCAGTCGCACCTTTACGGCGTTGCGCGAGGAAGGCCTGATCGGGCTGCCCACGACCCATCGCATTTCGATTCCCGACATCACGACGCTAGAGGCGTCGACCGAAGCCTATGCGTCGGTGCGTTGAGCGAGGTCAACGCACCTTCTGCGGTTCGGCAAGAAAATACGCAAGTACAAGAAACGGAGCTTCCCCATGGCTTTGCGCCACGTCCGACTAGAACTCGCCCGCGATCACGACTTTCCGAATGGCAGTGCGCTGCGCGGCTATGAATTTGTTGCGCCGTTGACCGAAGACGGCCATCTGGACGCCGAGGAATGGCGCGGCAACAAAGATAAATGCAGGGTGCGTCGGTTCTGGGAACATGAGCTCGACGAAGAAGGCACGCTACGCCACGTTGGACGCGGCTGGCATTTTCACTACGACGGCCATGATTTCGATGACGACGAGCCACTATTCAAACTCGACCGCCACTCGATCGTCGAGAACGAATACCTAAGCGTGACCGAACACGATGGCGAGTTGCGCACGTTCCGCGTGGTGCGCGTCAAATAGCGCCTAAAGCTCGACCTCAAAGAGAACGCCAAAGCGCTTTTGAAGATCGCGCTTGCACAGGTCGTCGCCATGGGCCTCCCCATCAACGACGTTCTGTAGGTTTGCGGTGGTCTCGTTGGTCAAGATCACGATGACATTGGTGTCGGGTTCGACCGCGAACGGAAATTCGTGCCAGGTGCCGATATTCATCACGAAACCTGCGGCTCCATCGAAATAGAACGCCTCGACGCTATCGATGTCAGGGGCCTGATCTTGCGAATCGTCCCACGATCCATCCGGTCGCCGGCAGGTCGGCTTGCCGAGGACAGCAACGATCGGCTTGCCCTCAAGCGGAATAAACGTCTGGGTATGTTTGTTGTGATACTCCATCCAGCGCACTTCCATCGGGCGCGGATTGATCGTTGCCAGCGACAACGAGGTATCGTCGTTGGAGACAAATGGGGCGGGCTTGCTCGTCGTAACCGCTGCACCGTAATAGCCGGGGGTGTCCGAGCTTTTGCTTTTGCTCCCGCCAATTATGTAGCCGTAGCCGGCGACAGACTCCGGCGTCGCCAGTTTTGGCTTGAGAATTCTGCGCTCGAGTTCGGTTTCAGCGACGGCCATTGGCATCTCCTTTTTCGTATCAAACGATTATGCGAGGCCTCGGCCCGACGGACAATAGTTCTTGAGCCCCGCACGATCCGGTCGGATGGGGCACAAATGGTTATTTTCAGCCCTTTGCCTCCGCATACGGACGTGGATACATCTCCGCGCGGAGGCTAGATTACCCCAATCGTGTGGGACCGAATTTGCGGTCCTAAGCGAAGTTGGGGACATCGAGCTTTGGTTGCGCTTCCGAATCAGCAAACACCTGCGGAAGGTGAACATGCCGCCACCCCGATAACGGCCCGGCGGCTCCTCCTGCACCTGATCGGGTTCTATCTCGCGGGTTCCAGCGGCGCGGTCGTGATCACCCTGTTCCTTGCCCTCGTTGGCTTGGAGTTCACCCTCGGCCAGTGGATTTACCTTTTTGTTGTCGGTGCTCTGGGTCGTGCCGCTCTACCTCCTCGTCGACGTATACGTCATTCGACGGCACTACCGACCGCTGGGCGATACCCTCGACATCCTCGACCGCGGGCAAACGCCGGACAACTGGTCGGCCTCGCGAGCACTCGTCCGCGCCCTAAACCTGCCTTTCCTATCGTTCGTCCGGGTTACGTTCATCCACGGACCCGCGGCGGCCGGCCTAGTTACTTTGGCACTCTGGCTCGGTAACGTTTACGCCGATATCGGCTACGCGGATTGGCAGTTGGCGGCGTTCGCCGCGACCGTTCTTTTCTTCGCCTCGCCCGCGCACGCGACCATCGAATTCTTCATTATCGCGCGTGCCGTCACGCCGGTGGTGGAACGCCTTTGGGATTTCTGCGACCACGTCGAGGTCGCGCACCGGCGCGAACTCATTTCGATCAACCTGCGCAACAAGCTCCTCTATCTTTCAATCTTCGTTGCCGCACTCCCGCTGCTCTTCTTTGCCGCGTCGATCGTCCCCAAGGTCGATCTTCTCTTCAACGATCTGGGATACGAGATCTCGCTGACGCAGATGAGCCCGTTACTGCTTTGGGTCTCGAGCGTCGTCTTGGTCTGCATGGGGGGCGCGCTGGCGATGTCGATCCTCACGGCCTCCGAGGTTTCGCGATCGGCCGCGAGCCTGATCGATGCGATGAAAGCCGTGGAGAACGGCGAGTTGAATAATCGGCTGAAAATCGCCGGCACGGACGAGTACGCCGAGCTCTACCGCGGATTCAATTTGATGACCGAGTCTGCGCGAAGAGGTGCAGATCCTCGAGTTGTCGAACGAAAGGCGAGCTTGACCTCGACCGTTTGCCCGCCCGGATCATCGGCGCCACAACCGAAGTGCTTGATGCTGAACGCTCGTCATTGCTGCTGTATGACGCTCGGGCCAACGAATTGTGGTCGCGCGTCGCCGAGGGACTGGAGACACGAGAAATACGCCTCCCGTCGGATCAGGGCATTGCCGGCGCGGTCTTTACCAGCGGCGTCACTGAAAATATTTCCGATCCCTACGCCGACCCACGTTTCAACAAGGCAACCGACCAACAGACCGGCTTCAAGACCCGCAGCATTCTGTGCATGCCGATCGTGAATAAGGCCGGAGAAAAGCTCGGCGTCACGCAGGTACTAAACAAGCGCGGCGATCACTTCCGGTCTCGCGACGAACAGCGCCTCGCGGCTTTTACCGCACAAATCGCCGTAGCACTGGAGAACGCACGTTTGTTCGAAGACGTTCTCAACGAGAAGAACTACAACGACTCCATTCTCAAGAGCACCAGCAACGGCGTTCTCACGCTCGACGAAGATCACAAAATTCTCGTTGCCAACGAGATGGCGTTTTCCATTCTGCAAGCCGACCGCGATACATTGATCGGCAACTCGGTTGAAGCCGTCTTCGGCGCGAGGAACCGCTGGGTCATGGCCAGCTTGGCGCGAGTCGAGCAAACCGGCCAGCAGGACTCCCATGTCGACGCCGAACTTGCATTGCCGGATGGCGAGACTGCATCGGTCAACATGTCGGTGATGCCGCTGGTCGATTCGGCCGAGGAAACCATCGGGTCGATGATGATGATCGAGGACATCACCTCGGAGAAGCGCGTCAAGTCGACGATGTCGCGCTATATGTCGGCCGAGGTCGTGGAACAGCTCCTGGCCAGCGGAGAAGCTCAACTAGGCGGGCAGAACCAGCACGTCAGCATCTTATTTTCGGATCTGCGGGGATTCACGACGGTGTCCGAAACCCTCGGCGCGCGCGACACGGTGTCGATGCTGAACGAATATTTCGAGGAGATGGTGGAGGTCATCTTCCAGAACGCCGGCGTCTTGGACAAGTTCATCGGCGACGCGATCATAGCCCTCTACGGAGTCCCGTTCAACGGCGAGCAAGACGCCGACAACGCCGTGAATACCGCCAACGGCATGTTCACAGCGCTGCGCGTCTTGAACGAACGTCGCGCGGGCCGTGGCATGGATCCCGTGGACATCGGCATCGGTATTTCGACTGGCGATGTCGTTGTCGGTAATATCGGGTCGACACGCCGTATGGAGTACACGGTCATCGGCGATTCGGTAAACCTTGCCGCCCGGCTCGAAAGCGCGACCAAATACTACGGGGCACACGTCCTCTTATCGGAATTCACCGTCGCCGCTCTCAAACAGGATCATCTGTTGCGCGAGGTCGATCTGATGCGGGTCAAGGGCAAGAACAAGCCGGTAACCATCTTCGAGGCCATGGCGCATCATACAGAAACGACATTTCCCGGCCTCAAGAACGCGCTTCGCGCCTATGGCGAGGCCTTCGCCGCCGTGAAGCAACGAGATTGGAACACCGCACTTGCAGGCTTCGAAGCTGTTCTTGCGATTAATCCCGCGGATCGGCCATCGTTCCAACGCGACCGCGTCCTTCACTATCGGGACAACCCGCCGCCGGCCGACTGGGACGGGGTTTGGGTGATGGATACAAAATAGGCGCTAGAACCGAAGCGTCACGCCCAGAGCAAACCAATCGGCGCTGACATCGAAGGCACCGATCAGCCGTGATGCCGTTGCGACGCGGTTGATGACCCGCCCCTCTTTGAAGAAAAAGTGCTGATAGGAAAAATCGATATCCAAATTTTCCCGAAGCGCGTAGCCGCCTCCGATCGCGACGATAATGCGGTCGGAGTCCGGCACACCGGCGCCGCGGAAAACGGTCTTGATCGGGCTATCATCGAACGCCACGCCGCCCCGTAGTTGAAGGTCCGAAGACCAATCGTAGGTCGCGCCCGTCGAGACCCGGAACTTATTGTCCCAAAACGTGTTGATGACACCGGTCGAGGTCGTTGGTTCCTCGGGCGTCAAGACGAGTCGGTCGAACACCTCCCATCGAGTCCATGAAAGGTCGGCCATCACGGCCCATTTTGAATTCGGCACATCGTGAAACACGCTAATGGAGGCTGTGTCGGGGATCGGTAAGTCCGCCTTCATGTTGCCGTCGGTGAAGGCATTGGGTTGGCCGTTGTTGTTGAGTCCGGTACGCGCCGCGGCAGGAACCGAGAAATCAACCTCCCCGTCTTAGTGGAACTCCATCCCCGACCGGTACTGAACCCCAAATCGCGTGTTGGGGCTGACTGTAAACAGCGCACCGACATTGAACCCGAAAGCCCAGTCGGTTCCGGAGAAGTCGCTGCTGCCGTCGAGGGACTGCGCGTTGCCCCCGAGCGCACGCCCAAAATCGATCGCCTGGGTGAGGCGAGCTCGGCTATACATCGCGTTGAGACCACCGCCGACGCTAACCTTGTCATTCACACGGTAGGCCAAGGCCGGATTGACGTTGACCATGGTCAGCGACGCGCCCAACTCGTTGTAGCGCCGCACCCAATCGTCATCGTAGTCCACGGCGAGACCGTATGGCGCGTTGATGCCCAGACCGAATTTGAGATCGTTCGGCAGACTCCAGACACCGTAAAGGTTCGGAACGAAAGCGCCGATTCCCCCCTGGCCGCCCTCGCCGCCCGTGATCGCCGCGCCGGTGGCGTCGATCGAGCCTTGATTGGCGAACTTGGCGTCGGGCCGCAGCAGGTGTCCGCCGACCACGAGTTGGCGCCCATCCAACTGGGTCATGCCCGCTGGATTGGCATAGACCGTGGAGGCATCGCCGGCGGACGCGGCGCCGCCCGCGTGCGCCACGCCGGCGCCAGAAACACTCTCCTGGCCAATCTTGTACCCCGCCGCATCCGCGCGGCCGAAGGTCGCGATTCCAACGACGAGCACCAACAATAATGCCGCCAAAGCGGATAACGATTTCATGTGAACCCCAACAAAGCCGCCCGAAACGAGCGTTCCCTAAACCGGCCCTAAGTTGTTGAATGCGCAAAGGGGAGTCAAGCTGGGTCGATGAGAGGAATAGCCATCAGAATGCCGGGGTTCTTGGCAGTTATCGTGGACGGGCTCGGCCGCACCCACCGCAACGGTGGCGTGCTGTTCGCCGGCCTATGGCCTTTACGGCGATGTTGTCGTTCTTCCCTTTCCTGATCTTCCTTACGGCCTTGGCCGGCTTTGTCGGCGAACCCCAAACGGCCCAGAGCTTCATCGATCGCATTTTCGAACTGGTGCCGGATCGGGTGGGCGATGCGCTTCACCCCGCAGTCGACGAGGTACTGACAACCCAACGCGGGGGCCTGCTAACGTTCAGTCTCGTGGGCGCGCTCTGGATTGCCTCCAGCGGCGTCGAGGCCGTTCGGCACGTTCTCAACCGCGCCTACGGGGTCGTCGAGGTTCGACCCTTCTGGCGCCGGCGCATCGAAAGCCTATTTGTCGTGGTTACCGGGGGCACGCTCACGTTAGCGCTCTCCCTGAGTGTGATTCTCGGCCCCGCAATATGGGCAGTGCTGACCTCGACGCTGGCATTGCCGGTTGCCGCCGAGGCCGTCGCGGGGACTGCAGGCGACGTGATCGCGGCGGCAATTCTATTTGCGATCCTTGCCGTCCTTCATGCGACGTTACCGTGCCGTCGGCAGCGATTGCGAGACGTGTGGCGCGGCGCCGCTTTGACGGCGGTCGCGTGGATCGTCCTCGCCACCGGGTTTTCGGTCTATTTGAGCAATCTCACCGACTTCAACGTCACCTACGGCAGTCTGGGCGGCGTTGTTCTGACGCTGGTCTACTTCCACGTGAGTGCGGTCCTCTTCATATTCGGCGCCGAGCTCAACGCGGCCGCCAAAGACCGCCGGACCGTGGCCACCTAGGCCCCCTAACGGTATATTCCTGGAATCCTTCAGGAGAGATGTGATGCCTCAACCCGGCCCCCACGCCATGCTTCCCAAAACTGATCATGACGAGACAGCCCGGATGGAGTTCGTGTTCAGCTTCAAGGAACACGTCACGCATGATGTCGCGCCTGGGACCAAGCCGATTTTTGAGCATCGGGTCGAACCACAGATCGAACGCAACCTCGGGCGCGCGCCGAAGAACCGGCATGAAGTCCACCGCTCGATCAAGCACGACCCCTATTGGCAAATGTCGGGATCGCTGTCGCGCCTGTACCAGGAGCTCAAACAGGAAGTCGGCGAGTCGGTCGCCTACCGCCGCCATGAAGAACTAAGCGCCCTCGCCAGCACGCTTCGCTCCAAACCGAAGTACGCGACGCTGAAGCTCAATCCGTCTTTCCCAATTCCGCGTTATCAATCTGAAATAGATATCCACCTCATGCCGGGCAGTTACTACACCGATCGGGCTGATGACGATGTCACCGCCGGCGCCATCTATGATCCAGGCGTCTTCCTGTTCTCGATGGGCAGTATGGGCCCCTACAACGAAGACATGGGCCTTTCCGTTATCAAGTGGATCAAGGAAAACCACCCCGACTTCAAACCGAAACGGATTCTCGACATGGGTTGTGCTGTGGGACACTGCACCTTGCCCTATGCCGAGGCTTTTCCAGACGCGGAGATCCATGCGATCGATGTCGGCGCACCGGTCTTGCGGTACGCGCAGGCGCGCGCCGAAAGCCTCGGACGTGCAATCCATTTTTCGCAGCAAAATGCCGAAGCAACGGACTTCGACGACGAGTCCTTCGATTTGATCGTCTCGCACATCTTGTTGCACGAAACCTCACATAAGGCGCTCCACACCATCATGCGCGAATGCCACAGGCTCCTGCGCCCCGGTGGTTTGGTCCTGCATGGCGATGTGCCGTTCTTCAACCAGAAGGCCGACCCCTTCACCGCATTCACCCGCGATTGGAGCACCCACTACAACGGGGAACCTTTCTGGGGAACGTTGCACGATATGGACTTGCAGGCGCCCGCGGAAAAAGCCGGGTTTGCAGCCGACAAAGTCATTTTGGACAACTCCGCCGCCGGCGCCGTGCCATGGATGGTTTACGGCGCGAGAAATAGGCGCGGAGTACGGGCGCGACAAGATCACCCTTCCCGATCGCAGAACAAACAAAGGAGATTGGCGTGGCCGGTCGACTACAGGACAAAGTTGCACTGATTACAGGCGCCGGATCGGTTGCCGAAGGTTGGGGCAACGGCAAAGCGACCGCCGTCTTGTTTGCCCGCGAGGGGGCCAAAATCCTCGCTGCGGACATCAACCAAGAGGCCGCTGAAGAAACCCGCCGCCTCGTCGAAGAAGAAGGCGGAACGTGCATCGCTCTACGCCGCCGACGTCAAGGACGCGAGTCGCCGTTCAGGAAATGATCGATGCTTGTTCGTCGGCCTTCGGGCGGATCGACATTCTGCACAACAACGTTGGCGGCTCGGTTCCCGGCGGTCCGGTAGAAATGGCTGAGGCCGACTGGGATGACAACATCGACCTTAACCTCAAGAGCGTGTTTCTGACCTGCAAAAGCGCGCTCCCGATCATGGAGGCCCAGGGCAAGGGTGCGATCGTCAACGTCGCCTCGATTGCCGGGATGACCTACTACGGCAGCGACCTAATCGCCTATCGCGCCTCGAAAGCGGGCCTCGTGCAATTCACCCGCGGTGTCGCAATGCAGTACATCCAACGCGGCATTCGCGCCAACACGGTGATCCCGGGCCTGATGTACACGCCGTTGGTGGCGCACCGAATTGCCGGTCAATACCACGGCGGCGATCCCGACAAGACCGTTGAGCGTCGCAACGCGATGTGCCCGATGGGGCACATGGGCGATGCTTGGGATGTGGCCTATGCCGCGCTCTACCTCGCGTCGGACGAGGCCAAGTACGTCACTGCAACGGAAATCCTTGTCGACGGTGGCTTTACCGCCCGGAGCGCAACCTAACGCAGGGTATTCTCGCCGCTCATCCAAATAGAAATGCGGCGGAGTTTGTTGCCCTCAAACTCGAAGAAATTGATGTTGTCCATGGCAATCTTGCTGCCGTCTGTGCTCGTGCGCCGCACGTCGAAACGCGTCGACGCGAGCCCCGTTTCCGGATCCGCCACGTAGCGCCGATTGCCGTGCCAAGCATCGTTCACGTTTTCAAGACGCCGCTCGAACATCGCCTTGATCGCGTCGCGGCCGTCATGGGAGACCCCATCTGTGATCACCGAAATCGTGCAATCCGGGGTTAGTTCGGCCAACGTGCCGGCGACGTCGCCGTTGTCGACGGTATCGAAATACCGGTCGATCGTTTCAATCATGGTTTGAGCGGTGCGTTCGGCCACCGGCGCCTCCTATTCATGTCAGGTTCGAGTATAACCGGGACAACCGCAGCATTGGCATCGACGACATGCTAAAAATGCCCGCTCAACGCGAGAAACAAACTATGCAATCCCCAGCGAATCTAATGGCTTTTGGCGTCTCGGTCGGCATCGTCGCGCTCTCGACGGTGCTCTTGATCACCGGTCGCGATATCCTGATCCCGCTCGCGATTTCAGTGATGATCTGGTACCTGCTCGACGCGCTGGTCCGCCTTTTTGGGCGCGTTCGGATTGGTTCATGGCGACTTCCAGGTTGGGTCAACCTGCCGGCAGCATTGATCGCCATTCTGGTGGTCCTGGGCGCAATCGGAAATATGATCGGCGAGAACATCGCCCAGGTCATTGAGGCAGCGCCGGGGTATCAGGCCAACTTTGAGCGCCTCGCCGCCGACATCGCAACGTTTTTCGGCTTTGGTCAAGTACCGCAGCTAAGTCAGCTCTTAGGCGAAATCGACCTCCGCCAATTGGCATCGAATTTCGCTGCTGCGGCCACTGGGATCGTGGGGAACGCCGGCATCATCATCATTTACGTTCTTTTCTTGATGATCGAGCAACGCAGTTTCGATCAGAAAATGAAGGCGATGTTCGACAACCATCGCCGCGAGAAAGAATTTCGCACACTGCTCCATCATATGCAGACGCAAATTCAATCCTATCTGTGGATCAAAACGCTGATGAGCCTCATGACCGGCGCGATCAGTTACGCCATTTTGCTGGCGGTTGGCGTCGACTTTGCGGCGTTCTGGGCGTTCGGGATCTTTTTGCTCAATTACATTCCGACGATCGGCTCATTGCTCGGCGTGATTTTCCCGGCGTTACTCACCCTAGTGCAATTTGGTTCACCGATTCCTTTCATCATCGTGACCGCCGCGTTGGGCGTGACCCAAATGACGATCGGGAATTTCATCGAACCACGCGTGATGGGCAGCACGCTGAATCTAAGCCCGCTGGTCGTCATCCTGTCGTTGGTGATCTGGGGTAGCCTGTGGGGCATCGTAGGCGCCATCTTGTGCGTTCCCATCACGGTGATCGGCATGATTGTCTTCGCCCACTTCGAAAAGACCCGCCCCATCGCGGTGCTGCTGTCAGGAAACGGAAAAATTAGTTTGGCGAAGACGCAGTGACGACCGTCCAAGACGATTCCACGGTCGAGCGCGACTGGGCGCCAACGATCGAGCGCGCCACGACGCTCGCGGCGGAACTGGCGCGCCGCAGGCCGCAGAGACCGAAGCCGCCCGCCGAGTCCGTGACGAGGCGATGCAGGCGTTATACCGAGAAAAGCTGTTGCGACACTTCCAGCCCGAACGGTATGGCGGCGATGGGGCGCCGTGGGGCCTTCAGTTCGACATCGGCCGTGTCTTAGCCCAGGGATGCCCGTCGACCTCATGGATCGCGACCGTAGTGGCCGCAAACAACTGCTATGCCTGCCGCTTCCCGCCGGCCGTCCAAGAAGAAATTTACGGGGACGGACCGGATGTCCTGGTAGCCAACGCCTCGGTCCAAAAAGACGTTCAGATCGTGCCTGACGGAGATGGATACCGCCTGTCGGGGCGATGGAAGTTCGCCAGCGGGATCGACCACGCCGACTGGATTTTGATTGCCGGCACCTTGTCGACGGCCGACGGCAGCCCGACGGAGGCGCGCCAGTTCATGCTGGTCCCGGCCCGCGACTGGATCGTGGAGGACACGTGGTTCGTATCGGGGATGCGCGGCACCGGCAGCAAAGACATCTTCGTCGACGGCGCCTTTGTCCCCGCCCACCGCGCGCTGCCCATGGAAGAATTCTGGGGTGCGACAATCCGCCCGGCGGTGAACCCGGCGGGCCGTTTATTTGGCGACTTCCGCTGGGCGGCTACTTCGGCACCAGCTTGCTGGGCCCGATCGTTGGAATGGCCGAAGGCGGCCTCAACGCCTATGTCGAAATCACCGGCGCACGGGTCGGCGTCATGACCGGCGAGACAGTGGCCGGCCAACCAACCGTTCAACTGCGGTTGGCCGAATCAATGGTGGAGATCGATACCGCCCGTAGGGTCCTCAAGGACCAAATCCATAAGCTCCGCTGCCTGGGTGAAGCCGGTGAGAGTGCCGACCCCAAGGTTGTCCGCGCGATGAACCGCGACCGCGCCTTTGCCACCCGAATGTGCCAAAATGCGGTTGAACGACTTGCCGGTTCGATGGGCGCCATGGGCATCTTCAACGACAACCCCGTTCAGCGGCAGCTTCGAGACCTGAACGCCGCCGCCATGCAAATCGCCGTCAATTACGACCGTGGAATGATCCCCTTTGGTCAACAAGCTTTAGGGCTCGATCCACCCGCCACGATGATCTGATTGTTGGAACCTCGATATGACTCATTTTCTTGCAACTGAAGACAAACCGGACGGCCACAAGCTTGAGGACATTCTGGCGCTGATCCGCGGCGACTTGGTCAAACGCGCGACCAAGATCGTCGACGATGACCGGCCAGAGGCGCGCCACGTGTTGAACAACAACATTCGCATCTTGAGCTTGCTGACCGAAGCCGTCGACCTTGCAACCGACAGCACAAAGACATTGGAACGGTCGTTCGGGGCGTCGACGGCGGGCAAACCGCGCATCGGCCAGCGCTAGCGAGCGCCCTTTCCCTTTGCTTGCGCCCGCGCCCAGGCGTCGCGCAAACCCACGGTTCGGTTAAACACCGGGGCATCCGGCGTGGTGTCCGGGTCGGGAAAGAAATACCCCAATCGTTCGAATTGAATGGGCTGACCGGGCGGCGTTTCCGTCACCGCAGGTTCGACTTGGCAGATGCGCACGACCTCTAGGGCATTCGGATTGAGGTCATCAAGAATGGCCCCCTCTGCGCCGGGATCTGGCCGGGTAAACAGATGATCGTAGAGCCGCGCTTCCACCGTTCTGGCGTGAGCGATCGACACCCAATGAAGCGTCGCCTTGACCTTCCGCCCATCGGGCGAATCGCCGCCGCGCGTGGCCGGATCATAGGTGCAGCGCAGTTCGACCACCTCGCCGGACTCATCCTTGATGACATCCGTGCAGGTGACGAAATAGGCGTAGCGCAACCGCACCTCGCGTCCTGGCGATAGTCGGAAGAATTTCTTCGGGGGGTCTTCCATGAAATCGTCCCGCTCGACGTAGATCTCGCGAGAGAACGGCACCTCACGGGTTCCGGCGGTGGGATCTTCCGGATTGTTGACCGCCTCCAGCATGTCGGTCTCGCCCTCTGGAAAATTCTCGATCACGACTTTGAGCGGGCGCATGACGGCCATCCGACGCAACGCCGCTTTGTTCAGCACCTCGCGGATCGCGTGATTGAACATCGCGATATCAACTACGCTATTCGCCTTGGCGACCCCGATACTGGCAATGAACTTACGGATCGCCTCAGGCGGCACCCCGCGACGGCGCAGCCCTGCAAGGGTCGGCATGCGCGGATCGTCCCAGCCGTCGACATGACCTTCTTGTACAAGCTGGATCAGCAGGCGCTTCGAGAGAACGGTGTAGCTGAGGTTGAGACGGGCAAATTCGTACTGCCGCGGACGCGCGTCGACCGGGAGGTTGTCGAGGAACCAATCGTAAAGCGGACGGTGATCCTCGAATTCCAATGTGCAAAGGGAATGCGTGATGCGCTCGATGGCATCGGACTGGCCATGCGCGAAATCGTACGTTGGATAAATGCACCAATCCGTTCCGGTGCGCGGATGCGGTTCATGAATCACCCGGTAAAGCACCGGATCGCGCATATTGATATTGCCCGACGCCATATCGATCTTTGCGCGCAAGACCCGCTCTCCGTCGCCAAATTCTCCGGCGCGCATGCGTTGGAACAGATCGAGATTTTCGGCGATCGGTCGGTCTCGATGCGGACTGTTTCGACCAGGTTCCGTCAACGAACCGCGATAGGCGCGGATTTCATCGGCGGTGAGGTCGTCGACATAGGCCTTGCCGGCCTCGATCAAACGTACCGCCCAATCGAAAAGCTGTTCAAAGTAATCCGACGTCAGGTGAAGATGGCCCCCCCAGTCGAACCCAAGCCACCGCACGTCGCGCTGAATCGCAGCGATGTATTCCTCTTCTTCTTTGGCAGGGTTGGTATCGTCGAAGCGCAAATGGCAGCGCCCACCGAATTCCGCCGCGATTTGGAAGTTTAGGCAGATCGACTTGGCATGACCGATATGCAGGTAACCGTTGGGCTCGGGCGGAAAGCGCGTCACGACCCCGCCAGGCACGCCATCGGCAAGGTCTTTGCGAACGATTTCACGGATGAAATCGTGCTTTTCGGGGCTCTCGGAGTCGGTCGGTTGGGTCAAACGGGGTCCCGGGCTCGGATGCCCGGCGGCGCCATTTGCGCACCGCAACGGACAGAAAATGGAGGGCGATCGGGGACTCGAACCCCGGACCCGGTGATTAAGAGTCACCTGCTCTACCAACTGAGCTAATCGCCCCAGGGCAGTTTTTCTAGGGTTTGCCGGATAGGTGGTCAAGACGAATTGGAGCGTCGGAAAAACAAACCGACGCCGTCGGTTGGGGAGTGGCCCCCTCTGGGCCTGGAACCTTTTGTTGCATCGCAGCATAGGCAGCCTTATGGTGCGCAGCCCTGATCGATGAGGCCACCCTGGCGCTGGTCCCTGGTAGGCTTGGCCCCCTCCGATTTCCTGTCCGATTACTGACCTTGCGGTTCGATCGCTCGATCTGGCGCGCAAGCTGGAGTTCTTTTTGTCTTCTTTTTCCGCTTACCGCGTGCAGTGGCTCGGCAATATCCGGGGCGACGTGCTCGCCGGCCTTGTTGTGGCCCTTGCTCTTATCCCTGAAGCCATCGCCTTTTCCGTCATCGCCGGTGTTGATCCCAAGGTAGGGCTCTATGCGTCCTTCTCCATCGCCGTCCTGGTGGCGATCACCGGCGGTCGGCCTGGGATGATCTCCGCGGCCACTGCCGCAACCGCCGTCCTCATGGTGACGCTGGTAAAAGATTACGGTCTGCAGTATTTGCTCGCGGCGACGGTCCTGGCTGGGCTGTTGCAGATCGTTGCCGGATTGCTGCGGCTCGGCACACTGATGCGCTTCGTTTCGCGTTCGGTCATGACCGGCTTCGTCAACGCGCTGGCCATTCTCATCTTTCTCGCTCAGTTGCCCGAGCTGGTGGGCGTGCCGTGGCTGACCTACGTGATGGTTGCCGCCGGGTTGGCCATCATCTACTTATTTCCGCGGCTGACCCGGGCCATCCCCTCGCCGCTGATCGCCATCCTCGTCCTGACCAGCGCGGCTCTGATCTTTGGCCTCGACGTCCGTACTGTTTCCGACCTGGGCGATTTGCCCTCGACGCTCCCGGTCTTTTTGATCCCGCAGATCCCGCTGACCTGGGAAACCTTCATGATCATCCTGCCTTACTCGGCCGGAGTGGCGGCAGTCGGGCTGCTTGAATCGTTAATGACGGCGTCGATCGTCGATGAGCTTACGGATACACCGAGCGACAAAAACCGCGAGTGCGTCGGCCAAGGCATCGCCAACACCGCGACGGGCTTCATCGGTGGGATGGCAGGCTGCGCGATGATCGGTCAATCCATGATCAACGTGAAATCCGGCGGTCGCGGCCGCCTATCAACATTTTCGGCTGGGGTGTTTTTGCTCTTCATGTTGGTTGTTCTGGCCGATTGGGTAGCGCAGATCCCGATGGCGGCGCTCGTCGCCATCATGATCATGGTCTCGATCGGGACGTTCAGTTGGTCGTCGATCAAGAACCTGCGCACCCACCCGCGCAGCTCGTCGATCGTCATGATCGCCACGGTCGTGGTGGTGGTCATCACCCACAACCTTGCGCTGGGCGTACTCACCGGCGTATTGCTGTCGGGTATCTTCTTCTCGTGGAAGATCGCGCAGATTTTCCGTGTCACCTCGACCTTGTCAGCTGACGGTCGGTCCCGTACCTATCTGATCGAAGGCCAGATCTTCTTCGCCTCGGCCGATGCCTTTAGTGCGGCCTTCGACTTCCGCGAGGCGTTGGAACACGTCACACTCGACGTCACCCACGCTCACATCTGGGATATCTCGAGCGTTGCCGCGCTCGACACCGTGGTTCTCAAATTTCGCCGCGAGGGCGCCACCGTCGACATTGTCGGCATCAACCAGGCGAGCGAGACGATCGTCGATCGCCTTGCCATTCACGACAAGCCCGGCGCGCTCGAGCGCCTCATGGGTCACTAACGGAGGGAACCATGCCGACGATCGTCGCTCTCGTGGACGGCTCGCTCTACTCGCACAGCGTGTGCGACAACGCCGCATGGATTGCCGGTCGGACCGGGGCGGACCTGGAGCTTATGCACGTCCTTGGCCGTCGGCACCCCGCTGGCCCGACCAATCTCAGCGGCAGTATTTCCCTGGGCGCGCGGTCTGCGTTGCTGGAGGAACTCGCCGCCCACGACGAACAAGCGGCCAAGCTCGCCCAGCGTCACGGCCGCGCCATTCTCGAAGACGCCCAAGCCCACGTCGCCGCGGCGGGCATTACCGCTACGACGCGGCTTCGTCTGGGCGACCTTTTAGAAGAAGTCGCAGAGCACGATGCCGATATGATCGTCATCGGCAAACGCGGCGAGGCCGCAGATTTCGTCAAACTCCACCTTGGCTCAAATCTCGAAAGGGTCGCGCGCACCTGGCCCAAACCTCTCTTCGTTGCCGCCCGCGCCTTTCGATCGGTGAAACGCTTCTTGATTGCTTTCGACGGTGGGCCCAGCAGCCTAAGGGCGCTCGACTACGTCGCGAGCAGCCCTTTGTTTGCCGGTCTTGAAGGCCAAGTTTTGATGGCCGGCTCGGATACCGAGAAAAACAGAAATATGCTCGACAATGCCGCGGCAGCGCTGGAGAGCACCGGTATGGCCGTCAAAACATCGTTGGTTCCGGGCCAAGTCGATACCGTCATCGCCGCTGCCGTCGAGGCCGAAGCGATCGATCTATTGGTCATGGGCGCCTACGGCCACTCGCGATCCGCAGCATGATCATCGGTTCGACAACGTCCGAAATGCTGCGGTCCTGCAAGGTCCCGGTCATCCTTTTGCGCTAGGCACCGGGACGAGGCGCATCTCGGGCCGACTGCGATGTGTCTCGATCGGCTTGCCGCCCGGGGTGAGGCGCGATACACCCCGATAGCCTGGGACACTGAAAAGCCGACGTTTTGACTCACATCGACAATCTGAGCTACCGAATTGCCGGGCGCCCCATCCTGGAGGGCGCCAGCGCAACGATCGATTCGGGGCATCGCGTTGGACTGGTCGGTCGTAACGGGGCCGGTAAAACAACCTTGCTGCGCCTGATTACCGGCGAGATCGAGCCCGATCAGGGCGCTATTCGCCTGCCCGCAAAGGCACGGCTCGGGATCACCCAACAAGAAGCGCCCGGTGGTCCGGAGAGCCTCGTCGAAACGGTGCTCGCAGCGGACGAAGAGTTAGTGAAGCCTGCGCCAGGCCGCCGAGGTCGCGACCAATCCCGACATGATCGGTCAGATCCACGCACGCCTCGCCCAGATCGACGGCTATGCCGCGGAGGCACGTGCGGCACGTATTCTCGCCGGATTGGGCTTTGATCATGCCGCGCAGCAACGGCCGTGCTAGCGAATATTCGGGTGGCTGGCGGATGCGCGTCGCCCTGGCTGCGCTCTTGTTTTCGCAGCCCGATATCTTGCTGCTCGATGAACCCACGAACCACCTCGACCTCGAAGCCACGCTGTGGCTGGAAGATTATCTGCGGCGCTATCGCGGCACCGTCCTGATCGTCAGTCATGACCGCAATTTGCTGAACCGCGCAGTCACGGAAATTCTCCATCTCGATCATGGAAAACTCACGTTGTACGCCGGCACTTACGATCAATTCGAGAATGCGCGCCGCGAACGTGCGGCACAGGATGCCAAGGCCCGGACCCGGCAACTCGCCGAGCAGGCCCGGATTCAGAAGTTCGTCGACCGTTTTCGCTACAAAGCAACCAAAGCGCGGCAAGCCCAATCACGCCTCAAAATGCTAGCACGCATGCAGCCGGTCGCCGACTTGCCGGGCGAAGAGCGCACGCCGATCACCTTTCCAGCGCCTGACGAATTGGCACCGCCGTTGTTCTCGTGCGAGGAGGTCGACCTTGGCTATGGGGAGAACATCGTTCTTGAAGACCTCAATCTCCGATTCGATCCGGATGACCGCATCGCGCTGCTGGGCGCGAACGGTAACGGCAAATCGACCTTTATCCGTTTTCTCGCAGGACGCTTGGCGCCGCTGGTCGGCACTCAGACGCGCCCCAAGAAGCTACGCGTCGGATATTTCGCGCAGCACCAGGTTGATGAACTGGACATGACCGCGACGCCTATTCTCGAGTTGGCGCGCCGCCGCCCGAAGGATTCGCCGCAGCAAATTCGCACCCTGCTTGGTGGTTTCGGATTCAGCCAAGAGAAGAGCGAGACCCCAGTGGCTTCGCTGTCGGGCGGCGAGAAAGCGCGGCTGTTGCTGTCGTTGATGTCATCCGATCGCCCTCACCTCCTTCTTCTCGACGAACCGACCAACCACTTGGATGTCGTCGCGCGCGAACTGTTGGTCGAAGCGCTGAACGACTATCCCGGCGCCGTCATCGTGGTGAGGTCACGACCCGCATCTGATCGAAACCACGGCCGACCGATTATGGTTGGTCGAGAAGGGGCGTATTCAGACCTTTGACGGCGATATTGGCGACTACCGTGATCGAGTCCTCGGTCAGGGCGGTCGCGCTGATGAGGTCGGACGACCAAGCCGAGTTCCGATAAACAAGCGCGTCGGCGACATCGCGCAGAGGAGCGCCGGCTGATTGCACCGCTGCGCAAGAAGATTCGCGCCACGGAAAAGCGCGTCGCCAACCTTCAGGCACAACAAACCATTCTAGAGGATGAACTTGGTAAGCCGGAAATCTACGAAGAGCAGCCGGAGCGTGTTGTTGAGATCAATAAACAACTCGCGGCTGTCAAAGACGGCATCGCGGCAGAAGAAGGCACTTGGCTGCGCCTTCAGGCAGAACTGGAAGAAGCTGAAGCGCCGACTTCCGGACTAGGTCGGATCGAGACCCGGTCGTCGCGGAATGGGGATGTCGCGGTGGATATAGACGCTGAGCAACAAACCAAAGCCGATCAGGATCGACACCATGGCGCTGCCGCCCCATGAAATAAGGGGTAAGGGCACCCCAACGACGGGGATCAATCCCATCACCATCGCGATGTTGATGAAGACATAGAGGAAAAACGTGCTGGTGATGCCGACCGCCAGCAAGCCTTCCGAACTGGCTACGCGCGCGGAACGCGACGGCAAAGCCACAGATCATAATGGCGGCATAGAGCCCAAGCAGAATAAGCCCGCCCACCAGGCCGAACTCTTCGCCCAGCGTCGTGAAGATGAAATCCGAGTGCTTTTCGGGCAAGAAATTGAGGTGGCTCTGTGTGCCAAGCAAGAACCCTTTGCCCCAAAGCCCGCCCGATCCGAGGGCAATCTTCGACTGCATGATCTGATAGCCGGCGCCGAGCGGATCACGCTCGGGATTGAACAGAGTCAGAATGCGCTCGCGCTGATAGAGATGGAGCCGATCCCAGGCAAAGGGGATGGAGCCCAATACGGCAAGGAAAACCAGGGCGAATTTCCACCATAAGACCCCTGCCGCGAAAAACAGCGCGCCTGCGCCCATGATCAGGAGAACCGCAGTACCGAGATCGGGCTCCACGAGAACGAGTCCGGCAGGCGCCATCACCATCAGGATCGGCACGACGAGCCAACGAAAACGCCGCACGTCTTCGCCGGTCAGTCCATGGAAATAGCGCGCCAGGGCGAGAACCAGCGCGATCTTCATGACTTCCGAGGGCTGCAAGTTGAAGAATCCGAGATCGAGCCAACGCTGCGCCCCCATCCCTACCTCACCCATGACCTCGACGATCAAGAGCAACACTAATCCGACGGCATAGAGCGGGTAGGCCATCCGCAACCAGATCCGAATATCGACGAAAGCCACGAACAACATCAACGAGACGCCGACGGCGAAGCGCACAGCCTGGCGCGACGCCCAGGGATCCATCTTGCCGCCCGCGACCGAATAGAGCATGGCAAGGCCGAAGCCAGCCGTCAGGCCAATCAGAATGATCAGAAACCAGTTGGTGTTTCTGACCTTCTGAAAGAAGGTCATCTCATGGCGGCGATCGTCAACTAGGGCCACGGCTTTATCCGCTTTCGTTGCGCCGCGGCGCGTTGCGGTCGGCCACTGGTTTGCGAAGGGCGCGCTCGATCTCCTGAACCTTGATCATGATGTCGCGTGCCAGCGGCGCCGCGGCGCGCGACCCGGACCCGCCATGCTCGACCACGACTGAGATCGCATAGCGGGGCGCGTCGACCGGCGCAAAGGCCACAAACAACGCATGGTCCCGCTCTTCCCAAGGCAACTCTTCGTTGCGCAACACACGAACCTCGCGTTCGGCGCGGCTAATGCGCCGCACCTGTGAGGTACCGGTCTTTCCCGCCAAAGCCATTTCGGGGTTGGTGATCCGAGCACGGAACGCTGTACCGGTCGGTACATTTGAGACCCGACGCATGCCTTCCGCCACCAGTTCCAGCCCGGCACGCCCGACGGGCAGGCGTTCAAGCTCACCGCTCGGTACGCCCGGCGCTTCGGTGTCGTCGAGAATCAAGCGCGGTTTCACCGCAAAACCGCCATTGGCAATCCGCGCCGCCATTACCGCAAGCTGGATTGGCGTCGTTAGGACAAACCCCTGGCCGATCCCAGCCACGAGGGTCTCGCCCTGCTGCCAGGATTCGCCAATCCGTGCCTTCTTCCAGGCCCGCGTCGGCATCAGGCCCTTTGCTTCAGCAGGAATCTCGATGCCGGTCGCGCTGCCAAGACCGAATTGGCGCGCCGTTTGCGCGATGCGATCGATCCCGACCCGTTTGGCAATGTCGTAGAAATAAACATCGCAGGATTGCGCGATCGCCTCGACCAAGGACACGTTGCCGTGCCCGGTGCGCTTCCAACAATGAAACCTCTGATTACCCAACTCGACATGGCCCTGACAGAACACCCTTAGGTCCGGTGAAATGACACCGGCGTCGAGCGCCGCCATCGCCACGATCATCTTGAACGTCGATCCGGGCGGATACTGCCCGGCGATCGCCTTGTTGAGGAGAGGATTGCGCGGATCGTTGGTCAGGTCGGCCCAAGCCTGCTGCGTCAGGCCGATATTGAACCCCTGCGGATCGAACCCCGGGGTCGACGCGAGGGTCAAGATATCGCCAGAGTGGATGTCCATGACAACCGCCGCGGCACTTTCCTCGTCCAACAAACTCATGGTGTAGGACTGCAACTCAGCGTCCAGCGAAAGGCGCACCTCGCCGCCCGGCTGACCTTCGCGGCGGTTGAGCTCGCGGATGACCCGGCCGTAAGCGTTAACCTCGACCCGGCTCACCCAAGCTTTGCCCCGCAAGAGATCTTCCCGCGTCCGTTCGACACCACTCTTACCGACACGAAACCCCGGCAACTCCAGTAACGGGTCGCCGGTCAGGTCCTTTTCGCTTACCGCGCCCACGTAGCCGATCACGTGTGCCAGAGTCTCGCCGAAGGGATAAGCGCGCGATTCGCCGATGTCCGGTTGAATCCCGGAAAGGTCGGGTGCAAAGACATTGACCCGCGCGAACTCTTCCCACGTAAGGTTTTCCGCAACGGTGACGGGAACGAAGGATCGGCGACGATTGACTTCACGAAGCACTTTGGCGCGTTCGTAAGAATCGATCGGGATAATCTTGGCCAGCGCGTCGAGCGTTTTTGCGACATCCTCAGTTTGTTCCGCAATGAGGACCACGCGATAGTTCTGCTGATTGTTGGCCAACTCGACGCCCCGCCGGTCGAGAACCCGACCCCGCGGCGGCGACAACAGACGCATGTTGATCCGATTCTCATCGGCGAGCAGCTTGTATTGCTCGGACTCGACGATTTGCAGATAGTACATCCGCGCAGCAAGTGCCGTCATCAGGAAGGCTTGCCCACCGCCGAGAATAAGCGCGCGGCGGCTGAACGTTCGTTGCGTGTCGCCGTCGCGCTTCATCAGATCCGTCCCACCATGCGGCGCACGATGCTCATGACCCAGCTTAGGCCTCGGATAGAACGCCACCGCCAGCACACCTTGGATCAACAATGCGCCAGGATCGACGATGGCGCCAATGTAAATGGACCCGATGATCCAATTCGCTAGGAACACAACCGGCACGACAAGAGCAAAGCCAAGCCATTCCACGACGAACATCTTGCCCAGGAAAAAGCGGCGCTGCGATGCCGTCACGACGAGCACCAGAAGGAAGACTGCCGCCCACATCCCTAACGGCCCACCGCTGAGCACGTCTTGAAGGAGGCCGAGAACGAACGCCAACGGGCCGGGCAATAGGTCAGGCCGGTAGATGCCCCAATGGAAGACCGCCATCAGCGCCAAGGGCGGCACCAATTGCGCGCTTCCGGGAAAGTTGTACGGCGCTAGGCTAAACAGAACCAAGATGAGCGCAAGAAGACCCGGCGTTCCGTTGCGCGCGACCTGCGTAAGCCTATCGCCAACGGTTTCGGACATGTCAGCGCTCACCATCGGCGGCACCACCCAATTTCGGCAGGTCGTACTGTACGACACGGACAAATTCCAGCCGGTGCCAATCAACCAACGGCTGGACCCGCACGACCCCGTCGCCGGTCGCTGCTACAACGCCGATCGGCAGGCCCGGCGGCAACAAACCACCATGGCCCGAGGTGACGATGCGATCGCCCGGTTGGACCTGCGCCTGGTTGGGCAGGAAAATGAGCTGCGGCCACTCCGAGTTGTCGCCGGCCAGAACGCCGCGCTGGCCCGATCGTTCGTTGACGACAGGCACCCGCGAGTTCAAATCGCTGAGCAGCAAAACTCGGGCGGCGCGCTCTCCGACCTCGGCAATGCGCCCCACCATGCCGTTCGCGTTGACGACTGCCTGTCCCTTGGCGACACCATCCTGACGTCCGGCGTTCAACAACACGGTACGAACGAAAGGCCCCCCGGCGTCGGCGACGACACGTGCGGCAATGAGAAAGGATGACGTCTCGGTCTTGGCGCCAAGCAAGCTGCGGAATGCCGCATTCTCGGCCTCAATACGGCGTGCGACGGTCTGCCACTGCAACAAGCGGTCATTCTCTTCGGTAAGCCGAGCGACCTCGGAACGAAGCTCGACAACCTCGCGAAAATCACGGACCAGCGCGTTGACAGCACTCACGGGGCGCGAGACCACATCCATGACCGGGGTAAACGCGTCGACAATGCCGAGCCGCGCGCGCTCGACCGCCACATTGTCGAACCGTCCCAGCAACATGAGTGCGAAGGCGGAGCCGATCAGCAGGACAAAAGCAAAGCGCTGCAGCAGGTTCCGAAGCGGAACCGCAACCTTAAGGACGTTTCCTTGTGGCGTTCTCAACGCTCAAAACCCCCAAAACCTATTCGACCGCACGCCTCCCCTACGCGCGATGAACGATCCTAGTACTGCTGGTACAACACGCCTTTTAGCGATTTCAATTCTTCCAATGCCCGGCCGGTGCCAAGTGCCACGCAACTTAGCGGTTCATCGGCAATCGAGACCGGCAACCCGGTTGCATTGCGCAGCACCATGTCGAGATTGCCGAGCAGCGCGCCACCACCGGTGAGCACGATGCCTTTGTCGACAATGTCGGCGGCAAGCTCCGGCGCGGTGTGCTCGAGCGCGACCTTCACCGCTTCGATAATGGCCCCAACCGGCTCGGCGAGGCTTTCCGCAATCTGCCGCTGGTTGATGATGAGTTCCTTCGGCACGCCGTTCATCAGATCGCGACCCTTGATCTGCATCGAATCGCCGTTGCCGTCTTCCGGCGGACACGCGGTGCCGATCTGCTGCTTGATACGCTCCGCACTAGACTCACCGACGAGCAGATTATGGTTGCGACGGATGTAGGCGATGATTGCCTCGTCCATCTTGTCGCCGCCGACGCGGACTGAGCGCGCATAAACAATACCGCCAAGCGAAAGGACCGCGACTTCCGTCGTGCCACCGCCGATGTCGACGACCATTGACCCCGTGGGTTCGGTCACCGGGAGGCCGGCACCGATCGCCGCCGCCATGGGCTCTTCGATCAAGTAGACGCGGCGGGCGCCAGCACTTTCGGCCGATTCCTGGATTGCACGGCGCTCGACCGCGGTGGAGCCCGAGGGCACCGCAATAATGACTTGCGGACTAGCAAAACTGCGTCGGTTATGGACCTTACTGATGAAGTGCTTGATCATCTCTTCGGCGATTTCGAAGTCGGCGATGACCCCGTCACGCAATGGACGGATCGCCTCTATATTGCCCGGCGTGCGCCCGAGCATCATTTTGGCTTCGTCACCGACAGCGAGAACTTGCTTCTTGCCGCGCTGATTGATGATCGCGACAACCGAGGGCTCGTTCAGGACAATGCCCCGCCCTTTGACGTAGACCAGGGTATTGGCCGTCCCAAGATCGATGGCCATATCGGCCGACATTATCCCGAACAAATTAGAAAACATGTGCCAAGCCTCGTTCCCCGGCGGTCAATGAAAAAGCTGCGGCCATGTCAGGCTGACATCGCTGCAGGGGCGGTTTTTTCGCGCTTCACCAACAACTTGTTGAGCGCATTCACGTAGGCCCGCGCACTCGCCACCAACGTATCGGTGTCGGCGCCCTGCCCGTTTACGGTCTTGCCGTCTTCTTCAAGCCGAACGGTCACTTCGGCTTGGGCATCGGTTCCTTCGGTGACGGCATGCACTTGATAGAGCTGCAAGCTCGCGCCGTGGGGGAACAGCGCCTTAATGGCGTTGAAGGTGGCATCCACAGGGCCGTCACCCGATGCATGCGTGGCTTTTTCTTCGCCATCGATCTCGAGTTCCAGGTCCGCGGTCTGGGGGCCCTTTGACCCGGCGACGACTTTGAGAGACACAAAGCGGATCCGATCGTTGACCCGGACCTCATCGTCAACCAACGCGATGATGTCTTCGTCGTAGACCTCTTTCTTCTTGTCGGCGAGATCCTTGAAGCGAACAAACACGTCCTGCACCGCGTTGTCGCCCAGGTCGAAGCCCAGTTCGTTCAATTTCTTGCGGAAGGCATGACGGCCGGAGTGCTTGCCCAACACCAGGTTCGACTGGGTCAGACCGACCGACTCCGGGGTCATGATTTCGTAAGTTTCGGCGTTCTTGAGCATACCGTCCTGATGGATGCCCGATTCGTGGGCGAAGGCATTCGCGCCGACGATGGCCTTGTTGGGCTGCACGGCGAATCCGGTGATCGTCGAAACAAGGCGCGAGGCCTTGGTGATGTTCTCGGTCCGCACGCTGGTGCCATAGGGCATGACATCGCCCCGAGTCCGCAGCGCCATGACGATTTCTTCGAGCGCCGCATTACCCGCGCGCTCGCCCAAACCGTTGATGGTGCATTCGACCTGCCGAGCACCGGCGGCGACGCCGGCCAACGAGTTGGCGACAGCCAAGCCCTAGGTCGTTGTGGCAATGAACCGAAATCCGCGCTTTGTCGATGTTAGGCACGCGGTTGCGGATTTCCTCGATCAGCGAGGTGTATTCCGACGGGATGGTGTAGCCCACGGTATCGGGAATATTGATCGTTGAGGCACCGGCATCGATTGCGGTTTCAATGACGCGACAGAGAAAGTCGCGTTCCGACCGGGTTCCGTCTTCGCAAGACCACTCGACATCCTCGACATGACCGCGCGCGCGCGCGACCGAGTCCTGCACCGCTTGATGTACATCCTCTGGAGACATCTGCAGTTTGAACTTCATGTGCAATGGGCTGGTCGCGATGAAGGTGTGAATGCGTTTGCGCTCTGCCGGACGCAGGGCTTCGGCG
The DNA here is from genome assembly GCA_038141965.1 of Alphaproteobacteria bacterium. Taxonomy (GTDB): domain Bacteria; phylum Pseudomonadota; class Alphaproteobacteria; order SHVP01; family SHVP01; genus CALJDF01. The sequence continues at coordinate 131,874 of JAYQJC010000010.1, forward strand.
GCACGATCTATATCTTTAATGCCGGCCCGCGCGAGACCGCAGACCGTCGACTCTTTGATGACTTTGGCAACTTCATTGACGGCTTCGAAGTCGCCGTTCGACGCAATCGGAAAACCAGCCTCGATGACGTCGATGCCCATCGCCTCGAGCGCTTCGGCGATACGCAACTTTTCTTCGAGGTTCATGGACGCGCCGGGCGATTGTTCGCCGTCGCGCAACGTGGTGTCGAAGATGATTACTCGGTCGGATTCGGGAATTGTGTTCATGGTCTCGGTCCTTCGGAAACTGGGATTAGCGGACTAGTTCAACACCCCTGAACGAGCCCGTATCCACATACGTTCCCGCTCAGGGGCGCGTAAGTCGAAGGACGAGGTCGCAGCGATACGCGAACGCACAACCGATCCGGGCGGACCGCCGAATATCATTTGTTTGAGACATTCTAGTCATTGGATTCTTTGCAATGAATCAGTGCGTTACCGTAGTGCCTTATAGTGAATACTCGCAAAACCTACGTAAGAGTACTCGCGAAAGCTGACAATTGTTGGTTTTAAGCCTTTTTGTGACCTGGTCGCAACACTTTTCGGCAACATCCCCCTAGAACGAGGAGTTGGGCTCAAACAGAAAGGCCTCCTCTTCCGTGGTCGAGGGGCGCCCGAGGATCTTGTTGCGGTGCGGAAAACGGCCGAAACGAGCCACGATCTCCCGGTGTTGGCGGGCCGAGTCCAGGCCACGCTGGACCGTTTCGTTCTGCGGCAGCTTCTCGAAGAGCGCCACGCAGGCATCTTGATCGGCAAGCGCTTCGCTGTGCATCAGAGGCATTTAGAAGAACCAGCCTTCGAGGATGCCGAATTCCTTGTCGAAGCCCTTCGCAAGCGCGCCCTTCGCGACCTCGGCGGCATATCCATCCGCGGCGTACATTTTCGGATCGTCGCGAAACATGTTGCGCGAGAACTGATCCAGCGTGACGACTAGAGCGAGGGCAGCGTTGGGTTGCGCACGCCAATCCTCGAGTTGGCGCGACGCCGCCTGGTCGTAGGTCGCGCCGAACCGATCGCGAATTGTCGCGTCGAAAGCCTCGTCTTTGTCAAACTACGCGCGACGAAAAACCGCCTCACCGGCATCGTCGCGGTCGCTAAACCAAAAATCCAACACGTCTTGCGGGTCGACCTTGGTCATGTCTCTTCTTTCTCGCGTTGTGTGCGGCGATGTCGGCGGCTCGCCCAATGAAGCACAGCCCACACGACAAACCCACCCAGAGCAAGGACGCCCCAGGTTTCCCACGACGCGGTGTAAATGTTGTGGCCGAGCATGTCCATGACAATGGTCACCGGCAAAATACCCAATCCGTTCGCCAAAGTGAAAGCCAACAGGCTGACCGTGGTAAGGCCCGCGGCGTAGTTCACGAGATTGAAGGAAATCACCGGTAAGAAACGGCTGACGAACACTGCTTGCCAGCCGCTGCGCACCGCCCTTCGGTCAAGGCGCGCCCGGTGCCGGTTCGGCACAAGGGTCTCGACGAACGGCCGTCCCAACCATCGCGCCAGTCCGAAGGCCACAAATGCGCCGAGCATCGCACCGACCCAGGTGATGACCGCGCCCCAGAACGGGCCATAGACCAGCCCGTTGGCGAAGGCCACGAATTCCGCCGGGAATGGGATGAACGAATGAATGATCATCAGCCCGATGGACCCGGCGCCCCCCCACCCGCCGGCGTCCCGCATAAATTGTGCAAATTCTTCAGTGGAAAGGTCCATCTCGCGCAACGAGGGCAGCAGCGGCAAGACGAAACGCATCACTAGAAAGGCCGCCATCGCGAGAACGACAGCCGTGACGACGAGTCGTCGCATCAATCGCAACGCACGGCGGCGCGCGGCATCCGCTTCTGATCGTTCTTGCCCCACCGGAAAAACCCCCGCACCCCAGACTGGCATTAGAGGGCAAAAAAAGGGCCGGCGCGAGGCCGACCCTGTCACAGCCCGGTAAAGGGTTTGTGTTTAGTTCTTTTCTTTGTCGACCAGTTTGTTCTGCGCAATCCACGGCATCATGGCGCGAAGCCGCTCACCGACCTCTTCAATGGGATGCTGCGCTTCGCGGGCACGGACGGTCTTAAAGCTGGTTTGTCCGACCTCGTTCTCGAGCATCCAATCGCGCGTGAACTGACCTGTTTGGATTTCGTTGAGGACACGCTTCATCTCCGCTTTGGTCTTGCTGGTGATGATCCGCGGGCCGCGGGTGTAATCACCGTACTCGGCCGTGTTTGAGATAGAATACCGCATGTTGGCGATGCCACCGTCGTAGATCAGGTCGACGATCAATTTGACCTCGTGCAGGCATTCGAAATACGCCATCTCGGGGGCATAGCCGGCTTCGACCAGGGTTTCATAGCCGGCCTGAATGAGGCTGGTTAGACCGCCGCACAAAACAACCTGCTCGCCGAACAGGTCGGTTTCGCACTCTTCGCGGAAAGTGGTTTCAATGATGCCGGCGCGGCCACCGCCGATCCCGGAAGCATAGGACAGGCCGATGTCTTGGGCGTTCCCGGTCGCGTCCTGCGCCACAGCGATGAGACAGGGCACGCCGCCGCCGCGCTGGTATTCGGAGCGCACCGTGTGACCCGGACCTTTGGGCGCGACCATGAAGACATCCAAATCGCTGCGCGGTTCGATCAACTTGAAATGAACGTTGAGGCCATGGGCGAACGCCAGCGCGGCGTTTTCCTTCATGTTCTCGTGGAGGTGATCGCGATAGATGTGACGCTGGAGTTCGTCCGGCGTCAGCATCATGACGACATCGGCCCATTTTGCCGCCTCGGCGACATCCATCACGGGAATCCCCTCGGCTTCGGCTTTGGCGCGGCTGCTGGAATCGGGCCGCAGCGCAACAGCCACTTCCTTGGCGCCGGATTCGCGCAGGTTGATCGCGTGCGCATGGCCCTGACTGCCGTAGCCGACGATCACGACCTTTTTCGATTTGATCAAATTCACATCCGCATCGCGGTCGTAATAAACACGCATGGCTATCCCCTTGACGTTATTGTTCTTAGAGCGAGTCCGCACCTCGGCTGATGGCGACGATGCCTGTTCTTGAGACATCGACCAACCCGAGGGGCTTCATCAATTCAATAAAGGCGTCGAGCTTCGCGCTCGCGCCGGTGAGTTCAAAGACAAAAGAATCATTGGTGCTGTCGACCACACGGGCGCGAAAAATATCCGCAATCCGCAGGCTCTCGACGCGCGGTTCACCTTTGCCGGACACCTTGATCAGGGCCAATTCGCGTTCGACATGCGGCCCTTCGATCGTCAGATCGCTGACTTTGTGGACCGGCACAAGGCGCCCGAGTTGGGCTTTGATCTGCTCGATCACCATCGGCGTCCCGGACGTCACGATCGTGATCCGCGAGATCTTGTCGGTCGGATCGGTCTCCGCGACGGTCAGGCTTTCAATGTTGTAACCACGACCGGAAAACAGACCGATCACGCGCGCCAAGACGCCGGCTTCGTTGTCGACCAGCGCAGCAATCGTGTGCCGCCGCGAACGTTTCTCTACCTCGACCATATGTTTCTAGACCAAGGCCTTGCCGGCGTCGGAAACCTCGCGCTTTTCGCGATCCACGGGGCCTAGGATCATATCGTCATGGGCCGACCCCGACGGGATCATCGGGAAGCAGTTCTCGACCTTATCGACAAGAACATCGGCCAGAACCGGACCGTCGGTTGCGACCATTTCTTCGATCAAACCGTCGACTTGATCGGGGCGCTCGGCGCGCAAGCCCTTGATGCCGAACGCTTCGGCCAGCTTGACGAAATCCGGGAGCGCTTCGGAATAGCTTTCCGAGTAGCGACCGCCGTGAAGCAGTTCCTGCCACTGACGCACCATGCCCATGTATTCGTTGTTCAGCACGAAGACCTTGATCGGCAAGTTGTATTGAGCAGCGGTCGAGAGCTCCTGAATACACATCAGGATCGACGCTTCGCCCGCAATATCGACGACTAGCGCGTCGGGATGAGCAAGCTGGACACCAATCGCCGCAGGCATGCCGTAACCCATCGTGCCCAGCCCGCCGGAGGTCATCCAACGGTTGGGCGATTCGAGCTTGTAGAACTGGGCCGCCCACATTTGATGCTGGCCGACCTCGGTCGTGATGAAGGTCTCGCGGTCCTTCGTCAGTTCGTAAAGGCGCTCGATCGCGTATTGCGGTTTGATCGTCTCGTCGCCCTGGTCGTAGGACAGGCATTTGATCGAGCGCCACTCGTCGATCGTTTGCCACCAGTCCTTGAGCGCTTGCTGATCGGCCTTGAGCCCATCACGCTTCCATGTCGCGATCATGTCTTCGAGCACGGCCCCAACATCGCCGACAATCGGCACATCGACCGACACGTTCTTGTTGATCGATGACGGATCGATATCGACGTGAATCTTTTTCGAATGCGGGCTGAACGCATCGAGCCGACCCGTGATGCGATCGTCAAAACGCGCACCCAGACAGACCATGACGTCGCAGTCGTGCATCGCCTTGTTGGCCTCGTAGGTCCCGGGCATGCCGAGCATACCCACGAACTGTGGGTCCGAACCGGGGAAGGCACCGAGGCCCATCAGTGTGTTGGTCACCGGCACGCCGGTCATACGGGCAAATTCAATCAGCCGCTTGGACGCCTCCGGCCCCGAGTTGATGATGCCACCGCCGGTATAAAAGATCGGTCGCTTCGCGCCGGCAATCAGATTGACGGTGCGTTCGATTGCCGAGGTATCGCCCTTGATCCGCGGTTGGTACGTCCGATGCGTGACTTTCTCCGGCCCGACATAGTCGCCCTGCCCGAGCTGCACGTCTTTCGGCATGTCGATCACGACAGGGCCGGGCCGACCGCTGCGTGCGACATAAAATGCTTCGTGGACAACCCGCGCCACATCATCGGGACTTTTGATGAGGTAGTTGTGCTTGGTGCACGGCCGAGTGATACCGGTCGTGTCGGCTTCTTGGAACGCATCGTTGCCGATCAAATGAGTCGCGACCTGACCGGTGATGCATACGATCGGAATGGAATCCATCAGCGCATCGGTCAGACCGGTCACCGCGTTGGTGGCGCCGGGACCTGAGGTCACCAACACGGCGCCGACTTTGCCGGTTGAACGCGCGTAGCCTTCGGCCGCATGCACAGCACCTTGTTCGTGACGAACAAGGATGTGACGCAGTTTGTTTTGTCCGAAGATCGCATCGTAAATCGGCAACACGGCACCGCCGGGATAGCCGAAAACAACCTCGACGCCCTGATCCACCAAAGCGCGGATGATAATCTCGGCGCCGTTCATTTGATCCTTAGCCATTGCGCTTCTACCTACTCACCGGGCTGGGACGCCGAATAGCGAAACCGCCCCGCTCCCTGACCGTACGCGGTCAAGGGGACCCAGGCGGCTTACTTTTCATGATCGGAGGCCCCAGAAGCCCCGGAATCCTTAATAATTCGCGGGAACCTAGCCCCTCCACCGAGGACCGTCAACAACTATACGCGAATTTTTGCAAAGAATTCGTTAACCGATGTTTCCGAATCTTGCTCGATTCGATCCCAATTCGTAATTTGATTGCGATACCAGGTCATTTGCCGCTTCGCCAAACGGCGGGTTGCTTGCTGTCCGAGGGCGATGGCTTCGGCGCGGTCGTACGCACCGGCCAGAAATCCCGCCATTTCACGGACCCCGACAGCGCGCCGCGCCGGCGCATCCAATGGCGGATCGGTGGCTAAGAAAGCCTCAATTTCAGCCAATCCCCCGCCCTCGAACATCGCCGCAAAGCGCGCATCGATCCGCGCGTAGAGGTCCGGTCGCGGCATCTCGACAACCGCGCGCACCGTTGGGCCTTGAGCCCGCCCTCGGGTGGTTGGCGCTGCCATTCGGCAAGGGAGCGACCGGTTTCGGTGACACCTCCCACGCCCGGGTTTGCCGCTGGCGATCGGTGGTGCCCAGCATCGCGGCGGTCTCGGGGTCTTTTTCCGCCAAGCGACGATGAAACGCCTCGGGCCCGAGGCGGTCCATGAGGGCGCGCGCTTCCTCGCGCACGGCGGCGGAGATCTTGGGGATGGGCGCCAAGCCCTCCAGCAAGGCCCGCAGATAAAGGCCGGTGCCGCCAACCACGAGGGCGATCCGTCCCTGGGCGTGCGCCTCTGCGATGACGTCGTGCGCTTGGGCGCAAAACGCGGCCGCCGACCATGCTTCGGTGGCGGGCAAAATGCCGTACAGGCGATGCGGTACCATTGCTTCGTCCGCTGTGGTCGGGCGTGCCGTGACGATGTGTAGCTCGCGATAGACCTGCATGCTGTCGGCATTGATGATCACCGCGCCGCCGACCAGTTCAAGACGGCGCGCCAATTCCAGTGCCAGCGCCGACTTGCCGCTGGCCGTGGGACCGGTCAATAAAACAACGGGCTGTTCCATCTGCTCTGCGTTGGTAAGTTGTGCCGAAGCCTTACCAGTTTGCTCTCCTCCTTGTCACACTGGACCGCCGGACATGACCCTTATTCTTTCGTTGATTGCCGGCCCTGCCGGACCGCGCCTCGATGACGAGCTTGTCGCGCGCGTCGCCGGGCGCTTGGCGACCGAGGGCATGACAACGTCCAACCCAAGGTGGTTGAGCGCGGACAAGGCCGTCGAGATCGACGTGCAAGAGGGTGACCGCGCCACGGTTAGGGCACTGGTGTCGGACGCCCTCAGCGACCAACCCATCGACATCGGCGTTCAAACCGATGCCCACCGCCGCAAACGCCTTCTCGTCGCGGATATGGACTCGACGATCATCCAACAAGAATGCATCGACGAATTGGCCGATGCGATGGGTCTGCGCGACACCGTCTCCGCGATCACCGAACGCGCGATGCGCGGCGAGCTCGAGTTCGACGACGCCCTTCGCGCGCGCGCGAAGATGCTGGCCGGGCTCGACGCCGGCGCGATGGAGACCGTTTATCAAGACCGCATCAAGCTGATGCCCGGCGCCGAGACCTTGGTAGCCACCATGCGCGCCCACGGCGCCCTGACGGCTTTGGTGTCGGGCGGGTTTACCTTTTTCACCGGCCGAATTCGGCAACGTGCCGGCTTCGATGTCGACCAAGCGAATACCTTGTTGATTGACGAAGACGATCGTTTGAGTGGCCAGGTTGCCGAACCGATCCTGGGTCGCGCGGCCAAGCTACAAGCGCTCAACGACCTCGCGGCGCAACGCGGATTGGCGCTGGCCGACACCCTAGCTGTGGGCGATGGGGCCAACGACCTGGCGATGATCGAGGCCGCCGGACTGGGAGTGGCGTTTCACGCCAAGCCGGCGGTCGCCGCCCAAGCCGATGTTGAAATCCGCCACAACGACCTAACCGCGCTGCTCTATCTGCAGGGCTATCGCGACGACGAATTCGTGACTCCCGCCTGAAACGTAGCGAGGCGCCGCAGCGCCTCGCCCGTCACGTGAATAGAGCGGGACTAGCCCTGGTCGAGCCGCACCGCGACAAAACGTAGATCGCCGGCGCGCTCCACGAGAAGCAGAACCGATTTGCGGCCCGATCCCTGAACTTCTTGGATCTTTTCCGCGACCTCTTGCGGCGAGGTCACCGGCTCTTGGTTGACCTCGACGATCAGATCACCCGGACGAATGCCGCGCTCGGCCGCCGTGCTGTCACCGCCGACGCCGGTCACGACAACGCCCTTGGATTCGTCGCCGAGTTGGAACTCGGACCGCGTGTCGGGGGTTAGAGGCGAAAGCGTCATCCCAAGGACTTCGCTGCGCCCCGGAGTCGGTCCGCCAGGGGTGAAGGCCGCCTCTTGGACCTCCTCCAATTCGCCGACGGTGACCCGCAGCTTCTTCTCTTTGCCCTTGCGCCACACCACGACGTTGACCGTTTCACCGATTTCCGTGTCGGCGACGATTCGCGGCAGGGCGCGCATTTCGGCGACATCACGCCCAGCAAACTCCAAAATTACATCGCCGGCCTCGATGCCGCCGCTATCGGCGGGGCCCTCTTCGTTGACCTTGGACACGAGCGCGCCACGCGGTTTGTCGAGCCCCAGGCTTTCGGCAATCTCGTCGTTCACGGTTTGGATTTGAACGCCCAGCCAACCGCGCTTGGTTCGACCGAAGTCGATCAGTTGCGAGACGACGCGCTTGGCGAGATTGGCAGGAATGGCAAAGCCGATGCCGACCGAGCCCCCGGAGGGCGAAAAGATCGCCGTGTTGATGCCGACGACTTCACCGTCAAGGTTGAACATCGGCCCGCCCGAGTTGCCGCGGTTGATCGAGGCGTCGGTCTGAATGAAGTTGTCGTAAGGCCCCGCGTTGATGTTGCGGCCCCGCGCGGAAATGATCCCAGCCGTGACCGATCCACCCAACCCGAAGGGGTTGCCGATCGCCAAGACCCAGTCGCCGACGCGCGAGGCTTCGGAGTCACCCCAAGGAACGGCGGGCAAATCTTTCTCGGCCTTGACGCGCAACACGGCTAGGTCGGTCTTTTGATCGCGCCCAACGATTTCCGCCGGATAGGACGTGTTGTCATCCATGATGACGGTGATCTCGTCGGCTTCGGCGATGACGTGATAGTTGGTCACGACGATCCCGGACTTGTCGATGATGAAGCCCGACCCGAGCGACTGCGCCCGACGGCGCGGCGCCTGGCCCCCTGGCGTTCCTGCCGGTCGAAAAAGTCTTTGAAGAAATCCTCAAACGGCGAGCCCGGCGGGGCTTGCGGTCGTTGTCCGCCCGGACCGCGCGACGATGTACTCGGGCGAACCGACTGCGAGGTGGAAGCGTTCACGACAGCCGGTTTTAGCTTCGCCGCAAGGTCGGCAAAACTCTCTGGTCGATCGGCAGCTTGCGCGTTGGTGGCCAGGATCAGCGCAACGATCGCAGTGGCAATCCCCAGCATCCAAAGCCACGGTTTCATCCGGTCCTGCGCGCGCGCGAAAGGCGCCGTCGCGACCGAGGATCCGATCCGATCAGGTTTCGACATATGTAACTCCCAATAACGGTTGGACCTACCGACGCCGGTCAGGTCTCGCACCCTAAAAACACGGACGGTGCGCCCAAAATCCGGCGCTTCTATGGCACCCAATATATGACGCCTCGCAGCGCCGACAAGAGAGCCATTTTGGGGTTTTAGGTGCGGACCAAGGCGACGACCCCGAGGCCGACGATTGCCAACACCAAACCGACGGTCCGCAAAGCGCCGCTGCTCTGCTGGATTGCCGCCGCCATCAGCCGTTTCATGCCGTCCGGCATCAGCGTATAGAGCGCGCCCTCGAGGACCAGCGCAATGCCGATCCCAACAATGAGGTCATCCATGGTCCGCCCTCCGCTCGGAATATCACCGCTTTTTTATCGCCCGTGCGGAGTTTGTTGGGCAACCCCGAGGCTATTGGGGCGCGCCGTCCGGGAACAAAGAGCGTTCGAAATCCTGGAAGTAGCGGAAGAACTCGCTTTGCGGTGACAGAACCATCGACGTGTCTTCGCTCGCCAAGGTGTTCTCGTAGGCGAGCATGGAGCGATAGAACGAGAAGAACTCCGGGTCCTGGCCGAACGCGTCGGCGAAGATTTTGTTCCGCTGGGCATCGCCCTCACCACGCAAGATCTGCGCATCGCGCTGGGCCTGGGCCAAAATAACAACCCGCTCGCGATAGGCGATGGCGCGAATCCGCTGGGCTTGCTCGGCGCCCTGGGCGCGGAACTCAGCGGCTTCACGCTCACGTTCGCGTTGCATGCGGCGGAAAATCGCTTGGCTATTTTCCGACGGCAAATCGGCGCGCTTGATCCGCACGTCGACCACTTCGATTCCGAGGTTTTCGGTCTGCTGACCGACCAGCCGCGTGATCTCAGCCATCAAGGCGGGCCGTTCGTCGGTGAGAACCGACGACAGCGGCACCTCACCCAAGACACGACGCAAGCTCGAGTTGACGATCGGGCCGAGACGCGTTTCCGCAACGGCTTGGGTCTGCACCGAGATAAAGAACTTCAACGGATCGACGATGCGATACCGGGTGAAGGTGTCGACAACCAAACGCTTTTGGTCGGCAGCAATGATTTCTTCGGCCGGGCCGTCGTAGTTGAGAATCCGCTTGTCGAACCTCTCGATGTTCTGCACGAACGGGAATCTTGACGTTCAGAGCCGGGATCGCTGATCACCCGCTTCGGATCACCGAACTGCAGCACAATAGCCTGCTGGGCTTGGTGGACCGTGAAGAGCGACGATGCCGCACCAATTACGATGATGAGAAGCGCAATGGCGAGGACGATGAGGGTACTACGTCTCATTGGGAGCCTCCCGTGTTGCTAGAAGGCCGCGTCAGCTCGTTGAGGGGCAGATAGGGCACGACGCCGCTTCCCTGCCCGCCTTCGGAGTCGATAATGACCTTAGTCATGCGGCTGAGCACGAGTTCCATCGTTTCGAGATACATACGCCGAGCGGTGATTTCCTTGGCGTTTTTGTATTCGCCGTAAATCGACAAAAAGCGCTGCGCATCACCCTCGGCCGTCTGGACGACTTCTTCGCGATAGGCTTCGGCCTCCTGGGTCAGCCGGACGGCTTCACCGCGGGCACGCGGCAAGATGTCGTTGGCGTAGGTTTCGGCTTCGTTGCGCTGGGTTTCCAAGTCGGCTCGAGCGCGTTGCACGTCACGGAACGCGTCGATCACCGCACCCGGCGGATCGACCTTTTGAAGCTTGACCTCGTTGACGCTGATCCCGGCTTCGTACGAATCGAGGATGCGCTGAATTTGATCGCGCGTTTGTTGCTCGATCGAGGCGCGGCCTTCGGCCACCGCAAACTGGAACTCGGACTGGCCGATGGTTTCACGCACCGCACTTTCGGCCGCGTTTTTCACGGTGCCGGCGGGGTCTTCGATGTTGAAGAGGAAACGGCCCGCGTCGTTGATGACCCAGAACACCGTGAGATCGATGTCGACGATATTCTCGTCGCCGGTCAGCATCAGGCTTTCTTCGGGCAGATCACCCAGCGTACTGCGCCGACCCTCGCCGGTACGGAACCCGACTTCGACACGCTGAACGCGCGTGACCTTGGGCGTTTCGACCGACTCTATCGGGCTCGGAAGGTGATAATGCAGCCCCGGCGCGGTGGTGTTCACCCACTCGCCAAAGCGCAACACGACCCCCTGTTCGTCCGGCGCGACGCGGTAGAAACCGGTCAGCAGCCAGATGACGAGGATCGCCAACACCGCAATAATAATCGCGCGGGGGCTTCGTGGGCCGCCCGGCATGAAGCGTCGGAAGCGATCTTGGCCGCGACGCAGAAGGTCTTCGAGGTCCGGCGATTGAGGCTGACGTCCCGAGGGGCCGCCGCCGCTTTGGCCCCATGGGCCGCGTCCGCCACCCTGCCAGCCGCCCCCCTCATTATTCCAAGGCATCGAAATTCCTTCGTTTAATTCCGGATAAACGGTTCGCGCATTTGTCTTTACCGTCCAACGGGTTATATGACACCAATGGGCTTGGCTGCAAACCAAGCACGGCTTAGCGGCGTCACACGCGCGTGACGCCCGCCTCATATGAGTGTTTCCACGGTGGGTTCAAGGATGTCGGACGTCAACGAACAGGCGATTATCGAAGTTTTGCGGGGCATTCGCGGGCCGGACGACGCTCAAGATGTCGTTAGCCGCGGACTGATCCAGGGGCTCCAGGTCCGTAATGGGCATGTCGCCTTTACCGTGGAGGTCGATCCCGAGCGCGCGGCCCACTTCGAACCCCTGCGCAAACAGTGCGAGGACGCCGTCTTCGACATGCCTGGCGTGCTTTCCGTGACCGCCGTCCTCACCGCCCATCAAGAAGCCCCGGCACCGCAGAAAAGCGGCGCCAAGGGCGGCATGGAAGGCGGCAAAGAGGGCATGCAAGGCGGTTCGGACGCCGGCGAGCAGCAAAAGAAAACGATCCCCGGAGTGCGGGCGATCTTGGCCGTGGCCTCGGGCAAGGGCGGGGTCGGCAAATCGACCACCGCGGTGAACCTCGCGATGTCGTTTGCCCAGTCGGGCCTGCGGGTCGGGCTGATGGACGCCGATATTTACGGACCGAGCGTGCCGAAGATGATGGGCTTGTCGGGCCGCCCAGATGCGACGTCCGGACGGCCAGAAGGTATTGCCGAAAGAAGCGTTCGGCGTGAAGTGCATGTCGATCGGCTTTTTGGTGCCCGAAGACACGCCGATGATTTGGCGCGGGCCGATGGTGATGAGCGCGATCCAGCAATTGCTGCATGAAGTGGTTTGGGGCGAGCTCGATATCCTGGTGGTCGATCTGCCGCCGGGCACCGGCGATGCGCAACTGACGATGGCCCAGCATGTGCCGATCACCGGCGCAGTCGTCGTTTCGACCCCGCAAGACGTGGCGCTGTTGGATGTGCGCAAGGGCCTCAACATGTTCCGCAAGGTCGACGTGCCGGTGTTCGGGGTGATCGAGAACATGAGCTATTTCCTGTGTCCGAGTTGCGGCCATCGCGCCGAGATTTTCGGCCATGGCGGGGCGCAAGAAACGGCCGGCGAAATGGACACCGATTTCCTGGGAGAAATCCCGCTTCATTTGTCGATTCGCGAACATGCCGATTCCGGCACGCCGATCGTGATGGCCGCCCCCGACGGCGAACACGCTAAGGCCTATCAAGCGATTGCCGGACGCCTGGGGGAGAAGATCGAGCGCGCTCTGGCCGAAGATGCGGTGACGGCACCGCCCATCGTCGTCGACTGAGCGCGACCGGCCGCGACATCGAGTGAGCGCGGCCAAGGCCGACCTTCGCAGTGCCCTGGATGGGATCACCAACGACCGGGTGCTGTTAAAGGACCACGTGCCAAGGATCGCCGCACTTCAAGGACGCTATCCGCACACCATCGTGGCACAACCGGTCGACCACACACCGGGCTTCAACTGCTTCGCCTTCGCTTTCGGGCTGTGGGATCAACCTGGGTATGTGCGCATTGCGGCGGCCGAGCATCGCGCCGGTGAAAGTCGGTTCTTTGCCAGCACCGCGTTTGCGGGCGCGCTGTCGCGCGACGGCGCCTTGATCCCGGTGGGCCGCCGGGATCTCGAACGCCGACGACGTGGCGCTTTATGGCGCGGTAGACAAGCCGATCCATGCGGCACGGGTGTTGGACCCGGCGCGCGTGCGCTCGAAATGGGGTCGCGGCCATCTCTACGACCACGGCCTGTGGGAAGTGCCGGGTCGCTATGGTCATACGGTGCAGTTCTATCGCGCGGCATCGGACGCGCCGTTTCTGCCGTGGTTCGAACGTTTTGTGCAAGCGCATCCCGATTGGCCGGACTTTGCCGACACCCATCTCTAGGGGTGTCCCACCGGCGCCGTTCGGCATGAAGATCATTGGCGTGACCGGCGCGGCGGGGCAGGATAGCGATCTGATACGACAGCAGGAGTACACGCGATGACGATGTTCGTTTTGGGGTTGGCGGGGTGGTGCGTGGCGCATTTGATGCCGAGCGTGGCGCCGGGTCTGCGCGGGCGCCTGATGTCGACCGTCGGCGCGGGGCCCTATAAGGGCTTGTTCGCATTGACGATTGTCGGCTCGTTGCTGCTGATCATTTTCGGGTGGCGCGCGGCGGACCCGAGCTTCGTGTACGCCGAACCCGAATGGGGTCGGATCGTCAACATGGCGACGATGCTGGTGGGATTTATCCTGTTCGTATCGGCACGGCTGCCGACCAATATCAAGCGCTACATTCGGCATCCGCAACTGACGGCGGTGGTGCTGTGGGCGGTTGGACATTTGTTGGCCAACGGCGATTCGCGTTCGGTCATCTTGTTTGCGGATGGCCGTTTGGGCGCTGGTCTCGATGGTCACTATCAATCGGCGCGACGGGGCGTGGGTGAAACCCGACCCGGTGCCGGTGGCGCGCGACCTCGTGCCGGTCGTGATCGGCGTCGCGCTGTACGCGATCCTCGGCTGGTTGCATCCCTACATCGCCGGGATTTCGATCTACTAACCTTCTAAGCGTCGAGCCAATCGGTCAGCATCTTGGCGAGCGCGACGGTTTCGTCGTCGGTCGCCAAGGTTTCGGGGTTGTCGTGCGGGTGGTCCATCTTGGTGCAGTTGGGCACGAGCTTGGCCACCGCATCGAGGTTGGGATAGGGCACATCGTTACGCGCGCAACACGCCAAGGTCGGCGCGGCGATGAGCGGCAAGCGATCCGGCGAGGGATACATCACGGCGGCGATATAGGCGTGATGGCTGGTGCGAAAGCCTTTGAGAATTTCCACGACATGGCTGTGTAGGCGGTCGAGTGGCGGCAGGCCGGTGGGCCGACGATGTTCGGCATCCTTGGCGGTGGCGGGCCAGAACAAATAGCCGTCGCGCAAGCTGGTCCAGGTATTGAAAAATTGCGTGCCCATCTGATCGACCAAGTGGCGCTTATCCAGCGTCTTGGCGTAATCGCGGCCTTGCGACGTCACGGCGGCGCTCATGCCGTCGAGGATCACTTTGTTGGTACGGTCGGGGTAATGAATCGCAAACTCGGTGGCGATGCGCGCACGGGTATGGGTGCCGAAGAGGTCGACGGTGTCGAACCCACCATGGGCATCGAGCGCCCGACTGCGCGGCTTCGGCGAAATAGGCCATGTCGACATCGTCGCGCGCGGGCGGCGAGGAGTCGCCCTGCCCCATGGTGTCGAGCGCGATGACCAGACGGGTTTTGCCCAAGGCCAGGATCAACCGGTTGAGCATTTTCGAGGAACCGGGTGAGCCGTGGAACATGACGAGCGGCGTCCCGCCCTGCCCCGCCATGCGGTAGTGCACCTGGCCTTCGTCGATATCGATAAAGCCGCGTTCGGGTTCGGTCATGCCGCGTCCAACCATTCAACGAACATGGCCGCCACCGGACCGCCATCGCCGGGTTGCACCCCGACGGGATAGTTCTTTTGCGTGCAGTTGGGGATCATCTTGGCGACCTCGGCCATCGCCCCGCCGGAGATGTCGCCGCCGGCGGCGGTGAGCAAGGTGGGCACCGGAATGTCGGGGAAGCGTTTGCCGCCTTCGTTGTTGTCGAACGCCGCGATGTAGGCCTTGTGATAGCTGAACATGTTTTTCAGCAAATCGAGCGTGCGGTCGTGCAGATCGTCGGCATCGGGCACGTCGCGGTCGCGCCGGTGTTCGGCGTCGCGCCGGTAATAGGGAAACCAAATAAACATGTCTTTGATGACGTTGAACGCCCAGAGGTATTGCGAGCCCGTATAGTCGTAGGGCGGGGTTTCGCGCAGATGGGCGATGTAATCGTCTTTCAAGCTACGCGGCGGCAAGCCGATACCGTCGAGGATGAGTTTGCCGACCCGGTCGGGGTGTCGGATCGCCACATCCATCGCGGTGTGCGCGCCGGTGTGGGTGCCGTAGAGATCGGCCTTGTCGATGTCGAGCGCGTCCAACAGGCGCACCATGGCATCGCCGAAGTAGCTGATGTCGGGATCGTCGGCATCGGGCGCGCAGGAATCGCCTTGGCCCAAGTTGTCGGGCGCCAAGGTCCAACGCCCCTGCCCCAAGGCGTCGGTGAGCGAGTTGAGCGTGCGGGCCGCAAAGGGCGAGGCGTGCATCAACACAGCGGGGCGCTTGCCGTTGCCGGCCAGCGCTTCGCCGGCGGTGTAGTAGTGGACCTGCCCGAGATCGATGCGGGCGAAGCGGCGTTTGATCGTCATGCAGAAATCTTATTCGGCGGCGTCGCTGAGCGGGACGATCGGGCAGTTGGGTTCGCGCTCGACGAGGTCGTAGACGAACAGCATTTTCGCCATGCCGGTGAGGACCGCGCCGACGACGCCGAGTTCGTAGATATCGCCGTCGGAATAGTATTTCGACAACCGATCGTAGAGGTCTTTGGTGAGTTCGCCGTGCATGTTGGGCAGCGAAATCTGATCGGCAAGCTCGATGATGGCGCGTTCCTTTTCGTCGAAGCACGGCGCATCGGGTTTCATGATGTTGTCGATCTTGTCTTGCGCGATGCCCGCTTTAGCCGCCGCCAGACGATCGCCGCGATTGCAATGCGCACAGCCATGCACGCCGGCAAGACGCAAGCGGAGAAGTTCCTTGGTCGGCACGTCGACTTGGCCTGCGTAGAACAAGCGCTCGTAGAAATCCTTGCGGTAGAACTCGAACACGTGCGGCGCGTTGCCGTAGATCTCCACGCGGTCGGCCTCGCCGTGGATCTCGACGTTCTGATCGTGCGCCGGCCTGCATGTAGGGATTGAGCTTTTCGTAAGGCACGCGCTTGAGATGGGGATTGGGCATGTCAGCCTCCGGGGAAATGAAATGTCAGCGTGGCGTGGCACGCCGCCCGCCGCAACGACGAGGGTGCGAAAATTACCAAACGAAGCCAAAAAATCCTTTGTTTTCAATGCTCCCGCGAAGATCGGGCGACGAACGAAGCCAAATCGGCGTGGCGCTTGAACGACTTAACCCAAATCGGCGGGGTGTCCCCGCCTGCGGGCCTAACAACGAGGTGCATTATACCCCGAAACGAGGTGGTGCGGGGGTCACAATCGGTGTCCCCACCGCGCGGTGCTAGCCGTCGCCGTACAGCAACTCCATGTCGGGTTTTTCGGTTGCGACGTAGTGCACCCAGATGTAGGTGTGCTGGAAGAACGCGGCGGCGAGTGCTGCTTGCGAGCCGGCCAGCAATGCGATGGCCCACAGCCCGAGGAAGATGTGGCCGTACATCGCGTTGCCGGTGTAGCGGAAGGCCCCGCCGGTGACGAGCGGCATGCGGCGATAGTGTTCCCGGAAATGATCGCCGCCCAAGGCGCGCGGAATGTCGAAGTAGCGCGCGACCGAGTACATCGCGAAGACAGCGGGCACGCACAGCGCAAGACCCAGGACGAGCGTGGTCCATGCGGGCAGCGCGAGCGTGCTGGTATCGGCCAGGGCAACGCCGAGGACGGCGACCGGGCGGAGCAAGAGCATCGGCATGAAGATGAGACCCCACACCGCCATGTCGGCGCGCCCGAAAATCTTGGTCATGACCTGCCAGCCGAGTTGCCCGCGGAACACCAGCCACACGACGACCTGATGCACCACGACGAGGGCGGCGTTGAGCCAGAACCATGCTTCGACCGTCAGGCCGAGCCAGGTGCCGCCGGTGAAAACCGGTGCGGCGAACGCATAGGCCACAGCGAACAACCCAAGGATGGCGACGAGGTGGAACGCTTGGCCTTTGAAGAGATAGCCGGCGGTGCGGGCGGCGGGGATATCGGGATGCTCGATGGTCATGGCGGCCTCCTTTGTTGGACTAAAGGTAGGGGGCCGGGCCGGGCGGAGTGACACTTATTTTCGTGGGCGCGTCGTCGTTTCGGGCCGCCGCCTGCGGCGGCCCCTCAGGATGAGCGTTTAGTTGACGCCTCGCCGGCGGAGGTTGGAAACGGCATTGCGTCTCCTCCCCCGCGCGGGAGGGGGGATGGTGGGTTACGCCGTGCGGTCCCCACGACATCCGCACGGGAGTGCCGCGCGGCGATCATGGGGTTGTTGGCGGCGCACAAGCGGCGCCTTGCGATTGCACCGCTCGGCGGAATCTGCCAATAGCGGGATACACCTCGGACGCCACGGTGGCGGCCGCGACAACCCTTTCGATGCGGCCATGCAAGCGATCCTTACCGTCGTCTTCCCCGTCTTCGCGATCATCGCCGCTGGCTATTTGTTTGGCCGTCGCGGCCTGCTGGGGCCCGCCAGCAGCGAGGCGCTCAACGATTTTGTCTATTGGGTGGCGTTGCCCGCCTTTCTGTTCCGCGCGATGGCCACTGTGGACATCGCCGTCGTGCTCAATGGCCCCTTCATCGCGGGCTTTCTCGGCGGGGTTGTGATCATCTGGGCCGTGGCCATTGTGGTCGCACGCGTGGTCTTCGGCTGCGGCC
Source organism: Alphaproteobacteria bacterium (assembly GCA_038141965.1). Taxonomy (GTDB): domain Bacteria; phylum Pseudomonadota; class Alphaproteobacteria; order SHVP01; family SHVP01; genus CALJDF01. Next base: position 149,732 of record JAYQJC010000010.1, read on the forward strand.
AACCCGAAGCGACGCTGCACGGCATGAACGGCGTCTACGGCAATTCGGGGTACATGGGAATCCCGCTGGCTCTTGCCGCCTTCGGCCCGGCGGCCGCAGTGCCGACCATCATCATCGTGGTTCTGAATTCCGCGGTGATGTTTCCGCTCGCGGTTGTGCTGATCGAGTGGGGCCGAGCCGATAAGGCCGGACCGGTCAGTGTGATGCGGCACTTGGTCCGCGCTTTAGTCCGCAATCCGCTGCTTGTGGCCCCCCTTGCCGGGATCGCTTGGGCGGCGATGGGGTGGACGTTGCCGGTGCCGTTGGAGCGTTTCACCGGTCTTCTGGGGGCCGCGGCGGGCCCGTTGCGCGCTGTTCTCGATCGGCTTATTCATGGTCGGCAAGCAGCTCAGCCACGGCAAGGCCGAGGTCGGCGCGATGACGGTGACCAAGCTCGTCGTTCACCCGCTGGTCACCGCCGCGATGGTGTTTCTCGTCTTCCCCACCGATCCGCTATGGGCCACAGTCGCGGTGCTGATCGCCGCGTTGCCCACGGGTACCGGCGGCTTCGTCTTGGCCCAGACTTACGGGCTCTACGTGCTGCGCACCTCGTCGGTCACGCTGGTCACCACAGTGATTTCGGTGGCGACAATCTCGTTCTTTTTCCTGCTTTTTCCGCCGCTATTCTGAGACCGAGAAGGTCGCGCCACCGATGAGCGGTCGCTCAGGCCGCGAACAACTGTCCGATGGGAACGGCAACGGCCTCGGCCTTGGGGCGGGAGAGATAGAATTCGGCCAATAGGTCGCCTTCGTCTTCCAAGCCGGTGGGATCGACGCCTTGGTCGCGCTTTTTGAGCTCTCGGAAATACGCTCTGGGTCCTCGCGCCTCAGAATGACGGGGTGGGAGTGGCTTGGGCGGTCCTGCGGGATGCGTCGTTATTAGCGGCGGGGGTACGGTAGGGGCGGTGGCAGTCGGCACAAGAGCGGCCGACCGTTTGGAGGGCGCTGGACCATGCGGTGGGGTCGTCGGCCTTGAGCGCGGCCGCGAGGGTTGTGGTGGCGTCGCGGGATTCGTCGATCTTGGCGCTGAACCCCGCCCAATCGCTCCAGATTTCGGGTTTGGCGCGGTTCTGGTTTTCGCCGGGATTCGGCGTTTCGAACAACGCAGGCATGCGGTTGGCAACGTCGAAGAGTTCCGCAGCACGAGCATGATCGGCGTCGCCCGGTGGGTTTTGGCGTAGCGAACGACTTAGCTCTTCCATGTTCTTGGACAGCGACTCCATCGCCATGTGGCGCGGATCCTTTTCGTCATGCGCCCTTGCGTCGTTGACCTCGAGCGCGCCGAAACCGAGCGCCATTGCGACAGCGAACGCGGCGGCAGCCCGCAAGCCGATCATTTTTCGTTGCATCGATCCTCCTGGTTTTCCTACGACGCAACGCATCTGTTGGAGCGAACGCCGCGTTATCTGTTCAACGCGTTGTAGATGCCTTCGACGTTGAGCGGAAGCCAATCGTAAGCGCCCCACGACGCATACTTCGGCAAGCTGATCTCTTGTTTGAGGGTATCGAGCGATTTACCGGCGTCCATACCCAATTGCACCGCGGCAACGAGGTCTTCGAAGTATTGCCGGTGATCGGCGGCATCGGCCTTGGTGCCAACCGGGCCGTGACCGGGGATGAGGATGTCGAAGTACATCGCTTCGACGGTCTTGATCGAGTCGATCCAACCCGGGATCGCGGCGCCGGCGAGATTGCGGAACGGCAGACGTTTGACCGAGATGAAGTCGACCGTGAACACCGCGCGTTCATCGGGGAAGTGCATGACGATCATGTCGTCGGAATGATTGGGGCCGGCGTAAATAAGCTCGACCGACTTGCCGCCCAGCGTGAGGGTCATGCGGTCTTGGAAGGTGATGTCGGGTGCGCGGACGCCAGCGTGCGCGCCGGTAAGATTCTGGGCAGATTGGCGTGACCAACGAAGGTGACGTCGTCGCCATAAACCTCGCCGCCCGAGGCGTGATCCTGATGGTGATGGCTGTAGACCACGTACTTGACGGGCATGTTGAAGCGCTTGGCGATTTCATCCTTCAGCAGGTCGCCGCGGGCGCGTTGATCGGATCGGTGGCGATGACGCCGTCGGGCGTGACGAGAAAGACGCCGACGTGGAAGCTGTTTTGAAGCGGTAGAGATCGCCTGCGATCTTGGTGATTTCGCGCGTGCCCTGCTGGGCGTAGGCGGCGGTGGTGAGAAAGAGCGCCGCGAGGGCGATGGCGATGGTGCGCAAGATCATGGTGGCCTCCCGTGAATTGGTTGTGCGGCATTAACACGGGCGCGGCGGTTTTATTCAGGGGTCACCGGGTTGTGACTGCTTGTCTCGTTTCGCGGGTCCTTCGAGACGCGCCCCAGGCGGGTGGCTCCTCAGAATGCGGGCAGCAGGCGTTTAGTCGTCGTCGGGCAGATCGAGGGACGCTTTGAGTTCGCGCCATTCGCGGGCCGAGAGGCCGGTGTCTTTGCGATCGACTTTTTCGCCGGCGAGCATTTTCTTCACTGCGGCGGCGCCCTTGGCCGAGAGGTGCACGCCGCCCATGCGGTAGTCCATGAAGGCGTCGTGGGTGAGCGGGACCCAGCGTTTGAGCGTCTCCAGCATGGCATCGGCGTAGACGCGGATTTCGTATTGGGCGTGCGGGTCGGCGCGCAACGACAAGAAGTGCAGCAGGTTGTGCAGGTTCGTTTTCCAATACCACTGCGTATAGAAATTGAGCGACAGTTTCATTCGCGCCAGCTCACGCGCTAAGCCCTTGCGACCGGGATCTTTGGGCTCGCCGTCGGGGCCTTCGTTGAGCATGTATTCGTAGTGCGCGTAGTTGTTTTCCGAATCCTCGCGCAGCAGCTTGAAGACTTCGGTCGCTTCGTCGCCGGTGAGCACCGCATCGCGGCCTTGGCGGTTCTGCGCGCTTTGCGCGGCAAGTTGATCGGGGGCCGGGATGTAGAACTCGTTGTCGAGGATCGAATAGCGCGCGGAGTATTCGTTGACGTTGGCGGTGCGGTGCCGAATCCACTGACGCGCGACGAAGATCGGCAGTTTGACGTGGTACTTGATCTCGGCCATTTCGAACGGCGTCGTGTGGCGATGGCGCATCAGGTAGTTAATGAGCCCACGATCTTCCGAGACCTTTTTGGTGCCCTTGCCGTAAGACACTCGCGCGGCCTGCACCACCGCGTTGTCGTCGCCCATGTAATCGACCACCCGGATGAAGCCGTGATCGAGGAGCGGCGTGGCCTGGTAGAGCACTTCTTCCAAGGCCGGCACCGTGGCGCGGCGGGTGGGGAAGGAGTCCGCCCGCTGGGCGTCGATTTCCTGTTGTTGGTCGGGCGAAACGTGGGGCATGGGCTGTGTCGGAACGCTATATGATGTGGGGTGGACCTGGGAAGAAATACTACATCTTGGGGTGGGGGCGACTCCTGAATGCCGCCGCGGTTAGTTTAACGCAGCGAAGAGGGCTTGCGGGCGTGGCCTCACCGGGGCCGTTCGTTGCGGGACGCCGCCTCCCTACTTGGAGGGCGAGGATAAAGGAGGGAGTTGGTGGCGCCGCGCGTTGGTGGCGGCGATCCCCTCCCTGCCCTCCCCCTGGGGCGCAGGGGGAGGAGGTGGTGGGGCGGTTGGTGCGGCGCGCATGGCATCCGCATAGCGAATGCCCTGCGGTGACCGCGACGGTTCGTTCGCAGGCCCTTTCGGGACGCGGTCCTACGGACCGCTCCTCAGGATGCCGATGTTTGAGGTCGGCGTGATCTACAAGCCGTAAAGGCGTTTGGGGTTGTCGTAGAGGATGTGTTGTTTGGTGGCCGCGTCGATGTCGGTGCGGGCGTTGAGGAGGTCAATGACGTCGATTTGGGCCGAGGGGTCGGTGTGGCCGTAGTCGGTGCCGATGAGGAGCGACTTGGGGCCGGCATACTTCAAGACGTAGGCGAGATCGTCGTCGCTTTGACAGGTCAGATGGATGTTGCGATCGCCGAAGATGTCGGCGGGCATTTTGTCGCCGGCGGCGTGCACGCGGCGGGCGTATTCGTTGTACACCCACGGCACCCACTGGGCTGCGGATTCGATGAAGCCCCAGCGTAGCTTGGGAAAGTTCTTGTGCACGTCGCTCATCAACAACGCCATGCAGCCGACGACGGCGGGCACGCGGGTGATGGTGAAGCCTTTGACCGAGACCGGGCCCGGGGCTTCCATGTGAAAAAGCGTGTTCTTTTGGCTGCCGTTGGCGATGTGCACGGTCATCGGCATATCGAGGCGTTCGGCCTCTTCGTACATCGGATGGAAGTACGGATCGGAGAGCAGCCGGTCGCCTTCGAAGGCGCGCATGAAGACGCCCACGGCGCCGTTCTTTTTGGCGCGGCGGATTTCTTCGATGGATTCGTCCATCGCCAACGTGGGCGGGATGACGACCCAGCGCAGCCGCTCGGGCGCTTGTTTCCAGATGTCGATGAGCCAGTTGTTGTAGGACCGCGCGAGCGCGGCCTCAGCCTTGGCGTCTTCGGTCAGGCTGGTGAGCCACATCGTGGGGAACAGGACTTGGACGTCGATGCCGAGTTCGTCCATGTGCGCGAGGCGGCCGGGGATGTCGGTCATCTCGCGCAGTTCTTTGCGGGTGTTCATGTTGCGGCCCGCGGTCTCGGACATCTTTTGATTTGCTCGTCGGTGAAACGACGGATGAACGCCGGGCCCAGGACGCCGTCGACCATCCAGCCGCCTTCGGCCGGATTCTCACCAGGCGGCGGGCTGAGAACTGGGCGATATTTGGCTTCCGCGGGGGAAAGATAGTCCCAGGTCGCGTCGGTCTCGACGACGTGGGCATCGGCGTCGATCACGCGGGTTTTGACTTGGGCGTCCATGGGAAAGCCTCCGGATAGATGACGAGCGCATGGTGGCGGGCGGCCCTAGGGGGCGCAACGGGTATGGGCGGCCTGTCCGCACCTTGGGCCGCGCGCGCCGTGACATAGCCCTACCCGGCCGGTCGGCTAGACTCACGCGAGACGGCCTTTCCATTGCGCGGAGCACAGCGATGAAGTTCTTGTTTTTCCACCTGATGCCGTGGGACAGCTTTCCCAAGGAAGGCCCGGAATGGCCGGTGAGCAATCGCGACTTCGACCCGGTCAAAGGCACCGAGGTCTACCAGACCTATATCGATACGATGGCCTATGCCGAAGATTGCGGTTTCGATGCGGTGGGCTGTAACGAGCATCACTTTTCGCCGTTCGGGTTGATGTCGAACCCCAACCTGATCGGTTCGGCGCTGATCCAACGCACCAAGAAGATCCAGCTGGCGATGGTGGGCAGCCTGGTGCCGCTGTTGAACCCGATCCGCGTGGCCGAGGAATACGCCATGCTGGACGTCATGTCGGGCGGGCGATTGATGGCAGGGATATTGCGCGGCATTCCGCACGAATACGTCGCCTATAACGTACCGCCCGACGAGATCGCGCGCACGGCTGGAAGAAGCCGCGGCGTTGATCGTCAAGGCCTGGACCGCGCGCGAGCCGTTCGGGCTGGAACGGGACGTATTACAACTTCCCGGCCGTCTCGATTTTGGCCGCGGCCCCGACAACTGCCGCACCCGCCGATGATCATGTCGGCGAGCAACGAAGATTGGCGCGCACGGCGGCGCGCCATCGCGCGATCATGGGCCTGGCGCTGATCCCCGACTTGAAGATCGCCAAGAATTGATCGACACCTACATGGAGGCCGCGCACGAGGCGGGTTGGCAGCCCACGCCCGAGCATGTGTTGGTCGGGCTGAACACCTGCATCGCGGAAACAAGCCAAGCCGCCCAAGAGGAACTCGCCAAGGGGTCGGCCTATTTCGGCAAGGTGTTGCTGGGCGGGCCGCGCACGGCGCAGAAGTTGGTGCTGCAGAAGTCGCGCTATTTTGCCGACGACGAGGTGCGCAAAGAATTCGTCGGCCGGATTCAAAACGCGAAGGAACGATCGCTTAAGGAAACCATCGACGCCGGGGTCACGCTGTGCGGCACGCCCGACGAGGTGGTGACGCAGATCGCGCGGGTGCGCGAGGAACTGGGGTGCGGTTGGATCAACATGAACATGAAGATCGGCAACATCCCCAACGAGGGCGTGCGGCGATCGATGGAACTGTTCCGCGATCATGTCCGGCCCGCGTTTCCGGTGCCTGCGGCCGACGCGGTGGCCGCCGAGTAATCGCCCGCCAAAACCAAACACGCCACTTTGATGAAACGATAAGTAGAGGAGCGCGGCTACATGCTTCCTTTGACCGGCCTTTGGGTCCTCGCCGTCGAACAGTACGGCGCGGGACCGTTCGGGACGCAGTATCTGTCCGATCTCGGCGCCGAGGTGATCAAGATCGAATCGCCCGACGGGGGCGACGTGTCACGCGGGTCGGGCCGTTCTTTATGGCGGGCGGGATGCCGAGGACACTGCGGCGAGCTTGTTTATCACCAAGGGCTGAACCGCAACAAGCGCAGCGTGACGCTCGACCTCAAGAGCGCGGACGGCCAGGCCGTGCTGCACGACTTGGCCGCGACCGCGGATGCGGTCTGCAACAATCTGCGCGGCGACGTACCGGTCAAGCTGGGGCTGACCTACGAGACGCTGAAGAAGGTGAAGCCCGCGTTGGTGTGCGCCCATCTGTCGGCTTATGGGCGGGATAACGAACGGCCGCGTGGCCCGGCTATGACTTTTTGAAGCAAGCCGAGGCGGCTACTTCGCCGTGACCGGCGAGCCCGGCGGGCCGCCCGCGCGTATGGGCCTGTCGATCATCGACATGATGGCAGGGCCTGTCGATGTCGTTCGCCTTGGTTTCAAGCGTGATGCAGGCCCGCGAAACCGGCGTGGGGCGCGATGTCGATGTGAACCTGTTCGATACCGCGCTGTTCAATCTCAATTATTTGGCGCAGTGGTATCTCGGCGCCGGGCAGCACAATCAGGGGCGCGAACCGCGCTCGGCGCATGCGTCGCTGGTGCCGTGCCAGCTTTATAAGACCGGCGACGGTTGGATTTACTTGATGTGCAACAAGGAGAAGTTCTTCGGCATCCTGTGCGATCTGATCGATCGCGCCGCGTGGAAAACCGATCCGCGTTTCTGACGTTCAAAGAACGGCTTGCCAATCGCGATGCGTTGACGCCGCTGATCGACGAGGCGCTGTCGGGCAAGACGACCGCCGAATGGCTTGGGATCCTGCAAGGCAAGGTGCCGGCGGCTCGCCGCGCGAACGATGTCGAACAGGCGCTGGAGAACCCGTTCGTGCGCGACCGCGGCCGTATCGCCGCCGCCGACGCCGGACGGGCGTTCGGTCGACATGCTGGCGACGCCGATCCCCGTAACCGGCGAAACCTACGCCCATCGCGCCGCCCGGCCCTGGGCGCGGACAACGACGCGATCCTGGCCGACCTGGGCTATGACGCGGCGCGCATCGCGCAGCTGCGCGCCGACAAAGTGATCTGACAGCCCCGCCTGCCCGGCGGAGTAGAATCTCCAAGACCTTTACAACTCGCGCGCGAGACTGGGTGCAATGACCCCAGCACAGCGAGGACCATCCATGCCGATCGTCACGGTCATCGGGCAGGACGGGCATCTGTTGAAGGTCAACGGGATCGACCGCGGGGCGTTGGCGGTCGCGGCACCGCGGTGCCGGTCGATGTCGGCTGGGCCACATTCGAAGCCTTTGCCACCGACGGGACGTTGCATCGCGACGCGGATATCTAAATCAATCCGGACGATAACGACCCGGTCGATCTGACATGACGGGTCGCTTCGCCGCGGTTCTGGTGACGATGATCTGGCGGCGTGCGCGGCACCGACGCGCAACGCCGAACTTGTTGTGCTGGACGTCGATGCCGGTTACCGCTTCCTCAACATCAACCATGGATCGCGCGACGATACGTTGGTGGTGATGACGATGTCGGGCGGCGGGACGCGGGCCGCGACGTTGGCGACGGGCGCCTTGCGCGGCCTGCATGCCGCGACGTTTGCCGACGGGACGCCGCTGACCGCAGAGATCGATATCTTGTCGTCGGTGTCGGGCGGCAGCGTGACGGCCGCCTATTTCGCGCGCCATGGTTATGACGGGCTTGCGCGGTTGGAAGAGATCTTCTTGCGTCAGAACGTGATCGGCGATTTGTTCGAGGCGGGGATTGAACCCGGCCAACTTGGCGCGGCTGCCGACACCGGCCTATGCGCGGATCGACTGGCTGGTGGCGGCGTTTCGCAAACGGCTGTTCGACGCCGAGGTAGCGGTTCGAGGCGTTGCTCGGACGAAACCGCGCCGCGACCCAACTTGATCCTCAATGCGGGGCGATGTGACGGCGGAAACACCGTTTCCGTTCACGCAGGATCGCTTCGACTTGATCCTGTTCCGATCTGGCGAAGATGTAATTGTCCCAGGCGGTGGCGGCTCGGCGGCGTTCCCCGGCGCGTTAAGCGCGTTGACCCTGACGAACTATTGCCCTGCGCCGCGCAAGACGCCGCATGGCCCGACCATCCGCCGCTGAGGATCATCAATCCGCTCAGCACCTCGGCCTACGCCAACCCGCAGGGCGCCTGGGCGGCGCGCGAGTGGGGCTATCTCAACCGCGCCTACCCCGACGACTATTTGGATGACGCGGGCGGATCGACAACAGCCGCCCGCCCCCGGCGCAAAGATTGGCAACGCGCCCTGCCCGCGGATCAACGCCGCCAGTTCATCCACTGTTGGATGGCGGGATCACCGACAATTTGGGCCTTTCGGAGGCGCTCTATCTGGTCGTGTCGGCGAGCAACGGCCAGGCGTTGATGCGCGCCAGGACGGCGCGCGAAAGAACTTGGTCCAAGCGATTTGCGCCCGCGACATTCGCACCGTGCTTTTCGTGGCGGTGAATGCCCGCGCCGACAAGCAAAGCGATCTCGACCGGTCCGCCTCACCGCCGGGCATCGTCGCCTCGATCTTCGGGTCGACCAGTAGCGCGATCGACGGCACGACCTATGGGCTGCTCGATCGGTTGGAGACGGTCACCAAGGAACTGGTCCGGCTGGGCCAGAACTGCGATGCGGCGGCCGAACTCGTCGTCCTGACGGTGCCGGTGGACTTCGATTTCATCGACGATCCGGCGTGTCGTCTGCGGTTCCGCGACATGGCGACGAGCTGGACCCTGCCGGAACGGGCCGTCGATGCGCTGTTGGCGGCGGGCGCTGCCCTGACGGCCGACGGCCTGAACGACGGCGCCGCGCGATCGCAGTCGACCGAGCGCGGCCGAGCGTTTGGGGCTGCGGGTCGAGGCCCGCGCCACGCGTGAAAGACGCCTGCGACCGCGGCACAGGCGGGCTAGCCTTCAAAATGGGCCCCAAAGGGCCTATATAGAGGGATGCCGGTTTACCGGCTATGGCGATAAACGCTTCACGGAATAAGCGTAGCGGACCCGGGGGCAGTACCCGGCGCCTCCACCATAAACATCGGCCCGATGCGGCCTGCGACCAGTTGAGATGTGTTTTTGATGGGGGCGAATCAGGATCGACGCGCGTAGTAAAGGTGGAGTTTTTGCCCGGCATGGTTCCACCGTCATCAGGCTATTTCTACAAGTGCCAATGATAACGAAATGGCGCTCGCTGCTTAGTCATTAAGTAAGCGCGGTTCGGGGGCTACCGGGCAAAGAAGCTCCCCCACTTCAACCCGGCATTGTTATGAGCGGATTGACCGCGCGGCCCTTGATTCCGACGCGGGCCGGGTAGTATGGCGGCCTCGATTGGAGTGTCGAGGCACGATGCGCGATCAGTTCAATTACCCCAAGATGGTCGATGCGGCGCTACGCGGCGTCGTGCGCACCGCGTTGCAGCAGGTGCGGGATGAGGGCTTGCGGGGCAACCACCACCTTTATGTTTCGTTTTTGACGCATTTTCCGGGCGTGGTGGTCGCCGACTACCTGCGCGAGAAATACCCCAAAGAGATGACGATCGTGCTGCAGCACCAGTTTTGGGATCTCGAGGTATCGGACGAGACGCTGGACCTGACGCTGTCGTTCAACAAGGTGCCCGAACGGTTGATCATTCCGTTCGATGCGATGACCGGATTTGCCGACCCGAGCGTCCATTCGGTCTGCAGTTCCAGCCCGATCGAAGCCGCATCGAGAGCCCCGGCGAGGACGACGCCGGTTTGCCGGCGCAGCTGACGCCGGGCGGCGCGGTCATTTCGGTCGGCAGCAATGCGGACGACGAAGACGATCTCGACGACGAGAACGTCATGACCGAGACGCCGGAAACGTCAGACGGCGAAAAGGTCGTCGCGTTGGATCAGTTCCGCAAGAAATAGCCTTTCGTGCGCGGCCCCGTGCCGCCAAAGGAGTACCCATGGTCGCGTTCCACTATCAGGACATGTTTCCGCTCGGCCCCGACGAGACGCCCTACCGCCAAGTGACGGACGAATTCGTCACCCCGATGTCGGTCGACGGCACGGATATCGTCAAGGTGGCGCCCGAGGCACTGACGTTCCTGACCAAAGAAGCGATGCGCGACATTGCCCATTTGTTGCGCCCGGGACACCTGCAGCAGTTGGCCAACATTCTGGACGACCCCGAGGCGTCGGACAACGACCGCTACGTCGCCTATGAATTGCTGAAGAACGCCAACATCGCGTCGGGCATGATCCTGCCGGGCTGCCAAGATACCGGCACTGCGATCGTGATGGGCTACAAGGGCCAGGGAATCTGGACGCTGGGCAACGACGCCGAGGCGATCTCGCGCGGCGTGTTCAACACCTATACCGAGTCCTATTTGCGCTATTCGCAGATGGCGGCCTTGAACATGTACGACGAGGTCAACACGGGCAGCAATCTGCCGGCGCAGATCGACCTCTATGCCGCCGACGGCGATGCCTACAAATTCCTGTTCATGGCAAGGGCGGTGGGTCGGCCAACAAGACCTTTCTGTACCAGCAAACCCGCGCGGTGCTGAACCCCGACGGGCTGATGACGTTCCTAGACGAGAAGATTCGCTCGCTCGGCACGGCGGCGTGCCCGCCCTATCACTTGGCGATCGTCGTCGGCGGAACCTCGGCGGAGATCAACCTGAAGACCGTCAAGCTCGCAAGCACGCGCTACCTCGATGCGCTGCCGACCGAAGGCAACGAACACGGCCAAGCGTTCCGCGACCTGGAGACAGAGGCCAAGGTGCACGAATTGACGCGCACGATGGGCATCGGCGCGCAGTTCGGCGGCAAGTACTTTTGCCACGACGTGCGCGTGATCCGACTGCCGCGGCACGGCGCCAGCGTGCCGATAGGGATCGGGGTGTCGTGCTCCGCCGACCGGCAAGCGCTCGGCAAGATCACCCGCGACGGCGTGTTCCTGGAACAACTCGAAACCAACCCGGCCAAATACATGCCCGAGATCAAAGAGGGCGAACTGGGCGGCGATGTGGTGCGCGTCGACCTGAACCGACCGATGGCCGAGATCTTGAAACAGCTTTCCGAATATCCGATCCGCACACGCCTGTCGTTGCACGGCCCGATGATCGTGGCGCGCGACATTGCGCACGCCAAGATCAAGGAACGCTTGGCCGCCGGTGACGGGATGCCGCAATACATGAAAGACCATATGGTCTATTACGCCGGGCCGGCGAAGACGCCGGAAGGCTACGCCTCGGGCTCGTTCGGCCCGACCACGGCGGGCCGGATGGATTCGTATGTGGACGAATTCATGGCGGCGGGCGGCAGCATGATCTCGCTTGCCAAAGGCAACCGCTCTCCCATGGTGCGCAAAGCCTGCGGCAAGCACGGCGGGTTCTATTTGGGCTCGATCGGGGGGCCGGCGGCGATTTTGGCGCAAGACTGCATCAAGAAAGGTCGAGGTGCTGGAGTACCCCGAGTTGGGCATGGAAGCGGTGTGGCGCATCGAGGTCGAAGACTTCCCCGCCTTCATCGTGATCGACGACAAGGGCAACGACTTTTTCGTCGGCACCGTCGAGAAAGCGGCCTAGGACGCACACATGGCCGCGACAATCCGGCCTTACGAACCGGGCGACCTGGGACGATTGGCCACGGCGAATGTGGCCTATCACTCGACCGAGTGGGGTTTCCCCGGCGCCTTCTTCGAAGCGAAGATCGCCGCGGGTATGGCCGCCTTTCTCGAGACGTTGGAGGGGCCCGGCAACGGGTGGTGGTCCGCCGAGCTCGACGACGCGTATGTCGGCGGCATCGTGATCGACGGCAACAACCCAAACGCGGCGCGACTGCGCTGGTTCATTCTCAGCGAGAAAGCACGCGGACAAGGCATCGGCCGGGCGTTGCTCGACACCGCGATGCAACACTGTCGCGCGCAAGCCTTTCCGCTCGTGTTTCTCAGTACGTTTCGCGGCTTGGACAAAGCTCGCAGTCTTTACGAGCGTGCCGGTTTTCGCTTGGTCGACGAAAAAGAAAACACGACGTGGGGGACGCCAAAGTCGGAGCAGCGCTTCGAGTGGACACCCGAAGATAGCGCGCCATGAGCGTCTTGCCGGATGTCGTAACGCGCGAACTGGACGTGATCTTTGCGGCTCCGCGGCAAGTGCGGTCTCGGCCCAGAAAGCCGCGTATTACGCGGGACCGGGGAACAAGTTTTGGAAAACGCTGCACGCCGTCGGCCTGACAGACCGGGCGTTGGCGCCCGCGGAGTTTCCGCTGCTGCTGACCTATCGGGTGGGTTTGACCGATATGAACAAGACCCAGTCGGGCGGCGACGGGGATTTGGATAAAACGGCCGACGATCCCGACCGGCTACGGGCGATCATCGACGAACACGCGCCGCGGTTTTTGGCGTTCAACGGCAAGCGGGCGGCCAAGGCCTATTTCGGTCGCGACGTGAACTACGGTCGGCAACCCGAAACGATCGGCGAGACGGCGATCTACGTGCTGCCCTCGACGTCGGGCGCCGCATCGGGTCATTGGGACCTCGCGCCGTGGCAGGAACTGGCCGAGCATGTCCGGCAACGCCGGGTGTTCACACGCGAAGATCCCGATCTTGACGCCTTGACGCCCGAAGCGCGCGAGGACATGCGGGTATCGTTGAACCGTCGGCTTTATCACGACATCGGGTTGGATCTGCGCAAGAAGCGCGACGAGAGCGAGTTTGCTTCGCGCATGACCTCGGACCGCCAGATCCGACGCCTCAAACGCATTGTCGAAGACACCGCGACGGCCTTCTTGACCGGGCCCGGCGCGTTTTTGGGCGTCGAGGCGCTGGGCCTGGACGCTTTGGTGGACGATTTCTTCGCCGCCTACGCCGAACGACCGGTGCAGGACAACGAAGGCGGCACCAAGTTCGCCGATTCGTTCTGGCTTTATGCATTGGGCCGGTTGATCGCCCCCGAGATGATCGTGGAAAGCGGCGTGCACCGGGGGCATTCGTCTTGGCTGTTGCGGTTGGGCAGTCCGCGCGCCGCGATGCATTGCTTCGATGTCAGTTTTCGCAGCGTGGTGTGGCGCGATGCGGACGCGGCCTACCACGAAGACGATTGGATGACGGCCGATCTCGACGCGCAGGGCCATGCGCTGTGTTATTTCGACGACCACATCAGCCACGCCCAACGGGTGATCGAGGCGCATGCGCGGGGCTTTCGCACATTGTTGTTCGACGACGACTTCGCCGCGCACCATCTTCATGCCACGGGCCACCCCCGCTGCCCACGTTGGCGATGATTTTCGACGACGCCCTGGAAGACGGCGAAGAGATTACCTGGCACCGGCACGGCAAGCCGAAGTCATGGACCGTGGACCTGGGCGTGCATCGCGCGGCGCGCGACTTGATAGCGGATTACGCCAAGACCCCCGACCTGGGGCCATTGTTGCGCATGCGACCCCAGTCGGGAATCGCCGTGGTGCGCCTGAAGGACTAGCGCCAGCCGGGTTGCGCCGAAGCGTGCCACCCCGTAAGCCCCTGTTATGCCGGTCGACCTCCCTACCCTGCTCGCGTTCCTCGCGACCATTCTCGCGCTGGTGCTGTCGGTCGGCCCCGATACGTTGCTCATCATCCGCTACACGATGTCGTCGGGCCCGCGCACCGGCGCGGCGACCGTGATCGGCGTCCAGCTGGCGCTATTCAGCCATACCGCGCTGGCCGCGCTGGGAATCTCACTGGTGATCGCGTCGAGCACGATCGCCTTTAAGAGCATCGCGGTGGTCGGCGCGGCGTATCTTGCCTGGCTCGGGATTCAGGGGTTTCGGTCGGGGCTGATCAATGTCGATGCGATGTCGGGCGGGCGCGTCGTGCGCCCGTTTGCAGGGATGCGCGATGCGCTGTTGACCAACCTGTTCAACCCCAAAGTCATCGTGCTTTTTCTCGCCCTGATGCCCATTTCGTCGACCCGGCACGCCGGGTGTGGCCGCAACTTGTCACGCTGGGGGTCGCGCTATTTGTAGTCAACGTGGTCTGGCAGATGGGCATCATGTTGGTGGCGGACGCGCGCGCGTGTGGCTGGGCCGCCCGACGGTCCAACGCGCCGTCTCGTGGAGCACGAGCGCGGTGCTGTTCGTGTTTGCCGCGGGATTGCTGGTCGACCCCGTTTTTTGAGGTCTCCTGACAGCAAGCTGTCGGGAGGGCTGCGCTAGGGATATAGACTGATCCCTTAAGGAGTACGCCATGACCAACGACCCCAAGAACCTCGTCCGGACCGCCGCCTTGCGGCCGGAAGACGCGGCCCACATCAAGCACCCGATGAACCCGAAGTCCGAGGTGTTCGTGCACCGGCTCAGCGATCATGCCGGGATCGAGCGCATGCATATGAACATCGCGCGCATTCCCGCCGGCAAAGAGAGCTACCTGCCGCACGCCCACACCCTGCAAGAAGAATGGCTGTTCGTTTTGGAGGGCAGCGGCACCGCACAGATTGGCGACGACGAAGTGGAGATCGGGGCCGGCGACTATCTCGGCTTTCCCACCGACGGCACGGTGCACGATCTGAAAAACACCGGCACGCAAGACATGGTGGTTCTGCAAGGCGGCGAGCGCACGCCGCGCGAAGTCGCGCGGTTTCCGACGATCGCAAAGACGGCGGTGTTCGAGGTGCCCAAGGTGACTTTCTACGGCGACGACGGATCGGTCGAGGAACGCCACATCAGCGAATGGATTGCCAAGGACTGAGCGATGGTCGGCACGCGAACCGAAAACGATTCAATGGGGGCGATCGACGTGCCCAACGACCGGTATTGGGGCGCCCAAACCCAGCGCAGCCTCGAGAATTTTCGCATCGGCACCGAACGGATGCCGGTCGCGATCATCCACGCTTTGGGTGAGATCAAACGCGCCGCCGCGACCGTCAACCTCGCCCAAGGCGATCTCGACAAGACGCGCGCCGGGGCGATTCAGGCCGCCGCGACCGAAGTCGCGCGCGGTAGCTTGACGACCATTTCCCCTTGGTCGTTTGGCAAACCGGTTCGGGCACCCAGACCAACATGAACGCCAACGAGGTGATCGCCAACCGCGCCAACGAATTGCTGGGCCAACCGCTGGGCACGCAAGACCCAGTGCACCCGAACAACCACGTCAACATGGCGCAATCGTCAAACGATACGTTTCCCACCGCCATGCACATTGCGGCGGCGCGCGCGATAACCGAACGATTGATTCCCGCGCTGGCCGGTCTGGAAAAAGCACTGTCGGAAAAAGCGGCGGCGTGGGATGCGGTACTGAAACTGGGGCGGACCCACCTGCAGGACGCAACACCGATGACGTTGGGCCAGAGTTTTCCGGCTATGCCGGGCAAGTCGCGGCTGTCCTGGACAACGTCAAACAAACGCTCCCGGCAATATTTTTGCTGGCCCAAGGAGGTACCGCCGTCGGGACGGGCCTCAACGCCCGGCCCGGATTCCACGCGGCGGTCGCACGAGAAATCGCCGAGCGGACGGAAATGCCCTTCGCCAGCGCCCCCAACAAGTTCGCCGCAATCGCCGCGCACGATGCCCTGACTGCGGCAAGTGGCGCCATGAACGTCACCGCAACGGTCTTGATGAAGATCGCCAACGACCTTCGGCTGTTGGCATCGGGCCCGCGTTCGGGCCTCGGAGAAATCACCTTGCCCGCGAACGAACCGGGCTCGTCGATCATGCCGGGCAAGGTAAACCCGACGCAGGCCGAGGCGCTAACGCAGGTTTGCGCCCAGGTGATGGGCAACAATGTCGCGGTTACGATCGCCAATGCCGGGGGCATTTGGAGCTCAACACCTACAAACCTGTGATCATCTACAACGTGCTGCAATCGATCACGCTGCTGGCCGACGCCGCCCACGAGCTTCCGCGAACGTTGCGTGCAGGGTATCGAACCGAATGCGGCACGGCTTGATGCATTGATGCGCGGCTCGCTGATGTTGGTCACGGCGCTGGTTCCCCACATCGGATATGACGCCGCGGCGAAAATCGCAAAGCGTGCGCACGAAGAGGGCGAATCGCTACGCGAAGCCGCCTTGGGTTCGGGTGCGGTGCCCGCCGAAGAGTACGATGCCTGGGTCGACCCTGCCGCCATGACGCGCCCACGGGGCTAGGCGCGATGATCGCCAAACGATCGGTCGTCGTTTCCGGCCATCGCACCAGCGTGTCGCTGGAACCGGCCTTTGGGACGAGTTGGTGCGCCTCGCCAAGCGGCGCGGCATCTCGCTCAATACCTTGGTGGCCGAAATCGATGCGGTGCGGAACGGCAATCTATCAAGTGCGCTGCGCCTTTATGTCTTGCAGGCGGTAAAGGCGGAACCGGCTAGCGATCCTGCAGCCGACGAAGAATACCCTTAACCAGATCCTCGCCGGTGGCGGGCTTGGACTCTTGGGTTGGGGTCCCCTGTCCCAGGAGAGCCGGGATTCGGCTGTCCTGCGACGGGGCGGCCGCCGGGGCCGGCTGGGTGGTGGTAGGCCGGTCGTCGTCCTTGAGCAATTTGCGGATCAACGTCGTGCCAACACGTTGGGTGAAATATTGCTCGAGCGCTTGGGTACGGATGTTGCGCTGCGGGTTGTCGAGCGGGCCGGTGAGGTCAAGCCCGACATCGGACGATTCGGGATGGTCGGTAAGGCGCGCGCTGGTGCGCATGTCGAGCCGCCAGCGAGGAAGGTCGACGACGGCGGTGCCGGTGCCGGCCGCGGCGTCGAGGGTTGCGGTGAGATCGGTGCTGCGGGCCACCCCGTCCTCGACCCGAAACGTGCCCTGGAAGGCGGTATAGCGGGTCTCGCCCCCTTCGAACGTGCGCACCAACAAATCGGCAAAATCGAGCGCCTCGTTCAGGTTGCCCAAGCGTTGGCTGAGCGACCGCAGGTCGATGCCGCGCACCACCCCGTCCTGCGCGGCGAACGACAGGTTGCCGTCGAGATTGTTGACGAGATCGAATTGGCTTTGGCCGGTGGTCGTGAAGTCGCCGCGCATGTCGAACCGACCGGTGACGCGGTCGAGACCCGCGCTGGTTCGGAGCGCCTGTTCGATATTGGCGCCGTCGAGCGAGAGCGAGACGCCGACCCGCGCGACGCGATCGGCAAACGCCGTCACGCGGATTGCGGATCGACCTTCGAACAGGTTGGCGCTGAGCGGATCGACCGTCAGCGTACCGTCTTCGAGCGCGGCGACGAGGGTCGGCTCTTGAAGAACGTAGTCGCCGTAGATCAGTCCGCGGGCATTAAGTTCGAGGCGCCCGTCGAAGCTTTGCAACGCGGTGAGGTCGATCGGGTCTTGCGACCAGCGATCGCCGCCTTGCGCCGAAGATCGTCCGGTGCCGGTGGACGCGGCACCGCCGCCGGCGCTGTTCGAAACGGGAGAAACAGGTCGGCGAGAATTTCTCCGGTGTTGAGCCGGGCCTCGATGCGTGGGCGCGGCCCCGTGAAGTCGGCCGCCGCGTCGCCAACGTAATTGACCGGGCCGAGCGCACCTTCGATGCGGGAGATCGTGATCCGACCGGGTTGGCCGGCGATATCGGCCAACGTACGCACAGCGCCGAGATTGACTGCGGCAGGGCGATAGTCGACACCGACGGTGCGCAATAGTTGCGTCACGTCGGGGTGGTTGACTTGCAAGCTGAGATTGTAGGCCGGTGCGGACAACGGATCATCGAGGGCGCCGGAGATCGCCAGGGCAAGTGCAGCCGCGTTGATATCGGCCTCGAGGTTGACGGTGTCTTGGTTGCCGCGAAGCGCCGCCGTCACCGTCAGAGCGCCGTCCAGCGCGCGCTCGGTCGGCGCGAGCGTCAAGCCGGCAAGCTGCGCCGCGCGCACGAAGCTGGGGCTGTTGAGGGTGACCCGCATATCGACCCGTGGTGCGGCCGCCAGCAGTTCGAGCCGACCATCCGCCGCGATGGTCATGTCGCCGATCTTGCTGGTGAGGTCGACCGCGAGATCCTCGACCGTGCCGATGACGCTGCCGCCGAGATCGATCGCTCCCAAGGCGCGCGCATCGACCGGCAGGTCGACCCCAAAGAAGCGCGCCGGCGCGGCGACATCGCGGGACTTGACCGCCACGCGCGTATCAAAGGCCGGGACGGCCGCGAAATTGCCGGCCGAACCCGACACCGCGACCCTGCTCCACCGGCGTCGGCGATCGCGGCCTCGCGCAGCGTCAACGCGCCGCCCAGCAGTGACGCGTCCAGCGCAACGCCGCCGAACCGGCGACCGCCGAAGGTGAGCGAGTCGATCTTGATCTTGGTGTTGGTGTCGAAGGTATCGAGAACGGCAAACGCGCCGGTTCCGGTAGGGGCATTGGGCGCGCGATCGCCGGTCGCGGACGGCGACGGATCGTCCGCGAGATAGGCGTCGAGGTTGAGACGATCGATTTCAAGATCGACACTGAAGGAGGGCCGGGCGCGAAAGGCATAAGCCAACCCGCCGGTGATCCGCGAGGAGTCCAAGCGCAGGTCGATGCCGAATGCCTGGCCGAGGTCCGGCGTCGCCCGCACCTGACTCTGCAAACTGAACTGACGGAGCCGACCCGGCGCGACCCCGTCGAGCGACACCCCGAGCCATTCGGCGGCCGCACGGAAGTCCGCCGCCGCCAACTCAAGTCGGCCATCGAAACGCGGCTGTCCGTCAACCGTGGCGGCACGGCCGGTTAGGCTGACGTCCGCCCCGCCCGGCAGCATCGCGCTGAGCGCGGCGAGGTCGACCGATTCATCGGCGACGCTGGCGGCGAGGCGAAACCGACGCACCAACCCGCCGCGAAAGGTCAACGCCTCGCCCGTTACGTTCACGCTCGCGGTGAGGCCGCCGAGCGCGGTGAGCGGATTTGTCGGCGGCGACGGCGCGATGCCCGATCGCGACGGCGCGGTTTCGGCCGTTTGCGTGGACACCGCGTTGACCCAGGCGTCGAGATCGATCCGACCCACCGCCAAGGTCACGTCGAGGCCCGGCGCCGCGCCGAGCGATGCCGCAACCGCGCCGGTCGCACGGGTTTCCCCGACAGCCAAAACAAGGTCGTTGACCGCCAGAGTCTCGGCAGTGCCGGTCAGTTGAGCGGTGATCGAAAAGGTCTGCGCGCCGGGGATCACCAAGGGGGCATCGCTGTCGACCATCTTGGTGACGATGCTGAGGGCTTCGCGAAGGTCGCCACCGTCGAACGTGAATTTGGCATCGATCGAGGGGTCGGCCGCGAAAGGCGAGACGCTCCCTTGAACCGCGACGACCGCCCCACCCCGTTCGAGTTCGAGTTTGGCGCGCAGCGGCATGGCGGCGTCCTGCCGCGCCGCGCCGAGAGAAATATCGAACCCGACGGCTTGGTCGCGGACCGAGAACCGCCCCTCCGCGGCATAGGGTCCTTGCACCAAATCATCCGCCGTGAAGGTTGCGGTGACGGCTTCGATTCGTTCGACACGGCCGGTTGTCGCGTCGGTGTAGTTGAGGGCGCCGTTGGCGATGACGACCCGTTCGACGCTGATCGGGGCCGCGGCGCTCGATCGTCGGCAGGTGCCGACGCGCCGGTATCGAACTGCCAGTTGGCGGTGCCGTCGGCGGCAACTTCGAGGAAAAATTCGGGCTCGACCAAACGCACGCTAATCACCTGAATTTCGCCGCGCAGCAGAGGCCACAGGGCGACCTGCACGTCGAGGGCGCGCAGGGTCAGGAAATCGGCATCGCCGCCCGCGGTGGAGAGCCGTACGTCGGCTGCCGAGACGCGCGGCGTCGGCAGGACCGAGAGCGACAGATCGCCGTTCATCGCCAAGGTACGCCCGGTGGCCCGTTCGATCGGTTCGGCGATCTCTTTTTTGTATTTGTTCCAGTCGATGAAACTGGGCGCGATCAGCGCCACCGCGACGAGGAGGACGATCAAACCCGCAAGGATCAAGAGAACGCGCTTCACTAATCGAACTCCAAAAAAAAAAGACCGAGGGGCGGCCCCCGCTGTCGGTAGGACGTCATCGCGGGAAGCGTATAGTGCCCGATCCCGCATGTAATTCCGACCCAATCGCCGTGCGACCGAGACACGGCGAGATGTGGTGGCTAGAATGCCCGGCGTCTAGGCTGCTTTATTTTTTGATAGCGGGGATTCTTGATGAAAGCCTCTGATTTATTCGTTCAATGCCTCGAAAACGAGGGCGTGACCCACATTTTTGGGGTGCCCGGCGAGGAAAACGCCGACGTCATGATCTCGCTGTTGGATAGCAAGATCGAGTTCGTTCTTTGCCGCCACGAACAGGCCGCCGCGTTTATGGCCGACACCTACGGCCGGCTGACCGGCAAAGCCGGGGTATGCCTCGGCACGCTCGGGCCCGGCGCGACCAACCTGGTGACCGGCGTGGCCGACGCCAATATGGATCGCGCGCCGCTCATCGCCATCATCGGGCAGGCATCGACCCGGCGGCTGCATAAAGAGAGCCACCAGAACATGGATTCGATCGCCATGTTCGCGCCAATTACCAAATGGGCGCAGTCGATCACCAGCCCGCACAATATTCCGGAAGTGGTGCGCAAGGCCTTCAAGATTGCCGAGTCGGAAAACCCGGCGCGTGCGTCATCGAGCTGCCCGAGAACCTGGCCGAGGAAGATACCAACCAGATGCCGATGGATCGGCACAAGACCCGCCGGGCCGCCGCCGATCACAAAGCGATCAAACAAGCCATCGATTTGATCGTCGACGCCAAGAACCCGCTGATCCTGGCGGGCAACGGCGCGGTGCGGAAGCGCGCGTCCAAACAACTCCAGCGTCTGGCCCACAAGACCGGCATCGGGGTGGTCAACACCTTCATGGGCAAAGGCGCGGTGCCGCGCACCGACCCGCATTGCTTGTTCACACTAGGTCTCCAGGGCCGCGATCACATTAACGCGGCCCTCGACGAAGCCGACGTGATCATCGCCGTGGGCTACGACCTCGTGGAGTACTCGCCGGAACATTGGAACAAGACCGGCGGCAAGACGATCATCCATGTCGACTTTTTCCGGCGGAGGTGGATCAATCTTATCCGGTGACGGTCGACATCGTCTCCGACGTGGCCGACGCGCTGTGGCAAATGAACGAGATGATCAACCAGCGCTTCGAGAGCAAGTTGCCGCTGTTCGACATCAACGCACGCGGCCCGCTGCGGCAAACGATCCTGGACGACTTCGCGATGGAGAAGGACGACACCTCCTTCCCGATGAAGCCGCAAAAGATATTGTGGGACGTGCGCGAGTTTCTCGGACCGGACGACATTCTGCTGTCGGATGTCGGCGCCCATAAGATGTGGATCTCGCGCTATTACCAGTGCGACGAAGCCAACACCTGTTTGATCTCGAACGGGTTTTGCACGATGGGCTTCGCCTTTCCCGGTTCGATCGGCGCCAAGATGGCCTTTCCCGATCGCAAGGTGCTGTCGATCAACGGCGATGCCGGGTTCATGATGAACGCGCAGGACATCGAAACGGCGGCCCGGATGAAGGCCAACATCGTGGCCATGATATGGCTGGATGGCGAGTACGGGCTGATCAAGTGGAAGCAGCAGAACTCGTTCGACGGCAAGCACTCGGATCTGGCGTTCAACAATCCGGACTTCGAGCTGTTCGCCAAGTCGTTTGGGGTGTGGGGCAAGACGTTGACCGCGGCGGATCAGTTGAAACCGGCGTTGGAAGAGGCCTTTGCGCAGCCGGGGCCCGCATTGATCGCGGTGCCGGTCGACTATGCGGAGAACCGCAAGATGACCAAACGTCTGGGCGAACTCGCCTTTACGATCTAGCGATATGGGGCCCGGGCGGACCGGGAGCGCGCCATGAAGATTGTGGTGATCGGCGCCGGCGTGGTCGGCGTCGCCACGGCCTACTACCTTGCGCAAGACGGCCATACCGTGACGGTGGTGGACCGCGCGGCGGCGCCGGCATTGGGCTGCTCCTACGCCAATGCAGGCTTGGTGAACGGGTTGACGGCGTCGCAATGGTCGGCGCCAGGCATCCCCGCGACGGTGTTGCGCGACTTTTGGCGCCACGACGCGGCCTACCGCGTGCGCTTGCGCCCCGATGCGGCGGTGGCGGCGTGGCTCGTGCGCTTTTTCGGCAATTGCACCGCGACACGCACCGCCGAGATCAAGACCCACCTGCGCCGCTTGTCGGGCTATAGCCTGGCGCTGTTGCAAGAGATGCGCGCAGCGCACGACCTTCGTTACGACGCGCGCACCGACGGGTTCATCTATCTCTATCCGACCGTCAAGAGTTTCGAGATCGCCAAGACGGCGGCGATGGGCGTGGACGACCCCGCGGTGCGGCCAAAACCGCTGGCGGGCGCGGCCCTGATCGAAACCGAACCGGCGCTCGCCGATGCCCGGGTGTCGTTCGCCGGCGGCTTGCACTACGACCGCGACGAAACCGGCGATGCCCGACTGTTTACGCAAAGGGTCGCGCCGCGCCGCCACCGCGGCCGGGGTCGAGTTTCAGTTCGGGACGACGGTGACGGGGATACGGGTTTCAGGGAACCGTGTGCGGGGCGTGGGTCTTGCCGTGGACGGCGCAACCGATGAACGGTCAGCCGATGCGGTGGTCCTGGCGGCGGGGGTCGAAAGCGTCGATCTCGCGGCGCCGTTTGGGCTGCGCCTACCGATCGTCCCGGTGAAGGGCTATTCCATCACGCTGGAAATGACGGACCGGGCCGCCCTTCCCCGCCACGCCGTGCAGGACGCCTTTCGTAAGGTGACGTTGACGCCGCTCGGCGGCCGGCTGCGGATCGCCGGCAAGGCCGACCTCGCCGGGCGCGACCGCATGATCGACCGGCGGCGGGCCGATACGGTGTTGGCGGCGCTGCCCGATCTGCTGCCCGGCGCAACGTGGCGCGGCGACCCCGACTACTGGTCGGGCCTGCGTCCGATGACCGCCGACAGTTTGCCCCTTCTCGGGGCGACACACGTGGACGGGCTGTGGCTCAACACCGGCCACGGCAGTTTCGTGTTCACGCTGTCGTGCGGTTCGGGGCGCGTGGTGGCGGACCTGATCGGCGGCAAGACGCCAGCGATCGATCTGACGGGGCTGGGTTTTCGGACCTAGAGCCGCAGGATCTTGCCGGGGTTCATGATGCCTTTGGGGTCCAGCGCGTGTTTGAGGGTGCGCATGACCGACAACGCGTCGCCATGTTCGGCGACCAGGAAGTCGACCTTGCCGTAACCGACGCCGTGTTCGCCGGTGCAGGTGCCCTCCATGGCGAAGGCGCGGGCGACGAGGTTGTCGTTGAGGCGGCTGGCCTCGGCGACCTCGTTGGGATCGTCCGGCATCAACACGAACGAGACATGGAAGTTGCCGTCACCGACATGGCCGACGATGGGGGCCGGGAGTAACGAGGCATCGAGTTCGGCTTTGGTCTCGACGATGCACTCGGCGAGACCTGGAGATCGGCACGCAGACATCGGTCGCCCAAAACTTACTGCCTGGTCGTAACGCCGCGGCGGCATAGGCCGCGTTGTGGCGGGCGTGCCATAACTTGGCGCGGTCTTCTTCGTTGGTGGCCCAGCTGAACCCGCCGCCGCCGTGGTCGCTGGCGATCTCTTGGACCATTTCGGCTTGTTCTTTAACGCCCGCTTCGGTGCCGTGGAATTCCAGCCACAGCGTTGGTTTGACCGGGTGATCCATATCGAAGTGCCGGTTGGTCGCTTCGATCTGCACTTCGTCGGCGAACTCGATGCGCGCGACGGCGATACCGAGCTGGATGGTTTGGATAACGGCATCGACCGCACCCTGCACGGTATCGAAGTGGCAGCTTGCCGCCGAGATCGCTTCGGGAATGCCGTAAAGGCGCACGCTGACCTCGGTGATGACACCCAGCGTGCCTTCGGAGCCGACAAAAAGCCGGGTGAGGTCGTAACCGGCGGAGGACTTGCGGGCGCGACGCGCGGTTTTGACGATGCGGCCGTCGGGCATGACGACCGTCAAGGCCGAGGACGTTCTCGCGCATGGTGCCGTAGCGCACGGCGTTGGTGCCCGAGGCGCGCGTCGCCGTCATCCCGCCCAACGAGGCGTCCGCGCCGGGATCGATGGGGAAGAACAAGCCGGTGTCGCGCAAATGGGCGTTGAGCTGCTTGCGGGTGACGCCGGCCTGCACCGTGCAGTCCAGGTCTTCGGCGTTGACCTGCAAAACCTCGTTCATCTGCATCATGTCGATCGACACGCCGCCTTGGATGGCGACGACATGGCCTTCGAGCGAGGTGCCGGCGCCGAACGGCACGATCGGCACCTCGTGATCAGCGCAGATCTTGACCACCTCGGCGACCTCTTCGGTCGAGCGGACGAAGGCGACGCCGTCGGGGTCGCGGTTGGGGTGGTAGGATTCGTCCTTGCCGTGGTGGGCGCGGACCGACGCCGAGGTCGAGAACCGGTCGCCGAGGAGTGCGGTCAGGGCCTCGAAAGCCGGGGCGAAATCTTCCGGCCGGGTGGTCCGATCGGGCGCATCGTGCATGGGATACCTCTATAGGATTGGGCAGAGTGTAACGGCGTGGATCGAACTTCCGCAACGGCGGTTCACACGGTGGGGAGCGGTGACTATGATCGCCGCGCATGGAGTTCGAAGCCCCTATCGTGGTCGCCGACGGCGGCAAGGTCCGCAAGGAATGGATCGACTACAACGGCCACATGAACGTGGCCTTTTACGTCTTGGCCTTCGATTTGGCGCTGGACGTGGTTTACGAGCGCATGGGCTTAGGCGAACCCTACCGCGAACGCACCAATCACACGACGTTTTCGCTCGAAGGCCATACCCATTGGCTGCGCGAGATGCGCCAGGACGACCCGATGCGCTTCACGACCCGGTTATTGGACTGGGACGCCAAACGGCTGCACTTCTACATGGAAATGTTTCACGCCGAGCAAGACTATTTGGCGTCGTCCTACGAAATGGTCACCATGCACATCAATTTGGCCGAGCGCCGCTCCGCCCCTTTTCCGCAAGACCTGCAGGATGTTTTCGCCGCCGTGCACGAATCGCAAAAGGATTTGCCGACCCCGCAATACGTCGGGACGACCATCGGGATCCGCCGCAAATGACGGCCGGTCGTCTCTTAAGCCTCGGACTGCTCGTTATCGGGATCGGCATGGCGTTTGTGACGGCGCCGCCGCTCGTGTCGGCGGCGCATGCCAGTTGCGTGGATCCAGCGCGGTCCGGCGTGGTGTGGCGGCGCTGCGATTTTAGCGGTCGCAACCTAGCGGGCATCGACGGCAGCGGCGGCACGCTCGCCGGGGCGCGGTTCATGCGCGGCAACTTGGCCGACGCGAATTTTAGCGGGGCGACACTGGACCGGGCAAAATTCGTCACCGCCGAACTGCAGCGCGCGGATTTCAGCGGCGCGCGCGCCGTCGGCACCGACTTCACCAAGGCCGATCTGACCGATGCGTCCTTCGAGGGGGCCGATATCCGGCGGGCGCGGTTCTTCGGCGCTATCCTACGCGGTGCCAATTTTAGCGGCGCGCGGTTGCAAGGGGCCGATTTGCTGAACGCCGACTTTTCCGGTGCGACGTGGACCGACGGCGAAACCGTTTGCGCACCGGAGTCCATTGGGCAATGCAAGTAACGTCGAACACCCAACCGGTGGACGCCTGAGCCCATGACGTCGCGCGAGGTCGCCGAACTCGTCCGCGCCCGTTGGCAGAAATTCAGGCATAACGACCAAGTCAAACTCTCGATCCTGGCGCTGATTATCGGCGTCGGGGTCGGCTATGGCGCGCTCGGGTTTCGCTTGGGGATCGAGGCGATCCAAAGCCAGACCTTCGGCTTTGCTCTCCATGACGGATTTCATCTCGTGGCCCAGCTACCGTGGTGGCTGGTGCTGGCGGTGCCGACTGCGGGCGGCTTGGCGATCGGCCTGTTCGTCTACCGCCTGATGCCCGATCGCCGCGCGCACGGCGTGGCGGACGTGATCGAGGCCGGGGCACGACACGGCGGCCGCATCGATGCCGGCACCACGATCAAGGCGGCGGCGCTGTCGCTGGGCTCGCTCGGCGTCGGCGCGTCGGTCGGGCGCGAGGGGCCGGTCATTCACCTGGGCGCAGGGCTTGCGTCGTGGGCCGCGCAAAAATTGCACCTGAACCCGTCGTTGGCGCTGACCTTGCTGGGCTGCGGACTGGCCTCGGCGATCGGCGCCTCGTTCAACGCGCCCATCGCCGGCGTGTTCTTCGCGCTAGAAGTGGTGATTGGGCACTACGCGCTGCATACCTTTGCGCCGATCGTGATCTCGGCGGTGGCCGGGACCGTGATATCGCGGATTCACTTGGGCGCGTTTCCGGCTTTTGTCGTACCGACCTACGACATCGCGTCGTTCTTCGAGTTTCCGGCGTTCATTTTGCTGGGCCTGGTGTGTGCGGTGGCGGCGATCTTGTTCATCCGCTCCATGTTTCTGGCCGAGGACGTCATCAACAAGATCGGATGGCCGATCTGGATCCGGCCGATGATCGGCGGCGCCGCGATCGGCGCCACCGCGATCTTCCTGCCGCATATCTTGGGTGTCGGCTATGCCGCGACGAACGCGGCCCTGCAAGCCACGCTGCCGCTGTGGCTGATGCTGGCCCTGATCGTGGCGAAGACCGCGACGACGGCGGTGTCGTTGGGGAGCCGGTTCGGCGGCGGGGTGTTTTCGCCCTCGTTGTTCGTGGGCGCGATGGTCGGCGGCGCGTTTGGCGTGATCGCGGGGAGCATCTTTCCCGACCTTGCAGCCTCGCCTGGGTTCTACGCGATGGTCGGCATGGGCGCGGTGGCGGCGCCGGTGATCGGGGCCCCGGTCTCGACCATCCTGATCGTGTTCGAATTGACCGGCGAGTTCTCGGTGGTGATCGCCGCGATGGTGGCGATCACGTTGTCGACGACCATTTCGCATGCCGTGGTCGGCCGGTCGCTGTTCCACGGCATTCTGAAACGCCGTGGCATCTTGATTCGCACGGGCCGGTTCGAGCAGTTGCTGACCGCTACCCACGTCGGCGACCTGATGACCGATCAGTACGAGATCGTCGAGGAAACCGCGCGCGCCAGCGAAATTCGGCAGACCATGGAAAACGCGCAATACGGCGATTTCTTCGTCGTGGATGCGGATGCGCGCCTGGTGGGCTCGCTGTCCTTTTCCTCGCTCCGGGGGGTCTCGCTGGACGCCGAACTCGATCAGCTGATCAATGCGCGAGATATCGCCCGGCTGAACCCGCCGATGCTGTGCGCCGGCGACGACCTGGAGGGCGCGCTGAAGTTGATGGAACACCACCATGAGGACAGTTTGCCGGTGGTGACCGACCGCGAGAGCCGTACCGTGGTCGGCATCCTGCACCACAAAACCGCCCTGATGGCGTACAACCAAGCCCTGTTGCGGGCGCGCGCCGAAGAACACAACGAAGAGTCCCACCGGCCCTAGCGAGGTCTCTGGGAGGGCCAGAACGGCTGTGGTATGAATGGCCGGACCGATGTCCGATCCCTTCGACCTTGACGATATTCCGTTCGACGACCCGGCGCCCGCGCCACAGCCGGGGGAATTGCCGCGCGCGCGATGGCCGCCAGCGCGCCTGCCGAACCGCCCTATCTAAAAACCCTGAACGAAAGCCAAACCGAGGCCGTGGTCACGACCGACGGCCCGGTACTGGTGTTGGCCGGTGCGGGGACCGGCAAGACCCGGGTTCTGGTGACGCGGATTGCGCATATTTTGAACCTGGGCCTGGCGAAGCCGTGGGAAATCCTGTCGGTGACCTTTACCAATCGCGCGGCGCGCGAAATGAGCGAGCGCGTCGGCGGCCTGGTCGGCGGTGCGGTGGACGGGATTTGGCTCGGGACCTTTCATTCCATCGGCGTGCGCATCCTGCGCCAGCATGCCGAATTGGTCGGGCTCAAGAACAACTTCACGATCATCGACCGCGACGACCAATTGCGCGTTCTCAAGCAACTGTTGCAAGCCGAGAACATCGACGAGAAGCGGTGGCCGGCGCGGGTACTGGGCGGGATCATCGATCGTTGGAAGGATCGCGGCCTGACCTGGCAACAGGTGCAGCACGAAGACGCCGGCGAGTTCGCGATGGGCAAGACGACGGCGCTCTATCGCGAGTATCAACAGCGCCTGTTGACCCAGAACGCCGCCGATTTCGGCGATTTGCTGTTGCACTGCCTGACGTTGTTCACCGAACACAAAGATATCCTCGATATCTATCATCAGCGGTTCCGTTACATCCTGGTGGACGAGTACCAAGACACCAACGTGGCGCAATACCTCTGGCTGCGATTGTTGGCGCAGGGCCAAAAGAACATTTGCTGCGTCGGCGACGACGATCAATCGATCTACGGGTGGCGCGGCGCCGAGGTCGGCAACATCCTGCGCTACGAGGAAGACTTTCCCGGCGCCAAGGTGGTGCGCCTGGAACGCAACTATCGCTCCACGCCGCACATCTTGGCCGCGGCCTCGGCGCTGATCGCCCATAACGAAGGGCGCCTGGGCAAAACCCTATGGACCGATGCGACCGAGGGCGAAAAGGTTCGGGTGCGCGGGTTCTGGGACGGCGAGGAAGAAGCCCGATCGATCGCCGAAGACGTCGAAGACTTGCAGCGCCACGGCCATAAGCTGGACGAGATCGCGATTTTGGTGCGGGCGGGCTATCAGACCCGCGAGTTTGAAGACCGCTTTCTGACCATCGGCGTGCCCTATCGCGTGATCGGCGGGCCGCGGTTCTACGAGCGACGCGAGATTCGCGACGCCATCGCGTATTTACGGGTGATCAGCCAGCCCGAGGACGGGATTGCCTTCGAGCGCATCGTCAACGTACCCAAGCGCGGGCTCGGCGAAGTGACCGTACAGGCCATGCATAAGGTGGCCCGCGCGGGACAGCTGGCCCTACTCCAGGCGGCCCAGTCGTTGATCGGCACTGACGACTTGCGAGCCCAGGCGCGCACCTCGCTCGGCAACCTGCTGGAAAGCTTCGCGCGCTGGCGGGCCATGAGGGACCAACTGCCGTTACCCGAACTGGTCGAGACGGTGCTGGACGAGTCCGGGTATACCGAAATGTGGCAGCGCGATAAGTCGATCGACGCGCCGGGCCGGCTCGATAACCTGCGCGAATTGGTGCATTCGGTCGAGGAGTACGAATCGCTGACCGATTTCCTCGATCATGTCAGCCTCGTCATGGACCACGACAACGCGCCCGACGAGGACATGGTCAACATCATGACCCTTCATGCCGCCAAAGGGCTGGAATTCGACACGGTCTTTCTGCCGGGCTGGGAGGAAGGCTTGTTTCCCAATCAACGTTCGCTCGACGAGGGCGGGACTTCGGCGTTGGAAGAGGAACGACGCTTGGCGCATGTCGGGATGACCCGGGCGCGCAAAATGTTGCGCATTTCCTTTGCGCAGAGTCGGCGCACCTTTGCCGAATGGCAAAGCGCCATCCCCTCGCGGTTCATCGACGAACTACCGGTGGACAATGTCGAGGTCGCGGCCGAAGCCTCGGTATGGGGGCAGGCCTATAGCCAGGACGACGACGAAACCGATGGCGAACCGGCCGAAAAGCGGTGGGACAGCCCCGGCCGCCGTCGCATGCGCCGGCGCAACAATCGCGGCCTGACGCGCGACGGGCAGTTGATCGAGGCGCGCGCCGAATTGGGCGATTTCGACGAGCGGCCCTCGGCGACATTCACCGAGGGCGACCGATCTTTCACCAAAAGTTCGGCTATGGCCGGATCGAGTCGATCGACGGCAACCGGTTGGAGATCGAATTCGACAAAGCGGGCACCAAGAAGGTGATCGATTCCTTCGTGCGACCCGCATGACCCCTTCTCAGCGTTAGCCTGATGTCGACCTGGGAAACGTCGGTGCTGACCGAGGCCGCGCGCTGCGACGCCGTCGAAGCGGTCCTGGACGAGGCATTCGGAGACATGCTGTTGGCGCTGAGCCGGTTCGAAGACGGCGCGGCGTGGCGGCTGACCGCCCTCACCGCCAGCGAACCCGACGACGAACTGTTGGATCGCCTACGCCTCGCCTTGCAACGCGAGGAAACGGTGGTCGGGCCCAACAAGGTGCCGGAGATCGATTGGGTCGCCAAGTTGCAACGCGATATGCCGCCGATCATGGCGGGACGTTTTTGGGTGCGCGGCAGCCACGTCGAAGAGGTCGCGCCACCGGCAACCATCCCGATCGTCGTCGATGCCGCGCCGGCGTTCGGCACGGGCCATCACGAATCGACCGAGGGTTGCTTGCTTATGTTGGATCGATTGGGCCGCCACCTGCGGCCGCGCCGCACGTTGGATATCGGCACCGGGACCGGCATTCTCGCAGTGGCGGCAGCGAAGATGTGGCGCACGTCGGTGTTGGCGACTGACATCGATACCGATGCCGTGCGCGTCGCCCGGCACGTGGTGGAAGAGAATCAAGTCTCGACTTGGGTGCGCTGCGCGCTGGCGCGCGGCACCGAAGGACGGGCCACCGCAGCGGCCGGCCCGTTCGACCTGATCATCGCCAATATTTTGGCGAAACCGCTGGCCGCCCTCGCCCCTGCCGTGACGCGACACGCAGCGCCCGGGGCGTGGATCATTTTGTCGGGCATTTTGATCAGTCAGGCCGCACAAGTTGCCGCCGCCTATCGCGGCGCCGGCCTTTATCGGACCGACGCCATCATCCTGGGCGACTGGATCACCCTCGTCTTTCGCCGTCCCTAGACGGCGCAACGCACCTTAGTGACGCGAACAGGCCGCCATGCCGTGAAGGCAGTCGTCGCTCGGCGCCGCCGTGAAGATGCTTCGGCGCACCCCGATGTCATCCAATGTGTGGGGATCGATCGTTGAAAACGCGAGGAAGCGACGAAAGCGCCGTCGACTGCCCCGCAACAGGCGCAACGGCGCGCCCGATATACGCGCAACATCTGCCAGCCATCCCTTGTGATCTGCGGCAGCGGCTTGATCGCGTGTCATGGTGGTTGTTCCCTTGATGAATCGTTCGATTGCTCTGTGACTCAATGTTGGGACGTTGGCGCCGGGTTCAACGGATGGCGCACCCCATCGCACAGATGTGAGCGATTGGTTGCTAATCGAAACCGCCGGCCCGAGGGCCGGCGGCATTCAGATCGTTTCGGTTGACGAAGGGTTATGCGACGTTGCGCGGCCGATTCTCGTTGGCCGGCACGTCGACGGTGCCGGTGCCGACGTAGCGATCAAGCCCAACATCGACCAGCGTGTGCTTGTCGAGCATGTTGATGGCCTGAAGCGCCTGGCGGCGCGCCTGGGCGGCCCGAACGGCGACAAATGCGGCGGCAATCCGCCGGCCGGCGGCACCGATCAGGGAAACAAGGTACTGGGTACGCAGCGCCCGCGCCGTGGCAACGATTTGCTCGGCGGTTTCCCCATTGGGGTTGCGTTGGGCGGTACTGATGGTCACTTTCGTTACTCCAAACTAAACAGGGTGATTGTTGACAAACTATGTTGCGATGCGGGATCGGAATTTCAACGCTTTTGCAGATGTTTAGTAGTGTTGATGTTGCAATGCAGCGATGCAGAAAGCGCATGCCCAACGATCCGCGCGTAGGCATAATGGCGCGATGAGCGATCTTCATGGGGCGCGATTGGCCGCTTTGCGCGCCGAGTTCACCCGACAAAAACTGGACGGCTTCTTGGTACCCCTCCAGGACGAGCACCAGGGCGAATGGATTCCGCCCCATGCCCAGCGCCTGGCGTGGCTGACCGGGTTCACCGGCTCGGCCGGTATTGCGATCGTGTTGGCCGACCAGGCGGCGATTTTCGTCGACGGGCGCTACACCCTGCAGGTGCGTCAGCAAGTCGATGTCGCGGCGTTCGTCCCGCACCATTTGATGGACGACCCGCCGACGGCGTGGATCACCACCCACCTCGGCAAACGACGCTTGGGCTATGACCCGTGGCTGCATACCCCGACGGACGTCGAACGCTTCGACAAGGCGTGTACCGAGGCGGGCGCCACGTTGGTCGCCTGCGAGACCAACCCGCTGGATGCGGTGTGGCCCGATCGACCGGCCCCGCCCAGCCAACCGGCGATCGCTTACGACACCCATTATGCCGGCGAGACCTCGGCCTCGAAACGCGCGCGGGTGGCCCGCACCTTGAGCGAGTCCAAGGTCGACGCCGCCGTGATCACGGCGCCGGACGCGATCGCGTGGCTGCTCAACATTCGCGGCGCCGATTTGGAATACACCCCGGTGACGTTGTCGTTTGCCATGATCCATACCGACGGACGGGTCGATTGGTTTGTCGACCTCGACAAGGTCGATGACGATCTACGAGCCCACCTGGGCAACGAGGTGATCGTGATGCCGCCGAGCGAATTGGGCCCTGCCCTATCGTTCCTGGGCGCCCACAATCGGCGGGTTCAGATCGATCCGTCGAGTACCGCGAGCTGGATCGACACCGACTTGCGGACCGCCGGCGCCGAGGTCTCGCGTGCACCCGATCCTTGCGCGCTCCCTAAGGCGTGCAAGAACGAGGTCGAAATTGCCGGGATGCGCGCGGCCCACGTGCGCGATGGGGCCGCATTGACCCGCTTCTTGGCGTGGCTGCCGGGTGCCGTTGCCCAGGGTGGGGTGACCGAAGTGACCGCCGCCGACCGCCTAGAGGCGTTTCGCCGCGAAGATGCGTTGCTGACCGGATTGAGCTTTCCGACCATTGCCGGCGCCGGCGCGAACGGCGCGATCGTGCATTATCGGGCGATGCCGGACACGGCGGCCACGCTTGCCGAGGGCATGTTGTTCTTGGTCGATTCCGGGGCGCAGTACAAAGATGGCACGACCGACGTGACCCGTACCATCGCGTTGGGCCCGCCCAGCGACGAGCAACGCAACCGGTTCACCCGCGTCTTGAAGGGGCACATCGCGCTGGCGACCGCGACCTTCGTCGAGGGCACCAGCGGCAGTCAGGTCGACATTCTGGCGCGCGCCCCGCTGTGGTCGGCAGGGTTGGATTTCGATCACGGCACCGGACATGGGGTCGGGGCGCACTTGAACGTGCACGAAGGGCCGCACCGGATCTCCAAAATGCCGAACCGACAAGCGCTGCAGCCGGGAATGATCGTTTCCAACGAACCCGGCTACTACAAAGAAAACGGCTACGGGATCCGCATCGAAAATCTCGTGGCGGTCCGCGAGGCCGTGACGATCGAAGGCCAGGAGCGCAGGCGGTTGGAGTTCGAAACCCTAACCCTGGCGCCGATCGACCGCGCGTTGATCGAGCCGTCGATCATGACCGTCGACGAGTTGGCCTGGCTCAACGCCTACCATGCCCGCGTGCGCGAGACGCTGTCGCCGTTGGTCGACGACGCCACGGCGGTTGTGGTTGAAGGGCGCGACCGCGCCGATCGGTGCGCCGCAATGAGCGTTGAGGCCGAAATCACCGATGTCATCGAGGCCTTGGAAGCGGCCTGGAAGGCGCACGACTTCGGGGCGGTCAAAACTGTGGGATACCTACGATCCGCAACCGGTCTATATCGCCGAGGAAGCCGAAAAAGCCTTCACCAGTTGGCCCGAGATCGATCGCTATTGGTCGCATACCGCCGGGGTGCTGGTCCGGGTGTCGCACCGCGCATCCAACCGCTTGATCAAAGCGGCCAGCCCCGATATCGCGATCATCTTGTACGACATGCATTGGAATGCCGAGGTGGCGCCCGGTGGGTTGTTCGGCGGCGAACTGATGGCGGGCGATAATCGCGTCAACATCATGCTGCGCCGCAAGCCCGAGGGCTGGCGCATCTTTCACTATGTCGAAGCGCCGGTCGCCGGGATGGTGCAAATGCGCCAGGCGATGCGGGCGCTCGTCGATCCCGACTTCTAGGACCCGATCAAAGATCGCCAAGCGGCCTCGTCGTAGATGTCGAGGCCGAGTTCTTCGGCCTTTTTGCGTTTCGAGCCCGCGCCCGGCCCGGCCACGACGATGTCGGTCTTGGCCGACACCGAACCCGCGACCTTGGCGCCGAGGGCTTCGGCTTGGGCCTTGGCTTCGCCGCGGCTCATGGTTTTCAGCGTGCCGGTGAAGACCACCGTTTTGCCGGCGACCGGCGAATCGGTTTGCGTTTGCGCCAGGGGTTCGATGGCGGCGAGTTCGCGTTGCAGGTCACGAACGACCTCATGATTGTGCGGTTCGGCGAAGAAATCGACCAGCGCGCCCGCAACCTTGGTGCCGATCCCGTCGATGTCCATCAGGTCGGTCCACGCCGCGCCGTCGCGATCCTGCGCCGCCGTCAGCGCGTCGATCAGGGCATCTAGGCTGTCGTAGTGGCGCGCCAGGAGCTTCGCATTGGCTTGGCCGATATGGCGGATGCCGAGCGCATAGATGAAACGATCGAGCCCAATGGTGCGGCGGACGTCGATGGCATCGAACAGTTTGGCGACCGATTGCGCGCCCCACCCTTCTTTTTCGGCTAACGCGCCATGCTCTTGGTCGTCTTGTGCGGCGAGGCGGAAGATATCGCCGGGGGTTTTGATGCGGCCCTCTTCCCAAAACGCGGTGATCTGCTTTTCGCCCAGGCCTTCGATGTCGAAAGCGTCGCGCGACACGAAGTGTTTGAGCCGCTCGACGGCTTGAGCCGGGCAAATCAAACCGCCGGTGCAGCGCTTGACCTTTTCGAGTTCGCCGGATTCGAGTTGTTCGCGCACCGCGGCGCTGTCGCAGCGCGGGCAGACTTCGGGGAACACGAACGCTTTGGCGTTCGCCGGTCGTTTCTCGGCGACGACCGAGACGACTTGCGGGATCACGTCGCCGGCGCGCTGGACCACCACGGTATCGCCGACCCGGACGTCCTTGCGTTTGATCTCTTCTTCGTTGTGCAACGTGGCGTTGGTGACGACCACGCCGCCCACGGTCACCGGTTCGAGACGCGCGACCGGGGTCAACGCGCCGGTCCGACCGACCTGGATCTCGATATCGCGCAGCACGGTTTGCGCCTGTTCCGCCGCAAACTTATGGGCGATGGCCCAACGCGGGCTGCGCGTCACTTGGCCTAATCGTTCCTGCCAGTCGAGGCGGTCGACCTTGTACACGACACCGTCGATATCGAACGGTAAGTCCGCGCGTGTTGCGTCGAGGTGACGATAGTGCGCCAAGACCTCGTCGATGGTCAGGCAGCACTTCGTCGGTTCGTTGAGCGTGAACCCCATCGCGGCCAAACGGTCGCGTGCGGCGCACAGCGTCTCGCCGAGCGATTCGGACACCTCGCCCCAGGCATAGCCGAAAAAGCGCAAGTTGCGCGACGCCGTGATGGTCGAATCGAGTTGCCGGAGGCTACCCGCGGCGGAATTACGCGGGTTGGCGTAAAGCGGCTTGCCCGCGGCTTCTTGGGCCTTGTTGAGCGCCATGAAGTCGTCGCGCCGTATGTAGACCTCGCCGCGCACCTCGAGCACGTCGGGGATGTGCTTGCCGTTCAGGCGATGGGGGACGTCCTTCAGCGTCATGATGTTGCGCGTAATGTCTTCGCCTTCGGTCCCATCGCCCCGCGTTGCGGCCTGGACCAAAACGCCTTTTTCGTAGCGTAGGGAGGCCGATAGGCCGTCGATCTTGGGCTCCGCGACGATGGCCAACTCGGCGTCGGCATCGAGGCTGAGAAAACGGCGAATGCGCTCGGCAAAGTCGGCGATGTCCTCGTCGGCGAAGGCATTGTTGAGCGACAGCATGGGTCGACGATGGACGACTTTGGCGAACTGGGTGGCGGGCGCGGCGCCGACGCGCAACGACGGGCTGTCCTTGCGCACCAGTTTGGGGAAACGGGCCTCGATGTCCTCGTTACGCCGTCGCAGGGCGTCGTAGGCGGCATCGCTGATCTTGGGCGCGTCTTTTTCGTGGTAGAGGCGATCGTGTTCGGCGATCTCGGTCGCCAAGCGTTTGAGTTCGGCCTTGGCTTGTTTCTCGTCGAGGTCGGCCACCGCAACGGCGGCGGATGAAGGTGCGGCCATGGGTTAGCGGCCGGCTTGTTCGATCAGCCGCGCCGCTTGGGCGCGCGCCTCTTCGGTGACTTCTTCGCCCGACAACATGCGTGCGATTTCCTCGCGGCGCAGCTCGGGTGCCAGCTTGTCAACCGCGACCGTGGTCATCTTCGCACCATTGCCGCCGGCCCCCTTGGCGATGCGCCAGTGGGCCTGGCCGCGCGCCGCGACCTGGGGCGAATGGGTGACCACCAGGACCTGATGGTCCTCGGCCAGCGCCAACAATCGATCGCCGACGGCCGCCGCGGTGGCGCCGCCGATGCCGGAATCCGCTTCATCGAACACCAGGGTGGAAATGCTATCCTGCCCGGCCAGCACGACTTGCAGCGCCAGCATGAACCGGCTGAGTTCGCCGCCGGAGGCGATCCGCGCCAGGGGTGCAAAGGGCTGTCCTTTATTGGTGACGGCTTCGAAAGCAATGTCGTCCTTGCCGTCCTTTGACCAGTCCTCGGTTGCTTTCTCGCGGAGGACCACCTTGAACGCCGCGCCGTCGAGCTTGAGCGGTGCAAGTTCCTTGGCGATCGCTTTTTCCAAGGCGGCCCCGGCTTTGGCACGCTTTTTCGACACCGCATCGGCGTCGGCTTCGAAGGCCTGGCGCGCCTCGGCGGCAGCCTGGCGGAATTGGTCGATGCGGGCATCGCCTTGCTGGATCGACTGCAACTGGGTTGCGAAGTCGTCGCGCAAGCCAGCCAGGGCGCCGATTTCGCAGCCGTGCTTGCGCGCCACCGCGCGCAAGGCGAAAAGGCGGTCTTCGAGGGTCTCGAGGGTGCCGCCCTCGAGATCGAGGGTCGTCGCGGCTTGGTCGAGCGCCTCGACGGCTTCGTCGACCTCGATCGCGGCGCGCTGTAACGCCTCGACAGCACGGTCCAGCGCCCCGGCGGCATCTTTGGAGACCCGTTCGAGAATGCGCTGGGCCACGCGCAAGCGATCCGACACGCTCGACTCGTCGGCCAACTCGGCTTGGGCGGCGGTCAGGGCCTCGGCGAGTTTCTCGGCGTGCTTGAGGACCGTGCGGCGATCGTTGAGTTCGTCTTCTTCTCCCGCGCGTGGGGCCAGGGCATTGAGTTCGTCGAGGGCGTGGCGCAGGAACTCTTCCTCAGCGCGAGCTTTGGCAAGACCGGCCTCGGTGTCGGCCAACGCGTCGGCGGCGGTTTGCCATGTCGCGTGGCGCTTGGCGAGTTTGTCGAGCGGGCCTTGTAGGCCGCCATAGAGATCAAGCAACCGTCGATGGTTCGCCGCCGACAAAAGCGCGTGGCTTTCGCTTTGGACCTGGATCTCGACCAGCGATTCGCTGACTTCGCGCAAGAAGCCGACGCTGACGGGCTCGTCGTTGACGAAAGCGCGGCTGCGGCCATCGGCAGATAACGTGCGACGCAGAACGACCGTGTCGTCGATCTCGATCCCGCGATCGGCGGTCAAGGCGCGGACGGGTGCCTCGGCATCGATCTCGAACACCGCGCTCACCGTCGCTTGGGGCTTGTTCGCCCGGACAAGGCTCGAATCGCCACGCGCGCCCAGGGCAAGCCCGAGGGCATCCAGCAAGATCGATTTGCCGGCGCCGGTTTCGCCTGTAAGAACATTGAGCCCGGAGTGAAACCCGATGGTCAGACGTTCGACGATCACGACATCCTTGATGGACAGCGTGAGCAACATGGACGTCAGAACACCCGGCGGAACGTACGGGAAATAAAAGATCCTTCGTCTTCGACCGGTTCGAGGTCTTCGCCCTGCAGCAATCGGTAGGCGTCGACATACCACTCGCTGCCCGGATAGTTGAAACCAAGCACGGCGGCAGCCGATTGCGCCTCTTTTTGGAGCCCCAGCGCCAAATAGGTCTCGGTAAGGCGGTGGAGCGCCTCGGGTACGTGGGTGGTGGTCTGGAAATCGACGATGACCTGCTTGAAGCGGTTGAGCGCCGCCAGGTCTTCGCCGCGTCGCTGGTAGTAGCGCCCGATTTCCATTTCCTTGCCGGCCAAATGATCGCGTGTCAAATCGATCTTTAGACGGGCATCCCGCGCATATTCGCTGTCGGGAAAGCGGCGGATCACTTCGTCGAGGCCGTTCAGGGCCAGCTCGGTCAGTTTCTGGTCGCGGCCGACGTCGACGATTTGTTCGTAGTACGACACGCCGATCAGGTAATACGCGTAGGGCACATCCTCAGAACCAGGGTGCAACTGGATGTAGCGCTGCGCGGAAATGATCGCGTCGTCGAATTCGTTGTCTTGGTAGTGGGAAAACGCGGTCATCAGCTGCGCGCGTGTCGCCCAGATCGAATAGGGATGCTGGCGTTCGACCTCGTCGAAGCTCGCCGCCGCCTCTTCGTAGCGGCCCGCGATCAGGTTATCCATACCTTCGTTGTAGAGCTGTTCGACGGGGCGCTCGACATAGGCGACCTCCTCCCGTCCGGTATTGCAGCCCGCCACGACGAGCGCCAGCAAGGCCACCGCCCAGCCTGCACGATGCGACCGCCTCATGGCCGAAACCCGCTGCGATTGCGATTCAAGGCTGCTCGCTCGTCCGAAAGTGGTATCATGTTCGTCCATTTTGCCCGTTGGGATTGCGATGCCGCGATCCTTTTGGGTTGCAGAGCCATGACGGAAATCCGCATGAGTGACCTCGCCAAGAAGATCGACGACCACGTGGGCCGCCAGATACGCAAACGGCGCAATCTGCTGGGCCTGACCCAAGAGCAGCTCGCCGATGCCCTAGGCATATCATATCAGCAAGTTCAAAAATACGAGACTGCGGCGAACCGCGTGAGCGCCGGACGGCTTTACGAAATTGCCGCGAAATTGGATACCGAAATTGGCTTTTTCTTCGAAGGGTTGGACCCCTCGCTGGCGGTGACGCCGGTCGAACATGGCGGCAAAACTCGGTCGACGGTTGAACTGGTGCGTAGTTTCAGCGGGATCGGCGATGCCGCGGTGCGGTCGGCCGTCGTCGGACTGGTGAAGGACCTAAGCGCCGAACCGGACTGATTAGGCCATGGCCGCGGCCGGAACGGCCTCGGGCGACCAATCGCGGGCCACTTCGGGCTGCACCGCGTCGGCGAGCGTCTCGCGCCGCCACGCCGACCGATCGGCGAATACCTCGGCCAGCAATTTGTGGTTCAGGGCGTGACCCGAACGGATCCCTTCGAACCGCCCGACAAGACGGGCCCCGGCAAGGAACAAGTCGCCGATCGAATCGAGCACTTTGTGGCGCACGAATTCGTCGCCGTAGCGCAACCCGCCGTCGTTCATGACCCCATCGTCGGTGACCACGACGGCGTTCTCCAGCGACCCGCCTTGCGCCAGGCCCCGGGCGCGCAGGCGTCGACCTCGTGGGCGAAACCGAAAGTGCGGGCACGACAAATCTCGGATTTAAAGCCGCCCTCGTGCAACGCCATGGCGCATTGCTGGTTGCCGATGACCGGCGAATCGTAGTCGATCTCGAACGCCACCGAGAACCCGTCGCCCGGCGACAGCGTCGCCCGGGCGTCACCCGCGCGCACTTCGATGGGGCGCAGAATCCGAATGACCTCGCGCGGCGTGCCTTGGTCGACAATGCCGGCGCATTCGATGAGAAAGACGAACGGCGCCGCGCTGCCGTCCATGATGGGCACTTCGGGACCGTCGACTTCGATGAGCGCGTTGTCGATGCCGCAGCCATAGAGCGCCGCCATCAGATGCTCGATCGTGGAGACCTTGACGCCGTCGCGGTTGGCGACGGTGGTGCACAAATCGCTGGCGACGACGTTCTCGTAGGACGCCGCAACACGCGGCTCGCCTTCGTCGATGTCGGCGCGATAAAAGATGATTCCGGTGTTCGGGGCAGCCGGATGCAGGGTCAGCGAAACCTTGGCGCCACCATGAAGGCCGACGCCGCTGCATGAAATCCGATTACGAAGAGTCTGCTGATGGTTCACGAAAGGCCCCGGGGCGCTGCCGACCATCTGGTCGACATTAGAAAATACTGAAAAAACAACCGTTTATGCACGAAATCTGCGATCTTTTTCTAACAACGTCCGGGCCACCAGACAATTCAACGATTGTTACACAATGTTACGCGGGACCGGCGCGGTGGAGGGCGCGCCGGTCCCACGACTCATCTAGTTGGCCTGGCGGCGGAGGAAGGCCGGAATTTCGAGCAGATCCTCCTCCGGTTCCGGTGCCAACCCTTGCGGCGTCGGGGTCGCCTCGGTCGCAACCGGGGCTTCCTTCTCGAACGCTTTCTTCTCGGCCGCAGGTGCGGGGCCGGCAGGTGAGGTCACGGCCGGTTTCGCCGCGGTCATCGCGGGCTTGGCGGTTGTCGTATCGAGGCGTGGTTCGGTCCGCTTGGCTTTCGCGTCGCTGCCCGCTTCCTTGGCGAGCACCGCATCCCAAACCTTTTCGCCCGCCGGTTCCGCTTCCTTGTTTTTGCGGCCGCCGGTCATCCGTTCGAACAGACTTGGCCCGCGCCGCGGCTTCTTCGGCTCGGCCGCACCGGCATTGGTGAGGGCCGCCTCGGCAAACGGATCAGGCTTGGCCAAGGGCTCCCGGCGAACCGGCGCCGCGGCACGCGGCGGAATGAACGGCTCCCGTGCCGGCGCCGCTTCGGCCTTGGGTGTAGGCTCGGCGACCGGTGCCGCGGTTGCCGTCGGCGCCTTTTCGTCGACCGGCGGTTTGGCGACGGGGGCTTTGGCGATGGGCGATCTCTCCATCTCCGCCCGCACTTCGATCGGCCGGGGTGCCGGCGTCGGTGCCTTTGCGGCAGGCGCCGGTGCGGGTTGACTGACCGCGGGTTGGGGTTCCGGCATCGCGAGCGCGGCCGCGGTGGCAGCGCCGCCAGATGCGACCGCCGGTGCGACGGGGGCGGCCTCTTGCGGGACGACCAACGGACGCGCCATGGCCGGCGCGGCATTGGGCCGATTGAAGGCCAGGGCCGGTTGCGGCGTCGGGACCGGTTCGAACGACCGGTCGTCTTCGATGGTGCGGCTGGCAACCGCAGGCTCGGGGTAGAGCGTATGGAGACTGGGGTTGGTCTGTTCTTCGGCGTCGATCCCGGTGGCGACCACGGATACGCGGACGCTGCCCTCGAGGCTTTCGTCGAAAATGGAGCCGAAAATGATGTTGGCCTCGGGATCGACCTCGTCGCGAATGCGGTTGGCCGCCTCGTCGACTTCGTAGAGGGTCATATCCGGACCACCCGAAATGTTGATCAGCACGCCGCGGGCGCCCTTCATCGACACTTCATCGAGCAACGGATTGGAGATCGCGGCCTCCGCGGCATCGATCGCCCGGCCCTCGCCGTCGGCTTCGCCCGTGCCCATCATCGCCTTGCCCATTTCGGCCATGACAGCCCGCACATCGGCAAAGTCGAGGTTGATCAGGCCCGGCATGACCATGAGATCGGTCACGCCCGCGCACGCCCGAATAGAGGACGTCGTCGGCCATCTTGAAGGCATCCGCAAAGGTGGTCTTTTCGTTGGCCACGCGGAACAGGTTTTGGTTGGGAATGATGATCAGGGTATCGACATAGCGTTCGAGTTCCTCGATGCCTTGATCGGCAAGGGTCATGCGATGACCGCCTTCGAACTGGAACGGCTTGGTCACGACGCCCACGGTCAAGATGCCCGCTTCGCGCGCGGCATGCGCGATGATCGGCGCTGCACCGGTCCCGGTGCCGCCGCCCATTCCGGCGGTGATGAACGCCATGTGAGAGCCAGCCAAGGCTTCCATCAGTTCGGGAAGCGATTCTTCGGCGGCGCGACGACCGACATCGGGGTTGGACCCCGCACCCAGGCCTTGGGTCACGTTGATGCCGAGTTGAATGCGTCGTTCGGAACGCGATTGCGCGAGCGATTGCGCATCGGTGTTGGCAACGATGAAGTCGACGCCTTCAAGTTCGGCGTTGATCATGTTGTTTACGGCATTGCCACCGGCGCCGCCAACACCGACGACGATGATCCGAGGCTGTAGCTCGGTCATAGCTGGAACACTTAGATTAATGGTCATTCTCACCCTCCACGGTTACTGACCTTCATGTTTTTCTCCTCCTGAGATCCATCCCTACCTCTGGTTTTCCTGCCGACTTCTATGGCCGGTCAGAAATTGGTCGCCAGCCATCGGCCGATGCGCGAAAACGCGCCCCCGGCGACGGCAGGTTCAACAGAAACGACATTCTCGAAAGCCGGCAGCTGCTGCCGCACGGCCAGACTGAGCAACCCGGCGCAGGTCGAGAACGCGGGGCCGCCGGTAGCTTCGGCAAGACCGCCGACCCGAATGGGGCGGCCGAGCCGGACTTGTTTGTCGAGGACGCGCGCCGCGAGTTCGCGGACGCCTTGGAGTTGGCTCGCCCCGCCGGTCAACACAACGCGGCGACCGGCGGCCCGGGCGATGCCTGAAGCCTGCAAACGGTCGCGGACGAGTTCGAGGGTTTCCTCGATGCGCGGGCGAACAATGCCGACCAACATGGAGCGCGATACTTGCGCCATCGCACCGTCCTCGGTCTCGCCGACGATCGGAACATCGATGGTGTCGCGGTCGTCCGAGGGGCCGGGAATGACGCTGGCAAAGAGGGTTTTGAGGCGCTCGGCATGGACGGTCGGCGTGGCCAAGCCGCGCGCGACGTCGTTGGTGACATGACGACCGCCGAGCGGGATGGAATCGGCAAAGACCATCTCCCCGTCCTTGAATACGGCCATCGAGGTCGTGCCCGCGCCCATATCGATGACGGTCACGCCCAACCGCATTTCGTCTTCGACGAGACACGCCATTCCCGACGCATAGGGCGCCAAGGCGATGCCGGCGGTTTGCAGATGACCGCGTTCGACGCAGAGCGAGAGATTGCGCAGCGGCCCGCTGGCCACGGTAACGACGTTGATATCGACGCCGAGGCGGGCGCCGTACATGCCGCGCGGATCGCGCACGCCGGACGAGCCGTCGATGGTGAAGCCGAGCGGCAGCGAATGCAGGACCTCGCGCTCGGGATCGTCGTCTTCGGGCCGGCCTTGTTGCAGGACGCGGCGTAAATCGTTGTCGCCAATGGCGTGGCCGGCAACGGCGACCTCCACGCCGACGGTGTGCGACGCCGGGCGTCCGGCCGACATCGCGAGATGAACTTCGCGAACGGTTTCGCCGGCCATGCGTTCGGCCGCTTCGACGGCGGCCCGCACCGATTCCTCGGCGCGATCCATGTCGACAACCGCGCCGGCTTTGACGCCGCGCGAGAGCTGATGCCCGATGCCGACGACCCGGGTGGTGTCGTCCGGCATGACGCGGGCGATGAAGCAACAGACCTTGGAACTTCCGAGGTCCAGGGCGGCGATCATTTGACGAGCGTCCGTTGGCCATAGCTTAGGTGCTTTCCCCGGGGTCGCGGACCTGCGCGGCCGTTTCGGGCGGCAGCTTGAGGAAGACGCGGTCTTCGACCCGTAAATCGATCACGTTGATGTCGCGTTCGAGAATCTTGTCCTGGCGATGCAGCGCGCCGAGCCGCTTCCAGGCAACGTCGGCGGCGGCTTCGGGCAACAACACGTCGATGCCGTTGTCGAGTTTGAGGTTCCAGCGCCGGTTGCCGACCCGTACGGCCGCCGCGACCCTGGCCTGTAGGCCGGGATCGCTGGCCATCATGTCGATCAGGGTCACCGCCTCGGTGGCGGCATCCGGCCCGACGACCAGCGGCAAGGCGGCATAGGTTTCGGGCTGGTGCGCGGTGTTCACGACACCGGCGCGGTCGATCACCACCAAGCGACCGTCGTGCTGCCAGCGTGCAAAGGGCGTGCGTTCGTCGATGTGAATCGCGATGACGTTGGGCAGATGGCGCGAGACCCGCGCTTGTTCCACCCAGCCCAGGTTTTCAATGCGGGCCTGGAGGCGTTTGAGGTCGACCGCGAAGATCGGGGTATCGCGGGCCACGCCGATCGCCGTCATCAGTGCATTGCGCTCGGCGCTACGACGCCCCGAGAGGCGAATTTCCTGCACGGCAAGCCCGGTGGCCTGCGAGGCCGAGACGAAGGCGTTGTTGCCGGCGCGCGCGATGGTCTCGGCGCCGCCCAGCAGCGTGAGCCAGATCGCGGGCACCACGATCGCAACGACGACGGCGCCCGCCACGATGCCGCGTACCAGGCGCTTGCGATGGCGTTGGCAAAAAGCAATCCAGCCCGGACGCGCGCTGCGTGGTGTGCGTTGCGCCGTCATCGGCTGCACCCCGCATCGTCAACCAACCACTCGACCAGATCGCCGAAGTCGATCCCGGCATGGGCGGCGATCTCGGGCGCCAAGGACACCGGCGTGAGACCGGGCTGGGTGTTGACCTCCATCAGATAGAGATCGCCTTCGCCGTCGGTATCGTCGTAGCGAAAGTCGGCCCGGGAAAGCCCGCGGCACCCCAGGGAGGTGT
The DNA here is from genome assembly GCA_038141965.1 of Alphaproteobacteria bacterium. GTDB lineage: Bacteria > Pseudomonadota > Alphaproteobacteria > SHVP01 > SHVP01 > CALJDF01. The sequence goes on from JAYQJC010000010.1 coordinate 194,389, forward strand.
GCGCGGCCAGCGCGGTGTCGAGCGCCTCGGCGTATTTGGCTTCGGGTAGCGGCGCCGGCAGAAGGTGCACCGCCTCGCCCTTTTCGTATTTTGCTTGGTAGTCGAAGAAGCGGTGATCGGAACTGATCTCGGTGACGCCCAACGCGCGATCGCCGAGCACGGCGACCGTGATTTCGCGGCCAGGGACGTAGTTTTCAACCAACACCGAATCGCCGAAATCCCAGGTGTCGTCGATCGGCGGCGCGTTGTCGCCCTCGGTGACCAATCGCACGCCAACGCTGGATCCTTCGTTAAGCGGCTTGAGGACGTAAGGCGGCGTCGGCGCGTCGCCGTTACGGAAATCGGCGCGGTTCATGACCCGGCCCTCCGTGCAGCGAATGCCGGCGCGTTCGAAGATCGTTTTGGCAGTGGGCTTGTCCATCGCCAGCGCGGAGGCAAGAACGCCGGAATGGGTGTAGGGCAAGGCCCATGACTTCGAGCAGCCCCTGAATGGCGCCGTCTTCGCCGATCCGGCCGTGGAGCGCGTTGAACACGACATCGGGCTGTACGGTCTGGAGTTGCTGCACGACGTCGCGGTCGACATCGATCTCGGTGACGCGGTGTCCCCGCGCGCGCAAGGCTTCTGCCACCGAGGCGCCGCTGACCAACGAAACCGCGCGTTCGGCCGACCAACCGCCCATGAGAACCGCGACATGCTTACTCATGACGCCCCCCGCGCGGGTTCGCCAAGACGTTCGATTTCCCATTGCAGGTGGACGCCGCTGTGTTCGGCGACGCGCTGACGGACCTCTTCGCCCAGCGCTTCGAGATCCGCCGCGGTGGCTTGGCCGGTATTTTCGAGAAAGTTGCAATGCACGGGCGAAACCATCGCGCCACCGCGCGTCAGACCGCGACATCCGGCGTCGTCGATCAACTGCCAGGCCCGGGGCGCATCGCCGTCCGGCCCACCGGGGTTACGGAACGTACTACCGCCGGTTCGCGTGCGCACCGGCTGGGTGGCCTCGCGCGCCTGCTTGATCTTCGCTATGCGCGCGTGAATGGCGACGGCATCGTCCGGTGTGCCGATCAGCGTGCAGCCCACGACAATGCTGTGCGGCGGCAACCGCGACTGGCGATAGGCGAAACTAAGGTCGTCCCGCGCCAAGGTCGTTTTCTGCCCGGCACGATCGAGCAACGTTACCGAGTCCAAGACCGCGCCGATTTCTCCACCATAAGCGCCGGCGTTCATCCGAACGGCACCGCCGATGGTGCCGGGAATGCCAGACAGGAACTCAAGGCCGGCAAGACCGGCATCGGCGGCCAGGCGCGCGACATTGATGTCGAGCGCGCCGCCACCAGCAACGATTCGCATGTCGTCCACCGCAATATCGGTCAGGCCGCGCCCGAGGCGGACGACCACGCCGCGAATGCCGCCATCGCGAACCAACACGTTGGAACCAACCCCCAGAACGGTGACCGGGACATCGTGGGGACAGCCCGCAAGAAAGGTCGCGAGATCGTCGGCATCGGCCGGGCGGAACAGCACGTCGGCAGCCCCGCCAACCTTGAACCAGGTGATACGCGACAGCGGATAGGCCGTTTGATAGGTGCCGCGTACCGGCGGCAGGCGATCGAACAGCGCGACAGATTTGGTTGCCGCGCTCATGCCCCGACCTCGCGCAATCCGGGCTCGGGCAAGCGTGCGGCGAGCTCTTCGGGCAGGCTTTGCGCCCATCCCGTGATGCTGCCGGCGCCCATGCAAATGACGAGGTCGCCGGGCCTGACGTGCTCGGCCACGACATCGGCCAGCGGCACATCGGCCGGTAGTGCCTCGGCATGACGGTGGCCGTGGCGGCGCAGACCCTCGACCAGCGCGTCGCGATCGAAACCTTCGATCGGCGCTTCGCCGGCGGTATAGACGTCGGCGACGAGGACGGTATCGGCATTGTTGAAACAAGTGCAGAAGTCTTCGAACAAATCGCGCAGCCGGGTATAGCGATGCGGCTGCACCACCGTGACCACCCGCTCGCGCCCCATATCGCGCGCCGCCTTGAGGACTGCGGCAATTTCCACCGGATGATGGGCGTAGTCGTCGACCACGGTCACGCCGCCGCCGGTACCGGTGATGGTGAAGCGCCGTTTGACGCCGCCGAAGTCCTGCAGCGCGCTGCGCGCGATATCGTCGGCGATCCCCATTTCGTTGGCGACCACGAAAGCCGACAGCGCGTTCTGGACGTTGTGCGCGCCCGGCATGTTGAGGCGGACATCCTGAATGCGGCGTTCTTGTTCGTGCGCGCGATCGGCAATGACGACATCGAAGGTCGCGCCGAGATCGGAGAACGTGATCTTTTCGGCGCGCACGTCGGCCAGCGGGCTGAGGCCATAGGTGATGATACGGCGATCGCTGATGCGGCCACACAAGGCTTGCACCTCGGGATGATCGACGCACATCGCGGCAAAGCCGTAGAAGGGAATGTTCTCGACGAAGGTTTGGAACGCGTCGCGTTCGGTATCGAAGTCGCCGTAAAAGTCGAGATGCTCGGGATCAATATTGGTAACGACCGCGACCGTCGCCGGCAGTTTGACGAAAGTGCCGTCGGATTCGTCGGCCTCGACCACCATCCAGTCGCCGTCGCCCAGGCGGGCATTGGTGTTGTAGGCGTTGATGATGCCGCCGTTGATCACCGTGGGGTCGAACGACGCAGCATCGAGCATTGCCGCGATCAATGAGGTCGTGGTGGTTTTGCCGTGCGTGCCGCCTACCGCGATGGACCATTTGAAACGCATCAACTCGGCGAGCATTTCGGCGCGCCGCACAACAGGGATAAAACCGTGGCGGGCCGCGACCACTTCGGGGTTGTCCGATTTGACCGCCGAAGACACGACGACCACGCGGGCGTCGCCCAAATTGTCGCCGTGGTGGCCTTTGAGCACGGAAATACCGAGTTCGCGCAATCGCAGGACGTTGGCGCTTTCGGCAACGTCACTGCCCTGCACTTGATAACCCAAGCTGTGCATCACCTCGGCGATGCCGCTCATGCCGATGCCGCCGATGCCGACGAAATGGATGATGCCGATATCGAGGGGAAGCTGCTTCATGCCGCGGCCCCCTGTTCGACGTGATCGCCGTTGCTGCCGGCCATGCGCTCGACCAGGTCGGCCAACCGCGTGGCGGCATCCAAGATCGCAAAGCGTCGGGCCGCTGCGGCGGCCTGTTCGAGGTAGTGCGGCACCGACAGCAGCGCGTTGAGACGGCCCAGTAGGTCGATGGGCGTGAACGCCGACTGGGTAATGGTCCAGCCCGCACCGGTCTCGCTGAACGCGTTGGCGTTGGCCGTTTGGTGATCGTCGGTGGCATGGGGATACGGCACCAACAGCGCCGGTCGGCCCATCGCAGCAAGCTCGAAGACCGTCGACGCACCGGCCCGCGCGATCACGAGATGCGCATCGGCCATGCGCGCCGGCATGTCGTCGTAGAAGGTGGCGAGTTCAGCGGAGATGTCCGCATCGGCATAGGCCTGGCGTACGGCGTCGAGGTCTTCGCGACGACACTGTTGGACGACCTGAAAGCGCGCGCGCTGATCGGGATCGAGTTCGGCCAAGGCCGCGGGCACGACCGTAGAAAAAACGCTGGCGCCTTGGCTGCCACCGAAGATCAGCAATTTGATCGGCCCGGTTGCTTCGGGACCGCGATAAGGCTGGTCGCGATGGGCAAGCACCTCGGGACGCACCGGCGTACCGGTGACGACGACCTCTTTGCGGGCGTCGCGTTCGAGGCGTTCGGTTTGCGCAAAGCTCAGCGCAATGGCGTCGACGCGACGCGCAAACAATCGATTGACGCGACCGAGCACGGCATTTTGCTCGTGTATCGCAGCGGGGGTTCCCAAACGCGCAGCGGCTAACATGGTTGGCAGGGAGGGATAGCCGCCGAAACCGACTACAACATGTGGCTGCAGCCGAGGGAGGAGGGCTCGCGCTTGAAAGACCCCCGCTACGACATTTATAAGCCCGCCGACCTTTCTGCCCGCACCGCCGGCAAGCGTACCGGCGCGAATGGTGTGGGTTTCGAGATTGGCGAGCGTGTGACTGTGGCCGGCGCCCCATCGATCGGTGACGAGAACGAGACGATGACCACGTTCTTGGAGTTCCTGCGCCAAGGCTTCGGCAGGAAACAGATGACCGCCGGTACCGCCGGCGGCGAGGACGACGTTGCGCGCGCTCATGCGGCACCGCCGGGTGAGGCAACAGCCGGCGCGGCAGCGCGCGGCACGGTGCGCGCCTGGGGCGTGGGTGACACGACCCCCGGCCGTCTGCGGGTGAGGGCTAGAACGAACCCCATACCGATCGCGAGCGCGAGCAGGCTCGACCCACCGTAGCTGATGAACGGCAAGGTCATACCTTTGGCCGGCAATAGGCGGACGTTGACCCCCATGTTGATCACGGCTTGCAAGCCGATTTGCACGAGAATGCCGCCACTGGCCAAGACGACGAACAAGTCGGTTTCGCGCAGCAAACGGATAAGACCGCGCAACACCAACACCGCGAACAACGCGACGATCGCCAGCGACGCGAACAAACCGAGTTCCTCGCCTGCGACCGCGAAGATAAAATCGGCATGGGCGTCGGGCAAGATTGTCTTGACGATGCCCTCGCCCGGTCCGGTGCCGAACAAACCGCCGTTGCCGAAGGCATTGAGCGAGGCGTCGATTTGAAAGGTATCGCCGCTGGACGGATCCAGGAACCGGTCGATACGCGCCGCGACATGGGGAAACAGGACGTACGCGCCGACCGCGCCAGCGGCACCGGCAACCGCAATCATCGCGACCACCACCATCGGGATACCGGCCAAGAACATCTGGGTGACCCAAACGCTGGCGACGACGAGCGTCATACCGACATCGGGTTGAAGCAACAACAAGCCGAGCAGGATCAGCGCGGCGACGGAGGCCAGCGTGTACCCGGGAAAACCTGGTTGCGTTACGCGATGCGCCAACATCCACGCGGCAAATACCGCGAAGGTCGGCTTGGCGAACTCTGAGGGTTGCAACAGGAAGCCGCCGAAATCGATCCAGCGTTGTGCGCCCTTGATGCTTTCCCCGCCGATTAGCGTGCCGACCAGCAAAACGAGCGACATGAGGAAGCCGATCACCGCGATACGGCGCACCCAAACGATCGGCAGCAGCGACATGCCGAACAGCACGACGAGCGCCGGGATGAGATAGATCATTTGGCGCCAAACGAAATGGAACGACGGCAGGCCGATGCGATCGGCCACAGCCGGGCTGGCGGCCATAATGAGCACGACGCCGACCGCCATGGTCAGCAGGCAGATCGCTAGTGTCCAGCGGTCGACCGTCCACCACCAGCGGCCCACGATGCTGCGATCGGTGCGTCCGAATTCGATCACGCCGCACCACCGTTCTCGAGGTCGGCGACGAATGCCCGGAACGCCTCGCCGCGGGCGGCGAAGTCCGGGAATTGATCGAACGAAGCACAAGCCGGCGAGAGCAAGACGACCGCATGGCCCCCGGCCCGCCGAGCGTCTTGGGTTGCGGCCGCCACCGCAGAGCCCAACGTGTCCGATCGGGTCGTCTCGACCTTGCCGGCAAGCGCCGTAGCAAGGTCGGGGGCAGCCTCCCCGATCAGATAAGCGTGTCGCACGCGACCGAGATGCGGATCCAACGCGGCATAGCCGCCGTCTTTGGCGCGGCCGCCGGCGATCCAATAGATGTCGTCGAAGGTGGCGAGCGCGCGGGCCGCCGCCTCGGCGTTGGTCGCCTTGCTGTCGTTGACGTATTCGACGCCGTCGATCACGGCGAGGCTTTCGGCACGATGCGCCAGCCCTGGAAAGGCCGGCAGCGCCGCCGCGATATCGTCGGCCGTGAGGCCCAGGCAACGCGCGGCGGCATAAGCGGCGGCGACGTTCTGCCAATTATGCGCGCCACGGAGCGTCTTGATGCCGTCCAGCGCGACAGCGGCCGGTGTGTCGGCCATGCGGTCGTGCAACACGCCTTCTACAACATAGACGCCGTGATCGAGCGGTTGCCCGACCGCGATGGGGATGAGGTTGGCGTGGCCTTGATCTTTGAGCCACTGATAGATGGCCCGGGAATGATCGTCGTCGATGCCCACGACCGCGGCGTTCGCGCCGTGCTGGCCGTGAAAGATGCGCCGCTTGACTGCGACATAGCCGGCCATATCGCCGTGGCGATCGAGGTGATCTCGGCTGATGTTGATCAGTACCGCGACGTCGCAAACCAGCGAGAGGGCAAGATCGAGTTGGTAGGACGAAAGCTCGACCACGTAGGCGCCCTTGGCCGACAGCGGGGGAAAGTCCAGCACCGGGCGACCGATGTTGCCGCCGACTTCGACCTCGCGACCCGATGCTTTCAGGAGATGACCGAGCAGTTCGGTGGTCGTCGACTTGCCGTTGGTACCGGTCACGCCCACGACCTTGGCCGCCTGTCCAGAGGTGGCAAAGAGTTCGACATCGCCGACGACAGGCACGTTGGCGGCTTGCGCTTTTTTGACCACGTCGTGCGGTTCGGGATGGGTGAAAGGCACGCCGGGGCTGAGAACCAATGCATCTACGTTGTCAAAACGACATTGATTGAGATCGTAAGCTGGACACCAGCCCCGGCGTGTTCGGAGCGCCTGTCTTCGTTGTCGTCCCAGGCGATGACGTCGGCGCCGGCCGCATGCAAGCGCGCGCACGGCCGCAGCGCCGGTACGGGCAAGCCCGAAGACGGCGACGGTGCGGCCGGCGTATGTCGGCAAGGCGATCATCTGAGCTTCAACGTGGACAGGCCGATGAGGGCGAGGATGACGGCGATGATCCAAAACCGAATGACGATGGTCGGTTCGGCCCAGCCTTTTTCCTCGTAATGATGATGTAGCGGCGCCATGCGAAAGACCCGGCGTCCGGTCAGCTTGAACGAGGCGACCTGGACCATCACGGAGACGGTCTCCAGAACGAACAGCCCGCCGATCACGCCGAGCACCAGTTCATGTTTGGTGACGACGGCGACAACGCCAAGCGCGCCACCCATCGACAGGCTACCGGTGTCGCCCATGAAGACGCTGGCGGGCGGTGCGTTGAACCACAGGAAGCCGAGACCCGCGCCGACCAGCGCGCCGGCAAAAACCGCAAGCTCGCCCGCGCCGGGGACGCCATGGATTTGGAGGTAGTTCGAGAACACCGCGTTCCCGACGAGGTAGGCGATCAATGCGTACGACGCGGCGGCCACCATCACCGGCACGATGGCCAAACCATCGAGCCCATCGGTCAGATTGACGGCGTTGCCGGCGCCGACCATGACGAAGATGGCGAAGGGCGCGAACAGCCAACCGAGATTGATCAACACATCCTTGAAGAACGGTACCGCGAGACCGGTGTCGAGCGGTGCGCCCATTAGGCTCATGATCCAAACGGTGGCGATCAACGCGATGACAATCTCGGCCAAGAACTTAACCCGACCGGGGAAACCCCGATGGCTTTCGCGCGTGACCTTTAGGTAGTCGTCGACGAAGCCGATCGCGCCGAACCCCAATGTGACGAGCAACGCCGCCCACACGAAGCCGTTGGTCAGGTCGGCCCATAGCAAGGTCGAAACACCGAAGCTGAGCAAGATCAGGAACCCGCCCATCGTCGGCGTGCCCTTTTTGGCGATGAGGTGACTACTGGGGCCGTCGTCGCGAATGGGCTGACCGTTGCTCTGCGTCGAGCGCAACCAGCGGATCAAGGGTGGCCCGAGGACAAAGCTCAAAACCATGGCCGTCATCACCGCACCGCCGGTGCGGAAGGTGAGAAACCGGAAGAGGTTGAAGAGCGCGAAGTCGTCGCCGAGCGGCGCCAGAAGGTTGAACAGCATGTCTAGCCCCCGTTCGCGCGTTGGGGCTGACGGTCAAGCGCCTTGAGCGCCTGGACGATGGGCGCCATCCGACTACCCAGCGAGCCTTTGACCATGAAGACATCATCGGGACGGGCTTCGGCCACGACGGCACGGACCAGGGATGCGGAATCTTCGGTCCAGGCGCCCAAGACGGTCGGCGACAACGCATCGGCCAACGATTTCATGTTGGGGCCGCAGCAAAACAAAAGATCAACCGCGGCGGCATCGACGATGGGTGCCAGGGCTTTGTGATAAGCCGGGCTGTCCTCGCCCATTTCCAACATGTCGCCCAGCACCGCGATGCGACGGCCGGTGCGGGCCACCAGCGTGGCGCCGAGCAGGTCGATCGCGGCGCGCATCGAGGCCGGGTTGGCGTTGTAGCTTTCGTCGATCACCAAGAAAGTTCCGTCGCGCGTGGTAACGGTGGTGCGTTGCCCGCGCCCTTCCGGCGGCGAAAGGTCGGCCAGCGCGAGGCCCGCGAGGCCGAGGTCGGCGTCGACCGCGCTCACGGCCGCAAGAACGGCAAGACTGTTCATCACCCAGTGGCGGCCGGGGGCGCCGATCTTATAGGTCATCGCCTGACCGCAGATGTCGGCCGAGATGCAGGTGCATGTTTCGTTGAGCGCGGCTTTGATCAGGCGCGCCTCGGCCGCTTGCGATTCGCCGAAGCCGATGATGCGCGCGGCGCCGGCGGTGCGAGCGGCGTCGGCCAGCCGGTCGTAGAACGCATTGTCGCGATTGAGAATCGCGATCCCGTTGGGCTCGAGACCTTCGAAAATTTCGGCTTTGGCATCGGCGATCCCGGTGACCGGATCGAAGAACTCGAGGTGCACAGGCTCGACCGTCGTGATGATGGCGGCGTGCGGGCGCACCAGCCGTGACAGCGGGCCGATCTCGCCCGCGTGGTTCATCCCGATCTCGAACACGGCAAATCCGAGCATCGCGCGGCAAACGCGCGAGGCTGAGCGGTACGCCCCAATGGTTGTTGAAGCTGCCGACACTGGCATGCGTCGGCTGGTAGCGATCCAACGCACCGCTTAGCGCTTCTTTGGTGCCGGTCTTACCGACGCTGCCGGTAACCGCGATCACCGTGCCTTGCATGCGCGCCCGGGCGGCCTGCCCAAGCTTGCGCAATGCGTCCAAGGGATCGGCGACACGCACCAGAGGCAGATCGTCGGTGGGCGCGTCGAAGGTGTCCGAGACCACCGCGGCGACGGCGCCTTGCGCAATCGCCTCGGCGACGAATTGATGGCCGTCATGATTGGGACCTGCAATCGCGACGAAGAGGTCGCCGGCCTGAATCGTACGGCTGTCGATCGCGACGCCGGTGGCTTGCCATGCGGCATTGCCGGTCACGGCGCCACCGGTCGCCGCATGCACTTCGTCGGCGGTCCAGAGAACGCGAGGAGATACGTCCGTCATCAGCTGTGCCTCCCTTGACCCAAGGCCGCTTTGCGAATGACGGCGGTATCGTCGAAGGGACGCACGTCGCCGCGGACGATTTGTCCGGTCTCGTGACCCTTGCCGGCAACGACCAGAAGATCGCCGGGTTGCAATACTTCGATGCCACGGGCAATGGCGCGGCCCCGGTTACCGACCTCCTCAGCCTCGGGGCACGCCGCGAGAATTTCACGGCGAATGGCGGCGGGGTCTTCGTCGCGCGGATTGTCGTCAGTGACGATCACGTGATCGGCCAGCTCGGCAGCGATGGCGCCCATTTCCGGCCGCTTGGTACGATCGCGATTGCCGCCGCAGCCGAACGCCACAACCAAACGCCCCTTGGTATGGGGACGCAGGGCGCTCAGCACATGGCTGAGGGCATCGGGGGTGTGGGCGTAATCGACAAAGACCTTGGCGCGGTTGCTGAGCTCGGCAACGAGTTGCGCGCGCCCCAAGACGCCGCGCAAATGTCCCAACGCATGGACGGCCGCGGCCTGATCGGCCCCGGTGACGATCACCAGCGCCAACGCGGCAAGCGCGTTTTCGGCCTGGAACGCCCCGAAGAGCGGCAACAGAACTTTGTGAGTCGCGCCGTTGAGCGCAATCTCGACGGTTTGGCCGCACGGTCCTGGCTCGGCCGAAACCAAACGAAAATCGGCTTTTGGGATCCGTCCCGTAGGTAATGATGAGTTGGCGACGTGCCGCGCACACGGCGCGCACCTTTTCGAACTCGGGAATATCGATGTTGAGGACCGCGATCCCGCCTTCGGGCATGACCTCGGCGAAGAGGCGCAGCTTGGCCGCGAGATAGGCATCCGGCGAGCCATGATAATCGAGATGGTCGTGACTGATGTTGGTGAAGGCCGCCGCAGAAACGCGCACGCCGTCGAGCCGGTATTGGTCGAGCCCGTGGCTGGAGGCCTCCATGGCGAGATGCTGAACGCCCTCGCCCGCAAGCCGGTCCAGGGTTTGATGCAACGTCACCGGATCGGGTGTAGTGAGTGTTGCGCCGGCGCCACGACCTGCGGTGCGCAAGCCCAGCGTCCCGAGGCTGCCGCCGTTGACGCCGATGCGGGCCCAAATCTGCGCCGCGAAATCGGCCGTCGAGGTTTTGCCGTTCGTGCCGGTGACCGCGACGATGGTTTCGGGCTGATGGGGGTAGAAACGCGCCGCCATCAACGCAAGCCGGCGACGCGGATTGTCGTCGGATACGACAAAGACATCGTCGCTTTTTACCGTTACGTCCGACGGCGCGAGGACCGCGACGGCGCCTTGCTCGATCGCATCGGGGATGAAGCGCGTGCCGTCGGTGCGCATGCCGCGCAAGGCGGCAAACACGTAACCCGGCATCACCGCACGGCTGTCGGCGGTGATGCCGGCGATTTCGATGCCCGAGGCACGGTCGTTCGAGCCGGTGAGTTCGGAAAGACGCATCACCGACCCTTACGTACCGAAACGAGAATGGAGTCGGTCGTTGCGGGTTCGCTCACGGCCGGCGCAATGCCGAGCAACGGCGCGATGCGACCGACAATGCGGCTGGTGGTCGGCGCAGCCGTCCAACCCGCACTGGCGAAGTTGAAGGTGCGTTCGGTTCCCTTGGGTTCGTCCAGGGCGACGAAAACGACATAGCGCGGATCGTTGATCGGGAATGCCGCGACAAACGACGACAACAAAGCTTTGCGGCGGTAGCCACCGGCGCCGGCTTTTTCAGCGGTCCCGGTTTTGCCGCCGACCAAATAGCCCTGCGCCTGGGCCTGGCGTCCGGTGCCGTCGGCGACAACGAGACCGAGCAAGGCCCGCATGGTTTGCGAGGTGTGTTCCGAGAGGACGCGCGTCGGTGCCGGGCGATCATCGTCTTGGCGGGCCAGCAAGGTCGGGGCAACCTCGCGACCACCGTTCACCACGGTGCCGTAGGCGCGCACCATTTGCAGCGGACTGACGGCGATGCCATGGCCATAGGCGATGGTCATCGTGCTGATTTCGCGCCAAGGCTTTGGCACCATTGGGGTGCCGACTTCGGGGATTTCGATCGACGGACGGTCCAACAAACCGAGTGTCTTGAGGAACTCTTGTTGACGCTTGGTGCCGATGTCGAGCGCCATCCGGGCGCTGCCGATGTTGGAAGAGTACTGAAAGATCTCGGCGACATTGAGCCAGCGGTTCTTGGCGTGATCGTCGTTGATGGTGAAGCGCGCGACACGCAGCGGCTTGCTGGCGTCGTAGGTGTCCTCCAACGTCGCCGCGCCGTATTCCAGTGCTGCGGCGGTGGTAAAGGCTTTGAAGGTCGAGCCCATTTCGTAGACGCCCAGCGTTGCCCGATTGAATAGGCGGTCCGCGTCGGCCTTTTTCATGGCGCCGGGGTTGAAGTCGGGCAGCGACACCATGCCGAGGATCTCGCCGTTGTGCGCATCCATCACGATGGCGGCGGCGCCGATGGCTTGGAACTCGTCGACGCTGGCCAGGAGCTCGGCGCGCAGGGCGTGTTGGATTCGAATGTCGATGCTGAGCGTCACGTCTTGGCCGCCGGCTAGAACCTCGTCGCGGCCTTTTTCGATGCCGGCGAGACCTTCGCGATCGACTCCGGTGAAGCCGACGACATGCGCCGACAACGGACCGTGCGGGTAGACCCGACGCTCTTCGTCGACAAACCCGAGACCGGGAATCCCGAGCCTGTTGACCGCGTCCTGTTGGCGCGGACTGAGGTGCCGCTTAACCCATGAAAAGCGCTGGTCCGAGGACAACGTGCGCAAGACCTTCGCGCGATCGAGGTCGGGCAAGACGCTGAGGAGCTGCGTGGTCGCTTGCTGAGCATCCAAGACCTTGCGAGGATTCGCGAACAGCGACACCGCGCGCACATTGCCGGCAAGCAAAACGCCGTTGCGATCGAGAATCTCGGCGCGTTCGATTTGAGGCTGGCGAACATCCGCCGGGATCGCAGCTTGTTCGTTGGCGGGTGCGAGCGCCGCGAGGCCGACGAGACGGCCGGCGATCACGAAGAAGCACAACGCAAAGCCGGCGGCGACGGCGATCAGGCGCACATGGCCGGTGTCGAGTGCCTGCTTGGCGACGCCCTCAAGCTGGACGAGACGACGCAACCCGCGCTTGCGATCGTAGTGTTCGTCGCGGCGGCTCATTGTCCGCCCCTCGTGTCCGCCTGCGCCATTTCGTCAGGCGCGCGAAACGGAATGCGTTCAACGCCGCCGATTTGCCCGGCGGTCGGGGTATCGAGGTCGAGGTAGCGCCGCGCCAAATCCTGAATGCGTTCCGGCTGGTTGAGGAAACTCCATTCGGCTTGCAGCACACGAAGCGCTTCTTGTTCGTCGGCGATTTGCCGATGGAGCGAGGCTTTTTCTTGGTCCAGCGCCCGCACCTCGTATTTCAGCTCAAAAAGCCCGGTCACGGTGATGGCGAGCAATACCAGCCCGACGATGATTGCCGGGCGCATCATTGGATGGCCTCGCGTGTGCGCACGGCGGCGCGCAACCGAGCGGACCGCGCGCGCGGGTTGCGCGCGACCTCGCCTTCGGTCGGTTTGCGGGATCGGGCGGGCTCGAACGTCACCGACCCGGTGGTGTCGGTGGCCGGCAGGTGTCGGTTGGCGTTGCGCTTGGTCTGCGCGCTACGGTCGCGCAAGAACTCTTTGACGGCGCGATCTTCGAGCGAGTGAAAGGACACGACAGCCAACCGACCGCCCGGCGCTAGCACCCGTTCGGCCGCAGCAAGACCTTGGCCCAACTCGCCGCCGACACCCAGTTCCTCGTTGACGTAGATCCGGAGCGCTTGAAAGGTCCGGGTCGCGGGATGAATGCGGGCGCGCGACGGCGGCACGGCGCGCGCGACGATGTCCGCGAGGCGACCTGTTGTATCGATCGGAGAGTCGCGCCGCTGATCGACGATGGCGTGGGCGATGCGGCGGGACCGCCGTTCTTCGCCAAAGCGGTAGATGATGTCGGCGAGGGCGGACTCTTCTTCTTGGTTGACGACATCGGCGACGGTCGGCCCCTCGCCGCCCATCCGCATGTCCAACGGCCCGTCGGCCATAAACGAAAAACCCCGCGCGGGATCGTCGATTTGCATCGACGAGACCCCGAGGTCGAGCGCCACACCCACGACGGTGTCGACGCCATGGGCGGCCAAGAGGCCGTCCATCTCGGAAAACCGGCCCTCGATGAGCGTGAGCCGCCCGCCGTATTGGGATTCGAGCGCGCGCCCTTGTTCGATGGCGCGCGGATCGCGGTCGATTCCGAAGACCCGGCATTCCGCCGCATCCAGAAACGCCCGCGCGTAACCGCCGGCACCGAAGGTGCCGTCGACATAAGTTTCGCCGTCGGTTGGCGTGATGGCGGCACAAACTTCGGAGACCATCACGGGCACATGCGAATAAGTGGCCCGTTGCTGCTCCATCAGGATGCGCCCTCGCCACTTGGGGGTGAGGGTATTTTGAGGTTGGCGCGATCGCGCTTGGCGCGATCGACCGCCTCGGCCTCGCGTTGGGCCAAGGCCTCGGGCTCCCAGATTTGAAAACTGCGACCCTGGCCGACAAACGCGGCGCGTTCGGTAATCCCGGCATGGGCCAAAAGGTTTTCGGGAATGATGATCCGGCCCTTCGCCGTCGAACGGCAGTTGATGGGCCTTGCCGAAAATCGCCTTTGAGAAATCGTCGTGTTCGTCGCTGGACGGGTTGAAGTCGTCGATGCCCTCGGCCAACCGCTCAAACCGGTCGATTCCGCTTCCTTCGATGGCGGCCGACACCAACGACGGAATGGCGACGACGCCGGAAAACGTCTGTTGGGACAGCACAGCGCGAAACGTCGCCGGGACCGATACGCGACCCTTGCGATCTACCTTGTTCACGAAGGTGGATAGGAACAGCGCCAAGGCTGCCTCCACGAAAAACCACTCCCAATGTCCCGACTAGCCCTGCCTCAAGTCGGCCGCAGACCGGCCATGGGACATGATGGGATATCATGCCATCCTATGGGCGTCAATGGAATTTCAAGTAATTCCGGTGCCTTAGGAAGTACTCCGTGCCTCGAACCTGAACCGATTCGAGGAACCACATGTGGCTATTCGTGATCGACGATCTCTCTACCAATTGAATCGGGCGACAATATGTTCGTGGTATGTTCGCATTTTGGAGACTAACCGATTTTTACTCCGCCGGGCCATGGTAATCGCCAGCGATTACTTGTTCCTGGTTTGTTCTTATTTGCGATGGGAAAAAGCGCCAGGCGGCCTATAAGCCGGGTTCTGTCCCCTTTCGGGGGATGACCATTCCTCTGGGACGCCCGTTACCGGACGCCTCAAGCAACCGACCCAGGTGACGGGTCCAGGAACCGACCCTGCCGGCGAACCGGCGCGCCACCTCTATTTGGTCTTGCTCCCGGTGGGGTTTGTCCTGCCGTCGCCGTTGCCGCCGACGCGGTGCGCTCTTACCGCACCCTTTCACCCTTACCCCGGCCGAAGCCCGGGCGGTTTGCTTTCTGTGACACTTTCCCTGGGGTCGCCCCCGCCGGGTGTTACCCGGCACCGTTTTCCCGTGGAGCCCGGACTTTCCTCTACCGACCCCGAAAGGCCGACAGCGGTCATCCGGCCGCCTGGCCCGCCTACCCTACGCCGTCGCCCTCAGACGTCAACAAAGAGCGCGATGAGACCGGCCAGCAGGGCGCGGGTCTCGGCATCGGCCGCCCCATCTACGCGGACGGGGCGATAGTGGCGCTGAAGCGCCGTGACCACCGCGGCGGTCGCCGGACCGTAGTGACCGTCGACGACGATCCCGTAGCCGACGGCGCCGAGGTCGGCCTGCAAATGGAGAACATCGTCGTTGGCATCGCCCTCTCGGAGCGTGTCCGAAGCGGCGGGATGAGGATCGGGCCACAGGGCAAGGCCCGATTTGGCCAACCGCGGCCAATCGAACAATTCGCCAGGATCTTGTTTGCGCGCCGGGGCGACATCGGAATGACCCAACACGCGTGCGGCCGAGACGTCGTGACGCTCCATGACATCGCGGCACAGTGTTTCGAGCGTGACCATTTGGGCCTCGGGAAACGCGCGGTAGCCGAATTCGTGCCCCGGGTTGACCAACTCGATGCCGACGGAACACCCATTGATATCGGTTTCGCCATGCCACGACGCAACGCCCGCATGCCAGGCGCGACGATCTTCGTCGACCAGCGCGTATAGCGTGCCGTCTTCGTCGATCAAATAATGCGCGCTGACCTTGGCGACCGGGTCGCACAACCGGTCGAGCGCGCCTGCGCAATCTTTCATGCCGGTGTAATGCAGAACGATCATGTCGACCGGGGCACGACGGGCGTCGTGATTGGGGGACGGTCGTTTTGTCGCCGGTAAACTCATGGTGCGGCCTTCTCCGGTATCGGCCTCCCTTACGGGCCGAGCGAATGGCGATGATGGCGACACCGGCGATCGTCATGAAACCACCGACAACAATTTGCAGTGTCGGTTGATCGCCGTAAACGGTAACGCCGAAGAAGACGGCAAAAACCGGGGCAAGAAGGAACAACGGATTGACCCACGTCACCGGGTAGCGCTTGAGCAAAAAGTACAGCCCCCCGTGGCCGACGATCGATCCTGCGACGGCGGCATAAACGATGCCGGCGACCGGCCCCAGCGTGGCGGTGCGGATCGCTTCGATCTGACCGCTTTCGAACAGAATGGTGAGGATAAAATAGGCCGGGATGCCGACCACCGCGGTCCACGCCTGCACCTGCATGGGCCCCACGCCGGTCAACCGGCGCAACATGATCGTCGTAATCGCCATCGGCACGGTACTGATCACCACAACCAAGAGCGCGTCGAGGTGGTTGACGACCACCGGGTCGAACGAAATGACGACGGTCCCGGCGAACGCCACCGCGATGGCCACCGTTCGCCACAGGCCGATGCGCTCGCCGAGAAAGATCACCGCGAGAATGGCGCCGAACGGAATGAAAAGCTGGGTGGCGATGGCGGCCGAGGAAACATCGCCGGACATCCCAAGTCCGGAGAAGTTCAGCGAAAAATGCAAGACGCCAACCATGAAGCCGACGGCGACCACCGGTCCGATCTTGTCACGCGGCACCCGCAGAAACGGAAACAGAAGGACCGCCAGCAAGACGAAACGTAGGAGCAGCATTTCGAATGTCGGGAAATGATCGAGCGCGGTCTTGGCTGCAACAAAATTGAACCCCCATAACAGGGTGATCAATAAGGCGAGCCCGAGATGTTGCGGCTTCATGGCGACGCGGTGTCGCGTTCGGTCTCGGATTTCTTGTCGAAGTCGACCTCGCCGCCTTCGCCCTCTCGGGTGCGGAACACAATAATGGCCACGCCGATTAGCGTCAGCGCCCCGCCCAACGCGATTTGCGAGGACAGCACATCGCCGTAGACGACGATGCCCGAGCCGATCCCGAACACCGGCAACAAAAGCATGAGCGGGGCCACGGTACTGACGGGATAACGCCGCAACAGGTAGTACCAGCCGGCGTGGAACAGCGTGCCGACGAAAATCGTGTAGACGAAACCGTACCAGGCCAACGCACTGGCATCGGGGACGTCCGCCCAGCGATCGAATTCGAAGATGAGAGACAACGCGAGCATCTGGGGAGCGGCAAGAAGGACAGCCAGAACTGAAGTTGAAAAACCGTGATGCCGTTGAGTTTGCGCATGAACAACGACGAGATCGACAACGACATCGCCGACAACGTGACGAACATCATCGCGTCGAGCTGCCGGAAGGCCGCGGGATCGAACCCCATCACGACCACGCCACCAAAGGCGATCGCAATGGCGACGCTGCGAACCCAACCGATGCGTTCGCCGAGAAAGATGATCCCGAGAATGGTCGAGAACGGCACGTAAAGCTGGTTGGTGATCGCCATCGTTGAGACGTCCTCGGAGATGCTCAGCGACTTGAACATGAAGCCGAATTGCATCACGCCGAGCGTGACCGCGACCAGAAATACGTTGAGCATTTGCCCTTTGAACACGCGCGCGAACGGCGCCAGCGCGACGGACAAGATCGCAAAGCGCATCGCCACCGTGAGAAACGGCGGCAGGGTATCGACGGCGATCTTAGAAGCGACCCAGTTCGTACCGGCCGCTGCCGCCATCGTCAGGGCAAAAAGGAGATGTTGGGGGCGCATCGCGGTCTACGCCAAGCCACGCGCTTTTTCGATACGGTCGTAGGCGACGTTGATCGCGGCAAGCTTGTCGTTGGCCACTTGCACGAACTCCTCCGGCACGCCTTGCGCGATGAGCGCGTCGGGATGATGTTCGCGAATGAGTCGGCGATAGACCTTTCTTAATATCGTCGTTGGACGCGTCGCGCGAAATGCCGAGCACCTGATAAGGGTCGGCCTGGTCCGGCCCGAGATGGGCTTCTTTGATCCGCGCGAACTCGTTCGCGTCGAACCCGAAAATTCGCGAGACGTTTTCGAGGTACTCGAGTTCGGCCGGGTGCATGATGTTGTCGGCCTTGGCGATGTGGAAACAAGCCGTCGACCAGATCCTCGAGGACCCGGGGGTTTTCTTTGAAGAGCCCAGCGATTTGGTGGGCGTATATCTCGTATCCGCGGGCATCCTTGCGGGCGAGATCGAACACCCGCGCGACGTTCTTCATTTCGTCCGGCGGGATTTGAAAGACTTCTTTGAAGGCCTGTACTTCGTCGGCGGTGACCTGGCCGTCGGCCTTCGCCATTTTGGCGCCCAGGGCAATGACCCCGATGGTAAAGGCGATCTGCTTGGTGGCGTCACCGCCCAACTCGTCGCCCCGCGCCCGGTGTCGGTCGTAGACATGGCCAGCCAGCCCGCCGACCAACGCACCAATAGGCCCGCCCACCGCGAACCCGGTGGTTGCCCCGATGATTTTGCCCCAAATGCTCATGAACTGGCTCCGCTCCGAACCTAACGCGCAGACCGGGGTTGCACCAGTCATGCCCCCCAAGTTGCCTCGCTAGGCCGATGCGGAACGATATGTTATCGAAACCGCCATGGATGCGGGGTGGCAGTTCTGGATCGACCGTGGCGGCACGTTCACCGACGTCGTGGCGCGCGCGCCCGACGGGTCTTTGCAAGCCCGTAAGCTGCTGTCCGAGAACCCCGAGCACTACCGCGACGCCGCCCTTCAGGGCATTCGCGAGACGCTCGGCGTGGAGACCAACGATCCGATACCGGCCGAGCGCATCGCTTCGGTGAAAATGGGCACGACAGTGGCGACCAACGCGCTGCTGGAGCGCAAGGGCGACCGCACCGTGCTGGTCATCACTGAAGGGTTGGGGGATGCGCTGCGCATCGGCTACCAGAACCGGCCCAAGCTGTTCGTACGGCACATTGAACTCCCGGAAATGCTGTACGAGCGCGTGATCGAAGCACCGGAGCGTTTGCTCGCCGACGGGACCGTTCGCAAGGATCTCGACGAGGAGACAGTGCTCCGCGATCTGCAGGGGGCGTTCGACGCGGGCATTCGAGCGGACGCCGTGATTTTGATGCACGGCTATCGCTACCCCGCACATGAAGCACGCATCGGCGCCATCGCCCGCGAGATCGGCTTTACCCAGGTATCGGTCTCGCACGAGGTCAGTCCGTTGATGAAACTGGTGAGCCGCGGCGACACCACGGTGGTGGACGCTTATCTGTCGCCGATCCTTCGGCGCTACATCGATGGTCTCGCCGGCGAACTTGGCGGCACGCGGTTGATGTTCATGCAGTCGAGCGGCGGGTTGGCGCGTGCGGATTTCTTCCAGGCAAGGACTCGATCCTGTCAGGTCCGGCCGGTGGCGTGGTCGGTGCGGTGCGCACCAGCGAGCGTGCCGGATTGCCACGCATCATCGGCTTCGACATGGGTGGAACCTCGACCGACGTGTCGCACTACGACGGCGAATTCGAACGCGCCTTCGAGACCGAGGTCGCCGGGGTCCGCATGCGGGCGCCGATGATGGCGATCCATACCGTGGCGGCGGGCGGCGGCTCGATCCTGCATTTCGACGGCTCGCGCTATCGCGTGGGCCCGGATTCGGCCGGCGCCAATCCCGGCCCGGCGTGTTATCGCCGCGGCGGGCCCCTGACGGTGACCGACGCCAATGTCTGCGTCGGCAAGCTGCAGCCCGATTCGTTCCCCGCAGTGTTCGGCCCGAATGCGGACCAACCCCTCGACGCCGAGGTCGTCCGCCAGCGTTTCGAAGACTTGGCAAAGGAAATCGAAGCGGCGACCGGCGACAAACGCTCGGCCCAAGAAGTCGCCAACGGATTCATCGCGATCGCGGTCGAAAACATGGCCAATGCGATCAAGAAGATCTCCATCCAACGCGGCTATGACGTGACCGATTACACGTTGTGCTGTTTTGGCGGCGCCGGTGCGCAGCATGCCTGCCTCGTAGCCGACGCCCTGGGCATGACCAAGGTGATCATTCACCCGCTCGCAGGTTTGCTGTCGGCCTACGGCATGGGCCTCGCGGATACGACGACGATGCGCGAACGCGCCGTCGAGGCGGTACTCGACGACGACCAAGTCGCTGCTCTGGGCACGACCGTCGCCGAACTCGAAAAAGAAGCCTTGGCCGAACTCGCCGGCCAGGCCATTGCTGCCGATCGTCGCATCGATGTGCTGCGCAAAGTGCATTTGCGCTACGAGGGCAGCGATACGCCGCTGATCGTCGATTTCGACGATGCCGCCGGGATGCGCGCCCAGTTCGAAACGGTCCATCGCCAGCGCTTTGGCTTTGCCGCGCCGGACAAGCCGCTGATCGTCGAAGCTGTGGCCGTCGAGGGGCGCGGCCGCGCCGAAGACAGCAAGGCGTTCTTGCAAGATGCGGTGGCCGAGGCAGGCCCCCTTCCCGCGCCCGGCAGCACCGTGACCGTACACACCACCGAAGGCACGCTCGACACCCCGATCTATGAGCGCGCGCACGTGCCCGCCGATACGCCGGTGCCGGGGCCGGCCATCATCACCGAACCCAATTCGACCATCGTGATCGAACCGGGCTGGCAAGCGGTGTTGAACGACCGGGCCGAGTTGTTGCTGACCCGTGTCGTCGCCAAGGAACGCGCGCATGCGATCGGCACGGCGGTCGACCCGGTGATGCTGGAGATCTTCAACAACTTGTTTATGTCGATCGCCGAAGCAGATGGGATCGACGCTGCAGAACACCGCGTCGTCGGTGAACATCAAGGAACGATTGGACTTTTCCTGCGCCGTGTTCGATGCGACCGGCAACCTCGTCGCCAACGCGCCGCACATGCCGGTGCATCTCGGCTCGATGAGCGAGAGTATTAAGACAGTGATCCGAGAGCGCGGCGATACCATCAAGCGAGGCGACGTCTACGTGCTGAACGCCCCCTACAACGGCGGCACCCATTTGCCGGACGTAACGGTGATTACGCCGGTATTCGACGAAGACACCGGCGCGCTTGCTCTTCTTTACCGGCAGCCGCGGGCATCAGGCCGACATCGGCGGCATTTCGCCGGGATCGATGCCACCCGATTCCACGACGATCGATCAAGAAGGCATCCTGATCGACAACTTCACGCTGGTGGACGGCGGGCACCTGCGCGAAGCCGAAATGCTCGATCTGCTGAAATCCGGTCCCTACCCCGCGCGCAACCCGGCCCAGAACATGGCCGACCTGAAGGCGCAAGTCGCGGCCTGCGAAAAGGGCGTCCAGGAACTGCGGCGGATGGTCGATCACTTCGGGCTCGATGTGGTGCAGGCCTATATGGGCCATGTGCAGGACAACGCCGAAGAATCCGTGCGCCGCGTCATCGACCGGCTGCATGACGGGAAGTTCGTCTATCCGTTCGACGATGGGTTCGAGTTGCGCGTGGCGATCACGGTCAACCACGAGGCGCGGATCGCTAAAGATCGACTTCACCGGCACCTCCGGGCAGCACCCCGGCAACTACAATGCGCCGCGCGCGGTGACGATGGCGGCGGTGCTGTACGTGTTTCGCATGTTGGTCGACGACGACATCCCGCTGAACCAGGGTTGTCTGAAGCCGATCGAGATCATTATTCCCGACGGCTCGATGCTGGACTCCAGCTATCCGGCAGCGGTCGTGGCGGGCAATGTCGAGACCTCGCAAAACCTGACCGATACGTTGATCGGCGCGCTGGGCGTGATGGGCGCAGCGCAAGGAACGATGAACAACTTCACGTTCGGCAACGCCCGTTACCAATATTACGAAACCGTCTCCGGCGGCTCCGGCGCGGGGCCGGGGTTCGACGGTACGGCCGCGGTACAGGTGCACATGACCAACACCCGGCTGACCGACCCCGAGGTTCTCGAATGGCGCTACCCGGTAATGCTGGACAGCCACCGCATCCGGCGCGGCTCGGGCGGCTCCGGGCCAGTGGACCGGCGGCGACGGCACGATCCGGCGGATTCGTTTCCTTGAGCCAATGACCGCCGGCGTTCTCGCCAGCCATCGCGTCGTGCCGCCGTTTGGCGCCGCCGGTGGAGAGCCCGGCCAATGCGGCCGCAACTGGGTCGAGCGCGCCGACGGCACGCGCGACGAAAGTTCGTCCGGGCGCTGGGAAGTCGAGATGAACGCCGAAGACGTTTTCGTCATTCAAACCCCGACCGGTGGGGGCTTTGGACCGGTTGCGAAACGCGCCGAGGCTGCCGAGTAAACGTGTACGATCAATCTGTCTTGCCGGTACCGTTCCAGGATCGTTTCCTACAACACGAGGACTGGCGCTGGGGATATTTCACCAACGCCGACGGCAAGCGATTGCGCACCGGTTGGGCCGATCCGCGTCCTCGTTCAACGGTACGTGCCACGGCGATCACGCTGCCGGGCTTTGGCGGCTTTGCGGAACAGTGGTTCGAATTGTTTACCGACCTGCTCGACCGCGGGATCGCCATCCGGCATCTCGATTGGAACGGTCAAGGTGGTTCGGACCGTTATCTCGACAACAGCCACAAGATGCATTCTTACGGATATGGACGCGATGTGCGCGACCTTCACGCCTTCATCGATCAGTTCATCGAGGTGAACCACGACCGCCCGGTGTTTTTGTTGGCGCATTCGATGGGCGCGCACATTGCGATGCGCTACTTGTCCGAACGGCCCGATGCCGTGGCGGGGGCGTTCCTGACCGCCCCGATGCTGGCGATCCATACCGAAAAAGCGCCGCCCGCCGTGGTGGCTCAGGTGGCGCGTTTGATGACGACTTTGGGTTTCGGCGAGCGCTACATTCTGGGCCACGAGGATTGGTGGTTTCGCGAACATTACGCGGTCGAAGACAGCCGGCTATCGCAAGATCCCGTGCGCTACCGCGTGGCGCAGCTTTACTACCGGCTCGAGCCTAGCCTGCGGATCGGGGGCGGCACCTGGCGGTGGTTGCATGAATCCTTTCGTTCGATCGGAAACTCCAGCACCCACGGGTCTTGCGGGAAATCCGTACGCCGATCCATATCGCCTCGGCCGGCCAGGACGTGATCGTCGACAGTCGCGCGCATGCGCGCGCCGCGCGCCATTTGCCGGACTGCGCCGTGACGCACTACGACGATGCGAAGCACGATATTTGGATGGAGACCGATGCGATTCGTGAACCGCTGTTGGCCACGCTCGACCAGTTTCTGGCCGACAAAGTTGGCGTCCGCTAATCGCCGCTGAGGACACGCGTTAATGGCTGGCTGAGCGGTGTGTCCACGATCCGATGCGCCAGATCAGCGGCGGTCTCGGCACCAAGCCGAGGGGTCGCGAATTTCAGAAACTTGGCGACGACGGCATCGCGCGTCATCGGTTGATCGGTATCGCCGTCGACGCGGTCGACCGACACGTTGGTTTCTTGACCGTTCGCCTCGATGGTCAACGTCGCCCCGCGACCGGTATCGAACGCCCCCGTTTCTTCCACGACCGTCAACGCTTCGAGACGATTGATCTCGGGATCGCGCAAGGCGTTTACGTCATAGGCGTCCGGGCCCAGACCGCCGCGCGCCAGGGCATGGGCAAGACCATAGGTCAGGCTGAACTGTGCTTGGATGGCGGTGGTGGGTGCGCGGTTGCCGCAATAGGTCGCCGCCTCGGGATAGGTTTGCAAGCCGATCGCGGTGATCGATTCGGTGTCGGTCCCGAACGTCGCGCGCCAGTCCAGCCCGGCTTGGGCGCCGTAGTGGACATGGCGCACGGCCGCGAAGGGTTTGAAGTAGCCCTGCAACACGAGCCAAGGCCCGGGCGGCGTCAACGCGACGGCTTGGGTGGGATCGAACGTGAGCGCCGCGGCTTGGCCGATCGCCTGTTGCGGCGCGGTGATGCCCGCGGTCAAGGCTAGCGCGGTTTCGATGCCGCGCGACACGGCGTGCGCGGCATAAAGATTCCGGGTGGTCGCCCCCTGGCGGGCGGGCGCGTACAGGCTAGCCGGGATCAGGCAGGCGGCGGCCTCGACGGCGTTTGAAAGGGCATCTCGGGCGCGGGCATGCATAACGGCGGCGGCCGACGCAGCGGCAGCGATCGTGCCCCAGGTTCCGTCGACATGCATCCCGGCACGAATCCGCCAAGCCGCACCGAGGCGCGCACCGATCTCGTACCCGACGACCAGCGCATCGAGGGTGTCGGCCAAACGGGCATCGGACTCGAGCGCAAGGGCCACGGCGGCCGGTACGGCATGAAGGCCGGGGCGGCCATGCGCCGCGGCCATCCCCTCGCAAGCCTCGTCCCAACACGCCGCCAGCGCCATCGCCTGGCCCAAATGGCTGGGCGATAAACCCGGTGGGAAACCAGGACACGCCGTCGCATCCCCGGCCGAAAGGCGAGCGACATATGCGGCGACTTCATCGCGCCCTAGGCCTGCGAGCGCACAGCCCAAGGTGTCGAGCAGCAAGAGCCGCGCGCGGGCGGCCACCGCTTGGTCGGCTGTGGGCGGCGTTTCGGCGAGCCAATCGAGGACGGCGCGAAGCTGCGCGTCGTGCTGGGCGAAATTCGAGGCTTGTGATTGTGACGACACCGCATGATGATCGTGGGATGAGGACGCTTCAGCAAGTCTGGGTCTTGGCTTTTGTCGTCGTCGCGGCCGTTCTTGGCCCGATCGCACATGCCCAAGACGGAATTCCCGAGCGGTTCACCCAGCCCGAGGGCTGGCAATGGGGGCGGTTCACCAACGCCGACGGCGCGGCCATCCGGTTCGGCTATTTGCGCGCGAACAACCCGCGCGGCGTAGCGGTGGTGGTGACAGGCTTCCGCGAATTCGGCGAAAAGTATTTTGAAGTTGTGCGCGATCTGCACGAGCGCGATTTCGACGTGTGGCAAATGGATTGGCGTGGCCAGGGCGGCTCGGACCACTACCTGCCCGATCCCGAAAAGACCTGGTATCAGGGCTACGATCGAGACGCCGACGATCTACAACAATTCGCGACCGAGATCGTCGAGCGCCGCGACGGCGTTCCGAGGTTCGTGGTTGCCCATTCGATGGGCGGGCACATCGCGTTGCGCCATCTACGCACCTATTCCGACACGTTCGACTTCGCGGTGATGACGGCGCCGATGTTACGGATCAATACAGGCGGCATACCCAAGTGGGTGGCCAAGCCGCTGGCCTGGGGCGGCAACATCGTCAATGCCGAGGCCTACATCATCGGCGGCACGCCCTGGGAGTACGATCCGGACTTCGCGGTGGAAGACAGTTCTGTGTCGCAAGACCCGGTGCGCTATCGCGTCGGCCAGGAATACATGCGCTTGAACCCCGACCTACGGTTGGGCAGCGCGACCTACGGCTGGATCCGCAATGCGTTTCGCGCGATCGCCGAACTGAACGAAGAAGACTACCTAAACGGAATCGCGACCCCGGTGTTGATCGCCTCGCCGCGCAACGACCAGATCGTGTTGCCCGAAGCGCACGACCGGGCCTGTCCGTTGATGCAAGCCTGCGAACTGTTTCCGATTCCGGACGCCAAACACGAGGTGTGGATGGAGCGGGACGACTTTCGGGACCCCTGGTGGGCGCGGGTCGACGCGTTTATCGAAGATCAGCTAACCCGCTAGGCCGCTGCGGCGATCGCATCGATCTTGGCGGCCATGATGAAATCGTTTTCGTGCAGGCCTTTGATCTTGTGCGTGTACAGCTCGACGGTGGCATAGCCCCAACCGAACGCGATGTCGGGGTGATGCTCTTCTTCTTCGGCGAGCGCGCCCACCTTGTTGACGAAATCCAACGCGGCGACGAAGTCGGCAAACCGGAAGGGTCGTTCGATCCGGGTTGCGTCATGCGTGAGGGTCCATTCGGGCACCTCTTGCGCGAACACGTGCGCTTCGTTTTCGGTGAGCGGCGGGATGCCGCCGCGACACGGGACGCAAGTTTTCTCGGTCAACGCCATGACGAATGTAATCTCCCTTGTGTGCCGGGCTCAGACGCCCTCGACGGCGACCACGCGACCGGTCGAATGTTTGTGTCGAATGCCGACGATCTTTCGATAGTCGGGATCGTTCCAGAAAGTTTCAAGGGCTGTCATGTCGGGAAATTCCATGACCGCCAATCGACCGGCCCAATCGCCCTCTCAAGCGCTTTGGTGGTCCCGCCCCGGATGATGAATTTGCCGCCGTGGCGGGCGACCAACCCAGGGGTCTGCGCGGTGTATTCGGTATAAGCCTCGACGTCCTGGACTTCGATCTCGGCAATCAGGTAGGCGCTCATTCGCCGCCCTCCCACAGGCCGTGCCGGCGGTGCCACTGCTTCCAGCGATTCGTCGGGGTAACCGGGAAAATGGGTATGGCCCACGCCGGACGGCACTTCGACCCACGGCGCCTTGTAATCCAGCATGATGTGCACCGTTTCGGGCGGCGTCGGCAGTTCCGTATCGATGACCCCGGCGAAGGGATGCACCAGTTCCGGCCATTCCGGGCTGTAGACCCAAAGCGCGGTGCCGCACGCCACGCAATAGGCGCGCAGCGCGGAGCTCGGCTCGCCCTCGGGCGCGCCCGCACCGCGTTCGGTGAGTCGCTTTTCGACTTGATACGACTTGGCGTGTTCGCCGCCGTGGATCCGCAAGGTATCGAACTGGCCCGACAAGTTGATGCCATAGCCGCCCGAGCCCGCGGTCTTGCGACAGACCGAGCAATAGCACCGCATGTAGGGCACGGGCCCATGGGACTCCACCGAAAAGCGGACCTTGCCGCAGTGACAGCTGCCGTCGAGTTTCATACTGTTGCCTATCGTTGCTTGTGCACGCGCTCATCGTATCGGTGCCGGCGCGCCACGCCAATGACTGGGGAGTAAACGTTGCCGAGCGTCTTCGTCACCGGCGCCAATCGCGGCTTGGGTCTGGAGTTCGTGCGTCAATACGCGGCCGACGGCTGGCGCGTGCTGGCCGCGTGCCGCGCACCCGATCAAGCCGCCGCGCTGAGCGAGATCGCAGCCGCCGCGGGTAGCAAGGTCACGCTGCACCCGATCGATGTGGCGGATCGCGCGGGCGTGCAGGCGCTCGCGGCGACCATCGACGAACCGATCGACATCTTGATCAACAATGCCGGTCAGATGGAAGGTTGGGACGAAGGGTTCGGCGCGATCGACTACGACAAATGGGATCGCATTCTGCGCACCAATCTTTTCGGGCCGGCCTGGGTCTCGCACGCCTTTGCGCCGCATGTAGAGAAAAGCGACCGGCGATTGATCGCGATGATGACGTCGGGTCTAGGAAGTCTCGCCGACAATCGCGACGGCGCGCGCAACCCGGCGGGCAAGCTGTACATGTACCGCTCGAGCAAGGCGGCGCTCAACATGTTGGTGAGCAAACTCGCGGCCGACCTGAAGGCACGCGGCATCGCGGTCGTCGCCATGGGGCCGGGTCATGTGCAGACCGACATGGGCGGCCCGACCGCACAGTTGATGCCCGAAGAAAGCATCGGCGCGGTGCGCGAGGTACTCGCGGCACGGTCCATCGACGACACCGGTCGTTACTATTTCTACACTGGGGATGAATATCCGTGGTGACGCCGAGGCACATATGCCGACCATATTGATCACCGGCGCCAACCGCGGCATCGGGTTGGAATGCGCACGGCAATTCGCCGCCGACGGTTGGACGGTGCTGGGCTGTTGCCGCAAGCCCGATGCGGCGACCGAGTTGGCCGCCATCGAGGGGTGACTGTCCACGCTCTTGATGTGACCGACATCGCTTCCGTCGATCGCCTCGCAAAAACGATTTCCGAACCGATCGATGTGCTGCTGAATAACGCCGGCCAGAGCTTACGGCCGGCGCTCGAGTTCGGCAGCATGGACTATGGCCGATGGTCGGATTTATTCGCCGTGAATACGTTGGCGCCGTTCAAGATGATCGAAGCGTTTCACGATCACCTGCGACGATCGGACCGCAAGGTCGTCGCCAATGTTTCCAGCATCATGGGCTCGATCGAAGATACCGGCAGCGGCCACGTGCCCTATCGCTCGACCAAAGCCGCCCTCAACATGGTGACCAAGGCGCTGTCGGGCGATCTGTCGTCCGACAACATCATCGTCTTCAGCATTCATCCGGGTTGGGTACGGACCGATATGGGCGGACCGAAGGCCGCAGTTTCGCCCGAGGACAGCGCCGCCGGGATTAAGAAAGCGATCGAGGCTGCCGACGCGAACGCGAGCGGCCGATTCTTCAATTGGACGGGCGAAACGCTCCCATGGTGACGCCATGACCAGCATGCTCATCACCGGCGCCAATCGCGGTCTTGGATTGGATTTCGTGCGGCGGCTTGCGCCAGAGGGCTGGCATATCCACGCCTGCTGCCGAAACCCCGGCAAAGCGACCGATCTACAGGCCTTGGCTGACACGCACGACGTAACGATCCACGCGCTGGATGTTGCCGACTTCGCGCAGATCGACGCATTGAAGAAGACGCTCGGCGACGAAACCATCGACGTGCTGTTCAACAATGCCGGCATTATGGAGACCATCCAGCGGACGTTGTCGCTCGATCATACAAACCAAATGTTCGACACGCTGGACGAAGACGAATGGATGGTCGTGACGCGCGTCAACACCATGGCGCCGATGCGGATGTGCGAGGTTTTCGTCGACAACGTCGCGGCGAGCGCCCGCAAACAAATGCTGATGATGTCGAGCATCGTCGGCAGCATCGGGAGCAACCAAACCGGTCGGTGGTACCACTACGCCACCTCCAAGACCGCCTTGAACATGGTGATGCGCAGCCTGGCCGCAGACCTGAAGGATCGCGGCATCACCGTGATGTCTCTGCACCCGGGCTGGACGCAAACCGATATGGGCGGGCCGACCGCCGCGCTGACGATCGACGAAAGTGTGGGCGGCATGGTCGAGGTGGTGAAGAACCTGACCCCCGCCGATAGCGGCCGGTTCATCGCCTGGAACGGCGAGGACGTGCCCTGGTAGGAGAGCGGGAAACCGCCTCTGGGGGTGGTGATCTCACTGCGTTTCGCGGGCGCTATTTGCGCACCATGCTGCTTTTGCTCGCGATGGACGTGGCGATCCATGTGTTCTTTGGCTTGATCACCCAGCGCTGGCTCATCGTGCTGAGCAACGTGCCGCTACAAGCCATCATGTTCTTGGGCGTCAACCTTGTGGGCGCCGGCATCATCTACCGTCCCATCGCCGATTTTGTCAGTGCATCGGGCAATCTTGATGCCGCCGTTCGGCGCATCCAAGACTTGCCGGTGCGCGCGTCGTGGTTCGTCTTCGCGTTGGCCGTCCCGACGATGACGATCAACGTGATCGCCATTCCAATGGTGTTCTTCCCCGACGACTTCGCGTTGATACCTATTGCAACCATTCTGACGCGGGTGGCGATCTGGTGCGTCGTGATGCCCTATTTCGTTTATTTCCTGGTGATGAACTTCACCGCCAATTTGCGCTTGGCGCTGTTCGAAACCCGCGGGATCGTGGTGCCGGCGCAACAAGGCCATGTCTTGGCGCGCCTGGCGGTGGCGTTTTGCGTCGTCGGATTGCTACCGGGGAGCGTGATGTTCATCGACTCGCTCGGCCTTGAAGCGTTGGCGGCAACCCTGGATATCGAGCCCTATCTCATTCTTGGCAGCGACCTGTTCGTCACGCTGATGATCTTCGTCGTCACGTTTCCGGTGATCGCACGCACCATTCAGAACCCGATCAACAAGATGACCGCCGCGGTGGGTGCGTTGGAAAAGGGCGACCTAACGGCCAAAACACCGGTTCAAACCGATGACGAACTGGGCAAGCTGGCCGAGGCCTATAACGATATGATCGACGGCCTGCGCGAACGCGAATTGGTGCGCGAGACCTTTGGTCGCTTCGTCAATCCCACGGTGGCCAAAACCATCTTGGAGCACCCCGAACGACTGACCTGCGAAGTATCGCGGGCGACAGTCTTGTTCACCGACATCGAAGCCTTCACCACATTGACCGAGCCGATGGCGCCGACCGAGACCATCGACTTGCTCAACGAATACTTCGAGGTGGTGATGGAACCGGTGAGTCGGTTCGGTGGCGTCATCACCAATTTCACCGGCGATTCCTTACTCGCGGTGTTCAACGTGCCCGAACCCGATCCGGACCACGCCACCAATGCGGTGTGTGCGGCGCGCGGCATCGAACGCGCTTTGGCGGCGCGAACCTTTGGGGCTGGGCTGACGATGCGGACCCGGATCGGGATCAACTCCGGCGATGTCGTGGCCGGCGCGGTCGGTGGATCCGACCGGCTCGGCTACACGATCCTCGGCGATGCGGTGAACCTTGCCGCGCGCCTCGAACAGCTCAACAAGGACTACGGCTCCCTGATCATGGTGTCGGAGGAAACCGCACGGTTGGCCGGCGACGAGTTTGCGTTCAACCCCATCGGCGACATCACCGTGAAAGGCCGCGCCCAACCGGTTCGCGCCTTTACGCTCGACGTGGCCGGCGCGTCGTGAGGAGCTAAGTCGCGCGCCCTTCGTAAGGGAATTTTTCACGCCAGTGGCGGGCGATGTCCTCGCGGGTGCAGACCCACACGTCTTTGTGCTGCCGGACATGTTCCAAGAATTTTTGTAGGGCGCGGGCGCGGCCCGGGCGACCGATGACGCGCGGATGCAAACCGACCGACATCATGCGGGGATGTTCGGCACCCTCTTCGTAGAAGAAGTCGAACGTATCGCGCATGTAGTTGAAGAACTGACCGCCCTCGGTGAAACCGCCGGGCACGGTGAAGCGCATGTCGTTGACCTCGAGCGAGTACGGCAGGATCAACACGGGATAGCCCGAATCCTCGACCCAATACGGCAGGTCGTCGGCGTAGGAATCCGAATCGTAGATAAAGCCGCCCTCCTCGGCCGCCAATCGCCGCGAGATCATGCTCATGCGGCCGGCGAACCAACCCACGGGGCGCTTTCCGGTGGTGTTGGTGATGGCCTCGATCGCGCGACGCATGTGGTCGCGCTCTTCGGCTTCGGTGAGTTCGCCGTGGTCGATCCAACGATAGCCATGCGTGGCGATTTCGTGTCCGGCATCGGCCATCGCCTTAGCTGCCACTGGATTGCGTTCCATCGCTTGGCCGCAGGCGTAGACCGTGCAACGCGCATCGTATCGTTCGAGCAAGCGCAAAATGCGCCAGATGCCCGCGCGCGCGCCGTATTCGTAAATCGATTCGACGAGCAAGTTGCGCTTGCCTTCCAACGCCTGAAACGTCGGGTGCCCCGGCACGTCGGTCATCAACCCTTCGGAATGCGCATCGCCATCCATGATGGTGTGCTCGGCACCTTCCTCGTAATTGATGACGAGGTTGAGCGCCACACGGGCCCCGCCCGGCCACTGCGGATCAGGCGGATTGGGTCCGTAGCCGTAGAGATCGCGTGGATAATCGCTGGTCATCGTCGCCCCCTTGCTCGTGCCTGGTAACGATAGCAGGTCCATCAGCCCCGCAAAGTGCGCTACCATTTGTTGAGGGAACAGTGGAGGAAACAGCCATGGGGCGAACTATTGTCAGCCGGCGAGATGTTTTGCCTATCGACCCATTCAGCAACGGGATCGCGAAGAAGAAACCTCACCGGGTTTCCTTGGGGATGTTGCTTGATAACAAAGAGCGCAACGTCGGGCCGACCGAACAAATCCACGCCGCACCCGCAAGGCCACACCCCGCAACGCCGCCTCCACCGTCTCCGTCTCCCTCTTCGGGAAAACCGGTCGCGCCGTCTGTCGCCCAGCCTGAGATTGGGGCCCCAATTGCCAGCCAGCCGGCGGCGGCGCCCATCGACCTCACACCGCCGACCGCACCGGCTAGCCAAACGGCGGCGGCGCCCGACGAATATCTCTCACGCCTCATCAAGTACATTCCTGCCGAAGTCGTCGCCGTCTATCTCGCCATGCAAGCGATTGTCTCATCGGCGACGGATGCCCCTGGATGGTTGATATGGGCTGTCTTCGGCGGGTTGTTGGTTCTGACGCCCCTCTATCTGAGGCGTGTGGCGCGGGTCGACAAATGGGTTCAGATTTCTCTGTCCGCCCTCGCCTTTGTGGTTTGGGTCTTCGCCCTGCCTGATGGTCCGTTTACTAGTTTCGACTGGTACAACCCGGTCTATCCGGCATTGGCGTTAATATTCGCAACCTTTGTCTTCCCGATCATTGAACCCAACGACTAGGCCCCATCGTAGCCGAGGTTGGGAGCGAGCCAGCGCTCGGCCTGTTCGACGGAAACGCCGCGACGTTTGGCGTAGTCCTCAACTTGGTCGCGTCCGATCCGGCCAAGGCCGAAATACTGCGAGTCCGGGTGGGAAAAGTAATACCCCGATACCGACGCGCCGGGCAGCATGGCGAAGCTTTCGGTCAGCGTGATCCCGGCGTTGTTGGTGGCATCCAGCAGTTCGAACAAGGCTGGCTTTTCGCTGTGGTCGGGACAGGCCGGGTATCCCGGCGCCGGGCGAATGCCGCGGTAGGCTTCGTCGATCAACGCTTTGTTGTCGAGGTCTTCGTCCGGCGCGTACCCCCAAAATTCCTTACGCACCCGTTCGTGCAAGCGTTCGGCAAACGATTCTGCGAGCCGATCGGCCAATGCCTGCAACATGATGCCACTGTAATCGTCATGCGCCGCTTTGAACTCGGCGAGTTTTTCGTCGATGCCCAAACCAGCGGTGACGGCAAAGCCGCCGATGTAGTCCGCAACGCCGCTATCTTTGGGAGCGATGAAATCCGCCAGACAGAAATTCGTACGCCCCTCGGACTTGCTCATTTGCTGGCGCAGGAAATGGACGGTTTGCAACACCTCGGTGCGGCTTTCGTCGGTATAAATCTCGACATCGTCGCCCACCGCATTGGCCGGAAAGAAGCCGTAGGCGGCACGCGCCGAGAGCCATTGCTCGCCGACGAGACGTTGCAACATCGACTGAGCGTCTTTGAACAGGTCTTGGGCGGCCGATCCGATCACGTCGTCTTCGAGAATCTTCGGATAGGTGCCGGCCAATTCCCATGTGCGGAAGAACGGTGTCCAATCGATGTGTGAGGTCAACTCGGCAAGGTCGTAGTTCTCGAGCGCGTGGACGCCTAGCGCGTTGGGCTTGGGCGGCACATAGCGCGACCAATCAGGGGCAAAGCGATTTTCCCGGGCCGCGGCAATGGGGTGTTGGTTGGCGCCGGAATCGCGGTTGCGGTAGCGCTCGCGCACGGTGTCGTATTCGGCCGCGATGTCCGTGATGTAGTCGTCCTTGCGGGTTTCGCTGGTCAAGTTGCTGGCCACCGCCACCGCGCGGGAGGCGTCGAGCACATGGATCGCCGGGCCGCGTTTGTAGCCCGGCGCGATCTTGACGGCAGCGTGGACTTTGGATGTGGTCGCCCCACCGATCAGCAAAGGGATATCGAACGCTTCCCGCTCCATTTCATGGGCCACTGTGACCATCTCGTCCAACGACGGGGTGATTAGGCCCGATAGACCGATGATGTCGACGTTTTCCTTGCGCGCGGTTTCGAGGATGGTTTGGTAAGGCACCATGACGCCGAGATCGATGACCTCGAAGTTGTTGCATTGCAGAACGACGCCGACGATGTTCTTGCCGATGTCGTGCACGTCGCCTTTGACGGTCGCCATCAGGATCTTGCCCTTGGCTTTGGCGCCGACCTCTTTCTCAGCCTCGATGAACGGCAACAGGTGCGCGACGGCTTGTTTCATGACGCGGGCGCTTTTGACCACCTGGGGCAAAAACATCTTGCCCGAGCCGAACAGATCGCCGACGACGTTCATCCCGTCCATCAACGGCCCTTCGATGACTTGAATGGGGCGGTCGAATTCCTGGCGGGCCTCTTCGGTGTCTTCGACGATAAAGTCGGCGATGCCTTTGACCAAAGCGTGGGTCAACCGTTCGCGGACCGGCGCCTCGCGCCATGACAGATCCGCGACCTGCACCTTGCCGCCTTTGGACCGATATTCTTCGGCGATCGTGAGCAAGCGGTACGTCGCTTCGTCGCGACGGTTGAGGATGACGTCTTCCACCGCATCGCGCAGATCTTTGGGGATCTCCTCATAGACCTCGAGCTGGCCGGCGTTAACGATCCCCATATCCATGCCCGCAGCAATCGCGTGATACAGGAAGACCGAGTGCATGGCCTCCCGGACCGCGTTTTTGCCGCGAAAGGAGAACGACACGTTCGATACGCCGCCCGAGACGTGGGCGTGCGGCAGTTCGGCGCGAATACGCTTGGCCGCCTCGATAAACTCGATCCCGTAATTGTTGTGCTCTTCGATGCCGGTGGCGACGGCGAAGATGTTGGGGTCGAAGATGATGTCCTCGGGCTGGAACCCGACCTCATTCACCAAGATGTCGTAGCTGCGCTTGCAAATCTCGAACTTGCGGTCCGCGGTATCGGCCTGGCCGTCTTCGTCGAACGCCATGACGACGACGGCCGCACCATAACGGCGGATCTTCTTGGCCTGCTCGATGAAGGGCGTTTCGCCTTCCTTCAAGCTGATCGAGTTGACGCCCGCCTTGCCTTGGACGCATTTCAACCCGGCTTCGATCACCGACCACTTCGAAGAGTCGATCATGATCGGCACGCGACTGATCTCGGGCTCGGAGGCGACGAGATTGAGGAAGGTGACCATCGCCTCCTCGGAGTCGAGCATACCCTCGTCCATGTTGACGTCGATGATCTGGGCACCGC
The DNA here is from genome assembly GCA_038141965.1 of Alphaproteobacteria bacterium. Lineage (GTDB taxonomy): Bacteria > Pseudomonadota > Alphaproteobacteria > SHVP01 > SHVP01 > CALJDF01. Next base: position 228,753 of record JAYQJC010000010.1, read on the forward strand.
CTTCGACCTGGCCACGGGCGACCTCGAGCGCGGTATCGTAATCGCCGTTGACGATCAGTTTGCGGAACTTGGCGGAACCGGTGACGTTGGTGCGTTCACCGATATTGACGAAATTGGCTGTGGTCATGCGCTGATCGAGACTGCTTCGAGACCGGAGAGGCGCATCGCGGGGGATACCTCCGGCAGTTGCCGTGGTGCGATGCCCTCCACGGCTTTGGCGATGGCCGCGATATGGCCCGGGCTGGTGCCGCAGCAACCGCCCACGATATTGATGAGACCGGACTCGGCCCACTCCTTGATGAACGCCGAGGTTGTCTCGGGCGTTTCGTCGTATTCACCCATCGCGTTGGGCAAGCCCGCGTTGGGGTAGCCGCAAATCCAGGTATCAGCGACACGGGATAGCGATGCGAGATGGGGGCGGATTTGCTCGGCCCCAAACGCGCAATTGATCCCGATGGTAAAGGGCTGCGCATGGCGGACCGAATGCCAAAACGCCTCGATCGTTTGGCCCGACAGGTTGCGGCCCGACAAATCGGTCAACGTGCCGGAGATCATCAGCGGCAGGCGCTCGCCGAGCTCGTCGAATAGTTCCTCAACGCCGAAGATCGCCGCTTTGGCGTTGAGCGTATCGAAAATCGTCTCGATCAACACAAGGTCGACCCCGCCGTCGACGAGGGCAGCCGCCGTATCACGATAACCCACGCGCAACTCGTCGAACGTCGTATTGCGATAGCCCGGACGATTGACGTCGGGCGATAGCGATGCCGTCCGATTGGTCGGCCCGAGCGAACCGGCAACGAAGCGCGGTTTGTCGGGATTCTTTTCGGTGGCGGCGTCGGCGGCTTCTCGCGCAATCCGCGCGCCCTCACGATTGAGTTCAGGAACGATGTCTTCCATGCCGTAGTCGGCCTGGGAGATGGTCGTCGAATTGAACGTATTGGTCTGGATCACGTCGGCGCCGGCATCGAGATAGGCATCGTGAATCTCGCGCACGATGTTGGGCTGGGTGATGTTCAACAGGTCGTTGTTGCCCTTCACGTCGCGGTCGTAATCGGCAAAGCGGTCCCCGCGATATCCGGCTTCGTCCAGGCTATAGGACTGGATCATCGTGCCCATCGCGCCGTCGAGAACCAAGATGCGTTGCTGGACAGCGTCGTTGAGGGCGGCCAATCGGTCTTGCCGATTCATGAAACGTCTCCCGCCGGTGCCCCGCGCAAGCCAAGGATGTGGCAAATCGCGTAGGTCAAATCGGCTCTGTTGAGCGTGTAAAAGTGAAACTCGTTGATTCCCGCTGCTTGCAGACGACGGCACTGCTCTGCGGCAATGGTCGCACCGACGAGTTTGCGGGTCTCGCTGTCTTTTTCGATGCCGTCAAACAACCGGTGCATCCAGTGCGGCACATCGGCCCCACACATGCCGCAAAACCGGACCGCCCCTTCGAAGTTCGATACCGGCATGATGCCGGGCACGACCGGCACCTCGATCCCGGCTGCACGGACCTTCTCGAGCCAGCGCAGGTAGACGTCCGGATCGAAGAAAACTTGAGTGATGGCGCGCGACGCACCGGCATCGATCTTGCGCTTGAGATAGTCGATGTCAGCCTCGGGGCTGGCCGCATCGACATGAACTTCGGGATAGGCCGCGACACTAATTTCGAAGTCGGCCACTTTTTTGAGCCCGGCAACGAGTTCGGCGGCATTTGCGTAACCGTCTTCGTGGGGCACGAACGACGGGTCGTTTTGCGGCGGGTCGCCACGAAGCGCCACGATGTGGCGCACACCCGCTTCCCAATACCCTGCGGCAACCTCGTCGATTTCGGCACGGCTGGCGCCGACGCAGGTTAAGTGCGCCGCTGGGACGAGCGCGGTGTCCTTGAGAAGACGCACCACCGTGGCATGGGTTCGCTCACGCGTACTCCCGCCGGCACCGTAGGTCACCGAAACAAATCTTGGGCCAAGCGGTTCGAGACGTTTGATCGACCCCCATAGAATCTCGCTCATCTTGTCCGTCTTGGGCGGAAAGAACTCGAACGAGACCTGCGGCGGCGCGCTGGTGTTCTCATGGGTAATCAGGCCGTGGAATGCGTTCATGACGTGCGCGCCTCTTCCGCAAGGGGTTTTTCGCCGTGCCACACCGTGACGGTCAGAGGGTCTCCATCGAGATGCACGGGTGCGCCAGGAATGAGGCCGGTCGCGTGCATCCACCCGGTGACCTCGGCGTCGGGAAACCCGAGCCGCCGGTGCGCGTGCTCTTCCCGCAGCGACTCGACATCGTGCGGCGCGAAGTCGGCGACCACCAGGATACCGCCGGGCCGGAGCACCCGTTCGCCCTCGGCCAGCACGCCGGCCGGCTCATCGGCAAAATGGAGAACTTGGTGATAGGTCACGGTGTCGACGGATCTTTCCGGGAAAGGGAGGCTGTGCATGTCGGCATGCCGTACCCGGCAATGCTTGAGCTCGGGCCGGTCGATATTGGCGCGTGCGAGACCCAGCATTTCATGGGACAGGTCGACACCGATCGCCTCATCGGCCACCGGGCCAAGGAGCTCAAGCATGCGCCCGGCACCGGTTCCGACATCGACCAGGGTACCCACCGACCGCTGAAGGAATAGGCGCTGCATCACGGATTCGACATTCGATTCCGGGACATGCATCTGGCGCACCTCGTTCCAGCGTTCGGCATTGGCTCGGAAATAGGCCGTTGCGGCATCGGCGCGGTGACGACGCACGGCCTCCAGCCGCGCCAAATCGCCGTCCTCATCCCCCGGATCGTCCGGCAAGAGCTCGACGAGGCGGGCTGATAGATCGCCAGCTTCGCCGCTACTCGCGAGGCGGCAAAAAACCCAAGTGCCCTCACGGAAACGTTCGATAAGGCCGGCATCGTCCAAGAGTTTCAGGTGGCGGGAGACCAGCGGCTGGCTCTGACCCAGGATTTGGGTCAGTTCGCTCACCGTCAGTTCGGCACGCGACAAAAGGCCGAGAATGCGCAGCCGTGTCGGCTCGCCGGCCGCCCGTAGGCCACCCAACAGAATATCCAAGGAAACCGCCATGCCTGAGATATAAAGATATGTTTATGTTTGTCAAAGAATTTGTTGAGGCCAACACGCACCCTTGTGCCTTGTCGGCGGGTTACTACTACATGGGCGACTTTGGGGTGCGACAATGACGCAACACTGGTGGTCCGAAAGCCGCAATCGGACGTCCCGCTCGCTGGTTTTGGCAAGGGCCGTGTGTTACTCAAGAGCCCGCGTTTTTGGCCTGGAATGAAGACCGATTTGGCCACGCTCTTGTTTGGCTTCGCGTGGTTATCGGAGGGGGCTCATGTCTAGGATTAAGTGGTTTGTTTTTCCGGAATAGGTTTGAGCGTTGAACCCATTATCTAAAGTTTCACCCCGGACGGTTATCGCTGCGGCGGCGCTCTTGGTGGTGGCCGCCTGCGCCACGCCAGGCGACGAACCCGGCCAAATTGCCGATCCGCTAGAACCGATCAATCGGTATATTTTTGCGGCCAATCTTGCGGTGGACACCACCGTGATCGAGCCGGTCGCAACGTTCTACCGCGATTTCGTGCCGGATCCGGCCCGCGACAGCGTGCGCAATTTCCTGCGCAATCTGGAATCGCCTGTGATCCTGGCCAACGATGTCCTCCAGCGCGATCTGGACGCCGCTGGGGTTACGACCAAGCGGTTCTTCATCAACACAACGATCGGCGTTTTGGGCCTTTTCGACCCGGCGACCGACATGGGTCTCGCGCGCCGCGACGAAGATTTCGGCCAGACGCTGGGCACCTACGGGGTGGGCCCGGGGGTTTATCTCGTTTGCCGATCTTGGGTCCGTCGAGCCTGCGTGATGTCGCCGGCAACGTCGTCGATTACTACTTCGACCCACTGAACTACTACGCCGACAATACCGATCGCGGCCACATTACGGTCTTGCGGGCCGGCATACGCGGGGTCGACGCGCGTGCCCGGACGATCGAAACGCTGGACGAGATCGAACGCACCTCGATCGATTTCTACGCAACGATCCGCAGCCTTTATCACCAGCGCCGCCAGAGCGACATTCGCAACGGATCCGCACCGTCGCTGCCCAAGCTCGACTTGACCGGCGACACAGAAGACGATCGTACGGCCTCCCTGGAAGACTGAAGCAAGACACGATGATGAGACTTCGCCCGTTCCTTCTGGCGCTTGTCCTGGCAACGACGTTCGCGTTCAGTGCGACTGCACAACAAGCCCACGCCGATACCGAAAAGTTCATTGCCAGCCTGGGCGACCGTGCTCTGCAAGTGCTGGTCGTCGACTCGCAAAGCGAGGCCGAACGCGAAGATGCCTTTCGCGGCCTGTTGAGCGAAGGGTTCGATCTACGTTTGATCGGCCGTTATGCGCTGGGGCGCTATTGGCGCCGCGCGACGGCGGAACAGCGCAGCGAATACGCCAAGCTGTTCGAAGACTTTATCGTCGATACCTATGTCGCCCGCCTCGGGGAATACAGCGGCGAAACGCTGAAGGTCGTAAGCTCGCGGGCCGACGATCAGGACACCATCGTACATTCAGAGATCGTGCGCGACGGCCGCCCGCCGATCCGGGTCGATTGGCGCGTGCGCAACGGCGAGGACCAACTCAAGATTATCGACGTCGTCGTTGAAGGCGTCAGTATGCTGCTGACCCAGCGCGACGAATTCGCCTCGGTGATCCAGCGGTCGGGCGGCAATGTCGAGGGTCTGCTCGCACGCTTGCGCGACAAGAACAGCGACGGCGAGTAACGCCTAGCCCGACCGGCCGAGCCGGTACAGTTCCATATTGGTCAGGTATTTGCCGGTTTTCATCGGATCGTAAGGCGTGAAGTTGAGCGTCCGCACGAAGCGGCGAACGATCTCGCCATCGACCACATCGGCATCGATCACGTTGAGACAACCGGTGTCTTGTTCGAACGAGGCCATGCCCTCGGGCCCGCCGTGCGTCACCCAACTGAGCACCGCGCGGTTGGTGCCGCCATGGCAGACCAACAGCGCCGTCGTCCAATCGTTGCGCGCCAAAAGCGCTTCGGTGGCGTCGGCAATGCGTCCGTAGAACGCGGCGAATTCTTCACCCCCGGCAAAACAAGCGCCGGGTTGGTGGGCGGTCTCGAAGCCGTAGACGAATTCGGCCTCGATGCGTTCGGGCGTGAGGTCGGCAAAATGGCCGGTTTTGATCTCGCGCAGCGCACCGATTTCCTCAACCGGCACGTCGCGCCCGCCGAGCGCCGCCTTGAGCGTTTGTCGGGTGCGCAGCAAGCCGGTGTGACCGGCCAGGTCGAAGGAAATATCGGCCAACGCCTCGCCCATCAAGGCCGCTTGGCGGCGGCCTTTTTCGGTGAGTTCCACCGCATCGGGATCGGCCACGCCTTTGCCGGCGAATTTGTAGTCGACCTCGCCGTGGCGCATCAGATAGATGCGGCGGCGGCCTTGGGTGCCGGGCAGGCCGAGCGTCATCGGATCAATCCCGCGGGAACTGCTTGTACTTGATGCGGTGCGGCTGGCTCGCGGCCTCCCCGAAGCGGCGTTTGAAGTCGGCCTCGTAGTCTTGGTAGTTGCCGGCGAACCATTCGGCGTGGCTGTCGCCCTCGAAGGCAAGAATGTGCGTCGCGATGCGGTCGAGGAACCAGCGGTCATGGCTGATGACCAAGACGCAGCCCGAGAACGCATCAAGTGCGTCTTCGAGCGCCCGCAGGGTGTCGACATCGAGATCGTTGGTCGGTTCGTCGAGCAGCAGCACGTTGGCGCCCGACTTCAGCATCTTCGCGAGATGGACGCGGTTGCGCTCCCCACCCGAAAGCTGGCCGACCTTCTTTTGCTGATCGGCGCCCTTGAAGTTGAACGCGCCGACATAGGCGCGGCTTTGAATCTTGCGCTTGCCGAGGTCGATCTCGTCGTTGCCCTCGGAGATTTCTTCCCAGACGGTCTTGTCGGGCGACAGCGTATCGCGGCTTTGATCGACGTAGCCGAGCTTGACCGTCTCGCCCAGACGCAAACTGCCGCCGTCGGGCGCTTCCTGTTCGGTGAGCATACGGAAGAACGTGGTTTTGCCGGCCCCGTTGGGTCCGATGATGCCGACGATGGCGCCCGGCGGCACCGTGAGCGAGAGGTCGTCGATCAAGAGCTGATCGCCGAAGCCTTTTTTGAGGTGTTCGATTTCGATCACAAGATCGCCCAGACGCGGCGGCGGCGGGATGAGGATTTGCGCGGTGCCCATCGCGCGTTCTTGTTCTTGGCGCAGCAAATCTTCGTAGGCGTTGATGCGGGCGCGGCCCTTGGCTTGGCGCGCTTTTGGGGTCTGGCGAATCCATTCGAGTTCGTGCTTGAGCGTGCGCTGGCGCGCCTCTTCCTGGCGGCCTTCTTGGACGAGGCGCTTTTCTTTTTGTTCGAGCCAGGACGAGTAATTGCCTTCCCACGGAATGCCGTGGCCGCGGTCGAGCTCCAAGATCCACCCCGCGACGTTATCGAGGAAGTAGCGGTCATGGGTCACGGCGACGACCGTGCCTTCGTAGTCGGCGAGGAAGCGTTCGAGCCAGGCTACGGATTCGGCATCGAGGTGGTTGGTGGGCTCGTCGAGGAGCAACATGTCGGGCCGTTCAAGCAGCAAGCGGCACAACGCGACGCGGCGACGCTCGCCGCCTGAGAGCTTGCCGACATCGGCATCGCCGGCGGGGCAGCGCAAAGCGTCCATCGCGATTTCCGCCGTGCGCTCGATCTCCCACCCGTTCACGGCGTCGATCTTTTCCTGCAGTTCGCCCTGTTCTGCCAGGAACGCGTTCATTTCGTCGTCTTCGAGGGGTTCGGCGAACTTCTCGCTGATCTCCTCGAAGCGCTTGAGCATTGCGGCGGTTTCGCCCACGCCGTCGAGGACATTGGCGAGGACGTCCTTGTCGGGATCGAGCTGGGGTTCCTGTTCGAGATAACCGACACGCAGCCCGTCGGCCGCCCAGGCCTCGCCGACGAATTCGGTTTCCTGTCCGGCCATGATGCGCAACAAGGTCGACTTCCCCGTCCCGTTGAGCCCCAGCACGCCGATCTTGGCGCCGGGCAGAAACGATAGGGAGATGTCCTTTAAGACCTGCCGGCCGCCCGGATAGGTCTTGCTCAGGCCGATCATCGTGTAGACGTATTGGACTGCCATGGCTCGCGCACGTTTGTGAGGATTGGCGGGCTTGTAGCGGATGGCGAAACCCATCGCAAGCGTTGCCCTGGGCGGCGAACGCGGGCACAGTCCGGGCAACCTTGAGTGGGCCTTTGTGAACTATCTCCTCTTTATCGTGCGCAACCGCAGCTTTCTCGGCTTCGGGATGCTGATGATGTTCTCGTCGAGCTTCGGGCAGACGTATTTCATCAGTTTGTTCGGTGCGGAGTTGCGCGCCGAGTTCGGGCTGAGCCACGGCGATGTCGGCCTGATGTATTCGGTCGCGACGTTCGCCAGCGGCATGACGCTGACCTGGTTGGGACGCAAGATCGACCATGTCGACCTCCGGGTCTATTCGCTGGCGACCTGTGCGGGGATGATCTTCGCCACGGTGTTCATCGCTTTGATCCCGGCGGGCGGGTTCTTGTTCATCGCGTTCTATCTGCTGCGTCTGACCGGCCAGGGCCTGCTGAGCCACATCGGGGTGACCAGTATGGCGCGCTATTTCGAGCGCGACCGCGGGAAGGCGATCAGCATTGCGGCGATGGGCTTGCCGGTCGGCGAAGCGTTCCTCCCGATCATCGTGGTGACCTTGGTGGCGGTGATCGGGTGGCGCGGCACCTGGTTGACGACGACCGCGTTCATTGTGGTGGTGCTGGTGCCGGCCACGTTGTTGTTGCTGCGCGGCCATGCGGCGCGCCACGACGCCTGGGCCAAGGAAACCGAAAAGGCGCAAATCGCGTCGGACGAAGGGCACCGGACAGCGCCAATGGCGCTTGCGCGAGGTGGTGCGGGACACGCGATTTTGGTTCGTCGCCGCGGCCCTTGACGCCGGGGTTTGTGATGACCGGTTTGTTCTTCCATCAGGTGCATCTGGCCGACGCCAAAGGATGGTCGCTGCCGTGGCTGGCGACGACGTTCTTGGGCTACGCGATCTCGGTGGTGGCGACGTCGATGCTGACCGGGCCGATGGTCGATCGGTTTCGCGCCTCACGCCTATTGCCCTACTACCTGCCGCCGCTCGGACTGGCGATGCTGATGTCTGGTGCTGTTCAATCATCCGGCCTCGGCTTTGATCTATATGGTCCTGGCCGGGATGAGCATCGGCGCCGGACACACGCTTGGTGATGTCGATGTGGGCCGAGGTCTACGGCACGGCGCATCTCGGCGCGATCCGATCGCTTGTGCAGGCATTGATGGTGGCGATCAGCGCGATGTCGCCGTTCATTTTCGGCGAGTTGTTCGATATCGGGGTCACGATCGAGACCGTCGCCGGGGGGCATGGCCTGATTTACGCTGGCGGCGACGGTGGTTCTGAAGATTGCGTTCCGCGGGTCGAACGATCCGCGTCGCGAAGTGGAGAAGACGTCATGATGAGCGACGGACCGAATACCGATCAGGCCGAAGTTCTGGAACGGCCCTGGCGGCGAGACCTGGACCACGCAACGCGACCGGTTCAACACCATGCTGCGCCCGATCGGGCTGGAGGCGATTAAACGTGCCGAGCCGAAAGCGGGCGAACACGTGCTCGATGTCGGCTGCGGCACCGGCGAGACGACCGGCGATCTGGCGCGACACGTGGCGCCGGGCGGGTCGGTGACGGGGCTCGACATTTCCGAACTGATGCTGGCCGAAGCGCGGCGGTTCAACCAAGACCACGACGTCCCGGTGCAGTTCCATGCCGCGGACGCGCAAGTCCATGCCTTTGAGGATGCCGCGTTCGACCTGGTGTTCTCGCGCTTTGGCGTGATGTTTTTCGAAGACAGCGTGGCGGCCTTTGCCAACCTACGGTGCGCGCTGAAAGCCGAAGGACGCCTCGCCTTTGCCTGTTGGCAAAGCGTGGAGCGCAACGGCTGGGTGCATGTGCCGCGCGATATCGTGGCCCGGCACATCGCCCTGGAAGGGCCCGCCGATCCCACCGCGCCGGGGCCGTTCGCGTTCGGGCCCGAAGGCCGCGCCGCCGGTCTGCTTCGCGACGCGGGCTTTCGCGACATTACGGTCGAAGCGCACGACACTGAGGTCGTGATGGGCGGTGGCGGATCGGTCGAGGCGGCGGTCTATGCGGTGACCGACCAGGGGCCGTTGTCGCGGGCGATCCACGACGCGCCCGAAGACGTGCAGCAGCGCATTCGCGAGGACCTGACGGCGGCGCTGTCGGATCATGCGCAAGACGACGCCGTTCGGCTCGGCGCCGGGGTCTGGCTGGTAACAGCGCGGGCCTAGCCCGTCAGAAAGCCGTCGAGTTCGTCGCCGAGGGCTTTGAGTTTGTCGCCCACGGTGTACCAAGCATCGTAGCGACCGGAGGATTTGAGGGCGGCGCGCGGGATGAACGGCACGGTGTTCTTGTCGGCCATCACCGGCAAGTCCAGCTTTTCGATCTCGCCGCACTGGGCGCGCCAATCCTGGTCGAACGAGGCACGCACCACGAGGTGTTGGGTACGGGCGGCGCGCAGAACCTCGACGGTTTTGTCGTGGAGCGCTTCGGCGGACGGGAGCCCGACGCCACGGGCATGGGCGCCGTCGCGCACGAACCACGGCCAGAACAACGAGGTGTCGCGCATGAACTGCCAGGTCTGGGTGAGTTGGCTGCCCATGTCGTCGAGTTCGATCTTGGGCGTGTAGTTGTTGCGCAACGATTCGAGCGAGGGCGGGTCGTAAGGTTGCTTCCATGGCACCTTGTCGGTCGGCCACGGGAAGATGAACAAGCCGTCGATGATGAGCTTGCCGACGCGGCTCGACGCGGCGAGCGCGATTTCCATGGCGGTGTGCGCGCCGACGCGGTTGCCGTAGAGATCGATCCGGTCGAGCCCGAACGCGGTGGCACCGCGCAGCAGCATATCGGCGAACACCGTGAGGGGCGGCTCTTCGCCGTCGGCATGCGTGGGGGCAACCGATTCGCCGGTGCCGGGCATGTCGATCGCATAGACCGGCCGATTGACGGCGAGGTGCTCCATCAACGGGACGAGCCGAGCGAGGTGCCGGGCGCAACCGACAACATCACAAGCGGCATCCCCGATGCATCGGGATTGGCGACGCGCGCCAAGAGTTGGCCTTCGTCGATATCGGCGAAACGGCGTTTGACGGTCATGGCGCACCCCTGATGTCGAGCCGACCCACTTTGAAATTACCAAACGAAGCCAAAAAACGATTTAGAAACAACGGACTAGGTTTTTCGAGCAACGAACGAAGCCAAACTGTATTGGTTTTTCAAGCCGCGGCGGTGCCTTGGCAAGATATTCCGAGGCGCACGGCGGGATGCCTGAATCAACTTCTCTGTCCCCAGCCCTTCGAGACGCGGCCCGATGGGCTGCTCCTCAGGATGACGTGTTTCTTTAGTGAGAGGGATCACCTCCTCCCCCTCTTGGAGGGAGAGGATTGAGGAGGGGGTTGCGGGCGACACGCGTTTTGTCGGCGGCGACCCCCTCCCTGCCCTCCCCCTGGCGCGCAGGGGGAGGAGGATGTGGGAGACGATGTGCGGCACGCGCAACATCCGCAAAGCGCATGCCGCGCGGCAGTGAACTGTTTGTGCACGCCCTTCGGATGCTGCTCAAAGGCAGTGCCTCAGGATGACGTGTTTCTTTAGTGAGAGGGATCACCTCCTCCCCCTCTTGGTGGGGGAGGATTGAGGAGGGGGTTCCGGGCGACACGCGTTTTGTTGGCGGCGACCCCCTCCCTGCCCTCCCCCTGGCGCGCAGGGGGAGGAGGATTTGTGACGCGACTTGCGGCACGTGCGACATCCGCACCTCAGGATGCGGGGTGTTGGTGGGGTCTGCTGGCTCAGTCTTGCCAGACGACACCGGGGATGGCGCGGAGTTTTTCTTCGGCGCCGGAGCGGACGTGGTAGGAGGTGCCGCTTTGTCGGCCGTCGCGACTTTTTTGGCCCGGCGGCTTCGGCACGGGAGACGATGTCTTCGGCGCGATCTTTGGGGACGACGACGACGCCGTCGTCATCGGCCAAGACGAGATCGCCGGGATTGACGATGACGCCGCCGCAAATCACCGGGCTGTTGAGCCAGCCCGGTTTGGCCCCGCCCCCATTGCGCGCCACGGTGCCGCGACAGAAGACCGGCAGGCCTTCTTCTTCGCGCAGCATTTGACCCGTCAACACGACGCCGTCGAGCACCACGCCGGCGCAGCCGTTCTCCAACGCGCCCGCGGCCATGCTGGCGCCGAAGTTGGAACAATCGGTGCGCCCACCGGCATCGATCACCAACACGTCGCCCGGTTTGACGTGCGCGGTGGCGACGCGACTCATCAGCGAATCATCGGTGTACTCGGGTCGGACGGTGAAGGCCGGCCCGGCGATTTTCCAATCGCGGCGCAACGGCTTGATCGCGCTGTCGACGCATTGCCGCGGGCCGACCTCGATCCCCGCCATACAGACATAGATATTTTTGGCGCGCTCCACGATCGCGGGATCGGGCCGGTCGAACTCGGTGACGATGGTGTACATGGTGCCTCCCCTTTGTGCGCCAGTGTAGTGGTCTCGTTGTGTTGGTGGCGACCCCCTCCCTGCCCTCCCCTGGCGCACTGAGGGTGGCGCGGCGCGACATCCGGGGATGACGGCGGCGGTAGAGATTGCCTTGTGGGCGTCCTTCGGGACGCGCGGCGCGCTCCTCCGAATGAGCTTTTTTTCCATGCCCCTGGTGAAGCAGTGTGCTCGGTTAATCTGACAAATGCTGGTGCCACTTGCCTTTGAGGAACATGCCGAGGATTTTGCGCGCTTGGGTATCGCCGAGGGTCATGTCGGCGAAGTCTTGTTCGTAGTCGACGAAGCCGTCGAGGTCGTGCGCTTTGCCCGAGGTGTCGACGAAGGCCATGGAGGCGTCGCCGAATTCGCGGTGGGTGATCGATTTGCGGCTGAGGAGCGTGACGGCGGCGTGGCGCGGGTCTTGCCGAATGGTTTCGAATAGGCTGGTGACCATTTGGCCCTCGCCTTCGATGACCTGGAGAAACGAGCCTTCGTGATGGACGACGATCCCGGTGATCCCGCGCTGTTCGTTGCGGCGGCGGTTGGTCGCCAGGAAAGTGGCGATCTCGTCGTCGGACAATTGGCCGGTCGATGCGCTGACGTAGATCAGTTGGATCATGGCGGTCTTTCGCAGGCCTCCATGGGCATTGTCGGCGCGACGGTGGGGAGAGGCAATGGCCTTTCGCGCTTCGAGGCGATCATCTTCACGCGCCTTGGTGGGATGAAGCGATTTGGCCACGCACCCCTGCCCTTCCCAGGGGCGGCGTTGGTTCGGCGCGTCGGAAGGCGCGCAAAGAAAAAGCCCTCCCCGCGAAGGGAGGGCTTTGATCGTTCGGTCGTGCGAGAGGCGCTTATTTGAACGACATCTCGTGGTACATGATGACTTGGTTCACGTTGCGGAAGCCCTGCACATCGGGGTGGTAGGCGTGCAGGTTGTTGTAGGCGATGAGGAAGAGGTTCGAGGCCTCTTCGTATTGCAACGCGACGAGATCTTGCAGGATCTTCTTACGTTTCTCGGGGTCGAACTCGGCGTTCGCCGCGTCGATCATGGCTTGTTGCTTGTCGTCGCACAGATAGGGCTTGCCGCCCTTGCCGCAGGATTGATTGAGGATCGACGTGGTGGCGTCCATCACCGGGGCCGCGTTCCACAGGTTGTGCCACATGGCCGACGGCCACGCGACGGGGAAGAATTTTTTGATCCAGTCGCCGAAGGTGATGACCTCGACCTTGACGTTGAGCCCGACCTTTTCGAGATCGGCCGCGGTTTGCTGGAAGATTTCTTTGTCGGCCGGGAACGCGCCGGGCACGACGTTGATGACGATTTCCTGATCGAACGGGAAGTTCGCCGCTTTCAGCAACGACCGGGCCTTGTCGGGGTCGTAGGGATAAGGCTTGATCGCCGGGTTGTAGCCGAACGCGATCGGCGCGACGCCGGTGCCGGTGGCATCGCCGCCGACGCCGCCGAGCAGGCCATCGGCCATCGCCTGCTTGTCGACCGCATAGTTGAGCGCCTGACGAACGCGCTTGTCCTGGAACGGCGCGATGTTCACGCCCTCCGCCGCGTTGGTTTGGGTGATGCCCCAGGTCAGGACCTGCGAACCCGGCGTGATATCGACCGTCATCCCGGCCGCTTCGAGCGTCGGCAAATTATCGGGGGTCGCGCCAAGCGCGACATCGAGCTGGCCCGAAAGCAAAGCCTGCATGCGGGGCTGACGATCGCGCAGATCGAACACCTCGAGATGTTTGATCTTGGCCGGCCGCCAGGTGTCTTCGACGGCTTCGTAAACGGCTTTGGCGTCGTCCTGCCAGCTGACCAGCTTGTAGGAACCGGTGCCCGACGGGTTTTGGGCAAAGCCGTCACCCCCGAGATCGGCCCACGCTTTGGGCGCGACGATCATCATGACCGACATTTCGGCGGCGGTGATGGGGTTGGGCTTGGCGGTTTTGATCTCGACGGTCAGCGGATCGATCGCGGTGATCGACGAGATGAACTTGGTGCGGCTGGACGCGGACGGGCCCTTGGCTTTGCCCTCGTCGGTTTGCAGCCAGTTGAACGCGTTGACCACGGCTTCGGCGGTGAACGCCTCACCGTTGTGGAAGGTGATGTTGGGGCGCAGTTTGAAACGCCAGGTGGTGGCGTCGATGTTTTCCCAGCTGACCGCGAGCGCCGGTTTCGGTGCGCCGTCGGTTTCGACGAAGGTCAGCGTGTCGAACATCGGCGTCCACGAAAAGACGCTGGGCGTGCCGATGCCGTTGTAGGGGTTGCCTTGCGAGGGCGCGAGATCCCATGCGCCAATGCGCAGGGTCTTGTCTTGCATTTGGGCTTGCGCCGGAAGGGCAAGTGCTGCACCCAATGCGAGCGCGACGGCGCCCCCGGCTAGTTTGCGGGTCCGAGACATAGTGCTTTTCCTCCCTGGTGCACGTTACGTGCGGTGTTCTTGCCTGACGATATGACGCCGGATTCGCGGGGTCAAAGGCGATCCACCGTGCGAGGGATAATTTTAGTCAAATGTGATGAAAACCGCCGCGCGGGGACGTGATGGCGGCTACATTTATCGGTCGACGAAGCGTGGTATTCTGATCCTTACGGTATTCATGTCTGTGGTTTTCGCTATGCGCGCTCTGCTGGTTCTCGTCGCGGTTTTTGCATCGATCGCCCTGGTGTCCGGCATTTCGGTTTCGCCGGCGCAGGCGCAGTCCAAAACCACGATCCTGAAGTACGACAAGGACGGTCGGGTGATCGGGTCGGAAAGCTCTCGCGAGTCGGGAACCCGGCAACGCGGAGTACGGCGCGCAGCCGAAGCGACCGCGGCGGCGGTCCCAACGCATCCAACCCGGCGAACCGATACGAAGCCGGCGAAGTGGTGGTGGCCAACGCCCCGCCGGATTTCGCCGACAACGCCCGCGCTATGGGTTTTCGCATCATCGATGCGACGCGGCTGGGCAATCTCGGGCTTGAGATCATTCGCCTGCAGAATCCCGCCCGATACGTCGGTGCCCGATGCGCGACAGACCTTGTCGCGGGAATTCCCCGGCATCATCGCCGACGCCAATCATTTTTACGAACCCTCGGCCGCGCCGCCGGCAAGCCTGCGCAACGGTAGCCTGGCACGGTGGACCGCGGGCTGGAAGCAAACCAACGCGACCTGCGGGCGCGGCGTGCGATTGGGCATGATCGACGGCGCGCTCGATACCAGTCACGTCGCCCTCAAGGGCGCCAAAATCCAGTACAAGTCGTTCCACAAAGACGGTCGCAAGCCGGCCGCGCATAGCCATGGCACGGCAGTGGCGGCGCTGATGGTCGGCAAGCCCGGCAACAAAGGATGGGGCGGCCTGCTACCGGGCGCCGAACTGTTCGCCGGCAACATGTTCGAAGAAAAGGACGGCAAGGTTTCGGGCAACGCCGTGGCGATGTTCAAAGCGTTGGATTGGATGGTCGGCGAGCGCGTGCACGTGATCAACATGTCGATCGCCGGCGGGTCCAATAAGGTTCTGGAACTGGCGATCAAAAAGGCCGCCTTGAGCAAGACCGTGATCATTGCGGCGGCCGGCAACTGGGGTCGCGCCGATCGACCGGCCTTCCCAGCCGCGTTCGACGACGTGGTCGCGGTGACGGCGGTGGGCGAAGATCGGTTGGTCTACTCGCAAGCCAATAGCGGGCCCTATATCGATTTCGCCGCACCGGGGGTGAAGATTTGGACCGCAGTGCCGGGCGGCGGCAAGTTCCAATCGGGTACGTCGTTCGCCACACCCTTTGTTGCAGTGCTGGTCGGACTGGCCGTGCAAAAGAGCAACATCGATACGCGCGCCGTGCGCGTCGGGCTGGCCAAACAGTTGGCCGACCTTGGGGCGCCGGGCAAAGACCCGGTATTCGGCTTCGGTCTGGTGACCGCGAAGCCGAGCTGTTAGGCACCGGCGGCTATTTGACGCCGCCGAACAACCAAATATCGCCGGCGATGCTGCCCGTGGTGCCCTCGAAGCCCGCGGGCACGTGGGTGTCGATGTAGTTCTTGCGCTTAAAGCCCGCATCGACGATCAGCGCCTTGGGATCGAGGTCGTGCATCTTGCCGATGAACGGTTCGGCGTTGAAGTGGGTATCCCAGTCATGCACGGCGGCGGCGAAGTCGCCGATCCGGTCCCACGGCGGGCCTTCGAAATGCAGCAACATCCCGCCCGGCGGAGAAGGCGATGGTTTTCGCGCAGCACCGCGGCGATCGCCTTGGTCGAGGTTTCGTGCAGCATCGCCATGCCCACGATGAGATCGAAATGGTTGTCGGGGAAATCGGTGGCTTCGGCGTTTTGCTGCGAGAAAGTGCACCGTGTAGCCGAGCGCTTCGGCGCGGGCATGGCCGTAGCGCAACATCGGCGCGCCGAGATCGATGGCGTGAACTTCGGCCTCGGGATAGGCCGCGCAGAACGGCAGGGTCGAGTGCCCGATCGAACAGCCGACGTCGAGAATGCGGCGCGGGCGGAAATCCGGACGGTCCTTGAGAAGATGCGAAACGATGGCGCGGCCGAACGAATCGTTGAGCGGCCCGCCGAGCCCCATTCCGCGAAGGTAAGCGCCTCGGTCGTAGATCGCACCGGCGAAAATATCGTCCTCAACAAGATCCGTGGTGTAGTTGCCGGGCATCCCGTGGATATCGACCGCAGTGAGATAGCGCGGCAACGGCAGATGGGGATCGAGACGCAAAGTGCCGCGGGGGCGCGTGGGTTGGGACACGCCTTTTAGGTCGTCGTATTGGCGCGCCACGGTGTCGCCCACCGCATCCCACTTCATTTCCTGTTGCATGAGGCGCAGCGCGCTGGTGGTGCGCCCCTAGATCGTCCTCCAACAAGGCCTTGCGGATCTCGTGGCGATCTTTGGGCGCGCGGCCCTTGGCCTTTTTGAAGGCCGGCAGAATCCGCTTTTCGTAGACCTGCTTGTTGTCGACGCGGGCCTGACGAACAACCTCGCGGCGGAAGCTGAGGATGAAATGTTCGCGCGCGGTCTCGTCATGATCGGCACGCGCGAGGACGGCATGCGGGGCAAGTTCAAACATTCTGGACCTCCTGATTGGCCGCACCGTAGCACGGCAGCTTATTTCCAGGTAACGCCGTCCATGCCGCGCAGCGCCTCGACGAAAGCCCCGCTCTCTGTAGGGCTTTGATCGGCCGGCAGGGGGATAGGGATCGGGGCGTTGCTGGCCGGCGGCGTCGAGGAGTTCGGCGGCGTGAGCGCGGGGTAGCGATACGACGCCGTCGTCGTCGGCGATGATCAAGTCGCCGGGATTGACGATGACGCCGCCGCAGACGATCGGCACGTTGATCGAGCCGGCCCCGGTATCCCGGTTGTGCCCCGGCACCGAGCCGCGGGCAAAGATCGGCAAGCCTTCGTGATCGATCAACAATTCGGTAGTGAGCACCGCGCCGTCGACGATGATGCCGGCGCAGCCAGCTTCTTTGGCGGCCCACGCCATGGTGGCACCCCAGGCCGCGCGGTCGGTGCGGCCGGCCCCCTCGACGACGATGATGTCGCCGGGCTTGAGCAGTTGGGTGGCGACTTGGCTGGCCAAGGTATCGGAGGGGTCTTCCGCGGCGACGGTGACGGCCGGTCCGGCAATGCGCCAATCGCGGCGCAGCGGACGGATGGCGGCGTCCATGACGTGGCGGCGACCGGCGACGCTACCGGCGATGCAGCTATAGGTGTCGTAAGCGCGGGCAACCAACGCCGCATCGGGGCGTTCGATCTCGGTGACGACGGTATGCAAGGCCATGGGCCAACCTCCTCGATATGATGGTGGGCGCGCCTGGTACGCGCCAACGTCACATTGTGTCGGGGTCAGCCGGTGCCGTCGATGCGAATTGAGGCTAATCCGTATTCGCCGCCGCGATTGATCAGCGAAAAGCCGTCAAAGGCATCGCGAAATCCGCGATCGACGGTTTCCAAGACCGGGTTGCCGTCGAGCCGCAACGTCATGAAGCCATCGGCATTGCGGGTCCATTGCAGGACTTGGATGGTGTTGGGGGTAAAGCCGACCGGCGCTTCGCTTTCCTGCACGACGGATGCCCCGCGACTGCCGCGGCGAATGAGCAACGCGTTCTTGCCCGGCTCCAACAACACGCTGTAGCCGATGGCGCGGGCGGCGCCTTGGTAGACCAGCAATTCGAGCGAGGTGCCGGGGCGGCGTTGGTAAATCTCGGCCGTCAGCGAAAACGGGTTGGAGATTATTGCCGGCAAATAGATCTGTGCGTCGGTCGCCGGTGGCGGCGCGGCCTGGCGATTGTCGTTACTGTCGTTGTCGCTTAGGCGTTTGCTCAGCAAGTTGGCGATGACGCCCACCACGACTTCTTCGGTCGACGGCGATTCGTTCGACGCGGTGCCGGATTGCCGGGCGACGGGTGCCGTGGCGCGGCTTTCGAGGCCGGATTGGCTGACGAAAAACTCGCCCGAGGTGACGGACCAGGCCGGGTTGGTGCGGAATTTGCCGTCGCGAAAGTCGTCTTCGACCAGACGCTGTCGCCACGGGTTGTCGTAGCGCGCCGCCAAGGACCTGAGGTCGCGCAGGAAAACCGGGTCGGCCGCGCGGGCACGATCGGCTTCGTCGGTAAGCCGGCGAAGCTCGTCGATCAGTTCTTGGATCTGCCCGCTGCCACCCCGATCGATCGGGCTATAACGCGACTGGGCCTGCGCCGCCGTCACGCCGACGGCACAGACCGCGACGACGACAAGAGCCGAAAGACGCATCGTCGAGCCTAGTTACCGCGACCGCGGAGCAAGCCGCGCACCGTGCCGATGGGATCTTTCTTTTCGCCGTCGCCTTCGGTGATGCTCTTGATGGTTTCCTGCACCGCCTCTTTGGCCTTGCCGGGATCCTTGAGGGTTTCCTGCAAAGCGCCGGCGAGGTCGGGCTTGAACGACAGGTCCGACCACGGGCCACTGACGATCACCGGGACCGACACGCCCGCCGCTTGGGTTTGGCCGCCCTGCCCTTCGCCGCTGGCGACGAGTTTGGGCGTGATGCGATAGTTCACCGTGCGCGGCGGCAGTTCGACCGTGCCCGCCCCGGCGACGCGCAACAGCGGCGACAGGAGCTGCAGGTCTTGGTTGTCGAGAATGCCGTTGGTGATCGTGAAGGTGCCGGTGATCTCGGTGAAATCGGTCTTATGCGGCGTGCCGGCCGAGGCATCCAGAAAGGCCGACGCCACGTTGCGCAGCATGGCGCCGAGATTGATGCCGCTGACCGCACCGTCGGTAAAGCCGATCGCGCCGTTGCCGTTGAGGTTGCCGATAATCTCGCGCTGGCTGCGGCCGCTGCCGAGTACCGACATGTTGCCGCGTGCGGTGCCGGAGACGCGATCGAACCCGGCCGCATCGGTAAGAAGCGGTTCGGCCTGCATGCCGCTGAGATCGAAATCGAGCGCCACGGCGGGCACTGCCCGTGCGCCGTTGGCCACGACCTTGGCTTTGCCTTGCCCCTCGTAGAGCGCCATTTCGGTGAGATCGGCGGTCATCAGTCCGCCTTCGACGGTCAGACGCAGCGCGCTTTTTCCGATCTTGATGCTTTGCACCAGGATCGATTCGACGCGCAACGTGAAATCGGCGTTGATCGATTTGAGCGCCGAGAGATCGATCGGATCATCGCTCCAATCATCGCTGCCTTGGGCGGCGCCACCACTCGACGTGCCACCGCCGCTTTCACCACCGCCGCCGCCGAGGTAGGGGTTGGTGTCGAGGGCGGCGACATCGAGATTGCCTTTGACTCGCGGAACGGCGCCGCCGGTATTGAGTTCGACATTACCGGTCGCCCGAATGGCGTCGATCGCAATCGTCGCGTCGGTAAACGCGACCACCGGTTGGGCGACGCGCACATTGCCGCTGACACTGAAGGGACCGAGCACGTCGCCGTCCATATCGATAGGCGACCCGGCCCAATCGGCGAGGGCACGGACCGACGGCGTTTCGAGGTCGGTCTTGCCTTCGATGCGCATCGGCGTCCCGCCGGTGGCCTGCCCATCGAACGACAGCGTGAGATGTTTGGTGTCGACCTTTGCGACGAGATCGGTGCTCTGGTTGTCGAGCAGGGCCCGGGGTCGCGCGATGTCGACGGTCAAATCGATCGCCTCGCCGTGCCAGATGATGCCGCCGTCGAGATTGAACGGCGAGTCGAGGTTGGGCAACGACAGCCGCACGTTGACGTCGTCGAGACGTTCTTCAGTGCCGGCTTGGCGATCGGCGTAAATGACGGTGCCGTTGGTAATGGCGACATCGCCCAAGCGAACCTCGTTCAAGAAGCCTGCGCCGCCGCCCGATCCGCCGCTGCTGCTGTCGGATGTGCCGTCGGATCCGGCGCCGTCGGCGGTCTCGAATTCCCAATTGGGTTTGCCGGCCGCATCGACCTCAAGGCGAATGGTCGGGGTATCGAGGACGAATTCATCGACCGCGAGTTCGCCGCCAAGGAGCGGAAACAACCCGACCTTGAGGCGCAAGGCGCCGAGTTCGATCATGTTGGCATCCGGCGCGCCGGGCGCATTGGCGATGGTGACCTGTTCGAGCGTGAGTTCGACCGATGGGATGATCGACACGCCGACGTCGCCCGCGATGGTGACTTCGCGCCCAGTGGCGTTTTCCATCTGGCCCTCGATCTGTGCGCGCAAGGTTTCTTTGGGCACCAGCGAGGGGAGAACGAGGACGACGACCACGAGGATGACGACGAGCGCGACCAGACCGATCAGAACTTTTTTCACGAAAATCTCTTTTCTTTTGGGCGTTGACAGTAATACCGCTTGGCCGACGCAAGGGATGCACCGGGCCGTGACCCCCTGCAGACAGTATAGTAGAGTCCGATCATCTTTTGGGACCACGACGAGCCGCTAAAATGACCGCTTCCGCCGCCCCGCCTCCTTCGCTGGAGACCCTCAAGGACCGCGCCCGCGGCCTAGTGCCGATGTTGCGCGACCAAGCCGGGGCGACCGAGGCCAACCGATCGGTGATCCCGGAAACCGTCGCGGCCCTGCACGACGCCGGTCTGACGCGGATCTGCCAGCCGGCCCGGTTCGGCGGCTATGAGCTGAGCTGGGATGCGCCGGTCGATTTGGGCCGCATCCTCGCCGCGGCCTGCCCGTCCACCGCCTGGCTGGTGAGCATCGTCGGGCCGCATTCGGTCTATATCGGACGCTTTCCGCTGGAAGCCCAAGAAGAGGTCTGGGCCGACGGCAAAGGGGCGATCATGGCCGGGGCCACGGTGTCGCGCGGCGGCACCATTCGGCGCGACGGCGACGGACTGCGCGTCGAGGGCCAGTTCGGCTTTGCCAGCGGGGTGGACCATGCGCCGTGGGGCTTTGTGATCAGCACCGTCGAGGACGACGGCGACGCGGTGACATGTTTGATCCCGCGCCACGATTTCGAGATCGCCGACACCTGGCACGTCGCCGGGATGCGCGGCACCGGCACCAAGGACATGGTGGTGAAGGACGCCTATGTGCCGCCGCACTTGTTCATCAAGACGCACGACCTCGTGGTGCCCAACCCGCCGGGTGCGGCGCATAGCGAGAGCGAACTGTATTGGGTCGAGTACGCGCCGTTTGTCGCAACGACGTTGATGGGCCCGGTATTGGGCGCGGCCGAAGGTGCGCTCGCCGCCTATACCGAATCGACCAAGGCCCGCATCGGGGCGATGTTCGGCGACAAGCCCGCGGATTCGCTGTCGGTGCAATTGCGGTTGGCGGAAAGCGCGGCGGAGATCAGAGCCGCGCAGGTGTTGGTTGAATCGCAGATGAATACCTTGCGTGAGCATATCGCGACGCGCGAGCCCGTGCCTTCCGAACTGCAGATCGATTTTGGCCGCGACCGCGCCTTTGCGACGCGCCTGTGCGTGACCGCGGTGCACCGCTTGGTGCAGCAAATGGGCGCCTCGGGGCTTTACGATTCCAATCCGGTGCAGCGGTTCTTTCGCGACCTATCGGCGATGTCGGCCCAGTTCGGCATCGGGTGGGATCGCAACATGGCGCCCGCGGGGCGACAAATGCTGGGCATCGACAACGGCGCGCAGCATTTCTGGAAGACCTAAGCGGCGAGCAAATCCTCGAAGCGCCGGACCAAGAGATGATCGGCGCCTTTGCGCGCACGCAAATCGTTGAGCGCGGTCGTCGCCTCGGCTTTGCGGCCGCACGCGATGACCGCGTGCAGCCATAGGTTTTCGAACACGCCCCGTTCGACGGCGCTGCCGCCGATTTCGATGAAGCGCGGCTGGGCCGGTTCGAGCGCCGCCGCCGCGCCCGCGGCGTCGCCTGCGAGGTAGCGCGTGATGGCCTGGGCCGTGGGCAAGACCACCTCTTGCCAGGTTGGCTGCATGCCGGGATGCAAGCTCTCGGCATGGCGGGCCATGCTGGCGACGAAGCTGTCGACGTCGCCTCCGGCGCGCGCCAAGACATAGACGTGATGCAAATCGGTGAGCGGGTCGGTGTGACGGTGGGTTGCGATATCGATCTTGCCCGCGATCGTCGCAAACCGGTCGCCGACATCGTGCCCGGCCAATTCGGCACGGGCCAAGAGATTGGCGCCGTAGAGTTGCGCCGGGCCCTTGTCGAGATAGCGCGTGGCGATTTCCTCGTCGAACAAACGCAGCGCCTGTGCGCCTTGCCCGGCACCGAGATAATGCAGGCCGAAGTGCATCCACATATGCGGATTGAACGATTCGTTGAGATCGCCCCAGGTATCGGGGAATTGTTCGAGCCACGCGACCCCTTCGGCATCGCGGCCCTGGGCTTCCATGACATGCGCCACGGTGTGTTGACCGAGAATGAGCGTGCGATCGATCTCGACCGCCGCGCGGGCCGAGGCTTCGGCGTCGGCGAAGAGACCGGCCTCTTCCTCCATGAACGACAGCAGCGCGTAGGCTTGGCCGCGATAGTCAATTTGATCGATGACGCGTCGGACCAAGGCGAGCGATCCCTCGGCATCTTTGCGAACATAAAACTTGAGCGTGCAGCACATGCGCACGGCGTACATGTCGCGCGGCCAACGCGTTGCGATCGATTCGAAATTGGCGATGGCGGTATCGACATCGCCTTCGGCCCAAGCCGCGACGGCGGCGACGAAGAGACGCTCGCGGTCGGCCGGCATCGAAGCGGCACGGGCGCGCGCAACATAGTGGCCGGCCTGTTTCGGATCGCCGGCATGAATGTTGAGGATCGCCGCAATCGCGTTGGGCATGGCGGCCGAATCTTGATCGGCGGCGGCAATCAACGCGGCGCGTTCCGGGCCGTCGAGACGTTGGTTGGCCTGGCGGTCGAGCAAGCGGTCGATCGCGGCAATCGTTTCGGGCCGCTCGGTCGAGACCGGCAGCCCCTGGGCATCTTGATGCATGGTCGCTCCCTCTGGGGGCAGCGTAACGATTTTTGCCCACGGTGCGAAATAGGTCCGGACAAAACACTATACTGCAGGGCCATGACGCAGCGCAGCCAACCGCTTTATCAAGAGATTGCCGACGCCCTGCTGGACGACATCCGCAGCGGCAAAGTGCCGGTCGGCGCGATGATGCCGACCGAGATGGAGCTGCGCGAACGCTTCGGCGTTAGCCGCCATACGGTGCGCGAAGCGATCCGCCAGTTGGGCGAATTGGGCCTGCTGACCCGGCAAGCGGGCCTCGGCACGATCGTGAAAGCCACGGAAGCGCGCGGCACCTATAACCAGTCGATCGAATCGCTGGACGCATTGCTGCGCTATCCGGACGAAACGACGCTGACCGTGGAAAGTAGCGAGCCGGTCACCACGACACCTGAGCTGGTGAAAACGCTGGACGCCAAAGTCGGCACCGAGTGGATCAAGATCAGCGGCCTTCGTTCCTTGCGGGGTCAGGACGCGCCGATCTGCTGGACCGATGTGTACGTCATCCCCGAATACGCCCGCGTCGCGGAGGAGATCGGCAAAGACCCGATGCCGGTTTACCGTGTGGTCGAATCGCTGTTCGGCGAACAGGTGACCGGGGTCAAACTAGAACTCTTTGCCGATGGCGTGCCCGAGCAAATGGCCGAGGCATTGCAGGTCGCGGCGGGCACCCCGGCGCTTGTCGTGGTGCGCCGCTATACCGGCCATAAGGGACGGGTTTTCGAGGTCTCGGTCAGCGTCCATCCGCAAGATCGCTTTACCTATTCGGCGGAATTGCGCCGCGAATAGCCCACTGGCCCCGTGGGGCCAATGTCCGTACAATTCGCCGCTCGTTCGCCGCCCCAACAAGGATGCCCACCGATGACCGCCGTTGCCGAAAATTTCGAAGACGAGGCGCCCGCCGCCGGTGCGCCCGACCTGATTTCCAAAACGCTGGCGCGTTTCGCGCTGGACCTCAGACTCGACGAGGTGCCCGCCGAGGTGGTGGAGCGCGCCAAGCTGAACATTCTCGATTGTTTCGGGGTCGGCTTGGCCTCGACGACTTTCGATTTCGGCCCGGTCACCCTCAACGGCGTGCACGCGGTCAGCGGCGACGGCGATTCGCCCATTTTGGGGAGCGATGTTCGCTTGCCGCTGCGCGATGCGGTGTTGGTCAACGGCACGTTGATCCACGGGCTCGACTACGACGATACCCACGCCGATAGCGTGGTGCATTGCTCGGCCTCCGCCCTACCGGTGGTGCTGGCGATGGGGCTTAAGAACAATGCCAGCGGCGCCGACGCCATGGCGGCCTATTTGGCGGGCGTCGAAGCCGATGCGCGGATCGGCATGGGTGCGAACGGCGGGTTCCACAAACAGGGCTACCACCCGACGGGTTTGGTCGGCGCGTTCGGCGCGGCGCTGGCCGCCGGGCGTCTGATGGGCCTGAGCGAAGAACACCTGATGATGGCGCAAGGGATCACGCTGAGCACGACGTCCGGCGCGATGGAGTTTCTCGAAGACGGTGCGTGGACCAAGCGGATGCATCCGGCCTGGGCCGGGGTCGGCGCGATCACCGCGGCCTATATGGCGAAAGCCGGGTATGTCGGGCCGTCGCGCGCCTACGAAGGGCGCTATGGGCTGTACAAGGTGTTCGCCGCGCACGACGTGACGACCGAGCCTGCGAAGGCGACGGCCAATCTGAATACGGAATGGGAACTGATGAACATCGCGTTCAAACCGTTCCCGGCGTGCCACTTCAATCACGCCTTTGCGGATTCCGCACTGGCGCTCCGGGCGGAACACGACCTTAAACCGGACGACATCGAGGAACTGGTAGCGCTCATTCACGAACGGCAAGTGCCGGTCGTGTGCGAACCCGAGCCCAACAAGAAGGTGCCGGCCAATTCCTACGACGCCAAGTTCTCGGTGCATTACACGATGGCGGCGTCGATCGTGCGCGGCAAATTCACGCTGGACGAATTGGAAGACGACGCGCTGCGCGATCCGACCATTCTCGGTCTGTGCGACAAAGCGCGCTACGAGGTCGACCCGACCTCTCCCTTCCCGCGCTATTACGGCGGCGAAGTGGTGGTGCGCACCAAGGACGGCCGCGAACTACGGCACCGCGAAGAACATAACCGGGGCTCCGACAAAAACCCGCTGGCCACCGCCGATATTCTCGCCAAGTTCCGCGACAACGCAGGGCGCGTGTTCGATGCGGCGCGCACCGATCAGGTGATCGAGGCGGTGATGGGCCTTGATAAAGCGCCCGACCTCAAAGCCCTGGCGGCCGCGCTGACCAAATAGCGCGGGTTAGCCTCGGGCGGAGATCGCGTCGGCGAGAGCGAGGATGCGCTCGGCCTTTTCGATGATCGGGTAGTCGATGAAATAGCCGTCGACCTGGATCGAGGCCGAGCCTTCGGCTTCGGCTTGCTTGAAGGCCTCGATATGTTTCTTGGCCTCGACGATCTGCTCTTCGGTCGGCGTGAACACCGTGTTGGCGATGTCGATTTGGCTGGGGTGAATGCACAGCTTGCCCTGGAAGCCCATTTGCATCGCGGTGGTGGCGGCTTCTTCGAAGTGCTCGATGTCGCGCAGGTCGATGAAGACCGTGTCGATCGGCGGTTCGAGCCGCGCGGCACGCGAGGCCACGGCGAAACGCGAGCGTGCGTAATAGAGCTCGGGTTCGTCCGGCGTCCACAAAAAGCCCATGTCGCGGGTGAAGTCGCCGGCACCAAACGAAAGCCGTTTGACGCGCGTTTCCGCCCGAGCGATTTCGTCGATCCGGTCGAGACCAAGACCGGTTTCGATGATGGGCAGAAGGTCGATCTTACCTTTTTCGAGGCCGCGTTCGCGCTGCGGCGCGCGCATCATCCAAACCGCGGCTTCGAGTTGGGCGGCGGATTCGACCTTGGGCAATACTATCCCCTCAAGCCAATCGCCGATCACGGCGTGGATGTCGCCGAAGCAGTATTCGGTGTCGAAGGCGTTGACCCGAACATAGCCGAGATTGGGTCGCGGTTGTTTGAGCGCTTCGACGACAGTGGCGCGGGTGGCGACTTTTTCGCTGATCGCTACGGCATCTTCGAGGTCGAGGATGACGACGTCGGTGCCGGTATGAAACACCTTTTCGACTTTGCGCGGATGATTGCCGGGCGCGAACAGAAGCGTGCGGAGAGGACCTTGCATTATGAGCGTACCTGCTGGGCCGGGGGCGTGCCGGCCTCTTCTGGGGTTTCACAACCGGTGACGCAACAGCGGCCCGGTTGTTTGTCGCGGGAGGGCGAACCGGTTTCATCGGCTAGCGCGCCACGATCAAGCAGGCGTTCAACCAAATCGACTTTGTCTTGTAACGGATAGCTGCGGAATATCTCAAGCCCCATGGCTTCGGGCGACCCGCCGCCGTGCAACGAGATGATCGAATACCAGCCCGCCTGACCCGAGGCGGTGAGATCTTCGATCATGCGGGCGACATCCATGCGCTTGTCGTAGGGAATGTCGTCGCGCCCGCGCAGCACGTCGGACAGCATACCGGCGGTTTCGGGATTGTGGTCTTCGTCCGGGCCCGGCAAAGCGACGACCAGACCGCCGGAAACTTCGTGCGCGACGCGATGCATGTCGTAGATCTGCGTCGACATCAGAAGTTTGCCGATGTTGGCGTAGATGCGCTCGGGCTCGACAATGCCCGAGGGATCGACTTGGCTGTAGGTCGAGCACGCAACCCCACAGGCGTAAAACCCTTCGACGATCTTGATGAGATCGACCATGCGGGCGCGCAAGTGCGGCACCCGCGCGACATCGAGCCCGTTGGCTTCGGTCATCAACATGCCTGCACCGATCAACAGGTCGCCGAAACCGGCGCGCGCGCCGATGCAGGAATGGCGGTGATGCGCGGCGTAAGACGTGGTGAGGAACTGGCTATGCTGCCATTCGCCGGCCAGGAACACCCGCTCCCACGGCACGAACACGTCTTCGAACACCACGACGCCGGTGGATTGGCCGTATTTGTTGCTGAACTTGGCGGCCTCGACGCCGGGCCGGCCGGCGGGGCGGGCAATGATGGTGACGCCTTCGGCATCGACCGGCACCGCGCAGCACACCGCAAAGTCCTTGTCGGCTTCGGTCATGTTGCGACACGGCATGACGAGGAATTCGTGGACGTAGGGCGCCGCGGTAACGATCGCCTTGGTGCCACGAATGACGATTCCGTCGGGCCGTCGCTCGGTGATATGCAGATAGGTGTTGGGATTGGCCTGTTCGTGGGGCCGCTTGGACCGGTCGCCTTTGGCGTCGGTCATGGCGACGCCGAGGGTGAGATCGTCGTCCTGCACTTTGTCGAGATACGACAAGAAACGATCATGCACCCCGGCAGGGCCGTCTTGATCGATCCGCCAAGTGGCTTGGAAGATCGCATTGAGGGCGTCTTGCGTGAGGTAGCGTTGGGCGCACCCCGATTCCTGACAAACCAGCCGTACCGCCTCGAGTTTGTGCAGCAAGTCGGTGGTGGTGGTGTTCATGTGCAGGAAGCGATTGACCGTCTTATCGTTGCGCGCCTCGGTCGGCGCCATCAGGTAGCGGCTACGTTCGGCCAACGCAGTATCGTAGGTGACGCCGATCGCATTGATGCCCGGCATGAAGCGGGCTTCGTCGGCTACTGAGTCGACACGGTCACCGTTGACGAACACCTTGGGCCGATAGCGGCGCAGCGATTCGCGGTAGGCTTCGGCGGTCATCAACATCGTGTTTCGCCTTTCGGGCTTTTTAGAACGGCACCGCCAGGTCGGCCGGCGGCAAGATCGTGGTGCGCTTCATCAAACGCTGCTGGCTTTCGTCGAACGGCTCGCGCCGGTGCATGGTGCTGGCATTGTCCCACATCACGCCGTCGCCCGCCTGCCACTTGTGGGTGTAGACGAATTCCGGGCGGACCGTCCACTCGAACAGTTCTTCCAGCAATGCATCGCTCTCGTCGGTCGGCATCCCGACGATTTGGGTGGTCATCCCGGGGCAAATATAGAGCGCCTTGCGACCCGTGATGGGATGGGTTCGGACTAGCGGGTGCTCGACATCCGGGGTCTGTTTGGTCTGCTTTTTGTCGGTCGGCACCGAGTAGGTCTTGTTGAAGGCCGCGTAAGACTGCACGGCTTTGCGGCCGTCGATGAGCGCCTTGGTTTTTTCGGGCAACATTTCGTAGGCGCGCGACATGTCGGCAAAAGAGGTCTCGCCTTTTTCCTTGGGCAAGGTATGCGCCATCAAGAACGAGCCCAGGGCGGGCTTGGCGAGATAGATCTGGTCGTAATGCCAGCCGACTTCGCCTTGCGACAAGATGCCGATATCCCGGCCGGTCTCGTCTTTCATGTTCGAGATGTAGAGAATTTCGGGATGTTCGCGGGACAGGTATTCCGTCCGCACATGGATCTCAAGTTCGCCGAACCGTTTGCTGAAGGCGACCAAGTCGCCCTCGTCCATTTCGAGGCCGTGGAAAACCAGAACTTGGTATTCGTTCCACGCCTTGGTCAGCTCAGTGAGCGTCGCATCGTCGACCTTGCGTAGATCGATCGGCTCGACTTCGCCCACAAATGTTTCTTTGATCGGATTGACGCCCAACGCCATAAATCACCCCTACCCGCCTCACGCGGGTACCCGTCATTGTTTAAATGTACGGACATTATAGTGATCCGCGCTCGGCGGTCTACCGAGACTATCGGGCAAGTTTGACGGATAGGAGCTGGCCTTCCAGCCGCTCATTGAGGTCCAAGCAGGCCGCGACCTCATCGCGCTGATCGGCCGCGACGGTGCTTTTGGCCGCGGCGACGTTGAGCCAGGCATAGGCCCGGGTCAGATCGGGCGAAACGCCGTGGCCGCGCCGATAGAGATCGGCCAACTCCACCTGGGCCGGCACGCTAGCGGCCAGGGCCGCGGATTTGGTCACCTCGTAATGCGCCACGTCGCCCTTTTCGGTGCTGACCGCTGCGGCCGGGACGTCGCAGGAAGGGGAGGCCGCGTGGGCGAAGGTAGGGAGGAGAGCAAGAACAAAAATACTCGCGCCGGCAAAGCGCCGGAGAGGTGCGGCGATCGACGTGCGGACCCGAACGCGTGTTACCAACTCTCTTGCTCCTCCTCGTCGTCTTGCAACAACGCCAAGACCTTGGCGTTGGCCAAACGCAATTCGGCTTGCGTCAGACAGCCCGAGATGGTCTGGCTGACGTGGGTCGCCGCGGCGCCATTTTGGGTCGCGAGGTCGGACCACGCCTGGGCCAGCACGAGATTGCGCGCCACACCGAGGCCGTCGCGGTACATCTGCGCAACCTCAACCATGGCGCTCGGATTGCCGGCGCGGGCGGCCGAAACGGCGACTTGGTATTGTTGGGAGGACGCCGCCGCAACAGTGCCGTGACCCGCGCCGCAAGACTGCGCCTGGCTTTGCGCGACGACTTGGGACGTGATCAGCGCGAAGACCGAGGCCGCGGCGACACCCGAAATCGCGCGACGTAGACGCTGCTGTTTCTTTCGACGGATGGTCATGCTGCGTTCTCCCCAGAAAAGAACTGTGTCGTTTTCCCAAATATAGGGTCGCGCGGCCCAGATTGCAACTTTAACGGGTTTAGAATTAAGTGAAAACAATCTATAATTTTGTTGTAATTTTTAACAATTCCCCAAAACGAGAGGATTCATGGCGAAAATCGGGATGATCGGGCTGGGCGCCCTCGGCACGGCCATGGCGGAATGCCTCTTGGCGGCCGGCCACACGGTGGTCGGCTTTAACCGCACACCGGAAAAAGCGACCGCCTTGGCAGAACGTGGGCTCCAATCCGTCGACAGCGCCGCCGCGGCAAGCGCCGCCGATATCGTCTTCAGCGTGCTTTTGGACGATGCCGCGGCGCGGGCGGTGCTGTGGGAGGCAGACCCATTTGAGGGCACAGACGCACTGCATGTTTCGGTGAGCACGATCGGCCTCCCGATCGTCCGCGACTTGGCGCACCGCCATGCCGCGCGGGGTCAGGCCTTTGTCTCGGCGCCGGTGTTCGGACGACCCGACAACGTCCGCGACGCCAGTGCCGTGATCGCCGTGGGCGGTGCGCCGTCCGCGGTCGAGCAGTGTCGCGCGGCGTTGGCGTGTTGCGGCCAGGTCGCCGTCGTGGGGGCCGATCCCGGGGCCGCCAACGCCATCAAAATGGCCGGCAATTTTCTGATGGCCTCCGCCGTCCAAAGCTTGCGCGAAGCCCTGGAGCTGGCCGACGCCGCCGGCGGCGATCGGCAGCAGTTCGTCGATATCGTGACCACGGCCTTGTTCCCGACCTCGTTCTACCAACGCTTCGGCGGGGTGCTGGCGGCGCAAGGGAGCGACGCGCCGGCCATCAACCCGTTCGCCAACTCGGCACGCCTGATCGCCCGGACAAGCCGCGCGCTGTCGGTGCCCACGCCGTTGGCGGATGCCTTGGCCGACGCCTTGGATCGCCCGCTGACATGAGATGGTCTGTGGCGGTCGCCGCCGCCGTTGCCGGCCTAGTGCTGTTGAGCGCTGCCGACACCGATGCCGCCCCCCTGCCCCGGCCCGATTGCGGCGCGGGCGCGCCGGAGCCGGGCGCCGCGGCGTTGCATGTCGGCATTTGGTTCGGCGGCGACCTCGAGGATTGGATACCGCCCAGATGTACCGGTTGGTCGGCGCAGCAGTTTACGGTGTTGGTCGAAACCGCGGGCGCAACTCATCTAACCGGTCGCGCCGACGATATTTTGGCGCGGCTGGCACGGATCAGCGATCTGGCCACCATTCGCTATTGGTCGACGACGCGCGATCGATGGCGCCCCTTGATCCCCGATGCCGCGGCCCTCGAGGCACCCGATCCGGACCGGCGGCGCGGCGATTTCACCGCCGAAGACCTTCGCGCCG
The DNA here is from genome assembly GCA_038141965.1 of Alphaproteobacteria bacterium. Taxonomy (GTDB): domain Bacteria; phylum Pseudomonadota; class Alphaproteobacteria; order SHVP01; family SHVP01; genus CALJDF01. Next base: position 259,618 of record JAYQJC010000010.1, read on the forward strand.
GGCCGGTTTTTTTTTGGCAAGAAGAAAACACCCCGCTGGACGAGGTGACCTATCGGATGACGGTGCGCGAAGCCGACGCCGATACCGTTGTGGTCGAGATCAGCAATGCCTTGGCGGCCCGGGCCGGTCCATTCGAACGGGTGCCGCCGGGGCATCACACGTTCTTCTATCGCTTCGATCGCCGCGAAGACGGCGCCTGGACACTGTACGGCTTGATGCGGAGCGGCAGCGGGCCCCGTTTGATCGCCCGCGTCGGGCGTAAGTCTTACGGCAATCGCGCGGTCGCGTTGTTTCGCTATCTTGCGGGCCAAATAACCGACGGCGCACCGCCGGTCTACCCCTAAACGAAAATCGGCCGGGGTTGCCCCCGGCCGATCATCAGATTTTTTGGAACCGGTTGACTAGAACGAAATGACCACGCGCCGGTTGAAGACCGATGCGACGCCGTCCTGAGTCGGCTGCGCAGGCTGCGCTTCACCGAAGGACTCGGCCGTGATTGCGCTGTCGGAAATGCCCGCCTCCATCAGCGCCCGTTTGACCGCCGCAGCGCGACGATCCGAGAGCTTGATGTTGGAGCGGATATCACCGGCCCGGTCGGTGTGACCGACGACCATGATCTTGGTCGCGCCGCGCGCCTTGGCTTGACCGGCCGCTTTGCGCACGGTGGCAGCATTGGCCGGGGTCAGACGATCGCTGTTGGTCTCGAAGTAAATCGTGAACTCGACCGGCTTGGGTGCGGCCGGTGCGGGTGCCGGTGCCGGCTCGGGCTCGGCTTCGGCAACCATCGCGGCTGGGCGACGGAGACGATCCATGAACTCTTCGGCAGAGGTCAATGCGCCGAAGAACTGACCGCGACAAGCCGCGATGTCGCGCGGCTGGAAGTTCTCTTCTTGCTCTTGCATCCAGCAATCAACGCAACTTGCGCGCGCGCCATCAAGGCCGGAATGTGGTTGATCGCGCCCTGGCCCATCAGCGCTGTCAGGCGAATGCGGGCGTCGCTCAGATCCGAGCGCGCGGACGACGGAATATCACGGCTATTCAAGCCCTCGGGACCGATGTTGTTGCCGGCGCCGACGAACATGGCGCGCTCGGCGAAGCGATCCGAATCGACATAGTCGGCCTCGGCGAACTCGTTCCGAGCTTGTTCGAGGTAGCCCTTGTAGAGCGAAACTTGGTAGAGCGTGCCGATCGGCTCGATCTTTTCGGCTTTGCCCAATTGCATGCCTGAACAAGCCGCCAAAAAGAGCGGCACCGAAATGACCGCTAGAAAGCGGGGTGATTTGGCCATGAATTCCTCCAACAAAAGCACAGGTTCGCGGGTTTCCAGGTAGGCCCTGGTCTAATTTCGGGGACTGTACCCTTTGCGAGCGTGTGGGGTCCACCCGCGAATCCCGGCAAAAGGGCCGATAATCGTGCTGAATCGGCCACTATTGGGGGGAAAATTGAGCATTTTTCGCGCTGCTCGGCAGGCGAAGGTTTCGGCGGCCCGAATCGCGGTTCGTCGAGACCGGGCCGACCGAGGCCGACGTGGCGTGGCGCGGGACGCCGGGTCGGTTGAACCTTGTCGGGGCCTCCCATATGCTCGGCGGTGTGAAAGCTCTCGTGACCAAATCCACGACGTTCCTCTGGCGAAGCCGGTAATCCGGCGCGCAGCCGACCTGCGCTTTCACGCTATCTGACCTTTTCGACGTCGGCGCGGGCCTTGCCCGCCACAGGAACACAGCATGACCTATCAATTCACCACCCGTTCGGGGGTTCTCGTGACGAGAACCGCCACCGCCCTTCCGTTTGAGGAGGGCATCAAGACGCTGGCGGCTCGGCTGGATACCGAGAGCGGTGCGCTGTTTTCTTCCGGGTTCGAGTACCCCGATCGCTATTCGCGCTGGGAAATGGGGTTCGCCGCGCCGCCGGTGGCGTTCGTCGGGTTTGGCCGGCGCCTGGAAGCGCGCGCGCTGAACACGCGCGGCACGGTCTTGCTCGACCTTTTCGGCGACGTGCTGACCGGTGACGGGGTCACCGCCAAGCGAGAGGATGCGACGACGCTGGTTCTCGATGTCGCACCGAGCGATGCGACGTTCGCCGAAGAGGAACGCAGTCTGCAGCCCACCGTGTTTACCCCGCTGCGCACGTTGCTGGCGGATTTCACCGGCATCGCCGATACCTCGCTCGGGCTTTACGGCGCCTTCGGCTACGACCTGTTGTTCCAGTTCGAGCCGATCGCGCAACGCTTGCCGCGCGCCGGCACGGAGTCCGACCTGCATCTGTTTTTGCCCGATCTGTTCTTCATGGTCGACCGGCGCAAGGAAACCGCCTTTCGCTACGACTACGAATTCGCCAAGGGCGAAGCCACGACCGAAGGACGCGCGCGCGATGCCGCGCCGATCACCATCACCGAGGCGCCGTCCGATACGCCGCCTGCGATCGAGACCGACCATAGCGACGACGCCTATGCCGATATGGTCGATCGGGCACGCGAGGAAATCCGCGTGGGCAACGTGTTCGAGGTGGTGCTGTCGCGGAAGTTTTCAGCCGCCTATTCCGGCAGCCCGTCGGACCTGTTCGACAAGATGCAGGCGGTGAACCCGAGCCCTAACGAGTTCTTCATTCAAATGGGCCCCGAACAGCAGGAGGGGGCCTCGCCCGAAATGTTCGTGCGCGTCGACGGCCGCCGCGTCGAGTCCTCGCCGATCTCGGGCACCGTGCGGCGCGGCGACAACCCGATGGAAGATGCCGACAACATTCGCGCGCTGTACAACTCGGACAAGGACGAGGTCGAGTTGACGATGTGCACCGATGTCGACCGCAACGACAAGGCGCGGATTTGCGAACCGGGCTCGGTCCGGTTGTTGGGGCGGCGGATGATCGAACGCTATGCCGGGTTGTTCCACACCGTGGATCACGTCGAGGGGACGCTGCGCGCGGGCTTTACCGGGATCGACGCGTTTTTGTCGCACATGTGGGCGGTGACGCTGACCGGTGCGCCGAAGAAACGCGCGGTGCAATTGGTCGAGAACATGGAGACCAGTGCGCGGCGTTGGTACGGCGGCGCGATCGGCGGCATCTTGATGAACGGCAGCGTGAATACCGGCATCACCATCCGCACGGTGCATCTTAAGGACGGCAGCGCGGACTATCGCGCCGGTGCGACGCTGGTGTTCGATTCGGTCGGCGCCGAAGAAGCAGCCGAGACCCTAACCAAAGCAACCTCGTTCTTTCGCGTGCTGGGAAGCGACACGGCGTCGGCACCGGCGACCGCGAAACCGGTGGGGACCTCGTTTGACGGGCTGTCGGTGGTGATGGTCGACAACGAAGATTCATTCGTCCACACGCTGGCCGACTACATCCGGCAAACCGGCGCCACGGCACAGACGTTGCGGGCGGGCACGCCGGTCGATCGTTTGTTGCGCGATGCGCCCGACCTGGTGGTGCATTCGCCGGGACCGGGGACACCGGCGGAGTACGGCGTGCCCGCGTTAGTACGCGCGCTCGCGGACAAGGGCGTGGCGCAATTTGGTGTGTGTCTCGGCTTGCAAGGCATTGTCGAGGCGTTCGGTGGATCGCTGCACGTCTTGCCCCTCCCCCGCCACGGCAAACGGTGGGCGGTGGCGCATGACGAGGGCGCGTTGTTCGACGGCCTGCCCAATCCCTGCACCGTGGGGGCGTATCATTCCTTGGCCGCGGTCAACGAGACCTTTCCCGAGGTGTTGCGCAAGACCGCGTGGACCGACGATGACGTCGTGATGGCGGTTGAGCACGCGCGCCTGCCCATCGCTGCGGTGCAGTTTCACCCCGAGTCGATCCTGTCGATGCGGGAGAACGGCGGACACCGGTTGGTGCGCAATGCGTTGGAATTGTTGGCAGTGGGTCGGCCTGGGACCGGCTAGTCGGACACGAAGACGAGGTCTTCACGAGCGGCATGTGGCGCGAACATCGGTGGCCCGGGTCGCTGGCGGCGGGCGCGCCCGGGATGGCTTGTCCGGACAGGGCTTGGCCCCTAGGCTTCGTGTTTTCGAGGAGCGTTTAGTATGTCGAATGGTGGGGGGTTTAGTCCGCAGAACCGTATTGAGTTCGCGGCCGGCACCGAGATTTTTCACGAAGGCCAGGACGCCGATGCGGCGTTTCTGGTGCTGGAAGGCAACGTCGAAGTGCGCAAACGCACCGAGGACGGTCACAAGGTGATGGCCACGCTCGGCAACGGCGATGTGTTGGGCGAGATGGCGCTATTCGGCGGCGACGTGCGGTCGGCCGATGCGGTGGCGCTCACCGATACCAAGGCCTTCCGCTTGAGTCGCGCCGATTTCGAGAATCGGCTGGCCGGTACCGATGCCGTGCTGCGACGGATGGTCTCGATTTTGGTGGCGCGGTTGCGCGACGCCACCCACGAATTGGCGCGCTTGCGCGGCGACGACGCCTAACCACGATCAAACAACAAAAAACCAAGGAGACCGGCATGGGCACGACCCGAGATTTGACCAACTTTGTTGCCAACACGTCTTATGCGGACCTGCCGCAAGGGACCATCGATGCGACCAAACTTGCGGTGCTGAATATCGTGGGCTGCATGTTGGCCGGGTATCAAACCCGCATCGGCCAGTTGCACACCGAAATGGCCAAGGACATGGGCGGGGGGCGCGAGCAATCGACGATCATCGGCGACGGTGCGAAGGTCTCGGCCGCGGTCGCGGCCTATGCCAACGGCAATTTCGGGTTCGCGTTGGATTACGAAGACACGGTTCTTTACATCAGCCACCCCGGTTACATCACGATGTCCTCAGGCCTCGCGATCGGCGAAATGCTGGGCTCGTCGGGCAAAGATTTGATCCTGAGCATCGCATTGGGATTCGAAGTGGTGGCGCGGATCGGCGCCGCCATGCAGCCCACGCCGGAACGCGGCAAACAAGTTTGGGGCGAGCAGTATCATCCGTTTGCCTCGGCGACGACGGCCGGCAAGTTGTTCGGACAGGACGCCGAAACGTTGGACGTGGCGTTCGGCATTGCCGGGACCTACGCCACGGTGCCGTCGGTGTACAAATATTTCGGCGTGGTGGAAGAAACGCGGCCCATGCGCGAAGTGAAACTGGGCTGGGGCTGGATGAGCATGGCCGGCACGGTCGCAGCGCAATCCGCGCAGCGGGGTTTTCGTGGCGGGCACGGCGTGCTGGACGGCGAGCAAGGGTTTCACGTCATGGCCGGGTCGGACCGCTGCGATCACGATCAAATCGTTCGGGACTTGGGTCAAAGCTGGGCGATCGACGTGACCGAATACAAGATCCACCCCTCGATCGCGTGGAACCATCCGGGCTTCGATGCCACCCGTACGCTGGTGAAAGACCACAGCATCACGCCGGATCAAGTAGAGAAAATCCACATCTCGGGCATGGCGTTGAACCTAATCGGCGACACCAACCCGCAGGGCGCGGTGGATGCGCAATTCTCGCTGCCCTACACGGTGGTGACGACGATCATGGGCGAACCGTTGCTGCCGGCGATGTACAGCGACGAAAAGCTCGCCGACCAGGTGGTGCGCGATCTGTTGTCCAAGGTCAGCATGACGCATGATCCCAAGGCCGACGACGACTTCTTTACCGACCAGAAGATGCGCTTTGGGGTCGAACTGACGCTGAAGGACGGCAATACGGTCAAGCGCGACGTGGAATGGCCGAGCGATCAGCCGCCGATGGGCCGCGCCGACATCGAAAAGAAGTTCCGCGAACTCGCGGGCACCGTGATGGACGACAAACGCGCCGAAGAGGTGATGCAGGCAATCGACTCGCTGGACAGCTTCGACAACGTGGCCGAGTTCGCGCGGCTGTTGGTCTAGCCTGCGGGCGGTCGCCCGCAGACCGTTCGACGCTCACCGCCGCGGAGCAAGGGAGGCTGCCATGACCGACGATCTGGTTCTGTACACCAACCCGATGTCGCGCGGACGCATTGCGCGCTGGATGCTGGAAGAAATCGGCGTTCCGTACGACACCGAGGTGCTGGAATACGGCACGACGATGAAAGCGCCGGCGTTTCTCGCCATCAACCCGATGGGCAAGGTACCGACCATCCGACACCGCGACACGGTGGTGACGGAATGCGCCGCGATCTGCGCCTATCTGGCCGACGCTTTTCCCGACGCCGGGCTCGCGCCCCCTTTGTCCGCGCGGGGCGCCTATTATCGGTGGATGTTCTTTGCCGCCGGCCCCTTGGAAGCGGCGGTGGTCAACAAAGCGCTGGGGTTCGACGTGCCGCCGGAACGCGAACGCATGGCCGGATACGGCAATTTCGATCTCGTGATCAACGCGTTGGAGAGCGCCCTGACGGCAACCGATTACGTCGCGGGGCACGAGTTCACCGCCGCGGATGTCTATGTCGGCTCGCAGGTCGGCTGGGGCCTCCAGTTGGAGACGATCGAGGCGCGCCCGGCGTTCGTCGCCTATTGGGACCGCATCAAGGACCGACCCGCCGCCAGCCGGGCCGTCGACCTCGACAACGCGTTGATGCCCAAAGATAGCTGAGACGATTTAGTAGTCGCGCAACAACGTCCCGCGGTTTTCAATCCGATCGTCGAAGCCGGAGTCGCGCAAGGCGTACCAGACCAGCACCGCGTTGAGGTGCAGGACCGGCTTGCCGATCCAAAACTCGGCTTCTTCGATCATGTCCATCAGCGCGATTTCGCTGCCGGTGGCGAGGATCACGTCGGCATCGCTGCGCGCGAGTTCGGCAAGGCCGTCGCGCAAGGTTTCCTCGGTGAGGGCATCGATGTCTTGGATCGAGGTACAGCCCAAACCTTTGGCGGCGGCCACCTCATAGCCGCAGGCCTCCCATAACCCGCCCGAGACGATGCCGCTGTCGGGGAGCCGTGGGGTGAGGACCGCGACTTTGCGCGCCTTCATCACCTCGAGGGCACGCAAGAACGCGCGCGCCGAGGAGGCGACCCGCAGACCCGAGATTTCTTCGTATTTGCGATCGAAGGCTTCTAGCTCGTCGCGGGGAAACGAAAAGCCCCCCTCGCCCATCAAGAGATAATCCGGCTCGCAGGTCATCACCGCGCGGATGGCGTCGGGCTCGGCGTCACGAATGGCGCGGGCCATCTTTTTCATCGCGTCGTCGCTGCCCCATACGGCCGGGCCTTTGCGCAGGGCGCGCGCGGTATTGATCGAAATGCCGGGCGGGACGATTCGGTGCATCTCGGTTTCGCACACGGTATTCTTCGACGGAATGATCAAGCCCCATTTCGCCCGCGATTCGACGGCCATGGTGTCCTCCCTGATGATGCAGCCTTCACCGACGCACCCAACATCCTCGGACGCGGCGCGATGACGCTCGATCTTGACTCATTTCGGACCCGCTTGCGTGCCGAAGCGCGCGAATTGACCGATGCCGCCGATCGATCGGCCGCAGAGCTGGCACCGGTGCAGCTCGACCAGCAGAGCGTCGGACGGCTGTCGCGGATGGACGCCTTGCAAGTCCAGGCCATGGCCAAGGCCGAACAGGAACGCCGGCTGGCGCGGCTGCGCCGCGTGGAGACGGCACTGGCCCGTATCGACTCGGGCGATTTCGGCTATTGCGTGCAGTGCGACGAGGACATCGAACCGAAACGCCTGGAGGCCGATCCGACGGTACCCCTGTGCATCAAATGCGCGGGCGCCGGTTGAGGCCTGTCATGGCGCTGTCATGTCCGTGTCATAAGATTCCGTCTTGATAGGTAGGTCTTTTCGATGATCCGCCCTTTTTCCCTCGCCCAACGACTGGCCGCCGAGGCGCTCGGCACCGGGCTTCTCGTCGCGACCGTTGTCGGGTCGGGCTACATGGCCGAAACGCTGGCGGACGGGAACGACGCTATCGCGTTGCTCGGCAACACGATCGCGACCGGGGCGATCTTGTTCGTGCTGATCACGATCTTTGTCCGTATCTCCGGCGCGCATTTCAATCCCGCCGTCACGGTCGGCTTCGCGATCCGCCGCGACCTGCGTTGGCCGCACGCCGCAAGCTACATCGTCGCCCAGGTTGCCGGCGGCGTTCTCGGCGCGGTGTTGGCGCACGCGATGTTCGCGCTGCCGCTGGTCCAGTCGGCAAGCAACATGCGCACCGGCGGCGCGCAATGGTTGGCCGAGGGCGTGGCGACGTTCGGGTTGTTGTTGACGATCTACGGCTGCGTGCGATTTCGCCCGCAGGCGGTGGCGGCCGCGGTCGGGCTCTATATCACGGCGGGCTACTGGTTCACGGCCTCGACGTCGTTCGCCAATCCGGCGGTGACGATCGGGCGCACGCTGACCGACACGTTTTCCGGCATTAGGCCGATCGACGCGCCGGGCTTTATCGCCGCCCAACTGGTGGGCGCGGTGCTGGCGACCTGGCTGGCGATTTGGCTGTTTCGTAGCCCCCACGACGGACGCCGATGACCGGATCGCGGGCGATCCCGGTTTGTGATCGTCGGCAGCCCGCAGGGTAGCCCTAGAATGGCGGGATCAGCATCGGAGGATCGCGCCATGCGCCCGCACATTCCCCACCTGGACACCGAGTCCATGGATTGGACATCGCCCATTCCGGGTCTCTACTCGAAAGTCTTGAGCCTCGACCCGGACAATGGGGCGCGTACCGCGATTCAACGGCTGGTGCCGGCCGAGGGCTACAGCGCACCGACGGTGCCGCACTATCATCATTCGGCCGAGGAAATTCTGGTGCTGGGCGGCAAGCTGTCGTTCGACAGCAAGACCTATCTTGGGGCCAAGGGATACTGCTTTCATCCGCCCGAGACCGTGCACGGGTTTCAGAGCGATGTGCCCGAAGAAACGATGTTCCTGTCGCGGCACTCCAAGAAGATGTGCACCCACGACGTACCGGAACCGGCCAAGCGCGAATACTACCCGCTGACCGGCAAGATGCCGGATCGCGCGTGGGCCGCGCTGCCGAATGCCGCAGCGGACGGCTGGGAGGGCAACGTGAAAGTGCTGGGCGAAGATCTCGCACGGCGAGGGCTCCAAGCTGATGCGTTTCGACGGCGACAAAGTCAACCTGTCGGTGCCCGAGGTGTTTTACGAAGAAATTTACGTCCTCGACGGCAGCCTGACGACCGCCGACGGAGAGACCTTCGCCAAGGGCGCCTATGCGTTCTGCCCGCCGGGCTGCGATCGACCGTCCTTTGCCACCGCCAAGAAGGCGTTGGTGTACGTAAACTACGGGCCGGCCTAACCGGTCGGCGGGTTCAGGAGTTCGTCGACGAGGGTCAGTCCTTCGAAACGGGGCTTGGCGAAATAGAACGCTTGGAACAGATCGATGCCGAGGTCGCGGAGGGCCTTGTGTTCGTCCGCCGTTTCGACGCCTTCGGCGATCAGCTTGATGTCTAAATCGCGGCACAACGCGGCCACATGACGAATGACGGCGCGACGCGGTTTGTCGTGGTCAACGCCGCGGACAAGACCCATATCGAGCTTCACGAAGTCGGGTTGAAAATCGGCTAACAAATTGAGACCGGAAAACCCGGCGCCGAAATCATCGAACGCCGTCAAGAGATCGCGCGCCCGGTAGGTCGAAATGATGTCGAGCAGATGAGCTGTGTCTAAGACCTTCTCGCCCTCCGAAGGGTGCGCCGCCCGAAATCCCTCCGATATGCCGCCAAGCAGTCGCGCCAGGGTCAGCGTTGGCACCGTTTCGGCGCCGAGCGACGCCGCGAAAACCGCTCAAATTCGAGGAAAATCCGAATCGATACTTCGTGCGGCCCCGCACGATTCACCTAACATTGGTTGGCGACCAGAGGGGAGACAATGACGGCCGAAATCGATTCGAAAGCGCTGGTGAATATCTTGCGCGAACATGCCCGTTTTGCCGAGGGACGCCCCGGTGGGCGGCGCGCGGACCTGCACGATGTCGACCTCTCGGGGTTGCGACTACCGGGGATCAACTTGCGGGAAGCCAAGCTGACCGGCGCCAACCTGTCGCGAATCGATCTGGCAACTGCGGATCTGAGCGCCGCCGATTTGTTCGGCGTCGATTTCGCCGGCGCCAACCTGACGCGCGCGAATTTCGAAGGCGCCGATCTGCGCGGCGCGAAGTTCGCCGGCGCGACTCTCAAAGGCGCCAACTTAGCCGGCGCCGATATGCGGCCAGGCAAAGCCAGCCTCGATGCGAAGGAAAGCAAGACCGATTTGAGCGGCGCCAATCTCGAAGGCTCGGTGTTGCGCAAGGCGCGGATGCTGTTCGCCAACCTGACCCGCGCCAACCTCAAAAACGTCGATGCATCGGGTACCGATTTCGAAAGCGTCGACTTTGAGAAGGCCGACCTGTCGATGGCAAACCTTTCGGGCGCACGTCTGGATTCAGCCGACCTCACGGCGGCCAACCTCGCCGGGGCCAACCTCGAACGCGCCAGCATGCTGGGATCGCAGTTCCGCGGCGCCGTTTTGGCCGGCGCTTCGGTCGACGGCAGTGCCGGCGACGAAGCGTTGCGCGGCATCTTGGCGTTGCCGTCGGACTTGCAAACCGCTTTGCGCGACCATGCGTCGTGGGCCACATCGAACGGCGAACGGGGCGCGCGCCTCACGTTGGAAGGCCAAGACCTTTCCGGGATCGAGTTGCCCGGCGCCTATCTCAGCGGCGCACGGATTACCGGCTGCAACCTGGCAGGCGCCAACTTGCGCGGCGCGGTGTTGGAACTGGCCGACTTGAGCGAATGCGACCTTGAAGGCGCGATATTGGCGGCCGCCGACTTGCGCGGGATCAAGGTGCGCGAAGCGAATTTGCGGCGGATCAACCTCTCGGGCGCGGACCTTCGTTCGATGCGGGTCCGTGGGCTGGATGGCGAAGACGGGGGCTACACGCGCTATGCCGACCTGACCGGCGCCGATATAAAGGGCGCCAACACCCGCGGCATGAAGCTGGAAGAACCGACCGCGGCGTAGCTGGCTTTAGTCCAGCGCCGCCACTTCTTTGCGGATCTGGGCAAGCGCATCGGGAATCTTCGTCAGGTTTTCGGCTTCGCACGCCAGGATCGACTCGAAAAGGCGCTTTTTGAGCGCGGTGACGTCGAGATCGGGCGCCGCACCTTGCTTGGCCGCCGCATCCAATACCAAATCGACCAACCGATCGGCAGCGTGTAGTCGGCCCCAGAGGTAGTCGTTTTCGCGCCGCTTGCGGCTGAAGAAGGCGCCGAAATGGCCGAAGTCGAGTCCCTTGAGCGTGGCGCGGGCGCCGCCCTTGCGGATGGTGTCGGCGTCTTCGGGGCTGATGCGGTGGACGCGGATCTCGTCGTACTCCTCGGCCTCGCGCCAGTTGGCGGACGAGAACGTGAGCGGATCCCAATAGGCAAAGCCGATATAGGCCGTCAGCAGATCGCCGCGGACGGTTTTCCACGACCGCGGCAATGCCGAAAGGACTTCGTCGATGCGTCCGTTGAGGTTTTTCAGATCGATCTCGTCGGCGAGGCCGGCGATCAGGGCATCGAGGTCGTCCACGGATGCGGCGGCCGGATTGACTCCGAAGACATTGCGAATGGCGGCGATCAAGTCGACGCTGGCGAAGGCCGCCGTGGTTCGGTGACGCATGCGTTCGGAAACGTCGTAGAGCGATCCCTTGAGGGCGTTGAAGTCGGCTGGGGGCGGACCGTCTTGGGTTTGACCGAGTTGGGCGTAGGTCTTGTTGAGTTGACGAATGACGAACAACAGCCGGCGCGACCGGAACGGCAGGTCGAACTGCAACATAAACCGCACCCATGGCGGCGGCGTGCGACGCAAGACGTTGTCGGCCACCGGGAGCGGCCCGTCGGCGATCAGGATGTCGTTGGCCCGGCACCAGCGGTCGAGCAAATCGGCCACGACGTCGGCCTCGGGGGATTGTGGTTGGAAGCCGGCGAGTTCGGCGAGGAGGTCGGCAACGAAATCGATAACCGACTCCATTTTTTGGCGAACGTACGCCTCGTAGGCAAAGCCGCCTTCGTGCGCCGCCTCGGCATTGGCGGCTTCGCGCAATTTGGCGAGGTCGCTGGGCTTGGCGACACGTTCCAACGACCGGCGCCCGAGTTGTCGCACTTTTTCGGAAATCTGCGGGCGGGCGGCTTCGACGCCGGCGCGAACCCGTCGGACGCGCCGGTTGTAGCGACGAACCCAACTGAGATCATCGAACACCGGTTCGTTGCGCGGCAGGTCCGATAGTGCGCCCTTCAAGGTGCCGAACCAGCCGGGCCCCCGCCCCTCGGGTGGCGGCGGTTCGTTGCCGGGATCGGGATCGACGTAGACGACGCGGCGATCGACTTGGCGGTGGGCCGAGCGACCGCGGATCGCCTCCATCGCCTGGGCGATGGGTTTGTTGTTCAGCACCGCGCCGTCGACGAACGACGTCCGCATCGGGTCGGCACCGGCCTGGACATAACGGTTGAAATTGCGTTCGAGAAATGTGTCGCGGGTGGTCCAGGTCATCCCTTGCGCCGCGCAAATGCGGTCGATCTCACCGATCTGCGCCGGCGGGAACGCGCCCGGAAAGGACGACGTGGCCCGCGCCGCGAAAGCCAAGCTCGGCGTATCGGCGGTGGTGAACTCGCTGCGTTCCTCGCCGCCGTGATAACGCTGGTAGGTGAACCCGAGGACGTGGCGATGTTCGCGTTCGGTGACGAAAGACGGGTCGTACATCGGCACCCGCTGCGGGTACCCATAGAAGTCGGTGACGGTGACGACAAGGTCGAGCCGCTGCGCCACCGGGATGAGCGATGCGCCGGGATAGGCAGGCTCGCCCATCTCGCGCATCGCGTCGTGCAACACGCCGGCAAGGTGTTCGCCGTCGAACGGCGGGCGAAACCAGCGAGACCGCAAGAAGCGCGAGAGCTTTTCGCGCATTTCGGGATCGTCTTCGTTGCTGCGCCGGATGTAGCCGAAGACGAACGGGCGAAGGAACCATTTGGACCAAGCCCGTGCCGCGCGATCTTCGGCCAGCAATTCGTTGACATCGGCCTCCTTGAGCCACACATCGCGCAAGGGACTGAGCGAAAGGTCGTGCGCCAGGGCGCGCGCCAGGATCACGCCGTTGATGCCGCCGGCGGAGGCCCCCGTGATGACGTCGATCACGATACGGAGGTCGACCGATTTGCCGATCTCGCGCACGAGGTCGAAATAGACGTTCTCGGTATCGATCTCCTCGTCGGGACTGTGCTCGGCACCGAGATAGTCGGCATCGGCGCGGGCCGCCCCCTTGGGGAGCCCGTGGTAGGCGCGGCTCGCGCGGACCAGCTTGTGAAATTCCTTGGTCACGCCGTGCATGTAGACGGCGAGCGAGACGCCGCCGTAACAGACCAGCGCAAGACGCAACTCAACGTCCTTCATGCGAACCAAACCGAAGTACTAGGGGTCATCGCACCATTCTACGCACCCTGGGACGAGATTGCGCGCGATCTCGGCGGCGCTTTTTCAGAGCGGTCGGACCAAGCGAACGATACGGCCCACGATGTCGAACGGCGGCGAGAGCGGATCTGTGCGACCAGTGGGGTGGCGAAGGGTATCGGTGTCGCCGCAGTAGCGGCGGATCGTCGCGCGCCCGTTCGACCGCACGAGATAATGTGCATCGTGCACAAGGTCTTGGGGATCGCCGGCAACCGTGATGTCGCTCCCGGCAAACGGGGCCCCGGAGTCGTGATCGATGGGGACACGATAGGTCGCAGCCGTGCCACGACCACCGCGTGGGGTTTTCGAAGTCGTCCATCCGCTCTCCCAACCACGTCGTGCGGCATCGGCGTCACGACGTGCCGCATGCACGCCCGATGGCGGGACCGAATGGTCGGATCCTGATGGCGATGTCGGTCGCGTGACCCGCGACGCATTTTTTGTCGACGTTGGCTATCGCGGCGTCCCTGCTTTACCCGCGAGAACCGTTGGGCCGCCCCAATTGCAGCCCACGCCTCTTACATCCGATGCCGTCTCACGGTTCTTGATCTTGATTCGGCGCCCCAACACGGGCTCGAACGGATACAACTCTAGACTGATGGAACCTTCCCTCATTTCCTATCGGAGAGGGCTAATCCCTACAATTGGAACGATCAAGATGAAAGCATACAACTATGACGCGAGCATGGCGAAGGTTGAAAAAACAACAACCTGACGGGAAAGCGAGGCAAGACCTGCTCGGGCCACGCCCAAACCGCCTATACTGCGACCATGAACGAGACCATTGCGAGCGTCGCGACCGGGGACATGGGGCATGCGGTCGGCCGCGCCCTGGGGAACATGGCCATCGCGTGGTGACCGACCTCACGGGACGGAGCGCCCGCAGCCAGGGGTTGGCGATCGCCGGTAACGTCACGGACCTGGGCAGCCTCGATGCCGTTGTCGAGGCGGCGGACTTCTTTTTCGATCGCGCCACCGACCGCCGCACCAGACATCGCGCGCAACGCGATCGCCGCAATGCAGCGGACCGGCAAGACCATCCCCTATGCCGATTGCAACGCGATTTCGCCGATGACGGTCATGGCGATGGCCGAGGACTTTGCCGCCGCCGACATCCCGTTTGTCGATGCGGGGATTATCGGGCGCGCACCGGGCGTCGACAGCAAGACCCAGTTCTATGCCACCGGCGCCGAGGCGATGCGCCTGAAGGTCCTGGACGACAACGGGATGGCGGTGACCGTGTTGTCCGATCGCATTGGCGATGCGTCGGCATTGAAGATGTGCTTTGCATCGATAAACAAGGGCACCAATGCGATTTATGCCACCGAGTTGATCGCGACGGCGCGATATGGGTTGGGTGCCGAGCTTGCGCAGGAAATCGAGGGCCGTGCGCCCGCGATATGGCAAGCCATGAATCGCGCGGTGCCGTGGCTTGCCGCAGACGCCGACCGATGGACCGGCGAAATGGAAGAGATTGCGGCGACCTACGACGCGGTCGGCATGCCGGACGGATTTCACCGTGGGGCAGCGGATTTGTTTCGCAAATTGGCGGCCACCCGCTGGGCGACGAAACGCGCGAAACGTTGGACCGCACCCGCACGTTGGAACAAACGATTGCGATCCTGGCCAAAGCCGCTGGGACGCATTGAACTCCCGATCCGCCCACAAGGAGACCCGATCATGCGACGCCTGCTCTTTCTGCCCCTCGTCTTGGTGATGTCATTGCCGGCCTCGGCCCAAGAGATCGGTCGGGTGCGGCAGGTGGTGTTGGACGCCTACGGCACCCCGAAGCGAAGGACCGGCGACCGCTGTATGGCCGCACGAGGGTGACCGCCAACGAACGTATCGAAACGGTCGACGGCGGCGGGCTGCACCTCCGGTTCCTCGACAACACCGATTTTCACTTGGGCTCGCAAAGCATCGTGGTGCTGGACGAGTTCGTTTACGACCCCGACACCTCGGCCGGGAAGATGGCCATCCGGTTGTCGAAGGGCACGTTTCGGTTCGTCAGCGGCAAGCTGATCAAGAGCGGCGTCGCGATCCGAACGCCAACGGCGTTGATCGGCATTCGCGGCACGGACTTTTGGTGGTCGTGGAAGAGAACGGCACGACAGGCGTCGTGGTCGAAGAGGGCGAGGTTGTCATCACACCCAACATCGGTGGCGGCGATCCGGTGATCGTGGCAGCCGGGGCCACTGCACTGGTCGGGACCAGCGGCGCGATCGATCTTGGCGCGCGGGTCGAGGTTGAGGATCCGGTCGAGGTAATGAACGAAGCCGCCGAAAACAACGAAGGTGGGGGCGATGGCGGGGCGGGTGGAGACTACTAGCCCGACGCCGCACCTCCTGCATCGGCGAGAAACGCGAGCACCAATGCGTTGAAGGCGTCGGGGACTTCCCAGTAGGGCGCGTGGCCACTGTCGGGCATCTCGACGACCCGCGCGCCGGGAATCAGGGCGCTCACCTCGCGGAGCATCGCGGGCGGAAAGAACGCATCCAAGGCCGGGGCGACGACGAGGGTGGGCGTGCGATATCCCTTGAGATCAGGAGGACCGATCAGATTGGCGGGCTCGCCGAGTCGTCCGGCCAAGAGCTCGATGTTGTCGTTCATTAGGGAAATCTGATCGAACAGCCACGCGGCGGCCGGGTCGCGGTCGGCGAAACCCGGCGCGAGGGCTAGGCACGAGAGGCGCCCGGCAAGCGGTGCGGCATTGGGTTCGGGCGGGGCGTCGCTGCCCGACGGCGGTGCGAGCCCACCTGAGGTCGCGACCAAGACCACCGCCGAGATGCGCTCGGGTGCGGCAAGCGCCGCCTGCATCGCGCCCCAGCCTGCCATCGATTGGCCGACGATGGCCGCTTGATCGAGATCGAGCGCATCCATCACGGCAAGGATATCAGCACCGAATTTGTCGGGTTGCAGATCGTCCGGTGCGCAGGCCGAGCGCCCGAAACCGCGATGGTCGAACACCACGGTGCGGTGCCGGCGGGCAAAGACCGGAACCTGTTGGTACCAGCTGAGCGCGTTGCCTTCGGCGCCGTGCGCCAGAATGACCGCCGGCCCCTCGCCCGCCACGTCGTAATAAAGATCGGCTTTGTCGCTGTGGACGATGGGCATGGTGGGGTAGACCTTGATGGGCGGCAGAGCTGCTATACTGGGGGCCGCATTTGGGGAGAGCAAGCCGATGATCCGCAATCAGAAGCAACATGCCGTCCTACCGACCGCGACCCACGACGAAGCCGCCCGGCAAGATTTTGTCGCCGGCCTTCGCGTCCATGTGATGCGCGATGTGTCGTCGGGCAACCGACCGCTGTACGACACCAAGGTCGTGCCGCAATTCCGACGCGCGCACGGTCGCGCACCAGAGGATCGCCACGAGGTACGCCGCGAAATGAACCGCGAGCCGTTTCATCAGACATGGGGCGCGCTGCTGCGCACGACGCAGGAAATGATGTGGGAATCGGTCGGCAGCCCGATCGAGCGGCAGTTGGACGACTTGATCGCGCGCAAAAAGGCCTCGAAGGCCCGTGCCGGCGGCAGCTTGCGCCTTGATCCGGCGTTGCCCGTGCCGCGCTACCAAACCGCGACGGACATTCATGTGATGCCGGGTAGCTATCACAGCGACCTGTGCGCCGACGATCTGACCGCCGGGGCGATCTACGACAAAGGCCTGTACATCTACGCGATGGGGGGCTTGGGCGATTCCAACCAGGATATCGGTCGTGGTTGCATCGCCTATCTGAAGCAGAACTTTCCCGACCTTGAGCCACGCCGCATCCTCGATATGGGGTGCACGGTGGGACATTCGACGGTGCCGTTCGCGCACGCCTATCCCGGCGCCGAGGTGCACGGCATCGATGTCGGCGCGGCCAGCTTGCGCTATGCCCATGCGAGGGCGGAATCATTGGGCGCGGCAGTGCATTTCTCGCAACAAAACGCCGAGCAAACCGACTTTCCGGACGGGCATTTCGATCTGATCGTCAGTCATGTGTTGATGCACGAAACCTCGGGCGCCGCCCTGCCCCGCATTATTCGCGAGTGTCGCCGGTTGCTGGCCCCGGGTGGCGTGATGGCGCATTGCGACGTGCCGCAGCGCGAAGGCGATGCGTTCGACCTCGCGATCCCGGACTGGGATACCTACAACAACAACGAACCCTTTATGGGGCACATGCGCGATACCGACATGCGCGCGCTATTCACCGCGTGCGGGTTCGAGGCAGAGCGCTATTTCGACGGCTATGTGCCGAACGACACCCTCAACCGCGACAAGAAAGTGACGTTCCGAGGCGGCGACGGCAAGAAGGGCAAGCCCTGGGCGGTGTACGGCGCCCGTCTCGCCAATTGAGAACCGGGCACCGCGGCGCCCGCGGCCCCTACCCTATTCGATGTTGTCGAAGTCGCTGGCGCTGTGGCGTTCGCGCAGACCGCCTTTTGAGTCCTCGCCCGGCTTGTTGACCAGGCGACCGCGTTGCACGGCGGGACGTTCGAGGATCTGATTGGTCCAGCGCGCCATGTTTTTGTATTCGTGGGCGCTTAGGAACTCGGCGGCGCTATAGGCGTTGTTGAGGATCACCGCGCCGTACCACGGCCAAATCGCAATGTCGGCAATGGTGTACTCATCGCCGCACATATATTCGTTGTTGGCCAGATGCTGGTCGAGCACATCGAGTTGGCGTTTGACCTCCATCGCGTAGCGGTCGATGCAGTATTCGATCTTGATCGGCGCGTACGCATAGAAATGCCCGAAGCCGCCGCCGAGATAAGGCGCGCTGCCCATTTGCCAGAACAGCCACGACAGGAGCTCGGCGCGCTTGGACGGATCGCTGGGGAGAAAGGCGCCAAACTTTTCGGCGAGGTAAAGCAGGATGGCGCCGGATTCGAACACGCGGGTCGGCGGGCTGGTGCTGTGATCCATCAGTGCGGGGATCTTGGAGTTCGGGTTGACCGCGACGAAGCCGCTGCCGAACTGGTCGCCCTTGTCGATGCTGACGTACCAGGCGTCGTATTCCGCGCCGCTGTGCCCCAACGCCAGAAGCTCTTCCAACAAGATGGTGACTTTGACGCCGTTGGGCGTGCCGAGCGAATAGAGCTGCAACGGGTGCTCGCCGATGGGGAGTTCTTTTTCGTGTTGCGCACCGGCGGTGGGCCGATTGACCGAGGCGAAACGCCCGCCGTGGTCTTTGTTCCATTTCCAAACCTTGGGCGGCTCGTATTCGGTCGTTTCGGTCATGGTCGTGCTCCCCTTTGAGTGACGGCAGGCGGCCGGGCGTCGCCGCCGCCGCCGGTCGCTGCAGCATTTGTTTCAGAAGTGGCCGCGCAAACGGCCTAGACGCGGACTATAGCATGCGCCGTCGGCGCCAGCGGCGTGCCACCTAGAATTACGCGCGGGCTTAGGCGTCCGACATGGGCGGCACGTTCTGGCCGACCTCGCTGGCTGGACGGGCCTTCGCGGCCGCGAGCCAACGCCCGACATTGGGATAGGCGACAAGGTCGAGATGCTCGGCCGCATCGTAAAATCCGTCGAGCACCGTGACCCACGGCCACACCGCGACATCGGCGATGGTGTAGTCCTCGAAGTTTTTGACAATTTAGTTGTCAACTAAGATGTCGTCCGTACTGGACGCTTTGCCACCAGGTCGGGCTATGTTGGCGGTGTGAGCACCCTGTGGGGAGCCTGTTCAGAGGGGCGTAGCTTTGATCGTTGAACCGATAGGCGAGGATTTTGGCGCGGAGATTGCGGATATCGATCTGCGGGCGCCGAGCGCGGAGTCGGTTGCGACGATCCGTGCGGCGTTTTCGCGCTACGCCGTGCTGGTGTTTCCAGATCAAGAGCTGAGCCAAGAAGACCAGGCAGCCTTTGCGGCACGGTTTGGACCCCTCGAAGCTGCGCCGTCGGCGATCTACCACGACGATGCGCGACAGCGGATGCGTGAGGACATAACCGACGTGTCCAATATCGACGACGACGGACAGATTTGGCGCCAGGACAGTCGGGTCCGGCACCTGCAGTTGGCCAATCAGTTGTGGCACACCGATAGCTCGTTCAAGCACGTCCCCGCGCTGGCGTCTTGTTTATACGCCCGCGTTGTGCCGCCGATCGGCGGACGCACCGAATTCGCCGACTTGCGCGCGGCCTATGACGCCCTGCCCGCCGACCGCCAAGCCTTCCTTAAGCCGCTGATCGCGCGCCACACCTTGATGGCCTCGCGCCGCCGTATGGGCTTTGACGATTTCACGCCAGAAGAGGTCAGGGCCATGCAAGCGGTGCCGCAACGCCTCGTGCACGCGCTACCCGACTCAGGCCGCGAGACGCTTTACCTCGCCTCGCATATCGAGAGCATCGACGGCATGGCAACGGAAGACGCTATGCAGCTTGTCGACGAATTGATCGCCCTTGCGACGCAGCCGGCGTTTACCTATCGGCACCGCTGGCGGGTGGACGATCTGGTCCTATGGGACAATCGGTGCACGATGCACCGGGCGACGCCGTACGACGACTTGCGGTGGGGTCGCGACTTCCATCGCGCCACGGTTCCCGACGTGGCGAACACGGCCTGAAGACCGTCTCGCTTCTCGCGAATAGCGACCGCAAAAAAAAGCGGGACCGACATGCCGTCGGCCCCGCCTTTTCGAACGCTGCGCGATCGTTACCGGCTCTTGATGTAGTCGAGCATGGTCTGCGCATCGGAGACCTCGAACGGGTCGTCCGGGCAATTGTCGGCGTAGCCGGGTTCGGCAAAGAGCTTCGTGATCTCGCCGTCTTCGACCAACATGGAATAGCGCCAGCTCCGATAACCAAAGCCCAAATTGTCCTTGTCGACCAGCATGCCCATCTTCCGGGTAAATTCGCCGGAGCCATCGGGCAGCATGGTGATCTTCTCGACGCCTTGCGCCTTACCCCACTGGAACATCACGAAGGCATCGTTGACCGATAGGCAAATCACCTCGTCGATGCCGAGGTCCTTGAAGGCCTGGAAGTTATCTTCGTAACCCGGCAGGTGGGTCGAACTGCAGGTCGGGGTGAAGGCGCCGGGCAAGGCAAAAACCACCACGCGACGGCCGGAGAATATTTCGTCTGTAGTGTGATCCTGCCAGCGGTAGGGATTGGGCCCCTCCACCGTCTCGTCGCGCACGCGGGTTTTGAAGGTAACGTCAGGGACACGCATCGGACTCTCTCCACTCTTACGGTTTTGTTCTCAGGTTCCGAACACTTATTTAGAATTCTTCTAAACTGCGTCAAGGCGCTTTTTGGGCTTTTCGCCGTGCCCGACGTCACGGCCCGCGCCGAGTTCCCATTCGGCGGGGTGAGGCCACGGGGCGATCTGCCATAGCTATGGCCGTTGCATTGGCGTGTTCGCTGGCTGCGGGCGCGGCGTTCCTGTATCTGTTGACCTATGCAACAGATACGACATTTCGCCGCCCTTACGTTGCTGGGCCTTGTGGTTATCGTGTCCGTCCAGAACGTCGAGACCGTCGACGTCAGGTTCCTGGTTTGGACGTTCTCCGCGCCACGCGTGATTCTTCTTTTCTCACTGTTCTGCGTCGGCGCGATCGTCGGCTGGCTTGCCCACGGCAAACGCGGGACAAGATAGGCGTCTTGCCTCGTCCGTCTGAGTCCTAGGCCACGCGGATGACGACCTTGCCGATCTTGTCGGCGCCGGCCATGTAGGCAATCGCCTCGTTGACCTCGTCGAAGGGGTAGACCCGATCGATGACGGGCTTGATCCGGTGTTTGACCATCTGTGCCAACAGCGTGACGAACATTTCTCGGCTGCCGACGATGATCCCCTGGATGGTGAGGTGGCGCATGATAAGCAAGCCCAGGCGCTTGGGCAGCTCGGGTGGTGCAGGTTGCCGGTTTTTCGAGACCGGGTTCGCGCCGATGTGGGCGATGATGGCGCCGGACCCGCAGGCCGAGATGCATTGGTCGAGTTCCGCGAGACCGACATTGTTGACGACCAGATCGGCCCCCTTCCCGTCCGTCAGCGCCATGACCTCTTCGGCCCATTCGGGGTTGGTCGCGTAGTTGATCCCATCATCGGCACCGAGTTCTTTCATGCGGGCGAGCTTGGCATCGCTGGAAGATGTGACGATCGCCCGCGCGCCGACCATCTTGGCCCATTGCATCGCGTAGACCGAAACGCCGCCGGTGCCGATCGTAACCACGGTGTCGCCAGGCTTGGCTTTGCCCGCTTCGATCACGGCATGCCACGCGGTCAGGCCGGCGCTTTGCAACGTACTGGCCTCTTCGTAAGAAATGCTGTCGGGGAGTTTGATCAACGCCGCGGCAGGAACGACCGCCTGTTCGACCAAGAAACCGTCGCGCGTCATCGCGAAGTCTTCTTCGCGCATCGATTGTGCCACGCGCCGTCGAGCCAGCGCCAATAGTGGGTCATGGTGACGCGATCGCCGGGCGCGACCTCGGTCACGCCTGGCCCGACGGCAACAACATCGCCTGCGTTGTCGGACAAGGGAATGAGGGTCGGCGGTATCTTTCGACCGAACTGATCGCGCTGCATGATCGACAAGTCGCGCGCATTGAGGCCGGTCGCGCGTATTTTAATCAAGGCCTCGCCCGCCTTGGGTTCCGGCACTGGCCGATCGACCAAGGTGAGCCGTCCGGTCTCGGCGAAGTTTTGAATCTCGTAGGCTTTCACTGATGATTCCCTTGGTATGGCCTAGGTGTGATCGATCCCTACGATACGCCCTTCTTGAGGGCATCTCGTTCGCGGGCGCTGAATAGAAAAGTCAGTAGGACGAACCGTTCCCCGGCTGTGACCGGCATGACTTCGTGCAGTAGCGAGCCGCTAAAGACCATCGCCGCCCCGGCGGGTGGGTAGTACGCCTCTGGGCCATATTCGATGAAGCGTAAGCCGCCCCCGGTATAGTCCGAGGGATCATTGAGCATGAGCGACAGAGCAAACCGGCGGTGCAAAACGCCGGGCGAAATATTGTCGCGATGGGAGCGAAAGTAGCCGCCGGTGTCGGCGCCGTACCTCGCGATCTTCACCATCGTCGTGCCGGCAACTTGGTAGTCGAAGGCTTTTTGAATCTCGGGCGCAATGCGTAGGCCGATCAATTCGCTGACCAGAGCCTTGAGTTTTGGATCCTTGATCTCGTGGTCACGGCGCGCCTTGGAGGTTTGCGCATAGGCCCCGAGGTCGGCGTTGCCCTGCGAATCGTGGGTGCCGCTGGCGATGTTGCCTTTTTCGTGCCAGGTGGCGATCAGATCGGTGCAGGTCTGCGCGTCCAGTACGTTCGGAATGAGCAAGATCGGTGCGGGACGCGGTGCCGGCACCGGTTCCGGCAACGGCACCGCTTTCTTGATAGCGGTGACCACGGGACTAAGGTCGATTTGTCCGTCGAGGGATCGTGCGACATCGAGCACGCGAAGATTGCGGTCAAGCGCATACACCGCTAGGGCCGCAACCGGTTTATCGCGCTCCGTGAAGCCGAAGTGACGGCACCCCGCGCCGTCGACGTCCGACAGAACCCCGAACGGAAGTTGGAGACGCTGTGCCAGTGCGAGATTCTCTTGCACGGACCGGTCGGTCACAAGAAAAATATCGGCACCCGCGAGATCGCCGACGCTATTTGCGAAAGGATGCAGCGTTGCGTCGTCGGCCGCATTGCCGAACGCAAAGACCATCGGATTGCCCCGAGAATGGAGCAGCGGCCCGGTCGGTGCACCGGCGACATCCGGCAGACGAAAGTCGGGGATGCGGTCACCACGGGCGAAAACGACGTTTGGCGGCCGCGCCATCAGATGCCCGCCCGGCACACCGGTGCCCCGTGCCGGGGCACCGACTTTGACGGTCGGCGGTAGCCGGAAGCAGAGATCTCTCGCTTCACCATGATGCGTTTCTATGACCACTAGGTAGTTGCATCAAGAACAAACGGGCTCATCAGCGCCGATCGGTGGCCCCCTTTGATTTTGGCGGTACTGCCGGGCGCGATGGCGAATCAGATCCTGACGACTTAGATCGGGGTCCCGTCCTCGCCGGAATCGCGCATCTCCCAATACAGCGTGTCGAGTTTCTTGGTGACCGGGCCTGCGACCGGGCCGGCAAGCGGGCGGCCCGATACTTCGCGGATCGGCAAGGCGCCGCCGGCGGTGCTGGTCGTGAAGATCTCGTCGGCGGTGAACAGGTCGAACGCGGAGATGTTGCACTCCTTAACCGGCACGCCCGCGCGGGCCGCAAGATCAAGAAAGACCTGACGGGTGATCCCGCGCAACACCCCTT
Organism: Alphaproteobacteria bacterium; assembly: GCA_038141965.1. Taxonomy (GTDB): domain Bacteria; phylum Pseudomonadota; class Alphaproteobacteria; order SHVP01; family SHVP01; genus CALJDF01. The sequence continues at coordinate 283,211 of JAYQJC010000010.1, forward strand.
CGCTGGGCGTGTGGAGGACACCGTTCTTGACCATGAAGAGGTTGGAGGCCGGCCCTTCGGCCACGTGACCGTTTTGGTCGAGCCAGATCACGTCGTCGTAGCCGGCTTCCAACGCTTCGATCTTGGCCAACTGGAAATGCAGACGGTCGACGCATTTGTATCTCGGATCGAGCGTATCCGGCGAAAAGCCCCGTAAGTGGCTGATCATCAGGCGGATACCGTTCTTGCGCCCGGCGTCGTCGGCCAAGAAGACGTAGGGCGCGGCCCAGACGATTTCGGTCGGTTGATTGACCCGTGGGTCGGCGATCACTTCCATCGAGACGCCGCGCGTGGCGATGAAACGAATGTTCGCGTCTTTGAGGTTGTTGCGTCGCGCGGTTTCGATGATGGCATCGCGCCAACCGGCCCGATCGAGCGAGGGCGTGAGTCGGGTCGCCCGAAGCGATCTTCGAAGCGTTCGAGGTGCGCATCGAGCCGAAAGAGATTGCCTTTCCAGGCCGACACCACGTCGAACACCGCATCCCCAAGTAGGAAACCCTGATCGAGCACCGGGACGCTGGCTTCGCTGAGCGGCTTGAACTCGCCATTAATGTAAATCACGGATTCGTCGGCCATGCCCTTACCTCTCCTATTATTTTGATGCGAATTGGTTTCGTTTCTGCGATGGGAGTCTTAGGGGACGTCAAAGGGTGCGTCGTCGAGGAAACGTTTGACGACGTTGTCGACGACGCGGCTGGCGTTGTTTTGATAATCGTTCGGCGACAACGACCCGGCGAAAGCGATCGAGCCGGTGGAAAATACGGCCCCGCCGCCCGGCGTTTCGAAGAACACCATGTCTGCCCGAACCAACGGCGTGGACGTGCCGGTGATGTTGGCCGCCGTGATGTGCATTTCCTCGGGGACCAAAAGATAGGTATCGGTGTGGCCGCCCATGGTGGTGGCCAGGACCAGTGCGTGCGGCGGCGTGCCGTGACGCGGGTCGGCGCGATCAAGCTCGAACCCACCGGCTGCACCGCCCACAAGCCCGGTATCGCCAATCAAACTGCCCTCGGCGACCCCTTCGAAAATGAAATGCGCGCGGGGGTCTTTACTGTCGGGAAGCGGCTTGTAGGGCGCCGAATAGTCGAAGCCTTGCGCGGTAAACCCGACGCCGCACAACGACTGGGGCGGCCGCCCCTGACGCAGCCACATGCCGCCGTATTCGCCGGTGAAGCTGTGATGGTATTCGCCGGGCTCGGCCATCCACGTGCGAATATCGCCCTCGGCACGGCGAACCTCGATGACGCCGGGGAGTTCTTGATGAAACGCAATCCGCCAGTAGAACCCGTTGCCACCCATATAGATCAGGCGACCACCTTGGTCCTTGAAGGACGCCAGCGCGTCGAGCATGGCGGTCGAATAATACTCGGGATGGGTGCCCGTCATGACGACGCGGTAATCGGATAGCAGCGCCATGCCCTCGTCGTGCAGGTCTTCGTCGGTGATGACATCGTAGTCGTGGCCCATGGCCTCCAACCAATCGATGATGTGCGTATCGGCGTTGTATTGGTGCAGGCTGGAGCCCGTCATGCCGGCGCCGAATTGATATTTGGGCCGCATGTTGATGATCGGGCGCAGCCGAGACGAGTAACACACGCCTGATCCATCGGCGTGATAGTCGTAAAGCGAATAGCCGATCTCGCGATGCTCGTTGACGTACATGTCGCGCGCCGTGAACACCGCCAGACGTCCCAAACCGGTGGACGCATCCCCGCTCATCAGCAGGTGTTCGTTGGCATAGGCCATGTAGCACGCGGTGGGCACCAAGAACGCCAGCTTGGCGCCGGCGCGGCCGCGTGCGGGAATGACGAAGAAGGGAATGTGCTCTTCATGGTCGCCGCAGGTGATTCGCGCGGCGTACGAGCCGCTACGCCAATCCGCGGGCACCTTGAGTTCGAAATCGGTTTCCCAGCCTGCGTCGTAGAGATCGTCGTGGTGGAAGTGGATGGCCCCGTACTGGTCCGGCCGATGCTGCCAGTTCATTTCCTCGCCGGTCCAGTTGTGCCCCTTCGACGCCCGGGTCGGCAGGTTGTGGATGGCGCCGTCCAGCCGGTTCGCCGACACATCCAGCACGTGGGTGGTTTCGATGCCGTGCGAGAAATCCCACGCGGCGACGATGTCCGCCATGAAGCTTGCAACCGGCGAGGCGAGCGGCGTTGCCGTGAGGTGGGAGGGTGTGGCGGCCGCGAGCGCTTCGGTCTCGGGCAACGAAAGCGGGCGGCGCAGGAGGCGCGGGCCATCGATCTTGCCGTCGTAATGCCCGGTCGTGATCGCGCGCGGCCCATCCATGCGTTCAACCCAAGCGCCCATGGTCAACGGTAGGCCGTTGTCGAGCCGCGGCGCGACCTCGACGCGTTGTTCGATATGCGCGGACGCCTTGACGCCGGGGTGATCGAACAGCGGATGTTGGTGAACGACCACGGTCTTGGTCGCGGCATCGAAACTAGCCGAGAGGCGGTACCAGAAGCGTTCCAGCAGCGGCGTGCCGGTCGAGACCGTCACGACCTCGGCTCCGTCGCCAAGGCGTAGGGCCGGCGCGCCCGCCTCGTCAATGACGAGGGCGAAGCCGCCGCGATCGGGCGACCATTTGGCGATCAAGCCTTGTTCGCCCCTGTTCGGCAACGTCGGCCAAACCATGGCTTGGACCTGGAAGCTTTCGAGGCCCGCAAGCTTGGGATCATCCGCAACGAGAACGCACGAGCCGGGGTGGATGGGCTGGAAACGGCTGGGGTATTCGCCCGCCGCAGGCGCGTCGACCGGCAATTCCTTGTAGCCCGGCCCGGCCGGGTTCACATCGCCATGAACGATGCGCACGAAGTCCACCTGATAGGGTGCGTCCAACGTGCTGGACACCATGAAACGAATGGACTCTTCGGCGCGGAAGCTGAAGCGGTTTGGGTAGCCGACGATTTTGACCATCTTGCTGTGTCCTTGCGCCGTGACCTAGGTGATGTCTTGTCCGGTGACGATCTTCCAGCGCCGCCGGAAGACCTCCCACTCGGCCTCTTCGACCGAGGCGTAGTCGCGATCCTCTTCCAGCTGGACCGGGTCGGCGACTTGCGGCGCCATCTGGCCGATCAGCCATTCCTTGTGCGGGGTGCGGCAGAACAAAACGTAGTTCGGGCAGCGCGGATCGATCTGCATCTTGAGAAGAACCCGCTGCAGCTCGGCAGAGTGAAACCCGACGGGCCGGTTGCGGAACTCCTCAACGAGGCGTCCGTCGGGGTCGGAAATTTCATAGGTATCGCGCCAGTCTTGCGCCGGATCGTACATGGACCTGCCTCCCTATCGTCCACTTGTCGTTCTTTTGACGTAGCGTAACGCACTTTGGGCGCGTCCGTCCCGGCCCCCGATAAGTTGCGGAAATATGGCGTTTCCTACGTGTCCGTAACGATGACGCATTGCCGTCTAGCTTTCTCGGCTTATATTCGTTCGAGCGCACGGTGCGGTGGCGCACCGTCGGCAACAAGTGGGTTCAGGAGATGACCGACGATTTCGATACATCCGCGGCCTGGCGGGTGCCCGACCTGATCGCAGATCGACACTGGGTGTTTCCGATCGACCAGTCGGCACAGACGCAACTCGCCACAGCCGTCAAACAGGCCTTCGATCCGGCCCGCCCTTTGTTCGACTATTCGAAAGACGACTTCGACCTCGGGCCCGGCTTTGACGTGATCGAAGCGGCGGCACACGAGGCCTATTTCGGCGGCGGCTTTTCGCTGGTGAAGGGCTTGCCGCGGGACCTGTTGAGCCCAGAGGAATACAAGATTTTGGCGTGGGCGATCGCCCTCCATCTGGGCGTGCCGCGGCCCCAAGGCATCGCCTCGCAATATGTGTCCGAGGTGCGCGCCGCCGGGATGAACTACCGCTCGGCCGCGGGCCGCGGATACAACTCGAACGCCGAGTTGGACTTTCACACCGATGGGTGCGATCTCGTCGGCCTTGCTTGTTACAACAAAGCTAAGAGCGGCGGGCAAAGCCGGGTTTCGAGCAGCGTGACGGCGTGGCAGATTCTAACGGACGAACGCCCCGACCTTGTCGAGGTGGCGCGGCAGCCTTTTTTCTTTGGGCGCAACCAAGAAGAAGCCCCCGACGAGGGCCCCTACTACACTCAGCCGCTGTTCGATTTTGCCGAGGGGCGGTTGTTCGGCAAATGGAACCGAAACCGGGTACGCACCGCGCAAGATCTCGACGGCGTGCCCAAGCTTACCGATGCGCAAAAAGAATGCACCGACGTGCTCGACGAAATTCTGCGCCGGCCCGAGGTGATGTTCACCATGTGGCTCGAGCCGGGCGACCTCCAATTCCTCAACAATCACGTGATGTTGCATTCCCGCACGCGTTTCGAGGACGGCGACGACCCGGACCGCCAGCGCCTCCTCTATCGCATTTGGATCGCGCCGCCCAACTCGGTGCGCCTACCCCAGTCGTGGGCGGACTTCTTCGGCACAACCGAACCCGGCACGGTGCGCGGCGGCATCCGCGGCCACCAGCACGACGAGACCTGCAAAGAGTTCGAACGCCGCCAAGCCAAAAGTCTGGGCATGCCCGCGCCGATGTAGGCGTGGTTGCGGCTAGGTGCGCACCGTCATCAAGGACCTGTGCCAGCGCGGTCCATGTGCCAGCCTGCCCAAACTTGCTGATCCCTTGGATGACGGAAAGGTTGACGCCGACCCGGCATGTCGCGCGGGCAATCGCTGGTGGTTGCGGGGAAAATGATCGTAAAATCCCAGCGCTCATCTGGATCTGAAGCGAAACCAAGGAGCCTGCCATGAAAGAGCCCTTCGCCCACTATATGTTGCCGCGCGCCACCAGCGACGAGCGCGCCCGACAGAATTTTGTCGCCGGGCTGAAGATGCATATGGAGGACAACGTCTATCCTTCGGATCGGCAGGTGGGCATAAGTCGGGTCCTCCCGCGCTTTAAAGCCGAACATGGGCGCCCGCCAAAGGGCCGGGTCGAATGGCGTCATGCCATGGAGGCGGATCCTTTCGTTCAAACCTGGGGGTCGATCGCGCGCAGCATTCAGGAGATGGGTTGGGATGCGGTGAGCGAAATCGTTTGGCATGAACTGCCCAAGCTTCTGGAGCGCAGTAAAGTCTCCAACCCCAAGGGCTCGTTACACCTTGATCCCAACGTTAAGGTGCCGCGCTACAACACCGCGATCGATATCCACTGTATGCCGGGCGGCTATCACACGGAGATCACCGAGGACGATGTTTTCGCCGGCGCGATGTTCGATCGCGGCGCGCACTACTATGGCTTGGCAATACGCGGCACCGCCGCGCTCGACTACGTCGACACGCGCGAACGGATTGGCCGCGCTGCTCCGGGCTACACGACGATCGGTTTCTTGCGCGAGACATATCCCGACTTCAAACCCAAACGAATCATCGACCTGGGCTGCGCGATCGGCGGCACCACGGTGGCCTACGCGGAAGTGTTCCCGGATGCGGAAGTCTACGGCATCGATGTCGCGGCACCGCAATTACGCTATGCCCATGCCCGCGCCGAAGGCCTGGGAGAACGGGTTCACTTTCGGCAGGAGGACGCCGAATCGCTCTCGTTCGAGGATGAGTCGTTCGACCTCGTCGTCTCGCACGGCCTGTTCCACGAGACCTCGACCAAGGCAACGCCCCGCATTTTGGCCGAGTGCTACAGGGTGTTGCGAAAGGGCGGTGTGACGATCCACATCGATACGCAATTCGCCCGCGGGTTGGACGATCTGGACGCCTACTACTGGGACTGGGATACCCACTACAACGCGGAACCGTTCTGGGGCACGTTGCATCACACCGATGCACGCGACTTGTTGGCAGCCGCAGGATTCCGGCGGGCCAGCATCCGCGAGGTCTGGCCGGTTCCCGAGGAGAACGGCGAAATCGCTTACAAGCCGGTGACCGACACCAACAGTAAGATTGTCGGCTCGACCATCTTCAGCGCGGACAAGCGCTAGCGCCCCCTCGGGCTCAACGGCATCACGCTGCGGATCGGCAGACTGGATGGTGGGCCCGGCCGGACGAAACTGGGCACTGGGTTCCAGAGGTCTTAAGGGCCGAGCGCTTTCTCGTTGGGCGGAACAGTCTCATTCCGGCTCGGCATTACTCTTTGTGTTGCATCGCGCCGATTTGCGCGAGTTGGGGGATGTTGAACCAGATTGCCTTGTCAGTCGGAATAACCACGGCGGGCGCCTTTTCCAGTGGCCATGTCACCCAGCGATTCGTTGGATCCCACACCCCTTCAATCCGCTCTTCATGCACCTTGGAATCACCGTCGTGAACCCTGTCGACCTTCACTTCTTCGATGCTGACAGGCGGCTGGAAATATTGAAGGGTTTCGTCGATAGCAGTGGCAAGAAGCACGGAGTCCGGAGCGGCGTTGCGCTTCAAACCACCGATTTCCTCCTTAGATGGATTGCTGAACCACGCATTGAAATGGCTGTCCGAGACCAGCGCGCGAACATCGCCAATCCCCTCAATCACTTCCACGCGGCTCGGCGTGCCTGGCCCGGACAGGGGCGCATAAATATCTCGCGTCTTCAACACGCTCCCACGCCGACCCCAGTTGAACCATAGGTCGTCAGCACCCGCCGTCCCGGTGACGTCAAGGTGATCACGCGTACCCGGCAGGGGCACATCCCAGAAGGTGAATTCATTCGCCGCCGGATCCGCGACCAGAATGCTTTAGCCACCGGTAACAATGGAAGTGGCCTGACCTATCGCCATCCAGGCACGGTCGTTATCATCAAACCAGATGGAACGAACGGTTCCCTTTGCCCATGGCGGCAAGAGCCAGCTCTCGGTAACGTACCCTCCACCGATGACGGGGATAAGGCGGCAAAACCCGGGCTCCCATCCGACCGATAGGGGATCGTTCGCATTGCGAATCCAAATACCGGTCCAGATATGGCCCAGCCTGTTTCGCCCCAACGCCTCGGGCTTGAACTCTATCTGATGGTTTTCGTAAGGCCCAAGATGTAGCAGTTCAGCTCGGCGGTTCCCCTCGGTCCAGATCAGAAGCGCGTTGCTCTTTTCGGCGCCGCCAATCAATCGGGCTCGTCTTGATCCGCCCGGCACCCTGTGGAGAAACAGCTTGCCAGGCCCGATATCCGATCCGGACGCGGTGGCGAAGCGAAACTCCTGGAACTTCCCGTTGCGGGGATTCAGCATTCCGATGTGATCGGCGCCGGACCGCCCGAACCAAAACCGCTCACCATCTGACCCTAGGTCAGTGACCCGGTCCTGGAAATTCGCCGGTCCTGGTAGCTGAAAAAAAGTGAAACGCTTCTGCATGGATCGCCTCCCCCGAGTCAATGGGGAAGGTTAACACAACCACCTGTGTGCGACTCGTCGCGAGGCGTTCGTGAGCCAAGAAGAATGATACTGGGCACGGGGTGGCGGCGGTTGGCCGCCGAGGTCGACCCCGCGACCCGCCATCAACCCGTCGCTTTGCTCGGCGGCGAGCGATGCGCTGTTTTTGGTGGTGGTCGAAACTTGAGAAATACCGAGTAGAGCCTATCCATCATCCAAGCGACTACTGGCAGCCCCGAAACGACACCTAAGATTCTTAGTCGAGGAAGAGTCGTCCAAATCAGAGAGAAGACCTGAGCTCCGACAACAACCTCGCCTCTTGCATCAATCGCGTGGATCCGCCTGAGCGCGCTTTCTCTGTCAATAGAATTCGGAACGTCTACCCGTTTGCGGAGGTCTGTCCAAATTATTTTGTCCGCGCCTCGCAATGATTTGTAGAAGGAAATTTCTTTCGAGCAAACCGGACAGTCGCCGTCATAGAAGACCTGAACACCACTTTCCTGCACTTTGTCCCGCACCCTTTTTCCTCTGACTTTTCGGTCATTCCTCCGGCCTCAACAAGCAATACGTTCCAAGTGCCAACCTGGATCAAATTACGGGCAATCCACTTAGCAGTGATCCAATCAGATATTTCGCGCGTACTCCCTGGGTACCCGACGTCTATAGGAGGATTGATACGTGACGAAGTTTGACAGCCCATACCGGGCGATAATGGATTCGAACGCAACCCGCTTCGTGGTCTCCCAAAAGCCCAGCGCTTCCAAATCATGGCGATGCTCGCGTTCATGTGGTCGGTCATTTTCTCCGTCGGTATCGGGACATGGGCTTGGTTCGGCGAACTCGTTGGTTTCCATCTTCTGGTATTGGTCGGAATGTTCATTACCGGCTGGACATTCGGGACAGCGAAGAGGTCGGTACCGCGTGACCGCTACGTCCGGCATGACGGAACCGCCGCCTACGATGACATTTGGGGCGGCTAGAGCGTTCTTTTCTCTAAGTGTGAAGGACCTTGTGGCGAGCCGAGCGAACGAGTCGATTGTGAGTTACAAACGATTTTACGATTCCCACATCCAGTGCGACTTCTGCGGTCAACTGATACGCGGTCGTCGATTTGCAAAAGGAACCGAGGTCTTATGCGGTTCCTACAGTCGGGTCTTGCGTGACGCCCAGCCCCCTTCGACGCACAACCCAACTGGCGGATGACCCAAACTTTGACCCGTTCAATCGATAGCCCTGGTCCGGTAGCACTAATTTTAGGTGCTACCGGATCGATCGGCGGGGCGCTGAGGGCTGCCTTGGTCTCTAGGAGATCCTTTTCAGAGGTAATCGCGACGTCCCGCCCGTCACTTGATGTGACGAGGGAAGAGCCCGTCGCCTCTCTTGCCCAGCAGATCGCCAACTATCCTGGAGAACTATAGCTCGTAATCGATGCGACGGGCTACTTGCATGACGCCGACGCGATGCCAGAAAAATCCTGGCAGCAGTTGGACCCTGAACGCTTGATGAAATCCTTTCGAATCAACTCAATCGGTCCTGCCACCCTCATGAAGCACCTCTTGCCGCTCATGCCGCGAGATCAGCGGTCCGTGTTTGCCACTCTTTCGGCGCGGGTGGGGAGCATCGGAGACAACAAATTGGGCGGTTGGTACGGTTACAGAGCCTCTAAAGCGGCCTTGAACCAATTTGTTCGAACCGCAGCGGTAGAACTTAAACGAAGAAAACCCCTAGCGATCTGCGTCGCACTGCACCCCGGCACCGTTGAAAGCAAACTCTCGGCGCCATTTGCCAAATCCGGACTCGAGGTCCGGTCGGCCAAAGATGCTGCGTCGCAACTATTGACCGTTTTGGATGGCTTGACACCAGCCGACAGCGGACAGTTCTTCGACTATTGTGGGAGGCGGCTGCCATGGTGATGCCGATGCGCGTGCCGCGCGCCGCAGCGGTCCTAGGCGCGCTGGGCTTAATCCCGTTCTTCGGGCTAGCGCTCGGCGCAGCGGCGAGCGATGCGCCATCGCGAGCGTCGATGATCACGCCGATGGTTGCCTACGGCGCGGTGATCTTGTCCTTCCTGGGCGGCATTCAATGGGGTCTAGCGCTGCGCCACGGCGGTGACGGCCCCCCCCGAACCGGTTTGCTGTGGCTCAGTGTATTACCTTCGCTCGCCGGTTGGGCCGCGATGTTGTTACCGTCGCGAACAGCGAGCGCCATCTTATTGGCCGGCTGTTTCGCCGTCGTTTTGACGGTCGATGTTTGGCTGAGCAGGCGCGGTGACGCCCCGCCCTGGTATCCGCGTCTACGGATTCCACTGACGATTGTTGCCGCCACTTGTTTGACGGGGGCCGCGACGGCTGCGGCACTATGAATTTCGCCGCTCTCTGATCCGGAGAACCATCATGCCTCTGAAAACGCCGATCAAACCGCGTGCCAGCCAGGAATCAGTCTGGGACTATCCACGGCCACCGCGGCTCGAACCCGTGACCGAAGTGCTGAAAGTCGTATTCGCTGGCAGGACCGTCGCTATAACCAACCGCGGTTATCGCGTCCTAGAGACCAGTCACCCACCGGTCTACTACATCCCGCCTGCCGATACGATGAGGGCGTTTTTCCTTAAGGCACCGGGAACGTCCTACTGCGAGTTCAAGGGTCGCGCTGAGTACTGGTCGCTCGACGTCGATGGCACGGTGTCGGACCGTGCGGCCTGGAGCTATCCCGACCCGACGCCTGAGTTCGTCGCGATCGCTGATTATTTGGCGTTCTATGCCTCCAGGGTCGATGCCTGTTGGGTCGGCGACGAAAAGGTCAACCCGCAAGAGGGCGACTTCTACGGCGGTTGGATTACCGAAAACGTCGTCGGCCCGTTCAAAGGCGGCACCGGAACGTGGGGTTGGTAGGGATTGGTTACTCCGCCCCTTCATTGCGATCCGGTCAATACGGGCCAGCGCGCGACCGAACGATCCCCGCGCCGACTCTTCTCCGGCCCACGCACCGTCCGGGACCTCGGAAACCCTCATATACTCAAGAAGCTGTTCAGCTAAGAAGGCACGACGTGACCGAAAAACCACCGGCGATAGACGAAGACGAATTGTTCGTGTTCGAGGCCATCGAGATCGATCCCGAGCGATGCGGGTTCCGCCAAACCCCACGCGAACCGGATAAACCTAGGCTGCTCGTCGTTCGTAAAGACTCCGCGCGCTGGAATCGACTCCTCTACGACACCTGGACACCGTCCCCCGAACAGTGATTTCCACTCGCCCCGAAAGCTGGGATGGGACGGCACCCTGTCGAGAAGAACTTGCGGATGATCTGACCTCGACGATTCGACTGAAGTATGGATCGATCCGTCGGGCGATTCAGCCAGGTCCCGGCCCTAGTTGCTGATGCGCTACACTCTGACGCATTCGCGATTGAGCCAAATTTTCCTGTCTGATGCGTAGCACGACAAGGTCGCAGAAATCGCACAGGCCAGCGGCAAGACCTGGATGTTCCCGATATGTGGACTAGGCGCGGATGTCTGGTGAATCGAATCCGTCGCATGACCTGCCCCAGATCAGTGGTCCAGTTTCTATGAGAGAGCCCGGACGGTTTGAGGGTAAGGCGATTTGGCCATAGGCGGCAAGATCGTGACCGGTGCGGGCGGTCTGTAGCCCAGAGAACTGTGCGGCCTGATGGTGTTGTAATTCCGGCGCCAACGCTCGATCAGTACCTTGGCCTCTTGCAACGTGTAGAAGATCTCGCCGTTGAGCATCTCGTCCCTGAGCTTGCCGTTGAAGCTCTCGTTGTAACCGTTCTCCCATTGGCTGCCCGGTTCGATGAACAATGTCTTCACGCCAACCCGCGGCAGCCATTCCCGCACCGCGATCGCGGTGAACTCACTGCCATTGTCGGAACGGATGTGATCCGGTGGGCCATGCCGGGCAAACAGGTCTGCCAGAACATGCAGGACATCGTCATGACGCAGGCTGCGCGCAACCTCGATCGCCAGGCACTCGCGGGTAAACTCATCGATCACGGTGAGCAAGCGGATCGTTCGACCGTCATGCGTGCGATCCTGTACGAAGTCATAGGCCCAGACATGGTTGCGCCTGACCGGTCGCAGACGGATGCACGATCCGTCGTTGAGCCATAGCCGCCCGCGTTTCGGCTGTTTCGTTGGCACCTTCAGCCCCTCACGCCGCCAGATCCGCCAGACACGCTTGACGTTCACGTCCCAGCCCTCAGATCGCAGCAGTGCTGTGATCCGTCGATAGCCATAGCGGCCATACTTGGATGCCAGCGTAACGATCGCAGCCGTCAGGGCCGCTTCGTCATCACGCAGGGTCGGACGCAGACGTTGCGTCGAACGATGTTGGCCAATCACCTGGCACGCCCGACGCTGCGATACGTCGAGCCGGACCTGTATGTGATCAACCGCATCCCGGCGGCGGGCGGGGCTTAGAAGTTTCCCTCGGCAACTTCCTTCAGGATCAGCTTGTCCAGCGTCAGATCGGAGACCGCCCGTCTGAGCCGGGCATTCTCCTTCTCCAAGTCCCTCAGGCGCTTCGCCTGGTCGACCTTCAGGCCGCCATACTCGCGACGCCAGCGATAGTAGCTCTGCTCCGATACCCCAACGCACGGCAGATCACGCCGATCTTCTCGCCCTGCGACAGCCGAACCTCGGCTTCACGCAGCTTCCCGATAATCTCTTCTGGTGTGTAACGTTTCCGGCTCATCTCTTCCTCCTTGCAAGGTCAGATTAGCCGGACTCTCTCATTCATCCTGG
>JAYQJC010000011.1:0-85533 GCA_038141965.1 Alphaproteobacteria bacterium
AGGAGGAAGAGATGAGCCGGAAACGTTACACACCAGAAGAGATTATCGGGAAGCTGCGTGAAGCCGAGGTTCGGCTGTCGCAGGGCGAGAAGATCGGCGTGATCTGCCGTGCGTTGGGGTATCGGAGCAGAGCTACTATCGCTGGCGTCGCGAGTATGGCGGCCTGAAGGTCGACCAGGCGAAGCGCCTGAGGGACTTGGAGAAGGAGAATGCCCGGCTCAGACGGGCGGTCTCCGATCTGACGCTGGACAAGCTGATCCTGAAGGAAGTTGCCGAGGGACACTTCTAAGCCCCGCACGCCGCCGGGATGCGGTTGATCACATACAGGTCCGGCTCGACGTATCGCAGCGTCGGGCGTGCCAGGTGATTGGCCAACATCGTTCGACGCAACGTCTGCGTCCGACCCTGCGTGATGACGAAGCGGCCCTGACGGCTGCGATCGTTACGCTGGCATCCAAGTATGGCCGCTATGGCTGACGGGCTATGGCTCAACGACGGATCGTGCATCCGTCTGCGACCGGTCAGGCGCAACCATGTCTGGGCCTATGACTTCGTACAGGATCGCACGCATGGCGGTCGAACGATCCGCTTGCTCACCGTGATCGATGAGTTTACCCGCGAGTGCTTGGCGATCGAGGTTGCGCGCAGCCTGCGTCATGACGATGTCCTGCATGTTCTGGCAGAGACCTGTTTGCCCGGCATGGCGTGAAGACATTGTTCATCGATCCGGGCAGCCAATGGGAGAACGGTTACAACGAGAGCTTCAACGGCAAGCTCAGGGACGAGATGCTCAACGGCGAGATCTTCTACACGTTGCAAGAGGCCAAGGTACTGATCGAGCGTTGGCGCCGGAATTACAACACCATCAGGCCGCACAGTTCTCTGGGCTACAGACCGCCCGCACCGGTCACGATCTTGCCGCCTATGGCCAAATCGCCTTACCCTCAAACCGTCCGGGCTCTCTCATAGAAACTGGACCACTGATCTGGGGCAGGTCAAAGGTAGGAGTCGTCGCGCAGCATCGTGCCGTCCGCGACACCGCGAAAGACGTGGCTACGTTCCTTCACCCAATCGAAAAAGCGCGACAACCCGCGCGTCTCTATTTTCTCCCAGGTATGGGACCGCATCTCGAGCCAAGTATCGTTGATGCTCTCCCACATCTCGGACGTGATAGTGCCGCGTGTCGCGCGTGCGTTTTCGCGCGCATTCTCAAGACTGGTATAAATCGACGAAGGATTTGTCGGGTCGAGCGCCATGTACTCGATCACGTTGCGCGCAGAGGCCAACGGGTGTTTGTCGAAAAACGCATCGACATCGCCGCCGACGTTCAAAGTCGCGATCCACTCGTTGCTGTGTTCGGTGGCCGACGGCAGCATTGCATTGCGATAGGTGACGTCGAGCATACGCGCGGTGTTTTCCGCGCGCTCGACCGAGCGGCCCATCCAGAACAAGTTGTCGGCGGTACGGCTGAGCATCCGGTCTAGTCCTGCAAGACCCAGGTGTCTTTGGTGCCGCCGCCTTGGCTCGAATTGACCACGAGGGATCCTTCTTTCAGCGCCACGCGGGTCAGCCCACCCGGGACCACGCGGATGCCGCGCCCCGTTAGGACATAGGGCCGCAAATCGACATGTCGCGGGGCGATCCCTTGCCGAACGAAAGTCGGACACGTCGACAGCGACAGCGTCGGTTGGGCGACGTAGTTGTCGGCGTTGGCTTTCAAACGGATGCGAAACGCCTCCCGTTGCGCTTTGGTCGAGCGCGGGCCGACCAACATGCCGTACCCGCCCGAACCGGCAACCTCTTTGACGACTAATTTTTCGAGGTGATCCAAGACGTAGGCCAGCGAGTCGGGTTCGCGGCATTGCCACGTCGGGACGTTCTTCAACAGCGGTTCTTCGCCGAGATAAAAGCGAATCATCTCGGGCACGTAGACATACATCGCTTTGTCGTCCGCCACCCCGGTGCCCACGGGGTTGGCCAGCGTGACGTTGCCTTGCGCATAAACCGACAAGAGCCCAGGCACGCCCAGCATCGACTCGGGGTTGAACGCCAAGGGATCGATGAAATCGTCGTCGATGCGGCAATAGATCACGTCGACGCGCTGGGGCCCCTGCGGGGTACGCATGAACACGAACCCATCGGCCACGAACAGATCTTGCCCCTCGACGACCTCTACCCCCATTTGTTCGGCAAGGAACGCGTGCTCGAAAAAAGCGGTGTTGTATTGACCGGGGGTCAGCACCACGACTGTAGGGTCCGACGTGGTGGACGGCGCAACGGCGCGCAACGAATCAAGCAACGTATCGGGATAGTGATCCACCGGGGCGATTCGGTTCTGGGCAAAAAGCTCCGGGAACAGCCGCATCATGACAGACCTGTTCTCCACCATGTAGGAAACACCCGAGGGCGAACGCAGGTTATCTTCGAGGACATAGAAGTCGTCGGCGTCGACCCGTACGACATCAACCCCAGCGATGTGCGCATAGATGTCGCCCGGCGGCGTCAGGCCTTGCATCTCGGGCCGGAACTGATCGTTGTCGAGGACGAAATGTTCGGGGATGCGACCGGCGCGAATGATCTCTTTGTCGTGATAGATGTCGTGCAGGAACATGTTGAGCGCGCGGACGCGTTGCACGAGACCGCGCTCTAGCCCTGCCCATTCCAACGCCGTGAGGACACGCGGGATCGGATCAACGGGATGAGCCGTTCGGGGTTGCCCGCATCTTCGGAATAGACCGCGAAGGTGATCCCGAGGCGCCGGAACAACAGCTCCGCCTCCTCGCGACGGCGGCGGAATTCGGCCTTCGGCGTGTCGTTCAGCCAGGACTCGAGATTGCGATAGGCGGCACGGACCTGCCCTTGAGGGTCGCGCATCTCGTCAAAAAACGTGCCCGCGGGCGATTGCGGTGATGCAGTACTTGTTGTCGGCATTGACGCCACCCTAACAAACGCTTTCGGAAACTGCGACCAGCGGACTTATTCCTGTAGGGCGAGCAGAACTTCGAGGGCGACTTTTCGTTCTTGGTCGTCGAGATCGAACACGATGAAAACCGCTTCGCCTTGCTGAATTTCTTCGGCCACGACCGATTCGGCCAGGATGAACATTTCGCCGTCTACCAACGTCAACAAGCGTCGGTCGAGATCGACGGACTCGACGATGCCTTCGGCCTCTTCCGCCCAGGCCGGTGAGATCGCGTGGGGGCCGTCAGGGCGATGGACCCCGCGACCGCCATGGTGCGTAACGGTCCGAAGCGCCCCATCGGTGCCTCTCCATGCCGTTCATCTGCCCCGGTCCGCCCATTGTCGCGCGCGTTGGCGGATTGGCAAGGTCGGCGCGCGTGGGGCACATAAAACTGCGGATTCCACCGCCGACAACGAAAAAGCCGGGCGTGAAGCCCGGCCCTTTGAGTGGCGCGGCGCGCCGGTTTAGTTGTCCAGGAAGCTACGCAGCTTGCGCGAGCGCGAGGGGTGCTTGAGCTTGCGCAAGGCTTTGGCTTCGATTTGGCGGATGCGTTCGCGGGTGACCGAGAATTGCTGGCCGACTTCTTCCAACGTGTGATCGGTGTTCATGCCGATGCCGAAGCGCATGCGTAGGACGCGTTCTTCGCGTGGGGTGAGTGAGGCCAAGACCCGCGTGGTGGTGTCCCGCAGGTTGGATTGGATCGCCGAATCGATCGGCAGGATCGCATTCTTATCTTCGATGAAATCGCCGAGGTGCGAATCTTCTTCGTCGCCGATCGGCGTTTCGAGCGAGATCGGCTCTTTGGCGATCTTGAGGACCTTGCGCACCTTGTCGAGCGACATACCGAGTTTTTCGGCGAGCTCTTCCGGTGTCGGTTCGCGACCGATTTCGTGCAGCATTTGGCGCGAGGTACGGACCAACTTGTTGATGGTCTCGATCATGTGCACCGGAATACGAATGGTGCGCGCCTGATCGGCGATGGAACGGGTGATGGCCTGGCGGATCCACCAGGTGGCGTAGGTCGAGAACTTGTAGCCGCGGCGGTATTCGAACTTATCGACCGCCTTCATCAGGCCGATGTTGCCTTCTTGAATGAGGTCGAGGAACTGCAAGCCGCGGTTGGTGTATTTCTTGGCGATCGAGATGACGAGCCGCAGGTTGGCTTCGACCATTTCTTTCTTGGCGCGCGCCGCGGCACGTTCGCCCTTTTGCACGCGGTGGACGATGCGCTTGAACTCGGCGATATCGAGACCGACAAGCTGCGAGACTTCGGCGAAATGCGCGCGGATCGATTTGATTTCGTCGCGGTATTCCTTGGTGAACTCGGACCAGCCTTTTTGCTTGAGGCGGCTGACCCGGCGAAGCCAGTTGGGATCGAGTTCGTTGCCGGTGTGCTGCTCCAGGAACGACTCGCGCTCCACGGCGCAAGCCTCGGCCATCGCCCAGAGCTCTTTCTCCATGTTCACGATACGGCGGTTGAGACCGTAAAGCTGATCAACCAGCGCCTCGATCCGACCGTTGTTGAGATGCACGCCTTCGATCAGGTCGACCAACTCTTTGGTCAGCTTGTCGTAACGCCGACCTTGGGCGGTGGTGATCTCTTCTTTGGCCAGCGCGGCCTCGACGGTGGCGTCGTGCAGCTTGGCGAGTTTCTTGTAGGTCTTGGCGATCTCGTCGAATTTTTTGAGGATCTTGGGCAGTAGCTGCTCTTCCATCGCGGCGAGCGGAACAGAGGCTTCGTCGTCCTCGTCATCGTCGTCGTTGGCAGCCTTTGCCGCGGCCGGGCTGCCGGGCGCGGGCGCTGGCGGGGCCGAGGGCGTGCCGGGCGCGCCGGGCGCCGAGGTGCCGGGTTTGCCGCCATAGGTCGCATCGAGATCGATAATGTCGCGCAGCAGGGCGCGGCCCTCTTTGAGGTCGTCGCGCCACTGCACGATCGCCATCATCGTGAGCGGGCTTTCGCCAAGGCCGGAAATCATCTCCTCACGACCCGCCTCGATGCGCATGGCGATTTCGATTTCGCCCTGGCGCGACAGCAATTCGATCGAGCCCATTTCGCGCAGGTACATGCGCACCGGATCATCGGTCCGGTCGAGCTCTTCCTTGGGCGTCGTGGTGGTCAGTTCTTTGCTGGTCGAGGGTTTTTCCTCGGTCGTCTCTTCGGCTTCGTCTTCGCTTTCGACGACGTTGATGCCCATTTCGGAGAGCATCGCCATGGTGTTCTCGATTTGCTCGGAGTTCACCTGGTCTTGCGGCATGGCTTCGTTGATTTCGTCGTAGGTGACGTAACCGCGCTCCTTGGCCTTTTGCAGGAGCTTTTTGACATCCTTGTTGACTGAATCGATCAGTGGGCTATCGCCCGACTCGTCGGTTTGCTTTTCAGGCTCGGCGGATTTTGCGGTCTTTGTAGCCATACTAAAGTCTGCTCCTGCATTCGGCTGACGCCGGATGGTGTTTCGCCGGTGACCGCGTTTACGCTGAATTCAACAGATTGCCCCGGGTTCGAACACCTTGGGTGCCACCCAGTTCTTCCTGTAGCGACGTAACGCGATCTCGCTTTTCTTCGCTGGAATCCTCAGCAAATTCCAACCATGCGGATTCGATTTCTTTTTGTAAGGACGCGCGCCCGTGCAAAGCCATTGCCTCACGCCAGGCGTGTTCGGTTTCCTCCAACGCTGTCTCGGCCCGCAGGTTTGGATTCACCCGCACCACCGCAGCTGTCAGGCGTTTTGCAATTTCACCGAACCCTTGCTTCGCCAAATGGTCGTGAAGGGTTTCGCTGTCAAGGCCGGCCACGGTAGCCGAGGCTTGTAATATCGCCCCGCGCAGCCTGTCAAGGTTGCTATCGGCCAGTTGGACGGCCGCAAAGGCCTCTTCGGCATCGCCCAGGATTTCAGGCACCAGCAACGGCGTGCCGACAATAAACGCCTCGCGCTCGGTGGCTTCCTCACCCCGGGCCAGGGCGGTCTGCCGCAGCAGCGGCGAGGAACCGCGCCGAAACCCGCCGGGACGGGGCACTTTCGCGCCCCAATCGCGGGACCGGGGGCCGGCACCGCCCCGGTTCCGAGGCCCGCCGAATTCGTCTTCCATCCGCGCCCGAAACAACCTTTGGTAGGCATCGCGTACATCGGAATCGCGAATTTCGCGACACAGCTTCTCCAGGCGGGATCGCAGCCCGGCTTCGCGCTCGGGCGAATCGACAGGTTGGGCGCGCCGCTCCTTCCACCACAGCAGTTCGTTCATCGGCACGGCGGCGTCGAGCACCTGGCGCATGGCGTCGGCCCCCCGCTCCCGCACCAAGCTGTCCGGATCCTCGCCCTCGGGCAATTGGGCGAAGCGCAAACTGTAACCCGGCTTGAGCAACGGCAAAGCGCGTTCCGCGGCGGCGAGCGCCGCGCGGCGTCCTGCGGCATCGCCGTCGAGGCAGACCACGGGCTCCGGCGCAAATCGCCACAGCAACCCGATCTGTTCTTCGTTCAGCGCGGTCCCCAGCGGTGCGACCGCATGGGCAAAGCCGCCATCGGCCAGCGCGATGACGTCCATATACCCCTCGGTGACGATGGCGGTGCCGGCCTCGCGGATCGGTTGGCGCGCATGGAACAAACCGTAAAGCGTGCGGCCTTTGTGAAACAGGCCGGTTTCGGGCGAATTGAGGTATTTGGCGCGCGCATCGCCCAGCGCGCGACCGCCGAAGGCGATGACCCGACCACGCGAATCAAGATCGGGAACATCAGCCGGTTGCGGAACCGGTCGAAGGTTGCCCCGCCATCCTCCGGTTTGACGACGAGCCCGGTTTCGATGAGCTGGGCTTCGCTCACCTCGCGTGCCAATAGCGCATCCTTGAGCATGGTGCGCCCATTGGGCGCGAAGCCGAGACGGAACCCCGTCACGGCCGACGGCGAGACGCCGCGTTTTTCCAGATAGGCCCGCGCGCCGGACCCACCGTTCGACTTGAGTTGATCGGCGTACCACGTCGCCGCCTTGTCCATCACCTCGTGCAAGGTGGCCGAACGTCGGGCCGCCTCGGCGGCCGCGGGCGATAGTTGCGGCACCTCCATCCCCGCCACGCCGGCAAGCTGTTCGACCGCTTCGGGAAACTGGAGGTTCTCGGTATTCATCACGAAGTCGAAGACCGACCCGTGCGCGCCGCACCCGAAGCAGTGATAGAAGGCTTTGTCGTCGCTGACCGTGAAGGAGGGTGTCTTTTCGTTATGGAACGGACACAGGCCGGCGAATTCGCCACGCGGCCCTTTGCGCAGTTTGACGCGGCGACCCACGATGTCGCTCAGCACAAGGCGGCTTTTCAATTCGTCGAGAAAGGCCGGCGGAAACGCCATCCCTAGAAAGTCCTGTGGCTCGTGGCGCGGCTCACCCCCGCGCCCTCAGGTCAAACGCTGCTTGGCGATTTTGCTGGCGCGACCGAAATCCATCTTGCCGGCATAGCGCTCGCGGAGCGCCGACATGATCTGCCCCATATCTTTGAGAGCAGAGGCCCCGACCTCGTCAATCACCGATCCTACCGCGGTGGCGATCTCGTCTTCGTCCATCTGGCGCGGCAGATATTCTTGGATGATGTCGATTTCTTCTTGTTCTTGCTCGGCGAGTTCCAGCCGCCCGCCTTGTTCGTAGAGTTTGATCGATTCGCGACGCTGCCTGATCATGGTCTGCAGCATGCCGAGGATCTCTTCGTCGGGCAGGCCCTCGCCCCGACCCTCCCCGCGCGCTGCGATGTCGCGGTCTTTGAGCGCGGCAAGGATGAGACGCAACGTGGAAACCCGTCGGGCTTCTTTCGCCTTTTGGGCCTTTTTTAGGGCCTCGCTCAGGTCTTCGCGGAGCATGGTTTTGATACCGGGTTGATCACGACGGCGCGCCATCCTACTGCAAGCCCGCGGCCGGGAGCAAACCGCGCGACTGTGGATAACTCATTGATTTATTTTGAATATTCGCCCCTGCTCCCGCTTGACGGCGGCATGCCTTTTGCTTAGTTTTCCGCGGGATTTGTGCACCGCCATAAGACTTCCTGACATTTCAGCGGCTTAGCGCGGCGCATCCCCTAACCTCCCCCCTTGCGGGAATATCGGCACATGGCGACACAGCCTGACAACACGGCCCGGGTGGCACAGCACAACGCCCCGGCCGTATTGGTTTTGGCTGACGGCACCGTCCTGCGCGGGACCGGATTGGGCGCCCAGGGACGGTGCCTCGGCGAGGTCTGCTTCAACACCTCGATGACCGGATATCAGGAGATCATCACCGATCCCTCGTATGCCGGGCAGATCATTACGTTCACCTTTCCCCATATCGGCAACGTCGGCGCCAACGACGAGGACAACGAAACCACGACGCCGGCGGCGCGCGGGGTCATTGTGCGCGCCGATGTGACCGACCCGTCAAACCAGCGGGCGCTGAAACACCTCGATGCGTGGCTCAAGTCGCAAAACCTGGTCGGCATTTCCGGTATCGATACGCGCCGCCTCACGCGGCTGATCCGCGATGCCGGGCCGCAGACCGGCGTGATCGCACACGAGGCGGGCGGAACTCCCGCGACGGCGGATTTGCTTGAAGAGGCCCGTGCCTGGCCAGGCCTTGAAGGCATGGATCTCGCCAAAGAAGTGAGTTGCACCCAGCACTACGATTGGTCGCAAACGACCTGGCAATTGGGCGACGGTTATGGGCAGCTCAAGGCGCCCAAGCACAAGGTCGTCGCGGTCGACTTTGGGGCCAAGCACAACATCCTGCGTTGTCTTGCGGCGGCGGGCTGCGCGGTCGAGGTCGTGCCGGCCACGGCAACCGCCGAAGACATCCTGCGCCACAAACCCGACGGGGTGTTTCTTTCCAACGGCCCGGGCGACCCGGCGGCGACCGGCGAATACGCGGTCCCGATGATCCGAGACGTGATGGACACCGGTATTCCGTTGTTCGGGATTTGCTTGGGGCATCAATTGCTGGCCCGCGCGCTCGGGGCCAAAACCTTCAAGATGCACATGGGCCATCGCGGGGCGAACCACCCGGTCAAAGACCTCGCCACCGGTCGTGTGGAAATCACCAGCCAGAACCATGGCTTCGTCGTCGATGCTGACGCCCTGCCCGACGGCGTTTCGGCAACGCACGTGTCGTTGTTCGACAACACGCTGGAAGGCTTGAAAGTCGACGGCAAACCGGTGTTCGGCGTGCAGTACCACCCCGAAGCTTCCCCCGGACCGCAGGACAGTCATTACCTGTTCGAACGGTTCGTCGATTTGATGGCCCGCTAATGCCCAAACGTACCGACATCAAAAGCATTCTCA
Source organism: Alphaproteobacteria bacterium (assembly GCA_038141965.1). GTDB lineage: Bacteria > Pseudomonadota > Alphaproteobacteria > SHVP01 > SHVP01 > CALJDF01. The sequence goes on from JAYQJC010000011.1 coordinate 9,247, forward strand.
TCATCGGCGCGGGGCCGATCGTGATCGGACAGGCGTGCGAGTTCGACTATTCGGGCTCGCAGGCATGCAAGGTGCTCAAGGAAGAGGGCTACCGGGTCGTGCTGGTGAACTCGAACCCGGCCACCATCATGACCGATCCGGATTTGGCGCACGCGACCTATGTCGAGCCGATCACGCCGGAGTTCGTCGCCAAGATCATCGAAAAGGAAAAGCCCGACGCGTTGCTGCCGACCATGGGCGGGCAAACCGCGCTTAACACGGCGCTCGCCTTGTCCGAAGACGGCACGTTGAAGAAACACGGCGTCGAACTGATCGGCGCCAACGAAGAAGCCATCGCCAAAGCTGAGAACCGGCTGTTGTTCCGCGACGCGATGACCAAGATCGGACTGGAGAGCCCGCGCAGCAAAATCGCCCACAGCATGCAAGAAGCGGTGGACGCGCTCGACCATGTCGGCCTGCCGGCGATCATTCGCCCGTCGTTCACCTTGGGCGGGACAGGTGGAGGCGTTGCCTATAACCGCGAAGAATTCGAACAGATCATCGGGCGCGGGCTCGAAGCCTCGCCGGCGACCGAAGTGCTGGTCGAAGAATCGGTGCTGGGCTGGAAAGAATACGAAATGGAGGTCGTCCGCGACAAAAACGACAACGCCATCATTATCTGCTCGATCGAGAACGTCGATCCGATGGGCGTGCATACCGGCGATTCGGTCACCGTCGCCCCGGCGCTGACGCTGACCGACAAAGAATACCAAATCATGCGCAACGCCTCGATCGCGTGCTTGCGCGAGATCGGCGTCGAGACCGGCGGCTCGAACGTGCAGTTCGCGGTGGATCCCAAGACCGGCCGGTTGGTGGTCATCGAAATGAACCCGCGGGTATCGCGGTCTTCGGCACTGGCCTCGAAAGCAACCGGTTTTCCGATCGCCAAGGTCGCCGCGCAGGCTGGCGGTGGGCTACACGCTGGACGAACTCGACAACGACATCACCAAAGTCACGCCGGCCTCGTTCGAACCGACGATCGATTACATCGTCACCAAAATCCCGCGCTTTACGTTTGAGAAGTTCCGCGGCGCCGAAGCCTTGCTGTCGACCTCGATGAAATCGGTCGGCGAAGCGATGTCGATCGGCCGAACCTTCGGCGAGAGCTTGCAGAAGGCCCTGCGCTCGATGGAAACCGGGCTGACCGGTTTGGATGAAGTCGAAATCCCGGACTTCGACGGCAAGGACTTCAACACCATCCGGGCCGCGCTGACCAAACAAACGCCCGACCGTATCTTGCTGATCGCCCAGGCGATTCGCGCAGGCATGAGCCTGCAGGACATCCACGCCTGTTGTTACTACGACATGTGGTTCCTGGAGCAGATCGGGGCGCTTGTTGCGGCCGAGGACCGCATTCGCGACGCAGGCTTGCCCGACGAACCGCGCCGACCTCGCGGCGTTAAAGCGCATGGGCTTTGCCGACGCGCGGCTGGCGCAGTTGGCCGGCAAAACCGAAGAAGACGTTCGCGCCTTGCGTGCGTCGTTGAACGTGCGACCGGCCTACAAGCGCGTCGATACCTGTGCGGCGGAATACGATCGCACACGCCCTATATGTACGCGACCTACGAATACGACAGCGCGGAGGACAGCGAGCTCGCCCGAGAGCGAAGCCGCGGCAAGCGACCGCGACAAAGTGATCATCCTGGGCGGCGGCCCCAACCGGATCGGCCAAGGCATCGAGTTCGACTATTGCTGCGTGCATGCGGCCTATGCGCTGACCGAGGCCGACTACGAGACGATCATGATCAACTGCAATCCGGAAACGGTGTCGACCGACTACGACACTTCGGATCGCCTTTATTTCGAACCGCTGACCACCGAAGACGTGCTGGAAATCGTCCACGCCGAAAACGCCAACGGCACCCTCAAAGGTGTGATCGTGCAGTTCGGCGGGCAAACCCCGCTGAAGCTCGCCGGCGATCTTTCAGCGGCGGGCGTCCCGATCCTCGGCACGTCGCCGGATGCGATCGACTTGGCGGAGGACCGCGAGCGGTTCCAGCAATTGCTGGCCCAGGTCGATCTCAAGCAGCCGCCCAACGCTATCGCCTTTACCGCCGAAGAAGCCGAGACCGTAGCCGAAAAACTGGGCTACCCGGTCGTCATTCGACCGTCCTACGTGCTGGGCGGTCGGGCGATGGAGATCGTGCGCGATCGTTCTTCGTTGCGCCGCTATATTGGCGAGGCCGTGCGGTTGTCGGCAGGCAACCCCGTTCTGATCGACGGCTACCTGGAAAACGCGATCGAAATCGATGTCGACGCACTGGCCGACGGCACCGACGTGTTTGTCGCGGGAATAATGGAACACATCGAAGAAGCCGGCATTCACTCGGGCGACTCGGCGTGCTCGTTGCCGCCCTATTCGCTCGCCGACGCAACGATCGCCGAACTGAAGCGCCAAGCCGAATTGTTGGCCCGTGCGCTCAACGTCGTGGGCTTGATGAACATTCAGTTTGCGGTGAAGGATGATGAAATTTTCATCCTAGAGGTGAACCCACGCGCCAGCCGGACGGTGCCGTTCGTCGCCAAGGCCATCGGCAAGCCCATCGCCAAGATCGCCTCGCGTGTCATGGCCGGCGAAAAACTCGCTGCGTTCGATCTTGCGGTGGCTGCGCCCAATCATGTTGCAGTGAAAGAAGCGGTCTTTCCGTTCGCGCGTTTCTCCGGGGTGGATACGTTGCTGGGACCGGAAATGAAATCGACCGGCGAAGTGATGGGAATCGACACCAACTTCGAGCGGGCCTTCGCCAAATCGCAGCTCGCCGCCGGCACCACTTTGCCGCAGAGCGGGAAGGTTTTCGTCTCGGTGCGCGATGGCGACAAACCGCTGCTGGTCGACGCCGTCCGGCATCTCGTCGACCTCGGCTTTGGTATTGTGGCGACGCGCGGCACTGCCGCCTTTCTGACCGAGGCCAGAATCGCGGTCGAGCAGGTCAACAAGGTCCTCGAAGGGCGACCGCATATTGTGGACGCCATGAAAAACGGCGATATCCAGTTGGTCTTCAACACGACGGACGGGACCCAGGCCGTGGCCGACAGCTTTACGCTACGCCGGGCCGCGTTAACCAACGACATCCCCTATTACACGACGGCCGCCGGGGCGCGGGCTGCCGTGATGGCGATCGCCCGATTGCGCGAAGGCAGTCTTGATGTCGCCCCATTGCAATCCTATTTCTGACGCGGAAAATTGATTTGGCGGGCATCCCTCGGATGCAACGCCGTGAAGGTATCTGCTAAGGTTACTCGATGGATAAGGAACCGATGACAGCAGCCGGCTTTAGCCGGCTCGAAGAAGAATTGCGCCGCCTAAAGAGCGAGGAACGCCCGGCCGTGATCAAAGCGATCGAGGAAGCGCGCGCCCATGGCGATCTGTCCGAGAATGCCGAATATCACGCCGCGAAAGAGCGTCAGGCGTGGATTGAAGGTCGCCTCGAAGAGATCGAAGGCAAAGTGAGCCGTGCCGAGGTCATCGATCCGTCAAGCCTCTCAGGCGACACCGTGATGTTCGGTGCTACGGTGACGGTCGTCGATGAAGACACCGACGAAGAATCCACGTACCAAATCGTCGGGACGGAAGAGGCCGATATCAAACAAGGCCTTTTGTCGGTTGCGGCACCCCTAGCGCGCGCTTTGATTGCCAAATCGGTCGGCGATTCGGTCGATGTTCAAGACCCCCAAGGGGCCGCGCTCCTACGAAATTCTCGCGCTTCAAATACGAATAAGACGATCGCGCGATGACCTAGGCGACCTCTAATGGGACGCCAGGCTGCACCTTGCTGGCCCGAATGGCGAGCGAGCTTTTGACGTGCGCGACGTTGGGCGCGGCGGTGAGTTCGCCGGTAAGAAAACTCTGATAGGCATCCCAGTCCCGCGCCACGATCTTCAACAGGAAATCCACCTCGCCCGCGAGCATGTGACACTCGCGGACCATCGGCCAATCGGCGCAGCGTTCCTCGAAGGCGACAAGGTCGTTCTCGGCCTGCGAGTCCAAACCGACCATGGCAAATACGGTGACATCGAAGCCGAGCGATTTCGCATCGAGGTCGGCGTGATAGCCGCGAATATAGCCGTCGCGTTCGAGCGCTCTGACCCGGCGCAGGCAGGGCGGCGCGGAAATGCCGGCGCGCCTTGCGAGGTCGACATTGGTCATGCGACCGTCGGCCTGCAGATCAGCCAGAATTCTCTGGTCGATATCGTCGATTTTGGTTCTCGCCATACGCCCTCCCGCGTCGCGGGGAGGCATTATAATAAAGTTTCGCGTTCGTGAAAGATTGTTGCGCATGACAGACGAGCGGCCGGTGTGTTGGGTGCTGTCGGACGGCAAGGCCGGCACCGAAAACCAATGCCTGGGCCTCGCCGAGGCCTTGGGCGTGCCCTTCGAGGTGCATCGAATGCGACGGCGCCCCATGACCGATTGGTTGCCGGCCGGTTTCTGGGCCACCACCGGGACATTGGCCCGAACCCTCGCCGCCACCGCGCCCGACCTGCGCCCACCTTGGCCGAAACTACTCATCGCTGCCGGACGGCCGAGCGTGGGCCCAGCCCTTGCCCTGCGGCGCGCCGCCCAGGGGTCGATGTTCGTGATCCAACTCCAGGACCCGCGTATCGCGCCGACCCATTTCGATCTCGTGGTTCCGCCCGAACATGACGGTGTGACCGGCCCCAACGTGCTGCCGACCGTCGGGGCGTTGCATCGCGTGACGCCCGCCAAATTGGCCGAAGCCGCGGGCGACGGTGCTACGCGCTTTGCCGCGTTGCCGCCGCCCCGCATCGCCGTTCTGGTCGGCGGCACCAGCAAGCACCATCGTATGACGCCTGCGGTGGCCCGCGCATTCGGCGCCCACCTTCGAACGCTGTGCGAGACGAGCGGCGGTGGTCTGATGATCACCGCCTCCCGCCGGACCGATGCCGCGAGCCAAGCCGTGCTGCGCGAGACCTTGAGCGACCTGCCGGTCGATTTCTGGGACGGCAGCGGCGACAACCCTTACCTCGCCATGCTCGCCACCGCCGAGGGGATCGTGGTGACCGAAGATTCGGTCACCATGGCCTGCGAAGCGGCCGCAACCGGCAAACCGCTGTTTGTCGCCAAGATGGAGGGACACAGCAACAAGTTCGCACGCTTTCACCAAGCCCTGCAGCAGCGCGGCATCAGCCGCCCTTTCGAAGGGGTGTGGCAGACCTGGTCTTACCCGCCCCTCCAGGAAACGGCCCGGGTCGCGGCCGAGATCAGACGACGGCTCGCGTTGCCGTAGGCCCCTTAGGGTCAAAACGAAATCCACGGATTTGTGGCCCCTGGCCGCTTGCAAAGGCGACGCAAAGCCCTACTTTTTAGGCGTCATGCGTTTCATGCATGGCTCGTCCCGATAGCCCGGCGGAGGTCCCATGTCGCAACACCATCAACGCGTTCTCATTCTGGGCTCCGGACCGGCCGGCCTGACAGCCGCCATTTACACCGCGCGCGCCAGCCTCGAACCGACACTGGTCCACGGCATTCAGCCCGGTGGCCAAATGACCATCACGACCGATGTCGAGAATTACCCCGGCTTTGCCGAGGTGATCCAGGGACCTTGGTTGATGGAAGAGATGCAAAAGCAGGCCGAAGCCGTGGGCACCAAGATGGTTGCCGACACCATCACCGAGGTCGACTTGTCGCGCCGGCCGTTCCGCGCGGTGGGGGATTCGGGCGACACCTACACCGCGGACGCGCTGATCATCGCAACCGGGGCGCAGGCCAAATGGCTGGGTCTCCCGAGCGAAGAAAAGTTCAAAGGGTTCGGCGTGTCGGCTTGCGCAACGTGCGACGGGTTCTTTTTCCGAGACCGACAAGTCGCGGTGATCGGGGGCGGCAATACGGCCGTCGAAGAAGCCTTGTACCTGACCAATCACGCCTCCAAGGTCACGTTGGTGCATCGGCGCGATACGCTGCGGTCGGAAAAGATATTGCAGGACCGGTTGTTCAAGAACCCCAAGGTCGAGGTGCGTTGGGACAGCGTGCTTGAAGAGGTCGTGGGCGCCGACGACCCGCTTGGCGTGACCGGCGCTACGCTACGGAATACAAAGACCGGCGAGACCGAGACCCTGCCGGTCGACGGCGTTTTCGTTGCGATCGGCCACACGCCCAATACCGAATTGTTCAAAGGTGCCCTCGACATGGACAACGAAGGCTACCTATTGACCAAACCGGATTCGACCCAAACCAACATTGCCGGCGTGTATGCGGCGGGCGACGTTCAGGACAACATTTTTCGCCAAGCCGTGACGGCGGCCGGAACCGGCTGCATGGCGGCCCTCGAAGCCGAAAAGTTCCTGGCCGAGAACGAAGCGCCCACAGCCGCGGCGGCGGAGTAGCGGATCCCGCGATGGATTGGAACCGATTAAAGGTCTTTCACGCTGTCGCCGAGGCCGGGAGTTTCACCCACGCGGGCGAAGCACTGAACCTGAGCCAATCGGCGATCAGTCGCCAGATCAGCGCACTTGAGAACGAACTCGGCACGCCGTTGTTCCACCGCCACGCGCGCGGCTTGAGTTTGACCGAACAGGGCGAGTCGCTTTACCGCACCGCCCACGAGGTCTCGGCTAAGCTGGCCATGACCGAGGCGATTCTAGGCGAGGCGCGCGAACGCCCGACCGGCAAACTCAAGATCACTACCACTGTAGGGTTCGGGTCGACCTGGCTGACCCCGCGGATCGGCGAGTTTCTCGAACTTTACCCCGAGGTGAATGTCGATCTAGTGCTCGACGATCGGCTGCTGGATCTCAGCATGCGCGAAGCGGATATCGCGATTCGCATGCAACCGCCGACCCAGGCCGATCTTGTCCAGCGTCGCTTGCTGACGGTGCACAACCATCTCTATGCCTCCCCGACCTACCTCAAACGCTATGGAACGCCGCGCAATCTCGCGGACCTACAGGACCATAAACTCATCACCTATGGCGAAGACACGCCGCCGCCGGTCATAGAGATCAATTGGTTGCAGAAAGCCGGCCGCGCCCAAGGCATCGAGTTAAACCCGGTACTGACCGTCAACAACATCTATGGTTTGGTGCTGGCGGTAGAAAACGATGTCGGCATTGCTTCGCTGCCGGACTACATGATTGCCGAGCACCCCAAGTTTATCCGGGTCTTGCCTGACGTAGCGGCACCCTCGTTCGACACCTATCTGGTATACCCGGACGAATTGCGGGAAACGAAAAAAATCTCTGTATTCAGGGACTTTTTGCTCGCCAAAGTCGCGGGCTGGAGCTTCTAAACGGTCCCGTCAAACCCATGCATGTGATGCATGGCTGGTTTGCAGAAGGCAGGGGTAGTCGTCGCCCAGTCCGCACCCTAATTATCAATACAAATCCGGCGCGGCATTGCGGTGTCGGATGGTAGACCTCGTAGAACCTCGTATTGGGGTCTGCACGTCTCCCGGACGTTAAGCCTCCCTGTTAGACTTGCCGGGCCTTCGGGCCCGGCATTTTTTTTGCCGCACGGCTCTTCGCCTTTCTTCTGAGCGGCTCAAACCCGCGCGTTGATTAATCACCAGGCTCGATTAAGGTGAACTCCTCCCAGACGAGAGGTGGATTTGTGATTCTCGTTGCCAGCCCGCGGTTGGTTGGAGCCAAACGCCCGACCTGACCAGACCAGACGTCGTATTGACGATGGTACCAAGCTCGGCGTCCCGACCGATCCACTGACGGCACTGCGCCCCACCCTGGTGCGCAAAAGTGGGTTCTGTGCGCCGCCCTTGCGGCGCCCCAAGTGGAAAAAAGCAATGACGTCACAACAAGACGACCTCGCGGCGCTCGGTTGGATCGCCTTCTTCGACTCCCAACTTACCGTCGACGAGCAAACCGACTTCAAACCGGCACGCGTTCTCGCCGTCCATCGCGGCGGCCTCGACGTTGCCGGGGACGGCTTCCAACACCGCATCCAACTGACTCAAAAAGAGGCGGATGACGCCGAGGCGGCCGCGACGGTCGGCGACTGGATTCTGTTGAATCAAAACACCGTCTCCATTCATCGACGCCTCGACCGCAAGAGCCTGTTCAAACGCCGCGCGGCGGGGACCGATAGTCGCGTTCAGCTGATCGCCGCCAATGTCGATACGCTCTTTGTAGTGACAGCGTGCAATGCCGACTTCAATCCGGCCCGGCTGGAGCGCTATCTTGCCCTGGCGCGCGACGCCGATGTCACCCCGGTCATCGTGTTGACGAAGGCCGATACCACGGACACCCCCGAAACCTTCGTGCGCACCGCTGCCGGGCTGCTGCCTGGGCTCATGGTCGAAATCGTCGACGCCCGTGACCCCGAAAATGTCGCCGATCTCGCTCCTTGGTTTGGGGCAGGACAGACCGTGGCACTCGTGGGGTCGTCCGGCGTTGGCAAGTCAACGCTGATCAATACGATGATGGGCGACGACGCGTTGGCAACGCAAACTGCGCGCGAAGACGACGACAAGGGCCGCCACACGACGACCATGCGCACGCTGCATCGCCTTCCGGGCAATGGCTGGGTACTGGACACGCCGGGGATGCGCGCGCTGCAACTCACCGACGTGCGGTCCGGGCTCGACGATGTCTTCGCTGACGTACTCGCGGCCGCTGAGTCGTGTCGTTTCGGCGATTGCCAGCATGAGACCGAACCGGGTTGTGGCGTTCAAGCCGCGATCAAGGCAGGAGATCTGGACCCGGCCCGACTCGGACGTTGGCGAAAACTTGTTGCGGAAGAGGCCCACAACACCCAGAGCATCGCCGAGCGGCGCGCCAAGAATCGCGCGTTCGGGAAGATGATCAAAGAAGCGACAAAGGGACCCCGCGCTAAAGGTCGCTAGAATCGAAAAGGCCGGCGTCATGTGCCGGCCTTTTCCAACAGTTTTGCTGCCCAAGAGTTACATGAACAGCTTGCGATCCTGCGGCATGTCTTTGTAGAGGTCGGCCACGAACTCGCCATAACCGTTATACAGCAAGGTCGGGACACGTTCGTTGGTACCCAAAACGCGTTCGGTCTTTTGGGTCCAGCGGGGATGGTCGAACTCGGGGTTCACATTCGCCCAAAATCCGTATTCCGCGGCTTGGACTTCTTCCCAGAAACTGAGCGGGCGTTTGTCGGTAAACGTGATGCTGACGATCGATTTCGCCGACTTGAAGCCGTACTTCCACGGCAGCGCAATGCGCAGCGGCGCACCATGTTGCGGCGGCGCGGGATGGCCGTAGGTGCCAGTGACCATGAAGGTGAGCTCGTTCATCGCCTCTTCGATCGTCAGCCCCTCGACGTAGGGCCAGGGGTACCAAAACTGGCGTTGCCCCGAGGCAAAGCTCTTGTCCACAAAGCTGCGGAACTCGACGTATTTCGCCGACGCCAGGGGCTGCACCATCTTGATGAGATGGCTGAGTTCGAACCCGCTCCACGGAATGGTCATCGACCAGGCTTCGACGCAGCGGTGGCGATACAGACGTTCTTCCAAGGGCATTTTGGCGAGCAGATCGTCGATGCCGATCTCCATCTCGTTCTCGACCATGCCGTCGACCCGGAGCGTCCAAGGTCTGATAGGGAGGCGTTGGGACGCGCGCCAAATTTCTTTGTGCGACCCGAACTCATAGAAGTTGTTATAGGTCGCGTTGATCTTTTCCGGTGTGAGCGGCCGGTCGAGCACGTAGCGCGGATTCTGTTCGAAGGGGTAGAGATGCGCGGAGGGGTCGTCTTCGGTCGCCGCTTGCGCCACGTTGCCGAGGACCGGACCGGCAGCCGCGAGAATTGCGCCGGCGGCCGCCCCCTTCATCAATTGGCGGCGGTTGAGATACGCCGATTCGGACGTGGCGGCCGACTCGGGAAGGGTCCAACCCTTGGGGTTCTTGATGAGCATGCTGATCTCCGCGATTGCGTCTCTTGGACGTACTGGCTGCGGCTCCTGGCCACAACTCAAGTGTCGGTGAGACTTCTCACGAAAGTCTCCCAAATCGCCCAATTCAGCAAATCTCGGCTACTGCGCGGCCTCGGCCGTCCCGGTGCCGTAGGCTTGCACCACCTCGTCGGCCAACCGACCCTGAAGTTCCTGAAGGTGGTCAAATTGCCAGGTGTAGGTGCCCGCTCCTTGCGACAGCGACCGCAACTCGATGATCAAGTCGTGGATCTCCGATTGCGGTAGGTTCACCTTTACCACGTCCCATCCGGGCCAACCTTCGCGACCGTCAAAGCCTAGGATTTGCTCGCGCCGCCCGCTGACCAAGGCGTTGACCTTGGTCGTGGCTTCGGATGGCACCGTCAATTCGACGAGAAGAACGGGTTCGAGAAGGATCGGGTCACATTTGGGCATGGCCTCTTTCATCGCCATGCCCCCCACGGTTTTGAAGGCCATTTCCGACGAGTCGACGGCATGATGCTGACCGTCGGTTAGCGTCACGCAAAGATCGACGACCTGGAACCCTAGCGGCCCGCGGGAGAGGTATTCGCGTACGCCGGCTTCAACCGCCGGGATGTATTGGCGCGGCACCGAGCCACCGACGACCTTGTCCTCGAATTGGAACCCACTGCCGCGCAGCAACGGTTTGACGTCGATGTGGATGTCGCCGAACTGGCCATGCCCGCCGGACTGACGCTTGAACCGCGCATGCTGAGACACCGGTTTACGGATGGCCTCTCTGTAGGGCACCCGGGGGCGCCCGGTCTCGATTTCGATTTTGAACCGGTTCTTCATCTTTTCGGTCGCCACCCGTAAATGGATTTCGCCCTGCCCGGAGAGAACCGTTTCGTTGGTTTCTTGGTTGTGATCGAGTTGAAGAGACGGATCCTCGTCCAAGATCTTGGCCAACGAGCTCGACAGCTTGACCTCATCGTCCCGTTTTTTGGGCGCGATGGTCATTGCGTAGACCGGCGGCATAGGGTCAATGCGCGGCAAAGCGTCGACCGTGCCGTTGGTGGTCAGCGTATCGCCGGTCGCGACCGCGTCGAGGCGACCGAACGCCACGATGTCGCCGGGCCCAGCCGCAATGACCTTGTCGGTCTTTTCGCCCAGCATATGAAACAGACTGGCGATGCGTTCGCCGTTCGCAGAATCGCCGTCCTTGAAGGTACCCTGCCAAACCCGCGCCACCGATAGCTTGCCGAAACTCGGCGTCTGAAAGGTCTTGAGGACCTGGGCCACCGGCGCATCGCCCGACACCCCGACCCGCGCGGCGGCGACCTCGGGCGACGCCACTTCGTGACGCAACATCTTCAAAAGTCGGCGCACGCCAGCGTCATGTTCCGCGACCCCGAAAATCGTCGGGACGATCTGGCCTTCGCGAAAAGCCGCAGTCAGCGAGGCATACGCCTGATCGTTGTCGGCTGCCTCTTCTTCCAATAGACGTTCCATCAATGCTTCGTCGAAATCGGACAAGCGCTCGAGAATCGCGTAGCGCGCCGCCGCAAATTCGTCGGCCTTATCGGCGGGAATTTCGCTTTGTACCGACGCATCGTCGTCTTTGTAGGTAAAGGCGCGTTCGCTCGGCAGATCGATATAGCCGTGGATGTGTTCAGCCTCGACGACCGGATACTCGCGCAGAACCAGCGGCGCCTGGGACACCGCTTGGATGGAAGCGACGACCTGATCCACCGTGCCTTCCATCTTGTCCACCTTGTTGATGAACGAGAGACGGGGAATGGCATGCTCTTCCAAGAAGTGGAGCAGCCCCGACAACGCCAGCGCTTTGCTGGGATCGGCATCGGCGACGATCACTGCGGCGTCAACCCCGATGAGCGCGTTTTATGTCTCTTGCGCAAATTCGATGGAGCCGGGGCAATCCAGAATAGTTAGCGTGTCGCCGAGGTAGGACGTCGTCGCGACATTGAGTTCAATCCCCATCTCGCGGTCGCGTGCTTCTTGGGCGTAGTCGCCAACGGTTGTGCCGTCGCCGGTTTTGCCCTTTCGGGAAATTTTCTCGGTGGGAAACAAGATGCTCTCAAGCAACGTGGTCTTGCCCGAAAGATAGGGCCCGACGAGAGCGACTGAGCGTGGTCCGGCCGAATCCGCCATGACATCCTCCCCATGCGCCTTGTTCTTGAGACAATGGTTTCAAGCCAGTGAAGGCGACGCAAGCAGAGAATCCGAAATGCCCCGTTTTCCGGGGCAATGGTGCGACTCTGTCGCAAAGAGCGGAACAGCCTGGTTAGTGCGGCGGGCCCTTCGCCCAGGGCCTTAGCGCACCCCACACGACGTCATGGGTTGGCGTGGCGACTCCCGCAGCGGCACCGAAGCGTGCGACGGCGCCCGACAACCATTCGACCTCAAGCGGCTTGCCGCGTTCCAAATCAACCAACATGGAAGGTTTGATAGCCGGGATGTTGGCGGGGTCGAACCCTTGCACGGCCTTCAGTGCGCCAGGCTCCAAAACGATGCTCCGTGCTTCGGCAACCGCGGCGACCTCTTCCATCGCGCGGCGCACGACGGCCGCGCCCTCGGGTGCCGCCAAAACGTCACTGATCGGCAATCGGGACAAGCAGCACACCCCGCTCAACGCGGTCAGCATGACCATCTTCGACCAAATCGCCGAATCGATGTCGTCCGTAACAACCGACTTTACGTCGATCGACAGGAGCGCCTCGTGCAATGCGTCCGCTGCGGGCCGCGCCAACGGATCCATTGCGCCAAAGGTTAAGCGCACGCCAGGCGTCTCATGGGTGATCACGCCGGGCTCGGCAATATGCGAGGAAATGTAGATCGAGCCACGCAGGACATGGGCGGCGCCGAACGCATCAGCCAACCAGGTATGGCTTTCGACCCCATTGAGCACATCGAGCACCACCGTGTTGGGGCCGATTAAGGGCTTCATCGCATCGATCGCAGCTTTGGCGTCGTACACCTTGACCGAGAAGATCACGACATCGACGGCGCCGACGCCGGCCGGATCGTCGGTCGCATCGACTGGCTTGATCGTGACCGGATGGGTCTTGTCCTCGAGACGCAAACCGTTCGCCTTCATCGCGGCAAGATGGGCACCACGTGCAACGAACGTCACGTCGTGATTCTGTTCGGCTAGACGTGCGCCGAGATAGCCGCCGACACCGCCGGAGCCCATGATGGCAATCTTCATGTGTCGGTCTTTCTAATTGAGGTTGGCTATTTGAGGCTGGCGCAGAACCGCTGAATGCGCTCGCAAGCATCCTTGAGCACGTCCGTCGAGGTCGCATAGGACACGCGGAAGTGCGGCTCTAGACCGAACGCGGCGCCATGAACGACGGCAACGCCTTCGGTGGCGAGCAACGCCTTGCCGAAATCCTCGTCGCTTTCGATTTTTTGACCCTCCGGGGTCGACTTGCCGATCAACGCCTCGCAGGACGGATAGACGTAGAAGGCGCCGACGGGGTTCGGGCAAACCAAACCGCTGGCCTGATTCAACATTCCGACGACGAGGTCACGCCGTTCGGCAAATGTCTTTACCCAGTCCTTGAGAAAATCGCTGGGGCCGTTCAACGCCTCGACGGCAGCCGCTTGGCTGATCGACGACGGGTTCGTCGTGCTTTGCGACTGAAGCTTCGCCATCGCCTTGATCAGTTGGGTCGGCCCGCCGGCAAACCCGATCCGCCACCCGGTCATCGCATAGGCCTTAGACACACCGTTCAGCGTCAGGACACGGTCCCGCAATTGCGGACAGGCCTGCGCGATCGTCGCGAATTCGAATCCGTCATAGACGAGGTGTTCGTATATGTCGTCACTCAGCACCCAGACGTTGGGGTGCTTTTCCAGGACTGCACCCAGGGCCTTGAGTTCGTCGATGCCGTAGGCCGCGCCGGACGGGTTGCTCGGCGAATTGAGAATGAACCATTTTGTTTTGGGTGTGATCGCCTTTTCCAGGTCCTCCGGCTGCAACCGGAACCCCTTCGCGGCCGGCGCCTTGGCGATAACGGGTTGACCACCTGCTAGCAGCACTATGTCTGGATAGCTCACCCAATAGGGCGCCGGAATGATGACCTCGTCGCCCGGGTTTACCGTCGCCATGAGCGCGTTGAACAGGACCTGTTTGCCGCCGGTACCGACGGAGATCTCCGACGCTTCGTAGGTCAGGCCGTTATCGCGTTTGAACTTGCCGGCGATTGCGGCCTTGAGCTCGGCGGTGCCGTCGACCGCGGTGTACTTCGTATCACCAGCGTCGATCGCCGCCTTCGCGGCCGCCTTGCCGTGATCTGGGGTGTCGAAGTCCGGCTCACCGGCTGAGAGCCCGATGACGTCGCGCCCCTCGGCTTTGAGCGAGCGGGCCAAGTCGCTGATGGCGATGGTGGGGGACGGCTTGATACGACCTAGCGAATCGGCAATGAAGCCCATCTTGGAGATCCTTCCTCGAACGGGGCGGTGGAAATCGGCGGCAAACTACGCCCACGACCGATGCCGCGCAACCGGCGGTCAGGGTGTATCTTGCGACCGCACACCGCGGACGTAAATGACGTAATAGACCAACGCAACAAAGACGCTGCCGCCGACAATATTGCCAAGCGTGACGGGCACGAGGTTGGCGACAAATCCACCGACGGTCAGGCCCGCAGCGACCGGATCGGTCGACACCAGCATGCCTAACGGGATCAGAAACATATTGGCGACCGAGTGCTCGAACCCCATCGCGACAAACGCCGTGATAGGAAAGAGAATAGCGAGAATCTTGCCCGACACGGCGTGAGCCGCCATGGCCAACCACACTGCGAGGCACACCAGCGCGTTGCACAAAACGCCCCGGAAGAACGCTTCGGTGAACGGCAAGGCGACCTTTGCCGTTGCGATACGGGTCGCGGTGTCGGCGACCGCGCCGTCGGCCGTATCCAAGGTGCCCGACAGCACGACCATGACGGCGATCAGCACCGCGCCAACAAAATTGGCGACATAAACCAAGCCCCAGTTGCGCATCAGGCGTTTAAGCGAGATTTTTCGATCGGCCCAGGCAATCACGATGAGGTTGTTGCCGGTAAAAAGCTCGGCCCCGGCCACGACAACCAGGACCAGACCAAGTGAAAAACACACTCCGCCGATTAGGCGTTCGATGCCATATCCGAGACCGGATTGGGTGATGGCGACCAGAAAGAAAAGCGACCCGAACGCAATGAAGGCGCCAGCCAGGGCACCAAGCGCCATGGTCGGGACGATTCCCAAGGCCGCTTTGGCAACGCCCGCACTTTCCACGCGTCGCGCCACTTCGACCGGTGCATACGCGTCGAGCAGGGTAAAGGCTTTGCCGGGACCATCCGCCATATGGCGACATCCTGACAGATCGCATGGGGATGAGACGTTGATCCGCCGCAATTCTGCGTGGCTTACTGACACCGTCCTGTCAGGAGGCAGTCGCGGAGACCTAGCAACCGGCGGCCTGCGCGACATATAAAAGACCCATGGCAGTTGAACACGATCCGGTTGAGGGCATGGCGGCCTATGCGCTGCCCTTCGAAAAGGGCGAGGGCGGGATTCCGTTCGACCTCGTGTCGGATTTCGAACCGGCCGGGGATCAGCCCCAAGCCATCGAAATGCTGTTGGCCGGCATCGCCGAAAACGAACAAGACCAAGTCCTGCTGGGTGTTACCGGGTCGGGCAAGACGTTCACGATGGCGCATGTCATTGCAAAGAGTCAGCGCCCCGCACTGATCCTTGCCCCCAACAAGACGCTGGCCGCGCAGCTGTATGGCGAGATGCGCGAGTTGTTCCCCAACAATGCGGTCGAGTACTTCGTTTCCTACTACGACTACTACCAACCCGAAGCCTACGTCCCGCGCACCGACACCTATATCGAGAAAGACTCCTCGATCAACGAACAGATCGACCGGATGCGTCACGGGGCGACCCGCTCGTTGTTCGAGCGGGACGACGTCATCATCGTGGCCAGCGTGTCCTGCATCTACGGCATGGGCTCGCCCGAAACCTATCTCGACATGACCATTCCGCTTGCGACCGGGCAGACCTTTCCGCTCAAAGATCTGCTCAAGGGCCTTGTCGAACTGCAGTACAAGCGCAATGACCAAGCCTTCGTCCGAGGCACTTTCCGGGTACGTGGCGACACCGTCGAACTGTTCCCGGCGCATTACGAAGACCGCGCCTGGCGGCTTTCGTTGTTTGGCGACGAAATCGAGTCGATCGTTGAATTCGACCCGTTGACCGGAGAGAAAACGGAAAAATTGAAGGCGGTCCGCGTCTATGCCAATTCGCATTATGTAACGCCAAGACCGACGATCGCCCAAGCGATCAAACAGATCAAAAAAGACTTGGTGGTGCGCTTGGACGAGTTCCGCAAGGCGAACAAATTGCTGGAAGCGCAGCGCCTGGAGCAACGCACCCAGTTCGACATCGAAATGATGGAGGCGACCGGCAGTTGCGCCGGTATCGAAAACTATTCCCGCTATCTCACCGGGCGGAAACCGGGGGAGCCGCCGCCCACCCTGTTCGAATACCTGCCCGACAACGCATTGTTGATCGTCGACGAGTCTCATGTGTCCGTGCCGCAGGTCGGCGGTATGTTCAAGGGCGATTTCCGGCGTAAATCAACGCTCTCGGAATTCGGCTTTCGACTGCCCTCTTGCGTCGACAACCGCCCGCTCAAATTCGAAGAATTCGACACGATGCGGCCCCAGACGATCTACGTCTCCGCGACGCCGGGATCGTTCGAAATGGAACGTTCGGCCGGGGTCGTCGTCGATCAGGTCATCCGCCCGACAGGGTTGATCGACCCGGTCTGCCTGGTTCGACCGGTCGAGAATCAAGTCGACGACCTGCTTCACGAGTGCCGCGAAACCGTGAACAAGGGCTTCCGCGTCCTGATCACCACCTTGACCAAGCGTATGGCCGAAGACCTGACCGAGTTCATGCATGAGGCCGGGCTCAAGGTGCGCTATCTGCATTCGGATATCGACACCCTGGAGCGCATTGAAATTCTGCGCGACCTGCGGCTTGGGGCGTTCGACATTCTGGTCGGGATCAACCTTCTGCGCGAGGGTCTCGATATCCCGGAATGCGCCCTGGTTGCGATCCTGGATGCCGATAAGGAAGGCTTCCTGCGATCGCGAACCTCGTTGGTGCAAACCATCGGTCGCGCCGCCCGGAACGTCGAGGGTCGAGTCATCCTTTATGCCGACAAGATGACCGACAGCCTGGACTACGCGCTCAAGGAGACCGAACGGCGGCGCACCAAGCAAAGCGCCTACAATGAAGAACACGGCATCACGCCCGAAAGCGTTAGCAAGAACATCTCAGACGTGCTGCAGAGCGTGTACGAAAAGGACTACATGACCCCGGGGCTGTCGGAAAAGGGCGACGGGTTCGACCACTTGGTCGGCCACAACTTGCGCGCCCATGTCGAAGACCTCGAAAAGAAGATGTTGGAATACGCCTCGAACCTCGAGTTCGAGGATGCTGCGCGGCTTCGCGACGAAATCAGCCGGCTCGAAAGCGCCGAGTTGGGCCTACCCGGCGAATCCGCCAAAGATGTGCGCGAGCGCCAGCGCGCCTTGAAGAGCGGCGCTCGTTCGTCGGCCGGACGGCCGGGAACCCGTGTCCGACGGGGCAAGACCAACAAGACGACCTGGATCTAGGGCAGCGATGGCCGCATCGGAGGGTATCGTTGTCCCGCCAACCACTGACGCAGCCGACCTTGCGAAGATCGTCTGCGAGGCTTGCTGGGCCCACTTTCGATCCTGGGCGGCTTGGCCGGGGATCACAGTCCACGCCGAGCACGACATCACGTGGACCGAGGCCCCGATCACGCATGTCTTTTTCAATCAGGTCTACGGCGCACGATTTTCGCGCCTGGAAACCAGACGACGCATTTCAACCATCGTTACGCAAGCCCAGCATCGCGGGATGCCGGTGATTTGGCGGGTCGGGCCGGACAGCACACCGGACAACCTCGGGCTGAGGCTAGAGGATGGTGGGTTTACGTATGCGGACGATGCCTTGGCGATGGCGGTCGATCTGGCCGGTTTCGAGATTGACGAACAGCCGCCGTCTCATATTCAAATCGAAACGGTTCAGGACGACGCAGGCTTGCGCGAGTGGACATCCATCGGCATCGAAGGTTTCGATTTCCCCACGTTTGCCGAAGAGCCGGTCTTCGCGATGCATCGCGCAATCGGCCGAGACGCCGCGCGATCACATGAAATGTACCTCGCCCGCATCGACGGCACCGCAGTTGGTATGGCGACACTCGTCACCGAATGCGGCGTGGCGACACTGCAGAACTTGGCGACACGAAAAACCGTACGTCGGCACGGCGTCGGTACCGCGTTGACCCGGCACGTGATGCGCGAAGGCCGCAAGCGCGGCTTGGCCACCGGGGTCCTGCAAGCCTCCTCAATGGGTCAGGGGGTCTATCGCAGAATAGGGTTTCGCGAGGTCGGGCGGGTGTCCGAATACATTCTGGAGCCCAACTAGCCCCCCGAACCCAGCGCCTATCGCAAATTTGCGGGCGTGCCGAACTTGTCGGCAAAAACGATTTCTTCCAGCGGTTTTCGCGTCCGCGGGTTGGCCTCGCGCGCGCGGTCTTTCTCCTCGGGCAAAAGCGCCTCGGCGCCCTGATAGCCGACCGCGATCGCGCTGACGGGCTCGAACGTCGGCGGGACGGCGTAGACGTCGCGAATCTTGTCGCGGTGGATACCGCCCATGTGGTGGGTACGCAGGCCGAGCGCTTCGGCCTGGACCGACATCATCGCGGTGGCCATTCCGACATCATGCATCGCAGTGACGTTGGCACGATCCTGGCCCGGCCATATCGGTTCGACAAAGGTCAGAATGAGCACGGGCGCCAACACCGCCCAACTTTGATTGCCGTCCATCAGGCAGTCCAGCATGGCCTTAAAGGCGGTCGGGTTGCCTTTGTTCGCCACGATGAACGCCCAGGGCTGCCCGTTGTTGCTCGACGCGGCCCAACGTCCCGCTTCCATCACGGCCAAAAGTTTCTCCGGTTCAACCGGGCGGTCGGTGAATGCCCGAGGGCTCCACCGGTTGGCAAGAAGGTCGTGAAGGGGAACGGCGGTATCGGCGGGTTTTTCGAGCATGGAACCTCGGGGATCAGAATGAAGGCTCGGCCCTTATAACGACAAACTAATAAAACAACATTTTTTTTGTACTTTAAATATTTTCACTTTATGTAATTGTATTATATGTCGGCCAACCCACCTAGTGAATGCAGGCGACGAAAGCGGGGAACGACCAATGGAAAACTTCACGCCGATTTCGGCACTCATCGGCGGTGCGCTAATCGGGCTTTCGGCTGCCATTTTGCTGGCAATGAACGGACGATTGGCAGGCATTAGCGGGATTATCGCGGGCTTGGTACCGCCGCGGCAGGACGACGGTGCCTGGCGCATCTTGTTCATTGTCGGCCTGATCGGTGGCGCCGGCGGATGGTTGGCCCTGACCGGTGGCCCGGTCGTGGCATTTGACGTCGGCTGGCCGGTTCTTGTGATCGGCGGGTTGTTGGTCGGCATCGGCACCCGCATTGGCGCGGGGTGCACGTCGGGACACGGTGTGTGCGGCCTCGCGCGCCTGTCGCCACGCTCGATCGTCGCTACCGTCACCTTTGTAGCTGTCGGCGGCCTGACGGTGTTCGTTTCTCGCCATCTCATCGGGGTCTGATCGTGATTCGCAATATTGTCGCGCTGGGTGCCGGCACAATCTTCGGGTTGGGGCTCGCCATTTCCGAAATGGTCAATCCGCTTAAAGTCAAAGCATTCCTAGATGTCGCCGGCGACTGGGATCCCAGCCTTATCCTCGTGATGGGCAGCGCCGTCGCGGTGACCATCGTCGCGTTTCGGGTCATCTTGCGGCAACCGAAACCGGTTCTCGCCTCCCGCTTCGAGATACCGACCCGCCAGGACCTTGACCGCAAATTGATTGGCGGCGCAGCGGTTTTCGGCGTCGGTTGGGGTTTGGTTGGGCTGTGCCCTGGCCCAGCGTTGTCGGCACTTGCTTACGGCCATACCGAAACGGTCGTTTTCGTCGGCGTGATGCTCGCCGGACTTGCCGTCGGACCGCTCTTCCTCGCCTTTTTTTGCGGCCCGGCCCGTGCCTGACGTTGCGCCGGGCTGACGAGTGCCCGCAATGGTCGTTAACCGATCGGTTCGCTGCGCCCTGGTCCTTGAAAGGACCGCACCTTCGTCCCCAGATTGAGGGACAGCGCCGTAGCTGCTAATAGCTACACGGCTTGCCCATGCGCCCCAGTGGCGCCTATCTGTCGGACGCCCGATCTATGGATTTTTTGCTCGTTGCGGGTGGCCTTCTCCTGCTCTTTTTCGGTGGGGACTTTCTCGTCCGCGGGTCCGTTGCGCTGGCGCATCGCCTTGGCATTTCGACGCTAGTCATCGCCCTCACCGTCGTCGCATTTGGTACATCCTCGCCCGAATTGATCGTGAGCGTCGGCGCAGCGCTTCGTGGGGTGCCGGAGCTCGCCATCGGCAACATCGTCGGCAGCAACCTCGCAAATATCCTCTTGGTGCTCGGCTTACCGGCGATCATCGCCCCCTTAGGAACCGGCGGCAAAGCCGCCGGGCGCGACCTCGCGCTGCTGTTTGCGGCAGGCGTCCTGGTCACCATCCTGGGGTGGAACCAAATCATCGGGTGGTGGGAAGGCGCGATCATGGTCGCCCTGTTGGTGGCCTACCTTGGCGCGGCCTATCATTTCGCACGCCGCGATGCCGCCGCGGCGCGTCTTTATGCCAAAGAGCTCGAAGAGTTCGAAGCCGGACCGCAAAAAAAGCTGCTAATTGGCGCCTCCATCATCGGCGGTCTGATCGCCCTGTTCGCCGGATCGACGATGCTCGTCGAGGGGGCCGTCAACATTGCGCGCGACATCGGTATCTCGGAAGCGGTTATCGGCCTAACACTGGTTGCGTTCGGGACGTCACTCCCCGAACTGGTGACGTCGTTTGTCGCGTTGATCCGGAAACACGGCGATGTCGCGATCGGCAACGTCCTGGGGAGCAATCTCTTCAACCTCCTCGGCGTCGGTGGTGTGACGGCGCTGGTCACGCCGATTCCGGTGCCGGAACGCATATTGCATTTCGACTTCCTGCTTATGTCAGGGGCCGTCGTCCTTCTTGCGCCCTTCGTTTTCTGGCACCTGCGCTTCGGTCGAATCGTGGGAACGGTCTTTATGGGCGCCTACGTGTTGTATGTTTGGTCGCAATTCATCGGGTTTTCAGGGGTCGCCGCACAATGAGCCAACCTGGGGTGGCATTGGTCACCGGTGCCGGCAAACGGATTGGCCGGGCGCTTGCCATAGACCTCGCAACGCACGGCTGGTCGGTTGGCGTTCACTATCACCAAGCCGCCGAAGAGGCCGAGGCCGTCGTTGCCGACATCGCCTCCGCTGGCGGGACCGCGGTGACCCTGCACGCCGACCTCGCCGACCCCTCGGCAACCGAAAGGCTGATCGACCAAGCGACGACGACGATCGGGCCGGTTACCGCATTGATCAATAACGCATCTGCCTTCGAGCGCGATTCGATCACCGACTTTCCCACCGACCGATGGGACAGCCACCTCGATATCAACCTTCGGGCGCCGGCCATCCTGACAAAAACCTTTGCCGCCGCTTTGCCCGACGGCACCGATGGCAACATCATCAACCTGATCGACCAGCGCGTATGGAACCTCACCGGGGAGTTCCTCTCCTATTCGGTCAGTAAGGTCGGTTTGTGGGGCCTGACGCAGATGACCGCAATCGCGCTAGCGCCGAAAATCAGGGTCAACGGCATCGGACCCGGCCCGGTGCTACCGAGCAGCCGTCAAAGTTCGGAAGACTTCGCCCGGCAATGCGCGGCTACGCCGCTGGGCCGCGGCTCATCGCCGCAAGAAATCTGCGATGCGGTTCGCTATATTCTTGGCGCGCCGGCGATGACGGGGCAAATGATCGCCCTGGACGGCGGCGCACACCTGACCTGGAACACCGATAAAGCGGCGCCGCTCGAATGACCCCCGCCTCGGCCGTTCATCCGCTCCGCCTCGCCGACGCCGAAAACGGCGTCCGCCACGTTTTTGTGCGCGATCTGATGGTACAGGCCGAAATCGGTGTCCACCGCCACGAAAAACGGCAGCGCCAACCGGTCCGCATCAACATCGATCTGACGGTTAGGGAGACTGGGCAGCCGATCGACGACCGCCTTGAGAACGTTGTCGACTACGAGACCCTGGTCGACGGGGTCCGGGCCTTGATCGGCGCGGGTCACATCAACCTCGTGGAGACCCTGGCCGAACAGATCGCTGGGCTTGCCCTATCCGATAACCGCGTGGTCGCGACGCGGGTCCGGGTCGAAAAGGTGCAAGTGATGAAGGACGCCGAGAGCGTCGGGGTGGAAATCGAACGTCGGCGCCCCGACCAGGATCGCTGAGCCCCCCGGCGGAGCCCAAACCCTCGCCGCGCTGGCCGCGGAGGTTGTGCACATAGCGTCGAAAACACCCCTTGCTGGTGTGATAAAATCGCTACAATCCCGCCTATTCGAACTGCTTAATTTTGATAACTCTATTGATATCAAAGGCTTGGCAATACTGCCTATTTCTTAGGCAATCGTACCCTCGGCTCGGATTTTCCCTGTCATAACAGCGCGTTTGTGCTTCCGCCCACAAAGTTGTCCCCAGGTGCGCGGAAGACCGGGGACGAGACGCCAGAAATCGACGAGGCACCCAACCCACCGCCCATCGCCCGCCACAACGGCGGCGGCGGGGCCGTTGACCCAGGGACGCCGCGCCGCGATATAACGGAGTGATGACGCAAGCGCCCGCCGAACCCGACACAAGCGACCCCGAGACGGGACCGGTCGACGGGCGCGAAGTGATCCGGGCCGCGTTGAAGACCATGCCGGGCGTTCCCGGGGTCTACCGCATGCTTAATCGTCGTGGCGAAGTTCTGTATGTCGGCAAGGCCCGAAATCTCAAGCGACGGGTCGGGAGCTACGCCAACCGGACCGGCCACACCAACCGAATTCTCAACATGATTGCGGCGACGGCCTCGATGGAGATCGTCACGACCCATACCGAGGTCGAAGCTCTGTTGCTCGAATCGAACCTGATCAAACGCCTCAAGCCACGGTTCAACGTCCTGCTGCGCGACGACAAGTCGTTTCCGTACATCATGATCCGGCGGGACCACGAATGGGCCCAAATCGCCAAGCACCGGGGGGCCCGCGACCGTGACGCCGAATACTTCGGCCCCTTTGCCTCGGCCGGCGCGGTCAACCGCACGCTTTCAGCTTTGCAACGCGCCTTTCCGTTGCGCTCCTGCAGCGACTCGGTATTGGAAAGCCGCACCCGCCCTTGCTTGCAATACCAGATCAAACGTTGTGCGGCGCCCTGCGTCGGTCGCATCGACAAGGACGACTACGAGGAGATCGTTCATCAAGCACGCGACTTTTTGACCGGAAAAAGCCATGAGATTCAGCAACGCCTCGCCGCGTTGATGACCATGTCTTCGGAGAGCCGCGACTACGAGACCGCGGCCATGTACCGCGATCGCATCAAATCGCTCGCCCACATCCAAGCGCGCCAGGGGATCAACGTCCAAACGGTCGACGAAGCGGACGTCATCGCCCTCCATCAGGAAGGCGGTCAGATCTGCGTGCAGGTGTTCTTCTTCCGCGGCGGGCAAAACTTCGGCAGCCGTGCGTATTACCCGTCTCATGCACAGTCGCTGGAAGTGCCGGAGATCATATCGGCGTTTCTCGGACAGTTCTACGAAAGCCGGCCCGCTCCCAAATTAATCCTGACCAGCCACGACTGCGAGCAACGCGACCTAGTGGCCGAAGCGCTGTCGGTGCGAGCCGGTCATAACGTCAAAATCGCCCGCCCCCAACGCGGCGAGAAGGCCGACCTTGTGCGTCATGCGCTTGATAATGCCGGCGACGCCCTGCGCCGCCGCATGGCGGAAAGCGCCACCCAACGCGCCCTCTTGGAGGGTATTGCCGAGACTTTCGGGCTCGAAGCGCCACCCGACCGGGTCGAGGTGTACGACAACAGCCACGTCAGCGGCAGCCACGCGGTCGGCGCCATGATCGTCGCCGGGCCGGAAGGCTTCATGAAAAACCAATACCGCAAATTCAACATCCGCAACGAGGCTCTCGCCCCGGGCGACGACTACGGGATGATGGTCGAGGTGCTGACGCGACGGTTCAAACGCTTGCTGAAAGAAGACCAGGATCGCGCCAGCGGTTTGTGGCCCGGCTTGGTGTTGATCGACGGCGGGCGCGGCCAATTGAATGTCGCCAAAGGCGTTCTCGACGACTTGGGATTGAGCGACGTGCCGGTCGCCGGGATCGCCAAGGGGCCTGATCGCAATGCCGGACGCGAGCGGTTGTTTTTTGCCGATGGGCGGGAAAAGCGATTGGAACCGCGCGATCCGGTCCTCTATTTTCTCCAGCGATTGCGCGACGAAGCCCATCGTTTCGCTATCGGAAGTCACCGGACCCGCCGCTCCAAAGCGATCGGGACTTCGCCTCTTGACGAGATTCCCGGCATCGGCGCAGCGCGCAAACGCGCTCTGCTGCATCATTTCGGGTCCGCCGGCGAGGTCAAACGGGCCGGGCTTGCCGATCTCGAGAAAGTCGACGGGATCAGCGGCAACGTGGCGAAGGTGATCTACGGCTTTTTTCACGACGACACCTAGAACCCGCGCGCCATGTTATGCTGCGGCCTGCAACTCTGTCGGTGAGCCCGGTGCCGAACCTTCCGAATATCTTGACCTTGTCACGCATCGTCGTGATCCCGCTGATCATCGCCGCTTTTTATTTAGCGGACCCTGTGGCCGGCTGGACGACGTTCGCGTTGTTCGCCTATGCCAGCGTGACGGACTTTTTCGATGGCTTATTGGCTCGGCGTTGGAATCAAACGACCGACTTTGGGCGCTTCCTGGACCCGATCGCCGACAAACTGTTGGTCGCCGCGGTCCTGGTCATGATGATCGCCACGGGCGCCATTACCGGCCTAACCGTCATCGCTGCGTTGTTGATCCTGCTGCGCGAACTGCTGGTCTCTGGCTTGCGGGAATTTCTCGGCGGCAAACAAATAGACGTGCCGGTCAGCCGTCTAGCAAAGTGGAAAACCGGCGTTCAGTTGATTGCGATCGGGCTACTCCTCCTCGGGAGTGTTATCCCGTCGCTCGCCGCCATCGGCGCGGGATTTTTGTGGGCCGCCGCCATCCTGACGGCGTACACCGGGTACGACTATTTGCGCAGCGGCATGGCGCATATGACACGACCGAAAAACACTGGAACGATTGCGGAATAGAAATGAAGGTTTTCGGCCTTGCTGGCTATTCGGGAAGCGGCAAAACGACTCTGATGGTGCAATTGCTGCCTTTGATCGTGGATCAAGGATTGACGGTCTCCACGATCAAGCATGCACATCACAACTTCGACGTCGACAAACCGGGTAAGGACTCGTTCGAACACCGCAACGCCGGCGCCACCGAGGTCATGGTTTCGTCGGCTAAACGTTGGGCGCTGATGCACGAGCACCGCGACCAACCCGAAGCCGACCTCGACGACCTATTGCGGCGCATGTCGCCAGTGGACCTGGTTTTGGTCGAGGGATTCAAACGCGACCGCCACGACAAGATGGAAATCGTGCGCGGCGAAGACGCGACACCCAACCTCTGCAAAACCGACCCGCAGGTCGTCGCGCTGGCCAGCGATCGGGCTTGGCCGGAAGTGAATTGCCCGGTGCTTTCGATCGACGATCCCGAAGCGATCGCAGCTTTCGTACTAAGCCATTGCGGGCTTGCGACCCCGTCCGACCGGGGCGCATAAAATGGCGCAACTCGGCAACGACTGCTTTGTCCCTGGACAAGAGTTGATGACCACCGCGGAAGCGCTCGCACTGATCGACCGACAGATCGTCCCGGTGACGGGCGCCGAACGCATTGCCCTAACCGCCGCGCGGGGTCGAACCCTCGCGTTAGATGTCCACGCCCCCATCAACGTCCCGCCGCACGACAATGCGGCGGTCGACGGTTACGCCTTTCGCCATCGCGACCTTGCCAACGAAGGTAAAACTCGCTTTTCGCTCGTTGGACGTGCGGCCGCGGGGCATCCCTGGACGGGGCACGTCGAACCGGGACAAGCGGTTCGCATCTTCACCGGGGCGGTCATGCCAGGCGACCTGGACACCGTCGCGATGCAAGAAGATTGCGAGGCCGACGACGCCACGGTGACCATCCCGGCAGGTCTTGCCCAAGGCGCCAACCGCCGCCACGCCGGCGAGGATATTTCCGCCGACACCCGCATTCTGGAGGCTGGCCGGATCCTTAAACCGCAAGACATCGGCCTGATCGCCTCCATCGGTCAAGCGAGCGTAGCGGTGCATACGCCCCTGAGGGTGACGGTATTTTCGACCGGCGACGAAGTCGTCAATCCTGGGCGTTCACTGCCTTCCGGAGCGATCCACGACTCAAATCGATTCGCGTTGATGGCCTTACTCGACGGCATGGGCTGCCAGGTGCGCGATCTTGGGGTTTTGCCCGACGACCGGGTTGCAATTGCAAATGCGCTCGACGCGTCAGCGGTCGATAGCGACCTCGTGATCACCTCCGGCGGCGTGTCCGTCGGCGAGGAAGACCACATCCGGAGCGCCGTGGAGGCGCACGGCACGCTGCACTTCTGGCGCTTGGCGATCCGCCCGGGCCGTCCTTTGGCGCTCGGGCACATTGGCGAGACGGCATTTGCCGGCATTCCCGGCAACCCGGTGGCGGTGATGGTCACGTTTATGATTTTCGTGCGCCCGATTATTCAGTGCCTCGCGGGCGCCACAGCAACCCCACCTCGGCGCTTCCCGGTTGCCGCCGCCTTTAGCTGCGGCAAGAAGGTCGGTCGCCGCGAATGGGTTCGCGCCCGTCTGGAAGAGATCTCCGGTGAATTGCCCGTCGCAAAGCGGTTCGAACGCGACGGCGCCGGCATCTTGACCTCCTTGGTCGAGTCCGACGGCTTTATCGAACTCGGCGAAGACGTAGCCGAGGTCTCCCAGGGCGATGTCGTGCCGTTTTTGCCGTTTAGCGAGGTCCTACCGTGAAGCTGTTGTATTTTTCATGGCTGCGCCAGCGTATCGGCGTTGCGGAAGAATCCGTTTCGCTGCCACCGATATCAAAACCGTCGGTGACTTGCTTGATCTGGCTACGGGGCCGCAGCGACGAGCCATGCCGCTGCGTTAGCCGATTTGTCGGTCGTGCGCGTGGCGGTCAATCAAGATTACGCGCGAGACGCCGACCCGGTGTCCGACGACGACGAAGTCGCCTTGTTTCCACCGGTGACCGGCGGTTGACATGATTCGCGTCCAACGAGACGACATCGACATCGGCGCCGAGTTGGCTGCGTTGACCGGCGACAACTTTCGTATAGGAGGGATCGCGACCTTCATAGGCACCATGCGCGATCTATCGGACGGACAGTCCGTTTCGGCGATGACCCTGGAGCACTATCCAGGAATGACCGAAAAACAGCTCGACGCTATCGATCGCGAGGCCAACAACCGGTGGGCCCTTGAAGCCAGCCTGATCATCCATCGCTATGGCCGTTTTCGTACCGGGCGAACGAATCGTCTTCGTCGCGACCGCCGCGCCGCATCGGCAAGATGCCCTCGACTCATGCGCTTTTCTGATCGATTGGCTGAAAACCAAGGCGCCGTTCTGGAAACTGGAAGAAACCGGCGATGGCGCCCGCTGGGTCGACGCCCGCGACTCCGACACCGCGGCGACCGCGCGCTGGGGCGAAACCCCTAAATAAAGATGGTGCGAAAAGAAAACGGCCGGCCCCGAAAGCCCGGCCGTTCGATCTATTCGGCGGCGATCGCGGCCTCCAAGGGCCGACCTCGGACAGTGTTCTCGTAGTCCGACATCAATGTTTGGGTGATCGCCCCACCGTGAACGACTGATCGTCGATCGAGCCGACAGGCGTGACCTCCGCGGCGGTGCCGGTCAGGAATATCTCGGACGTCTTCGCCAACTCTTCCGGACCCAAAGTGCGTTCGACCACCTCGTAGCCGCGCTTCTTGGCAAGGTCGATGACCGTGCGACGCGTGATACCGTCCAGGAAGCAGTCGGGCGTGGGCGTGTGAATCACGCCGTCCTGCACCAAGAAGACATTGGCACCAGTCGACTCGGCGATGTTGCCGCGCCAGTCGTACATCAAGGCGTCGTCGTATCCTTCGTTTTCGACCTCGTGCTTGGACAGCGTGCAGATCATGTAGAGGCCTGCCGCCTTGCTCTTGCACGGTGCCGTGTCGGGCGCCGGGCGCCGCCACCGCGAAGTCTTGAGGCGAATGCCTTTGAGGCGTTGTTCCGGATCGAAATAGGACGGCCACTCCCACCCCGCAATCGCGACGTGGATTCTAGTTTGTTGCGCGGAAACGCCCATCATCTCGGAGCCACGCCACGCTACCGGGCGCAAATAGCCGTCTTTGAATCCGAGCGCGTCGACCACATCGCGACAGGCCTGGTCGATTTCAGCCACCGAGTAAGGAATCTTAAACCCCAGCATCTGCCCGGAAGCGTGCAACCGCTCGGTATGCTCGGTCAGTTTGAAGATTTCGCCTTCGTAGACTCGTTCGCCCTCAAAGACCGCGCTAGCATAGTGGAGCGCGTGAGAGAGCACGTGCAGCTTTGCTTCACGCCAAGGGACAAGCGCCCCGTCCAACCAAATGACACCGTCCCGATCGTCGAATGGAATAAGAGACATCGCCTTTCCGCCTTGCGATTAATTATATGACCTTTGTAGCTTCGATCTTGTAACAATCTGAGCCAGATATGTCAACATGGCTGACGTAAAATCGTCTATCAACCCCCTCTTTCTCAGGGAAGAAGAGCTTCGGCAAGGCATCGAGCTCATGTTCTATGCCTATCGCGACTTCACCGGCGAGCCCGATTCGATCCTCGCGGAATATGGGTTCGGTCGTGCCCACCACCGCGCGATTCACTTCATCAATCGCGATCCCGGGATGTCGGTCGCAGCGCTGCTGGCCATTCTGCGAATCACCAAGCAGAGCCTAAGCAGGGTCTTGGGCCAATTAGTCGAGGAAGGCTATGTCGAACAGAAAAAAGGCGTACGTGACCGCCGCCAGCGTCTTCTCTACCTGACCGAAAAGGGCCGGGAGTTGGAACGCCGGGTTTCCGAAAAACAGCGCGCACGGGTCGCCAAGGCCTATCAAGAAGCCGGCGCTGAAGCGGTCGAAGGTTATCGCAAGGTCCTGCTTGGCTTGATCGACGAAGCAGACCGGCCCACCGTTCTCAAGTCGATCCAGAATCGATGACATGAGCGAGCCGGAGTCCGTACGTCACCTTCTCGTTGTCGACGACGACCGTCGCATTCGCGAATTGTTGCAAAAATACCTGATCGAACATGGCTACCACGTCACCACGGCGTCGGATGCCCAGGAAGCCCGCAAGCGCATGACAGGCTTCGACTTCGACCTGTTGATCGTCGACATCATGATGCCGGGCGAGGACGGCCTGACACTCACCAAGCAACTTCGCACCAAAACCGACGTACCCATTCTTGTGCTCACGGCGCGGGGCGAACCCGAAGACCGCATTGCCGGCTTTGAATCAGGCGCCGACGACTATCTCGCCAAACCGTTCGAACCGCGCGAGCTTCTGTTGCGGGTCGGCTCGATCTTGCGTCGCGCCGGGGGGCCGTTGCCGACGCTGACCGGTCTATCGTTGGGCCGGTTTTACTTCGACCTCAAGCGCAACGAGTTGCGCGACGGCGATAAGCCGGTACGCCTGACCTCGGCAGAAACCGGCTTACTCAAGATTTTTGCCGTCAAACCAGGCCAGATCATTTCCCGCTACGATTTGTGCGACCGTCTCGGCGTCAGCGACCGCACGGTCGATGTCCAGGTCACGCGACTGCGGCGCAAGATCGAGGACGACCCACGCGCGCCGCGCTATCTCCAGACCGTTTGGGGCGAGGGCTATGTTCTGCGCCCGGACTAAGTCGGTCTCGTCGTGATCAAACGGTTCCTGCCGAAAACACTATTGGGTCGATCGATCGCGATCGTCGTCGCCCCTGTGGTCCTTCTCCAAGTAATCCTGGCGATCGTATTTTTCGACAATCACTGGGATACCGTGACGCGCCGACTGTCCTTGGGGGTTGCCGGCGACATTGCGCTGGTGATCCGACTATTGAGCGAAGCCGACGACACCGGGAAAGCCGCCGTCCTCGACATGGCTCGTACTTATCTCGATATCGACGGCGCGGTCATTCCCCAAGAAGTGCTCCCACCTTCGGTGACGCGCAATCAACCGGTATTCAACATTCCCGACCGAATGCTGCACCAAGCTTTGGGTGAACGGCTGTTCCGTCCCTACGCGATCGACACCGCAAACTTCGGGGATCGCGTCCAAATTCTGGTGCAGTTGCCTGAGGGTGTTCTGCGTGTACTGACCTCGCGCAAGCGGCTCGACAGCACCACGACCACGATCTTCGTGCTGTGGATGGTCGGCTCGTCGCTGATCTTGCTGGGAATTGCAATCATCTTCTTACGCAACCAATTGCGCCCGATCCATCGTCTTGCAGACATGGCGGATGCATTGGGCAAAGGACGCGAAGTGGCCGACGTGCGCCCGTCGGGCGCCAGCGAAATCCGGCTCGCCACCCGCGCTTTTATGGCGATGCGCGACCGCCTCCGCCGCAGCGTCGAGCAGCGCACCGAAATGCTGGCAGGCGTTTCACACGATCTACGTACGCCGCTAACGCGGGTCAAACTCGAACTGGCACTGATCGACAACCAAGTCGACGTCACGAATATCGAGGCCGACATCCGCAGCATGGAACTGATGATCGAGGAATATTTGTCCTTCGCCCGTGGCCAGGAGGCCGAGGCGCCGGCGAATACCGATCTCGCAGAACTGCTGCAAGAAGTGGTCGAGAACGCGCACCGTCAGGGCCATCAGGTCGCGCTGACCTTGGGCGACAATCTCGTCATGCCGGTGCGCCCGAATGCGGTGCGGCGATGCCTGACCAACCTCATCGACAACGCGGTGTTCTATACCGAAGCGGCTGGTGGCCCGGCCCGGGTGGAAATCGATGCCGTCCGCCAACCGACGTTCATCCAAATCACGGTCGACGATAACGGCCCCGGCATCGCTCCGGAGCGCCGCGACGAAGCATTCAAGGCGTTCAGTCGGTTGGATGCCGCGCGTCGTCCGGACACGGCTGGGGTCGGACTCGGTCTGACCATCGCCCGCGATATCGCGCGCAGCCATGGTGGCGACCTTAGTCTGCAGGAATCGCCCGCAGGTGGGCTGCGCGCCCTGATCCGTCTTCCGGTTTAGCTCTAGAACAGCCGACCGCCGTTGGGGACCGCGGGGTCGACGCCGACGAGACAGACCTTGCCGTCGGCATCGGGAAACCCCAACACCAAAACCTCCGAGCGAACCGGCCCGATTTGACGTGGCGGGAAGTTGATCACCGCCACCACTTGGCGGCCGACCAAGTCGCTGATCGTATAGTGCTCGGTTATCTGGGCCGAGGATCGTTTGATCCCGATCTCGTTGCCGAAATCGACGCGCAGTTTGTAGGCTGGCTTGCGCGCTTCGGGGAAGGCTTCGGCGGCGACGATGGTCCCGACGCGAATATCGAGCTTGAGGAAATCGTTCGAAGGAGATTTCGGGGATGGGTTCATCCGACATCGGATCAGTCCGCGAGTTCGCGCGACCGATCGGCGGCGGCCTCGACCGCGCGTGTCATGACGTCCTGCAAGCCATTGGCCGGAGCCATCAGAACGTCCAGCGCCGCTGCGGTCGTCCCGCCGGGACTGGTGACGTTCTTTCGTAACGTCTCAGGACTGGAGCCGTCGTGGTGGCTGAGCGCGGCCGCCCCTTCGACCGTCGCACGCGCCAACTGCGCGGCAAGATCGGCAGGCAGCCCTGCCGTGACACCTGCTGCCGCGAGACATTCAATCATGTAGAACACGTAGGCAGGCCCACTGCCTGAAACGGCCGTGACGGCGTCCATCAACGCCTCGTCGTCGATCCACGCAACATCCCCCGCGGCGGCCATCAGATCTTGCGCCAAGGCACGTTCGCCGGCGCTAACTTGGGCATTGGCGTAGAGCACGGTGACCCCCCGCCCGATCGCCGCTGGCGTATTGGGCATGGCCCGCACCATGGCGACCTCTTTGCCAAGGTGCGCTTCAAAAAAGGCCACCGCCTTGCCGGCGGCGATCGACAGGAAGATCGTCTGGGGTGCGACGAAGCGCCGGTAAGCCGGAACGACATCGGGCATGACTTGAGGTTTTACGGCGAATACGACCACGCGTGGCGCATAGTCCTCAGGCAGTCCGTTGAGCGAGGCTAGGGCGGTGACGCCGCGGTCCCGTGCCGCCGCCGCGTTTTGTTCGGTTGGTTCGATGACGGTGATCGACGGGGCCGCAATGCCACGGTCGAGCCAGCCGCGTAGCAGCGCGTCGCCCATCTTGCCGCAACCAACAAGAAAAATAGGGCCAACGTCGGCGTTCATGGGGTTGCGCTCAGGCTTCGCCTTCGGTTTCGAGCATAGCGGCTGCGATCGCTTCGTTGGGGCCTTTGCCGCCCCACAACGCGAACTGAATAGCGGGATAGAATCTTTCGGATTCACGCAAACCGGCCTCAACAACGTCTTCGAGCTGTGCGCTCGTCGCCTCCGCGCCGCCCGAAAACACCAACGCATGGCGGAACATTAACAAGCCTTCGTGGGCCCACAGGTCGAAATGGCCGAGCCAAAGCTTCTCGTTCATCATCGCCATCAGCGTGTGCACGGCGGTGATCTTTTCCTTCGGCACCTTGAGGTCGAAGGCGCAAGAGAACTGCAGCGCCTCGTGTTCTTCGCGCCAGGCGAACCAAAGGTGGTAGCGTGTCCAACTACCCTCGACCCCGACGTTGAGCTCGTCGTCGGCTTGGCGGTCGAACGGCCATTCGTTAGCGGTGACGATTTGCTCGATGATATCGAGGGGGTTTCGGACCGACGGGACGTCACTGGCCATTACCAAAGTCATGTGCGGCTCCCCCGAACCCGGACCGGCATGAGGCGCGGCGGTCGATTTGTTTCGGCAATTTTATTGCGCGGCGGCGTTCCCAATCGCACGATCTAGTGCCTCTCCCAGACAGCAACCCAAGATGTATGCCAAAGCCCTGGACTCCGCGTCAAGCGAGGATTCGGAGATTCCCGTTTTGAATCAACGCGCTGTGAGTTGTTTCCAGCACGATCCAAATGACGGATTTACGAGTCGGCACAAGGGGTTAGTGACTCGCGATCATGCGATCCGCGAATCAACAGCCTGACATTCATCCACAACTTTTTTGTCTGGCGTACGATCCCGCGCCGCCGGTACGCGTCTATTCGTCGCCTTTGGCGGGTCTTGCGGTGGGCTTTTTACGCGACGTTTTAAGCGCTGCCTCAAGGGCCTTAACCTTCGCGGCCAGCATCTCATTCTCTTCGCGCGCATTTTGCGCCATCTCGCGTACGACCTCGAATTCCTCACGTGTTACCAGATCCATATCGGCCAGCCAGCGCTGGAACTGGTCCTTAATGCGTGCCTCCACCTCTTCACGCACACCGCCCACGGCGTTCAACGCGCCGCTGGCGACACGGGCAAGGTCGTCAAAGATCGGATTATTGGGCTGCATGGGCTCCTCCAAAACGTTGGCCCGACTATAGAACTGCCTCACGTGGCGGTGAAGGGTGCCGGGTCACCCTAGTGTGACGGTGTCATGCTTGGTTTCCGGCTGGGGTTTGCCTATTTTCCTTGGACCGCCACCCCTCCGCCCTAGGATGCGCGCATGATGCTCGGCGCCCTGCCCTTTCCGACCATCGACCCGGTCCTTGTAGCGATCGGTCCGTTCGCCATCCGGTGGTACGCCATCGCTTATATCGCAGGGATTTTGCTGGGATGGCGTTTCGTGCTGGCGCTGATTGCACGCGGCAATCCCGCGATGACCCGCAAAGACGCGGACGACTTTGTCGTCTGGGCGACGATCGGCATCATTCTCGGCGGTCGGTTGGGCTATGTCCTTTTCTACCAGCCCGGGTTTTACCTCTTTCATCCCGTCGAGATCCTGTTCATTTGGCAGGGCGGCATGTCCTTTCATGGCGGGCTGCTGGGCATGATCGGCGCAGTCGTTCTGTTTTGCCGCAAACGCGACCTCGAGCTTTTCGCGGTTGGCGACCTGATCGCGTTTGCGGGACCCATTGGGTTGTTCTTCGGCCGCATCGCCAACTTTATCAACGCAGAGCTCTTTGGCCGCACGACCGACGTTCCCTGGGCAGTGGTATTTCCCAACGGCGGCCCGATCGGTCGACACCCCAGCCAACTCTACGAAGCAGGTCTTGAGGGCCTCGTCCTGTTCGGCATCTTGTGTTTCGTCTACTTCGGCACCTCGGCCCGCCACCGTCCGGGCATGATCACCGGCGTCTTTGCGGCCGGGTATGCCGTCGCGCGATTGTTTGTCGAGTTCTTCCGCGAGCCGGACGCCCATCTCGGATTTTTGGTCGGTGGAATCACCATGGGACAAGTCCTCTCTGTGCCCCTGCTGCTGTTGGGCGGCTTTTTCGTTTGGCGCGCCGCGCACCGCGCGCGCTTGGCTCCCAACCCGCGGTGACGACGACACCGTTGGGCCGGCACCTGCGCGAGTTGATCGCGTCCCAGGGCCCCCTCACGATGGCCCGTTTTATGGCCGAAGCCCTCGGCCATCCTGAATACGGCTACTACATGACCCGAAACCCGTTCGGTGCCGAAGGCGACTTCGTTACCGCACCAGAGGTCAGCCAAATGTTCGGCGAGCTGATCGGTGCTTGGTGCGCCGATCTCTGGATGCAGATGGGCGCGCCAGCCAAGGTGTACCTGGTTGAGTTGGGTCCCGGACGCGGTACGTTGATGAGCGACGCCTTGCGCGCAACCAAGTCGGTGCCGGGCTTTCATGCCGCAATCCACCTCCACCTGGTAGAGACCAGCCCGCGATTGCGCGACATCCAAGGCACTACGCTAGGAAGCTTCGCGCCCACATGGCACGACAGCGCGACCGAGCTTCCTTCCGGACCGATGATCGTTCTCGCCAATGAGCTGTTCGATGCGCTGCCGGTTCATCAATTTCAGTTCAACGACAATCAGTGGCATGAGCGCCTGATCGATTTCGCGCCGAGCGGGGATGATCTCGCGCTGGTCCTCGATCCTTCCCCGGCGTTGCGCCCCTCGCTACAGCGTTTCCACCAGCCACACGACGATGCGATTGCGGAAATATGCCCCGCCGGCATCACGCTCACCGAGCACCTAGCCGCGCGATTCGCGCAGGCGCCAGGGGCCGCGTTGGTGATCGACTACGGGCATGCCGCTTCGGGTTTTGGCGATTCGGTACAAGGCGTCCGCGCCCATAAATTCCAACCGATTCTCGTAGCGCCGGGTACGATCGACTTGTGCGCCCATGTAGATTTTGCCGCGCTTGAGGAGGCCGCAGCGGGCGTCGGCGCGGCAACATGGGGACCAGTGCCGCAGCGCGATTTTCTCAAGGCACTCGGGATTGATGCGCGGGCCGCCGCACTTTCCACCGCATCCCCGCCAGATGCACCCGAAATCGCTGCTGCCGTGCACCGTTTGACCCACTCCGACGAGATGGGCACTCTATTTAAGGTTCTCGCCTTTTGCAGCGCCAAACTCCATCCGGCTGGGTTCGACCTGCGTGATTCGATCTGAACGACTTTCTGCGTTGCCGGGCATTGCCCATGGCTTTTTCACCCGGCGCGGCGGGGTTTCCACCGGCATCTACCAATCGCTCAATTGCGGCGCGGGATCCGACGACAAGCCCGAGAATGTGCAAGAAAACCGCGCCCGGGTGCTGACCGAGTTCGCCGCACCGAACCTGACAACGGTCTACCAAGTTCATGGCACCGCGGTTGCCGAGGCCAGGGGCGGTTGGCCCGGAGACCCGCCCGAGGCGGATGGGCTCGTCACCAGAACGCCCGGCGTCGTCCTCGGCATCTTGACGGCCGACTGCGCCCCCGTCTTGTTCGCCGACCCCGACGCCAAAGTCATCGGCGCGGCCCATTGCGGGTGGCGCGGGGCATTGCACGGGGTGGCTGATCGCGTGATCGAAGAAATGGAGCGCCTTGGCGCTTCGGCATCACGCATCACCGCCGCGATCGGCCCGACCATCGCCCAAGCCTCTTACGAGGTGACGACCGCTTTTGCAGAATCCTTGATCGATCACGACGCCGAGGGGGCCGCGTTCTTCGCCACCGGCAAACCCGACCATGCCCAATTCGATCTCCCGGGATATGTGCGCCACCGACTGAATCGGGCTGGTCTCGCCGAGGTGCATTGGACCGGACACGACACCTACACGTTGGCCGATACTTTCTTTAGTTACCGGCGGACGACGCATCGCGGCGAACCGGATTATGGCCGCCAGATTTCGGGGATCGCCCTTGTTCCGTAGCGGTCGACGCGAAACCGCCCTTGCGGCGATCATCCTTTTGGTCGCGGTCGGGTGCCAGCCGCTACCGCGTCCGTTCCAGCCTGACGACAAACGCCTCAACGCCGCCGACTTTGCACGGCTGGGTACCCGCGGCGGGATCATCGTCGCTACACCGTCCCTCGAAGACCCAACCAATGCTGAGCGGTTCGCCGGCTTGCTGGCCGCCGCGCTACGAGATCGCGATATTCCCGCCATCGCCGGACCGCAAGACGCAAGCCATCGATACGTCCTGAAAGGGAGCGCCCGAGCGGATGGTCACGTCGGTGAGGCGACAACGATATCCGGCACCTGGCGGTTGACCGACCCACGCGGGCAAGACGTCTTGAGGTTTGCCGTTAACCGCCAAGTCGATATCGAGGGATGGCGCACCGGCGAGGTCGCGGCCTTGGCGCTTTTGGCAGAAACGGTGGCCACGGAGATGGCGAAACAGTTCGTCCGGCCTTCTACGGCGCCGCCGTCTGAACCTGCGACGGTCGCCGCCACCTCAAGTGGACGAATCTCGATCTGGTCGATCGGCGGCCTGACCGAGGGGCGTTCGGTAGCGCTCCAGGATTTTGCCGCGGCGGCACTGCGCGCCCGCGGCCTTGACGTGGTCGCAATCGACGACCCAGACGCACTGGTTTTAAGCGGATGGATCGAACGCCAGCGCGACGGCGCCGAAACGGAACGGATCGTGATCGAATGGACAGTACTCCAGCCTAACGGCGACGAAGTCGGAATCATGTCGCAGAGCAACGTGGTCGCGGTGGGCGACTTCGAGCGCTACTGGACCGATGTCGCGCCGATTATCGCCGGCGCCGCAGCGGATGGAGTGGTTGAAATGCTGGCTGCCCGTTGAGCCGGCTCAGAGATCTCTAATAATCGGCGTCGCGGAACACCTCGACATCGCTAAGCAAGATCATCGCCGCATGATCCGCGAGAAGATCGTACACCGCCTCGGCCAAGCGCCGCGCAACGTCCTCCTTTGCGACCACCAGAATCGTCGCGCGCCCCAGCGCCGGGGTGATGTCGTCGCGCTGCCAACGTCCGGCATCGCCGCGACCGGCCGACGCCGAAGAAATAGTGTACCCGGTTGCCCCTTCTCGATCGAGCATCCCAAGCACCGTCTCGACGAGGGCCCCCTCGACGATGATTTCTAGGCGCTTTTTCCGAAACAGTTCGTGCATATCGGCCTCCTAGAGCAGCGTCTCGGCAACCCACAAATAGAGCGGAATGCCGATAACAACGTTGAAGGGAAAGGTCACCGCCAGCGAAAGGGTCACATACACGCCCGGGTTCGCCTGTGGCAGCGCGAGCCGCATGGCGGCAGGTACCGCGATATAGGATGCCGACGCACTCAGCACCGCAAGAAGAACGACGCCGCCGGTACTCAGTCCAATCAATACACCGAGTACCCCGCCGATCGCTGCACTCAGCACCGGCATCACGATGCCATACACGACAAGCCCGGGGGGAATGCCGCAGGCTTGGCGAATTCGGCTTGCCGCAATTAGACCCATATCCAACAGAAATAGAGTAAGAACGCCTTTGAAGGGTGCGTCAAAGAAGGCTTTGACATCGCCTTCACCTACCGGTCCGACGATCCAACCGATGACGAACGCACCGAGCAGCAACACGACGGAGCCGTTGAGAAGAACCTCACGATACAAGCTGCTGCTATTCGATACTCTCGACCCGACCCCGCCGCGCCGGGCGATCCACAAACCGGCGATGATCGCGGGCGTCTCCATCAGCGCCACGACCGCCACCATGAACCCCTCGAAGACGACTCCGCTCAGCCGTAGAAACTCGGCCGCCGTAAAGAACGTCACCACCGAGATCGAGCCGTAATGCGCCGCCACCGCGGCGCGCGTCGCAACGTCCGTAGCGGGACTTAGGATGCGAATGAGCGCGACCGCCAAGAACGGAAGGAAGAAGGACAGCAAGGCGCCAACAATCAACGCCAAAACGAGATCCACCCCTACGCCTTGCTGGTTGACCGCGACACCACCCTTAAGGCCGATTGCAAACATCAGGTAGACCGCCATCGCCTTGCCGATCGCCTCGGGAATGCTGAGGTCGGATCGCAAAATGCCCGCACCCAAACCGAGCCCGAAGGCCAAGATCATCGGCGTCAGAAGGTTCGCCAACGCGGCGTCGAAGAATCCCATTTGATGCTACCCATCCGAAAACAAGATGCGCTGTTGGAGCCGGCACTCAATCGAACGCACCGCCCGCCAACAATGACGAATGCGCGGGACTTAAGGGGCGGACGCCGTTCGGACAACCCCCGGATGCCCCTTCTCGAAGAATGGATATTGGCGGGAAATCCGCTATTCTTGTTGGGTCATTTTGGACCGCCGTTCGGCGGGGCCGCCCCAAAACGCAGAACTGCTGACATCGGTATTGATGACCCAAAGCGAGGACGAATTCGAGGACTTGGTCGCGGGGTACCGGAGGTTTCGGTCAGGGTCGTTTCGTCCAGCAGAATGCGCTTTATCAGCGCCTCGCGGATCTGGGCCAGTCGCCGCGAGTGATGATCATCGCCTGCTGCGACTCCCGAGCGGACCCCGCTTTGATCTTCGACACCGCGCCCGGCGAAATCTTCGTTGTCCGTAACGTCGCCAATCTGGTGCCGCCCTACTCGCCCAGCGACAACTTCCACGGCACCTCTGCTGCCCTGGAGTTTGCCGTGACCGGGCTCGAGGTATCGCACATCCTTGTGCTGGGCCATGCCCGCTGCGGGGGTATTGAGGCGAGCCTAACCCAACGCAAAGACAGCTCTTTTATCGGTCGTTGGGTTTCGATATTGGATGACGTCCGGCAGACCATCGATTCTTCAAACCCCCACAACAAGCAGCTTGTGAGCCTCGAGCTTGCGGGTATTGGCCAATCGTTGAAGAACCTCATGACCTTTCCCTTTGTCGCCGACCGGGTCAGCGCCGGCAGGATGTCGTTACACGGTGGCTATTTCGATATCGCGACCGGTGTGCTCCATATGCGCGACCCTGAAACCGGCGTTTTTGCCGAGATCAACTAACGCTTGGCCCAGCATTTACAGCTGGTCCACCCGTTGTTACAGTCCGCGCGCTTCTGACGCCCCTTGGGTTTTTCCATGTCGCCAAGCATCCGGCCAGTGACCCGCCAGCAATGAAAATCATCGCCGGCAACAGCAACAGACCATTGGCCGAGGCGGTCGCCGCCTACCTCAATCTACCGTTGTCCAAGGCCTCGATTCGGCGCTTCGCCGATATGGAGGTTTTTGTCGAGATCCACGAGAACATGCGTGGCGAGGACGTGTTCGTCTTCCAATCGACCTCCTACCCGGCCAATGACAACTTGATGGAATTGCTGGTCATCATCGACGCCGTACGTCGTGCCTCGGCCCGCCGGATCACCGCTGTGCTTCCCTATTTCGGATATGCCAGACAAGACCGTAAACCCGGACCGCGGACGCCGATATCGGCCAAACTTGTCGCCAACCTCATCACGGAAGCCGGCGCCGACCGGGTCCTTACCCTCGATCTGCATGCCGGCCAGATTCAGGGGTTCTTCGACATTCCGACCGACAACCTTTATGCGGCGCCAATTATGGCCAAGGACATCAAGGATCGGTACGGCAACGACAACTTGATGTTCGTTTCGCCGGACGTCGGCGGTGTTATCCGCACCCGTGCTGTCGCGCGGCGCCTCGACGCGGACCTCGCCATTGTGGATAAACGGCGCGAGCGCGCAGGTGTGTCCGAGGTGATGCACATCATCGGCGACGTCGAAGGCCGGCGGTGCATCTTGATCGACGATATCGTGGATTCTGCCGGGACCCTTTGTAATGCAGCCAATGCCCTCAAGGAGCAGGGTGCCGAATCGGTCATGGCCTACGTAACCCACGGCGTCTTGTCCGGTGGGGCCGTCGCCAGGGTCGCCAGTTCGGCCCTTGAGACCCTGGTCACCACCGACACGATCGTGGCCACGGAGGCGATGCGGGTGTCCGAAAACATCCGTCGCCTCACCACAGCGCCGTTGATGGCCGAGGCGATGCGCCGAATCAGCGATGAATCCTCGGTTTCCAGCCTCTGGGACTAGGAATCGGCCCCAAATAGGTTTAGAAAGCGCCGCTTTAGCGCTGCCGGCACCCCTGGAGGCCGGGGCTTTAGCGGACCTCGGTCCGCCGAAAACATTGGAGAATTGCGATGAGCGACCAAAATGTGATCGCCGCGCAGGTGAGAGAGCGGGCTGGAAAAGGGGCCGCCCGCGCTGCCCGCCGAGCCGGCATGGTTCCCTGCGTCATTTACGGCGCCAAGAAAGATCCCACGATTATTGCGATCGAGCGTCGCAAGCTCGTGCAGGAAATCGAACAAGGTGGTTTTACCAGCCGCCTGCTCGACATCGACCTTGGGGGAAACGGGAAGGAACATGTCCTTCCGCGCGATATTCACTATCACCCGGTGACCGACGTACCGATGCATGTCGATTTTCTGCGGGTCACCGATTCGACGCTCATCAACGTTGAAGTCCCGGTTCAGTTCGTGGGGGAAGAAGAGTGCCCAGGCCTCAAGGTCGGTGGTGTGCTCAACATCGTGCGCCACTCCGTCGAACTGAAATGTCGCGCCGGCGCCATCCCCGAGATTTTGTTGGCGAACCTCGGAGGTTTAGAGATCGGCGACAGCATCCGCATTAGCTCGATCGATCTGCCCGGTGGCGCCAAGCCCGTCATTAGCGATCGCGACTTCACCGTTGCGACGATCGCCGCGCCGACGATTCAGGCCGAGGTCGAAGAAGACGTCGAGGGCGAGGAAGGCGAAGGAGCCGAAGAAGGCGCCGAGGGCGAAGAAGGCGAAGGCGAGAAGAAAGAAGAGGGCGGCGAAGGCTAGGCACCGCGCCGCGCCTTCCCGTTCGGTCTGTCATGGTTCTGCTGGTTGGGCTGGGCAACCCCGGCCAGGACTACGCCAAGAACCGTCACAACATCGGCTTTATGGCGGTCGACGAGATCGCCCGGCGCTACAGCTTCGGGCCTTGGCGTCGCCGCTTTCAGGGCCAGGCCGCCGACGGTCGTTTATCCGGCAAACGTGCCTTTGCGCTCAAACCCGAGACCTACATGAACGAGTCCGGTCGTGCCGTGACGCAAGCCATGCGCTATTACCGGCTCGAACCGGAGGATGTCATCGTTTTGTACGACGAGATCGATCTCGACGCAGGGAAGGTGCGCTGCAAGCAAGGCGGCGGCAATGCCGGACATAACGGCCTCCGCAGCCTTGATTCCCACATCGGCCGCAATTATGTCCGCGTCCGTCTTGGCATCGGGCATCCTGGCGACCGAGACCGCGTCTCGAGCCATGTTCTCGGCAATTTTTCCACTGCCGACATGGTGTGGGTCACGAATGTCATCGACGCCGTCAGCGACGCCGTTCCGGCTCTGGC
Organism: Alphaproteobacteria bacterium; assembly: GCA_038141965.1. Classification (GTDB taxonomy): domain Bacteria; phylum Pseudomonadota; class Alphaproteobacteria; order SHVP01; family SHVP01; genus CALJDF01. The sequence goes on from JAYQJC010000011.1 coordinate 51,091, forward strand.
GATCGGCGATATTCCAGGTTTTTCGAATCAGGTCGCGCAACGGCTTTCGCCGGCCAAGTCCGGCCCAAAACCAGGCGCGGCATAACCGCTTATGGGGTTCACCTGCGGCATCGTTGGCCTGCCCAACGTCGGTAAATCGACGCTCTTCAACGCGTTGACCAGCACGGCGCAAGCCGAAGCGGCGAATTATCCGTTCTGCACCATCGAACCCAACGTCGGTCGGGTTTCGGTGCCCGACTCTCGACTCGAAAAGATCGCGGCCCTCTCCAAATCGGCCCAAATTATCCCGACCTACCTCGACTTTGCCGACATCGCCGGCCTCGTACGCGGCGCAAGCAAGGGCGAGGGATTGGGCAATCAGTTCCTGGGCCACATTCGAGAAGTCGACGCGATCGTTCACGTGTTGCGTTGCTTCGAAGACGAAAACATTACGCACGTCGAGGGGCGCATCGACCCGATCGCCGATGCCGATACCGTCGAGACAGAGCTGATGATCGCCGATCTCGAAAGCCTCGAACGCCGCGCCGACGCATTGGGGAAAAAGGCCAAGGGTGGCGACCGCGACGCCAAGGCGCAGCTCGATCTGATGCAATTGGCGCTGGAGGCCCTGCGCGGCGGTCGACCGGCGCGCACCGCCAGCGTGCCGGAAGATCGGATGCAGGACTGGCAGAGCCTGCAACTCCTCACGGCCAAGCCGGTCCTTTATGTGTGCAATGTCGAAGAGGATTCGGCGGCCCAGGGTAACGCGGCTTCCGACGCGGTCGCCGAATGGGCGGCCGCACAAGGTGCGGGTTGCGTCGTCATTGCAGCAGCCATCGAGGCCGAGGTGGCGCAAATCGAAGATCCCGCAGAACGCCAAGCTTTCCTGACCGAGATGGACCTGACGGAAACCGGTCTCGCCCGGATCATTCGCGCCGGCTACGATCTTCTGTCTCTCATCACGTTCTTCACCTCCGGCCCCAAAGAAACCCGTGCATGGACGGTCCGCCAGGGCGCCAAGGCCCCGGAAGCCGCCGGCGTCATCCATAGCGATTTCGAACGCGGGTTCATCCGGGCCGAGACCATCGCCTACGACGACTACATCGCCTGCGGCGGCGAAGCCGGCGCCAAGGAAGCCGGCAAAATGCGGGCGGAGGGACGCGACTACCTAGTCCGGGACGGCGATATCTTGTTGTTCCGATTCAATGTGTGAGATCCCATGACGCGTTATCTGGAAGACATCACCGTCGGCCATAAAATTTCGTTTGGTTCCTACGAGGTCACCGAGCAAGAGATCATCGAGTTCGCAACCAAATACGACCCGCAACGCATTCACACAGACCCGGCGTTTGCCGCGACGACAGACATGGGCGGCCTGATCGCCAGTGGGTGGCATACCTCAGCCATCTTCATGAAGATGATGGTCGACTCGATCATGGACGAGTCGAGCGGCATGGTGTCGCCCGGCATCGATGAATTGCGCTGGCTAAGGCCGGTCCGCCCCGGCGATTTTTTGCGCGTCGAAGGCGAGATCATCGGGGCGCGGCCCTCGCAGAGCAAGCCAGACCGGGGTATCGTGAAGACGCGCTACCAGGTGCTGAACCAGAAGAACGAGGTGGTGATGGGCCTGACGACCAATAATTTCATGCGACGTCGGCCGGAGGCTGTCGAAAAGGGAGAAGATCATGGGTGAAGACATCACACTGAAAGCCGAAGACGGCTTCGAACTCGACGCCTACCTTGCCTTGCCTGCGGGCGCCCCCAAAGGCGCGGTGGTCGTGATCCAGGAGATCTTCGGCGTGAACAGCCATATCCGAGAGGACGCCGACAAGTTTGCACAAGCCGGTTATGCGGCGATCGCGCCCGCGATGTTCGACCGACTGCAAAAAGGCGTAGACCTCGGCTACGACGCCGATGGCGTCGAGACCGGGCGCGGCTTTGCGATGAAGATCGATTGGGACAACGTCGTCAAAGACCTGCGCGCCGCCTCGGGCGCGGTCAAACAATACGGCAAGGTCGGCCTCGTCGGCTATTGCTGGGGCGGCACCGTGGCATGGGTTTCGGCAGTACGCGACAGTGGCGTCGACTGCGCCTCGGGATATTACGGCGGACGCGTGATCGACTTCATCGACGAGTCTCCCAAGGTGCCTGTCGAGTTGCACTTCGGCGACAAGGACCACGGTATCCCCATCGAAACCGTTGAAAAGATCAAAGCCGCCCACCCCGACGTACCGGTGTACCGCTACGCCGAGGCAGAGCACGGCTTTCATTGCGACCAACGGCCGTCGTATCACGCGGAAAGCGACAAACTGTCGACCGAACGCACGATGGCGTTTTTCAAAGAACATATCGGCTAAACGCGATGGTCAGCGGCGATCTCGCCGAGGCGATGTGGTCGGCAACCGCCGTACCGGCGCCTGGGACCGCGCCGCTTGATGGCGACCGCCGGGTTTCGGTGGCTATCGTCGGCGCCGGCTATACCGGTCTCTCGACCGCGCTGCACCTCGCTCAACGCGGTATCGACGCGGTTGTCCTTGAAGCTGACGATATCGGTACCGGCGGGTCGGGCCGCAACGGCGGCCACCTAACGCCAACGTTTCATTTTCGACCCGAGTTCTCGCTCGCCAATCTGAAAAAACGCCTCGGCACCGACAAAGCCGAGCGCTTGATCGCCCTTCAAACCGGCGCCGCCGATTTGATCTTCGACCTGGTCGACAAATACGAGATCGATTGCCAGTTGGTGCGGGCCGGCTGTATCCACGCGGCCCATACACCGAGCATGATGGCGGTCTTGGAAGAGAAATACGCCGACTATCAGTCGTTGGGCCGCTCCATGCAGCTGCTCGACCGCGACCAGACGACGGCGTTAACCGGCTCGGACAAGTTCCACGGCGCCTGGGTGTACGAAAATGCGGGCAACATGCAGCCCTTGAGCTATGCCCGTGGGCTTGCCGGCGCCGCCCTTCGCGAAGGGGCTCGCATCTTTATCCAAACGCCGGTGGATCGCCTCGAGCGCAGCGGTACCGCCTGGCGACTGACCACGTCGCGCGGCACGGTGTCGGCCGACTCGGTGGTGATCGCCACCGGCGCCTACGGCAAAGCGCTGTGGCCCCGCCTGAAACAGACCTACGCGCCGTTTGCGCTCGGGTGCGCCGCGTCGGCCCCCTGAGCGACGACGTACGGCGCACCGTACTGCCCCAGGGCAACCACCTCGTCGACACCCGCCGCGATACTTTCGCCCTCATGATCGACGCCGGTGGGCGCCTCGTGACGGCGTTCAATAGCGCGAGTTGGTTCGGGATGAGCCGTCGCGGCATGCAAGACCTCGTCGACCGCCGCTATACCTGGGCATGGCCGCAACTGGCCGGCGTCAAATGGGAGTACTTCTGGACCGGCGCGATCGATCTGCGGGCGGATCTGTTCCCGCGCCTGTTTGAACTTGCTCCAGGGCTCGTGACCGCTATCGGGTTTTCCGGGCGCGGCATCCCCACCGGGACGGCGCTGGGTGATGGCGCCGGCAATCTTCTATTTGCGCTCGATCGCGCCGAAAGAAATCACGTATGGCAATATGTACCGCGGTGTCATGCCGTTTGTAATCGCGGAACTGCTTGTTCTCGCTGTGGTCGCGTTGTTTCCGGCGACCGCGACCTACCTTCCAACGGTTCTGCTAGGCTTTTAGGCCGCAACGAACTCCAAAATGACGCCGCACGTCGCCGTGGGCGCGACACAAAGTCCGTCCGGACCCACACGATACGGCGCATGGGCCCGATCAAGGCAGCCTTTGGCCGCGCCGAGGTCGGTGGTTTCCAAGGTGACTACGGCAATCGTCGGCGCCGAATGGGTCAAGGCTTGGGCCTCCTGGGGAAAGGCTTCCGCTAAGGCGGCGGACGTCACGAAACGAAAATCGCCGTGTCCGGTATCAATGGCAAAGCCGCCAGCGACATTGCGTGCGGCACCATCAAAAAGCCGCTCATAAGCGGGGCGCAGGATGTTGGGGTCGGCGACGACCACCGTCATAGCGCGAATGCGCCGCGCACCGTTTGCGTGCGAGACCCATGCGGGGCAGCGCATGTTTTGCGGTGTCAGCGGCTGAACCACCATCAGGTACATATCGGGGGTCGCGGCCTCGCCGATCTTGAGCCAGCGAAACGACTGGGGCACCGCGCCGTCGTCGGCCTCGCAGTTGATGGTGACTTCGCCCAGGGGCGTCGGGTCGGCGCCCGATGCCGTGAGTGCCTGATGTGCGGCGGTAACATCGTTGGCCCGCAAGGTCACCGCCATTGTCCCCTCGCCGTCTGCCAGGAAGTCCGTTAGCCCCGGTGTCAGAAAGGCATCGGGATCGATAACACCGAGGAGTTCGATGAAGTCTTTATCGTCGAACATAACGCTGAAATTGGCGGTTCCCCATCCCACCATGCGGCGGCGCGGCGTCGTCGTGAACCCCAGGCGCTCGTAGGTCTCTCTCGCCTTTGCTAGATCGGTGACCGCCACAACGGCGTGGTCGATCCCATCGATACGGTTTGTCATGACCGCACTCTAACGCAATGCCGCGGCGATGTTGCCGCCGTCGACAGTCATCACCGCGCCGGTCGATTTTCGCGCCAGGGCGAGGTCGACGAATGCTTGGGCGACGTCGTCCGCTTTGACCTCACGGTTCAGCAGATTGCCGCTGCGCAAGTATTGCTCGGGGGTCAGGCCGCGGGCTTGGGCGCGCTGCTCCAACAAGCCGTCGGCGAAAATCCCGGTGTTGACCCGGTCGGCGTTGACCGCACCGGTCCGAATACCGGCGTCGCCGTAATCCAGAGCATATTGGCGCATCAAGAACAGCGTCGCGGCTTTGGGCAGGCCATAGGGGCCGAAATCGGGCCCCGGATTGATGGCTTGCTTGGAGGTGTTGAACAAGAGACAGCCGCCCGTTCCTTGCGCCAGCATGATGCGCGTGGCTTCTTGCGCAATCCGCTGATGGGCAAAGAAGTTGAGTTCGAACGAGGCTCGCAAGTCGGCATCGCTAACCTCACCGATCCGGCCCTGCCACGCGGCACCGGCATTCGAGACAACGACATCGACCCCACCGAACGCGATACAAACTTGGGCGAACGCCTTGGAGACTTGATCGGGGTCGATGACATCGCAGCCGAAGCCCAACGCCGCGCCACCGATCTCGCCCGCAGTACGACGCGCACCGGTGTCGTCGCGATCCAAGATCGCGACCTCGGCGCCTTGCGCGGCGAAAGCCCGCGCCGTTGCCGCACCAATTCCACCGGCCCCACCGGTGACCACGACGACCTGTCGGGCCAAGGGTTTTTCGACGCCTCTACCCAGCTTGGCCTGTTCGAGCGACCAGTATTCGACATCGAAGAGATCGGCCTCGGACACAGGTTGAAAGCGTCCGATCGCTTCGGCGTCGGTCACAACATCGATCATGTTCTCGGAAATATCGGCGGCGATGGCTGCAGCCTTTGCCGAGGCCCCCATCCCGAAGATCCCAACACCGGGGACGAGGGCAACCCGCGGCATGGCATCGAGCTCGGTTTTTTCGCCGCCTCGTTTGCCGTTGTGGCGCGCGAAATAATCGTGGTAGGCGGCGACAAAAGCCGACACCGCATCGCTCGCGCCTTTTTTGAAGGCGTCTGGATCAGTAGGCACCGGCATCACCACCGGCCAGTTCTTGGTTCGGATGGTGTGGTCGGGGGTGACGACGCCCTGCTGCGAATAGCGCGCTACTTCTTCGCCATCGACGAAGTTACGGATCGACTCGGAGGTACGAAACGCCAGGACCTGCCGGCGCCACATGTCGTCGTTGTCGTTCAGGCACTCGGCCACCGCGCCACGTAGGATGGGGGCGACCTCTTCTACCGGCAGCGTTTTCTTCGGCAGCGCCACCGCTTTGAACGTCGTCTTTCCGGCCTTCTCAATACGGTCCTCGGCCAACGACACCAGGGCGATCATGCGGCTATAGGCTTCTTCTGCCGTCTCGCCAAAGCTGAAAATGCCGTGTTTGAGCAAGATGAGCCCTTCAACATCGGGATTTGCCGCGTGAACGTCGGCAGCCAGCTTGGCCAGACCGAATCCCGGCATGACGTAGGCCACCAGCGCGGCGCGATCGCCGTACACCTCGGCACAAATAGCGTCGCCGTCGGGTTGATCCGTTAAGGCCAACACGGCGGTGGAATGGGTGTGATCGACGAATTTGTGCGGCAGGAAGGCGTGCAACAAGGTTTCGACGGAGGGATTGGGCGATGCGGGATCAATCAGCGCCGATCGTTGGATCGACACCATGTCTTCGTCGCTCAAGGCATCGAACGACCTGAGTCGTAGAAGAACATCCATCCCGACCGCCGGCAGCCCCGCGGGCTCGATGTGACCCATGTCCCAGCCGGAGCCCTTGACGCACAACACATCGGCCGCATCGCCCAATTGGTCGGGGACCGAAGTTTTTACCGAGGTATTGCCGCCGCCATGCAAGACCAACCGCGGGTCGCTGCCCAAGAGACGCGTGGTATAGACACGCAAAGCGACATCTTCGTTGATGCCTTGATCGCCATAACGGGCGACGTAGTCGCGGGCTTCGGCCTTCTTCCAGCGAGAGTCCATTTCGGTCTGTCTCCTTTAAGTGGGTCGCGCAGGGGACGCTTAAGCTCGTTCCGGGTAGAGTCCGAGAAGACCCGCTTCGCTTGCCGCACAGGTACCGCGGTCAGTAATCAATCCGGTGACGAGCCGCGCGGGCGTCACATCGAAAGCATAATTGGCCGCTGGCGTGCCCTCAGGCGCAATGCGTACGGATTGGACGGTCCCGTCGGCGGCCCGGCCCGTCATCGACGTCACCTCCGCAGCCGCGCGCTGCTCGATCAGAATGTCCCGTCCGGATACCAACTCCCAGTCGATGGTCGGCGACGGTAACGCGACATAGAACGGCACGCCGTTGTCCGCGGCCGCAAGGGCCTTGAGGTAGGTACCGATCTTGTTGGCCACGTCGCCGTTGCGCACGGTGCGATCGGTGCCGGTGATGCACATATCCACCAAGCCAGCTTGCATGAGATGACCCCCGGTGTTGTCGGCGATCAAGGTGAAGGGTACGCCGTGCTTTTGCAGCTCCCAGGCGGTCAGCGCCGCACCTTGATTTCGGGGTCGCGTTTCGTCGACCCACACATGAACCGGCACACCTTCGTCATGGGCAACATAGATCGCGGAAAGCGCGGTGCCCCAATCGACCGTGGCAAGCCAACCTGCATTGCAATGGGTCAGGACGTTGACGGGTTGGGTGCTCGAGCCGTCTTTTTTTCGTGCCAAAGCCGCACGATATGTTCGGCGCCATGTTGGCCGATTGCTCGGTTGATGTTGACGTCGGCGTCGCAGATAGACGCAGCGCGACGATAGGCCGCCTCAATTCGGTCGCTCTCCGGCAAAGCCAGCAAGGCTGTGCACATGTCATCCAGCGCCCAACGCAGGTTGACCGCCGTGGGCCGCGTCTTGCTCAATCGCTCGGACGCTTCGCTCAGTTTGGCATCACTGGCGTCCTCGCGGGCCGCGAGGGCCATACCGTACGCCGCTGTCGCACCGATCAGGGGTGCCCCGCGAACGTGCATATCGGAGATGGCGGTCGCCGCATCTTCCATCGACCGCAACGGCATCACGACGAAGTCGTGCGGTAGTCGAGTTTGATCGATGATCTCAACGGTCCGGCCGTCGTCGGCCAGCCAGATCGAGCGATAAGGTTTGCCGTCTACATTCATCGCCAGCCCGGCTCCAACCGATCAATCGCCCTCAAATTCACATAACGCATGAAGCGCGTGGCCCTTATCCCGAATGCGTTGTGCGCCGCCGAGATCGGGCAGGTCCACGATAAAAGCGCAGGCCACGATATCGCCGCCGATTTCCTCGACCAACTCGATCGAGGCCATCGCGGTGCCGCCGGTGGCGATCAAATCGTCGACCAAGAGCACTTTCTCGCCTTCTAAGATCGCATCGTCATGCACCTCAACCCGATCGGTGCCGTATTCAAGCTGGTAGTCGCGGCCCACGGTGGTGTTCGGCAGCTTTCCCTTTTTCGGACAGGGACGAAGCCCGCTTCCAGCTTTTCGGCCACGGCACCACCGACGATAAAGCCGCGCGCTTCGATCGCCGCGACTTTGTCGATCCGCTGCCCGGCAAACGGTTCAACCAATCGTTCGATCGTCAGACGGAACCCAACCGGATCCTGGAGGAGCGTGGTGATGTCCCGAAACATGATGCCGGGCTTGGGATAATCCGGGATGGTCCGAATACGTGATTTGATCGGCATCGCTTACCCCTCCCCGAATACGCGACCGGCCACAGCATCAAGTTTTGCCAATCGTTCCGGCGACCGCGCCTCGGGCGCGGTGATCAATGCGGTATCCAACGACCGGTCGCACCCGTGCGGACAGGCGTCCGGGCGCGCGCCGGCAACGGCCGGCACGACATCCTTAACGAGCGATCGTGCGTTGTCGGCATTTTGCGTCAACACCTTCAGGATATCAGCCACCTCCACATCATCGTGGTGGGGGTGCCAACAATCGAAATCGGTGACCATCGCCACGGTCGCGTAGCACAGCTCGGCTTCGCGGGCGAGTTTGGCCTCCGGCATGTTGGTCATGCCGATGACGTCGCAGTTCCAAGTTCGATAGAGTTCCGATTCCGCGCGGGTCGAGAACTGCGGCCCCTCCATGCACAGGTAAGTGCCATTGCGCACGACCTTGAGGCCGAGGCTGGTCGCAGCACCGAACAGCGCGTCGCCAAGCCGCGGACAAACCGGATCCGCCATCGTGACATGGGCGACGAGGCCGGCCCCGAAGAAGCTTTTCTCGCGCGCAAAGGTTCGGTCAATGAACTGGTCGACGATCACGAAGGTGCCGGGATCAAAAGCTTCGCGGAACGAGCCAACCGCCGACAGCGAGATAACGTCCGTAACCCCTGCCCGCTTGAGAATATCGATATTGGCGCGGTAGTTGATATCTGACGGCGCGTAGCGGTGCCCGCGACCGTGGCGCGGCAGGAAAACAACCTGAACGCCATTGAGCGAACCGGTGTAGAGCGCATCGGACGGCGTTCCCCAGGGCGAGGCGACCTCAATCCATTGGGTGTCGGTCAGGCCGGCAATCTCGTAAAGGCCCGAACCGCCGAGAACGCCGATCACGGGTTTTGGATGTGTCTCAGTCATGCACTCGCCCTGCTCGCAAAAAGGGGGGGCGAGTGTAGATCATCGCCCGCAGCATGCCGAGATCGCAAAAAAAAGAGGCCGCATTCGAGCGGCCTCTTTCGATTCCATGGGAACCGTTTAGTGGTCGAGCTTTCGCCAAACCCGCTGCTTCACAACCCAGAATAGGCCGGTCAGCAGGATCAAGAAGATCATGACCTGGAAACCCAATTGATGGCGCCGCTCCAGTTCCGGATTGGCGGCCCAATGTAGGAACGTCGTGACGTCCTCGGCCATTTGCTCGACGGTCGCTTCAGTCCCGTCTCCGTATTCGACGAGATCGTCGCTGAGCGGCGGTGCCATCGCGATCTGGTGGCCGGAGAAGTACGCGTTGTAGTTCATACCCGGCGCCAACTCGAAATCGGCCGGTGCGTCCGTGTAACCAATCAGCAGACCGCGGAGATAGTCGGGGCCGTATTCACGGGCCTTGGTCATCAGCGTCAGGTCGGGTGGCAGGGCGCCACCGTTCGCTGCACGCGCGGCCTGGGGATTGGGGAACGGATCAGGGAACGTATCGGACAGCTTTGCGGTCCGCGTTGTCGGATCGCCGAACTCGTCCGGATCGCCGGCCACCTCGAACTCCTCGGCCAACGCCTTGGCTTCCGCCTCGGTAAAGCCGATGTCGACGAGATTTCGGAACGCGATGTACTTCAGCCCGTGGCATGCAGCGCACACCTCCTTGTAGACACGGTAACCGCGCTGCAAGGCCGACCGATCAAAGGTACCGAAGAGGCCGTTAAACGACCACTCGTGCATCGGCGGCTGGGGTCCGCCACCGGCGGCCTGTGCGGTACCGCCAAGCCCTGTTGCCAAAGCGAGCGATACCGCGGCAGCTGAGAGAACGTTTGTGAACTTGGTCATTCTGCCGCCTCCGCCGCGGGTGTCCCGCTCTTGAGTACCGGTTTGCTGATACTTTCTGGTAGCGGCCTAGGCCGCTCAAACCACCCGACGAAGGGCAGAACGATCAGGAAGTGGGCGAAATAGTAAGCCGTCGCCAAACGACCGATGACCAGCGCGGCCCCTTCCGGCGGCTGCGCGCCCACCCAACCCAACAGGATCACGTTGAGTACGAAGATCCAGAAGAAGTAGCGATAGGTCGGCCGGAACCGGGCCGATCGTACCCGCGAAGTATCCAGCCACGGGATCAAGAACAGGATGGCGATCGAGCCACCGAACATGATCACGCCCCCCAGTTTGTCCGGGATCGAGCGCAAGATCGCGTAGAACGGCAGGAAGTACCATTCCGGCACGATATTCGGCGGCGTCTGCAATGGATCGGCCGGCTTGAACTGATCGGCATGCGCCAGGAAGTTGGGCTCGTAGAACACCAGAAACGCCAGAATGATTAGCGCGATCCCGATCACCGACATGTACTTCGAGGTGTAGTACGGGTGATAGGGAATGGTGTCTTGCTTGCTGCGCGCCGAAATCCCGACCGGGTTCGACGAACCGTGGACGTGAAGCGCCCACACGTGCATCAGCGAGACGCCGAGGATCACGAACGGCAACAGGTAGTGCAGGCTGAAGAAGCGCTGCAGCGTCGGGCTATCGACCGCAAAACCGCCCCACAACCATGTCGTCAGGCTTTCACCGACCCACGGAATGGCTGAGAACAGATTGGTGATCACCGTCGCGGCCCAGAAGCTCATTTGGCCCCAAGGCAGGACGTAACCCATGAACGCCGTGGCCATCATAAGAACCAGGATCACGACCCCGATAATCCACAACAGTTCGCGTGGCGCCTTGTAAGAACCGTAGTACATGCCACGAAGGATGTGGATGTAGACGGCCGCAAAGAAGAGCGACGCGCTGTTCGAGTGAACGTACCGAAGCAACCAGCCGTAATTTACGTTGCGCATGATCTGTTCGACCGAGTCGAACGCCATCGCCCCGTTGGGGACGTAGTGCATGGCAAGGAAAATGCCGGTGGCGATTTGAATGATCAGCGCTAGAAACAAGACCGACCCGAGAGACCACCAGTAATTGAGGTTCTTCGGCGTCGGCATGTCGCGACCGATGGTCGCTTCGACAGCGCTGAAAATGGGCAACCGATACTCGACCCAACGAATCAGGCGGTTGTTGTATTCGCGTGCAGGTCCTCCGGCCATCTACCGTCCCCTAACCAAGCTGGATTGTGGTGTCATTGACGAACGAATAAGGCGGCACCTCAAGGTTCGTCGGTGCCGGGCCTTTGCGAATGCGTCCGGACGTATCGTAGTGCGACCCATGGCAGGGGCAGAACCACCCGCCGAAATCGCCAAGACGTTCGCCGACCCGCTGGCCCTGAGGGATACAACCCAAATGGGTACAAATCCCTACCATGACCAACCATTCGGGGCGTTGCACCCGGTCGGCGTCTGCTTGCGGGTCCTTGAGGTCGCTCAGCGCAGTATTCTGCGCTTCGGCGATCTTGTCAGGCGCCCGATGGTCGATGAAGACCGGTTTTTTCCGCCAGAGGACCGTGATCCGCTGGCCCTCTTCGATCGGCGACAAGTCGACCTCTAGAGTCGCCTCCGCCAATACGTCTTTCGAGGGATTCATTGAGTTTACGAAGGGCCATACCGCTAATCCCGCGCCTACTGCCGCTGCCGATGTTGCGGCAACGAAAATAAAGTCGCGGCGGGTTCCCCCTTCGCCCGTGTCAGGGGCTGTGGTCGCCATCTACCAACCTCGTCAAAACCAAGGATTTGCGCGCGCCTTTATTCCATCAATTCGAAATAATGTCCACAATCAGCGTATGGGGGGATTGTTGCCCCAACGTAACATATAGCGCTCCTCGCGATAGCGGTCCTCGGGGCCCGAAAAGAAAGCCCAATGCGACTCGCCCTCTACCAACCCGACATCCCACAGAACTTAGGCACAATCCTGCGCCTCGGCGCGTGCCTGGACATACCGGTGGACGTCATCGGACCGGCCGGCTTCCCGCTGGGCGATCGCGGCCTCAAGCGCGCGGCGATGGATTACGCCGAATTTGCCCGAGTGACCTATCACGATTCTTGGGCACGCTTCGGCGGGTCGCGCGCGCAGGGCCGGTTGGTCCTCCTCACCACCAAAGCCGACACGCCGTATCACGCGTTTTCGTATCGCGCCGATGACTGCCTCCTCCTCGGGAGCGAGAGTGCCGGCGTACCGAGCTGCCGTGCACGCGGCCGCGGATCACAGCGTGCGCATCCCCATGGCGGCAGGCTTGCGTTCACTCAACGTGGCGGTCGCCGCCGCGATGGTCGTGGGCGAAGCCCTCAGGCAGACTGGCGGCTTACCTTCTGGCCCCGCTTAAAGGAATAGGGATGACCGACGACTTGGATTCAAGACGTAAGACCGCCGCCGCATGGTTCGAAACGTTGCGCGATCGCATATGTACCGTATTCGAGCAGATCGAAGACGACCACGCCGGCCAAAATAAGGATCAAGCCGCCGGACGTTTCGAGCGCAAGACCTGGGAGCGGCCCGGCGGTGGCGGCGGGACGATGTCGATCATGCACGGTCGCGTCTTCGAAAAAGTCGGCGTAAACATTTCCACCGTCCACGGCACCTTCTCCGAAGAGTTTCGCAAGAACATTCCGGGCGCCGCCGAAGATGGGCAGTTCTGGGCGAGCGGCATCTCGCTCGTTGCCCACATGTGCTCGCCGTTGGTCCCGGCGGTTCACATGAACACGCGCTTCATCACCACCAGCAAAGCGTGGTTCGGCGGCGGGGCGGATCTAACCCCGATGTTTCCGGACGATCAGGACACCGAAACATTCCATGCCGCACTTCGCGACGCGTGCGATCGATTCGATCCGGACTATTACGACAAGTTCAAGAAGTGGTGCGATGAATACTTCTTCGTCAAACACCGCGACGAACCGCGAGGCGTAGGCGGCATTTTCTATGACTACGTCGACTCGGGAAATTGGGACAACGACTTTGCGTTTACGCGAGCCGTCGGCGAAGCATTCGAACAAGTCTATCCCACGATCGTTCGGCGTCATTTCGACAAATCATGGGCGGTCGAACAACGGGAACACCAACTGGTGCGCCGCGGTCGGTATGTCGAGTTCAACCTCGTGTATGACCGGGGTACCCAGTTCGGTCTCAAGACCGGCGGCAATGTCGAGGCTATCCTGATGTCCCTGCCCCCCGAGGTAAAATGGCCTTAGGATTGGCGCATCCAGATCCGCAGGAACCGCCATGAAATTGGCTCTCGCATTGCTCGTCGGACTCTTCGCCGGCATCCCGCCAGCCTTCGCCTCGGGCGAAGCGATCGACGACTTTTTTGGCCGATGGGTCGGCCAGGGAATCGCCGAGACCGAGGTGGGCCAGGACACCGAGCGCCAGGTGCGAGGGTTGGAAGTAATCGTCCGAGACCACCCGACCGGCTTTCAGCTTTGCTGGTCGACGACCCGCATCAAGATCAGTCGCCCCGACCGGCAGACCTTCGCCATGATGATCTTCGCGCCCACGGCCACCGCCGGCTCATGGAAAGCTGTCTTCTCTGCAGACGGCTCCGCCACAGAAGGGAGCGCCCGCGCCAAACTCAGGGACGGCACCTTGCGGGTTTTCAACCGCGCGACGAAAGAAAACGGTGACGCCGAGTTGCAGATCTACGAACGACGGCTTAGCCGTGGCGGCATGGACCTCCACTTCACACGTTTCGACAACGACGAGCTCGTTCGCGTCGTCCAAGGACGGTTGGAGCGTGTTGAGCGTGCGACTGGAGAAGCGGCACCATGGTGCTAGGGCAATGGCCCCATGGGGATGCATTCGCTAAGCTTGTGAAGATTGCTCGGGAGATTCAGATGTCACGTTTGATCACGCTTTGCGCCACAGCCGCCGTTGTCGTCCTTCTCGCGACGTCATCGTGGGCCCAGTCGACTGTGAAGATCGGTGCTTTCTACGGCAAGTGGTCGGGGAGCGCGATTTCGGAAAGCAACGTCAGCGTCAATTTTCGCCTGACGGCCCGCGACATGGATGTCGAAATTCGGCCTAGCGGAAACGGGTTCTCGGTGCTGTGGACGACGGTCTTGCGGCAGCGCGGCAACCCCAACGATCCGACCCCCGAGCGGCGCAGCACCGAACTCCGCTTCGAGCCCACCGACAAACCGAACGTCTGGCGGGCCGTGGGCTCGAACGATCCTCTGGTCGACGAACGCTTCGCATGGGCCCGCCTAGCCAAACAAACACTGACGGTCCACTCGATGGTGATTCGGAACGACGGCGGCTTCGACCTGCAAGTCTACGACCGGACGCTCAAGCCAACCGGGATGGAACTTGAGTTTACGGCGTTTCGCGACGGTGTCCCCCGGCGCACCGCCAAGGGCCGCCTGGTCAAAGTCGCCGACTAGTCGGGCGGCGACGTGCCGGCCGCTTGCCGCTCCAAATCGCGAAGCTTTCGGAGGCACGCGAGGCGATCGGCGGAAAAATCACCGGCGATCCACCACGTTTCGACTTCCGCCAACAGATCCCCGATTTCGGGACCTTCGCTGATGCCCAGCTCTTTGACATCGTCGCCGCTTAATGGAAATGAGGGAATGTCCCAAGTCGCCGCCAATTGGATATGCGGCATGAAGCTGACCGCAACACCGAGGCGCGCCCACGTGAGCCAGATCAGATCGGCAAACGTCGAGGGACCCAAACCATAAAGGGCCACGCGCATTTCATGGTCGCTCATCTCGGGTTTGATCATCACCGGCGGCGCGAGAAGCCTTGAAAGGCGACGCCGGTCGGCATTGGAAAGCCGCAACCGATCGGCGATCGTTGTGGCAGCGACCTCGCCCGCTTTGTCGTCCTCCGACACCATCGCGGCCATGCGCAGCAACGCATCCGGGTCGAGCTCTGCCGATGACTCGAGCTCGCGCAACATGTGTAGCGGCTCGAGACGGGTTGCTTCGGGCAAAACCCGTTGCAACACCCCCGCTGCGCCCATCATGGAGAGTGCCCCGAGCGGATCGGGTGCCGCCAACAGGCGCAGCATTTCGTGGGCAACGCGTTCGGCCGACAACGACACCACGCGGTCGGCCATCTCCTCGCACGCCGCGAGGGACGCCGTGTCGGGTTGGGTTCGACCGTAATAGGCGAAGAACCGAAAGAAACGCAGAATCCGGAGCGAGTCCTCTTCGATCCGCTGTGCCGGTTCGCCGACGAACCGAAGCCGGCCCGCTTTGAGGTCCGATAGTCCCTCGACCGGATCGTAGACCGTGCCGTCCGGATCGGCGTACAGCGCGTTGATCGTAAAATCGCGCCGCGCGGCATCGGCCGCCCAGTCGTCGGTGTATTCGACCACCGCGCGGCGGCCGTCGGTTTCCACATCTTTCCGCAAGGTCGTGATTTCGAAGTGCCGATCCGTGACCGCTGTGATGGTGCCGTGATCGATACCGGTCGGGATCGCTTTGATGCCGTGCGCCTCAAGCAATTCAACGGTGCGTTCCGGTCCGTCCGAGGTTGCAAGGTCGACATCCTTGACCGGTCGGTCCAGCAACGCATCGCGAACACAGCCGCCGACAAAGCGCACCGTGGCGCCATCTGCCGTCAACGCATCGAGAACTGACGTCGTCTCAGGCGCGGTCATCCACGCCGGTGGGTCGATCGCAATCGCCGGTTTCATTCGCCCTCGCTCGGCACGACTTGCCCAGGTTGGACACGCCCGTCTTCGAGACGCGGCGGCACATAGTCACCTTCTGTCCCGGTACGCGGCTCCAACGCCCAGAAGGCCAATAGCGCCACGACGGTCAGGAAAAGGCCGCCCGCGGTCAGCCACAGCCAAGGTGCGCCGCGCCATGACGCGTCGCGCCCGCTGGCGCGCGCCACGATCACGTAGACCGCATAGCCGATGAAGGGCAGAAAGAACGGAAGGTATTGGAGAATTTTGCGCAGCACGTTCAGGCCACCTGTTTAGTCATGCGGTGATAGAGGTTCACAAGCATGCCCGCCGTGGCGCCCCAAACCAGATAGTCGTCATATTCCATGGCGTAGTAGTGGCGCTCGGCCCCTTTCCATATCCGACTGTGTCTTTGATGGTTACGTGGATCGAGCACAAACTCGAGCGGGATCTCGAAAGCTTCCGCGACCTCGAATCGATCGAGCTTCAAATCGAACCCCGGAGACACATACCCCACGATGGGGGTCACGCTAAACCCCGTCCGGGTCTCGTAGTCGGCAAGCCGTCCGACGATTTCGACGTAGTCGCGCTGGAGCCCGATCTCTTCGTCGGTCTCGCGTAACGCGGTGTCGTGCGGCCCGTCGTCGACGACCTCAACCCGTCCCCCGGGGAAGCTCACCTGCCCGGCGTGATCCCGCAGGTGGTCCGTCCGTTTGGTCAGCAAGATCGTGGGCTCGCCGTCATGCCCGACAATCGGCACCAACACCGCTGCGGGCGTGAGCGTTTCCGGCTTTGGCGCCTCATCGCGCATGCCAGGATTGAGGTCGTAGTCACTCCGGGTATCCGGCGGCTGCGCAAGTTGCGTCCGCAGCAGCGCAATGCGCTGCGCCGCAGCCGACTCTCGAAAAGTCGCCGAAAGCCGGCGGGCATTGTCAAACATCAGTCGGCGGTGCCTATCGGGAAAAAACGACCTTGGCTCCAAACGCCGTAAGTCCCGGGCGTCTCTTCGGATTCTTCCGCCATCGCCGCCAGTTCGTAGTAGATCGAGCGCGCGATCAATGCGTCCAAATTGTCTCGAACATGGACATACGGAGACGGTTCGCCGGTCACTGGATCGTGAACGACTTGGATGGGGTGATCGTCATTAACTGTTACCACATCATCGACGTTGGTCCTGATATGAAGCGCTTGGTCACGCCCCGCACCAGATATGGTCATTTCGACCCCAATAAAAGGCGCATCGTCGACCTGAATCCGTCCCTTTTCGACGGGCGTAACGAGGTAGAATTGGCCGTCGGCTTCGCGACGGACCACGGTGGAGAACAACTTGACGAGCCTTTTACGACCGATCGGCGAGCCGTGGTAGAACCAAGTCCCATCGCGCGCTATGCGTATATCAATGTCGCCGCAAACCAAAGAATCCGGTTCACCCTTAGATGCGGGGACGGCGCTCCGCATAACCGCTTCAAGTTGACAGACATCAGGCGCCTTGTTCGGCATCAACCGGGATCCAATCCAATATCAGGAGAATTGGCGTGAGTATAACCGAGCCTAGTCCGACTGCCACCGACGGCAGTGCCGATATCTTGCGTGATGCCGAGGCGCTCGTCGAAAAGATGGCCCAGGTTCGCAGCAAGATCGGGGAGTTCATCTTCGGCCAACAAGAGGTCGTCGACCACACCCTGATCACGTTGTTGGCCGGCGGGCATGCCCTCCTGATCGGCGTGCCGGGCCTTGCTAAGACCCGATTGGTGGAAACGCTCGGGACCGTGATGGGCTTAGAGGACAAGCGGGTTCAATTCACGCCCGACCTCATGCCCGCGGACATCATCGGATCCGAGGTGCTTGAGGAATCGGACACCGGCCAACGCGCCTTTCGCTTCATCCCGGGACCGGTGTTTTGCCAATTGCTGATGGCCGATGAGATCAACCGCGCCAGCCCGCGCACCCAATCGGCATTGCTCCAAGCCATGCAAGAACAGCAAGTCTCGGTCGCCGGGACACGCCACCCCCTGCCGCGCCCGTTCCACGTCCTCGCAACGCAAAACCCGATCGAACAAGAAGGCACCTATCCGCTGCCCGAAGCGCAGCTCGATCGGTTTCTTATGCAGGTCGATGTCAGCTACCCCGACCTCGACGCCGAACGGCGCATGCTGCTGGCGACCACGGGCGCCGCAGAGGGCGCGCCGGTCGCCGTCATGACCGCCGACGAACTTCTTGCCGCCCAACGGCTCGTGCGTCGCATTCCGGTGGGCGAGAGCGTCGTCGAAGCCATCCTCGGTCTTGTCCGCGCCGGCCGGCCGGAAACGTCCGAAATTGCCGAAGTCCGCGATTCCGTCGCTTGGGGACCCGGCCCGCGCGCCAGCCAGGCTTTGATGCTGACGGTGCGCGTCAAAGCGTTGTTGGAAGGCCGACTCTCGCCCAGCGTCGACGACGTTGTCGATCTTGCCGGGCCGACGCTTCGCCACCGAATGGCGTTGAACTTTGCCGCCCGCGCCGAGGGCGTCACGCTGCCCGGCCTGATCGACCGTCTTTGCGCACCCTACCGCTAGGACGCATGCGCGACTCTTCGACATCAGCCGATGCAAAGGGCGTCCACGGGGCGATGCGCCAGCGCGCCGAATTGCTGGCATCGACGATGCCGCAGATGCTTATCGAGGCCGAACGCGTGGCCGCCACCGTCGCCCAGGGGGTGCACGGGCGGCGCCGCGTCGGCCAAGGGGAGACGTTTTGGCAGTTCCGACGCTACCGCCCCGGCGATCCCGCGAGCCGGATCGACTGGCGGCGTTCCGGACGGTCACACCGCACCTATGTCCGCGAAAACGAATGGGAAGCCGCTCAGAGCATTTGGCTGTGGCGCGATAGCTCTCCATCGATGCATTACCGCTCGAACAATGGCCTCGACACCAAGGCTGATCGGGCAACGCTTCTTCTTCTCTCCACCGCGTCCCTGCTCATGTTGGGTGGCGAGCACGTCGCCTTGCTGGGTACCGACCGCGTGGCCCGCACCGGACGAGCCACACTCTCGGAGATGGCGGTGACGCTCGCGCGGAACGAGCGCGGAAGGCGCGAACTTGCCTCGCGTCGACCAAATCCCGCGCCACGCCGAACTTGTTCTGATCGGCGACTTCCTGGCGCCGTTCGCGGAAACCGAGGCCCTGGTGAAGCGTTTCGCCGCCGGCGGGATCACCGGACACCTTGTCCAAGTTCTCGACCCCGCCGAAGAGGAACTCCCGTTCAGCGGGCGGACGGTATTTGAAGGGCTGGAACAGGAAAACGCGTTGACCGTCGGCCGGGCGGAGGGCCTGCGCGAAGACTATCAGGCGCGTTTGGCGGCCCTGCGGAGCGGCTTGGCGGACGTCACCCGTCGCGCTGGCTGGTCGTTGAACTTTCACCGTACCGATCATCCGGCGCAGCAGGCTTTGCTTCCCCTGTACGCGGCGTTCGGCCGCTCGACCGATTAGGCCAGGGACACCGTGTTGACGCTGGGCAGCCTCGGGATCGCCGCACCATGGATGCTGTTGGGCCTGCTGGTCCTGCCGGTTATATGGTGGCTGCTTCGGGTCACCCCGCCGGCCCCGCGCCGCGTGATATTCCCGGCGATCCGACTCTTGTTCGGGCTCAAGAAAACCGAGGAAAGCTCTTCTCGCACGCCCTGGTGGCTGATGGCGCTGCGATTGCTCATTGCGACGCTGATCATCCTCGCGCTAGCCGAGCCGATCCTAAACCCCGGTTCGCGTCTGCGCGGCGACGGCCCATTGCTGCTTGTCGTGGACGACGATTGGTCGGCCGCGACCCATTGGGACGATCGTATCGCCACCGCGCAAGACATCCTCGACCAAGCGGCCCGGCAACGCCGACCCGTTGCCGTGTTGACCACCGCCCCCCACGCCGACGGTACCCGACCGCGCATCTCAAGTCTGATGCCCGCGGGCGAGGCCAGTCAGTTGATTGACGGCCTCACGCCTAAGCCCTGGACGGTCGATCATCGCGCAACGTTAGATTCTCTCATCGAACTACCGTTCGACATCCCGGCCGAAGTCATCTGGCTCAGCAACGGCATTGCCGACAGCGAGAACCTCGTCACCCGCGACCTTGCCGAGCGCATGTCGATCATCGGACCGCTCACGGTCATCACCGACGAGCCCGCCCGCTTCGCGGCAATCCTCGACCCGCCGATCGGCCAAGGCGCGGCGTTGCAGGCGCGGATCAGACGCGCCGCCGGCAGCGCGAGCGACGCCGCGGTGCAGTTGTGGGTCCGTGCCACGGGCGACCAGGGGCAACTGCTTCACCGGGTCCCCGTCGACCTTGCTGCAGGAGAGTCCCAAGGCGTCGGCGACCTCGACCTACCGCCAGAAACGCGGAACAAAATCGCCCGCCTGGAGATCGAGGGTCGGCGGTCCGCCGGCAGTCTCGTGCTGATCGACGAACGCTGGCGGCGCCGACCGGTCGGCTTGGTCTCAGGCGGCGCGATCGAATCCCAGCAACCCCTGTTGTCGGACGTCTTTTACCTCGACCGCGCCTTGGAGCCGTTCAGCGAAGTCACTCGAGGACAACTCGGCACCCTCCTTGACGGTCGATTTGCGGTGGTCGCATTGGCCGATATTGGACAGGTCGTGGCCGCCGACCGGCCGGCTCTTGAATCATGGCTGGAAAACGGTGGCGTGTTGGTGCGCTTTGCCGGCCCCAAGCTGGCCGAGAGCGCGGACGATCTCTTGCCGGTGCGTCTGCGTAGCGGATCGCGCTTGTTGGGCGGGGCGCTAACCTGGACGACGCCGGCGAAACTCGGCCCGTTTCCCGAAGAAAGCCCGTTCGCCGGCCTAACTCTACCGACAGACCTGCGGGTGTTGCGCCAAGTCCTGGCAGAACCCGACTTGGACCTTTCCAGCAAGACCTGGGCGCGCCTCGAGGATGGCACGCCGCTGGTCACCGCCGAACGGCGCGGCGCAGGCTGGTTGGTGCTGTTTCACGTCACCGCAAACACCGCTTGGTCCGACCTGCCGCTAACCGGCCTGTTTGTCGAAATGCTGCAAAGGCTGGTCAGCCTGAGCCAAGGCATCGCCGAATCGGAAAACACCGCCACGCTGCCGCCCCTCTTTATGCTTGACGGCTTTGGCCAACTGGTGTCGCCGTCGGCGGGCGTGCGCCCGGCCGGTCCGGACGTATTCGACGACGCCCGCGTCGGCCCATTGAATCCACCAGGGTTCTACGGCGTTCAGGAATCGCGCCGCGCCCTGAACCTGTCCGCCGCGCTCGGCACTTACGAGGCGCTGGACGACCTGCCGGGGAATCCCGTCCGCGGCACCTACGCCACCAGCACCGAACTCAACCTCTTGCGATGGCTCCTGCTGGCTGCCACCGTGTTGATCCTGGTGGATATGGTGGCGAGCTTCATCTTGCGCGGACAGCTTCAGTTTCGTCGACTGGCAGCCGGCGCGCTGGTGTTTGGCGTCGCGCTGTTCGGGATGGCAGGCGCCGACCCGGCCTGCGCCCAAACGGGCGACGACATCGCCCTTGCCGCCACGCTGGAAACGCGACTGGCCTATGTCGTGACCGGCAACGCTCAGTTGGACACAATCAGCGCCTCGGGTCTGCGCGGCCTGTCGGATGTCCTGAAACGACGCACCGCCATCGAACCCGGCGAGCCCATCGGCGTCGACATCGAGACCGACGAACTGGTGTTCTTCCCGCTGCTCTATTGGCCGATCGATCCGTCGCAGCGCGACCTGAGCGACGACGCCCTGGCGAAAATCGATTCATTCATGAAGACCGGCGGCACGATCGTGTTCGACACCCGCGATCAGCAGACCGTCGAACTCAACACCACGGTCCTTAGTCGTGGTCCGTCGGCCGATGGCCCCGGTGTACGTCGGCTGCGCGAAGTGTTGCGCAAGCTTGACCTCCCGCCCCTCGCCCCCGTGCCGGAGGATCACGTCCTCACCAAAGCTTTCTATTTGATGGCCGATTTCCCCGGTCGCTATTCCGGCGGCACGGTCTGGGTCGAAAACCAAGCCGGCAGCACCAATGACGGCGTCTCGTCGGTTGTGGTCGGCAGCAACGATTGGGCGTCGGCCTGGGCGATCGATCCGCAAGGCCGCTTCATGGCCTCACCGGTGCCCGGCGGCAACCAACAACGCGAGATGGCCTATCGCTTTGGCGTCAATTTGGTGATGTACGCCTATACCGGCAATTACAAAGCCGACCAGGTTCACGTCCCCGCCATCCTCGAAAGGTTGGGACAATGACGACGTTTGCCGACATCGTCTTCGCTCCTTTCTTTCCATGGTGGACCCTGGGCGTCCTTGGCATCGTCGGCATTGCGCTGACCGCCTTCGGCCTATGGCGACGGGCGACCGGTGTTGCCTGGCGATTGGTCGCGCTCGCGGTGGTGTTGCTGACCTTGTCCAACCCGTCTCTGGTCAGCGAAGAGCGCAACTTCCTGCCCGATGTCGCGTTCATCGTCGTCGACGAAAGCCAAAGCCAAGGCATTGGTGATCGCCGCGCCCAAACCGCGCGCGCCCTCGATGACGTCCAGACCGCGCTGGCGCGCCAGGAAAATATCGATGTACGCATCGTGTCGACCGGGGCACGCGAAGCCGATAGCGATGCCGGGACCCGGTTGTTCGAAGCGCTCGGCAATGCCCTTGCGGATGTCCCGCCCGATCAAGTCGCCGGCACCATCATGATCACCGATGGGCAGGTTCACGACGTGCCCGACAGCCTCGGCCAATCCGGATTGCGTGCGCCGCTTCACGTTCTGCTGACCGGCACGCAAGACGATGGCGACCGGCGTCTCGTCGTCGAGGAAGCGCCGAGCTACGGCATCGTCGGCAGCGACCTTGAGATCACCGTACGCATCGTCGACACCGGCCAGTCCAGCGCGAGCGGAACCGCCCGCGTCGCCGTACGGGTCGACGGCGGCCCACCGCAGTTCCACCGCGTCCCGATCGGCGAAGCGAGCCAGCTACCGGTCACGCTGGATCACGGCGGCCTGACCATTATCGAGATTGAGGTCGATGCCGCGAACGAAGAACTGACGCTGCAGAACAACCGGGCCGCGGTCAGCGTGTCCGGGGTCCGCGACCGGTTGCGCGTTCTGTTGGTGTCTGGACAGCCCCACGCCGGCGAGCGGATTTGGCGCAACCTTCTCAAGGCCGACCCGTCGGTCGATCTGGTGCATTTCACCATCCTGCGACCGCCGGAAAAACAAGACGGCACGTCGGTTCGCGAATTGTCTCTGATCGCATTTCCGACCCGCGAACTCTTCGAGGTCAAGCTCGACGAGTTCGATCTCATCATCTTCGATCGCTACCGTCGGCGCGGCGTCCTGCTGCCCACCTATGTCGAGAATATTGCCGAATATGTCCGCGGTGGCGGCGCCCTCCTCGAAGCCGCCGGCCCCGCATTCGCAACGCCCCTGAGCTTGTTCCGTACGCCGCTCGGGCGCGTCCTCCCCGCCGAGCCCACCACACGGGTTTACGAGCAGGGCTTTAAGCCACGATTGACGGATTTAGGCCGCCGCCATCCGGTCACTGCCGATCTACGTGGCGCGGGAGCGCCGGGCAACGATCCCGACTGGGGGCGGTGGTTCCGCATGGTCGAGTCGGCGCAAATCAGAGGTGTCTCGTTGATGTCCGGGCCCAACGAGAATCCCCTCTTGGTGGTCGACCGTGTCGGCGAAGGCCGCATCGCGCAGCTCCTTTCCGACCACGCGTGGCTGTGGGCCCGTGGCTACGAGGGCGGCGGACCGCAAGCCGAACTCCTGCGGCGGTTGGCCCATTGGTTGATGAAGGAGCCGGACCTCGAGGAAGAGGAATTGCGCGCCATCGCCAACGGCAACGGCATCCAAATCGAACGACGCAGTCTATCGACGGACGGCGGCCCGGTTCGGGTAACCAGCCCCTCGGGCGAGACCGAAGAGATCACCTTGCAGGAATCTGCCGGCGGGCGGTTCACCGCGAGTTTCGCCGCGACGGAAACCGGCCTCTACCACTTTGCCGACGACAACCACACGACGGTTGCCGCCGTGGGCGCGATCAACCCGCGCGAATTTGCCGACGTCCGCGGCACCGCGGACCTGCTGCAGCCTGTTGTCGACGAGAGCGGGGGCCGCATCACCTGGCTGGCCGACGACGGCACGCCGGATATCCGTCGGGTGCGACAGGGCAGCACAGCAGGCGGGCGCGATTGGATGGGCCTGTACCGCAACGAAAGCTACTTCGTGACCGGCGTGCGCCAGGTATCGTTGCTGCCCGCCGCCGCCGTCCTCATCCTGCTGGTGGGCGGTCTGATGTTCGCCTGGTATCGCGAAGGGCGCTAGGCGACCAAATCGAGCTTCAACTCGTTGGTGGCATTGAAGCCCAGCGCTTCGTAGACCGGGCTGCCCATCACCGAGGCATGCAGAAGGACACGGCTGTACCCGAGCCGTCTCATGTCGTCGAGCGACCGCCGCATCAGGGCCGACGCGATTCCGGCGCCGATGCGCCGGGCACACGAACACCCCCAAACATAGGCGTAGCGGCGATACTCGTGCCGGATGACATCCGGATAGAGACCCGCAAACTGCTGCGCGGCCAGCGAGCCGATGATTTCGTCGTCGGACCGCGCAAGGTAGGTCAAAAAGGTGCCCGCAGCCCGCGCATCAGCGATGAACGCCATCGTGCGGTCGAACCAGTCGTCGCCCAACGCCGACTCTGGAACAGGACTATGCCGCCACATCTTGCCGAAGTGGTCGGCCACCACCGGGTCGTCCATTTGCTCACCGGCACAGATTTCGTACCCGCCGTTCATGGCGCCACCGTTTCGGTCGCCCGCATGATGGGGCCGGTGACGCCGATGATCCGGCCCCGCGGAATCTTCCGGATCAATAGCCGGTCCATATCGACAGGTCCCGGCATCTCCAGCTTGAACCGCTTGGCGTGAATAAACCCGAAGCGCTTGTAGTAGGCATAATCGCCCACCAGGACGACCAAATCGTGCCCCAAACGCCGCGCCCGGTGGAGGCCGTTTCGGACCAGCGCAATGCCGATTGCCTGCCCTTGGCCGGCCGGGTCGACGGCGAGCGGGCCGAGAAGGAGGGGCGCCCGCGCGCCTTGCACGACGATTGGCCAGAACCGCAGGCTGCCCTGAAAGGTGCCATCGATCAGCGCGACATAGGACAAACCGCGTACCGGCAAGACGTCATCGCGCAGCCGATAGGTCGTGCGCGACGTCCGATCCGCGCCAAACGCGACATCGAGCAGGGCTTCCCGTGGCGCTTCGTCCTGCGGCCGTTCCGGTACGATTTCAAACATGGTGTCTCCGACGACGATGGCCCGACCGGCGTGGAATCACGCTTTTGGTGGGGCCGATGTTGATTTTGGGGCGCGCGTCGCGCGCAGGCGGGAAACAGCGCAAACGTCGCGCTGGGGGTCTTATCGTCGTCGGTCCCGCTGAATCATCATGACGCTCAAGTACCATCCTCCGGGGGACCAAGCAAGTTCGACCTGTCGCGAAAACGCGATTCGAAACCCGGCCCCTCACCCTGCTAGGGTCCGAGAAAGTTCGGACAGATGCGCCGAAACAAGCCGACACAACGGAGAACGCATGGGACAACTGGTTGAGGGAAAATGGACCGCGGATTGGCAAGTGCCGCGCGGCAAGAGCGGGGAATTCAAACGCGGCGCAAGTGGGATTCGCAGCTGGATCACCGCCGACGGCAGTTCCGGGTTCCCGGCCGAACCCGACCGCTACCTCCTGTATGTGTCCTATGCCTGTCCGTGGGCGCACCGAACGCTTCTGTATCTCGCCCTGAAGGGGCTCACCGATGCCATCGATGTCGTCGTCGTCGATTGGCACATGACGGACGACGGCTGGCATTTCTCCGATCGCGACGGCGCCACCCCCGACCCGATTTCCGACCATGATTTTCTGCGCGAGGTCTACACCGCGTCGGACCCGAACTTTAGCGGACGGGTGACGGTGCCGGTTCTGTGGGACAAAAAACAAACCGCATCGTCAACAACGAATCGGCCGAGATTATCAGGATGCTGAATGAGGCGTTCGCGGCGCATGCCGTGACTGCCACAGACTATTATCCCCCGGCGCTGCGCGCCGAGATCGACGCAATCAACGAGGTTGTCTACGACACCGTCAACAACGGCGTCTACAAATGCGGTTTTGCCGGGTCGCAAGGCGCCTACGATGCCGCATTCGACGCGCTCTTCGACACGCTCGACTCGCTGGAGGAGCGGCTAAGTCGCCAGCGCTATCTCGTTGGTGATCGCCTGACCGAAGCCGACATTCGGCTATTCCCGACGCTGATCCGGTTCGACGCGGTCTACGTGACCCATTTCAAGTGCAACAAGCAGCGCATTATCGACTACCCCAACCTGTCGAACTACGTCCGCGAGCTCTACCAAATGCCGGGGGTCGCAGAGACCGTCAACTTCCACCACATAAAATGGCACTATTTCCACAGCCACACGTCCATCAACCCGTTAGGGATCGTCCCGAAGGGGCCTGAGCTAGATTTCCTGGCACCGCATGATCGCGACCGCTTCCCCGTCGCCAACCTGGCAAAAGCGAGCTAGCCCTAGGGCTGTGCCAACGGGCGGCGCTTCGGTGAGTTTCGCCAGACAAATAACCTTGGCGACGGTCAAGCTTCGCCGCAGCGCGTTGCCGTAGGCGACGACGCTATCGGGGCTCGGTGAGAAGTTGGGTCCAGGTGCCGGGGCGAGATCGGCGTTGGCTTGCGCGACCACCTCGCGCATTGAAACAGGTGCTGCGGTAATCACGGTGCCCCGGCGTTGTGAACCTCCGACCGTGACGCCGACAACCCGGCCCTCCACATTCAGTGCCGGTCCACCGGAAATGCCGCCGAGCTGCGCCAGCTGCGCGGGAAACCTACGCGATTCCGACCACACAACCGCCGGCTCGACACGTTGGATAGCCCCGCTCACACGGATCCGCGCGCGGCCAATCAAAGAACTCAGCACGTCGCCCGGTTCGCCCGAGGGAAAGCCGTGGTGAAAGCCCGTTTGCCCGGCATCCAGCACATTCGACAGCATCAACGGGGGCCCCGATCGCCTCGTCCGAAATATGGCGACGTCGGCGGTCGGGTGGGCGACCAAATCGAATCCGGGCAGGAACCGACCATCGACCTCGATGAAGAGACGGCGGCAGGCATTCGTGACATGGTCGGCGGACATCCAGATGCCCGGCGCAATCGCGAACGCCGTACCCGAAACGTCGGTGACTTTGGGAGGCATCTCTATGTCGACGGTTGGATCAAGCGCGGTCGGGGGCTCCTAGTGTCCCCCTGCTCGCCTCCGACACGGGCGGCACCGGATCGGGGCGCCGTTCGTTCGGGCCAAAGCCGGCGCTGATGGTCGAAACCGCAAGAACCGTCAGGAAGACAACCACGACGATGACATCGAGCCGGCGCATCGTGTCCGCCTAGGTCAGCGCCGCCGCCGTCACCATAGCAACCGCCAGCTTGACGCCTGCGAGAAAGATCGCCGATGCGACTTCGCCTTCTTCGATGCGCTTGGGCAGGCCGCGTAGCAGCGCATCGATGGCAAAGAACGTTGCCAGTTGAATAACCAACGACACCACGCCCCAGATCAAAATATCGAAAAGCGTAACGCTGTTCGCCATGCTGACCGCCAACGGGAGCCCGAGCCCCAAGAGTACGCCACCCAGCGAAACGGCGGCCGCAGTATTCCCCGCCCGGATCAACCGCATTTCATGGTGCGGGGTGATCACGACGTAGAGCGCCATCCCAACGATCAACAAAGCAATGGTCAGCGCAAAGTGCGCGACAAAGACCGGAAATCCGACGAGAAAGCTCTGGAAGACCGGATCCACCTATCCTCCTTGGTGGCGCGGGCCACGACCGGAGAACGGAAAGCTGGCAGGGGCGGCAGGGATCGAACCTGCGATCACGGGACCAAAACCCGTTGCCTTACCACTTGGCCACGCCCCAACGGCGGCGCACGATATTGGGAATGACGGCAACCCGCAACACCTCACGATCGATGCGCCGCCAATACCTGGGAAACGATTTGCCCGACTTGATCGCCTTCCAGCGGCTTCATCACGAAAGCGTCGATTCCCATCTCCTTGGCCTTTTCGGCATCCATTACCTGGCTGTAACCCGTGCATAAGACCACCGGCATGGCGGGCCGAATGCGCCTCACCTCGCGGATCAGCGCGTCTCCGGTAAGCCCCGGCATGGTTTGATCCGTCATCAGAAGATCAAAGGCCTCCGGGTTGGCCCGAAACGTCTCAAGCGCCTCCTCGGCATCGGTCGCGCCGACAACGGTGTAACCAAGCCGGCTGAGCATTTTTTGGCCCATCCGCACGATCAGATCCTCGTCGTCCACCAACAAAATCTGTCCCTTCCCGGTGGGCGCGGAGACGGCTGCGGTTGGCGCAACAGCAGCCGCTTCGAGCGGGGTCAACGGCAGCAGGACATGAAACCGGGCGCCTTCGCCGGGCGGGCTTTCGACACGCACGACGCCGCCATGATCCGTCACGATCCCATGCACCACGGCAAGACCCAGCCCGGTTCCCTGACCGCGTTCCTTGGTCGTGAAGAACGGTTCGAACACGCGGTCCAGGACATCCGCCGCGATACCGTCGCCCGTGTCGGCAACATCAAAGTGCCAGTAGGCGCCCGGCGAAACGCCCCAAGCGACCGCTTCCGACCCATCCAGATGGGCTTCCGTCAGCGAGACCGTGAGGCGGCCCGGGCCGGAGCCCATCGCGTGAACCGCGTTGGTGCAAAGATTCATGATGATTTGATGGAGCTGAGACACGTCGCCGACCAACCGCCCTCGTGCGCGGTGATCTCCTGGGAGATGTCGATCGTCGCCGGGACCGTCGAGCGCATGAGCTTCAAAACCTCTTTGACCACCGGCTTGGGGTCGAACGGGATCTTTGTCTGCTCGTCGCTGTGGCGGCTGAAGGTGAGGATCTGTTCGACCAGTTCGCGGGCGCGCCGCGCCGCCTGAACCACCATGTCGGCATTTTCGCGTGTTTCGGTGCCCTCGCCCAGATCCTGCTGAATGAGCGCCCCGTATCCCATAATGATCGACAGAATGTTGTTGAAGTCGTGGGCAATGCCGCCCGCCAGCGTGCCGATAGCATCCATGCGCTGGGCCTGCTGGAGTTGACGCGCCAGAGCGCGTTGTTCGGTCACGTCGCGAATGGTTGCGACGTAAGTCTTTCGCGACTGCCGCCGCCGATCCTGCAACGACCATGTGTCCGGTAGCTCACTGATCGCAATATCCAAATTGAGCGCCTCGCCGTCAGCCTTTTGACCGCGGAATTCCCGGATCGATCCCATCGCGTCTGCGTCCAGAAGATCCTCGAGCGGCACGTCAGGCACCAGAAGAGAGATGGTGTTGCCGATAATCATCTCGGTCGCGCGGCCGAAAATGTCAGCGGCGCGGGCGTTGGCGCTGTCGACGACCCCGTCCGCGCCGATCGTCAAGACACCGTCAAAGACGCTGTCGAGCATGGCTCGGGCTTTTTGCTCGTTGGTGCTGCTCGCCGCGTCGCGCCGCTCATAGTCGGTGACGTCCAGCAAGGTCATCGCGGTGCTGCGGTCGGGCAGACGACGTTCGTCGACCTCGAACACCCGACCCGTCCTTAGCGTCAGCGTGAAGTGACTGGTATCTGCGTCGTGCGCTTTTAGGCGCTCCTCAAGCCAGCCTCCTTCGTCGTGCCGCACGCCATCAATTCGGCCTTTGACCGCCGCTGCCCGAAAAACGACGGCATATTTGGCGCCCACCGGGATCGGATCATCGCCCGACTCGAACACCTCCCGGAAGGCGGGATTGCACGACACCAACCGGTCTTCGGGGTCGAAATAGGCGAAACCGGCCGGCACCTCGTCCAACGCGGCGCTGAGCGCATCTAGATTGAGGCCGCCCTCAGAGCCCCCGTCCTTCCCCAGCAACCGCCGACCGAATCCCATCCGTTGATACTCCCGCCACGTACTGATAGCCGCTGGAACTATACCATCACCTTGACGTTCAAGGTATGAACGCTATTGTGTTCATTAACTGAACGACGTTCCGGGCGCCATGGCCGACCCCTAACAAAACCAGAGCAAGAGGTCACCCTGGACCTGCTGAGCGCTGTCGAGGCCAATGACCAACACTCCCAGCGCAGCCTAGCCCGGGATCTCGGAATCGCCTTGGGTTTGACCAACGCCTATGTCAAACGCTGCATGAAACGGGGCTGGATCAAAGCCACCCAGGCGCCGCCAAATCGATACGCCTACTACCTCACGCCGAAAGGGTTTTCCGAAAAGAGCAGGCTAACCGCGAGGTACTTGAAATCATCTTTCAGCTTTTACCGCCAGGCACGAAACGAACTGGATGAATTGTTCGAGTTAGCGGAAAAATCCGGCATCAAGCGCGTCGCGCTCGCCGGACGGAGCGAACTTGCCGAGATCGCCTTGTTATGTGCCGGCCAATACCCGGTGGAAATTGCTGCTGTGATCGATACCGGAAACGAACCGAGCTTTTTAGGCATCCCGTTGGTGTCCGACCTCAGCGCGGTATCCCCGGTCGATGGCATCATCGTGACCGACACCCGCACGGGTCAGGAGACCTACGACGCGATCGTCGCCCGCACCGACCAAGTTCCTGTTTTCACACCAAAAATGCTGCGGGTTCAGACCCAAGCGCAAAGCCAAGGAGCCGCGCCTTGAGCTGGTTTGCCGCCTATACCCAGCCCGGCAAAGAACGTTGGGCGCAAAGCAATCTCTGGGAACGCGGTTTCGAAGTCTATCTGCCGCAATACCAGCGCGAGAGGCGGCACGCTCGTCGCACCGATCTCGTGGTTCGACCGCTGTTTCCTCGATACCTCTTCGTCAGGGCCGCGCCCGGACAGACCTTCGCAGCGACCCACGCCGCAACCGCACAGGGCGTCGTCGATCTGGTTCGGATGGGTCGCAGCTACCCAACCGTCCCGAACCACCTCATTGAAGAAATACGTGCGCGCGAGGGCAATAACGGTTATGTCGAGCTTGGCCGCAGTCCCCTCGCCCCCGGTCAATCGGTGCGAATCGTGTCCGGCTCATTGCGGGACCATCTTGGCATCTTCGAATGCCGTGACGATGCCCAGCGGGTGGTCATCCTGATCGATTTACTGGGTCGGAAGGTCCGCACCAAAGTTTCGGCTGCCGACGTCGCACCCGAGCCCGCCTAGAGCTAGGCCTGCTCTCCCCGGACGCAGGCACCCGAGACGCTGCGGTATTTTTGGCTCACGATGAGCGCGTAAACCGTCAGCGCCGCCACGGCTAAACCACCTGTCCATTCGACGTTATAGTGCGCCACCAAACTCGGGACGCCGACCAACGCCAGATACACGGTGAGCGCCCAATGCCACGGCACCAACGACAAAAGGATATGGTGGAGATGCTCGCGATCCGGCGAGAACGGTGAACGGCCCTTGATCCCGCGCGCAACGATCAAGCGCAACGTATCGACGACCGGAATGAGGAACATCAGCGCGACGGCATCGGCAGGAAAGGTCGCAAATCCCACGTTATAGCCGTACAGCGCGAGCATGCCGATGATCACACTCAGTCCGTAGGTGCCAGCATCGCCGAGGAATACCTTGCCCGACAAATTAAAGGCAAGTGCCACCGCCAGCGTCACGGTGAGAGCGATCAAAAAGGGGTCAAGGTGGTCGGGCGCATAAGCAAACAACAAGATCGTCCAGATGAGCGAAATGCCAATGACCAGACCGTTCTTGCCATCCGCCATGTTGGCTGCGTTCTGCAGACCTACCAGGCACAAGATACTGAACGCCATCCCAATCCAAGGTCCCAGAATGACCGGAGGGACCAACTCGCCAAAACTGAAACTCAGGACAGTGATCGACAAACCCGGGACCAACCAAAGAGCCAACCCAACCGCAACCACCGAGATCACGAGACGCAGCACCGCACGGATGTGGCGTCGATCGTCGAGATACCCAAGGGCGACAAAGAACGCCGTCAACGCGGCCAAACAAAGGTAGAGCGGGTACCACGCCGAGCCCACCGACTGAACCACGCCGACAACAACCGGCGGCACCAAGACCGCGATTCCCCCGACTAGTGGGGTCGGCGATGCATGCAGTTTCCGCCGACCGTCAGGCATGTCCATGACGCCGAGGCGTTGCCCGATCGCCGGCCCAAAGGCGCAGACCATTAGCGCAAACAATCCCGCGAGGAGATAGGCGATCACCATGAATTCACCACGCCGACCAGGCCTGCAGATGTTTCACTCACCGGGCCTTCCGAGCAGCTTCAAGCAATGGGTCCAATTGCACCATCGTGCGCGCAAGTGCTTTTCCCCCTGTTGCGCCATAGTTCAATCCCGCGCGCGCCATTTCATCCATCACATCCGGTTGGCCAAGAAGGTCGGTCAAAGCGGTCACGAGTCCTTCCTGGTCGGCAATCCGACGCGCTGCCCCACAGGATAGCAATTCCTCGGAAATTTGCTCGAAATTGGACATAGACGGCCCAAAAATCAGCGCACACCCAAGCCGCGCGGGCTCAAGCGGATTTTGGCCGCCTGTCCCAACCAGCGATTTGCCGACAAAAACGATCGGTGCAAGGCGGTACCAAAGGCCCAGTTCCCCCAAAGTATCCGCCACATAGATCGTCGTGTCGGGGCTCAGGGCATCTCCGGCGCTGCGCCGACCGACAGCAAGTCCGAGCTCCTCGAGCTCGTATTGAATGTCGGCGCCCCGATCGGGGTGGCGCGGCACGATAATCGTCAGCAAGTCCGGAAAACGCTCATGCAGCGCTTGGTGTGTACGAGCGACCGCATCCTCCTCGCCGGAATGCGTGCTCGCCGCAACCCAAAGCGGTCGATCGCCCACCGTCGCGGGCAGCGCCTCTAGTTGTTCCGCATCGACCGCAAGCGGTTCGGCGCTATCTTTGATGTTGCCCGTCGCGACCACGTTTGGTGCGCCAAGTTCGCCAAGGAATTGCGCGTCGCGATCCGATTGCGCCAGGCAAAATTCGAACCCCGTCAAGAGCTTTGCAATGATCGGTTGAATGGAGAGCCAGCGGCGATGCGACTCCGGCGATACCCGACCGTTGACCAACACCCGAGGAATGGCCCGACGATCAAGATCAAGCAATATGTTCGGCCAGAACTCGGACTCTAGGAGGAGCGCAAGTTCGGGCCGCCAGTAGTTGAGAAATCGGCGCGTGACCATGGGTATATCGACCGGTGCGTACTGATGGAAGGCAAACGACGGCAGTCGTTCCTGCATAATCGTCGCCGAGGTCACCGTGCCGCTCGTCACCAGGAACTCGAACTCGGGATAACGTTTGTGAACCGCATCAATCAACTGCAATGCCGCTAGAGACTCACCGACCGACGCAGCATGAATCCAAATCAAGGGCCCGCTCGGGCGGGGCGCAGAAGCGACCCCAAACCGCTCGCTCAGGCGGGCCGGGTCTTCCTTACCTCTCGCCACTCTGTCCCGCAGTTTGCGCCGGACGATCGGACCGGCCAACAAACCGGCAATGCGGTACGACGCGAACCCGAGCGTGGTGGTCAACGTCATACGAGATCGAGTTCGATTTCCAATGCGCCGCAGAGCATTTGTCCAACCGCGATATGCATCTCTTGAATGCGGGCAGTGGTTGTCGATGGAATGAGGAGCAACGGGTCGGCCAGCCCGACCATGTCGCCCCCATCTCCACCGCCAAATGCCGCCGGCACGATACCCATGTCCTTCGCCGACCTTAAGGCCGCGATGACGTTGGGAGACCGGCCCGACGTCGAAATGCCGATCGCGACATCTCCCCGCGCGACCTAAGCGCCTGAATCTGACGCGCAAATAACTGATCGAAACCAAGGTCGTTGCCGATCGCGGTTAACGCGGAAGTATCTGTCGTCAACGCAATTGCTGCGATGGGCGCACGGTTCTTAATAAAGCGAACGGTGAGTTCGGTCGCGAGATGCTGCGCATCCGCGGCGCTCCCGCCGTTGCCGAACAACATGATCTTGCCGCCGGATCGAATTGCGCCGACACAGGCTGCGAGTAGTCGATCGAAGGATGGCATGATGGCCGGTAGCGTTGCCGCCGCCACCTCCTGGTGCTCTTCAAACGCCTCGCTCAAGATAGGAAGTCGCCAAAACTAGTTCTTCCCCAAATACTTGAACCAGTCTTTGGTGGCCTCGGCAATCGAGTCGGGTCCCAGACCGGCGCCTCCCGCCAATAGTCGATATGTTCTAGGAGACGACCGACGCCCTCTTCGATACCGACCTTGGGCGACCACCCAAGGAGCGCCCGCACCTTCGAAATATCCGCAAACGTCTGATCCGGTTCGCCCGGGCGCTTTGGCACATAGGTAACCTCGCCCCCCAACAATTCGACCACCCGGTTAACCGACACCGTAGCACCCGACCCGACGTTCATGATCTCGCCAGAAACCTGACTTGCTGGCGGCCGCATCAAACGGCATCTGCAATGTCGGTCACGTAGGTGAAGTCACGCGTCTGGTTCCCGTCGCCAACAACGGTAAAGGGCTGCTGCGCGAGCTTTTGCGCCAGAAACACGCCGAACATCGCGCCATAAGTCCCCGACGTGCGCGACCGCGGCCCGTACACGTTGAAAAAGCGAAGCGACACCGCCGGAAGGTCGTAGACCTGCGCCCAGTGCATCACCA
>JAYQJC010000012.1:0-14139 GCA_038141965.1 Alphaproteobacteria bacterium
CCACCGTTTCCGATGGTTATTCCGTACTGCTGGGTAAATTCCTACGCGTTACTCACCCGTGCGCCACTTTCCACTAGACCGAAGTCTAGCTTCACGTTCGACTTGCATGTGTTAGGCCTGCCGCCAGCGTTCGTTCTGAGCCAGGATCAAACTCTCAAGTTGAGTTGACCTATGCACAAACGCGTCTTCCCAATCCGCCGAAGCGGACTAGAACAGACCTGCGTTTGCGACAGTAGTAGTAATTTACGACCACCGCCGCCTACGCATCTCTTCCAGATTTACAATGTCAAAGAGCAAACAACGGCGCCCGAAGCGAGAGCCCCAGCCGCCGTTGAGGCGCGGTTTATACGGCCCGCCCCAACCCCTGTCAAAAGGTTTTCGAGGCTTTTTTCGACAGCCTCACGTCGATCCCAAAACTATAGGCCTCGGCCCGATCCGCTTCAAGTCGCTAGAATCGGAAATTCGCAGTTTTCCGCCGATTTAGCCGAGCCGGCTCACCGCTTTGGCGGATTCGCGGGCACGATCGAGGCAGTCGCCCAAAAGGGCCATGATCTCGATGTTGTTGCGTAAAACGGTCGCGGCGTCGGGCCGATGGTCGTCCACGATGTGCGCGCAGCGCTCCATGAGGTCCCCACGCACCTGTTCCAGCAGCACCTCGAGCCTGATCCCGTTGGGATTATCGGGGCTGATCAGGATTTTCGTCATTTGGGGCACCTCCTCTACTCAACCGCGGGATCATAGGCGACCCGACCGGTCCGTCGCCATGCAGATGCCGCATCCCGGCCCAAAAAAGGCCGCATTAGAGGGCGATCATGCAAAGAGGGACGGTCGACAGCCCGAGTTGGGAGGCTTGGGTGGGGCGGCGTTCGCGCCGCCCCACCCTTTCAGCCTTAACCCAGGCCCAGGGCGCCCGGATTCATCCGGTCGTGCGGATCCAACGCATGCTTGAGCCGCATCAGGAGCCCGTCCGAGTCGTCGACCAGGCCCTCGCGGAATCCATAGAACTTGCCGATTTGTAGATGCGCCGCGGATTCGCGCCGAAACAAGTCCCGCATATCCCGCCTTAGCTGCACCACGGCATCGGTCGCCGCGGGATCTACCGTGCCGCGCCACGCCGTGGCCGGTTCGCCGAGACCGTTCAAGTGGATCGGACGCGGTTGATCGCGCCACCGCATGATCGGTTCGATCAAAAGCGCGTTGCGCACCACCGCGGCCGAGATCGTGATTTCGATCCCGTGTCGTTCAATGAGGTCGGCCTCGGCGTTAAGCGTCGACGTCAGGCACGACAGCATGTGCAAGCCGCGGGAGAGCGGCACCACCGCGTGCGTCCAGCTTTGCAACCGGCCGTCGTCGTCCAGCAGACTGTTGACGAAATCGAACGGCTGCGCGCGCAGCACCGGGGGCACGACGGGGTCGGTTTCCACGCCTTGATGGGCCGCGATCGCGCGCAGCCGGTCCATGCGACCGTCGACTTCGGCCGCGGTCTCACCTTCCACGACGAGATGCATGACGGGATTGGCCTCGGTCTCGTCCCGATAGGGCGGGATATACGTGCCGGTGCCCAGCACATCTGCGGCAAGCCGACTGCGCCCGACCTCCGATTGCGCCGCGATCATCGCCTCGAAGGTCGGAAAGGCGAAGGATGCATATCCGAACGCCGTCGGTCGCGGGATGAGTTGGAGCGTGGCCGACAACTTGACCCCAAGGGCGCCGCAATCGCCGATAAACAGCCCGGCGACATCCGGGCCGTGGTAGCGGAAGAACGGTTGGCCGTCGCGAATCCCGCCAGAGCCCGTTTTGACCCGCGACCCGTCGGGTAGCGCGACCTCCAGGCTAAGAACGTGATCGGCGACCGAGCCATGAATGGCGGAGCCGAACAGGACGGCGTTTTGGGACAACCCGCCCCCGACCGTCGATACCCGCCCCGAGGCGGGACCGAATTGCGGTACGCGGAGCCCGTGCTTGGCGACTTCGTTGTCCAGCATTTGCCACGTCACGCCGGCTTCGACGGTGACGTATTGGTCTTCTTCGTTGATTTCGATGATGCGGGTGAGCCGCGTCGTATCGAGAATGATGCTGCGCGAGTCCTGGGTGACATACCCGCCGGTATAGGAAAGGCCACCCCCGCGGGGCACGATCGCCACACTTTCATCGGTGGCGATTTGGATGACGCGCACGACCTCTTCGCGGGTCGCCGGCGAGACGACCGCCATTGCGGGAAAATCAGCCTCCAGAAACAGGTCGCTGGAGAAATAGCGGCAGGTTTCAGCATCGCGGCGCACGAAGTCCGGACCGATCACCTCGGCCATGGCGTTGAGCGCGTAGTGTTCGAATGTTTCCGACACGGGTTTCCTCCCCAGCCTTTCTTTCCCAGCATAGCTGAGATTTACTCGCGGCATGACTGAGCAATGGAAGCCAACCGTATGAAGATCGTTCGCTACGACCGTTACGGCGCACCGGAGTCGGTGTTGTCCGTCTCCGACGAGGCCGCCCCGCAACCCCAGCCGAACCAAGCGATCGTTCGGGTGGAGGCCGCACCGGTTCACATCGCGGACCTGAAGTGCATCACCGGCGAGCCCAATTTTCGCATGTTCCCGCTCCCCGCGGTGCCGGGCTTCGAAGGGATCGGGCGGATCGCGCGCGTTGGGGCCGAAGTCACCGCATTGGCCGAGGGCGACCGGGTGTTTCTGCCGATGGCGTGCGGCGCGTGGCGAGAGGAAATCGCAGTCAACGCGGCGGACCTGATGCCGGCCCCCGAAGGCGATGCCGTCCAGCTTTCGTTGCTGCCGATTAATCCGCCGACGTCCTACCTAATGCTGAACGACTACGGCGACCTAAAACCCGGCGAATGGCTGATCCAGAATGCGGCCAACTCGAGTTGTGGGGTGTATCTGATCAAACTCGCAAAGATGCGCGGCGTTAAGACCGTCAACGTGGTACGGCGCGAATCCCTGGCGCCGGCACTGATTGAGGAGGGCGCCGACATCGTTTTGGTCGACGGCCCTGATCTTGCCGATCGGGTGCGCGAGGCGACGGCCAATGCCGACATCAAGCTAGCGATCGACGCCGTCGCGGGTGATGCCACGACGAGGCTCGGCGAATGCTTGAGCGATGGCGGCACGGTGTTGTGCTACGGCATGTTGTCGGGCGAGCCGTGCAAGCAGCCCCCGGACATGGTGTTCCTTCGCGATATCCGACTGCGCGGGTTCTACACCGTTCGTCAGTTCACCGAACACAAGCCCGAAGACATCGCAAAAATGTACGATGACCTCGCCGGCATGGTGGCGGACGGCACGTTGCGCGTCCGTATTGCGGGGACGTTCTCTTTGGATGACGCGGCGGCGGCTTGTACGCTGGCCGCCAAGGTCGGCGATTATCGACCGGGCAAGGTCATCATCACGATGACCTGATCGGCTAAACGGCCATGTAGCCGCCGTCGACGATCACTTCCCTGCCGGTGACGTGCGCGGATTCGTCGGACGCCAAGAACACGACGATCCCGGCGATGTCTTCCGGCGCACCGACCATCTTGAGCGGCGTGCGCGCGACGATCATCTTGCGAAACTTTGCCGCCCCCTCCTCGCCCATCGTGTCGACCACGCCGTCACCCCAGATCAGGCCCGGGTGGACAGAGTTGACGCGAATGCCGCGCGGCTTGCCTTCGGCGGCGGCGGCTTTGGAGAAGAGAGTCATCCCCGCCTTGCTGGCGCCGTAGGCGGTGCCGTTCACGCCGCCCTTGAGACCGGCGACCGAAGACATATTGACGATCGAGCCGCCACCGCGCGCCGCCATCGATTGCATCGCGCGCCGCGTGCCCATGTAACAGGCCTCGATATTCATCTGCAGCATGTAGCGCAGCGTGTCGACCGGGTAGTCGACGATCGGTTTGAGGATGCAGTCACCGGCATTGTTGACGAGCACATCGGGAGATCCAAAGGTGTCACCAACCTCGGCGAAGACGGCATCCCAATTGGCTTCGTCGGTGACGTCCTGCCGGATATAGCGAATATCGCCACCGGCAGCCGCGATCTGATTCGCGGTGGCCCGCCCTCGCTCTTCATTACGACCGGTGACGACCACCCGCGCACCCTCGCGCGCCACGGCGGTTGCGCAACCGCGGCCGATGCCGTCGGTGCCGCCGGTGATGACGACGACTTTGCCCTCGAGGCGCTTTGTCATTTGGCGGCGCCGGCGCCATCGAGCGCGATTTCGCCGGCTGTCATGAAGCGTGACTCATCTGACGCGAGATACACCACCGCTGCGGCGACTTCTTCCGGTACCGACGCGTCATGATCGAGCAAGATCGAATTGACCCGGACCCCGTCGCTTTGTTCGCCGCATTCCAGGGCCGCTGCTTGCGACATCACGCGCGATCCCGCGGCGGTCGCGCAATTGCCTGACATGTTTGCGGCGCCGTCGCGCGCCAGGGTTAGCGAAAGATTAATGATCGAGCCGCCGCCGCGTTTTCGCAGCGCGGGAATGCCGTGCTTTAAACCCAACCACGGTTCGACAACGTTGGTTTCTTCGAGCGCGCGCAAGTCCTCAAGCGTCATGTCAGCGATCGATTTGACAAGAATTTGCGGGGGACCGTTGACAAGCACGTCAACGCCACCGAAACGCGTTTCGATCGCGGCCAACGCCTGCAGCCACCCCTCGTCGGTGGCTTCTTCCTTGCCCAGCGAAATGATGCCGTCGCCCGCGCCAGTCAACGTTGCTGCGGCCTGGTCGGCCTTGGAGGCATCGGTGTCGGCCAACGCAACGTGTGCACCCTCATCGATCAGCGCTTGGGCGCAGGCTTGGACAACGCGGTCAGCCGCGCGCGTGAGAAGGACAACTTTACCCGCAACCCGTGCCACTTGTGTGCCTGCTTTGCTATAGTGAAGACGCGATGGGGGAATACCGTGGCAGAGCCCGAACTAAAAGACGATATATCAGTTTGCTTCGACACTGAAACGGTCGAGTGGGAGGCGTTTACGCCGGGCTATGGTCCGCCGGGTGTTCGCGCGCGAATCCTGCGGCGGTTCGATAACGGTAGCCCGAGGAGCGCCATTATCGATATTCCTGCGGGCTGGGACTCCGGTGGTTTTCACGTTGGCCGAAACGATCATCAGGGTTTCGTTCTATCCGGCGACTTTTATGTCGGACGAACCGAACTCGGACCGCGCGCGTTTTTCTACAACCCTGCCGGCAGCCCGTTCGCGGCCATCGGTTCGCGCAAGGGGTGCCGCATCATCATGATCTACGGCAGTCCGCCCCACTACGATCAGGTGACACCGGGGCCGATCAAGGTGTCCGAAGACGCATTCATTCTGGCTGACGCGATGGCGGTCGAACCGATTACGCCGGAGATCAAAGGCACCTCGCTGAAGGGATTCGAGCGGCGGGTCTTGTTCAAAGATCACCGCACCGGCGCCGACACGCGATTGTTGAAAGTGCCGGGTGGATTCGAAGGGCGTGGCCCGAATTGGCACCCCGTGCACGAAGAGATCTATTGCCTCGAAGGCGATATCGGTCCCGACGACGGGCGGCTGATGAAACCGGGCTGGTACCTGCACAACCCCAAATTCGGCATCCACGGGTACCACGAACATTCGCATCACGGCGCCACCGTCCTCGAGTGGCATGACGGCGAATGGTCGGTCAATTTCGTGGAAGGTTGATCGGTTGGGCGATGACGCGACCAAGGCCGAGGTAGCTGCGGTCATCAAAGACATCTTCCGTGCGTTCGAGGAACACCGACCCGACGGCATCGAAGCCCATATGCATCCCGACGTCACCGTTTGGGACGTGTTTACGCCGCAACTGATTCAAGGCACGGCCGAACGCCAGAAGTTTCACGCCGAGGATCAAGCGCAGATGCAAGCGCGCGGACCGCTTACGCTCACCATCGAAGACCCTGTGGTCGATGCGTGGGACAACACCGCAATCGCGCGCTATTACCTAGAGTTCGATTATCAGCCACCCAATGCGGCGCAAGGACGGGTGCGCATCACGAATGTCTTGCGCAAGATCGACGGGCGATGGTTAATCGTCCATCATCATGAAGGGCTCGTGCCGACCGGCGTTCCGCCCATCACCGAATAACGCGCGATTAAGAAAGAACCTACGTGTCGTTTCTTGAACTCGGCGGGCTGACCCTCGCCCTCGGCCTTTTGACGTTCCTAGCCGCCGGCACCGTGAAGGGCACGCTCGGGATCGGTCTACCATTGGTCGCCGTACCGCTGTTGGCGACGGTCTTGGACCTGCCGACCGCCGTCGCCTTGATGGTCGTGCCCGTGCTGACCTCGAACATCATTCAAGCGCTCCAGGGCAAGCGGAAGATCGAAACGCTGAAACGCTTTTTTCCACTGCTGCTGACGCTCGTTCCCGGTGCGATCGTCGCCGCCCAATTTTTGTCATCGGTCGATTTACGCACGGGCTCGCTGGTGTTGGGCGTGATCGTCGTGCTGTTCTCGTTGTCGCAGTTGTTTCGCTTTCAGTTTGCCATCAGTGCGGCGCAGGAACGCTTTCTCAATCCAGCCGTTGGCCTGGTAGCGGGGTTCTTGGGCGGCCTTTCTAACCTTTTTGGGCCACCGCTGATCATGTATTTGGTGGCGCTCAAGCTCGAGAAAGACGATTTCGTTACGACGATCGGGCTGCTTTTCGTTATCGCCTCGCTCACGTTGTATTCGACGTTGGCCGTGGTCGGGGTCTTGACCTTCGACAACGCCATCGGGTCGCTGATCGCCGCCGTACCGGTGATGGCTGGGGTTTTCATCGGCACCCGTTTGCGCAGTCGAATTCCTCAGAAGACCTTCGAGCGGGTGTTAATGGTGGTTCTAATCCTCGTCGGTCTGAACCTTATTCGACGCGGCCTGCTGGGCTGACCGTCGATGCTAAAGCAATGCCTCGATCTGCGCGGTGAGCTCGTCGCCCATCGGCTCGACCTTGCTGGGAAAGATTCCCGCGAGCGCACCATCGGGCCCGACCAAGTATTTGTGAAAGTTCCACTTCGGCGCCGCGTCTTCGCTGACGCTTGAGGCGATCCACTGATAGAACGGATGGGCATCGCCGCCGATCACCCTCTGCTTTTTGGTCATCGGAAAATCGACCTGGAACTTGCTGGTACAAAACGTCTTTATCTCGTCTTCGGAACCGGGTTCCTGGGCACCGAAGTCGTTCGACGGCACACCGAGGACAACCAAGCCGCGGTCGCGATAGGTCTGCCAGAGTTCCTGAAGGCCTTCGTATTGTGGCGTAAATCCACATGCGCTGGCCGTATTGACGATCAGGACGGGCTTTCCCGCGAGTTGACCAAGGGCGATCGTCCCCTCGCCGTCAATGGACTGGAACGAATATTCATGGGCCGACATCGGGAGGTCTCCTTAATTAGTGGCGTTGAAAAAAGTCGCCAGTTCTTGCGCCAAGAGGGGGCCAATCGCCGGCGGAATATTGTGCCCCCAGCCGTCGATCAATCGGAGCGCGGCGCCGGGGATGGTGCGCGCGCAATCCTCGCCCGCCGCGAACCGTACCAAGGGGTCATCGCGTCCGTGTAGAATGAGCGTCGGCGTATTCAAGGACGAAAGTCGGTCGCGCCAATCTCCCGCGGAGACCGACGCCAACCATTGACGCATGACGCCTTCGGGATTGTTGCCGCGCCGGAAATTCAACGCCACCACGTCGCGCACGTAGTCATCGGGCATGGCGTAGCCTGGACTTCCGATCACCCGCTGCTGCGCCTGGGCGAGTTCGGTCACGGCGTCGACATCGTGGGGATCGCTCGGCGGCGTCATGAGCGATGTCATCGCTTCGGGTGTTGGCGGCGGCAAATCAGGATTGCCGGTCGTCGACATCATCGACACCAAACTGGCGGTGCGGTCGGGGTAGCGTAGCGCAACGGACTGCGCGATGCGGCCGCCCATCGACATCCCCACGATATGGGCTGTCGGCACACCGAGCGCGTCCATGAGCGCAACGACATCGTCGGCCAAGTCGTGCAGCGTGTAGGCCAGTTCGTCGTTCGGCCCGAGGCCTTCTTGGATCATGCGCACAAGGTCGGGGCCGGTCGGAGCCGCGCTCCAGGTGGATTCACCCATATCGCGGTTGTCGAACCGGATGACGCGAAATCCCGCGTGCACCAAGTCGACGCATAACGTATCGGGCCAAACCGTCCGCTGGGTCGCCAATCCACCGATTAGAATGACGCCCGGATTTTGCGGGTCGCCGAGATCGTCACACCCAAGAACCGCGCCGCCGGTAATATCGACAATCATGCTTTTTTGGCGATCCGCGCCTGGGCGTCGTGCAACGCTTTTAGTCCCTTTTCCGCGCCGCAATGGTCCCGCACGTATGCTTCGAGCACGCCGTCACCGTCCAAGAGTTGCACGTCTTTGTCGCGCGAATGATAGACGAACGGCACACCATCCGGCGCTTGGAAGACAAACACCAAGTGTCGCCCCCCCGAGATGCCGTTCAAAAGATAGGTCGACGTCGCACTGTCGAACGTCCGCCCGTCTTTGACGAGCGAAAAGCGTGGAGGTTTTTGGGCGCCGAAAAACCCGACTCGACGGAAAATGACCCAAGCGATGATGACCCACAACGCAATAAGGCCAACAAACAAAAGAAGATCCGACACGAATTCCTCGCTCCCCGTGGGAGGGTGGGACGAATGACAAGGCGTGAACGGTTCGACGCCACGCCGCATACACCGCTAATATCACGTTCGCTAGGAGGTCCAATGGCTATTCTTCGTATCGCTCACATGGGCCATCCGGTCTTGCGGCACCGGGCGGAACCGATTTCAGACCCCGGTCATCCCGATGTTCGGCGGTTGGCCGCCGATATGAAGGAAACCCTGGAACATATCGGCGCGAACGGCGTCGCGGCGCCGCAGGTATATGTGCCGATCCGATTGGTGGT
This sequence comes from Alphaproteobacteria bacterium, assembly GCA_038141965.1. Classification (GTDB taxonomy): domain Bacteria; phylum Pseudomonadota; class Alphaproteobacteria; order SHVP01; family SHVP01; genus CALJDF01. The sequence goes on from JAYQJC010000012.1 coordinate 8,899, forward strand.
TTACCGAATCCAGGACTCAAAGATCCCGGCCGGGTCGGGTTGGCAAACAGTTCCGTGGACAGTGATGATCAATCCTGTGATCACGCCACAGAGCGACGAGAAGTTCCTGACGTGGGAGCGGTGTCTATCGCTGCCCGGCCTGCATGGCCAAGTGGCGCGCTATGCGAATATCACGGTCCGCTTTCAGGACCATGAAGGCAATACGGTCGAACGCGATGCAAATGGCTCGCACGCGGCGGTCCTGCAACACGAGGTCGATCACCTCGATGGGCTTCTATACCCCATGCAGATGACCGATATGACGACATTTGGATTTAACGCCGAACCCGGCACGTTGGCCTCGGCAAGCGAAAGCGAAACGTTAGAGCCGCTGTTTCAGGATATGGTCGATGCTTGGCCGGATCGCGAGAAATGGCAAACCTGGGCGGCCACGAAAAAGTAGCTAGTAGACCAATTCGTCGCTGCCGCCTTCGTCGGCGATCACGACCTCGCCCTTGTCGGAAAGCTCTTTCGTCAGGGTGACGATCTTGCCCTGTGCCTCTTCGACATCGCGCAAGCGCACCGGGCCCATCGCCTCCATGTCCTCGCGCAAGATCTTGCCCGCCCGTTCCGACATGTTGCTTAGGAACAAATCCTTCAGCGAATCCGACGCCCCCTTCAGCGCCGTCGCCAGATCGCCCTTGTCCACCGTGCGCAACAAGACCTGAACCCCGTTCGGGTCCAGCCGCACCAAGTCTTCGAAGGTGAACATCAACGACTTGATCTTCTCCGCGCTGTCCCGGTTGCGCTCTTCCAGCGCCGACATGAACCGACCCTCCGTCGAGCGGTCGAAGTTGTTGAAGATCTCCGCCATCATCTCGTAACTGTCGCGTTTGCTGGTCCGCGCCAGGTTGGCCATGAACTCCGTCCGCAACGTGTCTTCAATCTGCGCCAGAACCTCTTTCTTCACCGGCTCCGCCGTCAAAATCCGCATCACCACCTCGGTCGACAGCTCTTCCGGCAGCTCGCCCAGCACCCGCGCGGCATGATCCGGCTTGATCTTGCTCATCACCACCGCGATCGTCTGCGGGTATTCGTTCTTGAGATAGGTCGCCAGCGTCTGCTCGTTCACGTTGGCGAGCTTTTCCCACATCGTGCGCCCAGCCGGGCCACGGATATCTTCCATGATGTCGCCCAAGCGTTCCTCGTCGAGGAACTTGGACAGCAGCCGCTCGGTGCCCTCGAAGCTGCCGCCCAACGAGCCCCCGCCCGAGAAGGCGTTGACGAACTCGCGGAACAGTTCTTCGACCACGGCAGAGCCGATGCTGCCCAACGTGGCCATGGCCGAGGAAATCTCCTTGATCTCCTCGTCGTCCATCTTGGCGAACATGGTGCCGGCCCGGTCCTCGCCGACCGCCATCAGGATGATCGCGGCCTTTTGCGGACCGCCCATATTGCGCAGCGCTAGCCGCGCCTGGGTCCGGTTCTTGGCCTCTTTGTTCGCGCGCGCCTGCTCGCCGGTCGTCCCTCCGGCTATTTCTAGTTCTTCTTCTTCGTCGTCGAGTGCCATTTGGCGCTTTCGACCTCACTGAGCATAGGGCGCTGGTAAGCCATTCTAACAAGAACGACGCCTAACGGACAGGTTCGTTTTCCCCATTGCGGCACCGCCCCGGGACGCGAGCCTCCCGGTGGTTTGGCAAGATTCACGGCATCGGGCAATATGGCGACCCGCCTGACGTTTTCGGTATACACCATCACTTTTTTTGACGCCCTCTGGTTCTCGTTGCTGATCAAGGTCGCCGTGACAGCTGTGACCGTGATCGCGGCTGCGATCGCGGCCGAGAAAAGCGGCCCTTTTTGGGGTGGCCTGGTTGTCGGCCTCCCGACCTCGGCCGGCCCGGCCTACGTCATGTTGGCCATCGAGTATGACGACGCTTTTCTCGCCGAAAGCGCACTGAACAGTCTTGCCGGCAACACAGGCGCCGTCATTTTTTTGGTCCTCTTGGTTTACGTCGCGCCGCGGCTCTCGGTCGCCGCCACATTGGCCCTGGTAACAGCGGTTTGGTTGATCGTCGCCTGGGCGGTCGGCCAAATCTCGTGGACGTTGCCGAGCGCGGTGGCGATCAACGTCGTCGTTCTGGGTACCGCGCTTTGGCTGACACGGGACGTGCAACCAGGCCCTCCGACAGGACGAGCGATCCAACGCCAGTGGTACGACTTGCCGATGCGCGGGGCGGTGGTTGGCGTCTTCGTCGCCGTCGTGGTGACCCTAGGCCAAGTCATCGGGCCACGCGCGACCGGCATCATCTCGGTCTACCCGATTACGCTGACAAGTTTGGTGCTGATCGCGATGCCGCGGCTTGGTGGACAAACCACAGCCGCCACGATGGCCAGCATCATCCGATCGATGATCGGGTTTTCCGCCGGGTTCTTGTTGATCACGATGACCGTCCAACCCTGGGGCGCAACGCTTTCCCTCACGGCGGCGCTGATGGTGATGATCGGGTGGGCCGGATTGCGTCTCGCTCATCGCTGGTTCGAACAGCGCCAAGCATGAAACAGGCGTCCTCAGCCCAGCCTAAGCTACACCGGCAGCGATGACTTGGTCTCCTCCGGACGGCTCGTACTTCTGGCCCTTGCTGGCCGAATATCGGAGCCCTGAGGGTCTGACGATCGATCAGGCCGAAGCCAACGCGCTACGGCGCCGCGGATTGACGATGATGCGGTACAGGCGCGGATGGACGTGCACCGCTGGATGCTATCGCCAAAACCGCAACGCGAAATCGAAATGCTGTTGGGGCGCATCGGCAAGCGGTTCCCGGCTAGTGCGCCGGTTACCTATCTTGAATTCGGCACCTGTTATGGAACGACGTTTTGTGCGGTGATGTCTTATCTTGAGGCGGCGAATGGAATCGGCCTGGAAATCGATCCGCATCGGTTCGACGTGACGCGCTGGATGGTCGAGCGGGTGGGATCGCAAATTGATTCGCCGACCGGGTCACGCTGTTGAACACCGGCGTCCTCGAAGCCAAACTTGAGAAACACTCGGTAGACCTTGTGTTGATGGATACCAATCACCGATATCCCGACGACTATGATTTCGTGATGCGGCTGATCGACGGCGAGGTCTTGCGCCCGGGCTTCTTGTTTATCGGCGACGATCCCACACAGGACGGCATCGATACGTCGCGCAGGCGTTTTATCGACGAGCACAGCGCGCGTTTTCATATCGAGACCCGGGCCGACTTTAACCTGTGGTGGTTCTGGGACCGAGACACCCCCGACACGACACAACCGAGCTAGGTTCTACGCCCTATGGAACTCACCCTACCCTTCGATCAAGACGCCTGCGCGCCGCTTCTGGAGCGCTACGCGACGATCCCTCAACAAAGCGCCTTTGAGAAATTGCCCGTCGGCTTTCCAAGCATCGAAGATTTGACCCCGCTGTGGATGGTTTTGATGTCCCACCAGCGGGCATTGGCGGTGGCCAATCCTGGCGACCATTACTACGAAACGTCGACGCTGCTCGGAAACTTGTCGCGGGGACGCATTGTTCAGAAAAACCTGTACGAGATTTGGCTAGCCCTGCGTTGCTACCCGCGCACGATTCTGGAGATCGGCACGCGGACCGGCGTGTCTTTGGTCAACAAACTGGCGTTTCATCCCAATGCCGCAGCGTGCTTGATCGTGTCGATCGACCTTTACGTCGAGCAGGGGTCGCCGGACTTGGTCGAGCGCAACTTGCGACAGCTGGGGATCGACACTTCTGGGGTGTTCTACGTGCGCGGCGATCGCGCGAAGCAGTGCCGGCACTAGAGCGATACCTGAGGTACGCTACGAATACATTCTTGTAGACGGCAGCCACAAAGCCGAGGACGCCCGCACCGACTTGATCAACGCCCTGCCCCTGTTGGCGCCGGGCGGCATCATCGTTTTCGACGATGCCGGACCGGCCGAAGACGGTGGCGGCTACGACCTCATCACGGTATGGGACGAGGTCATGGCATCACACGGCGCAGACCTCAACACCCATCACTACGACGTACCCTACGGCTTTTGCGTGGGCCGTCGGCGGACTTAGGCTAGCGCTTCCAAGCCGCGAAGACGTACCAAGCGCCTGGGCCTTTGGCGTAGTTGTCGGTCTTGGTCGGCCGGATTAAGTCGGCCATTTCTTCGATGATATCTTTGCGCTTGAAGCCACTTTCGACCGCGACTTCGGCAAGGTCCATGTCGTGCATCGGACCCCAGAACGGTTCGTTGTTGTTGTGGGTATCCCAATCCCGCACGAACTGCTCGTACGGATCGTCGAACCAGCGGAACGGCGGCTGTTCGACATGCAGCATCAGCCCGCCGGGCTTTAGGATGCGATAGCCCTCGGCAATGATGTTGTAGACCGCTTTGCGCGACGTCTCGTGCAGGAACATCGTCGAGGTGACGAAGTCGAAGCTTTCGTCGTCGTACTTGGTTTCTTCGGCGTTCTGCTGCGTGAAGGTAACGTCGACCCCCAACGATTCGGCGCGGGCATGGGCGTAACGCAATACCGGAGCGCCAATATCGAGCCCGATGACCTCGGCGTCGGGCCATGATTCTTTGAACGGCAATGTGTTGTGACCGACCGTGCAGCCCTGATCGAGCACGCGCTTGGGTTTGAAGTCGGGATACTTCTCGCGCAGGTAATTGATGACCGAGTACGCGCCCCCGTCGCCGAGCGGGCCGAGGTTGCCCGACGTCATGACATAGAGCCCGCCGGAGTCGTACATCAGCCTGCGGCGACGTCGTCTTTGGCGGTTTCGGTGAAGAAGCTGCCCGGCATCCAATGCATATCGAACGGCGCCTGGTATTTCGGAATCTCGAAATTCGGGTCGAGCTCAAGCTTGCCTTTAGGCTTACCCGGCTTGGCCTTGTCGATAAGCGTATCGAGTTGGCGTTCGACGGTCTGACTGTTCTCGTAGAATAGCGTTTGGTTAGCGAGCACCCGGAGGTGGCCCCAGAACTGAAAATAGGGATCGTCCTTGACCGCTTTGCGGACTTCGTGACGGTCTTTCGGCGCACGTCCATGTTCTTTGACGAAGGCCGGCTTGACCCTGCCTTCAAATACATCGCGCCGCCCCTGCCCGGCATTCGAGCCGAGGTGACGATAGAGGTCCATCATGAAATTGCTGCGGGCGTCCTCATCGTGCACCGTTTCCGGGCTGATGCCGTGCCGGCCGAAACCACTAAACGTCGCGACGTGTTCCATGATGAGCTCTCCTCATGTCGGGC
>JAYQJC010000013.1:0-14261 GCA_038141965.1 Alphaproteobacteria bacterium
GGCGTAGACAGGTGTGCGGACAAATGGATAAACCTCAGCTGACTGCGGCTACTCTCTATCTCCGCAAGCATGTGCCGCAGAGAGGCCTCATCAACTGTCCGGTCTCTAAACGCTGCCTCTAGTCTCGCTTCGGCCTCGATTAGGCGCGCACCTTCTGCAATCGCCTGTGCTTGCATCTCACTGAATAGAGATTCAATGCGGCTGACTTGCTCGGACGCCAGGCCAACCTTGTCCTTGAGTTCCAGTAGATGAGCGGGCCCAGGCATTCCATTAAGCTCAGCCGCCTTCGCCAGCCCCCATCCTCCGCCACGCTCGAGTTCTTTTATGTCTTCTTGGGAAAGGCTCTTGATTGCTCGGTCTTGCTGCCCCGCATAGGCAGAGTGGCCGGAGTGACCCTGCGCAATGGCCGATACAGAAATGACGGCGAAAAGGATGGTGAGTAGGATGCACTTCATGAACTCTTCTGACTCCGGGTATGGGGATAGCGATCTAGTTACCAGATTCGTCCCACTTGGCGAGAGTGCTCATACACCATTGTTTTTGTGACAAATCTGGCGGGCCGAGAGAGATGAATCTGGGCACTGGATATTGCTAGTTCCAATGGATGCTAGCCAACGGGATTCACAGGGCCGCAAAAAACACACTCCTACGAGCTTATGAGGCTCAGACGCCGCCCTATCCGGGTGGGCCTCCTTTCCCCGGCTTTCCGCCTTGGCCTGGCGGGCTGCCTCCCTGCCCCGGTGGCGTTCCGCCTTGGCCTGGCGGGCTGCCTCCCTGCCCCGGTGGCGTTCCGCCTTGGCCGGGAGGTGTCGCGCCACCAAGTCCTGGCGGAGTTCCGCCCTGGCCTGGCGGCAAAATAGGAGAATTTGGCGTCGGCGGAGCTATGATCGGAGGTGCACTAGCGGCAACTGACCCTTCCAGATCCTGCAGCAATAGCGTTCTTGGGGAAAAGTCATCGTGATCAACGTTCCTATGGGCAGAGAGCCTACCCAACGGAAAGCTGAACCCAACGAAGATTGCATTGGACCCCGTATTCGATCCAAGACCGTGCGTAGACGACACGAAGAACGAAAGATCCGGCCGCCAATTGTGCAGATCGTAGGTGAGGAGAAACTGAGTCGTATTACTGCCGTTTATCCGAGTCAGGTATCCGCCAATTGCCAAGCGCTCCCTTGAAACGACAAAAGCACCTGCAGATGCGGTTACGCCGAGATCACCGTCCAGACGTCGCTCAAGCCCGACGCGAATGATTGGTACTTTTCTACCATTCCGACGTGGCGCCCTCAACGCCTGCAGCGTAGTAGCGCGATCCAACAAGCTGAACCGACGCGAACCCCAGAGTCCCAGGCACCCTCTGTTTTCCAATGCGCGCAATCTGGCCGCTTGAGCCAAAGTTCTGACTGGCAAGTCCACTTCAAGTGTCCGGCTCTTATCAAGAAGTCGACGGTAGCGGCGCTATCCCTGAGCACCGTCGTTCTGCATCCCGCCCTACAAATGGTGCACCATCGAGTGTGGAATGATCGGCGATTGCTCTGTTGATCGGCAGAACTACGGCAGCCGTCAAGAGGCAAGCGGAGAACCAGCAAGACTCGGTCTCGGCTACGATAAGCCTCGTATCCCTGTCGGCACCTAGGAGTAGTTTCATCTGGAACAGGGTGCCCGTTTTGTCCCAGACGGTCAGGCAATCCTCGCTTCTGAACCGGAACGCTTATTTCGGAGGGGTGGGATTGAACCCACGGTACCCGCTAGGGGCACAACGGTTTTCGAGACCGCCCGATCACCACCGGCACCCTCCGCAAGGCGGTGTTGTAGCCGTTCTGGGGGTTGAAGCACAGGTTGTGCAGCCGATGGCGATGTCGGGCCAGATGATCAGCAGGCGAGCAGGATCAGGCTGCAGATGATAGGCGCGCGGCCAGGCGATCTCGACAGGGTGGTGCCCTTGGGGGCGACCCCAGGATGACGAACAGCAACAGCCCGAAGGTGGCGTGGTCAGGCTGATCTCCATCGCCGCAACATCACCACCCCGAACCAAATGGGATCGAAGCCCAGGGCGACCGCGAGCGGCATGAACACCGGCAGGGTGAGCATCATTTGGACCTGGTCGAGGAACATGCCGAGAAACAGCACCAGAAATGCAACAGCATCTTGACCGGCGAGATTTCGATTTGGTGGTCGCCAAAGACACGGTGGTCAACATCCACGACACCGGCGAGTTCGTCATCAATTTGGCGACCTGCTGCTGCGCGCGAGGCGGTCAACACGGCACGAGCTCCGCGCGACGTCAACGAATCTGAACGCGCCCAACCGCATCCGCACCGTCAACCCTAGTGCGCCCGCCACGGGTAGCGCTCCCATCAATCTGGAGTGCACGCCCACCGTGGAGCTGCCCAGTTACGACGCAGCCATCCGTTGCGATCTTCGGCGAGGTCGTCGCGTGATTGCGGACGACGCAATGTCGACCGCAGTCGATTTCGGACGCACCAACTGATCGGGCGCTAAGGGCGGACTACGTCCGGGTCACCGACAACTTTGAGATGATCCTCAAAGAAACGAATCTGCAAACCAGCAACCGGCCGGGTCTGACGCGGATCGTTTAGTCCCGGCCTCGTGGGCGAAGGTCTCGGCGTAGTCGGGATGCAGCGTGAGAGCGCGGGGCGTTTTCGATGATGTCGCCGACGGCCCAGGCGACGCGTGCGCGATCGCGTTCGGGCGTCGCCGTCGTTGTCGCACAGGATGTGGAAATCGCCGGCGGCCATCCGCGCGATGAAGTGATCAACGGTTTGTCGTTGGTCCCGCCGATGGCGCTTTTTGGGATGAAGCTCGCGATCATGCTGGGTAGGTGAAGCCCGGCACGAACAGATGCGCTGAGATGGGCGCTGGCCTCGCGTAAGTCGCGAGCATTTCGGTGACCACTTTACCCCCGCCTTGGTGACGTTGCAGCTGGGGCGCGGGTGGGGTGTGGATGCCTGCTTGGACCCGGTGTTGATGACGACGGCGGGCGCGCTGCGTCGATCATGCGCGGCACGCAACGCGTGGACCCGTGGATGACGCCAAACAGATCTGCCTCGATCAGCTGCGCCAACTGCGTGATGGCCCCAACTGGTGGTGGATCGGCCGATGCCGGCGTTGTTCATCAGACAGCGACCTCGCCCATGTCGAACGCGGCGTTGGCGAGGCTGGCGACCGCGGCGGCATCGCTGACGTCGGTCGGCACGGCGAGAGTTTGCGGCCGGCGGCGGCGGCCTGAATGTCGGTTTGGCGAGGCGAGCGCCTGGCGTCACGGTCGGCAAGCACGACCTGAGGCCGGCCGCAAGCGGGTGGCGGCGACCTTCCCGACGCCGTTCGCGGTCCGGTGACGACGGGACGCCGCCTTGTTTGATGGCTTCTTGGCACGGGAGATCCTTGTTGTGGACGAGGGCTATTCCAGCCGCCTGGCATATTCAGGCGACCGGGCCCTCGAAATGGGCCCCAGGCGCCATCTGCAACCGCCAGGCGGTCGAATGGCTATTTCGTGGAAGATGGCGCTGATCCTCGAATTACTTCGTATAAAGGTGTTACATGATGTTTGCTCTTGTCTTAGGGAGTTCCCCGTCCAGTCCGGCATTGACAGGGGCGGCGAAGACTATATTTCGCGGCTTCGGAGCCCAAAACACTCGAACGCCACGTTAGGCACCCGGAAGAAGCGCGGACCCATGTAGCAGATCAAGACAGGCGGTAAGCAGTACGCGTTGAACCCAACGACAAGCTGCGTGTGGATAAGTTGGCGGGCGAGCCTGGCGCAACGGTCGACATCAACGATGTCCTTGATGGTCAGCGAAGGCGACAAGACGCAAGTCGGCGCCGATGTTGATGGCGCTTCGGCAAGCTGAAGGCGCAGAGCAACCGTAACGACAAGATCGTGGTCTAAGAAAAGCGCCGGCAGAACTATCGCCGCAAGCAAGGCCACAAACAGGAAATGACCGTGGTGCGCGTTGCGAGATCGCTGATGCGGACGGCAACAAAGCCACGGCCGAACCGGCGAAGAAGCCCGCCAAAGCGAAATCAAGAAGGCCGACGCGGAACCGACGCCGCGGCCGAAGACAAGGAATGACAGATGGCCATAAAAGCCGGTGGTAGCTCACGGAACGGTCGCGATACCGCGGGACGGCGTCTTGGCATCAAGTTCGGTGGCGAGGTCGATCCCGGGCATATCATCGTTGCCAGCGCGCACCAAATGGCATCCGGCAACAATGTTGCATCGAAGATCAACAATGGATTTCGCTGATCCCGGTACCGTGCTTTTGCCAAAAGGCCAGCGGCCGCGTCTACGTATCGGTGACCGGCTTTCATAGTTTTTCCGTTCGCTAAGCGTAATGGCGAGCCTCCTTTTGTTGGGTGCGCGTGAGCTGAGGCATGAAGTTCCGACCAAGCCAAGATATCGTGAAGTCCGCAACGGTGGCCGGGCTGCGTCAGCTTTCGCCGCGAAGCTTCGTGCCGATGGGCGGGCCCAACGGTAACGGCAGGCGCGGCGGCGATGTCATCGTCGAAGCGGTCGAGGGCTGAACACGCTGATCGACTTTCGCATCAGCAGCATTTGCCGCCAATCGGGCACCAACGGCATGGGCCGACCGCACGGGCGGCTGGTGCCGACCTGGTCATCAGTGCCGACCGGCACGATCTTGCCGACGATCAAGAGACTCTGATTGCTGACCTCACCACCACGGCGCGACCGCGGTGTTGGCAAAAGGCGGTATCGGCGGCAAGGGCAACGCGCACTTCAAGTCGTCGACCAGCGCGCCGCGCTTGCCCAACCGGGCACGCCGGGCGAAGAGTTTTGGTTTTGGCTGCGATTAAGTTGATCGCCGAAGCGGGCTTGTGGGTCTGCCCAATGCGGCAAGTCGACCTTTCTGTCGCGCGTGTCGCGCGCGAAACCGAAGATTGCCGATTATCCGTTTACGACGCTGCACCCACAGTTGGGTGGCGCACCGCGGTGACGAGTTCGTGCTGGCCGACATTCCCGGTGATCGAGGGCGCGCACGACGGCGCCGGGCTGGGCGATCGCTTTTGGCCATATCGAGCGCTGCGGGCGATGCTGCACTTGGTCGACGGCAGCGACGATCCCGCGGCGGACTACCACACCGTGCGCTGTGAACTGGAAGCGTACGGGCACGGTTGGAAACCAAAGCCGAGATTGCGTCACTCAACAAAGCCGACTTTGCTGACGATGCGACGATCGCGCGGCGCAGCCTGTCCAGCGTGGGCAGATAGCATGCGTGATCTGGCGCGACGGCCCGAATGACGCGGTCTTGAAGCAAATGCTGGAAATGATCACGGCGTGGCGGGCCGAGACGAAGAAGCCTCGCGGCGGCGGCGCCATGACCACGCCCGCCGACGCCAAACGTATCGTGATCAAGATCGGGTCGATCTTGGTCGATCCCGAAAGCGGACGAGTCCACGCGCGGTGGTTAGACAGTTTGCCGCGGATGTCGCGCAGCTGCGTGCGCGCGGCCAAGAAGTCATCATCGTGTCGTCGGGCGCGAACGCCTGGTCGGCGGCACCTGGGCTTGCGCCGCGCAAGCTGAAACTCGAAGAAAGCCGCTGCGGCCACCGGACAACCACGGGCTGGGGCCTATCAGGACGCCCTGTCCAAACACGACGTCTCGGTCGCCCAAGTCTTGCTGACGCCGACGACACCGAACAACGCCGCAGTATCTCAATGCGCGCAGCACCATCAACACGTTGCCGCTTGGCGCGGTGCCGGTGATCAACGAGAACGACACGGTGGCACCGCGGAAATCCGTTTCGGCGACAACGACCGCTTGTCGGCACGGGCTGCGAGATGACGTCGGCCGATTGCTTGGTGTTTGTTACGATGTCGACGGGCTTTATTCGGCCGACCTGCGTCCAATCCCGACGCCGAACTGACCCAACGGATCGCATCACCGACGCGGTCGAGGCGATGGCCGGTCAACCCACGACCGGCGACGGCACCGGCGGATGATCACCAAACTGATGGCGGCGCGGTGGCGACATCGGCGGGTTCGTCGATGGTCATTGCGCCCGCACGTTGGAACGCCGATCCGGCTGAACGTGGCGCCGCTGCACGTGGTTTGCGGCGCAAGGCAATCCGCGCACCGCGCGCAGCAATGGATCGCCGGCACGTTGCGCCCGCGGCTCGATCACCGTCGACGACGGTGCCGTCAAAGCGCTGATGGTGGGCAAGAGCTGGCTGCCGGCGGCGTGACGGCAGTGGACGGCACGTTCGAGCGCGGCGATGCGGTGCTGGTCAAAGATGCCTGGGCCGCGTATTGGGCCGCGGCTTGGCGGCATTCGTCGACCGACGCGCAGCCGTTGATCGGCCACAAAAGCAGTGAAAGAGGCTTGCTGGGCTACCGTGGTCGCGACGAGATGATCCACCGAGACGATCTTGTCCTCAACGATTGAGCCGACATGCTGTAGCCGAAGCGCGACGAAATTCACACCTCATGCTGAGATCGGCGTTCCGCGTGGCCGCTGCTGGGGCGGCCTCGACCGGCCAGAACGCCCTGCGCGCGGCGGCCCAAGCTGGGAAAACCGCGCACCGTGCTGGAGCACCGCGCGATCCGCTGAGGCCGATGCGAAGACATCAGCGCGCTGCGCGACCGTTCTTTGAACGACGACCGCCTGAGGGCATGGCCGCCGGGTTGGAGACAATCGCCGATCTGCCGATCCGTGGGCGGGGTTGGGAAACCGAACGGCCCAACGGCTTGCGTATCGAACGTGCGTAAGCCCTTGGGGTCATCGGCATCATTTACGAATCGCGCCCAACGTGACGGCGACGCCGGGCGTTGTGCGAATTAACGCCGCGATCCTATGGCGGGTCAAAGCTGGATTCGAGCCAAGGATCGTCGCTTGTTTGCACGAAGCGACTGCGCGCCGCGGGCCTGCCTGAGGCGGCGATCCAACTGGTGCTGACGTGACCGTGCCGCGGTCGGGCGATGCTGACGATGAACGAGACCATCAACATCATCGCGGCGTGCGGCGGCTGTCGTTGATCGAGCGCGCAGAAAGAAAGCCGTGCCGGTGATCGCATCTCGACGCAATCGCTATGTCTACATCAACAAAACGCCGATCCCGACAAGGCAGTGGCTTTGGTGCACAACGCCAAGATGCGGCGGCTTGTCGACGGCGCGCTGAATCGTGGTCGACAAGGCGGTGGCTTAACCGCTCCGAAACTGATCGACGATCTGAGCGCGGCGGGCTGCGAGATCCGCGGCGATGCGGCAGCGCTGGACCGCGCGTCGTGCCGGCGCGGACGAGATTGGTCGACGAATACCCGATGCGGGCGATCTCGTTGCATCGTCGACGGATCGACGCCGCGATCGAGCACGCATCGAACGCTGGCGGTCACCATACCGACAGCATCGTGACGGACCTGACGCGGCCGCGCAATTCCTGGCCGAGGTCGACAGTGATCGGTTGCACAATGCCTCGACGCAGTTTGCCGATGGTAGCGAATTCGGGATGGGCGCGGAAATGGTATCTCGACCGATCGCCTCCATGCCCGGGCCGGTCGGTCTCGAACAACTCCACGTTCAAGTATCACCGTCGGCACCGACAGGTCCGGCCCTGACCGACGCGGGGCAACCCGACGACCCTGACGCCCGAACCATTGGTTTGTTGTATCGTTCAACTCGGCGCATAAGGGCCATCGGGGTCGAGCTGTTCGCCCTGGAGCAGCTCGCACTGATGAGACTGGCGGCTGGTATCGCCCCCCAAAACCTGAAGCTGGTCGACGGCATGGCGCCGTTGAGCGCGGATTGGCGGCTGCGCGGGTCTGGCGGTTCACCCGCAGATTCACGTGACGATTTTGAGGCGCGACAGGCACCCGCTTTACGGTCGATGCGTTGGAGCAGTTGGCGGAGAGCTATCCGGCCGCCCGTTTCGTTTGGCTGATGGGCGCGACAACCTGGCCTATGGACAAGTGGCACGCTGGCGCGACCTTTCGACCTCGCCGCGGTGGCGGTGATCGACCGGCGGGGCATACCGAAGCGGCATTGACCTCACCCGCGAGTGGCGCTTGCGGAACATCGTTACACCGACTGGCGCAGTTGGCGCAACAGGCTGCCAGCCTGGCGTTCGTCACTGGATTTCGCGACCGATCTGGCCACCGCCTGGCCAGTCCGGCCCGCGGTTAAATGGCTTGAATGCTAAGACGCTTTTGAGGTTTCACATAACGATGCACTGCGGGGCGATGAGCCAAGGCAAAGACCAGCAGACTCTAAAGCTGACCTCTGAATTTGATGAAGATCAGGCAATCGACCCACCACCATCAATCAATCGGCAATTGTTGATCGCCGACGACATGGTCGTCGCGAGCGGGGATCGCAACGCCACGTTGCGGCGATTGCCGAACACGTCACGGAACGTCTGAAGGCACAAGGTATCCGTGTTCGCGCCGAGGGGCTGCCGCGGCGACTGGTCTGCTGGATTGCGGCGACGGATCGCATCTGTTCCGGCCCGAAGTGCGTGATTATTATGTCTGGAAAGAGTGGTCGGCCGAACCGCCAGCCGATCCCCGAGACCGCCCCGGCCGCCAACACCCCATGAAAGTGACCGTCGCCGCGTGGGCAGCGGCGCACCCCGCTGCAACAGGCATTTGACGATTACACGACCATCGAGGCTGCCTGTCACGGTGCATGAAATTGCCCCGGCAAAAGGGCCGACCGCGGCCAAACGGCGCGAAATGGAAGCGGCTAAGCTGAGCCAGCACACAACCAATGCGTCGGTTGTCGTGGCCCTCGACAAAGACGGCCGCGATCTGACCAGCGAGGCCCTGGCGGCCAAGATCGGCGATTGGCAGCTTTCCGGTCGCGCCGATGTGGCGTTTGTGATCGGCGGCCCGGACGGGCTCGAGGACGGTGTGCGGCGGCGCGCCGACCTCGTTTTGTCCTTCGGGCAGGCGACCTGGCCGCACCTGCTTGTCCGGGTCATGCTGGCCGAACAGTTGTACCGCGCGGCCTCCATTCTGGCCGGTCATCCCTACCATCGCGGCGACGCGGCGGAGACTTGAACCCAATCCGTTTCTCGCCCATGTTCCGGTGACCGATTGCCCCGAAATGCCTGAAACGCCTATGAAAACCCGCCCGCGCCCCGTTATTTTGTGCATCCTCGACGGATGGGGCTACCGCACGGAACCAGAAGGCAATGCCATCGCGTTGGCGCGGACGCCAGTTTATGACCGGCTGCTGGCGGAGAACCCGTGGTCGTTGCTAAAAACGTCGGCGACGGATGTCGGTCTGCCGGTCGGGCAAATGGGCAATTCCGAGGTCGGCCACACCAATCTCGGCGCCGGTCGGGTGGTCCTGCAAGACCTACCGCGCGTCGACACCGCGGTGGCCGAGGGAAGCTTGGCTGATCGCGATGCCCTTAGAGACCTTATTGCGGTATGCGGCGACGCGACCGGACGCTGCCATCTTATGGGGCTGGTCTCCGACGGTGGCGTGCATTCTCATTTGAGCCACATCGTGGCGTTGGCGCAGGTCTTGTCGTCGGCCGGACTCGCCGTCGATATCCACGCGATCCTCGATGGTCGCGACACCGCGCCGCGAAGTGCCGCTGGCTTTATCGCCGCGTTGGAACACGCCATTGGCGACGACCCCAAGGTACGGATCGCCACGGTGAGCGGACGCTATTACGCGATGGACCGGGACAACCGATGGGACCGCGTGCGCTTGGCCTACGACACGATCGTCGATGCGAAGGGCCCCGCGGCAAATGACGCGGGCAGTGTCGTCGACGCGGCCTATGCCGCCGATACCAGCGATGAGTTTGTCCTGCCTACGGTGGTGGGCGACTACGCCGGTATGCAAGACGGCGACGGCCTGGTCGTGGCGAATTTCCGCGCCGACCGGGTGCGTCAGATTCTGACGGCGATGTTGGATGCAGATTTCGACGGCTTCGATCGAGCGCGGCGTCCAGCGTTTTGCGCGCCGCCGGCTTGACGTCGTATTCGTCGGACCTCGACGCATTGATGTCGGCCATCTTTCCGCCGCAGGATATTGCCGACACGTTGGGCGAAGTGGTGTCGAAGGCGGGATTGACGCAACTGCGGATCGCCGAAACCGAGAAATACGCCCACGTCACGTTTTCTTCAACGGCGGTGAAGAACGCGTCTTTGAGGGCGAAGAGCGCATCTTGGTCCCCTCGCCCGACGTGGCGACCTACGACTTGAAGCCCGAGATGTCGGCCACCGAAGTCACCGACAAGCTGGTCGAGGCCATTTCAGCGCATCGGTTCGATCTGATCGTGATGCAATTGCGAATACCGACATGGTGGGCCATACCGGCATGTTGCAACCGGCTATTGCCGCGGTCGAAGCGGTCGATGCAAGCTTGGGCCGGATCGAAGCGGCGGTGAAAGACGCCGGCGGCGTGCTGCTGATCACGGCCGACCACGGCAATGCCGAACGCATGAGCGACGAGAACGGCGGTGCGCATACAGCGCACACGACCGACGACGTCCCGTTCATCGTAGTGAATGCTGATGGCGTGACGCAGGTAGAGGCCGGGCGACTTTGCGACGTCGCACCGACGACGCTTGAGGTGTTGGGGTTACCGCAACCCGATGCCATGACCGGCGTGCCGCTGGTGACGCGCGACGAAACAGCACCTTCAATCGCAGACACCGTGCGTGTGGACGCCTAGCATCCGCCGCACCCTGCCAGTGGCCTTGGCCGCGTGCTGTCTGTGGTCGGCGCTGCCAACGCACAGACCCAAGACGAGCCGCCTGCGAACCAACTGCGCGAGGTCGAGCGCGCCATTGAGGCGGGCAAGACCCGCAGCGAAGAACTCGACCGCGAAGCGGCGCGCATCGAGACCGAACTGCGGGAATTACAACGCACCTTGGTGGAAAGTGCGCGACGCGCGCAAAGCCAGGAAGAAACGGTCACCGAGCTTGAGTCACGCTTGGGCTCTTTCCACGTCGAGGAACGCGCCGTGCTGGCGCGCCTCAATCAGCGGCGGGCGGCAATCGATAAGACCCTTGGCGCGTTGCAACGGATCGGGCGGCTGCCACCGGCGGCCTGCTGACAAGCCCCGACAACGTCACCGATGCGGTGCGCACCTCGGTCTTGCTGTCGGCGATCGTGCCTGAACTTGCGGCCCAAGCCGACAGCTTTCGGTCCGAGCTGTTGGCCTTGCTGCAGATCCGGGGCGAAATCGTACGACGTCGGGCCCGCCTCGACAATGCGGTCGCCCGGCTAAAGCGCGAACAGATTGCGCTGGATCGGCTGATCGCGCGCAAGTCGTCGCTGCGCTCGCGTACCTTGGCCGAAAGCGAGGAAGAGCGGCGTCAGATCGCCGCGCTATCGGCAAGCGCGCGTGATCTGACCAACCTGATCGACCGGATCGAGCGGCGGCCGCGCACGACGCCGACCCGTTTGGCGATGCGCCCGCCCACCCAGATCAAGCCGTTTTCGACGGCGCGTGGAACATTGGCGCTACCCGCGCGCGGCCCTGTCGTGACACGTTTTGGTGAACGCAGCGACCTTGGCTTGCGGGCGCAGGGAATATCCGTGGCGACCCGCCCCGGAGCCCAAATTGTGGCGCCTTATGATGGCAGAATCGTGTTCGCAGCCGCGTTTCGGCGCTATGGCCAACTATTGATCATCGCGCATGGCGAGGGATATCATACGTTGCTTGCAGGATTTGACAGCATCGACGGGGTCGTTGGCCAATGGCTACTCGCCGGGGAACCGGTGGGCAAAATGGGCCAGCAGGAAAGCCAAAGAAAGCCCGAGTTGTATTTCGAGCTGCGCCAGAACGGCGAACCCATGAACCCCCTGCCCTGGTTGGTAGCCACAGAAACAAAGGTAAGCGGATAATGCGTAACGTTCTTGCCGTTCTCGGCATCTCGTTCTTTCTTGCGGTATCGGCCCCGACATATGCCGATGCGCAGTCGAGTTCGGAGACCTATCGACAACTCGACCTTTCGGCGAGGTGTTCAATCGGGTGCGCGCCGACTATGTCGACGAGGTCGACGACGAGAAACTGATCGAAGCGGCGGTCAACGGCATGTTGCAGGCGCTCGATCCGCATTCCGGGTTCCTCAACGCCAAGAACTTTCGCGAAATGCAGGTCCAGACCCGCGGCGAGTTCGGTGGTTTGGGGATCGAAGTCACGATGGAAAACGGCTTCGTCAAAGTGATTTCGCCGATCGACGGCACGCCGGCGGAACGCGCCGGCATCCTTACCAACGACCTGATCACGCACATCGGCGGCGAACAGATTCAAGGACTGACCTTGTCGCAAGCCGTAGAGAAAATGCGCGGGCCGGTGAACACCGACATTCGCCTGACCGTGGTGCGGCCCGGCGTCGATGCGCCCTTCGATGTGACGCTGACCCGCGAGGTCATCCAATCGCTTCGGTGCGTTCGCGGATAGAGGACGATATCGCCTACCTTCGCGTGACGACGTTCAGCGAACAAACCGCGAGCGGACTGGCAAAAAAATTCGCGAGATCAAAGAAGAGCTTGGCGACACGCTTGCCGGCGCCGTTCTCGATCTGCGCGGCAATCCGGGCGGCCTGCTCGACCAAGCGGTCAAGGTCTCCGACGCCTTTTTGGAGCAAGGTGAAATTGTCTCGACACGCGGCCGACAAGCCGGTGAAGCGCAGCGGTTCAACGCGAAATCGGGCGACTTGATCGACGGCCTGCCTTTGGTCGTACTGATCAACGGGGGCTCGGCGTCGGCGTCGGAAATCGTCGCGGGCGCACTGCAAGATCACGGCCGCGCCGTTGTCTTGGGCACGCAGTCTTTCGGCAAGGGTTCGGTGCAGACCATCATTCCGATTGCCGGGCACGGTGCGGTACGCTTGACGACCTCGCTTTACTACACGCCGTCGGGCCGTTCGATCCAGGCGAAGGGCATCTCGCCCGACATCGTGGTCGAGCAAGCCCGCTTGAGTCACTTCAAGCCCGTCGCCCGGATTTGCGGCGTAGCGAAGCCAACTTGCGTAACCACATCGAAATCGACGGCGAAGACGAGGACGGCGGCAAATCAGCGACCGCAGACGAGCGCCCGTTCGATTTCCAGCTGGCGCGCGCACTGGATCTTCTGCGCGGACTGCAGCTATTTGCCAAGAAGTCCGTCAACTAAAGCCGATCACCGCGCGCCCATGTCGGCCCCAAAAACTCCGAGAGCCATGGCGCGTAGACCGAGGTCGCTAAGAGCACAGCCGCCGTCTCGCGGAAGAAGACGCCCCGGAAACCCCCGTTTGGCGGACCGCCCCGGCCTTAGTGGCCTATGGGCTTGTCGGCGCGCTGATTGCAGGCGGTGCGTTTCTCCAACTGACCTACGTTGAACCGTCACCCGAAACCGAAACGGCCCAGGACCCGGTGGCCGAGGTGGCCTTGAATCCACCCGCCGCGACGCCCGAACCGCCGCCGATCGAAGTCGACGACGAGGTCTCGGAAGGCGATACGCCGCACGCCGCGCCCGAAGGCGATGACGACTCAGCGACCGCACACGGCGAGGACGCCGAAGGCACCCACGAAACCGAAACCGCAGCGGCCGCGCCGCCGCCACCACCACCCGCTGCGCCCGCGGCACCACGCACCGCCGTGCCGAGTGCGGCACTGCCTGCCCTACCGCGCAAACTCGTTCTGGCGCCCGCACCGAAACAGGCGCTGTTGGTCGAAGGCCGGTTCGGCCCGCTACCGGCCATCGCGGAGGACGGGCGCGAACCTTGGCGGGTATATGCGCGGCCCTTCCCGACGGAACGTGACCGGCCGAGGATTGCCATCCTGTTGCAAGATTTGGGACTGAGCCAAGAACAGACCAATACCGCGATCCAACAACTGCCGGGTGCTGTGTCGCTCGGCTTTACGCCTATGCGCGGCGGCTGGATCAATGGATCGACTTAAGCCGGGCGGCCGGCCAGAAGTCCTGCTGCAGGTGCCGATGGAACCGTTCGATTTTCCGACCAGCGATCCCGGCCCGCACACCCTGCTGACCACGGCCGGACCGGACGAAAACCTCGAACGGTTGGAGTTCCTGTTGAGCCGGTTCACCGGGTATGTCGGCGTCTACAACCGGATGGGGGATCGCTTTACCTCATCGCTCGATAGCCTGCAGCCGGTGCTGCAATCGATCCGCGACCGGGGCTTGTTGTTCGTCGATGCGCGCACCTCGGGCACCAGCGTGGCGAGCCGCATCGCCGAGGACCTGGGATTGCCGCATGCCCTGAACAATCGGGAGATCGATCAGGTGGCCTCGCGGGTCGAGATCGACGCCAAGCTGATC